>NZ_ML119084.1 GCF_003789055.1 Histidinibacterium lentulum | reverse complement strand
GACATCCTCGCCCGGATCGGCGACCACAAGATCAACCGCCTCGACGACCTGCTGCCGTGGAACTGGGTGCCGCTCACTCAGGAGGACAAGGCCGTCGCCTGAGCTGCGGTCCTAACCGGCCGGTTACGTTTCAACGTGACACGCGGTGCGATCTCGTCGCTCAGTGGCCTCGATCAAGACAACACGCAGATGCAGATCACGGCTCCTGTTCAACCGGGAGATTCCGGCGGTCCTGTCGTCGATATGTACGGGCATGTCGTCGGCGTCGTGGTTAGCCGTCTCAGCGACAGGTATCTCCTCACCTCGTCAGGATCGATCCCACAGAACGTCAACTTCGCAATCAGGGGCGAGTTCGGCTCGGCCTTCGCGCGGATCAACATGATCGATCTGCCCGTTCCGGTGCCAACCGACCCTCTGTCCGGGGTCGATCTCGCGAAACGTCTCCAGGCGGCGACCGTTCGGCTCGATTGCTACTGAGCATGGCCTGACAGACCACGGGAGCTCTGCCCTCTTCTTAACGCAAGCTAACGCAAATTGACTAACGGTAGCTAACGCACTATGTCGAACGGTGGAGGCCAGAGATGACCGAAGCTCTTCACGTTCCCGCCGAGTTCCTCGGCAACAAGCAAACGAAGTCGGATCTCGATGCGATCCTGAAGGCGTTGTCAGACGACAAGACGCGCCGGATCGCCGAGGTCGCGCTGTCGCTGACCGCGCAGATCGTCGAACGTGACGAGGATGCGGAGGGAGATCTGACCGATGCCGAGCAGGAAGCGCTTGCGCTGTCGGGCATCGACACGTCGAGCGAGATGTCACGTGAGGACTTCTACGCATCGGAGCCAGTGAAAGAAGGTCTCAGCGGGCTTGCACGGATGACGGGGGAGGCGATCCCCCTGGCGGAGGCCGCGAGCCTGATGGGTGTCGGCGACAGTCGGCTGCGGCAGAGGATCAGCGACGGCAGCCTCGTGGCGATCCCGCGACCGCGCGGCCGGGGATGGCTTATCCCTGCGTTCCAGCTTTCCGAAAGGGGGGAGCTGCCGTACCTTTCCAAGGTCCTGAAGGCCGCTCGGACACGGCTTTCCGCCAGGGAGTACGACCGGTTGTTCCGTGCCCCTCAGGACGACCTCGAGGGGATGTCGATCAGGGACTGGCTGCTCGGCGGCGGCGACCCTGAACGTGCAGCGTTCATCGTGGCCTCGCAGTAACCGGGCCCGGGCTGCGTGGAGGGCCTGCCACCGTCACCTGGTGTCGACGCACTGCAGCGGATCGATCCGGACGTGCATGTCCTGCCAGCAGGCTCTCCTCTGGGAAGGGTCTGGTTCTCGAAGGTAGACTATCCGACCGGTCCTTTTGCCTTCCGGCGCTTCGAGCCGACATCATCCCGAAGAGAAGGTCACTGTCCGATCCCGCTCAGCACCGCCGCTGAACGAAGGTCGCGATGCCGGTCGTCCCGGGGCACAGAAGATCGACACGCAGACTTCAAGAGGTAACGAACGGTCGGTCAAATTGGATCTTTGGCATAGGGAGCTACGCCCGTGCCCGTCTTTGCGTCGTAGACAAGAAGCAACTACCGATCGCGGTCTGTCCAGCAGGGCGATCGGCGTTGCTGATCAGAGAATCGACCCTGTGCATCCACCCGAGGCTGCGCGCTGCGGCCTGGATCGAGAGTCATGAATCTAGACCGATGGGGGCCGGAGAGGCCTGATGCTGTGAGGGCTCACAGTTGCCCTCAAAAAGCAGCGTGATTATTCCCGCTGCAAGTGACGGAAAATACTGGTCGGAGTGAGAGGATTCGAACCTCCGGCCCCTGCCTCCCGAAGACAGTGCTCTACCAGGCTGAGCTACACTCCGACCGTGCGGCGTCCCTAGAGAGGGCGGCGAGGTTTGGCAAGGGTCATTCGGCTTTGTCGGGCGGGTCCTTCGGGCCGTGGACCCGGTCTTCGGGGTGAATCCCGCGCAGGCGCATGAGCGCGCTGATGCGCAGGCTCGACGGCGTCCCCGGCCGCGAGCGCGACCGCAGGACCGGGGTCGTCGAGGACGTGCCCGCGCGGCTTTCGCGCAGGACGATGTAGAGGCCGCTCGCGATGATGATGGACGTGCCGATGGCGGTGGCGGCGTCGAGGGTCTCGCCGAAGAAGACATAGCCGTAGACGGTGGCCCAGATGATCTGGGAGTATTGCATCGGCGCGACGATGGCGGCTTCGGCGGTGTTGTAGGCCGAGACGATGAGGCGCGCGCCGATCCAGCCGAGAAGCGAGATCAGGACCATCAGGCCGAGGTCCTCGACGGGCATCGGCTCGTAGATCCAGATGAGCGCGATCCCCATGACGAGGACGTTGGCGAGAAGGGGGTAGAGCAGCAGGACGACGGCCCGCTCGTCGGCGCCGATCTTGCGCACCACAACGGAGGCCACCGCTCCGCCGATGGCCGCGGTCAGGGCCGCGGCATGGCCGAGGCCAAGCTCGGCGCCGCCCGGGCGGAGCACCACGATGACGCCGACCAGGCCGACGATCACCGCCGCCCAGCGCCGGATGCGCACGACCTCCCCCAGGATCGGAATGGCGATCACGGTGATGATCAGCGGCGCCGCGAAGAGGATGGCGTAGGTCTGCGCCAGCGGCAGGACCGAGAAGGCGTAGAAGGCCGCGACTCCGGTGATCACCGAGGCCACGGTGCGGAGCGCGAGCCACCAGGGATGTGAGGGCACCAGTGTGCCGGGCTCCGCGTCGCGGATCAGCATCAGCGTCGCGAGCGGAAAACTGAGCAGGGCCGAGAAGAAGATGATCTGGAACGGCGCGTAGTCGCCGCCGAGAACCTTGACGATGACGTCGTGGGTGGCGAACACGCCGAAGGCGGCGAGGGCGAAGAGCGCGCCCCTCGTATTTGACTGCATCGGAGGACCCTGAGACCTGTCTCTCAGGGTCTTGTCACGACCGGGCGCGAGAGGTCAAACGCTCTCGGCGAGCTTTGCCACGATCGCGTCGCCCATCTCCGATGTGGTGACCGGCTGCACGCCGTCCTCGCCCAGAAGGTCGGCCGTCCGGAGGCCGTCCGCCAGCACCGCCTCGACCGCGGCCTCGACCCGGTCGGCCTCGGCGCCCATGTCGAAGGAGTAGCGCAGGGCCATGGCGAACGACAGGATGCAGGCGATGGGATTGGCCTTGCCGGTGCCCGCGATGTCGGGTGCAGATCCGTGCACCGGCTCGTAGAGCGCCTTGGGCCGGCCGTTCGCCATGGGCGCCCCGAGCGAGGCAGAAGGCAGCATCCCGAGCGAGCCCGTCAGCATGGCCGCGGCATCGGACAGGAGGTCGCCGAAGAGGTTGTCGGTGACGATCACGTCGAACTGCTTCGGCCAGCGGCAGAGCTGCATGGCGCCCGCGTCGGCATACATGTGGCTGAGCGCGACCTCGGGGTAGTCGCGGCCAACCTCGGTGACGACCTCGCGCCAGAGGACGCCCGATTCCATCACGTTGGCCTTTTCCATCGAGCAGAGCTTCCTGCCGCGGCGCATGGCGAGCTCGAAGGCGGAGCGGGCGACGCGCTCGATCTCGCTCTCGGTGTAGCGCTGGGTGTTGATGCCCACGCGCTCGTTGCCTTCCTCGATGATCCCGCGGGGCTCTCCGAAGTAGATGCCGGAGGTCAGCTCGCGGACGATGACGATGTCGAGGCCGGCCACCACGTCGCGCTTGAGAGAGGAGAAATCCGCAAGCGCATCGAAGCACTGGGCGGGGCGGAGGTTGGCATAGAGGTCCATCTCCTTGCGCAGGCGCAGGAGGCCGCGCTCGGGCTTCACGGAAAAGTCGAGGACATCGTATTTCGGGCCGCCCACCGCGCCGAGAAGGACGGCGTCGACGGACTGGGCCTTGTCCATCGTGGCGTCGGTGAGGGGGGTTCCGTGGGCGTCGTAGGCGGCGCCGCCCACCAGGTCCTCGGTCACGTCGAAGGCGAGGCCGCGGGTCCCGAACCAGTCGATGACCTTGCGCACCTCGGCCATGACCTCGGGGCCGATCCCGTCGCCTGCGAGGATGAGAAGGGAGGGATTGGCCATGGTCTTGGGCTCCGTTGCGTCGGGTCAGGGCTGATCGGGTCGGGGTCGCGTAGCGTGGCCGTCAGGGGGGGTCAAGCGGCGGCAGGGCGCGGCAGAGCGGCCGCAAGCCCTCGGCCAGCAGGTCCCATGTGCGGCGGATGCGCGGAGTGGACCGGATTGCCTCGTGCGCCGTCAGCCAGATCGGCAGGACGGGCAGGTCGAGGCCGGTCTCGATCCGCTCCACGCCGGGGTCGGCGTCGCCGACCGGGCGCTGGGCGAAGCCCGCGCCGGCCCCGGCCCGCACCAGCTCCCAGTAGACGGCATTGTCGTCGCAGCGGACGGGAAACCAGTCACGGGTCACCGTGACCCCGGCATGGGCGAAACCGTCGACCAGGAGGCGGCTGCGGTCGTGGCCCACGAAATCGAGCCGGAGCGCCTCTTCGGTCGTCCTGGGGCGGCCCGCCCGGTCGAGATAGGCTGTCGCGGCATAAAGACCAATGGGCACGTCGCCGAGGTGGCGGGTCACGAGATCGAGCTGGCGGGGACGGTACATGCGGACCGCGATGTCGGCCTCGCCATAAAGCAGGTTGCGGCTGTCATCGGAGGGCAGGATCTCCACCTCGATCTCGGGTTCCTCGCGGCGCAGGCGGGCAACAAGGGGGGGCAGGTGATGCAGCGCGGTGACGTCGCTGGCGGTGATGCGGACGACGCCGCTGAGCCGTTCCTCGCGGCCGGCTGCGGCGAGGGCGATGCGGCTTGCGGCCTCCTGCATCTGGCGCGCGGGGGCGAGGAGATCGGCCCCGGTTTCGGTCAGGGCGAGGCCGCGGGCATGTCGGCGAAAGAGCGGCGTGCCGAGGGCGGTCTCGGCGGCCTGCACATGCCGGCCGACGGTGGGCTGGGACAGGCCGAGGCGCGCGGCGGCTGCGGTGAGGCTGCCGGTCTCGGCCACGGCGAGGAAGGTCTGCAGGAGGGACCAGTCGAGTCGATCAATGTAAGCCATGCAGTATTGAATGGGCATCCATCGGAAATGGTCAATTTCCCTTCGGATTCGAATGGGCGACGGAGGAGCGTCATCGAAAGGAGGTTTCCATGCCCAGTATCCTGATCCTCGGTTCCAGCGGAAAGTTCGGCGCCCATTGCGCGAGCGTGTTCGGTGCGGCCGGATGGACCGTCGCGCGCTATCGGCGCGGCACCGACATGACGGCTGCGGCGCGCGGCGCGGATGTCATCCTGAACGGGCTCAATCCGCCGGATTACCACGCCTGGGACAGGCTGGTTCCCGAAATCACGGAGCAGGTCATCGCTGCGGCGAAGGCCTGCGGGGCGACGGTCATCCTGCCGGGCAACGTCTACAATTTCGGCTCCGACGGCGGCGTCTGGGATGAGAGGACGCCGCAGCGCCCCTGCTCGAGAAAGGGGCGGGTGCGGGTCGCGATGGAACGTCGTTATCGCGAATCGGGCGTGCGGACGATCGTGCTGCGGGCGGGGAATTTCATTGACCCGGACTCGGGCACGGACGTCATGGCGCTTCTTCTGTTGCGGCAGATCCGGCGCGGTCGCCTGACCGCGCCGGGGGATCCGGACGCGATGCAGGCCTATGCCTATGTGCCGGACGTGGCGCGGGCGGCGCTGGCACTTGCGGAGATCAGGGAGACCCTGCCGATCTTTGCCGATATCCCGTTTCCGGGCCATGCCTTCAGCCTTCGGGAGCTGCAGGCGGATCTCGAGTCGGCTCTGGGCAGGCGGGTGCGGATCGCGGGCTTTCCCTGGTGGGCGATGCGGCTCGGCGCGCCGGTCTGGGAGCTGGCGCGCGAACTGCTGGAGATGCGCTACCTATGGTCGGTCTCGCACCGGCTCTCCGGCGAGACGTTCGGGCGGCTTGTGCCGGGGTTCGTTGCGACCGACATCGCCACCGTCATGCGGGCCGGGCTGCCGCCGGATATCCGCCCAGACGAGGCGGTGGGGTCCCGCGGCCTCGGCCTCCGCGTGTAGCGGTGTCCGGGGGGCGGGCCAGAGGGTGCCCCCGTCGAGAACTTCCCAGTGGAGCGACGGCAGGACGTAGCTGACGCGCAGGTTGCCGGGGGCGCCGTCGGGCCAGTCGGCGGTGTCGAGAGCCGGATCGCCCCGGTGCCCGGGGTCCGCTGTCAGAAGGGCGCCGGGGCTGGAAGGGCGCGGGTCGAGAAGGTCGGGACGGGCGAGGAAGGCGGCCATCGCGGCGGTGTCGCCCTCGCCGTCCACGGGGTCGAGATTGGTCTTGGCGAGAAGCACGAAGGGCAGGTCGGGCCGGTGACCCAGCGCGCCGTCGAGCCAGGCCTCCCAGAGGCGCAGCTCGTCCCGGGCGCGCAGGCCGTTGCGGTCCTCGGGACCGTCGAAGACGGGAGGCGTCGCGGCGTGCGCGAGGATCAGCAGGCGTCCCTCGGGCGTATCGACGGGGACGACCCAGTGCCCGGTGGAAGAGAGGCGCTGCAGGGCCTGAGCCTCGGCCGAGGGGAAGGGGGCGCCGTCCAGTTGCGGCAGGACGGCGCCGGGAAGGTCGCGCCACAGGAGGGGTGTGAAGTCCCGCACAGCCCCGGTGTCGATCGGCCAGCGGGACAGCAGCGCCAACCCTCCGTCTCCGGCGAAGCGCCCGTAGCCCTGGGCATCCCGGGCGTCGCCACTGCGGCCGTCTCCATCCATGTCGAGCCCGGTGGGCATCCCCGAATTGGGCCGGAGGGCGAAGACATGGGGATACCCGCCCGCGACCCCGGCAAAGGCGCGGGCGGCGGCGAGGCCGCCGTCGTGGTCGAACTCGGCCAGGAGCAGGATGTCGGGGGAGACCGCGCGGATGATGGCGGCGGCGGCCATGGCCTGCCCTTCCTCGCGGAGGATGTCGCGCAGGAGCAGGCCCGGCCCGGCGCGGGAGAGAGGGGCGGAATAGACCGCGACCCGGATGGTTTCGGCGGCGGCGGCCGTGACCAGGAGAGCTGCCACGAGATGGCCGGCCAGGGCCGCGATCAGGCGGGGGCGAACGTATCCTCGCCGCGCGCCTCGGCGTAGGCGCGGCGCTGGTTGGAGATCATCTGCGCGACCCGGTTCATGGCGATGCCGCGCATGAAGAGGGAGGCCGGAAGAAACGCCCATGCGGTCATGGTCCAGATCAGCGTATGCGGGTTTTCGAGGCTCACCGGGTTCAGAAGTTCGGACGAGAGCTTCACCAGCGCCGGTATCACGAATGGCAGCAGAAAGCCTAAGATCAGGTTAATCTGGGCGTCCCGGCGCAGGCGCTCGACCACGTCGCCGCGACCGGTCGGGTCGAAGGTCGGCAGGTTCACCCAGACGTTGAAGCCGCCGAGCCGTGCCGGCCAGTGGCGCAGGCGGAGGATGACGACGAAGGCGCAGAGCGAGAGAATCGAGATGAGGTAGCTCAGGCCGGCGGCGGTGCGGACCTTTTCGATCAGGGCCGGGGAGCTGTGCTCGGGCATCATCAGCACCACGAGACGCACGGGCGAGTAGGGAAAATCGATCCACAGACCGACCTGATGTCCGATGACCGAGAACATGTCGGTCAGGGTGGTCGGATAGCTCTGGCCGCGGGCGATCAGCGAGAGCAGCAGGACGCAGGCGAAGAGCGACAGGAAGCGCACCCGGTTGAAGGGCGGCGCCTCTCGGAACTCCACGAGGCTGGGATAGTGCGAATTGTACTCGATCAGGGTGAAGAGGGCGCCGACGAGGGCCACCAGCACCACGATCTCCACCGTATCGACGGGCGTGCCGGGCAGGAGCGCCGAGGGTGTGGCGACCATGAGCACCACGAGCAGCGCCCGCAGGAGCGCCCCCGTCAGACGGGAGATCATGTCCCGAACTCCCGGTTCGGGTGGTGCAAAGCGCATGGCTGCCTGCCGCCTGTCGATTCCGTTCGGCGGTTGGCCGCCGACTGCCTCAGTTTTGCCATGATTCTGCCCAACTCGTTCCGACCCTTCAAGGCACGGCCGGAAGAAGGCCTGCGCAAGGTGGCGGTTTTGAGGCGAGTCTGGTGCAGGGGTGCAACCATTTTCGAGCACGCCTGTGGCAGGGTGAAGGCGGCTACGACATGCTGCGGGAGGGGCGGGTCAGACCCTCGACATGTTGACCGGGTGTGCCGCCGGAAAGTTAACCCTGAGGTAGGCTTCCCGGCGGTTTTCCGGCCGTCCCGGTCAGACCCAGGGGCGTTCGAGGCCTGCGCGGGCCTCGAAGGCGTCGATGGAGGGGCCTTTCTCGAGCGTCAGGGCGATGTCGTCAAGCCCGTTCAGAAGGCAGTGCTTCTTGAACGAATCGAGCTCGAAGCGGAACACCTGCCCGTCCGAAGCGGTGATTTCCTGGGCCTCGAGGTCGACGGTCATGCGGGCGTTGGCGCCTTTCTCGGCGTCGGCCATCAGGATGTCGACCTGCTCCTGGGGCAGGACGATGGGCAGGATGCCGTTCTTGAAGCAGTTGTTGTAGAAGATGTCGGCATAGCTCGGCGCCACGATGCAGCGGATGCCGAAATCGCGGATCGCCCAGGGCGCATGCTCACGGCTGGAGCCGCAACCGAAGTTCTCGCCGGCGATCAGGATCTCGGCCTCACGATACGCCGGCTGGTTGAGCACGAAGGAGGGGATCTCCGCGCCGTTGTCGTCGTAGCGCATCTCGTCGAAGAGGTTCACGCCGAGGCCGGTGCGCTTGATCGTCTTCAGGAACTGTTTGGGGATGATCATGTCGGTGTCGACGTTGATCTGGGGCAGGGGAGCGGCGATGCCTGTGAAGGTTTCGTACTTGTCCATGGGATCAGGGTCCTGTGGCGCGGGCCGGTCTGGGGCCGCGCGTTGCGTGTTGCGGGAGTTGCGCGGCCCGGCCGGACGCGGCGGTGATGCAGGCTGTGCACGGGGCGTGCACAGGCACGCCGAATGCAACGGCCGCAACGGCACTCCCAGGGCCGGACCGCGCGTCCATCAGGCGGGTTCCGGCGCGGGGGCCATCATCTCGCGGACGTCGGTCAGCCGGCCGGTGATCGCGGCGGCGGCGGCCATCTGCGGCGACATCAGGTGCGTGCGGCCGCCCCGGCCCTGCCGGCCCTCGAAATTGCGGTTCGAGGTGGCGGCGCAGCGCTCGCCGGGCGAGAGCTGGTCGGGGTTCATGGCGAGACACATGGAGCAGCCCGCGAGGCGCCATTCGAAGCCCGCCTCGCGGAAGATGTCGGCGAGGCCTTCCTCTTCGGCCTGGGCGCGCACGAGGCCCGAGCCCGGCACGACCATTGCGCGCTTCACGGCGATCTTCTTGCCCTTGAGCACCGCCGCGGCAGCGCGCAGGTCCTCGATCCGGCCATTTGTGCAGGAGCCGATGAAGACCGTGTCGATCTCGATGTCCGACAGTTTCGTGCCCGGCTTCAGGCCCATGTAGTCGAGCGCGCGGCGGGCGCCCTGCACCTTGCCGCCCTGGAAGCTCTCGGGGTCGGGGACCTCGGCGGTGATCGGCAGCACGTCCTCGGGCGAGGTGCCCCAGGTCACGACCGGGGCGATATCCTCGCCCCGGATCGTCACGACCTTGTCCCAATGGGCGTCGTCGTCGGAATAGAGCGTCTGCCACCAGGCCATCGCGGCCTCCCACTGCGCACCCTTCGGCGCGTGGGGGCGGCCCTTGATATACTCGAAGGTCTTTTCGTCGGGCGCGATCAGGCCGGCGCGGGCGCCGCCCTCGATGGCCATGTTGCAGACGGTCATCCGGCCTTCCATGGACAGGGACCGGATCGCCTCGCCGCAATACTCGATGACGTAGCCGGTGCCGCCCGCCGTGCCGGTCTTGCCGATCACGCTGAGGGTGATGTCCTTGGCGGTGACCCCGGGGCCGAGTTTCCCGGTGATCTCGACTTTCATGTTCTTCGACTTCTTCTGGATCAGCGTCTGGGTGGCGAGGACGTGCTCCACCTCGGATGTGCCGATCCCATGGGCCAGAGCGCCGAAGGCGCCGTGGGTCGCGGTGTGGCTGTCGCCGCAGACGATGGTCATGCCGGGCAAGGTCCAGCCCTGCTCGGGGCCGATGATGTGCACGATCCCCTGCCGGATGTCGGAGACGGGATAGTAGTGGATCCCGAAGTCCTTGGCGTTGCGGTCCAGCGCCTCGACCTGGATGCGGCTTTCCTCGTTGGTGATGCCGTTCACGCGGTCATCTGTCGTGGGCACGTTGTGGTCCGGCACGGCGATGGTCTTTTCGGGCGCGCGGACCTTGCGGTTCGCCAGGCGCAGGCCCTCGAAGGCCTGGGGGCTGGTGACCTCGTGCACGAGGTGGCGGTCTATGTAGAGCAGGCTGGTGCCGTCCTCGGCCTCGTGGGCGACGTGGGCATCCCAGATCTTGTCGTAGAGCGTCTTGGGGGACATCGGTCCTCTCCCGTCATGGAACGTGAAAACAGTCGTCGCAGGCGCACCCCGGGTGCGCGGCCGTCATGGGCGTGCGAGGATCGAGAAGGTCGCGCCATAGAAGCGCCAGGGCAGGCGCGCGCGGTCATCCATGTCGAAGAAGCGTTGCATGGGCCGCAGATACACCCGCGCCCGGCGTCAGGCAAGGGCGCGCGCCGGCCGGCACGCGGCCGGGTGACGGAGCGTCGTTTCGCGCTTGGGGTTGCCAGAGGCCACCCCGATGCGAGAATCTGACGACAGGCGAGGACAACATCGCCACAGCAACCTGTCGGAGCAGATATGACCAGAAGACTGTTTGCCGTGCTGATCGCGGCGGGAACGGGTGTCGCCAGCCCGGCGCTGGCCGTCGATGTGACCGGCGGATCGGTCACGCTGAGCTATTCGGGCCTTGTCGAGGAGGTGACGAACCGCGACGGCGACAGGGCGGACGCCGAGCGCCGGAGCCTTTCCGGATCGGCGGAAGTCGAACTGGGGCGGATCTTCGCGGTTCAGGGCGATCTCGCCTTCCACGGCTACGGCCTCGACGACGCGGGCGGGCAGAGCCTCGCGCTGCACGGGATCGTCCACGCCATGCCGGAGCTGTC
Organism: Histidinibacterium lentulum; assembly: GCF_003789055.1. Lineage (GTDB taxonomy): Bacteria > Pseudomonadota > Alphaproteobacteria > Rhodobacterales > Rhodobacteraceae > Oceanicola > Oceanicola lentulus. The sequence continues at coordinate 470,117 of NZ_ML119084.1, read as the reverse complement.
CATCGGCCTCTTCGCGGGGATCGAGAGCCTCGACGGCCGCGACGCGGATTTCGCCGGGATCGAGGCGGTCTACGATTTCGCGCAGGGCACGGCGGAGGCGTTCTACGCCTCGGGGCAGTACGGCGGGTCGGATGGCCACGCCATGGGCATCTCGGGCGAGTACTACGCCAATCACTGGCTGTCCTTCACCGCCTCCGCCGCGAGCGCGGATTTCGGCGGCAGGCTGGAGGTGGGGCGGGCCGCCGTCGGGGCGCGGGTGGCGCTGGGCGCGGTGGACCTGACGGCGGAGTACGGCCGGGCCGACGTGGGCTTCGGCCGCTTCGGCGACGACGGGGCCTTTGCCAGCCTCGGCGCGACATACACCTTCGGGTTCAAGGGCGGGGCGACCTTCGAGGGGCGCAGCCTCGGCGCGCTGCTGCCGGGCCTGTGAGATGAGGGGACGGGCGCAGACGGGCGGCCGTCCCTTCATTGAATTGTGGCCCTCCTGTTGCTACCTTTGTGCCATGCCCGGCGCCGGGGCATTGGCAGGCGCGACAGTTCGGAGGACTGCACACTGTCTTTCCCCTCATTGGCGGCATATCCCGCTTCTGAAGGCGCCGGCATGACGGCCGCGCACCATTCGGCGACGAGCGAGACGATCCTCGACGCCATCCTTTCCTCACTCGATGACGACAAGGCCGAGGAGATCGTGACGATCGATCTGCGCGGACGGTCGGAAATGGCCGACTGGATGGTCATCTGTTCCGGCCGGTCCACCCGGCAGGTCGTCTCCATTGCCGAGAAGCTGACCGACCGGCTGAAGCAGGGGCAGGGCGTCCTCTGCAAGGTCGAGGGCAAGGAGAGCGGCGACTGGGTGCTGATCGACGCGGGCGACGTGATCGTCCATGTGTTCCGCCCCGAAGTGCGCGAGTTCTACCAGCTGGAGAAGATGTGGCTGCCTCAGGGGCAGTCCGCGGGCGCGACCGAGCGCTGATCCGGTGAAGGTCGTCATCGCCGCCGTGGGCCGGCAGCGGGCCGGGCCGGAGAAGGCGTTGTGGGATGACTACCTGCTGCGTTTCGACCGCACCGGGAGGGCCCTGGGCCTCGGACCGGCAAGGCTGGTGGAGGTCGAGGATCGCAAGGGCGGCGGTCCCGAGGCGGAGGCGGCGCTGCTGGATCGGGCGGTGCCCGGCGGCGCGGCGCTCTGCGTGCTCGACGAAAGGGGGCGGGGGATGACCTCGCCCGGGTTCGCGGAGCTGCTGGGCGGCTGGCGCGACGCGGGGCGCGGCGAGGCGGCCTTCGTCATCGGCGGCGCTGACGGGGTGGCGCCGGGGTTCAGGGAGCGGGCCGACCTGATGCTGTCCTTCGGGGCGATGGTCTGGCCGCACATGCTGGCGCGGGTGATGCTGGCCGAGCAGCTTTACCGCGCAGCGGCGATCCTTGCGGGGACACCCTATCACCGGGCCTGAGGCGGCCGGTCCGGGGCATCGCACCGGGAGAGACGGCGGGGCGGGACGGAACGGCGGGATCGGCCGCCGCGGACCCGGGACTTTTCGCGCATGGCGGCGTCAGGGCGGTCAGGTTGCGGTGTCGGCGGCGAGGGCGGCGATCCGCAGCGCCACGTCCGCGCGGGCGCGGGACGGGTCGTTGGAGGCGTGTTCCTCCAGCGAGACGCGCGCGCCGTAGGCCACGGCCCAGCGGCGCAGGCGGTCGGCCTCGACCCCGCTTTCGGCGGCGACCCGGGCGAGGCGGTCGCGGAAGGTGGCGGGATTCGCCGCGATCTCCTGCGAGGGATCGGCGAGGTCGGGCTGGAACAGCATCGGAACGTAATCGAAGGCCCGTTCACCGACCAGGCCGAGGGGGTCGATGGCGCGCCAGTCGCCCGGCCCGAAGAGGAGCGCGGTCGTGTGATGCAGGTCGCCGTGGAGGACCTGGGCGGGGCCGTCGGGCTCTGCCAAGAGGGCCTCGGCATGGCTGGCGGCGAGGGGGAACTTCGCCCGACCGCGCTGGGAGAGCAGGTGACGGAAGTGCTCGGCAAGACCGGGGATTCCCCCGGGCGCGGGCCGTTCGGTGCCGCGCGGCGCGTGGAGCCGGGCGGCGAGGGTGCAGAGGATGCGGACCGTCCCCTCGTCGTCCTGGACCGCGCGCCAGATCAGCCCCTCGGCCCGCCCGCCCCGCGCCATGAGGAGCGCGGGTCCGTCGATGGCGAGCACGTCGGCGGCCCCGCCGCCGCGCCACCACGTGAGCACCCGTGCGCCGGTCTGCTTGCCCGGGTCGAAGGAGATGCGCAGCATGGCCGCCCGCCGCCGCCAGACCACGGGCAGGAAGTCCGACTGGCGCGTGGCGAACGCCGGACCGTCGGGCCGGAGTTCCCATCGCCTGAGCCATGGCTGAAAACGTTGCATACAGACGCATACCCGGAAAACGCGAGTGGCCCAAACATCTAACTCTCATGGGCTGCAAGTGAAGGGCGGGAGCGGGTGGCGGACCGTCGCGACGCAGGCCCGGGCGGACCGGGCGGGCGAAGCCGGCCCGATGCGACCCGGCCCGGTCAGGAGAGCGGGCGGCGCGCCCGGCCGACCGCGGTCTGCCGGGGCGGTGGGGCGAATCCTCGGGCGGGACGTCTTGCCGCGTCGCCCGGCCGCAGGGGGCGGCGTCAGGCGGCCTCCGCCTCGGTGAGCAGGCCCGCGGCGACGAGGCGGGAGGCGAGGCCCCCGGGGCCGTCGAAGTGGTGGATGTGCCAGCCGCGGGCGGCGGCGGCGGCCACGTTCTCGGCCTTGTCGTCGGTGAAGAGCAGCGCCTCGGGTGGCTGGCCGGTCTCGGTCTCGAGGATCTCGTAGATCCGCGCACCGGGCTTCATGGCAGCATGGTGCGCGGAGATCACCCTGTGATCGAATTCCTCGAGGAAGGGATAGTGGCTCTCGGAGATCACGAAGGTCTCGCGGCCGAAGTTCGAGAGCGCGTAGACGGGCACGCCCTTGCGACGGAGCGCGCGCAGGAGCCGCACGGACCGGTCGATCACCGGGCCGGTGAGGTCGATCCAGCGCGTCTGCCAGGTGGCGATGGCCTCGTGCCAGTCGGGATGGGCGCGCACGAGGGCGGCGATCTCCTCGTCCAGGGGCGCGCCGTTGTCGACGCGCTCGTTCATGGCGAGAAGCGGCACCTCTGCGAAGAGGCGGGCGCTTTCGGCCGGGCCGAGGACGCGGTCGTAGAAGGCTTCTGGCGCCCAGTGGAAGAGCACGTTGCCGATGTCGAAGACGACGGCCTTGGGTGCGGTCATGGATGTGTCCTTGCGAGGCTGCGGAGGGTGCGTTCCAGCGCGTCGAGAAAGCGCGACCGGTCGGCGCGGGAAAAGGCGCGACCCGAGCCCTGCCGGAACGGATCGGCGGCGCGCAGGTCCGTCATCAGGTCGCGGCTCGCCAGCGCATGGCCGACGTTGGCGGAGGTCAGCGCCGTGCCGTCGGGCTTGAGCACCAGGGCGCCGGCGGCCACGGCGCGGGCGGCGAGAGGGATGTCGGAGGTGATGACGAGATCGCCGGGCCCGGCCCGATCGGCGATCCATCTGTCGGCCACGTCGGGGCCTTCGGGGACCACGACGATCTCCACCAGGGGGTTGGGGGAGGGGCGGATGCCGCCGTTCGACACGAGGACCACGGGGGTCGCGTGGCGGCTGGCCACGCGTTCGACCTCTGCCTTGACCGGGCAGGCATCGGCATCGACGTAGATCATGGGGCGGAACGGTCCGCGTCGGTGACCTGGTCCTGCCGTTGCGTGTCGGCGCCCGCCCCGGCCTCCTCGATCGCGACACGGGACATGGCGGTATCCGGGCGCGCGCCGTGCCGACGCGGCCCGCTGGTCGCAGGGTTGACCTGCACCGTGCCGGGGGCTTCGGCCCCGGAGAGGGCGGCCATGCAGACCGGGCCGGTGAACCGGTCGGCGGAGCCTTGTTCAGAGGCCGTGTGGCCGGCGGGGGAGATCCTCATGGGCGGGTCTTCCGGGTCAGGACCAGAGCGCCTCTGCGTGAAAGGCGATGTGGTCGGCGATGAAGGTGGAGACGAAGAAATAGCTGTGATCGTAGCCCGGCTGCAGGCGGATCTGCGCGGGCGCGCGGGCGCGGGCGCAGGCGGCGGCGAAGGCCTCGGTTCCCAGGAGGTCCCAGAACTGGTCGGCGGTTCCGGTGTCCAGCAGAAGGGGGATGTCGAGGCCCGTCGCCTCCATCAGCCGGGTGGCGTCGGCCTCCGCCCAGCGCTCGGTATCGGGGCCGAGGTAGGCGGTGAGCTGCTTTCGGCCCCAGTCGCTTTCTGTCGGGTTGCAGATGGGCGAGAAGGCGGAGACCGAGCGGAAGCGGCCCGGGTCGGTCATGGCCAGCGTCAGCGCGCCGTGGCCGCCCATGGAATGGCCGGTGATCCCCTGCCGTCCGGGGTCGACCGGAAAGTGGCGGGCGAGGAGGGCGGGCAGCTCCCCCGCCAGGTAGCTCTTCATGCGGAAGTGCGGAGACCACGGCGCCTCGGTCGCATCGACGTAGAAGCCGGCACCCTGGCCGAGATCGTAGGCGTCGTCGTCCGCCACGCCCTCGCCCCGGGGGGAGGTGTCGGGAAAGCAGAGCGCGATCCCGGCCTCGGCGGCATGGGCCTGGGCACCGGCCTTCACCATGGCGTTCTCGTGGGTGCAGGTGAGGCCCGAGAGATACCACAGGAGCGGCACCGGCGCGGCGGCGGCGGCGCCGGGGGGCAGGTAGAGGCCGAAGGTCATGTCGGTCCCCGTGGCCTCGGAACGGTGGGTGAGGACATGCTGGGTGCGGCCGAAGCAGCGGGTCTCGGACAGGGTCTGCATCGTGTCTCCGTCGCCGGGTGTCCGGGCGAGAGTGGCACGGGGAACCGCGGACCGGAAGGGTGGGACGGCGGGACGTCGCTCGCGCGTGCCGCGCATCGCCCCGCCCGCCGTCCCGCGGGGTGAGGTGTCCCGCAGGACGGGCAAGGGGAGAGGGCGCGAGGGAATATTTCGGGCCAGATGAGGAGGGGGCGGGGAACCCCGGGGCGGGCCGGGGGCTCAGGGCAGGGCCAGCACCCCGGCGATGATCGCGGGCAGGGTGAGGATCGAGAGGGCGGTGGACAGCAGGATCGCGGCGGAGACACGCTGGGGGGCGACGCCGTAGTGCTGGGCGAGGATGTAGATGTTGCCCGCCACGGGAAGGGCGGCGGCGGCGATCATCACCGCGGCGGGATAGGGCGCGACCTCGAAGAACCACAGGGCGGAGAGGGCGACGGCGGCCGGGTGGAGCAGGAGCTTCGCGGTCGTGAGCCAGCCCGCCACGGCAAGGCGTTCCGCGGATTTCGTGGCGAGGGACGCGCCGATGGCGAAGAGGGCGCCGGGGGTGGCGGCGTTGCCGAGAAGGACGAGGAAGTCCATCGCGGGGGCGGGCAGGGTCCAGCCGAGGGCGGAGACCGCCAGGCCCGCCACGATGGCCACGATCATCGGGTTCTTCACGAGGCCGAGGGCGACGGTGCCCAGCACCCGGGGCCGCAGGCGACCCTCGCGGGAGATCGTCACGAGGATCACGATCAGCGAGGAGAAGACCACGAGGTCCACCGCGAGCACCATCATGTTGTAGCCGATGGAGGCTTCGCCCAGCAGGAGCGCCAGCATGGGAATGCCGAGAAAGCCGGTGTTGCCGATGGCTGCGCATTGGGCCTCGACCGCGGCCTCGGCCATGCTGCGACGGCGCAGCAGGGCCACGAGGGTGGCCAGAAGATAGACCGCTCCCGTGCCGAGGAGATAGGCACAGACGAAGTCGCGGTCCCAGAGCTCGCCGAGGGAGAGGGTGGCGGAGAAGCGGAAGAGCATCGCCGAGAGGGCGAAGTAGAAGACGAACTTCGTGAGGTACGCGGTGGCCTCGGGGGGGAAGAAGCCGGTGCGGCCCGCCCCGTAGCCGAGGGCGATGAGCGCGAAGAACGGCAGGGTTTCGAGAAAGACCGCGAGCACGTCAGATCAGGCTGCGCATCCGGCCCACCGCGAGGCCTGCCCAGTTGCGCAACTCGGGCGCCAGGCGGGCCGCGACCGCCGGGTGGGCGGGGTCGGCCGCGCCGAGGCGGACGAGAAGGGCGGCGAGGGTGCATTCGGAGGCGCGGGCGGCGCCGTCCTCGATCTTGAGCGCGATGCCGAGGCCGGGGCCGGGCAGCATCGCCACGTTCACGCCCTCCGCCCCGCCCTTGATCGCGGCGCGGCCCGCGCAGGCGCGCATGAGCTCGGTGCAGGCGCGGCCTTCGCCGGCCACCAGTTCGGGATGGGCCGTCATGGCCTCGCGGATGCGGACCATGGCGCCCTCGCGGCCCTCCGTGCCGGAGGCAGTGGCGAATCGGGCCATGGCCCGGGCGAGGCCCCGGAGGCTGACCGCGAAATTCGGCGCCGAGCAGCCGTCGATGCCGTAGCCGGGACTGATCTCTCCGCAGAGGTCCTCGAGGGCGTCGCGGACGCGCCGCTGCACGGGGTGGGCGGGGTCGCAATAGTCGGGGCCCGCGCCGAGATGGCGGGACAGCTGCAGGAAGCCCGTGTGCTTGCCCGAGCAGTTGTTGTGGATCCGGCCCGGCGTGCCATGGGCGCGGATCAGGGCGTCGCGGGCGGGGCGGTCGCGGGGCTCCTCGGGGCCGCAGAGCAGCGCCTCGGAGGTGTGGTCCATTGCGGTCAGCCAGGCCGCCGCGAGGTCGGTGTGGTCCTGCGCCGCCTCGTGGCTGGCGCAGGCGAGGGCGAGGCGGCGCGGGGCAAGATCCGGAAGCGCCTCGGCGAGCGGCAGGGCCTGGATCGGCTTCAGGGAGGAGCGGGGATAGATGACGATGCCGGGATCGCCCCAGGCCTCGAGGACGGCGCCCGAGGCGTCGGCGATGACCGCGTGACCGCGGTGCAGGCATTCGCGGCGGTCGCCGCGCGTCAGTTCCACGAGGTCTGCCGGAGTCGACATCGATTTCGCCCTGTTCTAGCGCCCTGTTTTGCAGCGGCTTTCCGCACGCGGCCGTGACCGGGCGGGGGTTTCGCCCCACGGCGGAATCCTGCTACATGGGCCGGTAAAGGGTTGCAGCGATGTCTGCCAGCCGGAAAGAAGAGACGCGCCGGGCGCTGGACGCGGGGTCACCGAGCAGGGGCCGTGCGGTCCGCATCGCGGTGGGGCGGGCGGAACAGGACGGACCGGAACAGGTCCGGAGAGAACGTGGAGGCGGGAACGATGAGTTTCGGAGCGATGCGCAAGGGACTCCTTGCCGCGGCCTTGCTGGCCGCGACCGGCGCGGTCGCGCAGGAGTCGACGAACCGGGTCGCCGCAGATACGGACTGGAGCGTGTTCGTCGAGCAGAACCCGCGGGAATGCTGGAGCGTCTCGGCTCCGAAATCCACGCGGCTGGTGGATTCGAGCGGCAATCCCACGTCGGGCAATCGCGGCGAGATCCTGCTCTTCGTCTTCTTCCGGCCGGGACAGGGCGTGGAGGGCCAGGTGACCTTTACCGGCGGCTATCCTTTTGCGGGCGGCTCCACCGTGACCATGACCATCGGCGGTGAGACGTTCGAGCTTTTCACGGAGGGCGAGTGGGCCTGGCCCGCGACGCCGCAGGACGACGCGCGGCTGGTGGCGGCGATGCGGCGCGGCGCCGAGGCCGAGGTGCGTGGCCGGTCGGGCCGGGGCAACGTGACGATCGACGAGTTCTCGCTGCTCGGCTTCACGGCCGCGCTGGAAGAGGCACAGAACCGCTGTGCAGGCTGATACGGGGAATGGGCGCATGACGAGAGTTCTGACGGGCGCGGTCCTGGTGGCGTTCCTCGCGGGGAACGCCGCGGCACAGGAGGCGGCGACGCCCGAGGTCGAGACGGACTGGTATGTCTACGTTGCCGAGGACGGCTCGGAGTGCTTCGCCATGGCCTCGCCCCAGGAGGCGCGGTACTTCCGGGACGGGACCGAGGTGACGGCCAATACCGATCCGCCGTATCTCACGGTGGTCTACCGCCCGGCGGAGGGCGCCGAGGGGCAGGTGGCCTATCACGGCGGCTTCACCTTCGACACGGAGCAGACCATCGAGGTCACGGTCGGCTCGGCGGAGCACGAACTCTTCACCGAGGCGACATGGGCCTGGCCTGCCAACCCCGAGGCGGATGCCGCGCTGATCCGCTCGATGAAGCAGGCGTCCCAGGTGGAGCTGTCGTCCTTCTCGAACCGCGGGACGAACGTGGTGCACGATTTCTCGCTGCTGGGGTTCACCGCGGCGGTGGAAGAGGCGGAGCGGCGCTGCGCGGGGTGACGCCGCGGGCGGTTTCGCCTATATGTGACGGAATTGGGGAGGGGTCGCTCGGGGAGCGGCCCCTTTCGCACTGGATGACTGGGGGCGGCCCCGTGGAGAGACCGATGACCGACGCGCCAATCACCCAGGACGTGATGACGATTCCGCGCAGGCTGCCGGAGGGCGCCCGCGTCAACATCGTCGGCCTGACCCGCGACGCCCTGCGCGCCGCGCTGATCGAGGCCGGCACGCCCGAGAAGCAGGCGAAGATGCGCGTCAACCAGCTCTGGCAGTGGGTCTATCACTGGGGCGTGCGGGATTTCGCGGAGATGACGAACCTCGCCAAGCCCTATCGCGCGATGCTGGCCGAGCGGTTCGAGATCGCGCTGCCCGAGGTGGTGAGCCGGCAGGTCTCGGCGGACGGGACGCGCAAGTATCTCGTGCGGATCGCGGGCGGGCACGAGGTGGAGGTGGTCTACATCCCCGAGGAGGATCGCGGGACGCTGTGCATTTCCTCCCAGGTGGGCTGCACGCTGACCTGTTCCTTCTGCCACACGGGCACGCAGAAGCTGGTGCGGAACCTGACCGCAGGCGAGATCGTGGGCCAGATCATGCTGGCGCGGGACGATCTGGGCGAATGGCCGGAACCCGGGCAAGGGACGGGCGAGAGCGGGCCGAGGCTTCTGTCGAACATCGTGCTGATGGGGATGGGCGAGCCGCTCTACAATTTCGACAACGTGCGGGATGCCATGAAGATCGCCATGGACGGTGAGGGGATCGCCCTGAGCCGCCGCCGGATCACCCTGTCGACGAGCGGCGTCGTGCCCGAGATCGCGCGCTGCGCCACGGAAATCGGCTGCCAGCTCGCCGTCTCGTTCCACGCCACCACGGACGAGGTGCGCGACCGGCTGGTGCCGATCAACAAGCGCTGGAACATCGCGGCGCTGCTGGAGGCGCTGAAGGCCTATCCGAAGGCCAGCAACAGCGAGCGGATCACCTTCGAATACGTGATGCTGAAGGGCGTGAACGACACCGACGCCGATGCGCGGCGGCTTGTGGGGCTGCTGAGGGGCATTCCGGCGAAGATCAACCTGATCCCCTTCAACGAATGGCCCGGCGCGCCCTACGAGCGGTCGGAGTGGCAGCGGATCGAGGCCTTTGCCGACATCGTCTACAAGGCCGGCTATGCCGCGCCGATCCGCACCCCGAGGGGCGAGGACATCATGGCGGCCTGCGGACAGCTGAAATCCGCGACCGAGCGGGCGCGGAAGAGCCGGGCGGAGATCGCGGCGGAGACCGGGCTCGGCTGAGGCTTCCTCTTCCGGGCGGGGGGCTGTATCGGGTTCGGACCTGAGGACAGGGGAACCGCCATGGCCGACCGGCTGACCATCAACGGCATCGCTTTCGACGTTCTGTCGGTCCCTGCGCCCATCGGCGCCGCAGTGCTTCGCGACCCGGTCGTGGCGCAGGTGCGCACGCGGGTCGTGTGGTCCTGGGACGGTGCGGTTGCGCGCTTTCACGGGCCGGTGACGGAGCAGGGCGCGGTGCCCCTCGCGAACGCGCTGGTGTTCTTCGCGCCCGTGGTGCTGAAGGGCGGGGCCGTGGCGGCCGATCCAGCGAAGGCGAAGCGGCAGGGCGAGCGGTTTCTCGAGGCGACGGGGGCGGTTTCGGTGCCCGAGGCGGTCAAGGCGATCAGCGGCATCGTGCCCGTGGCGCGCAAGGTCGTGCCGCTCTCGCCCTACGAGGCGCTGAAGCCGTCCTGCACCTTCGAACTGGTGCAGGGAACGGATTACCTCGTCGTGCAGCTTGTCGAGCGGGCGAAGGAGCTTTCGGCCTGGCTCTGCCTGCCGAACCGGGTGAGCTACCGGCACAAGGTCGGGGAGGTCCGCGATCCCGAGGCGCTCGAGCCGGTCGCGGCCCGGCTCGACGGATACGAGCCGAGCTTCGCCGTTCCGGCCAGGTCGCGTGCCGCGAAGGGGCTGCGGCGGATCGGTCTGGAGCAGCGGGGGCGCGACCTCTTGCAGGCGCAGAAGGTGCTGCCCGAGGGCGTGGGCGGCGCCGTGGCACGGGACAACCTCGCCCGCGCGGCGCTCAGGCTCGAGGAGGAGCGGCAGGCGATCGGGCTGGCGCCGCGGCGGGTGAACTAGGGCGCGGCGGAGCGCTGTTTCGGGAAGCGTTCGGGAGAGATGGGTTGGAAACCCATCCTACCTTGGGGTGAGCGGACTCTTCGCCAACATCATCATCGGAATGATGGTCGACATTGCGGAACTGCGATCATGGCTCAGGTGGTACGGTTCTTGATCGCTGGGTAGGATCAGGCAAGTATCAGATCAGTAGGAATTCCGATCTGGGGTTGACCGATGAAATGGCCGAAGCTCCTGCGGACGGAAGTAGATCCTAGCGCCGAGAAGATGCTCAGGGAGGCGTCGGCCTTTGGTCGGAAGAGTTTTCTGACGCAGCAGTTGCTCGCCACCGGACATCTAGTCGGAGTGGAGGGCGCGGCTGAAATTCAAGATAATCCGGACGACATGCTGGCAATCGAACTTTCCTTCATGTGGGGGTGGTCCTTTGCATATGCCGAAGGTCGTGGCGGATGGCCGACGACGCCAGATCAGCGCGCGACACTGCAAATGATCCAGTATTGTATGGATCACCATAGTATGGACCTTGAGCAGGCTCGGGCAGAAGGTTCCGCTCTTGATCGAATGTGGAACGAGGTCGATCCGCTGTTCGATGCGCTGCAGAAACGTGGCCAGGAGTCCTTTCATGACCCCGATCAGCCAATTCTTGCATACGCCATTGAGCGGATCGCTCAATACCGGCAGGAGAACCCAACGGCAAGATAGCCGGTAAGGGCTACCGCCCCGGGATGACCACGCGGCGCTGACCGGCGCCTTCCCAGGTGTCGATCGCCTCGAGGGCCTCCTCGGCGGTCTCCACGTAGCGGAAGAGCTCGAGATCCTCGGGGGAGATCGTGCCGGCGTCGGCGAGGGCCTCCCAGTTGACGATCCGCTCCCAGAAGGGCCGCCCGAAGAGGAGGACCGGCACGCGTTCCATGCGGCCGGTCTGGATCAGCGTCAGGCTTTCGAAGAGCTCGTCCATGGTGCCGAAGCCACCGGGGAAGACGCAGATCGCGCGGGCGCGCATCAGGAAGTGCATCTTGCGGATCGCGAAGTAGTGGAAGTTGAAGCTGAGCTCGGGGGTGATGTAGGGGTTCGGGCTCTGTTCGTGGGGCAGCACGATGCCGAGGCCGATGGACCGGCCGCCTGCGTCCTCGGCGCCGCGGTTTCCGGCCTCCATGACGCCCGGCCCGCCGCCGGTGACGATGACGTCCGCGCCGCCGCCCGAGGCGACACTGCGCTCGGTCACCATCCGGGCGAAGCGGCGGGCCTGGTCGTAGTAGCGGCTGAGCTCTGCCAGCGTCTCGGTGCGGGCGGTGTCGCGCCGGGAGGGCTCGGGGATGCGGGCGCCGCCGAAGAGCACGATCGTCGAGACGATGCCGGCCTCGTCCATGGCCAGTTCGGGCTTAAGGAGTTCGAGCTGGAGCCGCACGGGCCGCAGTTCGGGCCGCGTCAGGAAATCGGGATCGTCGAAGGCGAGCCGGTAGGTGGGCGAGAGAGCCTGCGGCGTCGCCTGACGGTGTTCGGCCGTCGTGCGGTCGAGGCGGCTGTCGCGCAGGGGGTGGCGGTGCTTGTCGTCCATCTGGTCCTCGTCCGGGGCGGTCTGCCGGGTCGGACGCTAGATGGCAGGGTCCGGCGGGGAAGTCCAACGCGGGGTGCCGCGGGCCCGGACGTCGGGAGGGGACGGCGCCACGGCGGAGGCGGGCGCCGCCCGTGCGCTCAGCCGCCGGCGCGCAGCGTGACGGCGCAGCCCCGGCGCGCGTTCGTCAGGCCGATTTGCGCGCCGTTGCGGATCAGGTGCCAGGCGGGCGGCCAGCCGGGCACATGGGTGCGGACGTAGGAACAGCCGGTCGCGGGGTCGATCCAGTAGTCGCCCGAGGCGGGCTGCGTCATGGCGGGCGTGCGGGGCATCTGCTGGGCGATGGCCGAGAGAGGCAGGACCGTCAGGAGAGCTGCGGCGAGGGCGAGGGGTCTGGTCATGGAGAGGCTCCTGTCGAGGGGGACGAGGCCTTGTGCCGGGCGGTCCCGGCGGGGACGCGGTCCCGATGTGGCGGCGCCGGGGCGAAAGCCGCAGATTTTTCGCGTCCCCGCGCGATTGCGCCGGGGGGGACGTTGCGGCACAAGGCGCCAACTTAGCATGAGAGGAGCGCGAGGCATGTCCCTGCATCAGCTGGAATCCGTGATCGAGGCCGCCTGGGACGACCGCGACGGCATCACGCCCGCGACCGGGGGCGAGACCCGGGAGGCGATCGAGGCCACGCTGAACGCGCTCGACAGCGGCGAGCTGCGCGTGGCGGAGCGGGGGGCTGACGGAGACTGGCACGTCAACCAGTGGGCCAAGAAGGCGGTGCTGCTGGGGTTCCGGATCAAGGACATGGAATTGCAGCCCGGCGGGCCCCAGGGTGGCGGCTGGTGGGACAAGGTGGACAGCAAGTTCGCGGGCTGGGGCGAGGCGGAATGGCGCGCGGCGGGGTTCCGCGCCGTGCCGAACTGCGTCGTGAGGAAGTCGGCCTTCATCGGCAGGGGCGTCGTGCTGATGCCGTCCTTCGTGAACCTCGGCGCCTATGTGGGCGAGGGCACGATGGTGGACACATGGGCCACGGTCGGCTCCTGCGCGCAGATCGGCCGGAACGTGCATCTGTCGGGCGGCGTCGGGATCGGCGGCGTGCTGGAGCCGATGCAGGCGAACCCGACGATCATCGAGGACAACTGCTTCATCGGCGCGCGGTCCGAGGTGGTGGAGGGCTGCATCGTGCGGGAGGGGTCCGTGCTCGGCATGGGCGTCTACATCGGGCAGTCGACGAAGATCGTGGACCGGGAAACCGGCAGCGTGAGCTATGGCGAGGTGCCGCCGTACTCGGTGGTGGTCTCGGGCTCGATGCCGTCAGCCGGCGGCGTGAACCTTTACTGCGCGGTCATCGTGAAGCGGGTGGACGAGCGGACCCGCTCGAAGGTCGGGATCAACGAGCTTCTGCGGGACTGAGGCCTCCGGGGGCGTCCACGCGTGGACGGCCGGTCAGGGCATTGATTTCAATTGAAAATCGGCGCGCAACAGAATCGGGACGGTGCGGTCGCGCGTTCTTGAGGGTTTTGTGGCGGGGGAAGGGGGCGTTGCCGGGCCAAGCCCGGCCTACCCGGTGCGAGAGCGTTGTGCAGGTGCGGCGGCGCGGTGCGGGGCGCTGTGGAGGGGTGGCGGGGATTGCGGGCCTGTCCGGCGGCGGGCGGGGAGCGGTTGGAACACCCGCGGCGGGACGTGGTTCCCCCTTTACCGTGCGCCCGCACCGGCCGGCCCGGTCCGGACGCTCCGACCAACACGGAGGTACATTCCATGACACGTCTTGCCGCTCTTCTGACCCCGATCTGGCTGCTCGCGGCCTGCGAGAACCCAGCCGGCACCGCCGCCGCCGGCGCGGCCGCCGGCGCGCTGATCGACGACGACGAACCGGTGCGCGGGGCGCTGATCGGCGGCGCGACCGCCGCCATCGCGCAGGACGTGTTGCGGCGCACCCAGGCCGGCAACTGCGTCTACCGCGATCCGCAGACCGGCGGCACCTTCACCGCGGCCTGCCCGTAAGGCGCGGCGGAACACCGTCCCGGCCCGGCCGTTACCGCGGGTAGTGCCCGCAACGGCCGGGCGAACGGACGGAAAGGACTGACTCAATGCAAGGTGTAGGCTGGATCATGGCCATCATCATCGGCGGACTCGCCGGGTGGCTGGCCGAGAAATTCATGAACGCGAACATGGGGCTCCTGATGAACATCCTTCTGGGGATCGTCGGCGCCATCGTGTTCAACTTCCTCGCTTCGCTGATCTTCGGGACCGCGGCCTACGGCTGGTTCGGATCGCTGATCGCGGGGTTCATCGGGGCAAGCCTGCTGATCTGGGTCGCGCGGATGTTCAAGCGCTCCGCCTGAGGCGGACGGTGGCGGGCCGGGCTTGACGCCGGCCCGCCGCCGACCCACAGGAGGGCATGGCGCAAGAGGTCTACACCCTGCTCGTCGAGGTCGGCCGGAAGGCCGGCGACGGTCTGCCCGAGGCGGCGACCGGGGCGGCTCTCATGGTCTATGCGAGCGGCGTGGACGAGGCCGAGGCGGTGCGGGAAACCGTGGCGATCCTCAAGCGCGCCGACATGGCGCCGCTCGACGTGTCGGGCTACGGCACGCTGGCCGAGCGGGAGGCCGAGGGGCACGACATTCCCGAGGAGGAGCGGGCGCTGATGGCCCGCGCGCTCGAGGAGAACTCCGTCATCGTCGCGCAGATGACGCCCTTCTACGACTGAGGGCGGCGCGGCTCAGGCCGCGCTGCGGCGGTGGAGGAGATCCATCGCCTCGTAATCGGCCAGGGTCCGCGGCGGGGCCGGGTCTTCGCTCGGGCAGAGGGTACGCGGCATCCGGGCGAGCACCGTCCGCGGATGCAGGGCCTCCGGGCCGGGGCGCAGGGTCTCGCAGCCGAGGCCCGCCACGTCGAGCAGCGCGGGCCGGTCCAGCACCGGGGAGACGTAGCGCATGAGCGGCGGCGCGGGCTCGCGCCGCGCCATAGGGCTGCGCAGGAGCTGGGACGCGGTGCAGCGGACGCGGTCGGTGTCGAAGAGGTATTCCACGTCGGAGCCGGTCAGCTCGAACCGCTGCGCGCCGAAGGCGGAGATGTCGCGCGAAAGGCCCATGTAGGGCGAGAGCCATGGTCAGGGGCGGGGGGCCCGCGATGGAGGTCTCCGCCGCGATGCGGCCGTCGGGATCGAGGAGCGCGAGCCGCCCGCTTCGAGCGGGTCCGTCCCAGGCCACGGCGACGAGAAAGCCGTGCACGGCGCGCGCCGCATCGACGGGGAGCGAGGCGCTGGCGAGGCTCGGGCCCTGGCGGATCTCGATCCGCAGCCGGTCCCGGGCGAAGCGCAGGGCGACACCCGCCTCCCAGGGCGCGCGGGTGGCGTAATCGAGAAGCGGCAGGGCGGCGAAGGCCGGCTCGAACCGCCAGTCGAGGAGGAGCGTGCCGCGCGCCACGGGCCAGTCCGGCGACGCGCCGGACGCGGGCAGGAGGCGCGCGCCGTCCGGTCGGGGCGGCTCCGTGCGGAGGGCGAGCCAGCTCATCGGACGGCGCCGGGCGTCGGCCCTGCGGTCGTCGGTGCCGGGCTCCGGGGCGGCTTCGGGATCGGCGGCATGGTCACCTTCGCGCGGGTCGAGGGGGCGACCGCACGGACCGGCGCACGGGGGCGGGCCGGGCGTCGGGGGATACGGCTCGTGCGACCCTGCCTCGGGGTTCTCGTTGGGGAAAGTGTAGCCGGGCGC
Source organism: Histidinibacterium lentulum (assembly GCF_003789055.1). GTDB lineage: Bacteria > Pseudomonadota > Alphaproteobacteria > Rhodobacterales > Rhodobacteraceae > Oceanicola > Oceanicola lentulus. The sequence goes on along the minus strand of NZ_ML119084.1, from coordinate 454,477 downwards.
CGATCCCGTGTCACCGAGGCGCGTCGCAGCGTCGGAGGGTTGTCGCCCCGCCGCCACAGGGGTGGCGTTGCGGCGCGGGCCGCTTCGCGCTAGCGCTGGCCGCGAAGGAGAGCCCGCCCATGTCCCCGAGCCCCGATCCCGTCGCCCTGACCCAGGCCCTTGTCCGCTGCGCCTCCGTCACCCCGCGCGACGCGGGCGCGCTCGGGGTGCTGGAGGAGGCGCTGTCGGCGGCGGGCTTTGCCTGCGAGCGGGTGGAGAGGGGCGGTGTCGGCAACCTCTTCGCGCGCTGGGGCGAGAGGGGGGCTGTGCGGACCTTCGGCTTCAACGGGCATGTGGACGTGGTTCCGCCGGGGGATGCGGCGGACTGGTCCCGGCCGCCGTTCTCGGGCGAGATCGCGGAGGGCGCTCTCTGGGGGCGGGGCGCGGTGGACATGAAATCGGGCGTCGCGGCCTTTGCCGCCGCCGCAATCCGGTTCGTGACCGAGACGCCGCCCGGGGGCGGTGCGGTGATCCTCGCCATCACGGGCGACGAGGAGGGCGACGCGGTGGACGGCACGCGGGCGCTGCTCGACTGGATGGACCGGGAGGGCGAGCGGATGGACGTCTGTCTCGTCGGCGAGCCGACCTGCCCCGAGACGCTGGGCGAGATGATGAAGATCGGCCGGCGCGGGTCGCTCAACGCCTTCCTGACGGTGACGGGGGTGCAGGGGCATTCGGCCTATCCGGACCGGGCACGGAACCCGGTGCACGCGCTGGTGCGGCTGGCGGACCGGCTCGCCGCGCACCGGCTCGACGAGGGGACGGCGCATTTCGACCCCTCGACACTGGCGGTGGTGACAGTGGACACCGGGAACCCCGCGACCAACGTGATCCCGGAGCGGGCGAGGGCCACGGTGAACATCCGCTTCAACGACCTGCATTCCGGTGCGTCGTTGACCGGGTGGCTGGAGGCGGAGGCCGCGGCGGTGGGCGCCGAGTTCGGGGTGCATGTGGACGTGTCGGTGAAGGTCTCGGGCGAAGCCTTCCTGACGCCGCCGGGCGCGCTGTCGGATCTCGTCGCGGGCGCGGTGGAGGCGGAGACCGGGCTGCGGCCGGTCCTGTCGACCACGGGCGGAACCTCGGACGCGCGGTTCGTGAAGGACCACTGCCCGGTGGTGGAGTTCGGCCTCGTGGGCCGGGGGATGCATGCCGTGGACGAGCGCGTGGCGGTCGAGGACGTGGTCCGGCTGACGGCGATCTACGGGCGGGTGCTGGAGCGGTATTTCGCCGGGTGATCCTCGGGGGTGGCCGGTGGGTTGGAAACCCACCCTACGCGGGAGCCGCTTCTTTCGGGACGGCGAGGCTTGTGGCGCGGGCGGTGGGTTGGAAACCCACCCTACGCGGGAGGCGCTTTTTCCGGGACGGCGAGGCATGTGGCACTGGCGCGACGGGCTGGACCCTCGGCCGGGGGATGCATGGTGCGGTGAGGGGGCGGTGCGCAGGACTGCGTACCCGGGGAGAGGTGGGCTTTCGGCCATGACGGGGGCGGGCGGGCGTGCTAGGTGCGCTGCATGGCCCAGATCCCCTCCAAGGAGGAGGTCCTCGACTGGATCTCCGAGAACCCCACGCAGACGTCCAAGCGCGACATCGCCAAGGCCTTCGGCCTCAAGGGCGCGGCGCGGATCGACCTCAAGCGGCTCCTCAGGGAACTGGAGGACGAGGGGCATCTCGAGAAGCGCGGACGCAGCTACCGCGACCCCGACAAGCTGCCGCCGGTTGCGATCCTGCAGGTGACCGGGCCCGATGCGGACGGCGATCTTTTCGCGCGGCCGCTGGAATGGCAGGGGGAGGGGCCGGAGCCCCGGGTGCTCGTGATCCCGAGGGACAGCGATCCGGCACTGGGCGCAGGCAACCGCATTCTCGCCCGGCTGACCGAGGTCGAGGGCGAGGACCATGCCTACAGCGCGCGGCTGATCCGCAGGATCGGCTCCAACCCGCTGAAGATCCTCGGGGTGTTCCGCAAGGGCTCCGAGGGCGGGCGGATCCTGCCGGTGGACAAGGGCTCCGATCGGGAATGGACCGTGGCGCCGGGCGAGGACCACGGCGCGCGGGACGGCGAGCTGGTCGAGGCCGAACAGGCGGGGCCGAAGGGGCGCCTCGGCTTGCCGCGGGCGCGCATCCTCGCGCGGCTGGGCGATCCGTCGGAGCCGCGGGCGGTGAGCCTGATCGCCATCCACCAGCACGGGATTCCCGACCGCTTCCCGGATGCGGTGGTGGCGGAGGCGGACGGGATGACGCCGGCGGGCCTCTCGGGGCGGGAGGACCTGCGGGACCTGCCGCTGATCACCATCGACCCGTCCGATGCCCGGGACCATGACGACGCCTGCCACGCCCATCCGGACGAGGACCCGAAGAACACGGGCGGGCATGTGCTGTGGGTCGCCATCGCGGATGTGGCCCATTACGTCCGGCCCGGCTCGGCGCTGGACCGCGAGGCGAGGAAGCGCGGCAATTCCACCTATTTCCCGGACCGTGTGGTGCCGATGCTGCCGGACCGGCTGTCGGGGGATCTCTGCTCGCTCCACGAGGGCGTGCCGCGGGCCTGCATCGCCGTGCGGATGCGGATCGACGCCGAGGGCGAGAAGATCGGGCATTCGTTCCATCGGGGCCTGATGCGCTCGCCCGCCTCGCTGACCTACGAGGAGGTGCAGGCGGCCGTGGACGGAGAGCCCAATGACAGGACCGGGCCGCTTCTGGCGCCGGTGCTGGAGCCGCTCTATGCCGCCTATCGCGCGCTGAAGGCGGCGCGGGAGAGGCGGCAGCCGCTGGAGCTCGACCTGCCGGAGCGCAAGATCGTGCTGGGCGAGGACGGCAAGGTGGTGTCGGTCGAGCAGAAGGAGCGGCTGGACGCGCACCGGCTGATCGAGGAGTTCATGGTGCTGGCCAATGTGGCCGCCGCCGAGACCCTGATCGAGAAGCGGTCGCCGCTGCTCTTCCGGGTGCACGAGGAGCCCGATCCCGACAAGCTCGATGCGCTGCGCGAGGTGGCGGAGGCGGCGGGGCTGACGCTGGCCAAGGGACAGGTGCTGAAGACGGCGCATCTCAACCGGCTGCTGGGGCAGGCGGCGGAGACAGAGGAGAGCGAGCTCATCTCGATGGCGACGCTCAGATCCATGCAGCAGGCCTATTACAGTCCGGAGAATTTCGGCCATTTCGGTCTGGCCTTGCGGAACTACGCGCATTTCACCTCGCCGATCCGGCGGTACTCGGACCTCGTGGTGCATCGCGCCCTGGTGTCGGCCCATGGTTGGGGGAAGGACGGTCTTTCACGGGACGAGATCGAAGACCTGGAGGCGACGGCCAAGCATATCTCCGACACCGAGCGACGGTCGATGGCGGCGGAGCGGGACACGACGGACAGGTATCTGGCCGCCTATCTGGCGGACCGTGTCGGCGCGGAGATCGGCGGACGGATCGCGGGGATCGCGAAGTTCGGGGTCTTCGTGAAGCTCGACGGGACGGGGGCGGACGGGCTGGTTCCGATCCGCGACCTCGGTGACGAATATTTCCATTACGACCGCGACAGCCAGACACTCATGGGGTCCGAGACGGGGATCGAGATCCGCATGGGGATGCGGGTGAAGGTGCGTATCCGCGAGGTGGCGCCGGTGACCGGCGGGCTGATCCTAGACATGATCGACATGCCGGGCGGCGGCAGCGGCAGCGGCGGCGGTGGCAGGCCGGGTCGCAAGGGCGGGCCGAGAGGCAAGCCGCCGCGCCGCAAGATTGCGCAGGCCAAGCAGAAAGCCGCCAAGACGGCACGGAAGGTCAAGCGGACGCGGCGCTAGGCTGGCCTCGGGGGTGGGGGCTCGGCTAGGCTGACGGGAAAGCGGGACGACAGTGGAGGCCCGAGTGCGGATCATCGGCGCGCTGGTTCTGACAGTGACGGCTCTGGCCGCGTCCCCGGGCGTGGCCCAGGGGGCGCTGGGCAATCTGGCGACGGAGGATGGCGTGCGGGGCGAGGAGATCGGGACGGTCGGATTCGCGGCCTGGAAGGACGGGTTCCGCGAACGGGCGATCGCCCGGGGCATCGACGCCGCCACGCTGGACCGCGCCCTGCCGCGCATGGACTACAGCGAACAGATCATCCGGCTGGACCGCAATCAGGCGGAATTCGTCAAGCCGATCTGGGAGTATCTCGACACCGCCGTGTCCGAGGCGCGGATCGTCAACGGCCGGGCGGCGCTGGCGGCGAACGAAGCGCTGCTGCGGGAGATCGAGGCGCGCTACGGCGTGGACCGGCATGTGGTGGTCGCGATCTGGGGGCTGGAGAGCGCCTACGGGACCTATCGCGGCACCACGGACACGCTGTCTGCGCTGGCGACGCTTGCGGCCGATTCGCGGCGGGGGGCGTTCTTCGAGGGACAGCTGATCGCGGCGCTGCGGATCCTGCAGGGGGGCGACGCGGAGCTGGAGGAGCTGGAGGGAAGCTGGGCGGGGGCCATGGGGCACACGCAGTTCATGCCGACCTCGTACCTCGCCTTCGCTGTGGATTGGGACGGGGACGGGAGGCGGCATATCTGGGGCGACGATCCGGCGGATGCGCTGGCCTCGACGGCGGCCTATCTGGCGCGGTTCGGCTGGGTGACGGGGCAGCCCTGGGGGGTGGAGGTGCAGCTGCCGGAGGGGTTCGACTACCGTCTCGCGGATCGCGAGATCGAGCGGATGCCGCGGCAGTGGGCGGAGATCGGGGTTCTGGGGCTCGACGGGGCGGCGGTGCCGGACCACGGCGCGGCCTCGGTGCTGCTGCCGGCGGGGCACGAGGGGGCGGCCTTCCTCGTCTTCGAGAACTTCGCGGTGATCGAGAGGTACAACACGGCCGATGCCTATGTGATCGCGGTGGGGCATCTGGCGGACCGGATCCGGGGCGGGGCGGAGATCAGCGTGCCCTGGCCGCGGCATCTCGGCGGGCTCGCGGGGCCGGAGCGGATGGAGTTGCAGGAGCGGCTGACGGCGGCGGGGTTCGACACGCTGGGAATCGACGGGAAGATCGGGCCCAACACGGTGGCGGCGATCCGGGCCTACCAGGTCTCGGAGGGGCTGGTTCCCGACGGTTATGGTTCGCCGGCGCTGCTGGAGCGGCTGAGGTAGGCCAGCGTTTCACGATGAACAGCGCCTCAAGATATTGATGTAATTGAGATTTTCTGGTTAACGCCGTGCGGCGTCGGCCTGTCTCGGGGGCGGGGTTCCTATGCGCCCGGCTCCGCCGCAGCTGCCTCGATGGCCCGTGCGAGGCGGTCCACGAGCTGGGCGATCTCGGCCTCGTCGATCACGAGGGGCGGGCAGATGGCGATGGTGTCTCCTATCGCCCTGACGATGAGGCCGTTGTCCTCGGCCAGGGCGGCGACGCGGGGGCCGAAACGGGCGCTGGCGTCGAACAGGGTCAGAGGGTCGCGACGCGCCACGAGCTGGACGCCGGCGAGAAGGCCCGTGCCGCGGATGTCCCCGACGTTCGGATGCCCGCCGAGGCGGTCGCGCAGGCCGCCCAGAAGGACCGGCTCGAGCGCCTTGGTCCGCTCGGGGATGGCGAGCTCCTCGTAGAGGGCGATGGCCTCGCGCGCGACGGCGGCGGCGACGGGGTGACCCGAATAGGTCATGGTCAGGCCGAAGATGCCGAGGCGGCCCGAATAGGCGGAGATCGCGTCGAAGATGCGCGCGTTCATCATCAGGGCCGACATCGGGATGTAGGCGCTCGTCAGGCCCTTGGCGAGGACGATCAGGTCGGGCTCGAGGCCCATGCGGGTGGTGCCGAACATCTCTCCGGTGCGGCCGAAGGCGGTGACCACCTCGTCCGCGACGAGAAGGATGTCGTGCTTATTCAGGAGGCGCTGGAGGCCGTCGAAATAGCCCTCGGGCGGGACGATGACGCCGCCCGCGGCCATGACCGGCTCGGTGAAGAAGGCGGCGATGGTCTCCGGTCCCTCGGCGAGGATGCGGGCCTCGAGTTCGGCGAGGAGTCGGGCGACGAACTGCTCTTCGGTTTCGTCCGGCTGCGCCCCGGTGAGATAATGGGGCGTGGCGACGTGCAGAAAGCCGTCGAGCGGGAGGTTGAACCCCTCGTGGGCGTAGGATGTGCCGGTGAGGGAGGCCGCGGCGATGGTGTTGCCGTGGTAGGCGCGGTCATGGGCGAGGAACTTGCGCTTCTGCGGCTGGCCCACGGCGTTCCAGTAGTACCAGCAGAGGCGCGCGGCGCAGTCGGCGGATTCGGAGCCGGAATTGGCGAACCAGACATGCGACATGGGCACGGGGGCGATCTCGAGCAGCTTCTCCGCCAGCTCTATGGGCGCGGGATGCCCCTTGTGGTTGGTCAGGTGGTAATAGGCGAGCTTGCGCATCTGCGCCTCGCAGGCGGCGATGAGCCGTTCCTGCCCGTAGCCGAGCGAGATGCACCAAAGGCCGGACATGCCTTCGAGGTAGGTCCGGCCTTCGCCGTCGGAGACCCAGACGCCCCGGCCGCTCTCGATGATCTTCGGGCCGATCTCGAGGTGGCGAGCGAGGTCCGTCAGGCCATGGACGAGCGACCGGCGGTCGCGGGCTTCAAGGGAATTCGGAAGGGAGGGAAGGTCGGTGTCCACGTCGGGCCTCTGGAGGATGCGGCGGTCTTCGGCTGGCGGGGGCCTTGCGGCACCGGGCGGCGGCGCCTGTGCACGCGCCGCCGCCCGGGGGGCGGGTCACTGCGGGAGGCCGTCCGCCGGCGTGCAGTCGCCGCCCTGGATGCAGGAGACCATCTGCGCCAGTGTCTCGCGCGAGGGGTCCGGGAAGACGCGGGTGGCGCAGGGGTCGAGGACGAGAGTGGGGCCGCCGTCGTCCACGAGGACGAAGGCCAGCGCCTCCACCGGGCTCGGGAGCTGCCCGCACCAGGGGCCGCCGCAGACGGGCTGGAGGATCACCGGGCCCATCCAGCTCTCGGTGAAGCCCTCGGGGCCCAGGACATGGCCCATGAATTCGGAGACCACCGGCTCGGGCTGGGGATCGTCGGGCGTGCGCTCGGTGAGGAGGCCGCCGGGCATCCGGCCCGCGTCGAAGCTGAAGCGGCCGTGGATCACGGCGAAGACCCGCTCGGAGGCGTCCGCCTCCTGGAACGTGCGCGCGGGATCGGGCCTGAGGCAGGAGAGCGCCGCGGCGGGGGAAGCGAGGGCGGCCAGGACAAGGGCGGCCAGGGCGAGGCGGGGGGTCATATGAGGTCTCCGAATTCTTCGAGCACGCGGGCATAGACCGCCCGCTTGAATGGGACGATCCTCGGGACGACATCCTTGGGCGCCACCCAGTCCCAGGATGAGAATTCCGGGTGGTCGGTGTCGATCCGCACCTCGGCATCCTCTCCGAGAAAACGCAGGAGGAGCCATTTCTGGCTCTGCCCCCGGTAGCGCCCGCCCCAGCGGGTGTCGGCGACGCCGGGCGGGAAATCGTAGGAGAGCCAGTCCGAGGTCTCTGCCTCGATCCGCACGAGGCGGGCGGGGACGCCGGTTTCCTCTTCCAGTTCGCGCAGGGCGGCCTGTTCGGGGGTTTCGCCCGGGTCGATGCCGCCCTGGGGCATCTGCCAGGCAGGCTCGCTTTGGTCGGCGCGCTGGCCCATGAAGACGCGGCCGTCGCGGCTGGCGAGCATGACACCGACGCACGGACGGTAGGGGCGGCGCTCGGGCTCCATCAGGCGCGCTCGAGGGCGAGGCGGCCGGCGAGGGCGGCGAAGACCGCGGCGAAGCCCCGGCGTGCCCAGCGCATGGCGGTCTCGGAGCCGAGGACCCGGGTCCGGGCGGTGGCGGCGAAGAGGCCGTAGAGCACGAAGACGGCGAAGGTCATCGCCATGAAGACCGCGCCGAGAAGCGCCATCTCGGCGGTGGCTGTCGCGGGATCGCCGGACAGGAACGGCGGCAGCAGCGCGAGGAAGAAGATCGACAGCTTGGGGTTCAGGATGTTGATGAGCGCCCCGCGCCGGGCGATGCGCCAGCCGGGATCGCGGTTCTCCTGCGCCTTGACGGCGAGGGCGCCGCCGGCGCGCAGGCTGTCCCAGGCGAGCCAGAGGAGGTAGGCGACGCCCGCGTATTTCACCGTCGTGAAGAGGAGCGCGGAGGTGTGGAGCAGCGCCGCGAGGCCGAGGGCGGCGGCGGCGAGGTGGGGCACGATGCCCAGCGTGCAGCCCGCCGCGGCCCAGAGGGCGGCGCGCCGTCCCTGACCGAGGCCGAGGGCGAGGGTGTAGACGACGCCGGTGCCGGGGGCGATGACGACGACGAAGGCGGTGACGAGGAACTGCAGGCTGATCATGGGCACTCCGGGACGGTCCTGTCCGAGGGTCCCGGTTTTACGGGCGGCGTCAAGGCGCGGAGGCGGGGCGATGCCGGCAGGGGGCGGGCGGCGACGCGAGGGAGGCCGCGCCGCCGCCGGAGGGGCGTTACGGGTTCGCCACCTGTGCGGGCGCCGCGACCGCAGCCGCCGGGCCGAGGGCGGAGAGGCCCTTCAGGATGTCGAGCGCATAGGCGAGCTGGTAGTCCTCCTCGCGCAGGGCGGCGGTGGCCTCGGCGCGGGCGCGCTCCCGTTCGAGAAGCTCGGTTTCCTCCGGCGACAGGCTGTCGCTGGCGAGGGCGCCGCGCAGGTCGGCCTCGCCGCGGAAGCGGGGCATCTCCTCCTCCTCGGCATCCATCTCCTCGTCGAGGGGGCGGGGTGCCGGCTGTTCGACGATGATGTCGGGCGAGATGCCGAGGGCCTGGATCGAGCGGCCCGAGGGCGTGTAGTAGCGCGCCGTGGTGAGCCGCATGGCGGCGTCGCCGCGGAGGGGAATGACCGTCTGGACCGACCCCTTGCCGAAGCTCTGGGTGCCCACGACGATGGCGCGCCTGTGGTCCTGAAGGGCGCCCGCGACGATCTCCGAGGCGGAGGCGGAGCCCTGGTTGATCAGCACGACGATGGGCTTGCCCTCGGCGATGTCGCCCTCGCGCGCCTGGTAGCGGTCGCTGTCGATCGGGTCGCGGCCCCGGGTGGAGACGATCTCGCCCTCGTCGAGGAAGGCGTCGGTGACCCGGATCGCCTGGTCGAGCAGGCCGCCGGGGTTGTTGCGGAGGTCGAGCACGATGCCGGTGATTCCGTCCCAGCCTCCGGCCGCCTCCACCTGCTCCTCGAGCCCCGAGGTGAGGTTCGGATAGGTCTGGTCGTTGAAGGTGGAGACCCGCAGCACGACGGCCTGCCCCTCGGTGCGCGCGCGCACGGCGGTGAGGCGGATGGTGTCGCGGATGATCGAGACCTGGAAGGGTTCCGGCCGGTTCTCGCGCACCACGGTCACGGTGATCTCAGAGCCCACGGGGCCGCGCATCATTTCCACCGCCTCGTCGAGGGTGAGGCCGAGCAGGCTTTCGCCGTCCACCGCGGTGATGAAGTCGCCGGCCATGATCCCGGCGGCGTCGGCGGGCGTGCCGTCCATGGGGGCCACGACCTTCACATAACCCTCTTCCTGGGTCACCTCGATGCCGAGCCCGCCGAACTGGCCGCGGGTCTGCACGCGCATGTCGGCGGCGTCCTCGGGCGAGAGATAGGAGGAATGCGGATCGAGCGAGGTCAGCATCCCGTCGATCGCCGCCTCGATCAGGTCGCCCTCGTTCACCTCCTCGACGTATTGCGCGCGGATGCGTTCGAAGATGTCGCCGAAGAGGTCGAGCTGTTCGTAGACGCTGGCCTGGTTCGCGCCTTCCTGCGCGAGGAGGGGGCCGGCGACCTGTGTGGTGACGATCGCGCCGCCAAGGATGCCGGCGACGGCGGCCATCGCGAATCTCTTCATAGTCGTCTCCTCATGGCCGGGACGCGAACCACGCCGCCGGATCTACGGCACTCTGCCCGTTCCTGACCTCGACATATAGCGTCTCGGAGCGGGTGCCCGCCACGGGTCCCGTGGTTTCAGTCAAAATCTGTTGAACGTCTGCCGGCTCGGCCCCGCCCATGAGCCCGAGCGGCGTCCCGGCGGGGACCACCTCGCCGGGGGTGCCGTAGACCGTGGCGAGACCGGCGAGGACGATCAGGAGGTCCGGTCCCGGCTCGACGATGACGACCTGCCCGTAGTCGAGCAGCGGCCCCGCGTAGCGGATCGTGGCGGCCGCGGGCGCGGTGACGAGCGCGCCGGGGCGGGCGGCGAGGATCCAGCCGGGGCGGCGGATGCCGGCGGCGTCGGGCTGGTCGAACCCGCGCAGGAGCGTGCCCTCGACCGGCAGGGGAAGGCTGCCCGGCTCCGGCGCGGGCGGCGCGGCGCCGGGGCCCTCGGCGGCGACGGTGACGGGCAGGCCCTCGGCGAAGGCGGCGAGCGTGTCGGCGGAGGCGAGGAGCGCGGCCATGGCGATGCGGTCCTCGGAAAAGCGGCGCGGCAGGTCGGTGCGTTCGGCGATGGCCTCGGACAGGGCGGCGCGGGCCTCCTGGGCGCCTGCAAGGCCGCCCGAGAGCGTCTCCGCGGCCTCGTCCTGCAGGAGGCGCAGCAGCGCGAGCTCCTCGAGCTGGCTGCGCAGGGCCTCGGCCTCGGCATGGAGGGCAGGGGTCACGTCCGACAGGATCATGCCGGAGCGCGCGGTTCCCGTCGGCCCGGAGGGATGCAGCAGCAGGAGCGGAGCGGGCGCGGAGGACAGCGTGGAGAGCACGCCCAGAAGGCGGGAGACCTCGGCCTCGCGCGCCGCGAGATCGAGCTCGATGGCCCGGGCGCGGATCGCGGCGCGGCGGAGGCCGTCGCGCAGGGCGGCGAGCCCGTCCTCGTAGGCGCGCAGGGTCGCGGTCAGGGCCTCGACGCGGTCCCGGCCGCCCTCGGCGCTGTCGAGCAGGCGCGCCGCCTCCTCCAGCCGGGCGGCGGCCTCGGCGGCGGCCCGGGCGGGATCGTCCTGCGCGGCGGCAGGCCAGGCGAGCAGGAGGCAGAGGGCGAGAACCGCGCGGATCATCGCTCGATCAGGCTGCGCCCCGTCATCTCGGGCGGCAGGTCGAGGCCCATGAGGTCGAGCACCGTGGGCGCGAGATCGGCGAGGATGCCGTCGCGCAGCCGCACGCCCTCGGGACCGCCCCAGACGATGACGGGCACCGGGTTCAGCGTGTGCGCCGTATGGGGCCCGCCGGTCTCGGGATCGGCCATGAGTTCGCAATTGCCGTGGTCGGCGGTCACCACGATGGCGCCGCCCGCCTGCTCCAGCGCCTCCATGACGCGGCCCAGCCCCTGGTCCACCGCCTCGCAGGCCCTGATCGCGGCCGAGAGATCGCCGGTATGGCCGACCATGTCGGGGTTGGCGTAGTTCACCACGATGAGGTCGTAGCCCTTGCCGATGGCGGCGACGAGGCTGTCCGTGACCTCGGGGGCGCTCATCTCGGGTTGCAGATCGTAGGTCGCCACCTTGGGCGATTTCGGCATGTGCCGGTCCTCGCCCTCCTCGGGGGTTTCCTTGCCGCCGTTCAGGAAGAAGGTGACATGGGGGTATTTCTCGGTCTCGGCGAGGCGGAACTGCGTCAGCCCCTTGGAGGCGACCCAGGCGCCGAGGGTGTTGGTGACCTCGGTCTTGGGGAAGACGGTGGTCATGTAGCGGTCGTGGCTTTTCGAATAGTCCACCATGCCCAGGCGGGCGGCGAGGGTCGGGCGCCGGGAGACGTCGAATTCGGAGAAGTCCGGATCGCCGATGGCGGCGAGGATCTCGCGCGCGCGGTCGGCGCGGAAGTTGAGAAAGAAGATGCCGTCGCCGTCCTTCATCCCGGCATAGGTGCCGATGGTGGTGGCGGGCAGGAATTCGTCGGTGACGTCCTTGTCGTAGCCCGCGCGGATCGCGGCGACGGGGTCGTCGGCCCGGGCCTCTCCCTTCGCCTCCACCATGGTGCGGTAGGCCTTCTCGATCCGGTCCCAGCGGGTGTCGCGGTCCATGGCGAAATAGCGCCCGGTCACGGTGACGATCTTCGCCGCCCCGGGCAGGTCCGCGACGAGCTGCGACACGCAGTCCGCGCCGGAGCGGGGGGAGACGTCGCGGCCGTCTGTGATGGCATGGACCGCGACGGGCACGCCGGCCTCCGCGATGACGTGGGCGGCGCGCGCTAGGTGGCGCTGGTGGGCATGGACGCCGCCGGGGGAGGCGAGGCCGATCAGGTGGGCGGTGCCGCCGCTGTCCTTCAGCGTCTCGATGAACTCCGTGAGGGCGGGGCGGGTGTCGAAGCTGCCGTCCTCCATGGCGAGGTCGATCTGCCCGAGATCCATGGCCACGGTGCGGCCCGCGCCGATGTTGGTGTGGCCCACCTCGGAATTGCCCATCTGGCCCTTCGGCAGGCCCACGACGGGGCCATGGGTGGTGAGCGTGGCGTGGGGGCAGGTCGCCCAGAGCCGGTCGAAGGTCGGGGTCTCGGCCAGGGCGGGCGCGTTGGCCTCTCGGTCTTCGCGCAGGCCCCAGCCGTCGAGGATGCACAGAACGACGGGTTTTCTTGCCATGGGTCGTCTCCGGGTTCGTCGCGCCCGGCTTAACGCGGGCGGGCGGGGAAAAGAACCGTCCCTGTCCTCATCTGGCCAGAAATACTCCCTTACCTGCCGAAGCCGTAGAGCCGTTCGGTGATCGGGGTCCCGCCGATGCGGTCCGCGCGCGTCAGGAGCTGCCGCCCGCCCATCTTCTCGTAGAAGGCGCAGGCACGGGCGTTGGCCTCGACCACGAGAGCGGTGAAGGGCGCGGCGCCGCGCACGAAGGCCAGCAGCGCCTGTCCGAGACCGGTGCCGTAGGCCCGGGCGAGGACATAGAGGCAGTAGAGCTCGTCAGGGTAGGGGCGCGCCTCGGGCGCGGGGTCGCGCTGGGGACCCATCTGGGCGAAGCCGAGGCCGGGGGCGAGGGCGATGCGGCTGCCGCCGCGCGCGATCTGGCCGGACCATTGCGCAAGCCGCGCGTCGAGCGGGCGGGCCGCGATGGCGGAGGCGGGCAGGATCAGGCGGTAGGTTTCGGCCCAGGTCTCCACATGGAGCCGGGCCAGCATCGGCGCGTCGCGCGGCGCCGCGTCCCGGATGCCGAAGCCGGTCAATACTCCACGCCGATCTGTGCCTTGATCCCCGAGCGGAACGGGTGCTTGACCAGCTCCATCTCGGTCACGAGGTCGGCGGCCTCGATCAGGTCCGGGTGCGCGTTGCGGCCCGTCAGCACGACATGGGTCATGGGCGGCTTTTCCGCGGCGAGGAAAGCCAGCACCTCGGCGATGTCGAGGTAGTCGTAGCGCAGGGCGATGTTGATCTCGTCGAGCAGGACCATGCGGTTCGCCGGATCGCGGATCAGGTCCTTCGCGATCTTCCAGGCGGCCTGCGCCATCTCGGTGTCGCGGGTCTTGTCCTGGGTCTCCCAGGTGAAGCCCTCGCCCATGGTGTGGAACTGGCAGACGTCCGAAAAGCGCGCGAGGATCAGGTCGCGCTCGCCCGTGGACATGCCGCCCTTGATGAACTGCACCACGGCAGAGGGCATGCCGTGGGCGATGCAGCGGAAGATCATGCCGAAGGCGGCGGAGGACTTTCCCTTGCCCTTGCCGGTATGGACGATGATCAGGCCCTTCTCCTCGGTCTTGGTGGCCATGATCTTGTCCCGCGCGGCCTTCTTCTTGGCCATCTTCTGCGCGTGGCGCTCCGTGTCGTCGGTCATCGTCCGTCTCCTGTCTTGAGCGGCGATGGTGGCGCGGGTCAGAGTGGCGGGCAAGGGGGAGGTGGCCCATGCCCAACTACAACGACCTGCGTCCCGAGGCAGATTTCCGCGAGCGGGACTATGCGCTGGTGTTCCCGGGCATGACGCTCGTCGAGAAGCGGCGCTGCATCGAGGGGCTGCTGCGGCTGAAGATGGGGCTGGGCAGCCTGGTGCCGCCGCGCAGGACCGAGGCGAACCTGCTGATCGCAAGCTGGAACATCGTGCGGTTCGGGGCGAGCAAGCAGCGGCTGCCGGAGAGCTATTACTACCTTGCAGAGATCATCGCGGCCTTCGATCTGGTGGCCGTGCAGGAGGTGCGGACCTCGCTGAGGGAGCTGGAGCTGGTCATGCGCATCCTCGGCTCCGACTGGCGCTACATGGTCAACGACGTGACCGGCGGGCCCGCGGGGAACCACGAGCGGTCGGCCTACATTTACAACACGCGCCGGGTGGAGCTGTCGGGCCTCGCCGCCGAGATCGCGCTCTGGAAGGAGATGCGGGGGCCGGGCGCGCTGATCGAGCAGATCCAGCGGGCGCCCTTCGTCACCGGGTTCCGCGCGGGGTGGAAGGACTTCGCCATGGTGAACCTGCACCTCCAGCCGGGGGACGGGCGCAGGGACGTGGAACTGCGGATGGAGGAGGTGCGGCTGCTGCTGGCGGCGCTGGACCACAAGGCGCGGGAGGTCTGGACGGAGAACCTCGTGCTGGTGGGGGACATGAACCTCTATTTCGACGCCGACATTCCCACGGTGGCGGCGATCGAGGCGGCGGGGTTCCGCGAGAACGACGGGGCGAAGGGCATTCCGACCAACGTGGGCGGGACCGAGGCCTATGACCGGATGTTCTTCCGGGAGGGGGAGTATTTCAGCTTCGAGACCGCGGAGGGGCGGGAGATCGGCGGGGTGTTCGATCTCTTCGGCTTCGTGTTCCGGGACGAGGACTGGCCGGTCTACCGCGCGGAGATGGCCGCCGATCACGGCACCCCCGCGCGGGCCGCCGCGATCCCCCACGACGATGCGCTGGCGGAGAGCTACTACCGGAACCCGTGGCGCAAGAACCAGATCTCCGACCACCTGCCGGTCTGGGTGGAGTTGCGGTCCGACGATTCGGCGAAGTTCCTCTCGGGCAACCTCGGCGCGCTGGGGTCATGAAAAAGGCGGCGCCGGGGGCGCCGCCTTTGGTCGCGGTGGCGAGATCACTCGGCGGGGACGGCGTGGCCGGCGCGGGGCTGGCCGAAGTGCCGCCGGTTCAGGTGCCAGACGAGGGCGATCATGGCGACCTGCAGCGCGAGGGCGACGGCGGTGAGCGCCCAGTAGGCCGCGCCGAACTTCGCGATGAGCTCCGCGCCGACGAGGCCCTTGTTGATCCAGAAGTGCATCATCACCGAGAGCGCCACGCCCGGGCAGACGAGGGCGTAGGAGCCCGGGCTGTTGCCGTCGCCGGTCAGAAAGGCCGAGGCATAGCCCTGGCGGCGGAGCACCAGGAGGCCAAGGGCGGTGAAGGCGAGCTGCACGGCGAGGATCTTCGTCAGTGTCATGAAGGTGGCGGCGTCTTCCACATGGGCGCCCAGCGTCGTGTGCAGGCCGTGGGACTGGCGCAGCCACATGATGCCGAGGACCGTCAGGAGCGGGACGACGATCAGGAGCGTGGGGCCGGATTCCCTTGCCGTGCCGTGCTGGAGCATGGAGGCGAAGGCGGTCACGGCGGCGACGGCGGCATAGAGCGCGGCGACGGTGCCGAGCGCGCCCGAGAGCACGAGGCTGAGGCCCACGACGGAGGGCACGGTCGAGAGGGCGGCGGGGGCCGAGAGACCCACGGCGACCATCGACAGGGCGAAGGCGGGCAGAAGCTGCGCGAAGCTGTTGTTGGCGGTCACGTCGAAGATGCCGCCCGAGGACAGGATGCGCCCGAGGAAGTGGCCGATCTGCGCGAAGGCGAGGGCCGCGATGGCGAGGAAGGCGACCATGGCGAGCGGGAAGAGGTATTCCACGACGCCCCAGAGGCCGGGGACGAAGACGAGGCCGAGGATGAAGCCCACGTTGACCGTCATGGCGAGCGCGAGCGGCAGGGCGAGAAGCTGCGTCTCGGCGTTGGAGCCGCGCAGTTTCGTATAGGCCTCGGTGCGGCGGAAGGCCTGCATCTGCCGCAGGTTCCAGACGAGCGACTTGACGTTGAGAATGGCGAAGCCCGCGATGCCGGTCACGGCGGCGGCGATGGCGAGTTTCAGCGCGGGGCCGCCCGCGGCCCAGGCGGCGGCGATGTCCTCGAACACCGGCACCGGCTGGCCGGGATGGGGCACCCAGAACATCAGATACATGAAGAAGGTGACGGCGAGCCCTCCCGCGCCGAGCGAGGCGAGGAAGTAGAGCGGCGAATAGCGGTCCGCGGGGCGGGGGCTGGGTGTCATGGCGAGACTCCGATTCGATACATTACACAGTTGGTATATATCGGCGGCGTAACGCCCGGATTGATACATGTCAAAGACGGAATGTCTTAGCGGGGGAGGTCCAGCGGCGCGCTGTCAGACAGGCTCTTGGCGAGGTAGCTGCGCACGCGGGCGGGGTCGGGGTGGCCGAGGCGTCCGAAGGTCCGGTAGCCGTGCCGCTCGTAGAAGCCGGGCGCCTGGAAGCCGTAGGTGTCGATGAAGATGCCGAGCATCCCCTCGGCTCGGGCCTTGTCCTCTGCCTCCGAGAGGAGCCGCGATCCAAGGCCGAGTCCGCGGTGGGAGGGCGCCACGGCCAGGAAGCGCACGAAGAGCCAGCCGTAGAGGCGATAGCCCGCGAAGCCCGCGACGACCTGTCCGTCCTCGTGCAGCTCGAGCGCGAAGGGCGCGTTGTCGAAGGAGTGGCCGGCGGCGGTGGCGTGATCGGACGGCCAGTCGGTGAGGCGCTTGTGACTCGTCTCTTCGGGATCGGTGGGGATGATCGTCCGGATTGTGCTCATGAAACAGGCAGAACCCGGCGGGCGGGCGGGGTCAAGTCTTCGTGATGGGCAGGAGGCCGCTGCGTCAGGGGCGGTCCGGCAGGAAGGTGCCGATCCGGAAGGTGGTCGCGACGGGGGCGCGAAGGTTTCGCAGGATCGCAAGGGGGAGTGGTGGCAGGATGACCGCGAACCCGCCCGGACCGTGGCGGGATGTTGAGGTCTTGCAGAAGGACGACCACGATGAAGATTTCGCCTCGAGTCTCCCTGTTTCTCTTCGCCGGAATGCTGGCCCTGGCCGGGTTGTCGGGATTGATCGGGTAACCCGACCGCGGTCTGGAGCGGGTGCCGGGCGGCGGTCCGGCCGACGGGCGGAGGCGTGCCGGGCAGAAGCCCGACCTACGGGCGGGAGGGCGGCGTCGCGGCGAGGGTCTCGATCCGGGCGCGGGCGGAGTTGGAGGCGGGCGTCCAGAGGCCGCGGTCGATGGCCTCCGCGAGTCGCTGGGCGATCTCGGTGAGGGCGGACGGGTTGGCGTCCTCGATGAAGGCGCGGGTGGCGTCGTCCTCGAGGAAGGCCTTTTCCACGAGGTCGAAGTGGTGGTTGCGCACCGCGCGGGTCGTGGCGGCGAAGGCGAAGAGGTAGTCCACCGTCGCGGCGATCTCGAAGGCGCCCTTGTAGCCGTGGCGTTTCACCCCCTCGATCCATTTGGGGTTCACCACGCGGGACCGGATGACGCGGGCGATCTCGTCCTCGAGCGTGCGGATGCGCGGGCTTTCGGGGCGCGAGTGGTCGTTGTGGTAGGAGGGCCGCTCGCGGCCCTGGAGCGTGGCGACGGCGGCCGCCGCGCCGCCCTCGAACTGGTAGTAGTCGTCCGAGTCGAGCAGGTCGTGCTCGCGGTTGTCCTGGTTCTGGACGATGGCCTCGACGGTTTCGAGGCGGGCTTCGAGCCCCGCGCGGTCAGGGCGGCCTTCCTGGCCCGCGGTATAGGCGTAGCCGCCCCAGTCGAGCCAGGCCTCGGCGAGGTCGGCGCGGTCGGACCAGAGGCGTTCGTCGATCATGGCCTGGAGGCCCGCGCCGTAGGCACCGGGCTTCGCGCCGTAGATGCGGGGGCCGGGGCTGTGGGCGGCCGCGTTCATGTCGGGGGGTTCGTGGAGGGCCTGCACGGCGCGGGCGGCGCTGTCGAAAAGGTCGATGAGGGCGGGGAAGGCGTCGCGGAAGAAGCCCGAGATGCGGAGCGTGACATCGACGCGGGGTCGGTCGAGGACGGCGAGCGGCAGGATCTCGAAGCCGGTGACGCGGCGGGACAGGGCGTCCCAGGTGGGCTTGACGCCCATGAGCGCCATGGCCTGCGCGATGTCGTCGCCGCCGGTGCGCATGTTGGACGTGCCCCAGGCGGTGACGAGCAGGCTGCGGGGCCAGTCGCCCTCGCGCTGGAGGTGGGTCTCGATCAGCAGGTTCGCGGAGTTCCACCCGAGCGCCCAGGCGGTCTGGGTGGGCACGGCGCGGCTGTCGACGGAGAAGAAGTTGCGTCCCGTGGGCAGCGTGTCGAGGCGGCCACGGGTGGGCGCGCCGGAGGGGCCGGGGGGGATGGCGCGGCCTTCCAGAGCGGTCAGGAGCCCGGTGCCCTCGGCCGGGCCGCAGGCGGCGACGGTGGGCAGGATGCGGGTGTCGATCTCGGAGAGGACGGCGGCGCTCGCCGCGCCCTGCGGGCGAGTCTCGCCGTCGACGAGTCGCCGGGCGAAAAGTTCGAGGCGTTCGACCGTGTCGCCGTTGCTGCGCCAGGGGTCGGGGGTGAGGTCCGCGAGCGCCGGCGGTTTCTCCGCGGCGGGGGCGGCCATGTCGCAGTCGAGGGGATCGAGGGAGAGGTCGAGATCGGCGGCCAGCGCGCGCAGGAGCGAGGCGTCGGGGCCGGTGCCGGAGCCTCTTGGGACGCGCGCGAGCGCGATGGCGAGGTCGCGGGCGAGGGCGCCCTTGGGCGACTGGCCGAAGACGTGGAGGCCGTCGCGGATCTGCGCCTCTTTCAATTCGCAGAGCCAGGCGTCGAGTTTCGCCAGATCCGTCTCCGCCTCGCCGCGGAGGCCCGCGTCGGAGGCGAGGCCGGTGGCCTGGCTGAGGGAGAGGATCTCCCCGCGCAGGCGCGCGGCGCGGGCGGGATCGAGGCCGGCGGCCTCGTAATATTCGTCCACCAGCGCCTCGAGGTCGCGGAGGGGGCCGTAGGTCTCGGCGCGCGTCAGGGGCGGGGTGAGGTGGTCGACGATCACCGCCTGCGCGCGGCGCTTGGCCTGCGTGCCCTCGCCGGGGTCGTTGACGATGAAGGGGTAGACATGGGGCATGGGGCCGAGCGCGATCTCGGGCCAGCAGGTTCCGGACAGGGCCAGCGCCTTGCCGGGGAGCCATTCGAGAGTGCCGTGCTTGCCCATGTGCACGATGGCATGGGCCTCCCAGTGCAGGCGGAGCCAGAGGTAGAAGGCGAGGTAGTTGTGGGGCGGCACGAGGTCGGGGGAGTGGTAGGTCTCCTCGGGGTCGATGTTGTAGCCGCGGGCCGGTTGCAGCCCCACGGTCACGTTTCCGAAGCGGTGGATCGAGAGGGCGAAGGCCGCGCCCGCCTCGGGCCGGTCTCCCGAAGGGAGTATTTCGGGCCAGATGAGGAAGGGGTCGGTCTCGGGCGGGCCCCAGCGGTCGGTGAGCTGGCGCTTGGCGTCCCAGGGGAGGGCGTCGAACCAGGCCTTGTAGGTGGCGAGGGGGAGGCGTTCGCCGCCCTCCTTCGCGGCGCGGTCGGGGAGCCAGTTGGTGGGGCCCGCAAGGAGGCGGTCCATCAGGGCGGCGCCGTCCGCCGGAGGCTCGGTGGTGTAGCCCGCCTCCCGCATCAGGTGCAGGGCGTGGGCGGTGGCGGCGGGGGTGTCGAGGCCGACGCCGTTGGCGAGGCGGCCGTCGCGGTTGGGGTAGTTGGCGAGGACGAGGGCCACGCGGCGGTCTTCCGCGGGGGTGCGGCGGAGGCGGGCGGTCCGGGCGGCGAGTTCGGTGACGAAGTCGATGCGGTCGCCCCGGGGCCGGTAGGCGGCGATGGGGCACTGGGTGGCCTCGTCGATGCCCGCGGCGTCCTTGAAGCTGATGGCCCGCGCGAGAATCCGGCCGTCGATCTCGGGCAGGGCCACGTTCATGGCAATGTCGCGGGCGGAGAGGCCGGTGAGGCCCTCGGACCAGGCCTCCTCGGTGCCGCCCGAGAGCACGATCTGGTAGACCGGGGCGCCGTGGCGGCCGGCGAGGGGGTTCTCGGCGCCGTCGCCCGAGGGGGTGCCGGTGGCGAAGGCGGTGGCGTTGAGGATCACGTCGGGGGGCGCCTCTGCGAAGGTCTCCCGCAGGAGCGCGGCGCCGAGGGGGTCCTTGAGGGAGGAGACGTAGACGGGCAGGGGCGCGAGCCCCGCGCGCAGGAGGCTGCGGGTCAGGCGGGCGACCGGGGCGAGGCCCGCGCCCTGCAGGAGCGCGCGGTAGAAGATCACCGGGACGATCGGGGCGCCTTCCGGCCAGTGCGCGCGGATCGCGGCGAGGTCCGGGTCGGTCTCTCCGGGCCAGTGGAGGCCGGCCTTGAGAAGCGGTTTCGCCGGGGGCGGGCGGTCGGGCTCGTCCCGGGCGAGGGCGCGGGCGCGGGCGAGAAAGCGGGTGGCGTTCTCGGGGCCGCCCTCGACGAGGCAGGACCAGAGGGCGTCGTAGTCCTCGGCCGGGAGGGTGGACAGGGCGCGGAGTTCCGGGTCGGGCTTGTCGTCGCCGGGCAGGAAGGCCACAGGCACGCCCGCCTCGTGGAGCCGGGCGGAATATTGCGCGAGGCCGTAGCGCCAGTAGCCCGCGCCGCCGAGAAGGCGGGCGATCACCAGCCGGCAGCGGGTGGCGCAGGTGTCGAGATGCAGGTCCACCGACATCGGGTGGCGCAGGTGGGCGAGGCTGGCGAGGCGCAGGGCGGGCGGGTCGTCCATGGCGCCGCGGGCCTGCGCGAGGAGCGCGAGCTCGGTGTCGGCGGCGGAGATCACCAGCACCTCGGCGGGGGTCTGGCCCAGGTCGACGGGCTCCTGGCCGTCGTCGGCCTGGCCCGGAGTGGCGGCGAGAAGGTGCATCAGCGGAACCGGGGCCGGGGCGCGGGGCTTGGGCCGGTATGAGCGAGAAGAAAGACAGACCCGATCGGCACAGGCCGGACAGACCCGACCTGGACAAGCCCGCCAGGCCCGAGGACCGGACCGCGATCGACCAGCTCGGGAAGAAGCCGGTGCAGGGTCCGGAGAATATCGAGCAGGGGCGGAAGTATCCGCAGAAGCCCCCGCCGAACGACTGAGGGCCGGACGACGCGTTGCCGCCCTCCACGCTCCTCGGGCGGGGGAGGTGACCCGGGCGCATGCCTTCTGTCGGCGCGGGAAGGGGGGCTGTCTGCCCTCCATGTGGCAAGCGCGGGGCGCTCGCGCCGTCCCCCCGAGGACCGTGTCTCGCAAGAGAAACGCAGGGGGAAGGCGCTGGCGGCGGAGCGGTGGGCGCCCGTTCGGAAGAGCCCGGCGCAGGGCCTCGCGTGCGGCCCGTCACCCCAGGCCGCCAGTGGCCAATGAGGACGCCGGAGGCCGATCACGTCAGGCGCTTTTCCATGAAGATGCTGGTGGCGTTCTCGCGATAGGCCCCGAATGGCCCGCAGGGGACGAAGCCGTG
The DNA here is from genome assembly GCF_003789055.1 of Histidinibacterium lentulum. GTDB lineage: Bacteria > Pseudomonadota > Alphaproteobacteria > Rhodobacterales > Rhodobacteraceae > Oceanicola > Oceanicola lentulus. The sequence continues at coordinate 433,195 of NZ_ML119084.1, read as the reverse complement.
GCGGGCGTAGAGCTTGCGCGCCTCCTCGAGCAGGGTGCCCGTCTCCAGCCGCAGCATGTCGAGGCCTTCGAGCCGGGCGACCTGTTCGAGCCGGTCGAGGATCAGCGCCGCGACGCCGCGACGGCGGGCCTCGGGCGCGGTGAACATGGATTTCACCTCGCCGTAGTCGCCGCGCAGCGCCAGCGCCCCGGTGCCGAGGCAGGCGCCGTCCTCGCGGGCGACGAAGAAGCGGATGTCGGGGGCGGTCAGCTCCTCGATCGACAGGAAATGGTTCTCCTCGGGCGCGAAGAGATCCTGCATCAGCGCGTGGCTCGCCTCGAGCAGGGCCCGCGGACCGGGGTCGCGCGGATCTGCCGGGGCGACGGTGATCATGCCGAGAGCGCCGTGGAGATGGCGGCGCGGTCGAGGCCCGACTGGCCGATGACGACGAGGCGGGTGGCGCGGTCGGGGCCCGCGGCGCGGTCGAACCAGGTGTCGACGCGGGGGCCGACGGCCTGGACGGCGAGGCGCATGGGCTTGCCCGAGACCGCGGCGAAACCCTTGAGGCGCAGGATGTCGTGGGCGCGGATCACCTCGGCCACGGTTTCGGCGAAGGCCTTGGGGTCGGCGATCTCGCCGCGCTCGACGACGAAGCTTTCGAAGGCGTCGTGGCCATGGTCGTGGTGGTGATGATCGTGGTCGTCGTCGTCGTGGTGGTCGTCGTCATCATCGTGGTGGTGATGGTGGTGAACTTCGTGGCGGGCCTCGAGGTCGGTTTCGGCGGCCGTGTTCCGGCCCAGCAGGACCTCGACGGGAAGGGCGCCCATGGCGGTGCGGAGGACCTGGACTCCGGGGCGGGCGGCCTCGCCGAGACGGTGGCGCAGGGCCTCGGCGGCCTCCTCGCCGAGGAGGTCGGACTTGTTCACCACGATCATGTCGGCGCAGGCGATCTGGTCGTCGAAAAGCTCCGAGAGCGGGGTCTCGTGGTCGAGGGTGTCATCGGCCGCGCGCTGGCGGTCGACGGCCGCCTCGTCATGGGCGAAGCGGCCCTCGGAGACGGCCTGGCCGTCCACCACGGTCACCACGCCGTCGACGGTGAGGCGGGTGGCGAGGCCGGGCCAGTTGAAGGCGCGGACCAGCGGCTGGGGCAGGGCGAGGCCCGAGGTCTCGATCACGATGTGGTCGGGGGGTGTGGCGCGGGCGAGGAGTTTTTCCATCGTGGGGACGAAATCCTCGGCCACGGTGCAGCAGATGCAGCCGTTCGACAGCTCCATGATGTCGTCGTCGGAGCAGGTGGCGTCGCCGCAGCCCCTGAGACTTTCGCCGTCGACGCCGAGGTCGCCGAACTCGTTGATGATGAGGGCGATCCGCTTGCCGTTCGCGTTCTGCAGCATGTGGCGGATCAGGGTCGTCTTTCCGGCGCCGAGAAAGCCGGTGACGATGGTCGCGGGGATCTTGGCGGGCATGTCCGGGTCCATCCAGGGTAACGGGAAGGGTAGCGGGACAGCGCGCGGCGGCCGCGCACTGTCCGCAGGATGCGTTCGCCGCGTGTCAGTGCGCAGGGCCGTGGAGGCGCGGATGCGTGAGATGCACGTTGCGCAATCCGCCCCGGCCGGCCTTGGCCGCGGCCAGCACGGCGAGGTCGAGGACCGGCTCGATCAGGATGACGAGGAGATAGGCCATGCCGAAGGTGCCCACGGCGGACAGGGTCTCCGCGCCCGCGCCCTGGCCGTAGATCGCCCAGAAGGCGACCCAGGCGACGATGCCGCCCTGGTAGGCCGCCGAGAGCTTGAGCACCTGCAGGTAGGACAGGTCCACGTAAGCCGTGCCGGGCGCCACGATCCGCCGGGCGAGGCCGGCGATGGCGAAGAGCGGGAAGAGCAGCGTGGTCACGTTGACCCAGTACATCGGCAGGTCGGAGGGCGCGAAGAACAGCGACTGGATCGCGAGACCGGCGGCGAGGCCGAGCGCGGCGGGGGCGATGCCGAGCAGCAGCAGGATCGTCGTGCCGAGGATGAAGTGCACCTCCGACACGCCCACCGGGAAGGTCGGCAGGACCTCGAAGAAGATGAAGACGGTGGCGGTGGCGATGACGCTGCGGGTGGCCAGCGGGATGGCGCCGTGGGCCTTGAGGTCGTCCCACGCGAATTTCGCGGCGAGGCCGAGGCCCCCCGCGGCGGTGCCATAGGCGAGCGCCATCTTGGCGCCGTGGACGATTCCGGGTTCGATATGCATCTGTTCTGTCCCCTTTGCCGTCCCTCCGACGGCGTGGTTGATATGGCCGCGGGAGTGGTCTCCGGCGGTGCGCGGCAGGTCTCCTGGCTCGCGGGTCGCTGCGACCTGTCGCCTTCCCGGAGCGGGTGCCCCAGTGGCCGAGTGACAGGCCGCTCGCCGCTGACAGTCGCGGGGGCGGCTGCGGAATTGGGCCTCCTGGATGGATCGGCCCGCACCGCATTCCCTTTTGAGCCCCGACCGCTGGGCGGCCTTCGCGGGGCACCGTGCGGGGACTGTTGTGCGTCCGTGACAGCATTGGCGTCAAGTTCGTTTGCGACCTGTCGGCGCGCTCGTCCGCCCTTACGGGCGGTCTCGCCAGCGAATGCGCTATATCTTGGGGATAAGGCGGCGGGGGTGGGCCGATGTGGTGGCGCGCGCGTTGACATGCCGCGGCGGGGTTCGGCAGAGTCTCCCAGCAGGCAGAATCGGACCCCTCATGAAATTCACGCGGCTCAGGCTGAACGGCTTCAAGTCCTTCGTGGACCCGACGGACCTTGTCATCGCGCAGGGGCTGACCGGCGTCGTGGGGCCGAACGGCTGCGGCAAGTCGAACCTGCTCGAGGCCTTGCGCTGGGTGATGGGGGAGAACCGGCCCACCGCCATGCGCGGCGGGGGCATGGAGGACGTGATCTTTGCCGGGGCGGCGACGCGGCCCGCGCGCAACCATGCCGAGGTGAGCCTGGTGCTCGACAATTCCGAGCGACTCGCGCCGGCGGAGTTCAACGACTCGGACCTGCTGGAGATCACGCGGCGGATCACGCGGGACGTGGGCTCGGCCTACAAGGTCGGCTCGAAGGACGTGCGCGCGCGGGATGTGCAGATGCTGTTTGCCGATGCCGCGACGGGGGCGCATTCGCCCGCGCTGGTGCGGCAGGGACAGATCAGCGAGCTGATCAACGCGCGGCCGCGGTCGCGGCGGCGGGTGCTGGAGGATGCGGCGGGGATCGGCGGGCTTTACCAGCGGCGGCACGAGGCGGAGCTGAAGCTGAAGAGTGCCGAGGCCAACCTCGCCCGCGTCGACGACGTGGTGGAGCAGCTCGCCGCGCAGCTGGCGCAGCTCGCCCGGCAGGCGAAGCAGGCGGCGCGCTACCGGGAAATCGGCGCGGCGCTGCGGCAGGCGGAGGGCGCGCTGCTCTACATGCGCTGGCGCGAGGCGGATGGCGTCAGGCTCGAGGCCGAGGCCGCGCTGCGGGAGGCGGTGGTCGCGGCGAGCCGGGCCGAGGGCGCCGCGCGCGCGGCGGCGGCGGCACGAGAGACGGCGGAGGCCGCCCTGCCGCCCCGGCGCGAGGAGGAAGCGGTTGCCGCGGCGGTGCTGCAGCGGCTGGCGGTGGAGCGCGACGGGCTGGTCGCCGAGGAGACGCGGGCGCGGGCGGCGCTGGACGCGCTGGAGGCGCGGATCGCGCAGATGGGACGGGACCTCGAGCGCGAGGCGGCGCTGAATCGCGACGCGGGTCAGTCGATCGCGGCGCTGGAGAAGGAGGCGGGCGAGCTGGCGAGGGCAGGCGAGGGCCATGACGCGGCGCTCGACGAGGCCGAGGCGCGGGCGGCGGAGGCGGCCGACGTGCTGCGGGACCGCGAGAGCGACCTGACGCGGCTGACCGAGGACATGGCGCGCCTGTCCGCGCGGCACCAGGCGGCGCACCGCCGGGTGGAGGACAACGGGCGCACCCTCGCGCGGGCGGAGGCCGAGGCCGCAAGGGCGGAGGCGGCGAAGGGCGAGGCGGCACGGGCGCTGGAGGCAGCGGGACGCGCCATGGACGAGGCCGCGGAGCGGGATGAGACGGCGCGGGCCACGGCGGAGAAGGCCGAGCGGACGCTGGCCGAGGCGGATACCGCGCTGACCGAATGCCAGGGCCGCGAGGCGGAGGCGCGGGCGGCGCGGTCGGGCGCCGAGGGCGAGACGGCGGCGCTGCGCGCGGAAGTCGCGGCGCTCGAGCGGCTGGTGGCGCGGGACCAGCCCGACGGGGCGCAGTTGCTGGACCGGCTGTCGGTGGACCCGGGCTACGAGCGGGCGCTGGGCGCGGCGCTCGCAGACGATCTGCGCGCGCCGCTCGTTGCGGCGGACGCGGCCTCGGGCTGGGTGGTGCTGCCGGGCTATTCGGAGGCGGCCGCGCTGCCCGGGGGCGTGCGCGCGCTCTCGGAGGTGGTCGGGTTCCCGGATGTGCTGGCGCGGCGGATGGGGCAGGTGGGCCTTGTCGAGGCGCGGGACGGCCCGGCGCTGCAGGCGGCGCTGGCGCCGGGGCAACGGCTGGTGTCGGTGGAGGGCGACCTATGGCGCTGGGACGGGTTCCGGGCTGGCGCCGAGGATGCACCGAGCGCCGCCGCCTTGCGGCTGCAGCAGCTGAACCGGCTGACGGAACTGAAGCGCGATCTGGAGGAGGCGCAGGCCCGGGCGCAGGGCGCGCGGCAGGCGCATGAGGCGCTCTCGGCGCGGATGGCGGACCTGCGCGGCGCGGACAAGGCGGCCCGGGACGCGCGGCGGCAGGCGGACCAGCTGGTGGCCGAGGCCTCGCGCGCCATGAGCCGGGCCGAATCGGACCGCACGCTGGCGGAGGGCAAGCTGGAGACGGCGGGCCTGGCGGTGGCGCGGTTCCGCGCGGAGGCCGAGGGCGCGCGGGGCGCGCTTCGGGAGGCGGAAGCCGCGGTGCGGGACCTGCCGGACCTGAGCGTGGCGAAGGGCGAGCTCGACCAGGTGAAGGCCGCGGTGGAGGCGGCGCGGATCGCGATGATGTCGCGGCGCTCCGCGCTGGACGAACTCCGGCGCGCGGGCGAGGCGCGGGCGGCGCGGGCGCGGACGGTGGCGAAGGACCTCGACAGCTGGCGCGCGCGGCTCGCCACGGCGGCGGAGCGCAGCGCGGAGATCGAGGCGCGCCGCGCGGAGGCGGAGGCGGAGCGGGCGACGGCGACGGGCGTTCCGGCGGAGATCGCCGGGCGGCGCGAGCGGCTGGCGCAGGGGATGGAGCAGGCCGAGGCGCGGCGCCGGGCCGCGGCGGATGCGCTCGCGGAGGCGGAGAGCGCCGCCCGCGCGGCGGTGGTCGCCGAGCGCGATGCCGAGCGCGCGGCGGGCGATGCGCGCGAGGCGCGGGCGCGGGCCGAGACGCGGGTGGAGGCGGCGCGCGATGCCGTGGCGGCGGCCGTGACGCGCTGCGTCGAGACGCTGGAGCTGGCACCGGACGCGCTGCCCGGGGCCCTCGGGCTCGATGGGGAGCGGCTGGGCGAGGCGCAGGCGATCGAGGCGCAGGTCAACGGGCTGAAGCGCCAGCGCGATGCGCTGGGCGCGGTGAACCTGCGCGCGGAGGAGGATGCCGCGGAGGTGCGGGTGGAGCATGACGCGCTGGTGCGCGACAAGACCGACCTCGAGGAGGCGATCCGCACGCTGCGGTCCGGGATCGCGAGCCTGAACCGGGAGGGGCGAGAGCGGCTGCTGACGGCCTTCGAGGAGGTGAACCGGAATTTCTCGACGCTCTTCACCCACCTCTTCGGGGGCGGTGAGGCGAACCTGCTGCTGGTGGAAAGCGACGATCCGCTGGAGGCGGGGCTCGAGATCATGTGCCAGCCGCCCGGCAAGAAGCTGCAGGTGCTGTCGCTTTTGTCGGGGGGCGAGCAGACGCTGACGGCGCTGGCGCTGATCTTTGCCGTGTTCCTCGCCAATCCGGCGCCGATCTGCGTGCTGGACGAGGTGGACGCGCCGCTGGACGACGCCAACGTGGGGCGGTTCTGCGATCTTCTCGACGAGATGACCCGGCGCACGGAGACGCGGTTCCTGATCATCACCCACCACGCCGTGACCATGAGCCGGATGGACCGGCTCTTCGGGGTCACCATGGGTGAGCAGGGGGTGAGCCAGCTGGTTTCCGTGGATCTCAGGCGCGCCGAGGCGATGGTGGCCTGACGGCGGGACGCCGCTCGCGCGGGACGCGCATCGCCCCGCCCGCCGTCCCGCATGGCGCCCCGCCCCCCTGGCGGCGCGTTCTGCGGGCGGTGCGTGTCGATACTTGTGGCCAGAGACGACGCAGGGAGGGGGGTGGTGGCCGCCGGTCGGCGCGGGTCAGAGGTCCCGGCGCGGCGGGACGTCGACGCTGACGATGGTGCCGGCGGAGCCCCGGCCGACGGAGAGGCCGGCGTCGAGGGCCTCGACGAGCTGGGCGACGATGCGGCCGCCGAGGCTGCCCTCGTCGGGCCAGGTGGCCCCGGGCGGCAGGCCCACGCCGTCATCGGAGATCTGCAGGCGGAGCGTGCCGTTCGACAGCGCCTTGAGCCGCATCTCCACCACGCCCGCGTCCCGACCCACGAAAGCGTGCTGCATCGCGTTGGTCATCAGCTCCGACGTGATCAGGCCCAGGCGGGTGGCGTCCTCGAAGGGCATGGACACGGCATCCACGTCGATATTCACGCGCACGCCGCGGCGGCCGTCGATATGGGCGATCGCGTTGGCCACCCGGCTGAGGTAGGAGCCGAGCGACACCGGCGCGCGGTTCGAGGAGCCGTCCTTCACCGCCTCGGACATCTCCTCGTAGAGGAGCTGCAGCGCCTCGATGCGGTGGGACAGGGTCTCGAATTCCTCGCGGGCGCTGGAGGCGCGGGCCTGCACGCGGATCATGCCGACGATCATCGACAGGTGGTTCTTCACCCGGTGCTGGATTTCCGACAGGGCCGCGTCGAGTTCGCGCGAGCGCACCTCGGGCGGTTTCGGGCCGTTCTCGGGCAGGGCCATCTGCACACCGAGGAAATAGCGCGGGCGGCTGCTGTCGTCCGCCAGGGGCGCGATCATCAGGCGGTTCCAGAAGGCGGTGCCGTCGGCGCGGTAGTTCCGCAGGTCCGTTGTCACCGAGCGGCCCTGGGCCACCGCGTCGCGGAGCGTGTCGAGGCTCTCGCGGTCGGTCTCGGGCCCCTGCAGGAAGCGGCAGTTGCGGCCGATGGCGGCGGCGCGGGAATAGCCTGTCACCTCGGTGAAGGCGTCGTTGACGTAGACGATCGGGTTGTCGGCCTGCCGGGGGTCGGTGAGGACCATGGCGAACGGGGCCTTGGTCAGGGCGCTGAGGGCGATCTGACCGCTGTCGAGGGGGAGGGATGCTTCGTCGAGTGGTGTCGTCACGGGTCGCGGGGCCTCGGTTGTGTCTGAAGGTCGTGATCTCGGGCCGCCGTCGCTGCCCGGCGTCTCGTCGTCTGCACGTCATGCCTGCCCCGGTGCCGGGACAACGGGTCGACAGGTGTCGAATGCACGACGTGCCGCATGGTTCCATGCTTTCTTGGAGTCATGTGCGGAAAATAGCGGAGAGGGCGACGGTTGCCAGGCCGAGGGCCCAGGCGCGCCAGAGGAGGGCCACCGCCGCGTCGATCCGGGCGGGACCGGGAGAGGGGTCTCCCGCGGGGTTCACGAAGGGATCGTCCGTCAGCTTGCCGCCGTAGCTGCGCGGGCCGGCGAGGGCGGTCTCGGTGGCGCGGGCCATGGCGGCCTCGGGCCAGCCCGCATTGGGCGAGCGGTGGCGGCGGGCGTCGGCGAGAAAGCCGGTCCAGCCGGAGGGCGCGCCGGCGGCGAGCCACAGGAGGAGCGCGGTGAGACGGGCCGGGATCCAGTTCGCCACGTCGTCGGCGCGGGCGGCGGCCCAGCCGAAGGCCTCGTGCCGGGGCGTGCGGTGGCCGATCATGCTGTCGGCGGTGTTGAGCGCCTTGTAGGCGACGAGGCCGGGAAGGCCGCCCAGGAGGAACCAGAAGGCGGGGGCGGTGACGCCGTCGGAAAGGTTCTCTGCGGCGCTCTCGATGGCGGCGCGGGCCACGGCGGGTTCGTCCATCGCGGCGGTGTCGCGGCCGACGATCATCGCCACCGCGCGGCGCCCGTCGCCGAGCGAGACGCGCAGGGCGCGGGCGACGGCGCGCACATGGTCCGACAGCGAGCGCTGGGCCAGCAGGATCGCGGCGACGATCACCTCTGCGGCCATGCCGGGCAGGGCGGCGAGGGCCGCGCCGGTGAGGAGCGCGCCGGCGAGGAGGAGCGCGAGCGCAAGACAGCCCTTGAGCCGGCGATGGGGGCCGCGGTTCAGGTGGCGGTCGAGGATGGCTATGGCGCGGCCCATCAGGACGGCAGGGTGGGGCAGGCGGGACCAGAGCCAGCGCGGCTCTCCGAGGGCGGCATCGAGAAGGAGCGCCGCGACGAGGGCGGCGGTCATGCCAAGGCGTCCTCGAGGCGGGGCCAGCCTGCGGGCGCGGGCAGGCCGAGGCGCAGCCAGCCCCGGGACCAGGGAAAGATGCGGGACCAGATGCGGTGGCGGGCGAGGCGGTCCTGCCAGGCCGCGGCGTCGCCGGTCTCGTAGAGCCGGAAGAGCGGCGTGCCGCCGAGGGGCCGTGCGCCACGGCCGGCCATGAGCCGGTCGAGCCGCGCGGCGTCGGCGGCGAGGCGCGCCCGGGTGCTCTCGGCCCAGGGGATGTCGGAGAGGGCGGCGGCGCCGATGGCCAGCGCCGGACCGGAGACGGGCCAGGGGCCGAGGCGCTCGGCGAGATCGGCGAGGGTCTCGGGATGGGCGATGGCCGCGCCGAGGCGCAGGCCCGCGAGGCCCCAGAACTTGCCGAAGCTCTTCAGGATCAGCGTGCCGGGGCGGGCGGTGGCGGCGATCAGGCTGCGACCGGGATCCGTGTCGCAGAAGCTCTCGTCGACCACGGTCAGGCCCGGGCCGAGATCGGCGGCGGAGCGGAGCCGCCCGTCCGGATTGTTGGGATGGACGAGGACGGTGACCGGCGCCGGCGCCTCGGTCAGGGTCCGTCCGGCGAGGCGGAAGGCGGCGGCGTGTTCGTTGTAGGTGGGACCGGGGATGCGGACCGGGCCCGGGGGCGCGATGTCGGGCAGGCGCACGATGAGCGCCGAGGCCCCTGGGGCGAGGACGAGGCCCGCGCTCTCGGGGACGGCCCAGAAGCGGCGCGCGGCGGCCTCCAGCCGGGCGGTGGCGGCGGCGTCGGGCAGCGCGGTCCAGGCCCCGGCGGGGAGGTCCGGCAGGGGATAGGGGACGGGGTTGATGCCGGTGGAGAGGTCGAGCCAGTCGCTGCGCGTGCCGCCCCAGCGCGCGGCGGCGGCGTCGAGTCCGCCGCCGTGATCGCGCGGCGCCCCGGCGCGGGTCATTCGGGAAGCGGCGGGTGGCGGGTGACGAAATGGCCCTTCACGCCCTCGGGCCACTGGCGGTAGGGAACCTGGCCGGTCGCGGATCCGGCATGGAGCGCGGCATAGTCGAGGATCGCGCGGGCGGCTTCGGCGCCCGGCTCGAACCGGCCGAGAGTGTAGCAGAGCTTGCCGGCGGACTGGATCGCGACGTTGCAGCCGTGGCTGCAGCCCATGAGACAGGAGACCCGGCGGAGCGCCACGCCCTCGGGCCGGGGCAAAGCCTCGACGGCATGGGCCAGCGCCTCGCCGTCGGTCATGGCGGGAGCGCGGGCCTCGAAGTCCTCGCGCTTGCAGGTGTCGCAGATGGTGATCCAGGTCGTCATGACGCTCTCCGGTCGGGCCGTGCCGGTTCAACCGGATCGCGGGCGGCATGGCAAGGACCGGCGGTTTCCGCAAGGTCGGCCGAGGTCAGGGCAGGTCCGGTAACACTTCGTTAAAGTTTTCCCATTTACGATGAATGCCAGTGAAAAGGATCGCGGTGTGCGCCCGACGTCTCCGGGGCGGCGGTCCGATAAACAGGCGGGGAGACAGGGGAGGTGCGGCATGCAGGTGCTGATCGTCGAAGAGGATCGCCGGCTGTCCGAACTCTGGACCGGGTACCTGACACGGGCGGGTCATGCGGTGGATTCCCGGGCGGATGCGGAGTCTGCCATCGAGGCCCTGTCGGAGCGGACCTATGACATCATCGTGCTGGACCTCGTCCTGAGCGAGGGCAGCGCGCTCGCGGTGGCCGATTACGCCGAGGTCCGCCATCCGGGCGTGCGGGTGATCTTTGTCACCAACACGCGATTCTTCTCGGACGGCTCGATCTTTGCGCTCAGCGCCAATGCCTGCGCCTTTCTGCCCACGCACATGCCGCCCGAGGACCTCGCCGCGATGGTCGAGCATCACGGCGCGGCCCATTGACGGACGGTCACTCGGCGGCGAGGGGCAGACGGTCGCGGCCGTGGGGCGCGTCGAAGTCGAGATCCGGGCCGATGGGCACGATCCGGTGCGGGTTCACCGATTCGTGGCTGCGGTGGTAGTGGTGCACGATGTGGTCGAAATGCACCGTGTCGGCCACGCGGCTGCCGTCCGGCGCCTGCCACTGGTAAAGTTCGCGGGTGAAGCCCCAGAGGTTCGGGTAGTCGACGATCCGGCGGCGGTTGCACTTGAAATGGCCGTGATAGACCGGGTCGAACCGCAGGAGCGTGGTGAAGAGCCGCCAGTCGGCCTCCGTGATGCGGTCGCCCATGAGGTATCGGCTCGAGGAGAGCCGGTCCTCGAGCCAGTCCAGCGTCTCGAAGAGCGGCACGACGGCGGCGTCGTAGGCTTCCTGCGTCGAGGCGAAACCCGAGCGGTAGACGCCGTTGTTGAGCGTGTCGTAGATTCGCGCGTTCACGGGCTCGATCGCCTCGCGCAGGTCCTCGGGCCAGTAGTCGTCCCGGTTGCCGGTCAGCCCGTCGAAGGCGGAGTTGAACATCCGGATGATCTCGGAGGATTCGTTCGACACGATGGTCTCGCGCGTCCGGTCCCAGAGGACCGGAACGGTCACGCGGCCGGAAATCCGGGGATCGGCCTTCACGTAGACGTCCCGCAGGAAGGGCAGGCCGTGGAGCGCGTCGCCCGTGGCCCCGTCCCAGTCGTCGGCGAAGGTCCAGCCGTCCTCGAACATCAGCGGATGCACGACGGACAGGCCGATCAGAGGCTCGAGCCCCTTGAGCTTGCGGAAGATCAGCGTGCGGTGCGCCCAGGGGCAGGCATGGCTGACATAGAGGTGATAGCGGCCGGCCTCCGCCTTGAATCCCCCCTCGCCCGAGGGGCCGGGGCTGCCGTCCGCCGTGATCCAGTTGCGGAACCCGGAGGTGCTGCGGCGGAACTCCCCGCCGGTGGATTTCGTCTCGATGGGGCCGCTGTGCCAGGTGCCGTCGACGAGTTGTCCCATGGGACCTCCGCTTGCTGTGTCCAAGTCAGGTAGGAAGCCCGGGCGTCGCCGGACACCCGGACCTGAGCGCACGGACCCCTGCACCCGCGCACATGGGCGCAGGGCGCAGTTCCCGTTTGCGCCCGTGGACGCCGCGCGGTAGTCCGGTCGGAGACGAAGCCCTTTCCCGGGCCGGAGCGGAGGCGCCGGCGGGTCCGACCCAGACAGGGGGGCCTTCCTGCGCATCGTCGAGTGGATCGGCGCACGCCGCAGGCCTGGGGCCCGACCCGGAGGAGCCCATGCGCCTTGCCATCCTGATCGCGACCCTCACCGCGGGACCGGCGCTTGCCCATCCCGGCCACCTGGCCGAGGTGGCGGGGCACGGCCACTGGATCGCCGGGGCCGCCATCGGCCTTGCCGTCCTGGTGGGGCTCTGGAGCAAGGCGCGGGAGCGCGGGGCCGCATCGGACGAGCCCGAAGAGGGGGCAGAGGACGACGCCGAGCCCGAGGAGGCACGCGCGTGAAGACCGGGGTCCTGTTGTGCGGGCACGGGTCGCGGTCGTCCTCGGCGGTCTCCGAATTCGCCACCCTGGCCGAGAAGCTGCCGCCGCTGCTGCCGAAGGAGTGGATGTGCACGCACGGCTATCTGGAATTCGCGAACCCGGTGCTGCGCGACGGGCTCGATGAGCTGCGCGAGGCGGGGTGCGAGCGGATCCTGGCGGTTCCGGGGATGCTCTTCGCGGCGATGCACGCCAAGAACGACATTCCCACGGTGCTGAACACCTATGCCGCGACCCACGGGATCGACGTGCATTACGGGCGCGAACTGGGCGTCGATCCGAAGATGATCGCCGCCGCCGCCGCGCGGATCGAGGCGGTGCTCGACGATGCCGTGCCGCGGCACGAGACCTGTCTCGTGGTGATCGGCCGGGGCGCCTCGGACCCCGACGCCAACGGCAATGTCGCCAAGATCGCGCGGATGCTGCACGAGGGCATGGGCTTCGGCTGGTGCGAGGTGGGGTTTTCCGGCGTGACCTTCCCGCTGGTGGAGCCGTGCCTCGAGCATGTGGCGAAGCTGGGCTACAGGCGGGTGGTGGTGTTTCCATATTTCCTGTTCTCGGGCATCCTGATCGACCGCATCTACGGCTTCACCGACCGCGTCGCCGCCGCCCATCCGGAGATCGAGTTCCGGAAGGCGGGGTATCTGGGCGATCATCCGCAGGTGCTGGCGACCTTCGCCGAGCGGGTGACGGAGCTGGTGGGCGAGGTGCCGCCGCCCAACTGCGCCATGTGCAAGTACCGCACGCAGGTTCTGGGCTTCGAGGCCGAGGTGGGGGCCGTGCAGGAGAGCCATCATCACCTTGTGGAGGGGCAGGGGGCGAGCGCGCCGGGCTCGAACGTGGCCGATTGCGCGCTCTGCGAGGATTTCTGCACGGGGCTCTGCCGGCTGGAGGCGCAGAACGGTCATCATCATCACCACCATCATCACGGCCATGACCATGATCATGACCATGATCACGGGCATCATCATCACCATCATGCGCCCTATCCTCACGCCGATCATCCCCACGGGCCGGAGAGCGCCCGCAAGACGCGCGTGAGATGATGGATTTTCTGGCCCATGGGCTCCGCCCGGTCACGGCGCGATCCTGCCACTGGCAGGATCGCCGCTGCGCGGACCGCCGTGAACTCCCGGGGGGACCGGGGGGCTGGCCCCCCGGTCCGCGACGTCCGTGAGACCCTACCTCCGCGATCCGGCGGCGATCTATGCCGAGAGCTTCGAGACCGTGCGGCGCGAGGCGCGGCTGGAGCGGTTTCCGCCCGCCATGGAACCCGTGGTCGTGCGGCTGATCCATGCCTGCGGGATGATCGAGATCGCCGACCGGCTGGCCTTTTCCACCCGCGCGGCGGAGGCCGGGCGCGCGGCGCTGGCGGCGGGCGTGCCCGTGCTCTGCGACTGCGAGATGGTGGCGGCGGGAATCACGCGGCGGTTCCTGCCCGCGGGCAACGAGGTGGTGGTCACGCTGAACGATCCGCGCGTGCCGGCCCTTGCGCAGGCGGGGGAGACGACGCGGTCGGCCGCGGCGGTGGAGCTGTGGGAAGAGCGGATCGGGGGCGCCGTGGTGGCGATCGGCAATGCGCCCACCGCGCTCTTCCGGCTCTTGGAACTTCTGGATACGGGATGGCCGAAACCCTCGGTGATCCTGGGCTTTCCGGTGGGTTTCGTCGGGGCGGCGGAATCGAAGGCGGAGCTGGCGCGCGATCCGAGGCACTGCGACTACATCGCCCTGCGCGGGCGGCGGGGCGGGTCTGCCATGGCCTCGGCGGCGGTGAACGCGCTGGCGCGGGGCGCTCTGGAGGGCGACGCGTGAGCGCGCCCTGGCTGCACGTCGTGGGGATCGGAGAGGACGGGCTGGCGGGGCTCGCCCCCGCCACCCGCGCCGTGGTGGAGGCGGCGGAGGTGATTCTCGGCGGCGACCGGCATCACGAGCTGGCGCCGAACGTGACGGCGGAGCGGATCGCCTGGCCCTCGCCCTTCGATGCGATGATCGACACGATCCGGGGCCTGAAGGGGCGGCGCGCGGTGGTGCTGGTGACCGGCGATCCCCTCTGGTTCTCGGTTGGCGCGCGCATTGGCCGGGCCATCGACCCGAGGGAGATCGTCTATCATCCGCAGCTCTCGGCGTTCCAGCTGGCCGCCGCGCGGATGGGCTGGAGCCTCGCCGATGTGGAGACGCTGACGGTCCATGGCCGTCCGGTGGAGCAGATGATCGCCTTTATCCAGCCCGATGCGCGGCTGCTCATCCTGACGACGGGCGCGGACACGCCCGGACGGATCGCCCGGTTCCTGACGGAGCGGGGCTTCGGCGGCTCGCCCATGACGGTGCTGGCGAGCATGGGCGGGCCGGAGGAAGCGCGGTTCGACGGGGTGGCGGCGCGCTGGGATCACGAGGTTCCGGCGTTCAACACGCTGGCGGTGGACTGCCGGGCAGCGCCCGATGCGGCGCTTCTGCCGCGGGTTCCGGGGCTCGACGATGCGCTGTTCCGGTCGGACGGCACGATGACCAAGCAGGAGGTCCGCGCGGCGACGGTGGCGAAGCTGATGCCGATGCGCGGGGCGCTCTTGTGGGACATCGGCACGGGCTGCGGATCGGTGGCGATCGAGTGGATGCGCGCAGCGCATTACGCCCGCGCCATCGGGATCGAGCCGCGCGCCGACCGGCGGGCCATGGCCGCGGAGAACGCGCTGGCGCTGGGCGCGCCGAGGCTGGAGCTGCGGGACGGGACGGCGCCGGGTGAGCTGGAATTTCTTCCAGCGCCGGATGCGGTGTTCATCGGTGGCGGGCTGTCGGAAGAGGTCTTCACCGCGTCCTGGCGGGCCTTGCGGCCCTTGGGGCGGCTGGTGGCGAACGCGGTGACGCTCGAGTCCGAGGCGCTGCTGCTGGCGCTGCACAAGGCCCATGGCGGGCAGCTGTCGAAGATCTCGGTGCACCGGGCCGAGCCGGTGGGCGGGCTCACGGGCTGGCGGCCGCTGATGCCGGTGACGCAATGGAGCCTCGTGAAGAGGTGACGGGCCGGGATTTCGAGTATTTCTGGCCAGATGAAGCCAGGGGGTGCGCGTGACCGGGCGGCTTTACGGCGTGGGCGTGGGGCCGGGCGCGCCCGATCTGGTGACCCTGCGTGCGGCACGGCTGATCGGGGGGGCGGCGGTGATCTGTTATCCGACGCTGGCGGGGGCGGCGTCCTTCGCCCGGGGCATCGTGGCGGGGCTGATCCCGGAGGGCGCGGAGGAGATCGTCATCGACCTGCCGATGCGGACCGAGCGCGCGCCGGCGCAGGCGGCCTATGACGAAGGTGCCGCGCGGATCGCGGAGCGGCTGGGCGCGGGGGTGGACGTGGTGTGCCTCTGCGAGGGGGACCCGTTTCTCTACGGCTCGTTCATGTATCTGCACGCGCGGCTGGCCGGGCGGTTCGCGGTGGAGGTGGTTCCGGGGGTGAGTTCGGTGACCGCCGCCGCCGCGGTGGCGGGGCGGCCGCTGGTGGCACGGAACGAGGTGTTCGCCATTCTCCCTGCACCGCTGCCGGAGACGGAGATCGCGGCGCGTCTGGCGGGATCGTCGAGCGTGGCGCTGATGAAGCTGGGGCGGCACATGGCCAAGGTGCGCGCGGTGATCGACGCGGCCGGGCTGACGGACCGCTCGGTCTACGTCGAACGGGCGACGCTCGAGGCCGAGGTTGTGCTGCCGCTGGCGGAGGCGCCGGAGGTGGCACCGTATTTTTCCATGATCCTCGTCACGAAGGAGGCCGATCCATGGCTGTGACCCCGGTGGTTCTGGCGCTGTCGGCCTCGGGCGAACCGGTGGCGCATCGCATCGCGGCGGCGCTCGGGGCAAAGGTGCACGGGCGGGCGGGGCGCGTGGGGCGGGCGGATGCCGTCTTCGCCAATGCGCTGGATCATGCGCGGGACCTCTTTCTTGCCGGAACGCCGATCATCGGGGTCTGCGCGAGTGGTATATTGATCCGAGGGATCGCGCCGCACCTGTCGGACAAGCGCGGCGAGCCGCCCGTTCTGTCGGTCTCGGACGACGGGTCGGTCGTGGTCCCGCTGCTGGGCGGCCACCGGGGGGCGAACCGGCTGGCGCGGCAGGTGGCCGAGGCGCTGGGCGCGGTGGCGGCGGTGACCACGGCGGGCGACGTGGCGCTGGGCGTGGCGCTCGACGAGCCGCCGCCGGGCTGGCGGCTGGCCGACCCGGAGGCCGCGCGCGGCGCGATGGCGGCGCTGCTGTCGGGGCGGCGCGCGCGGATCGACTGCGAGGGCGGCGAGGTCCCGGACTTTCTCGACGGCCTGCCGAAGGCCGCGCCGGGCGAGGACGCGGCCGTGCCGATCCTCGTCACCGAGGGCCCCGCGCCCGGCGGGGAACTGGCCTATCACCGGCAACGTTACGCGCTGGGTGTCGGCTGTGCGCGAAACTGTCCGCCCGAGGAGCTGGCGAAGCTGGTCGGCGCGACGCTGGAGGCCTTCGAGATCGCCCCGGGCGCCATCGCCGGCCTCTTTACGCTCGACCTGAAGGCCGACGAGCCCGCGGTGCTGGCGCTCGCCCGGTCGCTGGACCTGCCGCTGCGGCTGTTCGAGGCGGCGGAACTGGAGGACGAGACGCCGCGCCTCTTGAACCCTTCCGAGGTGGTCTTTGCCGAGGTCGGCTGCCACGGCGTGGCCGAGGCCGCGGCCCTGGCCGGCGCGGGACCCGAGGCCGGGCTCTTCGTCGAGAAGAGCAAGAGCGCCAATGCGACCATGGCGCTCGCGCGCGCGCCCGCGCCCATCGCCGCGTTGCCGGGGCGGCGGCGCGGGCGGCTGTCGGTCGTGGGGATCGGGCCCGGTCAGGCGGCCTGGCGGACGCCGGAAGTGTCGCGGCTTGTCGCCGAGGCCGAGGAACTGGTGGGCTACGGTCTCTATATTGATCTCCTGGGGGCGCTGGCGGCGGGCAAGCCGCGCCGCGACTTCCCGCTGGGCGGCGAGGAGGACCGCTGCCGCTACGCGCTGGAACGGGCGGGCGAGGGCGCGAACGTGGCGCTGGTCTGTTCGGGCGACGCGGGGATCTACGCGATGGGCGCGCTGGTGTTCGAGCTGCTGGATCGGCCCGCCGACCGGGGGGGCGTCAGCGCCGCCGCGCGCCGGGCCGAGGTCGTCTGCGCGCCCGGCGTCTCGGCGCTGCAGGCGGCGGCGGCCCGGGCGGGCGCGCCCCTGGGGCACGACTTCTGCGCCATCTCGCTGTCGGACCTGCTGACCCCGCGCGAGGACATCCTGAAGCGCATCCGGGCGGCGGCGGAGGGGGATTTCGTCATCGCCTTCTACAACCCGGTGTCGCGGAGGCGGCGCACGCTGCTGGCCGAGGCGCGGGATATCCTGCTGGCGCATCGTCCGGCGGACACGCCGGTGCTGCTGGGCACCGACCTCGGGCGGCCGGACGAGAGCCTTCGCTATCGCAGGCTCGATGCGCTGGAGGTGGACGAGGTGGACATGCTGACGGTGGTTCTGGTGGGCTCCTCCGCCTCGCGGCTGGCGCAGCTCGGCGAGGGGCCGCGGATGTACACGCCGCGCGGCTATGCGAAGCGGATCGACGGAGGACGCGCATGACGGTTCATTTCATCGGCGCGGGTCCCGGCGATCCGGAGCTTCTGACGCTGAAGGCGGCGCGGCTGATCGAGAGCTGCCCGGTGTGCCTCTATGCCGGCTCGCTGGTGCCCGAGGCGGTGGTCGCGCGCGCGCCCGAGGGGGCGCGTGTGATGGATACCGCGTCGATGACGCTGGACGAGACCCATGCGGAGATCCTGGCGGCAGAGACGCGCGGCGAGGACGTGGCGCGGGTGCATTCGGGCGATCCGTCGCTCTATGGCGCCATTGCCGAGCAGATCCGGCGGCTGAAGGCGGATGGCATTCCCTACGCGATCGTGCCGGGCGTGCCGGCCTATGCCGCCGCCGCCGCCGCCCTGGGGCAGGAGCTGACGGTGCCCGAGGTGGCGCAGTCCATCGTGCTGACGCGGATGTCGATGAAATCGACCTCCATGCCCGAGGGCGAGCGGCTGGAGGTCTTTGCCCGCAGCGGCGCGACGCTGGCAATCCATCTGGGGATTCGCGCGCTGCGGGAGATCGAACGGCAGCTCAGTCCGTTCTACGGGCCGGAGTGCCCGGTCGCGGTGGTCTATCGCGCCTCCTGGCCCGACCAGATGATCCTGCGCGGCACGCTGGCCACCATCCATGCCGCGGTCCGCGAGGCAAAGATCACCCGGACGGCGCTGATCCTTGTCGGACCGGCGATGGCAGATAACCACGGTTTTCCGGACTCCGCCCTCTATGATGCGGCAAAACCGCATGTTCTGCGGCCTCGCATACGCGGCGAGAAAGCGTGACGCGCGGGCCGCGTCTCTGCGCTGCGGCGCCACGCGACGCTTGATTTTGCCGCGGGCGCACCCACCATTGGAAACGAGGGCGGGAAGGACGGGCGATGGACCAGTTTTCGAAGCAGGTACAGGACGGTCTGAAGGCGGCGCGGCAGGCGCGGGACAAGCGGCGTGCGCGGCTATACATAGAGGCGGGAGGTCAGCGGATCGCGGTGGTGCGGGCCTGGTCCACGGGCTTTGCCGTGGAGGCGGGCACGGCCGATCCCGCGCGCGGCTACGTCGATCTCTACGAGGGCGCGCGCCACCTGTCGCGCTGCCTGATCGTCACCTCGCGCGAGGAGGACGGCGAACGGGTCTACGAGTACAAGCGCGCGACCGCGGCGACCGATGCGGCGCCCGTCGATTTCGAGCGCGCGCCGGGCGGGCCCGCGGGGCTGCTGCCGCAGGCCTGACTACTGAACGTCCGCGAAGGCGTCCTGCAGGCGCGAGACGGCCTCGTCGATCCGGATGCGCTGGGTGCCGAGGTTGAAGCGCATGGCGCAGTCGCCGCCCGTGCCGAAGCTTGGGCCGGGCGAGGGGCCGAGGCGGGCCTCCTCGACGATGCGGCGGCGCACCTCCTCCCAGGACATGCCGAGGGGAGAGAAATCGACCCAGGCGAGATAGGTCGATTGCATGGGCATGGCCGACAGGCCCGGGATCGCGGCCACGCCTTCGGAAAAGCGCCGGGCGTTCTCTGCAAGATAGGCGCAAAGCTCGTCGCACCAGGCCGCGCCTTCGGGGGTATAGGCGGCGCGGGTGAGTTCGACGCCGTAGATGTTCGGCTGGATGTCGAGCGCGTGGAGCACCTTGCGGAAGCGGGCACGCAGGGTCTCGTCGGCGATGGTGATGCTGCCCGTCCGGCAGCCCGCGATGTTGAAGGTCTTGGAGGCGGCGGTGAGCATGACGAGCCGGTCCAGCGAGTCGGGGGCGGCCACGGGCATGGGGACATGACGCTCGCCCGGAAAGACGAGGTCGTGGTGGATCTCGTCGGAGAGGAGGATCAGGTCGTGGCGGGCGCAGAAGTCGGCCATGGCGCGCTGCTCCTCGGGCGTCCAGATGCGGCCGGCGGGATTGTGCGGCGAGGAGATCAGCATGATCCGCTCGGTGCCGGTGAGGCTCTGCTCCAGCCTGTCGAGGTCGAGGGCGAAGCGCCCGTCCCCGGCGACGAGGAGCGGGCTTTCGCGGACCTCGCGCTCGTTGCGGCGGATCTTCATCGCGAATTCGTGGTAGACGGGGGAGAAGATGATGACCGCGTCGCCGGGCTCGCTGAAGGCCTGCAGGCAGAGGGCGATGCCGTTGCCCAGACCGTGTGTATGGCTGACGTGGTCGGGATCGGCCTCCCAGCCGTGGCGGGATGTCATCCAGGCGGCGACGCTTTCGGAGAGGGCGTCGGCGCCGGTGAAATAGCCGAGCATGCCGCTTGTCGACAGGCGCTGCGCGGCCTCGGCGATCACCGGAGCGACATCGAAATCCATGTCGGCGATCCACATGGGCAGGGCGTCGGGACCGGGGGGGCCCATGACCCGCTCCGCCGAGGCCCACTTGGTCTGCCAGGTGCCCGCGCGTGCGGTGATCCGGTCGAAGGTCATGGAGGTCTCCTGTCTGCCCGTTCCGGACGCTAGCCCCGGGCGGGCCGAACGCAAGGGGCCGTGTTGCGCGGGGGGCGGGCTTGGCCTAGATCAGCGCCATGGCAAAGCGTCCCATCCTCATCCATCCCGACCCGCGGCTGAAGGCCGTCGCCGAGCCCGTGGGCGCGATCACGGACGAGATCCGTCAGCTGGGCGCCGACATGCTCGAGACCATGTACGACGCGCCGGGGATCGGGCTTGCCGCGCCGCAGGTGGGCGTGCTGCAGCGGGTGCTGGTGATGGATTGCGTGAAGGACGAGACGCAGCCGCCGCGGCCCATGGTGCTGGTGAACCCCGAGATCACCTGGTCCTCGGAGGAGGTCAGCACCTACGAGGAAGGCTGTCTGTCGATCCCCGAGCAATATGCCGATGTGGAGCGGCCCGCCGAGGTCGACGTGCGCTGGACTGCGCTCGACGGCTCCGAGCAGAGCGAGCGGTTCGCGGGGCTCTGGGCGACCTGCGTGCAGCACGAGATCGACCACCTGAACGGCAGGCTCTTCATCGACTACCTGAAGCCCCTGAGGCGGCAGATGATCACCCGCAAGATGGTCAAGCTGAAGCGCGAGAAGGCGCGGGCGTGAGCGAGGCCGCCGCGCGGCTGAGGATCGTGCCCTGGCCCGCACAGGTGCTGCGCCGGCCGGCGGACCGCGTGGAGGCGGTGACGGACGAGGTGCGCGCGGTCTGGGAGCGGATGATCGCGGTGATGGAGGCGATGCCGGGCGTGGGCCTTGCCGCGCCGCAGATCGGCGTGCCGTTGCGGCTCGCGGTGGTGGATGCGAGCACGGCGCGGGGGCAGGCGGTGCGGATGGCAAACCCGGAGGTGCTCCACGAGAGTGTCGAGTTGAGGGAACACGAGGAAGCCTCGCCGAACCTGCCCGGCGTCTCGGCGGTGATCGCGCGGCCGAGGGCGGTGACGGTGAGGTTCCGGAACGCGGATGGCGCGGTGGAGGAGCGGGATTTCGTGGGGCTGTGGGCGACGAGCGTGCAGCACCAGATCGATCACCTCGAGGGGCGGATGTATTTCGACAGGCTGAGCCGGCTGAAGCGGGACCGGCTGATTGCGAAGGCGCGCAAGGCGGGACGGCAGGGAACGGAATAGTCGCGACTATTCGGGACAAGGAGCAGGATCATGCGGATCGCGTTCATGGGTACGCCGGAGTTTTCCGTCCCCGCGCTCGACGCGCTGCTCGGGGCCGGGCACGAGGTGGCCTGCGTCTACAGCCAGCCCGCGCGGCCCGCGGGGCGGGGCAGGGCGGTGCGGCCCTCGCCCGTCGCGCGCCGGGCGGAGGACGCGGGGCTGCCCGTGCGGACGCCCGTGTCGCTGAAGGGTGCCGAGGAGCAGGAGGCCCTTGTCGCCCTCGGCCTCGATGCGGCGGTGGTGGTGGCCTATGGCCTGATCCTGCCGCGCGCGGTTCTCGCCGCGCCGCGCCTCGGCTGCCTGAACATCCATGCCTCGCTTCTGCCGCGCTGGCGCGGGGCGGCGCCGATCCACCGGGCGGTGATGGCGGGAGATGCCGAGACGGGTGTCTGCATCATGGCGATGGAGGCGGGGCTCGACACCGGGCCCGTCTACCTGCGCGAGGCCGTTCCGATCGGCCCCGGGGACACCACGGGGGACCTGCATGACCGGCTGTCGGCCCTGGGCGCGCGACTGGTGGTGGCGGCGCTGGACGGGCTCGAGGAGCGGACCGCCGAGCCGCAGCCCGCTGAGGGCGTGACCTATGCGACCAAGATCGACAAGGCCGAGGCGCGGATCGACTGGAGCCTGCCGGCGGTGGAGGTGGACCGCCGAATCCGCGGGCTCTCGCCCTTTCCGGGCGCCTGGTGCGAGGCGGCGGGCGAGCGGCTGAAGCTCTTGCGCTGTGAGCTGGCCGAAGGCGCCGGCGCGCCGGGGGAGGTGCTCGACGGCGCGTTGACCGTGGCCTGCGGCACCGGCGCCGTGCGGATCACGGACCTGCAGCGCGCAGGGCGCGGGGTGCAGGATGCGGCGGAGTTCCTGCGGGGGATGCCGCTCCCGCCCGGCACGGTCCTGGGAGGGTAGAGCATGTTTCCGAGCCTGATCGGCACCGTCGTCATCGCGGGGATCGTGGGATACCTGTCGGAGAAGTCCGGTTTCACCCGCAACGGCATCCTGCCGTCCATCATCATCTGCGTGGGCGGGGCGTTCGTGTTCTACTTCGTCACGGCGATGTTCGGCCTCGGGTTCCGGCAGCCGGGCTGGAACGCGATCCTCGCCTCCGTGGGGGCGCTGCTGATCGTGCCGACCCACTGGCGCGGGCGGCGCTGAGGGGCCTCAGCGCTTGAACGGCGCCATGCCGGCGCGGGCGAGTTCGTCGGCGCGCTCGTTCTCGGGGTGGCCGGCATGGCCCTTGACCCAGCGCCAGGTCACCTTGTGCCGCCGCGCGGCCTCGTCGAGGCGGCGCCAGAGGTCCTCGTTCTTCACGGGCTTCTTCGTCGAGGTGGTCCAGCCCTTGCGCTTCCAGCCGGCGAGCCATTCGGTGATGCCGCCCTTCACATAGGCGCTGTCGGTGACGACGGTGATCGTCGCGGGCCGTTCCAGCGCCTCGAGCGCGTGGATCGCGGCGAGAAGCTCCATGCGGTTGTTGGTGGTATGGGCCTCGCCGCCCTTGAGCTCGCGCTCGCGGACGACCGTGGCGCCATCCTTCGCCTGCAGGAGCGCGCCCCAGCCGCCGGGGCCGGGATTGCCGGAACAGGCGCCATCGGTGAAGGCAAAGAGCTCGGGCATGGCTCAGAAGATCACGGGGGCGAGGCAGAGAAGGACGATGGCGGTGAGCCCGGTGCGCAGGGGCATCCACCAGTCGGGTGCGAGGCCCCAGCGCGCGAACTGCCAGTCGAGGAGCAGGAGCCCAGCGAAGCCCGCGGCGAGGTAGGTGGCCGCCGAGGTCGGCCCGCCGCCGGTGAAGAAGAACGCCCAGAGCGCCGGGATGACCGACAGCGCGTAGCCGGCGGCGGCGCGGGAGCCGGTCGTCCTGGTCGCGAAGCCCCAGAGCACGCCGGACATGAAGCTCAGGATCACCGCCCCGTAGAAGAGCTGCACATAGGGGCCGACGAAGCGCGGCCCGAGGGTCTGCGCGCCCCAGAGGTGCAGCGACGGGGACAGGGTCGTGAGCGCGCCCCAGAGGAAGGGGAGCAGCCCGGCGAGGCCGAGGAGAAGGGCGGGCAGGGGCGGCGCGGTCATGGGCGCAGATTGCGCGAGGCGGCGGGATTGGCAAGGGGCGGGCGAGGCGGCGGGACGTCGCTCGCGCGTGCCGCGCATCGCCCCGCCCGCCGTCCCGCGGGGCACGGGCGTCCAGGGGTCCGTGGTCCGGTCGGGCCGCGGCGCCTTCAGAAGGTCGACGCCCGCGCCGCAGAAGAGCGTGTCGGTGCCGCCGCCGCCGCCCTCGAGGCCGTCGGTCACGACCACCTCGAAACGCCCGTCGTCTGCGTACTGCGGCCGGGCCTCGATCCGCCCTGTCGTCGGATCGAGACCGAGCCAGTCGGGCAGCGCGCGCCCCGGGACGGTGCGAGGGTGAAGGGCAGCATGTGCGCGGGATCGGCAGGTCTCGGCGGGCTCGGGGCTGTCGCGCAGAATGGACGGCAGCCAGCGCGCGCGTCAGTTCCGCGGCCGCGTCTTCGAGACCACCGGGCTCTTCGACAGCCCCGCCGAGCACGCCACGGTCCGGACCCGGACGGAGGCTCTCCGGGCCGAACCGGCTCATGGGCTTCGCCTGCCAGCACAGCCTAGGGCGGATCGGCTCCCGGCAGTCATGCGGGCGTTCGCGCGACCCGCCAGGACAGTCAGGCTGCCGCGGGGAGGGCAGGTCCCCGGATGGTCAGTCGTCGAGGTTGTCGAGCAGCGCCGCGATCCGGCGCGCCCGGGTGTCGGCGCGCTTCGCGGTGGCGATGGTGTAGAGGGCGGCCCTGCGCCGGCCGGGGGTGAGCGCCTCCCAGGCCGCGGTTCGGCCCGCAGCACGCAGGGCCGCCGCGACATCGTCCGGCAGGTCGACCGCGTCGTCGGGCGCGGGGCGCAGCCTGACCTCGACGACCTCGCCGGGTGCGACGCCGAGCGCGTCGAGGAGGCTCTTGCCGGTCCAGAGGAAGGTGTGCGGGGTCACGGGCGCCCGGCTGAGGGCGAGGTTGACGGGATGGTCGGCGATCTCACCCTCGACGCGGCGCGCGCCGGCGTCGGCGAGCGCCCGGGCGACCTCCTCGGGAAGCGGCAGCACGGTATAGGTCCGGGGGCCCCAGACCAGGGGCTCGATCCGGCCTTCGAAACGGATGTAGTCGTCCATGCGGTCATCCGGCTCTGCCACGGATCGCGCGCCCCGTCATCCGAGGCCCGCGTCGACGCCAGACTTCAGCTTGCCGAGCTTGCGGCGCAGCTGGGCCTTGCGGCGGTTCTGGTAGGCGCGCACCACCGGCAGGGCGAGGCAGTAGATCACCGTGGCGGTGACGATGCCGGGCAGGATCCCGCCCACCGTGTAGGGCACGAAGACCTCGCGGTAGAAGACCGCGAGACGCGACCAGTCCGCCGTCGCCGGGGTGAAGACGGACATGACGTTGTGCCACAGGTCCGCCGAGGCGGCCGCGAACTTGCGTGCGAAGCTCTCCTCGAAGCCCGCCTCGGGGCGGGTGCCGAGGAGCCAGTAGCCGGTCTGCAGCGACACGATCCCGATCGGGACGTAGGTCAGCGGGTTGCCGAAGAAGGTGGCAAGGATGGACGCGAGGATGTTGCCGCGCATGATCCAGGCGAGGGCTGCCGAGATCACGAAGTGGAGCCCGTAGAAGGGCGTGAAGGTCACGAAGACGCCGGCCCAGATGCCGCGGCAGATCTTCTCGGGCGTATCGGGCAGGCGGCGGAGGCGGTGGCGGACGTATTGCGCGGCCCGGCCCCAGCCACCCTTGGGCCAGACCGCCCGAAAGACGATCTCCCAGACCGGGCGCCTGTCCCTGCGTTTGAAGACCACGCCTGTCCCGCCTCTCCCTGACCGCCGGCCCCGAAGGGAACGGGGTTCACGTCTCTCCTGTCGTCGCCGCGCGGGCGGGGTCCCGGTGACGCTCGATGAAGGCGACGTTGGTGTCGGCCTCCAGCGCGGTCATGACCCGGTGCAGATGCTCCACGTCGCGCAGGTCCACGTCCATCAGAAGCCGGTAGTAGTCCGGCTTGCGGTCGATGAACTCGAGATGGGAGATATTGGCGGATTGCTCTCCAATCAACGTGCAAATCCGCCCGAGCACGCCCGCGTCATTGGTGATCGCGAGATCGAGCGTGACGGCATTGGCGGCCGGGTGCGTGCCTTCCTGCCAGTGCAGGTCGACCCAGCGGTCCATGTGATCCTCGTAGCGGGCGAGGACCTCGCAGTCGATGGCATGGACGATGACGCCGCGGCCCCGCGAGGTGATGCCGACGATCCGTTCGCCGGGCACGGGCTGACAGCAGGGCGCGCGGGCGTAATGGCTGCCCGACGACAGGCCCACGACGGCGCGGCCGGCCTCGATCTCCTCGCCGCGGCCGGCGTCGACGAGCTCGGGGTAGATCGCACGGACGACCTCGCGACTGGTGAGCTCGGCCGACCCCAGACGTTCGAGAAGCTCGTCGGTATCCTCTAGCGCCAGCGCCCGGGCGGCGGTCCGGAGCGCCTTGTCGGTGGCCTTCTTGCCGACGTTCTCGAAGGCCACGCGCGCCAGTTCCCGGCCGAGCTTGATGAACCGCTCGCGGTCCTCCTCGCGCAGGCGGCGCCGGATCGCGGCCTTGGCGCGGCCGGTAACGGCAATCTCGATCCAGGTCGATTGCGGCGTCTGGCCCTCGGCGGTGACGATGTCGACGGACTGACCGTTCTTGAGCCGCGTCCAGAGCGGCACCCTGAGCCCGTCCACCTTGGCGCCGACGCAGGCATGGCCGACCTTGGTGTGCACGGCATAGGCGAAGTCGATGGGGGTGGCGCCCCGCGGCAACTTGATCACGTCGCCCTTGGGCGTGAAGCAGAACACCTGGTCGGTGTACATCTCCAGCTTGACCATATCGAGGAACTCGTCGTGGTCGTGCCCGGCGTCGAGCTGGCTCGTGAGCGTGGCGATCCAGCGCTGGGGATCGACGGCGAAGGGGTTCTCCACCCGTTCGCCGTCGCGGTAGGACCAGTGCGCGGCGACGCCGGTCTCGGCCACCTCGTGCATCGCGTGGGTGCGGATCTGCACCTCCACCCGCTTGCCGTCGCGGCCCGAGACCGTGGTGTGGATCGAGCGGTAGCCGTTCGATTTGGGCTGGCTGATGTAGTCCTTGAACCGGCCGGGCACCGCGCGCCAGCGGCGGTGGATCGCGCCCAGGGCGCAGTAGCAGGCTTCCTCGTTGTCGGTGATGACGCGGAAGCCGTAGATATCCGAGAGCCGGCTGAACCCCTGCTCCTTTTCCTGCATCTTGCGCCAGATCGAATAGGGTTTCTTGGCCCGGCCGTAGACCTCGGCGGCGATGCCGGCCTTCTCGAGCTCGGCCTCCATGTCGGCGGTGATCTTCTCGACCACGTCGCCGGTCTCCTTCTGCAGGGTCAGGAAGCGGCGCATGATGGATTCGCGCGCAGCGGGGTTGAGGACCCGGAAGGCGAGGTCCTCGAGTTCCTCGCGCATCCACTGCATCCCCATGCGGCCGGCGAGGGGCGCGTAGATGTCCATGGTCTCGCGGGCCTTCTGGGCCTGCTTCTCGGGCTTCATGGACTTGATCGTCCGCATGTTGTGCAGACGGTCGGCGAGCTTCACCAGCGTGACGCGCAGGTCCCGGCTGGTGGCCATGAAGAGCTTGCGGAAGTTCTCGGCCTGCTTCGTCTCGGTGGAGGAGAGCTGCAGGTTGGTGAGCTTCGTCACCCCGTCCACGAGGGAGGCGATGTCGCGGCCGAACTGGGCCTCGACAGTCGCGAAACTGGCGCGGGTGTCCTCGATCGTGTCGTGCAGGAGGGCGGTGACGATCGTGGCATCGTCCATCTGCATCTCGGCGAGGATGGCGGCCACGGCGACGGGATGGGTGAAGTAGGGCTCTCCCGAACGGCGGAACTGCCCGGCGTGCATCTCTTCGCCGAAGGCCCAGGCGCGGGCGATCAGGTCGCCGTCGCTGCCCGGGTTGTAGCTGCGGACGAGGCCGATGAGCGCCTCGGATGTGACGGCCGGGCGCGTCCGCTCCAGCATGGTGTCGACCTTATCGCTGGCCCTGGGCCTCCATGAGCGCGCGCAGGAGCTTTTCTTCGGACATCTCGTCGTCCGCGGGATGATCCGCCGGCTCCGACTGGCCCATGAGCAGTGCCATGGCGTCGTCTTCGGGCTCGTCGACCTCGATCTGGCTCTGCTGCTTCTCGATCATCCGCTCGCGCAGGGCGTCGGCCTGCTGCGTCTCCTCGGCGATCTCGCGCAGGGCCACGACCGGGTTCTTGTCGTTGTCGCGGTCGACGGTCACGGGCGCTCCGGTCGCGATCTCGCGAGCGCGGTGGGCGGCGAGCATCACCAGCTCGAACCGGTTGGGAACCTTGTCAACGCAATCTTCGACGGTCACGCGGGCCATGGGGCCTCCAGTCTCGGGGAAGGAAACAGAGGACCCTCTCTAGCCGGGCCAAAAGGGATTGACAACCCGATTCCGATCTGTCCCATGGGGTCCGCCCGGCAGGAACCGGACGCCGCGGACCGCAGCGCCGGTCCTTGCGCCCGGCACAATTCTTCTGCAGGGCGGGATATTGAAGCGGGTCACCGAGCCGTTACATAGAATATCAGGTGGGGTCGACCATGGGTTTCCCCAAGGGGAATTGTCACGATCATCGCGGATCCCCAAGTCGGCTTCTCAAATCTTAGGTCCAATGACCCGGGAGGATGCGACCGGGCAGGAGATTTCAGGAATGTTTTACCGGGACGAGCGACTGGCGCTCTTCATCGACGGCTCGAACCTCTATGCGGCCGCCCGGTCGCTGGGTTTCGACATCGACTACAAGCTGCTCCGGCAGGAGTTCATGCGCCGGGGCAAGCTGCTCCGGGCGTATTACTACACGGCCCTTCTGGAGAACGACGAGTATTCGCCGATCCGGCCGCTGGTGGACTGGTTGCATTACAACGGCTTCACCATGGTGACGAAGCCCGCGAAGGAATTCACCGACAGCCAGGGTCGCCGCAAGGTCAAGGGCAACATGGATATCGAACTGACGGTCGATGCCATGGAGACGGCGCAGCATGTGGATCATATCGTGCTGTTCTCGGGCGACGGCGATTTCCGCCCCCTGGTCGAGGCGTTGCAGCGCCGGGGCGTGCGGGTCTCGGTCTGCTCCACCATCCGCAGCCAGCCGCCGATGATCGCCGACGACCTGCGCCGGCAGGCCGACAACTTCATCGAGCTCGACGAGCTGCGCGAGATCGTCGGCCGCCCGCCGCGGGAGCCGCGGGGCGACCGCAACAACGACGCAGAGGAACTCGTCGACGGGGAGTGAGCGGGCGCGCCGCGCGATTCATCTAGCTTACCCAAGGGAAATTATGTATCCGGGACCTCGGGTTTCCCGCCTCCCGCGGGCTGCCAAGAGCCGAGGTTGCCATGCGCCGAATCCTGTTTCTGGTGCTGTTGTTCCTGTTGGCCCCCGTGGTGCCCGTCGGCGCCCAGATCCACGACCCGGAGGCGCCCTGCGGACGAGACGAGAACGGGGTTCCGTATGGCTGCGACCGTGACTCGGCCGCCAATCTCGAGGCGGCCTGCCTGACGCGGGCGGATCCGGCGATCTGTCTCGGCTATCACTACCGGGCCTGTGCGATGCAGGGGATGCAACTCGCCTGCTCGCTGTATTCCCTCGGAAGCAACTGCCAAGGTGGTGATCCTGGGATGTGCCAGCATTACGTCAACCTTCTTGCCGCGAACCGCAGTTGCGTGCTCGACGGCGATCCGGCGGCTTGCACATGGCTGAGGCAGGCCTTGGGCGGCTGAGGCTGCCCTGTCCGGGCCGGGCCGCGCGCCGCGCAGGGCGCGCCGGGCCGATGGCGGGTTGGCTGGCGAGGCGTGGCACCCTGAAACCGGGCTTCGTCGCGGCGCGTTGCTGCGGAGATGTCCGCGTCCCTTTCCCTTGCGACCCTCTTTGTGGCCGCCCTTGGCGCGGCGACGATCCTGCCGTTCCAGTCGGAGGTCGTCTTCGTCGGGCTGCAGGCGGCAGGGGCCGCGCCGGTCTGGCTGCTGGTCGTCGTCGCGTCCGTGGGCAACACGATCGGCTCGGTGATCACCTACCTGATGGGGCTCGGGCTGGAGCGGTTCCGGGGCCGCCGCTGGTTTCCGGTGTCCGACAGCCAGCTAGACCGGGCGCAGAGGATCTACAACCGCTGGGGACTCTGGTCGCTGCTGCTGACCTGGGCGCCGTTCGGGGATGCCATCGCCCTTGCGGCCGGGGTCATGCGGACGCCTTGGCCCGTCTTCACCCTGCTGGTCGCCATCGCCAAGACCGGGCGCTACATCGTGCTGGCACTGGCGACGGCGGGGGTGATCGGGGCGGCGGGCTGACGGCGGCGCTGAGTCGCCTTGCGGTGACGGCGCCGCTCTCTTAGGTCTCGGACCTGAAGGAGAGCGCCATGCCGAAGCCCCCCCTCACCCTTCTGCTCGCCGCGCCGCGCGGGTTCTGCGCCGGCGTGGACCGGGCGATCAAGATCGTGGAGATGGCGCTCGAGAAATGGGGCGCGCCGGTCTATGTGCGGCACGAGATCGTCCACAACCGCTATGTCGTCGACGATCTGCGCGCCAAGGGCGCGGTCTTCGTCGAGGAACTGGACGAGTGCCCCGACGACCGGCCGGTGATCTTTTCCGCCCATGGCGTGCCCAAGGCCGTACCCACCGAGGCGGCGAAGCGGCAGATGGTCTATGTGGACGCGACCTGCCCCCTTGTGTCGAAGGTGCATATCGAGGCAGCGCGACACCACGAGAACGGGCTGCAGATGGTCATGATCGGCCATGCGGGCCACCCCGAGACGCTGGGCACCATGGGGCAGCTTCCCCAGGGCGAGGTGCTGCTGGTGGAGACGGTCGAGGACGTGGCCGGGGTGGAGGTGCGCGATCCCGAGCGGCTGGCCTTCGTCACCCAGACGACGCTGTCGGTGGACGACACGGCCGACATCGTGGAGGCGCTGAAGGCGCGGTTCCCGGCCATCGTGGGGCCGCACAAGGAAGACATCTGCTACGCCACCACCAACCGCCAGGAGGCGGTGAAGGCGATCGGCCCCCGCGCCGACGCCCTGCTCGTGGTTGGCGCGCCGAACTCCTCGAACTCGAAACGGCTGGTGGAGGTCGCGCGGAAGGCGGGCTGCCCCTATGCGCAGCTTGTCCAGCGGGCGACGGATATCGACTGGCGGGCGCTGGAGGGGATCGGATCTCTGGGCGTCACGGCGGGGGCCTCGGCGCCCGAGGTGCTGATCGACGAGGTGATCGACGCGGTGCGCGCGCGCTACGACGTCACGGTCGAGCGGGTCACGACCGCCGAGGAGAATGTCGAGTTCAAGGTGCCGCGGGTGCTGCGCGAGCCCGCCTGAGAGCCCGCGGCGTTGCAATCGGTGCAGGGCCGCCTAAGGTCCGCCGTGCGAAAGGCCGGAAGGGACGCGCGATGGAGCATCTGAGACTGGGCGTGAACATCGACCATGTGGCGACGGTGCGCAACGCGCGCGGGTCGGCCTATCCCGATCCGGTGCGCGCCGCGAAGCTGGCCGAGGAGGCGGGCGCGGACGGGATCACCGCCCATCTGCGTGAGGACCGCCGGCACATTTCCGACGACGACATCGCCCGGCTGGCCGAGACCCTCACGCTGCCGCTGAATTTCGAGATGGCGGCGACCGTGGAGATGCAGGCCATCGCCCTGCGGCACCGGCCGCATGCGGTGTGCATCGTGCCCGAGCGGCGGGAGGAGCGGACGACCGAGGGCGGGCTCGAGGTGGCCAAGGAAGAGAACCGGCTGGCGCATTTCATCGCGCCCCTGGCCGAGGCGGGTTGCCGCGTGTCGATCTTCATCGCCGCGGACCGGCGGCAGATCGAGGCTGCGCACCGGATCGGCGCCGCGGTGGTGGAACTGCACACCGGCGCCTATTGCGACCTGCACCACGAGGGCCGCCTTGCCGCGCGCGACGCGGAACTGGAGCGGCTGCGCGACATGGCGACCTTTGCCCACGGGCTGGGGCTCGAGGTTCATGCGGGCCACGGGCTGACCTACGAGACGGTCGGGCCGGTGGCGGCGCTGCCCGAGGTGCGGGAGCTGAACATCGGGCATTTTCTGGTGGGCGAGGCGATCTTCCGCGGTCTGCGCCCGGCCATTGAGGAGATGCGGCGGCTGATGGACGCGGCGCGGGCCGAGGCCGCGGCCTAGCCCGTCGCCGGATGCGGGCCCCAGGCCGCGGCGACCGCGTCGGGGTCGAGCACGGGGGCGCGGGTCTCGGCGGGGAGGACCGTCAGGCGCAGGCGGGCCGCGGCGGCCATGGTCTCGTGGGGCGGCGAGGCGACCATCCCGGGCGGCTCGAGGATCAGGACGGGCGTGTCCGGCCGGCACCAGATCAGGTTTCCCGCTTCCGCGCCCCGGACCATGGCGATGCCGCGCGCGCCCGCGAAGGCGGCGGCCTGATCCGCGACGGAGTGCGCGTCGCAGACGTAGCCCTGCGCGGCATGGCCCCGCGCTCTCAGGGCCTCGACCGCGGCGTCGATGCCCTCGAGGCTGCGGCGGCCGGCGCCGTAGCCCTTGGACTCCGCCGGTCCGTCGCGGTCGTAGTAGTCGGGCTGGTCGGCGCGGCGGATGACGAGGAAGGGCGCGGGGGCGGGTTCGCGTGCGGCGGCCAGGAGCGGCGGCAGGAGCCGGTCGCGGAGCGCCCGCAGGTCGGCGGGCAGGGCCGCGATGGCCGCCGGGTCGCAGAGCGCCGCGTGGAGATCGGGCCGGGTCCGCGGCAGCGCGGCGAGCTTGTCGTGGAAGGGGTGCACCGGGTCGTCGACGGGGCCCCGGGGCGCGCAGATGATCCGGGCATCGAGAGCGGGCAGGGTGATGATCTCGGCATCGCCAGGCGGCGGGCCGTCGTCGATCCGCAGGTCGAGGTGGACGTCGCGGGCCGCCTCGACGAGTTTCGGGGTCAGCACCGGGCCGCAGGACCGCATCAGGATCGGCCCCGTCAGCCTGCGGGTCAGCGCGATGTCGAGCGCGGGAAGCAGGTAGCCCCACAGGAAATGGTAGTAATGCTCAATGGAGCCGATGGCATCCGCCCGTTTGAAGAGGACCGGACGGCGGCGTCGGAAGAGGCGCATCACTCCGCGCCGGCGCCTGTGGCGGGAGCGGGCCGGAAACCGCAGAGGGCGTCGTAATTGGCGAGGGCGTGGCGCATCGCGTCCCGCAGCGTCCGCCCGAGATCGTGCTGCGGGCGCCATCCGAGGGCGCTGATCCGCGAGATGTCCGGCATCCTCCGGTCGCAATCTTCGTAACCCGCGCCGTAGAACGCCTCGCCCGGCACGGACTGCGTTCGCAGCGGCACGGGCCGCCCGGTCTCTTCGGCGAAAAGGTCGGTCATCAGCGCGGCGAGTCCGGCGATGGTGATCTCGTTGGCCGGGTTCCCGACGTTGTAGATGCGGTTCCGGGTCTCCTCGGGGTGGGCGAGGATGGTGGTGATCGCGGAGACGGCGTCCTCGACATGAGTGAAGCAGCGCCGGGCCGTGCCGCCGTCGACCAGCGGCAGCGGCCGCTCCTCGACCAGAGCGTTCATGAAGCTGGCGAAGACGCGTGGCTGTTCGGCGGAGGGGCCGAGCCAGTCCATCAGCGCGCCGACGAAGTTGAAGGGTCGGATCAGGGTGTAGTGCAGCCCGCCCTCGAGACCGTGGGCATGGATGATCCGGTCGAGCATCTGCTTGGCGCAGGAATAGATCCAGCGGTGGTTGTCGATCGGCCCGAGGATGCAGTCGGTCGAATCCTCCGTGAAGGGCGCGTCGCGCCCGCCGGTCTTGCCGTAGACCTCGGAGGTCGAGAAATGGATGAGGCGCTTGCCATGGCGGCGGCAGGCCTCGACGACCTTGAGCGAGCCCATGAGGTTCAGCTCCACCATATCGAGGGGCCTGTCGAGAAAGCGCTTGGGCTGAACCAGCGCCGCGAGGTTCACGACCACGTCCGCGCCTGCCACGGCCCGGTCGAGGAGCGCGTCGTCGGTTCCGAGATCGAAGGGCGTGAACGCGCAGCGGGCGTCGGGCCCCATCCGGAAGGCGAGCTTGCGCGGGTCGGTATCGTAGACATGGGGACGGAAGGCATTGTCCTGGGCCAGCCGGGCGGCGAGGTTCGTGCCCACGAAGCCGGCGCCTCCGATCAGCGCGACGCAGGCGCGTCCGGTGTCGGCTCCGTCAGCCATCGCGGCTCCCCCTGCCATCGGTCATCCCGGACTCCTTCTCGCGCGGTCACCCGATGTCCCCCGGTGCTCTGCCCCGCGGTCCCGGACGGCGAGTCGAGGGGGAGGGACCGTCAACACATTTGAACTGAAAGATGTGATGTTCCAAGTCTTTTCGCTCCGGGCGACCGGATTGCGGCCCGCGGCGCCGGCGCCCGGCCGTTGTCTTGGCAGGCGCGCCGTGGCAGGGAGCGCGGGCTGGCCAAGGGGCAGGGGCATGATCCTCGGAATCGGAACGGACCTCGCCAATATCGAGCGGATCGAACGGGCGCTGGAGCGGTTCGGGGACAGGTTCCGGAACCGGGTCTTCACCGAGGCCGAGCAGCGCCGGGCCGAGCGGCGCGCCGATGTGGCGGGCACCTACGCCAAGCGCTGGGCGGCGAAGGAGGCCTGTTCCAAGGCGTTGGGCACGGGCCTCAGGATGGGGATCGCCTGGAAGGACATGAGCGTCACCAATCTCGGCACCGGTCAGCCGGTCATGCATGTCACCGGCTGGGCGGCCGACCGGCTGGCGCAGATGACGCCGCCCGGGCACCGGGCGGTGATCCATGTTTCACTCACCGACGATCATCCCTGGGCGCAGGCCTTCGTGGTGATCGAAGCCCTGCCCGAGGACTGAGGGGGACGCCGCGCGGCGCCCCGCGGAGGAGGGGTCAGCCGCCCATGCCCTGCTCTTCCATGTAGGCGCGGTGGCGGAGTTCGTCCTCGAGCGCGCGCTCGAAGATCTGCTTCATCGGCGCATCCGCCTCGGCGTTCTGGCTGGCGTGGCGATAGGCGGCCACGGTGTCGTCCTCGTTCGTCTTCATCGCGCTCAGGACCGCGCTGTCGCCGCCGAGCTTTGCGATGGCGACCTTGCCGGTGGTCAGGAGCGATTTCGCGTCGCTCTCGGTCGGCACATGGATGTCCATGCGCGCGGCCATCTCCTTCAGCTCGTCCACATGGCGGGTGTGGTCGCGGCGGAATTCGGCGATGCGGTCGCTGTGGCCCGGGTCCTTCAGCCGCTCGATCGTCGCGTCATAGGCCGCGATGGCGTCGTATTCGAGCTGAAGCAGGTTCTGGATCAGCTTGGCGGCGCTACCTTCGGTTCCGACGGTGGTGACCATGGGTCTCTCCTTTTTCGCTGGGGTTCAGATCTGTTCGCGCTGGGCGCCGGACTTCGGCCGCGCGCGGCCGAGGTCGGGTTTCTGGCCGAGGGGGTCGACCGTCTCGCGGACGCTGTATTCGGCGCGGCCGTCGAGAGAGGGCCCCGAGGTCCAGCGCCCCTCGGGGGTGGCTTCGTCCAGCGAGGTGTTGAGGAAGTAGTAGCTGTGCTCCATCGCCTCGTGGTCCTCGGGCGTGGAGGTCGGGACCGGCAACTGGCCCTTCCAGCCGCCCAGTTCCTCGATCACGGCGAGCCACTGCTGCTGGTGCATCGTGTCCCGGGCGATGAGGAAGGACAGCATGTCCTTCATCCCGGCATCGTCGGTCATGTTGTAGAGCCGCGAGGCGAGGACCCGCCCGCCGGCCTCGGCGGTGGCGTTGGCGAGCATGTCGGCGGCGATGTTGCCGGTCGCGTAGACATGGCTCATGTCGAAGGGCACGCCGTTCGAGTTCACCGGCATGGCCGAGAGGCCCGAGGACAGGATGTGCCGGGGGTTGGCTCCGCCCATGATCGCGTTGACCACCGGGTCCTTCGCAGCCTCCTCCTGCGTCGAGAGCGGTGCGCCCTCGAGGTTGAGCGCGACGGCATGGCCGAGAAACTCGATATGGCTCAGCTCCTCGGTCGCGGTCATCATCAGAAGGTCGCGGTACTTCGCGTCCCCCCGGGCGCCCATGGCCTGGAAGAAGTACTGCATGGCCACGCGGATCTCGCCCTCCACGCCTCCGATGGCCTGCTGCAGAAACTTCGCGAATTGCGGGTCGGGGGTATCGACGCGCACTTCGTACTGAAGCTTGCTGGAATGGTGGAACATGGGTGGCCTTCCGTCATCGTGGTCCCTCGCCCCGTGAACCGGGGGCGCGGGTGCCTGTTCCCGGGGACGTGACCGCAGATGCCTGTCCGGGCGGAGCGCCGCCGGGGCGCCAGCTTGACTTGCCCTGCCCCGGCGACCATGAAGCGCCGGCACGCAAACGGGGACGGATTGGGCATGGCCGAAAAGGACGGGATTCTTCACGGCATCTGGGAGACGGTGAAGACGATCGTCTACGCGCTCCTGATCGCCGGCGTCTTTCGCACGCTGTTCTTCCAGCCGTTCTGGATCCCGTCGGGCTCCATGAAGGACACGCTGCTGATCGGCGACTTTCTCTTCGTGAACAAGATGGCCTACGGATATTCCTACGCGTCCTGCCCGTCGATCCGAATTCCCGCCTTGGGCGTGGACATCACCGCCGAGGATTTCTGCGGCGTGTTCAAGTCGGACGGAAACGATCCCGAGGCACCGGGCGGCGGCCGGCTCTGGGGGTCCGAGC
Source organism: Histidinibacterium lentulum (assembly GCF_003789055.1). Taxonomy (GTDB): domain Bacteria; phylum Pseudomonadota; class Alphaproteobacteria; order Rhodobacterales; family Rhodobacteraceae; genus Oceanicola; species Oceanicola lentulus. Next base: position 397,488 of record NZ_ML119084.1, on the reverse strand, counting down.
CCGAGCGGGGCGACGTGGTGGTCTTTCGCCACCCGGTCACGGGCCGCGATTTCATCAAGCGGCTGATCGGCCTGCCTGGCGACCGCATCCAGATGCAGGGCGGGCGGCTCGTGATCAACGACGAGCCCGTCGAGATCACCGATGCGGGGATCTTCGAGGAGATCTTTGCCCCTCAGGGGCCGCAGCAGCAGCGTCCGCGCTGTTCCAACGGTGCGGTCGGCATCGGCGCGGTCTGCGAGAAGCGTCGCTATATCGAGACCCTGCCGAACGGCGTGAGCCACTCCATTCTCGACATTCAGCGTCAAAGCTTCGACGATACGGGCGTCTACACCGTGCCGGCGGGACACTACTTCTTCATGGGCGACAACCGCGACAACAGCCGGGACAGCCGCGAAAGCCAGGCCTCGGGCGGCGTCGGCTTCGTTCCGTTCGAGGACATCGTGGGCCGGGCGGACCGGATCATGTTCTCCTCGGCGGGCCGGTCGATGCTGTTCTTCTGGACCTGGCGCAGCGACCGATTCTTCAAGGAAATCGAGTAGGCCGGTGGGCGCGCTCCGCGGGTTCTTCATCGGCGGATTCGACTGGCACGGGTCCGCCGGACGGGGGCCGGTCGTCGTCGCGCTCGTGACGCTGCTGGCGATCGAGTTCGCCGCCCATCCGATCAGCGAGGCGCTGGGCGGCCTGCTGTCGCCGCGGCAGATCTACGGCGCACTTCTCGCGCTGGTCTATGTGCAGCTCTTCGGCACCATCGTGCGCCGCCTTCACGATGCGGGCCGGTCAGGCTGGTGGCTGCTCCTCGCGGTTCTGCCCTACATGCCGTTCCTGATGTTGCTGGCGCTGCTGGTTCTGCCGAGCGCGGCCGCGCCGGAGCGCCGGCCGCCGAGCCGGTGGCGGCGGATCGGTTTCGCGCTGACGCTGTGTCTGGCATTGATCGAGTTCAGCCGGCTGTTCTGGATCGACCATCTGGTGGACAGCGATCACATGGAGCCCGCCCTGCTCTCGGGCGATTTCGTCGCCGCCACCACGCTCTTCGGCGCGCCCGAGCGGGGGGAGTTGGTGATCCACGCGGGACCCGGTGCGCGGCTGACCGTGATGCGGGTCATCGGGATGCCGGGAGAGCAGGTGGCCCAGCGGGAGACGGGGCTCGAGATCGACGGCGAGCCGGTCGCCTATCGCGCGGCGGAGAACGATGAGGCCCTCCGCATCGAGGAGCTTCCCGGCGGCGTGTCCCATGCGATCGTCCCCGCCTCCGAAGGCTTTCCCCGCGTGGCGGAAATACCCGAGGGCTACGTGCTTCTGCTGGGCGACAACCGGGCGCTCGACGCTGCGTTCGCCAGCGAGCCGCGGCTCGGGGCGCGGATCGTGCCGGTCTCGGACGTGCGCGGGAGCGTGGGGCGCATTCTCTATTCCAGCGCGGACTGGCGCTCGGGCGTGCCGGCCTGGGTGGCGGCGATGCGCTGGGGTCGGATCTGGAGCGTGCCGCGATGAAGCTCTCGGCCGATCTCGCCGCCTTCAGCGCGCGGCTGGGGCACCGTTTCGCGCGGCCCGAGCTTCTGGTCACGGCGCTGACGCATCCCTCCATCGGCTCGGCGACGCGGCCCGACAACCAGCGGCTCGAGTTCCTCGGCGACCGGGTGCTGGGTCTCGTGCTCGCCGAGGCGCTCTTCGAGGCGGACAGCAGTGCCTCGGAGGGCCAGCTCGCCCCGCGGTTCAACGCGCTCGTCCGCAAGGAGACCTGCGCCGAGGTGGCGCGCGAGATCGACCTCGGCGCGGTGCTCAAGCTGGGGCGGTCCGAGACGAAATCCGGCGGTCGCCGCAAGGAGGCGCTGCTTGGCGATGCGATGGAGGCGGTGATCGCCGCGGTCTATCGCGACGGGGGCTTCGAGGCCGCCCGCGCCCTGGTGCTGAGGCTCTGGGGCGCCCGGGTCGCCGAGGCGCGCGCCGTGGGCCAGGACGCCAAGACCGCGCTGCAGGAATGGGCCCAGGCCAGGGGCGCGCCGCCGCCCGACTACGTGGAACTGGGCCGCGAGGGGCCGGACCACGCGCCGCTCTTCACGATCGAGGTGCGCCTCGCCGACGGCCGCAGCGCCAAGGCCCGCGCCGGATCGAAACGGCAGGCCGAACATGCGGCGGCGGCGGCCCTGCTGGCAGAGGTGTCCTGACGCAGCGGCCCAAATCAGCGCCGACCGCGATCACCCCGCACCCCTCCCCCATTTTTCTGGCTTGAAATATCCCGGAGGGGTCCGGGGAGGCGGAGCCTCCCCGCGGATCGGCCCGCAGAGCGGGCCGAAACCCCTTGCCCCATTGCACCGCCCCGAGGAAAGGCGCATCTGCACCCCATGAGCGATCCCACCCTTCCCACCCGCGCGGGCTTTGTCGCGCTGATCGGCGAGCCCAATGCGGGCAAGTCCACGCTGACCAACCGCCTTGTCGGCGCCAAGGTCTCCATCGTCACCCACAAGGTGCAGACGACGCGCGCGCGCATCCGCGGCGTGGCGATGGAAGGGCAGGCGCAGATCGTGCTGGTGGACACGCCCGGCCTGTTCCGGCCCCGGCGCAGGCTCGACCGGGCGATGGTGGCCGCGGCCTGGGGCGGGGCGGCGGATGCCGATATCGTCGTGCTGCTGGTGGAGGCCCATCGCGGCCTGACGCCGGGCGTCGAGGCGATCCTCGAGAGGCTGGGCGACCTGCGCAAGGGCACGCCGGTGGCGCTCGCGATCAACAAGATCGACCGGGTGAAGGCCGAGAGCCTGCTGGCGCTGACCGAGGCGCTGAACGCCCGCCACGAGTTCGAGCGGACCTTCATGATCTCCGCCGAGAGGGGCCATGGCTGCGACGCGCTGAAGGCCTGGCTGGGGGAGAGCCTGCCCGAGGGGCCGTGGCTCTATCCCGAGGACCAGATCGCGGACCTGCCGCTCAGGATGCTCGCCGCCGAGACCACGCGGGAGAAGCTGACGCTGCGCCTGCACCAGGAACTGCCCTACGAGCTGACGGTCGAGACCGAGAGCTGGCAGGAGCGGGACGACGGCTCCGCGCGGATCGACCAGATCGTCTATGTCGCCCGCGACGGGCACAAGGGCATCGTCCTCGGCCGCAAGGGCGAGACGATCAAGGCCGTCTCCACCGCCGCCCGGGCCGAGCTGGAGGAATTCCTCGGCCGGAGGGTGCATCTCTTCCTTCAGGTGAAGGTGCGTCCGAACTGGCTCGAGGAGGCGGAGCGCTATTCCGAGATGGGGCTCGACTTCAAGGACGGCGCATGAGCGCACGGCTCGCGACCGGGCTCTGGGTGGCGGCCTATCTGCAGCGGCTGCAGGTCGAGGGGACGGGCGTCTACATCGCCGCCCGGGGCGATCCGACCGCCGGGGCGGTTCTGGTGAAATGTGCCACGCTCGACGGCCGCGCCACGGCCCATGAGCGGGTGACGGACTGGCAGACCGGCGGACGGCGCTGGGAACTGGTGGCCGAGGGACCCGAGGCCGAGGTCGATGCGCTCGTCGCCCGCCAGCGGGATCGGGACCCCGATCTCTGGGTGATCGAGGTGGAAAGCCGCGAGGGACGCACGCTGCTCGACGATCCGGGGCTCTCCGCCTAGCCCCGTCGCGCCTGGAGCGCCCGTCCCATCGCCACGAGGGCGAGGCCCATGGCGAGGAAGAACACCGCGATCCCGGCGATCCAGAGGAGCGTCGTGCCGAGGCCCTGCTCGCCGAGATCGAGGAACGGGTAGGGATACCAGCCGGTATGGGGCGCGCGCAGGAAGACATAGGCGACATAGGCGCCGGGATAGGCGAGCCAGGCCGCCGCCTGCCGTGCGGAAAGGTCCCGCTTCGGCGCGAAGACCGTCCACTGCACGAGGGTCAGGAGCGGCACGACCGTGTGCAGGAGCAGGTCCGCGAGGCGGCCGAGGCCCGTGAAGTCCACGATATCCGCGAGGAGCACATGGTAGACGATGCCCACGATCAGGATCGAGGTCGCGAGCCCGAGGCCGAGCCCCGCCGGCAGGGCCCGTCCCCGGAGCGCCGCCGCGCCGAAGGCCGCGCCGATCAGGAGGTTCGTCAGGATGGTGAAGAAGTAGACCAGCTCCCAGACAGCGGCGAGGATCCCGTCGCCGTCCTCCTGCATCGTCAGCCCGACGCGCAATCCCACGGCCCCCAGAGCCAGCAGCGCGATCAGCGCGCAAAGGAGGCGGTCGGGCGGGGAGAGGTGCATGGGCGGGAGCGTTGTCCTTGGGGCGGGCGCGCCGCTACATAGGCCGGAGGAGCGGGGCGGAGAAGGGCCGAGATGCAGTGGCAAGACGAGGGCGTGATCCTGCGCCGCCGCTCCCACGGGGAAAGCGCCGTCATCATCGACGTGCTGACCGCCCTGCACGGCCTGCATTCCGGTCTGGTTCGGGGTGGCGGCAGTCCCCGGATGGCGGCGCATCTGCAGCCCGGAACGCAGGTCGTCGCGACCTGGACCGCGCGGCTCCAGGATCATCTCGGCACCTACCGGGTGGAGCCGCTGCGGTCGCGGGCGGCGGGCTTTCTCGGGGACCGGCTGGCGCTCGAGGGGCTCAACGCCGTGGCCGGGCTGCTGGTCTTCGCCCTGCCCGAGCGCGAGGCCTGTCCGGAGCTCTATGCGCGGACCGTGACGCTGCTCGACCTGATGGGTCGGACGGAGGCCTGGCCGCTGGCCTATCTGCGCTGGGAGCTGGCGCTGCTGGAGGAGCTGGGCTTCGGGCTCGACCTCAGCCGCTGCGCGGCCACCGGGGTCACCGAGGGGCTGGTCCATGTCTCGCCCCGCACCGGCCGCGCGGTGAGTGCCGCGGGCGCAGGGGACTGGGCCGACAAGCTCCTGCCGCTGCCGCCGGTGATGCGCGGAGAGGGCGAGGCGCCCGACGCGGAGATCGTGGAGGCGCTGGGCACCACGGGCTTCTTTTTCGAGCACAGGCTTGCCCCCGCGCTGGGCGACAGGTCCCTGCCGGAGGCGCGGGCGCGGCTTGTCGCCGCGCTCAGTCGGGCGCTGCGGTGAAGACCATCTCGCGGCCGGAGGAGGTGGAGAGGATCAGCACGCCGCCCAGCACCTCGGCGAATTCCATGGCGGCAAGGGCCTCGAAATAGGCGGCCTCGGCGCCGAGGTCCGGGCAGGCGCGGCGGCTCGCGGCGATCGGTCCGGCCTCGAACCACGGGTAGGGGGCGAGCTGGGCCGCGTTGTAGAGGTTGCACGGCCCCTCGCCCGCCAGTTCGCCCGGCGCGGGAAAGGTCAGGGTGGCGCGGGCGGGAAATGGCGCGCCGTCGATCTCCGCGAGCACGAAGGTGGCGTCCGCCCCGCCATAGGCCCAGACGCTCTCGTCGCAGGCCGCGAGCGTGGGCAGCAGGACGCAGAGCGCCTGGAACATCAGGCGGCCTTCGACGGGACGCCGTGGGCCAGGACGAAATCGGCGGAGGCGGCGATGCCGTCCTCTGCCGGTACGAAGGGCCGTCCGAGCACCGGCACGCTCTCGGAGGCGTCGACGGCCAAGGGACGCCCCACCTCGCCCAGGATGCCGCGGATCGAGGAGTCGAAGAGCGCGAGGCCCCGCAGCATGAACTTCGGCGCGACGCGGGTCGCAATCCGGCGCTCGGGATGGCGCCGTTTCAGAAAGGCGGCGACCTCGGGGAAGCGCATGACGCCCGCCGAGGCGAGGAGGCGTCGCCCCACCGTGTCCTCCTGCTCGAGCGCGGCGAGATGGAGCGCGCTGACATCGGCCAGGTCCACGATGGGGAGGGGCAGGTCCGGCAGCATCGGATCCCTGCCGCTCAGGATGCGCTCGATCAGGCCGAGCGAGGTGCCGTAATGCCGGTCCATGGGCCGGCCCATGACCGCCCCCGGGTTCACCGTGGTCAGCCGGATCGACGGATGCGCCTCGGCGAAGTCCCAGGCGGCCGTCTCGGCGAGGGTCTTCGATTTCGTGTAGGCATTCGCGCTGGAATGGCCGGTGTCGGTCCAGTCCGCGGCGGTGTAGGCCCGCCCGTTCGACGGGCCGTCGGAATACATCACCGCTGCGACCGAGGAGGTCAGCACCACCCGCGAGACGCCCGCGGCCTCGGCGGCGCGGAGGGCGCGCAGGGTGCCGTCCACGGCGGGGCGGATCAGGTCGTTCTCGTCCCTCGGCTGGGACATGGGAAAGGGGGAGGCGGTGTGCAGGACCGCGTCCACGCCTGCCATGGCCTCGGTCCAGCCCGGGTCCGCGGTGAGGTCGAGGCTCACGAACTCGAGCCGGTCGAGCCCGTCGGGGCCGACGGCGGCGCGCACCTCGTCCGCGCGCGTCTCGGATCGCAGGGAGCCGCGGACGCGATGGCCCGCGTCCAGGAGGTCCTTCGCGATGCGCTTGGCGATGAAGCCGGTAATCCCGGTCAGCAGTATCGTCTTCGATGCGGTCATGATGGCCCCCTGTATTCCCCTAAGGTGGGCGCGGGGGTGCGCAGATCAAGGCGATCAGACGCCGGGGCTCATGCGGCGGAACTGGAGGCGGGTGCCGGTGTCGGTGACGAGCTCCAGCGCCGGGGCGCCCGAGGGCACGTCCTGCCGCGCCACCCGGGACAGAAGGTCGAGAAGCTGGCGTTCCGCGGCAAGCTGCGGGCAGGCGGTCCGGCCGGTCTCGAGGCGCTCCATCCGCAGCGCCGGGCCGGTGCCCCGGGCGAGGGTGCCGGAATAGGCATTGCAGGGTCCGCGGAAGCTGAAGCGGTCCCGCCCGAGGCCGACTGCCGCGGGAACGCTCACCGGGGCGCCGTTCACGGCCGCAAGCTGCCAGTCGAGGGGCAACGCAGGCGGCGACGGAGCGGGGCGCCCGCAGGCGGAGACGACGAGCAGGGCGGCGAGGGCGAGGGGCGCTTTCATGGCGGGGAGGCTAGCGTGTTCTGCGCGGGACGCCAGAGGGCTTCGGGACAGGGAGAGGGTATCCGGCGCGGATCGCGGCACTCCGGACGTGGCAACCGGATCCGGTTAGGGCCCTCCCGAAAGCCTGCGGCGCCCCTGGACCGGACCCTCCGCGTATCGCATGATGCTCACCCCAGCAGGCGGCGCGCAATAACCTGCGCCTGGATCTCTGCGGCACCCTCGAAGATGTTGAGGATGCGGGCGTCGCAGAGGATGCGGCTGATGGCGTATTCCAGCGCGAAGCCGTTGCCGCCGTGGATCTGCAGGCCGTTGTCGGCGGCGGCCCAGGCGACGCGGGCGCCAAGCAGCTTCGCCATGCCGGCCTCGAGATCGCAGCGGCGGCCCTCGTCCTTCTCGCGGGCCGAGAAATAGGTGAGCTGCCGCGCGATCATGATCTCCACCGCCATCATGGCGAGCTTTCCGGCCACGCGGGGGAAGGCGATGAGCGGCTTGCCGAACTGCTTGCGGTCCTGCGCGTATTGCATCGACACATCGAGCGCGGATTGCGCGACGCCGATGGCGCGGGCGGCGGTCTGGATGCGGGCGCTCTCGAAGGTCTCCATCAGCTGCTTGAAGCCGTGGCCCTCCTCTCCGCCCAGAAGGTTGTCGCCCGAGACGCGGAAGTCGTCGAAGTTGAGGGTGTATTCCTTCATGCCGCGGTAGCCGAGCACCTCGATCTCGCCGCCCGAGAGGCCCTCGTCGGGGAAGGGATGCGCGTCCGTGCCGGGGGTCTTTTCCGCCAGGAACATCGACAGGCCCTTGTAGTCGTCGGTCTCGGGCTTGGTGCGCGCCAGCACCGTCATCACATGGGTGCGGGCGGCATGGGTGATCCATGTCTTGTTGCCGGTCACGATCCAGTCGTCGCCGTCGCGGCGCGCCTTCGTGCGCAACGATCCGAGGTCGGAGCCGGTGTTGGGCTCCGTGAAGACGGCGGTCGGCAGGATCTCCCCGGAGGCAAGACCCGGGAGCCATTTTTCCTTCTGCGCCTCGGTGGCGCCGCAGAGGATCAGCTCGGCCGCGATCTCGGAGCGGGTGCCCAGCGAGCCCACGCCGATATAGCCGCGGCTGAGTTCCTCGGAGACGACGCACATGGACATCTTCGACAGGCCGAAGCCGCCGTATGCCTCGGGGATGGTGAGGCCGAAGACGCCCATTTCGGCGAGCTCGGCGATGGTCTCCATCGGGATCAGCTCGTCCCTGAGGTGCCATTCGTGGGCGTGGGGGATGACCTTGTCGACGGAGTAGCGGCGGAACTGCTCGCGGATCATCTCGAGCTCGTCGTCGAGGCCGGTGCGGCCCACGGTGATCTCGGCCGAGCGTTCCTGCATCAGTGCGACCAGGCGCGCGCGGGCGGCGGGCGTGTTGGCGCCGGCGATCAGGCGGGCGGCGGGTTCGCCGGGCTGCGCGGTCAGGCCCATGTCCGACAGGCGCAGGATCTCGCCCTGGCTCATCGGGATGCCGCCGAAGATCTGCGCGAGATATTCGCCGAAGGCGATCTGCAGGAGCAGCTCCTCGACTTCGCCGAAGGTGCCTTCGGCCGTCAGCCGGTCGGCCCACCCCTGCATCTGGCGGAGCGATTCGACGTAGGTGGCGAGCCAGGCGAGTCCGTGGGCGGCGTCCTGGTGCGCCTCGACGAGGGCGCCCGAAACCCGGCCGTTCTCGACGACGAGCCCGCGCAGGCGGCTGCGCGCCTCCTCCAGCAGGCCCTCGATCTGCGGCAGGGCTGCGGCGGTCAGGTCGCGCAGGTCCTGGATCACCGGGCTGGCGGCGAGGGTCGGATCGGTTCCGTCGTGGGCCATGGGCTCGCTCCTGAATCGGTTTCGGCCCAGATAGAGCCTTCGCAGATGCAGCGCAATAATAAGTCTCAAAAGGCGCCATTCCAGTACAAAACTGTCGCGGTCGTTTTGCTGGTGCGGTGTGTGAGGCCATGCGCTATCGGGCCTCATGGAGCCTCTCACCGACCTTCTGCCGCTGTCCCTCATCCTCTTTTCCATCGGCGTCACCCTTGTCGCGGGCGTGGTGAAGGGCGCCGTGGGTTTTGCCATGCCGCTGATCATGGTGTCGGGCATGGGCATGATGCTCGAGCCGCAGCTGGTGGTGGCGGGAGTGATCCTGCCGATCCTGCTGGCCAACGGCCTGCAGGTGGTGCGGGCGGGCCTGCAAGGTGCGCTGGAGGCGGTCCGCGAATTCTGGGCGTACATCCTGATCGTCTGCACGATGATCCTGATTTCGGCCCAGTTCCTGACGATCCTGCCTGCCGACGCCATCTTTCTCGCGCTGGGCGCAACGGTCACGCTCCTTTGCGCGATCCAGCTTCTGGGGCTGAGGATCATCATTCCGCCCGCGTGGCGGCGGTCGATGTCCTTCGTGGCGGGGTTCCTGTCGGGGGCGATCGGGGGGCTCGCGGGGACGTGGGGGCCGACGACGCTGCTCTATCTTGTCGCGGTGGAGACGCCCAAGGTGCGGCAGATCACGGTCCAGGGGGTGATCTACGGGCTCGGCTCGGTGATGCTGCTGCTCGGCCATCTGCGCTCCGGCGTGCTGAACGGGCAGACGGTCTGGTTCTCCGCCCTGCTCATCGTGCCGGCACTGGCAGGGATGGCGGTGGGGTTCCGCATCCAGGACCGGATCGACCAGGAGACCTTCCGCACGGCCACGCTCGCCGTGCTGCTGATCGCGGGGCTGAATCTCGTGCGGCGCGGCCTCGTCTGAGACCGCGCCGCGAAAGCGAGCCGGGCGCCGGAGCGCCCGGTCGAGGGGTCGCTTATTGCTGGACCGGAAGATCGCGCTCGACCGCGTCTTCTTCGCTGTACTCGTAGTCCTCGGCAATCTGCTGCGCTTCGTCGTCGAGTTCGACGAGTGCCAGCTGGTCGCCGTCATAGGCCACATGGTCGAGCGGGATGCCGGCATTCTGGCCTAGGCCAAGGGCTTCGGCATCGCCCAGGATCATCAGCACCTGACCTTCGTAGCGGACGAAATCGGTTGGCGTGCCGAGGCTCTCGCCGTCCGGGGTCATGACCTCGAGGTCCATCAGGTCGCCGATGGTCATCTGACCGTCCATGCTGCCTTCGGCGTTCATGGAATCGCCGCCGGACTGCTGGTCGGTCGCGTCGGCCTGCTGCTGGTCGGCGCCCTGCTCACCGCTCTCCTGGGCGGACGCGCTGGCCTGCTGGCGACGCTCTTCACGCTGCTCCGGCGTCTCGAACTGGATCGTCGGCTGGCCGACGTTCGCGATCTCGACGGTCGGCTCTTCGGTGAAGGTGACGTTCACGTTCGGCTCGGAGCCTTCGTAGCTGATCTCCGGGTCGGACGAGTTGATGTTGACCTGCGGCTCGCCCTGAGCGGTCTCGAACGTGACCTGCGGGCTCGTGCTCTCGATCTGCGTGTCGCCCGCAACTTCTTCGGTGCCGTCGGCGGCGTCCGTTTCGATCCGCTGCGCCTGGGCCTCGCCCTCGGTGTCCTCGACGCCGAGATCAAGCTCGAGCTCGGGATCGGGCTGGCGCACGGTGATCTGCGGATCGCCCTGAGTCACTTCGACGTCGGGGTCCATCATGTTGACGGCGACCTCGGGGTCGGAGGTCTGGACGTAGATCGTGGGCGCGGGGATCTCCACGCGGACGATGAGCTCGGGAATCTCGACCGACACCGAGGGCTGTTCCTGCCGCACCTCGATCTGCGAGGGCTGCTCGGTCACGTCGACGGAGGGCTGCTGCTGCGTGACGTTCACTTCCGGCGGGGGAACCTGGACGTCGACCTCGGGCTCGGGCACCGTGACCCGGGCATCGCCTTCGAGCTCGGCCGTTTCCGTCACCGTGACCTCCTCGGTCACTTCGGCGGTTTCGGTCTCCTGCTCGGTCTCGGTGGCGGAGTCGGTCTCGGCGGCCGAGAGCTCGCCGTCGGTCTCGTCCTGCTGCTGCTGGCCTTCGGCCTGCTGCTGCTCCTCGCCCTGCATCTGGTCCTCTTCGTCCATGGTCAGGGCGAGTTCGGCGCAGGCGTCCGCATCGTCACGGTTCAGAGCGTCGACGACGACCTCGACGTCGTCGTCGGGGACGAGGTTGTCGGCCTCCTGCAGACGGTCGATGAGCTGCTGGCAGTCCTGGTTCAGGCCGGCGGCCTGATCCTCGTCGATCTCGAGACGGGTCTGGGCGGGAGCCGACGTGGCGAGGCTCAGCGTCAGCGCAGTACCGGCCAGGAGCGTAAGCGTCTTTCGAGTGGTGGTGGTCATGGACCTCTCCTCTTCGTGAGTATCTTACGACTCTCGAACAGGGGGGTCCGGCTGTTGTTCCAAGGAAATCGCAGAGGCGCCGGCGCGGAGCTGCGGACCGGCGCCTCTGAAAGTTCAGCCGATGGCGACGGCCTTCACGTCGTCGTCGATGAAGGGAACATACTGCGCGAAGTTCTCGGCGAACATCTCGACGAGCTTCTCGGCCGCGGCGTCATAGGCCGCGGGATCGTCCCAGGTGCCGCGGGGATCCAGCAGACGGTCGTCGACGCCGGGGCACGACAGCGGCACCTCGAAACCGAAATGCGCATCCTTGCGGAACTGCCCGTCCTCGAGGCTGCCGTCGAGGGCATGGGTCAACAGGGTGCGCGTGGCCTTGATCGGCATCCGGTGCCCGGTTCCGTAGGCGCCGCCGGTCCAGCCGGTGTTCACCAGCCAGCAGGTCACGCCATGGCGGGCGATCTTCTCCTGAAGGAGCTTGCCGTAGACTTCGGGCCGGCGCGGCAGGAAGGGCTTGCCGAAGCAGGTGGAGAAGGTGGGCTCGGGCTCGCTCACGCCGCGCTCGGTCCCGGCGACCTTGGAGGTGAAGCCAGAGAGGAAGTGATACATCGCCTGCGCCGGGGTCAGCCGCGCGATGGGCGGCAGCACTCCGAAGGCGTCGCAGGTCAGCATGACGATGTTCTTCGGGTGCCCGGCGATCCCGCTCTCGCTCGCGTTCGGGATGTAGTGCAGCGGATAGGCGCTGCGCATGTTCGGCGTCAGGCTGTCGTCCTCGAAATCGAGCTCCTTGGTCTCGGGGTCGAAGACCATGTTCTCGATCACCGTGTTCCGCATGAAGCAGGTGGCGTAGATCTCGGGCTCCGCCTCGGGCGAGAGGCTGATCGTCTTGGCGTAGCAACCGCCCTCGAAGTTGAAGAGGCCCCGTTCTGACCAGCCGTGCTCGTCGTCGCCCAGCAGCGTGCGGTTCGGATCGGCCGACAGCGTCGTCTTGCCGGTGCCCGACAGGCCGAAGAAGATCGCCGCGTCCACGGGGTTGTCCTTGGCGTGGTTGGCGGAGCAGTGCATCGCCATGACGCCCTTCTCCGGCAGGATGTAGTTCAGCAGGGTGAAGACGGATTTCTTGTTCTCGCCCGCGTATTCGGTGCCGCCCACGAGGATCAGCTTCTCGTCGAAGTTGAAGGCGATGACCGTGTCGGTGCGGCAGTCGTGACGCTCGGGGTCCGCGAAGAACGAGGGGCAGTTGATGATCGTCCACTCGGGCGCGAAGTTGTCGAGCTCCTCGGCCGCGGGACGGCGCAGCATGTGCCGGATGAAGAGGCCGTGCCAGGCGAGTTCGGTCACGAGACGCACGTCGAGCCGGTGCTCGGGGTCGGCCCCGCCGAAGAGGTCCTGCACGAAGTAGTCGCGGCCCTGCATGTGGGCCATCATGTCGGCCTTGAGCCGCGCCCAGCCCTCGGGCGACATCGGGGCGTTGTTCTCCCACCAGATCACGTCTTCGGTGGTCGGCGTGCGCACGACATGCTTGTCCTTGGGCGACCGGCCGGTGAACTTTCCGGTGGTCACGAGCAGGGTCTTGTTCTGCCCCTCGGTGCCCTCGCCGCGCGCGAGCGAGGCCTCCCGGAGACCGTCCTCGTCGAGGTTGTAATGGACAGAGCCCAGCCCCGTGATGCCTTGGTGCTCCAGCTTCATCCCAGGATTGACGCGACCGATGTCCATTCCATCCGCTCCGAAATAATCTTGCGGGACTGCCCCGCCGGACTCGCGTAACACGGTCGATTTGCCTGTGAACAGAGGGGTTTGCGACGGTTAGCGCAACCATTTCGATGTTAGCGCAACCTTGTTGCCGCGCGGCGCGTGGTGTCGGCTCCGGGGCGGCGTCAACCGGAAATCAACACATTTGCGGCGCAATTGGGCCACGGGGCAGAGACAGTGTGGCCCCCAGGGATTGATTCGTTCCCGGATTTGAGCAGAAGCTTGCGGAAAGACAGGCAAAACATGTCACAAGAGCAGAGAAGGCAGCAAAAACATGTCCAAGATCGCCCTGGTGGACGATGACAGGAACATCCTGACGTCCGTCTCGATGACGCTCGAAGCAGAGGGCTTCGAGGTTGAAACCTACAATGACGGCCAGACCGCCCTCGACGCGTTCAACCGGCGCATGCCGGACATGGCCGTGCTCGACATCAAGATGCCCCGCATGGACGGGATGGACCTGCTCCAGCGGCTGCGCCAGAAGTCCGCGATGCCGGTCATCTTTCTGACTTCCAAGGACGACGAGATCGACGAGGTCCTGGGCCTGCGCATGGGCGCCGACGACTATGTCAAGAAACCGTTCAGCCAGCGCCTGCTGGTGGAGCGGATCCGCGCGCTGCTGCGCCGGCAGGACGCCATCGCCGGCGACGTGCCCGAGGCGACCGAGGAGACCAAGGTCATGGTCCGCGGCAACCTGACGATGGACCCGCTGCGCCACGCGGTGACCTGGAAGAGCCAGGACGTCGCCCTCACGGTCACGGAATTCCTGCTCTTGCAGGCGCTGGCCCAGCGTCCCGGCTTCGTCAAGTCACGCGACCAGCTGATGGACGTGGCCTACGACGATCAGGTCTATGTCGACGACCGCACCATCGACAGCCACATCAAGCGCCTGCGCAAGAAGATGCGCGCCGTCGATGACGAGTTCTCGGCCATCGAGACTCTCTACGGCATCGGTTACCGCTACAACGAAGACTGAATCCCGGGGCATCGGCGTGACCATCGCGCCCAAGATCGACATCCATGACCTCGGTTCCGTCCGCCGTGCAGCGGCCGGGACCGAGGCCGTCGTGCTGGGCGACGACTGGGTCGCGCCCGAGGCGGCCGCCGACATGGCGCTCCGCGAAACCCGGCGCGCGCGCGGGCTGCGCGGGCTGATCTCCTCGCCGCTGGCGCGCAAGATCATCACCTTCAACCTGCTCGCGCTGATCGTCATGGTCGCGGGCGTTCTCTATCTCAATCCCAGCCGCGACAATCTGGGCAACCAGCGCGGGCAGGCCCTGCTGAACAACGCGGCGCTCATCGCCAGCGTATTCGAGGCGCAGCTGCCCCCCGACGGCGCGATGACGCTGGGGCCGGGCGGGCTCGATCCCGCGGCCACTCTCGGCGTGCTCGACCTGAGCAGCGGATCGAGGGTCGCGGTGCACGGTGCGGACGGCGCCCTGATCGTCTCCGTCGCGGCGACCGCCGCCGTGGAGGCGGGCGAACCGACCTTCCTGACGGACCTGCTGTTCGGCGTCTGGGATACCTTCGTCGGCCTGTTCGCCCCGGGCCAGCAGATCGTCCCGGTGCGCGACGCGGCGGATCCCGGCGTGGCGGAGGCGCAGAGGGCGCTCGGCGGCACGCCGACGCTGCGCGGTCTCACCGACCCCGAGGGACGGTCCTTCTACGTCGCGGCCGCCCCGATCCTGCAGGGCGGCACGCCGATCGGCGCGGTGGTGCTCACCTCCGCCTCGGGAGAGGTCGACGCCCTCGTCCGCGGCGAGCGGGAGCAGCTTCTCCAGATGTTCCTCGTGGGCGTCGTGGTGTCCGTCGTGCTGAGCCTGATGCTCGCCTCGACCATCGCCAACCCCATCGCCGATCTCGCCGCCGCGGCGGAGATCGGCCGCGACCGGAACGCCCGGAAGATGTCCCCGCGCAAGGTCCGGATCCCCGATCTGTCGGGGCGACCGGACGAGATCGGCCGCCTGTCGGGGGCGCTTCGTGGAATGGTCGCGGCGCTGCACGGGCGCATCGAACTGAACGAGCAGTTCGCCGCCGACGTGGCGCACGAGATCAAGAACCCGCTCGCCTCGCTCAGATCGGCGGTCGGCACGCTCCGGCGGGTCGAGCGCGCGGACCAGCGCGAGAAGCTCCTCGACATCATCGACCACGACGTGCGCCGGCTCGACCGGCTGGTCTCCGACATTTCCAACGCCTCGCGGCTCGACGCGGAGCTCGTCAAGGAGGAGGAGGAGAGCTTCGATCTGCTGCAGATGCTGGGACGTCTCGCGGAGCATCTGGGCCGGGAGGCCGAGACCAATGGGATCGATTTCATCACCGATCTGCCGCCCGGCCCGATCATGATCCAGGGGCTCGAGGGCCGGCTGGCGCAGGTCTTCGTCAACATCGTGAGCAATGCCATTTCCTTCTGCGAGGACGGCGACGCGATCCGGCTCTGGGTGCGGCAGCGCGACAACCGCGTGCTCGTGGTGGTCGAGGACACCGGTCCGGGCATCCCCGACAGCGCGCTCACGAAGATTTTCAAACGCTTCTACTCCGAGCGGCCGCCAGACCATTTCGGCAACAATTCGGGTCTCGGCCTCGCGATCTCCAAGCAGATCGTGGAGGCCCACGGCGGCGCCATCTGGGCCGAGAACATCCGCCCGACCGAGGCCGACCCGGTGTCCGAGCCCCTCGGCGCCCGCTTCGTCGTGGGTCTGCCGGTCTGACGCCGGGATGGCGGCTCGGTCCGGCCTCACGCTCCACGCGACGACCGTGGCGACCGGGGGCCGGGGCCTTGTTATTCTTGGGCCCGGCGGCTCCGGAAAGTCCGCCCTCGCGCTGCAGCTGATGGCCTGCGGCGCGGCGCTCGTGGCCGATGACACGACCCGTCTCGAGGCCACGACGGAAGGACTCCTTGCCACCGCCGCCCCGGCCACGCGGGGGCTGATCGAGGCGCGCGGCGTGGGCATCCTGCGCGCGCCGACCGCGCCGGGCGCGACCGTGGAGCTGGCGGTCGATCTCGGCGAGACCGAGACCGAACGCCTGCCGCCGCAAAGGACGATAAGCTTTCTCGGACGAGAGGTCCCCTTGATCCTGCGGTCAAACGCCCCCCATTTTGCAGCTGCAGTATGGCAGTGCCTGAAGGCGGGACGACACGCATGACATCGGTTCCCGAAACCGGAGAGGAGACGCGGCTGGTGCTCGTCACCGGGCCGTCCGGCGCGGGCCGGTCGACCTGTATTCAGGCGCTGGAGGATCTGGGCTACGAGGTGATCGACAACATGCCGATCAGCCTCGCCCCGAGGGTGGTGGAGGGGCCGCCCCTCGGCCGGCCTCTTGCGCTGGGCCTCGACGTGCGCAACCGCGACTTCAGCGTCGATGCGCTGAAGGAGCTGATCGAGGGGCTGTCGGGCCATGCCGGCCTCGGCGTGCTGCTGCTCTATCTGGATGCGGACGAGGACACGCTGGTCCGGCGCTATGCCGAGACCCGGCGCCGCCATCCGCTCAGCCCGACCGAGGCGCCGCTGACCGGGATCCGGCGCGAACGGGACCTGCTGCAGCCGATCCGCGCCCGGGCGGACGTGCTGATCGACACCGGCCCCCTGAGCCCGCACCAGCTCCGGGAGGAGGTGGGCCGCTGGTTCGCCACCGACGCGAGCGCGGGCCTCGTCGTGTCGGTCACCTCGTTCTCCTACCGGCGCGGCCTGCCGCGCGGGCTCGACATGGTGTTCGACACGCGGTTCCTGAAGAATCCGCACTGGGACGCTGCGCTGCGCCCGTTGAGCGGGCTCGACCCCTGCGTCGTCTCCCATGTGCACGGCGATCCCCGGTACGGCCCCTTCTTCGACCGCGTGCGCGACCTGGTGCAGTCGCTGCTCCCCGCCTTCCGGCAGGAGGGCAAGAGCCATCTGAGCATCGGCTTCGGCTGCACCGGCGGGCAACACCGCTCCGTGACGCTGACCGAGCATCTGGCGGCGGCGCTTGCGGAGGCGGGAGAGCGGGTGTCTATTCGGCACAGGGAGCTGGAGCGGCGCGCGGATCTTGCGGTGCCGCAGGACCGGCAGAGGGGAGCCCCGGTTCCATGATCGGAGTCGTGATCGTGGCCCATGGCGGACTGGCGAGAGAGTATCTCTCGGCGGTCGAACATGTCGTGGGTCCGCAGAAGGGCATCCTGGCCATCTCGATCCAGCCCGACGACGACCGCACGGCGAAGCAGTCCGAGATCTGCGCCGCGGCCAATGCTGTGGATACGGGCGGCGGCGTGGTGGTGGTCACCGACATGTTCGGCGGCTCGCCCTCGAACCTGTCGCTGCGCGCCTGTTCCGTCGGCGACCGCCGCATCCTCTACGGGGCCAACCTGCCGATGCTGATCAAGCTCGCCAAGTCGCGCCACCGCTCCGTCCCCGATGCCGTGGCCGCGGCCCTCGCCGCGGGTCGGAAGTATATTGACAGCCTCGTGATCGACGGCGATGTGAGCGCGCCATGAGCCAGACCATCCTGCGCCGCCTCCGGATCGTGAACATCAAGGGACTGCATGCGCGGGCTTCCGCCAAGCTCGCCGAGGTCGTCGAGGCGCATGATGCCGAGGCCATCGTCCGCCGGGACGGGGAGGAGGCGTCGGGCGACAGCATCATGGGGCTTTTGATGTTGGCAGCCTCCATGGGAACCATTATTGAGGTCGAGACCCGCGGACCGGAGGCGGAATCGCTGGCCGATGCCATCGAGACCTTGGTGGCCGACCGGTTCGGCGAAGGCGATTGAGGGCGCCTCGCACCGATGCCTCTGTGGGGGATGGATCGAGGGGACCGACCGGTTTGACTGATGCGACCAGCCGAAACACGGCCGCGCCGGGGGCGCTGCTGGGGCCGCGCGCGCCGAGGGTCTACGACCGCCGGTCGCTGACCTATTCGGAGACCTTCGACAGCGGGCTGAAGCGGACCACGATCAAGGCGATCGAATGGATGACCGGCAAGGTGGAGATCATCCGCCGCGTCCGCCGCTTCGAGCGCGAGGGCATCGCCTACGGGCAGTCGTTCTGGCCCGCGACGATGAAGATCATGGGCATCGACATCCAGACCCCGCCCGAGCAGCTGGAGCGGATCCCGTCGGAGGGGCCGGTGGTGCTGGTGGCGAACCATCCGCACGGGCTGGTGGACGGGATGGTTCTGGCGGACCTGATCGGGCGGCGGCGGAGCGACTACAAGATCCTGACGCGTTCGCTGCTGACGGGGCTCGACGAGAGCGCGGCGTCCTACATGATCCCGGTGCCCTTTCCGCACGAGCCCGACGCGCAGCAGAAGATGATCGAGATGCGCGCGGCGGCGATGGATCACCTGGGCAAGGGCGGGCTGATCGCGCTCTTTCCGAGCGGCGTCGTCGCCACGTCGCG
This sequence comes from Histidinibacterium lentulum, assembly GCF_003789055.1. Taxonomy (GTDB): domain Bacteria; phylum Pseudomonadota; class Alphaproteobacteria; order Rhodobacterales; family Rhodobacteraceae; genus Oceanicola; species Oceanicola lentulus. The sequence continues at coordinate 379,249 of NZ_ML119084.1, read as the reverse complement.
CACCGCCTTTGGGCCGGTGGAGGAGGCGGAGTGGAACGTCTTCACCGCCAAGATGATCCGCCGGTCGGGGGCGCAGGTGGTGCCGTGCTTCTTTCCCGGGGCGAACAGCCGGGCCTATCAGATCGCGAACCGGATTTCTCCGACGCTGCGGCAGGGGCTGCTCATTCACGAGATCGTCCATGCCTTCGACAAGCCCCAGGCGCCGGTGATCGGTCATGCCATCGGGGCGGAGGAATGCATGGCGCGGAGCGAGGAGCCGCGCAAGTTCATCGCTTGGCTGAGGGAGCGGACGCTGGCGCTGAAACAGGGGGCGGGCTGAGCGTTTCACGATGTAACGCGCAGCAAGCCTATCAAATATCTCGGAAAAATGGTTAACGGCTCGGCGAGGGGCAGACCGCGTCAGCGCGTGGGCACGGGTTCGTCGCCGGTGTAGTCGTAGAAGCCGCGCCGGGTCTTGCGGCCGAGCCAGCCCGCCTCGACGTATTTCACGAGAAGCGGGCAGGGGCGGTATTTCGTGTCGGCAAGCCCGTCGTGCAGCACGTTCATGATCGCAAGGCAGGTGTCGAGGCCGATGAAATCCGCCAGTTCCAGCGGGCCCATGGGATGGTTTGCCCCGAGCTTCAGCGCGCGGTCGATGGAGGCCACGTTGCCCACGCCCTCGTAGAGCGTGTAGATCGCCTCGTTGATCATCGGGATCAGGATGCGGTTCACGATGAAGGCGGGGAAATCCTCGGAGCTGGACGCGGTCTTGCCGATCTTCTCGACGAGTTCGTGAAGCGTGGCATAGGTCTCGGGCGAGGTCGCGATGCCGCGGATCAGCTCCACCAGCTGCATCACCGGCACGGGGTTCATGAAATGGACGCCCATGAACCGTTCGGGCCGGTCGGTGCGCGAGGCGAGGCGGGTGATGGAGATCGACGAGGTGTTCGACGCGAGGATCGTGTCGGGCCCGAGATGGGGGCCGAGATCCTCGAAGATCGCCTGCTTGACGGTCTCGCGTTCGGTGGCGGCCTCGATGATCAGGTCGGACGGGCCGAGATCGGCGAGTGTCATGGTGGTGCGGATACGCGCCAGGGCGGCGTCCCGGTCGTCCCCGTTCACCTTGCCGCGGGAAACCTGTCGCTCGAGGTTCTTCTCGATCGTGGCGCGGGCGGCGTCGAGCGCCTCGGCGCTGACATCGGTCAGGAGCACGTCGTAGCCCGCGAGCGCGAAGACATGGGCGATACCGTTGCCCATCTGCCCGGCGCCCACCACGCCCACGGTCCTGATCTGCATGCCGCCTCTCCCGGAGCCCGCTGTCGCGGCGACCTTAGGGGCCAATGCCGCACCGCCGCAAGAGCGGGACGTCCCTAAAGATTGTCTCGACCCCGCGCTTTAACGAAGCGGCAAGACCTCCGCGGCAAACACGAGTCCGAAAGGGGACATGAGTGTGACACAGGTGGATCGACGCGTGCGGGCAGGGGGCGGGCTGGATTACCAGCTCGGAAGCTACGGCATCTCGCGGCTCCGGTTCCGCGGACCCCGGTCGGCCCTGGACCGGGGTCAGGTGGCCTTCGTCGGGGGCACGGAGACCTTCGGGAAGTTCATCGAGCGGCCGTTTCCGGCGCTGGTGGCGGAGCGGACGGGCATGGCCTGCATCAACTTCGGCATCGTCAACGCGGGGCTCGACGCGCATCTGGGCGACAGCGCGGTGATGGCGGCCTGCCACGATGCCGCGCTGACCGTGATCGAGGTGACGGGAGCGCATAACCTGACGAACCGGCTCTACCGCGTGCACCCGCGCCGCAACGACCGGTTCGTGCGCGCCTCCCCGCGGCTGCGGGAGCTCTACCCGGAGGTGGATTTCGCCGATTTCGCCTTTACCCGGCACATGCTGGCGGTCCTGCGCGCCACCTGCGCGGCGCGATTCGAGGTGGTGCGGGCGGAAGCGCAGCGGGTCTGGGTGCACCGGATGCGTGAGTTCGCCCGGGAGCTGCCGGTGCAGCCCCTCGTCCTGTGGTTCGCCGACCGTCCGCCCGGCGCGGCGGAGGAAGTCCATGGCGCCGAGCCGCTCTTCGTCACCCGGGCCATGCTGGAGGAGATCCGCCCGGCGGTCCGCGGCATCCTCGAGATCTGCCCCACCCCGGAGATCAGGGCCCGCGGCCGCGACCGGATGGTCCACGCCCCCGGGGAGGCCATGGCGGCGGCGATGATGCTCGGCCCCGGCGCCCACGAGGCGGCGGCGGCGGCGCTGGCGGCGGAGCTCGGGCATCTCCTGCGGGGGGACCTGGCGGAGCGCCTGCGGCGCGCCTGATGCGCTTGCCCCGCCCGGGGGGCGGCGCAAGCGGGGGGCGCTGCCCCCCACCTGCGAAAGCCGGGGCTTTCGCAGGACCCCCCCGGGATACTTCCGGCCAGAAAAGCGGGGCGGGGCGGGCTGGACCGGGGGCGCGTCCAAGGGGGAGGCGATGGCCCCGCCGGGCCTTCGCGATGCCGTCAGCCGAGTTTCTCGGTGAGTTCGGGGATCGCCTCGAAGAGGTCGGCGACGAGGCCGTAGTCGGCGACCTGGAAGATCGGCGCCTCCTCGTCCTTGTTGATCGCCACGATCACCTTCGAGTCCTTCATGCCCGCCAGGTGCTGGATCGCGCCCGAGATGCCCACGGCGATGTAGAGATCGGGGGCGACGACCTTGCCGGTCTGGCCGACCTGCCAGTCGTTCGGGGCATAGCCCGAATCGACGGCGGCGCGGGAGGCGCCCACGGCGGCGCCGAGCTTGTCGGCGAGGGTCTCGATGATCCGGAACTGTTCCTCGGAGCCGAGGCCGCGGCCGCCCGAGACGACGATGCCGGCGGAGGTCAGCTCGGGCCGGTCGCTGGCGGCGACCTTGTCCTCGACCCATTCCGAGAGGCCCGGGGCGGCGGGGGCGGCGATCTCCTCCACCGGGGCCTCGGCGCCGGGGGCGGCCGCCTCGAAGGAGGAGGTGCGGATGGTGAAGACCTTGGTGGCGTCGGAGGAGGTCACAGTCTGGACGGCGTTGCCGGCGTAGATCGGGCGGTCGAAGGTCTCGGCGTCGTGGATGCCGGAGATGTCGGAGATCACCATGACGTCGAGCAGGGCCGCGACGCGGGGCAGGATGTTCTTGGCGTCGGTCGTGGCGGGGGCGCAGATGTGGCTGTAGCCCTCCGCGAGCGAGACGATCAGCTCGGCCGTGGCCTCGGCGAGGCGGTGGTCGAGGCTGGCGCCCTCGGCCTTGAGGACCTTCGCGGGGCCGAGCCTCGCGGCCGCCGCGGCGGCCTCGGAGACGGAGCCGCCGGCGCAGAGGATGTGGACCTCTCCGAGCGCGGCGGCTGCGGAGAGGGCCTTGCCGGTGGCATCGGCGTTCAGCGTGCCGTCGGTGATCTCGGCGAGCAGCAGGACGGTCATGACACGGCTCCGGTTTCCTTGAGTTTCGCCACGAGCTCGTCCACCGAGCCGACCATCTCGCCGGCCTGGCGGGTCGGCGGCTCCACCGTCTTCAGCACGGTGAGGCGGGGGGTGATGTCGACCCCGTAATCGGCGGGGGTCTTTTCCTCGAGGGGCTTCTTCTTGGCCTTCATGATGTTCGGCAGCGAGGCGTAGCGCGGCTCGTTCAGGCGCAGGTCGACGCTGACGATGGCCGGAAGGGTGACCCGGATGGTCTGGAGGCCGCCGTCGACCTCGCGGGTGACGGTGGCGCGCCCGTCCGAGACGGCGATCTCGCTGGCGAAGGTGGCCTGGGACCAGCCGAGGAGGGCGGCGAGCATCTGGCCGGTGGCGTTCATGTCGTTGTCGATGGCCTGCTTGCCGCAGAGGACGAGGCCCGGCTCCTCCTCGCGGGCGACGGCGGCGAGGATCTTGGCCACGGCGAGGGGTTCGATGTCCTGGTGCACGTCCTCGGCGGCCGTGACGAGGATCGCGCGGTCGGCACCCATGGCCAGCGCGGTGCGCAGGGTCTCCTGGGCCTGTTTCACGCCGATGGAGACGGCCACGACCTCGGTGGCGGTGCCCGCTTCCTTCATGCGGATCGCCTCCTCGACGGCGATCTCGTCGAAGGGGTTCATCGACATCTTGACGTTGGCGAGATCGACACCGGACCCGTCGGCCTTGACCCGGACCTTCACGTTGTAGTCGATCACGCGCTTGACCGGTACGAGGACCTTCATCGCGCTTTGCTCCATGGAATTGCTGTCTTGCGGGGTGTGGTAGCGCGGAGGCGCGGGGCGGGACAGGGCAAAATCGTCACGTTAGCGCTCTCATCCGGCGGTGGTCGCCGGGATCAGCGGTTGGCGCCGGGGATCCAGAGCACGTCGGCGCGGCCGTCGTCGTTGGCGATGCGGGAGGCGACGAAGAACCAGTCCGAGAGGCGGTTGAGATAGGTGACGGCGGCGGGGTTCACCTGCTCCATCGCGGCGAGTTCCACCGTCTTGCGCTCCGCGCGGCGGCAGACGGTGCGGCAGAGATGCAGGTGGCTGGCGAGGGCGGAGCCGCCGGGCAGGACGAAGCTGCGCAGGGGTTCGAGGCGGGCGTTCATGGCGTCGATCTCGCGCTCGAGGCGGGCGGTCTGGCTTTCGGCCATGCGCAGCGGCGGGTAGTCGGCCTCGGCGTCCCTGTCCATGTCGGGGCGGCAGAGATCGGCGCCGAGGTCGAAGAGGTCGTTCTGGATCGCCGAGAGCTGGCCGTCGATCTCGCCCGTCGCGTGGAGGCGGGCCATGCCGAGGGTGGCGTTGAGCTCGTCCACCGTGCCGTAGGCGGTGACGCGCAGGCTGTGCTTGGCCACCCGGGCGCCGTTGCCGAGCGCGGTGTCGCCGGCATCGCCGGTCCTCGTGTAGATCCTCGACAGTACGACCATGGCTCAGCCTCCCCGGCGGACGAGTACGAACAGAAGAATGAGGGCGACCGCGACGGCCTGCCCGATGATGCGCCAGCGCATCAGCTTGTTGGCGGTCTTCGGATCGCCGCCCTTGCCGAAATTGCCGATGCCCATGAGCAGGATCACCGCCACGCCGAGCACGGCGGCGGCGGCGACGAGAAAGAGCGGATCACTGGCCATGGGCGGGTCCTTCGGTCATGTCCCGCCCGACATAGCAGGCGGGGCGGCGGTGCCAAGGCGGAGGCCGATCCCGTGGAGCGCCTGCGGCGCGCTGCCTGCGCCCGTCCCCGCCTGCGGCCGGGACGGGCAGGGGGGCGCTGCCCCCCTGCTGCGGGGAAAGCCGGGGGCTTTCCCCGCACCCCCCGGGATATTTCCGGCCAGAAAAGGCGGAGGCGGGGCGCGCCCGTCCTCCGGCCTGCGCATCGGGGAGGCGGGCGCGGACGGAAGGCGGCGCGCCCGGAGAGGCGGGCGTCAGGCGCGCGACAGGAGGCGGTCGAGAAGCCGCGCGGGCAGCAGGCGACGGAGGGCCATGGCCGCGGTGGTGTTCGGCGTCACGGGATAGCGCGCGGCGGGGCGGCGGGCCTCGAGCGCGCGGACGAGGACGCGGGTCACGGCGGCGGGGGGGTGCTGTGTCTTGCCGGCGGAGCCCTTGTAGAGCTTCTCGAGCAGGCCTGCGCGGTACTCCTCGGCGCGGGCGGAGCTTTCCCAGTCGACCCAGCGTTCGAACTGCCGGATCGCGTTCTCGCGCATCTTGGTGGCGATGGGCCCGGGCTCGATCAGGATGACGTGGATGCCGCTGCCGGCCAGTTCCTGCCGCAGCACGTCGCTGTAGCCTTCGATGGCGAATTTCGTCGCCACGTAGGCTCCGCGCCATTTCACGCCGACGAGGCCCAGAACCGAGGAATTCTGCACGATGCGCCCGTATCCCTGGGCGCGCATGACCGGGATGGCGCGGCGCGTGAGGTCGTGCCAGCCGATCACGTTGGCCTCGAGCTGCGCGCGCAGACCCGCGGAGGGGATGTCCTCTAGCGGGCCGGGGAGGGCATGGGCGCCGTTGTTGAAGAGCGCGTCGAGACGGCCGCCGGTGATCCCGAGCGCCTCCTCGAACCCCTCGGCGATGCTGGCCTCGTCGGCGTAGTCGAGGCGCACGGTCTTCAGTCCGTCGCCGCGCAGGCGGTCCACGTCGGCGGCGGAGCGGGCGGAGGCAACGACGCCCCAGCCAAGGCGCGAGAGTTTCAGCGCGGCGTCGCGGCCGATGCCGCTAGAGCAGCCGGTGATCAGGATCGTCCGGGTCATGGCCCCTCATGGCAAGGGGCCGCGGCGGCGTCCAGCCTTGGCGTGGCCGGAGCGGTCAGAGACCGTCGAGGAGATACTCCGCCATCCAGCCCTCCTCGCCGCTCGAGAGCCGGATCATCGCCCAGCCGCCGCGGAGTTCCACGAGGTCGACCTCGGTGCCGCGGGGCAGGGTCGCGAGCACCTCGAAATCGGTCCCGGGTCCGGTGCGGACATTCACGAGGCTGCCGTTGACGGAGACGACGCCCTCGGGCGCGGGCGCGGGCGCGGCCTGGGCGGCGCGGACGGCGGTCTCGATCGCCACGGCCTCTGCGAGCGCGTCGGCGGCGGAGGTCCAGCGGACGGCGCCGTCATCGCCGGGCGCGGAGCCGTCCGGGGGCGTCAGGAACCGGGCCTGGGTCACGCCGGCGGGCTGCGGCCCGGCGGGCCCGGACGGTCCGGCAGGGGAGGCGGGCCGGGGCGAGATCAGCGGCAGGCTCGCCGCGCGGGTGACGGCGGGTGCCGGCTCCGTCGCCTCCGCGGCGGGCAGGGGGTCGGGCGCGGGGACCGTCGCCGCGATCCGGTCGGCGCCGGGCCGGGTCTCGGGCACGAAATCGGCGCCTCCGGACATCTCCCAGAAGGTCCACGCCAGAAGGGCGAAGGTCAGCAGTATGAAGCGTTTCACGGTTCGGTCCCCCCAGGATCGCTGCCGGATACGGTATTTCTGCCCTGACGTTAACAGATGATCCGGCGATTCTTGAGGGCCAAAGCGACTTTTTCGGGCGGTTGTTCCTCGGGCTCCGCAGGGGGGCCAGACCTTGTGCCGCGGCGCCCCGGGACCGCTAGACCGGCCCGGCCCGCTTGTGTAAGGCGGGGGGCATGGCGGATATTCCCGATCCGGACGACACCCCCCGCGACATCGCCGAGCCGCTGCGCCGCGCGATCGGCGAGCGCTATCTGACCTATGCGCTCTCGACGATCATGCACCGCGCGCTGCCCGATGCGCGGGACGGGCTGAAGCCCGTCCATCGGCGGATTCTCTATGCGATGCGGGAGCTCAGGCTGTCGCCCGGCGGGGGCTTCCGCAAGTCCGCCAAGATCGCGGGCGACGTGATGGGCAATTACCACCCCCACGGGGATGCCGCGATCTACGACGCCATGGCGCGGCTCGCGCAGGATTTCGCCGTGCGCTATCCGCTCGTGGACGGGCAGGGCAATTTCGGCAACATCGACGGGGACAACCCGGCGGCCTCGCGCTACACCGAGGCGCGGCTGACGGCGCTCGCCGAGGCGCTGCTCGACGGGCTCGACGAGGATGCCGTCGATTTCCGGGACAATTACGACGGCACGCTGCGCGAGCCCGTGGTGCTGCCCGCCGCGGTGCCGAACCTGCTGGCGAACGGCTCGAGCGGGATCGCGGTGGGGATGGCCACCAACATCCCGCCGCACAACATCGACGAGCTGGTCGGCGCCTGCCTGCATCTGATCAAGGCGCCCGACGCGCGGGACGAGACGCTGCTGACCTATGTGCCGGGCCCCGATTTCCCCACGGGCGGCGTGATCGTGGAGCCGAAGGAGAGCATCGCCGAGGCCTATCGCACCGGGCGGGGGGGCTTTCGCCTGCGCTGCCGGTGGGAGCAGGAGGACCTCGGCAAGGGGACGTGGCAGATCGTCGTGACCGAGATCCCCTACCAGGTGCAGAAGTCGAAGCTGATCGAGAAGCTCGCCGAGGTGATCCAGCTGAAGAAGGTGCCTCTGCTGGCGGACGTGCGGGACGAGAGCGCGGACGACGTGCGGATCGTGCTGGAGCCGCGGTCGCGCAACGTGGACCCCGAGATGCTGATGGGGATGCTCTATCGCAACTCGGATCTCGAGGTGCGCTTCGCGCTCAATCTCAACGTGCTGATCGACGGGGTCACGCCCAAGGTCTGCTCGCTGAAGGAGGTGCTGCGGGCGTTTCTCGACCACCGGCGGGACGTGCTGCAGCGGCGCGCGCGACACCGGCTGCGGAAGATCGACCACCGGCTGGAGGTGGTGGACGGGCTGATCACCGCCTTCCTGAACCTCGACCGGGTGATCGACATCATCCGCTACGACGACGCGCCGAAACAGGCGCTGATGTACGAGGACTGGTCGAGGGCGCACCAGGCCGGGATCGCACGCGCGACGGACGAGGGGGATTACGCCTCGCCGCTCGAGGGGGTCGACGTGGCGGCGCTGGCGCTGGTCACCGATGCCGAGGCGGTGGCGCCCGGGGAGATCGCGGAGGAGGCGCCGCAGGGCGTGCCGCAGCGGTTCGACGGGCGCGAGAACGGGCTGTCGGACGTGCAGGCCGATGCGATCCTCAACATGCGCCTGCGCAGCCTCAGGCGGCTCGAGGAGCTGGAGCTCGTGGCGGAGAGGGACGCGCTGATGAAGGAGCGCGCGGAGCTGGTCGACCTTCTGGAGGACGAGGGTCTGCAGTGGGGCCGGATCGCCGGGGAGCTGCGCGAGGTCCGCGCGAAGTTCGGCGCGAAGGTCGAGGGCGGTCAGCGGCGCACCGGTTTCGCCGAGGCCGAGGAGGTGGCGGAGGTGCCGCTCGACGCGATGATCGACCGCGAGCCGGTGACCATCGTCTGCAGCCAGATGGGCTGGATCCGCGCCATGACCGGTCATCTGCCCGCCCAGAGGGAGCTGCGCTACAAGGACGGCGACGGGCCGAGGCACCGCTTTCACGCGGAGACGACGGACCGGCTGCTGCTTCTGGGCTCGAACGGGCGGGTCTACACGCTGCAGGCGAGCCAGCTTCCCGGCGGGCGCGGGATGGGCGAGCCGGTGCGGCTGATGATCGACATGCCCAACGAGGTGGAGATCGTGGCGCTCTTCGCGCATCGGCCGGGGGGCAAGCGGCTCATCGCGTCGAGCGCGGGCGACGGCTTCGTCGTGGCAGAGGAGGAGATGCTGGCGCAGACAAGGGCGGGCAAGCAGGTGCTGAACGTCAGGGCGCCGGCGGTGGCGAAGGTGTGCCGCGCGCTCGAGGGCGATCATGTCGCCGTGGTGGGCGAGAACCGCAAGCTGCTGGTCTTTCCGGTGGCGGAACTGCCGGAGATGGGCAAGGGCAAGGGCGTGCGCCTGCAGAAGTACAAGGACGGCGGCCTCAGCGACGCAACCACCTTCCGCTATGCCGCAGGGCTCTCGTGGCAGGACCCGGCGGGGCGGACCCGCACCGTGGCCCCGCCCGAGCTCGACGAATGGCGCGGGGCGCGGGCGGGGTCGGGCCGCATGGCGCCGCGCGGCTTTCCCCGCGAGAACCGGTTCGATGGCTGAGGCCGCCGGGCCGATGCCCGCCTTCGGCTGACGGCGCGATGCGGGAGGGTGGTCCGGAGCCCGACGGCAAGCCGCCCGCCTCTCCCTGGCCCGGGGGTGGCGGCGGGGCCGACGGCAGGCCCGGACCGGCAGACCCCGGGGAGACCGGCGCGGAGGCGGGGGCTTCGGCGGGCGGTGCCGGGGCAGACGGACAGGGGGCGGCGCCCGAGGCCCGCTCCTCCACCTGGCCCGGCGGAGCGACGCGCGACAGCGCGCCGCCGCCTCCCCCGACGCCGGACCCCGTGCAGCATGTCGCCCCGCCCGATGCCGACACGCTCGACGTGGCCTGCGTGGCCACGCGCGCACCGCTCTTCCGCCTCGCCCTGAGGACGGGCGCGCTGACGGTGCTGACCCTCGGCGTCTACCGGTTCTGGATGAAGACCCGGCTCCGGCGCTGGTACTGGTCCTCGGTCAGACCGGGCGGCCTGCCGATGGAATACGTCGGCGAGCCCCTGGAGAAGCTGCTGGGGTTCCTGACGGCGGTCGTGGTCCTCGCCTTCTACATCGGCGTGGTGAACCTCGCGCTGATGTTCCTGTCGCTGTCGCTCCTCGAAGGCTCGGCGCCGGCGCTCCTGCTCTCGCTGGTCGGCGTGATCCCGATCTGGTTCTACGCCACCTACCGCGCGCGGCGCTACAGGCTCGCCCGGACCCGCTGGCGCGGCCTGCGGTTCGGGCTGGAGCCGGGGGCCTGGGGCTATGCCGCCCGCGCGCTGGGGCATTGGGCGGCGACGATCCTGACCCTTGGTGTGCTCTGGCCGCGGATGACCTTCGGCCTCGAGAAGTTCGTGACCGACCGCACCCGCTTCGGCGACACCGCGCTGCATCAGGGCGGCGAGTGGCGGATGCTCTGGCCCGCCTTCGTCCATGCGGCGGGGGGCGGGTACCTGTCGCTCGCGGTGGGGCTGGTGGCGACCGGGGAGCCCGGGATGATCTGGATGCTCCTCGGGACGGTGCCCTGGTTCCTCTACGGGCTCGTCCATTACTCGGTGGAGAGCAAGCGGCTGATGACGGAGGCGAAGACCGCCGGGCCGCTGGGCCTCGTCTCCCGCGCGGACCCGCGGCGCGTGCTGCGCATCTACCTCTTCGGCGGGATCGCGGCACTGGTTGCGCTGATCCTGCCGCTGGCCGCGCTGGGGATGGCGCTGGTGGCGGTGGAGATGAGCCTCGAGGAGGCGGGGGAGCTGCCGACCGCGGTGCTCGCGGCCGGGGGGCTCGCGCTTTACATCGCCGTCGCGCTGATCTGGTCGGTTCTGCGTCATGTCTTCCTGATCATGCCGGTCTGGCGGCATTACGCCGAGACGCTGACGGTGACCGGGGCGGAGTCGCTCGGGACGATGCGTCAGCGCGACAGGGATGCGGCGCTGCAGGCCGAGGGTTTCGCCGAGGCGCTCGATATCGGGGGGGCGATGTGAGCGCGCGGACGCGGATCAACGTGGGCGCGGCGCCATCGGTGTTCCGTGCCACGGCGGTCTGGCTCGACGGGGAGAGCGCGGCGCTCCGGCCGGTGGAGCTGCGGCTCGACGACGAGGGCCGCGCGCTGGTGATCGGGGCCACGGGCGTGCGCTGGGCCTACGACCGGCTGCGGGCGTTGCCGGACCTCGCGGGCGGGGACCAGATGGTGCTGCGCTCCGCCGACGATCCGGTGGCGCGGGTGATCGTCAGCCGGGCGGAGGACGCGCGGGTGATCGCGACGCGGGCCACCGCCCTGGCGCGCGTGCCGCGCGCCACGGGGCTGGGGCGGATCTCGGCGGCGGCGGTGGCGGCGGTGGTCTCGGTCCTTCTGATCGTGTTCCTCCTCGTGCCGGCGCTGGCGGACCGGCTCGCCGGGTTCCTGCCGCCGGAGGGCGAGCGCGCGCTGGGCGAGGCGACCTTCGGGCAGATCCGCACGGCGCTGGCCGACGAGATGGGCATGCCGCTCGCGCTCTGCGACGCGCCCGAAGGGCGGGCGGCGCTCGACCGGATCGGGGCGCGGCTGACGGCGGTCGCCGATCTGCCGGTGCCGCTGACGTTGGAGGTGCTGGACGACGACATGGTCAACGCCTTCGCCCTGCCGGGGGGCTATGTCGTCTTCTTCGACGGGCTGATCCGGGAGGCCGCGCGGCCCGAGGAGGTCGCCGCGGTCTTTGCCCACGAGATGGGGCATGTGGCGGCGCGCGACCCCACGCGGATCGCGCTGCGCTCTGCGGGCTCGCTGGGGGTGCTGGGGCTGCTCTTCGGGGATTTCGCCGGGGGGGCGCTGGTGCTCTTGCTGACGAACCAGCTGATCGCCGCCGATTACACCCGCGAGGCGGAGGCGGCGGCGGATGCCTATGCCCACGACCTGCTGCTGAGGGCGGACCTGCCGCCCGACGCCATCGCCACGCTCTTCGAGAGGCTGGCGGCGGAGGAGGGGGAACCTTCGGATTTCGAGCAGCATTTCCTGTCGCATCCCGCCATTGGCGACCGCATCGCCGCGGCGCGCGCGGCGATGCCCGACGATGCCGCCTTCGAGCCGCTGCTGACCGACGAGGAGTGGGCGGCGTTGCAGGGCATCTGCGCGGAGTGACGGCCTTGCCTCGGGCGCTTGATTTTCCCTTGGCGCGGCAATACAGGGGCGCGCGTTGCATGACGGGTGGTGGGGCAAAACCTCACCCTACCCATAATCCGTAGGGTGGGGTTTCACCCCACCGACCCGACCATAAGGAGCCACCCATGGCCAAGGAAAAGTTCGCCCGCAACAAGCCGCATGTGAACATCGGCACGATCGGTCACGTGGACCACGGCAAGACGACGCTGACGGCGGCGATCACGAAGTATTTCGGCGACTTCCGCGCCTACGACCAGATCGACGGCGCGCCGGAGGAGAAGGCCCGCGGGATCACGATCTCGACGGCGCATGTGGAATACGAGACCGACTCGCGCCACTACGCCCATGTCGACTGCCCCGGCCACGCCGACTACGTGAAGAACATGATCACCGGTGCCGCGCAGATGGACGGCGCGATCCTCGTGGTGAACGCCGCCGACGGCCCGATGCCGCAGACGCGCGAGCACATCCTGCTGGGCCGCCAGGTGGGCATCCCGGCGATGGTCGTGTTCATGAACAAGGTCGACCAGGTCGATGATGCGGAGCTCCTGGAGCTCGTCGAGATGGAGATCCGGGAGCTTCTGTCCTCCTACGACTATCCCGGCGACGACATCCCGGTGATCCCGGGCTCGGCGCTGCACGCGATGAACGGGACGGAGCCCGCGATCGGCGAGGAAGCGATCCGCAAGCTGATGGCGGCGGTGGACGAGTACATCCCGACGCCGGAGCGGGCGATCGACATGCCGTTCCTGATGCCGATCGAGGACGTGTTCTCGATCTCGGGCCGGGGCACGGTGGTGACGGGCCGGGTCGAGCGCGGCGTGATCAACGTGGGCGACGAGATCGAGATCGTGGGCATCCGCGACACGAAGAAGACGACCTGCACGGGCGTGGAGATGTTCCGCAAGCTTCTCGATCGCGGCGAGGCGGGCGACAACATCGGCGCGCTTCTGCGCGGCATCGACCGTGAGGGCGTCGAGCGGGGGCAGGTTCTCTGCAAGCCCGGCTCGGTGAAGCCGCACACGAAGTTCGAGGCCGAGGCCTACATCCTGACGAAGGAGGAGGGCGGCCGCCACACGCCGTTCTTCGCGAACTACCGGCCGCAGTTCTATTTCCGGACGACGGACGTGACCGGCACGGTGACGCTGCCCGAGGGCACGGAGATGGTGATGCCGGGCGACAACCTGAAGTTCGAGGTGGAGCTGATCGCGCCGATCGCGATGGAGGACGGCCTGCGCTTCGCCATCCGCGAGGGCGGCCGCACCGTCGGCGCCGGCGTGGTCTCGAAGATCCTGCAGTAACGACCGGGCAGGGCGGGTCCGACCCCCCCCCCCGCAACAGTCAGGGGCGCCCTCCGCGGGGGGCGCCCTTTCACGTTCCGGGGGCTTTCGCTCCCGGTCCCTGCGGCTAGGCTGGGCGGCATGAATGCCGATCCGATCCATTTCGCCGTGCGCCTTTCGGACGGGGCCTGGCTTCACGAGGCGGACGCGGTGGTGGCCGCGCTCGAGGCGGAGGGGTGCGCCTGGGCGCATCTGCAGGCGGATCATCACCGCGCCGAGGACTGGATCGAGGCGCGGCTCGGACATCTGCCGGAACCGGTGCGGGAGGCCCTGACCGCGGGCGAGACCCGGCCCCGGGCGATGCATGTGGGCGGGGGTCTGCTCCTGAACCTGCGGGGCGTGAACCTAAATCCCGGCGCGGAACCCGAGGACATGGTCTCGCTGCGGATCTGGGTGGACGCGCGCCAGATCGTGACCCTGTCGCGCCGTCCGCTGCGGACGGTCGAGCGGATGGCCGACCTCTACCGCGCGGGACACGGGCCGACGCGGCCGGGTGCATTCGTGGCGTTGCTGGTGGAATGGCTGACCGACCGGATCGAGCAGGCGGTGGAGGAGCTCGACGACCGCACCGATGCGCTCGAGGAGCGGCTGATCCGGGGCGACAGCGAGAACCTGCGCGCGGACATCACGGACATCCGCTCGGCGCTGGTGGATTACCGCCGCTTTCTCGTGCCCCAGCGCGACGTGGTGGGGCGGCTGACCCTGCCGCGCGAGAGCGACCTGCTGTCCCGCGAGGACCTGCTGGAGCTGACGGAATCGGAGGATGCCATGCGGCGGCTCGTGGAGACGCTGGAAAGCGTGCGCGACCGGCTGCTGGTGATCCGGGACGAGTTGCAGGGCCTGTCGGATGCGCGGCTCAACCGCAATCTCTACATCCTGTCGGTCGTCTCGGCGGTGTTCCTGCCGCTGAGCTTCCTCACGGGGCTCATGGGGATCAACGTGGCGGGGATGCCCGGCGAGGGCTGGGAGCCGGCCTTCTGGGTGTTCACCGGAGGCTGCGGCCTGCTGTTCCTGGTGCTGCTCGTGGCGATGTGGCGGCTGCGGGTGTTGCGGGTGCGGCGGTAGGGGCCGGCGGCCGGGCCGCCGGAGCCCGGCGTTGCGGCGCAGGGTTTCGCGGCGCGTCCGACCGGCGTATACCTGCGACGGCAGGCCGGGCGGATGTCCGGCCGCGGCACGGGGCTTGCCAGCCCGACCGATGGAGGGACCGATGGACAAGACCGCAGCCTGAGCCGCTCTTCCAAGCCACTCCTGCCTGCGAGGTCTGCCATGCCTGCTCCGCTGCCCGCGTCCGGTACGCGCAATCCGCTGATCCTGCCCGACGCCACGGCCCATCCCGGGACCGTCTTCCTGGCCGCCGCCATCGACCATCCGCGCTGGGAGGTCGGCGCCTACAGCTATGCCTCGGCCGACGTGCCGCCAGAGGACTGGGCCATGGCGCTCGCGCCCTATCTGCACCCGATGCAGGCCGAGGGCCTGACGATCGGCCGGTTCTGCCAGATCGCGCAGGGGGTGGAATTCCTCGAAGGCGCGAATCACCGGCGCGACGGGTTCTCCTCTTACCCGTTCTTCATCTTCACGGGCTTCGGCGCGGACCGGGCGTCGATGCCCGCACCGGGACCGGGGACGGAGATCGGCCATGATGTCTGGATCGGGCGCGACGCGAAGATCCTGCCCGGCGCGCGGATCGGGTCGGGCTGCATCGTCGGCGCGGGCGCCGTCGCGGGCGGCCGCCTGCCGCCCTATTCCGTCGTCGCGGGCAATCCGGGGCGGGTGGTGCGACGCCGGTTCGACGGGGCGACCATCGCGGCGCTGCTCGAGATCGCCTGGTGGGACTGGCCGCCGGAGCAGATCCTCGCCGCGGAAGCCGCGATCTGCGGCGGCGACCTCGCCGCGTTGCGGGCGGCTGCGGAAGGCTGACCCGCCGACCGTCCTGCCGCAGCGGAAACGCCTTGATCTTCCCGCTGCGTCAAGCAAGGCTTTTGCCCGGAGGGTGGCAGGGCCCCGGCGATCTCGTCGGCGGTCATGGAGCGGGCCGTGACCTCGCCGCGTGCCGGGTCATGGCCGGAAGGCCGCCCGTCCGGATGAAACCTCCCGGGCGGCATGACGGCGCTGCGCGGACGCAAGAAGGAAAGACCGACCATGGCCCGAGTGATCGCCCGCCAGAGCTTCAACATTCCCGCCCTCAGGTTCAGCGATCTGCTGGACGACGATGCGGAGCTTCTGGACAACGTCAACAATACCTACCGGGGCGACCGTTACACCGACGTCATCGTCGTCGAGACCCCGGGCAGCGCGGGCTTCATGGCTTTCGGCGGTCCGAACCTGACCCTGAACCCGACCAGCGGCACCGTGACCGGGGTGCTGATCCAGAGCTTCACCACGGATACCGAACAGCTCTACATCTCCGGGATCAGCGTGCCGGCGGCACAGATCGAGGCGGCGATCCGGACCACGAGCCAGGTCGACGATTTCGCCGTCTGGGCCCGCATCTTCAAGGGCGCGGACGATGTCTACCTGTCCGGCTTCGCCGATGTCGCCCGCTTCGGCCAGGGCAACGACTTCATCCGCGGCTTCGGCGGCGATGACAGCCTCTGGGGAGAGGCCGGCAACGACATCATGCTCGGCGGGGGCGGCGACGACTACCTGTCCGGCGGGGGCGGTCGGGATTTCATCCGGGGCGGCGCCGGGGACGACACGCTCGAGGGCGGGGGCAACGACGACAACCTGGCCGGCCAGGCGGGGGACGACACGCTGAACGGCCAGCAGGGGAACGACTTCCTCAACGGCAACGGCGGCGACGACAGCCTGATGGGCGGCGGCGGCAAGGACATTCTCGTGGGCGGCGGCGGCAACGACACCCTGTCCGGCGGCGGCAACGACGACCGGCTTCTGGGCGGCGCAGGCAGTGACGTCCTGTTCGGCGACATCGGCAGCGACGAGCTGTTCGGCGGCGGCGGCGACGACATCCTGTTCGGAGGCGGCGGCCGGGACCGGCTCGATGGCGGCGGCGGTGACGATACCCTGACCGGCGGACGCGGGGCCGACGACTTCGTCTTCCGCAAGTTCTACGGGCGGGACGAGATCACCGATTTCGAGCTGGGGGTGGACCGCCTCGCGCTCGATCCGGCCCTCTGGGGCGGCGGGCTCACGCTCGAGGAGGTCGTGGAGCAGTTCGGGTTCGTGTCCCAGAGCGGGGTCGGGGTCGCGCCCGTCGTCGGGCTCGACTTCGGGTCGGACGTCATCCGCTTCACCGGTCTGAATGTGGACGGGCTCACATTCGCGCAGCTGGCCGACAACCTCATCCTGTTCGGCGATCTCTGACCGGGCGGCGAGGGCGGGACGCGCCGGGTTTCCGGCGCTATCCGCTTGACCGCCCGACCGGCTGTGCATAGGGATCACGGGGCCTGAAGGGGTATAGCTCAGTTGGTAGAGCATCGGTCTCCAAAACCGAGGGTCGGGGGTTCGAGTCCCTCTGCCCCTGCCAGGCCCTCCGCCTCCCGCATCGACGAGACCTCCGCCCGGCCCGAGGGATGGCCCGGGTGCGTGGCGGTGCATCTCGGGGCGCACAAGACAGCCTCCACCCATTTCCAGAAGGGCCTGCGCCGGGGCGGCGAGGCCTTCGTCGCGGCGGGCGCGGCGCTCTACACGCCGCCGGAGCTGCGGCGGGCGGGGGAGAAGCTGAAGGACCGCCTGGGCCTCTCCTTCGTCCGGGGCGGGCGGCGCAAGGACTGGTCGCCGGAAATGCTGGCGCGCACGGCACGGGGGCACGGGCGGCTGGTGCTCAGCGAGGAGAACATCCTCGGCCAGATGTCCGGCACCGCCGGGCGGCCCGAGGCGCGGCTCTATCCCCAGGCGGGCGCGCGGGTCGCGGCGCTGTCGGAGGCGGTGGCGCCGCTGCCGCTGATGCTGTTCCTGACGATCCGGGAACCGGCGGGCTTTCTGGCCTCGGCCTGGTCGCAATCTCTCTATGGCGGCTACGGCGAGAGTTTCGAGACCTTCGCCGGGCGCATTCCGCTCGAGGGGGTGGACTGGTGCGGGCTGGTGGAGTGCCTGCTGGCGGCGCCGCGCGTGGCGGGCGTCACTGTCTGGCGCAAGGAGGACTATCCCGCGGTGGCGGTCGCCGCGGCGAATGCGCTGGCGGGGGCGGAGATCGCGCGGGAGGACTGGTTCGACCACGCCGCGCTGCATCGGGGTCTCTCGGCGCGGGGAGCCGCCCATGCCCTCGCCGCGCCGCGCGGCAGGGCCCGCGCGAAAGCCGCGGGCGAGGCGCGGCGCCTCTATCCGACAGGCCCCGACAACCCGCCGTTCCGGCCTTTCGACGACGAGCTGACGGCGCTCGGCGCGGAGTTCTATGCCGCGCAATGGCGCAGGCTTCGGGCGATGCCGCAGGTGCGCTGCCTCGAACCGGCGAGGCTCGCCCCCGCGCAAGGGGGTTGAATCGCGCGCCCGCGCCCCGTATCTGCCGCCCATCGCCGCGTAGAGAGAGCGTCCATGGCCCGCACCAACCCCGCCCAGTTCATCAGCCAGGTCCGTGCCGAGGTCTCCAAGGTCGTGTGGCCCACGCGGCGCGAGGTGACCATGACCACGATCATGGTGTTCCTGCTGGCGTCGGTCGCGGCGATCTTCTTCTTTTTCGTCGATCTGGGCATCCGCAGCGGTCTGCAGGGCATCCTGAGCTTCTTCTAGGCGGGTCTGCCGCATTATCGTCCCGAAGTGGCCGCGCCCCTGTCGTGGGCCGGCCGCCGTGTGGCCCGGTTCCGGTCGTTTCCTTCCTTGTGGCGAACACGAGGCAGGATCATGGTTTCGGGACTTTTCTCCAGCAAGCTGCCGCGCGGGTCGGGGCTGGCGCTCCTGACGGTCGTGCTGATCGTTCTCGTCCATCCCGCCGCTGCGGCACTGGTCCTCGGGCTCGCCCTCGCGGTCCGGTTTCTCCTCAGGGGTCCGGCGCTGGACCTGCAGCCGCCCACCGCGGACCGGCCGACGTGGTCCGAGGCGGGCGCCCATGATCCGATGGCCTCCAACCGGTGGCAGGACCCGCCGCAGCCGTCGCGCCCGATGGGCCCTCCCGACCGGCACGGCGGCGCCTGAGCCTCTTGCAACCGGCGGGGCAGGACGCTAGACGCTTCAAACTCCCCCGACATGGCGCGCTGCGAATCGAGCTGCGCGCCAGTTTTTTGTCTGAGGGGTCCAGGTAGGATACGCCCGGAAAGGTCGAGGAAACATGGCGAAGCGGTGGTATTCGGTAAGCGTTCTCTCGAACTTCGAGAAGAAGATCGCCGAGCAGATCCGGACATCGGTGGCCGAACAGGGCCTGGAGGACCAGATCGACGAGGTGCTGGTCCCGACCGAAGAGGTCATCGAGGTCCGCCGCGGCAAGAAGGTCTCGACCGAGCGGCGCTTCATGCCGGGCTATGTGCTGGTGCACATGGAGATGTCCGACGAGGGCTATCACCTGATCAACTCGATCAACCGTGTCACCGGCTTTCTTGGCCCCCAGGGGCGCCCGATGCCGATGCGCGACGCCGAAGTCCAGGCGATCCTCGGCCGCGTTGCCGAGGGCGAGGAAACCCCGCGCACGCTGATCCATTACGAGATCGGCGAGAAGGTGAAGGTGAACGACGGACCGTTCGAGGATTTCGACGGAACCGTCGAGGAAGTCGACGAGGACAACCAGCGCCTGAAGGTGTCGGTGTCGATCTTCGGCCGCGCCACGCCGGTGGAACTGGAATTCACCCAGGTGACGAAGCAGTAGGGTGCAGGCGGCACCCCGGCTTCGGGGTGTGCGCGGCTTATCTCCGGCCTGCGGAGGCCGTGCGCCCGGGTCACGTCATCCGGCGATGGGGATGAGGGCCGGGACCCGGTTCATGCTGCTGTAGTCGTTGATGCAGGTGACGGTGACGCCGCCCGCCTGGATCGTTCCGCCGACCGACAGGCACTCCGCGGCCCCGACCCCGTTCAGCACGAGGACGGCGAGCGCGGTGCCGCCGCCGAGCACGAGGCCGAGTCGGCGGACCCTTCGTCCGGCCCGGTCGGCGCGGCTGTCCTGGCGGGGGATGTCCTGAATCGTCATCGGGAAAGGCTCCATCGGCAGTTGCGGCGTGGAGCCACCTAGACCCTTCCATGATGGCACAATCCCGGCGGGATCGGACCCCTTCGAAGGCACGGCGGGCGCTCAGCGCTCGGTGGCGCCCTTGCCGGCGAGGATGCGGGGGCGGAACTTCGCGATGCGGGCGATGCGGGTCTCCGGCTTCTTCGCCCCGGAAAGGGCGATGGCGTAGCTGCGCTGACGGCCGGGAGTAAGGGCGTGGAAGGCCTCGGCGAGTTCCGGGTCGGTGTCGAGCGCCTCCGTCAGTTCCTCGGGCAGGTCGGGGGCGGCGGGATCCTTCGGCGGTTTCACGCCGCGCTCGGCATAGTCCTTCGCCTCTGCGAGGTAGGCGCGGATCATGTCGGCCCGTCCGATCACGTCGGAGACATGGCGGAACCGGAGCATGTCGGGATGCCGGGTGTTCGGGCCCTGCCGCTCCAGCGCGCCCTCCGGATCCGTCATCAGCGCGGCGTTGAAGAAGCTCAGCCGGACATCGCCGCGGTGGGCGCCGAGGATCGCGATGTTGCGCCCGCCGTGTTCGTAGCAGGGGTGGCCCCACTTGACGGCCTCGGTCAGCCCCGCCTCCCGGCAGAGCGCGCGCAGGCTCGCAAGGCTCTCCGACCACAGGCGCGTGGCGCAGTCGGGCGTGTCGAAGCGGGCGCAGCGGCCGCAGCCCCTGGTGAAATAGTCCTCGATATCGGTGATCATCGGCGCCCTCCCGCGGCAAGACTAGAGACGGGCGCAGCGGATGTCACCGCGCCGCGGCTTGCATCGGGCGAAGAGGCGCTGTAACGGCCCCCCCTGTCGCCTTCGGGCGGCGCCCATGTGGGAGGCGAGGGTCACGCGTGATCCGGACCGGACCACATCAACCGATCCCGCGCGGGCGCGCCTGCGGCGGGAGTTGAGAAAGGAGCGGCCACATGGCCAAGAAAGTCATCGGGCAGCTGAAGCTGCAGGTCAAGGCGGGGCAGGCGAACCCCTCTCCGCCGGTGGGCCCCGCGCTCGGTCAGCGCGGCATCAACATCATGGAATTCTGCAAGGCGTTCAACGCGAAGACCGCCGAGATGGAGCCGGGCGCCCCGTGCCCGACCGTGATCACCTACTACCAGGACAAGTCCTTCACCATGGAGATCAAGACGCCGCCGGCGTCCCACTATCTCAAGAAGGCCGCCAAGCTGCAGTCGGGGTCGAAGCAGCCCGGCAAGAGCACCGCGGGCACTGTCACGGTCGCGCAGGTGCGCGAGATCGCCGAGGCGAAGATGAAGGATCTGAACGCCAACGACGTCGAATCGGCGATGCAGATCATCCTGGGCTCCGCCCGCTCCATGGGCATCGAGGTGAAGTAGGATGGCAAAGATCGGAAAACGCACCCGCGCCGCACGCGAGGCCTTCGGCGGCCGCGAGAACCTCTCCGTCGCCGAGGCGGTCAAGCTGGTGAAGGAGAACGCCAGCGCGAAGTTCGACGAGACCGTCGAGATCGCGCTGAACCTCGGCGTCGATCCGCGCCACGCCGACCAGATGGTCCGCGGCAAGGTCAGCCTGCCCGGCGGCACCGGCAAGGACGTCCGCGTGGCGGTCTTCGCCCGCGGTGACAAGGCCGACGAGGCCAAGGCCGCCGGCGCCGACATCGTGGGCGCCGAGGACCTGATGGAGACCATCCTCGGCGGCACCATCGAGTTCGACCGCTGCATCGCCACGCCCGACATGATGCCCGTCGTGGGCCGTCTCGGGAAGGTGCTCGGCCCGCGGAACCTGATGCCGAACCCGAAGGTCGGCACGGTGACGATGGACGTGAAGGGCGCCGTCGAGGCCGCCAAGGGCGGCGAGGTCCAGTTCAAGGTCGAGAAGGCCGGGATCGTCCATGCCGGGATCGGCAAGGCCTCGTTCGATGCCGGGAAGCTGGAGCAGAACATCCTCGCCTTCGTGGACGCGGTGCAGAAGGCGAAGCCCGCGGGCGCCAAGGGCACCTACCTGCGCAAGGTCTCGCTGAGCTCCTCCATGGGGCCGGGCGTGTCGATCGACGTGACGAGCGCGACGGGCAACGCCTGAGGCGTTCGACTGGTCCATGCGGTTCGGGACGATCAGAAGACTGTCGGGGCGCCCGTGAGGCGCCCCGACCTGTTTCTGCATGTCGGCTCCCACAAGACCGGGACCACGGCGATCCAGAAGCACTTCGCGGGCTGCCGTGA
Source organism: Histidinibacterium lentulum (assembly GCF_003789055.1). Classification (GTDB taxonomy): domain Bacteria; phylum Pseudomonadota; class Alphaproteobacteria; order Rhodobacterales; family Rhodobacteraceae; genus Oceanicola; species Oceanicola lentulus. Next base: position 357,588 of record NZ_ML119084.1, on the reverse strand, counting down.
CGACCTGCCGAGGGATGGGGTTCTGTACCCGGAACCCGGCGCGGGCGCCTCTCACAACCACAACGCCATCCTGCTGCGCCTGAGCCGCGATCCGCGGTCGCCCGAGGCCCATGGCTTCGCCCGCCGGGTGGCGGCGGAGGCATCGGGGATGCGGGCGGTCCTTCTCAGTGCGGAAGTGGCCTACCGGGCTGCGGCCGGCGAGGTGCACTGGGCGTCTCCAGGCTTTGCCAAGGCCCGCCGGGACTTGATGGAGCAAGTGATCGCGCTGTTCCCCGGCTTCTCGCCGCGCTTCGTGCTGTGCCTCCGCCGTCCCGACCGGCTGGCCGAGGCCTACTACGCCGAGACCATGGTGACCACGCCGGACGCTCCGGATTTCACGGAGCACCTCGCCACCAGGCCCTATCGGTACGATTATGTCGGGCAGGTCCAGATGTTCCGGTCTGTCGCTCCGCTGACGCTCATCGGTTACGAGGCGGCGACGTCGTGCGGACTGGTCGCGACGTTCCGCAAGCTTCTGGGCCTGCCGGTCGCGGACGACTCCGAGATCATCGTGCGTCCGTCGGTGGCGATCCGGGCGCAGGCGTGGCTCCGCGATGCGAAGCGCGCCTCGGTCGTCGATCCTGCCGATCTTCGTCGGAGGTGGCGCTTTGCGCTCGAACGCGGCAGCGGAGCCCCGTTCAATGGCCCGCCGGCATCGTTCTGGCCCGACGGCGCATGTCGGCGGAGCTTCGTGGCCCGATCGCTTGCCGGTTTCGACGAGCTGGAGTTCGACGTTCCGGGCGATCCTCCGCCGCTGCTCGACTGGTCTGCGGGGGATCAGGAAGAGGCGGAACACGCCTACCGGGATTGGACGCGGCAGAATGCGGAACGCCTCGCGGCACGGGCGGCGGCGGGGCTTCGCGCATTCGAATGAGCCCGGGAGCCGGAAATGCGGGAAGGCCCGTTGTCAAGTGAAAGTTCGCGGGCACGGGTTGCGCCCGATCAGCAAGCGCGCTAGGGGAGCCCTCCGTATCGGTGCGCAGGTGACTCGGACCGCTACGATTCGTCCGAGACGGTGGGCTGCCCTCATGGCGCTAAGTCCTGCCCGAGACGGGAAAGACCCAAGTTTCTTCCGGTGAGCCGCATGGCACCGCCGGGGCGTTCTTGGACGGACCCGTAAGGACCCGATGGCCGGGCTCTTTCATGGGGGTCCGGCTGAACTGAGCCGGAGGTATCCCCTCCAAACTTGGAGTGAACTGTGGATAGAGCCCAGAAAGAAAAGGTGGTCGAAGAACTCGGCCAGATCTTCGAAAGCTCTGGCGTCGTGGTGGTGTGCCGCTACGAAGGTCTCACGGTTGCCGAAATGCAGGACCTGCGCGCGCGCATGCGCGAAGCGGGCGGGTCCGTGCGTGTCGCCAAGAACAGGCTCGCCAAGATCGCCCTGGACGGCAAGCCCTGCGAAAGCATCGGTTCGCTGCTCACGGGCATGACCGTGCTCTCCTACAGCGAGGACCCCGTGGCCGCGGCCAAGGTCATCGTGAAATACGCCAAGGACAACCAGAAGCTGGAAATCCTGGGCGGCGCGATGGGAGAGACGGCGCTCGACGCCGATGGTGTGAAGGCGGTTTCCGAAATGCCGTCCCGCGAGGAGCTCATCGCTTCCGTCGTGGGCTGCATCGGGGCTCCCGCTTCGAACATCGCCGGCGCGATTGGCGCGCCCGCCAGCAACATCGCTGGCATCCTCTCGACCCTCGAGGAGAAGGCCGAGGCGGCATAGGCATCCCGGACCGACGTGTGGATCAAGACCCACGCGCCCGAACACATCTAGTCAAACGGAACGCATGACATGGCTGACCTGAAGAAACTCGCCGAAGAGATCGTGAACCTCACGCTGCTCGAGGCCCAGGAACTGAAGACGATCCTCAAGGACGAATACGGCATCGAGCCCGCCGCCGGCGGCGCGGTGATGATGGCCGGTCCCGCCGCCGGTGGCGAAGCCGCCGCCGCGGAAGAGGAAAAGACCGAGTTCGACGTCGTCCTAAAGAACGCCGGCGCGCAGAAGATCAACGTGATCAAGGAAGTGCGCGCGATCACCGGTCTCGGCCTCAAGGAGGCCAAGGACCTCGTAGAGGCGGGCGGCAAGATCAAGGAAGGCATCGCGAAGGCCGAAGCCGAGGAGATCAAGGGCAAGCTCGAGGCTGCCGGCGCCGAGGTGGAGCTGGCCTAAGGGCAAGGTGGGTTGGAAACCCACCCTGTGGAAGGTGGGTTGAAAACCCACACTGCGGGGTGTGGTGTCCGGCCCGCGACGCCGCGTCGGGCTTGAACCGCGCGGAAAGATGCACAAATGGCGGGGTCCGGCCTTGGTGCCGGTCCCCGTCAACCCTGTCTCAGAGACGGCATCCGCGGATGCCGCCTCTCGGGCAGGCACCAGGATCGAGAGGCGGCCGGTGGGACGGCCGCCAGGAATGGATCCCCGTGTCATCCCTTCTCGGGAGAGGCCGCGCCGTGGCCCCGGCGGCGTGAGAGCCTCAGAGAGATAGCAAAGGTGACGCACCACATGGCTCAGACCTTCCTCGGCCAGAAACGTTTGCGCAAATACTACGGCAAGATCCGCGAAGTGCTGGAGATGCCGAACCTCATCGAGGTCCAGAAATCCTCCTACGAGCTGTTCCTCGCCTCCGGCGACGGCCCCAAGCCCGCCGACGGCGAGGGGATCATGGGCGTGTTCCAGTCCGTGTTTCCGATCAAGGACTTCAACGAGACCGCCGTGCTCGAGTTCGTGCGCTACGACCTCGAGAAGCCGAAGTACGATGTCGACGAGTGCATGCAGCGCGACATGACCTACGCCGCGCCGCTGAAGGTGACGCTGCGGCTGATCGTGTTCGACGTGGACGAGGATACCGGGGCGAAATCGGTCAAGGACATCAAGGAGCAGGACGTCTTCATGGGCGACATGCCCCTGATGACGCCGAACGGCACCTTCATCGTCAACGGCACCGAGCGGGTCATCGTCAGCCAGATGCATCGCTCGCCCGGCGTGTTCTTCGACCATGACAAGGGCAAGACCCACTCGTCGGGCAAGCTGCTGTTCGCCTGCCGGATCATTCCCTACCGGGGCTCCTGGCTCGACTTCGAGTTCGACGCCAAGGACCTCGTCTACGCGCGCATCGACCGCCGGCGCAAGCTGCCGGTGACGACGCTGCTCTACGCCCTGGGCCTCGACCAGGAAGCGATCATGACCGCGTATTACAACACGGTCGACTACGTCTTCGAGAAGAACAAGGGCTGGAAGACGAAGTTCTTCCCCGAGCGCGTGCGCGGCACCCGACCGACCTTCGATCTGGTGGATGCCGACACGGGCGAGGTGATCTGCAAGGCCGGCGACAAGGTCACGCCGCGCCAGGTCAAGAAGCTCCTCGACGAGGGCAACGTGACGCACCTTCTGGTGCCGCACACCCATATCGCCGGCAAGTTCGCCGCGCGCGACATCATCAACGAGGAAACCGGCGCGATCTACGTCGAGGCCGGCGACGAGCTGACGATCGAGCGCGACCGTGACGGCGAGATCATCGGCGGCACGGTGAAGGACCTGCTCGACGCGGGCGTCACCACGATCCCGGTGCTCGACATCGACAACGTCTCGGTGGGTCCGTACATGCGGAACACCATGGCCGCGGACAAGAACATGAACCGCGAGACCGCGCTCATGGACATCTACCGCGTCATGCGTCCGGGCGAACCGCCGACGGTGGAGGCGGCCTCCACGCTGTTCGATTCCCTGTTCTTCGACAGCGAGCGCTATGACCTGTCGGCCGTGGGCCGGGTGAAGATGAACATGCGTCTGGCGCTCGATGCCGACGACACCCAGCGCACGCTGCGCCGCGAGGATATCGTGGGCTGTATCAAGGCGCTGGTCGAGCTGCGCGACGGCCGCGGCGAGATCGACGACATCGACCACCTCGGCAACCGCCGGGTGCGGTCGGTGGGCGAGCTGATGGAGAACCAGTATCGCGTCGGCCTCCTGCGCATGGAGCGCGCGATCAAGGAGCGGATGTCCTCGGTCGAGATCGACACGGTGATGCCGCAGGACCTGATCAACGCGAAGCCCGCCGCGGCCGCGGTGCGCGAGTTCTTCGGGTCGTCCCAGCTGTCGCAGTTCATGGACCAGACCAACCCGCTGTCCGAGGTGACGCACAAGCGCTGCCTCTCGGCGCTCGGGCCGGGCGGCCTGACGCGGGAACGGGCGGGCTTCGAGGTGCGCGACGTGCACCCGACGCATTACGGCCGGATGTGCCCGATCGAGACGCCGGAAGGTCCGAACATCGGCCTGATCAACTCGCTCGCCACCTTCGCGCGGGTGAACAAGTACGGCTTCATCGAGACCCCCTACCGGGTGGTGAAGGACGGGCAGGTCACCGACGAGGTGCACTACATGTCCGCCACCGAGGAGATGCGGCACACGGTGGCCCAGGCCAACGCGTCGCTCGACGAGGGCGGCAAGTTCGTCAACGAGATGGTCAACACCCGCCAGTCCGGTGAATACACGCTGGCGCCGGTGGAGAACGTGGACCTGATCGACGTCTCGCCGAAGCAGCTGGTGTCCGTGGCGGCCTCGCTGATCCCCTTCCTCGAGAACGACGACGCGAACCGCGCTCTCATGGGCTCGAACATGCAGCGTCAGGCTGTGCCGCTCCTGCGGGCCGAGGCGCCCTATGTGGGCACCGGGATCGAGGGCAAGGTGGCGCTCGATTCCGGCGCGGCCATCGTGGCGCGGCGTGCGGGCGTGGTGGACCAGGTCGACGCGGCGCGGATCGTCATCCGGGCCACCGAGGACATGGATCCCGGCGATCCGGGCGTCGACATCTACCGGATGCGCAAGTTCCAGCGCTCGAACCAGAACACCTGCATCAACCAGCGTCCGCTGGTGAAGGTGGGACAGACCGTGGTGAAGGGCGAGGTGATCGGCGACGGTCCGTCGACCGACATCGGCGAGCTGGCTCTGGGCAAGAACGTGGTCGTCGCCTTCATGCCGTGGAACGGCTACAACTACGAGGACTCCATCCTCATCTCCGAGCGGATCGTGAAGGACGACGTCTTCACCTCGATCCACATCGAGGAGTTCGAGGTCGCGGCGCGCGACACCAAGCTCGGCCCCGAGGAGATCACCCGCGACATTCCCAACGTCGGCGAGGAGGCGCTGCGCAACCTTGACGAGGCGGGCATCGTCTACATCGGCGCCGAAGTGGGGCCGGGCGACATCCTCGTGGGCAAGATCACCCCGAAGGGCGAGAGCCCGATGACGCCGGAGGAGAAGCTTCTCCGCGCCATCTTCGGGGAGAAGGCCTCGGACGTGCGCGACACGTCGCTGCGGCTTCCGCCAGGGGATTACGGCACGATCGTCGAGGTGCGGGTGTTCAACCGGCACGGCGTCGAGAAGGACGAGCGGGCGCTCCAGATCGAGCGCGAGGAGGTGGAGCGTCTGAGCCGCGACCGCGACGACGAGCTCGCCATCCTCGACCGCAACATCTACGCGCGCCTGCGCAACGTCATCGAGGGCAAGACCGTCGCCAAGGGCCCGCGCGGCATCAAGGCCGGGGCGGTCATCGACGACGAAATGCTGAGCAGCATGCCCCGCGGCCAGTGGTGGCAGCTCGCCCTGAAGGAAGAGGCCGACGCGCAGATCGTCGAGGCGCTCAACGAGCAGTACGAGGCGCAGAAGCGCCAGCTCGACGCGCGGTTCGAGGACAAGGTGGAGAAGGTCCGCCGCGGCGACGACCTGCCTCCGGGCGTGATGAAGATGGTCAAGGTCTTCGTGGCGGTGAAGCGCAAGCTGCAGCCGGGCGACAAGATGGCCGGCCGTCACGGCAACAAGGGCGTGATCTCCAAGGTGGTGCCCGAGGAGGACATGCCGTTCCTCGGGGACGGCACGCCGGTGGACTTCGTTCTCAACCCGCTGGGCGTGCCCAGCCGGATGAACGTGGGCCAGATCCTCGAGACGCACATGGGCTGGGCCGCGCGCGGTCTGGGCATCCAGATCGACGAGGCGCTGCAGGAATACCGGCGCTCGGGCGATCTGACGCCGGTCCGCGAGGCGATGCGCCTGGCCTATGGCGACGACGTCTATGAAGAGGGCATCGAGGGCATGGACGAGGATCACCTCGTCGAGGCGGCGGGCAACGTGACCCGCGGCGTGCCGATCGCGACGCCGGTCTTCGACGGCGCCAAGGAGGCCGACGTGGACGACGCGCTGCGCCGGGCGGGCTTCGACGAAAGTGGCCAGTCGATCCTCTTTGACGGGCGCACGGGCGAGCAGTTCGCGCGCCCCGTGACGGTGGGCATCAAGTATCTGCTGAAGCTGCACCACCTCGTGGACGACAAGATCCACGCGCGCTCGACCGGGCCCTACAGCCTCGTCACCCAGCAGCCGCTGGGCGGCAAGGCGCAGTTCGGCGGCCAGCGCTTCGGCGAGATGGAGGTCTGGGCGCTGGAGGCATACGGCGCGGCCTACACCCTGCAGGAGATGCTGACGGTGAAGTCCGACGACGTGGCGGGCCGCACGAAGGTCTACGAGTCGATCGTCAAGGGCGAGGACAATTTCGAGGCCGGTGTGCCGGAATCGTTCAACGTGCTCGTCAAGGAGGTCCGGGGCCTCGGCCTCAACATGGAACTCCTGGATGCGGAGGAAGAGGACGCCGAGTGATGTCCCGAGTTTTCGGCGGGGGCCTGACCGGGCCCCTGCCGGGCTGTCTCTTGTCGGAGAACCCCTGAATGGATGACGAAATCCGCGCCCGTTTCGACCGGATCGACAGGTCTTTCGACGATGCGATGACACGCATCGACGAGACGCCAGGCACGATCCTGACCCGCCTGGACCGGCAGGATTCGCAACTGCAGGCGATCGTCGTGCGGCTCGATGAACAGGATGCGAGCCACGACCGGTTGATGGCCAAGGTCGACAGGCTATCCGCGAAAGTTGACAGCCTCTCCGTGCTGGCCCGCGCCGGCGAAGAAGCCATGACCTCCCTCGACGCGCTTTCCCGCCGCGTCGCCAAGCTCGAAGCCGCCAAGCGCGACCCGAATTAAAGGACTGGACGCATGAACCAGGAACTTACGAACAACCCGTTCAACCCGCTCACGCCCGCCAAGACCTTCGACGAGATCAAGGTCTCCCTCGCCTCGCCCGAGCGGATCCTCTCGTGGTCCTTCGGCGAGATCAAGAAGCCCGAGACGATCAACTACCGCACGTTCAAGCCCGAGCGTGACGGTCTCTTCTGCGCGCGCATCTTCGGCCCGATCAAGGACTACGAGTGCCTCTGCGGCAAGTACAAGCGCATGAAGTATCGCGGCGTCGTCTGCGAGAAATGCGGCGTCGAGGTGACGCTGCAGAAGGTCCGGCGCGAGCGCATGGGCCATATCGAGCTTGCCGCCCCCGTCGCCCACATCTGGTTCCTGAAGTCGCTCCCCAGCCGTATCGGCCTCATGCTCGACATGACGCTGCGCGATCTGGAGCGGATCCTCTATTTCGAGAACTACGTCGTCATCGAGCCGGGCCTGACGGACCTGCAGTACGGCCAGCTGATGACCGAGGAGGAATTCCTCGACGCGCAGGACGCCTACGGCATGGACGCCTTCACCGCCAACATCGGCGCCGAGGCGATCCGCGAGATGCTGTCGCTCATCGACCTCGAGGCGACGGCGGAACAGCTGCGCGAGGACCTCAAGGAGGCCACCGGCGAGCTGAAGCCGAAGAAGATCATCAAGCGGCTGAAGATCGTCGAGAACTTCCTCGAGTCGGGCAACCGGCCCGAGTGGATGATCATGACGGTGATCCCGGTCATTCCGCCGGAGCTGCGCCCGCTGGTGCCGCTCGATGGCGGCCGGTTCGCCACCTCGGACCTCAACGACCTCTATCGCCGGGTCATCAACCGCAACAACCGCCTCAAGCGGCTGATCGAGCTCAGGGCGCCCGACATCATCGTGCGCAACGAGAAGCGGATGCTGCAGGAATCGGTCGACGCGCTCTTCGACAACGGCCGTCGCGGCCGGGTCATCACCGGCGCCAACAAGCGGCCGCTGAAGTCGCTCAGCGACATGCTCAAGGGCAAGCAGGGCCGCTTCCGCCAGAACCTTCTCGGCAAGCGGGTCGACTTCTCCGGCCGGTCGGTGATCGTGACCGGGCCCGAGCTCAAGCTGCACCAGTGCGGCCTGCCCAAGAAGATGGCGCTTGAGCTCTTCAAGCCGTTCATCTATTCGCGGCTGGAGGCCAAGGGCCTGTCGTCCACCGTCAAGCAGGCCAAGAAGCTGGTCGAGAAGGAGCGTCCCGAGGTCTGGGACATCCTCGACGAGGTGATCCGCGAACACCCCGTCCTGCTGAACCGCGCGCCGACGCTGCACCGCCTCGGCATCCAGGCCTTCGAGCCGGTGCTGATCGAGGGCAAGGCGATCCAGCTCCATCCGCTGGTCTGCTCCGCCTTCAACGCCGACTTCGACGGCGACCAGATGGCCGTGCACGTTCCGCTCTCGCTCGAGGCGCAGCTCGAGGCGCGGGTCCTGATGATGTCCACGAACAACGTGCTGTCGCCCGCCAACGGCGCGCCGATCATCGTGCCGTCCCAGGACATGATCCTCGGCCTCTACTACGTCACGATCATGCGTGACGGCATGAAGGGCGAAGGCGCGATCTTCTCCTCCGTCGAGGAGGTCGAGCACGCCCTGACCGCGGGCGAGGTGCATCTGCACGCCCGCATCCAGTGCCGGATCAAGCAGATCGACGAGGAGGGCCAGGAGGTCACCCGCCGGTTCGAGACCACGCCGGGCCGGGTGCGGCTTGGCGCGCTCCTGCCGCTCAACGCCAAGGCGCCCTTCGACCTGGTGAACCAGCTTCTCCGGAAGAAGGACGTGCAGCGCGTCATCGACACCGTCTACCGCTACTGCGGCCAGAAGGAATCGGTGATCTTCTGCGACCAGATCATGTCGCTCGGCTTCAAGGAGGCGTTCCGCGCGGGCATCTCCTTCGGCAAGGCCGACATGGTGGTGCCCGAGACCAAGTGGCAGCTCGTCGAGGAGACCCGCGAGCAGGTCAAGGATTTCGAGCAGCAGTACATGGACGGCCTGATCACCCAGGGCGAGAAGTACAACAAGGTCGTGGACGCCTGGTCGAAGTGCAACGACAAGGTGACCGAGGCCATGATGGCCACGATCTCCGCCAAGCATGTGGACGGGAACGGCGCCGAGCAGGAACCGAACTCGGTCTACATGATGGCCCATTCCGGCGCCCGGGGCTCGGTCACGCAGATGAAGCAGCTCGGGGGCATGCGCGGCCTGATGGCCAAGCCCTCCGGAGAGATCATCGAGACGCCGATCATCTCGAACTTCAAGGAAGGCCTGACCGTGCTGGAGTACTTCAACTCCACCCACGGCGCGCGGAAGGGTCTGTCGGACACCGCTCTGAAGACGGCGAACTCGGGCTACCTGACCCGCCGTCTGGTGGACGTGGCGCAGGACTGCATCGTGCGTCAGCACGACTGCGGCACCGACCGCTCGATCACCGCGGAGCCCGCAATCTCGGACGGTGAGGTCGTGGCCTCCATCGGCGAGCGCGTGCTGGGCCGGGTCGCGGCCGAGGATGTCATCATCCCCGGCACCGACGAGGTTCTGGTGCGGCTCGGCGAGCTGATCGACGAGCGCAAGGCCGATGCCATCGAGGCCGCCAAGCTGCAGACGGTGCGCATCCGCTCGCCGCTGACCTGCGAGGCCGACGACGGCGTCTGCGCCATGTGCTACGGGCGCGACCTTGCCCGCGGCACCATGGTGAACCAGGGCGAGGCCGTGGGCATCATCGCGGCGCAGTCCATCGGCGAGCCGGGCACGCAGCTGACGATGCGGACCTTCCACATCGGCGGCGTGGCCCAGGGCGGTCAGCAGTCCTTCCTCGAGGCGGCGCAGGACGGCCGCGTCGAGTTCCGGGGCGCGCAGCTTCTCGACAACGCGGCGGGCGAGCAGATCGTCGTGGGGCGGAACATGGTCCTCGCGATCATGGATCCCGACAGCGGCGCGGAGCGGGCCACCCACAAGGTCGGCTACGGCACCAAGCTGCATGTCCGCGACGGGCAGGAGATCAGCCGCGGCACCAAGATGTTCGAATGGGACCCCTATACCCTGCCGATCATCGCGGAGCGGTCGGGCACGGCGCGCTACGTGGACCTCGTCACCGGCGTCGCCGTCCGCGAGGAGACCGACGACGCCACCGGCATGACCCAGCGGATCGTGTCGGACTGGCGGTCGGCGCCCAAGGGCAACGAGCTCAAGCCCGAGGTGCTGATCCTCGACGACGACGGCGAGCCGGTGCGCAACGAGGCGGGCAATCCCGTGACCTACCCGATGTCGGTGGACGCGATCCTGTCGGTCGAGGACGGCCAGCGGGTCGAGCCCGGCGACGTCGTGGCGCGGATCCCGCGGGAGGGTGCCAAGACGAAGGACATCACCGGCGGTCTGCCGCGGGTGGCCGAACTCTTCGAGGCGCGCCGTCCCAAGGACCATGCCATCATCGCGGAGATCGACGGCTACGTCCGGTTCGGCAAGGACTACAAGAACAAGCGCCGGATCGCGATCGAACCCGCGGACGAGACCCTCGATCGGGTCGAGTACATGGTCCCGAAGGGCAAGCACATCCCCGTCCAGGAGGGGGACTACGTCCAGAAGGGCGACTACATCATGGACGGCAACCCCGCGCCCCACGACATCCTCGCGATCATGGGTGTCGAGGCGCTGGCGAACTACATGGTCGACGAGGTGCAGGAGGTCTACCGGCTCCAGGGCGTGAAGATCAACGACAAGCACATCGAGGTCATCGTCCGGCAGATGCTCCAGAAGTGGGAGATCCAGGACTCGGGCGACACCGTGCTCCTGAAGGGCGAGACGGTGGACAAGGTCGAGTTCGACGAGAACAACGAGAAGGCCATCGCCAAGGGCGGGCGGCCGGCGACGGGCGAGCCGATCCTTCTGGGGATCACCAAGGCGAGCCTGCAGACCCGGTCGTTCATCTCCGCCGCCTCGTTCCAGGAGACGACGCGGGTGCTCACCGAGGCCTCGGTGCAGGGCAAGCGGGACAAGCTCGTGGGTCTCAAGGAGAACGTCATCGTGGGCCGGCTGATCCCCGCCGGCACCGGCGGCGCCACGAGCCGCGTGCGGCTCGAGGCCTCGCGGCGCGACAACGTGGTGATCGAGGCCCGGCGTGCCGAGGCCGAGGCCGCCGCGGCGCTGGCGGCTCCGGAGGCCGAGGACGTGATCGGCGGCGACGAGTTCGACACCGTCATTGCGGACACGACCGACAGCCGCGAGTGATCCTCCCGGACCGGTGATCCAACGGCAAGGCCCCGCTTCGGCGGGGCCTTTCCTTATGCGCCGGGCCGTGCCGGCCCGGCCGGGGGGCGCGGCCCCCCGATCCGGCGGGGCGGGGCCCCGCCGGCCCCCCGGAGTATTTCCGGCCAGATGAAGCCGGAAAGAGGCGCTTGCCCGAACCGGCTGGACGGAACGGCGCGGGGCGGCGCAGAGTTGAGCGAGGGGAGGTGGAAGAGATGAAAGCCATGGACATTCGCGTCACCGGCCGGGTGCAGGGCGTGGGCTTCCGCGCCTGGACCGTGCAGACCGCGCGCCGCCTCGGCGTCGCGGGATGGGTGCGCAACCACGCGGACATGAGCGTGCTCGCCCATGCCGAGGGGTCGGAGACCGACGTGGACGCCTTCGTCGGGGCGCTGAGGGAGGGGCCCGCCGCCGCCAAGGTGGACCGCGTGGCGGCGGTCCCCTGCGAGGCCACCGGCTGCGAGGGTTTCGCGATCCGGCCCTGAGACCGGACCGGCGCGCGAAACCGGTTTCCCGGGCCGCGCGGTTTCCCTAGCGTGGCGTCATGCTCCAGCTTCTCGGTCTCTGCCGCTTTTCCTATCCCGCGCTCGCGGACTTCCAGACGTCCCATGCCGACCTCGCGGCGCGGAAGGCCGCGCTTTTCGCGCCCGAACGGCTCGACCTGCGGCTGATGTGGTTCCGGCACATCCTGCTGCCCGCGATCCGCGCCCAGACCGATCCGGATTTCACGCTGCTCCTGCTGCTGGGCGAGGACCTGCCCGAGCCCTGGCGCGGGCGGCTTCTCGAGGCGGTGGGCGAGGTGCGGCAGATCGTGCCGGTGTTCCGACCGCCGATGAATCACCGCGCCGTCTGCCGGGAGGTGCTGATGGAGGCGCGGGACCAGGATGCGGACTGGGTCGCGGAGTTCCGGCTCGACGACGACGACGCGGTGGCGGTGGATTTCGTGGAGCGCGCGCGCCGGGATTTCGCGGCCCATGTCCGGGGGCTCGCGGAGGAGCACGGCTCGGCGCTGCTCGACTACCAGCGCGGCCTCGTGGTCGAGGCGGGTCCGGAGGGCCTCGCGCTGCATCCCCTGGTGGCGCGGGCCTGGGCGGCGGGGCTGTGCCTGATCTACCCGCCGTCCGAGCCGACCGCGCTCATGGACTATCCCCATCACCGGGTCTGGTGGCGGATGCCCTGCGTGTCGCGTCCCGAGGTGATGATGTTCCTGCGCGGCGCGCACGGGACCAACGACAGCCTCGTGAACCGCCGCGAGGGGATCACGCTGAAGATGGGCCAGCCCGCGGTGCGGCGCATCCTGAAGAGCCGGTTCGCCGTCGATCTGCCCGCGTTCCGGCAGGCGCTTGCCGCGCTCTGACCGCCGCTTGCCGCGGGCGACGCGCCCGCCTAGCCTCGCCCGGGCGGACGGGGGAGAGCGATGGAGAGACTACAGGTCCTGGGGCTGTGCCGGTTTTCCTACCCGTCGGCGCCGGGGGCGTTCGACGACGGCGGGGAAACGCTGGAGGCGCTGAGGGCGCGGCTCTATGCGCCGCGGCGTCTGGCGCTGCGGTTCCTGTGGTTCGAGCATGTGGCGCTGCCCTGCCTGCGCCGTCAGACCGACCCCGATTTCCGGCTGATCCTGCTGGCGGGCGAGGGCCTGCCTGCCGAATGGCGCGCGCGGCTGGAGGCGCTGGTGGCGGATGTGCCGCAGATCGTGCCGCTGTTCCTGCCCGAGGGCGGCGTGCACCGGGAGGTCTGCCGGGACGCCATGCGCGCCCATCGCGAGCCCGGGGCCCATGCGGTCGCGGAGTTCCGGCTCGACGATGACGACGCGGTGGCGGACATCTTCGTGGCGCGGGCACGGATGGTGTTCCGGCATGTGCGGCAGCTCTACGCCATGCGGCCCAGGGTTGCGGTGGACTTCTCCCGCGGGATCCTGCTGCGGGCGACGCCTGCCGGGATCGACCTTGCCCCGGTGATCGCCCAGCACTGGACGCCGGGTCTGGTGACCTACCGGACGCCCGATGACGAGGCCAGCCTGCTCGACGCCAACCACACCCGGCTGTGGAAGACGATGCCGGAGCTTCTCATGCCGTTTCCGCCGATGTATGTGCGGGGGGCGCACGAGGACAACGCCAGCGACCTCGCGCGGCGCTGGGACCGGGTTGACCGGTGGCAGGCGGGCGAGGAGGAACTGCGCGGCCTTGCCGCGGGCACCTTCGGGCTCGATCTGCCGGGCTTCGAGGCGGCGCTGGCGGCGTGGCGGTCCGCGGGCTGAGGCGGCGCCAGGGGCGCTTGTTGACAACCCCCCCGATTCCCCCTAAGACGCGCGCACCCTGCCGGGGCGCCCTGCGTGCCGCGGCGGTAAATCAAGGTTTCGTGGTCATGATCCGGGCCCGCTACGGCGCCCCGATCCTCTGAAGACCCACCGCACCGGTCCCCGGAGGGACCGCCTGCGGTTCTTTGCGCTTTGCGGACGCGTGCGGCGCGACAGGAAGAAGATGAACGGCGGCGCCCCGGGGCCCGCGCATGAAGACAGGAAACGGGAAGCGAGCCCTATGCCAACGATCCAGCAGCTGATCCGCAAGCCGCGGCAGCCCAAAGTCAAACGGTCCAAGTCGATGCACCTGGAGCAGTGCCCGCAGAAGCGCGGCGTCTGCACCCGGGTCTACACCACCACGCCGAAGAAGCCGAACTCGGCCATGCGGAAGGTGGCCAAGGTCCGTCTGACCAACGGCTTCGAGGTGATCAGCTACATCCCCGGTGAGAGCCACAACCTTCAGGAGCACTCGGTGGTCCTGATCCGTGGCGGCCGGGTGAAGGACCTTCCCGGCGTCCGCTACCACATCCTGCGCGGCGTTCTGGATACCCAGGGCGTGAAGGACCGCAAGCAGCGCCGGTCGAAATACGGCGCGAAGCGGCCGAAGTAAGGAGAGACCCAAGATGTCCCGTCGTCACGCCGCCGAAAAGCGCGAGATCCTTCCCGACGCCAAGTACGGCGACAAGGTTCTGACCAAGTTCATGAACAACCTGATGGTGGACGGCAAGAAATCCGTCGCCGAGAAGATCGTCTACAACGCGTTCGAGCGCGTCGAGGGCCGCCTGAAGAAGGCGCCCGTCGAGGTGTTCCACGAGGCGCTCGACAACATCAAGCCGTCGGTCGAGGTCCGCTCCCGCCGGGTCGGCGGCGCCACCTACCAGGTGCCCGTCGAGGTCCGCCCCGAGCGCCGCGAGGCGCTGGCGATCCGCTGGATGATCGACGCCGCCAAGAAGCGGAACGAGAACACCATGGAAGAGCGGCTTGCCGGTGAACTGATCGACGCCGTGCAGGGCCGCGGCACCGCCGTGAAGAAGCGCGAAGACACCCACAAGATGGCCGATGCCAACAAGGCGTTCAGCCACTACCGCTGGTAACCGGCCAGCCCCCATTCCTCGCCTCTGGAGCGATCACGATGCAACGCGACTACCCCCTCACGCGCTACCGGAATTTCGGGATCATGGCGCATATCGACGCCGGCAAGACCACGACGACCGAGCGGATCCTGTATTACACCGGCAAGTCCCACAAGATGGGTGAGGTGCACGAAGGCGCCGCAACCATGGACTGGATGGAGCAGGAGCAGGAGCGGGGCATCACGATCACCTCGGCGGCGACGACCACCTTCTGGTTCCGCACCGAGGA
The DNA here is from genome assembly GCF_003789055.1 of Histidinibacterium lentulum. Lineage (GTDB taxonomy): Bacteria > Pseudomonadota > Alphaproteobacteria > Rhodobacterales > Rhodobacteraceae > Oceanicola > Oceanicola lentulus. The sequence goes on along the minus strand of NZ_ML119084.1, from coordinate 342,587 downwards.
CGGCAAGAACCCGACCGGCATCTACGGCGACACGCCCGAGGAGGCCCGGTTCCGCTTCAACATCATCGACACGCCCGGCCACGTCGACTTCACCATCGAGGTGGAGCGCTCGCTCGCCGTGCTGGACGGTGCCGTCGCCGTGCTCGACGCCAACGCCGGGGTCGAGCCGCAGACCGAGACCGTCTGGCGCCAGGCCGACCGCTACAAGGTGCCGCGCATCGTCTTCGTCAACAAGATGGACAAGATCGGCGCGGACTTCTTCAACTGCGTGCGGATGATCAAGGACCGGACCGGGGCGACCCCGGCGCCGATCCAGCTGCCCATCGGGGCCGAGGATCAGCTCGAGGGCCTGATCGACCTCGTGACCATGAAGGAATGGGTCTGGAAGGGCGAGGATCTCGGTGCCTCCTGGGTCGTGCAGGAGATCCGCGACGACCTGAAGGACCTCGCCGATGAATGGCGCGCGACGCTCATCGAGACTGCGGTCGACATGGACGACGACGCGATGGAGAAGTACCTCGAGGGCGTGGAGCCCGACGAGGCGACGCTGCGGTCGCTGATCCGCAAGGGGACGCTGTCGATGTCCTTCGTGCCCGTTCTCTGCGGCTCCGCGTTCAAGAACAAGGGCGTGCAGCCCATGCTCAACGCGGTGATCGACTACCTGCCCGGTCCGCTCGACGTGCCGCCCTACATGGGCTTCAGCCCCGATGACGAGACCGAGACCCGCAACATCGAGCGGCGCCCCGGCGACGACGAGCCGTTCGCCGGTCTCGCGTTCAAGATCATGAACGACCCCTTCGTGGGCTCGCTGACCTTCACCCGGATCTATTCGGGCATGATGAAGAAGGGCGACTCGGTCCTGAACTCCACCAAGGGCAAGAAAGAGCGCATCGGCCGGATGATGATGATGCACTCGAACTCCCGCGAGGAGATCGACTGGGCGGGCTCGGGCGACATCATCGCCATCGCGGGCCTGAAGGACACCACCACCGGCGACACGCTCTGCGATGCGCAGAAGCAGGTCGTGCTGGAAACCATGACCTTCCCCGATCCGGTCATCGAGATCGCCGTGGAGCCGAAGACGAAGGCCGACCAGGAGAAGATGTCCCAGGGCCTGCAGCGGCTTGCCGCCGAGGACCCGTCCTTCCGCGTCGAGACCGACATCGAGAGCGGCCAGACCATCATGAAGGGCATGGGCGAACTTCACCTCGACATCCTCGTCGACCGGCTGAAGCGCGAGTTCAAGGTCGAGGCCAACATCGGTGCGCCGCAGGTGGCCTACCGCGAGACCATCCGCAACAAGATCGAGCACACCTACACACACAAGAAGCAGTCGGGCGGCTCGGGCCAGTTCGCCGAGGTCAAGCTGGAGATCGCGCCGACCGTGCCGGGCGAGGGCTACTCCTTCGAGAGCCGCATCGTCGGCGGGGCCGTGCCCAAGGAATACATCCCCGGCGTCGAGAAGGGCATCAAGTCGGTCATGGACTCCGGTCCGCTCGCCGGCTTCCCGGTGATCGACTTCAAGGTGGCGCTGCTGGACGGCAAGTTCCACGACGTGGACTCGTCGGTGCTCGCCTTCGAGATCGCCGCCCGGATGTGCATGCGCGAGGGCCTCAAGCGGGCCGGCGCGCAGCTGCTCGAGCCGATCATGAAGGTCGAGGTGGTGACCCCCGAGGAATACACGGGTGGCATCATCGGCGACCTGACCTCGCGGCGCGGCATGGTGCAGGGGCAGGACACGCGCGGCAACGCCAACGTGATCAACGCCTTCGTGCCGCTGGCCAACATGTTCGGCTACATCAACACGCTGCGGTCGATGTCGTCGGGCCGGGCCCAGTTCACCATGCTCTTCGACCACTACGAGCCGGTGCCGCAGAACATCTCGGAAGAGATCCAGGCCAAATACGCATGACGGGTGGTGGGGTGAAACCCCACCCTACCCATAACCCGTAGGGTGGGTTTCGAACCCACCGATCCGACCATAAGGAGCCACCCATGGCCAAGGAAAAGTTCGCCCGCAACAAGCCGCATGTGAACATCGGCACGATCGGTCACGTGGACCACGGCAAGACGACGCTGACGGCGGCGATCACGAAGTATTTCGGCGACTTCCGCGCCTACGACCAGATCGACGGCGCGCCGGAGGAGAAGGCCCGCGGGATCACGATCTCGACGGCGCATGTGGAATACGAGACCGACTCGCGCCACTACGCCCATGTCGACTGCCCCGGCCACGCCGACTACGTGAAGAACATGATCACCGGTGCCGCGCAGATGGACGGCGCGATCCTCGTGGTGAACGCCGCCGACGGCCCGATGCCGCAGACGCGCGAGCACATCCTGCTGGGCCGCCAGGTGGGCATCCCGGCGATGGTCGTGTTCATGAACAAGGTCGACCAGGTCGATGATGCGGAGCTCCTGGAGCTCGTCGAGATGGAGATCCGGGAGCTTCTGTCCTCCTACGACTATCCCGGCGACGACATCCCGGTGATCCCGGGCTCGGCGCTGCACGCGATGAACGGGACGGAGCCCGCGATCGGCGAGGAAGCGATCCGCAAGCTGATGGCGGCGGTGGACGAGTACATCCCGACGCCGGAGCGGGCGATCGACATGCCGTTCCTGATGCCGATCGAGGACGTGTTCTCGATCTCGGGCCGGGGCACGGTGGTGACGGGCCGGGTCGAGCGCGGCGTGATCAACGTGGGCGACGAGATCGAGATCGTGGGCATCCGCGACACGAAGAAGACGACCTGCACGGGCGTGGAGATGTTCCGCAAGCTTCTCGATCGCGGCGAGGCGGGCGACAACATCGGCGCGCTTCTGCGCGGCATCGACCGTGAGGGCGTCGAGCGGGGGCAGGTTCTCTGCAAGCCCGGCTCGGTGAAGCCGCACACGAAGTTCGAGGCCGAGGCCTACATCCTGACGAAGGAGGAGGGCGGCCGCCACACGCCGTTCTTCGCGAACTACCGGCCGCAGTTCTATTTCCGGACGACGGACGTGACCGGCACGGTGACGCTGCCCGAGGGCACGGAGATGGTGATGCCGGGCGACAACCTGAAGTTCGAGGTGGAGCTGATCGCGCCGATCGCGATGGAGGACGGCCTGCGCTTCGCCATCCGCGAGGGCGGCCGCACCGTCGGCGCCGGCGTGGTCTCGAAGATCCTGCAGTAACGACCGGGCAGGGCGGGTCCGACCCCGCCCCCCGCGACAGTCAGGGGCGCCCTCCGCGGGGGGCGCCCGTCACGCAAGAAGACCGATACGTGGCCCGAGGCAATTCCGCCGGTCCACCTCTTTCGGAAAGATGCCGCGAAAGGCTTCCCCCATGGCAGTTCAAAGCCAGAATATCCGGATCAGGCTCAAGGCCTTCGATTTCCGGGTGCTCGACGCCTCCACCCACGAGATCGTCCAGACCGCCAAGCGCACCGGCGCCAGCGTCCGCGGACCGATCCCGCTGCCCAACAAGATCGAGAAGTTCACCGTTCTGCGGGGACCTCACATCGACAAGAAGAGCCGCGACCAGTTCGAGATCCGCACCCACAAGCGGCTTCTCGACATCGTGGATCCGACGCCCCAGACGGTGGACGCGCTGATGAAGCTCGACCTCGCCGCCGGCGTCGACGTCGAGATCAAGGTCTGAGGGGGGCACCAGCCATGTTGCGCTCTGGAATCATCGCAAAGAAGATCGGCATGACGCGGATCTTCCAGGAAGACGGGCGGCAGATCCCGGTCACCGTGCTGCAGCTCGACAAGCTGCAGGTCGTGGCCCAGCGGACCGCCGACCGTGACGGATACACCGCCGTCCAGCTTGGCGCGGGCACCGCGAAGGCCAAGCGGACCACCGCGGCCCTGCGCGGCCATTTCGCCAAGGCCAGCGTCGAGCCGAAGCGGAAGATTGCGGAATTCCGCGTCGCCCCCGAGAACCTGATCGAGGTCGGCGAGGAGATCACCGCGGACCACTATTTCGAGGGCCAGTATGTCGACGTGTCCGGCACGTCGATCGGCAAGGGCTTTCAGGGCGCCATGAAGCGGCACAACTTCGGCGGTCTGCGCGCGTCGCACGGCGTGTCGATCAGCCACCGCTCCCACGGCTCCACCGGCCAGTGCCAGGACCCCGGCAAGGTGTTCAAGGGCAAGAAGATGGCCGGCCACATGGGCGCCGTGCGCGTCACCACGCAGAACCTGCAGGTGATCCGCACCGACGCCGACCGTGGCATCATCATGGTCAAGGGCGCGGTGCCCGGCTCGAAAGGCGGCTGGGTCACCGTCAAGGACGCGGTCAAGAAGCCCGTGCCCGAGAACGTGATCTACCCGGCGGCGCTGAAATCCGCAGCCGACGAGGCGCGGCGCCTCGCCGAGGAGGCCGCGGCCCAGGCCGAGGCCGAGGCGAAGGCCGCCGAGGAGGCGCGTCTGGCCGAGGAGGCCGCCGCCCAGGAGGCCGCGCTCGAGGAAGCAAAGGCGGAGATCGCCGAAGAAGGTGCGGACACCGACAAGTCGGAGCCCGAAAAGAAGGACGGTGAGGAATGAAACTCGACGTGATCACCCTCGACGGCGGCAGCGCCGGGTCGGTCGAGCTCGACGAGGCCCTGTTCGGCCTCGAGCCGCGCGCCGACATCCTGCACCGCGTGGTCCGCTGGCAGCGCAACAACGCGCAGCAGGGCACCCACAAGGTGAAGACCCGCCGCGAGACCAGCTACTCGACCAAGAAGATCTACAAGCAGAAGGGCACCGGCGGCGCGCGTCACGGTGACCGGAATGCCCCGATCTTCCGCAAGGGCGGCGTCTACAAGGGCCCCGTCCCGCGCAGCCACGGCCACGAGCTGACGAAGAAGTTCCGCAAGCTGGGCCTCAAGCATGCGCTCTCGGCCAAGGCCAGGGCGGGCGAGCTCGTCGTGATCGAGGCCGCCGCGACCGAAGGCAAGACCGCCGTGCTCGCCAGGCAGCTGAAGAACCTCGGCTGGAAGCGCGCGCTCGTCATCGACGGGGCGGAGGTCAACGAGGGCTTTGCCCGCGCCGCGCGCAACATCGAAACCGTGGACGTGCTGCCCTCCATGGGCGCCAACGTCTACGACATCCTCCGCAGTGACACGCTCGTGCTCACCAAGGCGGGTGTCGAAGCCCTGGAGGCACGACTGAAATGACCGCAACCCCTGCGCATTACGACGTGATCCTGAAGCCCGTGATCACCGAGAAGTCGACCATGGCCTCCGAACAGGGCGCCGTCGTCTTCGAGGTGGCGCCCGACGCGACCAAGCCGCTCATCAAGGAGGCGGTCGAGTCGCTCTTCGGGGTCAAGGTGAAGGCCGTGAACACGACCATCACCAAGGGCAAGACCAAGCGGTTCCGGGGCAAGCCCGGACGCCGCAAGGACGTGAAGAAAGCCTATGTGACGCTCGAAGAGGGCAATGCCATTGACGTGAGCACGGGCCTCTAATACGAGGCCCCATCGCGCGGCCCCGGCATCCCCGGGGCCGTTCGATTTGCCGCACAGGCGAAGGACGGGTGCAGCGCACCTGTCTTGAACCGGGGACCTTCGGGGCCCTTCATCGACCGGACCCGCAGGTGCGGTGTCCCGCAAAGCAAACGGAAAGACAGTAATCATGGCACTCAAGTCGTACAAACCGACGACGCCTGGCCAGCGCGGGCTGGTTCTGATCGACCGTTCGGAGCTTTGGAAAGGCCGCCCCGTCAAGTCCCTCACCGAGGGCCTGACGAAGAAGGCGGGCCGGAACAACACCGGACGGATCACCATGCGTCGCCGTGGCGGGGGCGCGAAGCGTCTCTACCGCATCGTCGATTTCAAGCGCACGAAGCACGACGTCGAAGCGGTCGTCGTCCGCATCGAGTACGATCCGAACCGGACCGCGTTCATCGCGCTGATCCAGTATACCGACGGCGAGCAGGCCTATATCCTCGCGCCGCAGCGGATCGCCGTGGGCGACAAGATCATCTCGGGCGCCCGGGTCGACATCAAGCCGGGCAACGCGATGCCCTTCTCCGGCATGCCCATCGGCACCATCGTCCACAACGTGGAGATGAAGCCGGGCAAGGGCGGCCAGATCGCCCGGGCCGCCGGCACCTATGCCCAGTTCGTGGGCCGGGACGGCGGCTATGCCCAGATCCGTCTCAGCTCGGGCGAGCTGCGGCTGGTGCGGCAGGAATGCATGGCGACCGTGGGCGCCGTGTCGAACCCCGACAACTCGAACCAGAACTTCGGCAAGGCCGGCCGGATGCGCCACTATGGCAAGCGTCCCTCCGTCCGCGGCGTCGTCATGAACCCGGTGGACCACCCGCACGGCGGCGGCGAAGGCCGCACCTCGGGCGGCCGGAACCCGGTCACCCCCTGGGGTGTGCCGACCAAGGGCAAGCGGACCCGGGACAAGAAGAAGGCGAGCCAGAAGCTCATCATCCGTTCGCGGCACGCCCGCAAGAAAGGCCGGTAATCCATGTCCCGTTCTGTCTGGAAAGGCCCGTTCGTCGACGCCTACGTTCTCAAGAAGGCCGAGAAGGCCCGCGAGTCGACCCGCAACGACGTCATCAAGATCTGGTCCCGCCGCTCGACGATCCTGCCCCAGTTCGTGGGCCTGACCTTCGGCGTCTACAACGGCCACAAGCACATCCCCGTCAACGTCACCGAAGACATGATCGGCCAGAAGTTCGGCGAATACGCGCCGACGCGGACCTATTACGGTCACGCGGCCGACAAAAAAGCGAAGCGGAAATAAGCGTCATGGGCAAGGAAAAGAACCCCCGCCGCGTCGCCGAGAACGAGGCGATGGCGAAAACGCGGATGCTGAAGACCAGCCCGCAGAAGCTGAACCTGGTCGCCGCGATGATCCGCGGGAAGAAGGTGGACAAGGCCCTCACGGACCTGACCTTCTCCAAGCGCCGCATTGCCGGCGACGTGAAGAAGTGCCTGCAATCGGCGATCGCGAACGCCGAGAACAACCACGGGCTCGACGTCGACGAACTGATCGTCGCGGAGGCCTGGGTCGGCAAGAACCTCACGCTCAAGCGCGGACGTCCCCGTGGCCGTGGCCGGTTCGGCCGGATCATGAAGCCGTTCGCGGAAATCACCATCAAGGTGCGTCAGGTCGAGGAGCAAGCCTAATGGGTAACAAGGTCAATCCCGTCGGGATGCGCCTCCAGGTCAACCGCACCTGGGACAGCCGCTGGTATGCCGACACCAAGGAGTACGGCGACCTTCTGCTCGAGGATCTGAAGATCCGCGAGTTCATCAAGAAGGAGTGCAAGCAGGCGGGCATCAGCCGCGTGATCATCGAGCGTCCGCACCGCAAGTGCCGCGTCACGATCCACACCGCCCGCCCGGGCGTCATCATCGGCAAGAAGGGCGCGGACATCGAGACGCTGCGCAAGAAGCTGGCCAAGATGACCGCGAGCGAGCTGCACCTGAACATCGTCGAGGTGCGCAAGCCCGAACTGGACGCGGCCCTGGTGGGCGAGAGCATCGCCCAGCAGCTCGAGCGGCGGGTCAGCTTCCGGCGCGCGATGAAGCGGGCGGTTCAGAACGCCATGCGCATGGGTGCCCTCGGCATCCGGGTCAACGTGGCGGGCCGTCTCGGCGGCGCCGAGATCGCCCGGACCGAATGGTACCGCGAGGGTCGCGTTCCGCTGCACACGCTGCGCGCGGATATCGATTATGCGCATTCCGAGGCCGTGACCCCCTACGGCATCATCGGGATCAAGGTCTGGATCTTCAAAGGCGAGATCATGGAGCACGATCCCCAGGCACGCGACCGCAAGGCGCAGGAGCTGCAGGACGGGCCCGCCCCGCGCGGCGCCGGCGGCGGCCGTCGCGGCGACCGGTAAGGAGTAGGACAGATGCTTCAACCGAAACGTACGAAGTTCCGCAAGGCCCACAAGGGCCGGATCAGCGGCGAGGCCAAGGGTGGCTCCGACCTCAACTTCGGGACCTACGGGCTCAAGGCCCTGCAGCCCGAGCGGGTCACCGCCCGTCAGATCGAGGCCGCCCGCCGGGCCATGACGCGCCACATGAAGCGTCAGGGCCGGGTGTGGATCCGGATCTTCCCGGACCTGCCGGTCACGTCGAAGCCGGTCGAGGTCCGGATGGGCAAGGGCAAGGGCTCGGTCGATTACTGGGCCTGCAAGGTCAAGCCGGGCCGGATCATGTTCGAGATCGACGGCGTGAACGAGGACATCGCCCGCGAGGCCCTGCGCCTTGCCGCGATGAAGCTGCCGATCAAGACCCGCACCGTGGTGCGCGAGGACTGGTAAGCGGCCCGGGGGCCTTCGGACCCCGGTTCAGGATTTGGCCCCCGGCGGGAGACCGCCGGGGGCTTTTCGTTGGGGGCGCGATGGCGAGGCCGGGCCCGGGCTCAAGCCCGGCCTCCTTTCGCCCGGCCCGGGGCGCGCTCCAGCCCCATGCCCGAGGTCACCTCGGCAGGCCGGGCTCAAGCCCGGCCTACGTCCCGTGCGGTCCGCGGCGCGCTCGCGGCCCGATCCCCCGTCACCTTCGTAGGCCGGGGTTCAGCCCGGCCATCCCTTGTCCGGTCGTCCCGGACCATCGCCCCTCACGCCCGCGATCCCGGGAAGATCGCCGTCATCGCGCCGTGAAACTCCGCCCAGCTCTTTGTCGCGCGGTTCCCGGCGTAGCCGTGATAATGGCTGCGGCCCGAGGAGGTGGGCAGGCCCGCCCAGACCCGGGCGAGGCGGTTCATGAAGTCGACGCGCCCGATCTCGCCCGCGAGGAACCTCTCGAGCCCCGCCTCCACCAGCAGGATATCGGCCATCCGGTCCTGCACCGCGGGCGAGAACGGGGCGTCCCGGGGCAGGCCGAGCTGCCGCACCAGCCGCCGGAAGGTGGGCGGGATGAACTGGTAACGCCCGATCGCATGGGGCTGGCCGGGCGTCGCCCTGATCCAGTCGTCGATCTGCCCGATCGTGAGCCGCGTCGGCGGCGCGGGCGGGCGGATGCGGGCGCCGTGCTGCACCGCGTCATAGCCCGCCGGCCCCGCCTCCGCCGCCGCGATGAGGTCGCGCAGCCGCGCCACCGGCCCGCCCCCGCCCGACAGGGGCGCCGCGGCCTGCCGGAGCGGGGCAGGGGCGCGGTCCGGCCAGGGCGCAAAGAACCCGGCGGCATCCTGCCCGATGAAGGTGCTGGGTCCCGCCGCCGCGACGCTGTCCGACCGTACGGCGCCGGCCGCCGCGAAGAGCGACGGACCCTGCGCCGCCGCCGCCATCGCCCAGACGCAGAGGCCCAGCCACGCCGCGAGCCAACCCCCTGTCCACCCCGTCATCCGCGCCCCCGTGTCGCCCTGCCGGGGACCATGACCGCGAAGCGTTGAGATTCGCTTGACCGCCGGCAGGGGCTTTCGCGTGTCCGCGCCAGCGGCTAGAGCGGCGCCATGGCCCAGATCCGCTCGCTCTTCGCGACCCGCCTCTACCGCGCGCGCCTTTCCGACCACGCCCCGGCGGTGGACGAACGGGAGCTGCGTGCCTCCTGCTATTCCATCGCCGAGGACGACGAGGCGGGGCAGGACTGGTGCGACGAGAACGGCTATCCGGGCTACACCTCCTATGCCTCGCTGACCGACCTGCCCTGGCGGTTTCCGGTCTTCGCGGAGCTGGTCAGATGCCTCGACGCCCATGTCGCGGCCTTCGCGCAGGATCTCGCCTTCGATCTCGGGGACAAGGGGCTGGAGCTCGAGGACATCTGGATCAACATCCTGCCCGAGGGCGGCAGCCACGGCAGCCACATCCACCCCCATTCGGTGATCTCCGGCACGACCTACGTCGCCATGCCCGAGGGCACGAGCGCGCTGAAGCTCGAGGATCCGCGCCTGCCGATGATGATGGCCGCGCCCCCGCGGCTGAAGACGGTGCCCGAGGAGCTCAAGACCTTCGTGTCGGTGCCCACGGATCCGGGCGACGTGCTCCTCTGGGAAAGCTGGCTGCGCCACGAGGTGCCGATGAACCAGGCCGAGGACGACCGGATCAGCGTCAGCTTCAATTATCGGTGGGGGTGAGCGGGGTCGCTCCGGACTGCAACCAGTTCCGGAATTCCTCCTCGGAAATCTCGCCCGCGGCCAGTCCCTCCATCATCCGGAGACCCTCGTCCGGGTCCGGCCTGAATGCATGGCCGTTCAGCCTCAGGAAGGCGGCCGCCGTCACGAAGGCCGTCCGCTTGTTCCCGTCCACGAAGGCGTGCGCCTTGGCGATCCCGAAAGCATAAGCGGCGGAAAGGGCAAAGAGATCGGTCTCTCCATAGAAGAACCGGTTTCGCGGCCGGTCGGCGGCCGCTTCGAGAAGCGTCCCGTCTCGAAGGCCCGCCGCGCCGCCATGGCGCGCGATCTGCCGGTCGTGGATCGCCACGACGGCGGCCAGGGGCACCCGGGCGGGCTCCATCGCTCTCAGGCGAGCTTCTGGAGGAGGTCGCGGTTCTCGTCCATCACGGTCTCGGCCGCCTCCAGCGCCGCGGCGACATCGGGATCGGAGGCGAGTATCCTGAGGGTCCCGTCCCCGCTCTGGACCAGGTAGATCGTGTCGCCCTCCGCGATCTTGAGGAGGGTGAGCATTTCCGGTGTGAGGGTCATCACGGCGGTCTCGCCGATCCTGCGAACCTTGGTCTCGATCATCGGCCATGCCTCCGGGCAACCTGCGACATATACGCATGCCGGGGCCCAAGTCCACAATCGGGCGCCGGAGCACAACGCCCTGTTGCCATGTCGGATGCAATGGCCTATGGACGCCGCTCATCCCACCTCCACCGGGAATCAGGGTGACCCAGAACCAAACGTCTGGGGCCTTCCGGTGATGTTGCAACGACGAAGGACGAGGCAATGACCGCCGCAGACCTGCGCGACAAGACTCCGGACGAGCTCCGCGACCAGCTTGTCGCCCTCAAGAAAGAGGCCTTCAACCTGCGTTTCCAGCAGGCCACCGGCCAGATCGAGAACACCGCCCGCATGCGCAGCGTCCGCCGCGACGTGGCCCGGGTGAAGACCATCCTGAACGAAAAGGCCCGCGCGGCCGCCGGCACGGAGGCCTGATCATGCCCAAGCGTATCCTGTCCGGCACCGTCACCTCGACGCAGAACAAGCAGACCGTCACCGTTTCGGTCGAGCGCCGCTTCAAGCACCCGCTTCTGCAGAAGACCGTGCGGAAGTCGAAGAAATACCGCGCCCATGACGAGAACGAGACGTTCAACGTGGGCGACACCGTGCGCATCATCGAATGCGCCCCGAAATCGAAGACCAAACGCTGGGAGGTCATCGCCCAGTAGGCTTTGACACCCGGTTCGACGAAACCCTGGGGGCCAACCAGAAGAACAGCCCCCATAGGTCGGGAGAACCTGAATGATCCAGATGCAGACCAATCTGGATGTCGCTGACAATTCCGGAGCCCGGAAGGTTCAGTGCATCAAGGTGCTCGGCGGCTCCCACCGCCGTTACGCCTCGGTCGGCGACATCATCGTCGTCTCCGTCAAGGAAGCGATCCCGCGCGGCCGCGTGAAGAAGGGCGACGTCCGCAAGGCCGTCGTCGTGCGCACCGCGAAGGAAGTGCGCCGCGAGGACGGCACCGCGATCCGCTTCGACCGCAACGCCGCGGTCATCCTCAACAACAACAACGAGCCCGTGGGCACCCGGATCTTCGGACCCGTGGTGCGCGAGCTGCGCGCGAAGAACTTCATGAAGATCATCTCGCTCGCTCCGGAGGTGCTCTGATGGCCGCGAAGATCAAGAAGGGCGACAAGGTCGTCGTGCTCGCCGGCAAGGACAAGGGCAAGACCGGTGAGGTCTCCCAGGTCCTGCCGAAGGACGGCAAGGCCGTCGTCGACGGCGTGAACATCGCGATCCGTCACCAGCGCCAGTCCCAGACCAGCCAGGGCGGCCGCACGCCGAAGGCGATGCCGATCCACCTGTCGAACCTCGCGCTGCTCGACGGCAACGACAAGCCGACGCGCGTGGGCTTCCGGTTCGACGACGAGGGCAAGAAGGTCCGGTACGCCAAGACAACCGGGGAGACGATCTGATGCTCGACCAGGCCACCTACACCCCCCGCCTCAAGGCTCTCTACCGCGAGACGATCAAGCCCGCGCTGGTCGAGGAGTTCGGCTATTCGAACCCGATGATGGCGCCCCGGCTCGAGAAGATCGTGCTGAACATCGGCGCCGGCGCCGAGGCGGTGAAGGACAGCAAGAAGGCGAAATCCGCGGCCGACGATCTGACCCTGATCGCCGGTCAGCAGGCCGTCATCACCAAGGCGAAGAAGTCCATCGCGGGCTTCCGCGTCCGCGAGGACATGCCGCTCGGTGCCAAGGTCACCCTGCGCGGCGACCGCATGTACGAGTTCCTCGACCGCCTGATCACCGTGGCGATGCCCCGCATCCGCGACTTCCGCGGCGTGAAGCCCAGCTTCGACGGGCGCGGCAACTTCGCCATGGGCATCAAGGAGCACATCGTGTTCCCCGAGATCAACTTCGACAAGGTCGACGAGGTGTGGGGCATCGATGTGATCATCGTGACCGACGCCAAGACCGACGCCGAGGGCAAGGCTTTGCTCAAGGCGTTCAACATGCCGTTCAACGCGTAAGGACCAGGACCATGGCAAAGAAATCCATGATCGAACGCGAGAAGAAGCGCCAGCGCCTGGTCGCGCAATACGCGGCCAAGCGCGCGGCTCTCAAGAAGATCGCGACCGACACAGATCAACCGATGGAAGAGCGGTTCAAGGCCCGGCTGAAGCTGGCCGAGCTGCCCCGGAACTCCTCTCCCACCCGTCTTCACAACCGTTGCCAGCTGACGGGGCGTCCCCACGCCTATTACCGCAAGCTGAAGATGAGCCGGATCGCCCTGCGCGAGCTCGGCAGCCAGGGTCAGATCCCCGGCCTCGTGAAGTCGAGCTGGTAAGGGAGGGCAGGACATGAACGATCCCATCGGCGATATGCTGACCCGCATCCGCAACGGACAGATGCGCCACAAGTCCACCGTCTCCACGCCGGCCTCCAAGCTGCGTGGCTGGGTGCTCGACGTGCTCAAGGACGAGGGCTACATCCGAGGCTACGAGAAGACGACCGACAAGAACGGCCACCCGGCCTTCGAGATCTCGCTGAAGTACTACGAGGGCACCCCGGTGATCCGGGACCTCAAGCGCGTCTCCAAGCCCGGCCGCCGCGTCTACATGGCCTGCAACGACCTGCCCCAGGTCCGCCAGGGCCTCGGCGTGTCGATCGTCTCGACGTCCCGCGGTGTCATGACAGATGCAAACGCCCGCTCCGCCAATGTCGGCGGAGAGGTGCTCTGCCAGGTATTCTGAGGAGGGACCGATGTCTCGTATTGGAAAGAAGCCGGTCGAGCTGCCCTCGGGCGTCGAGGCCAGTGTCTCCGGCCAGACGATCGAGGTGAAGGGTCCCAAGGGCACCCGCAGCTTCACCGCCACCGACGACGTGACCCTGACCGTCGCCGACGGCGAGATCCGGGTGGAGCCCCGCGGCAAGTCCAAGCGCGCGCGCCAGCAGTGGGGCATGTCCCGCACGCAGGTCGCGAACTGCGTGCAGGGCGTGACCGAGGGCTTCAGGAAGGAACTGGAGATCCAGGGCGTGGGCTACCGCGCGCAGATGCAGGGCAACACCCTGAAGCTGAACCTGGGCTACAGCCACGACGTGAACTTCGACGTGCCCGAGGGCGTGACGATCACGGCCCCGAAGGTGACCCAGGTCATCGTCGAGGGCACGGATCAGCAGCAGGTCGGACAGGTCGCCGCGAACATCCGCGAATGGCGCGCGCCGGAGCCCTACAAGGGCAAGGGCATCCGCTACTTGGGCGAGTATATCTTCCGCAAGGAAGGCAAGAAGAAGTAAGGACGGGACAGAGATGGCCAACAACAAGCGCACCTTGTTCATCAAGCGCCGCCTGCGCGTCCGGAACAAGCTTCGCCGGGTGAATGCAGGGCGTCCGCGCCTGAGCGTGCACCGCTCGAACAAGAACATCAGCGTCCAGCTGATCGACGACGTGGCGGGCGTGACGCTCGCCGCGGCCTCCTCGCTCGAGAAGGATCTCGGCGTGGTGGGCAAGAACAACGTGGAAGCCGCCGCCAAGGTGGGCGCCGCGATCGCCGAGCGTGCCAAGGCCGCCGGCGTGACGGAGGCCTATTTCGACCGGGGCGGGTTCCTCTACCACGGCAAGGTCAAGGCCCTCGCCGATGCAGCGCGCGAAGGCGGGCTGAAGTTGTAAGGCATGGCCGGGCTGAAGCCCGGCCTACCTCTTCGCCCCGGCGACGGGGATCGAGAAAATGCGTAGGCCGGGCTTCAGCCCGGCTTATGGATAAGCGTAGGCGGCCGATGCCGCCTCGATGACCGGGGAGCCGCGCGCTCACCGCGGTTGGACAACCAGGGCGACCTCGCCCGCGAAGGAACGGAGGCCGCATGGCCAGAGAACCGAACAGAGATGGCGGACGCGACGGCGGCCGCGGACGCCGCGACCGCGAGGAGGCTCCCGAATTCGCCGATCGCCTCGTGGCGATCAACCGGGTGTCGAAGACAGTGAAGGGCGGCAAGCGCTTCGGCTTCGCGGCGCTTGTCGTCGTGGGCGACCAGAAGGGCCGCGTGGGCTTCGGCAAGGGCAAGGCCAAGGAGGTCCCCGAGGCGATCCGCAAGGCGACCGAACAGGCCCGCCGCAAGATGATCCGCGTCCCTCTCCGTGAGGGCCGGACCCTGCACCACGACGGCTACGGCCGCCACGGCGCGGGCAAGGTCGTCATGCGCACCGCGCCGCAGGGGACGGGCATCATCGCCGGCGGCCCGATGCGCGCCGTGTTCGAGATGCTGGGCCTGCAGGACGTGGTGGCGAAGTCCATCGGCTCGCAGAACCCCTACAACATGATCCACGCCACGCTCGACGGCCTCACCCGCCAGCAGAGCCCCCGCAACGTCGCCCAGCGGCGCGGCAAGAAGGTGGCGGACATCCTGCCGAAGCGGGACGAATCCCCCGCCGCGCAGAGCCAGGTTTCGGAGGACGCGTAAGTCATGGCCAAGACCATCGTCGTCAAGCAGATCGGCAGCCCGATCCGCCGCCCCGCCAAGCAGCGCCAGACGCTGATCGGCCTCGGGCTGAACAAGATGCACCGGACCCGCGAACTCGAGGACACCCCCGCCGTGCGCGGCATGGTGGCGAAGATCCCGCATCTGGTGGAGATCGTCGAAGAGCGCGGCTGAGCCCCGCTCCCGACCTTTCCGAACGTCGAAAGCCCCGGCCCGGTGACGGGCTCGGGGCTTTTCCGTGTGCCGATTTTGCGGCCGAGGTCGCGGCGTCTCGTCCGGGAAAAGGGGCGGGGACGGCACCGCGGGGCGTCCCGGTCCGGGAGCCGGGAGGCCTCTCTGAGAGGCGCGCTTGCACCGCGCGCCGCTTTTCGCTATGCGCCGCCGGTGGCCCCGTGCCATCCGATTCAACCATACGTCACGCCGTGTGCCGCTCTCGTTCGCTTCGGGGCGGTCTTCCGGCAAGGAGAAGCGACATGAAACTGAACGAACTGCGCGACAATCCGGGCGCAACCAAGAAGCGCATGCGCGTCGGCCGCGGCCCCGGCTCCGGCAAGGGAAAGATGGGCGGCCGCGGCATCAAGGGCCAGAAGTCCCGCTCGGGCGTCGCGATCAAGGGCTACGAGGGCGGCCAGATGCCGCTCTACCAGCGCCTGCCGAAGCGCGGCTTCAACAAGCCGAACCGCAAGTCCTACGCGATCGTGAACCTGGGCCTGATCCAGAAGTTCATCGACGCGGGCAAGCTCGGCACCGAGATCACCGAGACCGAGCTCGTGGACAGCGGCCTCGTGCGGCGGCGCCTCGACGGCATCCGCCTTCTCGCCAAGGGCGAGCTGACCTCGAAGGTCTCCATCACCGTGACCGGCGCCTCTGCCGGGGCAGCGGAAGCGGTGGAGAAGGCCGGCGGCACGCTGACCGTGACGGCACGGGCTTCCGAGACCGAAGCCGCTTAACGGGTTGTGGGGGCGCGCGGCGCCCCTTACATCCTTGCCTGTCTTGATGCGCGCCGCCGACGACGCCCGCCGGCGCCTGCGCGCAGTCCTAGGAAAGAGCGTCCATGGCATCTGCAGCAGAGCAAATGGCGTCGAACATGAGCTGGGGGGCCTTCGGCAGGGCCACCGAGCTCAGGCAACGCATCCTCTTCACCATCGGTCTTCTGATCGTCTACCGGGTCGGCACCTACATTCCCGTCCCCGGCATCGACGGAGACGCGCTGCGATCCTTCATGGACGAGGCGGCTGCGGGCCTCGGCGGCGTGCTGTCGATGTTCACCGGCGGCGCCCTGGGCCGCATGGGCATCTTCGCCCTCGGCATCATGCCCTACATCTCCGCCTCGATCATCGTGCAGCTCATGGGCGCGATGTACGAGCCGTGGAAGCAGCTGAAGAAGGAAGGCGAGCAGGGGCGCAAGAAGCTCAACCAGTACACGCGCTACGGCACGGTGATCCTGGCGACATTCCAGGCCTACGGCCTTGCCGTCAGCCTCGAGGCGGGGGATCTGGCCTCCGATCCCGGGCTGTTCTTCCGCGCCGCGGTTGTGATCACCCTCGTGGGCGGCACGATGTTCCTGATGTGGCTGGGCGAACAGATCACCGCCCGCGGCGTCGGCAACGGCATCTCGTTGATCATCTTCGTCGGCATCATCGCCGAGATCCCCGCGGCGCTGGCGCAGTTCTTCGCGCAGGGCCGCTCGGGCGCGATCGGGCCCGCGGTGATCATCGGCGTGCTGGTGATGCTCGTGGTGGTGCTGACCTTCGTCGTGTTCATGGAACGCGCGCTGAGGAAGATCCATATCCAGTATCCCCGCCGCCAGGTGGGGATGAAGGTCTACGACGGCGGCAACAGTCACCTGCCGATCAAGGTGAACCCGGCGGGCGTCATCCCGGCGATCTTCGCCTCGGCGCTGCTCCTGCTGCCCACGACGATCTCCACCTTCTCGGGCGGCGAGAACGCAGGGCCCGTGATGTCCACGATCCTCGCCTATTTCGGCCCCGGCCAGCCCGCCTACCTGGTCTTCTTCGGCGCGATGATCATCTTCTTCACCTTCTTCTACACCAAGGAAGTCGCCTTCAAGGTCGACGACGTGGCCGAGAACCTGAAGAACCAGAACGGCTTCATCCCCGGCATCCGACCGGGGAAGCGGACGGCGGAATATCTCGACTACGTGGTGACGCGCATCCTCGTGGTCGGGTCGGGCTACCTCGCCCTCGTGGCGCTGCTGCCCGAGATCCTGCGGACCGAACTGGCCATTCCGTTCTATTTCGGCGGCACCTCGATCCTGATCATCGTGTCGGTGGGCATGGACACGATCCAGCAGGTGCAATCGCATCTCCTCGCGCACCAGTACGAGGGCCTGATCGAGAAGAGCCAGCTGCGCGGAAGACGCAGCGGCAAGGGACAGAAGACACGGAAAGGGCCCGCGCGGCGATGAACATCATTCTGCTGGGCCCGCCGGGGGCCGGAAAGGGCACGCAGGCGCGGCGCCTCGTCGACGAGCGCGCCATGGTGCAGCTCTCCACCGGGGACATGCTGCGCGAGGCTCGCACCAGCGGCACCGAGATGGGGCGCATCGTGGCGGAGGTGATGGACCGCGGCGACCTCGTCACCGACGAGATCGTGATCGGCCTGATCCGGGAGAAGCTGACGGACGGCGGGTCCGGTGGCGGCTACATCTTCGACGGCTTTCCCCGCACGCTGGCCCAGGCCGACGCGCTGTCGGCGCTCATGTCGGAGACCGGCGAGACCATCGACCACGTCATCGAGATGCAGATCCGCGACGAGGAACTGGTGGACCGGATCTCGGCGCGCTCCACCTGCGCCAACTGCGGCGAGGTCTACAACGACATCACGAAGCCGATCCCCTCGGACGGCAAGTGCACCGTCTGCGGCGGCACCGAGTTCAAGCGCCGCGCCGACGACACCGCCGAGGCGCTCACCACGCGCCTTTTCGCCTATTACAAGCAGACCTCTCCCCTCCTCGGCTACTACCACGTCAAGGGCCTTTTGCGGCCCGTCGATGGCATGGCGGAGATGGATGCCGTGGCGGCCCAGATCGCGGGCATCCTCGACGCCTGAACCGGCCGCTGCGGACCGTGACGAAAACCGGTTGACAGGGGGTTGACCCTTTGCCGGGGCGCCGATAGCTA
Organism: Histidinibacterium lentulum; assembly: GCF_003789055.1. Lineage (GTDB taxonomy): Bacteria > Pseudomonadota > Alphaproteobacteria > Rhodobacterales > Rhodobacteraceae > Oceanicola > Oceanicola lentulus. Next base: position 324,428 of record NZ_ML119084.1, on the reverse strand, counting down.
GCCCCATCTCCTCCGCGAGAATCGAACGGGGTCCGTGCGGCCCGACCACCTCTGTTGCGCATGCCCGGGGTCTCCCCCGGCATCCGTTGTGAAAAAAGGGCCTGGCACTACGGGCTCGCGACGAAAGGAACACCGTCTTGGCACGAATCGCCGGCGTCAACATCCCCACTTCAAAGCGGGTGCCGATCGCCCTCACCTACATCACCGGAATCGGCCCGTCCTCGGCCCGCTCCATCTGCGAGGCGACAGGCATCGACCAGTCGCGCCGGATCAACGAACTCTCGGATTCCGAGGTTCTGGCGATCCGCGAGCATATCGACGCCAACTTCACCGTCGAAGGCGACCTGCGCCGTGAAGTGCAGATGAACATCAAGCGCCTGATGGACCTCGGCTGCTACCGCGGCCTGCGTCACCGCCGCAACCTCCCCGTCCGCGGTCAGCGGACCCACACCAACGCGCGGACCCGCAAGGGCCCCGCGAAGGCCATCGCCGGCAAGAAGAAATAAGGGGAGATAGGGAACATGGCTCGTCAACCCACGCGCGGCGACCGCCGCGGCGGCAAGAAGAAAGTCTCGAAGAACATCGCGGCGGGCGTGGCCCACGTGAACTCTTCGTTCAACAACACCAAGATCCTGATCTCCGACGTGCAGGGCAATGCGATCGCCTGGTCGTCCGCGGGGACCATGGGCTTCAAGGGCTCGCGCAAGTCGACGCCCTACGCCGCCCAGATGGCCGCCGAGGATGCCGGCCGCAAGGCTCAGGAACATGGCGTGAAGACCATCGAGGTCGAGGTGCAGGGCCCCGGTTCCGGCCGCGAGAGCGCGCTGCGCGCCCTGGCCGCCGTGGGCTTCAACATCACCTCGATCCGCGACGTCACGCCCATCGCGCACAACGGCTGCCGTCCGCCGAAGCGCCGCCGCGTCTGACCCGCGTCCGGAATACCGGGGAAACCGCCGATCGCGGCGCTTTCCCCCTTTGTCGTTTACGTAACCTCGGGATGTCCCACGCCGCCGATCATGGGTGAGGGACGGGAATGGAGGGCCGCATGATCCACAAGAACTGGGCCGAATTGATCAAGCCCATGCAACTGGACGTCAAGCCGGGCACGGATCCGATGCGCCGCGCCACGCTGGTCGCCGAACCGCTGGAGCGGGGCTTCGGCCTCACCCTGGGCAACGCGCTGCGCCGCGTGCTGCTCTCGTCGCTGCAGGGCGCCGCGATCACGGCGGTGCAGATCGACAACGTGCTGCACGAGTTCTCCTCGGTCGCCGGCGTCGCCGAAGATGTGACCGACATCGTCCTGAACCTCAAGGGCGTCTCGATCCGGATGGATGTCGAGGGGCCGAAGCGCCTGACGGTCCAGGCAAAGGGTCCGGGCGCGGTCACCGCCGGCGACATCTCGGAAAGCGCGGGCATCGAGATCCTGAACAAGGATCACCTGATCTGCCATCTCGACGAGGGCGCCGATCTCTACATGGAGCTGACCGTCAACCAGGGCAAAGGCTATGTCGCGGCCGACCGCAACAAGCCCGAGGATGCGCCCATCGGCATGATCGCCATCGACGCGATCTATTCGCCCGTCAAGAAGGTCAGCTACGAGGTCCAGCCCACCCGCGAGGGCCAGGTGCTCGACTACGACAAGCTGACCATGAAGGTGGAGACGGACGGCTCGGTCAGCCCCGAGGACGCCGTGGCCTATGCCGCGCGCATCCTGCAGGACCAGCTGCAGATCTTCGTCAACTTCGACGAACCCGAGAGCGCGTCGGCCCATGGCGATGACGACGGGCTGGAGTTCAACCCGCTCCTGCTGAAGAAGGTGGACGAGCTGGAGCTGTCGGTGCGCTCCGCCAACTGCCTGAAGAACGACAACATCGTCTATATCGGCGACCTGATCCAGAAGACCGAGGCCGAGATGCTCCGCACCCCGAACTTCGGCCGCAAGTCCCTGAACGAGATCAAGGAAGTGCTTTCGGGCATGGGCCTGCACCTCGGCATGGACGTGGAGGACTGGCCGCCGGACAATATCGAGGATCTGGCGAAGAAGTTCGAAGACCAGTTCTGAGGGGGAAGCCGGGCTGAAGCCCGGCCTACACCTTCGCACGAACCGTAGGCCGGGCTTCAGCCCGGCCCACGCAGAAAGACCCGGGCATCCCGCCCCAAGGGGAGCGGGGGACACGCATCCCCCGCCGGACAAAGCAAAATCGCCCGTAGAGGGCAAACCGGAGAAGTCACATGCGTCACGCCCGCGGATACCGCAAACTCAACCGCACCCATGAGCACCGCAAGGCGCTCTGGGCCAACATGGCCGGCTCGCTGATCGAGCACGAGCAGATCAAGACGACCCTGCCCAAGGCCAAGGAACTCAAGCGGATCACCGACAAGCTGATCACGCTCGCCAAGCGCGGCGACCTGCACGCCCGCCGCCAGGCCCGCGCCCAGCTCAAGCAGGACGCCCATGCCGCGAAGCTCTTCGACGTGCTCGGCCCCCGCTACGCCGAGCGTCAGGGCGGCTATACGCGCGTTCTGAAGGCCGGCTTCCGCTACGGCGACATGGCGCCCATGGCGATCATCGAGCTGGTGGACCGCGACGAGAGCGCCAAGGGCAAGGCCGACCGCGAGCGGCTCGAGGCCGAGGAGGCCGACGCCGAGGAGTGATCCCCGGCGCCGCCGCATGACACGAGGCCCCGCTCCGGCGGGGCCTTTTCGTTCCGGCGCCCGGAGGTATAGACCCGTCCCATGGCCGACCTTTTCGATCAGCACGGGGAAGACCGGTCGGGCACCGCGCCGCGCCCGCTCGCCGACCGCCTGAGGCCCACCCGGCTCGCCGAGGTGATCGGGCAGGCGCGCATCCTCGGCCCCGACGCGCCGCTCACGACCATGCTGGCCTCGGGCGCGCTGTCCTCTCTGATCCTCTGGGGGCCGCCCGGCGTGGGCAAGACCACCATCGCGCGGCTGCTGGCGGACGAGACCGACCTGCATTTCGTGCAGATCAGCGCCATCTTCACCGGCGTGCCGGACCTCAGGAAGGTCTTCGACGCCGCCAAGCTGCGCCGCCGGGCGGGGCAGGGGACGCTCCTCTTCGTCGACGAGATCCACCGCTTCAACAAGGCGCAGCAGGACGGGTTCCTGCCGCACATGGAGGACGGCACGATCCTCCTTGTCGGCGCGACCACGGAAAACCCGTCCTTCGAGCTGAACGCCGCCCTCCTGTCCCGCGCGCAGGTGCTGGTTCTCGACCGTCTGGCGGAAGAGGACCTCGACCGCCTCGCCGCCCGTGCCGAGCAGGAGCTGGGCCGCCCCCTGCCGCTCACCCCCGAGGCGCGCGCGGCGCTCCTCGGGATGGCCGACGGCGACGGCCGCGCGCTCCTGAACCTCGTGGAACAGATCGCGGGCTGGTCCCCTGCGGAGCCCCTGGACACCAGGGCCCTCTCCGCGCGCCTCACCCGCCGCGCCGCCCAATACGACAAGTCGGGCGAGGCCCATTACAACCTGATCTCCGCCCTGCACAAATCCGTCCGCGGCTCCGATCCCGACGCAAGCCTCTACTGGTTCGCCCGGATGCTCGAGGGCGGCGAGGACCCGCGCTACCTCGCCCGCCGCATCACCCGCATGGCCGTCGAGGACATCGGCCTCGCCGACCCCGAGGCGCAGACCCACTGCCTCGCCGCCTGGCAGACCTACGAGCGCCTCGGCTCGCCCGAGGGGGAACTCGCGCTGGCGCAGGCGGTCGTCTACCTCGCCCTCGCGCCGAAATCGAACGCGGCCTATGTCGCCTACAAGGCCGCCCGCGCCGCGGCGAAACAGACCGGGTCGGAGCCGCCGCCCCACCACATCCGCAACGCGCCCACGAAGATGATGAAGGAACTCGGCTACGGCGAAGGCTATGCCTACGACCACGACGCCGAGGACGCCTTCTCCGGCCAGCACTATTTCCCGGACGGCATGGAGCGGGCGCGCTACTACGACCCCCCCGACCGCGGATTCGAGCGCGAGTTGAACAAGCGCATCGCGTATTTCGACAAGCTCCGCGCCCGTCGGACCCCGTAAGCCCCGCACCGCTTGACTTCCCGCGCCACCGACCCGAGGACAGGGCCATGCTCGCCACCACCCTTCAGGTCGCCCTCGGCGGCGCGATCGGCGCCTCCGCCCGGTTCCTCGTCGGGGCGGGCATGGCGCGGGGCTTCGGCACGGGCGGCTTTCCGGTCGCGATCCTCGCGGTGAATGTCGCGGGCTCGTTTCTCATGGGAGTTCTCGTCGTGCTTCTCGGACGCATGGGCCTCGCCCATCTGACGCCCTTCGTCCTGACGGGCATCCTCGGCGGCTTCACCACCTTCTCGGCGTTCTCGCTCGAGGCGGTGACGCTCTGGGAGAACGGCCTCGCCGGGCAGGCGGCGCTCTATGTGGGCCTGTCGGTGATCCTGTCGATCCTCGCCCTCGGGGCGGGGCTGTGGCTGGCGCGGGGGATCGCATGAGCGGGGTGCAGACCCTGACCGTGGGCCCGGACGAGGGCGACCAGCGGCTTGACCGCTGGCTGAAACGGCATTTCCCGCAGGTGACCCAAGGCCGGATCGAGAAGGCCTGCCGCAAGGGCGAGATCCGCATCGACGGCGCGCGGGCCAAATCCTCCACCCGGGTGGCGCCGGGCCAGAAGATCCGAGTGCCGCCCCTGCCCGCCGAGGGCGACGTGCGCCCCGACCTGCGCGACACCCGCGTCAGCGACGAGGCGGCGGAGCGTATCCGCGCCGCCGTGCTCTATCGCGACGACCATATCCTTGCGCTGAACAAGCCCCCGGGGCTGGCGACGCAGGGGGGCACCGGCCAGGCGCTCCATGTGGATGCGCTGGCTCCCGCGCTGATGTTCGATGCCGAGGAGCCGCCGCGCCTCGTCCACCGGCTCGACAAGGATACGTCGGGCGTCCTTCTCATGGCGCGCGGCCGGACCATGGCCAAGGCGCTCACCGATGCCTTCCGCGCCCGGGACGCGCGCAAGATCTACTGGGCGATCTGCGCGGGCGTTCCGAACCCGTCCGGGGGCACGATCCGCTTCGGCCTCGTGAAATCGGGCCATGCGGGGCACGAGAAGATGCGCGCCATCCATCCCGGAGAGGTCGCCTCCACGCCCGACGCACGCCACGCCACCACCGATTACGCGGTGATCGAGCGTCTGGCCAGCCGCGCGGCCTGGGTCGCGCTGGTCCCCGTGACGGGCCGCACGCACCAGCTGCGCGCCCACATGGCCGAGATCGGCCATCCCATCGTCGGAGACGGCAAGTACGGCGGCTCCGGGCAGGAAAACCTCGGGTCCGGCTGGGGCGCGCAGCTGGGCGGCGACATCAGCCGCAAGCTGCATCTGCATGCCCGGAGCCTGTCGTTGCTCCATCCCGTGACCGGTAGGCGGCTGACCCTCGTGGCGCCGCTGCCCGACCACATGGCGCGAAGCTGGCAGACGCTGGGCTGGAACCCGGCGGACGCGCCCGCCGATCCGTTCGAGGACGACCCGCGATGAGCGAATGGAGGATGAAGCGGTTCTGGACCGAGGCCGCGCCCGTCGAGACCGCCTCGGGCTGGGGCATCGCGCTCGACGGCCGGCCCGTGCGCACGCCCGCCAAGGACCTGCTGGAACTGCCTTCGCGTGCGCTGGCAGAGGCCGCGGCCGACGAATGGAACGCGCAGGAGGAGGTCGTCGATCCCGGCGCGATGCCCGTGACCCGCGCGGGCAATTCCGCCATCGACAAGGTCCGGCCCCAGTTCGACGAGGTCGCCCGGCTGACCGCCGACTATGGCGGGACCGACCTTCTGTGCTACCGCGCCGAGCAGCCGGCCGAGCTGGTGCGCCGCCAGACAGCGGGCTGGGACCCGCTGCTGGACTGGGCGGCAGCCGACCTGGGCGCGCGGCTTCTGCCGGTCGCGGGGGTGATGTTCCAGCCGCAGGATGCGCGGGCGCTGGATCGGCTGCACCGCGAGGTGCGCGCACTCGATCCGTGGCGGCTGACCGCCTTTTCCGATCTCGTGGCGCTCTCGGGCTCGCTGGTGATCGGTTTCGCAGTGGCCCGCGAGGCGCTGGACCCGGACGAGGCATGGCGCCGCAGCCGGATCGACGAGACCTGGCAGGCCGAGCAATGGGGCGAGGACGAAGAGGCCGCCGAGGCCGCCGAGATCAAGCGCCTGGTGTTCCTCGACGCGGCACGTTTCCTGCGCCTCGCAGGGTCCTGATCCGCCTCGAACCCGCTCAATGTGTCCATAACTGCCGAAACGTCAGGCAGATGACGGTTGTGTGGGCGACGCGGGACTTGACCAATGCCGCTCCGGTGGCCACCATTTCCGCATGACGGGTGCTCAGGGAGAGTTCTGACCCGTTGTCCGCGGGGGGGTGTCCGATAGAAGAGCATGATCCCCGATCAACAGGCGCGCCAAGGGGGACTCCCGGGGGGCGACAGACAGGAGTGAGGTATAAATGAACAAGACCGTAATTTACGGTGCTTTGACGATTGCCGGCCTTGCGGCGGGCAGCGCGGCTGCAGCGACCCTTGACGACATCAAGGCGCGGGGCACACTCAACTGCGGCGTGAACACCGGCCTGACGGGCTTTGCCGCGGCGGATGCCAACGGCGTCTGGGACGGGTTCGATGTCGCCCTGTGCCGCGCCGTCGCAGCCGCGGTCCTGAACGACGCGACCGCCGTGGAGTTCATTCCGCTCACCAGCCAGACCCGCTTCACCGCGCTGGCTTCCGGCGAGATCGACATGCTCTCGCGGAACACCACCTGGACCTTCACCCGCGACGTGGACCTGGCGTTCGAGTTCACGGGGATCAACTACTACGACGGCCAGGGCTTCATCGTTCCGCGCGAGCTGGGCGTGGCCTCGGCGCTTGAACTCGACGGCGCGTCGGTCTGCATCGAGACCGGCACCACGACCGAGCTCAACCTCGCCGACTTCTTCCGCGTCAACAACATGAACTACGAGCCGGTCCCGATCGCGACCAACGGCGAGGCGCTGGAGCAGTACGGCGCGGGTGCCTGCGACGTCTACACGACCGACGCCTCCGCCCTCGCCGCCGCGCGGGCGACCTTCGAGGACCCGTCGGCCCATGTGATCCTGCCCGAGATCGTGTCGAAGGAACCGCTCGGCCCGGTGGTCCGCCATGGCGACAACCAGTGGGGCGACATCGTGCGCTGGACGCTGAACGCGCTCATCGCCGCCGAGGAACTCGGCATCACCTCCGCCAATGTCGCGCAGCTCGCGGCTGACGGCACGGACAACCCGGAGATCAACCGTCTCCTGGGCGTCGAGGGCGATTTCGGCGCGATGCTCGGCCTCGACAACGACTGGGCCGTGCGGGTGATCAGCACCGGCGGCAACTACGGTGAACTCTTCGAGCGTCACATCGGCGAGTCCACTCCCATCGGCCTCGCGCGCGGTCTGAACGCGCAGTGGACCGACGGCGGCCTGCTCTACGCGCCGCCCTTCCGCTGACCTTCCGGTCCGGGGCCCTGTCGCACGCGGCGACGGGGCCCCGGACCACCCGTTACAGCGCAAGCCAACACCAGAGCTTCCCACAACAGGCGGGACGCACCGGGACAACCCGGGCGGCACCCGTGTCAGGCAACGGAAGCCAGGGAGACCAGGATGACGACGACCACCGAACCGCGGAGCGGCGGTTTCCGCCTGTCGCAACTCCTCTACGACACGCGCTACCGCTCCATCACGATCCAGGTCGTCGCCCTCGGCCTTCTTGTGCTCGCGGTCTACTGGCTGCTGTCGAACACGGTCGAGAACCTCGAGGCACTGGGCAAGGATTTCAACTTCGGTTTTCTCGCGCAGCCCGCGAGCTATGACATCAACCAGCGCCTGATCGAATACGACAGCCGGTCGAGCCACGGCCGCGCCGCCATCGTGGGGATGCTGAACACCATCCTGATCGCCGTGCTCGGCTGCATCGCGGCCACGATCCTCGGCGTCATCGCGGGCGTGCTGCGCCTGTCGAAGAACTGGATCGTCTCGCGCCTGATGGGCGTCTACGTCGAGGGCTTCCGCAACATCCCGCTCCTGCTGTGGATCGTGCTGATCTTCGCCGTGGTCAGCGAGAGCCTGCCGCATCCCCGCGCCTACGGGTCGGGAGAGGTCGATCTCTGGCTCGGCTCCGTGGCGATGACCCGGCAGGGCACCTGGATCCCCGCGCCGGTCTGGGGCGCCGGCTCGACCGCGCTCCTCGCCGTCTTCGTCCTGTCCCTCGCCGCGATCTGGGGCTTCCGCCGCTTCGCCCGCAGACGTCAGGCCGCGACCGGCCAGATCCTCCCGGTGCTCTGGGTCTCTCTGGGCCTGCTCGTGCTGCCCACGCTCATCGCCTATTTCCTCCTCGGCCGGCCGCTGACGCTCGACTATCCCGAGCCGCGCGGCTTCAACTTCGACGGCGGCGTGCTGATCCGCAACTCGTTCATCGCGCTGTGGCTGGCGCTCTCGCTCTATACCGGCGCCTTCATCGCCGAGATCGTGCGCGGGGGCATCCTCGCGATCTCCAAGGGGCAGACCGAGGCGGCCTTCGCCCTCGGCCTCCGCCCCGGGCGGACGATGAACCTCGTGATCCTGCCCCAGGCCATGCGGGTGATCGTGCCGCCGCTGATCTCGCAATACCTGAACCTGACGAAGAACAGCTCCCTCGCCATCGCGGTGGGCTACATGGACGTGCGCGCCACGCTGGGCGGCATCACGATCAACCAGACCGGGCGGGAACTGGAGGGGATGCTGCTCCTCGGTCTCTTCTACCTGACGCTGAGCCTGATCATCGCGGGCTTCGGCAATCTCTACAACACCAGCGTCAAGCTGAAGGAGCGCTGAGATGGCCGGACCGCAGGAGCGCGAGAATGTCTGACACCCACGCCCAGACCGTGGCCTATGTCCGCGAGACCATGCTCCCGCAGCAGGAGCCGCCGATGACGCAATCCGGCGCGGTGCGCTGGATGCGCGAGAACCTGTTGTCCTCGCCGCTCAACATCCTGCTGACGGTGGCGTCGCTCTGGATCATCTACCTGTCCCTCGCGGCGCTCGTGCCCTGGATCCTGAACTCCGTCTGGGACGCCCGATCGCTGTCGGAATGCCGCCAGGTATTCCTCGTGACGGGCGCGCCCGGCGGCGGCGGCGCATGCTGGGCGGTGCTCCAGGAACGCGGCATCCAGCTGATCTACGGGTTCTATCCGGCCGATCTCTACTGGCGGCCCAACCTGACCTTCCTGCTGTTCTTCGTGGCCATCGCCCCGGTGCTCTATCCCGGCCTGCCGCGGCAGATGCTGTGGTTCACGGGCATCTACCCGTTCCTGATGCCCTGGCTCCTGTGGGGCGGGTCGTTCTGGGTGCCGCTTCTCGTGATCGCGGGCCTCGTCGTGGGCTATGCCGTCTGGCGCGTCCTCGGCGCGGTCAGCGGTCTCCTTGCCGCGCTGGCGGCGATTGTCGCCGCGCTCGTCTGGTGGCTGGCGGCGGTGCCCGCGCTCAACGACGGGATTCACCGGCTGTCGGCCGAAAGCCGGACCGCGACGATCACCGCCGAAGCGGAGGCCCGGATCGAGAGGCTGCGGCCCCGCCTTGCGGACCTGGAGGCCCAGCGCGAGTCCCTCCGCGCCGAGGTGAGCGCGCTCGAGGCCATCAAGGCCGAGGCCTATGCCCCGATCACCGAGGCGGTGGAGGCGGCCCGGGCCGCTGCCATCCTGGCCTATTTCGAGGAACGCGGGCTCGATCCCGAGAGCGAGGAGATCGGACCGACCCAGCGCGAGAACGCGCGCCACGAGGCGCGGGCCGCCGCCTCGGCGGCGGCCGAGGACCCCGCCCTCGCGGACGAGCGCGCGACGTTCCTCGCCGCCGTCGACGAGTTGACGACGCTGCGCAACGAGATCAACCGGCTGTCCTCGCAGATCACGCTGATGAGCGCGGACATCTCCAACGCGGACTCCCGGCTGACCAATCTCGCGGTGATGCCGGAGCGTCAGGCCCGCCTTACCGAACTGCGGGCGATGGAGGCCGAGCGCCTCGCCCTCGTGCCGCGCGCCCTGCGTGACCTGCGCCGGGTCGACGCGGCCCCGGCCGGAACGGATCCCGCCGATCTGGACGCGCTCCGCGCCCTGCTGGAGGTCCGCGGCGAAATGACGACGCTGACCAACGCGCTCAACGCGACCTACAAGGACGCCGGGCGCATCGGGCTCGAGCCGGTGCAGGACCGCGAGTTCGGCGGCTTCATGCTGGCGCTGATCATCGGACTGTCGGGCATCATCCTGTCGCTGCCCCTGGGCATCCTGCTGGCGCTGGGGCGGCAGTCGGACCTCTTCATCATCAAGGCGATCTGCGTCGGGTTCATCGAGGTGATCCGCGGCGTGCCGCTGATCGTCTGGCTCTTCACCGCGCAGCTCCTGCTCAACTACTTCCTGCCGCCGGGCACGAACTTCTCGCTGCTGCTCCGGGTCATCATCATGGTGACCTTCTTCGCCTCCGCCTATATCGCCGAAGTGGTGCGCGGCGGCCTCGCGGCGCTGCCGCGCGGGCAATACGAGGCGGCGGGAGCGCTCGGGCTCGACTATGCCAAGTCGATGCGGCTCATCGTGTTGCCGCAGGCGCTGAAGATCTCGATCCCCGGCATCGTCAACACCTTCATCGGCCTCTTCAAGGACACCACGCTGGTGGTCTTCATCGGGCTTCTCGATCCCATCGGGCTTTCGGAAACGATCCGCGCCAGTACCGACTGGCAGGGCATCTACTGGGAGCTCTTCGTCTTCGTCGGTCTCATGTTCTTCGCCTGCTGCTACGGCATGAGCCGCTATTCCCTTGCGCTCGAGCGAAAGCTCTCGCGCGAGCATCGCTGAGGAGAGTGCCATGACCGACACCGCCTTCGACACGGAGCGGCGCGAGATCGACCGCAGCCACATGCAGGTCTCCGACGAGGTCGCCATCGACATCCGCGGCATGAACAAGTGGTTCGGCGCGTTCCATGTGCTCCGCGACATCAACCTGACGGTCTACCGCGGCGAGCGCATCGTCATCTGCGGCCCCTCGGGGTCGGGCAAGTCGACGCTGATCCGCTGCATCAACCGGCTGGAGGAACACCAGCAGGGCACCATCGTGGTGGACGGCACCGAGCTGACCAGCGACCTCAAGAACATCGACCGGGTGCGGTCGGAGGTCGGGATGGTGTTCCAGCACTTCAACCTCTTTCCGCACCTGACCGTGCTCGACAACTGCACCCTGGCGCCGATCTGGGTGCGCAAGACGCCCAAGAAGGAGGCCGAGGAGACGGCCATGCGCTATCTCGAGCGGGTGAAGATCCCCGAGCAGGCGCTGAAATACCCCGGGCAGCTCTCGGGCGGGCAGCAGCAGCGCGTGGCCATCGCCCGGTCGCTCTGCATGAACCCGCGCATCATGCTGTTCGACGAGCCCACCTCCGCCCTCGATCCGGAGATGATCAAGGAGGTGCTCGACACCATGATCTCCCTCGCCGAGGAGGGGATGACGATGCTCTGCGTGACCCACGAGATGGGCTTTGCGCGGCAGGTGGCGAACCGCGTCATCTTCATGGACCAGGGCCAGATCGTCGAACAGAACGAGCCCGAGGAATTCTTCAACAATCCCCAGTCCGACCGGACCAAGCTGTTCCTGAGCCAGATCCTCGGTCACTGAGCGGTTTCGCCGCGCGTGCCGCGCGGCGATCCGCCGGGGAGGCTCTGCCTCCCCGGACCCCTCCGGGATATTCTCCGCCAGAAAAATGGGAAAGGGGAGGGACAGAGGGCCGGACGACAGAGTCCGGATCGGGACGACTTTTTCGGGATTTTAATTTGATGACAGGGACTTGAGGGCCCGTTTCATCGTGAACGCTCATCGGCCAGCTCGCGCGGGACCACGAAATCCACCACGCCGCCGGTCCCGAAGCCGACCTTCTCCCAGGACCGCGCGGGCAGGTCGATGACCGTGGTGGCCCCCGTCGGGTAGATCGCGAACTGCGGATGATCGGGCCGAACCGCCACGAGCCGCGCCGCGAACTCGCCGATCCCCGGATTGTGCCCCACCATCGCCACCGCATGGGCCCGGCCCCGGTCGCGCAGCACCTGCAGCATCCCCTCGGCCGAGGCGTGGTAGAGCGCGGGCAGGACCTCCGCCTCCGGCGCCCCCTCGAGGCGCGCCGCAATCAGCGCCCAGGTCTCGCGGGTGCGCGCCGCGTCCGAGACCAGCGCCTGCCCCGGGACCAGCGCCCGCCGCGCGAGCCAGTCGCCGAGCGCCGGCGCCGCGCGCCGCCCCCGCTCGTTCAGGACCCGCGCGTGATCCTCGGCCGCGGCGTCGTCCCAGGCCGATTTCGCATGGCGGATCAGGATGAGACGCGGCATGTCAGAGCCGCTTGCGGATCAGAGAGCCCGCCCCGTACTCGGTGAACAGCTCCAGCAGCGAGGCATTCGGCAGCCGCCCGTCGAGGATCACAACCGCCCGTACCCCCTCGTTCAGGGCGGCAAGCGCCGTCTCCGCCTTCGGGATCATCCCGCCCGCGATGGTGCCGTCCTCGATCATCGCGCGGATCCGGGCGGCGTCGAGTTCGGTGATGACGTCGCCCGCCGCGTCCTTGACCCCCGCCACATCGGTCAGCAGCAGCAGCCGGTCCGCCTTCAGCCCGCCCGCGATGGCGCCCGCCGCAGTGTCGCCGTTGACGTTGAAGGTCTCGTTCTTCTCCCGCCCCGTCGCCACCGGCGCCACGACCGGGATGATCCCCGCGCCGAAGAGATCGCGCAGCACCTGCACCCGGGTCGCGACCGGACGGCCCACATAGCCCAGTTCCGGATCGTCGGCCTCGGCGACCAGCAGGTCGTCGTCCTTGCCCGACAGGCCCACGGCGCGGCCGCCCTCGTCGTTGATCGCCTGCACGATCCGCTTGTTGACGAGGCCCGACAGGATCATCTCCACCACCTCGACCGTGGCCCGGTCGGTGACCCGCTTGCCGCGCACGAAGCGGCTTTCGATGCCGAGCTTGGCGAGCATCTCGTTGATCATCGGGCCGCCGCCGTGGACCACGACCGGGTTCACGCCCACCTGCCGCATCAGCACGATGTCGCGGGCGAAGCTGGCCATCGCCGCGTCGTCGCCCATGGCGTTGCCGCCGAACTTCACCACCACGACGGAGCCCGCGTAGCGTTGCAGATAGGGCAGCGCCTCGGACAGGGTGCGCGCCGTCGCGATCCAGTCGCGGTCCATGGTCTGGGTCCTCATTCCGGCTCCTCAGGCGATCCCGGCCACGATGGCGCGGAGCGTCGCGATCCCATCCCCCTTTTCGGCGGAGGTCAACACGATCTCGGGATAGGCCGCCGGGTGCTTTGCGAGGGCGGTGCGCACCTGGGACAGGACCTTGTCGCGGTCGGCGGCCTTGACCTTGTCAGCCTTGGTCATCACCGCCTGGAAGGTCACCGCCGCGCCGTCGAGGAGCGACAGGATCTCCTCGTCCACCGCCTTGATGCCGTGGCGGGTGTCGATCAGCACGAAGGCCCGGCGCAGCGTGGCGCGGCCCTGCAGGTACTGCTTCAGGAGCGCCTGCCATTTCTGCACGACGGCGACCGGCGCCTCGGCATAGCCGTAGCCGGGCAGGTCCACGAGATAGGCGGCCTCGCCGAGGGTGAAGTAGTTGACTTCCTGCGTGCGACCCGGCGTGTTCGAGGCCCGCGCCAGCGCCTTGCGGCCCGTCAGCGCGTTGATCAGCGTCGATTTCCCGACGTTGGACCGGCCGGCAAAGCAGACCTCCGGGCGGTCGGCGGGCGGCAGGCCGTCCATGGCCACCACGCCCTTGAGGAAATCGACCGGCCCGGCGAAGAGCTTGCGCCCGCGTTCCAGCGCGAGGGCGTCGGGCGCCTCCGCGAGCGGGAAGGGCAGGGCGCTCACTTCTTCGGGGGTCCGGACTTGTTGGCCGGCGTGGAGGAGCTGGTCCCGCGGATGTTGCCCAGAAGGTCGGGCGTGTAGCCCTGGGCGCGCATGATCAGGTACTGCTGGGTGAACGTGATGATGTTGTTCGCGATCCAGTAGATCAGCAGGCCGCTGGCGAACGAGCCCAGCATGAACATGAAGATCCACGGCATCCAGGCGAAGATCATCCGCTGGGTCGGGTCCGGCGGCGCCGGGTTCAGCTTCATCTGCAGCCACATGGAGATGCCGAGCAGGATCGGCAGGATGCCGAGGAAGATCAGCGCGAGGATCGAGCCCGGCTCGGGCGCGGCCCAGGGCAGCAGGCCGAAGAGATTGAAGAGAGAGGACGGGTCCGGCGCGGAGAGGTCGCGCAGCCACAGCACGAAGGGCGCGTGCCGCAGTTCCAGCGTGACGAAGATCACCTTGTAGAGCGAGAAGAAGATCGGGATCTGCAGGAGGATCGGCAGACAGCCGGAGGCGGGGTTCACCTTGTTCTTCTTGTAGAGCTCCATCATGCCCTGCTGGAGCTTCTGCTTGTCGTCGCCCGCGCGCTCCTTGAGCTTCTCCATCTCGGGCTGAAGCTCCTTCATCTTGGCCATGGAGGCGTAGGACTTGTAGGCGAGCGGGAACAGGACCGCCTTGATCACCAGCGTCAGCACGATGATCGCCCAGCCCATGTTGCCGATCATGGCGTTCAGCCAGTGCAGCATCGCGAAGATCGGCTTCGTCAGGAAGAAGAACCAGCCCCAGTCGATCGAGTCGATGAAGCGGTCGATCCCGGCTTCGTTCTGGTATTCGCGGATCGTCTCCCATTCCTTCGCGCCGGCGAAGAGCTGGCTCTCCGCGGAGAGGCTGCCGCCGGGGGCGATGGTGACGGGATTGTAGACGCTCTCGGTCAGGTAGATGCCGTTCACCTCGCGCGCCACGGACCGGAAATCGGAGCCGGGCGAGGGGATCAGCGTGGACATCCAGTACTTGTCGGTGAAGCCGACCCAGCCGTTCTCGGCCACCTCGATCTGGCTTTCCTCGGTGCTCAGCCCGGGCAGATCGTCGTAGTCGATCTCCTCGAGCTCGCCGTCCGACATCCGCACGACGCCTTCGTGCAGGATGAAGAAGTTGACCGTGTCGGGCTGGCCGTGGCGGCGAATCTGGCCGTAGGGGCGCAGCGTCACGGCGCCGTCGGTGGTGTTCTCCACCGACTGGGTGACCGAGAACATGAAATCCTCGTCCACCGCGATCGTCTTGCGGAACACCAGTCCCGCGCCGTTGTCCCAGACCAGCGTCACCGGTGTTTCGGGGGTGAGCGTCTCGCCCTCCTCGATCTGCCAGAGCGTGCTGTCGCCGGGCACCTGGTCGGCGGCGGCGCCCTCGAGCGCGATCCAGCCATGGAGCGCGTAATAGGGGTTCGCGGAGCCCGTGGGTTCGAACAGGCGGACCAGCGGGCTGTCGGGCTCCAGCGTCTCGCGGTAGTTGTCGAGCAGGAGGTCGTCGATCCGGCCCCCGACCGTGTTGATCGTGCCCGTGAGGCTCGGCGTCTCGATGGCGAGCCGCGCGGCCTCGGGAGTGGCCTCGCCGCTCGGCGCGCCGGTGCCGGCGGCGCCGCCCGCTGCGGGATCGACAGTGGTCTGTCCGGGGGGCGTCAGCGGCGCCCCGTCGTCCGAGATCTCGGCCACGGGCCGTCCGTCCGGTCCGGTCGCGCCCGGCGCCTGTTCCGGCGGCGGGAACAGCAGGAACCAGATCAGGATCACCGCAAAGCTGAGAGCCGTGGCCAGCAGCAGGTTTCGGTTCTGTTCGTCCATGTCCTGCGCCTTTGATCCTCAGAGCAGCATGTGGGGGAGGTGACCGCGGTTCAACAAGCCACGAGGTCAAAGGTCAAGGGGGCACCGGGTCACGAGGATGGCAGAAAAGGGTCGCCTGGGCCACCCGGGTCGGGAAAGGACCGGGACGACGGGGCGGGGGAGGGGGCCGGTCCCGTGCCGTGCCCAGGGCGTCGCGTCGGTGTCGGCCTAGGCCGCGGAGGCGCGGGCGCCTTCGGTCACCCGATGCGCAGGTGCTGCGCCATCGGGACGCCGGGGCTCTCTCCCCGCGGCGCCGCGAGCCAGGCGGCGAAATCCGCCGCCGCCATCGGCCGGGCCAGCACGAAGCCCTGCAGGTGGCCGCAGCCCATCTCGCGGATCGTTTCGAGTTCTCCCGGCGTCTCCACCCCTTCGGCGAGGGCCTCGAGCTCCAACCGGTCCGCCATGGTCAGGATCGCCCCCACGATGCGGCGCTGGGTCATGTCGCGGTCGATCCCGCGCACGAAGGACCGGTCGATCTTCAGCCGGTTGACGGGGAAGCGCCGGATCGAGGTGATCGAGGCGTGGCCCGTCCCGAAATCGTCGAGGTCGATGCGGCAGCCGAGCCGCGCCAGTCCGTGGAGATTGGCGGCCACCGTATCGTCGGGCCGTCCCGCGACGACGGTTTCGAGCACCTCCACCGAAAGCCGCCCCGGGTCGAGCCCGTACCGCCCGAGGGCAAAGCCCACCCGATCCACGAGGTCGGCCTGCCGCAGCTCCTCGGCGGAGAAGTTCACCCCGACGCGGTCGATGCCCAGGTCCCGCGCATCCCAGTCCGACAGGGCGGCGAGCGCGCCGTCGAGGATCTGCGCGCCGAGTTCGCGCATCCGTCCCGCACCCTCCAGCGCGGAGAGGAAATCCACCGGCGGGACCGTGACGCCATCCGGGCGATGCCATCGCGCCAGAGCCTCCGCCCCGGTCACACGGCCGATCGCGAGGCAGAGCTGCGGCTGGAAGAAGGGCCGGATCTCCCCGTTCTCGAGCGCGCGTCCGACATCGCGTCCATGGCGCTGGCGGGCGCGGTTGCGCGCCTGCATCGCGTGGTCATAGGCCCGGATCGTCCCCGGTCCCCGGCGCTGCCCCTCGATCAGCGCGAGGGTCGCGGCCTGAAGCAGGCCCTCCGGCGTCAGGGGCGAAACGCCCGCGGCCCGCGCGAAGCCGGCCGAGAGCGAGGGGCGCAGATCCTCCTCGCCGATCCGCAGGGGGAGGGACAGCAGATCCTGCAGCCGTTGCGCCAGCCGCTCCGCATCGGGCTGGCCGAGGCGCGGCATCACGCCGAGGGCCACGGCGAAGACCGGCCCGTCCAGACGCACGCAGGTGTCGCTGTCGCGCAGGGCGGCCACGAGCCGCCGCGCGGTCAGCCGCAACAGCGTGTCGAGCGCCTCCCTGTCGAGCCGTGCCTCGAACGATCTGAAATTGTCGATCTCGAACACGAGGCAGGCGGTCTCCTCCCGCCGCCGGGCGGCCTCCTCCGTGCCGGCCGCGAGCGCCGCGATCAGCGACGCCCGCCGGTCGAGACCGGTCAGCGGATCCCGATCCGCCCTCTGGCGATGCGGTCTGCGGTCGATGGTCACGGCCAGGATCGCGGGCAGCAGGAAGGCGGCGATCAGGAAGCCGGGCAGCTGCGTCGCAAGCCATGTTGCAAGGCAGAGCATCGTGCAAGGCGCGATCAGCCGTCCCTGCCGCCCGTCCGGTGCGACGCTTTCCCGATGGATGGTCATCCTGCCCCCGTCGTTGCGCCCCCGCCCGGGGGCTGCGGGCGCGACCATAGGCCCGGGCGCTGACCGTCCGGTTAACGCGTCCCGGTGACCTCAGCCCGCCGCATGAGCCCGGCGAAATCGAACAGCGCGGGGTCGAGCAGGTGCGAGGGCCGCGCCGTGGTCAGCGCGCGGAACATCACCTGCCGCCGTCCCGGCGAGCGGGCCTCCCAGCCGTCCAGCAATTCCTTGATCTGCTGACGCTGGAGCCCTTCCTGGCTGCCGCAGAGGTCGCAGGGGATGATCGGATAGTCCATCGCCTGCGAGAAGCGCCCGCAATCGGCCTCCGACACATGGGCCAGCGGCCGGAGCACGAAAAGGTCTCCCTCCTCGTTGAGCAGCCGTGGCGGCATCGTCGCCAGCCGCCCGCCGTGGAAGAGGTTGAGAAAGCATGTCTCGAGGATGTCGTCCCGGTGATGGCCGAGGACCACCGCCGAACACCCCTCCTCGCGCGCGATGCGGTAGAGATGCCCGCGCCTCAGCCGCGAGCAGAGCGCGCAGTAGGTCCGCCCCTGCGGCACCTTGTCCACCACGACGGAATAGGTGTCCTGGTACTCGATCCGGTGCGGCACGCCGCGGTCCTTCAGGAACTCCGGCAGCACCGTCGCGGGAAAGCCGGGCTGCCCCTGGTCGAGGTTGCAGGCCAGAAGCTCTACCGGCAGAAGCCCGCGCCACTTCAGTTCATGGAGCACGGCCAGGAGCGTGTAGCTGTCCTTGCCGCCCGAGAGGCAGACCAGCCATTTCTCGCCCGGTTTCCACTCCACCATGCCGTAACGCTCGATCGCCTCGCGCGTCTCGCGGACGAGGCGCTTGCGCAGTTTCCTGAATTCCGTGGTGGAGGGCGCGCCCCGGAACAGCGGATGGATCTCTTCGGCATCGTCGAGCATGGCCCGCCCATAGCGCAGCGCGTCCGCCCTGTCATCAGCGCTTGGCGCAGGAGAGGCGCGCTCTATCTCCCAGACAGGACGGGGAGGATGCGATGCGGACAGGTCTCGCGGTTATCGGGCTCGGGCTGCTGGCGGGCTGCGTGGCGACACCCTCCTTCGACGATCCGCAGCTCACCGGCAACGAGCTTGAGCTTCAGGAGTTCTTCGACGGCGATCTGCGCGCCTATGGGCAGTTCCAGGATGTTCTCGGGCAGGTCCGCAGGCAGTTCGTGGTCGAGATCGCGGGCGACTGGGACGGCGAGACCCTGACGCTGGTGGAGGATTTCACCTATGCCGACGGCGCCACCGAACGGCGCGTCTGGACCCTGCGTCAGACCGGACCCGAGACCTGGGAGGGCACGGCCCCCGGCGTCATCGGCACGGCGAAGGGCGAGGAGCGGGGCGACCGTTTCAACTGGCGCTACACGATCGACCTGCCGATCGTGCGCGCCGGAGAGCCCCCGACGACCCAGCGCGTGACCTTCGACGACTGGATGTGGCAGCTGACGGAGGACCGGCTCTTCAACCGCGCCTACATGTATCGTTCGGGGTTCTACATCGGCGAGGTCTCGATCATGTTCGAACGCCTGGACTGAGCCACGCGCGCCCCATTCGGATCCGAAGGCCCCCGCCCTAGGCCCAGCCTCCTGAAGGTCGTGTTGCAGGCGACGAGAGGTCGGTGGGCAACGACCGCCTTGAGCCCGAAACGCTCGAAGCCTCGGTGCGGAGGAGCGTCAGCACACCGCAGACCTGATCGAGACCGGGCCTCAGCCGCGGCGGCGCTTGATCATCGGGGCGAGGACGCCGGCGGCGCCGATCAGCATGATGCCGATGCCCGCAAGCTGAAAGATCCAGCCGAAATAGTGGTTGCCCGCAAGGATCGCCTGTCGCGGCGCCATGCGTGGCACGAGCACCTCCACCGGGTCGCCGACCCTGTGGTCTTGGTAGAATCCGGGCTGCACGGAGTGACGTTCCAGCAGGTAGGTCTCATCGCGATGGGTGAACTCGAAATCCAGCCGGTATGAATTCCCGGAACGGCTCTTGTCGACGATCTCGCCCGTCACGCTGTCGGATCGCGCGGCGATCTCCTCGTATTTCGACTTCTGCATGGCGTTGATCGCGAGAACCCCGATGCCGATGGCGATGATGACGATGAATGCGACCGGTCCGGCCTGCCGCTTCCTGCTTTTCGATTGCCACGCCATGGTCGCGCGCTTTCTCCGATTCAGGAAAAACGTGCCATGCACGGGCGTTTCGGACAAGTCTCGCCCGGAGCCGGCGGCCGTGACGGTGCGCCCGCAGCCTGGCCGGCCGGGTCGCCGTCAGCACATCCAGAAGCCTTCCTTCTTGAGAAGATTGCGCAGCTTCTTCTCCGAGCGCGGCAGGGGTTCGCCGTCGAGGCCGGACGGGTCCGGTCCGGGCCGACCGCCGCCGAAGGAATGGATCGTCACCGGGAGCGTCACCTGGTCGAGCCGGCGGTCGGTCGGCTGGAGCACGAGTTCCTCGGGCCGGTCGGCGCGGATCTTGCGCGCCCAGTCGCGGAAAAGGGTGCCGAAGGCCCGGGGCAGGCATCGAAGGACCGTCCCGCTTGGATCGGATCGACATGCCACGCCTGTCGCGGGATTTGATCGCTTCTGATCGTATTGCGTCGAATCCCGGGTTCTTCTGAGCGCATGTGATTGCCTGGCGGCGCGCCGCGTCGCTAGCCTGCTTGCCGGGAGGAACGATGATCAAACCGAAACGCCACCGGCGAATCCTGTCGATCCTGCGGGCCGAAGGCTCCGTCGATCTGTCGGAACTTGCGCGGATGCTGCCCGAGGTCAGCCGCGTGACGCTCCGCCGTGACATCGCCGAACTGGCCGAGGCGGGCGCGCTGAAGCGCACCCATGGCGGCGCGCTGCTGCCCGACGCCGACCTCCTGCGCGGCGACGGCCCGCGGCTCGTGACCTTCGAGGGAATCTCCTCGGAACTCGAGGATCTCGATGCCATCATCCTGCCCCCGGTCTCCGGCCGGGGAGCCGCCGCGCTGCGCCGCCAGATCGCACGGCGGGGCCTGCCGTTCCTCGCCGAATCGGCCGAGCAGGAGGGCGGCGTCTATCTCGGCCCGGACAACCGCGCCGCAGGTCGGGCGCTCGGGGCCGAGGCGGGACGCGAAGCCCGGGCCGCGGGCGAAACCGTGCTGATGATCTGCCATCCGGAACTTGCCAACACCCGCGACCGCGCCGAGGGTTTCTCCGGCGCCCTGCGCGACACCGCGCCCGGTCGCGTGGAGGTGATCCGCGTGAACGGGCAGGGCACCTATCGGCAGGCGCTGCGTGTGGCGCTCGATGCGTTCAAGTCCCATCCCGACATTTCCATCGTTTTCGGTGTCAACGACCATTCCGCCCTCGCCGGCATCGAGGCCGCCGAGCGCACGGGCACCCCCGTCCGCGTCTACGCGACCGGCGGCGAGAATCCTTCCTTCATCGGCCGTCTGGCCGAGGACGGGCCGCTGCGGGCGGTCGCCGCCTTCTTTCCCGATGTGGTGGGCGCTCTGGGCGTCGATCTGCTGGCGGGTGCGCTGTCCGGCGCGCCGTTGCCGGAGCGGGCGACCACGCCCCACGCGATCCTGACCCGTGAAACTCTGGCCGATCACTACCGCGAAACGGACGGTGTCTGGTCCCTGCTCGACACCCGACGCGTCGCCCTGATGGGGCCGCCCCCGCCGCCCCCCGGCCGGCGCGTGCGCGGCGCGCGCTTCGGGTTCATGCCGCACTTCCCCGCCCACGACTGGTACCGCACGATGATCCAGGCGATGACCGCGCGGGCCGAGCACTATGGGGCGTCTCTCAAGGTCTCGCCGCCGCACAAGGGCATCGCCGCGGAGATCTCGCGCCTGAGGGCGGAAATCGCCGCCGCCGCCGCCGGCCGCATCCGCCCCGGGCAGACCGTCATCCTGGGCGAGGGCGAGGCCACGGCCTGTCTCGCCGCGGAGTT
This sequence comes from Histidinibacterium lentulum, assembly GCF_003789055.1. GTDB lineage: Bacteria > Pseudomonadota > Alphaproteobacteria > Rhodobacterales > Rhodobacteraceae > Oceanicola > Oceanicola lentulus. Next base: position 303,022 of record NZ_ML119084.1, on the reverse strand, counting down.
GCGCCGCCGCGCCGCCGAGGCTCCGGACAGCCTGAAGGGCGTCACCGTCATCACCAACGCTCTCGACGTGCTTCACCGGCTGGAGACGGCGCAGCCGCTCAAGGTTATTCTCACCAGCGGCGAGTACCAGAAGGCCGACCGTTGCCTCGTCGGCCCGAGCCTCGGCGCACTCTTCGAGAGGATGCGCGCCGATATCGCCTTCCTGTCCGTGGCGGGGGTCTCGTCAGAGTTCGGCATCTCGTCGCTCGACGAGCGGCTGGCGCTGGCGGGCTCGCGCTTCATCGACGCGGCGCGGCGGACCGTGGCGCTCGCCGATCACACCGCGATCGGCGCGGATGCCAACCACCGGATCGCCCGGCCAAGCGACTTTCACGAGGTAATGACCGACGACGGCGCGCTGCCGGCCGACCGTCAGCGGCTGAGGGCTGCCGGCATCGACGTCACGATCGCGGGCGACGCGACGGACGAGGTGCCGCAGGAGACCGGGCGCGAGGAGCGCATGGCCCGGGACGCATGACCGCAGAACCGACCATTGGGAGGACGACATGAGACAGACCCTGTTCACCACAGTATCCGCCGGCGCCCTTGCGCTCGCGGGTGCGGCCTCCGCGCAGGAGGTCACGCTCCAGTTCTGGGACAACCAGCAGACCGAAAGCGGGCTCTCGCAATTCCAGCAGGAGGCGGTCGACCGCTTCACGGAGGAGAACCCCGACATCGCGGTCGAGGTGACCACCATCCCCTATCCCGAGTACCAGCAACGTCTCCTGACCGCAGTGCAGGGCGGCAACGCGCCCGACATCGCCACGCTCGACCAGATCTGGGTCGGGGCCTTTGCCGCCGCCGGGGCCGTGGCCGACCTCACGGCAATGGCCGAGGAGGCGGGCCTGACCCGTGACGGCTTCTTCGGCGGGGCCTGGGATTCGGCGGTCGTGGACGGCGCGCTTTACGGGATCCCCTTCAACGTCGATGTCTGGCAGTTCAGCTTCTACAACGCGGCGCTGCTCGAGGCGGCGGGCGTCGATCCCGAGAGTCTGACCACCTTCGAGGGGCTGCGCGCGGCGGCCGAGGCGATGACCGGCGACGGCCAGTTCGGCGTCGGCCTCTTCGGCCACAGGGGCGAGGACACCGTGGCCGTCGTGAACTCGTTCATCTTCTCGAACGGTGGCGCGGTGCTGGCCGAGGACGGCTCCTGCGCCCTGAACGAGGCGCCGGCGGTCGAGGCGCTGACCTACCTGCAGGACCTCGCGCAATTCGCGCCCGACGGCATCCTCAACGCATCCTCGGGGTCCATGCGGGAGCTGTTCCTCAACGGCTCTCTCGCGGTGGAATTCTGGCCCGCGCTGGAACAGCCGACGCTCCAGCAGAGCGAGATCGACTGGGGTTTCGTCAACGGCACGGCGCCCGAGGGCATGACCCCCGTGGGCACCTTCGGCGGCTGGAACCTCGCGGTCTTCGAAAGCTCGGAAAACAAGGAGGCGGCCTGGAAGTTCATCGAGTTCATGACCCGCGAGGACGTGAACGGCGATGTGGTCGACCTGATCCCGGCCAACGTGGCCGCGGCGGAGGATTTCCTCGCCGCGAACCGCGACGGGCCGGACCGGATCATGGAGCACCTCTCCAACGCCCAGGCACGGCCGCTCAGCCCGCGCTATCTCGAGGTGGCCGAGGCGCAGATGACGCTCTACCAGGACGTCTTTTCGGGCGCCGACGTGCAGGAGGCCGCCGACGAGGCCTGCGCGGCGATCGACGCTCTGAACTGAGGCCGGGGGCGGGCCGGGCTGAAGCCCGGCCTGCTCCGCCTCGTTCACGGTAGGCCGGGCCTCGGCCCGGCTTCTCCCTTACCCCGACCCCCAAGGCTCCGATGACCCGCAAGGACCGCTGGCTTCTCTGGATCTTTCTCGCGCCCTCCCTCGGGCTCATCGGCCTGTTTCTCTACTGGCCCATGGTCGGGACGGTGATCGAGAGCTTCTACGCCACCTCCTTCATCAGCCCGAACCCGGAATTCGTGGGGTTCGACGGTTACCGCGAGGTCTTCTCCGACCGCGATTTCGACGATGTCTTCTGGAACTCCATCGCCTGGACCCTCGGCGTCGTGGTCTTCCAGAACATGCTCGGCTTCCTTGCCGCCATGCTGCTGAATCAGGGCCTGCCGTTTCGGGGCGTCACCCGCGCACTGGTGCTGATGCCCTTCGTCCTGCCGGGTGTCGTCACGGCGATTCTCTGGCGATTCATGTACGATCCGCAGCTCGGCCTCGTGAACTCGCTGATGATCCGCACCGGCCTCGCGTCCGAGACCTCCGCCTGGCTCGCCAATCCCGATACGGCCATGGCGGCGGTGATCTTCGTCGCCGTATGGAAGGGCTTTCCCTTTTCCATGCTGATCTATCTCGCCGCGCTGCAGACCGTGGATCGCAGCCAGCTCGAGGCCGCCACTCTGGACGGCGCCGGTCCCCTGCGCCGGCTCTGGGACGTCACCCTTCCCGCGATCCGGCATGTGATCCTCGTCAACGTGGTCCTGACGCTGATCCTGACCTTCAACTATTTCGACATCGTCTGGGTCATGACCCGGGGCGGACCGCAACAGGCGACCCATATCTTCCCGACAAAGATCTACGAGACCGGCTTCGGCCAGTTCCGCTTCGGCGAGGCGGCCACCTATGGCGTGGTGTCGATCCTGGTGCTGGCCGTGCTCGTGGCGCTCTACGTCATCGTGCAGGCCGGCGCGAACCGAAGGGGCCGGCGCACATGAGGCAGACCGCCGCCACCCGCGCCACGCTGATCGCCTGCCAGCTGCTGCTCGCGGCCTTCGTGCTGCTGCCGTTCTTCTGGATGATCTCCGTTAGCCTGAAGCCGGCGACCGAACCCTTCGCCATCCCGGCGCGGCTCTGGCCCGAGGACCCGACGCTGGCCAATTACGTCACCGCCTTCCGGCCCGAGTTCCGGACCTACTTCCTCAATTCGGTCATCGTGTCGGGTGCCTCGGTGGCGATCACCGTCAGCCTCGGCCTCCTGGCCGCCTACAGCTTCACCCGGGGCCAGCTTCTGGCCGTCACCGCGCTGATGAGCGCGGTGGTGCTGGCGCAGATGTTTCCCCATTCCGCCATCATCATCCCGATCTACAGGATGATGCGCGCCGCGGACCTCTTGAACACCTACACCAGCCTCATCGCCGCCTACGTTTCCGTCACCCTTCCGGTGGCAATCTGGATGCTGCGCGGCTTCCTGATGAAGCTGCCCGTCTCGCTGGAGGAAGCCGCCGCCATCGACGGAGCCGGGCCCCTGCGCATCTTCTGGGACGTGGTCGTGCCCCTCGCCCGGCCCGGCGTGATCGCCACCGCCGTCTATGTGCTCATCGTCACCTGGCAGGAATTCCTCTTCGCCCTGTCCTTCACCTCGACGAGAGAGATGCGCACGCTGCCCGTGGGTCTCAACGACTTCATCGGCCAGTACGGCATCCGCTATGGCGAGCTCATGGCCTCCTCGGTCATGGTCTCGGTGCCCGTCATCGCGGTCTTCTTCGTTCTGCAACGCTACTTCGTCGCCGGTCTCACCGCCGGCGCGGTCAAGGGATAGACATGGCCCTCATAGAGACATCCGAGCTGCATCCCGGCGTCCGGCAGCTGACGTTCAACCGTCCCGACAAGCTCAACGCGCTCTCCACCCCCTTGATGGCGGAGTTCGACGCGGCCCTCGATGCCGCCGCCGATCCCGCGGTGCGCGTCCTCGTGCTGCGCGGCGCGGGCGGGCGAACCTTCGTCGCGGGGGCCGACATCGCCGAATACCGGGGCGACAGGCGCGCCGCCTTCATCGCCTACCAGCAGAACTCCCGCCGCGTTTTCGACAAACTGGAGCGCCTGCCGAAGCCGGTGATCTGCGCCATCGACGGCTTCGCGCTGGGCGGCGGGTTCGAGATCGCGCTCTGCTGCGACATCCTGCTCGTCACCGAGGCCGCGCAGCTCGGCCTGCCCGAGGGGCGGCTCGGCCTCTCTCCCGGCGGCGGCGGCACGCAGCGCCTCGTCCGCGCCGTGGGCAAGCACGCGGCCTCGGACCTCATGCTCGCCGGATGGCGGATGTCAGGCCGGCGCGCCTACGAGCTGGGCCTCGCCGCCGAGGTCACGCAGGATCTCGACGCCGCGATCCTGCAACGCGCCCGCGCCTGCCTGAAGATCGCACCCCTCGCGGCGGCGGAGATGAAGCGGCTGATGCGCGAGGGGGCCGACGCGCCGCTGGAGAGCGCCAAGAGTCACGAGCAGGAGGTGCTGTTCCGCCTCTATTCCACGGCGGACGGGCAGGAGGGCATAGACGCCTTCCTCGAAAAGCGCGACCCGGACTTCAGGGGGGAATGAGGATGGAATTCGCAGGCAAGATCGTCGTCGTCACCGGCGCCGCCATGGGAATCGGCCGCGCCTGCGCCGAGGCGTTCCACGCCGCCGGCGCCACGGTCGTTCTGGCCGATATCGACCGAGAGCAAGGCGAGGCCGCCGCTGCCGCTCTCGGAGACCGCGCGCATTTCATCGCCACCGACGTGCGCGACATGGCCCAGATGGAGGCGATGGGCGCGCTGGCGGCCTCGCTGGGCGGCACCGACATCCTCGTGAACAACGCCGCCCGCGCGCTGGGCGGCGTCGTCGACGAGATCGAGGAAGCCGACTGGCAGGAGGTCATCGACACCAACCTCACCAGCGTCTGGCGCGGGATGAAGGTCTGCGTCCCCCAGATGCGCGCCAAGCGCGGGGGCGTGGTGGTCAACATGTCCTCCGCCCAGGCCTTCGCCGGGTTCAAGGGCTGGCCCGCCTATGCCGCCGCGAAGGGCGCGATCAACGCGCTGACCCGGCAGGCCGCCGTGGATCTCGCCCCCGCGGGCATCCGGGTGAACGCCGTGGCCCCGGGCACGATCCTGACGCCGCTCAACGAACAGGTCTTCGCCCGCCAGCCCGACGGCGGCGCCGCGCTCAAGGAGACCTGGAACAGGGCCCATCCCATCGGCCGCTTTGGCTACCCCGGAGAGGTTGCCGACGCCGTGCTCTACCTCGCCTCGGACCGCGCTTCCTTTGTGACCGGGGAAATCCTGCGCGTGGACGGCGGCCTGACCATAAGGGGCGAATGATGGCCGCCGTCGAGCTTCGCGACCTGCACAAGACATTCGGCGCCTATACGGCCCTCGAACGTCTGAACCTCGAGATCGAGGACGGCGAATTCCTCGTGCTGCTCGGCCCCTCGGGCTGCGGCAAGTCCACCACCATGCGCCTCATCGCGGGGCTGGAGGAGCCCAGCTCCGGCGACATCCTGATCGGCGGGAAGCGCGTCAACGACACACCGCCGCGCGACCGGGACCTCGCCATGGTGTTCCAGAACTACGCGCTCTACCCCCACATGACCGTGGCGGAGAACATCGGCTATCCCCTGAAGGTCGCCCGAGTGCCCCGCACGGCCCGCGCGGACCGCGTGCGCGCCGCCGCCGCCAAGGTGGAGATGGCGCACCTCCTCGACCGCCGTCCCGGGGAGCTGTCCGGTGGCCAGAGGCAGCGCGTGGCCCTCGCCCGCGCCATCGTCCGAACGCCGCGCCTCTTCCTGATGGACGAACCCCTGTCGAACCTGGACGCCAAGCTGCGCACGGTCATGCGCGCCGAGTTGCGCCACCTGCAGAAGGAACTGGCCACCACCACGATCTACGTCACCCACGACCAGGTGGAGGCGATGACCCTCGCCGACCGCATCGTCATCCTGAACGACGCGCGGATCCAGCAGATCGGCACGCCAAAGGAAGTCTACGAACGCCCCGCCAACACCTTCGTCGCGGGCTTCATCGGCGGGCCGCCCATGACGCTGATCCCCGGGACGGTGACGGCCGACCGCTTCACCCACGAGACCGGCGCGCTCGACCTGCCCGGTCAGCCCGACGGCCCTGCCATCATCGGAGCCCGTCCCGAGGATATCCGCGTGACGGCCCCCGGCGCGGGGGACCTTGATGGGACGGTCTTCTCCTCCGAGCTTCTGGGCGATGCGACGCTGCTGACCGTCCGCGTCGGGCCCGCTCTCGTGGCGGTCAAGGTCGGCCCAGACGACGGCCGCGACATGGACGCGCCCGTGGGGCTCTCCCTCGATCGCGCCAAACTCCACGTCTTCGACGGACAAACCGGCCAGAGGAGAGACTGATGCGCTACAGCTTTGCGACCGCAGAGACGACGCTCCTGCCGCCCGACAGGGCCCGCGTCTTCTTCGACGGCATCTTCGCGGACCCGAAACTGAGCCATCCCGAGGGGGTCGCCATCGGCCCCGACGGCTGGATCTGGGCCGGCAACCAGGACGGCGACATCTGCCGGGTCTCCCCCGACGGCCGGAGCTACGAGCGCGTGGCCAGCACGGGCGGCTTCGCGCTCGGCCTCGCCTTCCACGGCGAGCGCGCGCTCTTCGTCTGCGACCTGCGCCACGCCGCCGTCTTCCGCCTCGACCTCGCCACGCGCGAGATGGCCCGCTTCACCGAGCCGGGCATCCGCATTCCGAACTATCCGCTGGTGGATGCGGCGCGGGGCCGCCTGCTCGTGTCCGACAGCCATGCGCCCGATGCGCCCGGCCCCGGCATCTGGTCCTTCGACCTCGACACGGGCAAGGGCGGGCTCTGGTATGCGCAGGACCTCCGCTTCGCCAACGGCATCGCCATGCGCCCCGGCGAGGACGCGGTCTATGTCTGCGAGACCTTCGCCCCCGCCGTTACCCGCATCCCGATCCTGCCCGACGGAAGCGCGGGAGAGGCCACGCCCTTCGCCACGGATCTTCCCGGCCTGCCCGACGGCATCGCCTTCGACCGGAAGGGCAATCTCGTCGCCGGCTGCTACGAGCCGTCGCGCCTCCTCAGGATCACCCCCGATGGCGCCCGCTGCGACGTGCTGATCGAGGAGCCTACCGCCCATGTCTTCTGCCATCCCACCAACGTGGCCTTCGCCGGGGATCGTCTCTACACTGCCAACCTTGGCCGCTGGCACCTGACCGAGGTGGCCATGGACATCGGCGCAGACCCCCTCTGGCGCGCCTCCGCATGACCTATCTCGGCCTCACCTGGGACCACCCCCGCGGCTATGACGCGCTGGCCGAGGCCGCGCGGCGCGAGCCGCTTGTCCATTGGGAGAGACAGCCGCTCGAAGGGTTCGAAAGCGCCCCGATCACGGAGCTTGCCGCCGCCTACGACCTGCTGGTCCTCGACCACCCCCATATCGGCGAGGCGGTGGCCGAAGACTGCCTCGTGCCCCTCGAGGACCTGTTCCCGCCCGAGCGGATCGCCCAATGGCAAGAGCAGACCGTCGGCCCCGCCTTCGTCTCCTACCGCTGGGACGGCCGCCACTGGGCGCTGCCCCTCGACGTGGCGACGCAAGTGATGGCCCGCAGGCCCGACCGCCTCGCCGCCCCGCCCGCCACATGGGAGGAGGTCGAGGAGATCGCCCGCCGGCTTCCCGTCGCCCTCTCTCTCGCCGGCCCCCACGCCCTGCTGACGCTTCTGTCCATGGCGGCGGGGCAGGGCGCGCCGGTCGGAGGCGACGCCATGCTCCCCGACGCCCCGGCGCTCGAGGCCCTGTCGCGCATGGCCCGTCTCGCCGCCCTCGCGCCCGAGGGCAGCGACAGGCTCAACCCCATCAGCCTTCTGGAGACGATGGCCCGGACAGAGGACATTGCCTTTGTCCCCCTCGTCTTCGGCTATGTCACCTATTCCGGCCCGATCGCCTTCTCCGACACGATCCGCAGCGCCACGGGCAGGGGCGGCACCCTCGGCGGCACCGGCATCGCGGTGACCCGCCGCACCCGGCCGGACGCCGCGCTCCTCGCCCATCTCGCCTGGCTGATGTCGACCGAAACCCAGTCCGGCCTGATCCCCGGCCACAACGGCCAGCCCTCCGCCCGCGCCGCCTGGGACAGCGAAGCGGTCAACGCCGCCGCCGCGAATTTCTACGCCGACACCCGCGCCACGGCGGAAAAGGCGCTCCTGCGCCCCCGCTTCGACGGGATGCCCGCCTTCACCAACGCCGCCTCCGCACGCCTCCGCACGGCCCTCACGACGGGCGAAGACATTGAAACCACCCTCGCCGCCCTCCGCAGGCTCTGGCGCGACGCCCGCGCCCGCGCCCGGGGCGATCTCGACGACAGGACGGACCCATGACCGACAAGGCACTCTCCCACATCACCATTCTCGACTTCTCGCACCTTCTGCAGGGGCCCTTCGCCACCCAGCTCCTCGCCGACATGGGCGCCAACGTCATCAAGATCGAACGCCCCGGAAAAGGCGACCTCTTCCGCTCGCTCACCTTCCGCGACACCTGGCTCGGTGGCGAAAGTCCCAATTTCCTCGCCTGGAACCGCAACAAGCGCAGCCTCGCGCTGAACCTGAAATCCCCCGAGGCCCGCGCCGCCATCATGAAGCTCGCGGAAACGGCCGACGTCGTGGTGCAGAACTTCCGCCCGGGCGTCATGGCCCGCCTTGGCTACGGCTACGAGGATTTCCGCGCCGTGAACCCCCGGATCGTCTACTGCTCGGGCTCCGGATACGGCGAGGACGGCCCCTACGAGAACCGGCCCGGACAGGACATGCTGGTGCAGGGTCTCACTGGCATCATGGCGGCCACCGGGCAGGCCGATCATCCCCCGACCCCCGTGGGCGCGGGCTTCTCCGATCAGGTCGGGGCGATGAACATGGTCTACGGCATCCTCTCGGCGCTGCTCTGGCGCGAACGATCGGGCAAAGGGCAGGAGGTGAAGGTCAACCTGCTCGCAGGCATGCTCGCCCACCAGAACCAGGAAATGGTCATGGCGATGAACACCGGCGCCGATTTCGAGCGTCCCAACTCGGGCATCGGCCATCCCGGCATGGACGCCCCCTTCGGCACCTATCCCACGACGGACAGCTGGGTCACCATCGCCATGAGCCCCTATGCCACCCTCGTGGGCGTGCTCGGCAACGACGACCTCCTGCGCTTCGACGATCCCGAAACCCTCTTCGACCAGCGCGACGCCGTCTGGCGCGCCGTCGCCGCCGAGACCGGCAAATGGAGCACCGACGCCCTGATCGAGGCGCTGCTCGCCGCCGACATCTGGTGCGGCGAGGTCAAAAGCCATCTCGGCGCCGCCGCCGATCCCCAGGTGGCCCATCTCGGCCTGGTCACCTCCTACGAGCATCCGCGCGCAGGCACGGTGAAGGTGATCGGCCCCGCCGTCGGCATGAGCGCGACACCTCCCGCCATCTCCCGTCCGGCGCCTCTGGTGGGCGAACATACCCGCGAGATCCTGGCCAGCGCAGGCTATACCGAAAGCGAGATCGACGACCTCCTCGCCGAGGGAGCTGCCGGCGTGCCCGGATGACAGCGCCTGCCGCTCGATGGGAGACATCCCGCTCCGGATTGCATCCGGCCGGAAAGGCGCGACCGTCTCCCGCAGGCCGGTCGCCTCGCATGGCCACTTGACGAGGGCAGGTGCCGCGGTCTCGACCACGCCCCGCAGGAGACGCCGACCCTCAGTCGGGCACGTTGTCGATGCCCGAGCCGCCCCAGGGATGGCAGCGTCCGATCCTGCGCAGGGTGAGCCAGCCGCCCTTGAGCGCGCCGTGCTTTTCCAGCGCCTCCATGGCGTAGGCCGAGCAGGTGGGCTGGTAGCGGCAGGAATGGCCGACCCAGGGGCTCAGCAGAAGGCGGTAGGCCCGGACCGGCAGCGACAGGACCCAGGCGCCGGGCGTCACCGGTGGACCTCCGCGAGCGCGGCGCGCAGATCGGCGCGCATGTGCTCGAAGGGACGGCGGGCCGTGGTCTCCCGGCGGCCGATCAGGACATAATCCCAGCCGGGGCGCCCGTGCCCGGGCAACTCAAGCCGGGCGATCTCGCGCAGGCGGCGTTTCGCCCGGTTCCGCGCCACCGCGTTGCCGACCTTCTTCGAGCAGGTGAACCCGGCGCGCATGGGCTCTTCGGGCGCCGAACGGTCCCGGGCCTGGAGGACGAAGCCACCCGCATGGACAACCCGGCCCCGCGCGGCGCGGAGGAAATCCGCCCTCTGGGTCAGGCGTTCGACGGGGCGGGCACGCAAAGAGACCGCGCGGAACTCCTCCCGGGCGGTCTCGGTCTCGCAGGCCGTCGGGGTGGCATCCACCCCGGCGCGGCTCAGGCGCAGAGCGACTTGCGGCCGCGGGCGCGGCGGGCGTTCAGCACCTTGCGGCCGCCCTTGGTCGCCATGCGCGCGCGAAAGCCGTGCCGGTTCTTGCGAACCCGGTTCGAAGGTTGAAACGTGCGCTTCATCGCGTCTCTCCATTCCTCTTGGGCACACCGGCGCCGGATCGCACCGCACATGCCGAAATCCCGAAGCCCGCCGGATAGACGCGGCAGGCTGCCCTGTCAACGTGTGAAGGACCGCCGGATGCTGCAACATTCCGGCGGCAAGGACCGTTCCGGTGTTACAGCTTCCGCGACGACACCCCGTTTTCCCCCGGTTTCGCCCCCGTTCCCATCAAGGCGGCGCGAGGGGGGTAGAGCCGGCGGAGCGACGGGTCCATGTCTGCCTCGACGATCCCGTTCAGCCTGAGCCGCCGAAAGCCATGACCGACATGCCCTCCTCCTCTTCCGCCTCGCCGCTCCTGAAGCGCCTGCCGCTTCTCGCAGTGCTCGCCGCCGCGATCCTCGGCGCGGTGTTCCTGCGCGACGTGATCAGCTTCGAGACCCTGGCGGAAAACCGGGAGCGGCTCATCGCCTTCCGCGATGCGCATTACCTGCCCACGGTGCTGGCCTTCATGGGAGCCTATGTGGCGATCGTGGCCTTCTCGCTGCCCGGTGCGACCGTGGCCACGCTCACGGGCGGCTTTCTCTTCGCCACCTTCCCGGGCGCGCTCATCAACGTGACCGCGGCGACCATCGGCGCCATGGGCATCTTCCTCGCCGCGCGCTGGGGGCTGGGCGAACGGCTCTCGGCCCGGATGGACGCCTCCGAAGGCATGGTCAAACGCATCAAGGCCGGCATCGACGAGAACCAGTGGTCGATGCTCTTTCTCATCCGCCTCGTGCCGGCCGTCCCCTTCTTCGTGGCGAATCTCGTGCCCGCCTTCATGGGTGTGCCGCTCTGGCGATTCGCGGTGACGACGTTCCTCGGGATCATCCCCGGCGCGGTGGTCTTCACCTCGGTCGGCGCCGGTCTCGGCGAGGTCTTCGCCCGGGGCGAGACGCCGGACCTCGGCATCCTCTTCGAGCCCCGGGTGATCTGGCCCATCGTCGGCCTCTGCGTGCTCGCCGCCCTCCCCATCCTGCTGAAGGCCGTCCGCGGCCGGAAAGGCATCTGAGCCATGTTCGACAAGACCGACCCCGCACCCGGCACCGACACGGCCGACATCCCCGTCACCCGGCGCATCGAGACAGACATCTGCATCGTCGGTGCGGGCTCGGGCGGGCTCTCGGTTGCCGCCGGAGCCGCGCAGATGGGCGCGCGCACGGTGCTGATCGAGAGCCACAAGATGGGCGGCGACTGCCTCAACTACGGCTGCGTGCCGTCGAAGGCCCTGATCGCCAGCGCGAAACAGGCCCATGCCATGGGCACGGGCCGCCCCTTTGGCGTGACCCCCGCCGAAGCCCGGGTGGACTACGCCGCCGCAAAGGACCATGTGGCAGAAGTGATCGCGGGCATCGCGCCCCATGACAGCCAGGAGCGGTTCGAGAGCCTCGGCGTCGAGGTGATCCGCGACTACGCCCGCTTCATCTCGCGGCAGGAGGTGCAGGCCGGGGGGACGGTGGTGCGCGCCCGGCGCTTCGTCATCGCCACCGGCTCGGGGCCGCTGGTGCCGCCGATCCCGGGCCTCGACGCGGTGCCCTACCTGACCAACGAGACGATCTTCGACCTGCGCGAGCGGCCCGGGCACCTCGTCGTCATCGGCGGCGGCAACATCGGCATCGAGATGGCCCAGGCCCATGCCCGCCTCGGCTCGAAGGTCACTGTGATCGAGGGCGCGAGGGCGCTGGGCAAGGACGATCCGGAGCTCGCCGCGCTCGTGCTGGACCGCCTCCGCGCCGAGGGGGTGGAGATCGTTGAGGGCGAGCAGGTCGAGCGTGTCACCGCCGAGGGCGGCGTCACCGTCCATACCGGCAACCGCAGCGTCACCGGCTCGCATCTCCTGGTGGCCGTGGGCCGCAAGGTGAAGGTCGACGGGCTCGGTCTCGACAAGGCCGGCGTGGCCCATGACCGGAAGGGCGTGAAGGTGGGCGCCGACCTGCGCTCGAAGACCAACCGCCGGGTCTATGCCGTGGGCGATGCCGCGGGCGGGCTCCAGTTCACCCACCTTGCGGGCTATCACGCGGGCATCGTGGTGCGGTCGGCCGTGCTGGGCCTGCCGGCGAAGGCGCGGACCGACCATATCCCCTGGGCCACCTACACGGACCCCGAACTGGCGCAGGTCGGCCTGACCGAGGCCGAGGCGCGGAAGAGGCACGGCGCGCGCCTGACCGTGGTGCGCGCCGCCTATGCCGAGAACGACCGCGCCCGCGCCGAGGGCCGCACCGATGGCCTTCTGAAGGTCATGGTCGTCCGCGGCCGGCCCGTGGGCGCTTCCATGGCCGGCCCGATGGCCGGCGAGCTCATCGGCACATGGGCCATGGCCATCGCCAACGGGATGAAGATGCAGGCCATTTCCGGCACCGTTTTGCCCTATCCGACGATGGGAGAGATTCACAAACGCGCCGCGGGTGCCTATTTTGGTCCGAAGCTCTTCGAGAGCGATCTCGTCAAGAGGGTTGTCCGGCTGGTCCAGCGCTGGCTGCCCTGACACCCGGGGAGGCCTGACCCTGTGAACTCGCTGAGCGGGCGGTTCCTGATCCTGACGGTGCTCTTCGTCATGCTGGCGGAGGTGCTGATCTTCGTTCCGTCGGTGGCGCGCTTCCGCGAGGATTACCTGCTCCAGCGGCTGGAGCGGGCGCAGCTCGCCTCCCTCGCACTCCTCGCCGACGACATGCTCTCGCCCGAACTCGAGAGAGAGCTTCTCGACAATGCCGACGTGCTCAACGTGGTGCTCCGGCGCGACGAGGTGCGCCAGCTGATCCTGTCCTCGCCGATCCCGGGCCACATCGACGCCACCTACGATCTGCGTGACGCGAGCGGCTGGGTCCTCATCCGCGACGCCATGATGCGCCTGCTGGATTCGCAGCAGCGCATCATCCGCGTGATCGGCGAGCCGGTGCGGGAAGGCGGCGAACTGATCGAGGTGACGCTCGATTCGGCCCCGCTGCGGACGGCCATGATCGACTACGGGCTGCGCATCCTCGCCCTCTCGGCGATCATTTCGTCGCTGACCGCCGCGCTGCTCTTCTTCGCGGTGCGGGCGATCCTCGTGAAACCGATCAAGACGGTGGTGGCCTCCATGCAGCGCTACGCCGAGGCGCCCGAGGACGCGCGCCGCATCATCACCCCGACCGCGGGCGTTCGCGAGCTGCGCGAGGCGGAGGACGCGCTCGCCTCCATGCAGACGGAGCTGACCGCGGCCCTGCGCCAGAAGGACCGGTTGGCGCAGCTCGGTGTCGCCGTCTCGAAGATCAGCCACGACCTGCGCAACATCCTCACCTCCGCGCAGCTCTTCACCGACAGGCTGGAGGATTCCGACGACCCGCTGGTCAAACGCATGGCCCCGAAGCTCGTCAATTCCATCACCCGTGCCGTGACCCTCTGCGAGACCACCCTGGCTTTCGGCCGGGTCGAGGAGCCGACACCGGCAATGAGTCGGGTGAACCTCGCCCAGTTCGTGTCCGACGTGATCGACAGCGAACGTCTCGCGGCGGGGGAGCACGACCTCAGCTTTTCCGAGGACATTCCCGCGACCTTTACGCTGCGCGCCGATCCCGAGCAGCTCTACCGCGTTCTGTCGAACCTCGTGCGGAACGCGCGGCAGGCCATCGTCGCCACGGGGGAGCCCGGCGAGATCTGCCTCTCCGCCGGAGAGGATGACGACGCCTGGTGGATCACCGTGACCGACACCGGCCCCGGCCTGCCGCCGCGCGCGCAGGAGCATCTCTTCAAGCCGTTCCAGGGCGGGGCGCGCAAGGGCGGCTCGGGCCTGGGCCTCGTGATCTCGCAGGAGCTGATCCGCGGCCACGGCGGGGTGCTCGACCTGCGCCACACCGGGCCGGGAGGGACCCAGTTCATGATCCGCCTTCCCAAGGATCACGCGAGCCTCGCCGCCTGACAGCCCCCTTGCATCCCCGATCCCCGGGCGATACATCCGCCTCACCCGCGCGCTGGTAGCTCAGTTGGATAGAGTACCTGACTACGAATCAGGGGGTCGGGGGTTCGAATCCTCCCCAGCGCGCCATACTCCCCCGTGATCCGCCTCGATGAGCCGACGCCGGTCCTTGCCGAGCGTCGTTGATCCTCGTCGCCGGATCCGGTGCGCGAGTGGCAAGGCAGGCCCGCGAGGAGGGACTGGCGCAAGCCGACGAGCCTTCCTCGATGCGAAGCAACGTGGCCGGCATCGCAGGTCCGGCAGGGTCTGCGGCGATCCTCCGGCCGCTGCCGTCGTTTGCCTGGAGCCGACCTGTCCTGTAGTCTCGCCCCCGATCCTCTGCTCCGGGAAGGACCCTTGCCGATGACCGCCATCCGCCGCCGCAGCCTGCTTCTCGGCCTCGCCGCCTCCGCCGCGGCGCTTCCGCTGGGCGCCGTCGCGGCGCCGGCGCTCCCGCCGATGCATGTGCTGAAGGACCCGAACTGCGGCTGCTGCGACGCCTGGGTGGCGATCCTGCGCGAGGACGGCTTCGCGATCACGATCGAAGAGGTGCCCCCCGCCGAGATGATGCGCCGCAAGCTCGAGGCGCGCATTCCCCGGGCGCTGGTCTCCTGTCATACCGGGCTGATCGACGGTTACGCCATCGAGGGCCACGTTCCGCCCGCGGACATCCGCCGCCTGCTGGCCGAGCGCCCCCAGGCCATCGGTCTCAGCGTTCCGGGGATGCCTTTCGGCTCTCCCGGCATGGGGCCCGAGGACCGGCGCGACGCCTATGAGGTCGTGCTGATCGGCCCTGGCGGCACGTCCTCGGTCTTCGCGAGTTACGCCGCCGCCTGACGCGCCCCTTGACCCGCCGCCGCCCTGCCGCTCCAAATCGGGGCCGAGGGAGGACGCCATGGAAGTACGTCTCGACGGCCGCGCGGTGGTGATCACCGGCGCGGCCAGCGGTATCGGCGCAGCGATCGCGGCAGAAGCGGCACGGGCCGGCGGACGCCTCTGCCTGACGGATATCGACGACGCCGGACTGTCCGGCGTGGCTGCAGAACTTTCCGCCCTCGGCGCGGAGATCGCGACCGTCGTTGCCGATCTGTCGGACGCCGCCGCCCCCGCCCGGGTCGCGGCCGATGCCCGCGCTCGCTTCGGCCGGATCGACGGGCTGGTGAACGCGGCGGGCCTGACCACCCGGGCCGGTCTGGCCGACGCCATGCCCGAGACCTGGGATCACCTCTTCGCGGTCAACGGTCGCGCGCCCTTCTTCCTGATGCAGGAGGCCGTGCGCGACATGCGCGCGCGCGGCGCGGCGGGCTCGATCGTCAACATCCTGTCGGTCAACGCCCATGTGGGGCTGCCCGATCTCGCGGTCTATTCGGGCAGCAAGGGCGCGCTCTCCACCCTGACGAAGAACGCCGCCAATGCGCACATGGCCGACCTGATCCGTGTGAACGGAATCAACCTCGGCTGGGTCGCCACCGAGGCCGAGCACCACATGCAGTCCGTCGTCCTGGGCAAGGGGCCGGACTGGCTGGCCGAAGCCGCCGCGACCCGGCCCGCGGGCCGCCTGGTGGAGGCCGGCGAGGCGGGGCGGCTGGCGGTCTGGCTTCTGTCCGACGCGTCGCGGCCGATGACGGGCATGGCGCTCGACCTGGAATACTGGGTGGCGGGCTCGCCGCCATGACAGCGCCGCCCGCCGACTACGAGGCCCTGCGCGCGGCGCTGAAGGCCCGGCAGGGCGGGCTCAGCCCGCGCCTCGCACAGGTCGCGCAATTCTGCCTCAACCATCCCGAGGAGGTCGCCGTCAGCGGCATCGCCGCGCTCGCCCGCGCCGCAGAGGTGCCGCCCGTCACCGTCACCCGCTTCGCCAAGGAGATGGGGTTTGCCGGATTTGCCGACCTCCAGGCCGTGTTCCGCGAGCGCCTGCTCGGCCCGCGTCCCGGCTTTGCCGAGCGGGTGGGCGCCCTGACGGACCGAGGTGCCGCGCCCCTCGCCGATTCGGATCTCGACAGTCCCGACCGGGTCTTCACGCGCTTCGTCGAGGCCGCGGTGACCTCCCTCGTCCGCATAGAGGAGACGCTCGACCGCGCCGCGCTCTCCGCCTGTGTCGCGACCCTGGCCGAGGCTCCCGCCGTCCATGTCGCCGCCGCGCGCGGGGCGTTCGGGATCGGCGCCTATGCGCTCTACGGTCTTGCCGGGGTGGGCAAACGCGCGCATCTCCTCGACAATCTCGGCGCCATGCGCGCCGAACAGGTCGCCGCCATGGGGCCGGGCGACGCGGCCCTCGTCCTGACCTTCGACGACTACACGCCCGAGACCGTGGAAACCGCCCGCCGCGCGGCGGAGGCCGGGCACCCCGTCATCGCCATCACCGACAACGAGCTCAGCCCCGTGGCGCCGCTCGCCACCCATGTCGTCTATGTGCCCGAGGCCCGTCTCGGGCATTTCCGCAGCCAGGTGCCTGCCCTCGTCGTCACGCAATCGCTGATCGTCAGCCTCGGCCGCAGGCTGGGAACGGATGCGATTAACCAAAAGTCCACCGACTGAAAATCCTGTTGCATCGGGGTCGGGTCCGGCTCAGGATCGGGCGCAGGAGGAGACATGACCGCAACCGCGCACTTCGATTTTTCGGGGTCCGAGGTGCTGGTGATCGGCGCAAGCCGGGCCGGCATCGGCGCCGCCATCGCCCGCGCCTTCCAGGACGCCGGCGCCTCCGTCACCATCACCGGCGCCGAGGACGCGCCCGCCGAGGCGGATCGCGACCGCTTTCCCTACCGCCGCCTCGACGTGCGCGACACGCCGGCGGTGGAGGCGCTGGCCGCCGGTTTCCCCGAACTCGACGTACTGGTGAACTGCGCCGCCATCACCCGGCGCGGCGAGGAGATGGCCCCGGACTTCTTCTCCACGGTGGTGGACATCAACCTCACCGGCAGCTTCCGCACCGCCGCCGCGCTCCGGCCCGCGCTGGCCGCGCGCCGCGGCCGCATCGTCAACCTCGCCTCGATGTACGCCCGTTTCGGCAGCCCGCAGAACCCGGCCTACGGCGCCTCCAAGGCCGCCGTCGAGCAGCTCACCAGGTCGCTCGCCATCGCCTGGGCGCCCGATGGCATCCGCGTGAACGCCATCGCCCCCGGCTTCATCGTGACAGAGCAATCCGCCCGGTCCCGCCAGTCGCCCGACCATGTGGCCAGCGTCACCGCCCGGACTCCCGCCGCCCGCTGGGGCGAGCCCGAGGACATCGTCGGGACCGCGCTTTTCCTCGCGTCAGACGCCTCCGCTTTCCTGACCGGGACCTGTATCGCCGTTGACGGGGGCTATTCGGTTGTCTGAGTGTGGTCGGCAGAAGATCCCGGGTACGGGGCAAGGGAGGTAACATGGCGCATGTGTCCGAACTCGGCGTCGCCGTCATCGGCACCGGTTTCATCGGCGGCGTGCACACTTGGGCGATCCGCCGCCTCGGCGCGCAGCTGCGCGGCGTGCTGGGCTCGAGCCCGGAGCGCGGGGCCGAAGGCGCCCGCGCCATGGGCGCGCCCAGGGCCTATGGCAGCCTCGAGGAGATCATCGCCGACCCTTCTGTCGATATCGTCCACGTCACCTCGCCAAACCACGCCCATTACGCGCAGGTGAAGGCGCTCCTCGAGGGCGGCAAGCACGTCGTCTGCGAAAAGCCCCTGTCGATGACCTCCGCCGAATCCGCCGAGATGGTGGAGATCGCCCGCAAGGCCGGCAAGGTCGCCGCCGTCTGCTACAACATCCGCTTCTATCCGCTGAACCAGCACGCGCACCGCATGGTGGCCGACGGCGGCATCGGCCGCACCCGCTTCGTCACCGGCCATTACCACCAGGACTGGCTGGCGAAGGAGACCGACTGGAACTGGCGCCTCCTGCCCGAGGCGGGCGGCGCCCTGCGCGCGGTGGGCGACATCGGCACCCATTGGGTGGACCTCACCAGCTTCATCCTTGGCGAGAAGCCCGCCGAGGTTCTGGCCGAACTCACAACCTTCCTGCCGGAGCGCCGGCGCCCCGCCGGTCCCGTCGCCACCTTCTCCGCCGCGGCGGGAGAGACGATCCCCACCCATATCGAAACGGACGACACCGCCCAGATCCTGCTGCGCTATCCCTCAGGCGCGCGCGGCACGGTAACGATCAGCCAGGTCAACATCGGCCGCAAGAACTCGCTCCTGTGGGACATCGCCGGGTCCGATACCTCCGCCTCGTGGTATTCGGAAACGCCCGACCACCTCTTCATCGGGCACCGCGACGCGCCGAACCAGATCCTGCAGCGCGACTTCGGCCTGATGAACGCCACGGGCACCGCCGCTGCGAGCCTGCCGCCGGGCCATGTGGAGGGCTTCGCCGACACGTTCTTCGCCCTCTTCCGGCAGGTCTACGGCGATGTTCTCGCGGGTGGACGGCAGGCCGGCTCCACCTGGGCCACCTTCGAGGACGGCCATTTCGAAATGCTCTTCTGCGAGGCCGTGCTGGAAAGCGCGAAGTCCTCGTCCTGGGTCAAGATCGGATAGGAGACGACATGAAACTGGGCCTTCTGACCGTTCCCTTCGAGGACTGGACGCTGGAACAGGTCGCCGACTGGACGGCGAGCGCCGACATGACCGCGCTCGAGGTCGCCTGCTGGCCGCGGTCGGGCGGCGAGAAGCGGCGCTATGCCGGCACCAGCCATATCGACGTCGAAAACCTCTCCGACGGAGAGGCCGGCGAGATCAGGGACATGCTCGGGGGGAAGGGGATCGAGATATCCGGCCTCGGCTATTACCCGAACCCGCTGCATCAGGACGAGGCGGTGCGCGAGGCGTCGCTGTCGCACCTCAAGCTGGTGATCGCAGCCGCGCCGAAGCTCGGCGTCTCGGTCGTCAACACCTTCATGGGCGGCCAGCGCGACCTCAATCTCGACGAGAACTGGGCGCGGGCGGAACGGATTTTCCCCGACATCGTGGCCCATGCCCGCGATCATGGCGTGACGCTCTGCTTCGAGAACTGCCCGATGATCTTCAGCCATGACGAATGGCCGGGCGGACACAACATCGCATACTCGCCCAGGACCTGGCGGCGCATCTTCGACAAATGGCCGGAGGGCGTGGGGATGAACTACGATCCCTCGCACCTCGTCTGGCAGATGATCGACCAGACCCGGTTCATCAAGGAATTCGGGTCCAGGATCGCCCATGCCCATGCCAAGGACCTCGAGATAGACCGGGACGGTCTCTACGAGAACGGCATCATGTCGGCCGGCATGGGCTGGCAGATTCCGCGTCTCTGCGGCCTCGGGGACGTCGACTGGTCGGAGGTCTTCGGCGGGCTCTACCGGATCGGCTACGACGGGCCGATGATCATCGAGCACGAGGACCGGATGTTCGAGGGATCGGACGAAAAGGTCATGCGGGGCTTCCTGCTCGCGCGGGATGTCCTCGCTCCATACGTCAAGTGAGGCGCTAGAGAAGACCAATCCATAGGGAGGATATCAATGAAGCGCATTCTGTATACGGCCGCCGCGATGGCGCTCGTCGCCGGGACGGCCCATGCCCAGGACTACACCATGGGCATCTCCAACACCGTCCAGGGCAACGGCTGGCGCGAGGAGATGATCTGCGCGATGAAGGCCCAGGCCGCCGACAGCGGCATGGTCGAGAGCCTGAACATCGCCCACCGCAACACCGATGCCGCGGGCCAGCTCGAGGATCTGCGCAACCTGATCGAGGCCGGGGTGGATGCCATCGTGCTGAACCCCGCCAGCCCCGACGCGCTGAACTCCGCCATCGAGGAAGCCGCCGAACGCGACATCGTCGTGGTTGCCGTCGACCAGGGCGTGGGGGCGGAGGCCGCCTATGTCGTCTCCAACAACCAGGAGGAATACGGCTACATCGGCGCCAAGTGGCTCTTCGAGGAACTCGGCGGATCGGGTGACGTGGTCTACATGCGCGGCGCCGCCGGTGCCGCCGCCGACGACGACCGCAACGCGGGCTTCCAGCGCGCGCTGGAGGAGCACCCCGACATCAACGTGGTGCACGAGGTCTTCACCGGCTGGCAGCAGGACCAGGGCAAGCAGCAGATCCTCGACTTCATCTCGACGGGCATTCCCTTCGACGGCGTCTGGACCTCCGGCATCGACAACGTGATCGTCGACGCCTTCCTCGAGTCTGGCACCCCGCTGGTGCCGATCGTGGGCGCCGACAACGCGGGCTTCGTCCAGCAGCTCGCCACGGTCGACGGCCTCGTCGGGGCCGCGGTGACCAACCCCGGCTCCATCGGCGGAGCGGGCGTGGCGGTGGCCCTCGACATCCTCGAGGGCAATCCGCCCGAGGATCGCATCGTGCTCGTCCAGCCCGAGATCTGGGCGAACAACACCGAGGAGGGCATGGCCAACATCGAGGCGGCGCAGAACCCGAACCTCGACCCCGAATGGCCGGTCTCGGTGACCATCCCCGGCTTCACCACCTACACGATGGAAGAGATCATCGCCTGCAACGGCCCCGGCGAAAGCTGAGGCAACGACGCCGCCCCGGACCCGGTCCGGGGCGGCACTCGCCCGTCGGGCGGTGCACGGGTTGTGCACGCGCTGTGCACGCCCTGCATCACGGAGGTTTCGAGCGGAATGACGCCCCAACCGGTCCTCGACGCTTCCGGCGTCGCGAAGCGTTTCGGCGCGGTCACCGCCCTGTCCGACGCCGCGCTGACGGTGCATGCAGGCGAGGTCGTGGCCCTGATGGGCGCCAACGGCGCGGGCAAGTCGACCTTCGTCAAGATCCTGACAGGTGCCCTGAAACGCGACGCGGGAACCGTCCGCATCGACGGGACCGACAGCACGATCTCCTCGCCCGCAGCCGCCCGCCGCGCGGGAATCGTGCCCGTTTATCAGGAGCCTGCGCTGATCCCGGACCTCACTGTCCGCGACAACCTGCGCCTCGGCGATACGCCGGTGGACCCGTTCCTGCACTGGACTCGCGAGCTTGGCATCGAGTCGCTGGACCTGTCCGAGACGGCCGGACGCCTGCCGCTCGCGACCCTGCGTATCCTCGATCTCGCCCGCGCCCTCGCCGCGGAACCGAAGGTGCTGATGCTCGATGAAATGACCGCCGCGCTGCCCACGAACCTCGTGGAGCGCGTCCTGAAAACCGTGCGATATCAGGCAGATAACGGAATAGCCGTCATCTACATCAGCCACCGCTTCACCGAGATCGCCCAGCTCTGCGACCGCGCCTCTGTCCTGCGCGACGGCCATACCGTGGGCGACGTGCCCATCGAGCCGGGCGTCGAGGACCGCATCGTGGAGATGATGCTGGGGACCGCGTTGACGTCGTCGGAACCCGCCCCGCGCGGGGCCGAAGCCCGGCCTGCGGGGAAGCCGCGGCTGAGGGCGAGGGGGCTGGCAGCGGGCACGGCCCTCGAGGACGTGAGCTTCGATCTGCACCCGGGCGAGGTTCTGGGCGTTGTCGCGCTGGAAGGGCAGGGGCAGGACGAACTCTTTGACATTCTTGCAGGTTTCCGCCCCGCCGACCGTGGGACGCTGGAGGTGGACGGCGCGCCGCGCCGCTTCCGCCACCCTGCCGACGCCATCGCCGCGGGCCTGACCTACGTCCCCGGCGACCGCGCCCATGCCCTGCTCGCGGGCCGGTCCGTGCGGGAGAACATCGCCCTGCCGCTGACCGCCCGCATGGGCCGCTGGGGGCCCATCGGGATGCGCGCCGAGGCCGAGAAGGTCGCCGCGGCCATCGAGCGGCTTCAGATCGACACCCGCGCCCAGGGCGAGGTGCAGAGGCTCTCCGGCGGCAACCAGCAGAAGGTCACCATCGGCCGATGGCTCGCGAAAGGTGTTGAAACCCTTCTGCTTTTCGATCCCACCCGCGGCATCGACGTCCGCACCAAGGGCCAGATCTACCCGCTCGTCCGCGAGCTGGCAGACCAGGGCGCCGCGGTCCTGTTCTACACCTCCGAACTCGAGGAGGTGCGCCGCGCCTGCGACCGCGCCGTCGTCATCTTCAAGGGCCGCGTGGTCGAGGTGATCGAGGCCGCGGAGGCCACCGACGAACGCCTGATGCGCGCCGCCTACGGACTGCAGACATCCGAGGGCGCCGCATGATCCGCGTCCTTCGCAACCAGGCCTGGGTCCTGGGCCTCGTCGGGCTCTTGTTCGCGCTCGCCCTTGTGACCAAGGCGATCCAGCCGACCTACAGCGCCTCCGGCTTCGAGAGCCTCGCCCGTGCGGCGCTGCCCTTCGCCTTCGCCACGGCGGGCATGGCGGTGGCGATCCTCGTGGGCGGCATCGACCTTTCAGTGGCCTCCATGATGGCCGTGGCCTCGGTCACCGCCGCCGTGCTGATGGAGGGCGCAGGGGTGGGCACTTCCATCGGGGTCGTCTTCCTGGTGCTGGGGATCGGCCTTGCCATGGGGGCGATCAACGGCG
The DNA here is from genome assembly GCF_003789055.1 of Histidinibacterium lentulum. GTDB lineage: Bacteria > Pseudomonadota > Alphaproteobacteria > Rhodobacterales > Rhodobacteraceae > Oceanicola > Oceanicola lentulus. Next base: position 280,394 of record NZ_ML119084.1, on the reverse strand, counting down.
CGCTGATCGTGGTGACGAAGGTGCCCGACATCGTCGTGACGCTCGCCATGCTCTATGTCTGGGAGGGCGTTGCCCTGCTGATCCTGAACGCCCCGGGCGGGCAGGTGGCCCCCTGGCTGCAGCAACTGATCCGCGGATCGGTGCTTCCCTGGGTGCCCAATGCCCTGATCCTCGCCGTCGTGGGTGTCGCCATCGTCTGGGTTCCGATCCGCCGGTCGAAACTGGGCCTCGCGATCTATGCGGTGGGCTCTGACCCGCTCGCGGCCTACCGCTCGGGCGTGAACATCGCGGGCACCCGGATCGCGGCCTACGCGATCTGCGGGCTCTTCTCGGCAATGGGCGGGCTAACGCTGGCCATGTCCACCGGCATCGGAGAGCCGATCCCCGGACCCTACCTTCTGGCCGCCGTCGCGGCCGCGGTGCTGGGCGGCGTGGTACTGGGCGGCGGGATCGGGGGCCTCGTCGGCCCGCTGCTGGCGGTGCTGATCCTGCGGCTGGTCCGGCAGGACCTGACGCTGGCTTCGGTCGACCCGAACGTGACCACCATCGTCGAGGGCACGATCATGGTGGGCGTCGTCATGCTGGGCGGCATTCTCGCCCTGCGGAGCAGGCGGTCATGAGCGCGCTTGCCCGCATAGGCCGGTTCCTCGGGGACAACCCCGTGATCCCGCTCCTGATCCTGCTGGCGCTGCTCGTGGGCGTGCTGGAGTTCATGCGCCCCGGCATCCTCAACGAGCGCTGGATCGGCAACACGGTGAAGTTCGCGATCCCGCTGGCGATGCTCGCGGCCTGCCAGACCTTCACCATGTATACCGGCGGGATCGACCTTTCGGCGGGCGTGGTGGCCACTGTTTCGGCCTTCGTCATGGCTACGCTGGTGCCCGTCGTGGGGACCGGCCCCGCCATCCTGCTGGCGCTGATCCCCGCGCTTCTGATCGGGCTGGTAAACGGCATCGGCGTGGCCTTCGCCAACGTGCACCCGCTCATCATGTCGCTGGGCACGGGCCTGATCGGCACGGGATGCCTGCAGGTCTACCAGCGCTTCGTCATCGCCACGGGGTCCGAGGTGCCGCCCTTCCTGACTTGGCTCGGCACCGGCGTGACCTGGGGCTTTCCCAACTCGCTGCTGATCTTCGTGCCCTTCGCGGCGCTGCTGATCTACGCCCAGAGCCGCACCGGCTTTGGCCGCGCGCTCTATGCCATCGGCTCGAACAAGGAGGCGGCGCGGCTCTCGGGCGTCCGCGCCTGGCAGGTCTACCTGCTGCTCTACACGCTGTCGGGGCTGGTCGCGGGCATCGCGGGGCTGCTCTACGTCGGCCTCATCCGCGCGCCGTCGCTGAGCCTCGTGAACCCGCTCCTGTTGCCCTCGGTCGCTGCCGCGGTGATTGGCGGCACCTCCATCTTCGGCGGGCGCGGCAGCTATGCGGGCACCATCGTCGGCGCGCTGATCCTGCGGGTGCTCGACACGCTTCTGACGCTCATGCGGATGCCCGAGGGGATGCGCGTGCTGCTCTTCGGGCTGATCATCCTCGTCGTCACCGCCATCTACGTCCGCCTGACGGACCGCTAGCCAGGGAGGCCCCCATGCGCATCGCCGGAATATCCTTCGACCACATGCATATGGGCGATCTGCTGCGCTGCGTGCAGGATCACCCCGAGGCCGAAATCTGCGCGATCTGGGACCCTGACCGGACCAGGATGCAGGGCGCGGCGGAGACGTTCGGCATCCCCGAGGACCGCGTCTTCACCGATTTCGACGCGGCCATGGCCACCGCGCCTGACATGGCCATCCTCTGCGTGAACACCGCCGGTCATGCGGAGATGACGGAGCGGCTCGCACCCCATGGCTGCCATGTCTTCGTCGAGAAGCCCTTCGCCGCCTCGGCGGATGACGCGCGCCGGATGATCCGCGCGATGGAGGGCACCGGGCGGACACTGGCCATCAACTGGCCCCTGCGCTGGGTGGCGAGCCACGTCACCGCCAAGGGCCTCATTGAGGCGGGCGAGATCGGCGAACTGATCGAGGTGCATTTCTACGACGGCAATCGCGGCCCGCTCTACCACCTCGCCGACAAGGTGGAGGTCACCCCCGAGGAGGTGGAGCGCCAGAAGCCCGACGCCTGGTGGTACAAGAAGGAGGCAGGCGGCGGGTCGCTGCTCGACTACCTCGGATACGGCGCGACGCTCGGCACCTGGTACATGAATGGCGCGGCACCTCTGGAGGTGACCTGCGTCGTGGACGAGACGCCGGGGATCGAGGTCGACCAGCATTCCATTACCATCTGCCGCTACGAGAAGGGCCTGTCCAAGATGGAGACCCGCTGGGGCACCTTCACCGACCCATGGACCCACCAGCCGCAGCCGAAATGCGGCTTCGTCTTCGTGGGCACCGAAGGAACATTGTCCAGCTACGACTACGCCGATCACGTCACGCTCCAGACCCGCGCGCGGCCGGAGGCCCATGCGGTCACGGCGGAGCCGCTGAAAGCCGGCGAGACGAACGCCATCGAATACGTCCTCGGGCGGATCAAGGCGGGCTTGCCAATGGAAGGCCCGCTCGATCCCGCGCTCTGTCTGACGGCGCAAAGGATCGTGGACACGGCGATGCGCTCGAGCATCGAGAAACGCACTCTGGAGCTCTTGCCATGAGCGAGGTCGACACCGACACCTATGCCCTGAAGGCGGCGGAGCTGCCCGAGATCGATGCGCCTCCGATCGACTACCGTCCCCCGGCGCCAAAGAGCTACCGCCCGAGGATCGCGCTGATCGGCGCGGGCGGGATCTCCGCCTCCCATCTGGACGCCTATCGCACTGCGGGCTGGGACGTGGTGGCCATCGCCAACCGGACGCTCAGGAAGGCCGAGGACAAGGCCGCGAAATACTACCCGGAGGCGGTGACCACCGACGACTGGCGCGCGCTGCTGGCGGACCCCACGATCGACGTGGTGGACATCACGCCCTATCCGCAGGCCCGGCTCCCGATCATCGAGGCCGCGCTCGAGGCGGGCAAGCATGTCCTGAGCCAGAAGCCCTTCGTCACCCGGCTCGAGGACGGCGAAAGGCTGGTGAAGCTGGCCGACGAGAAGGGTGTCAAGCTCGCGATCAACCAGAACGGCCGCTGGTCGCCGCACATGGCGTGGATACGGCAGGCGGTGCGGGCCGGGCTGATCGGCGACCTGATCTCGGTCCACTGCAACATCGCCTGGAACCACGGCTGGATCGAGGGCACCGATTTCGAGAAGATCGACGACCTGATCCTTTACGATTTCGGCGTGCACTGGTTCGACTTCGTGACCTCGCTCGCGCCCGGCCGTGTGCAGTCGGTGGTCGCCTCCTCCACCCGCGCCATCGGCCAGACTGCACGCCCGCCCTTGCTGGCGCAGGCGCTGGTGCGGCTCGACGGCGCGCAGGCCAGCCTCGTCTTCGACGGCGCGGCCCCCCACGGGCCGCACGATCACACCTATGTCGTGGGCACGAAGGGCAGCCTTGTCAGCCTCGGCGCCGATCTCGGCACGCAATCGGTGACGCTGACCACCGCCGAGGGACGGGCGACGCCGGTTCTGGAAGGCACGTGGTTCAACGACGGCTTCCGCGGGGCGATGGGCGAACTCCTATGCGCAATCGAGGAGGACCGCGAGCCGGTGAACGGCGCGCGCGAGAACCTGCAAAGCCTCGCGCTGACCTTCGCCGCCATCGCCTCGGACAAGGGCGGGCGCGAGATGAAGCTAGGCGAGGTGCGCGAGATGCTTGGCGCCACACCGTGATCCGCACGCTGGTCATCGGCCTCGGCAACATGGGCCGCAGCCATGCGCTCGCCCATCACGCGCATCCCGGCAGCGAGATCGTGGGCCTCGTCAACCGATCGCCGCGCGCCGACCTGCCCGAGGCGCTGGAGGGCTATCCGCAATTCCGCACGGCGGAGGAGGGGCTGGCGCTGGACCCGGATCTCGTGGTGATCGCGACCTACTCCGACAGCCACGCGGGACTCGCCATCCGCGCGATGGAGCAGGGCGCCCATGTCTTCGTGGAGAAACCGCTGGCCACGACCGTGGCCGATGCGCGGGCGGTGGTGGAAAAGGCGCAGGAGACCGGGCGCAAGCTGGGCGTGGGCTACATCCTGCGGCACCATCCGTCATGGCAGCGCCTGATCGCCGAGGCCCGCGCGCTGGGCGGCCCCTACGTGTTCCGCATGAACCTCAACCAGCAGTCGAGAGGGCCGGAGTGGGAGACCCACAAGGCGCTCATGCAGACCACCTCGCCGCTCGTGGATTGCGGGGTCCATTACGTCGATGTCTGGTGCCAGATCACCGACGCCGCCCCTGTCCGCGTGCAGGGCATAGGACTGCGCCTCTCGGAGGAGATCGCGCCCGACATGTACAATTACGGCCAGTTGCAGGTGACCTTCGCGGACGGCTCCGTCGGCTGGTACGAGGCGGGCTGGGGGCCGATGATGTCGGAGACGGCGTTCTTCGTGAAGGACGTGATCTCCCCGGGCGGGTCGGTGTCGATCACCGACGCCGACAAGGGCGAGAGCGCCGATATCGACGGCCATACGAAGGTCGGCGGCCTGCTGGTCCATCGCCCCGAGGGCGACCGGCTGATCGCCCTCGAGAACGAACCCGGCCACCAGGCGCTCTGCGACGCGGAGCAGGCCTGGATGTTTGCCGCGATCACCGAGAACCGCGACCTCTCCCGCCACATGGAGGACGCGGTGCGGTCGCTTGCCATCTGCCTCGCGGCCGACGAGGCGATCCGCAGCGGCCGGCCCGTGACGCTCTGACCCCCATTCTCTTTGGGCTTCAAATATCCCGGGGAGCGCGAGGGGCTGGCCCCTCGCTCCTGCCCGCGTCGCCGGGCTCAGCCGGTCGAGAAAACGGCCCTCCGCGCGTCCCATGCGCCCTGCCGGCAAAAGACCGGGGGCGCGCCGTAGGGACAGAGCACGGTGACCGCAGCACCGCCGTCATGCAGGTCGCCCGACCAGACATGGACCCATGCCTCCCCGGCTGGGAGGCGCACCTGCCGGCTCTCCGCCCCTTCCTCCAGTACCGGCGCGACGAGCAGGTCTGGGCCGAGCATATAGGCCCCCTGCTGCGCCCGCGCCCCGGCATCGGACGGGAAGGCGAAGGGCAGGGGCCGCATGGGCGGGATGCCCTCTTCCGCGAAGGTCTCCATGCAGGCCTGCACGTAGGGCCGCAGCCTCTCGCGCAGGTGCAGCAGGCGGGTGAAGACCGCCAGCAGGTCCGCGCCGTAGGACCAGACCTCGTTGTCGCCGCCGGTGTCGGTGAAGACCTCGAACACGGGCCGGCCATAGTCGACCTCTCCGTCGGGCGCGGAGAAGGGCACGCCGTCGGGGATGCGCACGCCGTGCAGGCGGCAGATGGGGGAGAAGACGCCGAACTCGAACCAGCGCACCAGCAACTCTCGGAATGACGGGTCGTCGCGGTGGCCTTCGTAGAAGCCGCCGATATCGGTCGTCCACCAGCCCATGCCGGACATCGCCGCGTGCAGCCCCGCCGCGACCTGGGCGCGGTAATCCTGCCAGTTGGACCAGACGTCGCCCGACCACAGGATCACCGGATCGCGCTGCCCGCCTGCCCAGGTGGAGCGGCAGAGCAGGACGGACCCGGTCTTGCCCGCCGCGCGCAGGCCCTCGGCGTAGCGGCGCGCGTGGAGCACGGGATAGGCCGAGAGCATCTCCGCCCCGTTCCCGAGATACGTGCGGACGTTTTCGGGGTGAAGCGGGCGTAGCTCCGGCTCGCAGGCGTCGATCCAGAAATTCTCCAGCCCGCGGTCGAGGTAGCCCTCCTTGGCGCGCGCCCAGTGGAAGTCCCGCGCCTCGGGGTTGAAGGCGTCGTAATAGGTCATGAAGTGGACGCCGTAGGGGTCCTTGTCGGGAAACTGGATCAGCGCGGGCAGGCCCCTCTCGCTGCGCAACAGAAACCCCTTGTCGCGCATCTCGCCGTAGTGGCGGGAGTTGGCCGAGACCGTGGGCCAGATCGACACCATCGTGCGGATGCCCATGGCCTTGAGTTCCGCCACCAGCCCCTCGGGGTCCGGCCACTGGTCCGGGTCGAAGCGCCATTCGCCCTGCTTCGTCCAGTTGAAGAAGTCTATGACGATGCAGGAGAGCGGCAGCCCGCGCCGCCGGTACTCCCGCGCGACCTCGAGGACCTCCTCCTGCGTGCGGTAGCGCAGCTTGCACTGCCAGAAACCCGTGGCCCACTCGGGCAGGCGCGGCGGCATGCCCGTGGCCTGAAGGTAGCGGCGCAGGATCGCCTGCGGGCTGTCCCCGGCGCAGATCCAGTAGTCGAGGCCCGGCGTCGCCTCGGCCCGCCAGCGGGTGACGTTGTGGGCGAAATCGCAGCGGCCCACGGCGGGGTTGTTCCACAGGAACCCGTAGCCCCGCGAAGAGATCACGAAGGGCACGACCACATGGGTGTTCTGCTGCGCGAGCGTCGTTGAGACGCCCTTGAGATCCTCCTGCCCGTGTTGCGGCTGGCCGAGGCCCATCAGGTGCTCGTCCTCGTAGGCGCGGAAGGTCGCCTCGAGCTGGAACGAGCCCGAGGCCAGCGCCTTGAACGACCGCGGCGCGGGACCGGCGAAGTGGGAGCGGGTCTCCGACAGCAGTTCCTCGCCCGTCACGGTGTCGGTGAAGCGGATCACCGGCTCGCGCGTCACGTCCGCGCCCAGCCTGCGGGTCAGGCGCACGTCCGCCCGGATGCGGCCGTTGACGATGTGGCCCCGGTCCTCACCGGCATGGACCTCCGGCGCCGTGTCGGCCGGGTTGAGCAGGGCGGAGACATGGGGCTCCGCCACGGCGCCGCCGGGGCGGGCGCGGATGCGCAGGGCGTCGGGGCCGTGGGCCTCGATCCGCAGTGTCTCGCCCGCGCAACGCACCGTCAGGGCGCCGGCTTCGGCAGTGAACATCAGTCGTCCTTTCGATGAAACCGCAGGGTCAGCCGCGCGTAGCCGCGCCGGTGCACCACGCCCCCGATGTCGCGCATGTCGGGCGCTTCCTCCACGAGGTCGATCCGGCCCGCGCGGGCGGCGGTCTCGGTCAGCACGGCGCGGATCACGGCGCGGGCGTGGCTCGCGCCGAGGCAGGCGTGGTCCCCCGCGCCGTAGCCGACGTGGGGATTGGGGCTGCGGTCGAGGCGCAGGGTCTGCGCGTCCGCAAAGACTGCCGGGTCATGGTTCGCCGCGGCCCAGCAGAGGGCGATCCGCTCGCCCGGCGCGCGGGGATGGCCGCCCACCTCGTCGGCATGGGGGCAAATGCGGCCGATATGATCGAGCGGCGAGAGCCAGCGCACGATCTCCTCCGCCCCGGTCACGGCGAGGCGGTTGCTGTGGCGCAACGCCTTTAGGTCCTCGGGCCTCTGCGCCATGTGGCGCAGCGCGGTGGCGATGGAGGCGATGAGCGTGTCGCGGCCCCCGGCGAAGGTGACATGGGCATAACCGAGGATCTCGTCGCGGGTCAGTTTGCGGCCCCGGAACTCCGCACCCGCGAGAAAGGCAAAGAAATCGTCGCCTCCTTGCGCCATGGCGCGGTCGGTTTCGCGCTCCAGCACCTTCAGCAGCCGGTCGGCGCGGGCGGGGTCGTTGACGCCTGCGGTGCGAAAGGCGTGGAGGCCCCAGGCGATCCACTCCTCCCCCGCCGCGCGCGGCAGGCCCAGCAGCAGGGCAAGCGCACGGCTTTGCAGGGGCAGGGCGAATCCGCTGACCACCTCGACCTCGCCGGCCGCCAGCGCCTTCTCCACCGCCTCCGCCACCAGCACGGTGATCGCTTCGCGCAGGGCGGGATCGGTGGCGGGGCGGCGGAACCAGTCGCGCACCAGATCCTTCAGCTCGGTATGCAGCGGCGGGTCGGTCTCGATGGGCAGTTGGCGCAGGCTGCGCACGTCGTCCTCGGCGGGGATCGGCACCCGGCCCTGCGCGTCGTTGGAAAACCGCTGCCAGTCCTTCGCCGCGTCGCGCACGGCGTGGTAGCCGAGGATCACCGGGATGCGCTCTCCGCGAAAGTCGCCGAGATAGCCGCCCGCGTCGCGGTAGGGGGCGAAAGGGTCTTCGTTGGTCATCGTTTCCTCAGGAATCCGCCGTCCACGATCAGCTCCGTCCCGGTGACGAAGGAGGCCGCGTCGGACAGGAGAAACGCGATCGCCTCCGCCACCTCTTCGGGTCGCGCCATGCGGCCGAGGATATGGGCGGCACCCGCGCCCGCCCGCACCGCGTCGGGGTCGGGCAGGACGGCGAGGCCGCGGTCGGTGAAGGGCGTGTCGACCCAGCCGGGACTGACCGCGTTGACCCGGATGCCGCGGGGTGCGAACTCTCCGCTGGTGGCTCGCATGAGGCCCAGAACGGCGCCCTTGGAGGCGTGATAGCAGGTATAACCGTCCGTCCCGATATGGGCCGAGACCGAGGCCATCAGCACCACTGCGCCGCCCGGAGAGAGCTGCGCGTGCTTCATCGCCAGCATCGCGCCGCGCACGTTCACGGCCATGACCCGCCGCCAGTCCTGCCAGTCGAGGTCCTCCACCCGGCCGAAGGCGTTGGTTCCGGCGATGCAGACAAGGCCGGTCAGTGGCCCGGCCCGGCCAAGGGCCTCCGCTACCTGCGCCTCGTCCGAGACGTCCACGATGTGGCTCTCGGCGGCGTCCGGGTTCTCGGCCAGGTCGAGGGATACGGCCTCGAGTCCCGCCGCCTGCAGGAGGGTCACGGTCGCCGCCCCGATGCCGCCCGCGCCCCCGGTGATCGCGATCCGTCCCATCAGTGCTTCCGCATCAGCCCGCCATCGACGAAAAGCGTCTGGCCGGTCACGAAGGAGGCCCTGGGCGAGGCCAGCCAGAGGATCGCCGCCGCGACCTCCTCGGGCTCGGCCATGCGGCCCAGAAGATGCGCCTCCCGCGCGGCGGCATAGAGCGGCTCGGGGTCGTCCATCTGGTCGAGCGCCGCGCCAGTGAAGCCCGCGTCGACCCAGCCCGGCGCCACGGCGTTCACGCGGATGCCGCGGTCCCCGACCTCCTGTGCCAGCGCCCAGGTGAAGCTCTCGACCGCGGCTTTCGTGGTGACATAGGCAGGGTAATCGGGCGAGGCGACATGGCCGGAGATCGAGGCCATGGTGACGATGGCGGGCGTCTCGGCCCGGGCCTGCAGGGGCACGCCGAACTTCGCGGCGAGGAACATGCCGCCGAGGTTCACGTCCATCATCCGGTCCCAGTCCGCGACATGCATCTCGGCCACCGGGGAGCGGTGGTTGATGCCCGCCACGCAGATCAGCGCGTCGAGGGCCTCCCAGCGCGCGCCGATGCGGGCGAAGGCCGCCCCGATGCTCTCGGGGTCGGCCACGTCCACCGGCTCCGGCCCGTCGCGGTCCAGACCTGCCACCTCCCAGCCCGCCGCCTCGAAGGTCGCGACGGTCGCCCGGCCTATCCCGCCCGCGGCGCCGGTGACCACGGCGCGCGGCATCAGCGGACCCGTGCGCCGGAGAAGCGGTGCGCGATCATCGTCAGGATGATGACGAGGCCGAAGAGGAAATCGGTCCAGTAGCCGGCAAACCCCGCGCCGACCGCCCCCGACGGGATCAGCGTCACGGTCATCGCCCCGAAGAGCGCGCCCCAGATCGTGCCGACGCCGCCCCAGGTGGGGGTGCCGCCGACGAAAAGTGCGGCCAGCGCGATCAGCAGGTATGCCTTACCGGAGGTCGGGAACCAGACCATGTTCGCCATCTGCACGAGGATCGCCCCCGCGATGGCCGCGGCGATGCCCGAGAAGATGAAGACGCCCACGCGGATACGCTCCACGTTGATGCCCATCTGCCTGGCGCTGTCGGTGTTGTCCCCCACCAGCTGAACCCGGACCCCGAACTTGTGATATTTGAACAGGACAAAGCAGAAGAGGCACCAGAGCAGCGACCAGACGAAATGCATGGGCACCTGCAGCCCGGTGTTCAGCAGCTCGAACTTGCCGGTCAGGATGCGGTTGCCCAGCGTGCCCACGGCATCGGGCGCGCTGATCGTGCGGCCCTGGGCGAGGAGGTTCACGAGGCCAAGAATGAAGAAGTTGAGGCCCAGCGTCGCCACCAGAGACGAGATCTTTCCGTAGACCACGATGAGCCCGATGCCCGCCCCGAGCAGGGCGCCGAAGCCCAGCGTCAGGAAGAACGCTCCCATCACCGGGAACCCCGACATGACCATGTACATGAACACGCCGCCCGCCGCGCCGACCACGGACGGAAAGGCGAGGTCGAGCTCTCCGGACACGATCACGAAGACGAGGCTCGTCGTGAGGAAGATCGTCGCCGGGACCGAGAAGAGGAAGGCGTTGTAGAAGACGGGGTTCAGGAACAGCGGCGGGTTGTTCACCGCGAAGACGGCCCAGACGATGACCAGCGTCAGGAAGGCGTTCATCGCGCGGCCGTTGGTGCGGTAGTAGCGGAACCACCGGCTCTGTTCCTTGCGGGTGTCGACGGCGCTGGCATCGGCCTCGGGCGGGCGGGCGGCGGCGGGGGTCGCGTCGGACATCTCTCGCTCCTCAGGCCACGGATTTCAGGGTGGCGGTATCGGCGCGGCCGGTCTCGGCCAGCTGGTGCATCATGTGGATGAGGTGGTCGGCGCCGTCGAACTGGGCCTTGAGCCCCTCGAACGCCTCGCGCCCGCGGTCGATGACGAAGAACCGGTCGGCGATCTCCCAGACGTGATAGATGTTGTGCCCGATAAAGATCACGGTCCGACCGGAGGCCTTCACGGCCTCGACGAAGCGGAAGACCTTCTGCGTCTCGGTAAGGCTGAGGGCCGTGGTGGGCTCGTCCAGCACGATCACGTCGGCCTTGTTGTAAAGCGCGCGGGCGATGGCGACGCCCTGACGCTCGCCGCCCGACAGGTGGCCCACGGTGGACTCGGGATTGAACACCTTGGAGGTGAAGCCGATCTCGCGCATCAGCCGGTTTGCCTCGTCGATCTGGGTCTGCACCTTCGTCAGGCCGAAGGCGTTGGTGATCTCGCGGCCCATGAATATGTTTGTGACGATGGAATGCTGCGGCGCGAGCGCGCGGTCCTGGAAGACCGTCTCGATGCCGGCGTCGCGCGCGGCCAGCGGGGTCCAGGGCGTGCGGCGCTTGCCCTTGACGATGATCTCGCCCTCGTCGGGGTCGTGCACCCCGGCCAGCGTCTTGACCAGTGTCGACTTGCCAGCGCCGTTGTCGCCCAGAAGGCCCAGGACCTCGCCCTTGCGGACGGTCATGCTGACGCCGGACAGCGCTCGACATTGCCGAAGCGCTTCACGATGTTCTTCAGCTCGATGATCGGCTCCGCCTCGGCCATGGTACGCTCCATCCGGTTTGCGAAAGGAGAGGGGGCCCGGCGCCCGGCACGGGCCCCCTCGGGGAGGATCAGCGGATGCCGGCCTCGGCCAGCGGGGCCACGGCCCCGTAATTGTCGGCGGTGACGAAGCCCGCGCCGGTGTCCACGACCAGCGGCGAGAGCTGGTAGACGAGCTGCTGGCACAGCGACAGGACGGGCATGTAGCCCTGCAGGTAGGGCTGCTGGTCCGATGTCACGAGGACATGGCCCGCCTCGAAGGCGCGCATCACGCCCTGCCCGAGGTCGAAACCGACGCCGAGAACCTCGCCCGGCTCCTTGCCGACGGCATCCATGAAGATCGGCGCGGCCGAAAGCCACGGCCCGCCCGGATAGCCGACGAGCGTGGTGTCGGGGTTCGACAGCATGGTGGCGGTCAGGGCCGGAAGCTGCAGCATCTGGTCGGCGCTGGCACCCTCGGCTTCCTGCAGCTTGATCACGTTCATGCCGAACTCCTCGAGCACGGCGACGAGGCCGAGCTCGCGCTGGGCGCGGTTCTCGCTCTCCCAGCGGGACATGACGACGGCGGTCTGGCCGGGCTGGAGCCTGTCACCGGCGAGGCGCAGGGTCTCTTGGCCCAGCGACACGCCCTGGTCGTAGAGCGTGGCGCCGACGTAACCCGAGCCGAAGGCGGCCCGAACTTCGGGCACGTCCACGTTCATGTACATGATCGGGATGCCCGCATCGGCGGCCTGCTGCGCGAGCGGCATCAGTGCGTCGTCGCCGGGGTGGCCCATCATGGCGATGCCGTCGGGCTGCTGGCTGATCGCTTCGCGCAGCTGCTGGACCATCCGGTCGAAATCCCAATCGGAATAGATGATCTCGACGTTGGCGCCGGTGTCCTCGCCCGCCTGCAGGGCGCCGCGGTCGATGATCGAGTTGAACGCCCCGCCGGCCGGCCCGCCCGAGAACACCCGGATGGTCTGGCCCTCGCACCAGTTCGCGGTCTGCGCTGCGGCGGCACCCGCCATAAGCGCAAGCGCAGATGCGGCGCCCGCGAGCGCCCTTGCAATGGTCTTCATGGTTCTCCTCCCTCTCCCACCGCGCCTCCCGCGGGGCTGTGCCGTCTCGCCTCCGGCGTGAACCGAAAACGTTTCTGGAAAGCACTTTGACTATTCGGCGGGATTTGACATGCGTCAAGGGATATGTTCGCAAAAAGTCCCGTTCCTGCCCCAAAGGCTTGACGGATGATCAGAAACGTTTTTGATCGTGAGCAGCTTCGGAGGGGGACGACGGCGGTGAAGAGCGACGATGCAGGGGAGTGGTGGCGCGGCGCCAGTCTCTACGAGGTCTATATCCGCTCCTTCCAGGATTCGGACGGGGACGGCGAGGGCGACCTGCCGGGTCTGATCTCGCGCCTCGACTACCTGCGCGACCTCGGCGTCGACGCGATCTGGGTGACGCCCTTTTCCCCGTCGCCGATGAAGGACGGCGGCTATGATGTCGCCGATTACCGGGGCGTCGATCCCCGGTTCGGCCGCATCGAGGACGTGCGGAGGCTGACCGAGGAGGCCCATGCGAGGGGTCTCCGCGTGGTGATCGACCAGGTCTATTCCCACAGCTCCGACCGGCATCCGTGGTTCGCCGAGAGTGCCGGCGATCCCGACGGGCCGCGCGGCGACTGGTATGTCTGGGCCGATCCGAAACCGGACGGAAGCCCGCCCAACAACTGGCTTGCGCGGTTCGGCGGCATCGCCTGGGAATGGCATCCCGTGCGCAGGCAATACTACCTGCACAATTTCATCGTCGAACAGCCGGACCTGAACCTGCATAATCCGGAGGTGCAGGACGAGGTGCTCGACATCATGGACTTCTGGTTCGACCTCGGCATCGACGGTCTGCGGCTCGACGTGGCGAATTTCTACACCCACGACCCGGCGTTGCGAGACAACCCGCCCTCCGGGCTGACGCCGCGGCCGACCAACCCCTACTACCTGCAACAGCGCCTCCATGACCGCTCCCGGCCCGAGACGCTGCCGTTTCTGGAACGGATGCGTGCGCGGGCGGGCGACCGGATGCTGCTGGCAGAGATTTCCTGCGACTGGCAGGTGGCGCGGATGGCGGAATACACCGCGCCCGGCCGGCTGCACACCGCCTACAGCTTCGAGCTTCTGGGCCCGCGGCTCGATGGCGCACACATCGCGCGGACGGTGCTGGAGGCCGGCGCGGGTGGCGGCTGGCCGACCTGGGCCTTCTCGAACCACGACGTGGTGCGTGTGGCGAGCCGCTGGGGCGCGGAGGATGACGAGGCGCGGCAGAAGATGTTGCTGGCGCTGCTTATCTCTTTGCGCGGGTCGGTGATCCTCTACCAGGGCGAGGAACTGGGGCTGACCCACTCCGACGTGCCCCGCGACAGGCTTCAGGACCCCGAGGCGATCCGGTTCTGGCCGAACCACCGGGGCCGCGACGGGGCGCGCACACCGATGGCCTGGGACGACAGCGAGGCGCTCGGGTTCTCCGATGCCGACCCCTGGCTTCCGGCGGAACCCGCGCACCGGGACCGGTCCGTGTCGCGTCAGGCGGGACGGCCCGGATCGGTACTGGAGACCTGCCGCGCGCTTCTTGCCCTGCGCCGGGAAAGCCCCGCCCTGCGGCTGGGGGATTTCGAGGTGCTGGAGGCCGATGCCGACGGGCTGTCCTTTTTCCGCAGCCACGAGGACCAGACGCTTGTCTGTGCCTTCAACTTCACCGACTACGCCCGACCGGCCCCGCCCCACGGCACCGTTCTCGCCGGGGCGGCCGGTGCCGATGGCCTGCCGCCGCAGGGCTTTCTCATCGCGGTGGCCGAATGACGGAGGCCGTCCGCCGCCCCGGGATCCGCGATCTCGCCGCCCATGTCGGGCTCTCGGTCTCGACCGTCAGCCGCGCGCTGAACGGCTATGCGGACGTCAACGCCGACACCCGCCGGAAGGTGGAAGAGGCGGCGGAGCGCCTCGGCTACCGCGCCTCCTTCGCGGCGGCGACCCTGAGGTCCGCACAGACCCAGACGGTGACCTTCATGGTCTCGAAGCCATGGACGAAATTCGTGGACCCGTTCTACCTCGGCCTGCTCGACGGGGTGGAACTGGTGCTGCAGGCGCAAGGCTACGACCTGCAGGTCGTGATGGCGCGCGAATACGAGGCGGAGATCGACATCATCCGCCGCACGGTCGAACGGCACCGCTCCGACGCGCTGCTGTTTGGGCGGACCCGGCCCGAGGACGAGCGGATCGACTACCTTCAGGCGCGCGGCTTTCCCTTCGTCACCGTGGGCCAGACCCTGCGCAACGATCACGACTGGATCGACCGCGACGGCGTCGGCCTGGGCCGGCAGGCGACCGAGCGGCTGATCCGCTTCGGTCACACGCGCATCGCCTATCTGTCGCCGCCCCTGCGCTACACCTATTCCCACCACGCTCGGCAGGGCTACCGCGCGGCGCTGGCGGCCGCCGGGCTGTCCTTCGACCCGACGCTTGAGATCGAATGCTACCTCTCCCGCCGCACCGGGGGCGAGGCGCTGACCCATCTGATCACCTCCGGCGCGGAACCCACGGCGCTCTTTTGCGGCAACGACATGATCGCGCTTTCGGCGATGGAGGCGGCGCGGGCACTGGGGCTGAGGCCGGGCCACGACATCTCCGTCATCGGCTGCGACGACATGCCGATCGCGGCGCTGGGCGATCCGGCCCTGACCTCGTTCACCCAGGACCTCGACGCCGTGGGCATGCGCATGGCGCGGATGGTTCTGGCGAAACTGGGCGGGGCGACCGAACCGCTTCAGGACCTGGTGGAGGCGCGTCTGATCCCGCGCGAGAGCGACGGGCCGGCGCCCTGACCGCCTTCAGCGCAACTGGCGTTGCGGGGTGGCGCGCCACAGCACGACGGGCGCCTTTGGCGGATTCTCCAGCGCGGAGAGCAGCACCGAGGGTCTGAGGCCGGGCAGGGCGGCGAAGACGTCGAAGAGGCGGTCCGCCCCTTCGGCATCGACGGGGATCTCCACCCGCTCGCCGGTGTCGCAGGTCAGCACCCATTGCGCGGGCCCGCCGGCGATGGGTTCCAGCTCCAGCGTCAGGAGCGCGTCGAGATCGGCAACGCCGCCGGAATAGGGTCCGTAGTAGACCACGCGCCGTTCGTCGATGGTCACGACGCCCGCGCCCCCGCCGCCGCGCGCGAACCGCAGGCGCTGAAGCGCGGCATAGGCCAGCGCCGCCGCCAGAAGGACGAGAAGCCAGCCGATCCAGCGCAGAAGGCCGAATTCCGTCAGCGCCCACCAGAGGCCGAGCGCGGCAAGGGCCGCCGCAATCATCGGCTCCCGCCAGCGGCGCAGGAATGCCCGGGCCTCGGCGCGCAGGAAGTCAGCCACGGTGCAGATCCCGAGGGTCGGTCCGGGTCATGTCCAGTCCCCTGCGCCGGCCTGCCAGAGCGTGAGCGCGGCCACCGCGGCCGTCTCGGCGCGCAGGATGCGCGGACCGAGACGCAGCCGCGTGACCTCGTGCCGGGCGGCGAGTCGCCCCCGCTCGGCGTCCGAAAACCCGCCCTCTGGCCCGATCAGGAGCGCGGCGGGCGCAGAGGCCAGGTCCTGTTCAGATGCCGCGCCCGCCAGAGCTTCGTCCGCGACCATCAGCGCGCGCCCCTCGGGCCAGTCGGCCAGCAGCCGGTCGAGGCGCACCAGTTCGGCCACTTCGGGCACGAAGGTGCCGCCGCATTGTTCGGCGGCCTCGACGGCCGTCGCCTGCAGCCGATCCCGGCGGATGCGCTCGGCATTGGTGAACTCGGTCTGAACCGGGCAGATGCGCCGCGCGCCAAGCTCCGTGGCCTTCTCCACAACGAAATCCGTGCGCGCCTTCTTCAGGGGCGCGAAGAGCAGCCAGAGGTCCGGCGGGTCCCGTTGCGGAGCCGACCGCGCGCGACAGGCCAGAAGACCGCGCTTCTTGCCGGCCTCCGCCACCTCGGCGCGCCACGCCCCGTCGCGGCCGTTGAAGAGCTCGACCTCGGCGCCCGCGCCGAGCCGCATGACCCCGAAGAGATAATGCGCCTGGGCCGGATCGAGCGGCACGATTTGCCCCTCCCCCAGCGGATGCTCTACATGAAGGCGCACCAAGGACATGGGCAAGGGTTCCCGATGAACGACCAGACGACGAAGGGAGGCAGCGCCATCGCGGACGCGGTCTCCGGCAATTGGGTCGATACTAGGGCGCCCGCGAAGTGGAAACCCTACCTTCGTCTGAGCCGCCTCGACCGGCCCATCGGCACCTGGCTCCTGCTGCTGCCCTGCTGGTGGGGGCTGGCGCTGGCGATCCTCGCCAAGGGCGGGGCGGGGCTGATGGACGCCTGGATCGCCCTGGGCTGCGCCATCGGGGCGGTGCTGATGCGGGGCGCGGGCTGCACCTGGAACGACATCACGGACCGCGACATCGACGGGTCGGTGCGGCGGACGGCTCTCAGGCCGATTCCCTCTGGCGCGGTCAGCCCGCGGCAGGCCTTTGCCTGGCTCGTGGCGCAGTGCCTCTTGGCGCTGCTGATCCTGCTGACTTTCAACCACGCCGCGATCGCCCTGGGGTTCATCGCGCTGCTGCCCGTGGCGATCTACCCCTTCGCGAAGCGGTTCACCTGGTGGCCGCAGATCTTCCTCGGGCTCGCGTTCAACTGGGGCGCGCTTCTCGCCTATACCGCTTCGACGGGAGAACTGGGCGTCCCTGCGGTGGTGGCCTATCTCGCGGGGATCGCCTGGACGCTGTTCTATGACACCATCTATGCCCACCAGGACGCCGAGGACGATGCGCTGATCGGGGTCAAGTCCACCGCGCGGCTGTTCGGCAGCGAGAGCCCGCGCTGGCTGCGCCGGTTCCTGACTGCCGCAGTGTTCCTGCTGACGCTCGCGGTGTTCTATGCGACGGTGGACCGCAACGTGCTGGCGCTGGCCATCGCCGCCTGCGGCGCCTGGGCGATGGGCTGGCACCTGATGTGGCAGCTGACGCGATTCGACCCCGACGACACGGACCGTCTGTTGCGGCTGTTTCGCTCCAATCGGGATGCCGGGCTGATCCCCCTGCCGTTTTTCGCCGTCGCAGCGCTCGTCTGATTGCACCCTGTCGCCCTGGCGCTTAAGGAAGCGCGGTCCGAAACAATGCTGCCCGAGGTGCCATGCGGCTATCCGGTCTCCTTCTGACCTTCCTCGCTTTCGCCACGGCGGCAGGGGGTGCCTTCCTCGGTGCCCGGGCGGCGGTCGCAGTGGTGGAGGACCGGTCGGTCGTGGCCGTTCGCGATGCCCTGGCGGGCGAGGGGCTGCTGTTCGCCCGGGTGCTGGGCGACGGACTTCAGATCGTGCTCGAGGGCGAGGCGCCGAGCGAGGCGCAGCGGTTCAGGGCCATGAGCGTTGCGGGCGGTCAGGTCGATGCAAGCCGCGTGATCGACAACCTCTCGGTCGCGGAGCGCGAAGGCCTTGCGCCGCCCGCCTTCGCAGTGGAGATCCTGCGCAACGATGCAGGCGTGTCGCTCATCGGGCTGGTCCCCGCCGATACGGACCGCGAGCGCATGGCGGACCGGATCGCCGAGGCGGCTCCGGACAAGCCGGTCACCGACCTGATGGAGACGGCGGACCATCCGATCCCGCCCGGCTGGGCGCCCGCCATGATCTTCGCGCTGGAGGCGCTGGAGCGACTCCAGCGGGCCAAGATCTCGGTGAGCGCCGGCGAGGTCTCCGTGGTCGCCATGGCGGAAAGCGCGACGGATCAGCGCCGGATCGAGAACGAACTGGCAAGGCTGCGGCCCGCCGGGCTGAGCTTGTCGGTCGACATCACCGCGCCGCGCCCGGTCATCTCGCCCTTCATCGTGCGTTTCGTGTCGGATGCGGACGGCGCCCGTTTCGAGGCCTGCGCCGCGGGTTCCACGGAAGGCGAGGCGGTCATCACGGAAGCCGCGGTGGCTGCAGGCCTCGACGGCCGGGTCTCCTGCCGGATCGGCCTCGGGATGCCCTCCGAACACTGGAGCGAGGCCGTGGCGCTCTCCATCGGCGCCGTGGCGGAGCTGGGCGGCGGCACCGTGACGCTGACCGACGCCGATGTGAGCCTGGTGGCGCCGGCGGACACGCCGGAAGCCGTCTTCGAGCGGGTGGCGGGCGAACTCGAGAATGCGCTTCCTCCGCTCTTCGCTCTGGAGGCGGCGGTTGCCGTCGAGCCGGATGCCGAGGCCGTCGAGACCGTGCCCGAATTCACCGCGACGCGCAGCCCGGAGGGCCTCGTCCAGCTGCGCGGGCGCGTGGCCGACGCGCTCATGAACACGACCGCCGAGACCTATGCCCGGGCGCAGTTCGACGGGGCGGAGATTTCCATGGGGACCCGCGTGACCGAGGGTTTGCCGCCGGGCTGGTCGGTGCGGGTTCTGGCGGGAATCGCGGCGCTGGGCGAACTCGAAAGCGGATCGGTGATCGTGCGGCCCGACACGGTCCGGGTCAGCGGCCTTACCGGCAATCCCGACGCGCGTACCCAGATCGCGCAGCTTCTCGTGGAGAAGCTGGGGCAGGACGCGGACTTTTCGGTCGATGTCACCTACGAGGAGCGGCTGGACCCGATCGCGGCCCTGCCGACCCCGGAGGAATGCCTCCAACAGATCGGGATCGTGACCCGGAACCGGAAGATCACCTTCGATCCCGGGTCGGCCGATATCGCGGGACCGGCACAGGCGGTGATGGACGACATTGCGGAGATCCTGCGCCGTTGCCCCGATCTGCGGGTCGAGGTGGCCGGCTACACCGACAGCCAGGGCCGAGAGGAGATGAACCTGCGCCTGAGCCAGGACCGTGCCGATGCCGTCCTGCGCGGTCTTCGCGAGCGGCGGGTGCCGGTCGGCTCGTTCAGCGCAGTGGGCTATGGCGAAGAGGACCCGATTGCCGATAATGAGACGGAGGAAGGCCGCGAAGCCAACCGGCGCATCGAATTCCGGCTGGTCGGGAGCGAGGCGACGGACGCCTCCGCCGACGCGGACGGGGAAGCGGCAGCCGGGGGGGAAGACGGGAGCGATGAACAGGACTGAGTTCATAATCGCCACGGCGGCGGTTCTTTTCGTTGCCTTCTGTCTCGGCTGGTTCGCCTCCTGGCTGGTGAACCGCTTCACCCGGGTGACGAAGGCAGAGATCGGCGAGCTCGATCGGATGGCTCAGGCGCTGCACGAGGCCGAGGAGACGCGCGACCAGGCCATCATCTACCTGCAGCAGCGCGAGGCGGAGATGTCGAACCAGCTCCATCAGACCGAGGCGGAGCTGCGCGCGGCGATGGACGGCCTGCGCGAGGCCCGGCACGAGGCCGAGGAGCTGCGGACCTATATCGAGCGTCACAACGTCGGCGTCTGACGGCAGGACGACGCTCGCCGCAAGCGGCATCGCCCCGCCCGCCGTCCCGCGCGCGGAGGCGAGCTTGCTCTGGTCCATGGTCCGGCCGGGGAGGGGGCGCTGCCCCCGCCGGCCGGGGGGCGGCCCCCCGGGATATTTCAGGCCAGAAAAATAAGGGTCAGGCGGTCTTGCCGCGGCGACGGAGGCCGAAGGCAAGGGCGGCGCCTGCGTAGATCACGAGAAGCACGGCCGCCAGAAGGACGGTGAAGAGGCCGAGAAGGGCGGCGGTTCCCTCTGCGGGGACGGGGAGGATTGCGGCGAGGGGCGGCCAGGGACCGCCGACCGCCATCCCGTGCCCGAGCGTCGCGGCAAAGAGCAAGGCGGCGGCGACGGTACCGATGAGGGCAGGCAGGCGGAGCGCCGGCGCCCGGGTCCGGAGGGAGCGCCGTGCGGCGCGGGTTGTCTTCGACAGGTCCTCCTGCACGGCCATGAGCGCCGGCACGAGGATCAGGACCAGCACCATGCCGAAGCCGAGCCCGTAGGTCAGGGTGATCACTGTCGGTTTCAGGAATTCCGCCTGGCTCGAACCTTCGAAGAGCAGCGGTGCGAGACCGAGGACCGTGGTCAGGGTGGTCAGAAGCACCGGGCGCAGCCGGTCCGCCGCACCGTCGACGATGGCGGGCAGCATTCCGCGTTCCCCTGCGTAGTCGTCGATCGTCGTCACCAGGACGATCGAGTCGTTGATGATGATCCCGATCATCCCGATCAGGCCCACGACCGAGAAGAGCGACAGCGGCACGTCCCACTGCGCATGGCCCCAGATCGCCCCCACGAGGCCGAAGGGAATGATCGCCATGACCACGACGGGCCGCGTCCAGGAGGAGAAGATGAACGCGAGCGTCAGGAAGATGCCCACGAGGACCATGATCGTGC
Source organism: Histidinibacterium lentulum (assembly GCF_003789055.1). Classification (GTDB taxonomy): domain Bacteria; phylum Pseudomonadota; class Alphaproteobacteria; order Rhodobacterales; family Rhodobacteraceae; genus Oceanicola; species Oceanicola lentulus. The sequence goes on along the minus strand of NZ_ML119084.1, from coordinate 259,805 downwards.
CGGTCCGCGCGTCCGACAGGAAGGCCCGCTCCTGTTCCGCCAGGCCCGACATGGTCCCGGCGACACCGTGATCGGCCTCGATCCGGGGCAGGATGTCGCCGGTGATCAGACGGTTCAGCTCCGCCGCGCGGTCGGCGTCGTCATCGGTGATGTCGCCGGTGACGGAGATCAGCAGGACGCCATTCTCGCGCCGGAGCGTGGAAAAGCCGGTCCTGCTCTCGACCGCGACGATGTCCGCCAGTGGCACGTAGGCGCCTTCGGGTGTGCGCATCTGCGTCCGGTCGAGGAAATCGGCGGTCAGCTCACCCGCCGGAAGCTCCACCCGGATCGCCGCGGAGCGGGCGCCCGACGGGAAGGTCGCGGCCTCGATCCCGCCCAGCCGGTCGCGCAGGTCGCGGCCGAGCGCGTCGATGGTGAAGCCGAGGGCCTGCCCGCGCGGCGTCAGCGTCAGCACGAGCTCCTCCTTGTCGTAGGAGAGCGAATCCTCCACGCCCGTGATATCGCCGAACCGGGCCAGCTCCTGCTTGAGGTCCTCCGCCGCGGCCTTGAGCGTGTCGGGATCGGCGCCGGCGAGCTGGATGTCGAGATCGTCTCCGCCGGGGCCCGAGCCCCAGGAGCGGAAGCTGACGGTCTCCGCCATGGGATGCTGAACCACCTCGTCCTGCAGCTCGGCCACGAAGGCGAAGCTGGAATAGGGGCGCAGGTCGGCGTCGATGAGCTCGATCGAGATCGCGCCGAGCTGATCGGGGTCCTTGGTGTCGGAGCCCGCGATGGCCCGGCCCGAGTTGCCGCCGATCTCGGCCAGGGCATAGGCGACCGGATTGATCCCGTACTCCTCCTCGTAGCGCGCGCCGAGCGCGTCCGTGGCGCGCTGCATCTCCTGCATCATCGCCAGGGTGTCCTCTCGCGTCGCGCCGGGAAGCATGGCGAAATTGCCCGTGACCGAGCCCTGTTCCGGCGCGTTGAAGAAGCGCCACTGGACCTGGCCCGTCACCACCAGCGCCGCCTGGAACGCGAGGAGCGCGATGGCGCCCGCGATCACGGGGTATCGGGCCCAGATCACTCCTTGCATCAGCGGGCGGAACAGGCGCTCCCGCACCCAGCGGAAACCGCGGTTCACGGTGCGCGAGGGCCAGTCGTACCACGCGCGGCCATGTGCCGAACCGACGGAACGGCTCATGTGGTGGGGCAGGATCAGGAAGCATTCCACGAGGCTCGCCAGCAGCACGGCGATGACGGTGAAGGGAATGTCGGCGATCAGGTCGCCGAAACGCCCGCCCACGGCGACGAGGCCGAAGAAGGCGATCACCGTGGTGATGGTCGCGGAGAAGACCGGCAGGAACATGCGTTGTGCCGCGTTCTCCGCCGCAACAGGGCCGCTTTCTCCGTAGACGCGGGCGCGGTGGTCGGCATGTTCGCCCACCACGATGGCGTCGTCGACCACGATGCCGAGGGTGATGATCAGCGCGAAAAGCGAGATCATGTTGATGGTCAGCCCCGCGGCATACATCACCGCCACCGCGGCGCACATGGCGACGGGGATTCCGGCGGCGACCCAGAAGGCGGTGCGGGCATTGAGGAACAGGAACAGCAGCAGCACGACAAGACCAAGGCCCATCAGCCCGTTACTGATCAGGATGTCGAGGCGGCCGGTGATGTAGTCGGCCCGGGTTCGGATCAGCTCGATCACCACGCCCTGGGGCAGGTCGGCCTGGAATTCCCGCGCCACCTCCTCGACCGATTGCTGGATGCGGATCGCGTCGCCCTGCCGGGACCGGTCCACGCGAACCGTCACCGCGCTGTCGCTGCCGACGAAATAGGCCCGCTCGCGGTCGACTCCCTCTTCGCGGACGGTGGCGACATCCCCGACCGTGAGCTCGCTGCGGTCGGGGTTCACGCGCAGCACGATGCCCGCGATTTCCTCGGCGCTTCGTTTTGCGCTGCCGGTGCGGACCCGGGCCTGGTCGCTGACGTCGCCCGCAGGGTCGGTATCGGCCTCTGCGGCGACGGCGTCGGCGATCTCGCGCAGGGTGATGTCGTGCTCGATCAGGGCGATGGAGGGGACCTCGATCACCGTCTCGGGCGCGGCCACGCCGCGGATGGTCGACTGGGTCACACCGGCTTCGAACAGGCGCAGGACAAATTCATCGGCAAAGCGGGCGAGCTGGTCCACGCCCACCGGTCCGCGGATCACCACATCTGTGACGCTGTCGGACCAGTTGCCCGACAGGATGCGGGGATCGTCGGCCGCCTCGGGCAGGGTGGTCACGCCGTCGAGCGCCGCCTGCACGTCTTCCTCCGCCCGGGTCATGTCCCAGCCAGGCTCGAACTCCAGGGTCAGCCGGGCCGAGCCCTCGGTGGCGCGAGCGGAGGTGTCGGTCACGCCCTCGACGCCCATGAGCACGGGGGACAGGACCTGCACGATGGCGCGGTCCACGTCTTCGGCCCCCGCGCCGTCCCAGCCGATCTGCACGTCGATATCGTCGACGACCACGTCCGGGAAGAACTGCGCGCGCATCTGCGGAGCGGCCCAGAGACCCGCGGCGACCATCAGCACCAGGAGGAGGTTCGCCGCCGTGCGGTGGCGGGTGAAATAGCTGAGGATGCCCTTGGCCTTGGGCGGATCGGAAGCGGCGGCCATCGTCAGCTGCCCATCCGGCTCTCGAGCCGGGCGACGATCTCGGCAGGCACGTCCTCGCCTTCGAGCTGCGACAGGATCCGGGTCTTGGCCTCGTCGGGCATGGGCGAGCCCTGCACGAAGGCGACGAGCCGCGCCCGCCGGTCGGGATCGAGCTGCACGGTCTCCGGCGCCTCGGGGGCGGCATCCGCGCCGCCCGGCAGGAGCGGTCGGACCTTGATGCCGAGGCCCAGCAGGGGCGAACGCTCGGCCACGACGAGGTCGCCTGCGAGCCCCTCGCCGCGCAGGATCACCTCGTCGCCCTGCCGGCGCAGGACCTCCACCGGGCGCAGGTCGAGGCGCTCCTCGGCGCCGACCACGAGAACCGTCCCGTCAGAGGCCACCGCCGTCGCCGGGAGCCGTGCCACGGCATCAAGCGGTGGCTCCTCCACCGCGACGGTCACGAAATCGCCGGGTCTGAAGCCGGGCGCCTCATCCAGCCGGGCGAAGATCAGGCGGCCGGTCTGGCCCTCGGGAACCGCTGCCGACACGCGCGACAGGCGGCCCGTCGCGGTCAGATCGACGCCCGAGACATCGAGCGTGGCAGTCACCGGAGCGGGGCGCAGATCCCCCTCCTCGTCGAGGAGCCGCGCATACTGGGCGGTGGAGACGCGGAACGATACCTCGAGCCGGTCGGGGTCGATGAGCCGCGCGAGAAGCTCGTTCGCGGCCACGCGCCCGCCCTCGACGACGGAGACCTCGGAGAGAACCCCGTCGAAGGCCGCCTCGATCTCGGTATCGGCGAGGGCGCGCTCTGCCTCTGCCATATCAATCTCGATACGGGCGAGGCGGGTGGCCGCCTGGTCGATCCGCGCCTCGGCGGTGGCGACGGCCTGGCGGCGGGACAGCACCGAGGCCCGGGCGCTGGACACCGCCAGCTCCGCCTCCTCGAGCGCCGCTGCCGTGGCAACGCCGCGGTCCGCGAGATCCTGCTGGCGCTCGAGCGCGCGCTCGCGCAGCGTGACCTGTTCCTCCGCCGCGCTCAACTCGTCCCGCGCAAGCACGATCGCCCGCTCCGCATCGCGCAGCTCGGCCTCGGCATCCTGGAGATCCGCGCGGCTGCGGGCGAGGGCCGATTCGGCGTCGGTCGGATCGATCCGCACCAGCACGTCTCCCGCCCTGACGCGGCCGCCGTCGACGAAGGTGTCGGCGACCTCCACGATCCGGCCGCCTACCGATGCCCGCATGTCCAGCGTCCGCTGGCTGCGCAGTTCTCCGAAGACCTGCAACACGGGCGTCACGGTGCCCGGCTCATACGGCACGACATTGACCGTCAGCACTCTCTCGCGCGACGGAAAGCTCTGCGGCTCGGCATTCAAGCGCTCCTCCACCGCGGCAACGATCGTCTGACCCGCCAGGGCCAACAGGGCGACGGTGACCGAAAGGAGGAACAAACCGACCAGGCTGCGGCGCAGAAATTTCATTCGTGATCCCTCGAAATCAGATCCGTACATAGCCCGGCGACGAGCCATGCCAAACCACCCGGTCTTCAACGGTCCGGGAGCGGGAGTCCGTCGTCACCCGTGTTCATTTCCTGCGCAGGTGCTCGTCGAGCCGCGGCAGGATCTCGACGAAGTTGCAGGGCTTGTGCCTGTAATCGAGCTGTGGCGCCAGGATCTCGTCCCAGGCGTCGCGGCAGGCCGAGGGCGAGCCGGGAAGCGCGAAGAGGTAGGTTCCGTTCGCCACGCCGCCGGTGGCGCGGCTCTGCACGGCGGACGTGCCGATCTTCTGCAGGCTGACCCAGGTGAAGACGGTGCCGAAGGCCTCGATTTCCTTCTCGTAGACGTCGCGGTGCGCCTCGACGGTCACGTCGCGACCCGTCAGGCCGGTGCCGCCGGTGCTGATGACCACGTCGATCTCGTCGCTCGCGCACCATTCGCGGAGCTTGCCCGCGATGGCCTGCCTGTCGTCCGGCAGGATCGCCCGGGCCGCAAGGACATGGCCCGCCGCCTCCAGCCGTTCGACCAGCGTGTCGCCGGACCGGTCGTCGTCGGCGGTGCGGGTGTCCGAGACCGTGAGCACCGCGATGCGGACCGGCAGGAAGTCGCGGCTGTCGTCGATGCGGCTCATGGGGCGGCCTCCAGTCGGAAACGGATCTGTTGCAGGTCGAGCCAGGCCTCGCGTTTCGCCTGCGGCGTGCGCAGCAGGTAGGCGGGGTGGAACGTGGGCAGGGCCGGCCTGCCCAGTACCTCGGCCCACTGGCCCCGGATTCGGGTGATCCCGGCGCGGCCCAGCAGCGTCTCGCAGGGCGTGTTGCCCATCAGGACCAGCACCTCGGGCGCTGCGAGGGCGATGTGCTTTTCGAGGAACGGCTTGAACATGGCCCGTTCCGCGGCCTCTGGCTTGCGATTCTCCGGAGGACGCCAAGGCAGGACGTTGCAGATGTAGACCGCTTTCGCAGGATCCTCCGACCGGCGGTCGAGGCCGATGGCCGCCAGCATCCGGTCGAGGAGCTGCCCCGCCCGCCCCACGAAGGGCCGACCCGCCCGGTCCTCCTCGCGGCCCGGGGCCTCTCCGACGATCATCAGGCGGGCCGCGGGGACCCCGTCGCAGAAGACGAAGGACCGCGCGCCGCGTTTCAACTCGCAGTGATCGAAGGCCTCCATCGCCGCGGACAGCGCACCGAGATCGCTCGCAGCCTCCGCAGCCGCGCGGGCCTCGGCCACCGGGTCGATCTCCGGGGCGCGCACAGGCGTTGGAAGCGCGCCCTTGGCAGGCACCGGGGCGGCGGCGGCCTGTGCGGCCTTCGCCTGCGCCGCCATGGCCGATGCCGAGAGCGCGTAGCGGTCCAAGGGTGCGTCGGCGATGGCCTCGTCGGCGCCGAGTTCGATCTGCCAGATCAGCGCGGCCAGCGCCGCCTCGTATGACTCGCGGGTCTCCACGTCCTTGTCCTAGCCCTCGCCGTCACCGAAGGGTAGGGCGGATCGCCACCCGTCCTTGCACCCGCGCGGCCCCGCTTTCTATAACCGCCGCAAAACAGGGGAGCCCGGATGACCTTTCGCCAGACCCATCTTCTGGGCATCGAGCCTCTGCACCCGGAGGAGATCAGCACGCTCCTCGATCTCGCTCAGGACTACGCCGAGGCCGCCCGCGCGGGCCGCAGGCACTGGGACGCGCTCGCCGATTTCACCCAGATCAACATGTTCTTCGAGGCTTCGACCCGCACTCAGGCCAGTTTCGAGCTGGCGGGCAAGAGGCTGGGCGCCGACGTGATGTCCATGGCCATGGGCGCCTCGTCTCTGAAGAAGGGCGAGACGCTGATCGACACCGCGCTGACGCTGAACGCGATGCGGCCCGACCTTCTGGTGGTGCGGCACCCCAATTCCGGCGCGGTCGACCTTCTGGCGCAGAAGGTGACCTGCGCCGTCCTCAACGCGGGGGACGGCCGGCACGAGCACCCGACCCAGGCGCTGCTCGACGCGCTGACGATCCGCCGCGCCAAGGGCCGGCTGCACCGGCTGACAGTGGCGATCTGCGGCGACATCGCCCATTCGCGGGTGGCCCGCTCGAACATCCTGCTGCTGGGCAAGATGGAGAACCGGGTGCGGCTCGTTGGACCGCCCACCTTGATGCCCGCCGGGGTGGCGGAGTTCGGGGTCGAGGTCTGCGAGGACATGGCCGAGGGCCTGCGCGATGCCGACGTGGTGATGATGCTGCGTCTCCAGAAGGAGCGGATGGACGGCGGCTTCATCCCGTCCGAGCGCGAGTATTTCCACCGCTACGGTCTCGATGCGGCGAAGCTGTCGCACGCGAAGGAGGACGCCATCGTGATGCATCCCGGCCCCATGAACCGCGGGGTGGAGATCGACGGCACGCTTGCCGACGACATCAACCGATCCGTGATCCAGGAACAGGTGGAGATGGGCGTCGCCGTGCGCATGGCGGCGATGGACCTTCTGGCCCGCAACCTGCGCCAGGTCCGCGGCCCGCGGGAGGTGATGGTGTGACCGACGTCATGTATGTCCCCGAGCACGAGCGCGGGCAGGTGCGGCTGTTCGCGGTCGATCTTCCGGCGGAGGAGGCCGATGGCTGGGGGACGGCGGAGAATGTGGCCGCGGCGCTGGGGGTGGAGAAGCTTGTCGAGGGACAGTGGGAGTATGTCGCGGTCTCCGGGCTCGAGGGGCTCGGCCTCGCCGGCTACATGGAGGAGGGGCTGGGCGTCGATCCGGCGCAGCTGAGGGACGACCTGCCGCGCCTTGCCGAGCTGACGGGGCATGTGCTGATCGTGCTGTCGGCGGCGGTGCGGGGGCGGACGCTGCGGCCGCGGGCGCCGCTGCGGTGGATCGGGACCTACGGCGAGCCGGTCAGCGTCGCGCCGATGGAGAAGCTGCGGTCGGCCTCGGCAGAGGGGTGGATCGACCAGCCGAGGAAGGGGCCGTCGGACGCGGCGATGTCGGGGCGGATCGCGACCATCGCGATTCTCGTGCTGCTGGCGCTGGTGGGCGTCATGGTGTGGGTGGGGGGATGAGCGACTACCAGCTGACGCCGACGACGGCGCTCGAGCCGGGGGAGAGCGTCCGGGAGAGCTTCCGGCCCGACCGGACCACCTACATCCGCGATCATGCCTGGCTCGCCGCGCTGGCGATGGGGGTGGGCATGGTGATCCTCTGGCTGATGGGGAACCCGTACGTCTGGACCGGCGCGGTGGGCGGGCTCGCGGCCATCGTCGTGCGGGGCTGGTACGTCGCCTCGGACGAGCTCGGCGCGCGGTGGGACCTGACGGAGCGACGCCTGTTGGGGCCGGGGACGCGGGTGGTGCCGCTCGGGCGGATCGACAAGGTGAGGACGATCGCGAGCGCGGTTCAGGTCGTCACCATCGAGGGCGAGAAGCACCTGATCCGCTACCAGGCCGACCCGGGCCGCACCCGCGCGGCGATCGAGGCGGCGCGGGGCTGAGGCGCCGGTCTGCCGGTGTTTCACGATGAAACGGGTCTCTATGTATATGATATTAAATACGTATGTGGCTTTATTGATGTTTTGGGGCCGGGTGCGGGCGCGGCATCTTCGGCTGGATTCCATGTCCGAAGGGGTGTCGGTCCGTGACCGCTTGACCCAGATCATGGCGCGCGGACGCGGCGCCGGGTCACCTGCGGGCGACATGCAGGATCAGGAAAGGGTCGCGTCATGGGATTTCTCTCGAGGCTGAGCCACAGCGGCGTGCTGCTGGACGGTATGGCCGGGCGGCTGGGCGTGGACCTGAACGCCGGGATGGAGCGCGCGCCCGACGCCGCGGCGGCCCGCTACCGCGCCATGGTGCTGGCCTGCGCAGGCTGCGCCGGGCACCGGGCCTGCGCCGGCCTTCAGGCGGCGCATGAGACGCTCGACGCCGCGCCTGACTATTGCCGCAACAAGGAACGCCTCGCGGCGCGGTAAGGCCCCGGGTGATGGCATTCCCTCCGCGCCCGAGGGACCGGGAGGGGCGGCGACGGGCAGGCCGGGCCTGAGCCCGGCCTGCGGAGGAGGCGGAGCGGGGTCCTACGCCCCTCAGCGGCCGCCGGTGATGTTCCGGTGGCGCTGCTGGTCGGCCTGCACGCCGTAGGGATAGACGTTGTGCTGCGGCGCGCTGGCGGCGGTGAGGAGGGCGAGGTCCTCGGCGGCAAGCGCCAGGTCGGCGGCCGCGAGGTTGTCGGCGAGCTGCACCTCGCTGCGGGCGCCGATCAGCACCGAAGTGACCGCGGGCTGCGCCGCGACCCAGGCGAGCGCCACCTGCGCCATTGTGGCGTCGTTCCGGTCCGCCACGTCGCGCACCGAGTCGAGGATGGCCCAGGTCCGCTCCTGCGCCGCGCGGGGGGCATAGGCTTCCATCCCGCGGTCGGGCTGCTCCCCGAGACGGCTGGCGCCGGTGGGAGCTTCGTCACGGCGGTACTTGCCGCTGAGCCAGCCGCCGCCGAGGGGCGACCAGGGCAGAAGGCCGATCCCTGCGTCGAGGGCGGCGGGCACGATCTCCCATTCGATGTCGCGCACGAGGAGGTTGTACTGCGGCTGGAGCGTGACCGGCGCGGCGAGGCCGGCGGCCCTAGCCACATGAACGGCCTTGGTCAGCTGCCAGCCGAGGAAGTTGGAAAAGCCGTAGTAGCCGATCTTTCCGGCGGAGATCGCGTCGTCGAGAAAGCGCAGCGTCTCCTCGAGCGGGGTCAGCGCGTCCCAGGCGTGCATCTGGTAGAGGTCGATATGGTCCACCCCGAGCCGGGCCAGCGAGGCATCGAGGGCGCGGCGCAGGTGGACGCGGGAGAGGCCGTGATCATTCGGGCCGTCGCCCATGGGAAAGCGCGCCTTGGTCGTGATCACGACCTTCTGCGCCTCGGCGGGATGGTCCTTGAGCCAGCGGCCCACGATCTCTTCGGAGATGCCGCGGCTGTAGACATCGGCCGTGTCGATGAAGTTCCCGCCGGCGGCGACATAGGCGCTCATCAGCCGGCGGGAGGTAGCCTCGTCCGCCTCGTCGCCGAAGGTCATGGCCCCGAGAGCGAGGGAGGAGACGACGGCGCCGCTGGCGCCGAGGGTTCTGTGGTCCATGGGTGTGAGCCTCTTGTCGTGAAAGCGGGATGTGTCCGGGGACGGGGGACCCGGGTTCGCCGGGAAGCTTACCGGGTCGAACTTCCGAAGCCCATGGCCGCGGCCCTTTCACGGAGGAACCTGCCCCTTGCATCCGTGGCGGCTTGACACCGGGGTGTCGGGGCCGGCCGCCGGGACCTCCGGTGGCCCCTGCGGGGGATGCGCAGGGTCCGGGGCGGGGGACCTCCGGGAGACCTTGACCGGACCGGTCCCGTCCTTTGGAGTTGCCCTGCGCGGAGAGAGAGGGGACCGATGACGCAGGGAGACTGGCCGCTCCTGCCGGGGGAGGCGCTTCTGTGGGAGGGGCGGCCCGCGCAGGGGCTCGCACTGCGCCCGGTGCGGCCGGTCACGACCCCGCTCATCCTGGTCTGGGGCATCATCGGTCTGGCCCTGCTGCTGCTCTGGGCCGGGCTGGGCCTGCCGGGGTCGGGGTGGATTGCGCTTGGCCTCGCCGGGTTTCTCGCGGCGCAGGTCTGGGCGGTGGCGGCATGGAACGCGGCGGGGCGGCGGCGCTGCCGCTATGCGGTCACCGACCGGAGGGTCCTGATCGACCGCGGCGGCGTCCGGCCGCTCGAGATCCTGCCGCTCGATCCCGGGGCGGTGCGGCTAGATCCCGGGCCGCCCGACTGCGTGATCCTGGGCCGGGGGCCGCTGTCCTTTGCCACCGGGCACGGCGGGCGCCAGACGACCTGGCAGGAGTATCGCCTCGACATGATCGGAGAGGGAGCCCGGGTCGCGGAACTGGTGCGCGCGGCGGCAAGGGCCAATGCGCCGCTCCGCCCCGACGGCTGGCGCTGGTCGGTGCTGCCCGGCCCCGTGTCCGCGACCGCGCCGCGCCCGGACCCGCCGTCGGTCGCGGGCGGCTGACATCCCCCCCACGAGGCGCTAGAGACCGCGTCGACACCCATCCGGACGGACCGATGCCCCCCATCCTTCTCGCCAATGCCCAGCTGATCGACCCCGAGGCCCCCGAGACGCGGATCGGCGGTCTCCGGATCGAGGGCAACCGGATCGCCGAGGTCTGGGAGGGGGCGGAAGTGCCAGGGGGCGCGCTCGACTGCCGGGGGCATTGCCTGGCACCGGGGATCGTCGATCTCGGGGTGAAGGTCTCCGAGCCCGGGGAACGGCACAAGGAGAGCTTTGCCTCGGCGGGCCGGGCGGCGGCGGCGGGGGGCGTAACGACCATGGTCACCCGGCCGGACACGGACCCCGCCATCGACACGCCCGAGACGCTGGAATTCGTGGCCCGCCGGGCGAGTGCCGACAGCATCGTGCGGGTGCTCCCCATGGCGGCGCTCACGAAGGGCCGCGAGGGCCGGGAGATGACCGAGATCGGGTTCCTGATGGACGCGGGCGCGGTGGCCTTCACCGATTGCGACCGGGTGGTGACCGACACGCGGATCTACGCGCGCGCGCTGACCTATGCCCGCTCGCTCGGCGCGCTTGTCGTGACCCATGTGCAGGAGCCCGGCCTGAGCGCGGGCGCCTGCGCCACATCGGGCAAGTTCGCCTCGCTGCGCGGGTTGCCGGCGGTGTCGCCCATGGCCGAGAGAATGGGTCTCGACCGGGATATCGCCCTGCTGGAGATGACGGGCGCGCGGCTGCATGTGGATCAGGTGACCACGGCCCGCGCCCTGCCGGCGCTGGAGCGGGCAAAGCGCAACGGCTTCGACATCACCGCGGGCGTGGGCATCCATCACCTGACGCTGAACGAGTTCGACGTCGCGGACTACCGGACCTTCTTCAAGCTCAAGCCCCCGCTGCGGTCCGAGGACGACCGGGTCGCGATGGTGGAGGCGGTGGCCTCGGGGCTGATCGACGTGATCTCGTCGATGCATACGCCGCAGGACGAGGAGAGCAAGCGCCTGCCCTTCGAGGAGGCGGCCTCGGGGGCTGTGGGGCTGGAGACGCTGCTGCCCGCCGCGCTGCGGCTGTTCCACGGGGGGAACCTGAGCCTGCCGCAGCTCTTTCGCGCGCTGTCGCTGGCGCCGTCGCGCAGGCTGGGGCTGGAGACGGGGCGGCTCGGGGCGGGGGCGCCGGCGGATCTCGTGCTTTTCGATCCCCATGCGCCCTTCGTGCTCGACCGCTTCACGATGCGGTCGAAGTCGAAGAACACGCCGTTCGACGGGGCAAGGTTGCAGGGGCGCGTGCGCGGCACCTGGGTCGCCGGGCAAAGGGTGTGGGAAGGGTGATGCCGGATCTGGTCTCCTCTGCCCCGGTGCTCCTGCTGTGGCTGGTGCTGGGCTATCTCGCCGGGTCGGTGCCCTTCGGGATCGTCTTCGCGCGGGTCTTCGGGCTCGGGGACCTGCGCAAGGTCGGGTCGGGCAACATCGGGGCGACGAACGTGCTGCGCACGGGGCACAAGCCCGCCGCCGCGCTGACGCTGGTGATGGACAGCGGCAAGGGGGCGTTCGTGACGCTGGCGGCGCTGGGCCTTGCGGGGGCGGACGCGGCGCAGGCGGCGGCGCTGGCCTCGTTCGTCGGGCATTGCTTTCCGGTCTGGCTGGGGTTCCGGGGCGGCAAGGGAGTCGCGACCTTCCTCGGCATCCTCCTCGCGCTCGCCTGGCCGGTGGGGCTGGCGGCCTGCGTCTCGTGGCTGGCGGCGGCGGGGATGAGCCGGATCTCCTCTGTCGGCGCGCTGGGCGCGGCGGCGCTGGCGCCGGTCTGGGCGCTGGTGCTGGGGCGGGGGGATCTGGTGCTTCTGGCGGTGGTGCTGGCGGCGCTGGTCTTCTGGCGGCACGGCGAGAACCTGATCCGCCTCAGGGCCGGAACCGAGCCCAGGATCGGGAGCCGCCGGTGATCCGGCTCCTTGCCGCAGCGGCGCTTCTGGCAATGCCGGCCATGGCGCGGGCCGATCGGGTGGCAGAGATCCTCGCCTCGGCGGAGGTGGAATGCGCCGGGATGGACGCGGGCGGGCTGAGCGTCGAGCCGGGCGCGGTCACGCCGGCCGATCTCGACGGCGACGGGCTCGAGGACGACGCGGTCGTCGATTTCGCCGCCGTCTTCTGCGACTACAACCTCTCGCACTGGCACGGCACGGGCGGCGCGCCGATCCATTTCGTGATCGACGGCGCGAGGTCGCGAAGCTGGTGGGCGCATCACTGGTCGCTGACGGAGTTCGACGGGATGCGGGTGATCCTGCTCTCCCGGCACGGCAGCTATTGCGACAGCTACGGCGCCGCGCCCTGCGTGCAGGCCCTCGTGGCGGGCGGGACGGAGTTCCTCACCCCGGTGGACGGACGGCCGGAGGAGGGCTGAGGCCCGGGTGCGGCGCGCCGCGTGCCCGGAGACTTCCGTGCCGCGCCCTGGCGTTCGGCGCCGGATACGGCCCGATGCAGGCGCGACGCGCTCCTGAGGGTCCGGCCCCCCCCCGTGCGTCACCTTGAACGGCCGTCGCCCTGCGGTGTAGCTCTTCTCCGGCCGGACATACTCCGGGCGATGATCCGGACGGAAGCTGGAGAGACCATGTCAGGCGACACTGTGCTGAACCCCGAATTCCTGGTTCGAACCGAAGCCGATCTCAGGGCGCGATTCCCGGCGACACACGACATCGCCATCAAGAAATGCCTCGATCACGTCGATGACCATGCGCGGGCCTTCATCGAAAGGTCCCCCTTCGTCTGCATCGGCACCCAGTCCGCGAACGGCGCGGCGGACGTAAGCCCGAGAGGCGATCCGCGCGGCTTCGTGAAAGTGCTGGATTCCCGTACCCTCCTGATCCCGGACAGGCCGGGGAACAACCGTCTCGACACATTGTCGAATATCCTGACGAACCCGAAGGTGGGCCTGCTCTTCCTCGTCCCCGGCTTCGACGACACCATGAGGGTCAACGGCAGGGCAGAGCTCACGCGGGACCCGGCGCTCCTGTCGTCGATGGCCGTCAATGAACGCATTCCGGGGATCGCCATCGCGGTGCATGTCGACGAGGTCTTCATCCATTGCGCGAAGGCGCTCCGGCGGTCGCGCCTCTGGGATGCCGGTCAGTTCCAGAACAGACGGGACGTTCCCTCGCTGATGAAGATCATCCTGGACCAGACGACCGGCGCCCCCTCCGACCCGGAAGAGCAGAAGCGCCTCGATGAAGGGCTCGAGGAAAAGTACCGGCAGTCGATGTACTGACGGGCATCCCGCGTCAGGGCGCAGGGCCTGCCCGCCCGGCGGAGGGCTCCCTGCAACGAACCGCAGCGGTCTCGAGACCCCAGCCGTGCGGGGGCGCCGCGCCCCCTCCTCATCTGGCCTCAAATACTCCCTTCGGGAGCAGCCTCTGCGCCGCGCGCGGCGGTCGGCCTACCGGACCTGCCGGACCATGGTCACCGCGCCGGAAAAGCCGAAGAGCCAGGGCAGGAGCCGCCCCGACTGCTGCGCCACGGGGACGAAGCCGCGGCGTTCGTAGAGCGCGCGGGCTCGGGGGTTCTCGTGTGTCACGTCGAGCCGCACGCGGTCGAGCCCGCGGGAGAGGGCCTCGCGGGCGAGAGCCTCGATCAGGGCGGAGCCCACGCCGCGGCCGCGGTGGCTGTCGGCGACGAAGATGCCGTCCACCAGCAGGTCGCCGCGCGCCTGGGGCCGTTCGAGCACCGTCAGGGCCGCGCCGCGCCAGAGCGCCCCGGCCCGGCCGTAGACGGCGGCGAGGTCGGACATGCCGCCGCCCACCAGCGCGAGACCGCCCGCATGGAACCCCGCGACCCCGACGAGGCGGCCGCCCTCGTGGACGCAGAGTGCGCGCTCGGGATTGGCCACGCGGGCGACGAAGGCGAGGGCGTGGCGCTCGGGGCCAAGGACACGGCCGAGCTTGCCGCCGAACGCCGCCCAGTAGAGCCGGGCGAGGCTGTCGCGGTCGCGGGGCTCGAACCCCTGGCGCACGATCATGGCGCAACCGCGCGGGACAGCGCCTCCTCGTGCCCGAGGCCGAAGATCCAGCCTTCCTCCGGGGCCTCCACGGCGAGCATGGCAGAGAGCGTGGCCGGAGAGAGGGCAGGGACCGCGGCGGCGAGGGCCGCCACCTGCGCGCGGTCGCGGATCGGTTCGTGAGGGTAGCGCGCGGCGATGGCGGAGGAGACGAGGGAGGGCCAGATCTCCACGAAGGCCACGGGCAGGTCCAGCGGGTCGAAGGGCCAGGCGGCGATGCGGCCCGGAAAGGCCGCGCGGAGGCGCCAGAGCACGGGCAGGCCCATCAGGGCCTGGCTGCCCACGGCGCCCGCGCCGGCAAGCTGCCAGACCTCGAAGGCGCCGGGGGCCCGGTCCTCGGCCGCTCGGCGGGGGCGGTGCCAGCGGAAGCTGCGGGCGTTGCCCCGGCGCGGCAGGTCCGGGATGTCGCGTTTCAGCGCGTTGCCCCAGAAGGGGCCAAGGCCGGGCAGCCTGCGGTTCATCATGGCGGCGACGTCGAACCGGTTGTTGGCCCCCGGGGCATCCTCGATCCGGTCCGCGAGCCAGGACCAGAGCGCGAGGGGATCGGGCCGTCCGGTGATGGCGGCGGCGAATCCCGAGGGGTAGCCGAAGGGGAAATCGAAGCCGATCAGGAGCCGTCTGCCGCGCGCGAGGGTCTCCTCGATGCGGGCGAGAAGCCAGGCCTCGGCCTGTCCGCGGTTGCGGCAGTAGAGAGGCGCCTCGCCTGGGCGGCTGGTGGCGATCCAGATGGCATCGGCTTTCGGCGCGGCGCCCCGGTCGTTGCCGCCGGACCAGTCGACCATGGCGACCTCGTCCCAGATCACGGGAAGGTCTCTGCCATGGCGAGGTCTTCGGGCGTGTTCACGTTGAAGAAGGCGGCGGGGTCGGGGAAGGGCACCGGGACCGCGCCGAGCCGGTCCATCGCCTCCCGCATCCTGCGGGTGCCGTCGTCGAGCTCCGCGCGCAAGGCGTCGCGCAGGGCGACGGGCCAGAGGGCGGCGGTGGGATGTGCGCCCTCCGCGGTGGCGGCGTAGGCGGGCAGGGTGCCGGCGGCGGCGAGGCGATGCAGGAGGTCGCAGGGCAGGAAGGGCGTGTCGGCGGCGGCGGTCAGGAGCCGCGTCGCGCCGAGCGAGGCGGCCCAGTCGAGTCCCGCGAGCACCCCGGCGAGGGGGCCGCCATCGGGCAGGGTGTCGGGGATCACCGGCAGGCCGAGCGCGGCGAAGCGCGCGGGATCGCCGTTGGCATTCAGGGCGAGCGCCGGAACCTGCGGCCGGAGCCGGTCGCGGACACGGGCGCCAAGCGTCCGGCCGCCGAGACGACACAGGGCCTTGTCCGCGCCGCCCATCCGGCGGCCCCGGCCGCCCGCGAGAATGATCCCGGCAGGCCCCGGGTCCGTGTCCTGCGCCTGAGCCATGGCGGGGTCCGCTTGCATCTGCCTCCGGGCGGGCCTAGGCCGCGCTGGCCGGAGTTTAGACGGACCCCATGATCGCCTCCACCGTGAAATCCGCCGCGCTCGCGGGCGCCCGCGACGGCCTGCCGTTCTGGGTGGTCGTAGGACCGCTCTCCGTGCTCTTCGGCGTGCTGGCGACCGAGGCCGGGCTGACGCTCACGCAGACGCTGGCGATGACGACGCTGGTGATCGCGGGAGCCTCGCAGTTCGCTGCCTTGCAGCTGATGCAGGACGGGGCGGGGTTCTGGCTGATCCTCGCCGGCGCGCTCGCCGTGAACCTCAGGATGATGATGTATTCCGCGGCGCTGATCCCGTGGCTCGGCCCCGCGCCGCTGTGGCAGAGGGCGGTGGCCTCCTTCGTGATGTTCGACCAGCCCTATGCGCTGGGCGTGCTGCGCTACGAGGCGCGCCCGGCCGAGCCGGTGGCGGCGAAGATCGCCTATTACCTCGGCGTGGGCCTGCCCATGGCGGTGATGTGGGTGGCGCTGTCCATGGTGGGCGCGCTCGTCGGCGCGCGCATCCCCGAGGGCTTCGCGCTCGATTTCGCGCTGCCGATCACCTTCATCGCGCTGGTGGCGCCGATGCTGAAGACGCTGGCCCATGTGGCCGCGGCGGCGACCTCGGTCGTGGTGGCGCTGGCGCTGCGGGGGATGCCGGCGGGCACGGGGCTGCTGATCGCGGCGGCGGCGGCGATGGCGGTGGGCGCGACCGTGGAGACGGTGCGGGGGCGGTGGGCATGAGCGACGCGCAGATCTGGGCGCTGATCGGCTGCATGGCCGTGGGGACCTTCCTGATCCGCTTCTCGTTCCTCGGGCTGGTGGGCGACCGTCCGCTGCCTGGCTGGCTGCTGCGGCTGCTGCGCTACACGCCCGTCGCGGTGATTCCGGCCATCGTGGCGCCGCTGGTGGCCTTTCCGGCGGCGACCGGCGGAGAGACCGACCCGGTGCGGCTCGCGGCGGCGGTCGCGGCGCTGGCGGTGGGGGCCTGGCGGCGGGACGTGATCCTCGCCGTGGGCGCCGGGGCGCTCATGCTCTATGGCGGGCTCTGGATCATGGGTTGAACGCCTCGACGGGCAGGTCCGCGCCGAAGGCCGCGGCGGCGAGCGACTTGTCGTCGCTGTCGTTCTCCCGGTATTCGCGCGTCGTCACGCCGGAGAAGCGCGCGATCTGCTCGGACAGGCGGTCGGGGAACCAGGTTTCGGAAATGCCCTCGAAGCCCGGAACCTGGCGCAGCACCCGGCTGGTGGCGATGGTGCAATGGGCCTTGGGCACGGCGCCGTAGGACATGGCGGCCCGGAGCGCGGCCTCCGCCTGCGCGGCGGAGACCGGCACGTCCTGGCGCAGGACGTAATAGGTCATGCGGGCGTGGTAGCGGGCGTAGAAATCGGCGATCTCGTCGGTGATGCCGAAGTGCACGTCGTTGTTCTCGGGCACGAGATAGCCCCAGGGCTGCGCCGCCACATCGCCGCCGAAGGTGCCCGCGGGATCGAAGATCACCCGCTGGCTGGCGTTGGTCATCAGGCCGGTATGCATCCCGCGGTCCGAGGACGTGCTCTTCATCGTGAAGAGCGTCAGCATCTTGGGGCCCGGATGAACGTAGGCGCGCGCCGAGAGGACCGACTGGGGCGTGGACACTGGCTCGGCCGCCCCGCAGGCGGTCAGCCCGAGGGCGGAGGCGCCGAGTAGGAAGGCCCTGCGGTTCATCGTGCCGGGTCGCTCAGCCGTTGATGAGGGCGAGCAGGACGAGGCCGACGACGATCACGACGGTCGCGCGGGTCACCATCTTGAGGAACCCGTCGAACGTGCGTTCCTGGGTCTCGATATTCATGGTGCCGTGCTTGTGCTCTGCCATGCGATCATCCTCCGCGTTCGGGCGAGATGGGCAATAGTCGATCCGGGCGGGACTGTCACGCTCACGAAGATGTCAGCCTGTCGCACCTTCGCGTCAGAGCGCCTCGAAGAGGTCGACGCCGTCCTCGCGCCAGCGCCGCGCGCGGCCGTGGTGCCAGAGGTGCAGGCAATGGGCGTAGGCCTCCACGAGGGCGAGCCCGTATTCGCCGCCGCGGATCTCGCGCCGGAAGAGCGGCAGGAAGCACTGGCCGGCGCTACGGGGCGTGGCGAGATGATCCGCGAGGCGGTCGAGGGCGGAGACATGGTTCTCGATGAGCTGGGTCAGCCGCAGGGGCAGGCCGCGGAACGGCAGCTTGTGTCCGGGCAGCACGAGCTGCGCCTCGGTCGCCAGATGCGAGAGCTTGCGGCAGGCTTCGAGCCAGTCGGCGACGGGATCGGCCCCGGGCTCCGTGGGATAGACTCCCAGATTGGGAGAGATGCCGGGCAGCAGCTGGTCGCCGCCGAGCACCAGGTCGCCCTCCGCGGACCAGAGCGTCACATGCTCGGGCGCGTGACCGCCGCCCATGGCCACATGCCAGCGCCGTCCTCCGGCGGTGACCCGCGCACCCTCGGTCAGTCGCCGGAAACCCAGCGGCAGGGGCGTGACGGTGTCGGCGAAGTTGAACGGTCGTTCGGCGCGGCGGGCGGCGAGGATCCCGGGCTCCATGCCCGCGGCTCGGTAGAAGGCGAGCGTTTCGGCGGGCCATGTCTCCTGCACGTCGAGCGTCAGCATCCGCGCCATCAGGTAGCTGGTGCGCGAGGTCAGGATGTCCGCGCCGCGACCGGCGAACCAGCCGGCGAGGCCGACGTGGTCGGGATGGTGGTGCGTGACGATGACGCGCCGCACCGGACGGCCGGCGAGCGGTCCCGCCAGCAGACGCTCCCAGATCGCGATGCAGCGTCGCGACGAGATGCCGGTATCCACGAGCGTCCAGCCGTCGCCGTCGTCGAGCGCGTAGACGTTGACGTGATCGAGCGCCATCGGCAGTGGGAGCCGCATCCACAGCAGGCCCTCGGCGATTTCCGTCGCCTCCCCTTCGGCGGGGGCGCTCTCCCATGGAAAGCTCAGTCCGTCGGTATGTCGCGTCAAGCGGCTGCGTCCTTGCCGGGGCTTGTGATCAGCAGATGCCCGGCGGCGGAGGCGGCGGCAAGCTGCGCGGCGTGCTCCGGCAGCAGCAGGCCGACATAGGCCTCGGCCAGGGCGCGGCGATCCGCGTCCCCGGCGCGGGCGGCGGCGAGGTGAGCATGGGCGCCCAGCACCCGCGCGAAGCCCCGCGCAAAGGGCACGGCGGCGGCGCGGCGGTACTCGGCCGGGGCCTCGAGAAGCCGGTCGGTTGCGTCGCGCAGGTTCTCTGCGGCCTCGTAGACGGGATCGGCCAGATCCGGCAGGCTCGCGCGGGCGGCCTCGGCGCCGTCGCAGATCTCCTCGATCAGGGCGAGGACGGCGGCGCCGCCGTCCTGCATCTTGCGGCCCACGAGGTCGAGCGCCTGGATGCCGGTCGTGCCCTCGTAGATCTCGGTCACGCGGATGTCCCGGAGGTACTGCTCCGCCCCGGTGTCCGAGACATAGCCCGCGCCGCCGTGGACCTGGATGCCAAGGTCCGCGACGCGTGAGCCGGTCTCGGTGCCGAAGATCTTGGCCAGCGGCGTCAGGACCCCGGCGCGGGCCGCATGGGCGGCCTCGCCGGTGGCGAGGGCCATGTCCGCCGAAACGGCGCACATCAGGCCGATCGCCCGCGCGGCGAGGACGTCGGCCTCCATCTCCGCGAGCATCCGCCGCACATCGGGATGGGCCTCGATCGGCGCGCCGCCCTGCACGCGCTCGCCCGCGAAGGCGCGGGCCCGGTCAAGGGCGGCGGAGGCCACGCCCACGCCCTGCATCGCCACACCTAGGCGGGCGTTGTTCATCATCGTGAACATCGCCGCCATCCCGCCGTGGGGCGCGCCGACGAGCCAGCCCTTCGCACCCTCGAAGGACATGACGCAGGTAGGGGCGCCGTGCTGGCCCATCTTGTGCTCGAGGGAGGTGGCGGCGACCGCGTTGCGGCTCCCGTCGGGCAGGATCTTGAGCACCAGGAAGAGCGAGAGGCCCCTCGTGCCCGCGGGCGCGTCCGGCAGGCGGGCGAGGACGAGGTGGCAGATGTTCGCGGTCATGTCGTGGTCGCCGTAGCTGATCCACTGCTTCTGGCCGGTCACCGCGTAGAGCCCGTCGCCGAGCGGCTCCGCCCGGGTGCGGACGGCGCCCACGTCGGAGCCGGCCTGGGGTTCGGTCAGGTTCATCGTGGCGGCCCAGTCGCCCGAGATCAACCGGGGCAGGACCTGCGCCTTGAGCGCGTCGTCGGCATGGGTCTCGAGCGCCTCGATCTGGCTCTGGCTCATCAGGGGGGCGATGGCGAAGGAGAGACAGGCGCCCGAGATCATCTCGGTGATCGCGGCGGCGAGGGTGCCGGGCAGGCCCTGCCCGCCGTGGGCCGGATCCGCGGCGAGGCCGATCCAGCCGCCCCCGGCGACCCGGGTCCAGGCCTCCGCGTAGCCCGGTGGCATGACCACGCCCGCCTCGTCGAGCCGGGGGGGCGTGCGGTCGCCGATGGTCTGGAGCGGGGCGAGGATGTCCTCCGACAGGCGGCCGGCCTCGGCGAGGGCGGCCTCGACCATGCCGAGATCCGCCGCGGCGAAGCGGCCGGTGGCGGCCACCGCGCCGTAATCCGCCACATGGCGCAGAAGGAACAGGGTGTCTTTGACAGGCGCGCGGTAGGACATGGCGTCTTCCTTGCGGTTGCGATGCGCGCCGCGGTCACTTGGCACGCCTGGGGCCGACCGCTAGACGGCGGGGCGACCCCTTCCTCCGAGGCTAGGGAGGGCGAGACCCAAAACAACCGAAACGCAGCGTCATGACCGAAAGGCTCACATCCGACCGAGAGGGCATCGCCCGCGCGGCTGGCCTGCTGGCCACGGGGCACTGCGTCGCCTTTCCGACGGAGACGGTTTACGGGCTGGGCGCCGATGCCACGTCGGACCGGGCGGTGGCGGCGATCTTCGCGGCCAAGGACCGGCCGCGGTTCAATCCGCTCATCGTGCATCTGCCCGATCCCGAGGCTGTTGCCGCACTGTGCCGGATGCCCGAGACGGCGGAGCGGCTGGCGGCGGCGTTCTGGCCCGGGGCGCTGACGCTGGTGCTGCCGCTGAGGGCCGGTGCCGGGGTCTCCCCGCTGGTGACGGCGGGGCTCGACACGCTGGCCGTCCGGGTGCCCGCCCATGGAGTCGCGCGGGACCTGCTGCGCGCGGCGGGGCGGCCGGTGGCGGCGCCCTCCGCCAATCCGTCCGGACGGCTGAGCCCGACCACGGCGGCGCATGTGCTGGCGGGTCTCGACGGACGGATCGCGGCGGTGCTGGACGGCGGTCCCTGCGGAGTGGGGGTCGAGTCGACGATCGTTGGGTTCGATCCCGAGCCGGTGCTGCTGCGTCCCGGCGGGCTCCCGCGGGAGGCGCTGGAGGCGTGCCTCGGCGCGCCGCTGTCCGAAGGCGCGCCGGGCGGGCCGGTCAGCGCGCCGGGCCAGCTCGCCTCGCATTACGCGCCGCGCGGGTCGCTGCGGATGGGGGCGACGGCGGCGCGGGAGGGCGAGGTGCTCGTGGGTTTCGCCGCGGTGGCGGGGGAGGTCAGCCTGTCGCCCGCGGGCGACCTCGTGGAGGCGGCGGCGGCGCTGTTCCCGGTGCTGCACAGGCTCGATGCGGCCGGGGTGGCGCGGATCGCGGTGGCGCCGATCCCGGAGACCGGCCTCGGTCTCGCGATCAACGACCGGCTGCGGCGGGCGGCGGCGCCGAGGAGCTAGGGACCCTCGCCCCGGGGCCTCGTCGCAGCCCGCAAGATCGGCGGGGCGGTCGATGCCGGGCACCGCGCAGGGCGATCGGTCGCGCGGCGCCCCGCCGCTGTCCCCGCTCCGCGCCGCGATCCGCGACCGTCTGCGACCGGCGGCGGCACGGGACCGGACCCCCGGGGGCTAGTCGCAGCCCAGCAGGTCGACGGCGCGGTCGGTGCCGAGCACGGTCATCCGCACCCGCGACCGGTCGAGGGCCACGCTGCCGCCGTCCATGTCGAAGAGGTCGGCGACGGCGAGGAGGCTGTTTCCGTCGCGGTGCATCACCGGCTCGCTGACCCAGACGGAGGGATCGCCCGCCTCGATCACCACCTCCTCGGCGCTGCCGGTCGGCGGCAGGGTCAGCGCGATCTCGAGCCTGAGACCGTCGCCGAGCGCGGTCACCCGGCAGGCGAGAGGACCCGCGCCGGCCTCTGCGGCGGTCGCCGGGCGGTCCACGAGCGCGGCCACGATCTCGGCGGAGCGGCTGCCCTCGGGGGGCAGTTCCGCCACGAGGGGCAGGCGGACCGGGATGCAGATGTCCGCGCAGACGCCGATCTCCACCTCGCCCGCGATCATCGCGCCGCGGCCGGCCTCGGGCGTTGTGAACTCGAGCGGGATCACGACATGGTCGCTGTAGCCGATGGAGCGCATGCCGTTGGTGTGGCTCACTTCGGGCACCGGCCAGTGCAGGCGCAGGCCGGAGACGTTCTGGCTGTGCTGCCAGAAGAAATCGGGCGGGATGCCGGTGTCGCCGGGCGCGCGCCAGTAGGTCTTCCAGCCCGGGGCGAGGGTGATCTCGAGCCCGGCCATGTGGGTTCCGGCCTCTGTCCGCCAGCCCGGCAGGATGCGGGCGGAGACGACGCCATCCGACAGGCCGGTCTGCGCGGGAGCGGGCAGCGGGGCGGTCAGGATGGTGAGGGCTAGCGCCGCGGCGGAGGCGAGTCTGGTGGTCATCGGCGCACCCTAGGCAGGGGCCGCTGAAAGAAAAAGTAACCTCTCCGGGAGCGTGGCGGGCGCCTGCCCTTGCCAGTGGCGGCCGTGCATCACATCCTGAGAGGGATGACGGAGATGGAACCCGAGAACCTCGTCGGTCGGCTGCTGGTGGCGATGCCCGGGATGGGCGATCCGCGCTTCGAGCAGGCGGTGATCTACATGTGCGCCCATTCGGCGGAGGGCGCGATGGGGCTGATCGTGAACAAGCCGACGCCGGAGGTGAGCTTCCGCGACCTGCTGAAGCAGCTGGAGATCGACCGGGCGCCGGACGCGCGGGATATTCGGGTGCACTACGGCGGGCCGGTGGAGGCGGCGCGGGGCTTCGTGCTGCATTCCTCGGACTATCGCTCGGAGGGGGCGACGCTGCCGGTGGACGGGGAGATCGGGCTGACGGCGACGCTCGACGTGCTGGAGGAACTGGCGCAGGGGCGGGGGCCGTCGTCCTCGCTCCTGGCGCTGGGGTATTCCGGCTGGGGGCCGGGGCAGCTCGAGGGGGAGATCGGGCAGAACGGCTGGCTGACCTGCGCCGCGCGGCCGGAGCTGGTCTTCGGTCGGGCCAACGAGCACAAGTGGTCGGGAGCGCTGAAGTCGCTGGGCATCGACCCGCTGCTGCTCTCGGGGGAGGCCGGGCGGGCCTGAGGCGAAGCGTCCACGCGTGGACGGTCGTCTATCCTTTTGAAATGGCTCAAGAATGCTGAAGTTGCAAGTTTCTCCGGACCGGAGTCCGGGAATGGCAGGGACGGCACATCAATCAAGGCGTTGTCTTGATCGTCGTCGGTGTCACGCCCCTGCGTGAGGGCGGTCGGTGGGCCGGGCTGATGCCCGGTCTGCGGGGAGGTCTGCGAGGCCTCCCGACGCGCGGGCCAGGCTGCAGCGGATTGGCGGGACGGGTGCTGCCGGGCCGGGACCCCGGTCCGCGATGCGAGGGCGGAGATGGACCAAGCCGGCGGCGGACACAGCGCGGATCGGCGCATGTCCGGAAATAACGGGATGACTCTCTCCCGAAGGTGAAACACAATTTCCAGAAACTCGCGATCTGAATGAGAATAGCCAGAACTATTCCGCGAGGGAACAGGTGGATTACGTTACGTAAGGGGTTGCTGGCAAGTTATAAGGAGATATTTGAATTCGTCTGCTGAAAGTGGAATTCTCAGAGCAGTAGAAATCGGATCTCTCTGATGAGACTGTGGTTCAGGAAACGGCCACAAGACCTGTCCGAGAAGCGGTCCTCTCCGGATCGGCGGATTCGTGCCGGGCAGAACGGTCGTCCCGGTCTCGCGATTGCCGCTGCGCTGCTGTGCGGGCCGATCGCCCTGATCTCGGTTCCGGCTTTCTGGTTGGCCGGAGTCACGGTTCTGCAGGCGCTGCTTCTGACTTTTCTGTTGCAGCTTGCGGTCTTTGTCGCCGTGGTGGGGATCGGGTGCTGGCGATCCTCCGGCCGTCACGCAGAAAGCCCCTGGGACCCGGACCGGGAGACCCGGGTCGCGCCGGATCTCGACATCTGGCATTCCTATTCCGCGCTCGAGAATCACGGACATTGCCAACGGGTCGCACTGATCGGACAGGCCTGTGTTCAGAACCGGCAAATTGCCACCGACCTGGCCCAGCTCGGATACGATATTCACCACACCACCGCCGTCGACGACATTTTCGAGATCATTCGGATGCACCCGACGGAATGGAATTTCCTGATCGTCGATCTCGACCTGTTCGATACGCTCGAGGGCGGCGTCGACGAATTGATGTCTTTCCGAAAGGAGTGTGCGGCGATCCCGGTGCTGCTGCTGTCGGGATCGGTCGGCAGGGACGAACTGTCGGATCATCGTCGCGCGATCGGCGATGTGACCCTGCGCAAGCCGGTCTTCCGCTGCCGGCTGCTGACCGGGATCGACGCCATGAGGTTGAACCGGGAGGGACAGAGGCCGGATTAGGGGCGAGCGGACCTCCGACGCCGCCGGTCGGAGGGCTCCTGGCCTGCCGGGTCAGCAGCCGTCGTTCCGGCTCTCCCCGTCCGGCATGGTCGTGCCGCAGAAGGTGGCGCCGGAGACGCCGGTCGCCCGGAGTGTCGCGCCGGTGAGGTCGGCTCCGGTCAGATCGGCGCCGTCGAGGGTCGCTCCGGTCAGATCCGCCTCGGTGAGCCGGGCGTCGAGAAGGATCGCTTCGCCCAGGTTCGCGCTCTCGAGATAGGCGCCCGACAGGTCCGCGCCGGTCAGGTCGGCCCCGCGCATGGTGGCCTGCGGCAGCCCGGCGCCCGCCAGCGAGGCATCTCGGAGCAGGGCGCCCGTCAGGACGGAATTGCGGATGTTGGCGCGGTCGAGGACGGTCCCGGTCATGTCGGCGCCCTCGAAGCTCGTGAAGGGCATGAAGGCGTCGGCGAGGGTCGCCCCGCGCAGATTGGCGCCGTCGAACACGGCATAGGTGAGATAGGCCTCGGCCAGATCGGCGTCCTGCAGGTCGGCGCCGGAGAGGTCGCAGTCGCGGCAGGCGTTCTCGCTCAGGAGGCGCGCGCGCGGATCGCCCTGCGCGGCCGCGGGAGTGACCCATGTCAGGAGCAGGGCAGGAACGAGGGAGGCGAGGCGCATGTCGGTCGGTCCGGCGTCGGGGCTTGGGTCTGAAACACGGCGGCGGCCGATGCGTTCCTGCCTGACCGAGTATCGGAAGGGAGAGACTGCATGACCGTGAGGATGCTTTGCCGGATCGCACCGGCGCTCTGCGCGCTGGCCCTGTCGCCGGCGCTGGCGCAGGATCAGGAGTCGGGGCGCGTGGGATCGGGCGCGCCGGAGGACTTCTTCATGGAGATCACCCGCGGCGAGGACGGCGCGCCCGTCATCGAGCCGGAGCAGTTCGACCTCGCGCTGGGCGGCTACTACCGGTTCAACGTCGTCTGCCCGGAGGAGCTGACGTCAGAGACGGGCTATCATTTCGAGGTGACGGAGCTGCTCGAGAATTCGCACATCCGCCTCCTGTCCATCGGCGAGACCGACGTGGAGTTCTACATGCAGGGGCTGACGTTCCGGGCCATCCAGTGCGACGAGTCGGGCACCGCGCGGTTCAGCTTTCACCCGATGAGACCGGGGGTCTACCCGATCTACGTCCGCGACCAGGGCGTGCCGCCCGAAGAGGTCTACGGCCGTGTCGTCGTGGAGTAAGGCAACCATGGCGCGCCTTCGGGCGCGCGCCGGGGGCGGGGACGGGCGGAGACGCGGCACCCTGTTCCCGGGATCGTGATGCGGCGGATTCCCGCGGATTTTCCGGGCAGATGGGAGAACGCCCCGGGGTGTTACGTTAGGTAAGAGCTTGATCGCCAGGGCGCGTGTATCAGCTATTGTAATACCTTGTATCGGGTTCCGGCATATGGCTTTTCGTTTCAGTCGCCGGCCGCGCGGCCCGGGCGCGAAGCCAGGGTCCGCGGAAGGGCGCAAGCGACGACAGGACGAGGGTGGCCCCGGCCTCGCGGTCGCGGCGGCACTTCTCTGCGGCCCGCTGGCGCTCGTTTCCGTTCCGGTTCTCTGGTGGTCCGGCACCTCGCTTGCGGGTGCGGTGGTGCTGACCGTGCTGCTGCAGCTCTCGGTCTTTCTGGCGGTGCTGGCGGTCGGTTGCTACCGATCGAAGCGGGCCGGCGCGGGGGGGCTGTCGGAAGGGCCGCAGCATGACCCCGTCGCGCCGGACCTGGCGATCTGGCAGTCCTATTCCCGCCTCGAAGGGGAGGGCGATCCGCCGCGGGTCGCGCTGGTCGCGCCGCCCTCCGTGCAGACTCGGCAGATCGCCACGGATCTCGCCGAGCAGGGCCATGACGTCCAGCACACCACGGATGCCGACGCCATGTTCGATTCCGTCCGGGCGCGTCCGGCGGACTGGCGTTTCATGATCGTCGACCTCGATCTGTTCGACGATCTGGCGGACGGCGTCGACGAGCTGATCTCCTTCCGGCAGGACTGCGCCGCGATCCCCGTCCTTCTGCTGTCGGGATCGGTCAGCCGGGACGAGCTGTCCGGTCATCGCCGGGCGATCGGGGACGCGACGCTGCAGAAGCCGGTGTTCCGTTGCCGGCTGCTGGTCGGCATCGACGCCATGTGGGAGAACCGGCTGGCGGACGACGGGCTGGCGGACGGGCCGAGGGCGCGGGCTCTTCGCCGGGGGTGAGGGACTGCCCGCCTTCGAGGAGAGCGCGATGGAGGAGGCCGGGGGCCGAGCCGGGGCCGGGGCGTCCACACGTGGACGCTGGGTTATCCTGTTGGAATTGTTTGGGAATGTGGAAAGTGGGGATTTTTCCGGACGGGAGTCCGGGAAATAGCGGCGAGCCGACAGCCTCGAGCGGATTTGACAAACTTTGCCAAGATGTGCCATCTTCCTGGCAAGGAGATTGCGACCATGGCCACGATGAATGTTTCCTTGCCCGACCCGATGAAGGCCTGGGTCGAGGACCAGACCCGGGACGGGCGCTACAGCAATGCGAGCGACTATGTCCGCGATCTGATCCGCCGCGATCAGGACCGGCAGCGGGCCATCGCCGAGCTGCAGCGTCTGGTCGACGAGGGGCTGGCAAGCGGTCCGGGCGCGGGGCTGGACGTGGAGGCCTTCCTTGCGCGCAAGCGGGACCGGGATGCCGGACCGGGTGGTCGCTGAGTACCGGCTGTCGCCGGCGGCGCTGACCGATCTGGACGGCATCTGGGACTATGCGGCGCGCACCTGGTCGGTCGGGCAGGCGGAGGCCTATGTCCGGGGGCTTGCGGCGGACCTAGACCTTCTGGTGCAGCACCCGCGCATGGCCCGGGAGCGGCGCGAGACCCGCCCGCCGGAATGTGGAAAGTGGAGATTTCGCAGACTGGAGACCTTAAATGTCGGTTGAGGAAGGAGAGCGGGGTTGGGCTAGGAACATGGAATCGGTTAAGAGCGGTTGCTCGGCCCTCGACGATCTCCCGCCGTGCGCGTGGGCGGCAACGGCGAACAACTAGGATTCATTTGGCCGGCAGAGACGTTGACTGGCAGGAATGCTTCAACCATTTCTGTAGTAAGCGATCCGGTGATCGCCGGAGGGAGTTTAGTGACCGAGACTGAAGTTATAGGTGCTTTCTCCGAGGAGGACGCCACTCGCCTGACTGGCGTGTCGATCTTCCAGCTACGTGACTGGGACCGGTCTGGTTTCTTGCGCCCAAGTTATGCCTCGGAAGATCGGCGACAGGCCTACAGCCGGGTCTACTCGTTCAGGGACATCGTCTCGCTTCGGGTACTGAACGCCCTGAGGAACGATGCCGGCATCCCGATGCAGCACCTCCGCAAGGTCGCAGCAGAGCTCGCGCACTTGGGTGAGAAGAAATGGACTGCGACGACGCTCTTCGTGCTTGGAAAACGTGTTGTCTTTGATGATCCGCGCGACAGCAAGCGCCGGGAGGTGGTTAGCGGGCAGCGCGTGCTCGATATCCCACTCCGGGTCGCGATCTCCGACACAAAACGGGCGATTGAAGAACTGAATCATAGGAGTCATGGCGAGTGCGGTCAGGTTCTGAGCGGTCGCTTTGTGCAGAACAATCAGCCGGTTTTTGAGGGCACGCGAATCCCTGTCGCTTCCGTGAAGCGGTATCTCGAACGTGGGTATGGTACCGACCAGATCCTTGAGGAGTTTCCGGATTTGACTGCTGAAGACGTGGATGCTGCTCGTACGTTCGACGGATCCCATGCCGCCTGATGCTCTCTGGGACAACGACCAGTTTTCTGACTGATCACAACGTTCCGGAGTCTGTCCCAAAACTGCTTATTGATCGCGGTCATGACGTTGTTCGCGTTCGCGAAATCATGCCGGTTGACGCTAAGGACCCTGTGGTGGCTGAGGCGGCCATGCGGGCGGGCCGCACCTTGGTCACATGGGACAAGGACTTCAACCACCAGCGGTTCATGAAACCACGTTTCAATGACCTTAGCCGAATAGGCTTTTCGTGTCCTGAACCAGAAGGTGCCTCGCGACTGCAAGAAGTGCTGGACCTCATCGAGTTCACGTTTGCACGGACCGCTGGCCGGCCGGTCAAAATCCTGGTCGCCAAGGACAAGATCCTCATCCGCTGCTAGTGTTCGCCACCTGACACAAGATTCCCAGCGCTGACATGGTGTGCCATATTCTGGCGCATGAGACGCTCCGATATCTGCCTTTACCTTGGCCCCGCCGACCGCGTTGAACTTGAAGCGCTGACCGCCAACCGCAACACGCCGCGCAAGCTCGTCTGGCGGGCCGAGATCGTCCTTGCCACCGCGGATGGTCACGGCACCTTCGAGATCATGCGGCGCGCACGCACGTCCAAGCCCACGGTCTGGCGGTGGCAGGCGCGGTATCTCGCTGAGGGCGTGGCCGGTCTCAAGCGCGACAAGACGCGGCCCTCGCGCGTGCCGCCATTGCCCATGGAAACAAGGCTGAAGGTCATCGCCAAGACGGTGCAGGAAACCCCGCCCAATGCCACGCACTGGACCCGTGCGCTGATGGCCGAAGCCATGGGTATCTCGCCGTCGAGCGTGGGCCGCATATGGGCGGAGGCCGGTCTCAAGCCGCATGTCATCAAGGGGTTCAAGGTCTCGAACGACCCGATGTTCGAGGAGAAGGTCACCGAGATCGTCGGGCTCTATCTCGATCCGCCAGATCGGGCCGTGGTGCTGTGCGTGGACGAGAAGTCGCAAATCCAGGCGCTCGACCGGACCCAGCCGGGGCTACCGCTCAAGAAGGGGCGCGCCGCCACGATGACCCACGACTACAAGCGCCACGGCACGACCACGCTGTTCGCGGCGCTCGATGTGAAGACAGGCGCGGTCATCGGCGACTGCATGCCGCGCCATCGTGCCAAGGAGTTCGTGAAGTTCCTGCGCAACATCGACAAGACAGTGCCGGCGGGGCGCGATGTCCATCTGGTGCTCGACAACTACGCCACCCACAAGACACCCGAGGTGCGGGCGTGGCTGGACAAGCACCCGCACTTCAGGCTGCACTTCACGCCCACCAGCGCGTCTTGGCTGAACCTGGTCGAACGCTTCTTCGCCGAACTCACGTCCCGGCGCATCCGACGCGGCAGCTATTCCAGCGTCGATGATCTGGAGGCCGCAATCTACGACTATCTGGCGCAGCACAACGAGACGCCGAAGCCCTTCAGATGGACCAAAACCGCCGAAGACATCCTCGCCCGCGAACGCCGCGCGCTGAACGCACTCGATGAAATCCGTGGAAACAGGTAGGAAGCGTCAGACTCGGAACACTAGCAGAGGTCGATGTAAAGGTCCTGCCTAACCCAATCGTCCCCCTACCCCTCCACCCCCATAGCCGCCCTGACAATCGCGCGGGCGCTGTCGGTGGCCCAGTCGGCGCCGCCCTGGAGGCGGGCGAGCTCGGTGCCGTCGCGGTCCAGCAGGATCGTCACGGGCAGGCCCAGAACACCCATCTCGCGGGCGAGGCTCTGCTGGGGGTCGCGGTGGAGGGGGAGGTTGTCGACGGCGATCTCGTCGAAGAAGCGGGCCATGGCGGCCGGCGCGTTGCGGCCGGCGGCGACGGTGACCACGGCGAAGTCCTCGCCGCCAAGCTCTGTCTGGAGCTGGGACAGGGCGGGCATCTCGTGGCGGCAGGGGGCGCACCAGGTGGCCCAGAAGTTCAGGAGCACGACCTGGCCCTCGTAGGCGGCCAGCGTCATCTCGCCGCCGTCGGCGCTTTCGAAGGCGGCGTCGGAGCCAGGCTGGGGCTCTGCGTGGACGGTGAGCTTGCGCATGTCGCCCTCGCGCAGGGGCTCCAGCCCGAGGGGATCGGCGGCGGCCGACAGGGTGAGGCCCGCGTTTGCAACGGCGGCGAGCGCGATATATGCGAGCCCTGCCCTCATCCGCGCGAGGGTCTCAAGCATCCGGGGGCCTGTCATGTCCAATTCCTCCAACGGGTCCAACGCCATGTGGGGCGGCCGGTTCTCCGAGGCGCCCGACGCGGTCATGGAGGCGATCAACGCCTCGATCTCCTTCGATCAGCGTCTGGCGGCCCAGGACATCGCCGGCAGCCGCGCCCATGCCGCGATGCTCGCGGCAGTGGGCATCCTGAGTGATAGGGATGCGGAGGCGATCCGGGAAGGGCTGCTCACGGTCTTGTCGGAGATTGAAACGGGGCAGGCGCGGTTCTCGGCGGCGCTGGAAGACATCCACATGAACGTGGAGGCGCGGCTGACGGAGCTGATCGGGGAGCCCGCGAAGCGGCTGCACACCGCAAGGTCGCGGAACGACCAGGTGGCGACGGATTTCCGGCTGTGGGTGCGCGAGCGCTGCGACGAGGCGGAGGGGCTGCTCGTCACGCTCTTGCGAGCGTGCCTCGCGCAGGCGGAGGCGGGGGCGGACTGGGTGATGCCGGGCTTCACGCACCTCCAGACCGCGCAGCCCGTGACCTGGGGCCATCACATGATGGCCTATGTGGAGATGTTCGCGCGGGATCTGTCGCGGCTGAGGGACGCGCGGGCACGGATGAACGAATGCCCGCTGGGGGCGGCGGCGCTGGCCGGGACGGGCTTTCCCGTCGACCGGGAGATGACGGCGCGGGAGCTGGGGTTCGACCGGCCCATGGCCAATTCGCTGGATGCGGTGTCGGACCGGGATTTCGCGCTGGAGTTTTTGTCGGTAGCGACGATTTCCGCGATGCACCTGAGCCGGCTGGCGGAGGAGCTGGTGATCTGGTCCTCGGCGCAGTTCCGGTTCGTGCGGCTGTCGGATCGCTGGTCCACGGGGTCGTCGATCATGCCGCAGAAAAGGAACCCGGATGCGGCGGAATTGCTGCGCGCGAAGATCGGGCGGATCCTGGGGGCGAACGTGGCGCTCTTGACGGTGATGAAGGGGCTGCCGCTGGCCTATTCGAAGGACATGCAGGAGGACAAGGAGCAGGTCTTCGACGCCTCGGACAGCTGGCTTCTGTCGCTGAGGGCCATGGCGGGGATGGTGGCGGACATGACGGCCGAGCGCGAGACGCTCAGGGCGGCGGCGGCGTCGGGGTTCTCCACGGCGACGGATCTGGCGGACTGGCTCGTGCGGGAGCTGGGGCTGCCGTTCCGGGAGGCGCATCATGTGACGGGGGCGCTTGTGGCCATGGCGGAGGCGAGGGGCTGCGAGCTGGCGGAGCTGTCGCTCGGGGAGATGCGGGGCGTGCATGGCGGGATCACCGAGGGCGTGTTCGGGGTGCTGACGGTGGAGGCCTCGGTGGCCTCGCGGCGGTCCTACGGCGGGACGGCGCCGGAGCGGGTCAGGGAGCAGGTGGCGCGGTGGCGGGAGGTTCTGGGATGAGGTGGCTGATGCTGTGTCTCGCGCTCGCGGCCTGCGGGGCGGATGGCGAGCCGGAGCGGCCCGGCGACGGGCCGGGGCCGCAGGTCGGCACGATCGGGGGGCTGTGAGGGATGTCGGGTCTGAGGATCGTCTATCTGGCGCTCGCGATCTGGGGCGCGGTGCATCCGATGTACTGGTTCGTGACCTTCTGGCAGACGGAAGGCTGGTCGCTGCGGCTGCTGATCGACTCCTGGTATGTCAACGCGGGGTCCACGGGGCTGGTGTGGGACCTGACCATCGCGGCGATCGCGCTGACGGTCTGGGTGATCGCGGAGGTCTGGGTGCGGCGGAACTGGCTGGGGCTGCTGGCGATCCCCGCGACCTTCTGTATCGGGTTGAGCTGCGGTCTGCCGCTCTATCTGTTCCTGCGGACGCGGGCCGTGTAGGGGGCGCTGCCCCCGTCCGGCTGCGCCGGACTCCCCCGGGAGTATTTCAGGCCAGAAAAGCGGGGGGCGGGGGCGCTGGCGAGGCAGGGCCGAGACGAGGGGCGCGGGATGGATCATTTTCTCTACCGGGACGGCCAGCTGATGGCCGAGGACGTGCCGCTGCGGGAGATCGCGGAGGCGGTGGGCACGCCGGCTTACGTCTATTCCACGGCGACGCTCCTGCGGCATTACCGGCTGTTCGACGAGGCGCTGGCCTGGGGGCCGCACCTGGTGTGCTTTGCCGTGAAATCGCTGTCGAACGTGGCGATCCTGACGCTGCTGGGCCGCGAGGGCGCGGGGATGGATGTGGTGTCGGCCGGGGAATACCTGCGCGCGAAGGCGGCGGGCGTGCCCGGCGAGCGGATCGTCTTTTCGGGCGTAGGCAAGACGCGGGAGGAGATGCGCATCGTTCTGGAGGGGGGCGTCCGGCAGGTGAACCTCGAGAGCGAGCCCGAGATGGCGGCGCTGTCGGAGGTGGCCGTGTCGATGGGCGTCGAGGTGCCCGTGACCGTGCGGGTCAACCCGGACGTGGACGCGAAGACCCATGCCAAGATCGCCACGGGCAAGTCGGAGAACAAGTTCGGCGTGCCCATTTCGCGGGCAGTCGAGGTCTATGCCGAGGCGGCCGCGCTGCCGGGGCTGCGCGTCGTGGGGATCGACGTGCATATCGGCAGCCAGCTGACCGACCTCGCCCCGTTCGAGGCGGTCTACGCCAAGGTGGCGGACCTGACGGGGGTCCTGCGGGCGGAGGGCCATGCCATCGAGCGGCTCGATCTGGGCGGGGGGCTGGGGATTCCCTACACCCGGTCGAACGAGGTACCGCCCTTGCCGCGCGACTACGGCGCGCTGATCGAGCGGACAGTTGGGCATCTGGGCTGCGAGGTGGAGATCGAGCCGGGACGGCTGATCTCGGGCAATGCGGGCGTGCTGCTGAGCCGGGTGATCTATGTGAAGACAGGGGAGGACAGGGATTTCCTGATCCTCGACGGGGCGATGAACGACCTGATCCGTCCCGCCATGTACGACGCCTGGCACGATATCGTGCCCGTGGCGGAGCCGGTGGCGGGCGCGCCCACGCGGGCCTTCGACATCGTGGGGCCGGTCTGCGAGACCGGCGACACCTTCGCGCGGGGCCGCGAGATGCCCGAGGTGGGCGAGGGCGATCTGGTGGCCTTCCGGTCCGCCGGGGCCTATGGCGCGGTGATGGCGAGCGAATACAATTCGCGCCCGCTTGTGCCGGAGGTGCTGGTGGACGGCGATCACTTTGCGGTCATCCGCCGGCGCCCGACGATTGACGAGATGATCGCACGCGATAGCCTTCCCCCATGGCTCTGAGCGCCCTACCTTCGGGGTGAGAGCCGCTGGGAGTGCCGTTCTGTCCTACGATGCCGAAGACCTGTCGCACCTGAACCGACCCATCGCGCTGACCCGAGCGGGCCTCGTGGCCGAACGGGTGACGCGGAGTTTCTGGCCCGTCTGGACGATCCTGTTCCTTGCGCTGGCCCCGCTCATGATGGGCTGGCACGACCTTCTGCCGCTGGAGGCCTTCTGGGCGCTGGCGGTGCTGGCCGTCGTGTCCCTGGGCGTGGCGCTGTGGCGCGGGTGGAGCGGCTTCCGCTGGCCGAGCGCGGAGGAGGCGCGGGCGCGCGTGGATGCGACGCTGCCGGGGCGGCCGCTGACGGCGCTGGCGGATGCGCAGGCCGTGGGGGCCGCGGATGCGGGCTCCGCCGGTGTGTGGCGCGTGCATCTCGAGCGGATGCGGGAGCGCAGCCGGGCGGCGCGGGCCGTGGAGCCCGACCTGCGGGTCTCGCGGCTCGACCGCTACGGGCTGCGCTACATGGCGCTGATCGCCTTCGTGGCGGCGCTGCTCTTCGGCTCCGTCTGGCGGGTGGGCAGTGTCGCCGACATGGCGCCGGGGGCGGGCGATCCGGTGCTGGCGACGGGTCCGGTCTGGGAGGGCTGGGCCGAGCCGCCGGGTTATACCGGCAAGCCCACGCTCTATCTCAACGACATTCCGGCGGGACCGCTGAGCCTTCCCGAGGGGTCGGAGATCACGCTGCGCCTTTACGGCGATGCCGGGGCGCTCCGGGTCACGCAGTCCGTGGCGCCGGTGTCTCCGGTCGCCGCGCCGGCGGATGCGGACGGGGGCGCGGAGGACGAGACCGCCGCGCTCGATCCCGGGGAGCGGCCCGAGCAGCGATTCGCCGTGGCGTCGAGCGGGCGGATCGCCGTGGAGGGCCCGGGCGGCCGCGCCTGGGAGGTCACGGTGATCCCCGATGCCGCGCCGGTCGTTGAGATCCTGGGCGAGGTCGAGGTCGAGGCGCTGGGCGAGATGAGCCAGCGGTTCCGGGCCGAGGACGACCATGGCGTGACCGGGGGGCGGGCGGTGGTGACGCTCGATCTCGGGGCCGTCGACCGGCGGTTCGGACTTGCCGCGGAGCCGCAGGAGCGGGAGCCGATCGTGGTCGATCTGCCGATGCCCTTCGCCGGGGACCGGGGGGCCTTCGAAGAGGCGATGATCGACGACTTCTCGCAGCATCCCTGGGCCAATCTGCCGGTGGTGCTGACGATGGAGGTCGAGGATGCGCCGGGCCAGACCGGCGTCTCGGAGCCGCGCGAGATGGTGCTGCCGGGACGGCGGTTCTTTCAGCCCGTCGCGAGGGCCGTGATCGAGGTGCGGCGGGACCTCTTGTGGTCGAAGGGCAATGCGCAGAGATCCGCGGACCTGCTGAAGGCCATCGCGCACCGGCCCGAGGACCGGCTGATCCGGTCCGAGACCTCCTATCTGCGGCTTCGGGTGATCACCCGGAGGCTCGACGCCATGGCGCGGTTCGGGATGGACGACGAGGGCCAGGAGGAGATCGCTTCGGCGCTGTGGGATCTGGCGATCCAGCTCGAGGACGGCACGCTGGCGGATGCGCGGGAGCGGCTGCGGCGGGCGCAGGAGCGGCTGTCGGAGGCCATGCGCAACGGCGCCAGCGACGAGGAGATCGCCGAGCTGATGCAGGAGCTGCGCGAGGCGGTGGACGACTATACCCGGATGCTGGCGCAGCAGTCGGACCCCTCGGGCGACGGCACCGACCAGCCGCAGACCGCGGAGGGCGAGAGCTTCGAGTTCAGCCAGGACGAGCTTCAGGCGCTGATGGACCGCATCCAGGAGCTGATGGAAGAGGGCCGCATGGCCGAGGCCCAGGAGCTGATGGAGCAGCTCAACCAGCTGATGGAGAACATGCAGGTCACGCAGGGCGAGGGCGGCCAGGGGCAGCAGTCGCCCGGCCAGCAGTCGATGCAGGACCTGAGCGAGACGCTGCGCGACCAGCAGGGGCTCAGCGACGAGGCGTTCCGCGACCTGCAGGAGCAGTTCGGTCAGGGCCAGCCACAGCAGGGGCAGCCCGGCCAGCAGGGGCAGGGGCAGCAGGGGCAGCAGAACGGACAGAACCAGCAGCCGGGTCAGGGCAGCCCCGGCGAGGGCCAGGAAGGCGGTCCGGGTGGCGAGCAGAGCCTTGCGGACCGGCAGCGCGCCCTGCGGCAGGAGCTGGAGCGCCAGCGCTCGGAGCTGCCGAACCTGGGTGGCGAGGCCGCGGACGGTGCGCGGGAGTCGCTCGACCGGGCCGATCGGGCCATGGACGGCGCCGAGGACGCCTTGCGCGAGGGCGACATGGCCGAGGCCATCGACCGGCAGTCCGAGGCGATGGACGCCCTGCGGGAGGGCATCCGGAGCCTGGGCCAGGCCCTGGCCGAGAACCAGCAGGATGGCCAGCCCGGGCAGGGTCAGGCCGATGGCAGCCAGACCGGCCGGGTCGAGCCGATGCGGCGCGACCCGCTCGGCCGCCAGCTTGGCGAAAGCGGGCAGTTCGGGACGGAAGAGAACATGCTCCAGGGCGAGGATGTCTATCGCCGGGCGGAGGAGCTTCTGGACGAGCTGCGGCGGAGATCCTCCGAGCAGGAGCGGCCCGAGGAGGAGCTCGACTACCTGCGGCGGCTGCTGAAGCGCTTCTAGGACATTGCCCGCGGGGCCGGCTGCCGGGCGTTGCGCCCGGGGCAGGCTGCGGGGGCAGGCGGATCACTTGCGACCGGAGCCGATCGGGCATGGACCGGGTCATCTGCCTGGCGGTCCGCGCGAAGGACCGTCTTCCCGCACGCGCGCGGCGGTTCGCGGCGGGTGCCGGTCGCCGGGCGCGAGGTCCGGGACATGGGATCGGGACGCGCGGGGATCAGCCGGGGTCGGGAGGCGAGAGGCGCGTGGTCAGGGACTGGACGGAGTTGTCGAGCGAGAGTCTCAGACCGTCCACGGTCTCGGTATAGGCGGCGAGAGGGGGCGAGAGGGACGGCACTGCCTCGGCGATGCGGGGCGCGTAGACATAGACCAGTGTCGCCGCCGCCGCGATCAGCATGACGATGCCGAACCCGTAGCGAAAGCCCTGCCGGTAGCGCAGGGCCGCCTGCTCCTCGGCGGTCCTGTCGGAGGCGCGGGGCGCGGGGTCCGCCCCGAGCCTGCGATTGATGTCGTCCACATCGGGGAGCCGTTCGCGCCGGGGTTGCGGCGCGGGCGCGGGCCGGCGCGCCGGGGAGGCCGGCTCGGCGAGCGGCAGGTCCTCCTGGCGTTCCATGGGTTCGGGCGCGGAAGCGCGGCGCAGGGCCTCGGAGGTGGCCCGCTCCTCGCGCAGCACGGAGGCCACGGCGGGGTCGAGCCTGCGTCGGGGCGCCGGCTGGCCCGGATCGGGATGGGGCGCCTCGGGATCGGGCGGCGGCCGGCCCGGACGCGGGGCGTCGGGATCGGGCTGGGCGCGGTCCCGGGCGGTCTCGGCGGGCGCGGCGGGACGCGGCGCGCGGGGCGGGCGCGGAGCGGGCGGCTCCGCAGGCTCCGCGGTCTCGGCCGCGGCGGCGCCCGCCTCGAACCAGGTGTGACCGCAATTGGAGCATTGCACGTCGCGCCCGCTGTCGGGGATCGCGTCGTCGGGGACCTCGTACTCCGCCCCGCAATTGGGGCAAGTCAGCCTCATGCCCGTAATCCTTGCTGCCCGTTCCCCGGTCGGCGCGCGTCCGGCGCCTTTGCGCGGGAGAATGCCCCAAAGCCATGGCGAATGCAAAGCCGGCGCGCGATTGCAAGCCCCGGTCCCTTGGGGCAGAACGACCGGCGACGGCAATGCGGGGTCCCCGGGGTGATCGAGCTCGATCGTGTGGCGTATTCCTACGGCGGGGGCGAGCTTTTCTCGGACCTCTCGCTCGCGCTCGGTCCGGGGACGTTCCATTTCCTGACCGGGCCATCGGGGGCGGGCAAGACCACGCTGCTGAAGCTCTGCTATGCCGAGTTGCGGCCCACGGCGGGGCAGGTGCGCCTCTTCGGGGAGGAGGTGCGGGCCATGGACCGCGACCGCGTGGCGCTGGCGCGGCGGCGCATCGGGGTGGTTCACCAGGATTGCCAGTTCCTCGACCATTTGCCGCTCAAGGAGAACGTGGCCCTGCCGCTGACGGTCTCGGGCCGGGGCGGAGCGGAGGACGAGGACCTCGCCGCGCTCCTGTCCTGGGTCGGGCTGAGCCGGCAGGCGGAGCAGCTTCCGCCGGAGCTTTCGGGCGGCGAGCGGCAGCGCGCGGCGCTCGCGCGGGCGATCATCCTGAGCCCCGACGTGATCCTGGCGGACGAGCCAACGGGCAACATCGACTGGGAGATGTCGCAGCGGCTGCTGGCGCTGCTCGTCGAGCTGAACCGGATGGGCAAGGCGGTCCTGGTGGCGACCCATGACCTGCAGCTGATCCGCGCGGCGAAGGCACAGGTGCAGGCCCGGGTGCTGCGGCTGAAGGACCGGCGGCTGGTGGCGGCGGGGGCGGACCTGTGAGCGTGGCGGGGCGGGTCGGCGACCTGGTGAAAGGCGATCCCCATGCCGACCGGGTGGTGCCGCCCACCGGTTTCACCGCGCGGCTGACGGTGTTCACTTCGGCGGCGATGGCCTTCCTTGCGGTCTTCGCGCTCGCGCTGTCGATGGCGACGGGGCGCCTTGCCGACCGCTGGGCGGAGGAGCTGGCGCGATCCTCGACGCTGCGGATCTCGGCGCCGGAGGGTCAGGTGGCGGCGCAGACCGCCGCTGCGCTGCGGGTGCTGGAGACGACGCCGGGCATCGCCTCGGCCCGCGCCCTGCCGGTGGAGGAGACGCGGGCGCTGCTCGAGCCCTGGTTCGGGCCGGACCTGCCGGTGGAGGCGCTGCCGATCCCGCAGCTGATCGAGGTGGTTGAGACCGGCGAGGGCTATGACGCCACCGGGCTGCGCGCCCGGCTGCAGGCGGAGGTTCCGGGCGCGGTGCTCGACGATCACACGCGCTGGCGCGATCCTCTGGTCGATGCGGCGTCGCGGCTGCGGACGCTGGGCCTGACCGCGCTCCTGCTCATTGCGGGGGCGACGGCGGCGATGATCACGCTGGCCGCCCAGGCGGCGCTGGCGGCGAACGACCAGGTGATCCGGGTGCTGCGCCTCGTGGGCGCCAAGGACAGCTATATCGCCCGGGCCTTCGTGCGGCGGTTCACCATGCGCGCGCTCGCGGGGGCTGCGGCGGGGACCGTTCTGGGCATGGCGGCGATCTGGCTCCTGCCCGATGCGGACCCGGCGGGGGGCTTTCTGACCGGGCTCGGGTTTCGCGGGGCGGGGTGGCTCTGGCCCCTGCTGATCCCGCTTCTGGCGGCGCTCGTGGCCTTCGCCGCGACGCGCTTCGCCGCGCTCAGGTCACTGGGGGAGCGGTCATGACGGTCGTGCAGACGCTGCGGGCGCTGGTCTTCATCGGGCAGATGTATCTGATGATGCTGCCCATCGCGCTGATCTACCTGCCCTGGGCCGTGGCCTCGCGCCGGGGGGCTGTGGCGGGCGCGCAGGCCTATTGCGCCTGGGTGCGCTGGACGGCCGCCTGGATGGTGGGCATCCGCACCGAGGTGCGCGGACAGCCGCCCGAGGGAGAGGTTCTGGTCGCGGCCAAGCACCAGAGTTTCCTCGACATCATCCTGATCTTCAGCGCCATGCCGCGGCCGAAGTTCATCATGAAGCGCGAACTGGTCTGGGCGCCGATCCTGGGGCAGTACGCGCTCAGGATGGGCTGCATTCCCGTCGATCGCGGCAAGCGCGGCGAGGCGATGCGCAAGATGGTGGCCGATGTGCGCGCGGGACGCGCCGATCCGGGGCAGCTCATCATCTATCCGCAGGGCACGCGGATCGCGCCGGGCGTGCGGGCGCCCTACAAGATGGGGACCGCGGCGCTTTACGAGGAACTGGGCCAGCCCTGCGTGCCGGTGGCCACCAACGTGGGCCTCTTCTGGCCGCGGAGGGGCATCCGGAGGACGCCGGGCCTTGCGGTCGTGGAGTTCCTGCCGCCGATCCCCGAGGGGTTGCCGCCGCGGGAGTTCATGGCGAAGCTGGAGGCGGTGATCGAGCCGCGGTCGAACATGCTGATGGCGGAGGCGGGCTTTGCCCCGATCAGGGAGGACGAGGATGGACTGGATCACTGACATCGAGGCTCTGGAGGCGCTCTACGATGTGCCGGTGCCGGCCTCGCTGGACAAGGTCGCGGACCGGCTGACCCCGGCCTACCGGCGCTGGATCGAGGCCTCGCGCTTCGTCATCCTGTCCACGGTCGGCCCCGAAGGCACGGATGCGAGTCCGAGGGGGGACGCGGGGCCGGTGGTGCGGGTCGCGGACGACCGGACGCTGCTGCTGCCGGACTGGCGCGGCAACAACCGGATGGATTCGCTGCGCAACATCGTGCGGGACGGGCGGGTCTCGCTGCTGTTCATGGTGCCCGGCGCGCAGAACGTGGTGCGGGTGAACGGGCGGGCGCGGGTGAGCGCCGACGCGGGACTGACGGGGCTTTTCGAGCAGGCCGGGCGGCATCCGCGCACGGTGGTCGAGATCGCCGTGGGGGAGGTCTATTTCCAGTGCGCCAAGGCGGTGATGCGGTCCGGCCTCTGGAGTTCCGGAGACGAGAGCGGGTCCGTGCCGACGGCCGGGGAGTTCCTGAAGGAACGCGCCGTGGTGGAGGACGCCGAAGGGTATGACGCCGGGTATCCGGAGTATGCGGCGCCGCGGATGTGGTGAGGGCCTGCGCCCCGCGCCGCGGCTCAGCCGATGGGGCAGTCCATCACGTCGAGGTCGATGGCGTACTTGATGCCGGGGCCGTAGGCGTGGCCGCTCATGTCGATGTAGAGCCGCGCGCGCTTGGTGAAGACGTCGGCGTCGGAGAAGTCGCCGGAGGAGACGCTCTTGTCGACGCGGGCGCCCGAGAAGAGCACGCAGTCGGTCAGGAAATCGAGGACGTAACCGTTGAACTCGAGCGCGGGGAAGGTGTCGCCGGGGATGTCTGGATAGGTGATCGTCACCCGGCTGTCGGAGATGTCGACGATGGCGGGGACGATGTCCCAGCCGTTCTGCGGGCCCTCGGGGCCGAGACCGTATTCCACGCCGGGGCCGACCACCGCGACGTGCCGGTCGCCGAGAAACGTAGGGTCGTCCTCGGTCTCCTCGTAGAGGAGCCCGCCGAAGGTCACGGTGCGGCCTTCGAGCCCGCCGGGGGCGGTCTGGGCGGCGGCGGCGGTGGCGAAGGCCGCGAGCGCGGCCGCGAGGGGGAACGCGCTGCGGCGGGGGCGGGTCACGCGGCGAGGCCCTTCGAGCCGATGGCCAGGTATTTCTTGCGCCGCGCGTCGCGGAGCGCGGTGCCGTCCTTGCCGTAGAGCTCCTTCAGCATGGCGGCGATGGCGTCGCCCACGGCGAAGATCGCGGCCTCGGGGGCGCGGTGGGCGCCGCCCGCGG
Organism: Histidinibacterium lentulum; assembly: GCF_003789055.1. GTDB lineage: Bacteria > Pseudomonadota > Alphaproteobacteria > Rhodobacterales > Rhodobacteraceae > Oceanicola > Oceanicola lentulus. Next base: position 218,975 of record NZ_ML119084.1, on the reverse strand, counting down.
GCTCGCGGATGATGCGGTCGCAGACGCCCAGTTCCTTCAGGTCCTGGGCGGTGAGACGCAGGGCCTCGGCGGCCTCGCGCATCTTCTCGGCGTCCTTCCAGAGGATCGAGGCGCAGCCTTCGGGGGAGATCACGGAATAGATCGCGTGTTCCAGCATCGCCACGCGATTGGCGGTGGCGAAGGCCACGGCCCCGCCCGAACCGCCCTCGCCGATGATGACGCTCACGAGCGGCACCTTGAGCGCGAGGCAGGTTTCGGTCGCGCGGGCGATGGCCTCGGACTGGCCGCGCTCCTCGGCGCCCTTGCCGGGATAGGCACCGGGGGTGTCCACCAGCGTCACCACGGGCAGGCCGAAGCGGTCGGCCATCTGCATCAGGCGGATCGCCTTGCGGTAGCCCTCGGGGCGGGCCATGCCGAAATTGCGTTCGAGCCGGGAGCGGGTGTCGTTGCCCTTTTCGTGGCCGATCACCATGACGGGCCGCCCGTCGAGCCGCGCCAGCCCGCCCATCACCGCCTGGTCGTCTGCGAAGTTGCGATCCCCGGCGAGCGGCGTCCATTCGGTGAAGAGCGCCTCGATGTAGTCCTTGCAATGGGGTCGCTCGGGGTGGCGCGCGACCTGGCATTTGCGCCAGGGGCTGAGCCCGGCATAGAGCGATTTCAGAAGATCCGCGGCCTTGCGGTCGAGCGCCGCGGCCTCGTCCTCCACGTCCATGTCCTCGTTCGCGCGGCCCATGGCGCGCAGTTCCGCGGCCTTGCCCTCGATCTCGGCCAGCGGTTTCTCGAAGTCGAGGTAATGGGTCATGGGAGTCCGGGCGTCTGCTGCTCTGCCGCGCTATATGGCGGGGGCGGGGGGGCGATGCAACATTCGCGGGGCCTCGGCCCGGGTCAGCCGCCCTCGAAGCGCTCCGCGACGAGACGCCCGAATTCCGCGTCGAAGCGGCTGTCGGGAAAACGGTTCATGATGTAATCGACCGGCCCCAGCGGCTCCGGCAGATGCACGGTCATGGTCATCAGGTCGCCCGCACAGCTGTAGGTGGTCAGCGGGGTGAAGTCCTCGCCTCCCATGGGCGCGCCGCTCCATGTTCCGGTCGCTCCGTCCGGAGCCGTGGCCTCGACGGCGATGAGCGGCGGCTGTTCGGTATCGGAGCAGAAGCCGAGGATGCCGTCGTCGCCCCAGACCCGGCCCACGGCGGTGTGGATGCTCAGGTCCATGGCCAGGGTCGTGGTGCCGTCGTCGTCGGTGACCGTCCCGGTCATGCTCGAATGGAAGGGGAGGGTGATGTAGAGACCGCCGTCGTAGATGCTGATGCCGAGGACCGGCGAGACGCCGGGGATCGCGGCGCCGCCCTCGATCTGGCTCATGGCGCGCTCGAAGGCGGCGAAGGCGGTGTTCTCGCCGATCCAGTTGCCCACGAGGCAGGGGTCGAGGTCGGCCATCACCTCCTCGGCCGGACAGGCGCCCTGGGCCGTGGCGGCGGCGGGAAGGCACAGGGCGCTGGCGGCGAGTCTGGCGCGCATGGGGCATCCTCCGGCGCGGGGAGGATAGCACGGATCGTCGGCCGGGGCGCGGATTTTTCGCGGTGAGGCGGCGCCGGCGGGACGTCGCTCGCGCGTGCCGCGCATCGCCCCGCCCGCCGTCCCGCGGGGCGCCTGCCCGTCAGGCAGGGTCGAGGGCGCTGTCGAGGGCGCGCAGGTGGACGAGGCCCTCGGTGCCGCAGGAGAGTTTCGCGGCCAGCCTGTCGCCCGGCCCGATCACCCGCCAGAAGGGGGTCACGGCATCGGGGGTCTGTCCGTCGTCGAGCGCCTTCAGGGCGCATTCGGCCACCACGCGCAGGTAGATCGACGCGGTGACCGGGCACATGGCGTCAGCGCCTGCGCGGCGGGCGAGTTCGGTGCGCATCCGCAGGATCGTCCGGGTCTCGCCGCGGGGAATGGCGTCGATCCAGCGGCCGATCTCTTCGGGCGAGGAGATGAGCATGGTCTGTCCGGCCTTCACGCCGGCGAAATCGTTGGGGAGCGTGACGACATGGGGCGGCTTGGCCTTGCGGTAGCGGGCGGGCCAGTCGGTGGGCTTCCTTGCCATGTCCTTCCCCTGCGTCCGGTCTTTGCCGGAGATAGGACGACAGCGGTCCCGGGGGAAGTATCCCCCGGTTTTCGCAATCATGGCAGCATGTTGCGGGTCAGCGTCCGGCGATCATCTCGGACTGGCGGACGATGACCTCGGCCTGCTTGATCGAGGCGATGTCGACGAGGCGGCCCTTGTAGACCGTCGCCCCCTCGCCGCGGGCCCTGGCCTCCTCCATGGCGGCGAGGATCTCGCGCGCCTCGGCGACGGCGGCCTCGGAGGGGGTGAAGACCTCGTTGGCGAGCGCGACCTGTTTGGGGTGGATCGCCCATTTGCCGACCATGCCGAGCGTGGCGGAGCGCAGCGCCTGGGCCCGGTAGCCCTCGTCGTCGGAGAAGTCGCCGAAGGGGCCGTCCACGGGCAGCACGCCGTGGGTGCGGCAGGCGGCGACGATGGCGGCCTGGGCCCAGTGCCAGGGATCGGACCAGTGCTTCCGGCCCTCGTGGAGCATGTAGTAATTCTCTTGGGTGCCGCCGATGCCGGTGGTGGCCATGCCCATCGAGGCGGCGAAGTCGGCGGCGCCGAGGCTCATGGCCTGCAGGCGCGGCGAGGCCGCGGCGATCTCCTCCACATGGGCGATGCCGGCGGCGGATTCGATGATGACCTCGAAGGCGACGGGTTTCGTGCGGCCTGTCGCGGCCTCGATGGAGGTCACGAGCGCGTCGACGGCGTAGAGATCGGCGGCGCAGCCGACCTTGGGGATCATGATCTGGTCGAGCCGCTCGGACGCCTGTTCCATGAGGTCCACCACGTCGCGGTACCAGAAGGGGGTGTCGAGGCCGTTGATCCGCACCGAGAGCGTCTTGGTGCCCCAGTCCACGGCGCCAATGGCCTCGACGATGTTGGCGCGGGCCTGCGGTTTGTCGGAGGGAGAGACGCTGTCCTCGAGGTCGAGGTTGATCACGTCGGCGGCGGAGGCGGCCATCTTCGGAAAGAGCGCGGGGCGCGAGCCGGGGCCGAAGAGCTGGCAGCGATTCGGGCGGGCGGGCGGCGCGGGCTGGAGGCGGAAGGACATGGGCGGATCTTTCGCGAAAGGAACGGTCGTGGCGATTGGTCTTCGGGTTATATTCTTGCGCATTCGGTCACAAGCTGCTTTTGCGGGTGCAGAATGTCCCTGCCGAAGCGGCCGGGCGCGGCGCGGGTTGCACCGGATCGGGGAGCGTGATGGGGATAGGCGGGGCGCGCCTCGATCCGATCCGGGCGCGCCGGCCCCGGGTGCGGCCGGAAGCGCCCTGTCGCAGCGAGGACGATGGCCATGATCAAGACCCCCTATCTGCTGTTCCTGGGCGATGCGCCCGACCCGCTGGCGGCGAAGGTCGCCCAGGGGATCAGGGACTGGCGGCCCGAGAATGCCGTGGGCCAGCTGCGCCTGCCGGGCTGCAAGGCGGACCTGAAGCTGCCGGACATGACGCTGGAGGAGGCGCGCGGCGCCGGGGCGCAGACGCTGGTGATCGGCGTGGCGAACCGGGGCGGCGTGTTCTCGGAGAGCTGGATGCAGGTGATGGAGGACGCGCTGCAGGCGGGCTTCGACCTTGCCGCCGGGCTGCACACGCTGCTGCGCGACCAGCCGCCGCTGGTGGCGCTGGCCGAGGCGCACGGGCGGTCGCTTCATGACGTGCGGCTGCCCTCGGTGAAGTATCCCATCGCGGACGGAAGGAAGCGGACCGGCAGGCGCTGTCTGGCGGTGGGGACCGATTGTTCGGCGGGGAAGATGTACACGGCGCTGGCCATGGATGCGGAGATGCGGCGGCGCGGGATGAAGAGTTCGTTCCGCGCCACGGGGCAGACCGGCATCCTGATCACCGGCGAGGGCGTGCCGCTCGACGCGGTGGTGGCGGATTTCATGGCCGGGTCGGTGGAATGGCTGACGCCGGACAACGATCCCGACCACTGGGACCACATCGAGGGGCAGGGGAGCCTGTTCCACGTCTCCTATTCCGGGGTGACCATGGCGCTGATCCACGGCGGCCAGCCGGACGCGCTGGTGCTGAGCCACGAGCCGACGCGGACCCACATGCGCGGCCTGCCGGACTACCCGCTGCCGTCGCTGGAGGCGCTGCGGGACACGGCGCTGCCGCTGGCGCGGATCGCGAACCCCGACTGCCAGGTGATCGGCGTGTCGGTGAACACGGCAGCGCTCGGCGAGGCAGAGGCGGTGGCCTGCCTGCGCGAGATCGAGGACCGGATGGGGCTGCCGACGGTCGATCCGTTCCGGCAGGGGGCCGGGCGGCTGGTGGACGCGCTTCCCGCCTGAGGAGGGCGCGGACGCGGGGGGCGGGATCGCCTCCGGCGGGAGTATTTCGGGCCAGATGAGGAGAGGGCGCGGTGCTGACGAGCGAGGCGGGCGCGATGAGGGGCGAGGCGTGTTGCGGGCCATGCTGGACGAGGTGGCGGACCGAGGGTGTCGGTGCGGCGCGGGTCCGGCGCGGTCGGCTTCGGTCCGGGCGGATGGCGGGAGGCGCGCGGTGCTGAGGGTCGAGACCGAGAGTTTCCGGCTGGCGGAGGCCTTCGTGATCGCGCGGGGGGCGCGGACCGAGGCGCGGGTGCTGACCGTCCATGCGGGCGAGGGGCGCGGGGAATGCGTGCCCTACGCCCGCTACGGCGAGACGCCGGAGAGCGTCATGGCCGAGATCGAGAAGCTGGGCGATGTGGACCGGGCCGGGTTGCAGGAGGCTCTGCCCGGGGGCGCGGCGCGGAACGCGGTCGATTGCGCGCTCTGGGATGCGGAGGCCAAGGCGAAGGGCCTCCGGGCCTGGGAGCTGGCGGGGATCGCGGCGCCGGGGCCGGTGACCACGGCCTACTCGCTCTCGCTGGGGGAGCCCGCGGCGATGGAGGCGGCGGCGGCGCGGCACCGGGACAAGCCGCTCCTGAAGATCAAGCTGGGCGGCGAGGGCGACATGGCGCGGCTCGAGGCGGTGCGGCGGGGGGCGCCCGCGGCCCGGATCATCGTCGATGCCAACGAGGGCTGGACCGCGGAGGTCTATGCCGAGCTTGCGCCGCATCTCGTGCGGCTGGGGGTGGAGATGGTGGAGCAGCCCCTGCCCGCGGGCGAGGACGGGATGCTCTCGGAGATCGCGCGGCCCCTGCCTGTCTGTGCCGACGAGAGCTGTCATGACCGGGCCTCTCTGGCGGGGCTGAGGGGCAGGTATGACATGGTCAACATCAAGCTCGACAAGACCGGCGGGCTGACCGAGGCGCTGGCGCTGCGCGACGCGGCGCGCGAGGCGGGGTTCCGGGTCATGGTGGGCTGCATGGTGGGATCGTCGCTCGCCATGGCGCCGGCTGTGCTGGTGGCGCAGGGGGCGGAGGTGGTCGATCTCGACGCGCCGCTGCTGCTGGCGGAGGACCGCGATCCGCCGCTCCGCTACGAGGGGACGCTGGTGCATCCGCCGGAGCGGGAGCTCTGGGGATGAGCCGGGCCGAGGAGCCCAGGCGGGCGGCCGCGTCATGAGCCGGGACTGGGAGGTGCTGGAGACGCGGCTGCTGTCGGACAACTGGGCGGTGCTGAAGACGACGCGGCTGCGGCTGACGGGCCGCGACGGCGCGATGAGCGAGCAGTGGCGCGAGACCTACGACCGGGGCGACGGGGCGGTGATCCTGCCCTATGATCCCGAGCGGCGGCATGTCCTCCTGGTGCGGCAGTTTCGCTGGCCGGCGGCCTACAACGGCGAGACCGATGCCTTTCTGATCGAGGCGGCGGCGGGGCTGCTCGATGCCGACGACCCCGAGGCCTGTATCCGCGCCGAGGCGGAGCAGGAGCTGGGGCTGACGCTGGGTCCGGTGACGCGGCTCTTCGAGCTCTACTCCTCGCCCGGGTCGGTGACCGAGCGGCTGACCTATTTCGTGGCGCCCTACGGCGCCGGCGATGCCGTGGCGCGGTTCGGCGGCCTTGCCGAGGAAGGGGAGGAGACCGAGGTGCTGGACCTGCCGCTCGGGACGGCGCTCGCCATGGTGGCGGCGGGTGAAATCCGGGATTCAAAGACCGTCCTGCTTCTGCAATATGCGGCCCTGCACCTGATGCCCGAGGAGACCTCCTGATGCGCACCGTCTATGTCAACGGCCAGTACCTGCCCGAGCAGGAGGCCACCGTCTCGATCTTCGACCGGGGCTTTCTCTTCGCCGACGGCGTCTATGAGGTCACGAGCGTCCTCGGCGGGAAGCTGGTGGATTTCGACGGCCATGTCGCGCGGCTGGAGCGATCGCTGGGCGAGATGGAGATGGCGGCGCCTGCGGACCGTGACGAGCTTCTGGAGATCCACCGCGAGCTGGTGCGGCTGAACGAGATCGAGGACGGGATGGTCTACCTGCAGGTCACCCGGGGGGCGCCGGGGGACAGGGATTTCGCCTATCCCGCCGAGGAGACGGATCCGACGCTGGTGCTCTTCACCCAGTCGAAGCCGGGGCTGGCGAAAAGCCCTGTGGCGAAGAAGGGCATCCGGGTGGTGACCATCCCCGACGAGCGCTGGGGACGGCGGGACATCAAGACGGTGCAGCTTCTCTACCCGTCGATGGGCAAGATGATGGCGCTGAAGGCGGGGTGCGACGACGCCTGGATGGTCGAGGACGGGCAGGTCACCGAGGGCACGTCGAACAACGCCTACATCGTGAAGGACGGGGTCATCATCACGCGGCACCTGTCGAACGAGATCCTGAGCGGGATCACCCGCGCCGCCGTCCTGCGGTTCGCGCGGGAGGCGCAGATGCGGGTGGAGGAACGGGGGTTCACGCCCGAGGAGGCGAAGGCGGCTGACGAGGCCTTCGTGACCTCGGCCACCACCTTCGTCATGCCGGTGGTGGAGATCGACGGCGTGGCGGTGGGCGACGGCCGGCCGGGATCCGTGGCGACGCGGCTGCGGGAGATCTACCTGGAGGAGAGCCTCAAGACGGCGATCTGACGCGGCATCCGGCGGCCCCATCTCGCGCGGTCCGGAGGCCTTCACGGCCGCAGCCCGGAAGCTGCGGCCGCAGGGCGCCGCCGGGACGGGCGACTGAAGTCACCGGGCCGGCAAATGCGCGAACCGGTGCCGGGACGTCGTGGCGCAGCCTCCTGGGGGACGGCGTCTGCCAGCGATGCACGAGGATGCGTCGCCGCAGCGGGCCGATCAAGTCACGGGGGATCACGAGGTCGGGAACGCCGGGAACGGGGAAGCGTCCGCGCGCGCCGGGGGAGGTCCCGATCCGGCGCGCGCGGGCGGTATCCGGAGCGGTGCGCGGTCCGCCGCGGGATCGGCCGGTGATCCCCCGGATCGTCGTCTGGCGCCCGAGGGGTGAGAGGACCCCGAGGAGGGTGGGCGAAAGACGTCGTCCGGTCGTTGGCTGGGCTGCGCGGCCCGCTGGTCGTCCGGGCGTCAGACTGCCTCGGAACGCCCCCAGAGAGCCGAATTGCGGCGGTCCCGTCAAATTTCGGGGGCGATCGTTTCGTCGCCGGGCACAACGCGGGAGATCCGGTCCGGATTGCCGGAGCCAAGGCCGTCAATCCCGCCACAATCGTGCGAATCGGACGGAAATGACGTAAGGGCCAAAACCGGCCGGCCGTGATCAGTCCCGGGTCGGGTGGCTGGCGTCGAAGGCGGCCTGCTGCTCGGGCGTGGCCTCGGACTGGTGCCGGGCCTTCCAGTCGTCGTAGGGCATGCCGTAGAAGATCTCGCGCGCCTCGTCCTTCGACATCTTTATGCCCCGCTCGGCGGCGGCCTCCTGATACCAGCGGCTGAGGCAGTTGCGGCAGAAGCCGGCGAGGGTCATCAGCTCGATGTTCTGGGCGTCGGGGCGCTCCTCCATCAGGTGATGGCGCAGGCGGCGGAAGGCGGCGGCCTCGAGTTCGGTGCGGGTGGCGTCGTCCATGGCTCTCTCCTTTGACGGGGGCCACGATCTTCGAGAAGATCGTGGCGCGGCAAGGACTTTCTAGAAAGTCCTTGCGCCGGGGGTCTGCTTGCGGTCCGCGGCCTCCATCGCGGCGCGGGCGTCCTCGAGGATCGGGGCAAGGCGCGTGGCCCAGGCGCGCTGGCCCGCCTCGGTGTCGATGAGATCGTGACGCAGCTCGATCAGGGCGTTGGGCCGGCCGTGTTTCAGCGCATGGCGGTCCACCGCGTCGCCGGGCAGGTGCCCGGGATAGGGCTCGTTCTCGCCGGTGATGATGTCGGCCTCCTCGGCCAGGCGGTCGAGGAGCGGCCGGGAGAACCGCTCGTCCCAGGCGTGCAGGATGCCGATGTGCCAGGGCCGGGGGCGGCGGCCGCGCAGGCGCGGCGTGAAGGAGTGGATGGCGACGTAGATCGTGTCCGGGCGGCGGGCGGCGAGTTCCGCCACCGCGCCGTGGTAGGGATCGTAGAGCGCGGCCTTGCGGCGCGTCACCTCGGCGGCGTCCACCGCGCGATTCCCGGGGACGATCGTGCCGTCGTAGAGCTTCATCACCAGCGTCGGGTCGTCCTCGCCCCGGTTCGGATCGATGGCGAGTCGGGTGAAGCGCGACAGCACCGCGGGGCAGCCGAGGGCGGCGGCGAGATGGCGGGTCACGCCGGCGGCGCCGACGTCATAGGCGATGTGGCGCTCCATCTCGCCCGCCGCGAGGCCGAGATCGCCCCCCGACACCCCTGGCGGCACGCGATTGGATGCGTGGTCGCAGGTCAGGAGCCACGGAGAGGTGGCGGCCGCGGTGATGATTTCGTAGGCGTCGTGTGGCATGGAACCAGTCATCGGATCACACCGGCCATAGGCCAGTTGTCCGCGGAAGGGAATTCCGCAATAAGGCGCGGGACCCGGCCGTTAGCGATAACGACCTTCAGCCAGTGACGCAGTCCGCAAGCGTGAGACCCGAAGGAGCGCCAGCCATGAAACGCAATCGCAACGTCAAGATCGTCGCGACCCTCGGGCCCTCGTCGAGCGATGCCGACATGATCCGGGCCCTCTACACCGCCGGAGCCGACGTCTTTCGCCTGAACATGTCCCATGGCGACCATTCCGAGATCCGGGCCCGTCACGAGATCATCCGGCAGATCGAGAAGGAGGTGAACGCCCCCATCGGCATCCTCGCGGACCTTCAGGGGCCGAAGCTGCGGCTCGGGGTCTTTGCGGGCGGCTCGGAGGAGATCGAGGCGGGACAGGCCTTCCGGCTCGATCTGGACGCTACCCCGGGCGACGCGACCCGGGTGCAGCTGCCGCACAAGGAGATCTTCGACGCGCTGGAGCCGGGCGCGCATCTTCTGGTGAACGACGGCAAGATAAGGCTGAAGGTCCGGGACTGCGGCCGCGACTTCGCCGATTGCGAGGTCGAGGTGGGCGGCACGATCTCCAACCGCAAGGGCGTGAACGTGCCCGACGTGGTGCTGCCGCTGGCGGCGCTGAGCGAGAAGGACCGGCGCGACCTCGATTTCGTCATGGAGCTGGGCGTGGACTGGGTGGCGCTGTCCTTCGTGCAGCGTCCCGCCGACGTGGAGGAGGCCCGCGCCATCGTGAAGGGCCGCGCCAAGGTCCTGTCGAAGATCGAGAAGCCCGCGGCGGTCAATTCCTTCGACGACATCCTGGCCGTCTCCGACGGGATCATGGTCGCGCGCGGCGACCTGGGCGTCGAACTGCCCGTCCATGCGGTGCCGCCGATCCAGAAGCGGCTGGTGCGCAAGTGCCGGGCCGCCGCGAAGCCGGTGATCGTCGCCACGCAGATGCTCGAATCGATGATCGAGAGCCCGATGCCGACGCGGGCCGAGGTCTCCGACGTCGCCGCGGCGATCTACGAGGGGGCGGATGCCATCATGCTCTCGGCCGAGAGCGCCGCGGGCGCCTATCCTGTCCAGGCGGTCACGACCATGAACAACGTGGCGGCCGAGGTGGAGCGCGATCCGACCTACCTGCAGATCATGGCCGCGAGCCGGTCGGCCAAGCGCGCCACCGTCGCCGACGGCGTCGTCTCGGCCGCGCGGGAGATCGCCGAGGCAACCAACGTGCTCGCCATCTGCTGTTTCTCCGAAAGCGGCACCACCGCGCTCCTGACCGCGCGGGAGCGGCCGCAGGTGCCGATCATCGCCATGACCACGGTGCCGCTGACGGCGCGGGCGCTCTGCCTGACATGGGGGGTCTACCCGGTGATGACGGGCGACCTCGACCGGTTCAAGACCGCGGTGGTCTACGCGGTGCGCGCCTCGCGGACGATCCTCGGCGCGCAGGCGGAGGACAACATCATCGTCGTGGCAGGCGTGCCGTTCAACACGCCGGGCTCCACCAACATCCTGCGGGTCGCCCCCTGCGAGGAGAAGCTGATCTTCCGGCAGGAGCCGGGCTGACCGGGGGCCGCGGGGCCCTTCGCCACAATCGGCGGGACCGCGCCTTATTGTCGTCGCGATTCGCGGCTATCGTCGCGTCATGAGCAACGACGTGATGATAACCCTGGGCCTCCTCTTCGCGGCGATCTCTTTCCCCGCGATCCTGAGCGCCTTCACCCATGGACGCAGCGTGCGGTTCCCGATGCTGCTCCTGATCGGGGGCCTCGCGCTGATCGCGGTGGGTGCGAACCAGACGCCCGGCGCGTTCCAGATGGCGGACCTTCCCGACATCGTGGCCCGCGCGTTCGCACAGACGTTCAACTGACGCCCGGGGCCCGCGGGTTCGCCCGCAGGGCTTGCCAGGCCCGCTCTCCTCTTCTATACGCGCGCGCTCAGGCTGCGGCCGGCCGGTGTGGCATGCCGAGTCGCGGCGTCGACGGCAAAGGAGACCGAAATGCCCAAGATGAAGACCAAGTCGAGCTGCAAGAAGCGGTTCAAGGTGACGGCCACCGGCCGGATCAAGGCCGGCCAGGCGGGCAAGCGCCACGGCATGATCAAGCGTTCGAACAAGTTCATCCGCGATGCGCGCGGAACCACCATCCTGGCAAAGGCTGATGAGCAGATCATCAAGCCGATGATGCCCTACGCGCGCTGAAGGAGGACTGACAGATGCGAGTCAAAGGCGGAACCGTCACCCATCGTCGCCACAAGAAGGTCACCGACGCCGCGAAGGGCTATTACGGCCGGCGCAAGAATACCTTCAAGGTCGCCCGCCAGGCGGTCGACAAGGCGAACCAGTATGCAACCCGCGACCGGCACAACCGCAAGCGCAACTTCCGCGCGCTGTGGATCCAGCGGATCAACGCCGCCGTGCGCGCCCATGACGAGGCGCTGACCTATTCGCGCTTCATCAACGGGCTGAGCCTTGCCGGGATCGAGGTGGACCGCAAGGTGCTGGCCGATCTCGCCGTGAACGAGCCCGAGGCCTTTGCGGGCATCGTCGACCGCGCGAAGGCCGCGCTGGCCTGAGGGCTGCGTGATTGCCTGAGGAAGGCGCAGGCCGGGCTTCAGCCCGGCCTTTGTCGTTTTCGGGGTCGGGTGGACCGGGCTGAGGCTCGGCCCGCAGGAGTGCGGTGTCGGGGCAGGTTACCGGCGCGCCGCGCGCTCCCGGGCCGACGCCTCGAAGCGTTCCCATACGTCCATCCGGCCCTTCTGGCGTGCATCCGCCAGCCAGAGCTTCTTGCGGGCGTCCGGCGGCTCGAGATCGCGGTAGGCGCCGCCGGAGTGCTTCGGCCAGTCGAGGGCGAGGCCGAGCTTGACCATTTCGGCGGAAAGATCGCGACCGTCTGGCAGGTGGCAGCGGGCCACGGTCCTGCCGTGAACGTCGAGGCCGGTGAACTCCGCCGTGATTCTCTGTCCCCTGCAGAGCGCGATGAGCGCGGATTTCGCCTTGCGACCGTGAGGGTGATTCATCTCGGGCGCGTCGATTCCGAAGAGGCGGATCTCCGTCTTGCGGATCCGTAGGCCGTCGCCGTCGACGACATAGGCGGGTCCGTGCAAGACGGGGTGCGCCGGTGCAGGGCGGGCGGTGACGGCGGGCTGCGGATCGGGCGGGAGGGGCTCCCGCCTGCCTGAGGGGCGGGATGCAACGTGGCGTCTCCGGGCGACCACGAGGACGGCGGCCGCGGCGAGCGCGAAGAGCAGGATCGTTTCCAGAGGACGGGCCTTTCCGATCGGTGCGTCTCAGGGCCGAGGTTAAGGGCGGGGCCGGGACGCTGTCCACATGGTAAAGGGAGCCATGTCGGGAAGGCGGCATCGGGCGCGCGCCGACGGCCCCCCTGTCGCCTGGTGGCCGGATCGGATAGGCAGAGGCAAAGCGACAGTGCCGACCGGGAGAGCGCCATGCTGAAGAACGATCCTCTGGAGCAGTGGGACCGCGAGAATTTCCTGCACCCCTCCACCCATCTTGCCGACTTCGCGCGCGGCAACGTCGCTCAGCGGATCGTCACAGGGGGCGAGGGCAGCCATATCGTGGACCGGAACGGAAACCGGTTTCTCGACGGGTTCGCGGGGCTTTACTGCGTCAACGTGGGCTACGGGCGGCAGGAGATCGCGGAGGCCATCGCCGCCCAGGCGCGGGAGCTGAGCTATTACCACGCCTATGTCGGCCACGGCACGGAGGCGAGCGTGACGCTCGCCAAGATGATCATGGACCGCGCGCCGGATCACATGTCGAAGGTCTATTTCGGCCTCGGCGGCTCGGACGCGAACGAGACCAACGTCAAGCTCGTCTGGTACATGAACAACATCCTCGGCCGGCCGGAGAAGAAGAAGATCATCAGCCGCAAGCGGGGCTATCACGGCTCGGGCCTGATGACCGGCTCGCTGACCGGCCTGCCGATGTGGCACAAGCATTTCGACCTGCCGCTGCCGCAGGTGCTTCATACCGAGGCGCCCTACTATTACCAGCGCCCGCGCGAGGCGATGACGGAGCGGGAGTTCACCGCGTATCTCGTGAGCGAACTCGAGCAGATGATCGAGCGCGAGGGCGCCGAGACCATCGCCGCCTTCTGGGCGGAGCCTGTGCTGGGGACCGGGGGCATCATCATGCCGCCCGAGGGCTACTGGCCCGCGATCCAGGAGGTGCTGGAGAAGCATGACATCCTGCTGGTGGCGGACGAGGTGGTGACGGGCTTCGGACGGCTCGGGACCATGTTCGGCTCGGAGCATTACGGGATGAAGCCGGATCTCATGACCATCGCGAAGGGGCTGACATCCGCCTATGCGCCGCTCTCGGGCTCCATCGTGTCGGAGAAGGTGTGGAAGGTGCTGGAGGAGGCGGCGGATCTCACCGGCGCGCTGGGCCACGGCTGGACCTATTCGGCGCATCCCATCGGCGCCGCTGCGGGTGTGGCGAACCTCAGGCTCATCGACGAGCTGGACCTCGTCGGCAATGCCGGGAGGGTCGGCGCCTATCTCAAAACGCGGATGACCGAGGCGCTGGGGGATTATCCCAATGTCGGCGAGGTGCGCGGCGAGGGGATGCTCTGCGCGGTGGAACTGACCGCCGACCGGTCCACGCGCGCCGCGCCCGACCCGGCGGACAAGGTGACGGCGAAGGTCGTGGGGCACATGATGCAGAACGGCGTGATCGCCAGGGCGATGCCCCATGCGGAGGTGGTGGGCTTCGCCCCGCCGTTCTGCCTGACCGAGGCCGAGGCGGACGAGCTTGTGGAGAAGACCGCGGCGGCCGTCAGGGCGGTGTTCGGCGGGTAGTCCGGGAGGGCGCTGCGCGGCAGGCGCGGCGGGCCGCTGCCCCGGGGCGGGGGTCCGGGTGGGTTGGAAACCCACCCTACGGCGGTGCGGGCGGCAGGTGGGTTGGAAACCCACCCTACGGCGGCGCGGGCCGCCGCATCATCGGTTTCGTGTCAGAGGCTAGCGCAAGTAGCCGATCGCGAATGTCGGGGTGACCTGTTCGGCGGCGAGGAAGGCCGCCAGAGCGTCCGGGTCGGGCTGTCCTTCGGTCTTCGTCTCTTCGGCCGCGATGCCGCCGGTGATGAAGAGGCTGTCGATATCCTCCTGCTGGGCGCCGAGGATATCGGTGCGGATGCCGTCGCCGATGGCGAGGACGCGCGGCTCGGGCAGGGCGCCGGGCAGCTCGGCGTAGCGGCGGCGCGCGAGGTCGTAGATCGGCGGATGGGGCTTGCCGAAATAGAGGCTCTCGCCGCCCATCTCGGTATAGAGCGCGGCCAGCGCCCCGGCGCACCATTCGCGCACGCCTCCGCGGTCCACCACGATGTCGGGATTGGCGCAGAGGAGTTTCAGCCCCCGTTGCTTTGCCACGAGGAACTGCGGGCGGTAGACGGCCGGGTCGGCATGGGGATCGGCGGGGCCGAGGCAGACGATGCCCTCCGCCTCGGCGAGGGGGACCTCGGCGATCTCCACCGGGTCGTCGATCAGGGCCATGGGCGCGAAGAAGCCATGATCGCCCGGACCCTCGATGGTCCAGACCCGGCGGCCCACGGTGCCGCGGAACATCGCGGCGCGTGCGCTGTCGCCGGAGGTGGCGATGGTGTCCCAGCAGTCGGCGGGCACGCCGATCCCGGCGATCTGCCGCTCCACATCCGCTCGGGGGCGGGGGGCGTTGGTCACGAGAACCACGGCACCGCCCCGCGCGCGGAAGCGGCGGCAGGCCTCCACCGCCTCAGGGTAGGGGCGGATGCCGTCATGCAGGCAGCCCCAGAGATCGACCAGCGCGAGGTCGTAATCCCCGGCGATCTCGTCGAGGGAGGAAATCACTCGGCTCACGGGCGGCTCCTTGGTCGGGACGGGGGCCGCGCCGGGGGGCGCGGCACCGGGATCAGGTCCGCAGCGCGGGGATGATCTGCTTCTTGCGGCTCATGATGCCGGGAAGGACCACGGTGTCGCCCTCGACGGTGGTGTCGAAGCTCGCCTCCGCGATCTCCTTGACCCGATCGTTGGGCACCAGCAGCGTCGCCTCCTCGTTGAGGATGTCCACCACGAAGAGCATCACCTCGTCGGCCCCGTCCTCCTCGGCCACGGCGGGCATGGCGGCCATGAGCGCGTCCTTGCGGCCGAGCACCGAGGCGGGGGCGGTGGTTTCCAGCACCGACACGCGCAGTCTGGTGCCGCCGACCTCGTATTCCTTGGAGTCCATCCGCAGCAGTTCCGCCTCGGAGAAGGCGGAAACGTCGGATTTTGCCGCGAACATCTCGCCGGCGTAGTCGGGGATCGAGATGCCCAGCTCGGCGGCGAGCTTCTCGGCCAGGGCGCGGTCCACGGGCGTGGTGGTGGGCGAGCGGAATTCCAGCGTGTCGGACAGGATGCAGGACAGCATCAGGCCCTTGATGCCCTCGGGCATCCCGGCGGCCTTCTCGCCCATCATCTCGTGCATGATGGTGGCGGTGCAGGCGAGCGGGCGGATGGTGATGTCGATGGGGCCTTTCGTCTCGATCCCGCCCGTCAGCTTGTGGTGGTCGATGATCGAGCGCAGGTCGGCGCCGTTGATGTTGGCGGGCAGTTCCGCGGGATTGTTGGTGTCGACGACGACGCAGGGCTGGCCGTCCTCGACGTCGTCCAGCACGGGCGGCAGGTCGAAGCCCCAGCGTTCGGCCACGAAGGCGGCCTCGGTGTTGGGCGCGCCAAGGAGGCGGGCCTCGGCGGGCTCGCCGCGGACCTCGGAGAGGTACCACGCCCAGATCAGCGGGCTGCCGGTGGAATCGGTGTCGGGGGCCTTGTGGCCGAAAACGAGCGTCGTCATGGGAGTCCCTCGGCTTGACGGTTTCGTGAGGTCGCGGGCCTTATATGGTGGCCCCCCGGGCCTGTCACCCCCGGGCGCGTCGCCGCCGCTGGCGTTGCGGCAACGGGCGATGTGGTGTAGTGTCGCGTCGTTCGACCGGAGGACCCAGACAATGGATCAGCGCGTCCATACCGCCCGCCCCTGGCAGTGACGCCCCTCACCGGGGTGCGCATCTCTCCAACGGGGAGTTCCCTGACGATGATCCGGCACCTCTGAGGCCCGGCCTTCCGGGCCTGCGATCCGCCGTGCGGCGCGCCGCACGGATACCTTCTCTCTCGTCGAACGAGGTTCAGTCATGACCGTTACGTTTGTCCTGCCCGCTGTGGGCGGGCTCCTGCCGTCGTCGCCCGCATCCCTGTCGGGCCCCTCCGTCCGTGCCCCCCGGAAGCCGGGGCGCAAGTCCGGCGGAGCGACCGGCAAGCCGCCGAGGACGCTGCCCGGCCCCAAGGGGCGGCCCGCGGCGCCGAAGCCCGCGCCGATTCCACGCAGGCCCGGCCAGCGCTAGGCGGCGGCACGAGGTTCCTTGCCCCCGGCGCAGGCCGGGGCAGGGTTCGGCCCATGCGCGAGGCCGAGCTCTATCCGCCGATCAAGGCGTTTCTCGAACGACAGGGCTACGAGGTGAAGGGCGAGGTCGGCGCCGCCGATGTCGTCGCGCGTCGCGGGCAGGAGCCGCCGGTGGTGGTGGAGCTGAAGACCGGTTTTTCGCTGGCGCTGTTTCACCAGGGGGTGGCGCGGCAGGCAGCGACGGAGACGGTCTACCTGGGAGTGGCGCGGCCCGGGAAGGTTGCGCTGGAGCGCAATGTCGGGCTGGCGCGCAAGCTGGGGCTGGGCGTCCTGACGGTGCGGCCGAGGGACGGGCTGGTGGAGGTCCTCTGCGATCCCGGTCCGTTCCGGCCGAGGAAGGCGCCGAAGGCCGCGGAGCGGCTGCTTCGGGCCTTCGACCGGCTGAGGGGCGATCCCAATGCCGGCGGGGCCACGCGGCACGGGCTGGTGACGGGCTACCGGCAGGACGCGCTGGCCTGCGCGCGGTTCCTTGCCGTGCACGGGCCGAGCCGCGCGGCGAAGGTCGCGGAGTGGGCGGAGGTGCCCGCAGCGCGCCAGATCATGGCGGACAACCATTACGGCTGGTTCGCGCGGGTCGAGCGGGGGGTATACGGCTTGACCGAGGCGGGACGGACGGGGCTCGCGGATTGGGGCGACAGCGCGCCCTGAGTCAGAGCGGGGCGATGTGCCAGCCGCGCTCTTCCAGAAGCCGCAGCAGGCCTTCGTCTCCGGGCAGGTGCAGGGCGCCCACGGCGACGGCGATGCGGGTTTCCGAGGCGGCTTCGAGCCGCTCGATCCAGGCGCGGTTGCGCGAGGCGATCAGCAGCTCCTCGGTGGTGGCCATCAGCGCGTCGGCCTCGGCGGGGTCGAGGCCGGGCGTACGGTATCCGGCGATGCGGGACATCGCCCAGATCTCGGCAATGCGGCCCGCGAAATACCCGTCGAGCATGGCGACGAAGGCCTGGGTCTGAAGCTCCGGCGGACCGGCGGACAGGCGCAGCATGGCGAGCTGGTCCGACTCGGGGCTGTCCGCGAACAGGTCCAGCACGGTCTCCCAGGGTTCGAGGGCGCGGGCCTCGAGGTTCATCGCCGCGGCCTCGTCGAGCAGCATGTGATCGAGCCCGCGCCGCCCCTCGATCATGTCGGTCATGGCGCAGGGCGGGACGGCAAGCGCGATGGTCAGGTACCAGGGCCGCATCTTGGCGGCCATGAAGGCGGGCACCATGCGGGCCTCGGCGGCCTCGGCGAGGGCCTGCCAGTCATCTTCGGACAGGCGCTCGGGCAGGGTCGGGCCGTCAAGGACGAAGATGCGCTGTGGCTCGGCGAGGATGGTGGCCTCCATCTCCGCCTCCTCGGCGCGGGTTGCCTCTACATAGAGCACCTCGGCCCCGGCGAGCAGCGGCAGGGCGCGGTCCCGGAGGGGGGCGAGGCGGGGATCGTGGACATGCATCGTCCCGATCAGGTCGATGCGGCGGTCGCCGAGAGTCGCGGTCCAGAAGATGCCCTCGGGATAGGGGATCGCCGCGGTCTCGACCGCGACGGCGCGCGATTCGGCCTCGGTGAGGGTGTCGGCGAGGCTGAGTCCGTCGCAGGCGGCCAACGCGGGAGCGGCGAGGAGCCAGAGGAGGGCTGCGGCGGCTGGTCTGCTGGGGGGCATGGGCAGTCCTCGGGCGCGGCATGACGGGTCGGCAGGAGGCTAGCGGCCCAAGGCCCGGGGCTCAAGCCGGGGATCGGCGCGGCAGGCGCAGGGGCGGGATCCGCCCGGGCGGGATGGCTCAATGGCCGGGACTGGGGCCGGCGAGGCGGCTGCCGAGACGGATGAGCCACAGGCCGAGCGCGCGGCGCAGGGCCGGGGGCGCGTTGGCGGCCGGGCTCGGGACGGGACGGGCCAGATCGGCGAGCGTCGCCGGGGGCGCGATGGCGCGCGGCGGCGGCTCCGCCGGAGGCACGGGCGCGAATGAGAGCCGGCGTGCGCCGGCGAGGACCGGAACAGAGCGGGCGCGCCGGGGACCGGGCCGCTGCGGGCGTGCCGGGGGCGGGATGTCGAAGAAGGGGGGATGCATGAAAGCCTCCGTGGGTTCGGTTTCGGGATCGAGGTCGAGGGTGCACGGCAGCCGCGAAGGCGGGACGAGTTGCGGCCCCGGCCCGGAACGGGCGGGAGGGCGCAGGGCGGCGCGGTCGTGCGGATATCCTGTGCGGGTCAGGCACCACCGCAGGAGCGGCGGGCCGAGGGCAGGCCGCGTCAGCGGCGGATGGTCAATGTCCCATGGCGCATGCGGGGCCCTCCCCTTGACTCAGGATGTCGGTTCGATAGGCCCGGCGACGGGCTCCGGCAAGGGCCGGTGAGGCCCGGCGCGGGCAGTCCCGGGAACCGTTGCCGGAAGGCCGCGCCCTCGCCTGCGATCGGCGATGATTTTGCCCGTCACAAGGTGTTGACAGGTGCGGCGCGCTTGCCTAATTCCGGCGCATTAGCACTCCAACAAGGTGAGTGCTAACGATCCAACACCCAATGAGGGAGCTACGACAGATGGCTTTCAAACCGCTGCATGACCGGGTCCTGGTGCGCCGCGTCGAGTCCGACGAAACCACCAAGGGCGGCCTGATCATCCCCGACAGCGCCAAGGAAAAGCCCGCCGAGGGCGTGATCGTCTCCGTGGGCGCTGGCGCTCGCGACGAGGATGGCGACCGCATCTCGATGGACGTCAAGGAGGGCGACCGCATTCTCTTCGGCAAGTGGTCCGGCACCGAGGTGCGGGTCGATGGCGAGGATCTCCTGATCATGAAGGAGAGCGACATCCTCGGCATCATCGAGGACAGCGCGCAGGCCGCCGCGGCCTGAACGCCGCCGGCCGCACAGTCTGAAAGGACGGGGCAGGTGCTCCGTTTCCCAGTCAAACCCTGAAGTCAGGAGCAAGTCGAATGGCTGCGAAAGACGTTCGTTTCAATACCGATGCCCGCAACAAGATGCTGCGCGGCGTCAACATCCTCGCCGACGCGGTGAAGGTGACGCTCGGCCCCAAGGGCCGCAACGTGGTTCTGGAGAAGAGCTTCGGCGCCCCCCGCATCACCAAGGACGGCGTGTCTGTCGCCAAGGAGATCGAACTCGAGGACAAGTTCGAGAACATGGGCGCGCAGATGGTCAAGGAAGTGGCCAGCCGCACCAATGACGAGGCCGGCGACGGCACCACCACCGCCACCGTGCTCGCCCAGGCGATCATCAAGGACGGCCTGAAGTCGGTCGCCGCCGGCATGAACCCGATGGACCTCAAGCGCGGCATCGACCTCGCCACGAAGGCCGTCGTCGAGCACATCAAGAACGCCGCCCGGACCGTCGAGAACTCCGACGAGGTCGCCCAGGTCGGCACCGTGTCCGCCAACGGCGAGCGCGAGATCGGCCGGATGATCGCCGACGCGATGCAGAAGGTCGGCAACGACGGCGTGATCACCGTCGAGGAGAACAAGGGCCTCGAGACCGAGACCGACGTGGTCGAGGGGATGCAGTTCGACCGCGGCTACCTGTCGCCCTACTTCGTGACCAACTCCGAGAAGATGGTCGCCGAGCTCGAGGACTGCATGATCCTGCTGCACGAGAAGAAGCTCTCGTCGCTGCAGCCCATGGTCCCGCTGCTCGAGTCGGTGATCCAGAGCCAGAAGCCGCTGCTGATCATCGCCGAGGACGTGGAAGGCGAGGCCCTCGCCACGCTCGTGGTGAACAAGCTGCGCGGCGGCCTGAAGATCGCCGCCGTCAAGGCCCCGGGCTTCGGTGACCGCCGCAAGGCCATGCTGCAGGACATCGCGATCCTGACCGGTGGCCAGGTGATCTCCGAGGATCTCGGCATGAAGCTCGAGAACGTCACCATCGACATGCTGGGCACCGCCAAGAAGGTGTCGATCTCCAAGGACGAGACCACGATCGTCGACGGTCACGGCGAGAAGGCCGAGATCGAGGCGCGCGTGAACCAGATCCGCCAGCAGATCGAGGAGACGACCTCCGACTACGACAAGGAGAAGCTGCAGGAGCGCGTGGCGAAGCTCGCCGGCGGTGTTGCGGTGATCCGCGTGGGCGGCATGACCGAAGTCGAGGTGAAGGAGCGCAAGGACCGCGTCGATGACGCGCTCAACGCGACCCGCGCCGCGGTTCAGGAAGGCATCGTCGTCGGTGGCGGCGTGGCTCTCGTGCAGGGCGCCAAGGCGCTCGACGGCCTGACCGGCGAGAACCCCGACCAGAACGCCGGCATCGCCATCGTGCGCAAGGCTCTCGAGGCGCCGCTGCGCCAGATCGCCGAGAACGCCGGTGTCGACGGTTCGGTCGTCGCGGGCAAGATCCGCGAATCGGACGACCTGAAGTTCGGCTTCAACGCGCAGACCGAGGAATATGGCGACATGTTCAAGTTCGGCGTGATCGACCCGGCGAAGGTCGTGCGCACCGCGCTCGAGGATGCCTCCTCGGTTGCCGGCCTGCTCATCACCACCGAGGCGATGGTGGCCGACAAGCCGAAGAAGGACGAGCCCGCCGGCGGCGGCATGGGCGACATGGGCGGCATGGGCGGCATGATGTAAGCCAGCCTCGCCTTTCGCGAGACAGGGGGGCGCCTTCGGGCGCCCCTTTTTCGTGGCGCGAGGCAGGGGGCGTTGCGCGTCAACCCGGCCTTAAGACCGTTGCCCTAGACAGGCCGTGTCTTGAGGATGTCCGGTGGTCCGATGGTTCTCTATCGCCTGCTTCAACGCCCCTTTCCCCGAAGTTTCGTGGCCAAGGCCTTCGCCGTGGTCGGTGCGGGATTCGTGCTGCCTTTCCTGGGCATTCTCGCCTACGGGTTGCAGGCCGGCGCCGCGGCGGACCGGACGCTGATCGCGGTGGTGCTGGCCTCGGGCACGGCGGGGCTGGTGCTGGCGTTCCTCGGGATACGGGCGCTGCTCGAGCCGGTGTTCGCGGTGACCGGCGCGCTCGATCTCTGGGGCCGCAGCGGGCAGTTGCAGATCCTGCCCGAGGACTTCGGGGACGAGGTGGGTGTGCTGATGGTGCGCACCAACCGGCTGATGGCGCGGGCGCAGCGGTCGCTGGACCAGTCCCGGCGCGAACAGGACACCGATCCGCTGACCGGGGCGCTGAACCGGCGCGGGGCGGAGCGGCTGCTCCGGGATGCGCCGCCGGGCTGGCTCATGCTCATCGACCTCGACAGGTTCCACAAGGTGAACGAGCGCGCCGGCCAGGCGGAGGGGGACCGCATCCTGCGCGAGGTGGTGCAGGTCTGCTCCGACGCGCTGCGTCAGGACGACGTTCTGGCGCGCATCGCCGGAGAGGAATTCCTGGTGTTCCTGCCCGGCGCAACCCGGGAAGTGGCGGCGCGGGTGGCCGAGAGGCTGCGCCGCGAGATCGCGGAGAAGGTCACCACCCGGGGCGTGTCCCTGACCGCCTCGGTGGGTCTGGCGGCCCATCCCGGCGGAGAAGCGATCGAGGGCGCACTGGAAATCGCGGGGGCGGAGCTGGCGCGGGCCAAGGACGAGGGCAGCAACTGCGTGCGCGGCGCGGACCCTGCCCGGGCCGCGTGAGGGAGGGGGAGCTCTTCCGGCGGGTCCGGCGCGCCGGGCATGCCGCGGCTGGCCGGGTCAGGTCAGCGCAGGATCGGCTCCAGCGGATCGTAGAGAAGCTGCGCACCGGATGGCCAGGCCGCGGCGGGCAGGCTGTCGGGCTTGATCCGGAGCGCGCGGGCCTCCGCTTCGGTGACCCACCTGCGGTGGGACACGATGCCCTCGGGATCGGTCCAGGGGCGCAGCTCCGCAGGCCCTGCAAGGGTGCAGCGGAAGTAGATGTCGACCTGGTGAAAGGCGCCCTCCGGGTCGTGGAACTCGTTGACGAGGCAGGGCGCGCCCACGGCGATCTGGAGCCCCGTCTCCTCCCGCACCTCGCGGCGGAGGTTGTCGGGCAGGCTCTGGTGCGGCTCGGCGCCGCCGCCCGGCGCGCACCACAGATCGTCGCGCCCTGCATAGGCGTTGACGAGCAGCAGCCGCGTCCCGTGCATCAGGACCGCCCGGACGGCGAGGCGAACGGGCGCCCGGCTCATGGCCATGTCCGCCGCGTTGCGGGACAGCGCCGGACATCCCGGGCGATCAGGCGGGTCGAGGCTTCGGCGCGGGGGTCCCGGTCCGGTCCGGGCGAAGGGGCGGGCGGGGCCATGCGGCGGTCAGCCCGAACGGGCGACGATGCGGTTGACATGGCCCATCTTGCGGCCCGGCCTGGCCTCCGCCTTGCCGTAGAGATGCAGCGCCGCCCCTTCCGCGGCAAGGGCGGGAACCCGGGCGATGTCGTCGCCGATCAGGTTCTCCATCACCACGTCGGAATGTCGCGACCCGTCGCCGAGCGGCCAGCCGCAGACCGCGCGCACATGCTGCTCGAACTGGCAGATCGTGCATCCCGTCTGGGTCCAGTGCCCCGAATTGTGCACCCGGGGCGCGATCTCGTTGACGACGAGCCCGGCGTCGGTGACGAAGAGTTCGACCCCCAGCACCCCGATGTAATCGAGCGCATTCAGGATGCGGCCCGCGATCAGCACCGCGTCGGTGGCCAGGGCGGCGGGGACCGTCGCGGGGACGCTGGTCCGGCGCAGGATGCCGTCCTCGTGGACATTCTCGCCCGGATCGAAACAGGCCACCGCGCCGTCCGCGCCGCGCCCGCCGATCACCGAAAGTTCCGCCGAAAAGGGCACGAGCCCTTCGAGGATCGAGGGGGCGCCCCCCATGGCGGCCCAGGCCGCAGGGGCCTCGGCGACATCGCGGAGGCGGGCCTGCCCCTTGCCGTCATATCCGAAGCGCCGGGTCTTCAGGATCGCGGGCGTTCCGAGTTCCGCCAGCGCGGACTCGAGCTCTGCGAGGGAGTCCACCGGCGCGAAAGGGGCGGTGGCGAGCCCGAGGTCGCGCAGGAAGCGCTTTTCCGTCAGCCTGTCCTGGGAAACCGCGAGGGCGCGGCGTCCGGGGCGGATCGGCACCAGCGCCTCGATCGCGTCGAGGCTGGCGGTGGGGATGTTCTCGAACTCGTAGGTCACCGCGTCCACCTCGGCGGCGAAGCGGGCGAGCGCGCCGGTGTCGTCCCAGGCCGCCACGGTTTCGGCCGCCGCGACCTGGGCCGCCGGACCACCGGCCGCGGGGTCGTAGACATGGACGCGAATACCCAGCCTCGCCGCGGCGAGGGCCAGCATTCGGCCGAGCTGGCCACCGCCGAGGATGCCGAGAGTCGCGCCGGGCGGCAGTGGCTCAGCCGTCATCGAGCGGCACCTCCGGGATCGAGGCCGAGAGCGCCGCCCGCCAGTCATCGAGCCGGGCGGCCAGCGCCGGATCGGACAGGGCTGCGATCTGCGCCGCCATCAGCCCGCCGTTCATGGCCCCCGCGGGACCGATGGCCATGGTCGCCACGGGATAGCCGCGCGGCATCTGGACGATGGAATAGAGCGAATCGACGCCGCTCAGCGCCTGGGTTCGGATCGGCACGCCGATCACGGGCACCCGCGTCTTGGACGCGAGCATTCCCGGCAGGTGCGCGGCCCCGCCCGCCCCCGCGACGATGGCCAGAAGGCCGCGGCCCGCCGCCTCGGTCCCATATGCCCAGAGCCGGTCCGGGGTCCGGTGCGCCGAGACGATGCGGGTCTCGTGGGGCACCTCGAGTTCGGCGAGGATCTCTGCCGCAAGGCGCATGGTGGGCCAGTCGGACTGGCTGCCCATCACGATCCCCACCACTGGCGCCGGCATCGGACCTCCTGTCCTCCCGGCCGTTCCCGTGCCGAGGACGCGCACTATAGGGGCGAGCGACCGGCGTGCAAGTCGGGGCGACTTCCGGGGATCGGGAGCACAGGGACGTCCCATCGACCCGTGCGCAGGGCGGGACTGCAAGGCGCGAACCGGGAGCGACAGCGGGACGATGCAGGCCCGCGCGTGAGGCCGTGCTCCGGCAGCTGACGGGCGGCAATCCGGAGGTGCGGCGATCGATCGGTTCGCGGCCGGTGCGCCGACTGTCGGGGCCCGCGTCTTGCCGGCGACTGACATGGCGGGGACCGCCGTTGCGGCGACGGGGATCACATCCGGCCGTTGCGGGATTGGGCGTCGGGGCGAGCGTTGCGGACGCGCCTGTACCGGACATGGCGGGCCGGTCGCTGGTGCGGTGTAGGGGCCGCGCGCGGCGGGGACGTCGGGGGGGCGGGCCAGGTGCTGAGGCGAGGTCGCGGGTGGGGGCGCCGCGGCGGGCGATTGCGGCGGCTCCTGCGGTGTCGGGATCGGTCGCCACGACAGCCCCGCCGCGGGGCCGCACCCTTGCAGGCGCTCAGATCTGCGTGCCGGAGGAAGGCCCAGGGGGCCGGGCCCTCAGGCGATGATGTCCGGCGTGATCCTGTCCTCGAGGAGCTGGATCCGGTCCTTCAGGTGCAGCTTCTGCTTTTTCAGGCGGCGGATCGTCAGCATGTCGGACGGGCTGTTGCGCTCCTCCAGCGCCCGGATCGCCTGGTCGAGATCGCGATGCTCCTGGCGCAGGACCGAGAGTTCGACCTTCAGGACCTCGATCTGTTCCATCCGGGCGGAGGTGTTCATGGCGGCGGCGCACTCCTCTGGCGAGGCCCCGAGCATAGCGCCCGGAACGGTCCCGGCATAGCCCCCGCGACACGCGGCGGAGCCCTTGCGGCCCGCCTCGCGAGGCCCCATATTTCGCGGGCGGTCGCCGTTGCGGGGCCGAATGAAGGACAGTCGCTTACACCAAGGACATGTCGCGAATGACGAAACTCACGCTGGGGGCCCACCCGTTCCTGCTCGGCTTCGAGGAGCTCGAGCGCCTTGTCGAGAGGACCGCGAAATCGGCGGACGGCTACCCCCCCTACAACATCGAGCAGACATCGCCGACCTCCTACCGGATCACGCTGGCCGTGGCCGGCTTTTCCGAGCGCGATCTCGCGATCACGCTGGAGGACAACCAGCTGGTGATCCGCGGCCGGCAGCGCGACGACGGCGACGGTCGGGTCTTCCTGCACCGCGGAATCGCGGCGCGCCAGTTCCAGCGCAGTTTCGTGCTGGCGGAGGGCGTGGACGTGGGCGAGGCCTCGATGGAGAACGGCCTTCTGCATGTCGATCTGAACCGGCACGTGCCGGAGAGCGTTGTCCAGACGATAGAGATCCGGAGGAAGTGACCGATGGCCATTCCCAAGAGTTTCGACCAGCTCGACAATCGCATCGTGTATGTAAAACCGGTGGCGGTGGCCGACCTGCCCGACGAGCTGCGCGAGCAGGCGGGCGACCTGGAGCAGATCTTTGCCGTGCATGATGCGCAGGGCCAGCAGCTCGCCCTGGTGGCGGACCGGCGGATGGCCTTTGCGCTGGCCCGGCAGAACCACATGTCGCCGATGACGGTGCACTGACACCCCGATGTCGTGGCGCGGGTCTTGCGCCCGGGCCGCGGCTGTGACGTTCTCGGGGCCTGGCGCAGCGGAGGCGAACGTGTCGGTGCAGGCCCCTTTCGACATTGCCGGTACGCTGGTCCGGCCCGGGTCGCGGGCGCGGGTCGAATTGCCCGTGTCGGTCCTCTCGGATCACACGCCGGTAAGCCTGTCGGTGGAGGTGGTTCACGGCAGGCTGCCCGGCCCCACGGTCTTTGTCAGCGCGGCGGTTCATGGCGACGAGGTGATCGGCGTGGAGATCGCGCGTCGGCTGCTGCGCTCTCCGGTGCTTCGGGGCCTGCGGGGCACGCTGCTGGTGGTGCCGATCGTCAATTCCTTCGGCTTTCTGAACCGGTCCCGGTACCTGCCGGACCGCCGCGACCTGAACCGCTCGTTTCCGGGGAGCCCCACGGGATCGCTTGCGGCGCGGCTGGCGGATCTCTTCCTGAGGGAGATCGTGCTGCGCTGCGATCTGGGCATCGACCTCCATTCCGCCGCGATCCACCGCACGAACCTGCCGCAGATCCGGATCAGCCCGGATGACCCCTCGCTGCCGCCGCTGGCGGAGGCCTTCGGCGCGCCGGTGGTGATCACCTCGCCGGTCCGGCCCGGCACCCTGCGCGGCGAGGCGGAGCGGCGGGGGGTCGATATTCTGCTTTACGAGGCGGGCGAGGGGCTGCGGTTCGACGAGATGGCGGTGCGGACGGGCGTCGCGGGCGTGCTGCGCGTGCTGCATCATCGGGGCATGGTCTCGGCCCGTGGCATCCGGCGCCCGAAGAGCGGGCCCCTGGTGGCCACGGAGACGGTCTGGCTGAGGGCGCCGCGGGGCGGGCTCTTCCGGGCGTTCCGTGCCGATGGCGAGGCGGTGGAGGAGGGCACGCTGCTGGCGGCGGTCAGCGGGCCGTTCGGGGAGACCGAGACCGAGGTCGTGGCGCCCTTCTCGGGGCTGATCGTCGGGCGGGCGGTCATGCCGATCGTCAACGAGGGCGACGCGATCTTTCACCTCGCCAGGGTCTCGCGGCCCGACGGCGCGGGCGCGGCGCTGGAGGAGATCGCCCGCCATCACAGCCGCGATCCGCTGTTCGACGAGGACGAGATCATCTGACGCCCGCGCAGGTTTCCGCGCTCCCCCGCATCGGGCGCGGGACGCAGGCCGCGCGATCGGGTAGGATGCGGAGCACGGACCCCGGGCCGGGGCAGAGGACCACAGTCGACGATGTACGACCCCTATCTTGCCGAGATCCGGTTCGGGACCGGCCTTTCGCCGCGGCGTCAGCCGCCCGCCCGTCTGGACGACATGCTGGAGAAGCTGGCCGGGCCGGACGTCATGGCGGAGGCTTTTCCGATCCCGCGGACGGAGCGGATGCGCCCCGCGGAGGCGGAGCTTCATGCCGCGGTGCAGGCGGTGCGCCGGGCGCCGGCGGCCGGGCTCGAAGCGGCGCGCCGCGCGCGCGAGGCGCTGTTCGAGGAGGCGCGGCGTCAGCGGGACCGCGCCCTTGTCCACACGCTCCTGAGAGGCGCGCGTACGCGGGACGGGATGCGGGAGCGGCTCGTCGCCTTCTGGGCCAATCATTTCACGGTGGTGCCACGCTACGGCTCGACCCGTCACCTTGTCGCCTCTTACGTCGAGGACGTGATCCGGCCCCATGTGACCGGCCGGTTCGGGGACATGCTGCGCGCCGTCGTCCGGCATCCGATGATGCTGCATTACCTCGATCAGCACCGGTCGATCGGACCGAACTCGCAGTACGGGCGCGATACCGGGCGGGGGCTGAACGAGAACCTGGCGCGCGAGTTGCTGGAGCTTCACACCGTCGGGGCCGGAGGGCCCTATGGCCAGAAGGACGTGCGCGAACTGGCGGAGCTCCTGTCCGGGCTTTTCTCCAACACGCGGCGGGGGTTTCACTACCGCGTGATGACCGCGGAACCGGGGGCCGAGGAGGTGCTGGGACGCAGCTACGGCACTCCGGGAGGGCCGGAACGCCTGGAGCATGTCGAGGCGTTCCTCGCGGATGTGGCCGTCCATCCGGCGACGGCGCGGCATCTTGCGGGAAAGCTGGTGCGCCATTTCCTGAGCGATGTGCCCGATCCCGCAGTGGTGGACCGGGTCGCCGGCACCTGGCGCGCGACGGGGGGCGATCTTCTGGCCTGTTACGACGCGCTGCTGTCGCATCCCGCGGCCTGGGCGCCCGAGCGGCGCAAGGTGCGGCTGCCGGTCGAATATCTGCAGGCGGCGCTCCGCGCGCTCGATCCGCCGGACCGCGAGGTGCGCAACCATGAGCGGCGGATCGTCCAGGTGCGCTACCGGAGGCCGCTCCTGCGGATGGGGCAGGAGTGGGAGAACCCGCTCAGCCCGGCGGGCTTCCCCGACCGTGTGTCGGATTGGGTGACGCCGCAGGGCCTTGCCGCGCGCATCGACTGGGCGATGGAGATTCCCTCGCAGCTCGCCGATCCGCTGCCCGATCCGAGACGGCTGGCGGAGGTGGCGCTGGGGCCCTTCGCCACCGAAGAGGTGCTGTTCGCCGCGCGGGCCGCCGAGACCCGGGCCGAGGGCGTGGGGCTGATCCTCGCCTCGGCAGCATTCCAGAGGAGATGACGATGGGCATGGGGCGCAGGCAATTCCTGGTGCGCGGTCTCGCGCTGGGCTGTTCGGCGGCGGCGAGCCCGCTGGTCACGCCCGTGGCGATGGCCGCCGCGCCGTGGGAGCAGCGGCTCGTCGTGATCCTGCTGAGGGGCGCGATGGACGGGCTCGACGTGGTGCGGCCGCTGGGGGACCGGGATTTCGCCGCGTTGCGGCCGGACCTGACGGGGGCGACCGGGCACCGGGACCTCGACGGGTACTTTGCGCTCCATGAGGGGCTCGGCGCGCTGATGCCGCTCTGGCGCGCGGGAGAGCTGTCCTTTGCCCATGCGGTTTCCACGCCCTACCGGGACCGGCGCAGCCATTTCGACGGGCAGGACCTGCTGGAGGCGGGGGTGCCCGACCTCGAAAGCGGGGTGCATGACGGCTGGCTGAACCGGATGCTCGCCACCGTGCCGGGGCTGGAGCCAGAAATCGCCTATGCGGTCGAGGAACGGGCCATGCTGATCCTGTCGGGGGAGGCGCCGGTGTCGAGTTGGGCGCCCGCCGTGCGGATGCGGCTGAGCCCGGCGACGGAGGAGCTCCTGGCCCATGTCTGGCACGACGATCCACTGTTCCGGGAGGCGGGTGGGGCGGCGCTTTCCATCGCGCGCACGGTGCGCGACGGCGACGGGTCGGGCGAGGCGGTGGGGCAGGGACCCCATGTGGAGCTGGCGCGATTCGTGGCCGAGCGGCTGATGGGCGACACGCGGATCGCGTCTTTCTCGATCAACGGCTGGGACACGCACCAGAGCCAGGGGCCGCGGATCAGGCGGGTGCTTGAGGATCTCGGCGAGACGATCCTGACGCTGAAGGCGGGCCTGTCGGCGGAGGCCTGGGCGCGGACGGCGGTGGTCTGCATGACCGAGTTCGGGCGCACCGCGCGGCAGAACGGCAGCAACGGCACCGATCACGGCACGGGCGGCGCGATGGTGCTGGCCGGGGGGGCGGTGCGCGGCGGGCGGGTGCTTAGCGATTGGCCCGGGCTCGGCGAGGCCGATCTCTACAACCGCCGCGACCTGATGCCGACGCGGGACGTGCGCGCCCATGCGGGCTGGCTGCTGCGGGGTCTTTACGGTCTGCCCGGGCAGACGATCGAGGGGGCGGTCTTTCCGGGGCTGGAGCTTGGCGCCGATCCGGGGCTGCTGCTCTGACGACCTGGCTTCTTCTGGGCGCGACCGGCCGGGTCGGGCGGATGCTGCGCCGGCACTGGGCCGGGGCGCCGCCGGAGGGCGTGCACCTCGTGGCGCAGTCGCGGCGGGCGGGCGAGGGCTGTCTCGAGTGGGATCCGCTGGACCCGGACCCGCCGGTCCGGGCGGACGTGGTGCTGGCCTTTGCCGGTGTGGTGCCCGCGCCGGGGGCGGATCTGTCGCTGAACGTCGCGCTGGGGCGCGGGGCGGTGGAGACGGCGCGGCGCATCGGGGCGCGGCGGGTGCTGCTGGCCTCGTCCTCGGCGGTCTACGGGCCGGGCCGCGCGGTGGCGGAGACGGCGCCCTGCCGGCCCGTGAATGCCTATGGCGCGGCGAAGCTGGAGATGGAGGAGGCCGTGGCGGGAGCGGAGGTGGAGACCGTCTGCCTCAGGATCGGCAATGTCGCCTGGGCCGATTCGCTCCTCGGGGGGATGGCGCCGGGGCGTGAGGTGCTTCTCGACCGGTTCACCGATGGGGGCGGACCGATGCGCAGCTACATCGGGCCGCGGGAGCTGGCGCGGGTGCTCGAAAGTCTCGCCCGCGCCGAGGCGCCGCTGCCGCCGCTGCTGAACGTGGCGGCGCCGGAGCCCGTGGCCATGGAGGCGCTGCTCGAGGCGGCGGGCGCGGCGTGGCGCTGGCAGGAGGCGCCGGCCTCGGCGGTGCAATGGGTGACGCTCGACTGTGCCCGGCTTGCGGCGGTGCATCGGTTTACGGGGGGCGAGGGGAGCGCCATGGCCTTGATCGCGGAGGGAGAGGGCGTCAAGGACGCGCCATGACGCCTCTCAAACGCGCTTTCGATCTCGTCGTGGCCCTCGGGCTGGCGGTGCTGCTGGGGCCGGTGATCCTCGGCCTCGCGCTGTGGATCCGGGTGCGGGAGGGCGCGCCGGTGTTCTATGTCTCGGAGCGGATGAAGACGCCGAAGGAGGGGTTTTCCCTGGTGAAGTTCCGCACCATGACCGTGGCGGAGCGCGACAGCGGCGTCTCGGGCGGGGACAAGGCGGCGCGGATCACGCCCATCGGGCGGATCCTGCGGCGCACGCGGCTCGACGAGTTGCCGCAGCTGTGGAACGTGATCCGGGGGGACATCAGCTTCGTCGGGCCGAGGCCGCCGCTGCGGGAGTATGTGGAGCGGTTTCCGGAGCTTTATTCCGAGGTCCTGAAGGCGCGCCCCGGGATCACCGGCCTTGCGACGCTGGTCTACCACGGCCACGAGGAGCGGCTTCTGGCGCGCTGCGCGACGGCCGAGGAGACGGATGCGGTCTATGCCCGTGCCTGCGTGCCGCGGAAGGCGCATCTGGATCTCATCTACCGGGACAACCGCACGCTCTGCTGGGACATCGCGCTGATGTGGCGGACGGTGCGGCCGAAGGGGCGGGCCCGGCGCGGCTAGGCCGGGCTTCGGTTTCGCGGCTGCGGAACCGGAAGGGGCGTCGGCGGACCGCCGGGGGGGTCAGGCTTCCCCGATCGTCTGAGGGAGGCCCTGGTCGGAGGCGAGGGGCCGCGTTTCGGGCAGGGTCGCGGCCAGGACGGCCGTGGACAGCATCACCACGCCCGCGCCGAGCACGATCCAGTCGACGGCCCTGCTGCCCAACTTGTCGTCCCAGTATCTCTCGATCAGCCTGGCCATGGGGAACCTCCGGTTGCGGGGGCGCTCGGGCATCGCGCGCGGGAGCAGGCGACAGGACGACCGTGCCCCGGGAATGCGGCGGCAATGGGCCTGTGATGGGGAGCTTTGTGGCCCTCAGAGCGCGGCGTGCGCGGCAATCCGGTGCTCGAGGAGGGCAGAAAGGGTGGCGAGTTCCGGCGCGCCCGCCTGTCCGGCGGCGCGGCGCGCCATCAGCCGGTCCACGGCATCGCCGAGCGCCCGGTCGCCGGCGCTGTGGGCCAGACCGGCGAGAAAGCGCGCCACATAGTCGACCGTGCCGTCCTCCCGCGGGTCCGACAGGTGGCGGCGGGCGGCGGCGAGGTCGTCGCGCAGGGCGATGCTGTCGGGCGCGACCTCGGCCGAAGGGGCGAGACGCGGGCCGCTGGGGCGCCGGTCCGGCGGCAGCGCGGAGAGGATCGACTGCTGGAAGGCGGCGAGCGAGGTGAGGGGTTTCGGCAGGAAGGCCCGTGCGCCCGCGGCCAGGGCGCGCGGTCCCGCCCCGGGATCGCCACTGGTGGCGAGGATCACGTCGATGGGGGGGCTGGCGGCCGCCACCTCGGCCAGCAGGTCCTCTCCGGACCCGTCGGGCAGGCCCAGATCGACGAGCATGCAGGTCGGTCTGTAGATGCGCAGGTGGCGCCGGGCATTGGCAAGGCTGTCGGCCCGGCGGATGCGGGCACCGGACCGCAGGCACATCAGGCGCACGGCCTCGGAGGCGAAGCGGCTGTCCTCGACCAGAAGGACGGTCACGCCGAGGAGCGGGCGCGCGGCGGTCGGCGCGCGGTGGGGCAGCAGGTCGTCGGCGTCGGTCATGGGTCCATCCAGCGGCTGTCACGAATGCGACTCACTCTGGCGCAGGGTGGTGAATCCCGTGCTAACAGCCCGCGACCTCTGCGCGCGCCCGCTTGTGGGGCCCGCGGGCGGTGCCCATAACACCGGGACAGTCGCCAAGGAGACGCCCATGATCGGCCGCCTGAACCATGTCGCCATCGCCGTGCCCGATCTCGAGGCGGCATCCGAGCAATATCGGGGCACGCTGGGCGCCGAGGTCGGCCTGCCGCAGGACGAACCGGATCACGGCGTCACGGTGGTCTTCATCGCCCTGCCCAATACCAAGATCGAGCTGCTGCATCCGCTGGGCGAGGACAGTCCGATCCGGGGCTTCCTGGACAAGAACCCCGCGGGGGGCATCCATCACATCTGCTACGAGGTGGAGGACATCCTCGCCGCGCGCGACCGGCTGGCGGCGGGCGGCGCGCGGGTGTTGGGCGGAGGCGAGCCGAAGATCGGCGCCCATGGCAAACCGGTTCTGTTCCTGCATCCGAAGGATTTCAACGGCTGCCTGATCGAGCTGGAGCAGGTCTGATGGGGATCACCTCCGCGCTCGTGCTCTATGCCGTGATCTGGTTCATGATCCTGTTCATCGTGCTGCCGCTGCGCCTGACGACCCAGGGCGACGCAGGCGAGGTGGTGCCGGGCACGCACAAGTCGGCGCCGGCGGATTTCCGGCCGAAGCAGAAGGTGCGGGTGGTGACGATCTGGGCCACGCTGGCCTGGGTGATCATCGCGGGCACGATCTGGTCGGGCGCGATCACGGTGCGCGATCTCGACTGGTTCGACCGGATGTCGACGCCCGAGGTGGAGTTGCGCGCGCGCGAGGCGGCCGAGGATTGATCACGGCCGGCGTTGCGCGTTCCCCCTCCCTACCGCCCTTTACCCTGGGCCGATTCGGTTAAGGCTGGATTGATCGCCGATTGACTTTCGTCCGGACGTCTGGGTGTCTGGATGTCTGGGTGTCTGGGTGTCTGGGTGTCTGGGTGTCTGGGTGTCTGGGTGTCTGGGTGTCTGGGTGTCTGGGTGTCATGCATCGGTGTCGGTGACGTGCCAGCCGCCGTCAGTGCAGCGGCAGCACAGCCGCTCCGGGCGATCAGAGCCGAGGCTCCGGCCGCACCCTGATCCACAGTTCCACCAAGGCCAGATAGGGCAGGTAGAAGGCGAAGACCTGTACCCGGTCGAAGGCCCCCGTGAAGGCGTCGTTCGAGGCGGCGCCCCCCGTGGCGATCTCCCAGAGTGCGTAGTGCAGGCGGTAGAGGAACGAGGCCACGGCCAGAACGAAAAGGCGCAGCGCCCAGTTGCGGTGGCGCCGGATGTCGCGGGCCCGGGCGAAGCGGACGGTCTGGACGACGGCGAGGCCCATCAGGAGTCCGAAGAGGGCGAAGCCCGCGCTCATCGGCGGGCCGCCGATGGTACCCCGCAACGCGATGTAGGCGAGCCCGCCCAACGCCGCCACCAGCGCCGCGGCGACGGTGACGCGCCCCGCCCAGCGGTGCCATGCGGGCCAGCGGCGGCGCAGGGCGGGCACCAGCTGGAGGGGCGCGAGGATCGTGATGATCCCGCCCGTGACCATGTGCAGCGCGATGGCGCCGTTGGCGACGGGCGTCTGGCGTCCGAAGAGGCGGCTCTCGATCCAGAGCCGCTCCGTCAGGCCGCGGAGGCCCAGCTCCACCGCGTAGAGGCCGAAGGGCCAGGCCAGAAGGAGCACGAGCACCGGTCCCGCCGCCCGCGCCCATTCCCCGCGAGCGGTCACCGCGCCTTCACCCGGTGGTAGATATGGGTGAAGGTCGCCGCCCCGAGGATCGGGACGAGGAGGTTCACCAGCGGGATCGTCAGGGGCAGCGCCATCAGGCAGCCGGCGATCCAGATCGTGCCCCTGTTCCGGGCGCGCAGCGCCTTGGCGCCTGCCCGTCCCTCGCGGCGCATGGCGGCGATCTGGAAATACTCGCGGCCGAGCAGGAATCCGTTCAGGCCGTAGAAGATGAACGGACCGGCGAAAGGCACCAGCACGTAGAGCACCACCGCCGCCAGATTGGCCCCGACGAGAAGCCCGAGAAAGGCCGCCGTGTCGTTGATCACGTCGGTCCAGGGCGTCCGCGGGGCCGGCGGCAGGTCCGGATAGTGCCGCTCCTCCACCGCCTGGGCGACGTCGTCGAGGAACAGCGAGGTGATGGCCGAGGCGACGGGCACCATCAGGACGACCGACAGGAAGATCATCAGGAAGAACGACCCGACGCTGAGCAGATCGCCGATCCAGGTGATCTCGCGGTCGCCGGGCAGGTAGATCGGGTCGTTGGTCAGCGCCTCGATCGCCCACAGAAGGACCGCGTAGACCGCCACGAGCAGGGCGAAGGTCAGCGCGATCCCGAGCCAGAAGACCTTGCGAAAGCGGGGGTCGGAGAGCTGGCCCACCGCTTTCAGGAAATCGGCGAGGATCATGCCTCGACCCAGGTCGTGATCGTCTCGAGGTCGGGGCGCGGGCGGTCGGGCGGGGCGGAGGTTTCGGTGCCGAGGTGGATGAACCCGGCGATGCTCTCCCGGGGAGCAAGGCCGAGGTGGGCCTCGATGAAGCCACGGTCGTGGGCGGCCCAGCCCGTCAGCCAGTTGGCGCCCCAGCCAGCGGCCAGCCCCGCGTTCAGAAGGGCGAGGCAGACGGCGCCCGCGGAATGGATCTGCTCGATCTCGGGGATCTTCTCCGAAGGTTTCGGAGAGGCGACGACGGCGACGGCGAGATCCGCGTCGGCGAACTGGCGGGCCATCTTCTCGATGCGCTCCTCCTCCTCGCCGATCTCCGCGCCGCGGGCGGGAACGGCGGCGGCGAGGCGGGTGAGCGCCGGCTTCTTCAGCACGATGAAGCGCCAGGGTTCGAGCTTGCCGTGGTCCGGCGTGCGGGCGGCGGCGGTCAGGATCGTGCGCAGCTCGGCGTCATCCGGCACGGGCGCGGTCAGGGTCTTGGCCGGGCGCGACCGGCGGGTGAGAAGAAAGTCGAGGGCGGCGTCGTTGCGGGCGGGCATGGGCAGGGCTCCTGTCTCTTCGTCCGCTTCCAGCTACCCCGGGGAGAGGGACGTTTCCAGACGAAGCCGCGCGGGCGGGCCGTCAGCCGCGGGAGGTCACGCCCGGCGGCCCGGGGGGCTGGCCCGCGCGGCGCAGGCGGTAGACGCCCTCGGGCAGATTCAGTGCCGCGCCGAGATCGCGGACCTGCGCCATGGAGAGGGTGACCGTCACGTCCCGGTCGAGGCGGGAGTCGTACTGGGTGAGCGTCACGCAATCCTCGAAGGCATGGACGATCACGTCTTCCTTGAGGGGCGTCTCTCCCTCGTCCACGAGGGTCACCGTGGTCGCGTCGAAATCGTGCTCGATGGTGAACATGGCGTCAGACTAGCGGGGCCGGTCCCGGGCCGGAAGGGGTCGCGGACTTGCCGATTGCGTGAGGCGGGTCCGAGACCCCGTGGCCGCGGGGAGGCTTCGTGCTAGAGCTCTGGGACAGAGTTCGTTTCCCGTGATCGAGGTCAGGCAGATGCCTCTTCGTCTCTTCCTTGGCGCCGTTGCGGGCGCCGCCCTGCTCGGTCTGGCAGGCTGTGCCGGGCAACCGTTGCCGGTGCCGGAGACGCGCATTCCGGTCCCCGAGAAGGCGCCCGCACCGGTGCGCGACGCCGCCGTCGCGCTGGAGGCCCGGCGGGCCGCCATGACCTTCGTGCAGGTGGTGGAGCGCGTGGAGCCCGTGGCCGAGGCCGAATGCCGCGCGCGGGCGCCGCAGCTCGACTGCGATTTCCTGATCCTCGTCGACGACAGGCCCGGGATCCCGGCCAATGCCTTCCAGACGGTGAACGAGAGGGGGCAGCCCATCGTGGCCTTCACCCTCGGGTTGATCGCCGATGCGCGCAACGCCGACGAGCTCGCGTTCGTGCTGTCCCACGAGGCGGCCCATCACATCGCGGGCCATCTGGACCGCCAGCGCGAGAACGCCTCGGCGGGGGCGGTCGTCTTCGGCCAGCTTGCCGGGGCGCTCGGCGCGCGGACCGCGGCCGAAGTGGCGCGGGCGCAGGAGATCGGGGCGGTCGTGGGCGCGCGGAGCTATTCGCGGGAGTTCGAGCTCGAGGCGGACCGGCTGGGCGCGATCATCACCGCGCGTGCGGGCTATGATCCGCTGCGGGGGGCGGAGTTCTTCTTCCGCATTCCCGACCCGGGCGATGCCTTCCTGTCGACCCATCCGCCGAACGCCCAGAGGCTGGAGGCGGTCCGGCAGACGGTCGCGGCGCTGCAGGCCGGCGGCTGAGCCCTCAGACCGCCTGGACCGCCACGCCCCATGTGATCGCCGCGAAGAAGCAGGCCGAGGCGGCGAGCACGAAGCCGTGCCAGACTGCGTTCTGATAGCGCAGGTTCTCCCAGTGCAGGAACACCGTTCCGGCCGTGTAGAGCAGCCCGCCGGCAAAGACGAGCGTGGTGCCGCCCGCGGGAAGCTCCTGCGCCAGCGGCCAGATCAGGGCAAGGCTCGACCAGCCGAGAACGAGATAGAGGACGGTGTTGAGGCGTCCCGGCGCGCGGGCGATGAAGAGCTTGATCAGCGCCCCCGCGGCGGCCAGCGTCCAGACGATCCCGAGAACCGCCCAGGCGAAGGTAGAGCCGATCAGGGCCACGAGCGGCGTGTAGGTCCCGGCGATCTTGAGAAAGATCGCCGCATGGTCGAGCCGCCGCAAGCCGGGGCGCAGGCGTTCCCATGGGGTCATGTGATAGCAGGCGGAGATCACGAAGCTGAGGGTCATGGCGGCGCCGTAGACCGAGACCGCGGCGACCATGCCGGGCGGCCGCGCACCGGAGGCGAGCACGATCAGCAGGACCGCGCCGGTGATGGCGAAGCCCGTTCCCACAAGGTGCATCACCCCGTCCGCCACCTTCTCCGGGCGGGAATAGACGGGATAGGCGCTGTCGTAGCCGTTCTCGTAATTCCGGTTGTCCATGGGTCGAGCATATCCTTCGGAGGCGGGAATGACACCTCAACGCCGCGTCCCGGCTTGATCCTGCTCAAATCGCGCGGATGTGATCGGCTCTATGCTCTCCCCGACCCATCGGAGGTGACGGCAGATGAAGACACTAGGCGATGCGAGGGCCCATTTCTGGCTTGTGCAGGGCATGGCCCACCGGCTTGGCGCGGATCTGCCCGGGGCCTTTGCCAGCGGCGAGCTCGGCCCCGGCGAATGGGCCGGGATGATCACCCGCTGCAGGGGATGCAGCCAGCCCGGAGCCTGCCGTGACTGGCTGGACCGGACCGAGACCGCCGAGGCGGCGCCCTCCTACTGCCGCAACTCCGACCGGCTGGCGGAGCTTTCCGGCGACTGATCCCGGCGGGCCATGCGCCGCAGGTGCCAGCGATAGATCGCGGGTGCGAGGAGGCGGTCGTAGCCGAACGACGCCGTCTGGCGGACACCCGGAAGCCCGACAACCCGCGCCAGCCAGCGCCAGCGCGGCATCTGCCGCCAGAGCACCAGGAAAGCGTCCACGCCCGAGGTCACTTCGCCCTCGTGAAGCACGTAGAGCCGGCGCGCGGCGGTGTCCGCGTCGAGGCCCCACTGCGCGAGATCGGGACCATTGAGGTCGTGGAACCGGATCGGCAGGTCACGGGAGTTCGCATAGGTCCGGTAATGCCCGATCTCAAAGGAGCAGACCGGGCAGTGGCCGTTGTAGAGCACTTTGGTTTCCTGCGTCATGACCGAGAGCTAGCCCGTCACCCGCTCCCGTCGCCCCGGCGCCGGCGTCACGACCCCGTGATGTCCCCGTCATGGGCGACGCTATCTCCCGGGGCGGTCAGTCAACGGAGAGGCGGCAGGCGCCGGCCCACCAGCCCTCCCGCGATTCTGGCCGTGGGTCTCCCCGGCTTCGCGCTCGCGGTCGGAACGGAGGATGCCGCACACAACGGGGTCACGGGGGAGCGGGGCGAACCTGTCCACGCCGCCGTGCAGCAGCGCGGGACCGAGCTGCGCGGCGGCACTGGCTCCCGGGCCGATGCGAGCCTCTCGGAGCCTGTCCGGACCGGCGTGGCCGCCCGTGGCCCAGGGGCGGTCACACAACCGCGACCGGTTCGTGCGCTGAAACTTCCGGGCGGGGTCCATACGTTCCTTGCAGCAGATGATCGAAAGGAGGCGAAGATGCCCCGACGCAGAACCTTCCTGACCGCCGGCGCGGCCGCGGCCCTTGTCGCAGCGACCGGCGGCCTCGCCTGGCGTGCCGGCCGCGCCGAGGCCGCGCCCGGCGATTTTCCCCTGAGCCTGACCGAAGCGGAATGGCGCACGCGCCTGACCGAGGAGGAATTCCGCGTGCTTCGGGACCATGGCACCGAAAGGCCCTATTCGAGCCCCCTCGACGCCGAGACCCGCGAGGGCCTCTATGCCTGCGCCGGATGCGGTCAGGAGGTCTATTCCTCGGAGGCCAAGTACGACAGCGGCACCGGCTGGCCGAGCTTCTGGGCGCCGCTGAGCGAGGAGGCGATCGGGACCTCCACGGATTACAAGCTGATCTATCCCCGCACCGAGGTGCATTGCTCGAATTGCGGCGGGCACCTCGGGCATATCTTCGACGACGGTCCCCCGCCCACGGGCAAGCGGCACTGTCTCAACGGCGTGGCGCTGGAGTTCCGGCCGGCGGCGGCCTGAGGCTCAGGGGGCGAGGCGGCCCCAGAGGTCGTACTCGCCCGCCTCGTCCACCTCCACCGTGACGATATCGCCGGGAGAGAGCCCGCCCGTGTCCTCGTCGATGAAGAGGTTGCCGTCGATCTCGGGCGCGTCGGCCGTCGTGCGGCAGGTGGCGATGCCGCCCTCGTCGATCTCGTCGACGATGACCTGCTGAAGGCTCCCCACCTTCGCGGCGAGCCTTGCCTCCGAGATGGCTTGCGCCTTCGCCATGAAGCGGTCCCAGCGGTCCTGCTTGATCTCGTCCGGCACATGGTCCGGCAGCGCGTTCGAGCGGGCGCCCGCCACGTTCTCGTACTGAAAGCACCCCACCCGGTCGAGCTGCGCCTCCTCGAGCCAGTCGAGAAGGTAGGCGAACTCGGCCTCGGTCTCGCCGGGATAGCCCACGATGAAGGTGGAGCGCAGGGCGATGTCGGGGCAGACCGCGCGCCAGGCGGCGATCTCCTCCAGCGTCTTCGTCTGGGCCGAGGGACGGGCCATGCGCTTGAGCGTGTCGGGATGGGCGTGCTGGAACGGGATGTCGAGGTAGGGCAGCACCAGCCCCTCGGCCATCAGGGGGATCAGGTTGCGCACCCGGGGATAGGGGTAGACGTAGTGGAGCCGCACCCAGGCGCCGAGGGAGCCGAGGTCGCGGGCGAGGTCCTCGATATGGGCGCGGTGGCCGCGCTCCTCGGCATGGGCGATGTCGGCGCCGTAGGCGGAGGTGTCCTGGGAGATCACCAGGAGTTCCTTAACCCCGGCCTCCACCAGCCGTTCGGCCTCGCGGATCACGGCATGGGCGGGGCGGCTGGTGAGCCGGCCGCGCATGTCGGGGATGATGCAGAACTTGCAGCGGTGGTTACAGCCCTCGGCGATCTTGAGGTAGCTGTAGTGCCGCGGCGTGAGGGTGACGCCGCTCGCGGGCAGAAGATCGACGAAGGGGTCGGGCTGCGGCGGGACGGCGGCGTGGACGGCGTCGAGGACCTGCTCGTATTGATGCGGGCCGGTGACGGCGAGGACGCGGGGATGGGCGCCGGTGATGTAGTCGGGCTCGGCGCCGAGGCAGCCGGTGACGATCACGCGGCCGTTCTCGCGCAGGGCCTCGCCGATGGCCTCGAGGCTTTCGGCCTTGGCGCTGTCGAGAAAGCCGCAGGTGTTGACGATGACGGCCTCGGCGCCCGCGTAGTCGGCGGAGATGGCGTAGCCTTCGGCGCGCAGGCGGGTGAGGATGCGCTCGCTGTCCACCAGCGCCTTGGGGCAGCCGAGGGAGACCATGCCGATGGTGGGCTGGCCGGGGCGGGCCGGGTCCGCCAGCCGGAGCTTCGGCGCGAGATCGGGGCGGAGATCGGGCGGATTCTGCATCGCGGTGCTGTAGCGGGTTCGGGGCGGGTTGGGAAGGGGGCGGGGCGGGGCGTTACACGATGAAACGGGGGGTCAAGTATATGAAAAGAAAACTGAAAACGGCGAATGCGCCTCGTTGCGGGCGAAGCCGCGACGGGGTTTCCCCGGCGTGCGGGCCGGGTTAGCCTTTCCGAAAGCATCCCCGGGGCAGACTGGGGCGGATCGGGGGCACGGGCATGAATCACCTCTATTACGGCGACAACCTGACGGTGCTGCGGGAGAGCATCGCGGATGAGAGCGTCGATCTGATCTATCTCGACCCGCCGTTCAACTCGAACGCCAGTTACAACGTGCTGTTCCGGGGGCCGAAGGGGAACGAGAGCACGGCGCAGATCGAGGCGTTCGACGACACCTGGCACTGGTCGGACAGCGCGGAAGAGGCGTTTCAGGAGGTGCGGCGCAGCAACAACGCCGCGGCGGCGACGATGCTGACGGCGATGCGGCAGTTCCTCGGGGAGAACGACATGATGGCCTATCTGGCCATGATGGCGGTGCGGCTGCTGGAATTGCACCGGGTGCTGAAGCCCACGGGGTCGCTCTATCTGCACTGCGATCCGACGGCGAGCCATTACCTGAAGATCTTGCTGGATGCGGTGTTTGGGGCAAAGCATTTCTCCC
Organism: Histidinibacterium lentulum; assembly: GCF_003789055.1. Lineage (GTDB taxonomy): Bacteria > Pseudomonadota > Alphaproteobacteria > Rhodobacterales > Rhodobacteraceae > Oceanicola > Oceanicola lentulus. The sequence continues at coordinate 178,361 of NZ_ML119084.1, read as the reverse complement.
AAGAGATTGTTTGGCGGAGGACCAATTCTCATAACTTCAAGGCTAAGAACTTCCATAGTTCCCACGATATAATTCTCTACTATCGAAAGGGGCTGAAGTTCACATATAATCCGCAATATGGACCATACAGTGAGGCACAGCTGTCGAGGTTCAAGAAAGATAGCAACGGCAGACTCTACAAGGCTGAGAATATGACCGTTGTATCTACGTCGGCTTCACGGAAGTTTACCTGGCGCGGAACAACGCCGCCAGACAACAGGGCTTGGGGCGCCTCCTATGAGCAATTGGAAGAATGGTGGTCAGAAGGGCGTATCCTAAAGAGAAAGGATGGAAGCCCCCGGATGGATGGGCTTGTCTACTATCTTGACGACTTGCCGGGGAAAGTTAGTGATAGTGTTTGGGACGATATAGCTCGTGTTGCGAACATAAGCGAAGAACGCCTCGGCTATCCCACGCAGAAACCCGTCGCCCTGCTCGAACGCATCGTCTCCGCCTCCTCCAATCCCGGCGACGTGGTGCTGGACCCGTTCTGCGGCTGCGGCACCACCGTCCATGCCGCCGAGAAGCTGGGGCGCACATGGATCGGGATCGACGTCACCCACCTTGCCATCGGCCTGATCGAGAAACGGCTGCGCGATGCCTTTCCCGCCGTCGCCTTTACCACCCATGGCGTGCCGCAGGATATTTCCGGCGCGCGCGACCTCGCCCGGCGCGGGCGCGAGGACGGCAAGTATTATTTCGAGTTCGAGAAATGGGCGCTCTCCCTCATCGCCGCCCAGCCCGGCAACCTGTCGAAAAAGGGCGCGGACCGGGGCATCGACGGCAATATCTTCTTCGGCAAGACCGGGCGGGCCATCGTCTCGGTCAAGGCGGGCGACAATGTCTCCGTCGCCATGATCCGCGACCTGCGCGGCGTGATCGAGAGGGAGGGGGCGGAGATCGGCATCTTTCTGACCCTGACCGAGCCGAAACGGACCATGCTGGCCGAGGCCGCGGCGGCGGGCCAGTTCGAGATGGAGGGCTTTGCCCCGGTTCCCCGGCTGCAGGTCGTCAGCGTCGAGGAGGCGCTGTCCTTGCGCGACCGCGCCGTGCGCCTGCCCGCCCGCCGCGACGACGCCTTCCGCAAGGCCGCGCGGGAGGAGGACCGGGGCGCTCAGGGGGCGCTCGATCTGTGACGGTCGCGGCAGGGGCGATGGGGGAGGTGCGCGGAGCGCACCCGACGGGCGGGGGACGGTGCGCTTTGAAGGCGGCACCCTGCGGGGTGGTGTGGCGGGGGACGGTGCGCGTTCAAAGCGCACCCTACGGGGTGGGGTGGCAGGGGCAGGTGCGCGGAGCGCACCCGCAGTGGGCCGCGGTATCGGGGGGCGCGCGGTGACGGCGCACCCCCGGAGGGCCCCGGCTCAGAGCGTGAGGATCGTGGCGCCGGTGGTCCGGCGGCCCTCGAGGGCGCGGTGGGCCTCGGCGATCTCCTCGAGGGGGAAGGTCTGGCCGATCCGGGGGACGACGGCGCCGGTGAGGACCTTGTCGAAGAGGTCGGCGGCCATCTTCTGGCAGGTCGCATAGTCGGAGATGTGGCTGAAGATCGTCTGCCGGGTCAGGAGGAGCGAGCCCATGGCGGCCAGACGGGAGATGTCGAAGGGCGGCACCGGGCCCGAGGCATTGCCGAAGGAGATCATGCAGCCCACGGGCCGCAGGCACTGGAGCGAGCCCTCGAACGTGTCCTTGCCCACGCCGTCCATCACCGCGTCGACGCCGCGGCCCTGGGTCAGCTCCTTCACCCGGGCGACGAAATCCTCTGTGCGGTAGTTGATCGTGTGGGGCGCGCCGTGCTCGGCCGCGAGAGCGCATTTGTCATCCGAGCCCGCGGTGGCGATCAGGGTGATGCCGTCGGATTTCGCCCATTGGCAGGCGATCAGCCCCACGCCCCCGGCGGCGGCGTGAAAGAGCACGGTGTCGCCCGCCGAAAGCGGCACGATCCGGCGGAAGAGGTAATGCACCGTCAGGCCCTTGAGCATGATCGCGGCGGCCTGCTCGAAGGAGATCCCGTCCGGGAGCGGGCAGACCTGGGCCGCGGGCATGACCCGCGCCTCGGAATAGGCGCCGGGGGGCACGGCGGCATAGGCGGCGCGGTCGCCCGGCTTCAGGTGCGTGACGCCCTCGCCCACGGCCTCCACCACGCCCGCGGCCTCCATGCCGAGGGGCACGGGCAGGTCGAGCTTGTAGAGCCCGGTGCGCTGGTAGACGTCGATGAAGTTGAGCCCGACCGCGTGGTGACGGATGCGGATCTGGCCCGGTCCCGGCTCTCCGACCTCTCGGTCGGTGAGTGTGAGCACCTCGGGTCCGCCGGTCTCGCTGATGATGACGGTGCGCGCCATGGTCTGTCCCTCCCTCTTTGCGCGGCGGAGCCTAGCCGCGCGCGGGCCGGCGTCCAGCGAAACCCGACGGGACGCGGGCGCAGGGAGGGTGTGCGCCGCCGGGGACGGCGGCCCGGGTCGCGCCGGTCAGCCCCTCAGCGGGGGCCGCCGGTTTCCAGCGCCGGCACGAAGACCGGCGAGATGTGGTTGCGACTGGAGATGACATCCCCAGATGTGGCACAGGCGGCCAGGAACAGGAGGCCGCACAGGGCGGCGACGATCGGGCGGGACATGCTGCTCATCCTCGTATGTGCCCCGGTTGGCCGGGGTCGATGAAGGAAGGCTAGCAGAAAAAGGACTGTGCCGCAAAGGGTTGAAGTCCCGCGCGGCGGGACTGGTGCAAGGTTGCCTCAGGGGCAGCCGTCAGCGGTAGACCTCGTCCTCGGTGGGGAAGGCGCGGGTGCGGACATCCGCCGCGTAGGCCTCGACCGCCTGTTCGATCATCGGGCCGAGCTGGCCGTAGACCTTCACGAACTTCGGCGTCCAGGGGTTGAGGCCCAGCATGTCCTCGAGCACGAGGATCTGCCCGTCGCACTCCACGCTCGCGCCGATGCCGATGGTGGGGATCGCGATGTCCTTCGTGATCTTCGCGGCGAGCGGCTCCACCATGCCTTCGAGCACCACGGCGAAGGCGCCGGCCTCGGCCACGGCGCGGGCGTCGTCGATGTGGCTGGCCCATGTTTCCTCGTTGCGGCCCTGGGTCTTGAAGCCGCCCATGACGTGGGAGCTTTGCGGGGTGAGGCCGGTATGGGCCATCACCGGGATGCCGCGTTCGGTGAGGAAGCGGATCGTCTCGGCCATGCGCGCCCCGCCCTCGAGCTTCACCGCGCCGCAGCCGGTCTCCTTCATGACCTTCGCGGCGTTGCGGAAGGCCATGTTGGGGCTTTCCTCGTAGGTGCCGAAGGGCATGTCCACGACGATCAGCGCCTTCTTCGTGCCGCGCACGACGGCGCGGCCATGCATGATCATCAGCTCGAGCGGCACGCCCACGGTGGTTTCCATCCCGTGCATCACCATGCCGAGGCTGTCGCCCACGAGGATGAAATCCGCGTGGCGGTCCACGATGGCGGCGGTATGGGCGTGGTAGGAGGTGAGCGAGACGATGGGCTCGCCGCCCTTGCGGGCCGCGATCTGGGGGACGGTGGTGCGGCGGATGCGGGTTTCCTGGCTCAAGGCGTGATCTCCGTCTGGTCGATGAGAAGGACGGCGCTGTCCCCCTGCCCGAAGCGGGCGGAGAGCATGATGCCGATGGGCTGTGTCAGGGGGCCTGTGGCCGGAAGGAAGCTGCCCGGGTTCACGATGTCGAGGCCCTCGAGGCGGGCGCGGGGTTCGGCCGCCACGGTCTCGCGGATCGTCTGCGCGATGTCGGCGATGGCCACGCCGGGAAGGGCGATGGCGGCCCCTGCGTCGAGCGCGCGTTTCAGGACGGGCGCGGCGGCCCGGTCCTCGGGCGTGAGCCGGGCGTTGCGGGAGGAGAGGGCGAGGCCGTCGGGCGCGCGGACGGTGGGCACGCCGTGGATTGCCACGGGAAAGTGCAGGTCGCGGGTCATGCGGCGGATCACGGCGAGCTGCTGGTAGTCCTTCTCGCCGAACCAGGCCGCGTCGGGCTGGCAGATGTTGAAGAGCCGGGCCACGACGGTGGTCACGCCGCGGAAATGGCCGGGACGGACGGCGCCGTGGAGCATGCCCGCAAGGCGCGTGGTCTCGACTATGGTCTCGTCGCCGGGGGGGTAGATGTCGGAGGCGTCGGGGATCAGGACGGCATCGACGCCGGCGGCCTCGAGCATCGCGATGTCGGCGCTTTCGGTGCGGGGGTAGGCGGCAAGGTCCGACGCCTCGCCGAATTGCGAGGGGTTGACGAAGATCGTGGCGATCACGCGGTCCGAGCCTGCCCGGGCGGCGCGGACGAGGGCCATGTGCCCCTCGTGCAGCGCGCCCATGGTGGGCACGAGGCCGACCCGTTCGTCCGCCGCGCGGAAGCGGGCGTGGGCGGCGCGAAGGTCGGGGAGGTCGCGGCAGATCTGCACGGAGGGCCTCGGGTCTTGCGGTCTGTGCGCGGGGATAGCGTGCGGGGGGCAGGGGAGCAATCGCCGGGACTGCGAGGGCAGGCTGGCCATGCTGCGCGGTTCGGACCATTGTCCGGGCGCGCAACGAGGGAGAGACGGGATGGACGGAGCGACGGCGCTGGTGAGGACCTTTCTCGGGGCGGGGGTGGACACGGTCTTTGCCAACCCCGGGACGTCGGAGATGCACCTCGTGGCGGCGCTCGACGATCATCCGGACATGCGCTGTGTTCTCGCGCTGTTCGAGGGGGGCGCGACGGGCGCGGCGGACGGCCACGCGCGGATGACGGGGGGCGTGGGGGCGGTGCTCCTGCATCTGGGGCCGGGCTTCGGGAACGGCTGGGCGAACCTGCACAATGCGAGAAAGGCCGGGGTGGGGCTGGTGGCCGTGGTGGGGGATCATGCGCGGCGGCATCTGGCGTATGACGCGCCGCTGAAGGCGGATCTGGAAGGTGTCGCGCGGTCGGTGTCGCACTGGGTGCGGGTCGCGGCGCGGGGTACCGTGGGCACGGACGGGGCGGCGGCCGTGAGGGCCGCTGCGCCGGGGCGGATCGCGACGCTGGTGCTGCCGGCGGATGCGGCCTGGTCGGAGGGGGATGCGCCCGCGGAGGGCCTGGCGCCCCCGGAGGAGGAGCCCGCGGATCGCGCGCGGGCGGCGGCGGCGGCGGAGCTTCTGGCGCGGCCGGGGGCGGCGCTGATGCTCGACGGGCGGATGCTCTGGGGGGAGGCCGCAGAGACGGCGGGGCGGATCGCGGCGCGGACGGGCTGCCGTCTGATGGCGCCGCATTTCTGCGCGCGCATCCGGCGCGGGGCGGGGGCGGTGGCGATCGAGACGCTGGCCTACCGTCATGCGGGCGCGCGGGAGGCGCTCGAGGACGTGGCGGAGCTGGTGCTTCTGGGGGCGCGGCATCCGGTGAACTTCTTCGCCTATCCGGATCTGCCCTCGACCCCGCTGCCGGCCGCCACGCGGGTGACGGAGCTTTGCCCCTGGGGCGGCGCGGCGGAAGTCTGGCTGGCCGCGCTGGCCGAGGCCGTGGGCGTGACCGGGCAGGAGGAGCCGCCGCGGGTGCTTGCGCGCAGGCCCGAGGCGCCGAGGGGCGCGCTGACGGCGGAGGCGGTCGGCGCGGCGGTCGCGCGCGCCTTGCCGGAGGAGGCGATCTTCGTGAACGAGGCGATCTCGCTCTCGGCGCCGATCCTGGCCGCCGTGGAGGGCGCCGCGCCACATGACCGGCTCGACCTCACGGGAGGCGCCATCGGAGACGGCCTGCCCGTGGCGGTGGGGGCGGCGGTGGCCTGCCCCGGGCGGCGGGTGGTGGCGGTCGTGGGCGACGGATCGGCCATGTACACGATCCAGTGTCTCTGGACCATGGCGCGGGAGCGTCTGGACGTGACGGTCGTGATCCTCGCCAATCGCGGCTACCGCATCCTGCAACTGGAGATGGAGGCCATGGGCAAGACCGGGATCGGGCGCAACGCGCGGGCGATGATGGACGTCGCGGACCCGGAGCTCGATTTCGTGGCGCTTGCCCGGGGTCACGGCGTGGAGGCCCTGCGCGTGGAGACGGGCGAGGCGCTGGAGGCGGCGCTGGCGGGGGCGCTGGCCGTTCAGGGGCCGCGGCTGATCGAGGCGGTGCTCTGATGGAGTGCCGGATGGACCGCGAGGCGCTGACGGCCTTTCTGGCGGCGGAGTTTCCGCAGGCCGCCAGGCAGTTCACCGTGCTCGAAGCCGGGCCGGGAACGGCGGTGCTGCGGCTCGATGTCGCCGAGGAGCACCTGCGGCCCGGGGGCACGGTGTCTGGTCCGGCGATGTTCGCGCTGGCGGATGTGGCCTTTTACGCCGCGGTCCTGTCGGCCCTGGGACCCGAGGCGCTGGCGGTGACCACCGGCTGCAGCATTGATTTCATGAGAAAACCCCCCGCGGGCATGGCGTTGCGGGCCGAGGCGCGGCTCTTGAAGCTGGGCCGGAGCCTTGCCGTGGGGGATGTGTTCCTGATGTCGGGGGACGAGCCGGCACCCGTGGCGCGGGCCTCGATGACCTATGCGATTCCGCCCCGGCGCGCCGGGGCAACTTGATCTGGATCAAGTCCTGACCTTCCGAAAATATGTAGACAATGGCATACATTGGATCGGGAGGACGAGATGAGCCTGAACAGACGACAGGCGCTTGCCACGCTGATGGCCGGCGCCGCTCTGGCGGGGGCCGCAGGGGGGGAGGCGCGTGCGCAGAGGATTGAGACGAGCGCGAGGATCGTGATTCTCGGTGCGGGGGCCGCGGGGGCCGCCTTGGCGAACCGGCTGTCCGAAAGGCTGGACGGGGCGGTGATCACGGTGATCGACCCGCGGGTGGAGCACTGGTACCAGCCCGGCTTCACGCTGATCGCGGCCGGGCTCAAGCCCGCCTCCTATTCCGTGAGCCGCACGACGGACTGGCTGCCGCGGGGCGCGACCCTGCTGGCCGAGGCGGTGGCGGAGATCGATCCGGAGGCGAAGACCGTCACCACCGAGAGCGGGGTCTCCGTGGGCTACGACTATCTCGTCGTGGCGACGGGGCTGGTGCTCGACTGGGGCGCGATCGAGGGATTTTCGCTCGACCTCGTGGGGCAGGGCAACGGCATCGGCGCGGTCTATGCGAGCCCCGAACATGCCGCGAAGACCTGGGCCGAGATGGACCGCTTCACCGAGACCGGCGGGCGGGCCGTGTTCCTGCGCCCTGCGACGGAGATGAAATGCGCGGGGGCGCCGCTGAAATACGCCTTCCTGACCGACGATTATGCCCGCCGGAAGGGCACGCGGGGGCGCAGCGAGTTCATCTATGCGGCGAACAACCAGAGCCTCTTCGGCGTGCCCATCGTGAACGAGAAGCTGCGGATGCTGTTCGAGCGGCAGGAGATCGGCGTGGTGCACGACCATGTGCTGAAGGCCATCGACCCGGGCGCGAAGACGCTGACCTTCGACACGCCGGGCGGCGAGGAGACACTGGAGTTCGATTTCACCAACGTCATCCCGCCGATGCGGGCGCCGGAGGCGGTTCGGAACAACTCGCCGCTCGGCTGGCAGGAGGGGCCCTGGTCGGCCGACGGCTGGCTCGAGGTCGACCGCGCCACGCTGCGGCATGTGCGCTATCCCGAGGTCTGGGCCGCGGGCGACATCGCGGGCGTGCCGAAGGGCAAGACCGCGGCGAGCGCGAAATGGCAGGTGCCGGTGGTGGAAGACGGCATCGTCTCGGCCATCGCGGGGACCGAGGCGACGGAGACCTACGACGGCTACACCTCCTGCCCGCTGATCACGCGGGTGGGCCGGGCGATGCTGATCGAGTTCGACTATCACAACAACCTCGTGCCGAGCTTCCCGGGCGTGATCGCGCCGCTGGAGGAGCTGTGGATCAGCTGGCTGATGAAGGAGGTGGCGCTGAAGGCCACCTACAACGCCATGCTGCGCGGCCGGGCCTGAGAGGAGGATCTGACCATGGAAGAACTGACACTGGGCACGATGATCGCGGTCTTCGAGGAGATCTTCGGGCGCGCGCTGTTCTGGGTGATGGTCGCGGCGGCGGTCGCGATCACGGCGGGCTATCTCTACGTCCTGATCCGGGACCGGAGGGTGAGCTGGCGCAAGTACCTCGTGGCGCAGATCGCCATGATCCCGGGCGCCATCGCGGCGGTTCTCTTCGTGCAGCAGGTGACGAATTCGGGCTTCCGCGACCTTGGCGGGCCGGTGGACCTTCTGGTGCTGCTCGGCGTGGCGGCGATGGGTGCCGTGGGCGCGGCGATTCTCGTCTACACGGTGCAGTCGCTGATCTGGCGGCCGGAGGAGGACCAGGCGCTGCGGTGACGGCGGGCGGATGGGGTAAATTGATACCGTTATTGCAAGTCGCTGAAAAGGCTGTTGAAACTCGGCGCATGTGCGCTTGACGCGGACGGACGCATCGCTATAACCCCGCCATCGTCTCCATGCCGCGCGTCCCCTGAGGGGCGCGCGGTCGCCGTATCAGGAACCGAATGATGAAAACCTTCTCCGCGACACCGGCGGATATCGACAAGAAATGGATCGTGATCGACGCCGAGGGCGTCGTTCTCGGCCGTCTTGCCTCGATCATCGCCATGCGCCTTCGGGGCAAGCACAAGCCCACCTTCACGCCGCACATGGACATGGGCGACAACGTGATCGTCATCAACGCCGACAAGGTGCAGCTGACGGGCAACAAGCGCGACAAGCCCAACTACTGGCACACGGGCTACCCGGGCGGCATCAAGTCGCGCACCACGGGCCAGATCCTCGAGGGCGCCTATCCCGAGCGGGTCGTGATGCAGGCCGTGAAGCGGATGCTGCCGTCCAACCGCCTGTCGCGCAAGCAGATGACCCACCTGCGCGTCTTCGCCGGCGCCGAGCATGGCATGGACGCCCAGAAGCCCGAGGTTCTGGACGTGAAGTCCATGAATTCCAAGAACACGAGGACCGCGAAATAATGGCCGAGCAAGTCACTTCCCTGGGCGAGCTGGACCGCGCCGTTTCCGGCGATCTCGCGCCCCAGCCCGACGCCCCCCGCGAGCCCGTGCGCGACGCGCTGGGCCGCTCCTATGCCACCGGCAAGCGCAAGGACGCGGTCGCCCGCGTCTGGATCAAGCCGGGATCGGGCAAGGTCACCGTCAACGGCCGCGAGCTCAATGCCTATTTCGCCCGGCCGGTGCTTCAGATGATCCTGCGCCAGCCCTTCACCGTCGCCGGTGTCGACGGGCAGTTCGACGTCATGGCCACGGTCAAGGGCGGCGGTCTGTCGGGCCAGGCGGGCGCCGTGAAGCACGGCATCTCGAAGGCGCTGCAGCTCTACGATCCGTCCCTGCGCGCGCCGCTGAAGGCCGCGGGCTTCCTGACCCGCGACAGCCGCGTGGTGGAGCGCAAGAAGTACGGCCGCGCGAAGGCCCGGAAGAGCTTCCAGTTCTCGAAGCGCTGAGGTCTGTCATCGGATCATGGGAGGGGGCGGTCTTCGGGCCGCCCTTTTTCGTGGCAGGGACCGGTTTGCGGTGCGGCCTGCGGCCGCGCCGGTTGCGCCCTCCGCCGCCTTTGGCGGCGCAGGGCAGGAGGGGGGCCTTGCCCCCCACCGGCGAAAGCCGGGGGCTTTCGCCGGTCCCCCCCAGGATACTTCCGGCCAGAAAATGCGGGGGGCGGGGCGCTGGTGCGGGGCGGAGGCGTGTCGCTTTCGGGCGGCGTTCGGTCGAATGCACCGGAGGGGGGCGGAGCGATCCCTGCGATGGAGGGGCAACTGTCCGCTTTGGGAGCTGCCCGCGAGATGAAGACCCAGGTCCGTGCCCTCGTCGTCGGTGGGGGTGCCGTCGGCACCTCGATCGCCTATCACCTCGCCCGCGCGGGCTGGTCCGACGTGATGCTGCTGGAACGGGACGAGCTGACCTCGGGCTCGACCTGGCATGCGGCGGGGCTCCTGCCCTATTTCAACATGTCCTATGCGACGACCCATATCCACGACTACTCGATCCGCTTCTACAAGGGGCTCGAGGAGGAGACCGGGCTGAACCCGGGCTTCTTCGTCGTGGGCAACCTGCGCATGGCGCAGACCCGCGAGCGCATGGACGAATACATGCTCTATGCCACGACCGCCGAGACCTGCGGCGTGCCCTACGAGTGGCTGACGCCGAAGGAGATCGGCGCGCGCTGGCCGCTGGTGCGCACGGACGATCTCGTCGGCGCGCTCCATCATCCGACGGACGGCTACATAAACCCGGCCGATGTCACCATGGCCATGGCGCGCGGCGCCCGGCAGAGGGGTGTCGCGATCGAGCGCAAGTGGCAGGTGGACGGCTACGAGTGGACGGGTGCCGCCTGGCGGGTGACCGCGACGAAGATGGTGGAGAAGGGCGGCAATCTCGTGCCCTCGGACGAGCGGGTGGTGATCGAGGCCGAGCATGTGGTGACGGCCACGGGCAACCATGCCCAGCGCACGGCGCGGCTTCTGGGGATCAGGATCCCGGCGATCCCGGTGGAGCACCAGTTCATCGTCACCGAGCCGGACCCGGCGCTGGTGGAGTGGCGGAAGACCAACGAGCAGCACCCGGTGCTGCGGGATGCGGACGCCAAGTGGTATGTCCGGGAGGAACGGGGCGGCTGGATCCTCGGCCCCTACGAGAGGGGCGCGCCGGCGCGGTTCCTCTACGATGTGCCCGAGAGTTTCCGCGCCGATCTCTTTCCGCTCGATCTCGAGCGGATCGAGGCGGAGTACATGTCGATGATCCACCGGATCCCGTCCTCGGAGGAGGTGGGGCTGAAGGACGATTACAACGGGCCGATCTGCTACACGCCCGACGGCAACCCGCTGCTCGGCCCCGCGCCGGGGCTGCGCAACATGTGGCTCGCCGAGGGGTTTTCCTTCGGGATCACGGCGGCGGGGGGCGCGGGGAAGTACCTCGCCGATCTCATCGTCGAGGGCGAGGCCGAGATCGACATGGCCTCGCTCGATCCGCGGCGCTACGGGCCGTGGATGACGACCGAGTATGCCGCCCGCAAGAACGAGGAGGCCTACGAACACGTCTACATCCTGCACCATCCCGACGAGGAGCGGCCGGCCTGCCGGCCCCTGCGCACCTCGCCGGCCTACGACCGGCAGAAGGCGCGGGGCGCGCAGTTCGGACAGGTGAACGGATGGGAGCGGCCGAACTACTATGGCCCGGTGGATGCGCCCGAGGGGTTCGATCACGACGCGCGCTCGTTCCGGAGGGGCGGCTGGTGGCCCCATGCGGTCGAGGAGGCGAGGGCGATCCGCGAGGGGGTGGGGCTGATCGACGCCACCGCCTTTGCCAAGCATGTGGTGAAGGGGCCCGGCGCCACGGACTTCCTCGACCGGTTCACCTGCAACCGCCTGCCCAAGGTGGGACGGATCAGCCTGACCTACGCGCTGACCTCCCATGGCACGGTGCGGACGGAATACACGGTTCTGCGGACCGGGGAGCAGAGCTATTACCTCGTCTCCGCCGGGGCCTGGGCGGCCTATGACGGCGATGCCCTGATCCGGGCCGCGGAGGACTGGGTCGCCGCGGGCAACCCGGGGGTGATGGTCTCCGATGTCACCACGCAATACGGGGTCTTCGCCATCGCCGGGCCGCGGTCGCGGGCGGTCCTGGGCCGGCTGATCCGCGATGCGGACCCGGGGACGGCGCTGTCGAACAAGCGGTTCCCGTGGCTTTCGGCGCGCAACATCGAGCTGGGCATGGTGCCGGTGACGGCGATCCGGGTGGCCTATACGGGCGAGCTCGGCTGGGAGCTGCATCATCCGATCGAGATGCAGAACCACCTCTGGGACCGGCTGATGGAGGCGGGCGAGGCGGAGGGGCTGAGGCTTGTCGGCGCGCGGGCGCAGAACTGGCTGAGGCAGGAGAAGAGCTATCGCGCCTTCGGCAGCGAGCTGGGACGGGACGCGACGCCGCTCGAGGCGGATCTGCCGCGGTTCGTGGACCTGTCGAAGGAGTTCCACGGAAAGGCGGCGATGGAGGCGACGGGTATCCGGTCGACCTGCGTGACCGTGCTGATCGACGGGCCCGAGGATGCCGATCCCTGGGGAAGGGAGGCGCTCTATGCGGGCGGTGAGCGGGTCGGGCGGCTGACCTCGGGCGGGTATTCCGTGGCCTTCGGCACGTCCATCGGGATGGGCTATGTACGGCCCGATCTGGCCGCGCCGGGCACGCGGCTCGAGGTGAAGATGCTGGACCGGCTGTGGTCCGCCGAGGTGCAGCGGGACAGCCCCTACGATCCGGAGAACGCGCGGTTGCGCGCGGACGGCTGAGGCGGCGGCGGGACGGCGCTCCCGGCCCGGTGGGCCGGATCGCCCCGCCCGCCGTCCCGCGGGGCGGTCCGATCGCGGGCCGCGCGCGGCGTGTGGCGCGCGGGCGTCCCTCCGGCGGGGAGAGCCTCCATCCCGGCGCGGAGGCCATCGCGGCGCCGGACGGCGAGGCCCGGGCGGAGCTTTACGCCCTGATTCCAGAGCTCGGGGCCGGGCGGAAGCGGATGACCTGTCGCTGAGACGCCGGGAGTTCCGCGCCGCGGTCGCCTGAGGGTCTCTCAGGCAACGCTCCGGGCGGTGCGCCATTCGGCGAAGGTCTGGGGGGATCCGTTGAAGGTGTTGAGATCGGTGCGGGTCGCGAAGCCCGGCACCCGGCCGGTGCCGGAATACTGCCAGACCCGCCAGGGCGTGCCGGGATAGCGTTCGGACGGGTGCGCGGCGGTGGACCGGAGCCACCATTCGTAGCCGGTGAAGCTGGCGAGGCCCACGTCGTCGAAGAAGTCGGGCACAACGTAGATCAGCGGACGCTGGCCGTAGTGATCGCCCACGATCCGCAGCCATGTCTGCATCTCGCGGCGGATCTCGGCGGCGGGGGCGCGGCGGGTGCAGGTGGGGGAGAACGGTGTCCATTCCATGTCGAGCACCGGGGGCAGCATCCCGGGCTGGCGCGGCACGTTCCGGATGAACCAGCGTGCCTGGCTCTCGCCGTCGCGGCAGTGATACCAGAAATGGAACGCGCCGTGGGGGATGCCCGCCGCGGCGCTGCGGTTCCAGTGCTCGGCGAAGAGCGGGTCGAGGAGGTCGCCGCCCTCGGTGGCCTTGATGAAGGCGAAGGAGACTCCGGCCCCTGCTGCGGTCTGCCAGTCCGAGGACCCGTTCCAGCGGCTGACATTGATGCCGTGGACCGGATAGCCGTAGGGATCGCGGCCGATCCAGTCGTGGGGGTTGTCGTCGCCCCAGCCCGAGGGGCGGCCCGCGAAGGCGCGGGGTGTCGTTGCGGCGGCGCTGGCGCCGCGGGCGGGCGCGGCGGTCCGGGAGCCGCAGGCGGCGAGGGCGAGGCTGCCCGCGCTTGCGGCCAGGAAGGCGCGGCGGTTCAGCGGCATGGCGGGGCGGGCGTCCCGGCGCGGGTCCGGGGCGACCGAAGCGGCGCCGGGGGGATCGCGGGACGGACGGCGGAGGAGGGACGGATCAGCATGGCGCGGAGGCTGCCACGTCCCCGCTCCGGGCGGAAGAGGGGATGCGAGGCGCGCGTGCACAGGCCCGTGATCCGCTCGGCCCGATGCCCGCCCGGGGTCAGGTCAGCTCCTGGTCGGAGGCGGGGGCCCGGCGCCTGCGCGGGATCGGGCGCTGGCCCATTGCGGCGTCGCATTCCGCGTCGAGCGCGTCGAGCGCGGCCTCGATCCGGGCGCGGACCGTTTCGCGCGTGGCCGGGTCCATGCCCTTGGGGACCGGGATCGCCGCGCCCATCCGGATGGTGCCGCGGCCGAACGGCAGCGGCAGCACGAACCTGTCCCAGCTTCGCGCCACGATCCGGGGACGGGCGGAAAAGGAGATCGGCACCACCGGGGCGCCGGTCAGCGCGGCGATGTCGATGACCCCGGCCTTTGCCTCGAAGGCGGGTCCGGCCGGGCCGTCGGGCGTGAGGCCGAGGCATCGCCCGGCCCGCACCGCGGCGATGGCCGCCGTTACCGCGGGCCGCCGCGAGCCGCGCTTCGGGACCTCGACCACCTCGATGCCGAGGCGCGGCAGGCCATGGGACACGAGGCGCGCCGCGGGATGCTCGAATGCGAGGACCGTGAACGGCAACCGGCGCCAGTCGAACACATAGGGGACCATGGACAGCCGCCCGTGCCAGGACGCCAGGACGAAGGGGGATCCGCCGCGCAGCGCCTCCTCCCACGGGGCGAGGCCCTGCCTGTCCCAGCGGATCGTCCGCCAGGCGAATGCCATCCAGGCGCCGTAGACACGGACCGCGAGGCGGTGAAGGACGTCCTCCGCCCGGCGTCGCGTCCGTTTCGCGAATCTGTCCTGACGAGCTGCCATGCCGTCGCTCTGACCGATGGTCCGCCGGAGAACAAGGGCGGTTGCGCGGCCCGCAGCCGGATACGGCAAGGGCAGGCCCGGGGGCCTGCCCTTCGAGCGGTCGTCCGCGCGACCGGCGGCGGCTTACTGCGGGATGTCGCCCGTCAGGCCCTCGACGTAGAAGTCCATGCCGAGGAGCGTGCCATCGTCCGCGATCTCGCCCTCGGCGAGCCAGGGCGTGCCGTCCTGCCGGTTCAGCGGGCCGGTGAAGGGGTGGTATTCGCCCGAGGCGATGGCGTCCTTCATGGCGAGCGCCGAGGTGCGGACCTCCTCGGGCACTGCGTCGGTGATCTCGCCGATGCCGACCATGCCGGGGCCGATGCCGTCCCAGGTGTCGGTCGATTCCCAGGTGCCGTCGATCACGGCCTGCACGCGGTCGATGTAGTAGGGCGCCCAGTCGTCGATGATCGAGGACACCCGCGGCATCGGTGCGAATTCCGCCATGTCCGAGGCCTGGCCGAAGGTGTAGACACCGCCCGCCTCGGCCGCCGCGGCCTGGGGCGCGGTCGAGTCGGTGTGCTGCAGGATCACGTCTGCGCCCTGGTCGATGAGGGCGCGGGCGGCCTCGGCCTCTTTCGCGGGATCGAACCAGGTGTAGACCCAGACGATGCGGAACTCGACGTCGGGGTTCACCTCGCGGGCGTGGATCCACGCCGAGTTGATGCCGCGGACCACCTCGGGGATCGGGTAGGAGCCGATGTAGCCGATGATGTTCGATTCCGTGATCTGGCCCGCGATATGGCCCTGGATCGCCCGGCCCTCGTAGAAGCGCGCGGAATAGGTCGACACGTTGTCGGCGCGCTTGTAGCCGGTCGCGTGCTCGAACTTCACGTCCGGGAACTGCTCGGCGACCTCGATGGTCTGGTCCATGTAGCCGAAGGAGGTGGTGAAGATCAGGTCCGCGCCGTTGAGCGCCATCTGGGTCATCACCCGCACGGCGTCGGGGCCTTCGGGCACGCTTTCCTGGTAGACCGTTTCCACCGCGTCGCCGAAATGCTCCTCGACGGCGAGGCGGGCGCGGTCGTGCTCGTAGGTCCAGCCGCCGTCGCCGATCGGGCCGACGTAGACGAAGCCGACGGTCACGGGATCGTCCTGTGCCGCGGCCATGGTGCCGAGCGCCATCGCGGCCCCGGCGAGCAGATGCTTGAGTGTCATGGGCAGTCCCCCTGTTGGTTGGTGTGAGGCCTCAGTGCGAGGCGTGGAAGGTCCGGCCGAGCGAGCCGGGCGCGCGGCCCGCGTTCATCACGACGAGGACGAGGATGGTGACGATGTAGGGGCTCATGCTGAGATACTGGACGGGGATGGCGAAGCCCCCCGCCTGCAGGTTCAGCTGCAGCACCGTGACGCCGCCGAAGAGATAGGCGCCGAGCAGGAGCCGCCACGGCCGCCAGGAGGCGAAGACGACGATGGCGAGCGCGATCCAGCCCGCGCCAGCGGTCATGCCGTCGGTCCATTGCGGCACGCGCACGAGGCTGAGATAGGCGCCGCCCAGCCCCGCGCAGGCACCGCCGAAAGCGATGGCGCAGGTCCGCACGAGGCGCACGTTGTAGCCGAGGGCATGGGCGGCGTCGTGGTTCTCGCCCACTGCGCGCAGGATCAGCCCGGCGCGGCTGAAGCGCAGGAAGGCCCAGGTGCCCGCCACGATCAGGAGCGAGATGTAGACCATCGGGTCCTGCCCGAAGAGCAGACGGCCCACGACGGGCAGGTCGGTCAGGGCGCCGAGGTCGATGCGCTGCAGCGAGGGCGCGCGGATCTGGCTGTAGCTCTGGCCGATGAGCGCCGAGAGGCCCAGGCCGAAGAGCGTGAGCGCGAGGCCCGTGGCGACCTGGTTCGACATCAGCACCTGCGTGAGGAGGGCGAAGAGCAGCGACAGGAGCGCCCCGCCCACGGCCGCGGCGAGGAACCCGGCCCAGGGGGTCTCGGCCCAGAGCGCCGCGGCGATGCCGCAGATGGCGCCGGTGATCATCATGCCCTCGACGCCGAGGTTCAGCACGCCCGAGCGTTCCACCACGAGCTCGCCGATGGCGGCAAGGAGGATGGGCGTCGAGGCGACCATGAGGGACGCGATCAGGAGGGCGGGGTCGATCATGGCGCGGGCCTCAAGGCTGCCGGTCGTCGCTCGCTGGCGCATCGCCCCGCCCGCCATCCCGTGAGGCGCGCGGCATTCATTCGGCGGCCTCCGGGGCTGGCGCGGGACGCGGCGCCGGGGCGGGGGCCTTGCGGCCGAGGCGCAGGCGGTAGTGGGTGAGCACATCCACCGCGAGAAGGAAGAACAGCAGCATCCCCTGGAAGACCTGGATCGCCGCGGCGGGGGTGCCGAGCTGGTTCTGGGCGATCTCGCCGCCGATGTAGGTCAGCGCCATGATCCCGCCCGCCAGCAGGATGCCCACGGGATGGAGCCGCCCGAGGAAGGCCACGATGATCGCGGTGAAGCCGTAGCCCACGTTGAAGTCGATGGTGATCTGTCCCGCCGGCCCCGTCACCTCGAACATGCCCGCGAGGCCCGCGAGCGCGCCGGCGAGGCCGAGGCAGACGAGGATCAGCCGGTTCGGCCGCACCCCGGCGAAGGCCGCGGCGCGGGGGCTCTGCCCGGTCAGCCGGATCTGGAAGCCCAGGACGTGCCGCGCCATCAGCGCATAAGCCGCCACCACCGCGCCGAGCGCGAAGAGCACGCCCCAGTGCAGCCCGGCACTACGGTCGATCCAGCTGACGGAGCTGTCCCACTGGGCGAGGTTGCGGCTTCCGGGAAAGCCCATGCCCTCGGGGTTCTTCAGCGCGCCGAGGGCCATGGCCGCCAGAAGCTGCTCGGCCACATAGACGAGCATGAGCGAGACGAGGATCTCGTTGGCGTTGAAGCGCACCTTCAGGAGGCCCGGGATCATCGCCCAGAGAAACCCGCCCAGGGCGCCGCCCGCGATCATCAGGGGGAAGATCAGCCAGCGCGCCTCGGAGGGGTAGAGGGCGAGGCCCACGGCGGCCCCGCAGATCGCGCCGAGGATGTACTGCCCCTCGGCCCCGATGTTCCAGATCCCCGCCCGGAAGCCGAAGCTGAGGCCGATGGCGATGAGCACGAGGGGCGCGCCCTTCACCAGAAGCTGCGGTCGGTAGAAGGAGGCGAACTCGCCGAAGAGCGGGTCCCAGAAGATGGTGCGGATGGCGACGAGCGGGTCCTTGCCGAGCGCGGCGAAGAGGAGCCCGCCGAAGATCATCGTCAGGACCACGGCCATCAGGGGGGCGGCCCAGGTCCAGGCCGTCGAGGCCTGGGGGCGGCGCTCGAGGGCGATCATGGGGCGGGGCTTTCGGGGCGGCGGTGCTTGCGATCAGCCCGTGACGGGGCCGCCCCTGGGTGGGCGCTTTGCACCGGTCGAGCGGGGCGCTTTATCGTGACGTCCCGCCGAACGGCCGTTCGGAGCGGGACGTCGGCCATGCGCCCGCCCCCGGGGAGGGGCGGCCGCGGCGCGGGCTGGTCGCCCGCGCCCCCTCCGGAATTCAGGTAGGGCGGGTTTCCAACCCGCGACGCCCCGCGCGCCATCCCGCCGTAGGGCGGGTTTCCAACCCACCTCCCGCTCGACACACCGCGCCGCGCCTCACACATGGGCCACGTCCATGTCATGGGCCCCGCCCAGCATCAGCCCGATCTCCTCCACCGTCAGCCCGGCGGCAGGCCGCGGCGGCGACAGGCGGCCCTCGTTCAGCGCCGCGAAGCGGTCGGAGATCTCCATCAGCTCGTCGAGGTCCTGGCTGATCGCCACCACCGCCGCGCCCCGCTCCGCGATGTCGAGCAGCGCCTGCCGGATCGCGGCGGCCGCCGAGGCATCGACGCCCCAGGTGGGCTGGTTCACCACCAGGACCTCGGGCCGCTGCAGGATCTCCCGCCCGATCACGAATTTCTGCAGGTTCCCGCCCGACAGCGCCCCGGCGGCGGTCTCGGTCCCGGGCGTGCGCACGTCGAAGGTCTCGATCACCGAGGCCGCGAAGCCCCGGGCCCGCCCCCAGTCGAGAAAGCCGCGCCGGGTCAGCCCTTCGCGCACGCGCCCCGTGAGGGCGGCGTTCTCCGTCAGGCTCATCCCCGGGGCGGCGGCATGGCCGTTCCTCTCTTCGGGAGCGGCGAGCAGCCCCAGCGCGCGGCGCGCGTCGGGCCCCATGGGGCCGACGTCGTGATCCTCGAAGAAGATCAGCCCCCGCGGCGCGGTCATCTCGCCGGAGAGGGCGGCCAGAAGCTCGTCCTGCCCGTTGCCTGCGACGCCGCCGATGCCCAGCACCTCTCCGCGGCGGACCTCGAGACGGACGTCCTTGAGCGACGTCCCGAAAGCCCTGGGCGAGGCCGCGGAAAGTCCCTCGATCCGCAGCACCACCGCGCCGGGTTCGGCCCTGTCGCGCGCGGGCACATGGAGGCTGCCGCCCACCATCATCTCGGCCATGGCGCGGGCCGAGGTTTCGCGCGGGTCGCAGGTCGCCACGACCCGGCCCAGCCGCAGGATCGTGGCGCTTTCGCAGAGCGCGCGGATCTCCTCGAGCTTGTGGGAGATGTAGAGGATCGCCGTGCCCTCGGCGGAGAGCTTGCGCAGGGTCTCGAACAGGATCGCCACCTCCTGCGGAGTGAGCACGCTGGTGGGCTCGTCCATGATCAGGAGCTTCGGGTCCTGCAGGAGGCAGCGCACGATCTCCACCCGCTGGCGTTCCCCCGCCGAGAGATCGCCCACGGTGCGGAACGGGTCGAGCGGCAGGCCGTAGGTCTCGCTGACCTCCCGGATGCGGGCCGCGAGGGTGCGGAAGGGCGGCGGATCCTCCATGCCGAGGGCCACGTTCTCGGCCACGGTGAGCGCGTCGAAGAGCGAGAAATGCTGGAAGACCATGGCCACCCCGGCGGCGCGCGCGGCATGGGGATCGTGGGGCGCGTAGGGCCGTCCCATGAGGGTCATGCGGCCCCGGTCGGGCGTGACGAGGCCGTAGATCGCCTTGACCAGCGTCGACTTGCCGGCGCCGTTCTCTCCCAGCAGGGCGTGGATTTCGCCGGGGCGGATGGTCATGGAGACATCGGCATTGGCGACGACGCCCGGATAGGCCTTTGTCACCCCGTCGAGGCGCAGCAGCGCGTCGCTCATCCGGTCCGGTCCCCTACCTGATCCCGCGTGGCCGTCAGTAGCGCCGCCGCGACGCCCACCGCAATGGCCTGGGGATGTTTCCCGAGGGCAGGATCGCCTATCGGGCAGGCAATGCGCAAGATTTGAGCGCGTTCATGGCCGAGCGCGGCGAGGCGCGACCGGAAGCGCGCCCATTTCGTGGCCGATCCGATGAGGCCCGCGCCGGCGAACCCGCGCGTGAGAAGCGCGTGGCAGAGGGCGAGGTCGATCTCGTGGGAATAGGTCAGGATCAGGTGATGGGCCTCGCGCGGCGCGCGCGCGGCGAGGCGGGGCATGTCCGCGGCAGGGACGACGGTAACGCCATGGGTCTCCTGCGGAAAGCGATCTGTCGCGGCGTCGATCCAGGTGATGTCGAAGGCGGGCAGGGGCGCCATGGTGGCGACAATGGCCCGGCCCACATGGCCTGCGCCCCAGACCCAGAGGGGCGCGCCCGTCGCCCGTTCGAGGCTCTCGGCCCGCTCGAAGCTCAGGGTCACGGACCCGCCGCAGCACTGGCCCAGCGCCGGGCCGAGGGGCCATGTCCGTTCCATCCGGGTCCGGCCGTCCGCCAGCATGGCGCGGGCCTCGGCCATGGCCTGCCATTCGAGGGCGCCGCCGCCGATGGTGCCTTCCGTGCCTTCCGCGGTCACCAGCATCTCGGCCCCGGCCTCGCGCGGGACAGATCCCGCGGTGCGCGCGACGCGGATCCGGATGCCGGTCATCCCCGCGCCCGGCCCACCGCGGCCAGCACCTCCTCGGCGGTGGCGGGGGCGTTCAGCATCGGGTCATGGGGTCCGCAGGCGGCACAGGCATCGGCCAGCGCCAGCCAGGCGGAGATGCCAAGCATGAAGGGCGGCTCGCCCACGGCCTTGGAGCGGTAGACCGTCTCCGAGCGGTTCTCGCCGTCCCAGAGCGCGACCTCGAAGACCTGGGGCCGGTCGGAACAGGCGGGGATCTTATATGTGGAGGGGGCGTGGGTCCGCAGGCGGCCTTTCGCGTCCCACACGAGTTCCTCGGTCGTGAGCCAGCCCGCGCCCTGGACATATCCGCCCTCGATCTGACCGCGGTCGAGGGCGGGGTTCAGGGACCGCCCGCAATCGTGCAGGATATCGGCGCGCAGGATGCGGTTCTCGCCCGTCAGCGTGTCGATCACCACCTCTGTCACCGCGCAGCCATAGGCGAAGTAGTAGAACGGCCGGCCCTGGCCCCGCAGGCGGTCCCAGGTGATCTCCGGCGTGCGGTAATAGCCGGCGGCGGAGAGGCTGACGCGATTCATGTAGCAGATCCGCGCGGCCTCGGCGAAGGGCATCCGCTCTTCGCCCACGACCACCTCGCCGTCTTCGAAACGGACGGCAGCGGGCTCGGCCTGGTAGAGCGGCGCGAGACAGGCGGCCATGCGGTCGCGGATCTGGTCCGCGGCGTTCTGTGCCGCCATCCCGTTGAGATCCGAGCCCGAGGAGGCGGCGGTGGCGGAGGTGTTGGGGACCTTGGCGGTGTCGGTGGCGGTGATCTTCACGCTCTCCACCGGCAGGCCGAACCGCTCGGCCGTCACCTGCGCCACTTTCTGGAACAGCCCCTGTCCCATCTCGGTGCCGCCGTGGTTCAGGTGGATCGAGCCGTCCTGGTAGACATGGACCAGCGCGCCCGCCTGGTTGAGATGGGTGAGGGTGAAGGAGATGCCGAACTTGACCGGCGCATAGGCGAGGCCGCGTTTCAGGACCGGGCTGCCTGCGTTCCAGTCCGCGATGGCGGTGCGGCGGGCGGCATAGTCGCTCGTCTCGAGGAGGCGGTCGGTCATGGCGTGGAGCTCGAAATCCGTCACCTCCATGCCGTAATGGGTGACGTTGGCTCCGCCCGGCGGGGGCGGCGAATGGGCGCCGCCGAACCTCTGTGCGGCGCCCGTGCCCGAGCTGATCTTCGTAGCGCCGCGGGAGGTGAGGTCCGCCTCGCCCTGCTTCTTCCGGCCGGAAACATCCTCGGGGGAAGGGGGAGCGCCCCGGCTTTCCCCCGAGGGGGCAGACGGCCCCCTTGCCCGGGCGGCCTCGTAGAAATTCCGCCGGCGGAGCGCGACCCCGTCCATGCCGAGATGCCGGGCGATGCGGTCCATCACCGCCTCGACTCCGGCCATCCCCTGGGGCCCGCCGAAGCCGCGGAAGGCGGTGGCGGACTGGGTGTTGGTCTTCAGCCGGTGCGAGGCCACGCGCAGGGCGCCGATGCGGTAGGCATTGTCCGAATGAAGCATCGCCCGGTCGGCCACGGCGAGCGACAGGTCCTGCGCCCAGCCGCAGCGGCAGAGCTGGGTGAAATCGAGCGCATGGACCCGCCCCTCGCGGTCGAAGCCCGCGCGGTAGTCGATGCGGAAATCGTGGCGCTTGCCGGTGACGATGAAATCGTCGTCGCGATCGTAGCGCATCTTGGCGGGCCGTCCCGTGGCGCGGGCGGCGACGGCGCAGGCGACGGCAAGCGCGTTGCCCTGGCTTTCCTTGCCGCCGAAGCCGCCGCCCATGCGGCGGCATTCCACGCGGACGGCATGCATGGGCAGGCCGAGAGCCTCGGCCACCTTGTGCTGGATTTCCGTGGGATGCTGGGTGGAGGAGACGACATGCATGTCGCCCCCTTCCTGCGGCAGGGCGAGCGCGGCCTGGCCCTCGAGGTAGAAATGCTCCTGCCCGCCCAGGCGCAGCGTGCCCGACAGACGCTCGGGCGCGGAGGCCAGCGCCGCCTCCACGTCGCCCTTGGCCCAGATCACCGGCCCGCCCTCGAAGCGGCTGTCGGCGGCGAGGGCCTCCTCCACGGTGAGGATCGGTGTTTCCTCGTCGCAGGCGACGACACCGAGACGCGCCGCTGCGCGGGCGGCGAGGTGGCTCTCGGCGATCACGAGAAACACCGGCTGGCCGGCATGGTGGATCGTCCCGTCCGCCAGCAGGGGCTCGTCGTGGATCGAGGGGGAGACGTCGTTGGCGAAGGGCAGGTCGTCTGCGGTCATCACCGCGATCACGCCGGGGGCGGCGCGGACGGCGGACAGGTCCATTCCGGTGATCCGGCCCCGCGCGATCTGCGACAGGCCGAAGGCGAGGTGCACCGTGTCCGCGGGCAGGGGGATGTCGTCCACATAGCGGGCCTGGCCCGTGACATGGAGCGCGGCGGCGTCGTGGGGCAGGGGTTTCGCGACGGTCACGGGCGCAGCTCCAGCACAGAGACGGGCGTTCCGGTCGTCTCGAGATGGTAGCGTTGCAAGAGGCCCTTCGCGGCCGCCATCCGGTAGGCCGCCGAGCCGCGCATGTCCGAAAGCGGCTGGAAATCCTCCTCCATGGCGGGGAGGGCCGCGGCGACGGTCTCTTCTGTCCAGGGCTGGCCGGTTACGGCGGCCTCGACAGCCGCCGCGCGTTTCGGGATGCCCGCCATCCCGCCGAAGGCGATGCGGGCGGCGGTGACGCGGCCGTCCTCGACCGTCACGTTGAAACAGCCGCAGACGGCGGAGATGTCCTGGTCGAAGCGCTTGGAGATCTTGTAGCAGCGCAGGGCCTCGGCCTGCGGCACGGTCACAGCCTCGACGAATTCGCCGGGCCGGCGGTCCTGCTTGCCGTAGTCGAGAAAGAACGCCTCGAGCGGCAGGTCGCGGCGGTCGTCGCCCCGACGCAGGTGCAGCGTGGCGCCGAGGGCGATCAGCGCGGGCGGGTTGTCGCCGATGGGAGAGCCGTTCGCGATGTTGCCGCCGATGGTGGCGGCGTTGCGGACCTGGTCCGAGCCGTAGCGGCGGATCAGCTCGGCATAGGAGGGCTGGCGAGTCTTCATGGCCTGCCAGACATCGGTCATCGACACGGCGGCGCCGATGCGGAGGCCCTCCTCGGTCTCCTCGATCCGTTTCAGATCGGCGCAGCGGCCAAGGAAGGCCACCTCTCCGAGGTCGCGAAAGCCCTTGGTGACCCAGAGCCCCACGTCCGTGGCCCCGGCGATCAGCGTGCCTCCGGGATGGGCGAGGCACCATGCGGCGAGCTCGTCCGCGCTTTCGGGCTGGGCGACGGCGGGGGAAACGGCAATCGTCTCCGCCACCAGCGCCGCGTCCTGCCGCATCCACTCGGGCACCGGCGCCGCCTCGGCGGCTCGGGCGGCGCGGATGATGGGGGCGTAGCCGGTGCAGCGGCAGAGGTTGCCCGCGAGCACGTCGTCATGGTCGCGCCGGGCGTTGAGATGGCCCACAGCCATGGAGACGGCGAACCCCGGCGTGCAGAACCCGCACTGGC
Source organism: Histidinibacterium lentulum (assembly GCF_003789055.1). Taxonomy (GTDB): domain Bacteria; phylum Pseudomonadota; class Alphaproteobacteria; order Rhodobacterales; family Rhodobacteraceae; genus Oceanicola; species Oceanicola lentulus. The sequence goes on along the minus strand of NZ_ML119084.1, from coordinate 154,649 downwards.
TGCCATGGTGGGCCACCAGCCCCTCCTGCACGGGGTGCATCCGGCCGTCCGGGCCGGCGAGGCCCTCGACGGTGCGCACCGCCTTGCCCTGAAGCTGCGGCAGGAAGAGGATGCAGGCATTGAGCGCGCGGGCGCCCGCCGCATCGGTCACCATGACCGTGCAGGCGCCGCAGTCGCCCTCGTTGCAGCCCTCCTTGGTGCCTGTGAGGCCGCGCGTCTCGCGCAGCCAGTCGAGAAGCGTGCGCGTGGGCAGGGCCTCCGCGCGCATCTCTTGGCCGTTCAGCCAGAATGTAACGGTCATCGTGCATGACCCGGCCGCCTTACTCGCGTTTCCGGAGGGCCTGTCGCGCGGTCGATGCGGCGTAGAGCGCGCGCCCCCTATTGAACCTCGCGGATCAAATCGGGCGCGCGCGGGATTTGCAAGCCTCAGAGCGACGCGGCCAAACGGCCCAGCTGGTCGGCGACAACGCCCCAGCCCTCGGAGAAGCCCATGGTCTCGTGGCGCTGTGCCGCTTCCTCGGTGCCGTGCCGCGCGATCACGCGGTAGAGGCAGCCGCCATCCTGCGCCGTGAAGGTGATGTCGGCGGAGAAGAAGCTTTCCGGGTTGGGCCGGAACCGGGGTCCCAGCGCATCGGTCCAGGCGAAGCGGCGGCCGGGCTCGGCGATCAGCACGCAGCCGGGCGCGCCCTCCATGCGGCCGTGCTCGTCGAATTCCATCACGACGTGGAAGATGCCGCCGGGCCAGGGCTCGACCAGCGCCTCGGGCACGCGGCCCGGGGCGGGGGCGAAGAAGCGCCTGATGAGGTCGGGCTCGGTCCAGCAGCGGTAGACGGTCTCCGGCGCGGCGGGCAGGTGCCGTTCCAGCAGGAGGTCGGTGGGGCCGAGGTCGTCGTCGGTCATTGGAGGTGTCCTTGGGTAAGTGCGGTTTCCAGTGCGTCGAGCAGCACGCCGGTGCCGTGCCTGCGTCCGGCCGGGCCATCGCTGTCCTCGAACCAAGCACCGTCCTCGCGGATCGCGAGGCGCGTGGCGTCGCCGTCGTTGCTGAAGCGGATCGTGGCAAGGGAGGCGGAGTGGATGCGCCCGTCCCAGGCCATGGTGTAGGCTGTCACGAGCAGTTCCTTCTCGCGGACGACGAGGTAGGTCGTTGCATTCTCGTGGACGCCCTTTCCCGGACCGTCGGCCATGGTGAAGCGGCCGTATTCCGTGCCGCCCTCGCGGCAGTCCATGCGGTAGTCGTCGGTCGTCATCGCGTCCGCGGCGAACCAGCGGCGCTTGAGCGCGGGGTCGGTCCACGCGGCCCAGACGTGATCGAGGCAGCCATTGATGCGGCGCTCGATCTCGAAGCTCTCGTGGGTCACGGTCATGCAGGTGCCCCGGTGGCGAGGGCGGCCACGTAGCGGTCGAGATTTGCCAGACCGCCCTCCCAGCCCAGTCGGAAGTCGGCCGTGGCCTCGGGGCCGGAGAAGGAGGAGAGCGAGACGGCGAGGTCCAGCGCGGTGCCGCCGTCTTGCGGTGTCAGGGCGTAGGTCACGAGGCTGGTGCCCACGGTCATCCCCTCGAAGCGCAGCGTCTCGGTGAAGACCGCGAGGCTGGGCGGGTCGAGCCGGTACCAGCGCGTGTCCACGATGAAGTCCGGCGCCTCGGCAGGGCCGCAGCGGTGCCGTTCCAGCCCGCCCTCGCGCAGGTCTGTCACCTCCACGCTCAGCACCATTCCCTCGGTCGGGGCGCCCCAGTGCTCGCGGGCGCGGGCGTCCGTCAGGACCTGCCAGAGCCGGTCGGGTGGCAGGGGCAGGTGGCGGGACAGGGTGAAGTGGTCCGTGTCCGTTGTCATGTCTTGGGTCCTTTCTCCATGTCGCGCACCAGCGCCTCCAGCCGGTCGAGCCGGCGTTCCCAGAGCCGGCGCTGCCGCGCCAGCCAGTTCTCCGCCTCCGCCACGGCGGCGGCCTCGATATGGACCGTTCGCACGCGGCCCCGCTTCTCCGAGCGGACGAGGCCCGAGGCCTCGAGCACCTTCAGGTGCCGCAGGAAGGTCGGCAGGGCGATGTCGTGCGGCTCGTGCAGCGTCGAGACGGGCGCGGGCCCGCCTTCGATGAGCCGCTCGATCACCGCCCGCCGGGTGGGGTCGGCCATTGCCGAGAAAACCTGATCGAGATTGTTAGCCATGGAGCTAGCTGTTCACGATTCCGGGAGGGCTGTCAAGACAGTTAGCGAATGCGCTAACTTTTCGACTTGATCGGGGTCAAGGCATGGCGGACCCTCCAGGCGGTATCCGGCGCGGGCAGAGAGGGGCCGGGAGGACCCTGGACCATGAGACTGCTGTTCGGACTGGCCATCGTGATCGCCCTCGGTGCGCTGGGCCTCGTCGTGGCGGGGCTGGTGCAGGCCGCGCGGGACCGGGCCGCGCTCGCGGCGGTCGTGACGGGCGCGGCGCCCGACCCGCGCGTCGACCTGCCGCCCGCGGTGGCGGCCTTCGCCCGGCGCGGGCTTGCCGGGGCGGAGGCGCCGGCGGCCGGTGCGACGCTGACCCAGGAGGTGGAGATGATCCTGCGCGAGGGCGCGCCCTGGCAGCCGATGAACGCCGCGCAGGCGATCTCCGCGGGCCGGCCGGCCTTTGCCTGGGTGGCGCGGGTGCCCGCGGGGCCGGTGCCGCGCTTCACGGTGATCGACCGCTACGATCCCTCGGGCGGAGGGCTTCTTGCGGTGCGGCTGCTCGGCGCGGTGCGGATCATGCGGCAGGACGGCCCGGCCACCGATCTCGGCGAGGCGATGCGCTATCTTGCGGAACTGCCCTGGGCACCGGATGCGATCCTCGGAAACCCCGCGCTGGACTGGGAGGCGCTCGACGGGGACCGGGTCCGGGTGTCCATGGAGACCGGGTCCGGGCGGGCCACGGTGGAGCTGATCTTCGACGGGGCGGGGGACATCGTCGCGATGGAGGCGGAGCGGCCCGATCCGCAGAGCGCCACGCCGCGCATCTGGGTGGGGCGCTTCGGCGACTATGGCGAGATCGGCGGACGGCGGGTGCCCCTGAGCGGGGAGGTGGGCTACCGGACGGAGGGGGTGACGGCGCCCTACTGGCGCGGGCGGATCACGGGCTATGCCACGGTGAACGGCTAGCCGACCGCGACGCCGCGCAGCACGGAGGCATACCACCACTTGACGAAGTCGCGGTGCTGTTCCGGCGTGGCGTCGCCGTTGAGAAAATGCGCGGTCTCGGTATGGACGATCCGGCATCCCGCGGTGCGTTGCGGCAGGATCGCGACCCGGATCAGGGCGGAGATCGCGAGCCGGCCCTCGTAGCAGACTTCCACGGCCGCCGACATCGCCGGTTTGTCGAGGCGAAGGTATCTGACCTTCGTCTGGATCGGGCCGCCGCCCCCGATCCGGAACCCGTAGGTCAGGTGACCGCCCTCCCGGATGTCGGCGTCGAACTCCCCGCTCTCGAAGCCGTCCATGCCTTCGATCCAGTCCTTGTGGACATCGGGCCGCATCAGGAGGTCCCAGAGCTCCTCGACCGAACAGGCCAGTTCGTGCGTGATCGAGAAGGATGAAAGGGTGATCGACATCCCAATTGCCTCTTTCGGTTGTGCCGCAGAGTGAAGCACAGCCCTAGGTGCAAAAAAAGTCCGGAGTACGCTGTTCTTGCGTGACGCAGCGGCGCCGGGGCCGTGACGCATATGCGGGGGTTTCGCGGGTCGCGGCCCCGACATATGGTTCGGGCCATGGCCGAGCCGCGATTCATCCACCTGCGCACCCATACAGAATACTCGCTGCTCGAGGGCGCGGTTCCGGTGAAAGAGCTGCCGAAGCTGGTGGCCGCGGCGGGGATGCCCGCGGTCGCCGTGACCGACAGCAACAACATGTTCTGCGCGCTCGAGTTCTCCGTGGGCGCGGTGAAGGCGGGGGTGCAGCCGATCCTCGGCTGCCAGCTCGACCTCGCGTATCTGCCGCCCGAGCCGGGCAAGCGGGCGGAGCCTCCCGCCCCGGTGGTGCTGCTGGCGCAGAACGAGGCGGGCTACGGCAACCTGATGAAGCTCAACTCCTGCGCCTATCTGGGCGAGGGGGCGGACCGGGCGCAGGTGACGCCCGAGGATCTCGCCGCCCATGCGGAGGGGGTGATCTGCCTGACAGGCGGGCCGGACGGGCCGGTGGGGCGGCTCCTGCGCGCGGGGCAGAGGCCGAAGGCGCAGGCGCTGATGGAGCGGCTTGCGGCGATCCTTGGCGACCGGCTCTACGTGGAGCTGCAGCGCCATCCGGGTGAGGACGGCGCGCCCGAAGCGGAGCGGCTGAGCGAGCGCGGGCATGTGGAGATGGCCTATGACATGGGCCTGCCGCTCGTGGCCACGAACGATGTCTATTTCCCGAAGCCCCAGCTCTACGAGGCCCATGACGCGCTGATCTGTATCGCCGAGGGCGCCTATGTGGACCAGAACGAGCCGCGCCGCCGCCTGACGCCGCAGCATTACCTCAAGACGCCGCAGGAGATGGCGACGCTGTTTGCCGACCTTCCCGAGGCGCTGGAGAACACCGTCGAAATCGCCCGCCGCTGCGCCTTTCGCGCCGAGACCCGCGACCCGATCCTGCCGCGCTTTGCCGATGACGAGGTGGACGAACTGCGGCGCCAGGCGAAGGAGGGGCTGGCGGCGCGGCTGGCCGTCATTCCCCATGCCGCGCCGGTGGCGGACTACGAGGCGCGGCTCGAGTTCGAGCTGAAGATCATCGAGGGGATGGGCTTTCCGGGCTATTTCCTGATCGTCGCCGACTTCATCAAGTGGGCCAAGGAGCGGGACATCCCCGTGGGGCCCGGCCGGGGGTCGGGCGCGGGCTCGCTCGTGGCCTATGCGCTGACGATCACCGACCTCGATCCGCTGCGCTACCAGCTTCTCTTCGAGCGGTTCCTGAACCCCGAGCGGGTGTCGATGCCCGATTTCGACATCGACTTCTGCATGGACCGGCGCGAGGAGGTGATCCGCTACGTCCAGGAGAAGTACGGGCGCGACCGGGTGGGGCAGATCATCACCTTCGGCGCGCTTCTGTCCAAGGCCGCGGTGCGCGACGTGGGCCGCGTGCTGCAACTGCCTTATGGCCAGGTGGACAAGCTGTCGAAGATGATCCCCGTCGAGGGGGTCAAGCCGGTGTCGATCGAGAAGGCGCTGGCCGACGAGCCGCGCCTGCGCGAGGCGGCGAAGGCCGAGGAGGTGGTGGACCGGCTCCTGACCTATGCCCAGCAGGTGGAGGGATTGCTGCGCAACGCCTCCACCCATGCCGCGGGGGTGGTGATCGGGGACCGGCCGCTCGACGAGCTGGTGCCGCTCTACCGCGATCCGCGCTCGGACATGCCCGCGACCCAGTTCAACATGAAATGGGTGGAACAGGCGGGGCTGGTGAAGTTCGACTTCCTGGGCCTGAAGACCCTGACGGTGATCCAGATCGCGGTGAACCTGATCCTGAAATCGGGCCGGCAGCTCCACGAGGCGGCGGACGGCGCGCGGCTCTACGATCCGCCCGAGGGAGGGGAGAACCAGATCAACCTGATCCCGCTCGACGACGAGAAAAGTTACGAGCTCTATGCCCGCGCGCAGACGGTCGCGGTGTTCCAGGTGGAAAGCTCGGGCATGATGGAGGCGCTGCGCCAGATGCGCCCCACCTGCATCGAGGACATCGTGGCGCTGGTGGCGCTCTACCGGCCCGGCCCCATGGAGAACATCCCGAAATATTGCGAGGTCAAGAACGGCAAGTCCGAGCGCGACCGCCTGCACCCGTCGATCGACCATATCCTCGACGAGACCCAGGGCATCATCGTCTACCAGGAACAGGTGATGCAGATCGCCCAGGAGATGGCGGGCTACAGTCTGGGCGGCGCCGACCTGCTGCGCCGCGCCATGGGCAAGAAGATCAAGGAGCTGATGGACGCCGAACGGCCGAAGTTCCTGTCGGGCGCGGCCGAACGGGGCGTCGACAAGAAGACGGCGCAGGAGGTCTGGGACCTCCTGGAGAAGTTCGCCAACTACGGCTTCAACAAGTCCCACGCCGCGGCCTATGCCGTGGTCAGCTACCAGACCGCGTGGCTCAAGGCGAACCATCCGGTGGAGTTCATGGCCGGCGTCATGAACTGCGACATCCACCTGACGGACAAGCTCGGCGTCTATTTCGAGGAGGTGAAGAAGGGGCTGGCCCTGCCATGGGAGCCGCCCTGCGTGAACCGCTCCGAGGCGGTGTTCGACGTGCGGGACGGCAAGCTGATCTATGCACTGGGCGCCTTGAAGAACGTGGGCGTGGAGGCGATGCGGCTGATCGTGGAGGCGCGCAGCGAGGGGGGCCGGGAGCGGCCCTTCGCGACGATCTTCGATTTCGCGCGGCGCGTGGACCTCAAGCGCGTGGGCAAGCGCAGCCTCGAGATGCTGGCGCGCGCGGGGGCCTTCGACGAGCTCGATCCGAACCGGCGGCGGGTGTTCGAGAGCCTCGACGCGCTGACCGTCTGGTCGGCGGCGGTCCACGAGGCGCGCGCCTCCTCCCAGACCTCGCTCTTCGGCGAGGCGGGGGAGGACCTGCCCGAGCCGCGCCTGCCCAACGTGCCCGACTGGCTGCCCGCCGAACGGCTGGCGGAGGAATTCACCGCCGTGGGCTTCTACCTTTCGGGGCATCCGCTCGACGACTACCTCGGCGCGCTGAGGCGCAAGAACGTGCTGACGCTGGACGAGGTGCAGGCGCGCGCGGCGCAGGGTCCGGCCATCGTCAAGATGGCGGGCACCGTCGCCAGCCGGCAGGAGCGCAAGTCCGCGCGCGGCAACCGTTTTGCCTTCGTGCAGCTGTCGGATCCGACGGGGCAGTACGAGGTGACGATGTTCTCCGATGCGCTCGAGGCTGCGCGGGAGCACTTGGAGAGCGGGTCCCGGGTGGTGCTCCAGGTCGAGGCGACCATGGAGTCGGACCAGCTGAAGCTGCTCGCGCGGTCCGCGGCGCCCGTCGACGTGGCGGTTGCCGATGCGGGGCGCATCGGGCTCCGGGTCTTCGTCCAGGGCGGCGAGGCGGTGAGCGCCGTGGCGCAGGTTCTCGAGGGCGCGCGGGGCGGCGCGGGCCGGGGGCCGATCCGTTTCTGCCTGATGGACCCGGGCCTGCCGGGGGAGGTGGAGCTCGACCTCGGCGGAGACTTTCCGGTGACGCCGCAGATCAAGGGCGCGCTGCGCTCTCTGCCCGGCGTGGTCGAGGTGCAGGAGTTCTGACGGCCGGATCGCGCCGGCCCGAGACGCAGAGATTGTCCCGGAGCAACCGATTCGCTAGGGTCCCGATCAAAATCCGGGGGCGGGGCTTTCCATGAGACATTTCTGGCTGATCGGCGCGTGCCTGACGCTCGCGGCCTGCGGCGACCCGTTCGGCGGCATGGGGCGGCTGAGCGACAGCGGATTGGGCGGAGGTCCCTCCGCCACCGTCATCGCGACCGGCGACGCGCCGCTACTGTCCGAGGCGGCGGCCGGTCCGCTGGAACGCGAAGTGCTCGCCGGCCTCGACGCGCAGGAGCCGCGGCCGCCGAGGGGGCTTCTCGCCATGCTGGGCCTCGACGGGGGCGGCGCCGACGAGGACGGGGGCGCGCCCGTCTCCCCGGCGGCCGCGGCGTCTGAGGGCACGGGCGGCGGCTTTCTGTCGGGGCCGCGGCGGACCGGGCCGGACGCGGCGGACGTCGCGCCGGGCACCGTGCTGCCCTTCGGCGAGATCGCGCGGGTCTGCGATGTCGCGCCCGCCCGGCGCGGGACGCTGGTCGCCGATGTCTCGGGCTACCAGATCTTCGACACGATCCCCAATTCCAACGCCGCGCGTCCCTTCTACATCAGCGGCTTCCGGGACCGCTGCGCGCGCACGTTCACCGGGGTCCTGGCGATCCCGGGGGACGTGGGGACCCATGAGGTGATCCGCTACCAGCCCTCCAACAACCGCATCGCCTACAGCGCGACGGACGAGGAATACGAGCGCATCAAGGCCCGGATCTGCAGCGCCCCGCGCGGCCAGCCCTGCGGCCGCAGGCTGGACGCGCTGGCCCGGACCACGCATTTCGTGACGGTCTACGACCGCTTCGGCGGCAGCGAGCGCTGGGTGGAGATCCTGCTCCACAGCGGCGAGGTGGCGGCGATCGGCTTCAAGGGTTGAGGCGACCCCGCCCGCGCTCAGTAATGGGGCGGCGGGCGGTCGGCCAACAGAACCCCGCCGCCGCCCTCGCTCTCGCGCTCGGCCTCCCGGTCGAGCAGCAGGCCGAGGCGCCGCGTCAGCGTCCCGATCTCCGCCTGCTGGCGCGCCACCTGCTCGGACAGGTCGGAGAGATCGCGCTCCAGATGGGCGATGCGTTCCTCGTGGCGATGATCCGTGCTGTCGGTCATGGCGGTCTCCTTTCGGGTTCCTCCCCGCCACATAGGAGGCCGCGTGCGCCCCTGAAAGGGTCGCGTTGCCCTCGGGCGGCGGGCGGGGTATCTGGCCCGCGAAACCGGACCGGCGCGAGTATCCCATGGCCAAGGTGAAGAAGACCCCGCGCCCCAGGGCGGAGACGCCGAAGGGGTTCCGAGACTATTTCGGCGCCGAGGTCACCGAGCGCGCGGAAATGCTGTCGCGGATCGCGGAGGTCTATCACGCCTGGGGCTTCGACGCGCTGGAATCCTCGGCCGTGGAGACGGTGGAGGCGCTGGGCAAGTTCCTGCCGGACGTGGACCGCCCGAACGAGGGCGTGTTCGCCTGGCAGGAGGACGAGGACGCCGACTGGCTGGCGCTGCGCTATGACCTGACGGCGCCGCTCGCGCGGGTCTATGCCCAGCACCGCAACGACCTGCCGACGCCCTATCGGCGCTATGCCATGGGGCCGGTCTGGCGCAACGAGAAGCCGGGGCCGGGGCGGTTCCGGCAGTTCTACCAGTGCGATGCCGACACGGTGGGCGCGGCGACGGTCGCCGCCGATGCCGAGGTCTGCGCCATGCTGGCCACGGCGCTGGAGGCCGTGGGCATCCCGCGCGGCGACTATGTGGTGCGGATCAACAACCGCAAGGTTCTGAACGGCGTGCTCGAGGCCATGGGCCTTGAGGACGAGGGCATGCGCGCCGCCGTCCTGCGCACGATCGACAAGTTCGACAAGGTCGGCGAGGCCGGGGTGCGGGAGCTTCTTGGCAAGGGGCGGCGCGACGCCTCGGGGGCCTATATCGACGGTGTGGGGTTGAGCGCGGCGCAGGCGGACCCCGTGCTGGCCTTCCTCACCGCGCGGTCGGACACGACGGCGGCAACGCTGGCGCGGCTGCGCGACGCGGTCGGCGGATCGGTCGTCGGGGCCGAGGGTGTGAGCGAGCTGGAAGATATGGCAGCGCTCCTCGAAGCGCAGGGCTTCGGTCCCGACCGCATCGTCATCGACCCTTCGGTGGTCCGGGGCCTCGGCTATTACACCGGGCCGGTGTTCGAGGCGGAGCTGACCTTCGAGATCACCGATGAGGACGGGCGGCCCCGGCAGTTCGGTTCGGTCGCGGGGGGCGGGCGCTATGACGATCTCGTCAGGCGCTTCACCGGGCAGGAGATGCCCGCGACGGGCGTCTCCATCGGGGTGGACCGGCTGCTGGCCGCGCTGCGCGCCAAGGGACGGGTAACCGGAGAGGCGCTGGGGCCGGTGGTGGTCACCGTGATGGACCGGGACCGGATGGCCGATTACCAGCAGATGGTCGCGGAGCTGCGCGCGGCGGGCATCCGGGCGGAGGCCTATCTGGGCAGCCCGAAGAATTTCGGCAACCAGATGAAATATGCCGACCGGCGCGGCAGCCCCGTCGCGGTGATCGAGGGCACCGAGGAGAAGGCCCGGGGCGTGGTGCAGATCAAGGACCTGATCCTGGGCGCGCGGATCGCGGAAAGCGCGAGCCTCGAGGAATGGAAGGACCGTCCCTCGCAATACGAGGTGCCGCGCGGCGATCTCGTGTCGAAGGTGCGCGAGATCCTGGACCGGCCCGGATGACCGACGCTCAGGCGAAGCGGGCGGCCCGCGCGCGGGCGGCGCAGCTCATGGCGCTGTTCGAGACGGCGGGGGCGACGGCGGTGGAGACGGCGCTGCTCCAGCCCGCGGAGACGCTGCTCGACCTCTACGGCGAGGATATCCGGGCCCGGGCCTTCGTGACCTCCGACCCCATCAGGGGGGAGATGATGCTGCGCCCCGACTTCACCGTGCCGGTGGTCGAGATGCACATGGCGGGCGGGGCGAGTCCCGCAGCCTATGCCTACGCCGGCGAGGTGTTCCGCAGGCAGGAGAGCGATCCGGAGCGGCCCGTGGAGTTCCTGCAGGTGGGCTACGAGCTCTTCGGCGGCGAGGATCCGGCGCGGGACGATGCGGCGGTCTTCGCGCTGGTGGCCGAGGCGGTGGCGCCCGCGCGGCTCAGGGCCGCGACGGGCGATATCGGCATCCTGATCGCGGCGGTGGCGGGGCTGTCGACGACGCCCGCGCGGAAGGCTGCGCTGACCCGGCATATCTGGCGGCCTCGGCGGTTCCGGGCATTGCTCGACCGGTTCGGCGGGCGGACCCCGGTGCCGCGCGGGCGCGAGGCGCTTCTGGCCCAGACCGATCCGCTGGCGGAGGCGCCGCCGCTCTGGGGCAAACGCGGCGAGGCCGAGGTCGCGGCCCGGATCGCCGCCCTGCGGGAGGATGCGGCGGCCGCGCCCATCGGGGCGGAGGAGATCGCGCTGCTCGACACGATCCTCGGCCTAAGGGAGACCGCGCCCAACGTGCTCGTGGCGCTGCGCGACATCTCCGCCGACCTGCCGGCCATCGGCCCCGCGGTGGACCGGCTCTCCGCGCGGCTCGAGGCGCTGGCAGCGCGGGGGATCGAGGTGGACGAGCTGGCCTTCGAGGGCTCCTTCGGGCGGACCTCGATGGAGTATTACGACGGTTTCGTCTTCGGCTTCTCCTTTCCGGACCGGCCGGACCTGCCGCCGGTGGCCTCTGGCGGGCGCTATGACGCGCTGACCCGGGCGCTGGGAGGCGGAACGGGCGTGCCGGCCGTGGGCGGCGTGATCCGGCCCGAGGTGCTGCTGGCGGGGGAGGGGCCATGAGCGTGAAGCTGGGCGTGCCCTCCAAGGGCCGACTGATGGAGAAGACCGTGGACTGGTTCGCCGCCCGCGGCATCCGCCTGCGGCGTTCGGGCTCGGAACGGGACTATGCGGGCGTGGTCGAGGGGATCGACGGCGTGGAGCTGGTCCTGCTGTCGGCGGGCGAGATGCCGCGGGAGCTGGGCGCAGGGCGCATTCACCTCGGCGTCACGGGCTCGGACGTGGTGCGCGAGAAGCTGGTGCACTGGGACCAGCGGGTCGAGGCCCTGGCGGAGATGGGCTTTGGCGGGGCGGACCTGGTGATCGCGGTGCCCGCGGGCTGGGTCGACGTGGACACGCTCGACGATCTCGACGCGGTGGCGGCGCAGTTCCGCGCGCGCCACGGGCATCGCCTGCGGGTCGCGACGAAGTATCACCGTCTGGTGCGGGAGTTCCTGCGCGAGGCGGGCGTGGCGGATTACGCGCTGGTGGACAGCCAGGGCGCGACGGAAGGCACGGTGAAGGCGGAGACGGCGGAGGCGGTGGCGGACATCACCTCCACCGGCGAGACGCTGCGGGCGAACGGGCTGAAGATCCTGTCGGACGGGCTGATCCATTCGAGCCAGGCGACGCTGTTCCGCTCGCGGCAGGCGGTCTGGGGGGACGAGGAGCGCGCGGTGCTGCGCGAGTTCGAGGCGCGGATCGGGCTTTGAGGGCGCGCTCGTCCGGCCCGTGCGGGCCGGCCTCGCGGGGGCGGGGGCTCTGCCCCCGTCCGGCTGCGCGTCCGGCTGCGCCGGACCCCCCGGGATAGTTCGGGCCAGAGAAGCGAGGGCGTCAGAGCAGGCCGATCTCGGCCAGTTCGGCGGCGAGTTTCGGCGGCAGCGTGTCCTCCTCGGCGCGGCCCGGCGCGAGGTCGCGGGGCGCGTCGGCGGGGTCGAGGTAGCGCCAGCCCTGGAAGGCGCGGCGCGGGGTGGCGGCGACACGGGTCAGCCCGGGATCGAGCACGATGGCGCAGCGGGCGATGCCGTCCGCGCCCTCGTAAGGATCGAGGCGCAGGATGGGCTGGCGGCAGAGGATCACGCCCCGGATCACCCAGTAGATGGAGCCGCCGGACAGCAGCAGCTCTGCCTTCTTCGGCCACATCCGCGTCACATGGCGCGGCAGGCCGTCCGGGGTCTGCGCGCGGCGGGTGGCCTGCCAGGCGGCCAGGTCCTCGACGCTCTCGGTGCCGACCGAGAGCTTTTGCAGGTGCAGCATGTTCGCCATGTGTTCCTTTCCCGCTTTCCTGCCCCAGATGTAGTGGTTAAGTTAGATTTCCCACCCCGATTCTGCTAGCCTTCCCCGCCGACCCCTGCCCCGAGGTGCCCCATGAGCCGTTTCGCCGCCCCCATCGCCGAACAGATCTGGGACATGAAATACCGCCTGAAGGCGGCGGACGGGGCGGCGCTCGACGCCGGGGTGGAGGACACCTGGGCCCGCATCGCGAAGGCGCTGGCCGAGGTCGAGAAGGAGCCCGAGGCCTGGGAGGGACGGTTCTACGCCGCGCTCGAGGATTTCCGGTTCCTGCCCGCGGGGCGGATCGTGGCGGGGGCGGGCACGGGGCGGACGGTCACGCTCTTCAACTGCTTCGTCATGGGCACGATCCCCGACACCATGGCGGGAATCTTCGACGCGCTGAAGGAGGCCGCGCTGACGATGCAGCAGGGTGGCGGGATCGGCTACGATTTCTCCACCATCCGGCCCAAGGGCGCGCCGGTGGCCGGCGTGGCCGCGGATGCCTCGGGGCCGCTCAGCTTCATGGACGTCTGGGACGCCATGTGCCGCACGATCATGTCGGCAGGCTCGCGCAGGGGCGCGATGATGGCCACCATGCGCTGCGATCACCCGGACATCGAGGCCTTCATCGCCGCCAAGGCGGACCCCGCGCGGCTGCGGATGTTCAACATGTCGGTGCTGGCGACCGATCCCTTCATGGAGGCGGTGAAGGCGGATGCGGCCTGGGACCTGACCTTCGGCGGGACGGTCTTCCGCACGGTGCGGGCGCGTGATCTCTGGGACCGGATCATGGCGAGCACCTATGACTATGCCGAGCCGGGGGTGATCTTCATCGACCGGATCAACGCGAAGAACAACCTCTGGTATGCCGAGGAGATCGCCGCGACGAACCCCTGCGGCGAGCAGCCCCTGCCGCCCTACGGCGCCTGCCTGCTGGGATCGGTGAACCTGGCGCGGCTGGTGACGGACCCCTTCGGCGAGGACGCCGCGCTCGACGAGGACGCGCTCGACGAGCTGGTGCGCGTCGCCGTGCGGATGATGGACAACGTGGTGGACGCCTCGCGCTTTCCGTTGCCGCAGCAGGCGGAGGAGGCGCGCGCCAAGCGGCGGATCGGGCTGGGCGTCACGGGGCTGGCCGATGCGCTGATGATGGTGGGGGAGCGTTACGGCTCCGAGGAGGCGGCGGCGCTGACGGGGCGCTGGATGAAGCGCGTGGCGGAGGCGGCCTATCTCGCCTCCTGCGATCTCGCCGAGGAGAAGGGCGCCTTTCCATTGTTCGACAAGGACAAGTTCCTGGCCTCGGGCAGCGTGGCGGGCCTGTCGGACGATGTGAAGACTGCAATCGCGGAGAAGGGCATCCGGAACGCGCTGCTGACCTCCATCGCGCCCACGGGGACGATCTCGCTCTATGCGGGGAACGTGTCCTCGGGGATCGAGCCGGTCTTCGCCCATGGCTACACCCGCAAGGTTCTGCAGAAGGACGGGACGCGCACCGAGGAGGAGGTGGTGGACTATGCCGTCAGCCTCTGGCGGGAGAAGAAGGGGGAGGACGCGCCCTTTCCCGACTGGTTCGTGACCGCCCAGGACCTCGCCCCGCTCGATCATGTGCGGATGCAGGCGGCGGCGCAGGAATGGGTGGATTCGTCCATCTCCAAGACGATCAACGTGCCGGCGGACATCGGGTTCGAGGCGTTCAAGGACGTGTATCTCGAGGCCTACGAGACGGGGTGCAAGGGCTGCACGACCTACAGGCCGAACGAGGTGACGGGGTCGGTTCTGTCGGTCCACGACACCACCTCCCTGACCGGACCCGATACGCCGGCCAACGACGCCCCGGCGGAGGCGAGGCCGCGCCGCGACGTGTCGGGTGACGTCGTCTACATGTCCGAACCCCTCGACCGGCCCGCGGCGCTGGAGGGGCAGACCTACAAGCTGAAATGGCCGATGAGCGAGCATGCGCTCTACATCACGCTCAACGACGTGATCGTGAACGGGCAGCGGCGGCCCTTCGAGATCTTCATCAATTCGAAGAACATGGAGCATTACGCCTGGATCGTGGCGCTGACGCGGATGATCTCGGCGGTGTTCCGGCGCGGGGGGGACGTGTCCTTCGTGGTGGAGGAACTGAAGGCGGTGTTCGATCCGCGCGGCGGGGCGTGGATGGGGGGGAAATACATCCCCTCGATCCTCGCGGCCATCGGCGGGGTGATCGAGACGCATCTCGTGGCCATCGGCTTTCTCGCCGGCGAGGGGCTGGGCCTGAAGTCGGACCCTCAGGCCGAGGCCCTTGCGGTGGGCGAACGGCCCGGGACCTCCTGTTCCTCCTGCGGCTCCTATGACGTGCGGATGATCGAGGGTTGCGTCACCTGCGGCAACTGCGGCTATTCGAAATGCGGGTAGGAGCCGGTCCTATCTCCTGAAACTGAAAGCAATCAAGGTCCACTCCGGCCCTCGAATTGTCCATCTAGACAGCACCAGAAGTCCATCGGGGCTTTTCGACCGAGATGGGCCCTGAGGCGTGCTTCAGCGAAACCGGTGGCCCTGGCTTTCGATGAAGGCCGTCCGGATCTCGGAGACCGAGGCAGGTGTCCGGGAAACGAGGGGCACCTCAGCCGGGACAAGGGCGATGGTCCGCGTCTCGCTGCGGGCACAAGGCCATTCGGATGACACATGACGCCGCGCTCTGCGCGGGATGAGGGATGAACAACTTCATCTTCCGCAGGTTGTTCGGGCTGCGTCAGAACGCGCGATCCTGACGACGCTCGCGGGGGCGACGCGGGTGAGGCGTCGCCCGCTCACCGGCACCTGGCTCACTCTGGCGCCGCCCGCAGGTCCGCATGCGTCTCGGGATCGCCATCGAGCGCGGCCTCGATCATCGGCACGAGCCGTTCCACCGCGTAGGGGATCGACAGCAGGCTGGCGTGGGAGAAGGCGCTGGACAGGATCTCGTCGAGGAAGATCTCGCGGCCTTCCCGGCTCGCCTCGAGAAATCGGCGCGCTGGCAGATCGAGGATCGGAGAGATGTCGCCGCCCTCTGGCGGCAGCCAGATCAGGAGGTCGGTGTCGATGGGCGAGAGGTCCTCGGGCGAGAAGGTCACCGCGAACTCGTTGCCGGCGATCAGGGCATCGATCTCCTCCGGCGGGACGAAGCCCAGCTGCGACAGGAGCTGCGGCCGCACGTCATGGGAGGTGTAGGCGCCGGGCTCGGCGTTCCAGAGATAGGCGACGGCGACGGTCCGGTCGTGCCAGGACGGGTGGGCCTCGGCAACGGCGGCAAGTTCCCCTCGAACAGCATCCACGAGATCCACGGCCTCGTCCTCCCGGCCCACGGCCCGGCCGGTGAGGAGCGCGCGCTCGTCCCAGGGCAGGGCATAGTCGCCGACGCCCTCGGGCACCGCGACGACGGGCGCGATGAGGCTCAGGCGCTCGTATTCCTCTGCGGTGATGCCGGACCAGAGGGCCACGATCACGTCCGGGTCCTCGGCTGCGATCGCCTCGAAGTCGAGCTGCCCGCGCAGGATCGTCGGGTCCTCCTCCTCGAGCAGCGGATCGGCCCAGGGCCAGACGGAGCGCGGATGGTCGCCATACCAGTGCCGGATCGTGACCGGCTGGATGCCGAGCGCGAGGAGGTCGTCGGCGCCTGCGAAATCGACCGAGGCGACGCGTTCGGGCGCCTCCTCGATCACGGTCGTGCCGAACTTGTGCGCGATGGTCAGGGGATAGTCCTGCGCGAACGCGGGCGCGGCGAGAAACGTCGCGGCGAGGGCGAAGGGGGCGATCTGCATGTCTGGTCCTTCCTTGGGGAGTATTCGTGCGGCTCAGGCGGCGGCGCCGAGCTGGGTCCGGGCGAGCGCGGCATAGGCGCCACTGCGGGCCATGAGGGTGGCGTGGTCGCCGGCCTCAACGATCCGGCCGGCGTCGAGCACGAGGATGCGGTCGGCGCGGCGCACGGTGGAGAGCCGGTGCGCGATCACCAGCGCCGTGCGGCCGGCCATCAGCCGGTCCAGCGTGGCCTGGAGCCGCGCCTCTGTGGCGGCGTCGATGGCCGAGGTCGCCTCGTCGAGGATCAGCACCGGCGCGTCCTTGAGGATCGCGCGGGCGATGGAAAGGCGTTGCTTTTGTCCGCCGGAGAGACGCACGCCGCGCTTGCCCACGCGGGTCGCGTAGCCCTGCGGCAGGGCGGCGATGAAGTCGTGCGCCTCGGCGGCGCGGGCGGCGGCCTCTATTTCGGCGTCGGTCGCGTCTGGCCGGCCCATGGCGATGACCTCGCGCACGGTCGCGTTGAAGAGGAACACGTCCTGGCTGACCCGCGCCACGCTCTCGCGCAGGGGGCCGAGCGCGAGGTCGCGCAGGTCGTGCCCGTCGAGCGTGATGCGCCCCCCGGTCACGTCGTGAAAGCGCGACAGGAGCGCCGCGATCGTGCTCTTGCCCGCGCCCGTGGCGCCCACCAGCGCCACCGTCTCGCCCGGCGCGACCGCGAAGCTCACGTCGTGCAGCACCGGGGTCCGGTCGCCATAGGCGAAGCCCACGCCCTCGAAGGCGATGGCGCCCCGCACCGGGCGCGGATCGATGGCGCCGGGCCGGTCCGCGATCTCGGGCCGGATCGCCAGCAGGGCGTCGATCCGGCGCAGCGCGGTCAGGCCCTCCTGCGCGCTCTCGGCAGCACCCACGAGAACGTAGAGCGGCTGGTAGACCGCCGCGATGTAGAGCAGCACCGCGATCAGGTCCTCCACCCCCACCGCGCCCGAGGCCATGCGCAGGCCGCCCGCCCAGATCACCAGAGCGATGGAGATGCCCGTCGCGCCGTCTACCGCCGGGTCGAACCGCGCGATCAGCGTGCGGTTGGCGATCTGCCGCCGCGCCAGCGCCCGCGAGCGCCGCGCCAGCGCTGCCAGCACGCCGCGCTCGCGGGCGAAGCCCTGGATCTCGACCATGCCGCCCACGTTGTCCTGCACTTCCGCCTGCACCTCGGCGAACTGCGTGGCCTCGGCCTCGAAGGCGGGCTGCACGCGCCGGCCCTGCCAGACAATGAAGGCGACCGCGGCGGGCAGCGGCAGCAGCGCCACTGTCGCCAGCACCGGGTCGAGCCAGAAGAGGACGAAGAGAACCCCCACCGCGACCACCGCCGCGGCCACGAAGCCGTAGACGGCGTCCGCAAGCAGCGGCTCGATCTCGTCGGTGTCCTTGACGACGCGGCTGACGACCTCGCCCGAGGGGCGGTCCGCGAACCACGCCGGCGGCAGGCGCTGGACATGGGCATAGGCCGCGCGGCGGAGATCGTGGCAGGTGCGGAAGGCGACGATGTGGGAATAGTGGTTGACGGCGAAGGCGGCCGCCGAGCGCACCGCGTAGACCGCGATCAGGAGCAGCGACAGCCCGCCGATGGCCGAAGCCGCGCCGGGCTCGACGAGGCCGACGATCTGCCGGACCACGAGCGGCCCGGCGAGCGCAGCGGCGGTCTGCACCAGCACGCAGGCGACGACCAGCGCGATCAGGCCCCGGTAGCGCCTGAGCCCGCCCAGCGAGGCGAGGCCGAAGAGAGGTCTGTTGCGCGTCATGCCACCAGCAGCCCGTTCTTGCGGCGGAGATGCTCCCGCAGCCGCGCGTCACGGCTCTTTTTGTCGCGCAGCACGCAGGTGGTGCAGTACTCGCTGCCCTCGGCCGTGTAGTAGCGGCAGCAGCCGCCGCGGGCGCGGAACCACTCCGCGATCTCCGGCCGCTCTGGTAGGTCGATGCGGACGAAGCCGGTCTGCCGGGAGAAGAGCGGCGTGCGCCGGTCGGCGAGGACCGCCCGCGCCATGTCCATCGCCCGGTCCTCGCACCCCGCCTCTTTGCCCAGCGCCAGAAGCGTCGCCGATAGCCCGTCGCCGACCAGCCGCCAGAGCGCGCCCCGGGACAGCCCCGAGCGGCGGGACACTGCCGCGACGAGCGGCGCGAAGAGTCCCGCCACGAGGGCGCCGAGTGCGTCGGCCGTCTCCATCCCGGGTGCGGGCCGGATCAAGGCAGGATCGAGAACGAGATCGTAGGCGACGGCGACACCGCTCTCGCCGTCCTCCTCCCATTGCTCACGCCGCGCAGTGACCGCCACTGCCTCGGGTGGAATGTCGGGCAGCGCCACGCCGTCGAGTGCGACCCACGCCAGCGGCTCGGGCACCGCCCAGCTCAGGCTGTTCATCAGATAGGCCGCGGCGAGCTTGTCATCCGGCGTCGTGACCTCCGCGACCTCCGCTGCCAGCCAGTCGGTCAGCGGTCCCCGCTCCGGCTCTGCGAGCGGAAGCGCGTCCGCCGGCGCGACCCCGAAGGACGCACCGGCCGTGAACGCCTCGCGCGTCGGCGGCCGACGGGCCAGCGATGCCGCGAGGTCCGGGATGCCCTCAGGCGCGTTCATTCCTCACTCGACCGGCGCGGGGAGCCGTTGCCCCTCGGCGCAGCCCTGGGCGAGAGCCGCCGTGGCGGATGCCGCAAGTGCGGCGGCGGTCAGGAGTATCTTCATGGTCGAGGTTCCCTTTGGGCAATGGCCGGCGGGCCCGCTCGGGTGCGCGGCCGAGCAGGTCATTCGGTCACGAGGTCCCGGTTCAGGTCCTCGCGGGTCAGGACGTCGGCGATCTGGTCGAGGCCGTTCATCACCTTGCCCC
Organism: Histidinibacterium lentulum; assembly: GCF_003789055.1. Lineage (GTDB taxonomy): Bacteria > Pseudomonadota > Alphaproteobacteria > Rhodobacterales > Rhodobacteraceae > Oceanicola > Oceanicola lentulus. The sequence goes on along the minus strand of NZ_ML119084.1, from coordinate 135,705 downwards.
AGGCCGAGCCGACCATCCGCGAGCCGTCGAGCGGGTAGATCTGCCCGGCTTGCGCGACCGGCGTCGCGGCGACGAGCGGGTGCGACGTGAAGGCGCCGAATTCGTCGCTGTCGCCCCTCTCGTCCGCGTCGAAGACGAGCTGGAACATCACGTCGCCGCTGTGATCGCCGATGGTCTCGATGGAGCGGTATTCGCGGTCGGAGCCGAGGTCGCTCTCGGCCTGCGGCCGGATCGGATCGAGCTCCCGCAGGATCAACCCGAGGGCCTGGGTCGGATCGGCGGGATAGAACTGGCCGTCCTCGATGCTGGAGGTCAGGACGGAGACGGTGGTGGTCTCAAGCGCCGTCCCGAGCCTGTCGCGAACCTCCTCGGCCCGCGCGAGGAACTCCGCCTCCAGCTCTGCCGCGCGGTCGGTCCGTCCGACGAGATCGGCGAACTGGTAGAGCGCGGCGTCGAGCGGCTGCTCGAACATGTCGATCACGACGACCGGCGCGATCTCGCCGTAGAGCTCGGGCGCCTCCGGCGGCCAGGGCGACGCCACGATGAGATCGGGCTCCATCGCCGCGACGGCCTCGGCCTCCGGCGGGCCGCCGTAGGTGCCGATCCATTCGATGCCGGAGGTGTCGTAGCCCTCCATCCGGCGGAAGATGCGCTCGCCTTCGCTGGTGATGTGCCCCGCGGAGCCGACGGGCCTGACGCCCAGCTCCATCAGCGGCAGAAGACCGTTCTGGTCCTGGAGCGTGACGATGCGCTGCGGGTTCTCGGGGATGCAGGTCTCGCCCGCGTAGTGCTGGAACAGGCGCTGCCCCTCGGGGCAGTCCTGGGCGGCGGCGGGGGTCGCGACGAGCAGAAGGGCAATCGTCTTGTGCAGGGTCTTCATCTCTTGTCTCCGTATGATCTTGGTCCGGCAGGACGTCGGCGGGCGAGAGTCAGTCGGGCATCGGCTCGAACGTGCGGCCGGCGACGATGGACTGGATGGCGTAGGCGGTGGCGAGCAGGGCGTCGTAGGTGGTGGCCGAGGCCTCCTCGCGCGGGATGATGAACATCTGCCCCGTGCGGCAGGCGTGCAGCAGGTCGCAGGACCCGGGCACCAGCGTCTCGAAATAGCCGCGCACGTCCTCGGGTGTGTCGGCCGTCGATCCGTTGAAGGTGGTGATGATGAAGTCGCCGTCGAATTGCGGCAGCGTCTCGGCGCTGAACTCGGACCAGTCGTTGAGCGGCACGTCAAGGATGGCCTGAGGCTGCCGGAACCCCGCATCGTAGAGGACCCGGCCGATATTGCCGTAGGGGTTGTAGGCGAAGAGGCTTGAATCGTGGGCGTGGATCGTGCTGATCGTGACATTCTCGGTATCGATCCGCTCGCGGATCTGGTCGATGGCAGCGGCGTAGCGCGTCTCCATCGCCGCGATCCGGTCGGTCTCGCCCACGAGGTCGGCGACGGTCGCATAGGTCTCCCAGTCGCCGCGGGCGGAATAGTCGATCTGCACCGTGGGCGCGATCTGGCGCAGCTGGTCGAGCGGCGCTTCCTGCCATTGCGTGGTCAGGATGAGGTCCGGCGACAGCGCCGCGATCGCCTCGAGATCGACGGGGAAGGCGCCCACGAACTCGATATCGGAATTGTCGAAGTCGACGCCCGTCAGGGTCTTGGCCGAGCGGATGAAGGGCACGCCGTCGTCGGTCAGCCGTCCGTGGCTGCCGACGGGCATGACGCCCAGTTCCAGCAGCGACACGGTAAGGACGCTGTCGTGCAGCGACACGATCCGCTGGGGATCGGCGGGGATGCAGTCGGCGCCTGCGTCGTGCTCGAACAGGCGCTGCCCGTCGGGGCACTCCTGGGCCACGGTGGGCGATGCGACGATGGCCAAGATGAAGCTGAAGGCATATCGCATGTCTCGGGTCTCCTGATGCAGGTTTCGGGCCATCAATCGAAATCGCGGCCGGCGGCGATGAGCGTCAGGCCGTCGAGGACATTGTCGAGCGAGGCGAAGGAATAGCCGACCCAGACATCGCGCTCGTACCAGTAGAGTTCGCCCTCCTTGACCGCGGAGAGGTCGCGCCAGAACGGGGCGACGGTGTCCCATTGGTCGGTCAGCATCGGGATGGACTGGCCGAAGCGGGGGGCGCGGCTGGCGATGAGGATGTCGCCGTCGAAATCCGGCAGGCGCTCCACGCTCAGGCCGAAGATGTTCTCGGTCGCCTCGGCCTGGATCGCGGGCCGGGCGAAGCCGAGATCGTCGATCACCTGGTCCACGGCGCCCCAGTTCGGATAGAACCAGAGCCCGTCCTCCCAGAGGTCGAAGCGCGACAGCGTGATGGCCGAGGGATCGCCGATCGCCTCGCGCGCCTTCGCCAGGCGTGCGCGATAGCGGTCGAGCCTTTCGTCGTAGCTTTCGGTGACCCCCGCGACGTCCGCGAGCCATGCGAGATGTTCGAGATAGGGCATGTTGTCCGGCACAACGACGGTCGGTGCGATGGCTGAAAGCTGCTCCAGCGCCTCGGACTGGTAGCCACGGATCATGATCAGGTCCGGCGCCGCGGCGGCCACGGCCTCGAGGTCGGGCGGGTTGTGCCCGCCGAGGTCGATCAGCCCGGCCGCATCGACGACGTCCTGCCCGAAGATGTCCGACGCGCCGCGCACGTAGGCGCTGCCGTCCTCCATCCGCCCCATCTCGGTGGCGATCACCGGCGCGCCGATGTCGAGGAGCGGCGTCGTGATCTGGTCAGCGCGCAGCGACGCGATGCGCTGCGGGTCTGCCGGGATGCAGGTTTCGCCCGCCGCATGGTCGAAGGCGCGCTGCCCTTGCGCGCAGTCCTGTGCAACGGCGGGTGCGGCGCCAAGCGCCAGCAGGGTGACGAGGGTCGGGCGGATCATCGGTCTTCCTTTCGGACTGGGGATCGGGATGGGATGCATCGGGTCTGCCGGTGCCCGGCGAGGTCGATCCCGCGAGAGTGCCGCGCCAGACCGTCGTCGGCTCGAGCGGCTTCCGGGCGTGAAGATCGGTGCAGGCGCCATAGGAAAAGGTCTCGCCAGGCTCGACGCGGATCTCGGCCACTGCGCCCCTGACCGTCACCGCGTAGAGGGCGGGGCCGGTTTCCTGCACCAGGGCCGTGCCGCGGATGCCTTCGGCGGCGAGGTGGCGCAGGCCCGTGACCTCGGCCACCTGCGCGGGCGGCGGCAGGTGGCTCGCGCCTCGGTAGCAGGGAAGGTAGGGCAGACCGCGCCGTTCGGTGTCGAGCAGCGCCGGCGCGTCGGACGGGCAGACACGGCCATACTTGCGCATTGCCGGCAGCACGAGGACGCCGGCCGAGAGCCGGCATCCGCCCAGGTGCGTGACCTCCCAGATGTCGAAATCCCCTGCCTCGGGCGACTTCGCGAGCGCCTGGTAGACGGCGAAGCCCCACTTCGCGCAGCAGCGGTCGTGCTTTCCATGGGTGCAGCAGAGGACCAGCGGCCGCGACGCGGGCCGAGGCCGGAAACGGGCGAGCGCCGCGACGCCCCCGGTCACCGCGCCCAGAAACGCGGGCAGGTCGTCCGGCGCGAGGTCGAAGGCCAGGGCGCCGGGAAAGACGAAGGCCCCGATGCGGTCCGTGCCCGCGCCCTTGCGGTCGATGAGGTTGACGCGCCAGCCGGCCTCGACGACGCGGCCGATGGCGGCCTCTGTCGCTTCGTCCATGTCCGCGGCGATGCGCAGGGAATGCCGCCACTTCGCCTTGGGCCAGCGGATCAGCACGTTGCGGGCCTGGTGCGCGCCCCAGCCGGCCAGCGGCTCGCCCGCGGCAAGGCTATGTTCTGTGCAGAACCGGGCCGCCATGCTCACAGCTGCGTCCTCGCCTGGGTGCGCAGGATCAGCCAGACGAAGACCGGCACGCCGATCACCGCCGTGACGATGCCCGCCGGGATCTGCACCGGCGCGAAGAGCGCCCGGCCCGCGAGGTCCGCGGCGCCCACCAGCACCGCGCCCGCCGCCGCCGACAGCGCGAGGTGCAGGCCCACGCCAGACCGCGCCAGCCGGTGCGCCATGTGCGGCGCGACCAGGCCGACGAAGCCGAGGGGCCCGACCATCGCCACCGCGGCCGCCGCCAGCGCCACCGACAGGGTGATCAGCGCCACGCGGGTCCGGCCGACCCGCACACCGAGGCCTGCCGCCATCTCGGTCCCCAGCCGCATCGCCGCCATGGGACGCGACGCGGCGAAGAGCAGCGGGACCAGCGCCGCGAGCGCCCCGCTCAGGATCGCTACGTCCGTCCAGCCCGCCGCATGGACCGATCCCGCGAGCCAGCCAAGGGCCGACATCGCCCGGTCGAGCTGGCCGTAAGTCAGCAGCGCCGAGGTTGCCGCCGAGATGAAGGCCGCCACCCCGATGCCGGTCAGGATGAAGCGCATCGTCGCGCCCCCCGCCCGGCCCATGGCGATCCACTGGATCAGCGCGGCCACCGCCAGCGCACCCGCGAAGGCCATCAGCGGCCGCAGGGCCGGCGCGAGGTCGGGGTAGATCACGATGGCCGCGACGACGGCGAGGCCCGCGCCCTGGCTCACCCCCACCAGCGACGGGTCCGCCAGCGGGTTGCGGGTGACGTTCTGGAGCGTCGCGCCCGACAGGGCCAGCAGCGCCCCGGCGAGGAAGGCCGCGAGCGTGCGGGGAAAGCGGAACTGCCAGACCACCGTCGCGGCCGTGTCCGACGGCGGAGCCCCTGCCAGCGTGGCCAGCACGCCCCGCACGTCGAGAGGATAGCTGCCGGTCATCAGGCTCAGCACCAAGAGCCCCGCCACCAACGCGACGAGGAGGCCGAAAACGGCGAGCGCCCGCGCCCGTAGACGGAACGTCACCGGGCCGTCGAGGCGGGAGAAGGTCGCGTCGCTCACAGCCGCGCCCTCACCAGCCAGACGAAGATCGGCGCGCCGAGGAGCGCCGTGACGAGCCCCGTGGAAATCTCGATCGGCGCCAGGACCAGACGCGCCGCGATGTCCACGACCAGCAGGTAGATGGCCCCCGCCAGCGCCGACCACGGCACCACGAGCCGGTAGTCCTGCCCCACGAAGAGCCGCACGGCGTGGGGCACCACCAGCCCGACGAAGCCCATGGGCCCCGCGATGGCCACGGCCGAGGCGGTCAGAGCGACGACCGCCAGCAACACCAGAGCCTTCAGCCGCCCGACCCGCATCCCGAGGCCGACCGCCGTCTCGTCGCCCATGGCGAGCGCCGTCACCTGCCGCGCCACGCCGAAGGCGATGACGAGGCCCACCGTCAGCCACGGCAGCGTCCAGACCAGGATATCGCCGCGACGGCCGGCCAGCGAGCCGGTCAGCCAGACGCGCAGCTCCTCGAAGGTCTGTTCGTCCAGCAGCGTCGCCACTGTCACCAGCGCGCCAAGGAAGGCGGTGATCGCGGCACCCGACAGCACCAGCGTCAGCGGCGTCGCGCCGCCCGGCGCCGCCGTCGCGATGCCCCAGACCGCCATGGCGGCGGCAAGCGCGCCGAGCGCGGCCACCAGCGGGATCAGAGCCGGTGAAGCAAGGTCGAAGACGCCGACGAAGACGACGACCGCGAACGAAGCCCCGATCAGCAGCCCGAGGATGCCCGGCTCGGCCAGCGGATTGCGCGTTACCCCCTGCATCAGCGCGCCCGCCACGGCGAGCGAGGCACCCACCAGCACCGCCAGAACCGCTCGCGGCAGCCGCAGATCCACGATCACCACATGGTCGAAGACGCCCGCGTCATAGGCGAGCAGCGCCTCGGCCACGGTGCCGAGGGGGATTGTCTTGGCCCCGACCGCGATATGCCAGCCGAAGGCGAGGCACAGGACGACGAGTCCCCCGAGTGGCGCGACCCAGGCGGCCACGCCGTGACGCGGAAGTGCGGCGGCGGTCATTGCGCGGCGAGGGCGAAGCCCCGTGCCACCCGCGGCACGCAGACCGGGCGTCCGCTTTCCGGGTCGGTCAGAATGCTGGCCTCGAGGCCGAAGACATCGGACAGCGCCTCCGCGGTGAAGGCCAGACCCACCGGCCCCTCGGCCACGATCCGCCCGCCCTTCATCATCACGAGGAGGTCGGCGAAGGCCGCGGCGACGTTGAGCTCGTGCAGCACCACGACAAGCGTCCGCCCCTCGTCGTGGGCGATCCGGCGCAACAGGCCCATCAGGTCGATCTGCACCTTGAGGTCCAGGAACGTCGTCGGCTCGTCGAGCAGGATCACGTCCGTTTCCTGCGCCAGCACCATGGCGATCCAGCAGCGCTGACGCTGCCCGCCCGACAGGTCCGACACCGGCCGGTCGGCGAACTGCGCCACGTCCGCCGCGGCCATCGCGGCCTCGACCGCCCGCGCATCCTCGCGCGACCACTGCCGCAGCAGCGACTGGTGCGGAAACCGCCCCTGCGCCACCAGCTCGCGCACCCGAAGCCCCTCCGGCGCCACGGGCCCCTGGGGCAGCATCGCCAGCCTCCGGGCCACGTCGCGCGTGGGCGTCTCGTGGACCGGCGCACCGTCGAGCAGGACGCGGCCGGCCGAGACCGGAAGCACCCGCGCCATCGCCTTGAGCAACGTGGACTTTCCGCAGCCGTTCGGCCCCACCAGGACCGTCAGAGCCCCGTCGGGGACGTCCAGCGACACGTCCTGGACGATGGCCGCGCCGCCGTATCCGGCGGAGACGCCCTGGGCCGAGAGGCGGCATCCGTCAGGCAGGGTCGCGGTGGTCGTGACGTACAGATGGCTGGCCATGGGACACCCGGGACTACATCTCTATTCCGACTCTTCTTGTCAGGTTCGCCCGCGAAGACCAAGCCTTTTTGTCGGACATTCTTCGGTCGATGGAAGCGGATTGCCCGAGCGCGCGCCTGTTGCAGTTCGTTCTGCCGGGGAACAGGACCCGCACCGTTCCCGGAGCGCGCGGCCACCCGCTCCGGGAACAGCCCTCTGTCCCGCCCGTTGATCCTCCGACCCCGCCGCGCGGCCGTCGCTTCGGGGAAGCAGAGGAGGCCACCATGTCCTACTGGCGGTTCGCAGCGATGATCGCGACCTCGACGGTCGTCATGTTCATCCTGATGTATCTCAACACCTATGCGCTCGAGCACCTCTTCTGGAGCGAGACGCGGGTCTACATGGCGATCCTGATGGGGGCGGCCATGGCGGTGATCATGTTGGGCTACATGCTGTCGATGTATGCCAGCACGGCGATCAACGCGGTGATCTTCGGCGGCGCGATCGTCGTCTTCGGCCTGTCCCTCTGGCTGGTGCGGAGCCAGGCGACGGTGCAGGACCGCGCGTTCATGAGCGCGATGATCCCGCACCATTCCATCGCCATCATGACCTCGACTCGCGCCGAGCTGACCGACGCGCGGGTCGAGAAGCTGGCCCGCGAGATCGTTCTGGCGCAGAACCGCGAGATCGCGGAGATGCGTTATCTGCTGGCGGATATCGGTGCCTCCGGCGAGACCGCCGAGATCTACGAGGACCCGCCTGCCGAGGTGGGGACACTCGAAGAGGCGCTGAACGCCACGCTGCGCGCGACGCTCGATCCCGCTCCTCTGGCGCCCCGCGACATGCCCGCGGCGCTCTCCGCCGACGCCTATGGCTGCGGGTTCCGCCGGGTGGAGGGCGAAGACCCGGTCCTGTGGACCGGTGACGGCGGGGGGCTGATCCGGCTGAACGGTGTCATCATTCCGCTGGACGCCTCGGGCGGGAGCACCTGGAGCGCCCCCGGCGTGACCATGACGCTGCGGCAGACCGACGGGGCCGGCTGGCGCGGCAGTGCGGACCTGATCTTCACGCTCGATCAGGGGCCGACCGTCGGTTACCGGGGGTTCTACGAATGCGGTCTCTGAGAGCCCGCGGAGTTCAGTAGCCGTTCGCGGCGAGCCAGTCGCGCATCCAGGCGATCTCGGCCTCCTGCGCGGCGATGATGTCCTCCGCAAGCGCGCGCACCTCGGCGTTGTCGCCGTGGTCGAGCACGATCCGGGCCATGGCCACCGCGCCCTCGTGGTGCGGGATCATGCCGAGGATGAAATCGGCGTCGGCGTCGCCGGTATAGGGTATCTCCATGCCGGAATGCATCGCCGCGTTCGCCGCGCGGAAGGCGTCCTCCGCCGGGCCGGTGGAGGTCTCCGCCGCGCCGTGCCCGGCATGGTCGGAATGAGCCTCCTGGGCGAGGGCCGGGGCCCCGGCGAGGACCAGTGCGGAGAAGAGCAGGGCGGGCGGGTTCGGGATCATCGGCATGAACGGACTCCTTGCCTTTCGCGAGGCTGACCGGACCGGACGGTGCGGAGATTGGCAAGACACGAGGCCGTGAAACGGCAGGCGCAGGTTCGGGAGACCGTGCTCCCGGCGCTGCCGAGATGATGGGAGGTTCCTCCCTCGGACCTCGCGGGCTCATGGCGACACCCTGGGGTGCTGATCGGCCTAGGCCACCCGGTTGCCGGCGCACCAGACGGCGGCGGGGCGGGCGATGGCGCCCACGGAATGGAGCCGCACCACGTCCGCCCGCAGCCCCGGCGCCAGAGCGCCGCGATCGGTGAGGCCCACGGCACGGGCCGGTCCGTGGGTGACACAGGCAAAGGCGGCCGGCAGGTCGCCGGTGATCTCGGCAAGCTGCATGGTCGCCAGAAGGAGCGCCGCCGGAATGTAATCCGACGACAGGATGTCGAGGAGCCCCTCTCGCGCGAGGTCGGCCGCCGCGACATTGCCCGAATGGGACCCGCCGCGCACGATGTTGGGCGCGCCCATCATCACCGCGATGCCATGGGCGCGGCAGGCCTCGGCGGCGGCATGGGTGGTCGGGAACTCGGCCACGCCCACGCCCTGGGCGCGGCTTTCCTCCACATGGGCCACGGTCGTGTCGTCATGGCTCGCCAGGGTGGCGCCAAGGCGCGCGGCCGCCGAGAGCGCGGCGGCGAGATGCGTCGCGCGCCGCTCCGCCGAAAGCGCCTGAAGCGCCGTGCAATGGCTTTCGAACTCGGCGTCGGTCATCTTGTGATGCTTCGTCATGTACTGCCGGTAGCGCCCGAGGTCGGTGAACTGGCGGTCCCCGGGCGTGTGGTCCATCAGGCTCAGGAAGCCCACCCGGTCCTCGGCGTGGAACGCCTCGAGCTCGTCCAGAAGAGTGTGCGAGCAGAGCTCCGCGCGCAGGTGGATGTGGTGGCTGATCTTCAGGTGTCCCGCCGCGCGCATGGCGAGGATCTCGGTGGCCACGCCGCGCGCATAGGGCGTCTCGCTGTAGACGCTGTCCGAGGTCAGGTTGCCGACCCGCAGAGCGTCGAAGACGGTGGTGATCCCGCAGCCCGCCAGCTCGGCGTCATGGGCGAGGATGCCCGCGTCGTGGCGCCAGTCGACGCCAGGGCGCGGCTCGAGGTGCCGTTCGAGATTGTCCGTATGCAGCTCCACAAGGCCGGGCACCACCAGATCGCCCTCGCAGTCGAGCGCTCCACGGGGCACCTGCGCGCCCTGGTCCATCGCCCGGATCACGCCTCCCGAGAGGTGGAGGCTTCCGGTGACGACCTCGCTCTCGAGGACGAGGCGGGCATTGGCGAGGACGATGTCGTCTGTCATGTCTGGGCGGCTTTCGGACGGAGGGAACGATGGGCTGGTCGCGCTACGCTGTCTACTGGGTGCCCGGGGGCGACCTGGGCGAGGCGGGGGCCGACTGGCTGGGCTGGGACATCCGCCGGGGTGCGGCAAGGCCGGGGCTGGTCGAGGCGCCTTCGGCGCGGCGCTACGGCTTTCACGCCACGCTGAGGGCCCCGTTCCGCCTGCTCGAGGGCGTCGGGGAGTCGGAGGCAAGGGGTCTCGCGCGGCGCGTGGCGGACGACCTCGCGCCGGTCTCGCTTGGGCGGCTGAGGGTCGCGCGGCTGGGAACCTTCCTGGCACTGCTGCCAGAGGTGACGGAGGGGATCGGCGAGGTTGCGGACGCCTTCGTCGACCGGATGGAGTTCGCCCGCGCGCCGCTGTCCGAGGCAGAGGAAGAGAGGCGCCGGGCCGGGGGGCTGACCGGGCGCCAGGAGCAGCTTCTGGAGCGGTGGGGATATCCTTATGTCTTCGACGAGTTCCAGGCCCATCTGACGCTCTCGGGCCCCGGTGCAACGGACAATCTTCAAGCGCAGGTCGAGGCGCATTTCAGCCACTTCCTTGGCGGGGAAACCCGACTCACCCATGTCTCGCTGGTAGGTGAGGGGGAGGACGGGCTCTTTCGCGTGATCGAGGACCTGCCGCTCGGTCATGATGCGGCCTCCGGCGACAGGGCCGCGAGCGCCTGAGCGACGGCGTCCTCGATCCGTCCCCCGTTGTCGACCGGCGCGGCGCGGACGCCGGGCGGAAGGGGCGGTGCGGGCCGGGCGAGCCGGCGGGCGATCTCCGCGGCCGCCTCCCGGCCGCGCGCGCCCAGACGGTGGGCAAGCACCTCGGCGGGGGCGGTGACCGACAGGATGAGGACGGCGGGATAGCCCCGGGCCGCCTCGGTCAGCACGCCGCGGGACAGGTTCGCGATCACCTCGGCGCCCTCCCGGACCTCCGCCAGCGTCTGCCGGGGGATGCCGTAGCCGAGGCCGTGGGCGCGCCAGTGGAGGGCAAAGCCGCCCGCAGCGCGCCTCCGCTCGAACTCGGCCTCGCTCACCGCCTCGAAGGGCTCTGAGGCCGCGGGCGGGCGGGTGATGACCCGCCGCGCGCGGACGAGGCCGGGACGTGCGACGCAGAGGGCCGCGATCAGGCTGTCCTTGCCCACGCCCGAGGGGCCGACGACGGCGATCAGCCGGCCGGTCATGGCGCCTCCGGGGCGAAGTCCGAGACGTCGACCTCCCGGTCGGCCACGGCGACGCGGGCCTCGGCATCGTGGAAGATGCCCACGAGGGCCGCGCCGCGCGCCTTGGCCTCCAGGATCAGACCGATCACCACGGTACGGTTGGCGGCGTCGAGCGAGGCGGTCGGCTCGTCCAGCAGGAGCACCGGGTAGGGATGCACGAAGCCGCGCGCGATGTTCACGCGCTGCTGCTCGCCGCCCGAGAAGGTGGTCGGGGAGAGCGGCCAGAGCCGTTCGGGCAGGTTGAGCCGGGTCAGCAGGGCGGCGGCGCGGGCCCGTGCCTCCGCCGCGGGCACGCCGAGGGCGCGCAGGGGTTCGGCCACCACCTCGAGCGCGGGCACCCGGGGGACGACGCGCAGGAACTGGCTGACATAACCCAGCCGGTCGCGGCGCAGGGCGGCGATCTCGCGCGGGGAGGCGGTCACGAGGTCGAGCCCCGCCACCTCGATCCGACCGCCGCGGGCGAGGTAATTGCCCTGGATCAGCCGCAGCAGCGTGGACTTGCCCGAGCCCGACGCCCCGGTGAGCGCCACGCATTCGCCCGCATGGACCACCAGCCCGGCCCGCTCGAGCACGGGGATCACGACACCGTTTTGGGCGTGGAGCGTGAAGTCCTTGTCGACATCCGAGAGGGAGACGAGAACGGTCACGCGGGCAGCACCGAGCTGACGAGAAGCTGGGTATAGGGCGCCTGCGGATCGTCCAGCACCCTGTCCGTCAGGCCTGCCTCCACCACCCGGCCATGACGCATCACCATGAGCCGGTCCGCCAGCAGCCGCACCACGCCGATGTCATGGGTGACGAGCACCACGGCGAGACCCATTTCCCGCACGAGCCCGCGCAGAAGGTCCAGAAGCCGCGCCTGCACGCTGACGTCGAGCCCGCCCGTGGGCTCGTCCATCAGCACGATCCGCGGCTGCGTGACCAGCCCGCGCGCGATCTGGAGGCGCTGTTGCATGCCCCCCGAAAAGGCGCTGGGCCGCTCGTCTAACCGGGCGGGGTCGATCTCCACCTTCGCGAGCCAGGCCGCGGCCTCGGCGCGGATCTTTCCGTAATGGCGCACCCCCCGGCCCATGAGCCTTTCGCCCACGTTGCCGCCCGCGCTGACGTTCATCCGCAGCCCGTCGCGGGCGTGCTGGTGGACGAAGGCCCAGTCGCCGCGCATCAGCCGGCGCCGCTCCGGCTCCGGCAGGGTCAGCACGTCGCGGCCGTCATAGAGCACGCGGCCTTCGTCCGCCGCGAGATGCCCGGCGAGGCAGGCCAGCAGCGTGGACTTGCCCGACCCGCTTTCGCCGACGATGCCCAGCACCTCGCCGGGCCAGAGGTCGAGGTCCACGGCCTCGCAGCCGATGCGGGCGCCGTAGCGCCGGGTGAGGCCACGGACCGACAGGAGCGGGCTCATGGGTGGCTCTCCAGGAAGGCGCGCATGAGGGGGTTTACCTCGTCCGGGGCATCGAAGGGCAGCATGTGGCCGGTGTCGAAGGTTCGCGTCTCGGCCCCGATCCGTCCGAAGGCCTCCGTCTCCCGTCGCCCGGTCAGAAGGCTCCGTCGCCCTAGAAGGCAGAGCACGGGCGCGGTCAGCCGGTTCAGAAGCGGCCTGCCGTCGAAGCGGGTGCAGGCGATGAGCGCATCCGACAGTCCCGCGGGCCGGGTCGCGGAAATCGAGGCGACCACGGCCGGGCGCATCTCCCGGTTTTCTGTCCTGTGCGCGACGATGCGGGCGAGGATCGGGGGTCCGGGCACCCGCACGAGGACCGGAACCGTGCGCGTGCCCGCGCGCGGCAGGAGCCAGCGCGGCAAGCTCAGCGGGGTATCGAGCAGGATCAGCGCGCGGCACCGCTCCCTCAGTCGCGCGGCGAGGACGAGCGCCACCATGCCGCCCAGCGAATGGCCGGCGAGCGCGACCCGGTCCGGAAGCCCGGGCAGGATCGCGTCCGCATAGGCCGCGACGCTGGGTGTGGTGCGTGGCGCGTCGAGATGGCCCGGCAGGACCGGCCAGAGCGCCTCGTCGAACGGACCCCACCGGAGCGAAGCCAGCGCCGCACCATGCAGGCAGACGACAGCGCTCATGCGGCCCCCGCCCGCCGTTCGGCGCAGAAATCCGTGTCGGAACACTGGAACCGCCGGGTGCCCCGGTCGTCGGCCACGATCTCGTCGAGGTAGCTCTCGGTCGCTCCGCAGAGCGCGCAGGCGCCCTCCGCCTTCGACGCCTCGAAGGGGTGATCGTCGAAATCGAGGCTCTGCACGCGGGTGTAGGGCGGCAGCGCGTAGATGCGCTGTTCCCGCCCCGCGCCGAAGAGCTGGATCGCGGGGCTTTCGAGCTTCGGGTTGTCGAAGCGCGGGATCGGCGAGGGATCGAAGACATGGCGTCCGTTCACCAGCGCGGGATAGGCATAGGAGGTCGCGATGGCGCCGTGCCGCGCGATGTCCTCGTAGAGCTTGACGTGCATCAGCCCGTACTCTTCGAGCGCGTGCATCCGCCGGGTCTCGGTCTCGCGCGGCTCAAGGAACCGCAACGGCTCGGGGATCGGCACCTGGTAGACGAGGATCTGGCCCTCTGTCAGGGGCGTCTCGGGGATGCGGTGGCGTGTCTGGATGATCGTCGCCTCCCGTGTCCGCGTGGTGGTGGCGACGCCGGCCACTTTGCGGAAGAACGACCGGATCGAGACCGCGTTGGTGGTGTCGTCGGCGCCCTGGTCGATGACCTTCAGCCGGTCCTCGGGCGTCAGGACGGCGGCGGTGACCTGCACGCCGCCCGTGCCCCAGCCATAGGGCATGGGCATCTCGCGGCTGGCGAAGGGCACCTGGTAGCCGGGGATCGCAAGGCCCTTGAGGATCGCGCGGCGGATCATCTTCTTCGTGGGCTCGTCGAGATAGGCGAAATTGTAGCCGCTCATTCGGCGGCCTCCCCCGCGCCGCCCGCCTCGCGGCGCAGGCGGCGGATCAGCTCCAGCTCGGCCTGGAAGTCGACGTAATGCGGCAGCTTGATGTGCTCGAGAAAGCCGGTCGCCTGCACGTTGTCGCAATGCATGAGCACGAATTCCTCGTCCTGGGCGGGGGCGCCCGCATAATCCTCGCCCAGCTCGCGCCATTGCAGCGCGCGGTCCACCAGCGACATGGAAATCGCCTTTCTCTCGCAGCGGCCCAGCGTCAGCCCGTAGCCCCGGGTGAACTGCGGCGGCTCGCGCCGCGATCCGGTGAACTGGTTCACGGTCTCGCATTCGGTCACGACAATCTCGGCGAAGGCGACGGACAGGCCCAGCTCCGGGATCTCCACCTCCACCTCCACCGCGCCGATCCGGAGTTCGCCCACGAACGCATGGGTGCGACCGTAGCCGCGCTGGGTCGAATAGGCGAGGCTCAGCAGGAAGCCCTCGTCGGCCCGCGCCAGCGCCTGAAGGCGCAGGGGCCGGTCCGCGGGCAGCTCCAGCGGGGTCCGCGTGAGGTCGGTCGGCTCGGCGTTTTGGCGCGGCTCGTCCCGCAGGAGGCCCTCGCGGCCCAGCACCTCGGACACCCGGGGGCGCGTCGGCGCGGGGGCGGCGGCGATGCGGGCGGCGGCGGCCTCGTCCCCTGCCTCGAGGGCGAAATCGAGCAGGCGGTGTGTATAGTCGAAGGTGGGTCCCAGGATCTGCCCGCCGGGGATGTCCTTGAAGGTGGCCGACACCCGCCGCTCCACGACCATGCGCCCGGTGTCCAGCGGCCGCGAGGCGGCGAGGCGGGGCAGCGTGGTGCGGTAGGCGCGCAGGAGGAACACCGCCTCGACCAGATCGCCGCGCGACTGCTGCACCGCCAGCGCCGCCAGAGCCTCGTCGTAGAGAGAGCCTTCGGCCATCACCCGCGCCGTGGCGAGCGCCAGTTGCGAGGCGATCTGGCGAAGAGACAGGGCAGGGTCGCGCCGGTCGCCGCGCCGTTCCTCGGCGAGCCAGGCGTGGGCCGCCGCGATCGCCTGCTCCCCGCCCTTGGCCGCCACGTACATCAGCGCGCCTCCACGGCGGTGGAGCGGGGCAGGGCCGCAAGGGCGCTGCCGCAGGTGAAGTAGAAGTCGAGACCCAGCGGATAGAGCCCGGCGTTCCGGGCGAAGGCCGCGCGGTCGGGCAGGGGCAACCGCGCCTCCGTCTCGATTCCCGGGCCGGTGAGCCGCGCGTCGCCGCCTCTCAGGGCCGACGTCTCGACGATCAGCGTGGCGGAGCGGTCGGGGTAATCGGGCGTCCCGACGGGGTAGGGGTCGAGCGGGGCGAGGTCCTCCCAGGCGCCCAGGGCGAACATGGCGGCGCTCTTTTCCGCCGCGGGCGCGCCGGTGTGGAATGTCAGCCAGTCGCGTGCGCGGGCGGCCGCTCGGCCGAGGTAGACCGGCGTCGACGGGTCCGTCAGCGTCAGGAGCAGCACCGCCGCGGCGGGCGAAAGGCCGGGTACCTCCGGCCCTGTCACCGCATATGCCGTGCCGGGGCGGGCCATGGCCTCCATCGCCGCGCGAAAGACGCGGGCGCTGTCTCGGGGCGGATCGGCGAAGCCCGGCGCGCGCATCAGTCGTCCCCCCTCACCATGGTCTCGAACTCCACCCGCGTGGCCTCGGCCTTGCCCGCGCGTTCGGCCCGGCGAGCGGCCTCCTCGGCGGCGAGCGGGTCCAGCACGCCTGCGCGCATCTCGGCGGCGCGGGGACCCTGCATCAGCGCATCCACCAGCGCCGCGCGCGTCGCATGGGCCGCGTCGCGCCCCTGCACGAAGGCATGGCCCTCGGTCCCGTCCCCGAGCCTCAGCGTGCAGCGCGTGGCGGTGACCTCGCCGAGGTTGAACGGCGCGCCGGTGCCGCCCGTGCGGCCGCGCACCATCACCGTTCCGGTCTCAGGCGCGCGCAGCCAGTCATGGGGCGGCAGCTCCAGCCCGTCGAGCCGGGCCTCGAGCGCCTCGGGTATGCTTCGGGCCAGGAGGCCAATCCAGTCCGCGCGGATCATGTTTTCGACAACTAGACAAATCTTAACTCGACAACTAGACAAGTCTTCATGGATTGGCCAGTGAAACTTCGATGACGGACCAGACGCTCTGGCAAAGCATCGCCGGGACCCTTCGCGCCGAGATCGCGGGGGGGGTGCGGGGCACGGGCGACCGGCTGCCGACCGAGGCGCAGCTCTCGGCGCGGTTCGGCGTGAACCGGCACACGGTGCGGCGGGCGCTGGCGGCGCTGGCCGAAGAGGGTCTGGTCCATGCCCGGCGCGGGGCGGGGGTGTTCGTGGCGCCCGCGCGGGCGGAATACCCGATCGGGGCGCGGGTGCGGTTCCGTCAATCCATGGAGGCCGCGGGCCGGGTGCCGGGCAAGCGCATCCTCGCCAGCGAAAGCCGCCCCGCGAGCGAGGGCGAGGCGCGGGTCCTGCGGCTGTCGCCGGGCGAGACGGTCCATGTCACGGACGGGATCGCGCTGGCCGATGGCGCACCCATGGCGCTCTTTCATGCGGTCTATCCGCTGGGCCGTCTTCCGGGCCTGCCGAAGGCGCTGGCGGAGCATGGGTCGGTAACCCGGGCGCTCATGGCCTGCGGGGTTCCGGATTACGTCCGGGTCTCGACGCGGATCTCGGCGGTGCTCGCCTCGCCCGTGGAGGCGGGGCATCTGAAGGTCGCGCCGGGCGCACCGCTGCTGCTGTCGGAAGCGGTGAACGCAACGCCGGAAGGTGTTCCTGTGGAACTCGGGTTCACGCGGTTTGCAGGCGAGCGGATCGCGCTGACGCTCGATCATTCGTAGCGGTCGAGGAAGTCCTCGGCGGAGAGGCTGCGGAAATCGTCGAGGCGGAGGCGGAGCGTCTCGTGATCCCAGAGCCACCATTCGAGCCGCATCAGCCGCTCGGCGGTCGCTTCGGGCAGGCGGGGGCGGACGGGCCGCGCGGGCACGCCGGCGACGATCCAGTAGGGCGGCACGTCCTTGGTGACCACCGCGCCGGCGGCGGCGACGGCGCCGTGGCCGAGGGTGACCTCGGGCATGACCATGGCCTGCGCGCCGATCCAGGTATCGTGGCCGATATGGGCGAGGCGGCCGCGGCGGTGGGCGAACCAGGTGTGGTCGGGGCCGGCGTCGTCCCAGTAGTCGTCGCTGCGGTAGTGGAAATGGTGGAGCGAGGCCTTGTCCATCGGGTGGTCCGTGGCGCCGATGCGGGCATGGGCGGCGATGTTCGAGAAGAGGCCGATCCGGGCGTTGGCGATGTCGGCGAAGCGGTCGCAGTAGGAATAGTCGCCGATATGGCTGTGGGCGATGCGGGAGCCTCGGCCGATCTCGACATAGCGCCCGAAGGTGCTGTCGGGCGTGATCTCGCAGTCCGGGTGCAGGAAGGGGGTTTCGGGGCTCAGTCTGGGCATCGGGGAACGGGTCTCGGGTTGGGACCGGGGGTCATGTTTATGAAAAGGTGGAATAATTCGTGAGTTCCGGGTTTCCGCCCGTCTCGGGGGAGGGGACGGGGGCGCCGGCGCCGGACCGTCCTGGCGGGGCGGGGGACGGCCGGGGGGTGGCGGAGTTTGGCGCATTCCTCTCGGGAAGGCCGCGCCGGCCCGGAACAGACCATGGCATCCGCGCCATTCCCCGAAGCGGCACCGCTGCCGCGCATGCTTGTTCTTGGAGAGACACATGACCTACGACCTTGCGAAACTCGCCGGCACCACCGCGCTGCTTGCCGCCCTCGCCGCAGCCCCGGCCCATGCCCAGGGCATGAGCGACATGGACACCGACCAGGATTCCGCCGTCAGCCAGGAGGAGTTCACGACCGGCTACGGCACCGGCGGCGGCATGTCCGACTGGGACCAGGACATGAGCGGCACTGTGAGCGAGGAAGAATTCACCTCCGGCATGTCGCGCGCCTCGAGCGCCACCGCCAACCCCGCCTGGAGCGATCAGGACTTCGCCACCGCGGACACCGACCAGAGCGGCGATCTGAGCCTCGATGAACTGGCCGCCGTCATCTTCCTCATCTACGACGCGGACCAGAGCGGTGATCTGACCGCGGACGAATTCGCGTCCTACGAGGCGGATCGCCAGATGATGGACGACGCCGCCATGTCCGGCGACGGCTCCGACACCGGGATGACCGGAGACGGCATGTCCGGGGATGACACCTCCGGCGACGGCATGTCGGATGACGACAGCTCCGAAGACGACGAGTCCTGAGTTCAGGCCAGTCGCCCGTCCCCGACGGGTCCGGCCGCCGGTCCTTGCGTCCGGCGGCCACTCGCTGACCGGGCGGTTCCGCTCCGTGCGGACTGCCCGGTCGGTCCCCGCCATCCTATGACCCCTTGATCAGCTTCCGCCGCGCCCAGCCCGAGAGGGCGTCCATGGCGAAGACCATGAGGACGGTGAGGATGATGTAATAGGTCACCTCCTCCCAGTCCTTCTGGGTGATGATCGCCTGGGTCAGCAGGAGGCCGATGCCGCCGCCGGTGATGGCGCCGATCACCGTGGCCGACCGGGTGTTCGATTCGAAGGAATAGAGGATCTGGCTGAGAAAGACCGGCATGACCTGCGGGATCACGCCGAAGCGCGCGCGGGTCAGCGCCCCGGCTCCGGTCGAGCGGACACCCTCGATCTGCTTCTGGTCCACGTTTTCCAGCGTCTCGGAGAAGAGTTTGCCGAAGGTGCCGATCTCGGTGAGCATCATGGCGAGCGCGCCGGTCAGCGGCCCCGGCCCGTAGGCGCGGGACAGGACCACGGTCCAGATCAGCCCGTCCACCCCGCGCAGGAAATCGTGCAGCCGGCGGAACACCTGCCGAACCAGCGCGAACCGGGTGAAGGTGCGCGCGGCGAAGAAGGCGGTGACGAGGGCGATCAGCGCCGCGCCGAAGGTGCCGATGAAGGCCATCAAGATGGTCTCGAAGATCGCCCAGGCGACCTCGCGATGGCGCCACATGTCGTTGCGCCAGAAACCCTGCCAGATCGCTGCGGCCTCTCCGCCGGCGGCGCGGGACAGAAGCTCCCCGGGCCCGAGGCCTTGATAGGGGCTGTCGAGGGTGAAGAAGAAGAGCTCCCAGCCCGGGAAATAGCGCATCACCGTTGTGGCAGAGCGGGTGATGATCAGGCGGCCTGCGTCGGTGGTGATCGACACGCGGTTGCCCGACGCGTTGATCCAGTCGGGCAGGGGGCCTTCGGGATAGGTAGTCTCCACCCCGCCCGAGCGGCTGGCGATGGCGGTGATCGTGCCGTAGCCCGGAACCTCGAACCGGGTCTCGGCCTCGCCGATCAGGGTGACGACATGGCCGTCGCGCAGCTGCACCACGGTCTCGCCCGGCGAAAGGCTGACCCAGTCGGGTGCCTCTCCCTCGGGGTAGCGGCCCTTGCGCTCCCCCTCCATGGCGATCTCGACGCTGCCGTCGCGGTGGTCGCGGGTGACATGGACCTTGTAGCTGACCATGTCGGCCAGGAGGATGCGGCCGTTCTCGCCATCGGCCTCGGCGATGAGGCGCGGGCCCTCGAAGGCGAAGAAGACGTAAACGAGATAGGCGAGAATGAGCGCGGGGATGCCGAAGATCCAGAGGCGCAGGCGCGCGAAGCGGCGCAGCGTCTCGGCGGCGGGATCGCGGGCGGGGGCGAGGGCAGCGTCGGTCACAGGGCGGCCCCCCTCGTCAGACGCTGGCGGATCGCGCCGCCGATCTGGTCGACGGTCACGATGGTCGCGAAGAGCAGCAGGAAGATCGCCGCCGCCTCGTCGAACCGGCCCGGCCCCCAGGACATGGCGTTCCGGAGGTCATAGCCGATGCCGCCCGCGCCGACGAAGCCGAGGATCGCGGAGGCGCGGATGTTGATCTCGAACCGCAGGAGGCCGTAGCTGACCCAGTTCGGGGCGACCTGCGGGATCACGCCGAGGATCATGCGCTGGCTCCAGGTCGCGCCCACGGAGCGCAGGCCCTCCACCGGGCCGAGCGAGGCGTTCTCGGCCACCTCGGAGAAGAGCTTGCCCATGGCGCCCACGGTGTGGAGCGCGATGGCGATCATCGCGGGCACCGGGCCGCCGCCGATCACGAAGATCAGGACGAGCGCGATCACCACGTCGGGGACCGCGCGCAGGATGTCGAGGAGGCGGCGGATGACGCCCACGGCCCGGGGCGCGGGGGCAAGGCCGCGGGTGACGAGCAGCGCCAGCACCGCGCCGACGAGCGCGCCGATCAGCGTGGCGGCAGCGGCGATGTTCACCGTCTCGATCAGCGAGGGCAGGAACTGCCAGAGGAGGCCGGGAAGGAGGGCGGCCTTGTCCCAGGCCTCGCTCACCACGTCGGCGGGAAAGTCGAAGACGTTCGGCAGGCCGTTCCAGAATCCGCCCGCATTGCGGCCGTTGGCGGTGAGGAAGGCCGAGACCATGAAGATGGCGAAGAGAAGCACGCCCACGCCGTTCCAGAGCCGGCGCGTGCGCACCAGCTCGAGATAGCCCTCGGCCGGATCGGCGGTCCGGGCCGCGGGGGAGAGGGGAATGTCGGCCATGGCTGTCCCGCAGGGTGGGGCGGGCCGCTCCGGCCCGCCCGGTGTCTCGGGTCCGGCGCCGCAGGGGCGCCGGGGCGGCTCAGCCGCCGATCTCGGCGAGGCGGACGGCGATGATCGTCTCGTAGGCGTCGTGGCCGATGGGCTCGAAGCCCGCGGTCTCGCCGGCGGCGACGCCGTAGGCGCAGTCCTGGTCGGTCTCGTGCAGGTTGGCGACGAGTTCGGTCATGGTGGCCTTCACGTCGTCGGGCAGGGCCGAGCGCAGCACGATCGGGCCTTCCGGGATCGGCTTCGAGCGCCAGATCTCGACGAGGTCGTTCATGTCGACGATGCCGGCGTCCGAGGCGCGGCGCAGGGCGCCCGAGTTGTAGCCGTCTTCCCAGTCGCCCAGTCCATCGGCCCAGGTCACGCCCGCATCCACGTCGCCGTTGGCCACCGCGACGATGGTCTGCTCATGGCCGCCGGTGAAGACGACCTCGGCGAAATAGTCGCCGTCTTCCATCGTGGCGCCGGTGATCTGCGGGATTTCCACGGAGGGGATCAGGTAGCCCGAGGTGGAGTTCGGGTCGCCGAAGCCGAAGACCTTGCCCTGCATGTCCTCGAGCGAGGTGATGCCCGAATCGGCGCGGGCGAAGCCGATGGAGTGGTAGGAGAACGAGCCGTCGAGGTTGGTCTTCACGAGGATCGGCTCCACCGCGGTCTCGTCCTGGGTGTAGACGGCGGCATAGGCCGAGGCGCCGAGCCAGGCCATGTCGATGGTGCCGCCGAGCAGGCCCTGGATCACGCCGTTGTAGTCGGCGGGGGTGAAGATGTTCACCTGCACGCCGCCCAGCGCCTCGGAGGCATAGTCGGCGAGGCACTGGTTCGCGGTCATGCGGTCCTGGGCGTTCTCGCCGCCGAGCACGCCGATGTTGAACTGGTCGATGCTCTGGGCGAGGCCGGCGGTCGACAGGGCGGTGGTGGCGAGGGCCGCCAGGGTCAGGGTCTTGAAGGTCACGTCGGATACTCCTTCGGGTAGGGGCGCCGTCCGCTGTCCCGCGGTCCGGACGCGGGGAACGGTCAGATGCGGGCCTCCGCCTCCCGGGCGAGGGCCGCCATGGCGGCGGGGCGGGAGCCGTCGGCGTCGCGGATCTCGGTGGAGGTCGCGGCCTCGGAGAAGCTCGCGTCCGCGCCGTAGATCTCGCGCGCCATGGCGGTGGTCAGCTGCGCGGGCGTGCCGTCGAAGACGACGCGGCCGAGGCGCATCCCGATGATCCGGTCGCAGTAGCGCCGCGCGGTGTCGAGCGTGTGCAGGTTGCAGATCACCGTGCGGCCGTCCTCGTCGTGGATGCGGCGGAGGGCGTCCATCACGATCTGCGCGTTCATCGGGTCGAGCGAGGCGATGGGCTCGTCCGCGAGGATCATCTTGGGGTCCTGCATCAGCGCCCGCGCGATGGCGACGCGCTGCTGCTGGCCGCCCGAGAGGGCTTCGGCGCGCTTGCCGGCGTGATCGGCGATCCCCAGCCGCTCGAGGATGGCGATGGCGCGACGGATGTCGGCCTCGGACCAGAGCGCGGTCAGGGCGCGGAGAGTGCCGGTGCGGAAGAGCGTGCCATGCAGCACGTTCGACACCACGTCCATCCGGGGCACGAGGTTGAACTGCTGGAAGATCATGGCGCAATCGGCCTGCCAGCCGCGCGCGTCGCGCCCGGTGAGCGCGGTGATCTCCCGCCCCTCGAAACTGATGCTCCCCGAGGTCGGGCGCTCGAGCAGGTTGAGCATCCGCAGGAGGGTCGACTTGCCGGCGCCGGAGGCGCCGATCACGCCGACCATCATCGGTTTCGGGACCTCGATGGCGACGTTGTTCACGGCGGTCGCCGGGCCGAACGTCTTTGTCAGCTTCTCGATACGAAGCATGCATCCCCCGTCACATCACGCGGGAGGGCTACAGGGGCCCGGTTACCGGAATGCGACAGGCATGTAACGGAAACGCGAAACCGGCACCGGTGGTCAGGACGCTGCGTCACCCTATTTCAAGCATCGGCGCCGGGGAGGAAGCGGCGCAGGGGAGGACATCATGAAACATGACCGGATCGCCGCGGCCGCCTGTGCGCTCGCGGCCCTTTTCGCCTCGGCGGCCGTCGCCGACGGCCACCGCAGCGCCGCGCCCGAAGGGGCGCGGGCCTGGATCGTGCTGCCGGAGAACGGCGCCACGGTGAGCAATCCCGTGACCATCGTCTTCGGTCTCGAGGGCATGGGCATCGCCCCCGCCAATGTCGAGCAGGACGGCACGGGCCATCATCACCTGCTGATCAACACCGATCCCGCGACGCTGGACATGGAGCAGGGCCTGCCCGCCACGGACCAGATCGTCCATTTCGGCGGCGGCCAGACCCAGGTGACGAAGGAGCTGCCCGCGGGGACCCACACGCTTCAGCTGTTGCTGGGCGACTGGCTCCATGTGCCCCACGATCCGCCGGTGCTGAGCGAGGTGGTGACGATCACCGTGGAATAGGGACCGGGGCGCCCTGGCCGGGACGAGGAGATGGGTTGCAAACCCATCCTACGGCTGTGCGTGTGAGGCCGGGGCGCGGGGGCGGCAGGTGGGTTGGAAACCCACCCTACGGGGCGGGCCTTATGCGGAGGTCGGCCCAGACCGGCAGGTGATCGGACCCGTGGCGGGCGGCGGGGGAGGTGTCGACGCCCGAGGCCAGCACCTCGATCGCCTCGCCATGGGCGATGCGGTCGAGCGGCGCCACGGGACGCCCGGCGGGAAAGGACCGGCCCGGGATCACGACGCTGTGGCTTTCGGCGAGGGTCTCGAGCCCCCGGCTCCAGGACCATTCGTTGAAATCCCCGGCGATCACGCTGGTGGCGCCGCCGCCCGGGCGCAGGTCGTCGAGGTGGTCGAGGATCGCGCGCTGCTGCCGCCTGCGCCAGCCCCGCAGCAGCCCCAGATGCGCGCCCACCACCAGAAGCGGCCCCTCGGGCGTGTCGAGATCGGCGAGCACGGCGCCCCGCGGCTCCAGCCCCGGCAGCGGCAGCCGCTCCGTCCCCCGGACGGAGATGCCCTTGCGGGCGAGGATGGCGTTCCCGTGCCAGCCGAGGCTGACCTCGGTTTCCGCGAGCGGCACCACGCCGAAATCGGTCTCGCGCTCGATCAGCGCATGGGGCAGGGCCGTGGGCCGGGGGCCGAGGCGCTTGTCGGCCTCCTGCAGCACCACGATGTCCGCCTCGAGCCGGGCG
Organism: Histidinibacterium lentulum; assembly: GCF_003789055.1. Lineage (GTDB taxonomy): Bacteria > Pseudomonadota > Alphaproteobacteria > Rhodobacterales > Rhodobacteraceae > Oceanicola > Oceanicola lentulus. The sequence goes on along the minus strand of NZ_ML119084.1, from coordinate 112,256 downwards.
ATGAGGTCGAGGATGCGGTGCGGCGCGCGGCGCATGTCGCTGCCCACGGCCTTGCGGATGTTGTAGCTGACGAGGCGGAGCGGCATGGCTTCAGCGGGCGCCGGGACGGGCGCTCACTCCTCGCGCTCGGTGGTGAAGGTGAGGGGATAGCCGCGCGCCGCGCCCGCGTCGGTGCCGAGCCGGGCCTTCGTCTCGGCGATCTCCTTCGTGTAGACGGCGACGACGCAGGCGCCCTTGCGGTGGGCGGTCATCATCACGCCCAGCGCCTCTCCTTCGGTCATCCGGAAGACGCGCATCAGCACCGCGGTGACGAAGTCGCGCGGGGTGAAGTCGTCGTTGAGGAGGATGACCTTCCAGAGTCTCGGCTTCTCGGTCTTCGGTTTCGCGCGGGTCTTGGGGAGCAGGTCGGTGTCGGGCATCGGCTGATCCGGGGCAGGGCCTCACGAGCGCGCAATATAGAGCGTGTCCGCGACCGCGCCAACGCCGACCTCGTTCGTCCTCGCGGGCGGTCTCGGCAGGGCGGGAGAGCGGACGGTCACACCGCCAGCGCGTCCCGCACCTCGTGATAGGTGCAGTTCACCAGCACGCCTCCCTCCCGGTCCATCCGGTCGCGGCCCGGCTCGGCGCAGTCCGGCTGCGCCTTGGGGCAGCGGGTGCGGAAGACACAGCCCGAGGGCGGATTGAGCGGCGAGGGCAGCTCGCCCTCGAGGATCGGGCGGGGCCGCGCCTTTTCCAGCACCGGGTCGGGGATCGGCACCGAGGAGATCAGCGCCTGGGTATAGGGGTGCCGCGGGCGGCGGGTGATCTCCTGCGCGGGGCCGGCCTCCATGATCCGGCCGAGATACATCACCACGATCCGGGTCGAGATGTGCTTCACCACCGACAGGTCGTGCGCGATGAAGATCATGCTGAGGCCCATGTCGGCCTGGATCTCCTTCAGGAGGTTCACCACCTGCGCCTGCACGCTGACGTCGAGGGCCGAGACGGGCTCGTCGCAGATCAGCAGCTTCGGCCGCATGACGAGGGCGCGGGCGATGCCGATGCGCTGGCACTGGCCGCCCGAGAATTCGTGCGGGTAGCGGTTCACGAGATTGGGCAGCAGGCCCACGCGCTCCATGATCTCGCCGACCCGGCGCTTGACCTCGGCGCGCTCGACCTCGGGATGGTGGGTGACCAGCGGCTCGGCCACGATGTCGCCTACGGTCATGCGGGGGTTGAGCGCGGCGAGCGGATCCTGGAAGACCATCTGCACGTCCTTGCGGTGACGGCGGCGCGCGCTCTCGGACATGGCGCCGATCTCCTTGCCGTCGAAGACGATGCGCCCGCCGGAATGGGGCACGGTGCCGATGATGGCGCGGGCGACGGTGGACTTGCCCGACCCGCTCTCGCCGACGAGGCCCAGGGTCTCCCCGGGCTCGATGTCGAAGGACAGCCCGCCCACCGCCTGCAGCTTCAGCGGCGGGGTCCAGGGCCAGGCGCCGGGGGGGCGGACGTCGAAGGTGACGGAAAGATCGGTGACGGAGAGAATCGGGGACATCAGGCGGCGACCTCCGGGACGGGGGCGTGGCAGCTGCGCCAGCGGCCGGGTTCGGCCTCGACAAGGCCCGGCTTGATCTGGCTGCAATGATCGCGGACGAAGCCGCAGCGCGGGCTGAACGGGCAGCCGGGCGGCAGGCGCGACATGTCGGGCGGCTCTCCGGCGATGGTCCGGAGAACGTCGTCGTCGCGGTCGAGGCGGGGCACGGCCTCGAGGAGGCCCTTGGTGTAGGGATGGGTGGGCCGGGCGAAGAGCGCCTCGGTCGAGGCCTGCTCCATGATCTGCCCGCCGTACATCACCAGCGTCCGCTCGCAGGCATCCGCGACGATGCCGAGGTCGTGGGTGATCAGGATGATCGCGGTGCCGAACTCGGCCCGGATCTCCGCCAGGAGCGCCATGATCTGCGCCTGGACGGTCACGTCGAGCGCGGTCGTGGGCTCGTCCGCGATCAGGAGGCGCGGGCGGCACAGGAGCGCCATGGCGATCATGATGCGCTGGCGCATGCCGCCCGAGAATTCGTGGGGATACATGGTGATGCGCGCCCGTGCGTCGGGGATGCGCACGGCGTCGAGCATTCGCGCGGCCTCGGCCACCGCCTCCCGGCGGCTCATGCCCCGGTGCAGCTCCAGCACCTCGGCCATCTGTTCGCTGACCCGCATGTAGGGATTGAGCGAGGTCATCGGGTCCTGGAAGATCATCGCGATCTGGTTCGACCGCACGCGGTTCAGCTCCCGCTCGGAGAGCTTCAGCAGGTCCGTGCCCTCGAAGCGCACGGCGCCCGAGGCGCGGCCGTTGCGCGCGAGAAGGCCCATGATGGCGAAGGCGGTCTGGGACTTGCCCGAGCCGCTTTCGCCGACGATGGCGAGCGTGTCGCGTTCTGCGAGGGTGAAGGAGACGTCGTTGACGGCGTTCACCTCGCCGTCGCCGGTGGTGAAGCTCACCGACAGGTCGTCGACTTCGAGAAGGGTCATCAGCGGTCCTTGGGATCGAGCGCGTCGCGCAGGCCGTCTCCGACGAAGAAGAAGGCGAAGAGCGTTATGAGAAAGAAGAAGAGCGGAAAGCCCATCATCCAGAGCGTGCCGTTGTTCATCTGGCTGGCCCCCTGGTTGATGAGCGCGCCGAGCGAGGTCATGGGTTCCTGCACCCCGAGGCCGAGATAGGAGATGAAGCTCTCGAAGATGATCATCTGCGGCACCAGGAGCGTGGAGTAGACGATCACGATGCCCGCAAGGTTCGGCACGACATGGCGCAGGATGATGGTGAAGGGCCTTACGCCGGTGGCGACGGCGGCCTCGACGAATTCCTTGTTCTTGATCGAGAGCGTCTGGCCGCGGGCGATCCGGCTCATGTCGAGCCAGGAGATGAGGCCGATCCCGAGAAACAGCATGAAGATCGACCGGCCGAAGATGACCAGCATCAGGATCAGCACGAACATGAAGGGAATCGACATCAGGATGTCCACGGTGCGCATCATCACCTGGTCGGTGCGCCCGCCGACATAGCCTGCCACCGCCCCGTAGAGCGTGCCGACGACCACCGCCACCAGCGCGCCCACGATGCCCACGAGGAGCGAGATGCGCGTGCCCTGCACCGTGCGCGCGAAGAGATCGCGCCCGTCGCTGTCGACGCCGAAATAGTGCCCGGTCTCGAGGCTCGGCACCCCGCGCCAGGCATTGGCCCCCATCAGCGAGAAATCGACGTGCTGCGGCTCGTATTGCGCGAGGACCTGGCCGAAGAAGGCGAAGAGCGCGACGAGGACCAGCACGACGAGGCCCGCCACCGCGGCCTTGTTGCGGATGAAGCGACCGCGGGCGTCGGCCCAGAGCGACCGGCCGCGGATCTCGGCCAGTCCCATGGTCTCCTCGAGCAGGACGGCGTCTCTTTGGGCGAGTTTCATGGCCCTGTCCCCTCAGTACCGGATCTTCGGGTCGATCCAGGCGTAGAGGATGTCGACCAGAAGGTTGAAGCCGATGGTCAGCATTCCCACGAGGATCGTGATGCCCATGATCACCGAATAGTCCCGGTTGAACGCCGAGTTGACGAAGAACTGCCCGATCCCGCCCGTGGAGAAGGCGATGTCCACCACGACCGAGCCGGTGATCATGCCCACGAAGGCCGGGCCGAGGTAGGAGATCACGGGCAGCAGCGTCGGCTTCAGCGCATGGCGCCAGATCACCCGGCGCATGGGCAGGCCCTTGGCGCGGGCGGTGCGGATGAAATTCGAGTTCATCACCTCGAGCATCGAGGACCGGGTGATCCGGGCGATGGATGCCATGTAGGAGGTGGAGAGCGCGATCACCGGCATGATGACGTAATCGAGCCGGATCGCCCCGCCGAAGGCGCTCCAGCAGAGCGAATCGCGCGGATCGCAGGCGTTCACGACGATGCCCCCGGCCCAGCCGCCGCCCGGCAGCCAGCCCAGCCAGAGCGTGAAGAGGAGCACGAGGATCGGCGCCATGACGAAGTTCGGGAGCGCCTGCGCGCCGATGGTCACGCCCACGGCGAGGTAGTCGAGCCAGGAATTGTGGCGCAAGGCCGCGGCGATGCCGAGGGAGACGCCGACGATCACCGCGACGACGGCGGACCAGAACCCGTAGGTCAGCGTCACGGGGAAACCCTGGGCGATGACGTCGTTCACCGTCCGGTCGGTGTACTGGAAGGACGGGCCGAAATCGAACCGGGTGACCACGCCCCAGACGTAATCTGCCATCTGCACCATCACCGGCCGGTCGAGCCCGTACTTCGCCTCGATATTGGCCATGACCTGCGCGGGCAACGGGCGCTCGGAATTGAAGGGACCGCCGGGGGCGGAATACATCAGCGCGAAGCTGAAGATCACCAGAAGCAGGATGGTGGGTATGGCGACCGCGAGGCGGCGCAGGATGTAGACATACATCGGGGTCTCCCGGCGGGCACTCTGAAAAGACGTGCCCGCGCCCCCCGGATCGCAGGGGGCGCGGGCGAGCGGGCGAAAGGGCCGTTATTCGCCTTCGGCGACGAAATAGAGGTCCTTCGAGTACCAGTTCTGCTGCACGTTCTCCACCGGCCAGGACGGGATCAGCTGATCGTCCATCATGTAGTTCCCGGCGTAGAAGTAGATCGGGATCACCGGCATGTCCTCGGCGATGATCTCCTCGATCCGCGTGTAGAGCGGATTCGGGTCCTCGGCGGTCTTGGCCTGCTGGAGCAGGTCGTCGACCTCGGGGTTGGAGTATTTCGCGTCGTTGTAGCCCGAGCCCGTGTCGAGAAGGTCGAGGAAGGTGGAGGCCTCGTTGTAGTCGCCGCACCAAGCGCCGCGCGCCAGCTCGAAATCGCCGCTGTTGCGGGCGTCGAGGAAGGTCTGCCACTCCTGGTTCGCCAGCGTCGCCTCGACGCCCAGCGTCTGGGCCCACATCTGGCTCATCGCCACGGCGATGGAGCGGTGCGCGTCGGAGGTGTTGTAGACCATCTCGAACTGCAGCGGGTTGTCGGGGCCGTAACCGGCCTCTGCCATCAGCTCCTGCGCGCGGGCGTTGCGCTCTTCCTGGGTCATCGAGGCCATCTCGACCTCGGGGACCTCGAAATTCGCGGTCGCGGCGGGGGTGAAGGTATAGGCTTCGGGCTGGCCGCCCGCGAGCACGTTCTCGGTGATCACCTGGCGGTCGACGGCGAGAGCGAGGGCCTGGCGGACGCGGACGTCCTTGAAGGCCTCGGGACCGTCCTCGCGCAGGTTGAACGTGTAGTAGTAGTTGCAGAGCCGCGGGAAGCTGATCGTCTGCTCGGGGTATTCCTCGGAAAGGCGCGGGAACTGGCCTGCCGGCACCTCGGTCCGGTCCAGCTCGCCGGCGAGGAACCGGGTCAGCGCCTGGTTCTCGTCGTTGATGACGAGGGCGGTGACGCGCTCGACGATGGTGTTTTCGGCATCCCAGTACATGTCGTTCTTCACGCGCACGCTGCGCTCCTGCGGGATATGCTCCTCGAGGATGTAGGCGCCGTTCGAGACGATGTTCCCGGGCCGGGTCCAGGCGTCGCCGTGCTCCTCGACCACCGCCTGGGGCACCGGGAAGGTGGTGGCGTGGGTCAGCATCTGCGGGAAGTAGGGCAGCGGCTCGGTCAGGCGCACCTCGAGAGTGCGGTCGTCGACGGCGGTCACGCCGAGCGCGTCGAGCGGCATGTCGCCCGCGATCACCTCGGCCACGTTCTCGAGCGCCATCAGCTCCATGTACCAGGCGTAGGGCGAGGCGAGTTCGGGCGAGGCGGCGCGGCGCCAGGCGAAGACGAAATCGCCGGCGGTGACCGGCGTGCCGTCGGACCACATGGCGTCCTCGCGCAGGGTGAAGGTGTAGACGAGGCCGTCGTCGGAAACGGTGTGGCTGAGCGCGACGCCCGGCTCCAGCGTCTCGCCGGTCTTCGAATCGTTGTAGAGGCCCTCGAAGAGGTCGCGCACGATCTCGGAGCCCGAGACGTCTTCCACGATTCCCGGATCGACCGAGGAATGCTCGTCGAGGACGCGGTAGACGAAGACCTGTTCCTCGGCCAGCGCCTCTCCGTTCGGGCCGGTCATCGCGTCCTGCGCGAGGGCGGCGCCGCCGGCGGTGACGAGGAGCGCGGCCGTGGAGGCCTTGAGCAGCGTCGTCATCTTCATGATGTGTTCTCCCTGTATCGGTGGCCGCGCCCGGCGGGGCGGCCCGGCAAGCCGGGGACGCTGGCGCGGGGCGCGCGCCGTGAATGCGCGAAAGTGTCTGGAAGGCGTCTGCAAAGTGCAAGCCCGACGATGCCGTGACCCGGCGACACTGCGTCAGGAGGCCGATTCGCGACTGTTTGCTGCGCGCACGGCAGGGTCCGCGCAAGGAGATGTCGCACGCGCAGAACCTGCGCGGGCGCGCGCCGAAGCCCTGCACCGGCGCGCTGGCGAAGGGCCGCGCGGCAGGCTAGATGCGCGGCATGGCGACATTCGACACCCTTCCGGCCGACTGGCCTCTCGAGACCCGCGACGGCCTGCCCGAACCCTTGCGCGTGCTCCTCGCGGACTACCCGCGCGAGGGCTGGGCGGCGCACGCCAACTTCCAGGGCATGGTGCAGTTCTGGCTCGAGCGGCACATGATGTTCCGCAAGCTTACCGAGATGCTGCGCGAGGATGCCGAGGCGCTGATCGACGGCAGGATGGCGCCCCAGGCCTGGGGCCAGCGGCTGGGCCGGTTCGGCGGCATGTTCGTGAACGAGCTGCACGGCCATCACACCATCGAGGACACGCATTATTTTCCGGTCCTGCAGCGGCAGGACTCCCGTGTGGCGCGGGGCTTCGACATTCTGGACCTCGACCACCACGCGATCGACGGGCATCTCAACGCCTTCGTGGAGGATGCCAACGGCGCGCTGAAGGCGCTCGCTGCGGGCAAGCCCGTGCGCGACGCGGCGGGGGCGTTCCATGGTCGGGTCGGCCGGCTCTCGGGCTTTCTCGAGCGGCACCTGACCGACGAGGAGGAGCTCGTGGTGCCGGTCATCCTGAAGTACGGCGCGGATGCCCTGCCCCATTGAGGGCGCGCGACCAGTCGCGGAGATTCGGGCACCCGATGGCCGACGACATTCCCCTGACCGACCGGATCGCGGCCTGCCGGCTCTGCGCGGACCGCTTTGCGGCGACCGCAACGCGCCATGCGCCGCGCCCGGTGCCTTGGTTCCGTCCCGGCGCGCGGGTGCTGATCGCTGGCCAGGCGCCGGGCCTGCGGGTGCACCGTTCGGGCCGGCCCTTCGACGACGCCTCGGGCGCGCGCCTGCGGGACTGGCTGGGGATGGACGAGGCGACCTTCTGGGACACGGGCCGGGTGGCCGTGGTGCCCATGGCCTTCTGTTTCCCGGGCTATGACGCCAGAGGCTCCGACCTGCCGCCGCCGCGGATCTGCGCCGAGACCTGGCATGGCGCGGTCATGGCGGCGCTGTCCTCCGTGCGCCTGAAGGTGCTGGTGGGCGGGCATGCCCACCGCTGGCACCTGGCGACCCGGGCGGGGGTCACGCAGACCGTGGCCGGCTGGCGCGACCATGCGCCCGGGGTCTTTCCCTTGCCCCATCCCTCGTGGCGCAATACCGCCTGGCTCAGACGCAATCCCTGGTTCGAGGCGGAGCTGGTGCCCGCGCTCCGGACGAGGGTCCGGGAGGTTCTGGAATGACCGCGCTCGACGAGGCCCACGCCGCCATGGAGGCCACCCCCGGGGACGATGCCGCGCGCCTGCGCTTCTACGAGCGGGTGGCCGATGCCGAACTGACCGTGCTGCTCGAACGCGAGGCGGAGGGGGATCGCGTGGCGCCCCGCGTCTTCGAGGTGGAGGGGGCGGGCTATGTGCTCGCCTTCGACCTGCCCGAACGGCTGACGGATTTCACCGGGGAGATCAGCGCCTCTGCCACGCTTTCGGGCCGGGCGCTGGCGGGTCTGCTGGCGGGCGAGGGGCTGGGCCTCGGGCTCAACCTCGAGGTCGCGCCCTCGTCCATGCTGCTGCCGCCCGAGGCCGTGGCCTGGCTCGCCGCGACCCTGGGCGAGGGTCCCGCCGAGGCCGAGGCGCGGATCGGGGAGGTGCGCCCGCCCGGGCCGCTGCCGCCCGCGCTCCTCGAGGGGCTCGACGCCAAGCTGCGCGGCGCGGCGGGTCTTGCCCGGACCGCCTGGCTGGTGACCGCGCATTATGCGGACGGCAGCCGTGGCTCGCTTCTCGCCTTCGTCGATGCCCGGCCGGGGGCCGAGGCGGCGCTGGCCGGGGCGGTGCGGGAGGCGCTCGTGTTCTCGGGGATCGAGGCAGGTGCCCTCGACGTGGCCTTCTTCGCGGCGGCCTCGCCGGTGGCCGCCGCCCTCGCCCGCCACGGGCTCCGGATCGACCTGCCCGAGCGCGAGGAGGGGCTGATCCCGCTCGCCCCCGGCAGCGACCCCGACCGTCCGCCGCGCCTGCGCTGAACGCGGAGGGGGCGCTGCCCCCGCCGGCCTGCGGCCGGCCCCCCGGGATATTTCAGGCCAGAAAATGCGGGGGCGGGGCCTGCGGGGAGAGGGTCGGTCTTGCCTTTCGGACGGCCTGAGACTTCCATGGCGTGATGGTGAAACTCGTTCTTCTGCACAAGACGGACTCGATCTACGAGGACGAACCTGATGTGGTCTACGACTTTCCCCGCACCTACCTGAAGGCCATCGAGGAAGGGATCGGGGACTGGATCGTCTACTACGAGCCGGTCAAGGCCGGTCCACGCGGTTACTTCGCCGTGGCGCGGATCGCTGAGGTCACGCCCAAGCCCGGTGTCGAGGGACGCTACCTTGCCAGGATCGCACACGGCAGCTTCCTGCGCTTCGATCGCGATGTCCCTCGGCTCATCGACGGCAGACCGCTCGAGACCGCCTTGGCCGGGGCGGACGGGTCCCCGAGGTCGGGCGGCGCTGTCCAACTCGCCGTGCGCCGGCTGCCGGAGGCGGATTTTGCGCGCATAGTGAACCTCGGCCTGCCGGCGGACCTAGAGGCCCAGGAGGCCAGCCGCTATGATCGCGCAGCGCCCGATCTCTCTGAGCGGGTCGAAGTCTTCGACCGGCCTGTCCTCGAGCGTCTGACCCGCAGAGCGTACCGGGACGTCGCATTCCGGAGGCGGGTCCGTGAGGCCTATGGCTACCGCTGCGCCATGTCCGGCCTGCAGTTGCGGAACGGCGGAGGTCGCCCGGAGGTGCAGGCCGCGCATATAAGACCTGTGGCACATGGCGGCAGCGACTCGGTCCGGAATGGCCTCGCGCTCTCCGGTACCCTGCACTGGATGTTCGACCGCGGCCTTGTCTCGATCGCGGAGGACCATCAAACGATTCTTGTTTCGCGCAACAAGGTCCTTGGCGATGTCGTGGACCGGCTCCTTCCGCCGGACGGCAGGCTCCTGATGCCAAGGGACGCCCGGGACAGACCCCATCCGGACAACCTCAGATGGCACCGAGAGAATGTCTTCGGTCAGGACCTGCCGGGCGGCGCCGCTCCCTGGGGCTGAAGCCCGGGCGCGGTCTCAGTACCCCCGCTCGGGGTCCACGAGGTGGAGGAGCGGCTGGCCGGCCTCGGCGCGGGCGATGTTCTCGGCGATGGCGCGGGAGGCGGTGGCGGGGCGGGTCTCCGAGGCGATGTGCGGCGTCACGGTGACCTTCGGATGGGACCAGAAGGGATGCTCCCGCGGCAGGGGTTCCGTCCGGAAGGTGTCGAGGGTGGCGTGGCCGAGCGCTCCGCTGTCGAGCGCCGCGAGCAGGGCGGTGTCGTCCACGAGGGGTCCGCGGCCCGGGTTCAGGAGCACCGCGCCGGGGGCGAGCCGGGCCAGACGGCGCGCGTCCATCACGTTCTCCGTTCCGGGTGTCAGCGGCAGCAGCAGCACGGCGATGCGGGCGCCGCCAAGGGCCGCCTCCAGCCCCTCGGGACCGTGGTGGCAGGCCACGCCCGGCACGTCGCGCAGGGTGCGGCTCCAGCCCCGGACGGGAAAGCCGAGCGAGACCAGCGCCGTGGCGCAGGCCGCGCCCAGCGCGCCGAGGCCCAGCACCGCCACCGGGCGCTCGGAGGCGAGCGGCGGCGCGCGGTTGGCCCAGTGGTGCTCGGGATTCACGATATGGGCGTCCATCCCGAGGTGGTGGCGCAGGACGTGGCCGGTGACGTATTCCACCATGCCCGCGGTCAGGCCCGGATCGACCATGCGCGTCAGCGGCACGGTGAGGCTCGGGTTCGCGACGATGGTCTCCACGCCGGCCCAGAGGCTGAGCACCGCGCGAAGGCGCGGGAAGACCGAGAAATCGCTCGCGGCGGGGTCTCCGGCCGGGCCGTAGACGATGTAGTCCACCGCGTCCGGCGCGAGGTCGGGGGAGACCTCGGCCGCGACGCCGGCCTCCTCGAGGGCGCGGGGCAGGACGGTCGCGTAGTCGGGCCAGCGGTGGCCCGCCATGAAGAGGATGCGGGGCATGGGCTTACCTCGGGCGGTGGACATGGGCGGACTGCACCAGCCCGAAGGCCATGAGCAGAACGAGCATCGCGGAGCCGCCGTAGCTCACGAGCGGCAGCGGCACGCCGACGACGGGCGCAAGGCCCATCACCATCGCCATGTTGATGGCGAAGTAGAGGAAGAAGGTCATCGCCACGCCGAGGATCATCAGCTGCGCGAAGCGCGCCGATTGCCGCAGCGCCGTGACGATGCAGAAGAAGATGATGAGCCCGTAGAGGATCAGCAGGGTGATGCCGCCAAGAAAGCCGAATTCCTCGGCGAGCGTGTTGAAGATGAAATCGGTGTGCTTTTCCGGCAGGAAGTTCAGCCGCGACTGGGTGCCCTGCATGAAGCCCTTGCCGGTCACCCCGCCCGAGCCCAGGGCGATCTTGGCCTGGGTGATGTGATAGCCCGCGCCGAGCGGATCGTTCTCGGGGTTCAGGAAGGTGTCGATGCGGCGGTACTGGTAGTCCTGCAGCAGCTGCCAGGGCGTGCCGCGGCTCTCGAAGACGGCGACGACCGCGGCCACGCCGCCGCCGATCAGCGTGGCGAAATAGGCCCAGTGCACGCCGGCGAGGAACATCATCGCGCCGCCGCCCGTCAGCAGCAGCAGCGCGGTGCCGAGGTCGGGCTGGCGCAGCACCAGCGCCACCGGCACGAGGATCAGCACCAGCGGCGGGATGAGCCAGAGCGGGCGCGAGGTCCGGTCGAGCGGCAACCAGTCGTAATAGGCGGCGAGCACCATCACGATGGCGATCTTCATCAGCTCGGAGGGTTGCAGCTGCATGAAGCCGATGTCGATCCAGCGCACCGCGCCCTTGCCCGCGACGCCGAAGAACTCGACGAGGATCAGCAGGACCAGCGCGACGGCATAGGCGACGCCGGCCATGTTGCGCCAGAACCAGAGCGGGATCATCGCCGCGGCGATCATCAGCGTGAAGCCGAGGCCGAAGCGGACCATCTGCGGCTCCGCCCAGCGGGACATGTCGCCGCCGGCCACGGAGGTCAGCATCAGCACGCCGATGGCGGCCACCGCCGTCACGAGGAGGATCAGCGGCCAGTGCAGGTAGAGCACCTTGCGCAGGCCCGAGGGGACGTACTTGACCTGATACTCGAGATAGGACATCAGGCGCGGTCCCGCATGCTGGCGGCCCTTGCGGCGGCGCGCTGCTCCATCTCCTGCTGCTGGGTCTGGATGCGGCCCCGGTGGGCCGAGGGGTAGGCGTCGAGCGGCGGGGTGCCGCCGTAGAGCGCCTGCAGCAGGATGTCGCGCGCGATCGGCGCGGCCGCGGCCGATCCTCCGCCGCCGTGCTGGACGACCACCGAGATCGCGTAGCGCGGGTTGTCGTAGGGGGCATAGCCCACGAAGAGCGCGTGATCGCGCCGTTCCCAGGGCAGGTCCTCGTTGCTGACGACGCCGGCGCGGCGCTCCTCGGGGGTGATCCGGCGCACCTGGGAGGTACCGGTCTTGCCGGACATGCGCATTTCGGGGGCGTCGATGCGGCTGCCGTAGGCCGTGCCGCGGCTGTGGTTGGACACGGCGAACATCGAGTCGCGGATGCGTCGCAGGTGGTTCTCGTTGAGCCCGAGGCTCTCGCCGCGGCCCGAGGGCTGCGGGATCCCGTCGATGGAGCGCACGAGCCGGGGCTTGATCTCGAGCCCGGTGGCGATCCGTGCCGTCATCACCGCCAGCTGCAGCGGCGAGGCGAGGACATAGCCCTGCCCGATGGAGGCATTGACCGTGTCGCCGATGCGCCAGTCCTCGCCCCGGGTCCGACGCTTCCATTCGCGGTCGGGCGCGATGCCGTCGGACACGGCCGAGAGCGGCACGTCATGCTGCACGCCGAGGCCCAGCCTGCGCGCCATGGCGCCGATCGCATCGATGCCGACGCGCTGGCCGATGTCGTAATAGTAGATGTCGCAGGACTGAGTCATGCTGTCGTGCAGGTTCATGTTGCCGTGCCCGCCCCGGCGCCAGCAGTGGAACCGCAGGTCCGCAACGTCGAGATGGCCCGGGCAGTAGACCGTCTCCTCGCTGTCGATCTCGCCCGCCTCGAGCGCGGCGAGCGCGGTGATCATCTTGAAGGTCGATCCCGGCGGATAGGCGTCCTGAACCGCCTTCGAGGCGAGCGGGCGGTACTTGTCGTCGGCCAGCATCCGCCAGTCCGCCACCGAGATGCCGCGCACGAAGAGGTTGGGATCGAAGCTCGGCGCCGAGCCGATGGCCCGGATGTCGCCGTCCTCGAGGTCCATCACCACGCAGCTGGCGCTTTCGCCCTCGAGGCGGATCTGGAGGTAGCGCTGCAGGTCGCTGTCGACGGTCAGCTGCAGGTCGCGGCCCGGCACGCCCTCGTCCCGGCCCAGCTCGCGCATGACGCGCCCGGCGGCGTTGATCTCGATGCGGGCGGTGCCGGCCGAGCCGCGGAGCGTGTGCTCGAGCCGGGCCTCGACGCCGGTCTTGCCGACCTGGAACCGGGGGATCTCGCGCAGGAGCGGATCGTCATCCTCGGCGAGATAGCCGCGGGTCATGTCGAAATCCGACACCGGGCCGACATAGCCCACCACATGGGCCATGTCCTGACCGCGCGGATAGAGCCGGGAAAGCCCCACCTCGGCATGGATGCCGGGCAGCGACGGCGTGTTCACGGTGACCCGCGCCACATGCTCCCACGGCACCCGCTCCATGATCGGCACCGGGGCAAAGGCCGAGCGGCGCGCCATCTCCTCCTTGGCGCGCTCGATCGCCGCGGGATCGACGGGGATCAGCCGGGCGAGGGCGGCCAGGGTCTCGTCCACGTCGCCCGCGTCCTCGCGGATGATGACGATGCGGTAGTTCTGCGCGTTCTCGGCGAGCTTCACGCCGTTGCGGTCGAAGATCAGGCCGCGGTCGGGCGGCAGCAGCCGCAGGTTGATGCGGTTCTCTTCCGCGAGCAGTCGGAATTCCTCCGCCTGGCCCACCTGCATCGACTGCATCCGCCAGCCCAGTACGCCGACGAGGCCCAGCTGCAGCCCACCCATCACCAGCCCGCGGCGGGTGACGATGCGGCTGGCGCGCTCGAGTTCCTTCTCGGGACGCCTCATAGCCGGTGCCCCAGGCTGTCGACCTCGCCCGGTGCGGGGCGGCGGACGCCGAAGACGATCCAGGACACGAAGGCGGCGACGGGATAGACGAGCACGGTCAGCACCATTTCGATCATCGACAGGGACAGGGGTGGCGCCGGCACGAAGGCCACCGCGAGCATGGCCCGGTAGCCAAGGCAGATCGCCACGATTGCGAGCGCCGCGGTGGCCCATTCCACGCTGAACGGCACCGCGCGCAGGTCGCCGGAGCGACGACGCAGGATCTCGGTCACCACCACGACAATCCCGGCCCAGAGCCCCGGCGGGCGCTGGTAGAGAAGGTCCAGCATCAGGAAGACCGCCGCGATCAGCGCCACGGGCACGAAATCCGGCCGCCGTGCCACCCAGGCGAGGGTGAAGGCGAGGATCAGGTCCGGCGGCGCCCAGCCGCGCGGCTGGCTGCCCAGCGGCAGGAGCGAGACAAACACCGTCAGCGCCACGGCCGCGACGAAGACCGCCCGCCCGATCAGGATTTCCGCGGCGGGAGAGCGCTCAGCCATCGGCGCCCTCCGTCCGGGCCAGCTCCTCCGGCCGGGTCAGGGGGGCGGGGCGCAGGGTGTCTGGGTCGACGTAGACCGGCGGCTCGACCGGCGCGATCAGCGCGCCCGGATCGGTGATCCGCTCGGCGGGCTGGCTGCGCATCACGCGCAGGAACTCCAGCCGCTCGTAATCCGCGGCAAGCCGCACCCGCAGGCGCCGGTCGGTCCCCAGCGCCACCTGCCCGACCAGCAGATCGGCGGGAAAGACGCCGCCGTCCCCCGAGGAGACGACGCGGTCGCCGGGCCGCACGAGGTCGTCGTTCTCCAGGAACAGGATCGGCGGGTTCATCGAATTGTCCCCCGCGAGGATGGCGCGCTGGCCCGAGGGCTGAATCGTCACGGGGATGCGGCTCGACGTGTCGGTGAGGAGGATCACCCGGCTCGATTCGCGTCCCACGCCCGAGATGCGCCCCACAAGGCCGATCCCGTCCATCACCGGCCAGCCGTCGAGCACCCCGTCGCTCGCGCCCACGTTCAGCAGCACCGACTGCCGGAAGGGCGATCCCGAGTCGGCCAGCACCACGCCGGTGACCCAGGTCAGCTGAGGGTCCACCCGCAGGTTGTTGAGATCGCGCAGCTTGGCGTTCTCCTGCTCGAGCTGGAGAGCGGCCTCGCGCCAGGCCTTCATGGTCTGCAGTTCGCGGCGCAGGTCGTCGTTCTGCTCGGCCAGCCGCTGGTAGGAGCGGAAATCCTTGGCGAGGTTCACGAGCCCCGTCACCGGCGCCATCGCCCAGTCCATGGGCGGCACCACGGTGTCGATCACCGCCGCGCGGAACCTCTCGACCCGCGGGCTGTCGATCCGCCAGACGAGGAACACGGCGAAGAGCGCAAGGACCAGAACCGCCACCAGCAGCCGGCGGAGCGGGCCCGCGTAGTCGGTCTGTTGTCGGTCCCTGGCCAAGGCGCCATCTCCACCGGTTGAGGCCCTCTATAGCGCGGGCGGGCGGAAAGATCAGCTGTCGTAGTCGATCACGTGCCGGAGCTGACGCTCGAATTCCAGCGCCTTGCCGGTGCCCAGCGCCACACAATTCAGTGACTCGTCGGCCACCGAGATCGCGAGGCCGGTCTGTTCCCGAAGCGCGAGATCGAGCTCGCCCAGAAGCGCGCCGCCGCCCGTGAGCATCACGCCCCGGTCGACGATGTCGGCGGCGAGATCGGGCGGCGTCGCCTCGAGCGCGGTCATCACCGCCTCGCAGATCTGCTGGACCGGCTCGGCCAGGGCCTCGGCGACCTGCGCCTGGGAGATTTCCGTCTCCTTCGGCACGCCGTTCAGAAGGTCGCGCCCGCGGATGTGCATGGACTGCCCGCGCCCGTCGTCTGGCATCCGGGCGGTGCCGATGGAGGTCTTGATCCGCTCTGCGGTCGACTCGCCGATCAGCAGGTTGTGCTGGCGTCTGAGGTAGCTGACGATCGCCTCGTCCATCCGGTCGCCGCCGACCCGGACCGAGCGGGCATAGACGATGTCGCCCAGGGACAGCACCGCCACCTCGGTGGTGCCGCCGCCGATGTCGACGACCATGTTGCCCGTGGGATCGGTGATCGGCATGCCCGCGCCGATGGCCGCGGCGATCGGCTCCGCGATCAGCCCCGCGCGGCGCGCGCCCGCGCTCAGCACCGAGGTCCGGATCGCCCGCTTCTCCACGGGGGTGGCGCCATGGGGCACGCAGACGATGATCTTCGGCTTCGAGAAGGTGGAGCGCTTGTGCACCTTGCGGATGAAGTGCTTGATCATTTCCTCGGCGACGTCGAAATCGGCGATCACGCCCTCGCGCATGGGCCGGATCGCCTCGATGCTGCCCGGCGTGCGGCCCAGCATCAGCTTGGCGTCCTCGCCCACGGCCAGAACCTTCTTCTGGCCGTCCTTGATGTGATAGGCCACGACCGAGGGTTCGGACAGGACGATGCCCTTGCCCTTGACGTAGACGAGCGTGTTGGCCGTGCCGAGGTCGATCGCCATGTCCGAGGAGAAGAGCCCCGACAGAAAACCCCACATGTGCATCCGCTCCATTGCCCGGGTGCCGCCGCAAGGCGCGGCACCAATGCCCCCGCGCCGCGATTCTGCCCGGAGGGCAGGCGGCCCGGTGGCTTATAGGGAAGGGGCGGTGCGGGTGAAAGGGGGCCACGGCAAAGGCTCAGCGCATATCCGCCGCCGGCGTCCGGCGGCGCCGCGGATTGCATCGGCGCGGGCCGTCCCTATGTTCGGGGCGCGAAAGGTAAGGGGCAGGCAGTTGGTCATCACGGCGATCGCGGACGGCATCACCCGCGGGGTGGAACGCGCCGCAAGCCTTGCGTCGGCGCCCTTTTCCGACCCGGTGATCCGGCTCGGCGTCACCGGTCTCAGCCGGGCGGGCAAGACCGTGTTCATCACCTCGCTGGTGGCGAACCTGATGGACCGGGGGCGGATGCCGCAGTTCCGCGCGGCGGCCCAGGGCGCGATCCGCACCGCCTATCTGCAGCCCCAGCCCGACGACACCATCCCGCGCTTCGACTACGAGGACCATATCGCGCGGCTGACCGCCCCCGAGCCCAGCTGGCCGGAGGGCACGCGCCACATCTCCGAACTGCGCCTGTCGCTCCGGGTGCAGCCCACGGGCCTTCTCGCCGGCCTCACCGGGCCGCGGACGGTGCATCTCGATATCGTCGACTACCCGGGCGAATGGCTTCTCGACCTCGCCCTGCTGGACAAGGACTATGCCACCTGGTCGGCCGACACGCTCGGCCGGATCGAGGCCCGGGGCGCGGCGGACCGGGTGGCGCAGCTCGCCGCCGCCGACGGCACCGCCGATCTCGACGAGGTGGAGGCAAAGGCGCTGGCGCAGACCTATACCGCCTATCTGGCCGAGGCCCGCGCGGAAGGCTGGTCCGACTGCACGCCCGGCCGGTTCCTGTTGCCCGGCGATCTGGCGGGCTCGCCCGTGCTGACCTTCGCGCCCCTGACGAAGCCCGCAAATCCCGGCCGCCGGTCCCTCTGGCGCGAGTTCGAGCGCCGCTACGAGAGTTACAAGCGCAACGTGGTGCGGCCCTTCTTCCGCTCCCATTTCGCGCGGATCGACCGGCAGGTGGTGCTGGTCGACGTGCTCGGCGCGATCCACGGCGGGCCGCGCGCGGTCGAGGACATGCGCCAGGCGCTCGCCGATATCCTCGGCGCCTTCCAGCCGGGACGGAATTCCTTTCTCAACCGCGTCTTCGGCGGCCGCAGGGTGGAGCGCATCCTCTTCGCCGCCACCAAGGCCGACCACCTGCACCATTCCCAGCACGGCGAACTCACGGCCATCGCCGAGGCGCTCCTGCGCGACGCCCGCGACCGTGCGGATTTCGCGGGCGCGAAGACGAAGGCCATGTCCATCGCCTCCCTCCGCACCACGACCGAGACGGAGATGCAGCACGAGGGCCGCACCCTGGGCGTGGTCCGCGGCCGCCTCCTTGCGACCGGGCGCGAGGCCGCCTTCCATCCCGGGGACCTGCCCGGCGACCCGTCCCACCTGCTTTCGCCCGCCCGTCAGGGGGCGGAGCGCTGGCTCGACGCCGATTACGGCGCCATGATCTTCGCCCCCGCGCGCCTGACGCTGCAGCCCGGCGAGGGACCGCCGCACATCCGCCTCGACCGCGCTGCGGACTTCCTGATCGGGGACCGGCTGTGACCGCCGCCCGTGCCCTGCGCGCCGCCATCCCCGCCGACGCCCCCGCCATCGCGGCGATCCTCTCGGACTGGATCGACGGGACACCCTGGATGCCGCGCCTCCATACCCGCGAGGAGGACCTCGGCTTCATCGGCGGCGAGGTCGCGACGGGCGGCGCCACCGTCGCGCTTCTGAACGCCACCGTCGCGGGATTCTCCATCCTGCGCGACCGGTGGCTCTCCTGCCTCTACGTCGCCGCCCCCGCGCGCGGCTGCGGACTGGGCTCTTCGCTGCTTCAGCAGGCTCAGGCCCGGGGGCCGCTCTCGCTCTGGTGCTTTCAGGCCAACGAGCCTGCACTGGCCTTCTACCGCCGCCACGGCCTCACCGAGACCGCGCGCACCGATGGCGCGGACAACGCGGAACGGCTTCCCGACATCCGCCTCGAAAGCCCGGGCCTCCCCGGACCCGGCCACGCGTCCCCGAAGGTGCCCGGTCCGCTCATCGCCCCACCCCCCCATTTTTCTGGCCGGAGATATTCCGGGGGGTCCGGGGGGCAGCGCCCCCCGGCGGGGGGGGCCGCCGGGGGGGGGGGCGCCCCGCGGGGCCCCCCCCGGGGGCCCCCCCCCCACCCCCCGTGGCTGCGGGGGGCCTGGGGGGCGCCGCGGGCCCCGCCCCGCCCCCCCGCCGGGGGACGTCCCGTCCCCCGGACCCCCTGGGGGATATTTCAGGCCAGAAAAGTGGGGGGCGAGGCGCGACCGGTCAGCCGAGAAGCGCAAGACCGAGGGCGATGAACCCGGCGAGAAAGAGCGTTTCCGCCAGAAGCATTCCCATGGCCGCCGGGCCGATCCGCAGGACGTCGCGCAGGCTCGTCGTGGCCCCCACCGCCGCGATCGCCATGAGCAGGCAGCCGCGGGACAGCGCGCCGGCGAGATCGGAGACCCGGGCCGGCACCAGACCCGAGGAGTTGAGCGCCGCGAGCGCAACGAAGGCCAGGACGAAGCCCGGCAGGATCGGCGGGCGTTCGGCCCCCGTCGCCGCCATGCGGCGGGTCATGGAAGCGACCGCCAGCACCACCGGCGCCAGCATCGCCACCCGGATCAGCTTCACCAGCGTCGCCGTCTCTCCCGCCTCGGGCGAGACGGAGAACCCGGCGCCCACCACCTGCGCCACGTCATGGATGGTGGCCCCGAGATAGACCCCCGCCGTGTGATCGTCGAAGGCCAGTGCCTGCGCCAGCACCGGATAGAGCACCATCGCCACGGTCGACAGCAGCGTGACCCCCACCACGGTGAAGGCAAGCTCCTGCCGGTGCCGGCCCTCCTGCGGCAGCGCCGCGGCGATGGCCATGGCCGCCGAGGCCCCGCAGATCGCCACCGCCCCCGCCGAGAGCACCGCGAACCGCTGACGCATCCCGGTGATCCGCGCGAGAAGCATCCCGAATCCGAGGGTCGCCAGAACGCCACCCACCACCAGCACCAGGGTCCCCGCGCCCAGGGCAGCCACCATGTCCGTCGTGATCCGGAGGCCCAGTAGGGCCACGCCCAGCCGCAGCACATGACGTCCCGCGAAGGCCAGACCCGGCGCCGTCCGCGACCTCCCCTCGCCGAGGAAGTTCAGGGCCAGCCCGAACAGCAGTGCCAGAAGCATGGCCGGCGCGCCGTAATGCGCCGCGACGAACCAGGCGGCCAAGGCGATAAGGCCCGCCAGCAGGACCCCGGACCCGAGCGGCGTCATGCGCGCGAAGAGAGGTGGCAGGGACATCCGCTCCGACTATCCCGGGCCTCCGCCCAAGGCGAGAGCCGCCGCGGGGTCAGGACCTCGGTGTCGTCTGCAGGATCTGGTTCATCGACAGCGACGGCTGGGTGCAGCCCGCCTCGCCCACGATCTTCGCGGGAACCCCCGCCACGGTCTTGCAGGGGGGCACGTCCGACAGCACGACCGAGCCCGCGGCGATGCGGCTGCAGGCGCCGACCCTGATGTTGCCTAGCACCTTCGCCCCCGCGCCGATCAGGACGTGATCGCCGATCTTGGGATGGCGGTCGTCGTCCTCCTTGCCGGTGCCGCCCAGCGTCACCGAATGCAGCATGGAGACGTTGTCGCCCACCACCGCCGTCTCGCCGATCACGATGGAATGGGCGTGGTCGATCATGATGCCCCGCCCGATCCGCGCGCCGGGGTGGATGTCCACGCCGAAGATCTCGCTCACCCGCATCTGGACGAAATAGGCCAGGTCCGTGCGCCCCTCGGTATAGAGCCAGTGGCCGAGGCGATAGGCCTGCACCGCCTGAAAGCCCTTGAAATAGAGAAGCGGCTGCATGAACCGGTGGCAGGCGGGATCGCGTTCGTAGACCGCGACGAGGTCGGCGCGCGCCGCCGCCGTCAGATCGGGCTTGGCGTCATAGGCCTCGTCCGCGATCTCGCGCAGGATCTGCTCGGACATCTCGGGGCTGGCGAGCTTCATCGCCAGCCGGTACGCGAGGGCGCAGTCGAAACTGCCGTGGTGCAGGATCGTCGCATGGATCAGCCCGCCCATCAGCGGTTCGTCCGCGACGGCGCGGGTGGCTTCCTCGGTGATCCGGTCCCAGACCGGGTCGAGCGGGCTGACTTTCGGTTTGGGGTCGAACATCGCGGGGCCCTCCTTCAGCGCTCCTTACCGAAGCTAGGCGCGCCTTGGGAAGAAAAAAGGGCCCTGGAGGGTCATCCGACCGTGACGGCCCGCGCCGGCCCCGGGCCATAGA
The DNA here is from genome assembly GCF_003789055.1 of Histidinibacterium lentulum. GTDB lineage: Bacteria > Pseudomonadota > Alphaproteobacteria > Rhodobacterales > Rhodobacteraceae > Oceanicola > Oceanicola lentulus. The sequence continues at coordinate 91,759 of NZ_ML119084.1, read as the reverse complement.
CGACAGAGACCTGTGCCACCCGAAGCGTCACCGGGCCTGTTGCGCCTCCGTCCGCCGACCTCTGGGCCGCGGTATAGAGACAGGACGGCCCGTCCAGATCGAGCGTCCGCAGCAGCGTGCCGCCCTGTGACAGCTCGATGCGGTAAAGCTCGCGCTCCTCGCCGAGCGGCACCTCCGGTCCGTCCCAGCCGTCGCCGCCGATCCGCGTGCGCCGCGTCCAGCGCGCGGCAAGATCGCCGCCCTCGACCGAGGCCCGGAGGTGGGCGACCGCCCAGGGCCGCAACCCGTTTCCGCGGAACGCGTGGACCGCACCGCGGTAGCTGCGGTGATCATGGGCCCGTTCCGCAGGCCCCCAGCGCAGGTGCCGCGCCAGACCCCGCGCGGCGGCGGGCAGGGCCATCTGCCCGATCCGCCCGTCGAGCCGGATGAAGATCGACCCCGCGGGCCAGACCGGGGGCATCCCCCCGTCGCTGCCCGCCTGGCCCCGAAGCCGCAGGCTCAGGTCATAGATTCCGGGCGCGACCAGTTCGGCGCGGGCGAACTGGATCACTTCCCATCCGTCGGGCGTGCCATCCCCGACCGCCGCGAGGTTCGCCCCCGCCAGCAGGTCCGCCTCCGTCACCGAAGCCAGGACGCCGCCAAGCATCCGCACCCTGAGCGGCCGTCCCCTGTCCCAGCGCCCCGGCGGGGCGGCGACGAGCGGCGTCTCGGTGAGCCCCGCCACTGCCCCCCTCGCCTGCACGAGGTTCAGCGCGAACCCGTGATCGGCCGTCGACTCGTAGAGCGCCACCGGCCCGCCCCAGGGCTTCGCCACCGCGGCGAACCACGGCGCGTGAGGCACCTCATCGCCGGTCAGGACCGGCAGGTCGAGGAACAGCCCCTCCGTCGGCAACCCGCCCGATCCGGCGGAAGCGCGCACGTCCAGCCTGCCGTCATCGAACGCGACCGCGCGCGCCGCACCATCCACCCGCGTCGCCTCCACATGGCGCTCGAGCCCGGTCTCCGCCCGGTCGATCCGGTAGAGCCCCCGCCCCTCGCCATCGTCGAGCGCCACGACGTCTCCGGCCCCCAGCCCGCTCGCCGATGGCGGCAGTGCGAAAGAAACGCTGTCCCGCGCCGCACGCGACTCGGAAAGCCAGCGCCGCGCGATGGCCTCCGCCTCTCCGCGGGTCAGCGCCATGGGCAGGTCGCTTCGACTGACGGCGCGGCTGGCATCTCCCGGATGGCCCACCTCCACCGAGGCGGCCTCAAAGTCGCCCCCCTCCGACACGAAGCCCAGCCGGACCCGTCCCGCGACCTCCGCCTCCGCGGCGCGGGTGCGGCGGACATCCTCCTCCTGCCGGTCCGACAGCGCCAGCGCGTCAGGACCCACCTCTCCCGCGACAGTCCCGTTGCGGCTCCGGAACACCAGACGCCCGTCCCGCTCGATCGCATCGACGCCATGGGCCAGCATCAGCGGCTGCAGCGCCGCCCGTCCCGTCGTCACATCGGGCAAGGCATAGCCACGCACCAGCCCATGGGCGTCCGCGGTGTCGAGCGGCCCGACAAGCCCGCTCCGCCGCGCCACCTCCCGCAGCACGTCCGACAGCGGCCGAAGGCCCGTGCGCCCGGTGATCCAGTGCCCCCGCTCCCAATTGGCGCCATCGGACCAGACATCCGCCCGTCCCGGAAAGGCCGGCCAGGGCCGCGCGTCCCAGGCCCAGTAATGGGCCCGTCCCATGTCGAGCATCCTGAGACCGGAGAAGGGCGAGACCGGGTTGTTCGCCGGGTTCTCCCAGTAGGACATCATCGCGCGGACATATTGCAGCTGGATCAGCTCGTCCCGGCGACCGTCGGAGAAATGGGGAATGGTCGATTCCGACGACTTCGGATCGAGAAACTTGTTGGGCTGGTTGGTGCCCTTGTCGATGGCGGCGCAGCCGAACTCGGTGAACCAGATCGGCTTCATGCCCGGCGTCCAGGCCGTGGGCACCGCCGCCCTCTGCCCGTTCACCCGGTCGTGGTGGTAATGGCTCCACCAGCCCGGCAGGTCCTTGTAGCGCCAAAGCCAGGGCTCGCCCAGGTGATCGGAAATCGGTGTGCGCAGCTGCGCCGCCCGGTCGGCGTCCGAGGCATAATACCAGTCGTAGCCCTCGCCCCCCGCCACGTTGGCGCGCAGGTAGGCAAGGTTGTGGATCGAGCCCCAGACCGCATCCGCATGGTCCTCGCCATCGCGCCAGTCCGACAGCGGCATGTAGTTGTCGATGCCGATGAAATCGATCGCCGGATCGGCCCAGAGCGGATCGAGGTGGAAATGCTTGTCGCCCGTCCCCTCGGGCTGGTGGCCGTGATATTCCGACCAGTCCGCGGCATAGCCGATCTTCGCGCCGGTCAGGATCGCCCGCACCTCGGCGGCGAGCTGGCGCAGCGCCGCCACGGCAGGATAGCCGCCGCCCTGCCCCCGGATCGTGGTGAGCTCCCGCATCTCCGAGCCGATGCAGAAGGCATCGACGCCCCCCGCCACCGCGCAGAGATGGGCGTAATGCAGGATGAACCGCCGGTAGGACCATTCCTCCGGCCCGGCATAGCCCACGGTCCCCTCGCCCTGCACGAAATGCCCGGGCGCGCAGGTCCCCATGAAGGCCGCTACCTCCGCATCCGCCGCCGCGGTCTCCTGGGGCGAGCCTGCCCGCCCCCAGGCCAACGAGGTCGTGATCCGCCCGCGCCAGGGCAGATGCGGCTGGCCCGCCTGCCCGGTATAGGGATCGGGCAGCGTGTTGCCCGGCATCTGGTCCATCAGGATGAACGGGTAGAAGGTTACATGCTGCCCCCGCGCCTTCAGCTCGCGCAGCATCTGCACCACCGACTGGTCCGTGGGCGTGCCCCCGTAGACCGGCCCGCCCTCCGCGTGCGGCACGGGCGCGGCATCGCCCCGGCTGAGCCCCGAACAGGTCCAGGCCAGATCCCCGTCCGCATCGTGATGCTCCACCTTGGGGCGCAGCGTGCAGACATCGGCCCTCAGATCGTCCCCGAACCACGACACGATGAGCGAGACCGCCTCACTCCGCGGCAGCTCCGCCCGAAGCTGGTCGAGCGCCACCATCGCATCCGCCCGCCCGTCCGGCGTGTTGACGTTGATCAGCCGCGTCTCGCCCCAGCCCGCCTCCTGCGTGACGGGCTCTGTCGCAAGCGCGTATTCCCCCGATCCCGGCATCAGCGCGACCGCCCGCACGGCCCGGGCCACGTCGGGCCGGGTATAGCCGTCCGCGCCCAGTGCCAGCGGCGCTCCGGGGCGGATCACCTCGAAGGAGAACGACGGCACCCGGTTGCCGAACGGCGCGAGCGCCAGGTCCTCGAAGAGCACATAGGCCACCCCGCGATAGGCCGGGGCCAGCCCTGCGCCCTCCACCGCCTCGATCTTCGGATCGGGCAGCTGATGCTCGGAACCGGGGTAAAGCCGCATGTTCAGCGTATGGGCCGGAACCTCCCGCCCGTCCGCCCAGATGCGGCCCACCGCCGTCACCTCGCCCTCACAGAGCGCCACCGCAAGGCTCACCGAATAGCTGAACTCGACCACCTCGGGGCTTGCGGGCCGCGCCGCGCGCCCCTTGCCGCCGCCCCCGCCCGAGCGCGTCTCCTCCTCGCGAAAGGCCGAGGCCCAGATCACCTGTCCCGGCACGCGCATCCGCCCGTGGACGCGCCCCACCGGCGCGCCCTCCGAGGCGCCCGTCAGGCGAAAGCGGTCCACTCGCCCGGTCTCCACGGGCTCGGAGCCCTGCCCCATCAGCCGCGCGTCGATCACCCGCCCCAGAGTGGCCCCCGCCGCCCGGCCGATGACACTCGCATGCAGGCCGAGAAAGCTGCCGCCCACCGCATTGCCCAGCGCCATGCCGGCGGCTCCCAGAACGATCGTCGCCATGGCTCAGCTCCCGGTAAGGTCGGCAGGCGCCCGGAACGCGAAGCGCGCCACGATCCGGCGCGCCCAGGGTTCGGACAGGGTGCTCTCGACGACGCCATGGCCGTCATAGGCATGGATGAAGCGGGGCACCGGCGCGACCTCGGATTGCAGGCCGAGGTGCTTGGCGACCGCGCCCTCCCGCATCCGGAACAGGATCACGTCGCCCGCCGCCGCCACCTCGAGCGGTCGCGGCTCCAGATGCCGGAGCGCCGCGCGCCACAGCACCTCGTCCCGCGCGGGCTCCGCCCAGTCGGCGCTGTAGGCCGGCACGGCCTCCGCCTCCGCGCCGTAAAGCGCGCGCCACACGCCCCGGATCAGCCCGAGGCAATCGCAGCCCGCGCCCCGGACGCTGCCCTGGTGCCGGTAGGGCGTCCCCAGCCACTCCCGCGCGATCGCGACCGGATCAGCCATCGCGGCGCCCCCCGTCGTTCACCTCGCCCGAGCGCGGCACGGCGGCCAGCCAGTCCTCCCCCGGAACATGCGGAAATCCCCGGAAGTTTAGGAAATTGCCGAACTTCCCCCGGCAGGTCGCGGCCTGCCCGTCGCATCCCGCGGTCAGCCGCACGCGGTCGCCCGGCTTCAGGTCGGCCCGCAGCGCCTGCCACAGCGTCAGATGTCGCAGCCCGCCCCGCGCACCATCCTCGCGCACCATCTCCGACAGCCCCGCCGCGGCTCCGCCCAGAACCTCGAGCCGCCCGTGGCGAAAGAAGCCCCGCACCCGGTCCATGTCGGGCACGCTCACGACCGCGCCCTCGACCTTGGCCACATCCGCCTCCAGCCGGAACCCCGGCGCGGTCAGGTCGAACCGGCAGGCCGCGTCCCCCAGCACCGCATCGCAGACCGGCTGATAGGCCCGCCCCACCGGCTGGTTCAGCGCCTCGGCCAGACCCCGCAGCTCCGCATGAAAGGCCCCACCGCCGCGCACGATCTCGCCCAGCGTGCCGCGAAAGCGCAGCTCCCGCTCCCCGGGCCGCGCCCAGTTCACCAGCCAGGACCGAACCTCGGCCCCGTCATAGCGCCCCGCGGCGATATCGGCCTCGGTCACCGCAGCATCCGACAGGATGCCCAGCGCCTCGGTATTGTCGACCGAAAGCCCGGTGGACTGGCTCAGACTCCGCGCGGTCATGCCGGTATCCGCGCGAAACACCACGTCCTCGAAGATCAGATCCCGGTCATGATCGGTGAACCCCAGCCGCACCCCGTCCGCGCGGTCGATCCGCCAGCACCGACAGACCGTGGTCGCACCCGTCGCCAGATGAACCGCCAGAGGCCCGCTCATATCCGCACCTCGATGACCGGTAGATCGGGTGCCTCCCCGGCGCGGAAACTCTCCACCGAGGTTGCGATCCGGTCGGTATCGAACCGCACCGGCACGTCGAACTCGAACCCCGCCGTGACCCTGACCCCCGCATCCGGCGGATGCACGAAACTCACCTCTCCCGTGGTCTCGTCGAGGCTGTAATGCTCCCCCGGCAGGCGCAGCAGCCCGTCTAGCGCCACGATCAGCGTCCCCGCCACGGGCTTCGCGATGGGCCGGTCATAGGCCCCCGCGCCCTGACCGTAGCGCTTCACCAGCTGGAACACCCGCCGCTCCTCGTCCCCCTCGCCCAGGAACTGGTCCAAGACCGTCAGCTCCCCCGACGGGCGACAGGACTTGTAGTCCCCCCAGTCCTTCCAGCGAAACCCATGGAGCTGCCCCCGCCGCGCCTCGAAGAAGGCCACCACCTCCTCCAGATCGTCGAGCGAGCGCAGCCCGAGCCCCGCATCATAGCGCCTGCGGGAATGGGCCCAAGGGCTGTTCCGCTCCTCGGCGCCGTTGGCCAGCGTGACGATCTCCGTCCGCCGCTCCGGACCGCCAAGGGCGCCAAAGGACAGTGCCGCCGGAAAGCGGACCTCGTGAAACGACATCGCTTGCTCCTCTCAGCGGTTGCGCTGGCCCCGGGCGATGGCCCGTCCGAGCTGCGCCGCGATCTGCCCGCGGCTCTTCTCGAACCCCCGCGCGTCGGGGGTCGTCACATGCATGGTCACCTGCACCGGCTGCCCGCCGCCGCCCGCGGCCACGCCCAGCCGCCCGTCCGCGCCGCGCCGGAGCGGCAGGATCGCCTCCGGTCCCGCCTCGCCCATGAGCCCGGTGCCGCCCCGCATCGGAAAGGCAGTGGCCCGGCTCACGACGCCCCCCTGCGCGAACGGCATGACGCGCCCCCCGGCAAAGCCGCCCCCCCTCGCAAAGGGCATCAGCGAGGACACCACCGACTGCATTCCCTGAGTCAGCAGCCCGCCCAGATGATCCGTCACCGGGGTGAGCGCCGCCGAATAGGCGGTATCCGCCATGCTCCGCCCGAGACCCCTCAGCGCGTCCTTCAACGTCACCCCGTCGAAGACGAGATCGTCGAACGCGCGCCTCAGCCCGCCGGAAAAGCCGCGCTCCACCCGGCCCAGGTCCCGCGCGACGCCCTGAAGGGAGCCCTGCGCGCGCCCCAGTTCCTGGGTAAAGGCCTCCGTCAGCCGCCCTGTCGCGCCCATCGCGCGGCCCAGCGCCTCCATGTCGTCCTCGAACGCCTCGATCTCGCTCATCTTTGTGGCTCCCCCGGCTTGTCCGGATAGCGCGCCGCCAGCTCCTCCAGCCGCGCCCGCATCATCGGCGCAGGCGCTCCCGCCTCCGCCCCCAGCATCAGCGCGAGCTCGACCGGCGTCAGCGCCCAGAACTCGGCCGGCCGCAGGCCGAGCCCCCGGAGCCCCGCGCGCATCAGCCCCGCCCAGTCGAGCCGCGCCACCCCTCAGCCCTCCGGCAGGGCGAAGGCCCGGGCCAGCGCCTGACCCGCCGCCTGCGCCGCAGCCACCGGCCCGCCCGCGATCTCGGCCGCCAGCAGATCGGCCGCCGTCACCCGCCAGCCGCCGCCCCGCAGACCGGCCACGATCAGCGCCATGACGTCGCGCGTGGAAAAGCGCCCCGCCTCGAACCGCTCCACCAGTTCCACCAGCGTCTCCGCCTTCAACGCCGCCTCGAGCTCGGCCAGCGCGCCCAGCGTCAGCTTCAGCACCCTAGCCTCGCCGTCGACGACCAGCGTCACCTCGCCCGCCCAGGGGTTCACGGCTGATCCGGCGAGAAGCTCAGCACCCCCGCCGAGGCGAGCGCCATCTCGAAGGTCGCCTCGCCGTCATGGGTGCCCGCATATTCGATCGAGGTGATCAGGAACGGGCCTTCGACGATGCCGAAATCCGGGATCACCACCTGGAATGCCGGCGTCTCCCCGTCCCAGAAGATCTGCCGCACCCGCTCGTCGGTGGCCGCGTCCTTGAAAACGCCCGAGCCCGAGATGCTCGCCGATTTCACCCCCGCCCCGGTCAGCAGCTCGCGCCAGCCCCCCGACTCGAGCGAGGTCACGTCCAGCGTCTCCGCGTTGAAGGCGAGGCGACTGGCACGCAGCCCCGCCGCGGTCTCGAAATTGCCGGTGCCGGTCATGTCGACCTTCACCAGGAGGTCCTTGCCGTTCTGGGCCACCATGGCGTCGTCTCCCGAAAGGAATGTCAGTCGTCCTCGATCCGCGCGGCAAAGCGCAGGTCGATCCGGCGCAAGGCAGCGCCATCGGTGCGCCGCGCGCGCACCCGTTCCAGCCGCAGCGCCACGAGATGCCCGCGCGAGAGGGTCAGATCCGCCCCGTCGAGCGCATCGGACACCGCCGCCGCCGCCCGCTTCGCGCCCGCGAATCCGGGCTGGCCGGAGATCACCGAGACGGTGAACCGGTGGAGCGCGCCGCGCCCTGTTGCGTCGCCGCGGCCCTCCGCCTCCTCGGGTCCCAGCGCCACATAGAGATCGGGCGCGGGTCCCGGGGGCACGGCGTCATGCACCGCTCCGCCCACCTCCGCCGCCAGCGCCGCATCGCCCGCCAGCGCCGCGAAGACCGCCTCCTGCAGGGCGGCCGCACAGCCATAGCTCATCGCACCCGCTCCTCTTCGGCATGGAGGTCGAGATAAAGCGCGCCCGCATGGCTCTCGCCCACGGCATGAACGGCAAAGACCCGCCCGCCGTCGCGCAGCCGCTGCCCCGGAACGGGCCGCGCCGGAGACCCCTCCGCAGCCGCTCGCACCGTGATCCTCAGCCCCAGCCGGGCCTGCGCCCCCGCGGGCCCCGCCACGCCACGGCCAGAGCGCGCGTCCACCGCCGCCCAGAGCGTGCCCAGCGGAACCCACGCTTCGACATAGCCGCCCGCCCCGTCCGGCACGCGCTGCCGGTCCTCGAGCGTCAGCCACCGCGTCAGGCGCGGCGCGCTCATGCCGCCCCCCCGAAGCCTGCGCGCACGATCCGGTGCCGCTCCACCAGGGCGTTCACGCTGTAGGGCAAGGCGCCCCCGGCCAGCCCCGCCTCATGGCGGTACTCGTAGTAATGCGCGGCCAGCAGCATCACTGCATGGGCAAGATCGGCGGGCAGATCGTTCCACTCCGGGCCGAAGCCCGCCAGAAACGTCACCTGCGCCAGCCCCCCCGCCGGGATCCCCGGCAGGGACCGCCCCCCGCCGCCGGTCAGCCGCGGTCGCTGGGCATCGGGATGGAGCTGCACGTCGCCCACACCTCCGCTCCGATCGGTGCCGTCGCGATCCATGAGCGCGAAATCCTCGACCGCGCTCACCGGCGCCACCGGAAGATCCTGTCCGGAGGTATCGCGCCAGTAGGTCACGCTCCACGAGAAACTGCGTTCCAGCAGGATCTTGCCCGTGCGCGCCTCGATCGCCGCCATCGCCGCGCGCAGGTAGCTTTCCAGCACCGTGTCCTGCAACCCGTCCTCGCCGAAGCACGTGCCCAGCCGCAGGTGGTCCCGGAACTCCGCGACCGGAAGCGCCTCGCGCGGCACGGTGGTCTCTTCGATCAGCATCATGACAGCGTCCTCGTCATCCTGTCCCGGTCCTCCGTCCGCCCGTCCGGACGCACCTCCCCCTGCCGCCCGGACGGGGCGGAACGCGGCGTGCCGCAAGGGGTCGAACGGTGCGCCCGGCCGGACCCGCCCCCGCCGTCAGGCAGAAGGGCCGGACCCCTGCACGGCCCGTCAGGCCGAGAAGTCGAGCAGCTTGATCGCCTGGAAATCCGACACGCCGCCGCCCACGCGCTTCGTCGCGTAGAAGAGGACATGCGGCTTCGCCGAGAACGGATCGCGCAGGATGCGCAGGTCCGGCCTCTCCGCGATGGTGTAGCCTTGGGCGAAATCGCCGAAGGCCACCGCGGTCGCACCCGGCGCGATGTCGGGCATGTCCTCGGCGATCAGCACCGCATGACCCAGCAGCCGCGAGGGCTCGCCCTCGGCATAGCTGTCCGACCACAGGAATCGGCCTTCGCCGTCCTTGATCTTGCGGATGGCGCTCGCCGTGCGCGAATTCATCACGAAATGCGCATTGGCCCGGTATTCCGCCGGCAGCGCGTAGACGAGGTCGATCAGTGCCGACGCCGGCGCCGAGGGGTGGAATCCCCCGTCGGAACCGGTCCTCACTGTGCCCAGCGCGTCCCAGGCCCAGGCGGCATTGTCGACAGTCGGATAGTCGAGGATACCCCGAGGCTTGTCGCTGCCGTCCCCGTTGATGAAGGCCTCCGCCTCCGCCCGGGCGAACTTCGCGGCGATCCGCCCCGCGAGCCAGCCCTCGATGTCGAAGGCGCTGTCGTCGAGCAGCCGCTGGCTGGCCTTCGGCATGGCGCTCAGTTCGAAGAGCGGAATCGAGATGCGGTCGATCAGAGGCGTGCCGCTCTCGGTGACGGCGCCCGTCTCCGTGGCCCAGGCCGCGCCCGCCTCGGAATGGTCGATCAGCACGTCATAGGCCGTGGCATTGACCTGCACCACCTGAGCGATCTTCCGCAGGCTCGCCGTGGCAAGAAGCGTGGAGCGCACTGCAGCCGCCGTCTCCGGATCGACGAGATAGCCGCCGTCGGAATTGACCTGCATCGACAGCGCCTTACCCTCGAGCGCGAGACCGCGCAGGCCGTCGTCGTCGCCCGACCGCACATATGCCTCGAAGGCCTTCTGGTGCGGCGTCTCGGTCTCGGCGGCCGCCGCCAGGGCGGGACGCTGGATCATCTTCGCGGAAAGCTTGCTCATGCGCGTGTCCTGCTCTTGAAGCTTCGTGTGAATATCGGTCGAAAACGTCCTGAAATCCTGAGCGAACCCCGCCAGCGCGGCCTTCAGCTCCTCGCCCGGAGAGCGACCCGTGCCCGCCCCGGTCCCGGTCATGTCCTGCATCCCGTGTCCTTTCGCTTGAGGCTCACGCCCCGGTCAGTGCCCCGCGGGCACCCTCGAAGGCCGCGGCCAGGTCGCGCATCAGCGCGTCCCCGTCCGTGTCCCGCTCGGCCTTCCGGCCCACCCGGGCCTCGGGCAGCATCGGAAAGGTGACCAGCGACACCTCCCAGAGCTCCAGTTCCGACAGCAGCCGCCCGCCCTTGCCGCCTTGCGCCTTCTTCGTGCGGTAGCCGATCGACAGCCCGTCGATGGCCCCCGCCCCGATCAGCGCCGCGGCCTCCCGCGCCCGCGCCACCTCCGGCAGAAGCCGCCCCTTGACCCAGAGGCCCCGCCCGTCCTCGCGCACCTCGTCCCAGACGCCGATGGGCTGGGCGGGGTCATGCTGCCAGAGCATCTTGACCTTGCCGCCCTTCGCCGAGAGCGCCCTCAGAGAGGCGCCGTAGGCCCCCGCCAGCACCGTGTCCCCGCCTTGGTCCGGCAGGCCGAAGAGCGAGGCATAACCCTCGATCACATGACCCTCGCGCAGCGCGACTTCCCCGCCGATCCGGACGAACTTGTGCTCGAGCTCCATCACCTGCCCCCCGATCCCCACCCGATCAGCGCCGCCAGCGCCACGAGCGCCAGCAGTGTCCCCGCGCCGTAGCCCGCCAGCCACAGCGTCTTCTCCAGCCGCGCCACCATGGTCTCGATGCGCGTCAGCCTCAGATCGACCTGCGCGAACCAGAAATCATGCCCCGGTCCCCGTGCGCGCCGTTCTCCCAGTTCCACCACCCGATCGCTCATGAGTCCCCCTCCACCGGCAGGCCCAGAAGGCGCCGCTTCTCGTCGTCCGACAGGAAATCCGCCTGCCCGATGCGACGCCATTGCGCCTCGCGCTCGGCCGACAGCGCCGGGATCTGGTCGAGGTCCGGAGACAGCCGCACCGACGCGCCGGAGTGATCCGCCAGCCAGGCCCCCAGCGCGGCCGTCACCTTCTGCAGCACCGGCAGCACCGTAAGACGATAGAAGGCGCGGTTCGCCTCCTGATAATTCGCGTAGGTCGCATCGCCCGGGATCCCCAGCAGCATCGGCGGAATGCCGAAGGCCATGGCGATCTCCCGCGCCGCGGCATCCTTGGTCTTCTGGAACTCCATGTCCGACGGCGAGAAGCCCATGGGTTTCCAGTCGAGCCCGCCCTCGAGCAGCATCGGCCGTCCCGCGTTGCGCGCGCCCTGGTGCTGGCTCTCCATCTCGTCGCGCAGCCGTTCGAACTGCTCGGGCGCCAGATGCCCGTAGCCGTCCGCGCCCTTGTAGACGATGGCACCCGAAGGCCGCGCCGCATTGTCGAGCAGCGCCTTCGACCAGCGCGACGCGGCGTTGTGCACATCGAGCGCCGTCGCTGCCGCCTGCAGCGCCGAAAGACCGTAATGGTCGTCCTGCGGATGAAAGCTCTTGATATGGCACACCGGGCTCGCGCCCTCGCCCATCGCAAAGCGATGCGTCCGCCCGCCGACCGTGTAGTCATAGGCCACCGGCCAGCCGTCGCCCCCCGGCACGAGGCTCATCCGGTCCGAGCGCAGCACATGAAGCTCCGCCGGCAAACCCTCGCCCGCGCCCGCCGCCTCCACATAGCCGTTCCCGGTCAGCAGCAACTGACCGATCAGCGCCTCGAGGAACTCCGCCCGGCCCTGCCCGCCATTCGGCCGCTCGATCAGCGCCAGCAGCGGATGCTCGGCATAGCGCGCGCCCGCATCCTGCACGACGACGGGCACCGCCGCCGCGGCTTCGGCGATCATCCGCACCGAACGGAACCCCACCGGGTTCCCTGCGAAACCCGATTTCGTCAGCGAAGCGGTGTCGCGCGGCGACCAGGCCACCCGGCCCGAGGTCGTCATCGCGATGACCGGACCCGTGGCAGACGCCTTGGCCTCGGGGGCCTCGCCCTGCGCCCGCTTCAGAAAGTCGAACATGCTTCACTCCTCGGTCGTGGGCCTTGCCGCGTCGTGGAGAGCGTTATGGCGCCCAAGCCTTAAGGCCTCGCGCACCCACCGCGCGCGCCCCGTTGCGCGGGTCCGCCAGGGCGCAGGTCCGATGCGAAACGGCCCCGCCCTGGGGGGGCGAGGCCGTCAGAAATGACGAATCGAGATGAATTCAGAGCATCCTCGCCCGCGGCGGCCCCGACCCCGGCCCCAGCATCAGCTCCGTCAGCGCCCAGACAAGCGCGTCGACCCGGTCCGGCGATCCGCGCCCGCGAAAGCCCGTGGCGCTCATCTCCGCCATCTGGTCCTCCAGCTTCGGAAATCCGCCCACGTGGAACACCCGTCCCTGCTCGTAGAGCACGGCCACGGGCTCGGCCCTCACGCTCTTGTCCCTCACCGCATGGAGCGGCTTGAACGCCACCCCCGGATCGATCTGCGCCAGAACCTCCCGCACCAGCTCGCCGCCCTGGTTCACCTCCGCCACGAGCCGGTTCGCGCCGTGGCGCCGGTAGGCGTCCACCGCCCGCTCCATCCACACCGCCGGGCTGCATCCCGAGACCGTGGCATCCTCGATCACCCAGCCGCGCCAGTCCTGCCGCGGCCCCCTCGCCTCGACCCCCGCCACGATGATCCCGACCTCGTCCGCGCCCCGGCCCGCCGAAACCGACGGGTCCACCGCCACCACCACCCGGTCGAGCGGCGGCGCCGCCCCCCTCAGGCAGTCCGCCAGCACCCCCTGCGGCCAGAGCGCTCCCTCGATATCGTCGAGGAAAAGCCCATCGAGCTCCTGCCGCGCCAGCCGTCCCCGCCCGTGCCGCGCACGCATCTCCGCGATGAACCCGGGCGCGAGGTTCGCGGCATTGGCCTCGGTCGGCGCATGGGTGCAGACCGTACTCTCCCGCTCGAGCAGCTCCTGCAGCACGCGCGAGGCCCTCGGCGTCGTGGTCACGCAGACCTTGGGATCGCGCCCCAGCCGCAGGGCAAAGCCCAGCATGTCCCAGGTCTCCGCCGCCTTCGGCCATTTCGCCAGCTCGTCCGCCCAGGCCGCATCGAACTGCGGCCCCCTCAGGGTCTCGGGCGAGTGGGCTGAAAAGAGCTGCGCCTCCGCACCGTTCGACCAACGCACGACGTTCCGCCCTGCGATCCAGTCGGGCTTGCGGTCGGGCGGACAGCAGGCCAGCAGGCCGCTGTCTCCCATCACCATGACTTCCCGCGCCTGGTCGATGGTCTCGCCCACCAGCGCGATCCGCCGCGCCCGCCCGGGATCGAGGGTGCGCGAGCCCTCCGCCATGCTGCGCACCCATTCCGCGCCGGCCCGCGTCTTGCCCGCGCCCCTGCCCCCAAGGACCACCCATGCCCGCCAGTCCCCCGGCGGCGGGCGCTGGTGCTCCATCGCCCAGAACTCCCACAGCCAGGGGAGCGCGCAGGTGTCGTGAACGCTCAGATCCTCAAGCAGCAGGTCCTGAATCAACGAGGGCTCGGAGCTGATCCAGGCGGCGTCGGATTTCGGCAAGGGCCGCGTCGAAGTCGTAATCCCCGGCCTGAAGGGTCTTCCGCCGATGGGCGATCCATGCATGGTACTTCTCCTCGATCTCCACCGCGCGGCGCAGGGCGATCGCCAGCTCCGCCGCCTGCGCCGGCAGTTTCGCCGCCTGCTTCCCGCGATCCTTCGTCGTCTCGTCGACAAGATCGGTGAGAACATTCGTCAGCGCATGCAAAGACACCTCGGCCTTGCGCACGTCGCTTGCATAGTCCTTCCAGGGAGTGTCCGAATCCGGGTCATCTGTCTGAGCCATGCGATCCAAGCCAATGCCAGTTGGTTCATCCGATGATGGATCGGCCGTCACGGCGCAGGCGTCACGCGCGCTCGCCGAGAGAGCTGTCCAGCAAGATGGACACCATAGCCCAGAGCAGCTGAAAAATACATGATTTCAGATTATTGGCGTTGCATCTTCATGTGGATTTGGGCCGGTCCCACGGACAAGCCCCTGAAATACCGGCCAGTCCCGGACCCGGGCGAAAACCGCTCCGTCGCTCCCGAAGCGAGGCAACGACTGTCCTTTGGGACAGGTCCCGAATGCTTCGCCGGGCTCAGCCGCCGTTTGCGGCCTCCTGCTGCGCCTCGATCTCGCGCCAGCGCGCGACGTTGCGGTTGTGCTCCTCGAGCGTCTGCGAGAACGCATGGCCGCCCGTCCCGTCCGCCACGAAGAAGAAGTACTCCGTGGTGTCCGGATTGAGCGCCGCCCGGATCGCGGCCCGGCCCGGATTGGCGATGGGCGTGGGCGGCAGCCCGTCGATCCGGTAGGTGTTCCACGGCGTCTCTGCGTCAAGCTCGCTCTGCCGCAGCCCGCGCCCCAGCACACCCCGCCCCTCTGTCACCCCATAGATGACCGTCGGGTCGGTCTGCAGCCGCCAGCCCTGCCGCAGCCGGTTGACGAAAACGCTCGCCACCTGCGGCCGCTCCTCCGCCTCGCCGGTTTCCTTCTCCACGATGGAGGCCATGATCAGCGCCTCCTCCGGGGTCTCGTAGGGCAGGTCGTCCGCACGCGCGGCCCATTCCTCGGCGAGGATGCGCTCCTGCCGTGCGCGCATCTGCCCCAGCATCCCCGCGACCGAATCCCCCGGCGCAAAGGCATAGCTGTCGGGGGCAAGCCACCCCTCCTCGGGGATCTCCTCCACCGCGCCCTCCAGCGTGTCGATCGCGTTCAGAGCCTGAACGATGGACCAGCTCGTGACCCCTTCGGCCAGCGCCACGCGATACTGCGTATCCGCTTCCTGCTTGACCGCGATATAGGCGTCGGGCGCGGCCTCCTCCACCGGATCGAACCGGACAAGCTCGACATATTCCCCCGTCGCCGGATCGAGTTCCCGCACCTCCACCCGGGCCGAATTGACGCCCACGCGGTAGATCACCTCCGTGCCGCAGGTCGACACCCCGTCGCCCGTCACCAGCGCCGCGATCTGGGCCATCGAGGCCCGCTCCGGGATCAGGAAGCTCCCTGCCTTCAGGTCGTCTCCGAGGTCGGCATACTGCACCCCCATCCGGAACAGCGTCGGCGACACCACGGCCCCCTTCTGGCCGAGGTTCTCGCTCACGCTCCACATCGAGGCGCCGCGCGGCACCTGCAGGCAGACGGCCTGCTCCAGAGGTCCCTCCGCCTCGTAGCTCTCCGTCCCCCAGATCACGACGCCCGCAAGCAGGAACAGCCCGACAACGAAGACCGTCAGCGCATTGGAGGCGATGGAGCGCCACATCGGCTCAAACCCTCCCGAAGAGCACGCTCGCGTTGGTCCCGCCGAACCCGAAGCTGTTCGAGAGCGCGAATTCGATCTCCCGCTCGCGCTTGCCGTTCGCCGCAAGGTCCACCGACGTTTCGACAGCCGGGTTGTCGAGGTTGATCGTGGGCGGCGCCACCTGGTCGCGGACGGCGAGGATAGAGAAGATCGCCTCGATCGCGCCTGCGGCCCCCAGCAGATGCCCCGTCATCGACTTGGTCGACGACATGGTGACCTTGCCCGCATGGTCGCCCATCAGTCGCTCCACGGCCGCCAGTTCGATCACGTCCGCCATGGTCGAGGTGCCATGCGCGTTGATGTAGTCGATATCCTCGGGCTGCAACCCGGCTTCCTCCAGCGCCATCCGCATGGACCGCTCGCCGCCCTCGCCGTCCTCGCTGGGCGCGGTGATGTGATAGGCGTCGCCCGAAAGGCCATAGCCCTTCACCTCGGCGTAGATCTTCGCGCCGCGGGCCTTGGCGTGCTCGTAGTCCTCGAGCACGACCATGCCCGCACCCTCACCCATGACGAACCCGTCGCGGTCGACATCATAGGGCCGGCTCGCGGTCTCAGGCGCATTGGCACGCTTCGTGGAGAGCGCCTTGCAGGCGTTGAAACCGGCGATTCCGATTTCGCAGATCGCGGCCTCGGCGCCGCCCGCGATCATCACGTCGGCCTTGCCGAGCTTGATCAGCTGCGCCGCGTCCCCGATGGCATGGGCGCCGGTGGAACAGGCGGTCACGACCGCGTGGTTCGGCCCCCTGAAGCCATAGCGGATCGCGATCTGCCCGGAGATCAGGTTGATCAGCGCCCCCGGCACGAAGAACGGAGAGACGCGCCGCGGCCCCTTCTCCTTCATCATCAGGGCCGTCTCCGCGATCGACTGCAGCCCGCCGATGCCCGACCCCGTGAGCACGCCCGTGCGCAACCGCCCCCTGTCGTCCTCTGGCAACCAGCCCGCATCCTGAACCGCCTGCTGCGCCGCGGCCATGGCGAAGACGATGAAGGTATCCACCTTCCGCCGCTCCTTCGGCTCCATGTAGGCATCGGGGTCGAACGTCCCGTTCGTTCCGTCGCCATAGGGCACTTCGCAGGCATAGGTGGTGACGACGCCCGACGTGTCGAACCGCGTGATCGGCCCGGCACCCGATTTGCCCTCGAGGATCGCCGCCCAGGACGGCTCCACGCCATCGGCCAGCGGGGTCACCAGACCCAGACCCGTCACGACCACTCGCCTCATGCTCCGCCCCCGCATATCCGCCGGTTGTTCAGGTCCTGATAGCCTCACCACCGAAGCGGGGGCAAGAGCGGGGCTCCGGGAGCGGCAAGCGACCGCCTTAACCGGATCTTGAGAGCGGCCCCGATAGGCCGGACCGAGACTTCCTGCCAAGGGGGCGCCCATGCGACAGCTGATTCCCTCGAGCCTCCTGGTCCTCGTCCTCTCGGCGCCGGCCCCCGCCGCCGCGCCGGCCTGCGATCTGGCGGAGGGTCTGACCCGCCTCGCCCGCGCGCAGACCGCGGTGATCGAGGCAGGCGCCGCCGGCGACCTGCGCCCCCGCGGGGTCGAAATGGCTGTGCTGCGCAACGAACGGGCGGCACTGGCGCGCATGGATCTGCCGCGGATGCTCGCCGGCACGCACCTCGAGGGACGCCAGGACCTCGTGCGCGACCATCTTGAGGCTGCGGCCCGGCTCGACCGGGTGGTCTCCGACGGGTCCGCCGACCAGCTGCGCGACCTGCTCCGGGATCCCGCCACCGCTACGCTGCCCGCCGACCTCGCCCGGCTGATGGAGGGTTTCGACTGCGCCACCGGGCGGCTTGACGACGGCCTCCTCAGGGGCGGCCCCGCGCCCGTCATGGCCGACGGCGCGCGCGGCGCAGTCTGGGCGGTCGGTGCCGTGCTCTCGGTCGCCTCCCTGCTCTGGACGCTTCAGGCCCTGCGCACACGCCACGACGAGGACCGCCGCCGTTACATCGTCGCGCTCGACGCGCGTCTCTGGGCGGCGGACGGTACGGCCTGCGCCGTCCGCGTCACCAACCTCAGCCGCCTCGGTGCCCAGGTCAGCCTGACGGAGACCTCCGCCGCGGCCGGCGACACCGTGACCCTCGCTCTCGGCGCAGCGTCCCGCCCGGCCCGCATCGTCTGGCGCAAGGCCGATACCGCGGGCCTCGTCTTCGACCGGCGCCTCCCGCCCGGGGACGTCGTCGCCCTCACCCGTCGCGCGACCGGCCCGCGACCCGACGGCAGACGGGCAAGCGCCTGAGGGAAAACGACAACGGCGCCCAACGGGCGCCGTCCGTGGCCTGACCGGCCCTATGCCCGCGGGGCGTTACTGTGCGTCCTTGATGAACTTCACCGCGTCGCCGAAGGTCTGGATCGTCTCCGCCGCATCATCGGGGATCTCGATGCCGAACTCTTCCTCGAAGGCCATCACGAGCTCGACCGTATCGAGCGAATCCGCCCCAAGATCGTCGATGAAGGAGGCGTTGTCCGTCACCTTCTCCTCGTCCACACCAAGGTGCTCCACAACGATCTTGCGCACGCGATCAGCGACGTCGCTCATGTCTATCCCTCACTTCTTCGCGGGCGATGGGGCCCGTTTTCATCTCTGCCCTTTGCGGGCAAAAAGGGACGACTGGCATCGTCCCCCGGCTCGATTGGGCCGCCTATAGCAGAGATTCCGGGGCAGGCAAACGCTTTCACAAGCACGCGATCCGGCACCCTGCGGCAGCCCTAGAGCATCGCCATCCCGCCGTTCACATGCAGCACCGTCCCGGTCACATAGCCCGCTTCCGGGGAGGCCAGATAGACCGCCGCGGCCCCGATTTCCTTCGGATCGCCCATGCGGCCCACGGGGATCTGCCCCAGCATCCCCTGCTTCTGGTCGTCGGTCAGCTTCTCCGTCATCGCCGTGCCGATGTAGCCCGGCGCGATGACGTTCACCGTGATCCCGCGGCTCGCCACCTCGTAGGCAAGCGCCTTCGACATGCCGACGAGGCCGGCCTTGGCGGCCGCGTAATTCGCCTGCCCCGGGTTGCCCGTGGACCCCACGATCGAGCCGATGCTGACGATCCGCCCCCAGCGGGCCTTCATCATGCCGCGCATCGCACCCCGGCTCAGCCGCATCGCCGCGGTCAGGTTCACGCGCAGAACGTCGTCCCAGTCGGCATCCGACATGCGCATGAAAAGCCCGTCGCGCGTGATGCCCGCATTGTTCACGAGGATGTCGAGAGACCCCATCGCTTCCGCCGCACGCTTTGGCAGAGCGTCCACCGCCTCCGCGTCGCCCAGATCGCAGGGCAGCACATGGGCCCGGTCTCCGAGTTCCGCCGCCAGCGCCTCGAGCGGCGCCTCCCGCGTGCCCGAAAGGCCCACGACCGCCCCCGCGCCATGAAGCGCCCGCGCGATCTCGCCACCGATGCCGCCCGACGCGCCCGTGACCAGCGCCGCCTTCCCCGTCAGATCGAACATCGCCCTCTCCTTCAGCCTCGCGCGGCCTCGGCCGCCGCCTTCACCTCGTCGGCAGAGCCGAGGGCGCGGCACGCCGCGTCCCGGTCGATCCGCCGCACCATGCCCGACAGCGCCTTGCCCGCGCCGATCTCCCAGAAGTCCGTGACACCCTCGGCTCTCATGAACAGGACGCTCTCGCGCCAGCGCACCGAGCCCGTGACCTGCTCCACCAGCCGCGCGCGGATCTCGTCGGGGTCGGTCACCGCGCCCGCCGTCACGTTGGCCACCAGCGGCACCTTCGGCGTCCGCACGTCGGCCTCCGCCAGCGCCGTGCGCATGGCCTCCGCCGCGGGCGCCATCAGCGCCGAATGGAACGGCGCGGAGACCGGCAGCATCACCGCCCGCTTCGCGCCTCTCGCCTTGGCGATCTCCACCGCCCGCGCCACGGCCCCGGCATGGCCCGAGACCACCACCTGGCCCGGATCGTTGTCGTTCGCAGCCTGGCAGACCTCGCCCTCGGCCGCCTCAGCGGCCACTTCGGCGACGGTCGCGAAATCGAGTCCCAGCAGCGCGGCCATCGCCCCTTCGCCCACCGGAACCGCCTCCTGCATCGCACGGCCACGGATACGCAGCAGCCGCGCCGTGTCGGTCAGCGTCAGCGCGCCCGCCGCACAGAGCGCGGAATACTCGCCCAGCGAATGCCCGGCCACGAAGCCGGCCGCCGTCACCTCGACACCCTCCGCCTCCAGCGCCGCCATCGCCGCCATGGACGTGGCCATCAGCGCGGGCTGGGCATTGGCGGTCAGCGTCAGCGTCTCTGTGTCGCCCTCCCAGATCAACGCGGAGAGTTTCTCACCCAGCGCCGCGTCGACCTCCTCGAACACCGCTCTCGCAGCCGGATAGGCCTCCGCGAGATCCCGCCCCATGCCGATGGTCTGGGCCCCCTGGCCCGGAAAGACGAATGCGCGCATCCTGCCCCCTCTGCCTTCTTGCGCGCCGGTCTAGCGCGCCCCGTGGCCGGGCACAACAAAGCGGCTCAGACGTTGCCCTGCAGCAGGTCCCGCCCGATCCTGTCGCGCAACGCCGCCAGCACGGTTTCGGACCCTGCGGCGACGGTCATCTTCCGGCCGGTATTGCGCCAGCGCAGCACCAGCCGTCCCTGTCCCGCGGGCTGACCGAAGCGATCGATGTGCACGCCGCCGATATCGGCGAAAGCCGTGCGTCCCACGAGCCGCGTCCGCCCGTCGATGTCGCGCAGCACCTCGCGCACCTCCTTCAGCCGCAGGTCGACATGGGTCTCGGGCGCGAAGCCCCGCCCCGCAAGCCAGAGGGCCAGACCGGCAAAGCCCGTCAGAAGGCCCGTCGCCCCCACCTTTCCGAGCGGCGAGCCCGCGCCCGGCAGGAGCCACATGTAGCCGATCAGAACCACCGCCGCCGACGCCACCAGGAACGCCAGCCGCCGCGCAAGCCAGGCCGCGCCCGCATGCCGCGCCTCCGCGCGCACGACATAGCCCCACAGCGTCTCGTCGATGGTCACCCGGTCTCCCCGCACCGCCGGAGCGGCCCGCACCAGGCCGCTGGGGCCGTCGAGAAATGCCATCGTCATGGGTCGGTCGCCTTTGTGTGAAAGGTCCATCCAATTCCTGTCGAATGGGATGATTCCCGTCCAAGAGGGCGAAAGCGGGGCGCATGCGGGGCCATCCACGGGCCATGCCCGGGCCATGATCGGGCGGCTCCCGGCCCTTGCACGGCCCGCCGCTCTCTGTATAAGGCCCCATTCCTTCCGCGGTCACGTTCATCCGCGCAGTCTCTCGTGGGCAGGTGCGGAAGGTTCATCGCCTGTCCTATGAAATGCGCGCCGTACAACAAGGACGAGCCATGCCGCTCTACGAGCATGTCTTCATCGCGCGTCAGGACCTGTCCAACGCGCAGGCCGAGGGCCTCATCGAACATTTCTCCCAGGTGCTGACCGACAACGGCGGCAAGGTGGTCGACACCGAATACTGGGGCGTCAAGACGATGGCCTACAAGATCAACAAGAACCGCAAGGGCCACTACGCCTTCCTGCGCACCGACGCCCCCTCCGAGGCGGTGCAGGAGATGGAGCGCCTGATGCGCCTGCATGACGACGTCATGCGGACCCTGACCATCAAGGTCGACGCGCACGAGGAAGGCCCGTCCATCCAGATGCAGAAGCGCGACGAGCGCCCCGACCGCCGCCGCGAACGCGCCTGATCGAAAGGGAGTAAGGACACATGGCCGCAAAACCGTTTTTCCGCCGCCGCAAGAGCGATCCCTTCGACGGCGACGGCGCCCCGAAGATCGACTACAAGGACACCCGCACCCTGCAGCGCTACATCTCCGAGCGCGGCAAGATCGTTCCCAGCCGCATCACCGCGGTCGGCGCCAAGAACCAGCGCAAGCTCGCCCAGGCGATCAAGCGCGCCCGGTTCCTCGCGCTGCTGCCCTATGCGGTGAAGTGAGGGCCTGACAGATGGACGTCATTCTACTGGAACGCGTGGCCAAGCTCGGCCAGATGGGCGAGATCGTCAGCGTGAAGCCGGGCTACGCCCGCAACTACCTTCTGCCGCTCGGCAAGGCGCTGCGCGCCACCGAGGCCAACAAGGCGAAGTTCGAGGATCAGAAGGCCCAGCTCGAGGCCCAGAACCTCGAGACCCGCAAGGAGGCCGAGGCCTTTGCCGCGAAGCTCGACGGCCAGACCTTCGTCGTGATTCGCTCCGCCTCCGACGGCGGTGCGCTCTACGGCTCGGTCTCCACCCGTGACGCGGCCGAAGCCGCGACCGCTGGCGGCTTCACGGTGGACCGCAAGCAGGTCGCCCTCGCCGCACCGATCAAGGAACTGGGGATGCACGAGGTCATCGTGAACCTGCATCCCGAGGTCGATGCCCGCATCACCCTCAACGTCGCCCGCTCCCCCGAGGAGGCGGAGCTTCAGGCCCAGGGCCGGACGATCCAGGACCTCGCCGCCGAAGAGGAAGCCGCGGCCGAGTTCGAGATCCAGGAACTCTTCGACGACATCGGCAGCGCCGGGTACGACGACGAGGATCCCCGCGGCCCCGCACCCTCCCGCGACGACGACAGCAACCCGATCACCGACGAGCGCTGAGGCGCTCCCGGTTCTCCGGACACGAACGGGGCCGCGCTTCGCAAGCGCGGCCCTTTTTTCTGGCGCGGCCCCACCGGACCCGCCTCGCGCACGGCCTCAGCGGGGGAAGGTCTCCATCCGCAGCTGCGCGTCGCAATACTGCCCGTCGAAGGTCCCGACCCAGATATCCATGCGCCCGTCGGAGGGGCGTGTCAGGCTGATCCGCGGGTCGAGGTTCCCGTTGTCGTCATCGTCAAAGTACCAGTTGACCGCACCTGTGTTGATCAGCAGTGCGGCGTCGCACTGGCTGACGACCGACACCACGAGCCGCACGTTCCCCATTCCCGAAAGATAGAAGCTGAAATCGGGCTGGGTGGTAAAGTAGCTCTGACCATAATCCAGCTGGTCAGAGCCAAGGTTGTTGTAGATCTGCGGGCAGCGGCCGAGGTTGTTCTCGCCCCCCGCGACCACATTGAAAACGGACGGGCTGCGCAGCCCCGCCCCTGTGGCCTGATACTGCGCCACGCCGGGATTGGCGAAGCTCGGACAGGCATGGGCAGCACCTGCTGCCAGACCCAGCACAACGGCAAACCCTGCAAGAATACGTTTCATTCGGTCGTCCTCTCGTTTCCGTGAGGACAGATTACTGCCGCGAATTCTCCTTCGATAGGAGAAAACTGCGCGTTCGATAGGCGATTTTCTTTCGCTCACGCGCAAACGAGAACGGCCGCGCTCCGGTTGGAAGCGCGGCCGCGACAGGCCCTTCGAAACCGTCCGCGATCAGGTGGCGGGCGCCTCGTCTTCGTCCAGCTTCTCGACCTCGGCCTGGAGTTCCTCCTTCGTGACCTCGGTCTCGGTCACGTCGGCCTTGTCGAAGATCATGTCCACGACCTTGTCCTCGAAAATCGGCGCCTGCAGTTGCTGGCGCATCCCGGCGTTCTGCTGGACAAACTCGAAGAACTGCCGCTCCTGCCCCGGATACTGCCGGGCCTGCTGCATCACCGCCTGGGTCATCTCCGCATCGGTCACCTGCACCTCGGCGCGGGTGCCCACCTCGGCAAGGAACAGGCCCAGCTTCACGCGCCGCTCTGCCAGTTTCACATGTTCCTCGGTGGGCTCGATCGTCGGGTGGTCATGGCCCTTCACGTCGGGGTTTTCCTCGTGCCACAGCTGGTGCGCAATCTGCCGCGCCTCGGCATCGACCAGCCCCTGCGGCAACTCGAAGGACACCGTCTCGTCCAGCACGTCGAGGAGCCGCCGCTTGGCCACCGCCCGGGCCGCGCCCTTGTACTCCTGCGCCAGCCGGTCGCGGATCTGGCCCTTGAGGGCCTCGAGGTCCTCGGCGCCGAACTGCTTGGCCAGGTCATCGTCGATCTCGGCCTCGGCCGGCGCCTTCACCTCCTTCACGGTCACATCGAACGTGACCTCCGCCCCCGCGAGGTGCTGCGCACCGTAATCCTCGGGGAAAGTGATGGTCAGGACCTTCTCGTCACCCGCGGCGACACCCTTCAACTGATCCTCGAAGCCCGGGATGAACGAGTTCGACCCCAGCACCAGCGGGTAATCGTCGGCGGCGCCGCCTTCGAAGGGCTCGCCGTCCTTCTTGCCGACGAAATCGATCACGACCTGGTCACCCTCCTCGGCCGCGCCCTCCTTGTTCTCGAACCGCTGGGCGGAGGAGGCGAGGTTCTTCAGCGCCTCGTCGACCGATGCCTCGTCGGGCGTCACGGTGAGCCGCGTCAGCTTCAGCTCCGAGAAATCGAGCTCGGGCACATCGGGCAGCGCCTCGTACTCCACCTCCACGGTGACGTCGTCGCCCTCCTTCCAGTCCTCGTTCGCCATCTTCATCGACGGCTGCTGGGCAGGCCGATGCCCGCTCTCCTTGAGATGGGCCGACATCGCGCCGTCGATCTCTTCCTGCATGGCCTCGCCGAGCAGCCGCTGGCCATACTGCTTCTTCAGGAGCGGCAGCGGCACCTTGCCCTTTCGGAAGCCCTTCATCGCGATGTCCGGCTGCGCTTCCTTGAGCTTCTCGGTGACCTTGGCATCGAGCTCGCTTGCGGTCACCGTGATCTGGTAGCCGCGCTTGAGACCGTCATTGATCGTTTCGGTGACCTGCATTCTCGTCCTCGCATGGGAAAGGGGCCGCGGCGCGAGCCAGTCGGCGCGGAATTCGCGGCGTTCTAGAAGCGCGGCGTAGGCGGCGCAACCCCCCAGCCGGCCTCCAGGCCTCTCGGACGGGTCCGTGCCGCCAAGATCCTGCCACAAAACCGCCCGAAGACGGCCATGCATACCCTGTCAGATGATGGTGCGGGTGAAGGGACTCGAACCCCCACGCCTCGCGGCGCCAGAACCTAAATCTGGTGCGTCTACCAGTTCCGCCACACCCGCACGCCGCCGACCTTTCACCCGAAGATGCCATCCACGCAAGAGGGCCTTGATCCAACCCAAGTCTCCAGATGCCAAACTTGGTGACACACGGCACGCTTTGACCTACGATCAAGGCAAGACCGGCACCAGTCGGCGACCAGACAGGCACCACATCATGACCAGCACGCTTCACCTGGGCGGCCTCCGTGCCGATACGATTATCGCTTCCGACGATCCCTCCGGCCTTTCGGCAGACACCCCTGTCCTGACCCTCGCAGGCCTCTGTGCGGCAGGCGACCTCGCCCCGGGCGCCCGCGTCGTGACGCGCGAACATGGCGCGGTGCGCCTTTCCGGAATGCGGATGGAAACGGTGCTCTGCCGTCCGGTCCGGCTCTCCCCCGGCGCCCTCGGCCATGACCAGCCCGACGCGCCCCTCCTTCTCGGACCCGGCACTCTGGTGCGGCTGACGGGCTGGCGCGCCGAGACCTTGTACGGCGCGGCATCGGCCTTCGTTCCCGCGGCGCGGCTCGCGGGCTGCGACAACCTCGCGCGCGATCTGCCGCGCCGGATCACGCTCCACATTCCCGTGTTCGAGGCGCCCTCCACGATCTACGCGGGCAACCTGATGCTCCGCATCCCGTCCTGACCCAAGATTACAGGGCATCCGCACGCAGGACGCACGGCAGGGCCTCGGGCAGGTCCTCGGCGATCAACCCCGGTCCGAAACGCCGCGCCGCCTCCACATGGAGCCAGGCCGCCGTCTCCGCCGCCAGATGCGCGGCAAGCCGCCCCGAGGCCATGAGCCCGCCGATCATCCCCGCCAGCACGTCTCCCGCCCCCGCCGTACCAAGCCAGGGCGCCGCGCGCTCGTAGAGGGCGGCGTTCAGCGACACCGCCCCTGAGGGGCTCGCGATCACCGTATCGGGACCCTTGAGCAGAATCACCGCCCCGGACCGTGCCGCCGCCTCCGCCGCCGCATCGACTTTCGACCCATCGCGCGCCGCCGCGCCGAGATCGGGAAACAGCCGCGCGAACTCTCCCTCGTGGGGTGTCAGCACGCAGCGCCCATGCAGCGCCGCGAAAAGGGCCCCGGGCTCCTCCGCGAAACTCGTCAGCGCATCCGCATCCAGCACCGTGCCCCGCTCCGCCGCCAGCGCCGCCCGCACCAGCGCCCGCGTCCCCGCTCCGACGCCCAGACCCGGCCCCAGGACCAGCGCCGAAAGCCGCTCGTCCTGCAGCATCTCCGACAGCGCCGCCCCGTCGCGCAGCGGGCGCAGCATGATCGCGTCCAGACGCGCCGCATTCTCCTGGAGCGCCGCAGGCGGCACCGCCACCGTCACCAGCCCCGCCCCGATCCGCAGCGCGCTCCGGGCCGCCAGACGCGCCGCGCCGCCCTTCCCCGGCCCACCGCCGAGGACCAGCACATGCCCACGGTCGTACTTGTGGCGGCCGGGCGCGATGGGCAGCCGCGCGGCCAGCCAGCCCGGCCTCCCGTCAGGCCCGACCAGCCGCAGCAGTCCGGGCTCCGGCAGCGCCGCGCCCTCCCCCGCCGTCCGCCCGAGCCCGATGTCCACCACCCGCACCGCCCGCGTCACGGGCGCGCCGAGGTAATGCCCTCTCTTGGCGGCATGGAAGGTGACCGTCAGATCGGCCTCGATGTCCTCCCGCGCGACCCCCTCGGGCAGCAGGAGCCGCCCGCTGTCGCAATCGAGTCCCGACACGCAATCGAGCGCCAGCACCCGCAGCGCTCCGGCGCCGGTCCGCGCCCTCACGGCCGCCGAGGCCTCCGCCGCGGGCCGGGGGATCGCCCGTGTCAGCCCCGTGCCGAAGAGCGCGTCCACGAGAAGATCGGGCCGCTCCCCCTGCCCCGCCGCTTCGAGCCCGCCGACCGGCCCGCCCCACAGCTCCCGCAACCGCCGCGCATCGGCCGAGGCCGCGGCAGGATCGCCCGTGCCGAAGACCTCGACCCGCCAGCCCCGGTCCCTGAGCCTCCGCGCCACGACATACCCGTCGCCGCCGTTGTTGCCCGGTCCGCACAACACCACAGCGTGCCGCGTTCCGTCCGCCAGATCGGGCCATTCCCCGAACATGACCGCCACGGCTCCCCGCCCCGCGCGCTCCATCAGCTGCAACCCGGTCACAGCGCCCGCCGCCATCGCGGAGGCCTCGAGCGCCCGCATCTGCCCGGCCGTCAGCAGGTCCGTCATGTCACCACGCTCCCCATCTTTTCAAACTGCACATCCCGACGCCGATCTGCACAAAAAGCAGGCGACTGCCGTCGAAAGCCCCACGTCACCCCCTACCGTGCAGGTCGGTCAATTGTGGCCCCCCGCCGGTCATGGTCTCACCGGCACCAACGCCGGGACAAGGGAGAGTCGGGGCCGATGAAAAAGATCGAGGCGATCATCAAGCCGTTCAAACTCGACGAGGTGAAGGAAGCCCTGCAGGACGCCGGCATCCAGGGCCTCTCCGTGATCGAGGTAAAGGGCTTCGGTCGTCAGAAGGGCCATACCGAACTCTACCGCGGCGCCGAGTATGTCGTCGACTTCTTGCCCAAGATAAAGATCGAGCTCGTTCTCCCGGACGAGCAGGCCGACACGGCCGTGGAGACCATCCTCGCCGCCGCCCGCACCGACAAGATCGGCGACGGCAAGATCTTCGTGTCCGACGTCGCCCAGGCGATCCGGATCCGCACCGGCGAGACCGGCGACGACGCGCTCTGATCCGCGGGCGCGTCCGACGAGAACCACAAGACACCACAAAGCCAAGGGGACCCCATAGCGATGAGCAAGGCTGACGTTCTGAAACTGATCAAGGACGAGGAGTGCGAATACGTCGACATTCGCTTCACCGATCCTCGCGGGAAACTGCAGCATGTGACCGTGATGGCCGATCAGGTCGACGAGGACTTCCTCGACGAGGGCTTCATGTTCGACGGGTCCTCCATCGCGGGCTGGAAATCGATCGACCAGTCCGACATGAAACTCATGCCCGACGTGACCTCGGCCTACATCGACCCGTTCTATGCCGAGAAGACCGCCTGCATCCACTGCACCGTCGTCGAGCCCGACACCGGCGAGCCCTACGACCGCGACCCGCGCGGGACCGCCGAGAAGGCCGAAGCCTATCTGAAATCCACCGGGATCGGCGACAGCGCCTATTTCGGCCCGGAGGCGGAATTCTTCCTCTTCGACGACGTGCGGTTCTCGGTCGCCATGAACAAGGTGGCCTACGAGGTCGACGCCCTCGACGCCGCCTGGAACACCGACACCCAGTACGAGGTCGGCAACACCGGTCACCGTCCGGGCATCAAGGGCGGCTACTTCCCCGTCCCGCCCGTGGACGACGGCCAGGACATCCGCTCCGAGATGCTCTCGACGATGAAGCGGATGGGCATGTCGGTGGACAAGCACCACCACGAGGTGGCGTCCTGCCAGCACGAACTCGGCCTCATCTTCGGCACGCTCACCAAGCAGGCCGACGAGCTGCAGAAGTACAAGTACGTCATCCACAACGTGGCGCAGGCCTACGGCAAGACGGCGACCTTCATGCCGAAGCCGATCGCCGGCGACAACGGCACCGGCATGCACGTCAACATGTCGATCTGGAAGGACGGCAAGCCGCTCTTCGCGGGCGACAAGTACGCCGATCTCTCGGACGAGGCGCTCTTCTTCATCGGCGGCATCCTGAAGCACGCCAAGACGCTGAACGCCTTCACCAACCCGTCGACGAACTCCTACAAGCGTCTGATTCCGGGCTTCGAGGCCCCGGTTCTGCGCGCCTATTCCGCGCGCAACCGCTCGGGCTGCGTCCG
The DNA here is from genome assembly GCF_003789055.1 of Histidinibacterium lentulum. GTDB lineage: Bacteria > Pseudomonadota > Alphaproteobacteria > Rhodobacterales > Rhodobacteraceae > Oceanicola > Oceanicola lentulus. The sequence continues at coordinate 63,630 of NZ_ML119084.1, read as the reverse complement.
GATCCCGTGGGCGGAAAGCCCGAAGGCCAAGCGCGTCGAGGCCCGCTTCCCCGACCCGTCCGCGAACCCCTACCTCGCCTTCGCGGCGCTGCTGATGGCAGGCATCGACGGGATCAGGAACAAGATCAATCCCGGCGACGCGATGGACAAGGACCTCTACGATCTGCCCCCCGAAGAGCTCGAGGGCATCCCCACCGTCTGCGCCTCCCTGCGCGAAGCGATGGAGAGCCTCGCCGCCGACCACGAGTTCCTGCTCGCCGGCGACGTCTTCACCAAGGACCAGATCCAGGGCTACATGGATCTCAAGTGGGAAGAGATCTACGCCTACGAGCACACGCCCCACCCGATCGAGTTCAAGCTTTACTACAGCTGCTGATCCCGAGCGGCAGTTGCACCGGGAAAGGGCGCCTCAGGGCGCCCTTTTTCGCGCCCGGTCCCACCCCCTTTCTGTTTCCGCCAGGTCATACGCCGCAGGGATTACGCAAGGACAATCCCCGGACCCGCGCCCTACCGTTTCGTCATCCGGGGCAAAACTGTGGTAAACCGTTTCCAAAAAGGCCCCAGTCCGACCCTTCGAGCGCCGAACTTGCCTGTCACACCGACAACATCGGAAATCGGTTGCTGCCATGGGACCCTCGAAATGCAGATGACGACCCGGACCACGCTCATCACCCTCGCTCTCGACCGGGACGCGCGCCCGGTCTTCCCGCAGATCTGCTCCGACCTCGAGGAGACGCTCTCGCAATCCAGCGCGGGTAGCTTCCGCCGGAGCCGCGTGTTCGACGATTTCGTCCGCTTCAGCCTGGACCGGCTCACCGTCTCGGTGGGTTTCTGCGACATGGAGCGGCCGGGCTGGCCCGCGCCGGGCCATCCTGACGGCGCGGTCGCCCTGATCCTCGCCCTGACCACGACCCATCCGCTCGACCTCGATCAGGAGGCGACCCGCAACCGGCAGAAGCTCGGCCAGTTCCTCGTTCGGCGCATCGAGGAAGGGCAGACCTGTCTCGACGTGCAGCGGACCGAGCGCTCCGGCGGGTTCGACGAGGACATCTACGATGCCGTACTCGATTCCCTCCACCCGCCCCACACCGACTTCGGGGACGATTTCGCGCGGCAGGGTCTCCTGGCCGCCAATTCGGCGCCGGCGTTCCTGCAAGCCATGGGGGCCGGCTCCGAGAACGCCATCATCCTCGACGCAGAGGTGCTCCCCGCCGCGGAGGCCGTTCCGCTGCCCCGCCGCCCCCGGATCACGTCGGGCGCCCCGCCCCGCAAACCCCGGATCGAGCTGACCCGCAGCCGCGGCACGAAGCGCGCGCGGCCCGCCGCCGCTCAGCCCGTCACGCCGCTCCGTCCGAAGCTGAACGACACCCAGGGCCGCCGCTACGGCGTCGCCGCCAATTCCATCTTCGAGGCGCCCGAGACGCTGGCCGACCGCCTCTGCGCTCCGGACGGACAGTTCATCCGGCAGCGCCCACCCGATCCCGAGGCCCAGCTCCGCGCCGGGATCCGCGAGGCCCTCGCCATGCCCGAGACTCCCTCGATCCCGATTCGCCTCGCGGCCCAGACCCTCAACGGCGCGGCCATGGTCCTGATGCCCCCGATCGGCGGCGCGATGATCGTCTACGCCAGCCTCGGGCGCGCCAACCTGATCCACTCGGCCCGGGCGCTCGCCCTGTCGGGGACGGCGGTCGGTCTCGGTCACGCCCTGATGAAGGCCGGTCCCCTGCTGAGCCTGATCTGATCTGGCCCGCCGTCACGCCCGCACCACGGTGGTGTGGATCGCGAAGAGAACCGCCTGCGCCGTCAGCCGCAGGACCGTCTGCCGCTCCGCCCGAAGGAACCGGGGCGCCTGCCTGAGCTTGTGCTTCGGCTCCTCCTCCCGCCTCGGCAGGAACAGGTCGGCACGGTCGTAGCCATGCAGATTCGCACGCCAGATCGGTCTCTCCGACCGCACGGCGTCAAACAAGCGTTGCACCCGCCGCCCGACCTCCGTGTCATAGGGTGGCACCGGCCGGTGAATCCGCATCAGCGGTCGCCCGATCTTCTCCGCCAGGGTCCAGCCCGCCGGAAAGCACAGGCCCGCGGCGATCAGGACATGCTCCTCCCCCCGCCGTTCCAGCACGCAGAGGTCCTCGGCCATGATCGCGCCCAGGCTCTCCAGCACCCGCGCCGGATCGAGAACGACCTGCCGACCGTCCGGGCAGGTCACCGCGTCCCCCTCCACCGCAAAGACCGGATGCGCGGCAAGCCCCGCTCGCGCCGCCTCCAGCAGCGCCGCCAGTGCCTCCTCCGCGCCGGGCTCCACCGCCAGGACCTGCTCGGGCCGCTCCGCCATCAGCCTCCGCCGCTCCGCCACCTGCGCGGCCCAGGCGTCGTCCACGGTCACCCACGGGCCCTCCACCGGCGCCATCTTCGGCAGGGGCCGGGCCGCCGCGGCGATCAGCTCCTCGGGCATGTGCGACTGCAGGATTTCCATGCCCTCAGCTTGCCGTCTCTCTCTCCCGGCCACCAGCCATCCATGTGACAACGCGTCACGATCCGCGGCGCAGCGCCCTCCGCCCTTGCCCGGCGCCGCCACGCCGCACCACATCCGAAGGGCCACCCGACGCCAGCAACGGACGGACCGCGCCATGCACACAGACCGCTTCACCTTCCCCGGCCATGCCGGTCATCTTCTCGCCGCCCGGCTCGACCTGCCCGAGGGCCCGCATCTGGCGACCGCACTCTTCGCGCACTGCTTCACCTGCGGCAAGGACATCCCCGCCGCCCGCCGAATCTCCGCCCGCCTCGCCGCCATGGGCATCGCGGTGCTGCGCTTCGATTTCACCGGTCTCGGCCATTCCGGCGGCGAGTTCGAGAACACCACGCTCAGCTCCAACGTGGCGGACCTGCGCGCCGCCTGCGCGGCCCTCGCGGAGCGCGGCATGGCGCCGAGCCTGCTCATCGGCCATTCCCTCGGTGGCGCGGCCGTGCTCGAGGCCGCGGCCGACATGCGCCAAGTCCGCGCCGTGGTCACCCTGGGCGCTCCCTACGATCCCGCCCATGTCACCCACCATTTTTCCGGCGAGATCGACCGCATCCTCGCAACCGGCGCCGCCGAGGTCAGCCTCGCCGGCCGGCCCTTCACCATCGGCCGCGAGTTCGTCGAGGACATCCGCCGCGGCGGCGTGGCGAGGGCGGTGCCCCGCCTGAAGGCCGCGCTTCTGGTGATGCACGCCCCCCGCGACGACACGGTGGGGATCGAGAACGCCTCCGACATCTTCCTCGCCGCGAAGCACCCCAAGAGCTTCGTGACCCTCGACGACGCCGACCACCTGATCTCGCGGCCCGAGGATGCGGAATATGCCGCCGGCATCATCGCCGCCTGGGCCGCGCGCTACCTCGACCTCGCCGCCCCCGCCCCGCCGCCCGGCGTGCCCGAGGGCGTCCTGCGCGTCTCCGAGGCCGACCCGGACGGCTTTCTCCAGGACATCCAGTCCGGCACCCACCACATCCTCGCCGACGAGCCCGAAAGCTACGGCGGCACTGACCGCGGCCTCACGCCCTACGGCCTCGTCTCGGCGGGACTCGGTGCCTGCACCTCCATGACGATTCGCATGTATGCCCGCCGCAAGGGCTGGTCGCTGGCCCATGTCTCGGTCGACGTCACCCATTCCAAGGTCCACGGCCAGGACGCGGGCGACGGGGCGACGGCAAGGATCGACAGCTTCCGGCGCACGATCCGCCTCGAGGGCGACCTCGACGCAGCCCAGCGCGCCCGCCTTCTCGAGATCGCCGACAAGTGCCCCGTCCACCGCACGCTGGAGGCCGAGGCCGAGATCGTCACAACCCTCGCCGACTGACCCGCGCGCCAGGGCGCTCCGCGCTTCAGAGGCCCCGCGCCCCCTCCTCATCTGGCCAGAAATACTCGAAAGGAACCTCCGGCCCACGCCGGACGGCCGCACCGAACGAGAAAGGGCGCCCGGTCTCCCGCGCGCCCGCTTCAGCCCTCGGAGACCATTCAGTCCCGGGCGGCTCCCATGAGGCGCCACAGCCCCGGCACCAGCAGCGCCGCCAGCACCAGCTTCAGCGCATCGCCGGGCAGGAAGTTGACCATGCCCCACTGCATCACCCAGTCCCAGCCGCGCTCAGCGGCGAAGAGCCAGGCCATCCAGGGCAGGCCGAAGGCATAGATCACCGCGTTGCCGATCAGCAGCGCGCCCACCATGCCCATGACCGACCGGTCCCAGCCGCGGCGCGCCAGCGCGCCCACGACACCCGCGGCGACGGCGAAGCCCACGAGATAGCCGCCCGTCGGCCCGACCATGTAGGCCAGACCCGCCGTCTCCCCGGTGAACACCTGCAGCCCCAGCGCGCCCAGCACGAGGTAACCCAGAAGCGTCACGACGCCCAGCCGCGCGCCGTAGACCGCACCGATGGTCAGGACGGCGAAGGTCTGCATCGTCACCGGAACCGGCCACATCGGCACGCGGATATTCGCCGCCACGACCATCGCCGCGATGCCCAGCGCGACGAGCGCCGCGTCCTTGGCCAGCCTGCCCGTGCCCTCGGTCGGGCCGAAGGCCTCGCTCAGAACCCTGTCCGTCATTCGCCTGTCCCTCTTTCGGTCACCGGAATTCGCTCCGTTCTCGCTCAAGCGATGAGACGACACAAGACCGGCAGCGCTAACCGCGACCATAGCGGCTGATCATGACGTAATCCTTGAACGGCCCTGTGACCCGCCAGACCGCCTCCCAGTCCGCCTCTCCAAAGCGGTAGCGCACCGCATAGCGGTCCGCACCGCACAGATGCACCGCGTCCGCCTCCCCGCCCGGCTCGAAGTCGTGAAACGGCCGCCCGTCGCCGAACAGGACCGCGATCCGCCCGTCCCCCCCGTCCCGCCACAGCGACCGCCGCGTCCCAGCCATGCCGTCCTGCGCGCCGCCGATCCAGCGCCCGCTCTCCTCGCAGCACAGCCCCGCCCCGTCCCGCAGGAACCGGGCCGTGCCCTCGAAACGCAGCACCGCGCCGGCGCGCGCGTCATCCACGCGCCGCGCCAGACGCCATTCTCCCGCCAGGAACCCGAGATCGACCATGCCCCCCGCCTACCACGCCCGCAGGGAGGGTTTCCAACCCGCCCGGCCGTCGTCCCGTCCTGCCGCGCCCGTCGCCCCTTGCCGCACCGTTCCCCGCCTTCTACTGACCGCCCGACACGAAAGGAGCGCCCATGATCCCCCGCTATTCCCGCCCCGAGATGACCGCGATCTGGTCGCCCGAATCGAAGTTCCGCATCTGGTTCGAGATCGAGGCCCACGCGGGCGACGCCATGGCCGATCTCGGCCTGATCCCGCGCGAGAACGCAGAGGCCGTCTGGCGCGCGAAGGATGCCGAGTTCGACATCGCCCGCATCGACGAGATCGAGCGCGAGACGAAGCACGACGTCATCGCCTTCCTGACCCACCTCGCAGAGATCGTCGGCAGCGCCGAGGCCCGCTTCGTCCATCAGGGTCTCACCTCCTCGGACGTGCTCGACACCACGCTCAACGTCCAGCTCACCCGCGCCGCCGACATCCTGATCGCCGACATGGACGCATTGCTCGCGGCCCTGAAACGCCGCGCACTCGAGCACAAGGACACGCTCCGCATCGGCCGCAGCCACGGCATCCATGCCGAGCCCACGACCCTCGGCCTCACCTTCGCGCGATTCTACGCCGAGATGGACCGCAACCGGAACCGTCTGGAAAAGGCCCGCTGGGAGGTGGCCACCGGCGCCGTCTCGGGCGCCGTGGGCACCTTCGCCAATGTGGACCCCCGGGTGGAAGAGCATGTCTGCGAAAAGCTGGGCCTGCGCCCCGAACCCATCTCCACCCAGGTGATTCCCCGCGACCGCCACGCCATGTTCTTCGCCACGCTCGGCGTCGTCGCCTCCTCGATCGAGAACGTCGCGACCGAGATCCGCCACATGCAGCGCACCGAGGTGCTCGAGGCCGAGGAATTCTTCTCCGCGGGCCAGAAGGGCTCCAGCGCCATGCCGCACAAGCGCAACCCGGTGCTGACCGAGAACCTCACCGGCCTCGCCCGGCTGATCCGCTCCGCAGTCACGCCCGCGCTCGAGAACGTGGCGCTCTGGCACGAGCGCGACATCTCGCACAGTTCGGTGGAGCGCGGCATCGCGCCCGATGCCACCATCCACCTCGATTTCGCCCTCGCCCGGCTGACGAACGTGATCGACCGCCTCGTGGTCTATCCCGACCGGATGCTTGAGAACATGAACCGCTACCGCGGCCTCGTGATGTCCCAGCGCGTGCTTCTGGCCCTGACCCAGAAGGGCGTCAGCCGCGAGGACGCCTACCGCCTCGTCCAGCGCAACGCGATGAAGGTCTGGGAGGAAGGCCGCGACTTCCAGACCGAGCTTCTGGCCGATGCGGACGTGCGCGCCGCCCTGTCGGAGGAGGAGATCGCCGAGAAGTTCGACACCGCCTATCACACCGCCCATGTCGACACGATCTTCGCCCGGGTCTTCGATGCGCCCGAGGCGAACTGACCGCCCCCCGGGGGCGGCCCTCGCCGCCCCCGGACCGGCCGCGCCCGGCGCCCCGGGCCGCTACCTCGCCGGAGCGTGCAGCACCGTCGGCTGCATCTGCCGAGACGGCCCCGCGGTGCCGGCCATTCGCCGGACGGTCGCCATGGACTGATCCACATACATGGCCGACATCTTCATCACCGCGTATTTGTGCCCGTCGTCGCAATTGACATAGGGATCGCACATCAGCTCGGCGTCATAGCCCAGCGACTTCAGCGCCCGCAGGAGCCACAGGTTCGACAGCGACATCAGTTCCGTCGCCCCGTCGTCCATCGCGAGATCCACAAGTCCGCGGCAGATCAGCCCCAGACAGGCGACCCGCGCCTGCATCCCCCTCAATTCCGGCGAGATGACGAGTCGCGTGCACTCGTACATCGTGTCGGGCAGGACGCGCTCGCCCAGCAGGTCCGACGGAATGCCGCCGATCCGGCCGTCCTGGGCATCGCGCAGCATGTAGGAGAAGTCGCCCCAGCGCGCGCTGGTCGGCAGGGCCCTCGCCCCGGCGAGGACCTGCCCCTCGTCCCCGATGACGAGCGCATAGCGCGCCTTGGGATTGTCGTACTGGTCCATCTCGACCCACTCGTCGTGCGGGATCGACCAGCCGAGCGTATCGACGAAAAAGCGTTTCCGCAGGGCGAGATAGTCATAATACTCCGCCGCGTGATCATGGAGGGTGCGAAAGCCGAAAGTGACATAGTGCATCTTGATCCCCTCACCGGCGGGTGGCTGGGCCGCCGGCCTGTCTGACTGTTTCCGGTTGTTTTGCAATCGCCCCAGCAACCTGCGATTGTCTACGCCACGCTGCGGGCAAACCCCTAATTTTGGGTTAACGCGCGCCGCCTCGCGCGATTTTCCTTCGCTATCGGGCAGCGGGCCGGAAACGTCAGATCAGGCCGAACTCCGTCGCAAGCGTCACGGCCTGCGGCCCTGTCTGGGCCCCGAGCTTGCGCTTGGCATTGCGCAGGCGCTGCTTCACCGCCCCTTCCGAGACGCCCAGGGAATGGGCGATCTGCTTGAGCCGCATCCCGTCCTTGACCATCCGCAGCGCCTCGAGCTCCGCGTCGGTGATATTGCGCGGCGGCGCCTTCTCGATGTGCCGGCGGGAGACCCAGGCCGTCAGCACCGCCGCCTCGTCATCGCTGAACTCACGGTCCCCCCGCACGAAGGTGCCGAAGGACCGCTGTCCCTCGGGATTGTTGTCGAACACGCTCACCGCGAGCCCGTAACGCAGCCCAAAGGTGCGCGCCTGCGCCAGGATCCGCTTGGGATCGTCCAGCTGGATGTCCGACCACCGGATCGCGCCGGTATTGGCGTAGATCCAGCGGATGACCGGGTCGTTCAGCATGTAGCGCTGCGTCGTGTAGTGCTCGACCCAGTCCTGCGGGAGATGATTGATCTCCTCCATGGGAAAGGCGAAACCCAGCCGGAGCGCAACATAATGTCCTCCGGGCGACAGCATCCGCAGATCGTCGGGGGTAAGCTGGCGCGCCAAGGACACCTCTTTAGGACAGGCAGGGGCGGCTGCAAGCTACCCCTCACGGTTGAACGCCGATACGCTATGGCAACTGTTGGCCGATTTCCTAGTGTGTCCTTTGCGAGTATGGCAACCGGATAGAACGGCAGGGGGCGAAAAATGAGCTCTAGATCGGAAATCGACCGATATCTCACCCAGCTCGGCGCGCTCAGCCCCTCCGGTTTCGCGATGGCCTTCCATATCCGCTACACGACGCCCGCATTCCTGTTCCAGACCTACGACCGACGCTGGCTCGATCTCTACTCGCAGAAGGGGCTCGTGATGCAGGACCCGATCGTCAGCTTCGGCTTCACGCAAACCGGCTGGCGGCGATGGTCCGACCTCGACGACCCTGCCGGTGTCCTCGCGCAGAGCGCCGACTTCGGCCTCGCCTACGGGCTCGCCGTGGCCATCGACGAGGGCGGGAGCCGCTCGGTCGCAGGCCTCGCCCGCCCCGACCGTGAGTTCGATGATCGCGAGATCGCCGAGCTCGTGCGCACGGTGACCGATCTTCACCTGATCACTTTGCAGGCAGGACAGCTCTCTGCCGAGGCACATGACGAGCTCAAGCGCATGTCCGTGGCTCTGACCCATCCCGCGGCACGTCCGACTTGACGAAAGGGCCTCCGGCCTTACCGTCAAATCACGTCAACACCGGAGGAGACGACCATAAAGACCGCGCTTTCCGTCCTCGCTCTCGTGCTCTTGCCCGGCCTCGCCGCGGCCCAGTGCTGGGGCGACCACGGTCAACAGCAGGCAATGTCCTGCGCCGATGGCAGCATCTACGACACCGAAGCCGGCACCTGCGTGCCTGTGACGACCTCCTGATCCGACCCGAGCTTCGGACGTCCGCGGCGCGACACCTCTCGGGGTCGCGCCGCGGGTCCGTCCGGCGTCGTGCCGGACCATCTCCTTCGTGCCGCCCGCGCGGTCGGCCCTAACCTCATATTCACGATGTCGCCGCTAGACCTTCCCCCGACATTCGGGGGCATTCGGCTATGGTGACAGGACTGGTCCAGGGCGGCGGGCCGGCCGGATCGCGGCGGCGAAAGGCGGCGATGGTGGTGCAGCTCGCGCTGTCGGGCGGTCGGCCCCTGCCGCTCGACCGCCTGTCCGAAGAGGCGCAGATCGCACTCGCACGCGAACTCGCCACGCTGAACCTCGTCGATCAGGCAACCCTCGATGACGTCGCCGCGGAATTCGCCGCCGAACTCGCCGGTGTCGCCCTCTCCGCCCCCTCCTCCCTCGACGCCGCCCTGAAACTGCTCGAAGGGCATATCAGCCCCGCCGCCGCCGCCGCGCTGCGCGACGAACACGACCGCGCCACCGGCGCCGATCCCTGGCCTCGCGTCCTCGCGCTGGACCCGGAGGACCTGCGCCCGATCATGGACAGCGAAAGCGTCGAGGTCTGCGCCGTCGTCCTCTCGAAACTCCCCGTCGCCAAGGCCGCCCAGCTTCTGGGCCTTCTCCCCGGCGAACGCGCACGCCGGATCACATATGCCATCTCCCGCACGCAGGCGGTCTCTCCCGCTGCCGTGCACCGCATCGGCGCGGCCCTCGCCGAAACCTACGGTCGCGCGCCGGCGCCCGCTTTCGCGGACAAGGCGGGCCGCCGCCTCGGCGCCATCCTCAATTCCAGCCCCGCCGCCACGCGGGAAGAGCTGCTCGCCTACCTCCGGGACGAGGACCCCGCCTTCGCCGAGGAGGTGCGCCGCGCCATCTTCACCTTCCGCGATCTGCCCCAGCGTGTCGCCGTGCAGGACATCGCCAAGGTCATCCGCCTCGTCGATCCCGCCGATCTCGCCACCGCCCTCGGTGCCGCGATCGCCTCCGGAGGCGCGCTCGAGGCCGCTGCCGAGTTCATCCTCGCCGGCATCTCGCAACGCATGGCCACCGCCCTGCGCGAAGAGATGGCGGAGCGGGGGACCGTCCCCGCCGAGGCCGCGGAAACCGCGCAAGGCCGCGTGATCGCCGCGATCCGCGCCGCCGCCGACGCCGGAGAGATCGAGCTCCGCACCGCTCCCGAGACCCCGCCTTGACGCCGGGGTCCGCACCGGCTCGGCGGCCGCCTCCCGCCGAGACCCGCGCCTTGGTCCGCCCCCCACTGGCCAAGGCCGCCCTCCCCGGCTAGGGATCGGCCATGCCAGCCAAGCCCCGCTCCCGCTCCGGCCGCCTCGCCGCCGCGCTCACCTACGGGCTCTTCCGCGCCACGCTGGCGGTCTTCTCCCTCTTGCCCTTCCGCCGCCGCGTCGCGGCCTTCGGCTGGCTCATGGCCCATGGCCTCGGACGCCTCGCCGGATACCGCGCCCGGATCATGGCGAATCTCGCCCTCGTCCACCCGGACATGCCCTTGGCGGACCGCCGAGCCCTCGCGACACAAGCCCTCGACACCATGGGCCGCATGGTCATGGAAAACTTCTGCCCCGCCGAGTTCGGCCGCAGCCTCGAGGGCACTCCGCTCGAGGGTCCCGGCCTCGCCGACCTCGCGGAGGCCAGCGCGCAAGGCCGCCCCGTCCTCTTCGTCTCCGCCCATTTCGGCAATCACGAGGCGCCGCGGCATCTGCTGTCGCAACGGGGCCACCGTATAGGCGGCATCTACCGCCCCTTCACCAACCCGCGCTTCGACGCCGACTACCGCCGCACCATCGCCAGCCTCGGCGGCGCGGTCTTCCCCCAGGGCCGAGAGGGCACCGTGGGCTTTTCCCGCTACCTGCGCGAGGGCGGGCTCGGCATCCTCTTCTACGACGTCCGCGACCCCCGGGGCGAGGACATCCCCTTCATGGGCCGCCCGGCGCTGACCGCAACCTCCGCGGCGAAACTGGCGCTGAAATACGACGCCGCCCTGATCCCCTGGTTCGGCATCCGCAAGCCCGACGGCCACGGCTTCCGCTGCGTGCTCGAGGCAGAGATCCCCCACACCGACCCGACCACGATGACGAGGGACCTCCACCGCCGCCTCGAAGCCCGCATCGCCGAGACGCCGGAACAATGGTTCTGGGTCCACCGCCGCTGGAAACCCCGCAAGGCGCAGGCTCGCCAACTCCGGTAATTCCCTGACCGGACTGCCCGAAATGCCCGCCCGCACCAAGGCCGGAGACCCCCGGCCTCGACACCGCTCATCCCCCGACCGGAGACCTGGCCAAGAACCTCTCTGCGGCTTGATTCAAGACCAACCGGGCCCCGGCCTCAGCGCAGCGCGGCGGCTCCCAGCACCGGGCCGTGCCCCTGCCGCTGCACGATGACCGCAAGCGCATGCTCGCCGCGCGGCACCTCGGCCTCGAACGTGCCCGTCCCGTCCCAGTCGCCCACGACCTGCCAGTCCCGCACGATGTTCGAATAGGTCAGCGTGTGGCCCGCATTCTCGCCCCGCTCGATGGCAACGGTCTGCTCGGGCAGGTAGCGCACCACCTGCACCACGCATGGATCTACCGTCCCGTCGCCGCGCGCCGTGATCCGCAGCCGGTCGCCCTCGACGGTCAGGTCGATCCGGACGGGCTGCGGCGTCTCCGAATGGGTGTCGATGAGCTCCGCAAGCTCCATCGCCCGGGCGCCCACCACATGATCCCTGCCCCCCACGATCATCTGCGGCGTGTAGACCATCCGCTCCCCCGCGGCGCGGGCATAGGCCTTCTGTCGCTCGGTGAAGGCAGGTTCGGCAAAGACGTCGGACCAGCCGATGTAATCCCAGTAATCCACATGCAGCGCGAGCGCGATGACGTCGTCACGGTCGCTCAGCTGCCGCAGGATCTCGTCGGCCGGCGGACAGGACGAACAGCCCTGGGAGGTGAAGAGCTCGACCACGACGGGCGACTCCTGGGCGACGGTTCCGCCAGCGGCGAACGCGGTCGTGGTGACCACCAGTGCGGCTTGCAGCATCCGTCCCATCGTCATCACCTCGTCTGTGTCCCGCCCGGATCAGCCCGCCGCGGCGCCCGATGCAGGTAATACGCCCCGACAGCCGTCGCCAATCAACCCTGCGGGAGACTCTGTGACAGCGACCGATCCGCCACGCTCCGACCCGCCCCACGCGGCACTTCGCCGCTTCTGTGCACAATCGTATACAATAGACTTGAACGACTCTCCCGCCTTTGGCACATGGGCCTCAATCACCCATGATCCGCGCATCCGGAGGACGCCCCCATGCCCATCAAAGTCGGCCATGACAGCGCAGGCACGCGCAAGACCCTCACCGCGGGCGGCGCATCCGTCGCCTACTACTCGATCCCCGCCGCCGAGGCCGCGGGGCTCGGCACCTTCTCCCGCCTCCCCGCCGCGCTCAAGGTGGTGCTCGAGAACATGCTGCGCTTCGAGGACGGCAAGACCGTCACCACGGACGACATCCGCGCCTTCTCCGACTGGGCCGACCAGGGCGGCCAGAACCCGCGCGAGATCGCCTACCGCCCCGCCCGCGTCCTGATGCAGGATTTCACCGGCGTGCCCGCCGTGGTGGACCTCGCCGCCATGCGCGACGGCATCGTGGCCTTGGGCGGCAATGCCCAGCAGATCAACCCGCTGAACCCCGTGGACCTCGTGATCGACCACTCGGTGATGATCGACGAGTTCGGCAATCCCCGCGCCTTCCAGATGAACGTCGACCGCGAGTACGAGCGCAACATGGAGCGCTACACCTTCCTCAAGTGGGGCCAGAAGGCGTTCGACAACTTCCGCGTCGTGCCCCCGGGCACCGGCATCTGCCATCAGGTGAACCTCGAGTATCTCGCCCAGACCGTCTGGACCGACACCGACCAGACCGGCGAGACGGTGGCCTATCCCGACACCCTCGTCGGCACCGACAGCCACACCACCATGGTCAACGGTCTCGCCGTCCTCGGCTGGGGCGTGGGCGGGATCGAGGCCGAGGCCGCCATGCTGGGCCAGCCCGTCTCCATGCTGATCCCCGAGGTGATCGGCTTCAAGCTCACCGGCGCCATGCGCGAGGGCACCACCGCCACCGATCTGGTGCTGAAGGTCGTGCAGATGCTCCGCCAGAAGGGCGTCGTGGGCAAGTTCGTCGAGTTCTACGGCCCCGGCCTCGACACGGTCCCGCTCGCCGACCGTGCCACCATCGGCAACATGGCCCCCGAATACGGCGCCACCTGCGGCTTCTTCCCCATCGACGACGAGACCTTGCGCTACCTGCGCCTGACGGGCCGCGACGAGGACCGCATCGCGCTCGTGGAGGCCTATGCCAAGGAAAACGGCATGTGGCGCGGCCCGGACTACGATCCGGTCTACACCGACACGCTGGAGCTCGACATGGGCGACGTGGTGCCCGCCATCTCCGGCCCGAAGCGGCCCCAGGACCACATCGCGCTCGACCGCGCGGCGGCCAATTTCGCCGAGTACGTCAGGGGCCAGCGCGAGGGCAAGGATGCCGGTCCCACCGCAGAGATCCGCTGGGAAGGCGAAGGCGGATCGCCGGAGCCGCGCGACATCCCCGGCGACGAGGGCCACCACAAGCGCGCCTTCGTCGATGACGGCAAGGGCGGCTACCAGCTCCACGACGGCTCCGTGGTGATCGCCTCGATCACTTCCTGCACCAACACCTCGAACCCCTACGTCATGATCGGCGCTGGTCTCGTGGCCCGCAAGGCGCGCGAACTCGGCCTCGACCGCAAGCCCTGGGTCAAGACCTCCCTCGCCCCCGGAAGCCAGGTCGTCTCCGCCTATCTCGAGGCGGCAGGCCTCCAGGAGGATCTCGACGCCATCGGCTTCAACCTCGTGGGCTACGGCTGCACCACCTGCATCGGCAACTCGGGGCCGCTCGACCCCGCGATCTCGAAGACGATCAACGAGGCGGATCTGATCGCCACCTCGGTCCTGTCGGGCAACCGCAACTTCGAGGGCCGCATTCATGCCGACGTGCGCGCCAACTACCTGGCCTCGCCGCCCCTCGTGGTGATCTACGCCCTCGCCGGCGACATGAACATCGACGTGACCAAAGACCCGATCGCGCAGACGCCGGACGGCAAGGATGTCTTCCTCGCCGACCTCTGGCCCAGCCAGGCCGAGATCGCCGACCTCGTGGAGCGCACCGTGACCCGCGAGAGCTTCCAGTCGAAATACGCCGACGTCTTCAAGGGCGACGAGAAATGGCAGCAGGTCGAGACGACCGACAGCGAGACCTATGACTGGCCGCCCTCGTCCACCTACGTCCAGAACCCGCCCTATTTCCGGGACATGGGCGCCGAGCCGGGCGAGATCACCAACATCGAGGGCGCGCGCATCCTCGCGATCCTGGGCGACATGGTCACCACCGACCACATCTCCCCCGCGGGATCCTTCAAGGAGACGACGCCCGCCGGCCGCTACCTCGTCGACCGCCAGGTCCCGGTGCGGGAGTTCAACTCCTACGGCTCCCGCCGCGGCAACCACGAGGTGATGATGCGCGGCACCTTCGCCAACATCCGCATCCGCAACGAGATGCTCGACGGGGTGGAGGGCGGCTACACCCTCGGCCCGGACGGCGCGCAGACCTCGATCTTCGACGCGGCCATGGCCTACCAGGCCGAGGGCACGCCGCTCGTGATCTTCGGCGGCGAGCAGTATGGCGCGGGGAGTTCCCGCGACTGGGCGGCCAAGGGCACCAATCTTCTGGGCGTGAAGGCCGTGATTGCCGAGAACTTCGAGCGCATCCACCGCTCGAACCTCGTGGGCATGGGCGTGATCCCCTTCGAGTTCACCGGCGGCGACACCCGCAAGTCGCTGGGCCTCAAGGGCGACGAGACCGTCAGCATCGCGGGCCTCGACAGCGTGACGCCCCAGGCCGAGGTGCCCTGCACCATCGCCTTCGCCGACGGCTCGACGAAGACGATCACCCTGCGCTGCCGGATCGATACCGCCATCGAGAAGGAATACATCGAGCACGGCGGCGTCCTGCACTACGTGCTGCGCGACCTCGCCTCCCGCTCCGCCATCGCGGCGGAGTGACACCGCCCTCCTCCGCAGGCCGGGCTTCAGCCCGGCCTGCCCCATACCACGTTCCCCACAGCCGCTGGCCGGGGTTCAGCCCGGCACCGCGCAGGCCTGCAACGCCGCCCCCTACATCGGATCCGGCAACGCCGGCAGGCTCCGCAGGTAGGCCACGATCGCCGCGAGGTCCCCTGACGTCGCCCGCGCGTAATACCCGTACCCCATGGGCGGCAACATCGGCGCCCCCCCGGGCCGCACGCCCTGGGTGATCATCTGCACCAGCTCCGCGTCCGTCCACGACACGATGCCGTCCTCCGGATGCGGCGTCAGGTTCGCCGAGACCGAGACACCCCATGGCCCGTGAAACTCCCAGCCCCCCGCGCCCAGGTGGGTGTCGAGCATCGCCCCCATGGGCCCCGGCGTCGAATGGCACTCCATGCAATGAGCCACCGGCCCGGCAAGGTATTCGCCATAGGCCACGGGATCGCTTTCGTCGGGCTGCGCCACGCTCTCCACCGGCGGGCCCCAGGCGGGCGGCAGCGGAATGCGGTACTCGCTCTCCCCGGGATCGTTCGCCACTGCCGGCACGGTGCGCAGGTACATCACGATGGACGCCAGATCCTCGTCCGACAGCCCCCGGTAGAACCTGCTCGGCATCGGCGGCCCGATGACCGAGCCGTCCGGCCGGATGCCCTCCCGGATGGCCCGCGCCAGCTCGGCGTCGGACCAGCCCGCGACCCGTCCGCCCGGCGTGATGTTCGGCGCCACCGCCCGGAACGGCTCGATGTCCTCCACGAGTCGTCCCGCGAGGTTCATCTCCATGACCGGCCCCTCGGGTCCGATCGGCGTATGGCAATTGCCGCAGCCCGCAAGCCCCTCGGCGAGGTATTCCCCCCTCTCGACGCTCGGCTCGCAAAAGGCCGCCGTCGCCGTGACCAGACCGGCCACGACCGTTGCAGATGATCGTCTCATGATGTCTCTCCCACCCGGGGCGACTCCCCTCGCCCCCGCAGGATCATCTCACGAATCCGTGATCCGCGCTACGCCTGTCGCCTCAGCTTCCCCCGGCCGGCTGCGGAACCGGCCCGCCCAGCGCCGCCTCCAGCTCCGGCAGGAACCGCTGCTCGTAATCCGACCCGACGAGCGGCCCGGCGAAGCGGAACAGCACCGTCCCGTCGCCGTCGACAATGAAGGTCTCCGGCGGCGCCGAGACTCCCCAGTCCACCGCCGACCGGCCCCTCGGATCGAAAGGGACGGCGACGAACGGGTTGCCGTCATCGGTCAGGTAGGTGATCGCATTGTCCGCCTGGTCGCGGAAATTGACCCCCACGATGTCGATCCCCGCCTCGTTCAGCGCATGCAGCGTCGGATGCTCCGCCCGGCACGGCGGACACCAGGAGGCCCAGAAGTTGACCAGCGTCACCTCGCCGTTCGTGAAGAGCGCAGGGTCGAGCGCCGCATGGCCCGGCAGGGCCTCCGGCGTCACCTCCGGCGCCTGCCGCCCGATGAAGGCCGAGCGCAGCTCGTCGGGATTGTCCCGGAACATGCCCGCCGCGAACAGTCCCGCCAGCGCCGCGAACAGCACCGGGGGCAGGATCATCAGGGGAGATACCCTAGCCATCGCGCCGTTCCACTTCCTCGAGCTGCCGCTTCACCTTCCGCCACCGCGCCAGCGACAGCGCCACGAGCCCGCCCAGCAGCAGGAGCGAGACCGCATAGGCCGACACGACCTCCACAGCATAGGCGCCCAGGTCCGGCATCATGCCCGGGCCTCGCCCGCGCCCGCGCGCCGCGCCCGCGCCAGAAGCGCCTTCATCCGCCGCGCCCGGATCTCCGTCTGCGTGCGCACCAGCACCAGCGCGACGAAGAGCCCCACGAAGCCCGCCATGGAGATCACCGCAGGCCACCAGAAGACCGGGTCGATGTTGGTCTCGGCATCGAGCGAGAACGTCGCCCCCTGGTGCAGCCCCTGGTTCCAGAAGAGCACCGCGTAGCGCGACAGGACGGCAAAGACCGATCCCACGATGCACAGGACGCTCGTCAGGTCCGCCGCCGTGTCCGGGTCCTCGATCGCCTCCCAGAGCGCGACATAGCCGAGATAGAACAGGAACAGGATCAGGAACGAGGTCAGCCGCGGATCCCAGACCCACCAGGTCCCCCACATGGGCTGCCCCCAGACCGCCCCGGTGAAGAGCGCGATCAGCGTCATGACGATCCCCACCGGCGCGGCCGCCCGCGCCGCGAGCGCCGAGACGTGATGCCGCCGCACGAGCCAGATCAGCGAGGCCACCAGCATCATGATCCAGGCATTGATCGCCATCATCGCCGACGGAACGTGCAGGTAGATGATCTTGACGGTGGAGCCCTGCCGGAAATCGTCCGGGGTGAAGAAGAACCCCCAGACGAGCGCCGTGCCGATCAACGCGAGGGAAAGCCCCAGCACCCAGGGGATCAGGGGCGAGGTAGTCGCGATGAACCGCTTGGGGTTGGCATATTCCCAGATCGACATGGCTCGCACTTAGCCTCCCCTTGCGCCCCGCTCAATGGGCCTCACCGCAGATTGACGCGCAAGGCCGCAGCCGCGGCGAAAGGCAGCAGGGCGAGCGCGCCGAAGGTGATCCCCGCCATCAGCATCAGCGGCACCCCGGCCTCCAGCCCCTCGGCGCCCCGCCGCACCGCCTCCGCCCCGAAGATCAGCGTCGGCACGTAGAGCGGCAGCACCAGAAGCGACAGCAGGAGCCCGCCCCGCTTCAGCCCCACGGTCAGCGCGGCGCCGAAGGTGCCGATCATGCTCAGCGCGGGCGTGCCCAGTGCCAGCGAGGCCAGAAGCCAGCCATAGGCCCCGGGCTCGAGGTTCAGCAGAAAGCCCAGAGCGGGCGCGGCCAGCGTCAGCGGCAGCCCCGTGGTGATCCAGTGCGCGACGGCCTTGACCAGCGCGAGCGCCTCCAGCGGCAGGGGCGAGGTCGCCAGCAGCGGCAGCGCCCCGTCCTCCCAGTCGAGCGCGAAGATCCGGTCGAGCGACAGGAGCGCCGCCAGGAGCGCCGCGACCCACAGGATCCCCGGCGCGATCCGCGTCAGCACCGCCGCCTCGGGGCCCACCCCGAAGGGCACCAGCACCACCACGATCAGGAAGAACGCCAGGCCCAGACCGAAACCGCCCCCCGCCCTCACCGCCAGCCGGATGTCCCTCAGCAGAAGCGCCTTCACAGAAAGGCCTCGTCCGAGCCGCCACCCGCATCCGCCGCGGCGGCGAAGGGCGCCAGATCGAGCTCCGGGGCATCGAGGCCCAGATCGATATGCGTGGCGATCACCGCCGCCCCGCCCCGCGCCAGATGCCGGTCCCTCAGGAAGGCGGCGAAAAGCCCCACCGACACCCGGTCGAGCGACACGGTCGGTTCGTCGAGCAGCAGGAGCGCCTTGCCGGTGACCGCGAGCCGCGCCAGCCCGGTGCGCCGCTTCTGTCCCGCCGAGAGCGTCCCCGCCGGCCGGTCCCGCAGGTCCTCGAGGTCGAAGGCCGCGAACACCTCCTCGCCTCGCGCCTGCCCGTGCACCTCCGCCCAGAAGGCCAGGTTTTCCGCCACGGTCAGCTGCGCCTTGATCCCGTCGGCATGGCTGGCATAGGCGGCGATGCCCTCGGCCATCTCGATCCGGCCCGACACCGCCGGCTGCAGCCCCGCGATACAGCGCAGAAGCGTGGTCTTCCCGATCCCGTTCGGCCCGCGCAGAACCAGCGCCTCCCCCGCCGCCACCTCGAACGATACGCGCTCGAGCACGGGAACTCCGCCCCGGGCCACCGCCAGATCCCTGACCCTCAGCACCCGCGTGCCCTCCACTGGGCGCACAGCCTCGCCCCCCGCGCCCCGCCCCGGCATTTCTGGCCGGAAATATCCCGGGGGAGCTCGGCACCGCCGAGCGGGGGCGGAGCCCCCTCCGACGCCGCCCCCCGCACGCGCGGCCCGCTCACACGGGCAACAGCGCCACCGCCACCCGGCGCCCCTCGGCCAGAAGGATGTTGAAACTCCGCGCGGCCTGGGCGCTGGCCATGGTCTCGACGCCGACGCCCGCCGCCTCGAGCCGGTCGCGCAGACCGGCCGGCAGACGGGCAATCTCGGGACCGGTGCCCACGAGCAGCACGTCGATGCCCTCCGCCAGCGCCAGCAGGGCCTCCCCGTCGTCATAACCGCCCCAGGCCTCCACGCCCCGGTGCGAGACGATCAGCGGCGCGTCGACGGCCTCCCCGCCGATGCGGAAGAAGCCCGCGCCGTAACCGTCGATGGGCAGGGCGTCGGTGAACCGGATCTCGTTGAGACGCATCGCAATTTCCTTTGTCAGGCCCCGATTGTTCTGGAACAATCGGGGCGCGCCACGATCTTCTAGAAGATCGTGGCGCCCGGCGCCACCGGGCGGTCCCGCCGCCGCTCAGCTCCCGCCGGTGGAGAACTGCGTCCCCGACGGCCCGCCCGCATCGTCCTCGGGCTTCGACCAGTCGCGCTTCACGCCCAGCACCAGCAGCGTCGCCGAGGCCACGAAGATCGAGGAATAGGTGCCGACGATCACGCCCCAGATCATCGCGAAGACGAAGCCCCGGATCACGTCGCCCCCCAGCACGAAGAGGGCGATCAGCGCCAGCAGCGTGGTGAAGGAGGTCATGAAGGTCCGGCTCAGCGTCTCGTTGATCGACAGGTTCAGCACGTCCCGCAGCGGCCGGCTCTTGTAGCGCCGCAGGTTCTCGCGGACCCGGTCGAAGACCACCACCGTGTCGTTCAGCGAATAGCCCACGATCGTCAGGAGGGCGGCGATGATCGCCAGGTCGAACCGGATGCCGAACTCGGAGAAGATCCCGAGCGTCAGCACCACGTCATGCACCAGCGCCACCACGGCCCCCACGGCGAACTGCCATTCGAACCGGAGCCAGATGTAGATCAGCACCGCGCCGATGGCGAGCATCACCGCGATGATCGCGGTCACGATCAGCTCGCCCGAGACGGTCGGCCCGACCGATTCGACGGACGGAAAGGTGATGTCCGGCGCCACGCCGCGCAGGGCCTCCTGCACCGCGACGATGGTCTCGCCCGAGACCGATTCCTGCCCGTCCTGCACCTGGATCGCCACCATGGCCACGTTCCGGTCCGGTCCGAAGGTGGGGTCGAACACCTCGGTGATCGTGACATCCCCCAGATCGAGCGGTGCGATGGCCGCGCGATAGGCGCCCACGTCCACCGGCTGGGCGCTCTCGGTGCGGATCGTGGTGCCGCCCGCGAAATCGATGCCGTAGTTGAGCCCCCGCGTCCCGAACGACAGCAGCGCCACCACGATCAGCAGGGCGGAGATGCCCAGCCACAGCTTCGGGCGGCTGAAGAAGTCCCAGTTCGTGGTCTGGGGAACGAGTTTCAGGCGCATCTCAGACCTCGATCGTTTTCGGGCGGCGGGCGTCGAACCAGGTCGCGATCATCACGCGCGTGACGAAGAGCGCGGTAAAGACCGAGGTCAGGATGCCGATCCCCAGCGTGATGGCGAAGCCGCGCACCGGCCCCGATCCCATGGCAAAGAGGATCACCGCCGTCATGAAGGTGGTGATGTTGGCGTCGACGATGGCCGACAGGGCCTTCTCGTAGCCGAGGCTGATGGCGCGGGCCGGGCCCTTGGCGGTCTTCAGCTCCTCGCGGATCCGCTCGAAGACCAGCACGTTGGCATCCACCGCCATGCCGATGGTGAGCACGATTCCCGCGATGCCCGGCAGCGTCAGCGTGCCGCCGATCAGGCTCAGAAGGCCGAAGAGCAGCGCCACGTTGATCATCAGCGCGATGTCGGCGAACACCCCGAAGATACCGTAGCTCAGGACCATGAACACCATGACCGCGGCGAAGGCCACGATGCAGGCGATGGTGCCCGCGTCGATGCTGTCCTGCCCCAGCTCCGGCCCGATCGTGCGCTCCTCGAGGAAGGTCAGCTCCGCCGGCAGGGCGCCCGCGCGCAGAAGAACCGCGAGCTCGGTCGACTCCTCCACCGTGAAGTCGCCCGTGATGATGCCCGAGCCGCCCCGGATCGCCTCGTTGATCCTGGGCGCGCTGATCACCTCGTCGTCAAGCACGATGGCGAAGGGCGCGCCCACGTTGGCCGCCGTGTAATCGCCGAACTTCCGCGCCCCCGAGGGGTTGAACCGGAAGGTCACCGCGGGCCGGTTGTTCTGGTCGAAGCCGGGCTGGGCGTCCACAAGCTCCTCGCCCGTCACCACCGGCGCCCGCTCCACGAGGGCAAAGGCCCCCTCGCCCTGGCTCGGGAACGGCAGCAGCTCCTCGTCGGAGCCGGCCACGGTGTCGGCATCGGCAAAGGGCTGGATCACCGGCCGGAAGGTGAGCTGCGCCGTGGTGCCGATGATGTCCTTGAGCTCCTGCGCCGAGCCCACGCCCGGCACCTGGATCAGGATGCGATCCGCCCCCTGCCGCTGGATCGCGGGCTCCCGCGTGCCCACCTCGTCGATCCGGCGGCGGATGATCTCGAGGGCCTGCTGCACCGTGCGGTCGTCCGTGGCCTCCCGCTCGGCCTCGCTGAGCTGGATCACCAGCTCGGGTCCCTCGGCGGCCACCACGATGTCGCTCGCGCCCGCGCCGGTCAGCGTCACCACCGGTCGCGCGAGGTCGCGCACGATCTCGAGCGCCCGCGGCATTGCCTCGGCGTTGGAGATCCGCACCCGCAGCACGTCGGGCGCGCTGTCTTCCCGGGTGACGAAGCCCACCGTCTCCCGCTCGGCGGCCAGCGCGTCCCGCACCTCGGGCCAGAACGAGGTCATCCGGCTTTCGTAGACATCCTCCACCTGCACTTCCGCAAGGAGATGCGCGCCGCCCCGGAGGTCGAGCCCGAGGTTCACCAGCCCGTCGGGCAGGAAGGACGGCCAGAGCGCCGCCTCCGCCTCGACCTCCGGGCCGCCGATCCCCTGCTCCAGCAGTGCCTCGGCGTCGTTCGACCGCTCCACCCGGTCGTAGAACAGGTTCGGCATCGCCAGCAGCAGCCCCGCGGCCACCACCAGCCAGATCATGACCCGCCGCCCGAGCGAGATGTTCAGCATGTCCCGTCCCCTAGTTCTCGGTCGCGCCGGGCGCCGTGCAGCCCGTCCGCTCCACCGTCTCGATCACCAGCGGCCCGGGCAGCGGCGCCGCCATCATCACCGCCATCCGCTCCAGCTCCGCGCCGGTGAAGCCGCCCGAGATGACCAGCTCGCCCCCGGTGATCGGCTCCAGCACCCGCGGCGCCACCACCACCTCGCCGTCGAGCGCCATCGCCACCGTGCCGCCCAGCAGGTCCGCCGTGACCCGCGCGAGCCGTTCCGACGCCGCCTCGTCGAGCGCGAGATAGAGCTCCGTGCCCCCGGCGCCCGACCGCACCTCCGCGGCGCGCACGCCCGCGTCGCGGATCAGCGCGCCCTCAGGGTCGATCTCCCCGTTCCGCCCGATCATGGCGTGAAACGACAGATGTCCCGGCCGCGTCAGCAGCTCCGCTCCGGCGTCCCGCACCACGCCGTCCGGCACCACCGCGACCAGCCCCTCGGCATGGCCGCCCAGCGCCTCGGCCCGCGCCGCCAGCGCCGGAGCGGCGGCCTCGGCCCCGGCCAGCGCCACCCTCAGGCAGCCCTCCTCCGCCACGGCCCCGAGCGGGGCCAGCATCAGGACGACCGCGAGGCCTCTCACTTCGCGGGCTCGGTCTTCGAGACCACCTGCGCCACGGTGTTGCGCACCACGCGGACCACGACGCCCTGCGCCAGCTCCACCTCGATCTCGTCGTCGTCCTTGACCTTGGAGACCTTGCCGATCAGCCCGCCCTGGGTGATCACCTGGTCGCCCCGGCGGAGCGCCTTCACCATCTCCTGGTGCTGCTTCATCTTCCGCTGCTGCGGCCGGATCAGAAGGAAATACATGATCGCGAAGATCAGGATGAGCGGGATGAACTGGGCAAATGCGTCCATGGGGGTCTCCCTCGTAAGGCCTCCGGCGCCATATGGACGCCCGCGCCCCCGGACGCAACGCCCGCCCGCGCCCTCCCGGGCCGATTGTCGCAGACAAGCGCCGTCCCCAGCGGTCAACCACCGCCCCACCCCCAACGGGCGAAGCCGCGCATCGACGGGCCGCCGACCGGCGATCCGACATCCGGGCGGAAGCCCTTTACCCTGGCCACCCCGCAAACCGCCCGAGCGGCGCACCAGCGTCACCCAATCGCCAAACCCCGCCCCCAGACACTCGAAGCCGCGCGTCGACGGGCCGCGGACCGGCGATCCAACGCCCGAGCGGCAGTCCTTTATCTCAGCCACCCCGCAAACCGCCCAAGCGGCGCACCATCGTCACCCAATCGCCGGGCCGAGGGGGCGGCCCGGCGATGCGCGGCGGCCTGCGGCCTTGAGTCCGCGCGGGCAGAGGTCAACACGCCATCTCATTGATGACAAAGAAGTAGCGCGAACTGCAGGCTTGATCTCCGGCAAGGCGCAGGCAAGGCTCACCCAAGGGAACAGGGCCAGTGACGGACGAGTACCAGCGCGCCTTCTACATCTTCGTGATCGCCTGCGCCGCGATCCCCGTCCTGCTGGCCATCGCAGTGGGCGTGTTCTCCCTCGGAGACAGCACCACCCGCCGGGACATTGCCAGGAAAACGAAACTGGACCTTCTGCCAGCCCCGATCCGCCGCCTCGCCTATGCCGCAGGCGCGCTCGCGCTGTTCCTCTGGACGTCCCTCGTCGCCGTCGCCGTCTGCGGCCTGATCCTGACCCTCGTCGTCACCCTCTTCCGCCTCGTCCCCGACACGACGCCGCTGGGCCGGTTCTTCCCCGACACCGGCAACTGGCGACTCGAACTCTTCCTGATCGCCGCCCTCACCGGAACGCTCGGCGCGATGATCGCCTTCCCCTTCACCATCGCCCGCGTCCTCTTCACCCGCCGCCAGACCGTCGCGCAGGAAGAGGACCTGCTCACCAAGCGCATCAACGAGGCGGTCGAGGGGCTGGGCGCGGAGAAGGAGGTGAGCCGAATCGGACGCTCCCTCCGCGTCTACACCGGCACGAGCTATTCGAAGGCCATGCACGTCGCGCCGTTCCAGGAGCCAGACCTTCCGCACCTGTCTATCCTCAAGGCGCGCGAGGCGGTCGAGGTCGAGGAAGACGGCGTCACCGAGGAAAAGCGCCTCATCCGCTACACACAATGGACACGGGAGGAGACCCGCATCCACTGGCAGGACGCCGCCCTGCCGGTCAGCGCGGGCGAAGGCGTCGGCCATTACGGCGACTGGATGGCCCTCGCCCGCACCGAGCCCAACCTCGAAGTCCGCACCGGCGCCATCCTAGCCCTCGAGCGCCTCGCGCAGAAAAACCTCTCGGTCCACGTCCAGATCATGCAGATCCTCTGCGCCTACATCCGCGAGAACGCCGCCTTCTCCGGCCCCACCAGCCCGGGCGGCGCTCTGATGTCTCCTGACGACCTGCCGAAGAAGGAGAAGGTGGAGGATCGCGAGCTTCTCCCAATTAATGCTCAATGGGCGAAGGTTCGCGCCTACAATCACCAATTCGTCTCCTTCCGCACCGACATTCGCACCGCGCTAGATGTTCTCTCCCGGCGTTTTGCAAATTCCAGTCAGCCTACGCCGGAGACCGACTGGCAAGACAACCTTGCTGGCCGGACTTTCGGGGCGCTAATCCCACCCCTGAACGAGGTCTTAAACGGTACAAAACCTGCAGACTTCCTCCGAGCCGGTGATGTCCGTATCATTTACCCGTCCTTCAAGGGCTACCGCCCAAACCTTCGCGGCGCCGACCTCCGCTTCGCCGATCTAGGAGGTCTGGACCTGCGCGGGGCGGTCCTCGAAAAGGCGCGGATGCAGGGGGCAAATCTCTTCAAGGCAAAAATTCAGGAGGCAGTCCTTAGCGGAGCGCAGATGCAAGGGACGGACCTCGAAGGAGCGCTCATGCAGCACGCGAACTTATCCATGGCGCAGATGCAGGGCTCGAATCTCATCGAGGCGCAAATGCAGAACACGCTACTCTTTAGCGTGCGGATGCATGGGGCGACACTCCGCGAGGCGAAGTTGCAGAGCGCGAGTTTGTTTGGAGTGGAGATGCAGGGGGTGACGCTAGTCAAGGCGCAGTTGCAGAGGGCAGTCCTCATTGGTGCGACGATGCAGGAGGCAGACCTCGGCGGGGCACAGATGCAACGGGCGACCGTCATGGGAGCGCAGATGCAAGGGGCGGGTCTTCGCGGGGCGCAGATGCAGGGGGCGGTCCTCCTCGGGGCGCAGATGGACGACCACACCGACCTCAGTGCGGCTACCCTCCGAGGTGCCGCCCTGAGAGCGCTGGACGCAACCACGATGGCGAGCTTGCAGCCGTTTTGGCACGATGTTTTCTCCGACATGGCCCTGCCGGAAGGCGCCCAGCGTCCTGCCCACTGGCCCCCGACGCCGCCCGAGGACTTCGACACCGCCTGGCGCGCCTGGCAGGCGACCCTCCCCGAAGGCTGGGACCGGACCTGGCCCGAGGACGATGGCCGGCCCGATGAAGACTGGAGCGACGCCTACCGCGACTTCCGCGCCCGCTGGGACGCCGCCACCCGCGGCAAGGCCCCGCCGGAAAATGGTTAACGCCCCAGCCCGTCCACAGAGATTATAACTCTATTACAATCCCTTGCACGAGCGTCCACGTGTGGACGCCCCCCCAAACTCCCCTTCAGCCCCCCTTCCCCCCCCACCCGAAACCGGGCATATCCCGCCCCGAGACATCCCGACGGGAGAGCCCCATGCATGACATCCGCCTGATCCGCGAAGACCCGGCCGCCTTCGATGCCGCCCTCTCCCGCCGCGGCCTCGGCCCCGCCTCGCCCGAGATCCTCGCCCTCGACGAGGCCCGCCGCGCCGCGATCCAGGCCGCCGAGACCGCCAAGGCCGACGCCAACAAGGCCGCCAAGGACATCGGCGCCGCCAAGGCTAGAGGCGACGAGGCCGCCTTCGACTCCCTCCGCGCCGAGGTCGCCGCGAAAAAGGCCGACACCGCCCGCCTCCAGGAGGAAGCCAAGGCGAAGGACGCCGAACTTCACGACCTCCTCCTCGCCCTGCCGAACCTTCCCTATGCGGACGTCCCCGACGGCGCCTCCGAGGACGACAATGTCGAGCTGAAAAGCTGGGGCACCCCCCGCGCGCTCCCTTTCGAACCGAAGGAGCACTACGACATCCCCGCCGCCAAACCCGGCATGGATTTCGAGACCGCCGCGAAACTCTCCGGCTCCCGCTTCGTCCTGCTCTCGGGCGCCATGGCGCGCCTCCACCGCGCGCTCGCCCAGTTCATGCTCGACCTGCACACGACCCAGCACGGGCTCGCCGAGACGATGACCCCCGTCCTCGTCCGCGACGAGGCGATGCTCGGCACCGGCCAGCTGCCGAAGTTCGGCGAGGACAGCTACCAGACCCGCGAAGGCTGGTGGCTCATCCCCACCTCCGAGGTGACGCTCACGAACATCGTCGCCGGCGTCACCCTCGACGCCGCCCGCCTGCCGCTCCGCTTCGTCAGCCACACCCAATGCTTCCGCTCCGAGGCGGGCAGCGCCGGCCGCGACACCACGGGCATGCTCCGCCAGCACCAGTTCGAGAAGGTGGAGATGGTCTCGATCACCCACCCGGACGAGAGCGAGGCCGAACACGCCCGCATGACCGCCTGTGCCGAGGCGGTGCTGGAGAAGCTGGAGCTGCCCTACCGCACCATGCTCCTCTGCGCAGGCGACATGGGCGCGGGCGCGCGGCGGACCCACGACATCGAGGTCTGGCTGCCGGGTCAGAACCGCTACCGCGAGATCAGCTCCGTCTCCACCTGCGGCGACTGGCAGGCCCGCCGCATGAACGCCCGCTTCAAGGAGGACGGCGGCAAGCCGCAGTTCCTCCACACGCTGAACGGCTCGGGCCTCGCCGTGGGCCGCACCCTGATCGCGGTGCTGGAGAACGGCCAGCAGGAGGACGGCTCGGTCACCCTCCCCGCCGCCCTGCGCCCCTGGATCGGCGGGGCGGAGCGAATCTCGTCCGCGGGCGTTCTGGAGTAAAGCCGGACGGAGCAAGAGCCATGCGCACCACCTTCCTGCCCTGGATCACGTTGATCCTGTCGCTGACCTTCGCGGGCGCACCCCTGGTGACGCCCCCCTTCCAGGGCTTCGACGGCGACCAGCTCCCCGTGCCGCAGGACAGCCCGCCCATCGAGCCGGCGGGCTATGCCTTCGCGATCTGGGGGCTGATCTACGCCTGGCTGATCCTGTCGTCCCTCTACGGCCTGCGCGTGCGCCGCGACGACCCGGCCTGGACGGCACCCCGTATCTGGCTCTCCGCCTCCCTCTTGATCGGCACGCCCTGGCTCTGGGTCGCGCAGCATTCCGCCATCTGGGCGAGCATCCTGATCGTCCTCATGGCCGCCACCGCCGTGATGGCGGCGAAACAGGCACCGGTCTGGGACCGCTGGGTGCTTCTCGCGCCGGTCTCGGTCTACGCGGGCTGGCTGACCGCCGCGTCCTTCGTGTCGGTGGCGAGCACGCTGGCAGGGTACGGTATCCTCCTCGACGCCGCGGGCTGGGCCTGGGTCGGCATCCCCGCGGCGCTGGCGACGGCGGTGGCGCTGCAGACCTGGCTCGGCAAGGCGCCGGAATACGGCCTCACCGTCTGCTGGGCACTGGTGGCGGTGGCAGTGCAGAACTGGGACGCGCGGACAGCCCTCGCGCTTCTGGCAGCCGCGGGGGTGGTACTGGTCGGCGCGACGGCCTTGCGCAGCGCGCGGCTGGCCTGAGCCGGATCCGCTGAGCAAGATCCGCACGGGAGTCCGTTCGACACCTGGGTCAGGGTCCGACCGTCACCCCTTGTGCGGCGGCTTTCCGAGGTGCTTTCTCAGCCGCGAGGGCGTCGACTTCGTCCGTCCCTTGTAGGGGTTCCGGTCGCCCTGCCCCCGCAGCGTCAGCCGGATCGGCGTGCCCGGCATGTCGAAATCGAGCCGCAGCCCGTTCACGAGGTAGCGCTTGTAGGCCTCGGGCATCCTGTCGGGATGAGAACACATGACGACAAATCCAGGCGGACGGGTCTTGGCCTGGGTCGCGTAGCGCAGCTTGATCCGGCGTCCGCCCGGCGCGGGCGGCGGATGCGCCGTGACCATCTCCCCAAGCCAGCGATTGAGCGCCGCAGTGGGCACCCGCCGGTTCCAGACCGCATGGGCCGAGACGACCGCCTCTCGCAGCCGGTCGAGGCCGCGCCCCGTCCTGGCCGACACCGCCACCAGCGGAGCCCCCTTCAGTTGCGGCAGCAGCCGCTCGAATTCCTCGCGCAGCTGCGTCAGTCGACCCTGCTTGTCCGCCTCGAGATCCCACTTGTTGACCGCCACCACGACCGCGCGGCCTTCGCGCTCAGCCAGGTCCGCAATGCGCAGATCCTGGGTCTCGAAGGGGATCGCCGCATCGAGGAGAACCACCACGACCTCGGCGAACTTGACCGCCCTGAGCCCGTCCGCCACCGACATCTTCTCGAGCCTGTCCTGGACCTTGGCCTTCTTGCGCATGCCCGCGGTATCGAAAAGCCGCACCGGCACGCCGTCCCAGTCGAGCGAGAGCGAGATCGAATCCCGGGTGATCCCGGCCTCGGGCCCCGTCAGCAGCCGTTCCTCGCCCAGGATCCGGTTGATCAGCGTGGACTTGCCCGCATTGGGCCGTCCCACCACCGCGACCTGCAGCGGACGCCCAGGTCGCGGAGCCCAGTCGGGGGCGTCCTCTCCATCAATCACATCGACATCCGTGACCGGCGCCTCGTCGGCGATCACCGCCCGCCGCTCGGCCATGGCATCGGCGATCGGCATCAGCGCGGCATGGAGCTCCGCCATCCCCTCGCCATGCTCCGCCGAGAGCGGCACGGGCTCTCCCAGGCCCAGCCCGTAGGCCTCGAACACCCCCGCCTGCCCCGCGCGGCCCTCGCTCTTGTTGGCGGCAAGGATCACCCGCGCATTGGCCCGGCGCAGGATGTCGGCGAACACCTCGTCCGTCGGCGTCACCCCCATCCGCGCATCGATCACGAAGAGACAGGCGTCCGCCTCGGCCACCGCCCGCTCCGTCAGGCGGCGCATCCGGCCTTGGAGGCTGTCGTCGGTGACCTCCTCCAGACCCGCCGTGTCGATGACGGTGAACCGCAGGTCCCCCAGCCGCGCCTCGCCCTCGCGCAGGTCGCGCGTCACACCGGGCTGGTCGTCGACCAGCGCGAGCCGCTTTCCGACAAGCCGGTTGAAGAGGGTGGACTTGCCCACGTTGGGCCGGCCCACGATGGCGAGGGTGAAGGTCATGACCGCTCTCTGTCGCAGAAGCGCGACCGATACACCGCCCGGCGTTCAGCGGAAAGCGAGAAGTTGCCCCTCGCCCGACACGACATAGAGCGTCCCGCCCGCAACCACCGGGTTGCTCGTCGCGCCGCCCGGCAGCGCCGTTTCCGCGATCAGCCCGCCGGAGCGCGGATCGAAAGCCCTGAGCGCACCGTCCGAACCCGCCACATAGAGCCGTCCGCTCGCCAGAACCGGGCCGTAATGGGCAAAGATGCGGTCCCGCGTCGGCCCGAACAGGCCCCGCGTCTCGGGCCGCCAGGGCAGCTGGGTCCGCCACACGAGCCCGCCGGACGCCGCATCCCGGCGAACCAGCTGGTTCACGTCGTTCACGTAGAAGATCGACCCGCCCGCGGCCCAGACCGGGCTCACCGCGCCGTCGCGCACCGCCCAGATCTCGTCACCCGTGGCGAGATCGAGCGCCGCGAGCCGACCGGAGACATTGCCGGCATAAACCCGCCCGTCCGCGATCACCGGATCGCCGCCGATGTCCGAGATCGTGGCCGCGGCGAACCCCGTCCGCTCGCCGACCACGTAAGCCGACCAGCGCTGCTGGCCGCCGATGGCGAAATGCGCCGCAACCTCCCCCGAGGACAGCGGAAAGAGCACCAGTCCGTCCGCCACGGCGGGTCCCGCCCCGCCCCCGGACCCTGCGGGCGAGGGCACGCCCGCCCGGGTCCAGGCGATACGGCCCGTCGCGCTGTCCACCGCCCAGGCGCGGCTGTCCCGGGAGGACACATAGACCAGATCGCCCGCCACGGTCGGCGCGGCTCCGCCGGCGGCGTCGAGGTCCTGCACCCAGAGCCGCGCGCCGGTCGCGGGATCGAGCGCCACCAGCTGGCCGAATCCCGTCGTGGCATAGAGCCGCCCGTTGCCATAGGCCAGCCCGCCGCCGGAGGCGTCCTGCAGCCGGTTCAGGTCGCGCCGCAGTTCGGACCGCCACAGAAGCTGGCCCGAGGCGCTGACCGCGCTGACCGAGCCGCGCGCATCCATGGCATAGATCGTCGAGCCCACCACCACCGGATCCCCGGTGATCCGCGCGCGGCGGCTGTCGCCCTCGCCGATCGGCGCCGCGAAGGCGAGCGTGAGCCCCCCGCCCGGCAACGCCAGATGGCCGATGGCATGGCGCGCATTGCCGCCGCGATGGGTCCAGCTCTGGTTCAGCTGCGCGGCAGGCAGGGCCAGCGGCCGCTGCACGGCCACCTCCGCCCCATCGCTTCGCATCGCACCGAAACTCACCGCACGGGGATCCTCGCGCACGCCCGGCAGGATCACCTCGCGCTCACCGCAGGACGCCAGACCGACAAGCGCCAGCAGAAGAAACCCGATCCGCCTGCCCGTGCCCGTCATGCCCGCTCCCATCGCCCGGCCCGTCATTCGGGGCTTTCGTTCGTCCCGGCGGCCCCGCTGCCCGGAGTGCCGCCGAGCGCCACAATCAGGGCCGAGGCGCGATCGCGCAAGCCCCCGCTGACCTCGGCGTCCTCGACCAGCAGGGACAGGGTGGCGAGCGCGTCCTCCGTCTGCCCCGCCGCCACCTGCGCCAGGGCCTGCGCCTCCAGCGCCACGAGCCGGAACGGCGCGCCGGGCTGAGCCAGGGGCTCCAGCGCCGAGGCACGATCCGCGGGAGAGAGACCCTCGTCGAGCAGCAACGCCTTGAGTTGCGCGAGTTCGCGGTAGATCGGCTGCGCGTTCATGTTGGTGGCCACGCCCTCGAGGGTCGCCACGGCGGCGGCCGTCTCTCCCGCCTCTTCCTGCGCCGCGGCCGTCAGCAACCCCGCCACCGCCGACGCGGGGCCGTCGACCTCGACCGCGGCGAGCGCCTCGGCACGCGCCGCCGGGTCCGACACCTCGAGCGCCGCCAGCAGAGCGTCGCCCCGGGCCTGCGCCGCCTGCATCTCCCGTGCGTTGGACACCTGCTGCCAGGCCGTGCCGCCGACCACGAGGATCACCAGCAGGATCGCCACCCAGCCCCATCGCCGCAGGGTCGCATAGAGACGGTCGCGGCGAACCTCTTCGGTCACCTCGTCGATAAAGCTGTCGGGATTGCTCACCTGACCTCCTTCGGCACGCGGCCTTTGGCGGACCTCTTACCCTCAAGCCCCGCGGCGGGACAAGTCCTGCGCCGATCGCCTCCGTCCCGGCGGCATCGGCCCCGAACCGGGCAGCGCGCGCCGCGATGCAGAATTTTTTGGCAGACCGCTTCGCCGAAACATCTGAACCGCTTCGTTCAGCGTAAGATGTGCACGAGGGGCTTGCGGCAGGCGCAGAAGTCGCTAAGTCACCTCGCAGAAACTGAACCAATCGGTTCAGATTTGCCGCACCACACACGGCTCCGCACGACAGGGAAGAAGGCCACCGACCCGATGCGCATCATGCCCCTTCTGCTGGCCCTGCTGGTGTCCGCTGCGCTTTATTTCGTCGTGATCGACCGAGACGCGCTGCTGGCCTTCGCCCAGGTGGAGCGCGACACGAGCGCCGAAGCCGAGGACGTGGCCGCAGAGCCGGCCCAGCCTGCGATCCGCGTCGTCGCGACGACGAGCACCGCCCAGACGATCGACAGCGGCGTCGTGCTGCGCGGCCGGACCGAAGCGGCGCGCAGCGTCGAGGTGCGGGCGGAAACCTCCGGTCTCGTGATCTCCGAGCCGAAACGCGCAGGCGCGCTTGTCGAGGCCGGCGACCTTCTGTGCGAACTCGACCCCGGCACGCGCGAAGCCCAGCTCGAAGAGGCGCGCGGCCGGCTCCTCGAGGCACGCTCCCGCCTTCCCGAGGCCGAGGCGCGGGTTCCCGCCGCCCGCGCGACCCTCGCCGAAGCAGAGGCGCGCGTGGCGGAATCGGAATCGCGCCTGACCGAGGCCCGCGCCCGTCTCAACGAGGCGCAGATCAACGCCAATGCCGCGACCCAGCTCAGCGAGGGCGGCTTCGCCTCCGAGACCCGCGTCGCAAATGCCGAGGCCGCTCTCGAAAGCGCCCGCGCCGCCGTGTCCTCCGCCGAGGCCACGCTGAAATCCGTCGAGGCACAGATCATCTCCGCCGAAGCCGGTATCGAGGGCGCCGAGGC
Source organism: Histidinibacterium lentulum (assembly GCF_003789055.1). GTDB lineage: Bacteria > Pseudomonadota > Alphaproteobacteria > Rhodobacterales > Rhodobacteraceae > Oceanicola > Oceanicola lentulus. Next base: position 31,232 of record NZ_ML119084.1, on the reverse strand, counting down.
CGCGGTCGAGAGCGCCCGCGCCGGCATCCGGTCCGCCGAGGCCAACGTGGCCTCCGCCGAAGAGGCGATTTCGCAGCTGACCATCGCCGCGCCCTTCGGCGGCCTTCTCGAGACCGACACCGCGGAGCTCGGCTCGCTCCTTCAGCCCGGCGGTCTCTGCGCCACCGTGATCCAGCTCGACCCGATCAAGCTCGTGGGCTTCGTCCCCGAGGCCGAGGTCGACAAGCTCGAGACCGGCGCCATGGCCGGCGCGCGGCTGTCCTCGGGCCGCGAGGTGACCGGTGAGGTGACCTTCCTGTCCCGCTCCGCCGACGAGACCACCCGCACCTTCCGGGTGGAGATCACCGCCGACAACAGCGACCTGTCGATCCGCGACGGCCAGACCGCGAACATCGTGATCCGCGCCGAGGGCGAGTCGGCCCACCTGCTGCCGCAATCGGCCCTCACCCTCGACGATAACGGCCAGCTCGGGGTGCGCACCGTCGCCGAGGGCTCCGTCGCGCAGTTCCGAGCCGTCACGATCCTGCGGGACACCCTCGAGGGGGTCTGGGCCACCGGCCTGCCCGAGACGGTGGACGTGATCGTCACCGGCCAGGAGTATGTGACCGACGGCGTGCCGGTCGACCCGACCTATCGCGACGCGACGACGCCGGAGGATGCCGCGGTGCCCGCCCTGGCCCCCGCGACTGACGAAGAGGCTGACGGATGACCGGACTCGTCGACTGGGCCGCCTCCCGGGCCCGCATGATCATCGCCTTCATCGCGGTCTCGCTGCTTGCGGGCGGCTTTGCCTATGTGAGCCTGCCCAAGGAGGGCGAGCCCGACATCGAGATTCCCGCGCTCTTCATCTCGGTGCCCTTCCCCGGCATTTCCGCCGAAGACAGCGAGAAGCTCCTCGTCAAGCCGATGGAGACCGAGCTCGCCGATATCGACGGGCTGAAGGAGATGAGCGCCACCGCGGCCGAAGGCTTCGCCGGGATCGCCATGGAATTCGAGTTCGGCTGGGACAAGCAGGCCGTGATCGCCGAGGTCCGCCAGGCGATGAACGACGCCGAGGCGCAGTTTCCCGAAGGCGCCGACGCCTACCAGATCGAGGAGATCAACTTCTCCGAGTTCCCGATCGTCATCGTGAACCTGACCGGCACCCTGCCCGAGCGGACGCTGCTTCGGGTGGCCAAGGACCTGCAGGACCGGATCGAGGCGCTCGACGCGGTGCAGGAGGCGGGCCTCGCCGGGCAGCGTGACGAGATGATCGAGGTGGTGATCGACCCGCTTCGGCTCGAGGCCTACAACGTCACCGCGGACGAACTGATCCGGGTGGTGACGAACAACAACCTCCTCGTCGCCGCCGGCGAGGTGGAGACCGAACAGGGCGCCTTCTCGGTCAAGATACCCTCATCCTTCAGCGGCCCCCGCGACATCTACGACCTGCCAGTGAAGACCAACGGCGACCGGGTCGTGACGCTGGGCAACCTCGCCACGATCCAGCTTACCTTCGAGGACCGCGCCGGAACCGCCAGGTTCAACGGCGAGAACACGGTCGCGCTGCAGGTGGTGAAGCGGAAGGGCTTCAACCTCATCGACACCGTCGAACTGGTGAAGGCCACCGTCGCCGAAGCCGAGGCGTCCTGGTCCGAGGACTTGCGCACGGCGATCACCGTGGGCACGTCCAACGACCAGTCCCGCCAGGTGGCCTCCATGGTCAGCCAGCTTGAAGGCTCGGTGCTGACCGCCATCGCGCTCGTGATGATCGTGGTCCTCGCCGCGCTCGGCCCGCGCCCGGCCCTGCTCGTGGGTTTCGCCATCCCCACGTCGTTCCTGCTATGCTTCGTGCTCTTCGGCGTCATGGGCATCACCATCTCGAACATCGTGATGTTCGGCCTCATTCTCGCCGTGGGCATGCTGGTCGACGGCGCCATCGTGGTGGTCGAATACGCCGACAAGCGCATCCAGGAGGGCTCCGGCCCGATGACGGCCTATGTGGAGGCCGCCAAGCGCATGTTCTGGCCCATCGTGTCGTCCACCGCGACGACGCTCTGCGCGTTTCTTCCGATGCTGTTCTGGCCCGGCGTGGCGGGCGAGTTCATGGGGATGCTGCCTGTGACGCTGATCTTCGTGCTGGCGGCCTCGCTGATCGTGGCGCTGATCTTCCTGCCGGTCATGGGCGGGGTCACGGGCCGCATGTCTCGCAGCTTCAGCCGGGCCTCCGAGGGACTCCGCTCGACCCTGCCCTGGGTCCTCCGCGCAGCCCTCGTGCCCGTGGCGATGATGATGGTCTTCGCCGGGGCCATGCTGACCCTGAACCCGGGCTATTTCAGCGGGTCCGCGGTGCAGACCTCGGGCCTCTCCGACAGCCTGCCCGGCATCGTGCTCTTCCTCGCGGGCGCCGTGCTGACCTCGATCACCCTTTCCGCTGCGCGGATCGAGCGCCCGCCGCGCCGGGTCCGCGCCGGCTATCGCCGCAGCCCCTTCGGCCGGTTCATGTCCCTGATCGTGGCCAACCCCGTGATGCCCCTGGTGACCATCGCGGCCGTGCTCGGCTTCGTTGTCTTCACCTTCAGCTACTACGGCACGAACCAGAACGGCGTCGAGTTCTTCGTCGAGAGCGAGCCCGAACAGGGCACCGTCTACGTCCGCGCCCGCGGCAATCTCAGCCTCGCCGAGAAGGACGCCCTCGTCCGGCAGGCGGAGGAGATCGTCATGGCGCATCCCGGCGTGCGCAACGTCTTTTCCTTCGCCGGCGACGGCGGGCTGAACACCAATACCTCCGGCGGCGCCGTTCCGGGCGATACCGTGGGCCAGGTGCAGTTCGAGACCATCCCCTGGGAGGAGCGCTCCGACCGTCCCGATCTCGACGGCGACCTGATCATCGACGAACTCAACGCCGAGCTCGCCCGGATCCCCGGCATCGAGGCCGAGATCCTCGCCCTCGCCCAGGGTCCCGCCTCGGGAAAGCCCGTGCACCTGCGTCTGTCGGGCGACGACTGGGAGGCGCTGCGGGAGGCCACGCACGCGGCCCGCGCCCATTTCGAGGGGACGCCCGGTCTCGTCCAGATCGAGGACAGCCTGCCGCTCCCGGGCATCGACTGGCAGATCAACGTGGATGTGGAGGCCGCGGGCCGCTTCGGCGCCGACGTGGCCACGGTGGGCGCCATGGTGCAGCTGGTGACGAACGGGCTCGTCCTCGACACGATGCGCGTCCCCACCTCTGACGAAGAGATCGACATTCGCGTCCGCCTGCCCGAGGAGGACCGGGTCCTGTCGACCCTCGACACCCTGCGCGTCCGCACCGAACAGGGCCTGGTCCCGCTTTCGAACTTCGTCAGCCGCGAACCCGTGGCGAAGCTGGCCCAGATCGACCGGGCGAACCAGACCCGCTATTTCGACGTGAAGGCCGACGTGGAGCCCGGCATGGTGCGCATCGTCGGCGCCGCCTCGCAGGGATCCGAGGACGACCTCGATGCCGGCGCCGTCCTGACCGACGCTCCCGCATCGGAGGCGCCCACCCTCGGCTACGGCCGCATACTCGGCAGCGATGTGATGGAGCGTCCCGGCGCGGGGCCCGTCCTGACCCTGCCCAACGGCGACCGGATGCAGCTCTTGGAGATATCCGACGGCGTCGACTCCGCCGGGATCGAGCGCCGGCTCGCGGAGAACACCGCCCGAACCGTGACCGTCAACCCCAACGAGCGCATCGCCGAACTGACCCGCTGGCTGGAGACCGACCCCCTGCCCGCCTCCGTCAGCTGGCAGTGGACCGGCGACCAGGAGGACCAGGCCGAGAGCCAGGAATTCCTGATGACGGCCTTCGCCCTGGCGCTGGCTCTCATGTTCATCATCCTGCTCGCGCAGTTCAATTCCTTCTACAACGCGGTGCTGGTGCTGCTGGCCGTTGTGCTGTCCACCGCCGGGGTGCTCTGGGGCATGCTGATCATGGACCAGACCTTCTCGATCATCATGACCGGGACGGGGATCGTGGCGCTCGCGGGGATCGTGGTGAACAACAACATCGTGCTGATCGACACATACCAGGAGTATTCCTCCTACATGCCGCGCAACGAGGCGATCATCCGCACCGCCGAGGCGCGGATCCGCCCGGTGCTCCTGACCACGATCACCACCATGGCCGGTCTCACGCCGATGATGTTCGGCCTCAGCCTCGACTTCGTCGGCGGCGGCTACTCGATCAACAGCCCGACCGCGCTCTGGTGGAAACAGCTCGCCACCGCCGTCGTCTTCGGTCTCGGCACCGCGACCGTGTTGACGCTCGTCTTCACGCCCTCGCTTCTGGCCCTTCGGGTGTGGGTGACGACCTACGCGCAGTGGCTCGCCCGGGCGCTGGCGCGGCTGTCCTTCGGCCGCGGCAGCCGTGCCGCGCGCGACTGGGCCCTGGCCCGCGAAGCGCGCCGCATCCGCCATCCGGAAATCGTCTGGGCCGACGAAGACGACCTGCTGCCGCCTCGCGACGGCGACCTTGTCCCGGTCACCCCCCTCCGCGCCGCGGAATGACGGCCCCTCGGGAGACACCGTAGGCCGGGCCAAGGCCCGGCCAGTCGGACCAGTCCGGCCCCGCCTCCCCCTGGACCCGCCCGCAAGGGCGGGACGAGGCCGCCCCTCTCACACCGCCATCGCCCGCGCCCGCGCGATCCGCGGCAGCACCGTCAGCGCCAGCACCAGCGCAAGCAGCCCGCAGGCAGCGATCGCCGCCACCATCGGCAGCGCCGTGCCATCGAAGAACGGGCCCGCCAGCGTCAGGATCACCCCGCCCGTCACCATCTGCAGCGTGCCCCCGAGGGACGAGGCCAGCCCCGCGATCTCGCCATGGGGATCGAGCGCCGCGACCATGGTCGTGGGCACCACGAGCCCCAGAAAGGCGTTCCCGCAGAAGAGCATCGCCATGATCACCGGCAGCGTCCCCGCCCCCGCAACTACGAGCGCCGTCAGGGCACAGCCGAAGGCCGCGAAGCCGATCACCGCCGCCCGGATCACGGGCACCAGCCCGAACCGCTCGGTGATCGGCGCGGCGAGCTGGCTCATGCCGAAGAACCCCAGCGCGTTGACCGCGAAGGCCAGGCTGAACCCCACGGGGCTCAGGCCGAACTGCTCGGTATAGACATAGCTGGCCGAGGCGATGAACACGAAGAACGAGGCGAACCCGAACGCACCGATGAAGGTCAGACCCATGAAGGTCGCGTCGGACATCAGGATGCGCGCCCCCGCCACCATGGTGCGCAGCCGGATCGGCACGCGCCGTTCCGCGGGCAGCGTCTCGGGTAGCGCCAGCGCGGTCAGCGTGAGGCTGAGCGCCACCGCGCCGGCGAGCGCCCAGAACATGACCCGCCAGCCGCCCAGTGCCATCAGCCCCGCCCCCGCCAGAGGCGCCAGCATCGGCGAGACGGAGATCACAAGCATCACCAGCGCCATCAGCCGCGTGGCCTCCGGGCCCGTATGCAGGTCGCGGATGATCGCCCGCGGCGTGACCATCACCACCGCCGCACCGATCCCCTGCAGCGCCCGGAACGCCGTCAGGGTGCCCACGTCCGGCGCCATCGCGCAACCCGCCGAGGCAAGCGCGAAGATGCCGAGACCCACATAGATCGGCGGCTTGCGTCCGAAGCGGTCGCTCAGCGGCCCCCAGAAGAGCTGAGAGAGACCGAATGCCACGAAATAGAAGGTGAGCGTCATCTGCACCTCGGCCACGCTCGCCCCGAGGTCGGCGCCGATGACCGGCAGGCCGGGCAGGTACATGTCGATGGCGAAGGGGCCGACGGCGGCAAGAAAGCCCAGCACGAGGGCCGCGCGCAAAGTGGTCATGGGATGCTCCGATGTCGGGGTTCCCCGAAGGGCTAAACCGACCGGTTCAGATGGGCAAGCCCGACCGCCCCGGCCAGACGGCAAAAGGGCGGGGACCGCACGGTCCCCGCCCCTTCCACGACGCCGCCCGGCAGGCGGCGGACCACCGGTCAGTCGAAGCTGTAGACCAGCGACAGGCCGAAGGTATTGTCGGTATCCTCGCGACCCGGCACCGGGTCCGTGTGATACTCGGTCTGCACCGAGGTCCGCAGCGCCAGCCCGTCCGTGCCGATGGCGTAGTTGATCCCGAGATCGTTGAAGACCACCGTGTCGCTGTCCGATGCGATCACGTCCGTGTCGTTGCTGAAGACCACGCCCTCGGTGATCCGGGCGGAATAGTTCGACGACACCGACAGCGCGCTTTCCTCGAAATCCCGGTCGATCACGTCATCGAGCTCGGCGACCCGGTAGCCCGGCCCCGCCTGCACCGACCACTGCACGTCCGGCGTCGAGATCACGCGATAGCCGAGGCCGACGCCCACGAAGGTGTCCGTCTCGTAGCTCGAGAATTCGTCCACCGATCCCTGCAGCTTGGCGAAGGCGAAGAAGCGCGGGTTGAAGTCGCGCGTGTACTCGAGGTCGTAGAGCAGGCTCTCCTCGACCGTCACGCCCTCGTCCTCACCGTATCTGTAGCTCAGTTGAAGGCCGAACCCGTTGGTCCCGTCGAACCAGCTGTAGTTCGCGCCGATCCCGATATCGGTGCTCTCGGTATTGCCGTTCGAGGCCGAGGCCCGCAGAGCCAGCGAGCCGGAGAAACCCAGCTGGCGACCCTCGTTGCCGATCTGCGTATCGCGCTCGAAATCCTCGGCGATATCCTCGCGCAGCGCCTCGTTGCGCTCTTCCACGACGTCCGTTCCGGTGAAGACGGTCTCCTGCGCGGTCGCGGCGCTGGTGCCGGCGATCACCGCCGCGGCGGCGATAAGGCTGATCCTGTTCATGTCTCGGTCCCTTTCCTGTCTGGTCTGGTGGCAGGCCGATCTGCCTGCAAACCCCGAAGCCCCGGCCTCGAAGCATCCGGACAACCAACAGGAGCCAAGGTTCCCGGGGTCCTCTTCCCGCGCGCCCGCCGGCGCGGGCGTTGCCCCCGCGCGACAGCATCACCTCGAAATTTATTTGTAGTCAGTTACTTGGCTTGAAGTTGCGCGGCAGAGAGGTTGCCTCGCATCCTCGTGATGGAACAAATTGCAGCCTGCCCGACCTCGGGCGCCACTGCTCAGGCCGCCTCGTCCTCCTCGGCCGCCTGCCGAGCCCAGAGTTGCGCATAGCGCCCGTGGGCGGCCAGCAGGGCCTCATGGCTGCCCTCCTCCACGATTTCGCCCTGTTCCAGCACGACAATCCGGTCCGCATCGGCCACGGTCGATAGCCGGTGGGCGATGGTGATGACCGTCCGCCCGTGGCTCATCGCCTTCAGCTCGGCCTGGATCTCCCGTTCCGTGTCGGTGTCGAGCGCGCTCGTCGCCTCGTCCAGCACCAGAATCGGCGGGTCCTTCAGCAGCGTGCGCGCGATGCCCACGCGCTGCTTCTCGCCGCCCGACAGCTTCAGCCCCCGCTCTCCCACCTCGGTGTCGTAGCCTTTCGGCAGCGAGACGATGAAGTCATGCACCCGCGCCGCCCTGGCGGCGGCCTCCACCTCCTCGCGGGTGGCGCCGTCGCGGCCATAGGCGATGTTGTAATAGATCGTGTCGTTGAACAGCACCGTGTCCTGCGGCACCACCCCGATGTTGTCGTGCAGGCTCGCCAGCGTCACGTCCCGCACGTCCTGCCCGTCGATGGTCAACGCGCCGCCGGTCACATCGTAGAACCGGAACAGGAGCCGCCCGACCGTCGACTTGCCCGACCCGGTCTGCCCCACCAGAGCCACCGTCTGCCCTGCGGGCACGTCGATGGTGACGCCCTTCAGGATCTCCCTGTCCGGATCGTAACCGAACCTCACATCTTCCAGCCGCACATGCCCGCCCGCGACCTCGAGCGGCTTAGCCCCGGGCCTGTCCTGCACCTCGGCGGGCTGTTCGAGCAGGTCGAACATGTCGCCCATGTCGATCAGCGCCTGCCGGATTTCCCGGTAGACCGTCCCGAGAAAATTCAGCGGCATGGTGATCTGGATCATGTAGGCGTTGACCATCACGAAATCGCCCACCGTCAGCGCGCCGTTGGCCACGCCCACCGCCGCCATCACCATCACCGCCACGAGGCCGCCCGTGATGATGACGCTCTGCCCGAAGTTCAGGAACGCGAGCGAATAGTTCGTGCGCAGCGCCGCGTCCACGTATTGCTTCAGCGCCCCGTCATAGCGCCGCGTCTCCCGCTCCTCGGCGCCGAAATACTTCACCGTCTCGAAGTTCAGCAGGCTGTCGATCGCCTTCTGGTTCGCGTCGGTGTCCTGGTCGTTCATCACCTTGCGGATACGGACGCGCCATTCGGTCACCGCGAAGGTGAACCAGATGTAGAGGCCGATCACCACTGCGACGACGACGAGATACCAGATGTCGAAGAGGAAGAAGAGCACCACCCCGATCATCAGGAGTTCCAGCAGGAGCGGCCCGATGGAGAACAGCAGGAACCGCAGCAGGAACTCCACGCCCTTCACGCCGCGCTCTATGATCCGGCTGAGCCCGCCGGTCTTCCGCGTCAGGTGGAACCGCATCGAGAGCCGGTGGATGTGGGCGAAGGTCTCCAGCGCCAGCTGCCGGAGCGCCCTCTGTCCCACGCGGGCGAAGATCACGTCGCGCAGCTGCTGGAACCCGACGTTCAGGAGCCGCGCCCCGCCGTAGGCCACGGTCAGCCCCACCGCGCCCAGGGCAAGGAACCACGCGTCCCCCTCGCCCGCAAGCGCATCGACGGCGCCCTTGTAGAGGATGGGCGTCCCGACGGCGATCAGCTTCGCCACGAAGAGCACGGCCAGCGCCAGGATCACCCGGCGCTTCACCCAGCCCTCCCCCTCCGGCCAGAGATAGGGGGCAACCTTGCGGATCACTCTCAGCCCGCTGACCCGGTAATCCGGATCGAGATTCCTCGAGGTCTTTGACAGACGTCTGGCCATGACAGCTAGCTACTCCCTTGTCCCGCCCTGCGAAAGGCACAGCGGACCTCGCGCCGCCCGATGCCCCTTTCGCGGGACCGTCCCCGGCCCTAACCTGCCCGCCGCGGGGAGAGGCGCGCCAGGCGCCGCGCAGGGAGGAACCATGATCTACGCCGATGCCGGTCAACTGACCGAGGAACAGCGCATGATGCGCGACAGCTGCCGGGCCTTCGTCGACGATGTCGTCACGCCCTTCATCCGCCGGAACTGGCGCCAGGAATGGGACATGTCCCCAGGCGATCGCCTGCCGCCCTCGATCCTCGAAGGCGCCGAGGAAATCGGCATCCGCACTCTCGGCATTCCCGAGGAATACGGCGGCTTCGACCTCGACCAGGGCACCGAGGTCCGCACCTTCGCCCTGATCGCCGAGGAGGTCGCCCGCGGCGACAGCGGTCTCGCCGACAAGCTGGTGCAGAACTGGAAGGTCGCGATCCTCCTGCGCGAGCTCGCCGCACCCGAGACGCTGGCCGAGGTGTTCCCCAAGCTGCGCGCCGATCCGCAGTACCTCATGGCCCACGCCCTGACCGAGCCGCGTGGCGCCTCGGACCGCTGGCTACCCTACAACGTTCCCGAGGCGGCGATGCAGACCACCGCCCGTCAGGACGGGGACGGCTGGGTCCTCAATGGCACAAAACACTACATTTCCAACGGCTTCGACGCCAGTCTTTACGTCATCTACGCCAATACCGACCGCACGAAGGGCATGCTTCAGGGCACCTCCAGCTTCGTCGTGCCGCGGGACACGCCCGGCCTGCGGGTGACAAAGTGCAACGAGACCATCGGCTGCCGCTACATGAACAACGGCGAGATCGTGCTCGAGGAGTGCCGCCTGCCCGCCAGCGCGCTTCTGGTGCGCGACACCGCCCTCGGCGGGGCCGGCAAGTATTTCCGCGCCGGCAAGATCATCCAGGCCGCCAAGAACCTCGGTGTCGGCGTCGCCTGCTTCGAGCGCACCGCCGATTTCGTGCAGACCCATGTCCAGGGCGGCCGCATCCTCATCAAGCACCAGGCTGTCGCGGTGCGCCTCGCCGACATGGCCACGCGGATCGCCGCCGTTCGCGCCCTCGTCGAGAAGGCCTCCCTCGCGGTGGACGAGAACCGTCCCGAGATGGACGTCCTGTGCAACATGGCGAAGGTCTATGCTTCCGAGGAGATCATGAAGGTCGCCCAGCACATGCTCGAACTGCACGGCGGCCATGGCGCGATGCTGGAGAACGGGATCGAGAAGCTGTTCCGGGACGCGGCGATCTTCCTGCACATGGATGCCACCGTGGACATCAGCCACATGAAGATCGTCAAGGCGATGTATCCCGACACCGCCGGCGCCTACGCGGGTCCTGAAGGCTGATCCGCTCGCGGCCCGGCGCGCGCCCTGCGCTCCGGGCCGGCCCCGTTCAGCGGCCGCGCCGCTCCTGCGCCAGCCCATGCAGGGCCGACAGCATCTCGCTCAGGTTGACCGGCTTCTGGAGCACCGGCCCCGGCGGCAGCGAGGAGCCGACGAAATCCACGGTCCCACCGGTAACATAGAGATAGGGCACGCCGCGCACCTCGAGCGCGCGCGCCACTTCCCCGCTGGTTTCGCCGCCCAGGTTTGCATCGAGGATGGCCACGCCCGGCGTCCTGCTCTCCAGCGCCTCGAGCGCCTGGTCCGGCGACCGGAAGGGACCCAGCACCGCGTGGCCCTCGCCCTCGAGGAACGTCTCGAAGTCGAGGGCGATCAACGACTCGTCCTCCAGAATGAGGATCGGTCCGAGACAGGCCCGGTCTGCGGTCAGTTCTTCGAACGACATGGCGTCATCCTCCGTCATGCGGAAAGATAACGCGGTCGGGCACAAATCCGGTTCCCGAAGGTCCGTTAGGTCAGGCAAGGCGGGCGAAATCCTGCCTTCAGCCATCCTCGCCCGAGGGCAGGCGAAAGACCTGGCCGGGGTAAATCAGATCCGGATCGCGGATCAGGTCGCGGTTGGCTTCGAAGACCCGGACATAGAGGATGCCTTCGCCATAGCGCTCCTCCGCGATGGCCCAGAGCGTGTTCCCCGGCTGGACGGTCCGCACCGCGACGGAGAACCCGGCGCGGCTCGTCTCCTCCGCCATGACCCGCGCGATGGTCTCGGGCGCCTCCCGGCGGAACGGCGTCTCGATCCGGCTCAGGACCTCGCCGCCCGCATCCACCTCGTCGACCCGCAGCGTGTAGACGCCGGTGTCGATCTCGGGCAGTTCCAGCCGCCACTGTCCGTCCTCGGCGATCCGGGACGAACTGACGGGCGCATTGTCGATATAGACCTGGACGAACCCTCCAGAGGCCGCGCGCCCGCCCAACAGCACCTCGCCCTCGGGGTCATAGGTGATGGTATCGAGCGCCACGTTCGACATCACGTCCGGCGCGGCCTCGCCGCCCGTCGCCGGCTGCAGGATCCGCACGCCTTCGCTGTCCGCGACCATGACCGAAGGCGCCGCGGCGGGCGCCTCCGGGGCCGGGGCCTCTGCGGGCACGGTCACCTCCTCGGGCGGGACGATCCCGCTGCCATCGGGCGCGGGCGCGGTCGTCCGGTCGGGTTCCGGCTGAACGCCGGGCTCCGCGGCCTCGGGCAGATCCGCGGCCGCCACCCGCTCGGGCGCGGCTCCCTCCGCCGGCCCCTCGACCTGCGCGGTCGCGGGCTCGGGAGCGGAAAGTGCGGGGGCCTCGTCCAGCAGGTCCACTTCCGCCACCGCCGGAGCCCCCCGCCCCGCCGAAGCCTCCGACGGATCAGTCGCCCCGTCCGCCTCCGACACGTCACCGACCCCCGCAACCCGATCCGCAGCGGTCGGGGCGGATGGGTCTTCCGTCGTGATGCCGGAAATCGTAGCGGTCTCCTCCGGGTTGACCGGCGCCTCGCCCATCTGTTCCGCGGAGGTCAGGCGGTCGAGCACCCGCTCCGGCGCGCCGTCCTCGTCAATGAGCGCAGACGTCGCGCCGTCCTGCACCGGGCCCGGCTCCGGTCCGTCAGGAGCCACGGCGAGCGCCTCGGGCTCCTCCGGCAGGTCCGCGGCGGCCATCTCCGCCGATGCAGTGCTGTCCGCCTCCCCGGCCTGCACCGGCGCGACAGGCGCATCACCGGGCGTCGCCGATCCCACAGGCGAACCGGGCGCTACGGGCGCGGTCCCCTCGGCCTCGGGCTCCGCCAGGGCGAGATCCTCCCAGCCCGCCCCCGGCGCATCTGGCGGCGCCGCGACCAGGTCCCGGGCCTCCGGCGCAGAACTCCCCGCGAGCGAGGCCACCGCATCGCCCCCGGCCTCCGGCGCATCGGGCGCCACCGACGCCACATCTCCACCCCCGGGCGCGGCACTTCCCGCGAGCGAGGCGACCGCATCGCCGCCGGCCTCCGACGCACCAGGCGCCACCGACGCCACATCTCCGCCCCCGGGCGCGGCGCTTCCCGCGAGCGAGGCCACCGCATCGCCCCCGGCCTCCGGCACATCGGGCGCCACCGACGCCACATCTCCACCCTCCGGCGCGGCGCTCCCCGCGAGCGAGGCGACCGCATCGCCCCCGGCCTCCGACGCACCAGGCGCCACCGACGCCACATCTCCACCCTCCGGCGCGGCGCTTCCCGCGAGCGAGGCGACCGCAGCGCCCCCGGCATCCGGCGTATCGGGCGTCACCGACGCCACATCTCCACCCCCGGACGCAGAACTCCCCGTGAGCGAGGCCACCGCATCGTCTTCGGCTTCCGGCACATCGGGCGCCACCGACGCCACATCTCCACCCTCTGGCGCAGAACTCCCCGCGAGCGAGGCGACCGCATCGCCTCCGACCTCCGGCGCGCCGAACGGCGAAACGATCACGGTCTCGTCCGACCGCCGCGCCGCGCCGTCGGGATCAGCGAGCAGGGCCAGGGTGCGCGGCGCCGTGGACGGCTCGAGGTCCAGAAACGCCACGAACCGCCCCTGCGCATCGCTGTCCACCCGCAGCGTCTCCATTCCGTCGAGGACGAGCGCCACGGTCTCTCCCGGCTCCGCCTGCCCCGCCACGAGACCGCCGCCATCGGGCTCGATCCGCACGACGTCGAAGGACGGGAAACCGGCGGACCCGCCCTGTCCCGGTTCGTCCGTCCCCGTGGAGGCGGGCTCTTCGCTCCCTGCGACGGAGGCGGCCGCATCGGTGGGCACCGTGTCGGCCGGCGTTGCGGCCTCCTGCTCCCCCGGCGGTGCAGCGACCACCGCAGGCTCTCCCCGGAGCCGCGCAAGAATATCGGGATCCACTGCGATCACCACTCCGGCGACCGCGACCGCGCCTCCTGTTCCGAGCGCGACTATCTTCCAGATCGGCAAGGCCATGGCAGCAGCCACCCTGTATCCCGGGTCCCCCGGGGATGCCGTAGCGTTCCCGACGTTGAGCGACAATAGCAAGCGGGCTATGTGCGGTCAAAGCACCCGAACAGAGCCATTTCCGCACGGAGGCCCGATGACCAGCCCCACCCGTTCCGTCTGCGTCTACTGCGGCTCCCGAGAGGGCAGCCGGCCCGCCTACAGGGAAGCTGCCCTTGAGACCGGCCGGATGCTCGCCCGCAACGGCTGGCGGCTGGTCTACGGCGCGGGGGACGTGGGTCTCATGGGCGCCGTGGCCTCCGCGGCCATCGAGTCGGGCGGGCAGACGTTCGGCGTGATCCCCACCCACCTGATCCCGCGCGAGCGCGTGGCCACCGAAACCGGGCGCTACGTCGTCACCGAAACGATGCACGAGCGCAAGAAGGTGATGTTCATGAACGCCGAGGCCATCGTGCTGCTGCCCGGCGGCGCGGGGTCGCTCGACGAACTCTTCGAGGTGCTGACCTGGCGCCAGCTCGGGCTCCACGGCAAGCCGATCCTCCTCGTGGATATCGAAGGCTATTTCGGCCCGGTCACGGCCCTGATCGACCATGTGATCGCCGAAGGCTTCGCCGGGGCGGAGTTGCGCGACTACGTGATCGCCGTCCGGGACGTGGCCTCGCTCGAGGCCGCCCTCCGCGCCGACCTGTCCTGAGCCACCGCCGACACGGAATAGAGCGCCAGCGCCACCCAGATCGCCGGAAAGGCGATACCGTGCCAGAGCGTGAACGGCTCGGAGAATATCAGGACCGCGACGAAGAACTGCAGAGTGGGATTCAGATACTGCACCAGCCCCACGGTCGAGAGCTTGGCGCGCTTCGCGGCATAGGAGAAGAGGATCAGCGGCGTCGCCGTCAGCGGCCCCGACAGGGCCAGCAGCCCGTGCTCCCACAGTTCCGGCCCGGTCCCCCGCGCCCAGATCCAGACCACCGCGATCGGCGACAGCAGGACCACCTCCGCAGTGACCGACACCACCGGCCCGGCGGGCAGCCGCTTCTTCAGGAGCCCGTAGACCGAAAAGGTGACCGCGAGCAGCAGCGAGATCCACGGCGGCACGCCCAAGCCCAGCGTCAGCACGCTCACCGCCGCCGCGGCGAGGCCCACCGCCAGCCACTGCAGCCACGCCAGCCGCTCGCCGAAGACGACCCGCCCCAGCAGCACCGCCATCAGCGGAAAGACATAGTAGCCCAGCGAGGCCTCCAGCGCCCGGTCGTTGTGGACGGCGAAGATGAAGCCGAACCAGTTCGACCCGATGAAGAGGCCGGACAGCAGGATCAGCCCGGCCCGCTTCGGCGCGCCGAGCGCCTCGCGCAGCTTGCCGAGCCGCCCCTGTAGAGCCAGCACTCCCGCGAAGAAGGCGAAGGACCAGAGCGTGCGATAGGCCAGCACCTCGCCCGGGGTCACCCCCGTCAGGAGATCATAGTAGAGCGGCGACAACCCCCAGATGAGGCAGGCGCCGACCATCGCTCCGATTCCGCGCAGGTTGTCCGACATGCGCCCCCTTGGACACGCCCCGCGCCGATTGGCAAGCCGCTCAGGCCCCGGCGAGCTCCCGCTTCACGATCGTCTCGATCTCCCGCACCGGATGGTTCGTCAGCGTCTTCGGCACCTCGCCCACGACGCGGTCCGCCACCTCCTTGTGCATCTTGTCGCGGATCTCTCCCAGGACGCGCGGCGAGGCGACGAGCACGATCCGCTCGAACCTGTGCCGGTGCGCCATCTCGTAGAGCAGCTCCGCGAGATCGTCGGCAAAACGGTCCTTCGCCAGCTGGTGCCAGTCGGTCTCCTCCATGGCCGAGCGCTGCTGCACGCCCGTGTCCTGCATCCGCCCGGGCCGGTCGGTGCCCTGGTCGGTGTCCTTGGGGTTCTCCTGCTCCTCCTTGCCCACGACCTCCAGATTGGGGTCCTCGGCATCGGTAAGGTTCTTGAGAAAGAGCGCCTTCTCGCCGTCGGCGACCAGCACCCAGGTGTCCTGTGTCAGTCCCGCCATGTCAGCTCTTCCCTCCGTCGGTGCCGTGATGCCCGCCGAGGTTGCCCTCGCCTTCCTCGTCCTCCTTCGTGACGCGGGTCGCGCCGCCGCCCTTCACGGCCTGCTTCTCCTCGTCCCGCGTACCCACGTCGCGTTCTTCCCGGCCCTGCGCCCGGCCCGATTGCCCGGGCATGTCCTCGCGGTCGGTGAACGCTTCGGTTTCCTTGCGGCCGTCCTTGGACCTGTGCCGTTCCGCCATCGGAACCTCCTTTCGTCAGTCGAGAGGACAACCTTCCCGCCCCGCGCCCTGTTCCCCGACCGCGAAGGCCCGCACCCCGTTCCCGCTGGCGGGGCTTCAGCCCGGCCCGCGCCCCACGAAAAAGCCCCGGACATTCGCCCGGGGCCCTCCTGTCGCTGTCGTGCCCGCAGCCTCACATCCGGCTGGCGACATTCTCCCAGTTCACGAGGTGCTCAAGGAAATTGTCGAGATAGGCCGGCCGCTTGTTGCGGAAGTCGATGTAGTAGGAATGCTCCCACACGTCGCAGCCCAGAAGCGCGGTCTGGCCGAAGCAGAGCGGGTTCACGCCGTTCTCGGTCTTGGTCACCTTCAGCGACCCGTCGGTGTCCTTCACCAGCCAGCACCAGCCGGAGCCGAACTGCCCTGCGCCCGCCGCCTTGAACGCGTCCTTGAATGCATCGACCGAGCCGAAGCTCTCGGTAAGCGCGCTTTCCAGCTCGCTGGGCATGCCGACGGTGTCGGGCGTCATCATTTCCCAGAACTGGTTGTGGTTCCAGAACTGCGAGGCGTTGTTGAAAATGCCGTTCTGGGCGACCGCATTCGGATCGTAGGTGCCCTTGATGATCTCTTCGACCGACTTGCCCTCCCACTCGGTGCCGGCCACGGCCTTGTTGCCGTTGTCGACATAGGCCTTGTGGTGGATGTCGTGATGGTACTCGAGCGTCTCCTTGCTCATGCCCTTCCCGGCAAGCGCGTCATGGGCATAGGGAAGGTCGGGAAGTTCGAAAGCCATGGGGGTCTCCCTCGGTTTTATTGAATGGTGTCTCGCGTAGGGGACACAAAGCACGCCCTGCGTCAGGGTCAAGACGCAACCGCCCCGGCCCCGCCGAGGCGGACCGTCTGACAAACGTCACAGACGGCCCGCCGTTCCCCTCCGAAAGGCCCGTATCCGTAGACTTTTTACCTTGCGTCCGTATGCTCCGGCCGAACCGCACCGGCTTTCTTGCGGAATGCGCGGAACCGGTCACCGGAACAAGAAGGTCCAGAAGGGCCGTGAGAGCAGTTTCAGCATGAGGGCCGCCGGCCCGGGGAGCGGGGGATGAGCCCCAGACATACCTACACGATCCTGTCGATGATGAAGGACGAGGGCCATTCCCTGGTGGAATGGGTCGCCTATCACCGGCATCTCGGCTTCGACAACATCTGCGTCTACACCAACGACTGCTCGGACGGCACCGACGACATGCTGATCCGGCTGGAGGAAATGGGCTGGGTCCGGCACTTCCGCAATGACGTGCCCCCGGACAAGAAACCCCAACCGAACGCTTTGGCGCTGGCCACGGCCAATCCCGCCGTCATGGACAGCGACTGGGTGCTGGTGATGGATGCGGACGAGTTCCTCTCGATCAAGTGTGGCCGCGGCAGGATCGGTGACCTCGTCGAACGCATCCCGCCCGAGGCGCAGGCCATGGCGATCACCTGGCGCTTCTTCGGCTCGTCCGGGATCACCGCCTGGAACCCGGGTCTCGTCACCGAAAGCTACACCCGCGCCGCGCCCGACAAGTTCAAGAAGGGCTGGGGTGTGAAGACGCTCTTCAAGCCCTTCCGCGACATCAAGCTCGGCATCCACCGGCCCACGATCAAGAAGGCCCGCCAGGACGCGGAGAACGCGAAGTTCCTCTTCGACCAGCTCTGGGTCAACGGCTCCGGAGATCCGATGCCCGACGAGTTCTCCCTCTCCGGCTGGCGCTCGACGAAACCAACGCTGGGCTACAAGCTCGCCGAGATGAACCACTACGCCGTGAAGAGCTACGAGGCCTATCTGCTCCGGCGCGTGCGGGGCAACGTCAACAACAAGGAAGACAAGTACAACGCCGCCTATTTCGCCCTCTTCGACCGCAACGAGATCGAGGCGACGAACGTCCAGCGCCATGTCAACGGCACGAAGAAGAAGATGGCCGAGATCCTGTCCGACCCGGTGATGCGCAAACTGCAGGACGAGGCGACGGCGTTCCACGAGGCCCGCGTGGCGAAGCTGCGTGCGACGGGCGAATACGATCACTGGCTCGAAGAGCTCAGGCAGGCCTCCGAGGTGACGCTCGACCAGCTCGACGAGGTGCTCTTCATCCAGCACCTGCCGAAGAAATGGCAGGAGAAGGTCAAGGAGCTCCAGGCCCGGGGCGTGCCCGACAAGACCATCGCCCGGATGATCGCCGACACCCAGACCGCCAAGAAGGGCGAGACCCGGAGCGCCCTGCTCGAGGCCGCGGGTATCCGCCCCAACGATGTCCCGCCCGAGGCCACCGCGGAGGCCCGCGACGCCGCCACCAAACGCGCCATGACCTTCGACAACCCCTTCGCCGACACCCCCGAGGCCCGTGCCCTCGGTGTGCCGCAGCTTCAGCCCGGGACCCCGAAACCGCCCAAGACCGCCCGCGTCAGCCTCGACACGCCCGCCCCGCCCCTCGAGCGCATCGTCGCGGAGGCGACGGTCTCCGCCTCCGAGGGCATCTCCAGCGATCCGGACACCGTCGCGCCGGTCCCTGCTCCACCCGCCGCGACGGACGAGGGTCCGGGCCGGAAGGACGAGCCATGAGAAGGATCGTCGTCTCCACCATGAAGAACGAGGGCCCCTATCTGCTCGAATGGCTGGCCTACTACCGCTCGATCGGCTTCGACGGCTTCGTGATCTTCTCCAACGACTGTACCGACGGCTCGAACCTCATGCTCAACCGGCTCGAGGCGATGGGCGTCCTGAATCACTACGACAACCCGCTCGGCCCCCGCATGGACCCCCAGCGCGCCGCCTATTCCCGCGCCGCACGGATGAAGGACGTGCGCGCGGCCGAATGGATCCTCGTGGCCGATGCCGACGAATTCCTCAACATCCACGTCGGAGAGCGCAAGCTCGACGACCTGATCGCCGCCACCCCCGACGCCGACGCGATCTCCCTGAACTGGCGCCTGATGGGATCGGGCGGCGCCGCCCATGCCGATTTCGACGCCCTCGTGACAGAGCGCTTCACCCGCGGCTCCAGCTTCGAACAGCCCGAGAACGGCCTCGTCTGGGGCTTCAAGACCCTGTTCCGGCCGCAGAAATTCGACTTCTTCGGCGTCCACCGCCCGAAATGGCGCAAGGAAAAGGAACTGACCCCCGGCATGGTCAAATGGGTGAACGGGTCCGGCCGCGAACTCGGGGAGCATATCCTCGCCAAGGGCTGGCGTTCCCGCCCCGAGACCGTGGGCTACAGCCACGCCCAGATGAACCACTACGCCATCAAGAGCCGCGAGGATTTCCTGCTCAAGCGCCTGCGCGGCACCGCCAATTCCAAGAACAAGGACAGAATCGACATAGACTACTGGGACAAATACGACATCAACACCGTGCCGGACGCCTCGATCCCCACCGCCGGCATCCGCCCGATCATGGAGCAGTGGCTCGCGGATCCCGATCTGGCCGCCCTCACACGCGCCTGCAAGGACTGCGCCCGACGCGTGCTCGACTACCAGCTTCAGGTCGCGGACTACCGCACCTTCATCGACACCGGCATCTTCCCCAAGGCCCAGCAGGAGCCCGCGGCATGAACGATCCCGCCCGCTTCATCTGCATCGGCACCCACCACAAGACCGGCACGATCTGGATGCGCAAGGTCTGGCACGTCATCGCCGCCGAACAGAACATCCCGCTCATGCAGTGCTACCGCTGGCAGAAGCTGGCCCAGGCGGCCGAGACCGGGCCGCAGATCATCGTCAACTGGGCGTCGACCTTCCCTCCGAAGCTCATGGAGATGGCCCACGCGCGCTTCATCCACATCATCCGGGATCCGCGCGACGTGCTGCTGTCGGGGATGCGCTATCACCGCAAGGCCCCGGTCGCGAACGAGAAATTCCTCCGCACACCGCGCGAGGAATGGGGCGGCCTCAACTACAAGAGCTACCTCAACAGCCTTCCCGACGACACCGCGCGACTGATCTTCGAGATGGAGAACAAGCACGCCACGACGCTCTCGGAAATGCTGAAATGGCCCTGGGGCAATCCCCGCGCCCGCGAACTGCGCTACGAGGACCTGATCGAGGACGAGGACTGCTCCCTCTTCCGCTCCGTGCTCGAGGAGTTTGCCATCGAGGGCCTCGACATCGACCATGCGGTGAAGACCTACTGGGACAATTCCCTTTTCGGCGGGCTCGCCACGCCCGAGAACCGTACCTGGCGCCAGCAGCGGCACGTCACCGCCAGCCGCGTCACCGACTGGCGCAGCCAGCTCCCCCGCGAGATCGCCGAGATCTACGCCGAGCGCCACGGCGCGGCGCTCGTCAAGCTCGGCTACGAGGATCACCCCACCGAGTGGGTCGACCTCTGCCCCGCCGGCGAGGCTCTCGCCCGCGCCACTGGCTGAACGCGGGGAGACGGGCGATCCGTCGGCGTCCTTTCCGGCGCTTCCTCCTTGCGGCGGGCTGCGGAATGCCCTGCCCCGACGACGCGCCGCGTCGCTTCCGGGACCGCCTCCGGCGGGGATTTAGTCAAGGCAGCAAAACCTTTTAGTTACAAGTAACTAGTCTTCCAGCAACGGTGGCAACCTTTGGACAGAGCCGGATAAACCGGAACCTGCTGCTGCTGCCGCGAGAAACCGTCCGCGAGGCGCGGGAGGATCCGTCATGACCGGGTCCTCCTCGACGTCGGTGCTGCTAGGATGATCGGCGTCGACAACATCGGCGTCGCTGCCCACGAGCCATCCGATCAGACCACATCGGCAAACATAGAGCCACGCCCCCCGCAGAAGCGGGAAGCGTCAAGGTGGACCGACCGTATCAATAAAGGCGGGCGAGCGCCATCGGTGCCGAAGTCCCGGCTGAATGGCAGCTCGAGGCTTCGGCGCTGATGGACGGCGGCCTCGAAGTCTGCGGAGCCCCATAGTCGAAAGCTTGCGGACGGCGTCGTCTCGAGGCATGCCGTTTCGGCATCGATCCAATAGGGTATTGATGTTGGCGGAGGTGCTGACGCCTCCGTAGGCTCCTCCGTGTGGCCATGCTGTGTTGAGATTGTGGCCTCAGCTCGCATCGCATCGCAGTGCGAGACCACTAGGGAGGAAAAAATGGCTTACCACATAAAGATGCTTGCAGCGGCCGCGGCAGCGGCAGCGGCGACTGCTCTTGGCGCTTCGGCTGGTTTCGCTCAAGAGGCCGAGCCGATGGAGCCGCTGGAAAGCGGGTTCCCGAACCAGGCCCTTACCATCGTCGTCGTCGACGAGCCCGGATCGGCCGACAGTATCTATACCAACCAGCTGGTCGAGGCTGCCGAAGCGCTCTCGCCGGTGCCGATCCGCGTCGAGCACCGCCAGGACTTCTCCAACTTCGGAACCTGGGAGGCTCTCGTCTGGCTCATGGGTCTGGGTGAGCGCGGCGACGAGGGCTACACCTCGATCGTCT
Source organism: Histidinibacterium lentulum (assembly GCF_003789055.1). Lineage (GTDB taxonomy): Bacteria > Pseudomonadota > Alphaproteobacteria > Rhodobacterales > Rhodobacteraceae > Oceanicola > Oceanicola lentulus. The sequence continues at coordinate 10,319 of NZ_ML119084.1, read as the reverse complement.
ACACGGTGCCCGGTTCCGTGGTCGACCTGCTGGTCGTCGACATGGAAACGGTGCTCGGTGTCGGTCTCGACGATCTTAACTTCGTCGTCTCCACCGAGGTGCTTCCGTACTTCATTCATCAGCGCGCGGATGCGCCGTGGGGCGATACGATTCAGGACTTCATCGCCCATGCGGAGGCGAACCCTGGTGAAATCCGCTATATCTCCGGCGGAATTGGCGGAGCCCAGGATGCGGCGATGCAGTGGTACCTGCGCAGGCTCGGCCTTGAGGTCAACACGATCATCGGCGGCGGCGGCTCGGAAAGGGCCCTGACCGTGGCTTCGGGCGAAGGCGACGTGACGGTCTCTCCGCCCGACCTGATCATCCCGCATTACGACGGGGGACGTGTCGACGTCCTGATGATGAGTGGCGACCAGGCGCCGCCCGAGCCCTGGGCCGACATACCCAACGCGCAGGACCTTGGCATGGAAGGCGATCCATGGGGACAGGTCCGTGGCATCGCCGTCTCGCCTGACGTTCCCGAGGAGAACCGGGCTTGGCTCGAAGAGCTCTTCACGCGCGCGTCGCAGAACGAGGAGTTCCGCGAGCAGCGCAACCAGGTTCCGGGACTTCAGCTGCGGATCCTCGGTCCGGCGGAAACGCGTGCCGTGGCGGAGACTGCGTATAACGAGACCCTGCCGATCATGCGCGACCTCGGAGCCTACTGGGGCGACTGACGGAGAAGCTCGGGAGGAACGACATCATGGATACTCGGCGGGATCTTGGCGTCTCCCTTGGCGTCGTGCTTCTCGGGCTCTTCATCCTCTACGGGGCGTTCAGGATCGAGCAGGCCATCTACAAGGATGCGATTGGCTCGAGCAGCTTTCCCTACGCCCTCGGTGCCATGATCACTCTGGGCGGCGGAGTTCTCGCACTCCGCCGCCTGCGTGATCTGCGGCGGGACGAAAGATATCTCGCCCCGGCAGAGGGGACGCCCGATGAAGCCGGGCATCCGGCCTCTGCGCTGCGGGCGGCCTCGGTCATGGGCGCGACCCTCGCCTACATCCTGCTGATCGTGCCGCTCGGCTATCTTCTGGCCACACCTCTCTTCGTCGCGACGGCCCTCGTCGTCATGCAGGAGCGCCGCCCGGGCGTCGTTGTCAGTTGCGCGGTGCTGTGGACGATCGGAAGCTATCTGATCTTCGCACAGTTCCTCAGCGTACGGCTTCCGCTCGGACCGCTCGAGGAGTGGTTCCGGACACTCGGACTCTATTGAGCCGCGAAAGGACCTGACGTGGATTTTCTGGGCCCCCTCATAGGCGGAGTGTCACAGCTCAGCGACATCTGGCTGTGGTTCTTCGTGATCGGCGGCACGATCATCGGCGTGATCGGCGGCGGCATGCCCGGCATGGGAACGACCCTGCTCTACGGCATGGTCCTGCCTTTCACCTTTGCGCTGGACCCGGTGCATGCTGTCGCCTTCCTGCTCTCGATCAGCGTCGGTGTCGGCTACGGTAACTCGATCCCGGCGATCCTCATGGGCATACCAGGAACTCCCGCCGCAGTGCTGACCGTCCTCGACGGCCATCAGATGCACAAGCGCGGCGAAGGCGGACTCGCGCTGGCCACGGCCTTCATGGCCTCGGTGAGCGGGCAGGTCATCAGCATCCTGCTCTTCATTCTGCTCGTCGTGCCGCTGATGGACCTCGCCTACAGCTTCCTGTTTCCCGAGCTTTTCGCGCTCTATGTCCTCGGTATCCTGGCGATCATCAGCCTGACCGGCGCGAACATGCTCAAGGGTCTCGTCGCCGCCGCCTTCGGACTGCTGATCGCGCTGGTGGGCCTCGATTCGGTCAATCTGACCACCCGCTACACCTTCGACATCATGATCCTGCGGAATGGCTTCGACACGATGGCCGTGCTGATCGGTCTTCTCGCCGTCAGCGAGCTCTTCCGGTCCTCCCGGCAGGTCTTCAACTGGGGCGGCGCCGAGGACGACAAGCGGAGCCGCGCGTTTCCACCGCTGTCGAAGCTCAAGCCCGCGATCCCCGCGACGCTCGGAGGCACCGTCTTGGGAACCTTCGTAGGGGCGGTGCCCGGCGCCGGGGCGACGCCAGCGGCCCTGCTGGCCTACCAGCAGGCCCGGATGATGTCGAAGGAACCGGAGAAATTCGGCAAGGGGTCGGTCGAAGCCCTCGCCGCAACCGATTCCGCGCAGAACGCCTCGAATTCCGGTGAACTCATCCCGACCCTCGGGCTCGGCGTGCCCGGCAGCACGTCGATGGTCATGCTCCTGAGCGCCCTGACGGTGCAGGGCTTCGTGCCGGGGCCGATGATGATCCGGCAGACCCCCGACCTCTTCTATGCCGCGATCGGGGGGATGCTCGCGGCCTCCATCGTGCTGCTGCTGCTCGGCTGGTACATGGCCTCCCTGATGCTGAAGGCCGTGCACATGTCGCGGACCGTGGTGCTGATCCTGTCCCTGGCGACGGTCGTGCTGGGCGTCTACTCCCTGAACGGCCGCGTCTTCGACCTTGTGGTGATGTTCACGGCGGGGGTCATCGGCTATTTCATGCTCCGCTACGGCTATTCGACCGCCGCGGCTGCCCTCGCCTTCGTTCTCGGCGGCGAATTGGAGCGCAGCCTGCGTCTCGGCCTGAATCTCGTGGACGGCAGCTTCGTCGCCTTTTTCACCCGTCCCATCACCGCGACCATCCTGCTGATAACCCTCGGCATCGTGATCATCGGCGTGGTCCGGAGCCTCCGTTTTCGCAAACGGGAGCTGAACCGGGCCCGGCAAGGTATGACGCTGGGAGATCAGTCATGACGCAACCCGAAGCCGCAAACGCCCTTGTGCCGGTCATCGACATGCACGCCCATTTCGTGCCGCCGGCCATTGTCGAAGCCGCCGAGCTTGGCGAAGACTGGTACGGTATCACTTTCGGCAAGACCCAGGCCGGTCGGATGTTCTCCGCGGCAGGAGGGCGCCAGATGGCGCTGCCCTGGCAACTGCCCCTGGAGACGGCCGAGGAAAGGACGGGCGTCATGTCCGGGCTGAACGTCGACGTGCAGATGGTCTCTCTCAGTCCGACGATGCACTGGTATTCGGCCGACCCGCAAAGCGCCCCCGGTTTCGCCGCCGCGGCGAACGACGCCTTGGCGGAGATGGTCGAACTCCGGCCCGACAGGTACCTGGGCCTCGGCTACCTGCCACTCCAGGACGTGTCCGCAAGCCTTGCTGAACTGGAGCGCTGCGTCGGCGAACTCGGATTTCCCGGTGTTATGGTCGGCACCAACATCGCTGGGCGCGACTGGGACGATCCCGAACTCTTTCCCGTCCTCGAACGGGCCGCCGACCTTGGCTCTTTCGTCTTCTTCCATCCCGCGCGCGGGCGGGCGGAGGACTGGCTGACACGATACCACCTGCGCAACCTCATCGGAAACCCACTGGAGACGACAGCCGCCGCCGCGGCCCTCATCTTCGGCGGTGTCGTGGAGCGGTTGCCGGGGCTGCGCGCCTGTCTCGCCCATGGAGGCGGATATTGCTGCGGCAACGTGGGCCGCTGGGATCACGGCTGGCGGGTCCGCAAGGAATGCCAGGCCCAGATATCCCGACTGCCATCCGATTACCTCCGCCAGTTCCACTTCGACAGCCTGACCCACAGCGATCTCGCACTGCGAGCGCTCATCGATCTGGTGGGCGAGCGGCAGGTCCTGCTGGGCAGCGACTACCCGGCCGACATGGCCTCGCCGGACCCGGTGGGCGCCGTCCTCGGCAACCCGCATCTCTCGGTACGCGAGAAACGCGCCATCCTCGGCGAAAACATGAGCCGCCTGATCTCGCCGCATGCTCTGCGGGGGCTGTCGACGAGGGCTGCAGGGACACTCAAGGAGAAGATCGCATGAAGAGCAACAGTGGCGGCCCGCTCGGCGTGGCGGTGGTAGGCTCGGGCCGCATCGGCGCGCTGCGGGCAGAGATGGCCTCCCGTCATCCCGGGGTCGGGTTTCTCGGCGTCTCCGACAAGGACCCCGAGAGGGCGGAGGCGCTGCGGGCGCGCGTGAATGGCGATTTCGCCACCGGATCAAACGACGACCTGATCGCCCGGGAGGACGTCCACGCGGTCATCGTGTCGACGCCCGAGGACGATCACGTCGCACCGGTGCTGAAGGCGCTGGAACTGGGAAAGCCCGTTCTCGTCGAGAAGCCCATCGCGATGTCGCTGGAAGACGCAGATAGGATACTCGCGGCGCTTGCCGAGACCGGTGGCGATCTGCGTGTCGGCTACAGCCGCCGCTTCAAGGAATGCTTCCTGCGGAGCAAGGAGCAGCTGAACCACGGCCGGCTGGGCGTGATCACCGGTGGGATGGCGCGAGTCTACAACTCACGAGCGCAGGCCTTCTCGATCCTCAAGCGCGACCCCCATGCCACGCCCGTGGTGGACGTGCTGACCTACTACGTCGACCTGATGTGCTGGTTCACGGAGGGCAATCCCCCGGTCGAGGTTGTCGCACGAGGAAAGAAGGGGGTCTTCGCAGATGCAGGTTTCGGCGCCGATGACCTGACCTGGGTCATCGTCACGCTGCGGGACGGGGCGATCTTCTCCTTGGGTATCAGCTACGCCCTTCCCGAGCGGTATCCGACCCTCGGGCAATCCGACAGGGTCGAGATCCTGGGACGTGAGGGGGCAATGATGGTCGATGACGACCACCTCGATCACATGATCTTCTCCGACGTCGGCGTGCCCCATGCCTACGTTCCGGACCACGCCGTGAACATGGCATTCCTCGGGAGCAACACAGCAGGCGACTGGGCGGTCGGGGATTTCTGGGGGCCCTTGGCCAACGAGACCCGTGCCTGGCTCGACGGTCTGGCGAGCGGCCGGCGGTCCCCGGTTCACACGTCTGCCGAACAAGCCCGGACCAATCTTGCCGTGACCTTGGCGATCGAGGAGTCGGTACGGACGGGCCAGCCGGTCGCGATCGCGACCTGAAGTGCATTCCATGCCCGACAGACCCGACGCATTCATTTGCGGCTATCTTCGAACGCCGATCGGCCGCTACGGCGGAGCTCTGGCTTCCGTCAGGCCCGATGATCTCGCGGCCCATTTGATCGCGAGCCTTCTGCGCCAGACGCCGGACCTTGATCCTGCCCAGATCGACGATGTTGTCCTCGGGAACGCCAACCAGGCAGGCGAGGACAATCGAAACGTGGCGCGGATGAGCCTTCTCCTCGCCGGATTGCCCGAGAGCGTACCGGGTACGACCGTCAATCGCCTTTGTGCGTCCGGCCTCGACGCGGTACTCATCGCGGCCCACGCAATCTGGGCCGGCGAAGCGGAGCTGATGCTTGCCGGCGGTGTCGAGTCGATGAGCCGAGCGCCCTTCGTGGTGCCGAAGGCACCGTCGGCCTACTCGAGGCAGGCCGAAATACATGACACGACCATCGGCTGGCGCCTGATGAATCCAGCCATCAAGGCAGCCCATGGTACGGACTCCATGCCGGAGACAGCGGAAAACGTTGCAGAGACCTACGCAATTTCCCGGGCCGATCAGGACGCGTTCGCCCTGCGAAGCCAGGAGAAGACCGCGGCGGCGATGAAATCCGGCCGGTTGAGACAGGAAATCGTTCCGGTCGAGGTCCCGCAGCGGAAAGGCGATCCGCTAAAGGTGGACCGGGACGAACATCCGCGCGAGACCAGCCTGTCGGCCCTCTCCGCACTTCCCACCCCGTTCCGGAAGAATGGCACCGTGACTGCGGGCAATTCCTCCGGGGTGAACGATGGTGCAGCGGTTCTGATCGTCGCCTCCGAAGAGGCTGCACGACGCCACGGGCTGACGCCCATCGCGCGGATCGCAGGAGGAGCCGCGGCGGGGGTCGCGCCGCGGCTCATGGGCATCGGACCCGTTCCCGCCAGCCGCAAGCTCTGTCATCGCCTCGGTCGCACGCCTCAGGACTTCGACCTTGTGGAGTTGAACGAAGCCTTTGCGAGCCAGGCTCTCGCCGTGCTGCGCGATCTGGACATTCCCGCTGACGGCGAAGCGGTGAACCCGAACGGAGGCGCTATTTCCCTGGGGCATCCTCTCGGCATGTCTGGCGCCCGCCTGGCCGGTACTGCGGCGCTGGAGCTTCATCATGGACGCCGCCGACGGGCGCTTGTGACCATGTGCATCGGCGTGGGTCAGGGCCTCGCCATGGCCCTCGACGCGGTCTGAGACGACCCATGTCTCGGGCAATGCCGATGAGGCATCGCGACCATAGAAACACGGTGTTTGTCTCATGGCATCGACTGCACCAATCTGGCTTGGAAAACATGGAGGACCACCGTGACCGTCGAGATCAGTCCAGGCGTCGCCGCCGCCCGTGCGGATAAATTCCGCGATATCACCTACGAAGTTCAGGATGGCGTGGCCTGGGTCACGATCAACCGGCCCCAGGTGCGCAATGCATTCCGCGAGCAGACGCTCGACGAAATGATTTCTGCCCTGTCGGCAACACGCATGGACCCGACCATCGCATGCGCGGTCGTCACGGGCGCTGGCGACCATGCCTTCTCAGCCGGCGGCGATTTCGGGGCGATGATGAAGCTCAACCGGGCCAACGCCCATATGTGGAACGACCGGATGCTCGGTCTCGCGATGACGATCCGCGGGCTTCCGATCCCCGTGATCGCCATGGTGAACGGCTGGTGCATGGGGGGAGGGCACGAGCTGGCGCTGTGGTGCGACCTCGTGATCGCGTCCGAGGATGCCGTATTCGGCCAGACCGGCGCAAAGGTCGGCGCCTGTCCGACGGTTGGTGCGACCCAGTACATTCCCCGGATCATCGGAGAGCGGCTCGCTCGCGAGATGATCTTTCTGGCCCGCACGTTCCCCGCAGAGGAGGCCGTCAGCGTGGGCCTCATCAACAAGTGCGTCCCGAAGGCCAAGCTGCGCGAGGAAACGCTGGCATGGTGTGAGCGGATCAAGGGTCACAGCAGCCAGACGATCCGGGCGACCAAGAAGTCGCTCAACAGCGAGTCCGACGAACTCTACGCCTCCTGGCAGCAGGGCATGGAGCTACTGGCGAACGTCTGGGGGACCGAGGAATGCCTCGAAGGCATGAACGCCTTCCTCGAGAAGCGCAAACCGGACTTCCAGCAGTTCCGACGGCGCAACAAGGAGGCGCTCGATACCTACCTCGACGACTTCTACAACGATCGCAACCAGACGAAGTCGGCCTGACGCGTGTCTTCGGACGGATCCTCAAAGCTTGTCGGACTGCCGGAGGCGGTCCGGCAGAACGTGCGCGATGGAGATCTCGTCTTCGTCGGCGGGTTCGGCCAGGGAGTACCATTCGCGATTGCCCGCGAGATCGCCCGGCAGGGGCTGAGCGATCTCGTCCTCTGCCGGACCGGTGCCGACATCCTGTTCGACGTCCTTCATGCGAGCGGTTGCGTGAAGGGAGCGATCTTCGGCTGGCTCGGCAATCCTGGCATCGGCATCAGCCATGTTCTTCGTCGGGCCGTGGCCGATGGCTCCGTCGAGATCGAGGAGACGAGTAATTTCGGGCTTCTCCTGCGCCTTCATGCGGGCGCTCTCGGGATCCCCTTCTTGCCCACCCGGTCGCTGGGTCTCGGAGAGATCGCCAATCAGGCTCCAGGATCCCACAAGCCGGTGCTCTGTCCCTTCACCGGGGAGCAGATGACCGCGGTCTCCGCACTGACGCCGGACGTGGCGATCGTTCACGCCCACCGCGCGGACAAGGCCGGCAACGTGCAGCTCTTCGGGATTGCTGGCGACACCCTAGAGGGTGCCAATGCCGCCAGGCGGATCGTCTGCACGGTCGAGGAGATCGTCGATCCGGCCGAAATACGCCGTACGGCTGACCGAACCATCTTGCCGGCGGCCCGCGTGGCCGCGGTGTGCCATACACCGCTCGGTGCGCACCCCTCCTACATGACCGGCCTCTACGATCGGGACGACGACGCCTACATGGCCTTCGACGAACTCTCCCGCGACGTTGCACAGCTTCGGACCTTCCTCGAAGAGACGATCCATGCATGCCCCGATCATGCGAGCTACGTCTCACGCTTCGTGCCGACGGCCCTGCGGTCCGGCGCGCGCGGAGCCGGAGTTCCGGCATGAGCCCCTCGGCCACCGACCGGACGCTGCGTCTCGCCTGGATGGCAGCGAGGCTCATTCCCGACGAGTGCCGTGTCTTCGTCGGCATCGGTGCCCCGTGCAGTGCGGCAATGCTCGCCCGTCGCAGTCACGCGGCGAACATCGACATGATCTTCGAATCCGGTGTCATGGGCGCCGACCCGCCCAGGCTCCCGCTCTCGACAGGTTCACCCTCCGTGGCAGCCGGTGCTCTGATGGTCGGCTCCATGCTCGACGTCTTCGCAACCCTCCAGCGGGGCGAGATCGACATCGGACTTCTATCGGGTGCCCAGGTCGACCGGCTGGGCAACCTTAACAGCACGGTGATCGGGGATCCTTCGGCCCCGAAGCTGCGGTTGCCCGGCTCTGGCGGTGCACACGACATTGCCGCACTGGCGCGGGACGTCCTGATCCTGATGCCCCATGAACCAAGGAGGTTCGTGAACCAGGTGGATTTCGTCACCAGCCCGGGACACGTCGCAGGACGGAGCGAAGCGACTGGTCTTGGAAATGGCCCCAAGGCCGTCGCAACGGACCGAGCGCTATTCGGTTTTCCGGACGGCGAGATGACCCTCGTCGGCCACTACGCCGATATCGAGGAGGATGCCGCGGTCGAACATGTGGGCTGGCCGGTTCGGAAGGCGGACCGCGTCGACCTGATCGACCCGCCCTCTGCAGCAATCGCCACAGCCTTCAGGAGCTTTTCAGGAGACACGACATGAGCGCGCTCGAGGGAGTGAAGGTGCTGGATCTGACGCGGGTTCTCGCCGGACCGCTGTGCACGATGATCCTCGGCGACATGGGAGCCGAGGTCTTGAAGGTTGAGCCGCCGTCCGGCGACGAGACCCGAGGCTGGGGGCCACCCCACGCCGGCGACGAGGCCGCCTACTTCCTCGGAGTGAACCGCAACAAGCGCAGTATCGTGCTCGATCTCTCGACGGATCACGACCGGATCGAGCTCGAAGCGCTGATCCGTGACTGCGATGTTCTTGTGGAGAACTACAAGTTGGGCACCCTCTCGAAGTGGGGGTTCGACGACAGCTGGTTCGAACGGGAGGTCCCGCACGTCGTCCACTGCTCCATCACGGGCTACGGCCCGACCGGCCCGAAATCGCACCTACCGGGATATGACTTCGTCCTGCAGGCCGAAACCGGGCTCATGAGCATCACGGGCGACCCCGAGGGCGCCCCGACCAAGCATGGCATTGCGATGGTCGACATCACCACCGGTCTCTATGCCGCTATCGCGGTGCTCGGAGCGCTCCACGAGCGAAGCGTGTCCGGGCAAGGCCAGAAGGCGACCGTGTCGCTGTACCAGTCCGGCCTGTCCCTTCTGGCGAATGTGGCCTCGAACTATCTGGTCTCCGGCAAGCCGCCCGGCCGATACGGCAATGGTCATCCCAACATCGTCCCGTATCGAACCTACGCTGCCAGCGACGGCCAGCTTGCCCTTGCGATCGGCAACGACAAGCAGTTCGCGCGGTTTGCTGACATCGCGGGGCACCCCGACTGGAGCCGGGAGCCGACCATGGCCACCAACGCGCAGCGCGTCGAGAACCGGGAGACCGTCGATCGCCTGGTTGCGGATGTGATCGTATCACGCCGCGTCGAGGACTGGATCGACATTCTCCGGGAGGCGTCAATTCCCTGTGGAGCCGTGCGAGACGTGGGCGCGGCCCTGGCCGACCCGCAGAGCGCCGCGTTGGACATGGTCCGGTCCATCCTCCACCCGAGCGCTGGAGAGCTCTCGCTTCTCGGCCCAGCGTTCTCGATGTCGCGTACGCCGCCAGGCATCCGACGCCCGCCGCCCACCTTCGGTGAGCATACGGACGAGGTGCTGCGCAAGTCGCCTCAGATTGCTTCCGGGAGCGGGAGATCGCGCTGATGTCCATCGTGGGCCTGTCTCATGTCGGCATCGCGGTTCCGGATCTGGAAGCCGCGATGACGCTCTTTCAGAACCGCCTTGCGGTGTCACCCGGCCCGGTTCTCGAAAAACCGGATCAGGGCGTGAGGCTGGTGCAGTTCGACCTTGGCAACGCTCGGCTCGAGCTCCTGTCACCGCTGTCCCCCGACAGTAACCGGCCGGTTAGGACCGCAGCTCAGGCGACGGCCTTGTCCTCCTGAGTGAGCGGCACCCAGTTCCACGGCAGCAGGTCGTCGAGGCGGTTGATCTTGTGGTCGCCGATCCGGGCGAGGATGTC
>NZ_ML119083.1 GCF_003789055.1 Histidinibacterium lentulum | reverse complement strand
CGTTCGACACCCAAAACCTCGCCCAGCATGGCACCTTCCGATAAGACACGTCGCTAACGACGTCGTTATGCACGTGTCTTAGCTCGGAACCCCGCAATCAGGCAGGCGGCTTCAATCGGGCGGTTACGGTTCTTCACCGCATCCGGCCAGGGGCTTCGCCGCGGTAGGCAAGCCCCGGCGGGATCGCGGCGCCCTCCTTCACCGGGGGCGCTCGCGCAGGGCCGTTACAGAATCGGCCGGGACAACCGTGCCGCCGGCAAGGACCAGGCTGGGCGTGCCGCGATCCAGCCGGACCTCCCTGATGTCGGCGTAGACAGCCGCAAGTTCGGAACCGAGCGACACGTCCGCGGCGAAGCTCTCGACCTCGAAACTGAGGGGTCCGGGCGGAATCGAGAGCCCCGCGGGAGGCGTCCAGTGGACCTCGCCCCCGGTCGGCGGAAACGCCTCGGACGCGACCAGCTGACCGGTCGCGCTTCTGACAGTCAGTGTAGCGCGGTCTGAAAAGGGGACCGGCTCCGCGGCGACCGTTACGCCCGCCACACCTACCTCGACCGGAGCGACCACTCGGGCCTGTCGGCCAACCCACCCGGCAATCTCTCCGAGACCGCCCGAGGCGCGATCGACGATCGTCGCCAGAAGCTCGTTCGTGCGCACCTGCTGCTCGACGCCGGAGAAAGTGGCGAGCTGGACAGCATATTCGGAGGAATCGGTAGGGTTGAGAGGGTCCTGGTTCTCCATCTGCACCGTCAGCATCTTCAGGAACGTATCGAAGTCCGATCCGATCACCGCCCTGCGCACCCCGCCGGAGCTTGCAGCCGCCTCGGCGACGGTGCTCCTGGCGGAATTGGAGAACGCCTGCTGGACGGCAGTGTTCGGGGTCGCGGCTGTTGTCATGGTCTCGCCTCATATCCTGATATCGAGGGTACCGTCGGCCGTGCCGGCGACCCTTCTGTCGGTGCTTGTGCGGCCGGTCTGCTCCGGCGCGGGCTCCGACCCGCCGGCGTCTGCCCGTTCCGCCGCCTGTCCGCGGTCGGGCCCCGAACCGGACCCCGAGTTGGTGAAGCTGTAGCTGACGGCTCCATAGCCGATCTGCCTGAGTTCGGCCGACAGGCTCTCGAGATGCCGGCGGACCAGGTCTGCTGTCTCCGGCCGATCGGCGTTGACCACGACGGTCAGTCCCGACTCGCCGCTCGTGAGGGTCAGGATTACCCGACCGAGCTCGACTGGGTCGAGCCTGATCTCCGTGACTCCGGGCGAGGAAGCCTGAATCACCGTCGTCAGCTGCTGCACGAGCGGGGCGGCCTGCACGGCCGGTGCCAGGCTCGCCCGTGTCGCGGCCGCGCCGGGCGCCGGGTCCGGCGCGACAGGTCCAGCCGAGAGCAGCTCTGCTTGCGGAGCAAGTGCACTCTGCTTCCCTCCCTCTCCCGGCGGGAGACTTGCAGCCCCGGTGACGGACGCCGTCACCGACGGGGGAGGCGCAGACTGGGGAGGGACTGCACCCGCTCCTTGAGTCGTCGTGCCGTGCTTCGCGGTCTTACGCTGATCCGGCCGGGCGGCCTCCCGGGGGACCGGCGCCGGGGTTGCCCGGAACGGAACGTCGTCGCTCGTGCCGCCCGTCATGGTCGTTGGGGAGGTGGACGCCGCGGAGAGCAAGGCGGACGCGGCCTCAGGGGCAGCGGCCGAGGCAGGCGTGTGGCTCGCCGCAGGTCGTGTTGCTCCCGGCGCTGCGACCGGGAGGAGAACAGGCTCAACGGCTGCCGCCGTGCGGGGCGGAGGAGCGGCGGGCGCGTGGGTCGCTCGCCGGTCAAGCGAGCGGGCGATCCCGACTACGTCCTCGACGGTCGTTGCTCGCGTCGCGCCGGTGGCGACCGGGGAGGGTCGTGTCTCCGGATGTCGTTCGCCAACCGGATTGGTTGGAACGGCGGGCTCCCCGGCCTTTCGTGCCGGCGTTCCCGCGAGAAGCGTCAGTGAGTCCGTGGCCGGAAACGCTCCGGTCGCGCGCGTCGGCCTGGTTGGCCGCCGTAGCGCCGTGCCGCCGTCCGGCCGGGGGGACCCCGCTTCATGCCGGTCTTGTCGGTCGTCGACCTCCGCACCGGGCTCAAGGCCGTCGTCGATGGGTCGGGCGGTATCCGGCGCGACCCATGAACCGCCACTGCCGGGCCACCGCATATCCGATCCGGCCGAGCCCGGTGGTGTCTCTCGCGGAACCTCTGGCTCCGGTTCGGCGGCGGCGTCCTCATCGACAGTGATCGACGAAGCAAGCAATGGCGCGTCACCGCCGAGCCGCGTAGTCGTTGGCAGGGCAGGCTCTACCTCGCCCTCAGGCCTCCCCGATCTTGCGGCGACCGGCGCGGGGTCCTCTCCTGTCTCGGCCGATGATGGGGTGACGCTGGGGACGACAGAAACGGCCTGCCGGTCCATGAAGCGGGCGAAGTCGCCTTTCAACAAGGTCTGTGAGGGAGCCGACGCCATATGGACGGCGGCGTGCGGTGCCACATGAGCAGGGGACAGGGTCGTCTGCATCGGATCTCCGGGCCAGAGGCTTCGGAGACAGTTTCGCGGCAATTGCTTACCCGATCTTTACCGCCGACCGGTCATGTTGGGGAAAATCCTCTGCATCGGACCTCACATGACCGACATCACACCGACCGGACCCGTCCCTGCAATTTCCCCGCACGACGCCAGGCTGCGCCATGCCGCCAAGGAACTGGAAGGCGCCTTTCTTGCGGAAATGCTGTCCGCCGCCGGCCTCGGGAAAACCCGGGAGGGGCTTGGCGGCGGCGGCGCGGGCGAGGATCAGTTCTCCTCCTTTCTGACACGGCGGCAGGCCATGGTCATGGCGGAAGCCGGGGGCATCGGCCTCGCCGAATCGATCTTCCGGAGCCTGAAGGAGCGAGCGGATGACTGACGCGATTGCCGCACTTGAGCGTCTCCTCGTCGAAGAACGCCGCGCTCTGCTGGCCGGCGACCTCGGCGCCGTGGCAGCTCTGACCGCATGCAAACGGGCGGCGCTCGAGCGGTTGCGGGTGGCGGAAGTGCCGAAGGAGGCACTGGACCAGATCCGGGAGGAGGCGCAGCGGGTCCACGCGCTTCTCGCGGCCTCGCTCGACGGGATTGCCACTGCACGCGCCCGCCTGCGAGACGTGCGACAGGTTCGGTCGCGGCTGACCACCTACGATTCCCGCGGGCACAAGGCCGACGTCGCTGCGGACACGCGCCACGTCTTCGAACGCAAAGCCTAAAACACGAGCCAAACTCCGGTCATCGCGCGCGCCGGCGTTAGCCCTTCCTTGACGCTTGAGATGTCTAGATCGCCCTGCATTCGCGAGAGTGCGGCCCGCCGGACCGAAGCGTCCGGCTGGTCCCCGTCAGAATGGCGATCTCCGCCGCGGCTGAAGCGCGCGGCGCATCCTCAACCGATGGCCGGGCAAATGCCGGCCGGAAAGGACGATAGTCACGATGTCCAGCATTCTGACAAACAACGGCGCAATGGTCGCCCTTCAGACCCTGAAGTCGATCAACCGCAACCTGACCGATACCCAGAACCTTATCTCCACCGGCAAGGCGATCGGCTCGGCAAAGGACAATTCCGCCGTCTGGGCGATTTCCAAAGTCATGGAATCCGACGTGAAGGGGTTCAAGGCGATCTCGGAATCGCTCGCTCTCGGCGAATCGACCGTGGCCGTGGCCCGCACCGCGGCGGAGACCACGACCGACCTTCTGACCCAGATGAAGGAGAAGATCGTCGGGGCGCAGGAACAGAACGTCGACCGAGAGAAGCTGCAGGCCGACATCAAGGCGCTCTCCGACCAGATCTCCTCGGTCGTAGGGGCGGCCCAGTTCAACGGTCTCAGCCTCCTGTCCGGTACCGACAACGTCAATGTCCTTTCGTCGCTCGACCGGGCGCCTGACGGTTCCGTCACCGCCTCGCAGATCGCCGTGGGGCGTCAGGATCTGACCTTCGACGCAGGTGCGTTCGGGACCGGGACGCCCCTCACCGCGAATGCCACGACCACCCTCGGCGGCAACCTTGCCGCGAACGGGACCGGCGGGGCCTTCTCCAACGGTGCGAACCTGGCCGCCATCACCGTTGCAGGCACGGCTGGCAACGCGCAGACCTATACGATGCAGATCGCGGGCACGACGGTGAACTATACCACCGACGCGACCGGAACGGTCGATGAGATCGCCGCGGGTTTCCAGGCGGCCATCAATGCGGCGGGGATCGAAGGGATCACCGCGACCTCGGCGGCCGCCGTGCTCACCATCAGCTCGACATCAAAGTTCGACGACGTGGAGATCAACACGGGCACGACCTCGGGCGGCGGCGCGACTTTCGCCATCCAGTCCAACGGCGTGACCTCCGCGCCGGCCACCGCCAGCAGCGGAACGATCCAGAGCCGTGCGTCCGAGATCGCCTTCTCCGCCGCAGCCGCCGTCCAGAACGGCGATGGCTACCGCGTGACGATCGGCGGCCAGAACTACGACTATGTGGCCGGTCGCGGCGAGAGCATGGAGGATGTCGCGAGGGGTCTGAAGACCGTGATCGACGGGGCGGGTCTGACGAATATCGAAACCCGCGTGAGTCAGGATCCCGCCACGGGTCAATGGCGCCTCCAGATCGACAACGACGGCACCGCGCTGAGCCTGACGACCACGGGAGCGGCGGGCGGAACGGCCACCGGCGGACTCGTGGGCGTCGACAAGATCGACGTGACCACGGATGCGGGCGTCGCATCCGCCCTCGCCAATATCGAGACGTGGATCGATACGGCGATCGAGTCGGCCGCGGCATTCGGCTCGATCCAGGGGCGGATCGAGACCCAGTCGGAGTTCATCTCCAAGCTGACCGATACGCTCAAGTCGGGCATCGGAAGCCTGGTGGACGCCGACATGGAGGAAGCCTCCGCCAGACTCCAGGCGCTGCAGGTCCAGCAGCAGCTCGGGACCCAGGCGCTTTCGATCGCGAACCAGGCACCGCAGTCGATCCTGTCGCTGTTCCGTTGAGGACGGGGGGAAGACGTCACCGCGCCTTCCCCATTCCGAGACCTGATCCCCCGCGGCCGAAGCCGCCGCACCGATCCAGTCCCGAAAGGACTCCGACGTGAACGTCATCGACCGGGCCCGGCGCGCCTATGCGCCCACCACTTCGCCGATCCTGACAGGACGGGATGCAGAACTGCAGCTCTTCTCGCAGATCACGGCGAAGCTCGCCGCGGCAGCCGCCACACCGCAGGATCTTCCGCGCCTCGCCATGGCCCTGCTCGAGAACCGGCGCGTCTGGGCACATCTCGCCGCCGAGGTGGCCGATCAGACCAACGCTCTGCCAGCGGACCTTCGAGGCAGGATATTCCACCTCTTCGAATGCGTGACATTGCACAGCCGGCGGGTTTTGCGGGGACAGGCAGACGCGAGCGTTCTCATCGACATCAACACGGCCATCATGCGCGGCCTGAACCGCGCCGAGGCTCCGCGATGACCTGCCTCGTTCTGAAGCTCGGACCGCGGGAACGGGTCCTCGTCAACGGCGCGGTGATCGAGAACGGGGATCGTCGATCGAGATTGTCGATCCTCACGCCCAAGGCCAACATCCTGCGCCTGAGGGATGCCATCCGGCCGGACGAAGCCAACACTCCGGTCCGCCGGGTCTGCTACATCGCCCAGCTCGTGCTCTCCGGCGATGTCTCCGAGGACGACGCGGGACATCAGATCATGCAAGGCATCGAGCAGCTGAGCCAGGTCCTGCGCGACGAGGACAGCCGCGCCACCCTGACGGCCGCTACGGAAGCGGTGGCGGCGGCGGATTTCTACCGGGCCCTGAAGCGTCTTCGCGGCCTGCTGCCACGCGAGGAGCGCCTTTTCGGCCTGTCCGGTGAAACACGATGACCTTTCGGCCCGTCGTCCCGCTAGGAGGCTATGCCGGTTGGCGCTTTCTCGATCGCACCCTCGACACGCAGAAGTCCGCATTTGCCGAGAGCGCTCCGGTCGCGCGCCTGACGGACCATGTCCGAACCGCGCTGGGTCGGATCTCCTCGGTGGACGACTTCATGGCCGACCGGCGGCTGCTCGAAGTGGCCCTGGGCGCGTTCGGCCTCGAGGCAGACGTTGGCAACCGGGCCTTCATCCGGAAGATCCTCGCCGAAGGCACGCTGTCCGGGAGCGCCTTTGCCAGACGCCTCGGAGATACCCGGTACGAGGTCTTCTCGCGGGCGATGGGGTTCGGCGATCTCGGGGGCGCGGGCCGGACCCAGTTCAGCGGCTTCGCCGACACCCTCATCTCGCGCTACGAAAGTCGCGCGTTCGCGCGCGCGGTGGGCGAGCAGAACA
Source organism: Histidinibacterium lentulum (assembly GCF_003789055.1). Classification (GTDB taxonomy): domain Bacteria; phylum Pseudomonadota; class Alphaproteobacteria; order Rhodobacterales; family Rhodobacteraceae; genus Oceanicola; species Oceanicola lentulus. The sequence goes on along the minus strand of NZ_ML119083.1, from coordinate 482,378 downwards.
ACGATCTGCGCCTTGCCCTGAACCTCGACTCGGGTCTCGCGGATCTTCTGGCCTCCACGGAAGGAACCCGTGCCCGGTGGTTCGCCCTGATGGGAGATCCGCCCCTGCGCCGGGTCTTCGAGACGGCGCTGGGATTCGGTCCCGGATTCGGGCGGATCGACCTCGATCAGCAGCTTGACCAGTTCCGACAGCGGGCGCGGAGCGTCCTCGGCACCGACGATCCCGCGGACTTCGCAGCCCCCGATATCAGGGAGAGGGTCGTCCGGCTCTTCATGGTGCGGTCCGAATCCCTCGCGTCGCAGTCAGCCTCGCCCAACGCGACTGCCCTCATACTCTTGCAGGGGGCGGCCCGCTTCGGCTGACACCGTCGTCCCGGACCGGGGGCCGCTGGGCCAGCACGCGGCGGAGCGCGGCGAAGCTCTCCTCCGGACCCCGAGGCGAGCGGCGCGCGAGAAAGCGCTCGAGTTCGGCCTGACAGGCGATTGCGGCGTCGAGCCGTTCGTCGCTCCCTGGGGTGTAAAGACCGGACTGGATCATGAGTTCGGACCGGTCATAAAGGCCGAGCATCCGGCGCGCCTCTGTCAGAAGCAGGTTCTCCTGCGGGTTCGCGGCATCGGGAAGCGACCGCGAGACGGATCTCAGGACATCGACCGCCGGAAACCGCCCGCGTTCCGCTATGGTGCGGTCGAGCACCACGTGCCCGTCGAGAACCCCTCTCAGCATGTCCGCCACGGGTTCCTCCATGTCGGAACCCGCAACGAGCACGGTGAAGACCGCCGTGATGTCGCCGGCCTCTCCGGTTCCCGGACCGGCGCGTTCACAAAGGCCGGCGATGGCCGGCGCCGTCGACGGGGGAAACCCCCGCAGCGATGCCGCCTCCCCCCGGGCAAGTGCGAGTTCGCGATGCGCCTCGGCGAAGCGTGTGACGCTGTCGACAAGGAGCAGGACCTGCCTGCCTTCGTCCCGGAAATGCTCCGCCACCGTCATCGCCGCCGGGGCGCAGGCGCGCCGCAGCTGCGGCGCGGAATCGGAGGTCGCGCTGACGACGACGGCCCTCGCCATACCCACGGGCCCCAGAACCCCTTCGACGAAATGGCGCAGCTCGCGCCCCCGCTCCCCGACCAGCGCGATTACGGTTACATCGGCCTCGACCCACCGGGCGAGATCCCCCAGGAGCGTCGACTTGCCGACGCCCGACCCGGCGAACAGGCCGATGCGCTGACCGCGCACGATGGGCAGGAACGTATCGAAGACGGCGAGGCCGGTGGCAAGCCGCGTACCCAGCGGGCGCCGGTCATGGGGGGGAGGCGGCGGCTGGTCGCGGGATCGTCGTCCGAGGCCGGGCAACAGGGGGCGCCCGTCGAGCGGCCGGCCGTCCGGGTCGATGACCCGCCCGAGCCAGTGCGCGCCCGGCGCGAACCGCACCGGCGGGTCGAGCCGCACCGGCGTGCGCAGGCTGACACCGTCCGTGCCCCCTTCGAGCAGGACGACCGCCATATCGGGCATGAGGCCGATGACCTCCCCGCGCCGGTCGCCGAGCGAGGGGAGCGACACCGGATCGCCCAGCCGCACACCTGTCCCGAAACCGGCCACGTCGAGAACGGGACCGCGGACCGCCGCGACCCGGCCGAGCAGGTGCCTGACCCTCAGGTCGCCGACCCGCTCCGTGATCCGCGCCATCAGTTCGTCGTCCATCCAAAGTGTACCCAGTTTGTTCCGACACACCCCTTCTTAAGGAATCAGGCTTAAGGCTTGATTGAAGCCAATCGAGGGAGAAGCCCCGATGCACCAGACCCTGGACGTATTCCAGACAGCCGCCGCAATGGCACGCCACGCCGGCCAGAGACAGGCGGTTGTGGCGCAGAACATCGCGAACGCCGACACGCCCGGCTACCGGGCGCGGCAGATCGCCCCCTTCGTGGAGGTCCATGGCAAGCTGTCGGCGACGGCGATGCGCAGCACGCGCCCCGGCCATCTGGATCCCACCGACGCTGCTGCAGGCGGGTCTGCTACCCGGAACACGGAACCCGCCCCGAACGGCAATGCCGTGTCTCTCGAGCAGGAGATGCTGCACGCCGTCGAGGTCGCGCGAGAGCATGCTCGCGCCCTGACGATCTATCGCAAGTCAATGGAAATCCTGCGCCTTTCCCTGGGCCGCAGGTAGGAGCCGTCATGAACGACTTCAGCACCGCCCTCGACATCGTGGCGAGCGGCATGCAGGCGCAATCCGCCCGCCTCCGCCACGTTTCCGAGAACATCGCCAACGCCGATACCCCCGGGTACCGCCGCAAGACAGTGTCATTCGAGGCGGAGATGGAGGCCGGCAGGCCGACCGGCGGCGTGACACCCGGGCCAGTCCGGCTCGATCGCTCCGAGCTTGCGGAGATCTTCGACCCGGCACACCCGCTGGCCGGAGACGACGGGATCTACCGCGGCAGCAATGTCGATCTGCTGATCGAGATCGCGGACTCCCGCGAGGCCCAGCGCAGCTACGAAGCCAACCTCAAGATGTTCGAACAGATACGACAGATGTCCACGTCCCTCATGGACCTTCTGCGCCGATAGGAGACCCCGATGAAGCTCGATACCTCCCTCGTCGCCCGACAGTACGAGGCAAGCCGACCCGTGACTGCGCCACTCGACGGCGCCGCGGGCAGCCCGCTCGCCGGCGCTGCCGCCGATTTCGCCGAGACCCTGCGCCAGGGCGAGGCCGCCGCGATGTCCGCCATGACGAACGGGGCGGATCCGCACACCCTCGTTCAGGCGTTGACGCAGACGGAGCTCGCCCTGGAGACGGCGGTGGCGGTGCGCGATCGGGTGGTCGAAGCCTACCAGGAAATCCTGAGGATGCCCGTTTGATGCTGACCGAAAGCGCCTTCTATGACGTCATGCGCGAAGGTCTCTGGACCGCCTTCGCGATCTCGCTTCCGATCCTCGCTGTGGCCTTGTTCGCCGGCCTCGTCGTCGGCCTCTTCCAGGCGCTCACCTCGATCCAGGAAATGACGCTGACCTTTGTGCCGAAGCTCGGGGCTATCGTCGTCGTCTTCTGGGTCAGCATGGGGTTCATGTCCCAGTCGCTCTCTGCCTTCTTCCGCGGGACGCTGATCCCCCTCATCACAGGAGGATCGTGAGATGGACAATGCCGGCTACGCGACCCTGACCCGGCAATCCGGCCTGCTGGCCGAAATGCGAATTGTCGCCAACAACATCGCCAACGCCTCCACCGGCGGATACCGGGCCGAGGGCGTGACCTTCTCGGAATATGTCCGCGGCCTCGGCTCCGGCCACGAGAGCCTGTCGATGACGCGCGCCGCCGGACGCACCACCGACCTCGGCCAGGGGCCACTCGAGCAGACGGGCGGGACACTGGACCTGGCGATCGAGGGCGAGGGGTTCTTTCTCGTCCTCGCGCCGGGCGGAGAGAGGCTGACCCGGGCGGGCCATTTCCAGACCAGTGCCGAGGGCGACCTCGTGACACCGGAGGGATACCCGGTCCTCGATGCGGGCGGCGCGCCGCTCTTCGTGCCGCAGGGGACCGGGCCGATCGCGGTGGCCGCGGACGGCACGATCAGCGCCGATGGCCTGCCGCTCGGGCAGATCGGCCTCGTGCTGCCGATAACCCCCGCCGACCTCGTCAGGGAGGACGGAGTCCGGTTCCGCGCGGACGGCGGGACGGTTCCGGCGCTCGAGGCACGGGTCCTGCAAGGCTTTCTCGAAAGCGCGAACGTGGACCCGGTGATCGAGCTGGCCCGAATGATCGAGGTGCAGCGCGCCTACGAGCTCGGCCAGTCCTTCCTGCAGAACGAGCACGACCGTCTTCTCTCCGCCATCAGTTCCGTCACCCGCTAGGAAGGATTTCCCATGCGCGCCCTCCAGATCGCCGCCGCCGGCATGTCCGCCCAGCAGATGCGGGTCGAGGTCATCTCGAACAACCTCGCGAACATGAACACGACGGGCTACAACCCCCGCCGCGCGGAATTTGCGGACCTGCATTACCAGCAGCTTGCGCGGCCCGGCACGATCAACGCGTCGGACGGGACGATCCTGCCCACCGGCGTGCAACTCGGTCTCGGTGTGCGCGCCACCTCTGTCTCCATGCTCCTCGGGCAGGGCGCGCTGTCCGAAACCGGGGGCGATCTCGACATCGCGATCGAAGGATCGGGCTATCTCGAAGTCACCCTGCCCGACGGCCGCGCCGCCTACACCCGCGACGGCGGCCTGAAACGGTCCGGCGACGGGCTGATCGTCACGGCGGATGGCCATGCCGTGGTGCCGGAGATCACCATCCCCCGCGACGCTCGGTCCATCTCTATCAACGCCGAGGGCGAGATTTTCGCCTATTTCTCGGACCGGATCGAGCCCGAGAGCCTCGGCCAGTTCACCCTCGCCGGGTTCACCAACCCCCGCGGCCTCGAGGCGATCGGATCGAACCTCTTTCTCGAGACCGAGGCCTCGGGCCCGTCGAACGTGACGACGCCGGGCCAGGACGGACTCGGCTTTCTTCGGCAAGGCTTTCTGGAGGACAGTTCCGTTGATGCCGTGCGCGAGGTGACGGACCTGATCGAGGCGCAGCGCGGCTACGAGCTCAATTCAAAGGTCATCACGGCCGCCGACCAGATGCTGGGCGCCATGGTGCAGGTGCGCTGATGCGACTGGCCCTGTGTCTGTCCCTCCTTGCCGCTCCCGCTCTTGCCGAGACGCTCGTCGCGACGCGGACGATCCGGCCGCAAGAAATCCTGATGCCGGGCGATCTGGTCATTCAGGCGGTGCAGGTTCCGGGAGGGGTCTCCGACCCCGATCTCCTGATCGGGCAGGAGGCGCGCGTCGCGCTCTATGCCGGCCGGCCCGTGCGCGCCGGAGACGTGGGACCGCCGGCGCTTGTGGAACGCAACGCTCTCGTTCCGCTCATCTATTCGACCTCGGGCCTGACCATCACGACCGAGGGTCGGGCTCTTGATCGCGCCGGGGCCGGCGAACTGGTCCGTGTGATGAACCTCGCATCGCGCACGACTGTGTCGGCCCGGATCGGGCCCGATGGCGCCGCGCATGTCTCTCACTGAGGAATTCCCGATGCGTCTCCTTCTGGTCGCCTTCCTGGCCACGGCCCTCCTGGCGGGATGCAGCCGGCTGGCCGATGTGGGTCAGGCGCCCGAGATCACGCCGGTCAACGCCACCCGGGACCATACCGCCATGCTGACCTATGCCCTGCCGCTGAGGGACGAGACCGCCCCTGTCCGCGCGCCGCTGCAGGACGCGTCGCTCTGGACCGGGGAACGGGGGTCTCTTCTGGGCGACAGGCGCGCGATGCAGCGGGGCGACATCCTCACGGTGGTCATCGAGATCGACGATCGGGCCGAGATATCGAACTCCACCAGCCGGTCGCGCTCCGGGTCCGAGTCCCTCGCTCTGCCGCAGCTTCTCGGCATCCCGCAACGCCTGGACCAGCGCCTGCCGGAGGGAGCGAGCATGGCGAACGCGGTATCGGTGACCAGTGCCAGCGCCTCTGACGGGGACGGTTCGGTCAGCCGGAACGAGCGCCTTGAGCTGCGGGTCGCGGCGACGATCCTCGACGTCATGCCAAACGGGGTTCTGGCGATCGCGGGCCAGCAGGAAGTGCGCGTGAATTTCGAGCTGCGCGAGCTTCTCGTGTCGGGCTTCGTGCGGCCTGCGGACATTACCCGCCAGAACGAGATTTCCTATGACAAGATTGCCTCCGCCCGGATCTCCTATGGCGGGCGAGGCCAGATCAGCGATGTCCAGCAGCCGCGCTATGGCCAGCAGGTCGTCGATGCGCTGCTTCCGTTCTGAGCGCCACGTATGAAGAGCCTGCTGCTCCCTGCCGTCATGCTGCTCCTTGGCTCCGGCGCCGGCGTCGGCGCAGGACTGTTTCTCATGCCTCCGGGACCCGGCGTGGAGGACGCCGGGGCACCGGAGACCGCCGATGTCACCCCCGCCGCGGCGGTGCCCGACGCCGACGGCGGCGAGGAGATCGAAGGCCAGGAGTACGTCCGGCTCAACAATCAGTTCGTCGTCCCCGTGGTCGACGAGGCGCGGGTCGAGGCGCTCGTGGTGCTGTCGCTGAGCCTCGAGGTGACGTCAGGAAGCCGCGAAACGGTCTTCAGCCGCGAGCCGAAACTGCGCGACGCGTTCCTGCAGGTCCTGTTCGACCATGCGAATATCGGCGGGTTCAGCGGAAACTTCACCTCCTCGTCGAACATGCGCGTCCTGAGATCGGGACTGCGGGAGTCGGCTCAGGACGTGCTCGGCGAGCGGATCATCGACGTGCTGATCATCGACATCGTGCGGCAGGACGTTCAGGGCTGATCCGGTCGCCCGGATTGCGGGGCGTTCCCGTGGGCGATCCCGGTCGCGGCCTCCCTGCGGCCGAAGGCGCGGGCCAGGCGGCGCTGGGCCCGGTCCTTTTGCGCAAGGAGCCGGGCAAGCTCCGTGAGCAGGTCCGAGCGCCTGCCGTCGATCCAGCTTTCCCACAACGGATCCGCGCCGGCGAGCCGGGCCGCATCGGGACCACGGGTCAGATCCTGCAGACGGTCCTGCCTGCAGGCCGAGAGCGCGTCGATCCGGTTCCGCAAGGCGGCCTCCTCAGACGCGATCCGCGCGGTGCGGGACTGCTCCACCTGCCAAGCGGCATCCACAATACGGCGCAGCGCTGCGATCTTCTCGCGATCCGTCCTCATTTGCCGCGCGCCTTGCCGCGAAGATGCTCGGCGAAGCGGATCGCCGCGGCCACGGCCCGGTAGTGTGTCGGACTGATCTCCTGTCCAACCTCGACCTCGGCATGAAGCGCGCGGGCCGTGGGCGGATCGGACCGGACAGGGATACCCTCGGCTGCCGCGATCTCGCGGATGCGCAGAGCGATCTCGTCGACGCCCTTGGCGACGCAGACCGGGGCGCCGGGCGAACGGCGATCCCATTTGAGAGCCACGGCAAAGTGGGTCGGATTGACGATGACGACATCGGCGCGCGGCACATCGGTCAGCATCTTCTGCATTGCGACCCCGATTGCCTTCTCCCGACGCTGATGCTTCATCATCGGGTCGCCTTCGGACTGCTTCAACTCGTCCGTCAGTTCCTGTCGGCTCATCCGGTTCTTCCGAATATGCTCGGCATGCTGGAACACCGCGTCGAGGACGCCGAGGACCACCGACACGACGAGCACGATGCCCAAGAGCCCGAGCGAGAGATGTCCGAGTTCAGCTGCGACCTGTTTCGGGGCGAGCTGCATGGTCGTCATGATCCGCGGCAGGCGGGACGCCAGGTAGACGCCCAGAACGACCGAGTAGATCACCAGCTTCAGGAAGCTCTTGAAGAATTCGAAGAGCCCCGCGCGACCGAATTTCTGCCTGGCGCTCTCGATCGGCGAGATACGGGAGAGCTTGGGGACCAGTTTCGACGGGGCAAAGACGACGGCGCGCTGGGCGAGGAACGCCAGGATTGCCGCAACTGCGGGAAACAGGAACCATGGCCAGCTTCCCGCCGCGACCGCGACCATCAGTTCCCTCTGAAGCGGCCCGCCCGTCCCGAACACCTCGAGCGCAAGCCGGTCGGGCCCGGCTAGAAGCGTCATGAGGAAGGTCGCCAGTTGCTGAACGACCGGGGCGCCCACGGCAAGTGAAGCCAGCAGGAACCCGCCATAGGCAGCGGCTGTCGCGAGATCGGCCGATTTCGCCACCTCCCCCTTTTTGCGCGCGTCCTCGAGCTTCTTCGGCGTCGGCTCGAAAGACTTCTCGCTCTCGTCCGCCCCGCTCATGGCAGCGGGCCGAAGGGTGACTCGAGAAAGGTGAAGAGCGCGCCGCTCCAGAGCTGGAGCAGAGGCGCGGCGGCCAGCGCGAGCAGGGCAAGTCCACCCGCCGTGATTGCCGGTGCGCCGACGAACGAGACCATGAGCTGAGGCATCGCCCTGTTGATGACCCCGAGCGTGAGATTGTAGAGCAGCGACGCCACAAGAAACGGCGCGGACAGTACGAATGCCAGGCTGAAGCTGCGTGCGGTCTCCGCAACCCCGACGTCTGCGAGCCGGGCGGGGTCGGGGAGGGTGCCGACCGGCACGAGGTCGTAGCTGCGGATGATGTATTCCGCAGCGGCCACATGAAGACCGAGGATGGTCGCGAGCGCGATGCCCCCGATCACCAGCACATGGCCCATCGCCGGCAGCGGATCGATGCCGGCCTGGGCGCCGAGAATCTGGCTCAGCGAGGTCGATTGCGCCGCGATCGTCCCCGCGATCTGCAGGGCGAAGACGAAGAACCGGATGAAAAGCCCGAACGCCAGCCCGACCAGCGTCTCGCTCAGCACGGCGGCCGGTCCGGGCGGTGCGACAAAGCTGGCGCCGGCCGGGACTGCCGGGGCGACCAGCAGGGTGAAGGCGAAGGCCATCGCGAGCCGGACGCGGAGCGGAACCGATTGCTCGCCGAAGGCGGGAAGAGCGGCGATCATTCCCCCCACCCGCAGAAACACCCAAATGGCAGTGGAGAACGCGTCCCCGGCGACGGGCAGAAGTTCGGACAGGGTCGAGATCATGCCGGAACCAGCCCGACCAGAGCGGGGCGGGCATCGAGTCCGATCTCCTCGAACGAAAGGACCGGGTTCGGAATGCCCTTTGCGGCAAGGACGGTCCGGATGAACCTGCGCCGCCTGAGGGAGGTGACGACCGCCGGGAATCCGCCAGCTTCTCCCGCCCTGGAACAGGTCTCCGCGATCGCCGCGGCGAGGCGGTTGAAGGCCTCCGGTGGCAGCGCGACGTCGCCGCCGCCGCGGTCACCGCCCAGTTGATGTGCGGCGAAGGTCTCCTCCCACTCCGGCGCCAGCTGGACGAGGGGGATGGTCCCGTCGGCACGGCGATACTCGGCGACGAGCTGGAAGCCGAGCCTCTGCCGGACATGCTCGGCGATACCTTCGACAGTCGCATGGAGCTGTCGTCCCTCGGCGATCGCCTCCACGATGAGCGGCAGGTTTCTGATCGAGACCCGCTCCTCCAGAAGCAACCTGAGCACGGCCAGGAGGACATCAACCGGGACCTTGTCCGGGATCAGTTCGTCCAGCATCCGGCGGTTGGCCTCGGCCCGCTGACGGTCGGAGAGGTTCGTCAGTTCGTCGAGCAGGCGCCGCAGCGACTTGTGCGTCATCAGGCGTGGAAAATTTGACTTGATGGTCTCGAGGAGGTGAGTTGCGAGAATTTCCGGCGGGTTGACCACCGTCAGCCCCTGGATCGCAGCGATCTCCTGCTGCGCCGGATCGATCCAGCGAGCGGGCGCGCCATATACCGGTTCCGCGACGTCTTCGCCCGGTATCTCCACCGCGCCGGAACCGGGGAGCAATGCCAGTGCCTGGTCCGGCCGCAGGCTCGCCCGGGCCTGCTCCACCCCATGCACCCGGATCGCGTAGTCTCCGGGGCGCAGGGCAGGATTGTCGGTAAGTCGGATCTCCGGAAGCAACATCCCAAAGCCGGTGGCGACATGGCTCCGCATGTTGGCGATCCGGGCATCGAGTCCCGTCCCCGGGTCGAGAACCATGTCGACGAGATCCGGCGCGAATTCGACATGGATGTCGTCGAGATCGAGCATGTCACCCAGTGACCGGGACATCGGCGCCTCCGCCGCTTCGGTCGTGCGTGTCTCGCCGCGTCGGTCCCGGGACCGGTTTCGGGCCACCTGAGCCGCGCACCCGAGCAGCACGCCGGCCCCGAGGAGGAATGGCCCGGCCGGCAACCCGGGAACGAGGGCAAACAGCGCCATCAGCAGCCCCACGGTGGCGAGCGCCGCCGGATGCCGGCCGAGCTGGCCGGCCAGCGCGAGATCCATGGCGCCGGACGCGCCCCCGCGCGCCAGAAGCAGCGCTGCGGCGATGGAAATGATCACGGCCGGGATCTGGTTCACGAGCCCGTCGCCCACGGTCAGGATCGCGTAGGTCTCGAAGGCCTGGCCGAGGGGCATGCCATGCACGGCGGTTCCCATGACGAGCCCCATCACGAGGTTCAGGACCGTGATCAGCAGACCCGCGATGGCGTCGCCCTTGACGAATTTCGAGGCGCCGTCGAGCGAGCCGAAGAAGGTGGTTTCCGCCTGTTCCGTCTCCCGGCGGCGTTTGGCCTCGGCATGGTCGATCGCCCCGGCGTTCATGTCGCTGTCGATTGCGAGCTGTTTCCCGGGCATGCCGTCCAGCGCGAACCTTGCGCCTACCTCGGCCATCCTCGTGGCGCCCTTGTTGATCACGACGAAGTTGACGATCAGAAGCACGCAGAAGACGACCAGACCGAGAAAGACGCTGCCGCCCATGACGAAGCTGGCGAAGCCCTCGATCACGTCGCCTGCGGCGCCGGTTCCGGTGTGACCCTCGCCGATGATGAGCTTCGTCGAGGAGACGTTCAGCGACAGCCGCAGCATCAGCGACGCCAGGAGGACGGTCGGGAAGGCAGAGAAATCCAGCGGTCTGTCGATGAAGAGGGTCACCGTGAAGATCAGGATGGCCAAGGCGAAGGAGGCCGCGAGCCCCAGGTCGAGAACCCAGGCCGGCATCGGCAGGATCATCATGACGATGATCGCCATCAGGGCGAGGGCCAGCAGGATCGTCGGCTGGAAGAGAGACCGGACGACGATCATGTCGACGGCCGCCATACCGGTCGGGTGCATGGCATCGGCGAGGCAGCACTCATCGACCGTCGATCCCTTGATGCGTGGAGGACTCGGCACCTGACGGGAGAAGGTTCATTTGTCGAAGAATCACTGTCGGGGATCGTCAGCAGGGGCGGGAAAGCGCGCGATGATCGTGTCGAGAAGCTCTCGCGCCTCTGCGCTCTCGGCCAGGAGCGCGCGGCCTCCCGCGATCGTCGGAGGTTCTTCGAAGGCCTCTGCCGCGGGTCCTGCGCCCGGGGTCGGTTCGACCGGATCAGGTTCCGCCCTGTCGATGACGAGAACGGACAGCCGGCTGAGCTCCGGATCCGGGGAAACGGCTAGGCGGCTCCAGGCTCCGGCCCGCCATGCGGCATCCGCGGCGGACATCGCCTCCGCGCCCACGGCATAGGCTTCGGTGTAGTCACCGCCGGCCGAAAGGGCAGCGGCGCGCAGATCCGTTGCGCGGGCGTCGGTCATCGCGGCAAGCAGGTCATCGACCCGGGCGAACTCTCCGAGCGCAAGGGCGATCTCCGCCCTAAGGTACCGCCGTTCCTGCGCGGCTGCACGGACGGGTGCGGTCAGCATCACCTGCGCCGCCTGGGAGACCAGCCCGAGATCGATCAATCGTCGCGCGACGGCATTCTCCGCTTCGGCCGTCAGCGGCCGAGGCGTGTCCGGAAGAACTCGCTCAAGGAAGCCGACGTCGTCGAGATCCTGCGCCATGGCGACGAGCGTTTCGGAAAGCAGCCCCTCCAACCTGTCCGCCGGAAGCCGCTTGCGTTCGTCCTCGATCGTGGCAAGCGCCCTGTCGTGATCGCCGGCGAGCAGGTGGGTACGGATTTCCGCGGCCGCGAGATCGGCGACCACGGGCTGCCCTCGATGCTCGAACCGCAGCACGCTGGCCAGATCGAGAAGATCGCGGGGAACCAGGGTTCCGGTCTCGGCCGAGAGTTCGAAGATGCGGAGCAGCATCTCGGGCCCGGTTCTCCCGTCATTGCGGGCCGTGTCGATCATCTCCTGCAAGGAGCTTTCGGGGTCGCCGTAATGCATGGCGAGGTCGGCCACGGCCAGCATGACGTCCTCGGGATCCGTGGCAGGAGACCGCGCCGCGCGGTCCAGGAGGATGGCGGCGGCATCCTCGTCGCCGGCGTCGAGGAAAAGTGGCGCCAACCGTCCTGCGACCTGTCCCTGGACCGGGGCAGGCAGGGTCTTGAAATACTGAAGCACGCCATTCCGGTCGACCTCCGGGCGGGCGGGTATGGCCGCGCGTCCGAGGAGGGCCCAGAGGGCTGCGGGCGTCCGGCAGCCGATCTGTTCGGCGAAAAGGCCCGTCGTGCCGGGCAGATCGTCGACGAGACGGGAGAGTTCGGCGAGAACCGCATGTTCTTCCGACGGCGCATCGATGAGGGCAAGCGCGCCGAGCGCCTCTGTTCCGAAGCCGAAATAGAGGTAGGTCCTTGCCAGATCCGCGGCCGAATCGGCGGCAAGGCGGTCGAATTCGCCGACCAGAGAGCGGCGCGCCTCCGACAGTTGGGCATGAAAGGGCGTCGCGTCGCCCCATGTGTCGAAGGCGAAAAAGGACTGGGGCAGGCAGGCCGCGTCCGTCCGGTCATCCGTGGCGGAGAACGGATCGGCCTCGCCGAGATCGCGGTCAATCGCTGTCCGCGCGGCGATGCCCGGCTGTCTTTCTTCATGCGGAGCAGGAGTTTCGGCAGACGGGTCCGGTTGGGCCGGGCGGGGCGAATCGGGAAGCGGAGGCGTCACCGCGGCGTCAGCCGCGGTCGTCAGCAGGCCTTGGCTCGCCGCTCTCGCTATGCTCCGGATCAGCGCTTCTTCGGCGGCGCTCAACCGCTCGGACTCCTCGGTCCGGATCCGGAAGGGATCCGGCATCAGCGCGTCGTATCCGAAGGGGTCCGACTCCGCAGGAGGCGGCAAGGCGATTGCGGCCGCGCGGGATCCGGCGGCTGCGGTCGTTTCGTCGGCCTCGTCCCCGGGCGGATCGACCGCGGTTTCATGGGGGGATCCCTCCGGCGGAGGACCGTCCACCAGATCGATCACCAGCCGGTCCGGACGCCAGAGAAACGCCGTGGCATGGCAGTCGCAGGCGAGAGTGATGCGCAGGGTGCCCGCAGCCCCGTCGAGACCGGCGAGGCGCGTCCCTGGAATGCGGTCGAAGACACCGTCGAGATCGTAGATCAGCGCCCGATCCTCCAGAACCAGCAGGTAGTCCGCCCCGGACCGACCGAGCTGCCAGCCGATGCCCTCGGGTACCGTTAGCACGAGCCTCGTGAACTGCGCCTGCCAGCCACTGCGGACCGGGACGGTCTGGGCAACCGCCGAGCCCGAAACCAGCAGACCGGCAAGGATGACGGCCGACACGCGCATCACGCGGCCCCCTGCTTCACGGCCTTGAGCGCATCCTCGAGTTCGGAGTAGCTCGGCCTGTGGTGGCCGGGGGTGTTCTGCCGCCCCACCTCGATGCAGATGTTCGCCGCATGCTGGTAGAGATTCGCGACGAGCACCTCTCGGATCAGCCGGTAGAAGTGATGATCCTCCTCGATCACGGTGCGGACCTTGTTCGAGAAGGGTCCGACGATCCCGTAGGACAGGAAGACGCCGAGAAACGTCCCCACAAGGGCGCCGCCGATCAGCTTGCCGAGGATCTCCGGCGGCTGGTCGATCGACGCCATCGTCTTGATGACGCCGAGGACGGCCGCGACGATCCCGAGCGCCGGGAGGGCGTCGGCGGTGGTCTGGAGCGCGTGGGCGGAATGCAGCTTGTGCTCCAGCGATGCCTCGATCCGTTTCTCGAGAACCTCCTCCACCTGATGCGGGTCGTCGTAGTTCATCGACGCCGACCGGAGCGTGTCGCAGATCAGTTGCACCGCCTCGCCGTCCGCGAGAATCCGGGGATAGCGGCTGAAGATGCGCGAGGTCTCGGGCGCCTCGATGTGTTCCTCGAGTTCGACCGGCGCGTTCCGCGCGACACGGATCAGTTCGAAGAGAAGGCACAGCAGGTCGCGGTAATCCTCATGTTTCCAGTTCGGCCCGCGGAACACCTTGCCGATGTCCCGAAGCGTCTGTCGAATTGCCCCCATGTCGTTGGCGATCACGAAGGCGCCGAGGGCGGCACCGCCGATCATGATCATCTCGAACGGAAGGGCCTTCAGGATGATGCCCATCTTGCCGCCGGCGAGAAGATACCCGCCGAAGACCATGACGAAGATGATGACGATTCCGACGATGACGACCATTGAGTCCGCTCCGTTTCCCGCTCTGGCTAGCGACCGCGGGTTAAGGACGGGTCAATGTCACTCGTCGGGGGCGTTCGCATTGCGACCGGCAAGGATGACGCTGATGGAATAGGCATTCGCCGGGTCAAGTCCCGTCAGGATGTCCGCCGCGGCCTCGGGCCGCATCCGGCCGATGAAACCTGCGGCGAACTCCGGAGACATTGTCGCGAACAGCGCGGAGGCGTCGGCCGGCCGCATGTTTTCGTAGACCGTGACCAGCCGGTCGAGGTCGGTTTCCGCGGCGCTCTCGACCTGTGCGATCGTCGCGGCGAGGTCGGCCTCCGCCTGTTCCAGCTCCCCGATCCGGGCGACGGCCTGGGCTTCCGCGACCCGGAGAGCCTGCATCCGGTCCGCAAGCGCGAGTTCCCGATCCGCAACCCGACGCTCCCGGTCGTCGAGCGCGACGAGAATCGCGGAGATTTCCTCTCTCGGCAGGCAGTCCGACTCCGGGGTCTCGGTCACGGCGAGGTCGCCGCTGGCGGCGAGAACGTGGCCTGCCTGGCCGCCGACGCGCAGGAGGCCGGACCCCACGAGGAGTGTCGAGAGAACCACGAGGACGCCCCGGCGGGCGGACCCAGCCTTCATTGCCCGGCCCCCTCTGCCGGGCGCCGGACGAAGAACGGATGGCGCGCCGTCAGCGGTTCCCGCTGCGGCGCATCCGCGGGCGCAGCAGGTGCCGGCAGATCGTGCAGGGCCGCGACGAGCAGCTCCAGCCTCTTGCCGGCAGTCTCCGCCCGTTCGGTCTGGTCGGCCAGCGACATGCCCCGGGCCTGAGCCTCGGCCCGGGCGAGGGCGACGGCGCGGGTCAGGTCGTCGATCTGCGCCGACAGAACGGCAACGGCGCCGCCGACCCCCCTCTCCAGGTCGGTGAACCGGCGCAGCCGCCCGGCGAGCACATGGCAGTAGAGACCTGCGCCGAGCGCGCCGGCGACGAGCAGGATATCGGCAATCAGGTTCATGCAGCCTCTCAGTTCAGGACGAATTCCATGATGAGCAGATCGTTCACGCGACCCTCGCCCGCGACGACCTGGATGCGCCGCAGCATCTGGGCCCGGAGCCGGATAAGAGCGCTGGGATCCTCGAGATCGGTCAGGTCCACCGCCCGGAGATAGCCGTTCAGCACGTCGACGATTCGCGGTCGGATCATCTCGACGGCGGCGACCTGATCGGGAGGAACCTCGAGCTGCGCCGTGAAACGGAGATGCTGCCGGTTCTGCGCACCCGGAAGGGCGATCACGAGTGGATCGAGCGCCACGAAGGCTACCGGCGCCAGGGGTAACATCTGCTCCCGGGAGGCCGGATCACCCGCGCCGCCAGAGAACGGCAGCATCCCGGAGCGCGCTGCGAAGAATCCCCCACCGGCGCCGGCGACTGCGAGAATCAGCCCGAGGATCAGCGGCAGGATCCTGCGCCGGGGCGGCCCCTCGGAAGGTTCCTGCGTTGCGTCGGCGATGGTATCGGACATGCTTTGCGGCCCTCAGTTTCCCGGCCTTCATAACCCGCCAAGAGCTAACCGATTGTTAAGTGTGATCGTGCAGGGATGACCCAGCCGCGCAGAAGGTGCGGCGGGGTTGGAGGTGCGCGTTGGAGGGTCTCGGTTCGGTCTGGTCCGGTCTGGACATGCAGCGAAAAGCGATCGTCGTCGTTGCGGCGCTGGCCGTCTTCGGCGCGGTGCTGGCGATCGGGCGGTCCGGCACCTCCCGGGAGATGGCGCTCCTCTATGCGGGGCTCGATCCCGCCGCAGCGGGAGAGGTCTTGGCCGCGCTGGATCAAGCCGGAGCCGCCTATGAGGTGCGGTCGGGGGCGATCATGGTCGAGGCGGCCACCCGCGACCTGCTGCGAATGACCCTAGCGGGACAGGGACTGCCGGCGAATGGACCGCAAGGGTACGAACTTCTCGATTCCCTGAACGGGTTCGGGACGACCTCCCAGATGTTCGACGCCGCCTACTGGCGCGCGAAGGAAGGGGAACTGGCGCGGACGATCCAGGCCAGCGCGGACGTGCGCTCCGCGCGGGTGCATATCTCGACGGCCGCGACCCGCGGTTTCCAGAGGGCGGAACGGTCCACCGCATCCGTGACGGTAGACGCGGTCTCGCCGGTTCATCCCGACCGGGCCCGGGCGTTTCGCTTCCTCGTGGCCTCGGCGGTCCCCGGTCTGTCGCCCGAGGACGTGGCCGTCATCGACGGCGAGGGGAATCTCGTGGGCCAGACCGGCGAGACGGGTGCTCCGGGCAGCCCGTCGGACCGGGAGGCCGAGATGCGCGCGCGGGTGGAACGCCTGCTCGCAGCCCGGGTCGGTCCGGGCAACGCGGTCGTGGAACTGTCGATCGAGACAGGAACCGACCGCGAACAGATCGTGGAACGGCGGTTCGATCCGGAAGGCCGTGTCGCGATCTCGACCGAGATCGAGGAGCGGAGCGGAACATCTTCGGACAATCGCGGGGCTGTGACCGTGGCCTCCAACCTGCCCGACGGGGATGCCGGTCAGGACGGGGAGACGACCAGCCAGACGTCCGAGACCCGGGAGCTGACGAACTTCGAAGTGTCCGAGACACAACGCGAAATCACGAGGGGACCGGGCGCGATCCGCCGCATAACCGTTGCGGTAATGGTCAATGCCGTGGCCGCGTCAGGGACCGACCCGGCGACGCCCCGGTCCGAGGAGGAACTTGCCGACCTCAGGGACCTCGTGGCCTCCGCCGTCGGCTACGACGAGGCACGGGGCGACGTCATCACCCTGCGCTCCATGGCATTCGAGCCGCTTCCCGAGACGGGCAGCGAGGCCGGCCCCGCTGCCGTGGCCGGGATGGACCTCGACGTGATGGGCCTCGTCCAGCTCGGCATCCTCGCCCTCGTTGCTCTGATCCTCGGGCTCTTCGTCATCCGCCCGATTCTCTCGTCGCGGGCGGCTCCGCGCCCCGTGGCTCCGCCTGCGCTGACCATGGATCTGCCGGACCCCGGATCGGAGCGGCGCGTCGCCGCCCTCCCCGCGGCGATACCTTCAGCCGTAGCGGCAACCCTGCAGCAAGACTCCCCGGACCCGGTTCGGACCGGCGCCGCTGATGATCCCGTGGATCGCCCCGTGCCGCAGGAGCCCGTGGCCCGGCTTCGCCAGTTGATCGAGGAGCGCGAAGACGAAGCCCTGCGCATCCTCCAGAACTGGGTCGACGAGCCTCGGCGGGAGGATGTGGCGTGACCGGTCAGGCTCTGACGCTCGAGGATTTCGACCGTCGCCCTTCAGGGCAGAGCGCCGAAGATCTGCCGGTCGAGAGCCTCCCCGGCTACGAAGAGGGCTTCCGTGCGGGCCGGGAGACGGGCCTTGCAGAGGCCGACACCACCCGGGCAAGGCTGACTGCTGTCCTTGCGGACCGGTTTGCGGACCTGACGTTCACCGGCGCCGAGGCGAGGGCGCATGTCCTCGCGGCCCTGCGCCCGCTCTTCGCCGCCGTGACCGGCAAGCTTCTGCCCCGTGCCGCCCAGGCGAGCCTTGCCCCCTATGTGGCCGAGGCCCTGATCGAGGCCGCCGAGGCCGACACACGGGTGCCCGTTGCCCTTCTCGTGGCACCGGAGGTCGCGGAAATCGTCCGCGCCGTGGCAGCGAGACAGGCCGGGAACCCCGTCCTGATCGAGGCCAACCCCGGGCTCGGCCCGGGCGAAGTGCTGATCCGCTCGTCCGAGCGCGAAACCATGCTCGACATCGACAGGCTCGTGGAAGACCTGCAGGGGGCGCTGGCCGCTCTCTTTGTCGAAGAACCCCGGAGAGATCGCCATGGATGAGACGTCCACTCGCGGCCCCGCGCCGAACCTGCTGAGAGAGGTCCCGATCGAGATCACCATCACGGTCGGTCGGGCACGTCCCTCGGTCCGCGATCTGATGGACCTCACCGAGAACGCCGTCTTGCCCCTCGATCGCAAGATCGACGATCCGGTGGAACTCTTCATCGGGAATCGCCTGATCGCGCGGGGCGAGCTGCAGGAGCTTGACGGCGGAGAGCCGGGGCAACTGGCGGTCCGCCTCACGGAAGTCGCCCAGATCCGCGACAGCCTGCTCTGACCGCATGGCGCGTATCGTCCTGATCGTCCTGGCCCTGTGCCTTGCGGGGGCCCCGGTCGCAGCACAGGATGTCTCGATCGACTTCGGAGACGATGGCTCGCTCACGACGCGGGCGGTTCAGCTCTTCGTCCTGATCACCCTTCTGAGCCTGGTGCCGGGCCTCGCGATCATGGTCACCTGCTTTCCGTTCATCGTCACCGTTCTGGCCATCCTGCGGCAGGCCATCGGCTTGCAGCAATCCCCGCCAAACATGCTGATTGTGACCCTCGCCCTGTTTCTGACCTACTTCGTCATGGAGCCCGTCGTCCGGGAGGCCTGGACGGCGGGGATCGACCCGCTGATCAACGGACGGCTGACCCTGGAGCAGGCGTTCCCTGCCGTGCTGGACCCGTTCCGAGCCTTCATGGCCGGGCGGATAGATCCGGCAACCTACGAGCGTCTCGCGGGCCTGCGCCCGGACCTCGCGCCGGCCGTCGCGGGCGAGGAACCGCTGTCCGTCCTTGTGCCGGCGTTCCTCCTGAGCGAGATCGCACTGGCTTTCCAGATCGGGTTCCTTGTCTTTCTGCCCTTCCTGATCATCGACCTCGTGGTCGCGGCGATCCTGATGTCCATGGGCATGATGATGGTCCCGCCGGCGATTGTCTCTCTACCTTTCAAGCTGGCCTTCTTCGTCGTCGCCGACGGCTGGAGCCTGCTCTCCGAAGCGCTCGTCAGAGGCTACCTCTGATCCCGGGACGCCAGGTCGCACCGGCGCCACGACTTGTCGCTGCCGAAGACCCGTGTCCCGCGCCCTGTCGGGTCCGTCACGAAACGGCTGCACCCTTGACGCCGACGGTCAGGCCAGCCGGCCGCACGTCCGGACCGTCGAGGCGCGTTGAGATCTAGCCCTGATCGGATTGGCCCTGACAGCGGATCACGCTCGCCTTGGCACGGTCAAACTTCGGGCCTCTGTCCCGGAGCCGGATCCTGCCCCTGGCGATCTGAAGCCGCTGCGGTCTTCCCGACGCCGGACCCTCCGCATGTCGGGGGCGCGCCGTGCCGCGTGTCTGCGCCGGAACCGGCCCCCCCGGGGCGGAGGCTGATCCGGTCGCGCGGTGGCAGCTCCAGAGGTCGCGTCCGACGGCGCGGGGCCCCGGCGCAACCGCCGTCGCTCAGCGAACGATGAACTCCGCGTGCAGCGCGCCGGCGGCCTTGATGCTCTTGAGGATGTCGATCATGTCTCTTGGCGAGACACCGAGGGCGTTCAACCCGGCGACGACCTCGGACAGGGACGCGCCGCCCCGGACCTCGGCCAAACCTATGCCCGGTTCCTCCTCGATCGCCACGCCCGTGCGCGGCACGATGACGGTTTCGCCGGGCGAGAACGGGTTCGGCTGGACGACGAGAGGGGCCTCCTCGATCCGCAGGGTCAGGTTGCCCTGGCTGACGGCCACGCGGCTGATGCGGACATCTTCTCCCATGACGATCGTTCCGGAATGCTGATCCACCACGACGCGAGCCCGGCGTTCGGGTTCGACCATGATGTTCTCCACGTGACCGAGCGCATGGGCGGGAGAGGGCAAGCCGGTCCGCAGGATGTCGAGTTCGACCGTCCCGGCATCGAGCATCAGCGCGACCGGGCCGCCGAAGGTGGCGTTGATCGCATGTTCGATTCGGGCGGCCGTGGTGAAATCCGGCGTCCGGAGCGCGAGCCGCAACGTCGTCAGGCCCGCGAACTCGAAGGCGACCTCCCGCTCCACCGTGCCGCCGGAGGGAATGACCCCGGAGGTCGGCACCCCCTGCGTGACCTGCGCTGCCGCGCCCTCGACCACCGCTCCGCCGGCGATGATCGTGCCCTGGGCCACCACATAGATCTGCCCGTCCGCGGCGTTGAGGGGAGTCATCACCAGGGTCCCTCCGAGCAATGAGCTCGCATCGCCGATGGCCGAGACGGTCACGTCCACGGGGCTTCCGGCGCGGGCGAACGGCGGCAGGCTTGCGGTCACCAGAACCGCGGCGACGTTACGCGGACGGACCTGTTCGCCGGTGATATTCACTCCGAGCCGCTCGAGAATGTTGGTCAGGATCTCTTCGGTGAATGGCGAATTGCGCAGGCCGTCGCCGGTCCCGTTCAGACCGACGACGAGGCCGTAGCCGACGAGATCGTTCGACCGGACGCCGTCGAACTCCACCAGATCCTTGAGCCGGACCGGCATGGCCGCGGCGGCGGTGGCCGACAGGACGAGCGCGATGACCAGATGGAGCAGCCGCGTCATCGGATGTAGTCCGCGAAGCTCAGGCCCGCGAGGCGGGCGGTGACCTCGAAGGTGATCTGAAGCTGGGTCCGGACAGCCTCGAGGCGAGTCGCTGTCGCGAACGGATCGGAGGCCACCATGTCGTTCCGCTGCATGAGCAACGATGTCCGTTCCGACTGCAGCCGGACCGTCGCCGTTTCCACCGCCTGTTCGGCGCGTCCGAGACGCCCCCGGCTCTCGGCGAAAGGAGCGGCCGCCGACAGAAGCGCAAGACCGCTGAGGCGGGCCAGCGCGCCGCGTTCTTCGCCCGGGAGGCCGGGCGGCCCGCCGTCGAGGATGGCGGCCAGGGCCGCCGCCGCGAGGACGTCGCGCAGTTCCGCACTGTCCGCGCGAACGGAAACGATGGCCACGCTGCCGTCGCCGAGCCTCTGGGTCTCCGCTGCTCCGGTGGCGCCGAGATAGCCCATGGTCTCGAACCCGCCGCCGGGCGCAGCGAACCAGTCGCTGATCCGGGCCGCGACCTGATCGGCCGTGGCCGCGCCGGATACCGCGCCGCGAAGCTCCGCCAGGATCGCATCCGGGCTCGCGAGGACCGGCCCGTCGGAAGCTGCGCCGCCGAACAGACGGCGACCGGCAAGGGAGACCCCGAGATCCGCGACCATCGCGGAGAACCCGGTCCTCGCCGCATCCGCGAAGCCGTCTAGCTGGACGTCGGAGACCGACGCGGGAAGCGACAGGGCGTGATCGGCGAGTCCGCTGCGCCGGCTCTCCATCGCGTCGAGGCTGATCTGCATGTGGGCAAGCCGGTCGGCGGTCAGACGATTGGCGCCGACGTGGCTGTCGATTGCAGCCAAGCGATGGTCCATGTGCAGGAGCCGCCCTGTATCGGCGCCCAGGTGGCGCGCGGTGTCCGCCACGCGTCCGGTGCCCAGTTCCTGATGGAGAGTCTGAAGCTCCGCCTTGATCTGCCGGGTGCGGGTCCCCGCAAGGAAATGGCGCGAGAGGTCTCCGGTGGTGAGTGTGGGCATGGATCAGAACTCCAGCAGAATGCGGATCAGGGAGTCGACGGTCCTGAGAACCTGGGCGTTGGCGGCGTAGGCCTGCTCGATCTGCAGAAGGCTCTGCAGCTCGACGTCCGTATCCACGCCGCCGCTCAGCTCGGCGTTCCTGAGCGTGTCGCGGCGCGCGCCATGAAAGGCCGTGTCCCGCTCTGCCGAAACGCGCGCGGCTCCGATTTCCGCAAGTGTCGAGGCGGCATGGCCGGCGGCGGAGCGGGCCTGTCCGCCGGAGGCGAGGGGCAGTGCCTCGCGCAGGGCGTCGGTCCAGCGCTCGAGTTGTACGGCGCTGCCCGCCGGGCCCGGCCCAGCGGAAGCCAGGCCGTCGCGGAGCAGCCGGGCTGCGCCGCCGCGCGCGGGATCGACGGCCGCGTTGAGCGCAATGCGCCCCGCCAGACCGGGAAGGTGTCCGGGCGCGAGGCCGGTTCCCGCGTCGGTCATCAGACCGGACATTCCGGGACCAAGCGTCGGATCGGCCGGTCCGGAGAGCCGCTCGATGAGGTCGCGGGCCAGAGGGTCGAGGCTGTCCTGGGCAGCAGGCAGAACGGCGTCGCGCAGGGCGAAAGCCTGCCCGAGACGGCCGCCGACCAGACGTCCGACCCCGTCGCCCGCGATGGCTAAACCGTTGACTGACAGGCCCGACAGCGCGCCGGAGGCAAGGGTCATGTCGGCCGTGACATAGGTGGCCGGCGCGAAATCGAACCGATAGGCGCGCCCGTCGAGAAGCATCTGCCCGGCAACCGACATCAGGGCGATCTCGCCTCCTCCGCGGTCGATCTCACGGATCGGGACGAGGGCGGCGATGCTGTCCACCGCCTGCTGTCGCTGGTCCATCAGGGCGGACGGATCGACTCCGCTGTGCGCCGACTCCGCGATGGTCACGTTCAGCCGTTCGACCCGTACGAGCGCCCCGTTGAGCGCCGCGACCTGCTCCGCGATCGTCCCGTCGAGATCCGACCGCAGGGACTGGATGCCGTCCGAGGCGCTGTTGAGAGTGTCCGACAGTGCGCCCAGGGCATCGGTCACGCGGGTCAGCCGGATCTCGGAGGCGGGATCCGCCGCGGCCGCGACGAGAGAGGCTTCCACCTCCGCCAGACGACCGGCGAGCCCTCCGTCCTCTCCGATCCGCCCGACCATGAGCTCGATCCGGCCGAGGTGATCCGCCGCGAAGCGACCGGCTTCGAGATCCGCGTCGGCCAGCCGGCGCGCGGCGATCAGGCCCGCATCGACCTGGCGGTGCACCCCTTCGACACGGACACCGCCAAGACCATGGCTGGACACCGCCAGCGAGCGCCGGCCGTATCCCTCTGTCATCGCGTTCGCGACATTGGAGGCGACGACCTCAGCCCGCCGCGATGCGACGTTCAATCCGCTCAGCGCCGCGGCGATGGTGTTTCCTATGCTCATGGCATTGTCCCCGGGCGCCCGCCGCCTCTATCGCTTGATGTTGGTGGTTTCCTGCAGCATCTCGTCGACGGTCTGAATGACCTTGGCGTTCGAGGAGTAGGCCCGCTGCGTCTGGATCAGGCTGGTCAGCTCGCCGGCCACGTCGGTGGCGGATTCCTCCAGCGCGTAGCTCAGCAGGTCGCCCGTGGGCCCGTCGCCCGCGTCCCACAGAAAGTAGCTGCCGGAATTGGGGCCCACCTGGTAGGTCTGGCTGTCCAGCGCCTCCAGCCCGTTGAAGTTCGTCACGTCGACGAGCGGGATCTGGTAGATCACGCGGTTGATGCCGGTGTCGAAGGAGGCGCGGACGAAGCCATTGGCGTCGATGTCGATGGAGGTCATGTTGCCCACGGGATTGCCGTCCTTCTGAACGGAAACCGGGGCGAAGGTGTCGGAGAGCTGCGTCAGGCCGCCCTGCTGCCCGAGCTGACCGATCCCGATGCCGAGCGGTCCGCCGGCCACCGTGACATCGACGCGCCCGGTCGCGTTGTCATGGCCGCCGCCCGTCACTGCGGTCACCGACTGGAGCGTGCCGCCCGCGCCGCGCGTGGAATCGAACTGCAGGATGTATTCGCCCACCACGGCACCGGCGGAAGCGCTGTCGCGCACCGTCATTGTCCATTCGTTGGAGGATCCCGCCGCCGCAGGCACCGTGGGGCTGAATTCGACCGTCAGTTCCTCGGACGTCCCGAGGTTGTCGAAGTAGGCGATGGTCAGGCTTTCGGGGAAACCGTCGGCCCCGTACTGGGTCGAGGTGGCGGGAAGGTTGATGCCGAGATCGACATAGGTCGTCGCCTCGCCCGCGGCCTGGTTGGCGTTGATCCGGATCGGTTCCAGCCCCGTGGCCGTATCCCGCGGATAGCCCGGGATCGTCCCGTCAGGGGTCGCGGGCCAGCCCATGAGGACGAGGCCGCTTTCGGACCTCAGGTATCCCTCCTTGTCCGGACGGAACGATCCTGTGGTCGTCAGAAGGAATTCCGAGCCCACGTTCCCGACGCCGATCGCGGATTCGGTCGTGACCGGCATCATGCCCCGCCCTCGCACTGCGAGGTCGCTCACGTTGCTGGTGGAGGTGATCGACCCCCGTTCGTCGATGAGCCGATTCGTCGTCGCCCGGACGCCCCCGGCCGAATAGGACCCGCGGGAGCCGTTGATGACCATGGAGTGGAAGTCGGTGACCGCGCGTTTGTAGCCGAAGGTCGCGCTGTTGGCGATGTTGTCGGAGATCGTCGCAAGACGGCTGGCGTTGGCGCTGAGACCGGCGACTCCGGCATTGAGCGAGGAAGAGATCGTCATGGTCGGGACCTTTCTGCATGGCTGGGTGCACGCTCTCATTCCCGGCCATACAGCCCACGGGCTTAAGGTCCCGCTAACGCGCGCCCATCATGTCGGACCGCAGCAGGATGACCTCCAGGCGGTTGTTGCGGACATCGAGAGCGTTGCGCGTGGCAAGCTCCCGGTCGGCGTGACCGGTCACCCGCACGAGACGCCCGCGGTCCAGACCGGCCTCCTCCATCAGCCTCCGGAAGGCCGAGGCGCGGTTGATCGACAGATCCCACACCGGATTCTCCGCCAGCACGACAGGGCGCGAGCGCGTGTGTCCGTCCACCGCAACATCGTTCTCGACCAGCGCGAAGACGCGGGCGAAGATCCGCGCCAGTTCCTCCGTCACAGGTCGCGGGATCGCTGTCCCCGGTTCGAAGAGCCGCGCATCGTCCAGATCGAAGAGTTCGATGATCAGGCCTTCGTCGGTCAGTCGCGTCACGACATGGCGCAGGGCATTCTCGGAAATGAGGCTCTCGCCGCCCCGCCCAAGAAGCTGGTCCTCGACCTCGCGCAGGGCCGCGACCTGTGCGGGCTCCGCATCGGAGTCGTCGGTGCCCTGCTCGAAAGCGACGGTCTCCTCGTTTCCGGCGCTCTCGACCGTGGCCACATCGCCATTCTCGGCGAGCCTGTCCTCGACAAAGATGTTATCGCCGCCGAATGCGCCGTCTCCGCCCCCCGAAATCCTGTTGATCGGGATCGTGGGCGAGAAATAGTCGGCGATGCCCTTCCTCTGCTGCTCCGTGGTGGCGTTGAGCAGCCACATCAGCATGAAGAACGCCATCATGGCGGTGACGAAATCGGCATAGGCGACCTTCCACGCGCCTCCGTGGTGGCCGCCCGCGACGACGACCTTCTTCCGCTTGACGATGATCGGTGCGTTCGGCTGCGCAGACATGCCCGCCCCCTTGCTGTGCCGCAGCCAGACTCGTGGCCGGATGGGGCACGGGGCGGGCAAACTTCGGGCAGGGTCGCCACAATCCGATCGGCGAGTGCCGGATTATACGCCGGATTTTAGATAGATGTCGTCCGGACCGCAGAACTCGACCAGATCGTAGCCGTTCGCCCGCATGATCTCGGGAATGCGCGGATCGGCGGTGTTGTTCTCGATCGACCATGCGGTGATGCGGTGCTTCTCGAACGGAAATTCCTCCAGCACGGCGACCTCACCGCCCTCGATGTCGAGAGAGAGGTAATCGGGATCGGGCACGCCCTCGCCCGTCAGGATCGAGCTCAGCGTCCGCGTCGGCACACGCCGCACATCCTCCCGGTGGCGGGGATCGGACCGAACCCTCTCGAGAAGGGCGGGGTCATAGGTGCCCGCGAGACCCGACATCTGGGTATAGCCACGGGTGACCTCGATGAACTCCGCCTCGCCCTCGCGCGTGGCGACTGCGACGCCGAGACAGGGACACCGTCGCCGCACCCGCGCGCGGTCCAGCATCGCCGGCACGGGCTCCACGAGGACGCCTGTCCAACCGCGAGTCTCCTCGAAGAAGAGGGTGTTGGACCCGGTCACGCCGTCATAGCCGCCGACATCGACGAAGACACCGCCGCTCTTGCAGCCCAGCAGGCGGTCGACCACCCGGTCCTGCCCCGCCTGCGACCGCCACGGATCGTCGGGGCGCAGCATCCGGTCGATCTCATGAAGCTGCCGCATCGCCGCGCCGCGCCGTCGCGTCCGGTCCCGGCGCAGCACCTCCTGCAGTTCGGCCCGGGCGAGGCTCAGCTCGCGGCGGGCCGCGGCGACGCGTTCGGCCGGGGTCATGCGCCGTCAGCCCCGTAATCGGCGTAGGATTTCTCCTCCACCAGCGCCGAGCCCAGCGCCTCGTTGATCCGTTTCTTGACCGCCGCACGACGGTCGTTGGTCCGGTAGACGGCCCGCGCCAGCGCCACGAACCTCGGCCCGAAATCGCCCTCTCGCTCGCAATCGCGGATGTCGTCCTCGATCTGCCAGAGTTCGGCGTTGATCCCGTAGAGCTCCTCCCAGAGCGCCGCCAGCTCCGCGCTGTCGGGCAGATGGGCGCACGCCGTGGCATCGAGCACCGCCTTCTCGTGGCGCACGTTGGCAAGGCGGCCCGCATCGGTGATCCGCTCGCTCTTGAGCCGCAGGATCGTCAGCTTGTCGATCAGCTCGCCTGGCGAGGTGGGCACGAGGATGTCATCCATTTGCCTTGCCTCCGGCTGACGCGATCCGTTCCTCCAGCGCGGCGCGGACCTCTCCGAGCGGCGTGTCCCAGTCCTGCGGCGCAGGCTGGCGGAAGAGCCGCATGGACGGATACCAGGGCGTCGCGGACCCGGCATGGATGTAGACCCAGAAACTGTCCCAGTGGAGCACGACCCAGGTCGGCAGTCCGAGGGACCCGGCCACATGGGCGGTGGCCGTGTCGGAGGTGATGATCAGGTCCATCTCCTGCATCAGCCCGGCGCAATCGGCGAAATCCCGGTCGGTGGAGGCCGCATCGACGATGAAGGCGTCGCTGCCATCGGCGCGGAAGGCGTCGAGCCCCGGCCCCTTGTAGAGCGAGAACAGCTGCACCCCCGACAGATCGGCGAACGGCAGGTACTCCCTGTGACTGAACGACCGGAAGGCATTGGCCCGATAGGTCACGCTGCCACTCCAGTTCACGCCGATACGCAGACGGTCCCGGTAGGGCGCGGCGATCGCCTGCGCCCGCCTGCGCGAATCCCCGGGGATCGTCAGCTGCGCCGGCGGAGGGACGTCGTCGCGCCCTGAAAGCCCCAGCCGCGGCAGATCCATGATGTTGAGATAGGCGTCGACCTTCGCATCCCTCGCAAGCTCGGTCACCACGCTGTCCGCTCCGGGCAGACCCGCGAAGAGTCGCGCCATGGGCTTTTCCGCGATGCAGATCACCCGTCCCGCCCGCTCCTTAAGCCAGGGCAGGAACCGCATCATCAGAACGGCATCGCCGAAGCCCTGCTCCGGCATCACGAGCACGGTCTTGCCGGACAGGTCCTCCCCCTCCCATTTCGGAAAGGGCACGGACTGCTTCTTCATCTCGTCGGTGCGCCAGCGCGCACGGTAGGCCTCGAACCCGCGACCGTAGTCGCCCTGGCCCAGCAGGGCAAAGGCCAGCTGCAACTCGATTTCCCCATCCTCGGGGTGGGCCCGGTGCGCCGCCGAAAGCCACTCGATCGCCGCCTGATAGTCGCCCTTGCCGCGCAACGCCCGCCCCAGCAGGGCCTTCTGCGCCAGATCGTCGGGCTTTGCCGCCAGAAGCTGGCGGCGCAGGGCGATGGCGTCGTCGTAGCGGCCCACATCGGTCAGTGCGTTGGCATAGTTGTTCAGGACCGAGGGCGCGTTCGGATCGACGGCATGGGCCCGCGCATGGGCGCGCACGGCCTGGTCGTGGCGCTTCTCGGCCCGGTGCAGCGCGCCGAGGTTGGACCAGATGGCCCCGTCAACGGGCCGGTTCACGAGATAGCGCGCGTAGCCGCGCATCGCCTCGTCGAGCCGGCCCGCGCGATGCGCCTCCATCGCCGCGTTCCGCAGCTCCGAAAGGGAAACCGGCCCGCTCATCCCGCGCCGCCCCGCCGTCTCACGGACTTCACCAACGTTTCCGGTCGCCGGGCCTCGGCAGCCTCGAACAGTGAGAAGGTCTGGTTCACGAAATTCACCGCGCCCGAGATCAGCTCCATGTAGTCGAGCAGTTCGGGCGTGCGTTCCGCCTCTTCCACCACGATCCCGCGGTCTGCGGGCAGGGTCTCGAACGTGGCGTAGAACCACGGATCGCCCCTGCGGATCACCAGCGGCTTCGAGGTGTCGTGCCATTCGAAGGCCCACATCAACGGTCGCGGCCAGACGTTGATCGGGAAGCGCCCGCCGAACAGCGTCCCCGGCCATGGCTCCCTGAGGTAGTGCATGAAGGGCGGCACCTGCGCCATGTAGACCGGCTCGTCGCTGACGAAGACGTACGGTGTCTGCACCTGCACCGTAGGCACGCCCGCGTGGCGCCATTCATGCTCCGCCGTCAGATGCACCTTGTCGCGCAGCTTGTTGGAGCGGATCGAGGACATCTGCCCGTTGAGATTGCGCAACTGCGGCTGGCCCTTCTCGTCCCGCACGAACTGGAGGTTCAGATCGAAGGGGCAGCGGATCATGAAGTGCCGCGACTCGAGATTGATGACCGCGGGACAGCGCGAGGCGCTCTTGGCGTGGGTCTTGTTGCGCTCTGCGCCTCGCACGCGCTCGGGCGGGTCGTAGATCACCCCGCCCTTCATCTCGCTGAGGAACCAGCCGACCTGCACCGGCCCGCTGCGGTCCGGCTCGGTTCCGGCGGTGTTCTCGAAGCTCACGGAGAGACGCATGGGCTGCTTCCTCGTCTGCTGTTTTCGGGCACTGACCCGAAGTCTGGGGCGAAAGAATGTCGAAGGGTCACGCGGTCGGCTCTCTCGGGTCAAGTCGGACGGCGCCGTGCTTGGCGAGAAACAGAAGGCCGGCCAGGACATGCGCCAGCGGCAGACCCGCCCCACGCGAGATCTCCTTCGGCGTTCCGCCCTCCTCCGGAACCGCCGCGAGAAGGCTCATCAGCTGCGCCCGGTTGAGCACCTTCCTGCGGTAGAGATCGCGCCCGTTGACCGAATCCAGCATCGCGAGCCGCTCGGACGTCATCGGCTCGCCGCGCCGGACGTGGTCCGTCTGGCCCAGCGGCGCGGTCGGATAGTGGCGATAGAGATCGAAGGGATCGACCTCGAGCGGGTTCGGCGGTCCCGAGGCGCGCCGCGGCGTCGTGGGCTTAACCCCCTTGCGCCGCTCGGACAGGTGGTCCGCCAGGGCGAGATACTGCGGAACCACCGCCGACCAGTCGAACCGCTCCCGCACGTGCCGCGCCCCGGCCTCGCCCATCCTGCGCCCGAGCGCCGGATCGCCCGCAAGGTCCACGAAGGCGGCAAGATAGGCCGGAAGGTCGATCGCGGTCTGCTGCTGCACGATGGCGAGATGGCGCAGGTAGTCGTCCGTCCCGTTTGCGAAACGCCGCGCGATCTGCGCCACCGCGCCGGGCGGCGCTGTTCGCGTGGGGATCAGAAAGCCGGTTTCACCATGGAGCACGGTATCCCGAAAGCCGTTCCAGTCGGGCATGACGACCGGCAGACCGGCGGCCATCGCCTCCACCGGAACAAGGCCGAAGGTCTCCTGGATGCTGTCGACCGGCAGGGTGAACACATCCGCGCCCGACCACACCCTGCGGCGCACCTCCGGGTCCCGCCCGTCGAGCATGCGCGTCACCACGTCCGGCGCGATCTCGCGCGCGCCCCGCTCATGCAGCTCCCGCTCCGGATCGCGGCTGGCCCAGCCGGACATCCAGAGATGCACCGGGCGCCCGATGCGCCCTGTCAGGGACTGGAGCACCTGGAAGAGAGGGATCATGTTGGCCTTCTCGACCATCGTCAGCCGGCCCACGGTCAGCACGACGAACGCCCCCTCGGGCGCGCCGTTGCGGGCGCGCATCTCCTCCCGGTCGCGGCCGTCGCGGCGGAAATCGGCGGCGTTGATCCCCAAGGGGATCAACGGCAGCTCGGGCATGGGCACGCGGGCGGCGCCGAACCGCGTCCGGAAATACTCCGCCTCCAGCTCGAACTGCCGTTGCACGACAGACCGCACGGCCCGGCTGGTGCAGATGATGGCGTCCCAGCTCTCCACCGGCTCGGACAGAAGCCTGTGCAGTCCCTCGATCGCGCGGCGCGTGGACATCGTATGGGTGATCCCCACGAGCGAACAGCGTTCAGGCCCGAACCTCTGCCGCCTCCAGGCGGCATCGAGATAGCCGGGCGAGGGAAAGAACAGCGTCCCGGCCTCGGTGAAATCGTCGCCTCGCAAGGTCCAGTCCCGGACCGCGTGGTCATGGCCGAGCGCCGCCATCCGCTCCCGGAACAGCCTCAGTCCCTCACGGGTCTGGGCGACCACGGCCACTTCGTCGCCGGGCGCATGGCGCAGCCATCCGCGCAGGAAGGATTCGCCTGCCGCGCGGCGGCCCACGAGGTCCTTGCCCTCGCTCTCCACCGCATCGGCGTGAAAGACGATCGCCGGGTTCTGACGCAACATTCCTGCGCCCCTCTGTCCTGGCCCCCCAGCCATGATCCGGTTTCTCGCGGGACGGCGACGCTAGGGCAAGACCGCGCATGCCATCGACCGGCGTTTCCTTCCGGGATGCGGCAGAGAGGTCGCCAGCTCTGCGCAATTCGGGGGCACAGCGCCTGCTTCACCCCCTGCCCCCGCCTCCTCGCATCGATAGGGGTGGCGGCGCGGTCGCAATTCTGAAACCTCTTTGGACGTAAGACCCGCCGGACAGGGACTCTCCATGGCCATCACCGCGAGCCTCCGCCACCTGACGCACTACCGCTACGACCGGCCGGTCTGGCTGTCGCCTCAGGTGATCCGGCTGCGCCCCGCCCCGCACAGCCGTACACGGGTGATTTCCCATTCCCTTAAGGTCACCCCAGCGAAGCATTTCGTGAACCACCAGCAGGACCCCTACGGAAACTGGCTGTCGCGGTTCGTCTTTCCCGACCCCGTCCGCGAGCTGAAGATCGAGGTGGACCTCGTCGCCGACATGTCGGTCTACAATCCGTTCGACTTCTTCATCGACGACACCGCCGAGGCCTATCCCTTCGACTATCCCGAGGACCTGCGCGAGGACCTGACGATCTACCGCCGCGCCGAGTCCGCAGGGCCGCTCTTCGTCGCCTTCCTCGAGGGCGTGGCGAAAAGCGCTGACCGCACCGTGGACTGGCTCGTCGCTCTCAACGCCCGCATCGCCCGGGAGATCGGCTATGTGATCCGGCTGGAGCCCGGGGTGCAGACCCCCGAGGAGACGCTGGAGACCGGCAAGGGCTCCTGCCGCGATACCGCCTGGATGCTGGTGCAGGCCCTGCGCCATCACGGCCTCGCCGCGCGGTTCGTGTCAGGCTACCTGATCCAGCTGAAGCCCGACCTGAAGGCGCTCGACGGTCCCTCCGGTACGGATGTGGACTTCTGCGATCTGCACGCCTGGGCCGAGGTCTACCTCCCCGGCGCGGGCTGGATCGGCCTTGACCCCACCAGCGGGCTCCTGACCGGCGAGAGCCATATCCCCCTCGCCGCGACGCCGCACTTCCGCAACGCCGCACCCATCGTCGGCGGCTTCTCGGCGGACGGCCAGCCCGAGGTCGATTTCGACTTCGACATGACCGTGACACGCACCGCCGAACATCCTCGGATCACGAAGCCCTTCTCAGAGGAAGCCTGGTCCGCGCTCGATGTGCTGGGGGCAGAGGTCGATGCCGACATGACCGCGATGGACATGCGCCTGACCATGGGCGGAGAGCCGACATTCGTCTCGATCGACGATTTCGAAAGCGCGGAATGGAACACCGCCGCCGTCGGCCCGCAGAAGCGCGCCCTCGCGGACAGGCTCATCCGTCGCCTGCGCGATCGCTTCGCGCCGGGCGGGTTCCTCCACTACGGCCAAGGCAAATGGTACCCCGGGGAGACCCTGCCGCGGTGGACCTTCGCCCTCTACTGGCGCCGCGACGGTCAGCCGGTGTGGAAGAACGCGGACCTCGTCGCGGCGGAGACCGAGGCGACCGGCGCCGGGGCTGAGGAGGCGGGCACCTTCCTGAGGGGCCTCGCGGACAGGCTCGGCGTGCCGCCGGAGAACGCGCAGCCGACCTACGAGGACCCCGCCGAATGGATCCTGAGGGAGGCGGACCTGCCGCCCAACGTCTCCCCCGACAACCCCAGGCTGAAGGACCCGGAGGCCCGCGCCCGCATCGCCCGCGTCTTCGCGCGCGGTCTGACGGAGCCTGCGGGCTATGCCCTGCCGATCCAGCGCTGGCAGTCGAAGGACGCGCGCGCGCCGCGCTGGCGGTCGGAGCTGTGGAAGACCCGGCGCGGGCATCTTTTCCTGATCCCTGGCGACAGTCCCGTCGGCTTTCGTCTGCCTCTGGGCACCCTGCCCCATGTGCCCGAAAGCGCCTATCCCTACACCTACCCCACAGATCCCACGGTGGACCGCGGCGCCCTGCCCGATTTCCACGCCGACCTCGTAGAGCGTCGCCGCGCCGTTCTGGAGGAGCTCAGCCGCATCGCTGCCGAGGAGGCCGAGGCCCTGCCCGAGGTCACCCCGGGCCATGACCAGCCGGTCCAGGCCGTGCGCGAGGCGGGTGAGCGTCAGCCCATGATGGAGCAGCGCCTGACCGCCCCGCCCGAGGGCGTCGATCCCGCCGCGGGCGCCGTGCGCACCGCGATGGCGGTGGAGCCCCGGGACGGCCGCCTCTGCCTCTTCATGCCCCCGGTGGAGGCGCTCGAGGACTACCTCGAACTGCTCACCGCCGCCGAACAGACTGCGGAGGAGATGGGCCTGCCGATCCATGTGGAGGGCTACGGCCCGCCCGACGATCCGCGCATCAACGTCATCAAGGTCGCCCCCGATCCCGGCGTGATCGAGGTGAACGTGCATCCCGCCCGTAGCTGGGAGGACTGCAAGGCGATCACATCCGCGATCTACGAGGAGGCCCGCCAGAGCCGCCTCGGCGCGGACAAGTTCATGATCGACGGGCGCCATACCGGCACGGGCGGGGGCAACCACGTCGTGGTCGGCGGCGCGACGCCGATGGACTCGCCCTTCCTGCGGCGCCCCGATCTCCTGCGCTCCCTCGTCCTCTACATGCAGCGGCACCCGTCGCTGAGCTATCTCTTCTCCGGCCTCTTCATCGGCCCGACGAGCCAGGCGCCCCGCATCGACGAGGCCCGCCACGACACGCTCTACGAACTCGAGATCGCGCTGAGCCAGATCCCCGACCCTGGCGAAGGGCCCGCGCCGCAGCCCTGGCTGGTGGACCGCCTGCTGCGGAACATCCTGATCGACGTGACCGGCAACACCCACCGCGCCGAGATCTGTATCGACAAGCTCTATTCCCCCGACGGTCCCACGGGCCGCCTCGGTCTCGTGGAGTTCCGGGGCTTCGAGATGCCTCCCGATCCGCGCATGTCCCTCGCCCAGCAGGTCCTGATCCGCGCGATGCTGGCCCGCCTGTGGAAGGCGCCCGTGAAGGGCCGCCCGGTGCGCTGGGGCACGGTGCTGCACGACCGGATGATGCTGCCGCATTACGTCTGGGCCGATTTACTCGACGTGCTGCGCGATCTGTCGGACCACGGCTATGCCATGCGGCCGGAGTGGTATACCGCCCAGGCCGAGTTCCGCTTTCCCTTCTGCGGCGAGGTAACTTACGAGGGCGTCCACCTCGAACTGCGGCAGGCGCTGGAACCCTGGCATGTCATGGGCGAGCGCGGCGCCATCGGCGGGACAGTGCGCTATACCGACAGCTCGGTCGAACGGATGCAGGTCCGCCTGACCAGCCGTGATCCCGGTCGCTACATGGTCGCCTGCAACCGCCGACAGGTGCCGCTCAACCCGACCGACACCTCCGGCGAGGCCGTGGGCGGCGTGCGCTTCAAGGCCTGGCAGCCCGCCGAGGCGCTGCATCCGGTGCTGCCGGTGAACGCGCCCCTGACCTTCGACATCTTCGACACCTGGACGGGCCGCGCGCTGGGCGGCTGCACCTACCATGTCGCCCATCCCGGCGGACGCAGCTACGACACCTTCCCGGTCAATGGCAACGAGGCCGAGGCCCGCCGCCTCGCCCGGTTCGAGCCCATGGGCCATACCGCCGGCACCTACTGGCCCGCCGCGGAGACGCCTCATCCGGACTTCCCGATGACCCTCGACCTGCGCCGCGCACCGGGGATCTGACGATGCGCGCCGCCTCGCCACGCTCCGCAAGGTGGGTTCCGGACCCACCTCTGCCCGAGCCGGACCGATGACGTCGGACCCGAAACCCCGGGCGGCTGCTCCTGAAGCCCTCAAGCCGCCGCCCCTCCTCGAGGGCTACCGCCCCCGCGACAATGTCGCCGACGAACTGATGCGCCCCGATGGCACGCTGCGGCCCGTCTGGCAGCCGCTCATCGACTACCTGGTGGCACAATCGCCGGATCTTCTCGCCCGGCGCTTCGCCCGCGGCGATCAGCACCTGCGGGACGCGGGCGTCTACTACCGTCAGTATACCGAGGACGGCTCGACCGAGCGGAACTGGCCGCTGAGCCATATCCCCGTCGTCATCGCCGCCGACGAATGGGCGGCGCTCAGCCGCGGCATCGTCCAGCGCGCTGACCTGCTGGAACGGATCATGGCCGATCTCTACGGCCCCGGCGATCTGGTGCGGCAGGGCCTCCTGCCCGCCGAGATCGTCGCGCAATGCCCCGAATGGCTGCGGCCCATGGTGGGCGCCCGGCCCCGGTCGGGGCATTACCTGCATTTTCTCGCCTTCGAGATCGGCCGCTCGCCGGACGGGTCCTGGTTCGTGCTCGGCGACCGCACGCAGGCCCCCTCGGGCGCGGGTTTCGCGCTCGAGAACCGCGTCGCGACGACGCGCATGTTCGCCGATC
Organism: Histidinibacterium lentulum; assembly: GCF_003789055.1. Taxonomy (GTDB): domain Bacteria; phylum Pseudomonadota; class Alphaproteobacteria; order Rhodobacterales; family Rhodobacteraceae; genus Oceanicola; species Oceanicola lentulus. The sequence continues at coordinate 447,902 of NZ_ML119083.1, read as the reverse complement.
ATTACCCCGGTGCGAACGTCGAACGGCTCGCGGGGTTCTTCCGGCGCTTCCGGGACGCGCTGAACGGTCTGAAGGGCGGAGAGCCGGGACGCGTCGCGATCCTGACACCGGGCCAGGAGACCGACACCTTCTTCGAACACGCCTACATCGCGCGCTACCTCGGATTCACTTTGATCGAGAGCGGCGATCTGCGGGTGGAGGCCGACCGCCTCGCCGTGCGCACGATCACCGGGCCCGAGCCCGTCAACGTGATCTGGCGCCGCCTCGACAGCCGCTTTGCCGATCCGCTCGAGCTTGACGAAACCTCCGCGCTCGGCGCCCCCGGCATGGCCGCCGCCCTGCGCGCGGGGGCGGCGACAATGGTCAACGCGCTGGGCTCCGGCGTGCTCGAGGCGCGGGCCCTGCTGGCGTTCCTGCCGCGGATCGCCCGGCATTACCTGGGCGAGGACCTCGCGCTGCCCAACATCGCCACCTGGTGGTGCGGGCAGCCGTCCGAGGCCGCCTATGTGCGCGACAACATGAAGCGCATGATGATCGGCCCCGCGCTCTCCACCCGCCTGCCCTTCGAGATCGACGCCACCACCGTGCTCGGCGGGTCGTTCCGCGGCCAGGCGCGCCCCTCGGTGGAGGAATGGATCGCGCGGGACGGCGCGCAGCTCGTCGGGCAGGAGGCGGTGACCCTCTCGACAACGCCCGTCCATGTGGACGGCCGCCTGCGGCCCCGGCCGATGACGGTGCGCGTCTTCGCCGCCCGCACCCCGGAGGGCTGGACGGTCATGCCCGGCGGGTATGCCCGGATCGGGCGGGACGACGATCCGACCGCGCTCGCCATGCAGAGGGGCGGATCGGTGGCCGATGTCTGGATCGCGGGCAGGACACCGACCGGTCCCGCCACCCTCGCCGATCCCTCGCCCGGCCCCTTCGTGCGCCGGATGCCCGGGTTTCTGCCGTCCCGAGCGGCGGACAACCTGTTCTGGCTCGGCCGCTACGTGGAGCGCGCGGAGGGGCGCATCCGCCTCCTGCGCGCCTACCACGGACGGCAGGCGGAGGCCGGGGCCTCCGCCCAGCCGCTCCTCGACCACCTCGCGGCCTATCTCGGGCCCGAGGCCGATCCCACCACGCCGATCCCGCCGGGCCTTCCGCAGGTTCTGGGCCAGGCGCGGGCCTGCGCGCTGCGGGTCCGGGACAGGTTCTCGCCCGACGGCTGGCTCGCGCTCGACGATCTCAGCCGCGCCACCGAGGCCCTGAGCGGGGAGCTGCGTCCCGGCGACGACGCTGTCCGGGGCCTCGGCGATCTCCTGCGGCGGCTCGCCGGGTTCACCGGGCTCGTTCACGAGAACATGTTCCGCTTCGACGGCTGGCGGTTCCTGACCGTCGGCCGCGCGCTGGAGCGGGCGGATACAGGGGCGGACCTTCTGAGGGTCTTCGCCGATCCCGAGGCGCCGCCCGGCGCCTTCGACGTGGCGGTCGAGGTGGCGGACAGCGTGATGACCCACCGCCGCCGCTATTCGGTGGAGACGAACCGCTCGACCGTGATCGACCTGCTCGCTCTCGACGACAAGAACCCGCGATCGGTGGTCTACCAGATCGACCTGATCCGCGGCGAGGTCGCGCATCTGCCGGGGGCGAGCACGGCGGGGCGGATGTCGCGGCTGTCTTCCGAGCTTCTGCGGATGCACACCGAACTGCGGGTGATGGCGCCCGAGGATGTGACCACGCGGCGGCTGACCGATCTGCGGGACAGGGTCCGGTCCCTGTCGGACAGGCTGACGGCGCAGTACCTGGGGTGACGGGATGAGCGTGCTCTACGATATCCGCATGACGATCACCTACGACTACGAGCAGCCCGCCGCGGCGAGCCGGGACATCCTGCGGATCCTGCCGCGCGGCCTTCCGGACCAGCAGCTGGTGACGGGGCTGGTGCAGACGGACCCGACCCCCGATTTCCGCCGGGACCGGACGGATTTCTTCGGCAATCCCTCGACCGAGGTTGCCTTCGACGCGGCGCTGGACCGGGTCGCCTTCCGCTTCACCGGGCGGGTACGACGGGCCGCGGAGGAGCGGGAGCTCGACCTGTCGCCGCGCCTTTCGGGGCTCGCGCAGGACATCGCTGCGGCGCAGTCGCTGGGCGGGGGCTCGCCGCACCATTTCCGCGGCGACTCCGAGAGGGTGCGGCCGGTCGCGGCGATCACCGACTTCGCGCGGGACGTGACGGACGGGGGCATGTCGGTGCTGGAGACGGTGCGGGCGCTCAACCGGGCGCTGCACCGGGAGATGCGGTTCGATCCGGGGGCGACGAACGTGACGACGCCGCCCGCGGAGGCCTTCGAGGCGCGGCGCGGGGTCTGCCAGGATTTCAGCCACATCCTGATCGCAGGCCTGCGCGGGCTGGGCATTCCGGCGGGCTATGTCTCGGGTTACCTCCGGACCGATCCCCCGGAGGGGCAGGTCCGGCTGGACGGGGCGGATGCCATGCATGCCTGGGTGACGGCCTGGTGCGGGGCGGAGATGGGCTGGGTGCAGGTCGACCCGACGAACGATCTGGTGGCCGCCAACGATCACGTCGTGGTGGCGATCGGGCGGGACTATGCGGACGTCGCCCCGGTCCGGGGGGCCTTGCGGTCCTCGGGCGGGCATTCGACGCGGCACGAGGTGGACGTGCGTCCGGTCTCCGGCTGAGCGTTTCACGATGTAACGCTTTGCAAGTATATCTTTTTTAAGGATTTTCCAGATCGACGCGGGCGAAATCCGCGGGGCCGCACCCTAGACGCCGACGTAGCGGTCGGTGAGGTCCGGAGTCAGCGCGGCCATCGGGCCGGTCCAGACCGTCTTGCCGCGCTCGAGGATGACGGCGCGGTCGGCCACGGCGGAGAGTTCCTTCAGTGCCTTGTCGATGATGAGGATCGCCATGCCGGTCTCGGATTTCAGCGTGGCGATGGCGGACCAGATCTCCTGCCTGACGATGGGGGCGAGACCCTCGGTCGCCTCGTCGAGGATCAGCAGGCGCGGATTGGTCGTCAGCGCCCGCCCGATGGCCAGCATCTGCTGTTCTCCGCCGGACAGCGAGGCGGCACGTTGGGCGCGGCGTTCTCCGAGGCGCGGGAAGAGCGCGGTGACACGGGCGATGTCCCATGGCCCGGGCCGGGCCGCGGCGGCGAGGTTCTCCGCCACGGTGAGGTCGCGGAAGCAGCGGCGCCCCTCGGGCGAGAGGCCGATGCCGAGGCGCGCGGCGGCGTGGCTCGGCAGGGGATGCAGGTCCCGCCCGTCGAAGGTCAGCCGCCCGGCGGAGGGGATCATCCGGCAGACCGCCTTGACCGTCGTCGTCTTGCCCATGCCGTTGCGGCCCATGAGCGAGACCACCTCGCCCTCGGCCACGGTCAGGTCCACCCCGAAGAGCGCCTGGCTCGCCCCGTAGGAGGCGGTGAGATTTTCGACCCTAAGCAGGCTCAACTCGCCTCTCCGAGATAGGCCTCGCGCACCGCGCGGCTGGCGCGGATCTCCTCCTGCGGGCCGGTGGCGATGATGCGGCCGTAGACCAGCACGGAAATCCGGTCGGCCAGGGCAAAGACGGCGTCCATGTCGTGTTCGACCAGCAGGATCGGCGCTTCGGCCCGCAGGCCGTCGAGAAAGCGGGTCATCCGCGCCGAGCCCTCGGCGCCGAGGCCCGCCATTGGCTCGTCCATGACAAAGACCTTCGGGCGCAGGGTCAGGGCCACGGCGACCTCCAGCTGGCGGCGCTGGCCATGACTGAGATCGCCGCAGCGGGTGTGGCGGTGGTCAGCGAGGCCGACCTTCTCCAGGGCCTCCTCGGCGCGCGCGCAGAGGTCGGCGGAGGCCAGCGCGGGACGCCAGAACCGCCAGGGCGTGCCGCCCGCACCAAGCGCGCCCAGCACCGCGTTTTCCAGCACGCTGTCCTCCATGGCGAGCGACGAGATCTGGAAGGTCCGCCCCAGCCCGGCGCGGGCGCGGTCGACAGTGCCCATGCGCGTCACGTCGCGGCCGAGCAGCGTGACCGTACCCCGGTCCGGGGTCAGACCGCCGCAGATCTGCCGGATCAGGGTCGATTTGCCCGCGCCGTTGGGCCCGATCACGGCGTGGATTTCCCCGGGCCTCAGGTCGATGGAGACGTCCTCCGACGCGGTGACCGCGCCGAAGCTCTTGGTGAGGCCCCGGGTGGCGAGGAGCGGTTCAGCCATGGCCCCTCCGAGCCACCAGCCCCACGATGCCGCCGCGCGCAAAGAGCACCACGAGCAGCAGCGCGACGCCCAGCCAGATCAGCCAGAACTCGGTGACATCTCCCAGCACATGCTCCAGCGTCACGAAGGCGATGGCGCCCACAACCGGCCCGATCAGCCGCGCGACCCCGCCGAGGATCACCAGCACGATCAGCTCCCCCGACAGCTGCCAGCTGAACATGGCGGGGCTGACGAAGCGGTTGAGATCGGCGAAGAGCGCGCCGGCAAGGCCCGTCACCGCGCCCGACAGCACGAAGGCCAGCAGCCGCAGGCGCATCGGGTCGAGGCCCACCGTCTCCACCCGCTCGGGCGCCTGCCGCGCGGCATTCAGCGCAAGGCCGAAGGGCGACCGCATCAGCCGCCCGGCGAAGAGCAGCACGAGGCACAGGAGGGTGAAACAGAGACCGAAGAACTGGATCGGGTCGAGCGTGTTCAGCCCGGGAAAGTCGTTGCGGACATAGATGGACAGCCCGTCCTCGCCGCCATAGGCGCTCCAGGAGATGGCGAAGTAGAAGAACATCTGCCCGAAGGCGAGCGTGATCATGATGAAGTAGACACCGGAGGTGCGCAGCGCGAGCAGCCCGATCAGCAGCGCGGCGAGGGCGGATGCCACCACGGCGGTCAGCCAGATCACCGGCATGGACTTCGTGCCAGTGATGGTCAGCGGCCCCAGTTCCAGCGGCGTGAAGGTCTGCGCGTGATGGGCGAGGATGCCCATGGCATAGCCGCCGATCCCGAAGAAGGCGGCGTGACCGAAACTGACCAGCCCGCCCTGTCCCAGCGCGATGTTCAGCCCCACCGCCGCTAGCGCGAGGATCGTGGCCCGTGTGGCGAGCGTGATGGTGAAGGGCCGGTCCATGACCAGCGCCCCCAGCGCGACCGCCAGCAGCCCGACGAGCACGGCGAACGTCAGCCACCGTTCCGGGATCATGCCCGCGCCCCGAAGAGACCCGTGGGCCGCCAGATCAGCACGAGACCCATCAGGATGTAGATTGCCATGGAGGCGAGCGAGGCGCCGGTCTGCGTGGCCGCACCCGGCTCCATGAAGAGCTTGAAGAACTCGGGCAGGAAGATGCCGCCCAGCGTGTCGGTCAGCCCCACGAGCAGCGCGCCGATGAAGGCGCCCTTGATCGAGCCGATCCCGCCGATGACGATGACCACGAAGGCGAGGATCAGCACGGGCTCTCCCATGCCGACCTGAACCGACTGGATCGCGCCCACCAGCGCCCCCGCCAGCCCCGCCAGCGCCGCGCCGAGGGCGAAGACGAGGGTATAGAGCCGGCCGATGTCCACCCCCAGCGCCGCGATCATCTCGCGGTCGTTCTCTCCGGCGCGGATGCGGATGCCGATGCGGGTGTGCTGCGTCAGCGCCCAGAGCCCCACCGCGACGGCAAGGCCCGCGCCGATCAGGGCAAGGCGGTAGCGCGGATAGTCGATCCCCCCGGGCAGGGTGACGGGACCGGAGAGGGCGGCGGGCACGTCGAGATAGAGCGGAAAGGACCCGAAGATCCAGCGCGTGCCTTCGGAGAAGATCAGGATCAGCGCGAAGGTGGCGAGCACCTGGTCCAGATGGTCGGCGGCATAGAGCCTGCGGATCACCGTGAGTTCCACCAGCGCGCCGGCCGCGGCCGCCGCCGCCATAGCCGCCGCGAGCGCCAGCAGGAAGGAGCCGGTGGCGCCCGCGACCGCCGCCGCGGCGAAGGCGCCGATCATGTAGAGCGACCCGTGGGCGAGGTTGATCAGGCCCATGACGCCGAAGATCAGCGTCAGCCCTGCCGCCATCAAGAACAGCATGACGCCGAATTGCAGGCCGTTCAGGACCTGCTCGATGATCAGGATCGCAGACATGGGCAAGCGGGCGGTGCGCGGTCAGGCGCACCGCCCCGATGGCTTACATGCTGCACTCGTCGGCATAGGCGTCGGCATGGTCCTCCAGCGCGACGCCCACGATCCGGTTGGTGAAGACGTCGCCCTCGCGGATCACTTCGCGGGCGTAGATGTCCTGGATCGGGTGGTGGTTCGGGCCGAAGGCGAAATCGCCCCGGGTGCTGTCGAACTCCGCCGCCCGCAGCGCCTCGCGGAAGGCGTCGGCGTCCGAGGGCTCCGCCACCTCGAGCGCGGACAGCAGCAGGTTCGCCGTGTCGAAGCCCTGGGAGGCGTAGAGCGAGGGCAGGCGGCCGTATTCGGCCTCGAAGCTCTCGACGAAGGCGGCGTTGGTCGGGTTGTCAATGTCCTTGGACCATTGCGAGGTGTTCACGACGCCCAGCGCGGCGTCGCCGACGGCCTGCAGGATGCCCTGGTCGAAGCTGAACGCCGGACCGATCACCGGGATCTCGACGCCCGAATCGGCGTATTGCTTGAGGAACGAGATCCCCATGCCGCCCGGCAGGAAGAAGAACACGCTGTCGGCACCCGACGCCCTGATCTGGGCGATCTCGGCGGCATAGTCGGTCTGGCCGAGCTGGGTGTAGAGTTCTCCGGCCAGCTCGCCCTCGTAGAACCGCTTGTAGCCCGTCAGCGCGTCCTGTCCCGCGGGGTAGTTCGGGGCGAGGATGAAGCTGTTCGTATAGCCCGTCTCGTTGGCCCAGGCGCCCGCGGCCTCGTGCAGGTTGTCGTTCTGCCAGGCCACGTTGAAGTAGTTCTCGTGGCAGCCCGGCCCGGCGAGCTGCGAGGGGCCCGCGTTGGGCGACAGGTAGAACACGCCCTGGTTCACCGCGGCGGGCACCACGGCCATGGCGAGGTTGGACCAGATGATGCCGGTCATCACGTCCACCCGTTCGGACTGGATCATCTCGTCGGCGATCTGCACCGCGATGTCGGGCTTCTGCTGGTCGTCCTCGATCACCACCTCGATGTCGTCCCGGCCCGACTGGGCGATGGCGAGGAGAAACCCGTCGCGCACGTCGAGGCCGAGGCCCGCGCCGCCGCCCGAGAGCGTGGTGATCATGCCGACCTTGACCTCGGCCATAGCCGGCGCGGCCAGAAGTGCCGCCGCCGCGGCGGCAGAAAGTAGCGTCTTCATCGTCGTCCCCCCGTTGGTGCCGGGCCGGTCTCTGCCGGCCGCGCCCGCATTCGCGGCAGGGGGCAGGTTAGCCAGCCGCCCCGGCCTGTTCAATCGCCGGGGCGGCTTTCGAGGCTATTCGGCGGCCTCGGCATAATCCGACAGCGGCGGGCAGGTGCACACGAGGTTGCGGTCGCCGTAGGCGTTGTCCACGCGGTTCACGGGCGGCCAGTACTTGTCCACCCGGAACGCGCCGGGCGGGAAGCAGCCCTGTTCCCGGCTGTAGGGCCGCGACCAGTCGCGCACGAGATCCTCCATGGTGTGGGGCGCGTTCTTGAGCGGATTGTCCGCGCGGTCGATGCGGCCCTCCTCGATGTCGCGGATCTCCTCGCGGATCGCCAGCATCGCGTCGCAGAACCGGTCGAGTTCCGCCTTCGTCTCGCTTTCCGTGGGCTCCACCATCAGCGTGCCCGCCACGGGCCAGCTCATCGTCGGCGCGTGAAAGCCGCAGTCGATCAGGCGTTTGGCGATATCCTCCACCGTCACGCCGGCCGAGGCCTCGAAGGGCCGCACATCGAGAATGCATTCATGGGCGATCCGCCCGGTGGGGCCGGTGTAGAGCACCTTGTAGGCCCCCTCGAGCCGTTTGGCGATGTAGTTCGCATTGAAGATCGCGACCCGGGTGGCCTGGGTGATCCCCTCGCCGCCCATCATCAGGCAATAGGCCCAGGAGATCGGCAGGAGCGAGGGCGAACCGTAGGGCGTGGCGGAGACCGGGCCTTCGCTGCCGCCGGTCTCGGGATGGCCCGGCAGGTGCGGCGCGAGATGCGCCTTGACCCCGATCGGCCCCATGCCCGGCCCGCCGCCGCCATGGGGAATGCAGAAGGTCTTGTGCAGGTTCAGGTGGCTGACGTCCCCGCCCAGATCACCGGGGCGCGACAGGCCCACCATGGCGTTCATGTTGGCCCCGTCGATATAGACCTGCCCGCCATGGCGGTGGGTGATGTCGCAGACCTCGCGCACCGTTTCCTCGAACACGCCGTGGGTGGAGGGATAGGTGATCATGCAGCCGGCGAGCCGGTCGCCCGCCGCTTCGGCCTTGGCTCGGAAATCCTCGAGGTCGATGTCGCCGTTGGCGGCGGATTTCACGGTGACGACCTTCCAGCCCACCATCTGCGCCGAGGCGGGATTGGTGCCGTGTGCGGACATGGGGATGAGGCAGACGTTCCTCTCCCCCTCGCCCTTCGCCCGGTGCCAGGCAGCGATGGTCAGAAGCCCCGCATATTCGCCCTGCGCGCCGGAATTGGGCTGCATGGAAATCGCGTCGTAGCCCGTGACATCGCAAAGCCTGTCCGAGAGGTCGGCGATCAGCTTCGCATAGCCCTCGGTCTGGTCGGCGGGGGCGAAGGGGTGGATGTTGGCGAACTCGCGCCAGCTCAGCGGCATCATCTCCACGGCTGCGTTGAGCTTCATCGTGCAGGAGCCCAGCGGGATCATCGCCCGGTCGAGCGCGAGGTCGCGGTCCGACAGGCGGCGCATGTAGCGCATCATCTCGGACTCGGCCCGGTTCATGTGAAAAACGTCGTGCTGGAGATACGAAGTCTGCCGGATCAGACCCTCGGGCAGGCGGTATTCGGCATGGTCAGCGTCGTCCTGCCGGTCGATGCCGAAGGCCCGCCAGACGGCCTCGATGTTGCCGGGTCGCGTGCATTCGTCCAGCGTGATGCCGATGCGATCCGTGCCGATCTTGCGCAGGTTCACCCCCTCGTCCACCGCAGATTTCAGCAGCGCCGCCTGCGCCGCGCCGACATGGACGGTGATCGTGTCGAAGAAATGCTCCGGCCCCACGGTGAACCCGGCCTCGGCCAGACCCTTCGCCAGCCGCACGGTCTTGGCATGGATGCGCTGGGCGATGGCCTTCAGCCCTTCTGGCCCGTGGAACACGGCAAAAAACCCCGCCATGACCGCCAGCAGTGCCTGGGCGGTGCAGACGTTGGACGTCGCCTTCTCCCGCCGGATGTGCTGCTCGCGGGTCTGGAGCGCGAGGCGATAGGCCCGGTTGCCGTGGCTGTCGACACTGACCCCCACGATCCGGCCGGGCATGGCGCGCTTCATCTCGTCCTTCGCGGCCATGTAGGCGGCGTGAGGCCCGCCGTATCCCATGGGCACGCCGAACCGCTGCGTGGAGCCCACGGCGATGTCCGCGCCCATGGCGCCCGGCTCCTTCAGCAGGGTCAGGGCCATGGGATCGGCGGAGACCACCGCGATAGCCTGCGCCTCGTGCAGCGCGGCGCAGAGGTCCGTCACGTCGCGCAGCTCGCCATGGGTGCCCGGATACTGGAAGATCGCGCCGAAGACCTTTGCAGGGTCGAGGTCATCGGGGTTCCCCACGATCAGCTCTATCCCCAGCGGTTCCGCCCGGGTGCGCATCACCGCGATGTTCTGCGGATGGCACCCTTCGTCCACGAAGAACGCGCCCGCCTTCGATTTCGCCACCCGCCGCGCCATGGTCATCGCCTCGGCGCAGGCGGTCGCCTCGTCCAGCAGCGAGGCATTGGCGACGGGCAGGCCCGTCAGGTCGGACACCATGGTCTGAAAGTTCAGCAGCGCCTCGAGCCGGCCCTGGCTGATTTCAGGCTGGTAGGGCGTGTAGGCCGTATACCAGGCCGGATTCTCGAAGATGTTGCGCTGGATCGCGGGCGGCGTGACCGTCCCGTGATAGCCCTGCCCGATCAGCGAGGTCAGAACCTTGTTCTCGGACGCCACCTGCCGCATCCGGAAGATCAGCTCCGCCTCCGACAGGGGCGCGTCCCAGTCGAGCGGCTCCTCCTGCCGGATGCTCTGCGGCACCGTCTCGTCGATCAGCGCCTCGAGGCTCTCCGTGCCCAGCACCGACAGCATGTCCGCCATCTCGGACGGTGACGGCCCGATGTGGCGCCGGTTGGCGAAGTCGTAGGGATCGTAGTCGGTGGGCGTGAAGGGCATGGGGCACTCCTGCGGGCTGCTGCTCGGATCGGGCGGACCGGTTCAGCCGGTCATCGCCTCGTAGGCGTCCTCGTCCATGAAGGCGTCGAGCTGGGACATGTCGGTCGGCCGGATCTTGAAGAACCAGCCGTCGCCGGTGGGGTCCTCGTTCACCTTGCCGGGCTCGTCGGCGATGGCCTCGTTGATCTCCACGATCTCGCCGTCGAGGGGGGCCGTGATGTCGGAGGCGGCCTTGACGCTCTCGATCACCACGATCTCGTCACCCTGGGTCACGACGGTGCCGACCTCGGGCAGTTCGACATAGACCACGTCGCCCAGCTGGGTGGAGGCGTGGGACGTGATGCCGACGACGACCAGGTCGCCCTCGGGACGGAGCCATTCATGCTCTTCGGTGTATTTCATGGGGTCTCGCTCATCGCTTGAAGTTGGATGGGATGAAGGGCAGCGCAGCCACGGTCACCGGAAGGCGGCGCCCGCGCAACTCTGCGTGGAGCCGCGTGCCCGGCTCGGAGAGAGCGGCAGGGACAAGGCCCATGGCGACCGGCGCGCCCACGCTGGGGCCGAAGCCGCCGGAGGTGATCCGGCCCACGGGGGCGAGGGCGTCGGCGCTGTCGTACAGCTCCACGCCCTCGCGCATCGGCGCGCGACCCTCGGGTCGGATTCCCACGCGGCGGCGCTCGGACCCCTCGGCCAGCTCCCTCAGGATACGGTTCGCGCCGGGAAAGCCGCCCGCGCGGTCGCCGCCGGTACGGCGGACCTTCTGGATCGCCCAGCCGAGGCCCGCCTCGGCGGGGGTGGTGGCGGCGTCGATATCGTGGCCATGGAGGCAAAGCCCCGCCTCCAGCCGCAGCGAATCCCGCGCGCCGAGGCCGGCGGGCGCGACGCCCTCCTGTGCCAGAAGCGCCTCGGCGACCCGGACTGCCGCCTTCTCGGAGATGGAGATTTCGAACCCGTCCTCGCCGGTATAGCCGGAGCGGGAGACCCAGGCCTCCGTCCCCTCCAGCGTCACGGTGGCCACGTCCATGAAGCGCATCCCCGCCACCCCGGGCGCGAGCGCCGCCAGCGCCGCCTCGCTGCCCGGTCCCTGCAGGGCGAGCAGCGCGCGGTCCAGCGGCTCGACCGTCACGCTTTCGGGCAGCCCGGCGCGCAGCAGCTCAAGATCGGCCTCCTTGCGTGCCGCGTTGACGACGAGGAGCAGGTGGTCGCCGCGATTGGCGACCATCAGGTCGTCCTCGATCCCGCCCGCCTCGTTGGTGAAGAGCGCGTAGCGCTGACGCCCCTCGGCAAGGCCCAGCACATCGACGGGCACCAGCGCCTCGAGCGCCTCTGCCGCACGCTCTCCGCGCAGGATCACCTGGCCCATGTGGCTGACATCGAAGAGCCCCGCCGCCGCGCGCGTGTGCAGATGCTCCGCCATCACCCCGGCGGGATAGCTCAGCGGCAGGTCGTAGCCCGCGAAGCCGCCCATTCGGGCGCCCAGCCCGGCGTGCAGATCGTGAAGCGGCGTGCGGCGCAGCGCGGCGTCGGCCATGGCGTCGTTCCTTCCCCGGGCGCTCCCGCCCGGCCGAGTTCGCGCAGGCCCTGACAGCCTGCGCCCGACGCCCCCTCTGTCCTTTCGCCTGAGAACGTTATCCCTTCGGCGGACGCCACGGGGGCGCCTCTCTCCAGAGTCCTGCCGATCGAACGGTCCTTTGGCCTGAGAGTTTCCGGGGCGGTTGCTCCTTCGGCGCCGGCGTGTCGCCGACTCTCCCGTTCGATCCTGCGCCGCAGCATAAGGGGTTTCCGATCGGAAACAAGGCCCCCGCCGCCGCCTCAGCGCGCGTGCATGACGCGGCCTATCACATTGAGCAGGAGTTGTGCAGCGAGGATCGCGGTGATGCCGGACCGGTCATGGTCGGGAGAGACCTCGACAAGGTCGATGCCCACGACGCGGCCCCGTTTCGCAAGACCCGCCAGCAGTTCCAGCACCTCGTAGTAGAGAAACCCGCCGTGGGAGGGCGTGCCGGTGCCCGGCGCGATGGAGGGGTCGAAGCCGTCGATGTCGATGGTCAGGTAGTAGTCCACGCCCTCGGGAATGCGGGCGAGCATCGCCTCCACCCCCAACTTGCGCACCTGCCGCACCGACAGGATGTCGGAGCCCATGGCGCGGGCGGCGTCGTAGCCCTCCTTGGCGGTTGAGGAGACATTGCGGATGCCGAGCTGGCTCAGCCCGGTCACATGCGCCTGTTCCGCCGCGCGGCGCATCGGGTTGCCGTGGCCGTGGCGGACCCCGTGCCGCTCGTCCACGAAATCCAGGTGCGCGTCGATCTGCACGATGTGGATCGGGCCGTGGTCGGCAAAGGCGCGTATGCAGGGAATGTTGACCGAATGGTCGCCCCCCAGCACCACCGGCAGCGCGCCCGCCGCGAGGATGGCGCGCACGCCCGTCTCTATGTTGGCGTGGCTTCGGTCAGTGTCAGTATGGACGATGTCCGCATCCCCGAGGTCCGCCATGCGCACACCGTCGAGATAGGTCACGTCGTCCTCGGGGTCATAGGCCCCGGCATGGCCGAAGGAGAACAGCGTCGACGCCTCGCGGATCGCGCGCGGGCCGAAGCGGGCACCGGCGCGGAACTGGGTGCCCATGTCATAGGGCGCGCCCAGGATCGCCACGTCGGCCTCGATCCTGTCCCAGTCCGCGACGTAGGGCGCCTTGCCGAAGGTCGCGATGCCCACGAAGGGCAGGTTCAGCCAGCCGCTGTCGTATCCGTGGGCCATCTCAGAGCATCCATTCCACCGGCAGCCAGCTGACGATCCGCGCCATGGTCCGGATCATCACGCCGGTTTCCGGCTCTTCCAGGTGGACGATCTCGGTGCCGTCGTCGGCTGTCTCGATCCAGCGCAGCTCCCCGCCCTCGCCCTGCTCCAGCCGGTAGTAGGGCTGCGGGCGGTCGAGGGCCTGCGCCAGCCCCGTCGCCATCCGTCCGCTGGGCACCAGAAGGCCCATTTCCGTGTTCAGATGGGCCGACCGGGGGTCGAAATTGAACGACCCCACGAAGAGGCGCTCCCCGTCGATCTGGAAGGTCTTGGCGTGCAGGCTGGATGCGGATCCCACGATCATCGACGACAGGTCCCTGTCCTGCCGCGCGCCGGCGCTGCGCTCCAGCTCCAGCAGGGTCACGCCGGCGTCGAGCAGCTCCTCCCGGTAATTCATGTAGGCGCCATGCACCGGCGGCACGTCGGTGGCCGACAGCGAGTTGGTCATGACGCGCGTGCGCACGCCGCGCTCGGCCATGCCTGTCAGCAGATCCGCTCCTTCCCTGCCGGGAATGAAATAGGCCGACACGAGATCGAAGGAACTCTCCGCCGGCGCGACGGAGGTGATGCGGCCGATCAGCAGGTCCTCGCGCTCGGCCAGGCCAAGCCCCTTTGCGGGATCGTCACTGAACAGCAGGACCTCGCCCCAGTCGAGGGCGAGCGTGCCCGCCTCCAGGTCCTGCACGAGGGAGGTGCCGGCGGCGGCCTCGGCATAGCCCGAGCCCAGCGCGGTCTCGCGGGCGTTCACGGCCTGCGTTTCCAGGCGGGAGAGACCCTCGGGCGCCTCGGGCAGGATCATGTCGGCAGGATAGGCCGAATCCGCCTCCCAGTAGAGGTCGAAGTCCGTCGCCACCTCGGCGGCGACGGGGCCGATGGCCAGGACGTCGGCGTCGAAGTAATGCACCCCCTGCCCGAAGGCGAAATAGATGTCCCCGATGTTGCGCCCGCCCACGACGGTCACCACGCCGTCCACGGTCATCGACTTGTTGTGCATCCGCCGGTTCAGCCTGGGAAAGTCGAAGGCATAGGACAGGAGCTTCGGATTGCGCAGGGTGAACGGGTTCCAGAGTCGGACCTCCACGTTCTCGTGGGCATGGAGAGCGGCAAGTTCCGCGTCGAGGCCAGGAATGCCGTTGTCGTCGAGCAGGAGCCGCACCCGCACGCCCCGGTCCGCGGCTTGCCGCAGCTCGTCGAGCAGGATCCAGCCCGTCGTGTCGGTCTGCCAGATGTAATACTGCACGTCGATGCTGACCTCGGCGGCGCGGGCCAGAAGGATGCGCGCGGCATAGGCCTCGCGCCCGTCCGCCAGCGGCCAGACCCCGCTTTCGCCGGGACGCTCCTCGGCCAGGGGCAGGATCGCGGCCCCAAGCGTGGTTTCCGGCGAGGCGGCGATGGCCATGCTTTCGGGCCGGCCCTCGAGGGGCGGCACCGGGAAGAAGAGCCGCAGGGCGAGTATGGCGACGCCGATCAGGACGACAATGGAAAGCAGAGCGCGAAGAATGCGCATGAATGGGGCCCCTCGTCCGTTGCTGCCCGATGCTACCGGGCGGCTGCCGCAGAGTAAAACCGTCTGTGCGCCGGGGCAGGACGCAGGGCCGCCGGTGTCGGGCGGGTTCGCAGCCCGCCTTGCCCTGCGCTCATCCGACCTCCGTCCCCAGCTTTCCGAGGTGCCGCGCGAGCAGGGTCTGCGCGGCTTCGGCGCTCGCCGCCTCGGCATAGCAGCGGAACTCCGGCGCGTTGCCGGAGGGGCGCAGGTGCAGGATCGCGCCGCCCTCGAAGGTCACCCGCAAGCCATCCGTCTCGTCGATGGCCTCCTCCGGCGGCAGGGCGTCGAAGAAGGCCGCGCGCCGGGCAGGATCGGCGCGCATCGCGGCAAGGAACTCGCGCGCGCGATCCGTGTCGATGCCGGTGATCCGGTCTGCGGCGGTGAAGCGTGGCGGCAAGGTGGACACGAGCCCCGCCAGCGTCCGTCCCTCGGCCCGCGCCCGCGCGAGCGGCGCCACGACGGGCAGCACGCTGTCGCGGGTGGCGAGGGGCGGAAGGCCGCCCGCGGGACCCTCGGCCTCGAAGCCGAGCAGGAAACCGCCGTTTGCCTCGTATCCCGCCACCCTGGCGGCGGGATCGGCAGCCAGCGCCGCCTCCATCGCCGCGATGACATAGGGGGAGCCGATGCGGGTGCGGACGACCCGCGCGAAGCCCATGTGATCCACGGCCGTGTTCGACGAGACAGGGGTGCAGAGCACGTCGGCCGACAGGAGCCCCGCCGTCAGCGGCCCCAGCACGTCCCCGGGCACGATGCGGCCCGTGTGGTCCGCGACCATGGGCCGGTCGGCATCGCCGTCGGTGGACACGACCGCGTCGAGACGGTGCTCGAGACACCAGGCAGCGAGCCTCTGCGTGGTCTCGGGGTCCACCGCTTCGGTATCCACCGGCACGAAGGTAGCGGAGCGGGCGAGCGGCACCGCCTCGGCGCCCAGCCGCGCCACGATCTCGCACAGGAGATCCCGCGCGGCCGACGAATGCTGATAGACGCCGATCCGGAGGCCGCCCAGCGCCTCCGCGCCGAAGGCGCCGACATAACGGTCCACATAGGCCCCGGCGATGCCCTCGCCCTCGCTCACCCCGCCGCTGCGGCCCGCGGCGGGCCGTCCGAGTGCCGCGACGATGCGCGCCTCGTCGTTCTTCGACACCTCGCCGCCGGGCAGGTAGAATTTCAGCCCGTTGCGGTCGGCTGGGATATGGCTGCCCGTGACCATGATCGCCGCCGCCCCCGCGCCCATGGAGGCGAGCGCCAGCGCCGGCGTGGGCAGCATCCCGGCGCGGACAACGTCCACACCCTCGCCCCGCGCCGCGGCGATCACCGCCTCCGCGATGCGGGGGGAACTCTCGCGCAGGTCCCGGGCCACGAAGACCCGACCGCCATGGGGGCAGGCCGCGAGAAAGGCGCGGGTGTAGTCCGCCACCAGGTCGTCCGTCAGCTCGGTGACGAGACCGCGCAGCCCGCGGGTTCCGAACTTGGGAGCCATGGGCTCAGCCCCTCGCGTAGATGTCTTCGTAACGGATGATGTCGTCCTCGCCGAGATAGGCGCCCGTCTGCACCTCGATCAGCACCATGGGCACCTTGCCGGGGTTCTCCATCCGGTGCACCGCGCCGAGCGGGATGTAGACCGACTGGTTCTCGGTCAGCAGCTTCACCTCGTCGTCCACGGTGACCTTCGCGGTGCCCGCCACGACGATCCAGTGTTCGGAACGGTGGACATGGGATTGCAGGCTGAGCGCGGCGCCCGGATGAACATGGATGCGCTTCACCTGGAAGCGGTCGGACAGAATCAAAGTCTCGTACCAGCCCCAGGGGCGGTAGTCGCGCGGCAGCTGTACCGCCTGGGAGGCGCCCTTGTCCTTCAACACCTTGACCGCCGTCTTGACGTTCTGGCTGTCCGACATGTCGGCGACCATGAAGGCGTCCTTCATCGCCACGGCGACGACGTTCTTCAGCCCGATGCCGACGAGCTCGATCCCCTCGTCCTCGGACCGCAGGAGACTTCCCTCGCAGCCCAGCGCCGTGGCGTTGTCGCTCAGCGCGTTGCCGGCGGTATCGCGGGGCATCTCGGTCCACACGGCTTCCCAGGACCCCAGGTCGCTCCACGGGCCTTCGTAGGGCACGACAGAGACGTTGGCGGCCTTCTCCATCACGGCATAGTCGATGGAATCCTCGGGCACGCCGGCCCAGAGCGCCTCGTCGATGCGGCAGAACCCGAGATCCGTCCGCGCCGCCTCCAGCGCGGCGGCGACGCTTTGCCGGATCGCGGGCGCATGGGCTTCGAAGGCCTCGACCAGCGTCCGGGCGCGGACCAGGAAGATGCCTGCGTTCCAGAGGTTGCCGGGATTCCCGAGCAGCGCGGCGGCCCTGTCGGCGTCGGGCTTCTCGATGAAGCGGCTCAGGGTGCGGACGCCAGGATGGCTTTCCTCTCCCGCCTCGAGCCAGCCATAACCCGTTTCGGCCCGCGTGGGCCGGATACCGAAGGTGACGATCCGGCCCTCGCGCGCGGCGGCGGCGCCCACCAGGACCGCGTCGCGGAAGCCTGCCGGATCGGCCATGGCGTGATCGGCGGGGGCGATCAGGATCAGCGCGTCGGGATCGCCCCCCGCCACATGAAGGGCGCCGGCGATGGCGGCCGGGGCGGTGTTGCGGCCCTCGGGCTCGATCAGGACTGTATCGGCGGCCATGCCGATCTCGTCCAGTTGCTTCGTCACGATGAAACGGAAGGCGTCGCCCGTCACCACGACGGGAGCGGCGAAATCCGCCCCGGAATAGCGGCGGGCTGAGGCCTGAAACAGGCTCTCGTCGCCCAGCAGCGTGGCGAACTGCTTCGGATAGCTCTTTCTCGAGAGCGGCCAGAGCCGCGTACCCGAACCGCCGCACATCAGAATGGGAACGATCATCGCAGACCCCTTGCCCCGAACCGGTGCTCCCTGTCTGCCGCGCGGGCGCTCCGGGACGCAAGCACGAAGCGGCGGCGCCCACGCCCTGCGGTCACAGGGCCACAAACCGGGGCGCAGTCAGCCTGTTGCGCGGGCGATCGCGGCGCGCCAGCGATCCCTTTCGGTCGCGCGCGCGTCGCCGGACAGTCCCGGCCGGTAGGTCTTCGCCCCGTCGGACGGCGCGGCCATGGTTTCGCCCAGCGCCCCGGCCGCCATGGTGGCCACGCCGAGCGCGCCGATCTCTGCAAGGGCCGGCCGGCGCACCGGACGGCCGAGGAGGTCCGCCTGAAGCTGCATCAGGAAGCCGTTACCCGAGGCTCCGCCATCTGCGGACAGCACGTCGAGACGCCGGCCAAGGTCGTGCTCCATGGCCTCGAACACATCGGCCACCTGATGCGCGATCGCCTCGAGGGTCGCGCGCGCGAGATGGGCGCGGCCCGAGCCGAGGGACAGTCCCGTCACCAGCCCCCGCGCCGCGTCGTCCCAATGGGGTGCGCCCAGACCGGCAAGGGCGGGCACGAAAACCACCCCGCCGCTGTCCTGCACGCTTTCGGCCAGCGCCGACAGGGCGGCGGCATCCGGCAGGCCCAGCAGGTCGGCGGCGAAGGCGGCCGCCTGGGCCGAGACGGTGATGTTGCCCTCGAGCGCATGGCTCGTGCGGGCGCCCTGCGTCCATCCGACGGTGCCCGAGAGCCCGTGAAGGGACCGGGGCCGCCCTTGCGTGAGTGTCATGAGCGAAGACCCGGTGCCGTAGGTCGCCTTGACCTGCCCCTGACCGCGCACCCCATGGCCGAAAAGTGCGGCATGGCTGTCGCCCATCATTGCATGGATCGGCACTCCGGCGGGCAGCGCCGTCGCCCCCTCCGCCGTCCTGCCGAACAGGCTGTCGGAGGCCATGGCCCGCGGCAGGCAGTCGAGCGGGACACCGAAGAGGCGCGCGAGGTCCGGCCCCCAGTCGAGTGTCCCGGTGTCGAAGAGCAGCGTGCGCGAGGCGTTGGAGTGATCCGTGGCGAAAGCCGCCCCGCCGGTGAAATTCCACAACAGCCAGGCATCCACCGTTCCGGCCCTCAGCCGCCCCGCGTCGGCGAGCCGCGCGGCCTCGGGCCGGTTCTCCAGCACCCAGGCCAGTTTCGTGGCGGGAAAGAGCGGGTTGATCCCCAGGCCGGTCCTTTCGGCCACCTCCCCGGGATGGCCCGCCTCGATCAGCCGCGCGCAGGCGTCGGCCGTGCGTCGGCACTGCCAGATCGGCGCCGGCCCCACGGGAGCGGAGGTCCCGGCGTCCCAGACCACCAGCGTCTCGCGCTGGTTCGCGATGCCGATGGCGGCGATCTCGCGCGTCAGGCCCGCGGTCGCCTCGGCGATGACGGTCCGCGTGGTGGCCCAGATCTCCGCCGCCGACTGTTCGGCCCAGCCCGGGGCCGGATAGTCGGTGCGGCAGGAGGCCGAGGCGCTGCGCAGGATGCGTCCCTCGAGGTCGAAGACCAGCGCCTTGGTATTCGTCGTTCCCTGGTCGATGGCGAGGATCAGCATGTCAGCCGTCCCGGCGCCGCATCGCCCGCCGAGCCGCCTCGGCGATGCCCGCGCCGGTGAGGCCGGCTTCCCGGAAGAGCCAATCCACTGGCCCGGTCTTCTGGAACCCGTCGAATCCGACCCGCTCCAGCGGGACGGGTCGATGGGCGGAGGTCAGTTCGGCCACCGCACCGCCCAGCCCGCCGCGCACCAGCGCCTCCTCCGCGGTGACCAGCGCGCCGGTCTCCTGCGCCGCGGCCAGAACGGCGGCCTCGTCGAGCGGGCTGAGCGTATGCACCGACAGGACCCGCGCGCCGGTGCCTTGGGCAGCCAGCGCTTCGGCCGCCTCCATTGCCAGATGCACCGTCGTGCCCAGCGCGAGGATCGCCACGTCATCGCCCCGCCGCATCACCCGGGCGCGCCCCGGCTCGAACCTGCGCCGGCCGTCCGCGTCGGGGCCGAGGTCGGGGACCTTCATCCGCGACAGCCGCAGGTAGACCGGTCCCTCGTGCGCCGCGGCCCAGCGAAGGGCGGCCTCGGTCTCCCAGGGATCGGCGGGGGCGATCACGGTCAGCGGGTCGAGCGCGCGCAGCCAGGCGAAATCCTCGATCGAATGGTGGGTGGCGCCCAGTTCGCCATAGGCGACACCCGAGGACTGGCCCACCAGTTTCACGTTGTAGCCCGAGTAGGCGACATCCGCCTTGACCTGCTCGAGCGCGCGGCCGCTCAGGAAACAGGAGGCCGCCGAGACGAAGGGAATGCGGGCCCCGTTCGCCAGGCCCGCCCCGACGCCGACCATGTTCTGTTCCGCGATGCCCACGTTGATCGTGCGGTCGGGGAAGGCGGCGCGGAACCCGGTGAGGTTCGACGACCCGACCGAATCGTTCACAACCACGACGATGCGCTCGTCCGCGCGGGCGAGTTCCTCCATCGTCTCGGCAAAGGCCTTGCGGCAGTCGAAGGTGCCCGGGGTCCGGTCCATGCGCGTCATCCGCCCAGCTCCGCCATGGCCGCCTCGTATTCCGCCTCGCTGGGCACGCCATGGTGCCATTTGGCCCTGTTCTCCATGAAGGACACGCCCTTGCCCTTGACCGTCCGCGCGATGACGCAGAGCGGACGGGTCCGCGCGCCCACGGGCGCACCAAGAACCGACAGCAGCTCCGCCGGGTCGTGTCCGTCGACCTCCGTCACCTCCCAGCCGAAGGCGCGGTAGCGCGCATCCAGCGGTTCCAGCGACACGGTGTCCTCGGTCAGGTCGCCCTGCTGCAGCCCGTTGCGGTCCACGATCAGCGTCAGGTTCGCAAGGCCCCGGTGGGAGGCGGTCATCGCGGCCTCCCAGTTGGAGCCCTCCTGCTGTTCGCCGTCGCCGGTCAGGACGTAGGTCCGGTAGCCGTCTCCCGAGAGCTGTCCCGCGATCGCTATGCCCACGGCGATGGGAAAACCGTGCCCGAGGGGGCCGGTGTTGGCCTCCACCCCCGGCAGGTACATCCGGTTCGGATGGCCGTTCAGCAGAGACCCGGGCGCCATGTAGCTGTCGAGCCAGTCCTCGGGAAAGTAGCCCGCCGCCGCGAGCGCGGTGTAGAGCACCCCCGAGGCATGGCCCTTCGACATGACGAACCGGTCCCGGCCAGGGGCGCGCGGCTCCGCAGGGTCGTAGCGCAGCACGCCGAAATAGAGCGTCGCAAGAATGTCCGTGGCGGAGAAATCTCCGCCGATATGGCCGAGCTTGCTGCGGTTGACCATCCGCAGGGCGCGGCGGCGCATCCAGGCCGCGCGGTCGCGGATCAGGTCCAGCCGCGGGTCCTCGTTTGCGAGCGGTGTCATGGCTCAGACCCGCCGCGGCAGGGTCATCTGCGGCTCGGGCTCGCCGCCGTGGTGGTAGATCGGCCAGCGGAGATACTGGGTCACCGCCTCCGACAGGACATCGGCATGGTGCCCGCGGACCATCGCGACATGATGCTCGAACCCGTTCCGGGTGACGAACCGCATGAGCCGCCGCAGGTCCTTCACCCGGGTCACAGCGATGCCGCCGTCCATGCCGAAGGGGTCGTCGGTGAACTCCCCCTCGCCGAGGTAGCTCTTGATCGTGCCGGCGCGGTCGTCGGTCGAAAGCCGGAAATAGGTCATCTCCCCGGCCTTCACCTTGCCCTTCACAGCGCCGAAGCATTTCGCCCGGCCGATGGTCTCTCCCAGCACGTCGAGCTCGCCGATCTCCGGTGTGCGGCCCATGAAGCTCTTGGGATAGTTGCCGCAATGGGTGCAGACGCACATGTCCTCGGCGTCGCCGTAGTTGTTGTTCCAGTCGAGGATCGCGGCAGGCGCGCCCGAGGCAAGGGTGAGCGCATACATCGACACCGCCCCCATGACGTCCACCTCGCAGGCCGAGGGCATCAGCTCCTCGCCCATCATGGACATGGTCACGCAGGTGGCGCAGCCGAAATTGTCCTGAAGCGAGCGCCAGCACTGGATCGCCGAGGCGTCGCATTCGTTTTCGTCGATCCAGCGGTTCACGGCGAGGGTCCATTTCGCCTGGGTGCGGATCTGGTCGGGGGTGATATGCGCCGCAATGGTGCCGTAACCCTCGATCTTCTTCAGCTTCGCCATCAGCTCCGGCGCGTCATCGGCGATCTGACCCGCAGCGTGCATCATCTCCGACAGGTCCACCGTGACCACGGTGATCCCCGAATCCTGCAACAGCTTTTCCGAATAGCGCATGGTCTGGAACGGGCCGGTGCGTGCGCCGATGGCCCCGATCCGCGCGCCGGAGAGGCCCCGCACGGTTCGGCAAACGCGGGCGAAGCGATCCAGATCGGCAGCGAACTCGTCCGACGCGATATCCACCGTGTGGTTCGTCGTTTCGGTGAAGGGCACGCCGTACTGCCAGAAATTGTTGGAGATGGAGATCTTTCCGCACCAGGCATCGCGGCGGGACTGGACGTCGACCCTGTCGATCTCGTCCCGGCAGGCCTGCAGCAGGATCGGCACGTTCAGCCGCGCGCGGCTGACGAGCTCGGCCACCGCGATCTCGTCGCCGAAGTTGGGCAGACAGACCACCAGCCCGTCGATCCGGTCGGCCCGCGCCCTGAAATGCTCGGCATAGAGCCGCGCGTCCTCTACCGACTGCACCGCGCCGTTGGGCGTGGCCTCGTAGGGGAGGATCTCGGCGCGGATCCCCAGCTTTTCGAGCTGCGCGAGCACGTCCTCCCGAGCCTGCCGGCACGGCGCGGGACTGAAGAACGCGCGGCTGCCGATGACCACCCCCAGCGTGACGGGCCGGTTGACAATGCGTTCCATCCTCTCCCCCAGTTTACTTTTGAAAACTTGTGTTTGGTTTCGTTTAGGCTGAATCCTGTGCTCAGGCAAGCGAAAGTGCCACGGAAACCCCCGGAGAGACCAGGAACCGGAAGCAATCGAAAGAAGGGCCTGACAAACCTCACCGGGTCAGGCAGAAAGCCCCGGAACCTGTTGGCGAGGGCGAATGGCGCGGCGGACGAGACCGAAGGCGGCGGGCGAGGCCCCGGGGATGCTGTCGGCCGTGCGCCGGCAGCGCATCCTCGACTGGATCGAGGAAGAGGGCGCGGCCCGCGTCCGCGACCTCGCCCAGGCCTTCGAGGTGACCGAGGCGACGATCCGGCAGGACCTCGAACGGCTGGAGGGCACCGGGCGCATCACCCGCGAGCACGGCGGCGCCTATCTCAACTCGGTGCCCGCGCAGGTCGCCTCGCTGGCGCTGCATCACCGGGTCGAAATGGACCGCAAGGCCCGGATCGGCGCGCTGGCGGCGTCCCTCGTGAAGGACGGCGAAACGCTGATCCTCGACGCGGGCACCACGACGACCGAGATCGCGACCCGGCTGACCCGCCACGCGGACCTGACCGTCATCACCAATGCGCTCAACATCGCGATGATCCTGGGCTCCGTGCCCGGGTTCGCCGTGCACATGCCCGGCGGCCAGTTCAAGCCGCCGACTCTGTCGCTCTCGGGCGACAAGTCGGTCGAGTACTTCCGCGACATTCTCGCCGGGCGGTTGTTTCTCGCCACGGCGGGCGTCGATGTGCGGCTGGGGCTGACCTATCCCGGTTTCGCGGATCTGCAGCTGAAGGAAGCGATGATCCGCGCCGCCCAGCATGTCTACCTCGTGGCCGACTCGACCAAGATCAGCAAGGCGTCCTTCACCCGGCTGGGCGATCTCGACCTGATCCAGACCTTCATCACCGACGAGGGCATCTCCGATGCCGACGCGCGGGACTTCGAGGCCCGCGGCATCGAGGTGCTGATCGCGCGCTGAACCGGCGCGTCAGGGCGCGCGGGCCGCCGGACCGACCGGGGGCACGGCTGGGGCGGCGTGCCGCCCAGGGTCACGCAGGATCGCCGGAACTTCCTGCCGGTTCAGGACCGGACCAGCTGCGCCGCCGCCTCCCTTGGCAGAGGCAGGCGCCGCGCCACGGTCATGCGTCCAGCCAGCGGGTCAGCCAAACTTCGGCCGCGCGCTGTCCGCCACGCCACAGCTCTGCGCGGAGCTCGGCAACGGGCACATCCCCCGTGAGCGTCAGATCGAGACGCATGCCTCCCGTGGCCGGGTTGCGGTGCAGGATCGCGCTCGAGATTTCCCCGGCGCTTGTCGACACGCGCACCTCGACGCGAGATGGATCGTCACCCAGCGCCGGATGCGGCGCATAGTCGATGGCAAATAGCCGCCCTTCCTCGAAGACGCGGGCGCCGGTCCTGGTGGCGATGATGCGGGCCACGGCGCCCTCGGCCGGGGCGGTGCTGCACCAGTACAGGCGATAATCGAGCGGGTATTCGCCCCCCGCCTCCAGCGGCTCTGCGGGCCTCCAGAAGGCCACGATGTTGTCGTTGATCTCCTGATCGGTCGGGATCTCCACGAGGACGACCGCGCCCGGCCCCCAGTCCCCCTCCGGCTCGACCCAGAGGGAGGGGCGCGTCTCGTACCGCGCCTCGAGATCGTTGTAGTCGCGCAGGTCGCGCGCCCGCTGCATCAGGCCGAAACCGCGCGGGCCGCTGTCGGCAAAGGAACTGATCTGGAGCGAGGTCGGGTTGTTCAGCGGCCGCCACAGCGTTTCGCTCGCCCCGTTCATCATCAGCAGGCCGTCGCTGTCATGCACGGCCTCGCGGAAGTCGTCGAAGACCGGGCGGTTGATGTCGCTGAACAGGAACATCGACGTGCCGGGGGCGATACCGACCGTCGCGAGGTCCACGCGGGGAAAGAGCCGCGCACTCACCAGCATCTCCGTGGTGTCGCCCTTGGTGATGTCGAAACGGAACGCCCCCGCCACCGAAGGGCTGTCCAGCAGCGCGTGAACCCTGACCGTGCGCGCACCGGGCGGCGCGGCCTCGATCCAGAACTCGCGGAAGACGGGGAATTCCTCGCCGCCCGGCTCTCCCGTGTCCAGCGCCAGTCCTCGCGCCGAGATGCCGTAGTTATGGCCGCGCCCGATCGCGCGGAAATAGCTCGCGCCCTGGAAGACGGCGTATTCCTGGAAAACCCCCTCGGTCTCCAGCTCGCCGCGCAGGCGGAACCCCGAGAAACCCGTCCCCTCGGGCGGCAGGGCGGGAAAGCGGTCGGTCCGGTCGAAGGCCTCGATGTCGAACAGGACAGGACGGGCCTCTCCGCCCTCCACCGCGTTGATCGCGATCCGCTGCCGCGAATAAAGCCCGGCCACGAAGAAATCCGCCCGGACCGCACTGCCCTGGTCTCTGAAAAGCGCGTTGCGCGTGTCGAACCAGATCCCGCGGAAGGCGTCGAAATCGAGGTTCAGCCACTCCGGACTGACGGCGGGCGGCGGCACATGGGGGGCGGCAGCCAGGGCGCGCGCCTTCGCCACGACCGTCTCCGCGTCGAAGGGCGCGGGGTCGCCGAGCGCGGGCGGGCTTCCATCCTCGGCCGAGGCAGGCGCAAGGCCGAGCGCCGCGAGGCCGCTCATCAGACTCAGCATCCGGCGGCGGGTCATCGGGGTCATGGGCGAAGTCCTTCGATCTGCGCTGCGGCGTCAGGCGGTTTCAGGCAAGGCACGGGCCGCGTCCACGGTCGGCCGTCTCGTGGCGATGGCGAAAACCGCGCCCGCCGGCACCCACGCGACATAGGTCGATCCAGGCAGATGGACATGGCCGAGCACGCCGAAGTCGACCTCGTCGAACGGGACCGACCGCTCGCGCCGACCCGCGCGCGCCGCCGGAGACGCCGATGCTGCGCGGCCGGCGAGCGAGAAGACCCGCGTGTCAACGGTCACCGCGGCCCCGCCGGACTTGCGGCGCGTGCCGGTCCCTGACAGATCGGTTCCCGACATCGCCAGTTCCTTCAGGGGGAATATCGCAGTGACTTCGCTTTCAGGCGTCCGGGTCCTCGACCTGACACGAATCCTCGCCGGACCACTCTGCACGATGATCCTCGGCGACATGGGCGCCGATGTCGTGAAGGTCGAACCTCCCTCGGGCGACGACACCCGGACCTGGGGTCCGCCCCATTCGGGCGGCGAGGCGGCCTATTACCTGGGCGTGAACCGCAACAAGCGCGGGATCGTCCTCGACCTCTCCTCGGACGAGGGGCGCGAAAGCCTCGCCAGCCTGATCCGCACCTGCGACGTCCTGATCGAGAACTACAAGCTCGGCACGCTCGACAAATGGGGCCTGGGCGACGACTGGCTGCGCGAGCATGCGCCGCGCGTCGTGCGCTGCTCCATCACCGGCTACGGGCAGACAGGGCCCAAGGCGCACCTGCCGGGCTACGACTTCATCCTCCAGGCGGAAAGCGGGCTGATGAGCATCACCGGCCCTGTCGATTCCGAGCCGGTGAAGCACGGCGTCGCCATCGTGGACATCGCGACCGGGCTTTATGCCGCGATCTCGATCCTTGGCGCGCTGAACGCGCGCCATGCGACGGGGCTGGGGCAAAGCGTGACGGTCTCGCTCTACCAGACCGGCATTTCGCTGCTGTGCAACGTGGCGGCCAATGCGCTGGCCTCGGGCAAGCCGTCGGGCCGGTTCGGCAACGGTCATCCCAACATCGTGCCCTACCGCACCTTCACCGCCGCTGATGGGGAGCTGGCCCTTGCGGTGGGCAACGACCAGCAGTTCGCGCGCTTCGCCGAGGTGGCGGGCCATCCGGAATGGGCGGCCGACGAGCGGATGACCACGAATTCGGCCCGGGTCACGAACCGGGCTCTGGTCGACGGCGCCATCGCCGCGGTGGTGGCCCGGCGCAGCGTGGCGGACTGGGTGACGGGCCTGCGGAAGGTCGGTGTGCCCTGCGGCCCGGTCAATTCGGTGCAGACGGCCCTTGACGAGGAGCAGACCGCGGCGCTGGGCATGATCGCCGAGATCGAGCACCCGCTCGCCGGGGTGATCCGCAGCGTCGCGCCCGCCTTCACGATGGGCATGACGCCTCCCGCGATCCGCCGCGCGCCGCCCACGCTTGGCCAGCACACGGAGGAGATCATGGAGCGCCTGCGCCGCGATCCCGCCTCGGTCTGGGACAGCTGATGGATCTCGCCCTGTCCCATGTCGGCATCGCCGTCCCCGACCTCGAGGCGGCGATCGCCCGGTTCACCGAACGGCTGGGCGTGCCCCCCGGACCGGTCCTCGTGAACGACATCCAGCGCGTCCGGCTGGTACAGTTCGACCTCGGCAACGCCCGGATCGAGCTGCTGTCGCCCCTGAGCGACGACAGCCCCGTTGCCGCCTTCCTCGCCCGCAACCCAAGGGGAGGCCTGCACCACCTGGCGCTCGCCACGGGTGACCTCGACGCGGAGCTCGACAGCTGCCGGGACGCCGGCGTCCGCGTCCTCGCCCCGCCCAGCCTCAACGTCTTCGGCAAACGCATCGCGTTCCTGCACCCCGCGGACATGTTCGGCGCGCTGGTGGAGATGGAGGGGTCCTGACGCGCCCGCGCGGGAAGGCTTCCGCCGACGCGATCGACGGGAGCCCGGTCCCCGACGCGACCTGCGACTTTCCCTCCCCTTCGACTGAAGGGTCAACCGTCGCTTCAGCGAGTTTCCGGATGGGGATTTGGTGCCGGTGAAGGGACTCGAACCCCCGACCCCATCATTACGAATGACGTGCTCTACCAGCTGAGCTACACCGGCACTGGCGGCGCTCTTAGCACCGGGGATGGAGGGGCGAAAGGCCCTATTTCGGGGCCTCGGCGGCGTCCCTTTGGGGCGACTCCGGAACCACCTCGGCATCGACGGTCTGCGCCTCTTCCGTGGTCTGGGCGCGCTTGTCCTCCACCGCGCCGACGATGAGCGGCAGCATCTCGGTGCCGCGCGGCATCGCCACCTCGCTCTCGGGCGGGCGCTTCCAGCTCAGCGTGTCGAAGCCCTTGCAGTTCGGGCAGACCGGGGCCCAGCCCTTGGTGATGTTGTGGCAGCTGTCGCAGATCCACTGCGGGCCGCGCGGCGCGGTCAGCGCGCGGGTCAGCCAGCCGCGCACGATGCTGTCGTCCTTGCCCTCGCCGCGCTCGATGGCGGCCATCAGCGTCAGGACCCGCGCGGTCGGATCGGTCTCCACCAGATCGCCCAGCGCGCGCCGGGCCTCGGGAAAATCCTCGGCCGCGATGTGAAGCTCCGACAGGAGCATCCGGCTCTCCTCGTGGTCGGGCCGCGATTTCACGAGGTCGCGGAACCGCTTGATCCGGGCGGCGGGCGCCTCGCTCGGCTGGATCTCGGCAAAGGCTGCGGCAAGCTCCGGATGGGGCTGCACGTCCCAGGCCTTCTTCAGGATCTTCGCGGCGGGGCGCATCTCGCCCCGGGTGGTATGGGCCCGGGCCGCCATCACGGCCGCCGGGATCAGGTCCGGCGACAGCCGGTTCGCCTCGATGGCGCGGTCGCGGGCCCGCGCCGCGTCG
This sequence comes from Histidinibacterium lentulum, assembly GCF_003789055.1. Lineage (GTDB taxonomy): Bacteria > Pseudomonadota > Alphaproteobacteria > Rhodobacterales > Rhodobacteraceae > Oceanicola > Oceanicola lentulus. The sequence goes on along the minus strand of NZ_ML119083.1, from coordinate 420,031 downwards.
CCTTCCGCCTCGGCCTCACGCGCCTCCGCGAGCGCCAGCACCCCGTCGCGCCGCTTGTGCACGTCGCGCGTCAGCGACCCGTTCGTGAGTTTCGCCCCGAGGGTCTTGCGGGCGCCCGACCAGTCCTCGTCATCCGCCTGCAGCCGCAGGAGCGTGTCCGACACCTCGGCGTTCTTCGGCCTGAGCGCGAAGGCGCGCTCCGCCAGCTTCAGCGCGGTCGCGGTCTCGCCGGCCTCCAGCTTCTGCTTCATCAGCCCGCGCACGCCGACGAAGCGGGTCCGCTCGTCGGTCAGCAGCGCCTTGTAGGTCGCCTCCGCCTTGCGCTTGTCGCCCGCCATCTCCGCCGCCTGGGCGGTGAGCAGGTTGGTCAGTTCCGGCCTGTCGAGGTAGCGGTTTGCCCTCTCCGCCTTGACCATCGCGAGCTGACCGTCGCCGGACGCCAGCGCCATCATCCCGTCCGCCAGCGCGTCATAGCCCCGCTTCACCCGGTTGCGGTTGAAGTAGCGGGTGATGGCGGTCTCGTCGCCGTTCAGGAACCGGAACAGCGCCACCGTCAGGCCGACCAGCCTGAACAGGAGCCAGATCAGACCAACGAGGATCACGGCGGCGATGACCATCTGCAGGGCGGTCAGGGTGATCTCGTATCCGCCCATGGTGATCGTGGCGCCCGCCTCGACCTCCAGCAGCAGGATGGCGCCCCAGGTCAGCGCCATCACGGCGGCGACGAAGGCCAGGATCTTTACGAGCGTCCAGAGCATCATGGCAGCGGCCTCAGTTCGTCGTGAGCGTTTGGGTAAGCTGGTCGATGGCATCCTGCGCCTCAACCCGCGCGGTGGCCGCGGCAGTCCAGTCCGACAGGGCGGCGGCCGCGGCCTCTGGCAGGGCGGCGAGCTCGTCCAGCGCGTGGTCGATGCGGCCAGCGTCCACCGCGGCGCCCGCCCGGCTCAGCACCGCGTCGGGATCATCGCCCTCGCGCGGCTCGACTGATCGGACATTGAGCTGGCGTTCCAGAAAGCCGCCGAGCCCGCCGCCGCTCTCCCCGGCGCGGACGGTGGCGAGCGCGGCGCGCGCCGCCTCGGGGAAGGTCTCGCGCAGGGCGGGCAGGCTGGCCACACCGGCCTCGGCATTGGCAGCCAGGACCTCGGGCACCTCGACGGCGCCGCTCGCCTGAAGATCGGACAGGGCGTCGGCATAGGGCGCGCCGCCCGAGACGGCGCCCTGGATCTCCGCCAGCGCGGTGCGGGCGGCGGCCGCCGCGGCGGCCTCCTCCGACTGCTGCTCCAGCGCCTCGGCTTCGGCCTCGAGATCGGCGAGCGCCGCCTCGACCGTCGTCCGCAGCTCGTCGAACCCCGTCTCGATCGCGCCGGCCCGCGCCTCGAGTCCGGAGACGGCCTCGGCCGTTTCCTCGCGCAGCGCGGCAATCTCGCGCTCGTAGGCCTCGACCGCGGCGGAGGACAGGCTGCCGTCGCCCTGCGGAAGCTGCTCGAGATCCGTAAGCCGCGTGTCGAGCGCGGCGAGGCCGTCCTGAAGCGAGCCCACCGATTCGGCGATGTCGCCGCGCAGCTCCTCCACGGCGGCGCGGGAGGCGGCGGCCTCGCTCGCGGCACTCTCCGTCGCGGTCTCGAGCGGGGTCAGGTCCGGCCCGTCGGCGGTGGCGGCGCGCAGGTCGGCCAGCTCCGCCTCCAGCGCCGCGATCAGCGCGTCGCGGCTTTCGAACTCGCCGGTGATGTCGAGCCCGGGATCGTTCATCCGCTCGAGATACCAGGCGGCGCCGAAACCGATGGCGCCGGCGACGATCCCGCCGAGGATCAACCCGACGGCGCCGCCCCTGCGTCTTTCCGGCACGGGCGCGGGCGGCCGCGGCGGCGGAGGCTCGGTCCGGGGCGGCTCTGTCCGGGGCGGCTCGGGCGCGGCGATGTCCCGCATCGGCTCCTCGGCGGCGTCAGCTCTCCGGTCATGCACGGTCACCGGGGCGGCCTCGGCGCGCTCCTCTTCCGCGGCAAGGCCGGCGACCTCGGCCTCCGGCGCGAGCACGGGCGTCATGTCCGCCGCCTCTGGGGGAATGCGCCCGGACTCCGGGGATTGCGCTTCGTCTTCCTTCGCCACGTCCGCGACCTCGTTCCTTGCCTCGGTCCGGCGCGGACCGAAGTCACCCTAGCCCGCGCCCCGCCGGGCCTCAAGCCGACGGGTGCGCCTGCGGCGTCTCTTCCAGAAGGCGGCAGGTCAGCACCGCCATCGCCGACCCGTCGGGACGGTCCGCAACCCCGATCCGCGCGGCGCCCAGAGGAGCCGCGGCCTCCGCCGCGGCGGGGCTGATCGCGGCGACGGCAAGAGGCGCGCGCACGGGACCGGCCTCGGCCAGCAATGCCGCCGATCGGGGCGAGAAGACCGGCGCGATGACCGGCGCCGTCCCCCGCAGCGCCGCCAGAGCTTCGTCGCTCGGCGGGCGCGCTCGCTGGTCGTAGACCACCCGCTCAATCGTCTCGACACCGCCCGCGCTCAGCCGCGCCGCCACGTCGCCCCGGGCATGGGCGCCCCTGAGATGCAGGAGCGGCCCCTTCGGACGGGCGGCGAGCACGCGGCTGACCAGCGCATCCGCATCCCCCCCGCCGGGCAGCGCCACCAGGCCCGCCGCCTCCGCCGCGGCCTCTGTCTGCGCGCCGACGCACCAGGCGGACAGCCCCCGCGGCAGGCCGAGCCGCCCAGCCGCCTCCGCCCCCCGCGCCGAGGTCAGCACCAGCCCGGCCACGTCCGGGGGCGTCTCCACTCCGAGGGTCACGATGTCCATGAGCGGCGACAGGATCACCTGCGGCCGCCGGGCCAGCCGGGCCATCACCGTCCGGACGAATCGCTCCGCCTCGGGAAGGGGGCGCGTGACGAGCAGGATCGGGGTCATTGTCGCCTTCCCTCCCGGATGTTACGCCGTGCCGTCCCGAGAGCAACCGCCCGGCCCATGACTGATCCCCTCGTCCTCGGCGTCGAATCGAGCTGCGACGATACCGCCGCCGCCGTCCTGCGCGGGCGCAGCATCCTGTCGTCGGTCGTCGAAGGCCAGAGCGATCTGCACGCGCCCTACGGCGGCGTCGTGCCGGAGATCGCCGCCCGTGCCCATGCCGAGAAGGTCGACCTCTGCATCGAGGCCGCTCTCGCCGGGGCCGGGGTGACGCTGGCGGAGATCGATGCGATCGCGGTGACCGCAGGCCCCGGCCTCATCGGGGGCGTGCTGGCGGGGGTGATGACCGCCAAGGCGCTCTCTGCCGCCACGGGAAAGCCGCTCATCGGGGTGAACCATCTGGCGGGCCATGCGCTGACCCCCCGACTGACCGATGATGTGGCCTTTCCCTATCTCCTGCTGCTGGTATCCGGCGGCCATTGCCAGTTCCTCCGGGTGGACGGCCCCGACCGTTTCGTCCGCCTCGGCGGCACCATCGACGATGCGCCGGGCGAGGCCTTCGACAAGACCGCCCGCCTCCTTGCCCTGCCCCAGCCCGGCGGTCCCAATGTGGAGCGCGCTGCGGCCTCGGGCGACGCCGCGCGCTTCGTCCTGCCCCGCCCGCTGCTGGACCGCGCGGGCTGCGACATGAGCTTCTCCGGGCTGAAGACGGCACTCCTGCGCGCCCGCGACACGGTCATCGCCGGAAAGGGCGGGATCACCGAACGGGACCGCAGCGATCTCTGCGCCGGGTTCCAGGCGGCGGTGACCGATATCCTCGCGGAGAAGAGCCGCCGCGCGCTGGCCCTCTGCCCCGGCGTGACCGCCTTCGCCGTGGCGGGCGGCGTCGCGGCCAACCGGAGGATCCGCGCGGCGCTGGAGGAGGTGGCGGGGACGCTGCCCTTCGTCGCGCCGCCCCTCGCGCTCTGCACCGACAATGCCGCGATGATCGCCTATGCGGGCGCGGAGCGCCTCAAGCTGGGACAGACGGACGGACTGGAGCTGCCCGCCCGCCCGCGCTGGCCCCTCGACGACAGCGCTCCCGCGCTGCTCGGATCGGGCAGGAAGGGAGCCAAGGCATGATCACCGTCGCCGGCGGAGGCGCCTTCGGTACGGCGCTCGCGGCCGCCCTCGCGGCCAGCGGCCCGGTAAAGCTCTGGGTCCGCGACCCCGCCGCCGCGGCCGGAATGCAGGAGACACGCGAGAACACCCGCCGCCTGCCGGGCATCCGCCTGCCCGATGCCGTGACCGTGACCGCCGAAACCGAGGCGCTTGCCTCGGACGAGGCCGTGCTCCTCGCGATCCCCGCCCAGGCGCTGGCGGGTTTCCTCGACGCCCACCGCGCGCAGCTCGAGGGTCGCGCCCTGGTCGCCTGCGCCAAGGGCATCGACGCCGAACGCCTCACCGGTCCCGCCGCCACCATCGCCGCAACCCTGCCCGGCAGCACGGCCGCCATCCTGACCGGCCCCAGCTTCGCCCGCGACATCGCCCTCGGGTTGCCCACCGCGCTGACCCTCGCCTGCCGCGACAGGGCCGAGGCCGAACGGCTCCAGCACCTGCTGTCCACGCCCTGCCTCAGGCTCTACCGCACCACCGACGTGATCGGCGCGGAACTGGGCGGCGCGCTCAAGAACGTCATCGCCATCGCCGCCGGAGCCACCATCGCCAAGGGCTACGGCGCCTCAGCCCGCGCCGCGCTGATGACCCGGGGCTTTGCCGAGATGCAGCGCCTCGCCGCGCACAGGGGCGCCGATCCGACCACGCTCATGGGCCTGTCGGGCTTCGGCGATCTCACGCTCACCTGCACCTCCGACCAGTCCCGCAACTACCGCTTCGGCCATGCCTGGGGCGCGGGCGAGCGGTGGGAGGACGCCGGGACGGTGGAAGGGGTGAAGACGGCCGGCGCCGTGGCCCGCATCGCGGCCGAGGAGGGCATCGACATGCCGATCACCACCCTTGTCGCCGCCGTCGTGGCGGGCGAAATCGACATCGACGCGGCCCTGCGGACCCTGCTCGCCCGCCCGCTGAAGGAGGAATGATGCGCTACTGGCTCTTCAAGTCCGAACCCTCCGCCTGGTCCTGGGACCAGCAGATCGCAAGGGGCGAGGCCGGCGAGGAATGGAGCGGCGTGCGCAACTACCAGGCGCGCAACTTCATGCGCGAGATGGCGGTGGGCGACCGCGGCTTCTTCTACCATTCCCAGACCGAGCGCGCCGTGGTGGGCCTCGTCGAGGTCAGCGCCGCCGCCCATCCCGACAGCACCACCGAGGACGACCGCTGGGACTGCGTCGACATCCGCGCGCTGAAGCCCCTCGCCCGGCCGGTCACGCTCGACGCGATCAAGGCCGATCCCGCGCTATCGGACATGGTTCTGGTGAAGAACTCCCGCCTGTCGGTCCAGCCGGTAAGCGAGGCTGAATGGCGGCGCATCTGCGAAATGGGGCAGACAGACCCGGGTTGACGCGGCATCCTCCCGCTGTCTCGGGGAGGGAAGTCCATGGGCATCATCGCCGTTCTCGCCGCCGCCGCCGTCGCCTGGGTATACGGCGCGCTGCACTACATGATCTTGTCGAAACCGTGGATGGAGGCCGCCGGCATCCCCCGTGGCCCGGACGGCAAGCCGCAGACCGGCGGAAGTCCCCTGCCTTTCGTGCTCTCGGCTATTGCCATGGTCGTCGTGGCCGGCTTCATGCGCCACATCTTCGCCACCTCGGGCGTTGCGACGCCCGGCGCCGGGCTCCTGTCGGGCCTCGGCATCGGCGCCTTCTTCATCCTGCCGTGGATCGCGATCAACAACGCCTACGGGAGAAAGCCCGCCGGACTGACGGTCATCGACGGCGGCTATGCCGTGGTCGGCTGCGGGCTCATCGGGCTGGTGCTGACGCTGTTCTAGGCGCCTCGCGTTCGACCGGAGTCAACTCCAGTGAACGCGATGAGCCGGAGCGGCGGCCCGGGCGCCCGGGCCGTGCGGGAGAGAGGTCAGCCGTAGACAGCTTCTTTCCCGAAATGCTTCGTGAGCATGTAATAGACCACCGCGCGGTACTTGTTCCGCTCGGACTTGCCATAGGTCTCGATCACCTGCGCGATGGCGGCGTCGAGTTCCGGCCCGTCCTTCAGGCCCAGCTTCCTGATGAGGAAGTTCGTCTTCACCGTCTCAAGCTCATGAGGCTGGCTCGCGGCGACGGTCGAGCCGTCCGCGTCGTAGATCGACGGTCCGCAGCCGATCGTCACCTTTCTCAGCAGGTCCATGTCGGGGTCCATGCCGCACTTCGTCCGCAGATCCCCGGCATAGAGCTCGATCAGATCGTCCCTCTTTCCCATCGTTACCTCTCTCCCTCGGCATTCCGCCGCAACCCTGTCCCCGGGGCGGCCCCTGTCCGCGCGAATCGTAGGGGAAGAGATGACGAAAGGTCAAAGAAAACCGGCCGCGGAGCGAATCCGCGGCCGGCTGCCGTGCTGTCCAGTCAACCGGACTTCCCGGCGCGTCAGCCCTGGGCGGCGATGTCCGCGATCCGGAGATCCCCGTCGAGGCTCTCGAGCCCGCTCTCGTCGATCTCGGGCATCGAGGTCAGCTCATCCTCGGTATACGAGATGAAGAGCCGGTCGCCGTCGTCCACGAGTTCGAACTCCTCCAGCGGCAGCGCCACGGTGTACTCGTTCAGCCCAAGGAAGCCGCCGACGCCGATCACCACCTCGATGCGGCCCTCGCGACGGATCAGGTAGTCGATGTCGCCCACGCGCCGCTCGTCTGTGGATTCGACGGGCATGGACAGGATGTCGTCCACCGTCATGTCGGCGAAGGGGCCGTAGTCGGGACCGGACTCCGCCTCGGCGGACATGCCATCCTGTTCCGTCTCGGCGGACATGCCGTCCTGTTCCGCCTCGGCGCCGGTCTGCGCCTCGTCGGTGGCGGCGGTGCCTGCACCCTCTTCGAGTTGCTCGTCGCTGACGAACTCACCCTCGACCGGCTCGCTGCCGCCTTGCGTGGACTGGTCGTCACCCTCGGCGACTCCCGTGCCGTCCTCTTCCTCGACCGAGAGACCCTCGCCGGAGGCGTCTCCCTCGGCAGCCACGTCACCGCTTTCTTCGGATGCTTCGGTGTCACCCTCGGCCATGCCGGTGCCCGACGCGCCACCTTCGGTCTCCGTATCGCCTTCGGCCATACCGCCGTCTTCGCCCTGACCGGACGTGGTGGCATCACCCTCGTCCTCGGCGACGGACAGACCCTGCTGGTCGTCCCCATCCTCGGCCGACTGCTCCTGATCGTCCGCGACCGAGAGGCCCTGATCGGCGGATTGCTCGCCGCTGGTGCCTTCGGCTCCGGTCTCACCCTCGGCTCCGGCGGTCGCATCGCCTTCGGCCTGGTCGCCCTCGGCCTGGTCCATCTCGTCACTGTCGGCCTGGTCGCCTTCGGCCTGGGCCGACTCCTCGCCCTCGGACCCGGCGGCCGGATCGGCCTCGACCTCGGTCACGTTGACGTCGATGGTCACCTCGCCCTCGATGGGCACCTGTATCTCTTCGGTGATCGTCACCGTGGCCTCGGTATCGAGCGGCACGGTCACGCTTTCACTCTCGCCGGTCTCGCCGGATGTCTGGCCATCCTGCGCCAGGGCCGGCGACAGGGTCAGCGCGCTCGTGGCGACCGACAGCATGAGTGTCCTGATCATCATCTTCTCTCTCTCCGTGGAGGTGCATTCTGCGAGAAGAAGAAGGTATCGGCGGCTTTTGTTCCGCAGGGGGAGCGACGCCTCGGCAGGATCACGCCGCCCCGCCCCGGAAGCGGTTGCGCCGGGGTTCGGCCCGGGAAACCAGAGGGATCGCCCGGTCAGGCGGGCCGTTCAGGCACGCTCGACCGGGCCGAAAGGGCAGGCGCTGGCCGTGTCAGTAGCGGTAGTGCTCGGGCTTGAACGGTCCGTCCGGGCTCACGCCGATGTAGGCCGCCTGCTCGGGATCGAGCGGCGTCAGCTTCACGCCGATCCGGTCGAGATGCAGACGCGCGACCTTCTCGTCGAGATGCTTGGGCAGAATGTAGACCTGGTTCTGGTACTGGTCACCCTTGGTCCACAGCTCGATCTGCGCCAGCACCTGGTTGGTGAAGGAGGCCGACATCACGAAGGACGGGTGGCCCGTGGCGTTGCCGAGGTTGAGCAGACGTCCCTCGGACAGCAGGATGATGCGATTGCCCGAGGGCATCTCGATCATGTCCACCTGTTCCTTGATGTTCGTCCACTTGTGGTTGCGCAGCGCGGCGACCTGGATCTCGTTGTCGAAATGGCCGATGTTGCCGACGATGGCCATGTCCTTCATGGCGCGCATGTGGTCGATGCGGATGACGTCCTTGTTGCCCGTGGTGGTGATGAAGATGTCCGCGGTCGAGACCACATCCTCCAGCAGCACCACCTCGTAACCGTCCATCGCCGCCTGCAGCGCGCAGATCGGATCGACCTCCGTCACCTTCACCCGTGCGCCCGCACCGCGCAGAGAGGCGGCCGAGCCCTTGCCCACGTCGCCGTAGCCGCAGACCACGGCGACCTTGCCCGCCATCATCGTGTCGGTGGCGCGGCGGATGCCGTCCACCAGCGATTCCTTGCAGCCGTACTTGTTGTCGAACTTCGACTTCGTGACGCTGTCATTCACGTTGATGGCCGGGAACGGCAGACGGCCCTCGCGCACCAGCTGGTAAAGCCGGTTGACGCCCGTCGTGGTCTCCTCGGACACGCCCTTGATCGCGTCGCGGGTCTTCGTGAACCAGCCGGGGCTCTCGGCCATGCGCTTCTTGATCTGCGCCTTGATGACCTCTTCTTCCTCGGACTGCGGCACGGGGATGATATCCTCCCCCGCCTCGGCCCGCGCGCCCAGAAGGACGTAGAGCGTGGCATCGCCGCCATCGTCGAGGATCATGTTCGCGCCCTCGGGAAACATGAAGGACTTGTCGAGATAGTCCCAGTGCTCCTCCAGCGTCTGCCCCTTGATCGCAAAGACCGGCACGCCCGCCTCGGCGATGGCCGCCGCCGCGTGATCCTGGGTGGAGAAGATGTTGCACGAGGCCCAGCGCACGTCCGCGCCCAGCGCCACCAGCGTCTCGATCAGCACGGCCGTCTGGATCGTCATGTGAAGCGAGCCCACGATCCGCGCGCCGGTCAGGGGCTTCGTCTCGCCGTATTCAGCGCGAAGCGCCATCAGGCCCGGCATCTCGGTCTCCGCGATGTCCAGTTCCTTGCGTCCGTACCCCGCCAGACCGATGTCGCGGACGATGTAATCCTTGGCCATTGACGGCTCCCCTGTCTCTCGAATTGAGTCAGCCGTTACCCCAAAGGCAGCAGTGCCACAACCGCCGACGCAGGGACCGCGCGGAAGCCAATCGGAGGCGCCTTGATCCGCGTCAAGGTGCTCACCGCGCGGGCGGTCAGACTGCACCGCGACAGCCCGCGAAAGGAGCCCCCATGTCGATCCCGAAGACCATGAAGGCCGCCGTCGTGCCCGCCCTGGGCGCACCCCTCGAGATCCGCGAGGTCCCTGTGCCCGCCATCGGCCCGGGTCAGGTGCTGATGCGGGTCCATGCCTCCGGCGTCTGCCACACCGATCTGCACGCCGCCGAAGGCGACTGGCCGGTCAAGCCAACCGCTCCATTCATCCCCGGCCACGAGGGCGTCGGCGAGGTCGCGGCGGTCGGCCCCGGCGTGACCCACCTGAAGGAGGGCGACCGCATCGGCGCGCCCTGGCTGCACACCGCCTGCGGCCGATGCCCCCATTGCGTGGGCGGCTGGGAGACGCTCTGCGAGAGCCAGCAGATGACAGGCTACACGGTCGACGGCGGCTATGCCGAATATGTCGCCGCCGACGCCGATTATGTGGGCCTCCTGCCCGACGGGCTGGAGTTCGGCCCGGCGGCACCCGTGCTCTGCGCCGGGGTCACGGTCTACAAGGGGCTGAAGGAGCTGGAGGCGAAACCCGGCGACTGGGTCGCGGTTTCGGGCATCGGCGGGCTCGGGCACATGGCCGTGCAATACGCCAAGGCCATGGGCTTTCACGTCGTCGCCGTGGACATCCACGACGACAAGCTGCGGCTCGCCCGCGAACTCGGCGCGGATCTGACGATCAACGCCGTTGACCAGGACCCGGTGGCGGAGCTTCAGACCCAGATGGGCGGTGTCCATGGTGTCCTGGTGACCGCAGTGTCCAACGCCGCGTTTTCCCAGGCGGTGGGGATGCTGCGGCGCGGCGGCTTCATGTCGCTCGTGGGCCTGCCGCCCGGCGACTTCCCCCTGCCAATCTTCGAGATCGTGCTGAAGCGGATCACCGTGCGCGGCTCCATCGTGGGCACCCGCAACGATCTGCGCGAGGCCCTGGCCTTTGCCGGCGAGGGCAAGGTCGCCTCGCATTTCTCCTGGGACAGCCTCGAGAACATCAACGCGATCTTCGACCGGATGCGCGCAGGGGCAATCGACGGGCGTGTGGTGATGCGGATCTGAGGACACCGCCGGGGCTGGCCCCCTGCCGCCGGGATGCTATCAAGCGGCGCCTGAGGAGGTGCCGCCATGCCCAGACCCCAGCCCCGCGCCTGGCAACGGATGCTTTCGGGCCGCCGGCTCGACCTCCTGGATCCCACGCCCATGGACATCGAGATCGAGGACATCGCCCACGGTCTCGCCTTCGTCGCCCGCTGGAACGGCCAGACACGCGGCGACTACGCCTATTCCGTGGCCGAGCATTCGCTGCTGGTGGAGCGCATCTTCGCCCTGCGCCGCCCCTCGGCGGAACCGCGCTGGCGGCTGGCGGCGCTGCTGCACGATGCGCCGGAATACGTGATCGGCGACATGATCTCGCCTGTGAAGGCCGCGGTCGGGCCCTCCTACGGAGAGCTCGACGACCGGCTGATGCGGGCGATCCACATCCGCTTCGGCCTGCCCGCCGAGGTGCCGAAACCCGTCAAGCAACAGATCAAGGCCGCCGACAGGGTCTCGGCCTGGCTCGAGGCAACGCGGATCGCGGGCTTCTCCGAGGCGGAGGCGACCCGCTTCTTCGGCCGCCCCGACGAGGGCCTGATCGCGGCCTGCACGATCCGCCTGCGCCCGCCCGTCGAGGTGCGCGCCGACTACACCGCCCGCCACGCGGAGCTGATGGCGGCGCTGTGACCCCGGGGCGGGCAGGCGCGCCCTGCCCACTCAGTCGAGCGCGCTCAGGGTGAAGGCGATCCGCTTGCGGCGCGGAGCCTGCGCCTCGTCGCCCTTGGCGGAGGCCGGGGCGATCGGCTTCGCCGGCGGCTGGCTCCAGTCGTCGGTGCGCGCGGCGAGGTTGAAGGCGGAGGAGAAGATGCCGAGCATGGGTCACGTCCTTTGCTGTGTCGCGGGCGAGCCGGTCCGGTCCGCGCCGGGGGGCAGCGCGGGGCCGGTCGAACCGCCGGGGTGTTCGAAGAGCGGTCGCCGGTGATCCCGGCGACACCGCTCACCTAGGCAGGTTGACCTCCACCCGCCAGTCAGAAAAACTGGGCACATGTCAGCCAGACTTACAGCATGAGCTGGCGCGACCTGCCGTCCCTCGCCGCGATGCGCGCCTTCGAATCCGCCGCCCGCCACGGCAGCTTCTCCGCGGCCGCGCGCGAGCTGAACGTGACCCATGCCGCCATCGCCCAGCATGTCCGCGCTCTGGAGGAGCATTTCGCCCTGCCGCTCATGCGCCGCTCCGGCAACGGCATGACCGTGACCCCAGAGGCCCAGCCCCTTGCCCTCGCCCTGACCGAGGCCCTGGGCATCATGACCGCCGCCGCCAAGGACCTGCGCGAGCGCGACGCGGCCCGGCCCTTGCGGATCGCGACAACGCCCACTTTCGCCGCGAACTGGCTGATGCCCCGGATCGGCCGCTTCTGGTCCGACCATCCCGACGTCGCGCTCGAGATCATTCCCGGAACGGCGCTCGCCGACCTGCGTGCCGAAGGCATCGACATCGCCATCCGGTACGGCCGCGGCCCCTGGCCCGGAGTCGACTCGGTGCCCCTGATGCCCGCGGGCCATGTCGCCGTGGGCGCGCCGGGCCGCTTCGCCGGACGCCGGACGGATCGCCTGTCGGATCTCGCCGGCGGAACCTGGATCACCGACCGCCTCTCCGGCGAGGAGGAGATCTGGGCGCAATCCCACGGCGTCGACCTGGCGTCAGAGAAGGTCCTCACCTTCGACACCGCCGAACTCGCCCGCGAGGCGGCGAAGGCGGGTCTCGGCATCGCCCTCCTGCCCCTGCCCATCGTGGAGACGGAGATCGCCGAGGGCCGCCTCCTCGCCCTCTGCACGGAACGCGACAGCGCCGTCGCCTACCACATCGTCACCCGCCCGGGTCAGAAGACCCCGCTGCGCGACACCTTCCTGCGCTGGCTCAGGGCCGAGGCGGCAGGGTCCTGACCCGACGCCCCCTCCTCATCTGGCCGGAAATACTCCCTTGGGGAGCGACGCCTCAACGCGGGCTGCGCTTGGCGAGGATGCGCTGGAGTGTCCGGCGGTGCATGTTCAGCCGGCGCGCGGTCTCGCTGACGTTACGGTCGCAGAGCTCGTAGACCCGCTGGATATGCTCCCACCGCACCCGGTCGGCGGACATCGGGTTCTCGGGCGGGGGTGGCATGCTCTCGGGCCGGGACAGCAGCGCGTTGGTGACGTCGGCGGCGTCGGCGGGTTTCGACAGATAGTCCGTCGCGCCCATCTTCACCGCGGCCACCGCCGTGGCGATGGCGCCGTAGCCCGTCAGCACCACGATCCGGCTGTCGGGCCGGCGCTCTCGCAGCGTCTCCACCACGTCGAGCCCGTTGCCGTCCTCCAGCCGCAGGTCGATCACCGCGTAGGCGGGCGGCCGGGCAGTGGCGATGGCCTTGCCCGCGGCGACGCTGTCGGCGGTCTCCACGACGAAGCCCCGCTTCTCCATCGCCTTGGCCAGACGCTTCAGAAAGGGCTCGTCGTCATCGACCAGCAGGAGCGACGGATCGCTTCCGAGGTCCAGTCCAGTCGCGTCCACCGATCACATCTCCCTGATACTCCGTGCGGTCAGAGGTAGCCCCCGCCACGCGACCCGTCAAACCCGTGCGACCTCGGCGACGCATTGAACCGTGTCGGCGATCTCCTCCGGCGCCGCCTCGCGGCGGAAGACGTCGATGAACCCGGCCTCCGGCAGCACGAGATAGGTAAAGGCCGAATGATCCACGAGATAGAACTCCGGGTCCTCCTCGATCCGCGCGTCGTAGTAGACCCGGTAGGCCTTTGCCGCGGCGTCCACCTGCTCGGCTGTCCCGGTGAGGCCCAGCATGTCCTCGTGGAAATTGTCGGTGAAGTCGCGCACCACCTCCACGTCGTCACGGGCCGGATCGACGGTGATGAAGACGCCCTTCGCATCCACCCCCCGCTCCTCGAGCATCTCGAGCGCGAGCGCGTTGCGCATGCTGTCGAGCGGACAGACGTCCGGGCAGAAGGTATAGCCGAAATAGATCAGCGTCGGCCGGTCGATGACGTCGGCGTCGGTCACCGTCTCCCCGGTCTCGCTCACGAGGGTGAACGGCCCGCCCAGCGCGCCGCCCGCCACCGAGCCGCGGGTGCATTGCGCGAAATCCCCGGTCGTCTGACGCAGTTCGCTCCAGAGATACGTCCCGCCCACGCCGACGACCGCGACGATGGCGGCCGCTATGGCGATCGTGCCCGTTCTGGCCATCGGCTGTCTCCATTGCTCTATGCCGGCCGCAGACATACGCTCTGCACGCCGCCTTTGCCACCGGAGCCCATTGCCGCAGATGGACGTCAGCGAACTCGAGATGTTCCAGGATCACCGGCGCGCCAACTGGGTGCGCCTCCGGACCCTCGTGGTGCTGCGCTGGATCGCGATCCTCGGTCAGACCGCGGCGATCGTCGTGGCGGTGCGCTCCTTCGGCATCCAGTTCGAGATCGGGCTGGCCGCCATGACCGTGGGCGCCTCCGTGCTCGCCAACCTCTTCTCGACCTTCCTGTTTCCGGAGAACCAGCGCCTGACAGAACGGCAGGCCATGCTGATGATGATCTTCGACGTGCTGCAGCTGGGGCTCCTGCTCTATCTCACGGGCGGGCTGAACAACCCTTTCGCGCTTCTGATGCTGGCCCCGGTGACGATCTCGGCCACCGTCCTGCACCTGCGCTCGACCCTGCTCATGGGGCTCCTCGCGATCACCATCGTAACCCTGCAGAGCTGGCACTACCTGCCCATCCTCGACCCCGACGGCGTGCCGCTGGAACTGCCCCTGCTGTTCCGCTTCGGCTTCTGGATGGCGCTGGTGGTGGGGGTGGCGTTCCTGTCGCTCTATGCCCGGCAGGTGACGAACGAGATGCACACCATGGGCGAGGCGCTGCTGGCCACCCAGCTCGCGCTGGCGCGGGAACAGAAGCTGACGGACCTCGGCGGCGTGGTGGCGGCGGCCGCACACGAACTCGGAACGCCGCTCGCGACGATCAAGCTCGTGTCCTCGGAACTGATCGACGAGATCGAGGACCCGGAGCTGAAGGCCGACGCGGCACTGATCCGGCAGCAGGCGGACCGCTGCCGCGACATCCTGCGCTCCATGGGCCGGGCCGGAAAGGACGACCGCCACCTGAAACAGGCCCCGCTGGAGGCCGTGGTGCAGGAGGCGGCGGAACCCCACGCCAGCCGCGGCAAGGCCGTGCGCATCGCCACCCGGCCCGACCTCGGCGCGCCCACGGCCCAGCCGGTGATCGAGCGGCGGCCCGAGGTGATCCACGGGCTGAGGAACCTCGTGCAGAACGCCGTCGATTTCGCCCGCAGCGAGGTTGAGGTCTCGCTCTCCTGGACCGAGACCGAGGTCCGCCTGCGCATCGGCGACGACGGTCCGGGCTTTCCGCCGCAGCTGATCGGGCGGATCGGCGATCCCTTCGTGACCCGTCGCAAGGAGCCCCAGGACCGCGGCAAGCGACCCGGCTACGAGGGTATGGGCCTCGGGCTCTTCATCGCCAAGACCCTGCTGGAACGCTCGGGGGCCCGGGTCTCCTTCGCGAACGGCGGCGGCACCGACCGCGACGCCGGAAGGCTCGGCGGGGCGCTGGTGCAGGTGGTCTGGCCCCGCGCCGCCCTCGAGGTCGTCCCTCGCCCGTCGCCCGAGGGCGGCCTCGGCGAGAACCAGCCCTTCACCGCCTGACTCCGCCCACCCCTGCGGCGTAGGCCGGGCTTCAGCCGGCCATCCCCCGGCGCCGCCCATCACGCTTAACCAGCGATTAACCCTCCCTGTCGTAGGCATGGGGCCTCGGCCCCGGAAGGACTCTCCATGCTCGATCCGACGATTCTCGCCGCGCTGCTCCCGGTTGCGGCCTGCCTTCTCGCCGTGGCCCTCGTGATCCTCTGCCCCGGTCCACGGACCGGCAGCGCGCGCCAGCTCATGCGCGAGGCGGAGGGGACCGTGACGGTCCTGCTCGACGGAGACGAGATCGAGGATGCGACGCCTCCCGCCCGCCGGCTCCTGATCGCCCCCGCCGTCTCTGCCGGGTCCGGCGGGGGGGAGAAGGAGGCCCTCATCCAGACCCTGTCGCGCAGCTTTCCCGACCTGCGCGCGCGCCTCGACGCCATAGACGAGGACGGCCACAGCCAGATCGTCTCCGCCACCGGGCCCGAATGGATCGACCTCGAATACTGGGACGGCCTCGTGCGGCTCACCCTCCACGGAAGCGATGACGCGGCCCCGGGCACAGCCATCAGCCCGCTCGCGCTCTCCGCGAAGGAGGAGGAACTGCAGACCCTGCGTGCCCTCGCCGAGGATGCGCCACAGCTGATCTGGCAGCAGGATGACCGGGGGCGCGTGATCTGGGCCAACCGCAGCTATCTCGACCTCGAGTCCGATCCCGCATCCCCCGAGTCCGTGCGCTGGCCCCCGCGCCGGCTGTTTCCCGGGATCGCCATGCCCGAAGAGGCCGGAGACCGTGACTGCCGCAGGGTGCAGCTCCTGCTCCCGAAGCGGGACGAGGCGCCGTGGTTCGACATCATCAGCATCCGCCGCGGCGCGGGCTCGATCCACTTCGCCACCGACGCCACCGCTGTGGTCCGCGCCGAGGCGGCGCAGCGCAACTTCGTGCAGACCCTGTCGAAGACCTTCGCCGACCTCGCCATCGGCCTCGCCATCTTCGACCGGGGCCGGCGGCTGGCGATGTTCAATCCCTCGTTGGTGGACCTGACAGGCCTGCCCGTGGATTTCCTCGCCTCCCGACCGCCGATCGAGGCGTTTCTCGACCGCCTGCGCGAGGCGCGAATGCTGCCCGAGCCGCGCAACTACCGCGGCTGGCGCGAACAGATCGCGGCGCTGGAGACCGAGGCTGCTGACGGCACCTATTGCGACCTCTGGTCCCTGCCCAGTGGCCAGACCTACCGCGTCACGGGCCGCCCCCATCCCGACGGCGCCATCGCCTTCCTGATGGAGGACATCACCGCCGAAATGTCCCTTACGCGCCGCTTCCGGGGGGAGATCGACACCGCCCATGCCGTGTTCGACGCCATGGACGAGGGGATCGCCGTCTTCTCCTCCGGCGGCACGCTCATCCTGGCCAACGCCCGATACCGCGCCATGTGGCCCCTGCCCGATCCGCAGGAGGGTGACGGCGCCGGCGCGCTCTTGCCGGTCAGGGACCAGCGCCTCCCCGACGAGATCGCCCGCTGGCGCGGCGCCTGCGCCGCCACCGATCTCTGGCCCGAGATCCGCGCCAGCATCCGCGCCTCGGGCGACCGCGAGCCGTGGACGGCGCAGCTCCAGCGCGACGACGGCCGCCGCCTGCGCCTCCGCGTCGTTCCCCTCCAGGGCGGAAGCACCATGGTCGCCTTCGCCTGCCCCGCCGAGGACATGCCGCTCCGCGCCCTCCGGCCCGCTCTCGCGGAAGGGGCCGCCCCCGTCGCCGCCCACGGCTGAGCCGCCAAGGCGCCCGCTGCGCACCCTCGGCGCGCGGCCGCGCGGCTCCGGACCCCGTGGCCGCCCCGCTCCCGGCGACCCGGGCCCCCGTCACCGAACCCGGGCGCGCCGCCCGGGCCGGCGGCGCGTCCACCCCCTCCCGATGCCCGCCGTCACCGGCAGGCCCCGCCGCCACGCACCGGGCACCCCGGGCGCGCGCGGTCCCGCCGGGCGACCCGTGTCCTCGCCCCATTCGCGCTTGCGGCACCGCGCCCTTCGCCTAGTGTTGCGCCATGCCCCGACTGCCCGGCCCGCTGACCCTCTCGCGCCTCGACGACACCGAGGCGCTCGCCGCCCGGCTGGCCCCGATCCTGGGCCCCGGCGACACCCTCCTGCTGTCGGGTCCCATCGGCGCGGGCAAGACCGCCTTCGCCCGCGCGCTGATCCGCGCCCGCATGGAGAACCCGTCGGAGGAGGTCCCCTCGCCCACCTTCACCCTCGTCCAGACCTACGGCGACCCCCGCGGAACCGAACTCTGGCACGCCGATCTCTACCGTCTCACCGGCCCCGACGAGGCTGTCGAGCTGGGGCTGGAAACCGCCTTCGACACGGCGATCTGCCTTGTGGAATGGCCCGACCGGCTGGGGGATCTCGCCCCGCCCGAGGCCCTCGGCCTGACCTTCGCCGCGGGCGAGACCGCCCATCTTCTGACCCTCGCCGGCCCAGACCCCTGGCCCGCGCGGCTCGAGGCCGCCGGTGTCTGACCGCGCCTGCCTCCTGGCCGATGTCCTCAGCTCCGCCGGTTACGCTGACTGGCAGGTCACGCCCCTGCCCGCCGACGCCTCCCGCCGGCGCTACCTCCGCCTGCGACGGGGCGCCGAGACCCGCATCGTCATGGATGCGCCCCCCGAGGCCGTCGAAAG
The DNA here is from genome assembly GCF_003789055.1 of Histidinibacterium lentulum. Classification (GTDB taxonomy): domain Bacteria; phylum Pseudomonadota; class Alphaproteobacteria; order Rhodobacterales; family Rhodobacteraceae; genus Oceanicola; species Oceanicola lentulus. Next base: position 402,294 of record NZ_ML119083.1, on the reverse strand, counting down.
CCTCGACGCCTTCCTGCGCGTCGGCGCCCACCTGCGCAGCCTCGGCCTCGCGGCGCCCGACGTGCTCCACGCCGACACGCGCCACGGCATCCTGATCCTCGAGGACCTCGGGCCCACCCAGGCCGCGCGCCATCTCGACAACCACCCCGGGGACGAGGCCGAGATCTACGAGACCGCCGCCGCCCTCCTCGCCGCCCTTCAGTCCGCGCCGCCTCCCGCGGGTCTCTCGACGCTGGTCCCCGCCACGGCCGCGGCGATGCTCGCCCCCTTCTTCGCCCATGCGGTCCCCGACCCGGACCGGCGGGATGCCATCGCCGGGACGCTCGAGGCCGCCATGACGGACCATGCCGCCGGCCCGATGATCCTGTCGCTCAGGGATTTCCACGCCGAGAACCTTATCTGGCGCCCGGACCGTCGAGGCACCGACCGCCTCGGCCTCCTCGATTTCCAGGACGCCTTCCTCGCCCCCCCGGCCTACGATCTCGCCTCGCTGCTCGACGACGTGCGCCGCGATGTCTCGCCGGCGACCGGGGCGCGCACCCTCGATGCCTTCGCCCGCCTGACGCAGACCAGCCCCGAGAGCCTCGCGGCCGCCCGCGCCGTGCTCTCGGTACAGCGCAACCTGCGCATCCTCGGCGTCTTCGCCGCGCTGATCGCCGGCGGCAAACCGCGCTACCGCGCCTTCCTCCCCCGTCTGCGCCGCCATCTGCAGCGCCAGCTCGCCCTTCCCGCGCTCGGGGCGGTCCGTCCCCATGTCTTGCCGATCCTCGCGTCGGAAACGCCATGGACCTGACCCCCTCCGCCGGGCTCTTCTTCGCCGCCGGGCTCGGCACGCGGATGCGGCCCCTGACCCTCGACCGTCCGAAACCCCTGGTCACGGTGGGCGGCACGACGCTGCTCGATCATGCGCTCGCTCTGGGCTCCGGCCTCACCCGCCGGGTGGTCAACACCCACTACCTCGCCCCGCTCATCGTCACTCACCTCGCCGGAACCGGCGTCCTGATCTCCGACGAGACAGACCTTTTGCGCGACACCGGCGGCGGGTTGCGCCACGCGATGCCGCTCCTCGGCCCCGGTCCCGTCTTCACCCTGAACACCGACGCCATATGGTCCGGGCCGAACCCGTTCGACCTCCTCGCCGGGCACTGGCGCCCCGGAGAGATGGAGGCCCTGATGCTCTGCATCCCCCGCGACCGCGCGCTGGGCCATGCCGGCCCCGGCGACGTGCTGCGCGAGGCCGACGGACGCCTGCACTTCGGCGCGGGCGCGGTCTATTCCGGCGCCCAGATCATCGACCCCGCGGCCCTGGCCGGTCACGACGACCCGGTCTTCTCCCTGCGCGCGGTATGGGAGCGCCTCGCCGGGCGCGGCACCCTCCACGGCTTGGACTATCCCGGCCGCTGGTGCGACGTGGGCCATCCCGATGCGATTCCCCTTGCGGAGACCCTGCTGTGAGCACGCCCCGTCTCTTCGCCCTGCCGCCCGGCGTCGACTTCGGCGCGGAACTGGTGCGCGGCCTCGACCAGCGCACCGCCGGCCTGCCGCCCGAAGAGGCCGCCCGCATCACGATCTACGTCAACACCCGCCGGATGCAGCGCCACGTCCGCGCCATTCAGGACCGCGGGCCGGCGGCGCTCCTGCCCCGCCTGCGCCTGCTGACAGACCTCTCCCGCGACCCCGTGCCCGGAGAGTCGCCCTGCGCCCGCGCCCTGCCGCGGCGCCTCGCACTCATGCGGCTGGTCCGGGCGCTGCTGGAGGCCGAGCCCGACCTTGCCCCCCGGGCTGCGCTCTTCGACCTCGCAGACAGCCTTGCAGGCCTCCTCGACGAGATGGAGGTGGAGGGCGTGCCCGCGTCGAGTCTGACAGGGCTCGACGGCACCGAGAGCTCCGCCCACTGGCAGGAGGCGCTGAAATTCCTGCAGATCATCAGGGGCGTGCTCGACGCCGGTCCGCCGGGCGAGGGCGGCCGGCTGCGGCACCGCGCTCTGGCCCTGGCCGAGAGCTGGCGCACGGCACCGCCCCCTCATCCGGTCGTCGTCGCAGGCTCCACCGGATCGCGCGGAGCCACCGCAGAGTTCCTCGCGGCCGTGGCCCGCCTGCCCAACGGGTTCGTCGTGCTGCCGGGCTTCGATTTCGAGCTCCCGCCCGCCGTGTGGGACGGCATGTCCGACGCCATGCAGGCCGAGGACCATCCGCAGTACCGCTTCAAGCGCCTGCTCGACCGCCTCGGCCTGCGCCCTGGCGACGTCGCGCGCTGGACAGATGCGCAGCCCGCCAACCCGGCGCGGAACCGTCTGGTCTCCCTCTCCCTGCGACCCGCGCCCGTCACCGACGCCTGGCTCGCCGAGGGCGCCGCCATGGATCCGGAAGCCGCCGCCCGTGGCCTGACCCTCGTCGAAGCGCCCTCGCCCAGGGCCGAGGCGGACACCATCGCCCTGGGGATGCGCGCCGCGGCGGCGGAGGGGCGGATTGCGGCTCTGATCACGCCCGATCGCATGCTCACGCGCCGTGTCGCCGCGGCCCTCGACCGCTGGGGCATCACCCCTGACGACAGCGCCGGCCAGCCCCTGCCTCTGTCTCCACCGGGCCGCCTGCTGCGCCAGACACTGGAGCTGATGACCGCCCGCCCGACCGGCGCGAGCCTGCTTGCGCTGCTGAAGCACCCGCTCTGCCATGCCGGCGCGGACCGCAACCGCCACCTTCTCCACACCCGGGACCTGGAGCTTCACCTCCGCCGCCACGGTCCCGCCCATCCCGATGGCGCCATGCTCCGCAGCTGGGCCGCGCGCGACAAGGCCCCCTCGGATCGCGCGCCCTGGGCCGACTGGCTGGCCGGTCTCCTCGACCTTCCCGTGCCCGGGGGCGATCAGCCCGTGCCCGTCCTCCTGGCCCATCACCTCGCACGGGCCGAGTCCCTCTCCGCCGGGCCCGGCGCAACCCCGACGCTCTGGGACGAGGCCGCCGGCCGCAAGGCGCGGGAGACATGCGACGGACTTGCCCGCGCGGGCGACGCGGCAGGCCCGTTGGCGCTGACGGACTACGCCACGCTCTTCCTCGGCGTGCTGAACGGCGAGGAGGTGCGCAACCCGGACACCGGCGATCCGCGCATCCTCATCTGGGGAACCCTCGAAAGCCGCGTGCAGGGCGCGGACCTCGTGATCCTCGGCGGGCTCAACGACGGCACCTGGCCCGAGGCGCCGCCGCCGGACCCATGGCTCAACCGCGCGATGCGGCGCGAAGCGGGTCTGACACTGCCCGAACGGCGCATCGGCCTCTCGGCCCATGACTACGAACAGGCCGTCGCCGGGGCGCAGGTCTGGCTTTGCCGCGCCACCCGCACCGACGAGGCCTCGACCGTCCCCTCGCGGTGGCTGAACCGGCTGACGAACCTGATGGCCGGCCTCGGACCCCATGGCGAAGAGGCGCTCGCCGACATGCGCACCCGCGGCGCCGACTGGATCGCCCGGGCCGAGGCCCTGAGCCGGGCCGAGGCACCGGTGGACGCTGCTCCGCGCCCCTCGCCGCGGCCCCATCCCGATCACCGCCCGCGCCGCATCAGCGTGACCGAGGTGCAGCGCCTGATCCGCGACCCCTATGCCGTCTACGCCCGCCGTGTCCTGCGCCTCTCCCCGCTCGATCCACTGGTGGCGGAGGCCGACGCGCCGCTCAGGGGCACCATCGTCCACGCGGCGCTGGAGGAGTTCGTCCGCACCGGCCCGCCGCCGGACCACCCCTCCGCCCGGGACGCGCTGATGGCGGCGGTCGAGCGCGCGCTGGAGCGCGACTGCCCGTGGCCCGCCCAGCGCAGGCTCTGGGCCGCCCGCATGGCGCGTGTCGCCGACACCTTTCTCGAGGGCGAGCGCGCGCGCCGCGCCATGGCGACCCCCACCGCCTTCGAGACCGACGGAGAGCTGGAGATCCCGATCTGCACGCCGCCGATCCTGCTGACGGGCAAGGCCGACCGCATCGACCTCCTGCCCGACGGCCGCATCGCCCTCTACGACTACAAGACCGGCGCACCGCCCAGCGAGAAGCAGCAGCTCGCCTTCGACAAGCAGCTTCTGCTTCAGGCCGCCATGGCCGCCCGCGGCGGCTACGGGGAGGTCGGCCCGGCGGAGACCGCCATCGCCTGCTTCATCGGTCTCGGCGCCGATCCGAAGGTGGTGCCCGCCCCCTTCGACAAGGCCCCGCCGGACGAGGTCTGGGAGAAGTTCGTGGCGCTGCTGCGCCGCTGGCTCGATCCCGCGCGCGGCTACACCGCCCGCGCCCGCACCTTCACCGACAGGGAGGCGAGCGACTACGACCACCTCGCCCGGTTCGGCGAATGGGACCCGACGATGCCGCCCGTGCCGGAGGACGTGCGATGACCCCCCGCGACGAGGCCACGACCCGCCAGATCGAGGCGGCGGACCCGTCAGGTTCCACCTGGCTGTCGGCCAACGCCGGCTCGGGCAAGACCCGCGTTCTCACCGACCGGGTGGCGCGGCTCCTGCTCTCGGGCGTCGATCCGCAGAACATCCTGTGCCTGACCTTCACCAAGGCGGCGGCGTCCGAGATGCAGAATCGCCTCTTCGCCCGCCTCGGAAGCTGGGCGATGATGGAGGCGGGACAGCTGCGCGAGACCCTGCGCGACCTCGGCGCCGACCAGCCCGACGACCACGCCCAGGCCCGCCGCCTCTTCGCCCGCGCCATCGAGACGCCGGGCGGGCTGAAGATCCAGACGATCCACGCCTTCTGCGCCGGCATCCTCCGGCGCTTTCCGCTCGAGGCCGGCGTCTCGCCCCGCTTCACCGAGATCGAGGACCGCGCGGCCGAGTTGCTGCGCGCCGAGGTGCTGGACGAGATTGCGGAGCGCGATCCCGCGCTCATGGACCGCTTCGCCGCCGAGGCGGGGAACGGCGACGTGGGTCCGCTCATCGCGGCTGTCGCCGGCAAGGCCCGCGCCTTCAGGCATCCCCCGCCACGGGCCGAGCTCGCCGCCCGCTTCGACACTGATCCGGGACGAAACGTGGCCGCGCTCCTGGCGGAGACCTTCCCGCCATCGGTGATGGACGATCTATCCGCGCTCTGCGCCGCCTGCGCCGCCGGATCGACGAACGACCGGAAGGCCGCCACCCTGCTGGAACCGTTGATCGCCCGCCTCGACGTCGATCAGGCCGGATTCGAGACGCTTTGTGGCCTCTTCCTCTTCGGCGCCAGGACGAAATCGCCCTTCGGCTCCAAGGCCGGCAAGTTCCCCACCGGCGCCACGCGCACCGCCCATGCCGACCTGATGGACCGCATCGACCCGCTCATGGACGCGGTGGAGGAACTGCGTCCACGCGTCCACGCGCGCCTGGCCTATGAGCGCACCGCGACGCTCCTCGACTTCGGCCATGCCTTCGTCACGCTCTACGAGGCCCGCAAGCGCGCGCGCGGCGTCCTCGACTTCGACGACCTGATCGAGAAGACGGGCGACCTGCTGTCCGACCCTGCGACGGCACAGTGGGTGCTGTTCCGCCTCGACGGCGGCATCGACCACATCCTCGTGGACGAGGCGCAGGACACCTCGCCGGCGCAATGGCGCGTCATCGCCCGGCTGACCGAGGAGATGGCCTCGGGCGCAGGCGCGCGCGCCGACGTGCCGCGCAGCTTCTTCGTCGTCGGCGACCGGAAACAGTCGATCTACTCCTTCCAGGGCGCCGATGCCGAGGCCTTCGAGCAGATCCAGGCGGAGTTCGAGGAGCGGCTCGCTTCCGGTGGAAACCGTCTCGTCCCGCGTGTGTTGCTGCACTCCTTCCGCTCCGCTCCCGCGATCCTCGAGACCGTGGACGCGGTCTTCACCGGCGACATGGCGCGCGGGCTCGAATCCCCCGTCCTCCACCGCGCCTTCAAGAGCGCCTTGCCGGGCCGCGTGGACCTCTGGCCGCCGGTGGAAAAGGTCGAGGACGCGGACGAGACCCCCTGGGACGAACCCGTCGACCGCACCAGCCCGCAACATCAGGACGTCCGGCTTGCGGAACGGATCGCGGACGAGATCGCCGAGATGACGCGGCCGGGCTCCCCCCACCGCATCCCAGACGACCGCGACGGCCTGACATTGCGCCCCGTGCGCCCCGGCGACGTGTTGATCCTCGTGCAGCGCCGCTCGCGCCTCTTCGGCGAGATCATCCGCGCCTGCAAGGCGAAGGACCTGCCCATCGCGGGGCGCGACCGGCTCAAGGTCGGCGCGGAGCTTGCGGTGCGCGACCTCGGCGCGCTTCTGGCCTTCCTCGCCCTGCCCGAGGACGACCTCTCGCTCGCCTGCGCGCTGAAATCCCCGCTCTTCGGCTGGACTGAACAGGAGCTCTTCCGCCTCGCCCATGACCGCAAGGGCTTTCTCTGGCAGGCCCTCCGCGAAAGCCCGGCCCACCCCGGAACCCTCGCCATCCTCGAGGACCTGCGCGCGCAGGCCGATTTCCTGCGCCCCTACGACCTTCTGTCCCGCATCCTCGTGCGCCACGACGGCCGCCGCCGCCTCCTCGCCCGCCTCGGCGCCGAGGCGGAGGACGGCATCGACGCGCTTCTTGCCCAGGCTCTCTCCTACGAACGGACCGAGGTCCCGGGCCTCACCGGCTTTCTCGGCTGGATGCAGACCGAGGACGTGGAGGTGAAACGCCAGATGGATGCCCAGGGCGACCAGATCCGCGTGATGACCGTCCACGGCGCCAAGGGGCTGGAGGCGCCAATCGTGATCCTGCCCGACACTGCGGTGCGGGGCGGCGCCAAGATCCGGTCGGAGATCTGGCCCATGGAGGACAGCGTCGTCTGGAAACCGCCCGCCGACAGGATGCCCCCCGTGCTCACCGCCATCCAGACCGATCTGGAGGAGGCCGTGGACCGCGAACGCCGCCGGCTTCTCTACGTCGCCATGACCCGGGCGGAGAAGTGGCTGATCGTCTGCGCCTCGGGCGACGTGGGAGATGCGCCGGAGAAAAGCTGGTGGCGCGCGGTCGAGGCCGGGCTTCTCGCGCGCGGCGCGCGGCCTCTCGTCACGGCCCTCGGCGAGGGCCTGCGCCACCAGACGGGCGACTGGACCGGCCTGCCCGAAGGGTCAGCCACCGCGCCGCCCCCCGCACCGGCCCCGGCACCGGCCTTCGCGCCCCTCGCCCCGGTCCTGGCGACCCGCACCCGCTCGCCCTCGGACCTCGGCGGCGCGAAGACCCTGCCGGGCGAGGCCGAGGGCGACCCCGACGCTCTCGACCGCGGCACCGCGATCCACCGTCTTCTGGAACATCTGCCCGGCTGGCCGAGGGCCGATTGGCCCGCCCTGGCCGAGACCCTGCTGCCGGAGATGGACGCAGCCCCCCTCCTTGCCGACGCCGCGCGCGTCCTCGACGATCCCTCCCTGACGGACCTCTTCCGGGCCGACGCCCTCACCGAGGCGGAGATCAGCGCCGACCTGCCCGGCGTCGGCCGCATCCACGGCAGCATCGACCGGCTGATCCCGGGCGAGACGGTCCTCGCCATCGACTTCAAGACCAACCGCGCGATCCCCCCGCGCCCCGAGGACACGCCGCCGGGCCTGCTGCGCCAGATGGGCGCCTATGCCGCCGCCCTGCGTCAGGTCTACCCCGGCAGACCGGTGGACACGGCGATCCTCTGGACGGCCGCCCCGCGCCTGATGCGTCTGCCGGACGCCCTCGTCATGGCGGCCCTGCATGATGCGCCCCCCGCTTGACCGGAGATGGGGGGCTGCTTAGGTTCCGGCCTCAACATATAGCGGCCAAGGAGAGTCCCATGGCAACCGTCGCCGTCACCGACGACACGTTCGACGCCGAAGTCCGGAAATCCGACATCCCCGTCGTGGTCGACTTCTGGGCGGAATGGTGCGGCCCGTGCCGCATGATCGGCCCGGCGCTGGAGGAGATCGCCGCCGAGATGGGCGGCAAGGTCAAGATCGCCAAGGTCAACGTGGACGAGAATCCGAACTCGCCCGCGCAGATGGGCGTACGCGGCATCCCGGCGCTCTTCATCTTCAAGAACGGCGAGGTCGTCTCCAACCGCGCAGGCGCCGCGCCGAAGGCCGCGCTGCAAAGCTGGATCGACGAATCCATCTGACGACGGCAGGAAGGACGGGCGCCCCCGCGCCCGTCCCCTACACCGGCCAGCCGAGCTGCCTCAGCCGCTCCGCGATACGCTCCTCGATCTCCGGCCGGCCCGCGTTCAGCGCCATCTTCTGCCAGAACCACCACAGGTAGCCCGCGTAGTCCGGCGCATGGGTTTCCGCGCGCCGCATCGCCTCCGCCATGCCCAGCGCCGCGCCGTCGAGCGCGATGTGGTGAAAGTCCGAGCGCGCGAACAGCACCGCCGGCTTGCCGAACAGATAGCCGTTGAAGGCGACCGAGGAGTTCTCGGTCACCACGAGGTCGCACCGCGCGAGCGCCTCCTCCATTCCCCCGGTCACGGGGCGCACGCCCAGCCCCTCGAGAGCGGCAAGATCGGCAGCGTCCAGCCGCTCGTTCGGGTGCAGGCTGACCACCACCTCGCGCCTGCCGGCATGGGCGATCACCTCGCGAACCATCTCCACCGGTGCCAGGGACTGAAAGGATCGCCGCTCCCTCAGCCGGCCCTGCAGCGGCACGAAGATCATCCCCTCCCGACGCGCGCCTTCGGGCCCCTTGCCGAACAGCCGCGTTCGCCAGTAGCCGTAGAACCGGTCCGCCTCCGCGCGGTCGGGCACCTCCCCGAACGCCGCATGGGCCACCTCCCACTCCCAGCGTTCCGCCCGGCGCTCGATGCGCCAGAACGGGTAATGATAGGCCCTCCGGAAGGTGAGGCAGCGGCGTCCGGCCGGGCGCGCCATGTGCACGAGCGACCAGTCGCCCCGGATCGCCGCCCGGCCCCGTTCCAGCACGCCCCGAGGCTCGGACCGGATCGACACCTCCATCCCGGCCCCCTCGAGTACGGACCGGAGCCGAGCCAGGAACGGATGTCGTCCCGACTCGACCACCTGCCGAAGCCCGTCGGGAAGATAAAGGATCGCGCGCGACATCTCCCCAGCCTGCGTGGAGCGACCCCGCTTGTCCATCGCGGCACGGGGGGCCATATCGGTCGGACGCAATGAGGAGGCTCCATGGCAGAGCAATTCCCCGGCTGGCACGGCACCACGATCCTCGCGGTCCGCAAGGGCGGCAGGGTGGTGATCGCGGGCGACGGACAGGTCAGCCTCGGCCAGACCGTCATCAAGGGCACGGCCCGCAAGGTCCGCCGCCTCTCCCCCGGCGGACAGGACGTGATCGCGGGCTTCGCCGGATCCACCGCCGACGCCTTCACCCTGCTCGAACGGCTGGAAAAGAAGCTGGAGGCGACGCCGGGCCAGCTCGCCCGCGCCAGCGTCGAACTGGCCAAGGACTGGCGCACCGACAAGTACCTGCAGAAGCTGGAGGCCTTCCTGATCGTCTCGGATGGACGGGACCTCTTCGTGATCACGGGCGCGGGCGACGTGCTGGAGCCGGAACATGACGTGACCGCGATCGGATCGGGCGGCAACTACGCCCTCGCCGCGGGCCGCGCACTGATGGACAGCGACATGGACGCAGAGGCCATCGCCCGCCGCGCCATGGCCATCGCGGCCGACATCTGCGTCTATACCAACGGCAACCTGACGGTGGAGACGCTGGCCGCCGGCTGACGCCCCTCCTGCGCCTCCATGTATGCGCGCAGCACCGCGTTGATCCGCGTCTGGCAGCCCTTGCCCTGCGCCTTGAAGAACGCGAGCACATCCAGATGCGGACAATCATGGCGCGGCAAGGCTAACGGGGGCTCAACCGCTCACACGCCTACAAATGTGGTTACAACTCGGCACCCGATCAATCTCCCTCCTTCACCCAGCCCTTTTCGTCCCGACGAAACGACATGCCTTCCACGGGCCGGAAATGATGGTCTGTCGCGGCCCAGGTGGAGATCTCGACACGCTTGCGCGAGACATCGAGCACGTTGAACGTGTTGGGCTCTCCCCTCTGGCGCAGGGAAAGGCCGGTGCCCGCCTGCACGAACAGAAGGCCGGGGGCCGCCTGCACCGGCCCCACCACCGTGCGGTGCAGATGGCCCGACAGGATGATGTCCACCCCGCAGGCATCGAACGCCCTCAGCGCCTCGCGCGCGCCGCGCATCAGCCGCTTCTTGACCTCCGGCCCGTGCTGGAGCGGATGGTGCATCACGGCGATCCGCACCCTTTCGCCCGCATTCTCGAGCGCGCGGCAGGCCCGGGCCACGCGGCGTTGCGACAGGCGCCCGCGCTGCCACGAGAACCGGTTCACCGTGTTGAGCCCGGCCACCGCCACCGCCTGATCGCTCCAGGTCGGCTCCAGATCCTCCCCGAACGCCGTGCGATAACGTCCCCACGGATTCAGCGCCCGCACCGGCACGTTGTCGAGGGGGGTGTCGTGGTTGCCGGGGACCGCCAGCACGGGCCGGGGAATGCGGTCCACGAACGCCCGCGCCCGGGCGAACTGCGCCACCCGGGCCCGCTGGGTGAAATCGCCGGAAATCACCACCAGCTCCGGCGCAAGACTGTGGACCGTCTCGAGCAGCGGTTCGGCCAGCTCGGGATCGTCCCGCCCGAAATGCAGGTCCGACAGATGCAGGATCCGGCTCATGTCGCCTCGCCGGGCAGGATCACGGTCAGGGGCCTCGGGTCCATTCGGAACCGGAATGGGCTGTGTTCGACCCGCTTCTCCCCGTCATGCGCCAGAAGCGCTCGGTCCCGTCGGTGCAAGGTGATGGTCATGTCGTCGGCGCTCAGCATGTCGTAGTCCCGTCCCTCCCGGGCCCGCCGCGCCGTCAGCCGCGCGATCACCCGGGCCAGCGCGCCCCGCGTCGTCGCCCGCGCGATCAGCACCGCGAAGGCGTCGTCCGAGATCGCCTCGCCCCCCTCGATGCCGAACCGTTCCAGCTGGTAGGCCGAGCGGGCGACGAAGACGAGCGCGCTTTCCCTGGTCTCTGGGCCCTCGCCCCGGTCGAGCGTGATCGACAGCGGCTGCCGGAACCGAACGAAGCTGCGCACCACGGACCAGTGCGCCGCCAGCCGGTGCCTGCCCCAGCGATCGTAGGTCCGTTCTCTCTCGCGCAGCACATGCGGATAAAGCCCGAGGCTCGCGTTGTTGAGAAACGGCGTCCCGTTGACCGTCCCGACCCGGATCGCATGGGCCTCGCCGTCGAGGATCTGACGCGCCGCAGTCTCTGGGTCTTCGGAATAGCCCAGACCCCGCGCGAAATAGTTGAACGTGCCGAGCGGCAGCACGGCGAGCGGCGTCCCGCTTCCGATCAGTTCCGCGGCGAGCGCGGAGACCGTACCGTCCCCGCCCGCCGCGACGACGATGTCGGGCTTCTCGCCGCCTTTCCACGTCAGCGGCCGGCCCGGCGTCCATGGCAACACCTCCGCGCCGTCCCCGAGGCCCTCGCGGACCCGGTCTATGGCGTTGCGGTCTCTGCGATTGCCCCCGGAGGCCGGGTTGACGATCACGCGGATGCGCCGCGTGGGCGCCTCGGGTCTCTGGGTCTGGTCCATGAGGGATCAACCCTGCCGGGGCGGCGAGGTTTCCCCGGCCTTGGAATCTCCGCCGCGATGCGTATGTCTGCCGGGACCGCGACGGGCCGCGGCGCATCCTCGTGTCACGGTCCGCCATTCCAACAGCACAGGCAGGCGTCCTCCGGGAGCCGCCCCGCAGGAGCGCCATGACGGACCTCACCCCCCGCGAAATCGTCTCGGAGCTCGACCGCTTCATCATCGGGCAGGCCGAAGCCAAGCGCGCCGTGGCCGTGGCCTTGCGCAACCGCTGGCGCCGCAAGCAGCTGCCGCCCGAGCTGCGCGAGGAGGTCTATCCGAAGAACATCCTGATGATCGGCCCCACTGGCGTCGGCAAGACCGAGATCAGCCGCCGCCTGGCGAAACTCGCCCGCGCGCCCTTCATCAAGATCGAGGCCACGAAATTCACCGAGGTCGGCTATGTCGGCCGCGACGTCGAACAGATCGTCCGCGATCTGGTGGACACCGCGATCGTGCAGACCCGCGACTGGATGCGCGAGGACGTGCGCGCCGCCGCGCAGCACAACGCCGAGGACCGGGTGATTTCCGCCGTCGCCGGCGAAGGCGCCCGCGAGGGCACGCGCGAGATGTTCCGCCGCAAGCTCAAGGCCGGTGACCTCGACGACACGGTGATCGAGCTTGAACTTTCCGACACGTCGAACCCCTTGGGGGGGATGGAGATCCCCGGCCAGCCCGGGATGATGGGCGGCGGCATCAATCTCGGTGACATCTTCGGCAAGGCCTTCGGCGGGCGCACCGTCCGCAAGCGGATGACCGTGCGCGAAAGCTATGACGTGCTCGTCGCCGAGGAGGCCGACAAGCTCCTGGATGACGAGACCGTGACCCGCGCCGCCGTCGAGGCGGTCGAACAGAACGGCATCGTCTTTCTCGACGAGATCGACAAGGTCGCCCGCGGGTCGGAACACCGCGGCGGCGACGTCAGCCGCGAGGGCGTGCAGCGCGATCTGCTGCCGCTGATCGAGGGCACGACCGTGTCCACCAAACACGGCGCGGTAAAGACCGACCACATCCTCTTCATCGCCTCGGGCGCCTTCCACATCGCCAAGCCCTCGGACCTGCTGCCGGAGCTTCAGGGCCGCCTGCCGATCCGCGTCACCCTGCGCGCCCTGACCGAGGGGGATTTCGTGCGCATCCTGACCGAGACCGACAACGCGCTGACCCGGCAGTACACCGGCCTTCTAGGCACCGAGGACGTGACAGTGCGGTTCACCGAGGACGGGATCGCCGCGCTGGCCCGCATCGCCGCCGAGGTGAACGAGAGCGTGGAGAACATCGGCGCGCGCAGGCTCTATACGGTGATGGAGCGCGTGTTCGAGGACCTGTCCTTCCACGCCCCCGACCGCGGCGGCGAAGAGGTCACCGTGGACGCCGCCTTCGTCGAGGCACATCTGGGCGAGCTCACCCGTTCGGCGGACCTCAGCCGCTACGTCCTGTAGAGCATGGCTTTGCGCGGATCGACGGCCAGGGGAACACGATGGCGGCCTTCCGCAGGTACTGAACGGTGGAGGCGCGTTTCGACGGTTACCGCGTGATCAACGGTCAAGAGACGGTCGTCCTGCAACGCGACCGTCCCGACCAGCGCGAGGCAAAGGTCGTCGCGCCACCGGTAGCCGCCCGAGCCATGGAACGCGCCTGAACCGAGCCTCGACCCCCCGGAAAGAGCCTGAAACCTGCCCTCCGCGGGGAGGCCGATTGGCTCCCTCCCGCGATGTGACCCCTTTCCCTTCCGCCCGGGACCGGTCAAGGATCGCGCCATGTCGCCATTGCAGTTCGCGCGGGACAATGCCGCGTTCCTTCTGGCGGGGGGTCTCCTCGCCTTTACCTCGTCCTACGGACAGACCTATTTCATTTCGCTCTTCGCCGGCGAGATCAGGGGCGAGTTCGGCCTGAGCCACGGGGCCTGGGGCGGAATCTACACCCTTGGCACGCTGGTGTCGGCGCTGGTGATGATCTGGTCGGGGATGCTGACCGACCATTTCCGCGTGAAGGGCCTCGCGCTTCTGGTGATGCCCGGCCTTGCCCTCGCCTGCCTCTTCATGGCGCTGGTGCCCGGCCCGGCCCTGCTGGTCGTCGCGATCTTCGCCCTGCGGTTCTTCGGGCAGGGGATGATGAGCCATCTCAACGTCGTGGCCATGGCGCGCTGGTATGTCCGCCGGAGGGGCCTCGCGCTTTCCATCTCCTCCATGGGCTTCGCCATCGGGCAGGCGGTGCTGCCGCTGATCTTTGTCGCGCTCCTTGCGATGACCGGCTGGCGCAACCTGTGGCTTCTGTCGGCGGTGCTCGTCCTCTGCACCCTGCCCGTCGTGCTGCGCCTTCTGCGCCTCGAACGCACGCCTCAGGCGCTGGCCGAGGAGACCGACATCGCCGGCCTCGAGGGCCGCCACTGGACCCGGGCCGAGGTGCTGCGCCATCCGCTGTTCTGGCTTCTGGTGCCCGCCCTCCTGGGCCCGCCCGCCTGGGGCACCGCGCTCTTCTTCCAGCAGGTGCATATCGCCGAAGTGAAGCCCTGGACGCTGCCGCAGTGGGTCGCGCTGATGCCGTTCTTCACCGTCACGCTGATCGCGGCGAATTTCGCGAGCGGCCTCGCCATCGACCGCTTCGGCGCCGGGCGCGTGGTGATGCTCTACATGCTGCCGTTCCTGCTGGGCTTCCTGATCCTCGCAGCCGCGGGTGGGCTCGTCGCGGCCGCGGTGGGACTCATGGTCGTGGCGCTGGGACAGGGGATGCAGGCCACCGTGCCCGGCGCGTTCTGGGCCGAGTACTTCGGCACCCGGCACCTGGGCGCGATCAAGTCCGCCTCCACCGCCATCATGGTCTTCGGCACGGCCATCGGTCCCGGGATCAGCGGCGTGCTGATCGACGCCGGCATCGACTTTCCCGCGCAGATGTACGGTCTCGCGGTCTACTTCGCCGTTGCGGCGATCTGCGCCACTCTCGGCATCCTCAAGGTCCGGGCGCAGCTACCGGCCCCGGCGTAGCGTGACATAAAGCGCCCCATCGCCCCCGTGACGCTGGTTCGCCGGCATGACGTCGAGCACAAGCGCCGCGAGCGGCGCCATGCGCAGCCATTGCGGCACCTGGTGCCTGAGCGCGCCCAGCCTCCGAGGAATCGGGCCGGGCTCGTCCCTGTCCTTGCCCTTGCCGGTGATCACCAGCACGAGCCGCAGGCCCTTGGCATGGGCGCCGGTGATGAAGCGCATCAGCGCGGGATGCGCCTCGGCAAGCGTCATCCCGTGCAGGTCGATGCGCGCCTCGGGCTGGCGCTTGCCCCTCTTCAGCCGCGCCGCGTCGTTGCGATGCATCTGCACCGGTGTCCGCGCCATCTGCTCGGTCAGCGAGGCCATGAGGTCGTGATCGCGGCTGTGATCCACCTTCGAGCCGACACGGAACGGCGGCAGCGGCGGAGGCGCCTCCGACCGCGGCTTGGCCGGGCCGGGCGGCTTTGCCGCCGGCGCGGGTTGCGGCACCGAACTGCGCCCCTTGCGGATCGGATCGGCCTTGCGCGCGACGCTGTCCCACAGGGCCCGCTCCTCAGGGGTGAGCGTGCGGCGCCTCCGACTCACTAAACCGTCTCGGGCAGCAGCGCCCAGGCCCTCTGGATCGGCAGCAGCACCACCATCCGCCCGCCATCCCGGATGCGCCCGGCCTCCAGCCCCGCCCGCCGGCCGGTGCCATAGAAGATATCCGCCCGCTGCGCGCCCTTGATCGCGCTGCCGGTATCCTGCGCCACCATCAGCCGCCGCATCGGATCGGCGCCGTCCTTCTCCAGCCACACCGGCGCGCCGAGCGGCACGATCGAGGGGTCCACCGCGACGCTGCGACCCGCGGTGATCGAGCGGTTCATCGCGCCCAGCGGCCCCTTCGACAGCGGCACCTCCCCGATCTCGCGGAAGAAGACGTAGGAGTCGTTCGTCCACAGCAGATCCTGCCCGTCGTCGGGATTGCGCCGGACCCAGGACCGGATGACGTCGGCGGAGACCTGGTGCGGCTCGTAGATCCCGCGCTTGACCAGCTCCTGCCCGATGGAGCTGTAGGGCCGCCCGTTCGCCCCGCCATATCCCAGCCGGACCACGCGCCCGTCCGCCATGCGCAGACGCCCCGATCCCTGGATCTGCAGAAAGAACAGCTCGACCGGATCGGACACCCAGCCGATCTCCAGACCCCGGTCGGCAAGGATGCCGCTCTCCTCGATCTCCCGCCGGGTGAGCCACGGAACATCGCCCAGCTCCGGCGGCACCCGGTAGACCGGATAGCGGTAAACCTCGTCGGGCTCCGCCGCCGCTCTCAGCTCGGGTTCGAAATAGCCGGTGAAGAGCGGCTCCGCCCCGTCGCGGATCAGCACGGGCGCGAAGAACAGCTCGAAATAGGCCCGCGCGTCGGCCGCGTCCGCCGCCAGCGTGCAGAGCGTCCGCCAGTCCGGCGCGTCGAGATCCATGCACGTCGACCGGAACACCTCGAGCGCCGCGTGGTGATCGTCCTCCGCCCAGCCGTCGAGATCCCCGAACGACAGGATCGAGATATCCCGGGCCTCTGCCATGGCGACGGTCCCCGATGCCGTGAACGCCGCCGCGGCAAGAAGCCGCCTCAGCCCCGTCATTCTCCGGTGGCGACGAGCACCCAGTTGGGGTCGTCGGCCCCCATCTTCCGGGCGAAGGTCCAGACGTCCCGCTGACGCTTGATCTCCGACGGGCTGCCCTCGACGATGTCCCCCGCGTTGTCGCGCACCACCGAGGTGATCTCGCCCACGAACTTCACCGTCAGCTCCGCCTCGCGGCTGGTTTCGTCGAATTCCGCATCCTTCAGCGTGATCTCCGACAGCCCGACAAAGGTCGCATGGACCGTCAGACCCTGCCGGTTGCGCTCCTCGATGACGCCGGCAAAGGCCTCGTAGACATCATCCGACAGGAACGGGCGCACCTCGGAGAGATCGCCGTTCTCGAAGGCCATCAGAATCCATTCGTAGGCGCCACGTGCACCGCCGAGGAAGTCCGACACGCCGAAATCGGGATCGGCCCGCTTCATCGACGCCAGCGCCTTCGCCGCGTCGCTGCCTTCGGGCACATGGTCGATGATGTCCCGATCGGGCCCGCCCTCTATGACCTCGAGATCCGGGCGCTTTCTCTGGGCCGCCCGGCTGCTGTCCGACACCTGCGGTTTCTCGAATCCTTCCCGGGTGCCGAGGACGCTGCGCAGCCGCAGGATCAGGAATACGGCGATTCCTGCAAGCACCAGCAGCTGGATGATCGGAGAGTTCATGTGTCAGAGCCTTTCGGGCGGCCGGCCATGGCGGGATCGGATCGTCGCCCTTATGTAAGGTCGCGACAGAGGGGTGTCCACCAGAGCAAGGCGCGCCCCGGCCCGATGACACGAGTTTGAGGTGCGACCCTATGGCCCTTTTCGCGATTTTCGTCGCCGTGCCCCTGATCGAGATCGCCCTGTTCATCCAGATCGGCGGTCTGATCGGCCTGTGGCCGACGCTGGGAATCGTCGTCCTGACCGCGATCCTCGGCACCTGGCTGGTCCGCAGCCAGGGCGCGGCGGAGCTTTCGCGCCTCCGGCAGTCCTTCGACCGGCTCGACGATCCGACCGAACCGCTCGCCCACGGGGCAATGATCCTGTTTTCCGGCGCACTGCTCCTGACACCCGGGTTCTTCACCGACGCGGTGGGGTTCGCGCTCCTGATCCCCGGCGTCCGGCGCGTCGCCTTCCGCGAGATCCGCAAGCGGGTGAAGGTCCAGAGCTTCGGTCGGCCCGGCGGCGGGATGCCTCCCGGGGGCGATCCGCGCAGGCCGCGGCGCGGCGACCGGGTGATCGACGTGGAGTACGAGGACGTCACGCCCGACCGCACCGGCGGCAGCGGCACCGAACCCTCGGGCTGGACGCGGCACTGAGCATTGTTCCCGGGCGGACCGGCTGCTAGGACGCGTCCAACCCGAACTGCGAGCGGAGAGCCTGCCATGTCCGACGATACCACGAACACCGGAACCGATCAGCCCGGGGCCGGCCAGCCCCAGGCCCAGCCGCAGGTGACCCAGCGCATCCTCGGCCAGTTCGTGCGCGACATGTCCTTCGAGAACGTGATGGCCCAGAAGGGCGTTTCCGGCGAGGTCCAGCCCGAGATCCAGGTGCAGGTGAACCTCGACGCAAAGAAGCGGTCCCAGGAAAACACCTACGAGGTCATCACCAAGTTCACGATCACCTCGAAGACGAAGGACAAGGGCGAGACCCTCTTCCTCCTCGAACTCGAGTATTCCGGCATCTTCCGGATCGAGGGCGTCCCCGAGCAGCAGCTTCACCCCTACCTGCTGATCGAATGCCCCCGGCAGACCTTTCCCTTCGTGCGCCGCATCGTCAGCGACGTCACCCGCGACGGCGGCTTCCCGCCGCTGAACCTCGAGCAGATCGACTTCCTGCAACTCTACCGCCAGGAAATCGCCCGCCGCGTGCAGGAACAGAAGCCTGCGACGTCGAACGGCACGGCCGAAGCCTGAGCTTCAGCCGAACCTCTTCCACAGGGCGCCCTCGCCCATGCCTTCGACAAAAGCGGCATGGGCGGCCGCTTCCTCCGCGGTGATCCGGGGCGGCAGCGGTTCGGGGCGCGGGCCGGGCCGCCAGGTCGCGTCTGCCTCGCTCGTCCGGCCGCCGCCCTGCGCCGCGGTCAGCGCGAAATCCGGCTGCCGACCGCCGATAAGCTCCAGATAGACTTCGGCGAGGATCTCGCTGTCCAGCAGCGCGCCGTGGAGTGTCCGCGCGCTGTTGTCGATGGCAAACCGCCGGCACAGGGCGTCGAGCGACGCGGGCGAGCCGGGAAACCGCCGCCGCGCGATGGCCAGCGTGTCTATGGCCCGGTCCTCGGACAGGCCCGGCAGGCCCGCCCAGCCCAGTTCGGCATTCAGGAACTTCATGTCGAAGGCGGCGTTGTGAATCACCAGTTTCGCATCCCCGACGAAGTCGAGAAACGCCCGGCCGATCTCCCGGAACGTCGGCTTGTCCGCGAGGAATTCCTCGCTCAGCCCGTGCACGGCGAAGGCATCGGCGGGCATCGCGCGTTGCGGATTGATATACTGGTGATAGGTCCGCCCGGTGGGAACATGACCATTGAGCTCCACCGCGCCGATCTCCACGATCCGGTCGCCTTCGGACGGCTCGAACCCGGTTGTCTCGGTATCGAGCACGATCTCACGCATGTCGGCGCCTTTCCTTCAGCTCCGCGATCAGCGCCCGCACATCCGCCCGCGCGGCCTCCATCGATATCGTCTCGATGACATGATCGGCGCGGCGGCGCTTCTCGGCGTCGGGCATCTGGCGTCTCAGGATGGCGGCGAAATGGGCCTCGGTCATGTCAGGCCGCGACAGGACCCTGTCCTTCTGCACGTCGAGGGGCGCGGTGACCACCAGCACGCTGTCGAACTGCCCCTCGCTCCCGGTCTCGAAGAGAAGCGGCACATCGAACACGACGATCTCCGCCTCTGCGGTGTCGAGAAAGGCGCGCCGGTCCGCCGCCACGAGCGGATGCACCAGCTCCTCGACCTTCCGCAGCACATCCGCATCCCGCGCGATCAGCCGCTTGAGCGCCGGCCGCGACACGGCGCCATCCACCACCGCCTCGGGAAAGGCCTGTTCCATGGGCCCCACCGCCGGACCGCCCGCGCCGTAGAGGCGGTGCACCGCGGCATCCGCATCCCAGACGGGCAGTCCCTCGTCGTGAAACATCCGGGCGGTCGTGGACTTGCCCATCCCGATGGAGCCGGTCAGCCCCAGGGCCCAGGGTCGCGGGCTCATGCCAGCACCGCCGCCCGCGTCGCGTCATCCACCTCCGGCCGCCGGCCGAACCAGCGCTCGAATCCCGGAACCCCCTGGTGCAGCAGCATCCCCAGCCCATCCACCGTGCGACATCCCCTGTCCCGCGCCCCCCGCAGGAGTGGCGTTTCAAGAGGGGTGTAGACGAGATCCGTCACGAGTGCATCGGCCGACAGGCCATCGAGCGGCACGAGGAACGGACCGCCGCCCGTCATCCCCAGCGAGGTCGTGTTCACGACCAGCGCCGCATCCCGCAGCGCGTCGCCCGCCTGCATCCAGTCCCGCACCCGGATCGGGCCGCCCAGCTCCGCCCGCAGGGCTTCCGCAGTGGCCCGGGTGCGGTTGGTCAGCTGGACCTCCGACACGCCCGCATCCATCAACGCGACGATCACCGCCCGCGCCGCGCCCCCAGCCCCCAGGACCGTCGCGGCGCCAGCGGCCGGATCCCAGCCGGGCGCCCCCTGACGCAGGTTCTCAAGAAACCCGTAACCGTCGGTATTGTCAGCATGAATCCGCCCGTCCGCGAAGGTCAGCGTGTTCGCGGCCCCGATCCGCCGCGCGCTCTCCGTCACCTCGTCGGCCAGCGCCAGCGCGGCACGCTTGTGTGGGATCGTGACGTTCACCCCCGCGAACCCGGCCCTTGGCAGGGCGCGCAGCACCTCCGCCAGGTCGTCCGGCGCCACGTTCATGGGCACATAATGACCGCGCAGGCCGTAACGGGAAAGCCAGTGCCCGTGCAGCTGCGGGCTCCTCGAATGGGCGATCGGATGGCCGATGACGCCGGCGAGGGGAATGCCAGTCTCGCTCATGACGGGAGTGTTCCGCGAAGCATCAGCCAGGACAAGAGTTCCAGCAGGGGAATCCCGAGAATGGTGAAATGATCGCCACGGACCTGGGTGAAGAGCTGCACGCCCTCCTCCTCCAGCTTGTAGCCGCCGACGGAGTGGCGGATGCTCTCCCAGTTCCGGGCGACATAGGCCTCGAGCCAGTCCTCGGAGGGCCTGCGCATGGTCAGCCGCGCCTCTCCCACATGCCGCCAGACCGCTCCGCCCTCGTCATGGACCACCGCCGCCGACAGGAGCGTATGGCTGCGCCCCGACAGGAGCCGCAACTGGTCCAGCGCCTCGTCCGGAGTCTCCGGCTTCGACAGGATCTCGCCGTCATGGACCAGCACCTGATCGCAGCCGATGACCAGAGCCCCGGGCCGTCGGGCAGCCACCTTCGCCGCCTTCAGATCGGCCAGCGCATCGGCGATGTCCCGGGGCAGAGCTCCCTCCTCCAGCAGCGAATCGCGCACCGCGGATTCGTCCACCCGGGGCACCTCCACGTCGAAGGTGAGCCCGGCGTTCCGCAGCAATGTTGCACGAATGCCCGACCCGGACGCGAGAACGAGGGGGGATGACATGTTGATAACCTGTTGGCGAGGACGGGATGGAAACGGACAAACGGGGCCGGACCGGCGCCGGGTTCCGCTCTCCGGCCCCCGGGCGCCGGACCCGTCCCCGACATGCCACAGCCCGTCCCCATGGGCAAAGGACAACTCGCCCTGTGGACAGGTTCCGGGGTCCGGCGAAGTCAAGCGGCGGTTTCTCAGCCGCGGCCCGCATGCAACATTCAACTCTCTGACATAAAATGATTATTCTGCGCCCTGCAATGCCGGCCTGCCTGACTTTTGGTCATCCCCCGGTGGACAACACGGTGGAGAATCTGAGAGACGGCGGTTGTCCCCAGCTCCTTACAGCATCATCAGATCTTCTCTTTCCTGAGATGAAGAGAGGTAACCACGGGCCTCCGGCAGCGAATTGACAGGAGCTCCGGACCGGCCTAAGCAGCGACGAAGCCCGTCCGGGCCCGAATTTCCCCCACTCTTACGCGATGTGCCGGTCCCAGGGACCAGGCCGGGAGCGACCAGATGTCCCAATACCGCCTGAACCTCGCCGATCTGAAGGCGAAGAGCCCCAAGGATCTGTTGTCCATGGCCGAGGAGCTCGAGATCGAGAACGCCTCGACGATGCGCAAGGGCGACATGATGTTCGCCATCCTCAAGGAACGCGCCGACGAGGACTGGGTGATCGGCGGCGACGGCGTGCTCGAGGTGCTGCAGGACGGGTTCGGCTTCCTGCGCTCGCCCGAGGCGAACTACCTGCCCGGTCCGGACGACATCTATGTCAGTCCCGACATGATCCGGCAGTATTCGCTGCGCACCGGCGACACCGTCGAGGGCGTGATCCAGGAGCCGAACGACGCGGAGAGGTACTTCGCTCTCGTCTCGGTGGAGAAGATCAACTTCGAGGATCCCGAGAAGGCCCGCCACAAGGTGGCCTTCGACAACCTGACCCCGCTCTATCCCGACGAACGGCTGAAGATGGAGATCGAGACCGAGGCGGCGACCAAGGATCGCTCGGCCCGGATCATCGACCTCGTTTCTCCCATCGGCAAGGGACAGCGCAGCCTGATCGTGGCGCCGCCCCGGACCGGCAAGACGGTGCTCCTGCAGAACATCGCCCATTCGATCGAGGTCAATCACCCCGAGATCTACCTGATCGTTCTGCTGATCGACGAGCGGCCCGAAGAGGTGACCGACATGCAGCGGTCCGTGAAGGGCGAGGTCATCTCCTCCACCTTCGACGAACCCGCGACGCGTCACGTCGCCGTCAGTGAAATGGTCATCGAGAAGGCGAAGCGCCTGGTCGAGCACAAGCGCGACGTGGTGATCCTGCTCGACTCGATCACGCGGCTCGGTCGGGCCTTCAACACCACCGTGCCCTCCTCGGGCAAGGTGCTCACCGGCGGCGTCGACGCCAACGCACTCCAGCGGCCGAAGCGGTTCTTCGGCGCGGCGCGGAACATTGAGGAAGGCGGCAGCCTGACGATCATCGCCACCGCGCTGATCGACACCGGCAGCCGGATGGACGAGGTGATCTTCGAGGAGTTCAAGGGCACGGGCAACTCCGAGATCGTGCTCGACCGCAAGGTGGCGGACAAGCGCGTCTTCCCCGCCATGGACATCCTGAAATCCGGCACCCGGAAAGAGGAGCTGCTGGTGGACAAGGTGGACCTGCAGAAGACCTATGTCCTGCGCCGCATCCTCAACCCGATGGGAACCACGGATGCGATCGAGTTCCTGCTGTCGAAGCTGAAGCAGACCAAGACCAACTCCGAGTTCTTCGATTCGATGAATACCTGACGGGGCATCGCCCGGAGGGGGCTCTGCCATGGACACCATCTTTGCACTGGCCTCCGCGCGCGGACGGGCGGGGGTGGCGGTTGTCCGCATCTCCGGACCCGAAGCGCGGGCGGCGGCCGAAAACCTCGCCGGCGCCCTGCCGTGGCCGGGAAGATCCCTGCGCAAGCTCCGGTCCGGCGGCGATGTGCTGGACGAGGCGCTGGTCCTGACCTTCGCCGCCGGGGGCAGTTTCACCGGCGAAGAGGTGGCGGAGCTCCATCTTCACGGCAGTCCCGCCGTGGTGTCCGCCGTGTTGCGCGTGCTGGGGACCCTGCCCGGCCTGCGTGCCGCGACTGCGGGGGAATTCACCCAGCGTGCCTTTCTTGCCGGGCGGCTCGATCTCGCTCAGGTGGAGGCCCTGGCCGATCTGATCGACGCCGAGACCGAACGCCAGCGCGTCCAGGCCATGCGCGCCCTCGCCGGTGCACTCGGCAAGCGGGCGGAGGATTGGCGCCGCGATCTGGTGCGGGCGGCCGCCCTGATCGAGGCGACGATAGATTTCGCGGACGAGGACGTGCCCGAGGATGTCTCACCCGAGGTTGCGACGCTTCTCGGGACCGTCCTGAGGGACCTGCGCCGCGAATCCGCGGGCGTGGCGGCGGCGGAGCGGGTGCGGGACGGGTTCGAGGTGGCGATCCTCGGTGCGCCGAACGTGGGAAAATCCACTCTTCTCAATGCTTTGGCCGGGCGGGAGGCAGCGATCACGTCCGAAGTTGCGGGCACCACCCGCGACGTGATCGAGGTGCAGATGGAGCTGTCGGGCCTTCCGGTGACGCTACTTGACACCGCCGGTCTGCGCGAGGGTGGCGACCAGGTGGAGCGGATCGGCATGGAGCGTGCCCGCGCCCGGGCGGCGCTGGCCGATCTTCGGGTGCATCTCGTGGAACCGGGCGGTGTGCCGGCGGAGGAACTGCGCGAAGGCGATCTTGTGGTGACCGGCAAGGCGGACCGGGGCGGTGCCCCGGGCCTCGCCGTCTCCGGTCTGACGGGCGAGGGCCTCGACGCGTTGATCGCAGAGATCGTGGCCCGGCTGGAGCCCCTGGCCCAGGGCAGCGGTGTCGCGTCGCGGGCCCGGCATCGCGCGGCGATGGACCGCGCGGCAGACGCCCTGGACGACGTGATCGAGGGGCTTGATCGCATGGGCCAGACGCCCGATCTCTTGGCGCACCGCCTGCGCGAGGCGATCCTCGCCCTTGACGAGCTCGTGGGCCGGGTTGACGTGGAGCAGGTGCTGGACGAAGTGTTCGCCAGCTTCTGCATCGGGAAATGAGGATTGTTTCACGTGAAACATGACACCGACATCGTGGTGATCGGCGGCGGCCACGCCGGAACCGAAGCGGCCCACGCCGCTGCCCGCTGCGGCGTCCGCGTCGCCCTCGTCACCCTGTCCCGGGATACCATCGGCGTCATGTCCTGCAACCCCGCCATCGGCGGCCTCGGCAAGGGCCATCTCGTGCGCGAGATCGACGCCCTCGACGGGATCATGGGCCGTGTGGCCGACGCGGCGGGTATCCAGTTCCGCCTCCTCAATCGCAAGAAGGGCCCCGCGGTCCAGGGCCCCCGCGCCCAGGCCGACCGCGCGCTCTACCGCTCTGCCATGCAGGCGGAGATTTCCGCCGCTCCGCTGATCGAGGTGATCGAGGGCGAGGCCGTCGACCTCATCGACGAAGGCGGCCGCATCGCCGGCGTCCTTCTCGCGGACGGCACCAGCGTCCATGCCTCCGCCGTGATCCTGACCACCGGTACCTTCCTCCGCGGCGTCATCCACATCGGCGACGTCTCCCGCTCCGGCGGCCGCATGGGTGAATCGCCCGCGATCCGCATGGCCGAACGAATGGACGCCCTCAGCCTCCCCCTTGGCCGCCTGAAAACGGGGACCCCGCCCCGCCTCGACGGACGCACCATCGACTGGTCCCGCCTCGAGATGCAGCCCGGCGACGACGCGCCCGTCGTCTTCTCCTTCCTGAACACCGCGCCCACGGCCCGGCAGATCGCGTGCGGCATCACCCACACGAACGCGCGCACGCACGAGATCATCCGCGAGAACCTCTCCCGCTCTGCCATGTATGGCGGCCATATCAGCGGCGTCGGCCCGCGCTATTGCCCCTCCATCGAGGACAAGGTCGTCCGCTTCGCCGACAAGACCTCCCACCAGGTCTTTCTCGAACCCGAGGGGCTGAACGATCACACCGTCTACCCCAACGGCATCTCGACCTCCCTGCCCGCCGAGGTGCAGCAGGACTATGTCCGCTCCATCGAGGGGCTCGAGGAGGCGGAGATCCTCCAGCCCGGCTATGCCATCGAGTACGATTACGTCGATCCCCGCGCGCTTCAGCCCACGCTGGAACTCCGCGCAACGCGGGGCCTTTACCTCGCCGGTCAGATCAACGGCACCACGGGCTACGAGGAGGCCGCCGCCCAGGGCCTCGTCGCCGGCCTCAACGCCGCTGCGCAGGCGCGCGGCACGGCGCCGGTCACCTTCAGCCGTACCAGCAGCTACATCGGCGTGATGATCGACGATCTCGTCACCCGCGGCGTGAGCGAGCCCTACCGCATGTTCACCTCCCGCGCGGAATTCCGGCTCTCCTTGCGTGCCGACAATGCCGATCAGCGCCTGACCGCCTGGGGCCGCCAGATCGGCTGCGTCGGCGAGACCCGCTGGCAGGCGTTCGAGGAGAAACGGACGGCGCTCGAGGCTGGCCGCGCCCGCCTGTCCGCCCTTCGCCTGCCCGCCCGCGACATCGCCGCGATGGGCGTGCGCCTCAATGCCGAGGGACCGCCCCGCTCGGGGGTGGAGGCTCTGACCCTCGTCGATCTGGAGTTCGACGGGCTGCTGATCCTCGCCCCCGACCTCGCCGACATCGCGCCCGATATCCGCGACCAGCTGAAGCGTGACGCACTCTATGCGCAATACATCGAGCGCCAGCAAAAGGACGTCGAGGCGCTCAACCGCGACGAGGACCGCGTGATCCCCGACTGGATGGACTATGCTGCCATCGAGGGCCTTTCCAGGGAACTGGCCGGAAAGCTCTCCGCCGCGCGGCCCGCGACACTCGCCCACGCCTCCCGCATCGACGGCATGACGCCGGCGGCGCTCCTGCTGATCCTCGCCCGCATCCGCCGCGCCGAACTCGCGAAAACCTCGTGAGCCTGCGCGAACTCGGCGTCCCGGGCCTCGATGTTTCACGTGAAACACTGGAGCGTCTCGCGTCGCTTGAGGATCTTGTCGACAAGTGGACGCGGCGGATCAACCTGATCGCCCCCGACAGCCGCGCCGACATCTGGAACCGACATATCCGCGATTCGGCGCAGCTTGTCCCCCTCGCCCCGCGCCCGGCCGGTCCCTGGCTCGACCTTGGCAGCGGCGCCGGTTTCCCCGGTCTCGTCGTCGCCACGATTCTTGCAGAGCATTCCCCCGATACCCTGGTTACGCTGGTGGAAAGCGATACGCGCAAGGCCACGTTCCTGCGCACCGCCATCCGGACGCTCGGTCTCGACGCCGAGGTCCGCACCGACCGCGCGGAGGCCCTGCCTCCGCACAACGCCGCAATCGTCTCCGCCCGCGCCCTTGCCCCCCTGACGCGCCTCCTCGGCTTCGCCGACCGGCACCTTGCCGCCGAGGGAATCGCCCTTCTGCCCAAGGGCCGCGCCCGTGCCCCCGAAATAGACGAGGCAAGGGCCAACTGGGACTTTGCCCTCTCCGAAACCCGCAGTATCACCGATCCCGAAGCCGCCATTCTCAGGATCGAAAGGATCGTCCGTGTCTGACCCGAGCCGACCCCAGGTGCCCCGGATCTTTGCTGTCGCCAACCAGAAAGGCGGCGTGGGAAAGACCACGACGGCGATCAACCTGGGGGCCGCCTTGGCCGCGACCGGGCAGAAGGTGCTGATCATCGACATCGACCCCCAGGGCAACGCGTCGACCGGCCTCGGCATCGACCTCGGGGCGCGTCAGACGACCACCTACGACATCCTGATGGCCGGCGCGCCGCTCGCCGACGCCGTGCAGTCCACGAATGTGGCCAATCTCGCCATCATCCCCGCGACGACCGATCTTGCCTCCGCCGATATCGACCTCGTGGCCAACGAACGCCGCATCTACCTGCTGCAAACCGCCCTGCAAACCCCGGTCGGCCGGTCCTACGACTATGTGCTGATCGACTGCCCGCCCTCGCTCAACCTCCTCACCGTCAACGCCTTCGTCGCGGCCGACGCGGTGATCGTCCCGCTGCAGAGCGAGTTCTTCGCCCTCGAGGGCCTCTCCCAGCTCATGCTCACCATCCGAGACGTTCGCGAGCGCGCCAATCCAGGCCTGCGGATCGAGGGAATCGCCCTCACCATGCATGACGCCCGCAACAACCTCGCCCGCCAGGTCGAGGAGGATGCCCGCGAGAACCTTGGCGATCTGGTGTTCGAGACGGTGATTCCGCGCAACGTCCGCCTATCCGAGGCCCCGTCCTACGCCATGCCGGTGCTCGACTACGATCCGGCCAGCCGCGGCGCCCAGGCCTACCGCGCCCTGGCCGCCGAACTGCTCGCCCGAAACGCCTGACCGGAGACCGTCCATGTCCGATTCCCGCCCCAAGTCCCGCGGCCTCGGCCGGGGTCTCTCCGCGCTGATGGCCGATGTCGGCCCGACGGTGACTGCGCCAGATGCGCCGCGCGCGCCTGAACGGACGCTGCCCATCGACCGCATCCACCCGAACCCGGATCAGCCGCGCCGCAGCTTCAACGCCGATGCGCTGGCCGAACTGGCCGCCTCGATCCGCGAGAAGGGGGTGATCCAGCCCCTGATCGTCCGCCCCTCTCCTCGCACGCCGGAGGCCTTCGAGATCGTCGCGGGCGAGCGCCGCTGGCGCGCGGCGCAGCAGGCGCAGGTCCACGAGCTTCCGGTGATCGTCCGCGATTTCGACGACACCGAGGTGCTCGAGGTCGCGATCATCGAGAACATCCAGCGCGCCGACCTGAACCCGGTGGACGAGGCCGCAGGCTATCGTCAGCTTATGGACCGGTTCGGCCATACCCAGGATCAGCTCGCCACCGCGCTGGGCAAGAGCCGCAGCCACATCGCCAATGCCTTGCGCCTGCTTACCTTGCCCGACAGCGTGCGCCACCTGTTGACCGAAGGCCGCCTGAGCGCGGGTCACGCCCGCGCTCTCGTCGGCCACGACGAGGCCGAGGCGATCGCCGCCCGCGTGGTCAGCGAGGGCCTCTCCGTCCGAGCGGTCGAGGCGCTGGCGCGGCGCAAGCCGGAACAGACGTCTGCCAAGCCCCGGCGCACCGCCCCGGAGAAGGATGCCGACACCCGCCAGATCGAGGCCGAACTCGCGGCCGCTCTCGGGATGCGCGTCACCATAGATCATATCCCGGGCACCGAAGGCGGCACCCTCTCGATCCGCTACGCCGACCTTGGCCAGCTCGACGACCTCCTGCGCGCTCTCTCGGGCGGTTAACCGGGCACCAGCTCCCGCAGCACCGCGTTCAGCACCGGCCAGGCCTGCGCCGTCGCGGCCAGCCGCCCTCCCTCGAACCGCAGCCACCCTGCCTCCGCCAGTTCCCTCGCGGGCGCAGGGTCCCAGCCCAGCCGGTCCAGCCGCTCGACAGCCACGCCTTCCCGCAGGC
Organism: Histidinibacterium lentulum; assembly: GCF_003789055.1. Lineage (GTDB taxonomy): Bacteria > Pseudomonadota > Alphaproteobacteria > Rhodobacterales > Rhodobacteraceae > Oceanicola > Oceanicola lentulus. The sequence continues at coordinate 374,077 of NZ_ML119083.1, read as the reverse complement.
GCAGCCCCATCAGCAGCATCTCCGTCAGCCGGTCCTCGTGCGAGAGCGGCGTCCGCTCTTCCTCGCCCGTCCCGGTTCGTTCAACCCCGTCCATCCACTTGCCCGGCGCCCGATGCGCCACCGTGGCCCAACGCTGCCCGTCCAGCGTCAGCCGCCCATGCGCCCCCGGCCCGACCGCTGCGTAATCCCCAGAGCGCCAATACACCATGTTGTGGTAACATACCGCATCTGGTCGCGCGTGGTTCGACACCTCATAGGACGCCATCCCCGCCGCTGCCGTCATCTCTTGAGTGACCTCCCACAGGTCCGCCGCCCGATCCTCGTCCGGCAATCCCTTCAGGCCCCCCGCCGCATGTCGCGCGCCAAAGGCCGTGCCTTCCTCGATCGTCAGCTGGTAGAGCGACAGGTGATCCACGGCCAGCGCCAGCGCCGCACCCAGCTCCCGCCGCCAGTCCTCCACCCCCTGATCCTGCCGCGCATAGATCAGGTCGAAGCTCACCCGCTCGAACACGTCCCGCGCGATCCCGAACGCCGCCCGCGCCTCGTCCGCGCTGTGCAGCCGCCCCAGCCGCCGCAGGCTTTCGTCATCCAGCGCCTGCACGCCCAGAGATACCCGCGTGACGCCCGCATCCCGGTAGCCGCGGAACCGCCCTGCCTCCACCGAAGTCGGATTGGCCTCCAGCGTCACCTCGAGATCGTTCGCCCTCGGCCAGGTCTCCCGCACCGCCTCCAGGACCGCGGCGACCGTCTCCGGCCCCATCAGGCTCGGCGTGCCACCCCCGAAGAACACGCTGCCAAGCACCCTCGGCCCCGTCTGCTCCCCGTACCTCCGGATTTCCGCCACCAGCGCCCTCGCCCAGCGCTCCTGGTCCACCCCCGCCACGACATGCGAGTTGAAGTCGCAATAGGGGCATTTCGCCTGGCAGAACGGCCAGTGCACGTAAAGGCCGAAGCCCCCCGCCTGCCAGTCCTCAGCCAAAGCACCCCTCGACCAGCGCGGCAAAGGCCCGCGCCCGGTGGCTGATCTCGTTCTTCTCCCAACGGTCCATCTCGCCGAAGGTCAGCTCATGCCCGTCCGGCTGGAAGATCGGATCGTACCCGTGCCCCTGGTCGCCCCGCATCGGCCAGACGATCCGTCCCGGCATGACGCCCTCGAACACCTCGTCATGCCCGTCGGGCCAGGCCAGCACCAGCGTGCAACGGAACTGCGCCCGGCGCGGCTCGGGGGCGGAGACCTCCTCCAGCGCGTTCCAGGTGCGGGTCATGGCGAGCGCGAAGTCCCGGCCAGACCCTGTTTCGGCCCAATCCGCCGTCCTGACGCCCGGATCGCCGCCCAGCGCGTCGATCGTCAGCCCGCTGTCGTCCGCGAGCGCCGGCAGGCCGGTGGCCCCCGCCGCCGCATGGGCCTTGATCCGCGCATTGCCGACGAAGGTGTCTTCCGTCTCCTCGGGCTCGATCAGCCCGTGATCGCCCGCCGAGGTCAACGCCACCCCAAAGGGCTCCAGCAGCGCCGCGATCTCCTCCAGCTTGCCCGCGTTGTGCGTGGCGACGACCAGCCGCTCTCCGTCGAACCGCCGGGTCATGCGACCGCCGCGCGCTGCGCCTCCGCGAGTGCCGCGCAGCCGGCCTCCGCCAGCGCCAGAAGCTGGTCCATCTCCCCGCGCGAGAAGGTCGCGCCCTCCGCCGACATCTGCACCTCGATCAGCCGGTTCCCGGCCATCACGAAATTGCCGTCGACGCCCGCCTCGCTGTCCTCCGGGTAATCGAGGTCCAGCACCGGCTGGCCGGCGTAGATCCCGCAGCTCACCGCCGAGACCGGGTCGCCCAGCGGATCGGTGCGCACCTCGCCTGCCTTCATCAGTTTGCCCACCGCCAGCTTCAGCGCGACCCATCCGCCCGTGATCGCGGCGCAGCGCGTGCCGCCGTCGGCCTGCAGCACGTCGCAATCCACGGTGATCTGCCGCTCGCCCAGCGCCACCCGGTCCACGCCCGCGCGCAGGCTGCGCCCGATCAGCCGCTGGATCTCCACCGTGCGGCCGCCCTGCTTTCCCGCGGTCGCCTCACGCCGCATCCGGCTCCCGGTGGACCGGGGCAGCATCCCGTATTCCGCCGTGACCCAGCCGAGACCCGTGCCCTTCAGGAATGGCGGCGGCCGGTCCTCGAGGCTCGCGGTGCACAGCACATGGGTGTCGCCCATCCGCACGAGGCAGGAGCCTTCCGCATGTTTCGTCACCCCCGTCTCGATCGAGACCGCCCTCAATTCGTCCAGTGCCCGCCCCGATGGCCGCATCGTCCGTCTCCCCTGATCCGCTCAGCCTCCCCTACCCCCGGCGCGGGGCGCAGTCCAACCCCGATTGACCTCCCCCGGCGGGTCGTTCTAATTGGGCCGCCCGTTCTCCGGAAACCGGACGTGACAGACAAGACCACCCTGATCGACGAGATGAACGACCGCTCGCGCGAAGTGTTTCGCCGGGTGGTCGAAAGCTATCTCGACACCGGTGCGCCCGTGGGCTCCCGCACGCTGACCCGCAGCATGTCCGAACAGGTCTCCGCCGCGACGATCCGCAACGTCATGCAGGATCTCGAGTACCTGGGCCTGCTCGGCAGTCCCCATGTCAGCGCCGGCCGGGTGCCGACGCAACTGGGTCTGCGCCTCTTCGTGGACGGCCTGCTGGAGCTCGGCGATCTCGCCGGTGAGGACCGCGAGAAGATCGACGCGACCCTGGGCTCGAACACCAGCGACGTGGCCGGCCTTCTCGACAGCGTCGGACAGGCCCTCTCCGGCCTCACGCGCGGCGCGAGCCTCGTGCTTGCCCCGAAACGCGCCGCGCCGGTCAAGCATGTCGAGTTCGTCAGCCTCGCCCAGGACCGCGCGCTGGTCGTGCTCGTCTTCGCCGACGGCCATGTGGAGAACCGCGTCTTCACCCCTCCGCCCGGCCAGACGCCCTCGTCCATGCGCGAGGCCGCCAATTTCATCAACGCGCTGGCCGAGGGCCGGACGCTTTCGGAACTGGCGGACGTCATGCGCCGCGAGATCGCCGCGCGCCGTCAGCAGATCGACGCGCTGGCCGCCGATCTCGTGGAACAGGGGCTGGTGCTCTGGCAGGACAAGGGGGAGGCCACGGAGCGGCTCATCGTCCGCGGACGCGGCAATCTCCTGACCGGAGAAACCGAGGCCGAGGACCTCGAGAGGATCAGGGAGCTCTTCGACGATCTCGAGCGCAAGCGCGACATCGCCGAATTCCTCGACCTGACCGAGGAAGGCGACGGCGTGCGCATCTTCATCGGGTCGGAGAACAAGCTCTTTTCGCTGACGGGTTCCTCTCTCGTCGTTTCTCCATATATGAACGCCGACCGCAAGATCGTCGGCGCCGTCGGCGTGATCGGGCCGACCCGGCTGAACTACGGCCGGATCGTGCCAATCGTGGATTATACAGCCCAGCTGGTCGGGCGCCTCATTTCCGACCGCGCGTGAAGGAACAGACATGGCCAAGCCGAAGAGCGAGCAGGAATTCATGGACGAGGTCGCCGCGGAGCTGCGCGGCGACGCCCAGCCGACCGACGGTGTCGCGGAGACCGGCCCGGAGGAGGAGGCGCCCGCAGAGGGCGGCGGCGAACTCGAGGCCCTGCGCGCCGAGAGGGACGAATTCAAAGACCGTTTCGTGCGGGCGCTGGCCGAGGCCGAGAACGTCCGCAAGCGGGCCGACCGCGACCGCCGCGAGGCGGAGCATTACGGCGGAACGAAGCTGGCGCGCGACATGCTGCCGGTCTTCGACAGCCTCAGCCGCGCGCTCGAGACCGCCAACGACGAAAGCCGCGAGGTCTCGAAGGCGCTGCTCGAGGGCGTGGAGCTGACGATGAAGGAGCTTCTGAACGTGTTCAAGAAACACGGGATCGAGCCCATCGCGCCGGAGGTCGGCGACCGCTTCGATCCGCAGGTTCACCAGGCCATGTTCGAGGCGCCTCTGCCCGGCACGAAGGCCGGCGACATCATCCAGGTCGCCGCCGTGGGCTTCATGCTCCACGACCGCCTCCTGCGCCCCGCGCAGGTCGGCGTCAGCTCCATGCCCGCGGGCTGACCCGCTTCGGGGACGGCGGGTTGAAACTCCACCCTACGCCCTGAGCGGTCCCGGGGACGGTAGGTTGAAACCCCACCCTACGCCCTGACCGGGTCCGCGGATGGTGGGTTGAAAACCCACCCTACCCCCCCCGTAGGGTGGGTTTCCAACCCACCACGACCCCACCACGACGCTGGCCCGACCCCCCCCCTCGGTCGGGCCTGTTCGTCGCGGCACCCGATGGCACGACCCGGCAAAGATCCCGTGACCCCACCGTCCCGAAACCGTTCCGTCCGGAGAACACAGAAATATCAATCACCTGCCCCACTGTCCACGCGTGGACGCCCTACCGGTCCCGCCCCAGAAGCCCCTTCAATTCATAGACGAGTTCCAGCGCCTCCCGCGGCGACAGCTCGTCCGGCAGGACCTCCCCCAGCCGCGCCTCGACCTTCGAAGGCCCCGCCCGCGACGCCGCCGGTAACGGCGGAGGAGCCGCCGTGAACAGGGGCAGATCGTCGATCACCGCGGCCCCCCTGCCACCGCTCTCCCGCTCCCCTTTCTCCAGCGCCTCGAGCACCACCCGTGCCCGGTCCACCACCGCCGCCGGCAGACCTGCCAGCCGCGCCACCTGCACGCCGTAGGACCGGTCCGCCGTCCCCCGCCGCACCTCGTGCAGAAAGACGACCTCCCCCTCCCATTCCTTCACCGTGACGGTCGCGTTCTCGACCCCCTCCAGCTTGCCCGCCAGCTGCGCCAGCTCGTGGTAATGGGTGGCGAAAAGAGCCCGGCACCGGTTCACCCCCTGCAGATGCTCCAGCGTCGCCCAGGCGATCGACAGTCCGTCATAGGTGGAGGTCCCCCGCCCGATCTCGTCGAGGATCACCAGCGCCCCCTCGTCCGCCTGGTTCAGGATCGCGGCCGTCTCCACCATCTCCACCATGAAGGTCGACCGCCCCCGCGCCAGGTCGTCCGACGCGCCCACCCGGCTGAAGAGCTGGCTCACGATCCCGACCCGCGCCGATTCCGCGGGCACCCAGGCCCCCATCTGCGCCAGCACCGCGATCAGCGCGTTCTGCCGCAGGTAGGTCGACTTGCCCGCCATGTTCGGACCCGTCAGCAGGTGGATCCGCGCCTCCGTCAGGTCGCAGTCGTTGGCCACGAACGGATCGCCCGCCCGCCGCAGCGCCTCCTCCACCACCGGATGACGCCCGCCGCGGATCTCGAAGGCGGTGCCCTCCTCCACCACCGGCCGGCACCAGTCCCGCGCCCGCGCCAAGTCCCCCAGTCCGGCGGCAAGGTCGATCTCCGCCAGCGCCCGTGCAAGAGACATCAACCGGGGCGCCTCGGCAAGCACCGCGCGCGTCAGCTCCCCGAAGATGCGCCGCTCGATCTCCAGTGCCCGCCCGCCCGCGTTCAGGATGCGGGTCTCCAGCTCCGACAACTCCACCGTCGTGTAGCGATACTGGTTCGCCGTGGTCTGACGGTGGATGAACCGCTCGCCCAGCGCCTGCATCTTCTCGACATGGGTGGAGGTGACCTCCACGAAATAGCCCAGCACGTTGTTGTGCTTGATCTTCAGCCCCGGAACCCCCGCCTCCTCGGCAAGATCCGCCTGCATCCCGGCAATGACCGACCGGCCCTCGTCCCGGAGCCTGCGCGCCTCGTCCAGCTCCTCGTCATGGCCCGGGGCGACAAAGCCGCCGTCGCGCGCCAGAAGGGGAGGCTCGGCCACCAGCGCCGCCTCCAGCAGCTCCGTCAGCGCCCCCTGTCCCACCAGATCGCCCAGCGCCTCCGCCAGCAGCCCCGGCAGCGTCGCCCCCTCCAGCAGCGCCGCGATCTCCGCCGCCTGCTCCAGTGCCGCCCGCACGGCGGCGAGGTCTCTCGGTCCACCCCGTTCCAGCCCCAGCCGAGACAGCGCCCGGTCCACGTCGGGAACCCGCCGCAGCCTCTCGCGCAGCCGGTCGGCGAGGTCGGGCGTCTCCACCGCCCAGCTCACCGCCTCCTGCCGCGCGCGGATGTCCTCCAGCCGGCACGAGGGCGCCGCGACCCGCCGCTCCAGCAGCCGGGCGCCGGCGGCCGTCACCGTCCGGTCCACCGCGGCCAGAAGCGAGCCCGCGCGCCCGCCGTCCGTGCCGCGCGTCAGCTCCAGCGACCGCCGGGTCGCGGCGTCGATCTGTATCGCCGCCCGCTCCGCCTCCCTCTGCGGTGGCTGCAGGAGCGGCAACTTTCCGCGCTGGGTGATCTCGATGTAATCCACGAGCCCCGCGAGCGCAGACACCTCCGCCCGGCCGAAGGTGCCGAACCCGTCCAGCGTCTCCACCCGGAACACCTCCGCCAGCCGCCGCGCGCCGCCCGTGGAATCGAAGGACGTGCCGGCGAGCGGCGTCACCGCGGCGCCCAGATCCTCCCCAAGTGCCCGCAGATCCCGCTCCAGCGCCTCGGGCAGCAGAAGCTCCCGCGCGCCGAGCCGCGCGAGTTCAGGTCCCAGCCGCATCCGGCTGCAGGGCGCGACCCACAGGGCACCCGTGGAGATATCCACCCAGGCCAGCGCGGCGCCGTCCCGCACCTCGGCGTAGGCGGCCAGGAAATTGTGCCGCCGCGCATCCAGAAGCCCGTCCTCGGTCAGCGTGCCGGGCGTCACCAGACGCACCACGTCCCGCTTCACCACGGATTTCGAGCCGCGTTTCTTCGCCTCCGCCGGGTCCTCGAGCTGTTCCGCCACCGCGACGCGGAACCCCTTGCGGATCAGCGTCAGCAGATAGCCCTCGGCGGAGTGCACGGGCACGCCGCACATGGCGATGTCCTCGCCCAGATGCTTGCCCCGCTTCGTCAGCGCGATGTCCAGCGCCTCGGCGGCCGCCACGGCATCGTCGAAGAACATCTCGTAGAAATCGCCCATCCGGTAGAACAGCAGCGCGTCGGGGTGCTGGGCCTTGATGTCGAGATACTGCGCCATCATCGGCGTGACCGGGGCGGTCATGGCGTTGCCGTCACGAAACTGTTGCATTGCATCGCGCGTTACCCAAGCTCAGGACCCTGAAGGTCTCGCATGGTCTAGTGAATGTCTCACGGGGATGCACCCCTCCGCCTCTCCGGCATTCCGCCTGTGGCCCGCGGGGCGGAGCGGCGTGTCTATCTTCATCCTCTCCACGCGGATCGGCTGCTGAAGGTGCTCGACGTGCGCCCGCCCCGTCGCCGCCTCAGCCTGCGCCGACTGTCGCGGGCGGTCCTGAGCTCTGTGGACCTGCGGTCGTCGCGTGCCGAACAGGCCGAACAGGCCCGGGCCTTCCTCCGCGCGCCCGACGATGCAGGCGCTCCGCCCTTCTCGCGTTCCTACGGCTATGTGGAGACCGACCTCGGCTGGGCCCTCGAGGTGGAGCGGATCACCCTCGGCAACCGCGCCCTCGGACCGACGCTGCGGACCCTGGCGGAGGAGAAGGCCCTCGACGCGCCGCTCATCGCCCTGCTCAACGATGTAGTCGGGCGCATCGACCGCTGGAACCTGCGCGCCAGCGATCTCAACCCGAAGAACTTCGTCCTCGGAGACCGGGGCGGCGAGCGCCAGTTCGTTCTGGTGGATGGCGTGGGCGACATCCACGCGATCCCGGTGCGCAGCTGGTCCGACCGTCTGAACCGCCTCGCCAACGGCCACGAGTTCCGGCGCTACGCCAGCCGACTGGGCCTGAGGTGGGACGATCACCGGCGCAGCTTTGCCCCCGCCCATTGACATGGCCCGTCGCACCTGACTTTTCCGCACAAGAAGTTCTTGGGAGGGGACGATGACGAAGCAGAGGCTGACGCGGGAGGACGCACTGACGTTCCACATGGAGCCCGTACCGGGCAAGTGGGAGGTCAACGCCACCGTCCCGATGACGACCCAGCGGGACCTGAGCCTCGCCTACTCCCCCGGCGTGGCCGTCCCCTGCGAGGAAATCCGCGACCGGCCCGAGACCGCCTACGACTACACCAACAAGGGCAACCTCGTCGCCGTCATTTCGAACGGCACCGCCGTGCTGGGCCTCGGCAACATCGGCGCGCTGGCCTCCAAGCCGGTGATGGAAGGCAAGTCGGTGCTCTTCAAGCGCTTCGCCGACGTCAACTCCATCGACCTCGAGATCGCCACCGAGGATCCCGACGCCTTCTGCGAGGCGGTGCGGCTTCTGGGACCGACCTTCGGCGGGATAAACCTCGAGGACATCAAGGCGCCCGAATGCTTCATCATCGAGCAGCGCCTCAAGGAAGAGATGGACATTCCCGTCTTCCACGACGACCAGCACGGCACCGCCGTGATCTGTGCCGCCGGGCTGATGAACGCGCTGCACCTGTCGGGAAAGAAGATCGAGGACGTGAAGATCGTCCTCAACGGCGCCGGTGCGGCGGGCATCGCCTGCATCGAGCTTCTGAAGGCCATGGGCGCGCGGCACGACAACTGCATCGTCTGCGACACCAAGGGCGTCATCTACCAGGGCCGCACCGAGGGCATGAACCAGTGGAAATCGGCCCACGCCGTCAGAACCGACCTGCGCTCCCTCGAAGAGGCGATGAATGGCGCGGACGTGTTCCTCGGCGTGTCGGTCAAGGGCGCGGTCACGCCCGCGATGGTCGAGAGCATGGCCGACAACCCGGTCATCTTCGCCATGGCGAACCCCGATCCCGAGATCACCCCCGAAGAGGCCCACGCCGTCCGCGTCGACGCCATCGTCGCCACCGGGCGCAGCGACTATCCGAACCAGGTCAACAACGTGCTGGGGTTTCCCTATCTCTTCCGCGGCGCACTCGACATCCACGCCCGCGCCATCAACGACGAGATGAAGCTGGCCTGCGCCCGCGCCCTCGCCGAGCTTGCCCGCGAGGAGGTGCCCGACGAGGTGGCGCTGGCCTATGGCCGGAAACTGACCTTCGGCCGCGACTACATCATCCCCACGCCCTTCGATCCGCGGCTGATCCACCGCATCCCGCCCGCCGTGGCGCGCGCGGGCATGGACACCGGCGTCGCGCGCCGTCCGATCGTGGACATGGACGCCTACGAGACCGGCCTCAAGGGCCGGATGGACCCGACCGCCAGCATCCTGCGCAGCCTCAACAACCGCGCCCGCGCGGCCCAGGCCACCGTGGTCTTCGCCGAAGGGGACGATCCCCGCGTCCTGCGCGCGGCGGTGGCCTATCAGCGGAACGGCTTCGGCCAGGCTCTCGTGGTGGGCCGCGAGGACGACGTGAAGAAGAAGCTGGAGGCCGAGGGGCTGGGCGACGCCGTGCGCGAGCTGACCGTTGTCAACGCGGCCAACACTGCCCATCTCGAGACCTACAAGGCCTTCCTCTACCAGCGGCTGCAGCGCAAGGGCATCGACCAGCAGGACGTCCACCGCCTCGCCGCCCGCGACCGCCACGTCTTCGCGGCGCTGATGCTGGCGCACGGACATGCCGACGGGATGGTGACCGGCGCCACGCGCAAGTCGGCCCATGTGCTCGAGCTGATCAACCATGTCTACGACGCGGCGCCCCACGACGGCGCAGTGGGCGTGACGGCGGTTCTCGCGCGGGGCCGGATCGTGCTGATCGCCGACACCCTCGTCCATGAATGGCCCGACGAGAACGACCTCGCCGACATCGCCGAACGCGGCGCGTCGGTCGCCCGGGCCTTCGGGCTCGTGCCGCGCGTGGCCTTCGTCAGCTTCTCGACCTTCGGCTATCCGGTGTCCGAACGGGCGGCGAAGATGCACGCCGCGCCCCGGGTGCTCGACGAGCGGGGGGTCGATTTCGAATACGAGGGCGAGATGGCCGTGGACGTGGCCCTGAACCCGCGCTCCGCCGAGGCCTATCCATTCTCGCGGCTCACCGGCCCCGCGAACGTGCTGGTGGTGCCCGCGCGGCATTCGGCGTCGATCTCGGTCAAGCTGTTGCAGGAGATGGGCGGCGCCACGGTGATCGGCCCGATCCTGTCGGGCGTGCACAAGCCGATCCAGATCTGTTCCACCGTCTCGACGGTGAACGACATCCTCAACATGGCGGTGATCGCGGCCTGCAACATCGACTGAGGGGCGGGGTGGGTTGAAAACCCGCCCTACCCGGGTGACCGTAGGGTGGGTTTTCGACCCACCCTCCGCCCGGCCCGCCGTGGCGCCCCCGGACGAACCCCGCTACCCTCCCGCCAGCGTCGGAAAGGAGCCCCGCCATGGCCGTCTGGAACCTCGGCTCGATCAACGAGGACATCGTCTATTCCGTCCCGCATATCCCCGGCCCGGGCGAGACGCTGGCGGCCACGGAAAAGCGGCACTATCTCGGGGGAAAGGGCGCCAACATGTCCGTGGCGCTGGCCCGCTCCGGCGCGCAGGTGAAGCATATCGGCGCGCTGGGCGCGGACGGCGACTGGATCGTCCTGCGCCTGACGGAGATGGGCGTCGACACCCGCTTCATCGCCCGCACCGCCCAGGGGACCGGTCACGCGGTCATTACCGTCGACAGCAACGGTGAGAATGCCATCACCCTCTGGCCCGGCGCCAACCGCGAGATCCCGCTCGAGATGCTGCAGAGCGCCCTGTCGGAGGCCCGCACCGGCGACCTCTTCGTCACCCAGAACGAGACCAACATGCAGGAGGAGGGCGCCCGCATCGCCCGCGACATGGGGCTGTCCGTCGCCTATGCCGCCGCGCCCTTCGACGCCGCCGCGACCCGCGCGATGCTGCCCCACGCCGACCTCCTGGTTCTGAACGCGGTCGAGGCCGAGCAACTGCGCGAGGCGACCGGACAGGGGCCCTCGGACCTGCCCGTGCGGGACGTGATCGTCACGCTCGGCGCCCGCGGCTGCGACTGGGTCCGGGGCCCCGACATCCTGCATTTCGACGCGATCCCGGTGACCCCCGTCGATACCACCGGCGCGGGCGACACCTTCACTGGCTATCTGCTCGGGGGTCTCGACCGGGGCCAGCCCATGCCGCAGGCCATAGGCCAGGCGATCCGCGCCGCCGCGCTCATGGTCACCCGAAAGGGCACGGCGGACGTGATCCCCGACCTTCTCGAGGTACAGGAGTTCCGGCCGTAGCTGGGGGCGCTGCCCCCTCCGCCGAAAGCCGCGAGCTTTCGGCGTTCACCCCCGGGATATTTCCGGCCAGAAAAAGCGATGGCGGGGCGCGGTCAGGCGATGCCGGTCCCCGGGGGCAGGGCCGCCATGGTCCGCCGCACCCAGTCCGCCACCCGGTCCGGCGCTTCCTCGTGCATCAGGTGCCCGAGACCGTCCCATTCCTCGACAGCGACATCGCGAAGACCCGCCACGCCCGCTCGCACCGAAGCGGGGGGCACGGCGCCATCCGCCAGCCCGACGAGACAGCGCACCGGGCTTCCGATCCGGTCGCGGCGGGCCAGGAGACCCTCCAGGGACCATTGCGACATCATCCCGAGCACCCCGTCCACATGGCCGCGGTCCCGGACCAGCCGGTAGTAGAGATCGAGCCCCTCCGGCCCGAGACGGGAGCCCGTGCCCTCAATGAGTCGCCGCACGGTCGACCGGGTCACCGTGCCCGTGAACAGCGAGGCGCTGAACGGATTCAGCGCCAGCACCTTCGCCAGCATCGGAAACAGCCAGCCCGCGGCGCCGCGGAAGTTCTGCAGTGCGGGATTGATCGCCAGGACCGGCACCGGCTCGGTCAGAGCCATCCGCAAGGCCACGGCGGCGCCCGCCGAATGGCCGATGAGCGCCGCGGGCCGCCAGCCCTCCCGGGCCAGCAGCGCCCCCAGATCCTCCGCGACCCCGTCGAGGCCCAGCCGCGCGCGGGCGCCGCACTGGCTGAAGCCCTGGCCCGGCAGGTCCACCGCCACGACATGGAAGGAGTCCGCCAGCCGCGGGAAGAGCCCGCGCCAGCTCTGCGTCGCGCCGCCCGCGCCGTGGATCAGGACCAGCGTCGGGCCGGTTCCCGCCTCCTGCACATGCCAGCGGTGCGGCCGGCACAGCACGAAGCGCGAATGCTTTGTCAGCGGCCAGCCCTGCGCGTCCTCGGGCCAGCGCACCTCAGTCGCCGAGCGCCGCGCCGACCGCCCGGCTCAGGCGGCGCGCGTCGGCGCGGGGCAGGGCGAGATAGGGGGCGTCCATCGCGGCGGCGAGGGCTTTCAGGCCAGGTTCGGCTCTGATCCCGCAGTCGAGAACCAGCGCCTCGGCCCCCGCCAGCCGCGCCGCCCGGCCCACGCGCCGAGCATCCTCGGCGGCCTGGGCGCGGTTCGCCGATCCGTCGAGCGCGATGTTCGCTCGCCCGTCCGTCAGCAGGCAGATGGTGGGCGCCATGCCGCGCCGCCGCGCGGCCATCGCCTCGCCCATGGCGGCCTGAAGCCCGGCGGCCAGCGGCGTGCCGCCGCCGCCCGGCAGTTCGGCAAGCCGCCGCTTCGTCTGCACCAGCGACCGCGTCGGCGGCAGAAGGACCTCCGCCCCGGTCCCGCGAAATGCCACGAGCGAAACATGGTCGCGCCTTGCATAGGCCTCGCCCAGCAAGAGCTCGATCGCCCCTTTCGCCTCGGCGAGCCGGGCGAGGGCGGCGGAGCCCGAGGCATCGACGAGGAAGACCAGCAGCCGGTCGGACTTGTCCTCGAACCGTTTCACCCGGATGTCCGAGGCGCGGATGTGAAGCCCCTCTCGCCCGGGCGCCTGCTGCGCGCGCAGGCGCTGCCAGGGCGCCGCGGTGCGGAGCGTCGCCACGAGGTCCACCCGCACGCCCGATCCGGGCCGCCCGGGCCGCGAGGGCAAGGGCCTTCCCCGCCGGTTGCCCTTGCGCGCCGCCCCCGCGCCGGAGCCATGCCCGCCGCGCAGGGTCCTCGAGCGGATGCGTGCCATCAGGTCGGGCGGCAGCAGGGCCTGGACCGCCTCGATCAGCAGCTCCTGCGGCAGCTCCAGCATCTCGTTGTCCTTCGCCCCTCCGTCGCTCCCCTCGGACGGCTCGGGCGGGGGCTCTTCGGCGGGCTCCTCCTCGGGCGCTCCGGGAACCTGCGTCGCGCGATGGGACAAGGTCAGGGCGCAGGCGGCCTGCACCACCTCCGCATCGGCCTCGCACTCCCACAGCGCCGCAAGCGCCCGCGCCGCGCGCAGGGTGAAGAGCGGCGCGCGCAGGGAGGCGATGCCAAAGGCCGCGGCCAGTTCCGTCACCTGCCGGTGCAGGTCCACCGTCACGGGCATCGCATCGAGCCGGGCCCGCGCCGCGTCGAGATCGCGCTCCTCCCCGAAGTCGAGCGCCAGCGGCGACACCTGCGACAGCTCCACCTGGAACGCGACCCGGTCGATCAGGGCCTCGGGACAGGCCTCCTCCGCGTCGGCGCCCTCGTCGAGCGCGATCAGCACATGCCCGCGCCCCTCGTCGAGACAGCCCGCGAGACGGGCCGTCAGGCCCGAAGAGCAGCGCTCCGCCATGGCCATGACCAGCGCAGAGGGCTCCGAAAGCAGACCCTGTTCCTGCACCATCCGCCCAGCGGCCAGCGTCGCCGCAAGGTCGAGCCCGCCGTAGAGCGCCTCGTCCGTCACCTGCGGATGCAGCCTGTGGCGGGGCAGGGGCAGCCGGTCCAGCCGCTCCAGCAGCGCCGCCCGCACCGGCCCCTGCCGCGCGCGGATCACCAGCCCGCCGAGGCCCGGATCGACGCCGAGAAGATCGAGCGCCAGCGCCGCGCGGAACGCCGGGGAGGCGAGGTCAGGCAAGCACGTCCTCCACGATGCGCTGCACCCGCGTACCGCTTCCGGCCTCGTCCAGCGGATCGCGCCGCAGCCTGTGCCGCAGCGCCACCTGCGCCACCGCCCGGACATGGGTCCGGACCACGGCCGTATCGTCGCGCCAGGCGGCATAGGCGCGCGCCGCCTTCAGCAGCGTCAGCTCGCCCCTGAGACCGTCAGCGCCCAGCGCGAGGCACAGCCGCGCGATATCCTCTATCGTCCCGGGAGCTGTCTCCAGCTCCGTCAGGGCGCGCCGCCCGGCCAGGATGCGCTCGCGGATCGCGGCGTCCTCCGCTTGCCAGCGCAGCATGAACGCGGCGTGATCGCGGTCATAGGCGTCCCGACGCTTCAGCACCTCGATGCGGGGTCCCAGTTCCCGTGGCGACGAAACCTCCACCGACAGGCCGAACCGGTCCAGAAGCTGCGGCCGCAGTTCGCCCTCCTCCGGGTTGCCCGAGCCCACCAGCACGAACCGCGCCGGATGCCGCACGGAAAGCCCTTCCCGCTCCACCAGATTCTCGCCCGAGGCGGCGACATCCAGCAGCAGGTCCACGACGTGATCCTCCAGAAGGTTCACCTCGTCGATATAGAGATACCCCCGGTTCGCCCGCGCCAGCAGCCCCGGCTCGAACCGCTTCTCGCCGCGGGTCAGCGCCGCCTCGATGTCGAGCGCGCCGGTCACCCGGTCCTCGGTCACGCCCAGGGGCAGATCGACCACGGGCGTGGGCATCTCGACGACCTCTTTCGTCTCCAACCCGGCCCAATCCGGCACGTCCTCGACGCGGGCCGAGTTCACCGGGCAACCCTTCACGCCCCGTATCGGCGGCAGGAGTGCGGCCAGCGCCCGCACGGCGGTTGACTTGCCGGTGCCCCGGTCGCCGAAGACGAGCACCCCGCCGATCGACGGGTCGATCGCTGTCAGGATCAGGGCGTCCTTCATCTCGTCCTGTCCGACGATGGCGGAAAAGGGGAACGGCGCTTTCATGCGGCCTCCGGTCGTGTGGCAAGGGGGGAGACCCCGCCCCAGGTGCCGGCATCGCCGACGACCCGGAACCGGGCATAGAGCTCTTCGCGGAACCAGCCTTCGTCACGGACCGCGCGGATGGCCTCGGCATGGGGCCCGCGCCGGGCGAATCGCGCCATGGCGCCCTCGTCCGGCCAGATCGAGAAGGTCACCTGCTGCACCCAGGGCACCTCTCCGACGCCGATCTTGAACATCACCTCCGGATCGCGGCCGATGACCGCGCTGATGTCCGGCTGACGCTTCCAGAACCGCAGCGCGCGGCGCGGACGGACCGTGGCCCGAGTGATCGCGGCGAGGGGGCCAGTGCCGCCGTCGGGGGAGGTCTCGAACGGCTCCGTTCCGGCCCATTGGCCCCGCGCGGAGGTGGGAGACAGGAACACCGTCCAGCTTTCCGCCGCACGCCCGCGCCAGCGCGCAAAGACCGACGCCGAGGCGGTGCGCTCCCGCGCCGTCGCGAGATCGGGCCAGGTGGCGAGGATGCCCCAGACCGCCGTATTCGGAACCGGCGTAAAGCCTTCGCCCGTGCCCGATCCGACCAGTTTCCAGAACCCGATCCCCGGCGTGCGCGCCAGAGCAGGCCGGGCAAGGCCCATCTGGGAGAACACCCAGACCCGGTCGCGCAGTCGGTCGAAGCGGAAGAGGCTGAGGCTGGCGCAGTTCGCCAAGACGGGCTCCCTGAATGTGTCAACTTATGCTGACACACTCCGTCGCGGATGCAAAGGACCTATTGTCACAACGCCCTGACCATCCTACTGTCCACTTATGTTGACACACTCTCCCGATCATCGCGCCGTCGTCGTCGGTGCCGGCCTCGGCGGTCTCGCCTCCGCGATGCGACTGGGCGCCAAGGGCTATCAGGTCACCGTGGTGGACCGGCTCGACCGGGCCGGGGGGCGCGGGTCCTCGATCACGAAGGAGGGCCACCGGTTCGACCTTGGGCCGACCATCGTCACCTACCCGTCGCTCTTCGAGGACCTGTGGCGCGCCTGCGGCCGCGACTTTCAAGCCGATGTGGACCTGCGCCCTCTGGATCCCTTCTACGAGATCCGATGGATCGATGGCTCCTCCTTCAAGGCCTGCGGCGACACGGACCGCATGGTCGAGGAGGTCCGCCGCCTGTCGCCCGGCGACGTGAAGGGCTACCTCAGGTTCCTCAAGGGTTCCGAGGCCCGCTACCGCATCGGCTTCCAGGGCCTCGGCCGCATCCCGATGCACGACATCATTGAAACGGTGAAGGTCCTGCCGGCCTTCGCCCGCCTCCGGGCCGACCGCTCGATCCTCGGCCTCGCGCGCAGCCTCGTGAAGGACGAGCGCCTGCGCATGGCGCTGTCGTTCCACCCGCTCTTCATCGGCGGCGATCCCTGCCACGTCACCTCGATGTACGCACTCGTCAGCCACCTCGAGAAGGAATACGGCGTCCACTACGCGATGGGCGGCGTGCAGGCGATCGCCGACGCGATGGCGAACGTGATCCGCGCCCAGGGCGGCACCATCCGGCTGGAGACCGAGGCCGACGAGATCCTCCTCGACAAGGGCCGCGCCTCGGGCGTGCGCCTGTCGTCCGGCGAAACCCTCGCCGCGCCCCTCGTGGTGTCGAACGCCGACGCGGGCCACACCTATACCCGCCTCCTCCGCAACCATCCGCGCAAGCGCTGGACCGACCGCCATGTCGCCAGGCGCCGCTGGTCCATGGGCCTCTTCGTCTGGTACTTCGGGACGAAGGGCACCGCCGCCAAATGGCGCGACGTGGGGCACCACACGATCCTGTCCGGTCCCCGCTACGAGGGCCTGCTGCAGGACATCTTCATCAAGGGTCGCCTGGCCGACGACATGTCGCTCTACCTCCACCGCCCCTCGGTCACCGATCCGGGCGTGGCGCCCGCCGGCGACGACACGTTCTACGCGCTCTCCCCCGTCCCCCACCTCGGCTGGGACAACGCGGTGGACTGGGAGACCGAGCGCGAGACCTACCGCAGCAAGGTCGCCGCCGTCCTCGAGCGCACGATCCCGGGGTTCGAGCGGCACCTCTCGGCCAGCCACATCCTGACCCCCGCCGATTTCGAGAGCCGCTATCTCTCCCCCCACGGCTCGGGCTTCTCCATCGAACCGCGCATCCTGCAATCCGCGTGGTTCCGGCCCCACAACGTCAGCGAGGAGGCGAAGGGTCTCTACCTCGCCGGCGCGGGCACCCATCCCGGGGCGGGCCTTCCGGGCGTGGTCGCCTCCGCCGAGGTGCTCGCGGGCATGATCCCCGCCGCGCAAAGCGCGCCTTTGCCCATGGCCGCCGAATGATCGCCCCGGCCGACCTCAAGGCCTGTCACGCGGCGATCCGCACCGGCTCGCTGTCGTTCCATGCCGCCTCCCGCGTGCTGCCCGCCCGCGTCCGCGATCCGGCGCTGGCGCTCTACGCCTTCTGCCGCCTGTCGGACGACCTCGTGGACGAGGGCAGCGACAAGACCCGGGCGGTGCTCTCGCTCCACGACCGGCTCGATCTGGCCTATCGCGGCAGGCCGGTGAACGCGCCCGCCGACCGGGCCTTCGCCGCCATCATCGCGGATTTCGAGATGCCGCGCGCCCTCCCCGAGGCCTTGTTGGAGGGGCTCGCCTGGGACGCGCGCGGCGACCGCTACGCCACCCTGTCCGACGTGCGGCACTACTCCGCCCGCGTCGCCTCGGCCGTGGGCGCGATGATGTGCGTGCTGATGCGCGTGCGCGACGCGGATGCCATCGCCCGCGCCTGCGATCTGGGCGTGGCGATGCAGCTGACGAACATCGCCCGCGACGTGGGCGAGGATGCCCGCGCCGGGCGGCTCTACCTGCCCACCGACTGGTTCGCCGAACTGCGGCGCGAACCCGACGCCTTCCTCTTCGAGCCCCTGCCCGATGACGGCATCCGCCGCATGGTCTCCCGGCTCCTGTCCGAGGCGCGCAGGCTCTATGTGCGCTCCGAGGCCGGCATCCCCGCCCTGCCGCGCGACGCGCGCATGGGCATCTGGGCCGCGCGGCTGCTCTACGGCGCCATCGGCACCGAGGTCCGCCGCGCGGGATGCGACTCCATCACCACCCGGGCCCATACCGGACGGGGCCGCAAGGCCGTGCTCATGGGGCAGGCGCTGCTCAATGCCGTCTCCTCCAGCCTCATGCCCCGCCCCGCCGTCCTGCACGCGCCGCCGCTTCCGGAGACCGCCTTTCTCGTCGAGGCCGCTGCGCGCCCGCGCACGGCGCCCTGCCGCACATCCCAGCTCATGGCGATCCTCGACGGTCTCGCCGCGCAAGACAGCACTGGACGCGAGCGCATGGGCGCCTAAGGTTGCCCAATGGATTTCCTGCTGTTCCTCCTGTTCCTCGGAGCGTGTTTCGCCGCCGGCTCCACAGGCGCCCTGTTCCCGACGGGGCCCTGGTACGAAAAGCTGAACAAGCCGTCCTTCACCCCGCCCAACTGGGTCTTTCCGGTCATGTGGACGACGATCTACGTCCTGACCGCCTTCGCCGCCTCCCGCGTGGCGCCACTGGAGGGCAGCGCCTATGCCATGGCCTTCTGGGCGGCGCAGATCGCCTTCAACGCGGTCTGGACCCCCGTGTTCTTCGGCCTGAGGAACATGAAGGGCTCCCTGCCGATCATGGCGGGCCTGTGGCTATCGGTCCTCGGCGCCACGATCACCCATTGGCAGCTCGACACGCTGGCGGGTCTGGGGCTGCTGCCCTACCTCGCTTGGGTCACCGTCGCCGCGGCGCTCAATATCGAGATCTGGCGCCTCAATCCCGACCAGAAGCCGCTCCGACCGGCCGAACTCTGATCTCCCTCCCCGATTGGCTTTGCCAAGCCCGGTTTCCGTGATCATTCTGGGGCATCGAGGAGGATGACGCACCATGACAACCCAGCTTCTGTTCTACCGGTCCCCCGTTCCGGTCAGCTCCGAGACGCATCGCGACACCTGCGTGAAGACCGGGGACAGCTACGCCTTCGCCGCCGGGGTCAATTCGGTCCCTCTGGTCGCTTCCGAATTCGCCGAGGCCGGTGCGGAATATCCCGTCGTCTTCGCCGGTGAGGGCGACGCCACGGTGCCCACCGTGATCCTCGGCGCGAGCGGTGCGCAGAACGCCTATGTGGACGCAAGCGGCGCCTGGACAGGGCGCTATATCCCGCTCTTCGTGCGGCGCTATCCCTTCGTCTTCAGCCACCAGACCGAGCAGGGCCAGCTCGTGCTGCATCTCGACGCCGCCCATTCGGGCGTGAATACCGAGGGCCGCGGCGAACGGCTCTTCGACAGCGAGGGCGGACAGACCCAGTACCTGCGCGGCATCCTGCGCTTTCTCGAAGACTACCAGATGCAGTTCAACCGCACCCAGGTCTACTGCCGCCGGCTCGTGGAGCTCGACCTCCTGCGCCCCATGGAGGCCCAGTTCACGCTGCCCTCGGGAGAGCAGCGCAGGCTCACGGGCTTCAGGTGCGTCGACCGCGAGAGACTGAAGGCGATCGGCCCCGAGGAGCTGGAGACGATGTTCCGCACCGACGAGCTGGAATGCACCTACCTGCACCTCGCGTCGATGCGCCATTTCACCCAGCTCGCCGAACGCGCCGTCTCGGCGACGCACCCCGAAGAGACCCCCGACGCCGCCGATATCGGCGACACGGTCGAACCGGTCGAGGACTGACGGCACCGCCCGCCGTCGCCGCAGACGCATGGCGCATCTCTGGCCGGGCTCAAGCCCGGCCTACCGCAACACCCACCGAAACCTCGCCGTAGGCGAGGCATCTTCCCGGCACACCCCTTACCTCCGCCGCGGCACCCGGACCGCGAGCATCGGCTTGAGCAGGCCTGACCGGAACCGTTGCAGGTCAAGCGCCTCGTGCACGCCCGTCGTCACCTCGCCATCGAGCCGCGTGGTCACGGCCGAGCGCGAATAGAACGGCGCATCCAGCATGTTCAGGGCCTGCTTCGGCACCGTTCCGGGATCGGCCCGTGTCTCTCTGCGCACCGCCCAGAGAGAACGGCGGAAAGACGTGCGCGGCGGCGCCTCCACCTCCTCCGCCGATCCGTCCGGCCCGAACCGGAAGGCCGACGCCAGGTGCGTGCCGTCCAGCCGGTCCGCGTCATAGATGCAGGTCGCGCCGTCGCCCGTGGGAAACCGCCCCCAGGTCCAGAAGCCGAAATCCGCCTCCAGCGCCCGCGTGCCGAAATTGGCGTCGAAATAGCCATGCCCCCGCCAGCGGTTGCCCGCGCCTTCGAGGTCGACCTCGATGTCGGACACCGGCGCGAAGGGCCGCCAGACATGGGCGCCGTCGGGCGTCAGCGGCAGCTCCACCGAGGTCAGCGCGCGGGGCCTGACCGTGACCCGTCCGCGCATCCGCCCCACGAGGGGCAGCCCGCTCCATTCGTCGATGTCGATCACCAGCTCCGATCCGGTCCAGGTCATCGACGAGGGGCCGATCTCCAGCCGGTCCGCGGAGGTACCGAGCCAGCGGCTCCCGCGCTCGGTCATGGCGAAACGCCCGCCGGGTCCGTAGGTGGCGACGTTCAGGCAGACGTGGTCGTGGGGATCGCGTCGTCCGGCCCAGGCATACCAAGGGGAGAAGACGGATCCGATGAAGCCGATGATCGAAATGCCCTTCCGCCCGTCTTCGGAAAGCCCGTCGACATACCACCAGGCGTAGCCGTCCCGGGGGACGGCGAGGTGGAAGAAAGGTCGCTCGTGATCGCCTCTGCCGCATGCCGGCCGGAGAGCGCCGCCATGGGCACCCCCGCCCCCGGATGCGCCCCGCCCCCGCAAAGGTAGAGGCCCGGAAGTGCCGTCCGCGCCCTCGGCCGCTTCAGCCCCGCCGTCAGCCCCCTCGGCGAGCGCCCGTAGAGCGATCCGAGGCTCGCCGGATAAAGACTGTCCCAGTCCCTTGGCACGGTCAGCGCCTCGGGCAGGGGCCGCGGATCGGGCACCAGGCCGAAGTCCCCCAAGCGGTCCAGAACCCGTCTCTGACATAGCGCCTTCTCCCTCTCGATCGTCTCGTCCGTCCCGGTGTCGGGGCCGAGCGGCGGAGCATTGCGGATGATCTCGACCCGTTCGACGCCCGTCACCGGGCCCAGGGCGCGGTCCTGCGCGCACAGATAGATCGAGGCGTCTTCCGGCAACTCGCCTCGCTCCAGAGCCGCGAACTCCGCGCCGGGGTCCTCGCCGAAGAAGACGTTGTGATAGGCAAGCTCCGGTCCCCGGAACTCCGCCGCAAAGGCCAGAACCTGCGCCGAGAGCGACCGCGGCTCCACCGCGTCAACGGGCACGGCGCCCTGGCCGGCAGGGCCGAGAAGCCCGGTGGTCAGCGCCCTCGGATCGCCGTTGAAGAGCACCGCGTCGACGGCCATTCGCCCCGCGCTCGTCTCCACCGCGACCGCGCGGCCGTTCTGCTGCACGATCCGCGTCGCCTCGACGCCGTAGCGAAAGGCGGCGCCCTTCCTCGCGGCCAGCTCCGCCACCGCCCGCGCCAGCGCGTGCATGCCCCCGCGCACGGCCCAGACGCCCCGCGCCTCGGCCTCCCAGATCAGCGACAGCAGCGCGGGAACCTGCCCGGGCGTGCCGCCCACATAGGTGGCATAGCGCGCGAAGAGCTGCGCCAGCTTCGGCTCGGAAAAACTCGACTGAAGCAGGGCCGCCAGCGACCGGTGCGGCGCCATGTCGAGCGCCAGCCGCGGACGCCGCATGACGGTCAGCGCGAGCGCCGACTGCTGCGGATCGGCCGCCTGCATCATCGGTCCCTCGAAGGCCGCGAAGAGCCGCGCCGCCCGCGCCGAGAACCGCCGCAGCTCCGCCGCCGCCCGCGCTCCGAAGACCGAGCCCACGGCCTCCGCGTTCGCCTCCGCGTCTGCGTGCAGGTCGAGCACCGTGCCGTCGTCCCAGAAATGCCGCGCCAGCACGGACAGGGGGTCGAGCGTCACATGATCCGCGAGCGTCTCTCCCACGTCGGCGAACAGCGCCTCGAACACCGGCCGCAGCGTCAGTACCGTGGGCCCCGTGTCCACCGGCCCGGCAATGCTGGGCAGGGTGCGCATCCTGCCGCCCGGCGCCTCCGCCCGCTCGATCACCGTCACGGCATGGCCCGCATGGACCAGCCGCAGCGCGGCTGCCAACCCGCCGATGCCCGCACCGACGACGATCACCTGCTTAGCGGCAGCCGGCATGGACCCTCCTGTAAGGAATAGTTGACTCCCCGGTGCGGAATGTCCAGTCTGGTTTACACATTGCCTGTCCGATTGCGCTGACATCGGCCAACTCCCCGTCCCGGAGATCATGACCATGGGCTTTTCCAACCGGATCGAGGCCGCGATGGCCAGGGCGATCGCCCGCGGCCAGGGCGGCCCGGGGCGGCTGTCCTCCGCGCTCGACTATGCCGTGAATCCCGGCGGCGCGCGAATCCGTCCGACGATCCTGCTCTCGGTCGCCGCCGCCTGCGGCGACGACCGCCCCGCCCTGTCCGATGCCGCCGCCGCGGCGATCGAACTGATCCATTGCGCGAGCCTCGTTCATGACGACCTGCCCGCCTTCGACGATGCCGACCGCCGCCGCGGCAAGCCCTCGGTCCACCGCGCCTATTCCGAGCCGCTCGCTGTCCTTGCCGGGGACAGCCTCATCGTGCTTGCCTTCGAGGTGATCGCCGCCGCGGGCGCCGAGGACCCCCTCCGCGCCTGCGCCCTGACGCTGCACCTCGCGCAACGCACCGGGATGCCCGGCGGCATCTGCGCCGGGCAGGGCTGGGAAAGCGAGGGCGAGATCGACCTTTCCGCCTATCACCGCGCCAAGACCGGCGCGCTCTTCATGGCGGCGACGCAGATGGGCGCCATCGCCGCGGGGCAGGACCCTGACCCCTGGGAGGAACTCGGCGCCCGCATCGGCGCGGCCTTCCAGGTCGCGGACGACCTGCGCGATGCCATCTGCTCCGCCGAGGAACTGGGCAAGCCCGTGCGCCAGGACGAGACCCACGGCCGGCCCAACGCGGTCGCGACCTACGGTCTCACCGGCGCGGTGCGGCATCTCGACGACATCCTCTCGGGCGCCATCGCCTCGATCCCCTCCTGCCCCGGCGAGGCCGCGCTGGCGCAGATGGTGCGCGCCTATGCCGACCGGATCGTGCCCGCCGGCGCGCGCCGGACCGTGCCGGGTGAGTGAGGCCGGCCTCGAGGAGGGGGGCTCTGCCCCCGTCCGCGTGCCGCGGACTCCCCCGGGATACTTCGAGCCCAAAGAGGGGAGGGGACTCGTCCAGAGACTGGCCGCCTCGCGCCGCTTCCAGGGTCTTGCCATGCGCATTCCCGGCCTCCGTCGCATCGCCCGGCGCGAGGGGGAGGCGATCTTCGACATCGTCGCGGGCTTCTGCCACAGCCAGATCCTGATGGCGCTGGTGGAGCTCGGCACGCTCTCCCGCCTCGCCGGGGGACCCGCGCCCGAGGCCGATCTCGCCCGATGCGCCGGCGTGCCGCCCGATCGGATGCGAGTGCTGCTGCGCGCCGCGGCCAGCCTCGGCCTTCTGCGCCTGCGGGCGGGCAGGGCGCGGCTGACGTCACGCGGGGCGGCGCTCGCCGCCGTTCCGGGCCTGCCCGACATGATCGCCCACCACGCCATCCTCTACCGCGACCTCGCCGATCCCGCCGCCTTCTTCCGCGGCGAGACGGAAACCGAACTCGCGGGCTTCTGGCCCTATGTCTTCGGCGCGGGCGCGGCGGAGGACCCAAGTCGCGCCGCGCGCTATTCGCAGCTCATGGCCGACAGCCAGGCGCTCGTGGCCGAGGACACGATCGCGCTCGCAGGTCTCGACCGGACCAGGCACCTGATGGACGTGGGCGGCGGCACCGGCGCCTTTCTCGATGCGGTCTCCGTCGCGCATCCCCGGCTGAAGCTGACGCTGTTCGATCTGCCCGCCGTGGTTCCGGGCGCGGTCGCGCGGCTCGGCCAGCGGGCGGAGATCCGCGCAGGCTCCTTCCGCGACGACCCCCTGCCGCGCGGGGCCGACACGATCAGCCTCGTGCGCGTTCTCTACGACCACGCCGACGGGACGGTGGCCGCCCTGCTGCGCGAGGTGCACGCGGCGCTTCCGCCCGGCGGAAGGCTGATCCTGAGCGAGCCCATGGGCGGCAGCACCGCCGGCGACGCCTACTTCGCGCTCTACTGCATGGCCATGCGGACGGGACGCGTGCGCAGCCCAGGCGAGATCGGGCGCCTCATGGCCGAAGCGGGCTTCGAGGTCGCCGGACCGCCCCGGTCCCGGCGGCCCTTCGTCACGACCGTCCTGCAGGGTGTCAGGAAAAGTTGACAGATGCCTGTCCTCCCGAATTGACAAAGCAGGATGTCAGGGTAGACTGACACATGAAAAGACAAGCTGCCGTGACACACCGACTCGGAGTCGCGGAGCGGAGGGACAGTCTGATGCTGAGCCGTGCCGTAATCCTCGATGCCCCTCGGTCGCTCGCCCTGGGCGACCTCCCGGTGACCGACCCCGGTGCCGGCGACATCGTCGTGGAGATCGCGCATTCCGGCATTTCCACCGGCACGGAGAAGCTGTTCTGGTCCGGCCAGATGCCGCCCTTCCCCGGAATGGGCTATCCACTCGTTCCCGGCTACGAGGCCGCCGGAGAGGTGGTCGAGGCAGGATCCGGGACGGGTTACGCGGTCGGCGACCATGTGTTCGTTCCGGGCGCCAGCTGCTACCGGGGTGCGTTCGGTCTCTTCGGCGGGGCCTCCTCCCGGCTCGTGTCGGCGGCGGACCGCGCGGTGCGAATCGACGCGGCCCACGGGCCGGAGGGCGCGCTTCTCGCGCTCGCCGCCACCGCGCGCCATGCCCTCGCCGGTCCGAACGTGACGGTTCCCGACCTGATCGTCGGCCATGGCGTCCTCGGCCGCCTCCTCGCCCGTCTCACCCTCGCCGCGGGCGCGCCCGTCCCCACCGTCTGGGAGGTCGACCCCGGCCGCCGGACCGGCGCCGCGGGCTACGAGGTGCTGCATCCCGACGACGATCCGCGCCGCGACTACCGCGCGATCTACGATGCCTCGGGCCGCGGCGATCTCCTGAACGACTGGATCGGCCGGATCGCCAGGGGCGGCGAGGTGGTGCTGGCCGGCTTCTACACCGCGCCGCTCTCCTTCGCCTTCCCGCCGGCCTTCATGAAGGAGGCGCGGCTTCGCATCGCCGCCGAATGGACCCGTGATGACCTGCTCGCCACCCGCGCGCTGGTCGAGTCCGGGGCCCTGTCGCTCGACGGCCTGATAACCCACCGCCTTCCGGCCGACCGG
This sequence comes from Histidinibacterium lentulum, assembly GCF_003789055.1. Classification (GTDB taxonomy): domain Bacteria; phylum Pseudomonadota; class Alphaproteobacteria; order Rhodobacterales; family Rhodobacteraceae; genus Oceanicola; species Oceanicola lentulus. The sequence continues at coordinate 349,050 of NZ_ML119083.1, read as the reverse complement.
GCCGCCGAAGCCTATCCGAAGGCCTTCGACGATCCCGCCTGCCTGAAGATGATCCTCGACTGGAGCGCCGCATGAAAGACGAAGTCCCCAACCTCAAGGACTACGACACCCGGCTGAAGGACGAGGCCGCCGAGCCCTCGCTGGAGGTGCCCCAGGGCGAGCCCACGAAGAAGACCCAGATCATCGCGATCTACGGCAAGGGCGGTATCGGCAAGTCCTTCACGCTCGCGAACCTCAGCCACATGATGGCCGAACAGGGCAAGCGCGTACTGCTGATCGGCTGCGACCCGAAATCCGACACCACCTCGCTGCTCTTCGGCGGCAAGGCCTGCCCGACCATCATCGAGACCTCGACGAAGAAAAAGCTCGCCGGCGAGGAGGTGAAGATCGGCGACGTCTGCTTCAAGCGCGGCGGCGTCTTCGCCATGGAGCTCGGCGGCCCCGAAGTGGGCCGCGGCTGCGGCGGGCGCGGCATCATCCACGGCTTCGAACTCTTGGAGAAGCTGGGCTTCCACGACTGGGATTTCGACTACGTCCTGCTGGATTTCCTCGGCGACGTGGTCTGCGGCGGCTTCGGCCTGCCCATCGCGCGGGACATGGCGCAGAAGGTGATCCTCGTCGCCTCCAACGACCTGCAGAGCCTCTACGTCGCCAACAACGTCTGCTCCGCGGTGGAATACTTCCGCAAGCTCGGCGGCAACGTCGGCGTCGCGGGCCTCGTGGTGAACAAGGACGACCATTCCGGCGAGGCCCAGGCCTTCGCGAAGGCCGTCGACATCCCGATCCTCGCCTCGATCCCCCAGGACGACGACCTGCGCAAGAAATCTGCCAACTACCAGATCGTCGGCACCGATGCCTCGCCCTGGGGCGCGCTCTTTGCCGAACTCGGGATGAACGTCGCCGAGGCGCCGCCCCTGCGGCCCGCCGCCCTGACCCAGGACGAACTGCTGGAGCTCTTCGACGGCTCCGACACCGGCGCGGGCGTGACGCTGGAGCCCGCCACCGACGCGGACATGCGCGGCAAGCACGCCAAACCCCGCGAGTCGCTCGAGGTCATCTATGACGACGCGTGAGGGATACGAGGTCGGCTACGACGACAGCGGCACCGTCGAGGTGATCCGCAGCGAGACTCGCCCGCAGGGAGAGACGAGCGCGCCCGCCCCGGTGGACGGGCTCGGCTGCCACTCGGGCTCGGAGATGACCGCCGCCGCCGAACGCGCCGCGCCCGACCTCATGCGGAAGTTCCGCGAGGACTACCCCACGGGGCCCCACGACAAGCCGCAGTCCATGTGCCCCGCCTTTGGCTCGCTCCGCGTGGGACTTCGCATGAAGCGCGTCGCCACGATCCTCTCGGGAAGCGCCTGCTGCGTCTACGGCCTGACCTTCGTGTCGCATTTCTACGGCGCCCGCCGGTCGGTCGGCTACGTCCCGTTCAACTCGGAATCGCTCGTCACCGGAAAGCTCTTCGAGGACATCCGCGACGGCGTTTACGAACTCGCCGATCCCGCCCGCTACGACGCCATCGTGGTGACCAACCTCTGCGTGCCCACGGCCTCGGGCGTGCCGCTGCGCCTTTTGCCGGACGAGATCGACGGCGTGCGGATCATTGGCATCGACGTGCCGGGCTTCGGCGTGCCGACCCATGCCGAGGCGAAGGACGTCCTCGCCGGCGCCATGCTGAAATACGCCCGCGAGGAGGCCATGGCCGGCCCCGTCCCGCGTCCCGCGAGCGGAACGAACGACCTGCCCACCGTGACCCTGCTGGGCGAGATGTTCCCCGCCGACCCGATGATGATCGGCGCGATGCTGGCCCCCCTGGGCCTCGCCGCCGGTCCCGTCGTGCCCTGCCGCGAATGGCGGGAGCTCTACGCCGCGCTTGATTGCGGCGCCGTGGCCGCGATCCATCCCTTCTACACCGCCTCCGTACGCGAGTTTCAGGCCGCGGGCCGCCCCGTCCTGGGCTCGGCGCCCGTGGGCCTCGACGGAACCGCCGCCTGGCTGGCGGCCATCGGCGAGACCTTCGGCATCGACCCGGGCCGCGTGGCCGCCGCGCAGAACGCCTTCCTTCCCGCCATCCGCGGTGCGCTTCAGGGCAGCCGCATCAAGGGCCGCATCACCCTCTCGGGCTACGAGGGCTCCGAGCTTCTCGTCGCGCGCCTCCTGATCGAGAGCGGCGCGGATGTCCGCTACGTCGGCACCGCCTGCCCGAAGACGCCTTGGCTCGCAGAGGATGCCGAGTGGCTTGCTGCCAAGGGCGTGCACGTCACCTATCGCGCCAGCCTCGAGGACGATCTCGGCGCGATGCAGGAATTCGAGCCCGACCTCGCCATCGGCACGACACCCGTGGTGCAGAAGGCCAAGGAACTGGGCATCCCCGGCCTCTACTTCACCAACCTCATCTCGGCCCGGCCGCTGATGGGTCCCGCCGGCGCGGGCTCCCTGCAGGAGGTGGTGAACGCCGCCATCGCCGGCAAGGCCCGGATGGACGACATGAAGGCCTTCTTCCAGGGCGTGGGCGCGGGCGATACCGCCGGCATCTGGGAGGGCGCGCCGAACCTGCGCCCCGACTTCCGCGCCCAGCACCAGAAGAAGCTCGACAAGCAGGCCCGCGCCGCCGCGGCGGAGCAGATGATATGACCCGCAATGAATTTCTAGAAATTCATTGGGCCCCACGATCTTCTGGAAGATCGTGCCTCCCCCGGAGGCGCCCATGCTGATCCAGGACCATGACCGCGCCGGCGGCTACTGGGGCGCCGTCTACGCCTTCTGCGCCGTGAAGGGCCTGCAGGTGGTGATCGACGGCCCCGTGGGCTGCGAGAACCTGCCCGTCACCTCGGTCCTGCACTACACCGACGGCCTGCCGCCCCACGAGCTGCCCATCGTCGTGACGGGGCTCGCCGAGGAAGAGCTTGGCCGCGACGGCACCGAGGGCGCCATGAAGCGCGCCTGGGACACGCTCGACCCGGCGCTGCCGGCGGTCGTGGTCACCGGCTCCATCGCCGAGATGATCGGCGGCGGCGTCACGCCCCAGGGCACCAGCATCCAGCGCTTCCTGCCGCGCACCATCGACGAGGACCAGTGGGAGAGCGCCGACCGCGCGATGACCTGGATCTTCACCGAGTTCGGCATGACCAAGGGCCGGATGCCCCCCGAGAAAAAGCGCGAGGAGGGGGCCGCCCCCCGCGTGAACATCCTCGGGCCCATGTACGGCGCCTTCAACATGCCCTCCGACCTCGCCGAGATCCGGCGCCTCGTCGAAGGCATCGGCGCAGAGGTGAACATGGTGATGCCGCTCGGCAGCCATCTCGCCGAGATGCGCAACCTCGTGAACGCCGACGTCAACATCTGCATGTACCGCGAGTTCGGCCGCGGGCTCTGCGAGGTGCTGGGCAAGCCCTACCTGCAGGCCCCCTTCGGCATCGACTCCACGACCAGGTTCCTGCGCAAGCTCGGAGAGCTGACAGGCCTCGACCCCGAGCCCTTCATCGAGCGCGAGAAGCATTCGACACTGAAGCCCGTCTGGGATCTCTGGCGCTCGGTCACGCAGGATTTCTACGCCACCGCGTCCTTCGGGATCGTGGCGACCGAGACCTATGCCCGCGGCATCCGCCACTATCTCGAAGGCGATCTGGGCTTTCCCTGCGCCTTCGCCGTGGCCCGCACCCGGGGCACTAAGACCGACAACGAGGCGGTGCGCGGCATGATCGCCGAGAAGCGCCCGCTCATCGTCATGGGCTCGATCAACGAGAAGATGTACCTCGCCGAGCAGAAGGCCGGCCACGGACCCGCGCCCGCCTTCATCCCGGCGAGCTTTCCGGGCGCCGCCATCCGGCGCGCCACCGGCACGCCCTTCATGGGCTACGCCGGGGCGACCTACGTCCTGCAGGAGGTCTGCAACGGCCTCTTCGACGCGCTCTTCCACATCCTGCCCCTCGGCACCCGCATGGACGAGGGCGAGGCCACCGCCACGCCGCTGCGCCGCAGCTTTCCGTGGGATGCCGATGCACAGGCCAAGCTCGACGAGATCGTGGCCCGCCACCCGATCCTCACCCGCATTTCCGCCGCCAAGACGCTGCGCGACGCAGCCGAAGCGGCGGCCCTCGACTCCGGCGCGGAACGCGTCGTGCTCGAGACCGTCACGGCCCTCGACCCAAGGAAGGGAGACTTCCCATGAGCGAACTGACCACCAACGGCCCCGTCGCCCCGCGCCACCGGGCCAATGCCCAGCGCCGGGAATACTACGCCTACTTCGGGCTGATCTTCCTCGCCACGCTGCCCCTCGCGCTCCTGACCTGGACGCTGACGGCGCTGCGCCACGGGCGTCTGCCGGCCAAGGATCCGGTGAGCCGGGCCTGGACCCAGGCCCGCATCATCACCCCTCACATCTTCTCTGCGTGAGGGACGTCATCGTGGTCCGGTCCCCCGGGGCCGGTCCCGTATCTGTCGCTTTCCTCCCCGAAACGGGGGGAACGGCGGAGCCAGGGCAGAGGATGAGCCTCTGTCGAACCCCGGCCGCGGGGGTTTCGCGGCGTCAGTTTCAGGAGACTATCCATGGCTGACAATACGGACCTGTCCTTTACGGGTCTCACTGACGAGCAGGCGCAGGAGCTGCACTCGGTGTATATGAGCGGGTTCACGATCTTCACGATCGTGGCCGTCGTGGCTCATATCCTGACGTACATCAAACTGCCCTGGTTCGCTTGGTAAGGAAGGAACTGAGAAATGTCGCAGTTCTACAAGATCTGGATGATCTGGGATCCCCGCCGCGTTTTCGTGGCTCAGGGCGTCTTCCTGTTCCTCCTGGCAGTGATGATTCACCTCGTCCTGCTCAGCAATCCCGCGACCAACTGGTTCGAGCTGGCGTTCGCGCCGGAAACGACCGCCGCCGCCGCCGAGTAAGGCGCGGACACGGGATAACCTTGCGTCCGCGGGCGGCACCCTTTCCGGGGTCGGCCGCGGACAACCCGACCAACTTGCGGACCGGCGCCCTATTCCGACCGGACTGCGTCATAGGAGTTTGAAGATGGCTCAGCTCACCTTCGAAAGAAAGTACCGCGTCCGGGGCGGGACGCTGGTCGGCGGCGATTTGTTCGATTTCTGGGTGGGCCCCTTCTACGTGGGCTTCTTCGGAGTCACGACACTCTTCTTCGCCGCCCTCGGCACCGCTCTGATCTTCTACGGGACGGCCATCCAGGGGGTGTGGAACCCCTGGCTGATCTCGATCGACCCGCCGCCGCTCGAATACGGTCTCGGCGCGGCACCGCTCCGCGAGGGCGGGCTCTGGCAGATCATCACGATCTGCGCCCACGGCGCCTTCATCTCGTGGATGCTGCGCGAGGTGGAAATCTGCCGCAAGCTCGGCATCGGCTACCATGTGCCCTTCGCCTTCAGCGTGGCGATCCTCGCCTACACGAGCCTCGTCGTGATCCGGCCCGTCCTGCTCGGCGCCTGGGGCCATGCGTTCCCCTACGGAATCTGGTCGCACCTCGATTGGGTCAACAACGTCGGCTACACCTACGGCAACTTCCACTACAACCCGGCCCACATGATCGCGATCACGTTCTTCTTCACGACGACGCTCGCGCTCGCCCTCCACGGGTCTCTGGTCCTGTCGGCGGTGAATCCGGAGAAGGGCGAGAAGGTCAAATCCCCCGACCATGAGGACACCTATTTCCGTGATCTCATCGGTTATTCCATCGGCCCCCTCGGCATCCACCGCCTCGGTCTGTTCCTTGCGCTGAATGCCGGATTCTGGAGCGCGGTCTGCATCGTGATCTCCGGGACCGTCTGGTTCGGGGTCTGGGCCGACTGGTGGTACTGGTACGTGGACCTGCCCTGGTGGGTGAATCTCGAGGGAGGCATCAATGGCTGACGTCAGCACACCGAACGGAGCCCCGTCGTCCCGGCGCAAGCCCAACGACTATCTGACCCGGGAATACCAGAACATCTTCACCCAGGTGCAGGTGGCCGGGCCCCCGGAAATGGGGATCGACGACACGGGCCTCGACCTCCATGAGGGCCGCTTCGGCAAACCCGGGATCAGCCGTCTCTTCGGCATCTTCGGGAACGCCCAGCTCGGGCCGATCTACCTCGGGCCCTGGGGGGTGATCAGCCTCGCCACCGGCACGGCGTGGTTCGTGCTCGTGGGCCTCGCCTTCTGGGACCAGGCCGGCTACAACCCGGCGGTCTTCCTGCGGGATCTCTTCTACTTCTCGCTGGAGCCGCCGCCGGCCTCCTACGGTCTCGGCATCCCGCCGCTGGGCGAGGGTCTGGGCTGGCTGATCGCGTCCTTCTTCCTGCTGATCTCGGTGTGCACCTGGTGGGTGCGGACCTATCAGCGGGCGGCGGACCTGAAGATGGGCAAGCATGTGGCCTATGCCTTCGCCTCGGCGATCTGGCTGTTCCTCGTGCTCGGACTGTTCCGGCCCATCCTGATGGGAAGCTGGTCCGAGGCGGTGCCCTACGGCATCTTCAGCCACCTCGACTGGACCAACCTGTTCTCGATCACCTACGGCAACCTGTTCTACAATCCGTTCCACGCGCTTTCGATCGTGTTCCTCTACGGCTCCGCGCTGCTCTTCGCGATGCACGGCGCCACGATCCTCGCGGTCTCCCGCTTCGGCGGCGAGCGCGAGATCGAGCAGATCGTCGACCGCGGAACGGCCTCGGAACGGGCGGCGCTCTTCTGGCGCTGGACCATGGGCTTCAACGCCACGATGGAGGGCATCCACCGCTGGGCCTGGTGGTTCGCGGTTCTGACCACGCTGACCGGCGGTATCGGGATCCTGCTCACGGGCACGGTCGTGGACAACTGGTACGTCTGGGCCCAGGACCACGGCTACGCGCCGCAGTAAGGAGAGACGACGATGGTTGACGACAACGACATCCTTCGGATCGGGCGCAAGGGCCAGCTGGCCGCGACCACCGGCTACCTGATGCTCAAGGGCGCAGGCTACGCCGCGATCGTGGTGGTCTCGATCTGGCTCGTCATAGCGGTTCTCGCGGCGATCGGAGAGCTTCTGCCCCCCGAGAGCCGGGACACCCCCGACCCGGTCGTCCGCGACCGGCTGGGCCTCGTGCTCACCGCCGAGGAGCTGGCGGGCACCGCCTGACGAGACAGGGGGCGGCCCCCGCGCCGCCCCCTCCGCCGTCGGTCCGGTCCCCGACCGGTCCGTCACAGGGGGCGCAAACCCCCGGTTCCCTTCCTGTTGGCTACAGGACCTGGCGCCGCGGAGGGAAGAAGACCCGACGCGGCGCCTTTTTCATACCCGGGAGGAGACCGGACCGATGCGACCCATGACCCCCAATCTCGACCGCGTCCACTACCCCGCCGACCTGCGCGGCCTTTCGGACGCCACCCTCGCCGAGGTGGCCCGCGAACTCCGCGCAGAGGTGATCTCGGCGGTGTCCGAGACCGGCGGCCACCTCGGATCGTCCCTCGGCGTGGTGGAGCTTGCCGTGGCGCTCCACACCGTCTTCGACACGCCCCGGGACAAGCTGATCTGGGACGTGGGCCACCAGTGCTACCCGCACAAGGTCCTGACCGGACGGCGCGACCGCATCCGTACCCTGCGCCAGGAGGGCGGCCTCTCGGGCTTCACCAAGCGCGCGGAAAGCGCCTTCGATCCCTTCGGCGCCGCGCACAGCTCCACCTCCATTTCCGCCGCGCTCGGCTTCACCGTGGGCCGCGACATGGGCCTGCCCACGGGCGACGCCATCGCCGTGATCGGCGACGGCGCGATCTCCGCCGGCATGGCCTACGAGGCGCTGAACAACGCCGGCCACGAGAAGCGCCGGATGTTCGTCATCCTCAACGACAACGAGATGTCCATCGCACCCCCCACGGGCGCCATGTCGAAATACCTCTCCTCACTCTACGACGGCCCGCTCGGCGCCGCGCACAGGATGGCCGAGGGCTTCGAGGCCGCGCTCCCCGGCCCGATCCGCGACCACGCCCGCCGCGCGCGCCAGCTCGTCACCGGGCTTCCGGGCGGGCAGGGCACGCTCTTCGAGGAGTTGGGCCTTAGCTACATCGGCCCCATCGACGGCCATGACATGGGCCAGCTTCTGCCCGTGCTGCGCGCCGCCCGCGCCCGCGCCACCGGGCCCGTGCTGATCCATGTCTGCACCGTCAAGGGCAAGGGCTACGCCCCCGCCGAGCTCGCCGCCGACCGTGGTCACGGCGTGTCCAAGTTCGAGGTCGCCACCGGCGCCCAGGCCAAGAGTCGTCCCAACGCGCCGTCCTACACCAAGGTCTTCGGCCAGACCCTCACGAAACTCGCCGCGGAAGACCCGCGCATCGTCGCCGTCAGCGCCGCCATGCCCTCGGGCACCGGCGTCGATCTGATGGCCGACCGCTTCCCGACCCGGGTCTTCGACGTGGGAATCGCCGAACAGCACGGCGTCACCTTCGCCGCCGGCATGGCGGCCTCCGGCCTGCGCCCCTTCTGCGCGATCTACTCCACCTTCCTGCAGCGCGGCTACGACCAGATCGTCCACGACGTCGCCCTGCAGAACCTGCCCGTGCGCTTCGCCATCGACCGCGCGGGCCTCGTCGGCGCCGACGGGCCGACCCATGCGGGGGCCTTCGACATCGGCTTTCTCGCCGCGCTCCCGAACATGGTGGTGATGGCCGCGGGCGACGAGGCGGAGCTGGTGCACATGACCGCTACCGCCGCCGCCCATGACAGCGGCCCCATCGCCTTCCGCTACCCCCGCGGCGAGGGGGAGGGCGCCCCCCTGCCAGAGCGCGGCGAGGTGCTGGAGATCGGGAAGGGCCGCGTCCTGCAGGACGGTTCCGACGTGGCGCTTCTCTCGTTCGGCGCGCATCTCGGCGAATGCCGCCGCGCCGCGGCGCTGCTGGAGAGGCAGGGCCTGTCGGTCACCCTCGCCGACGCGCGCTTCGCCAAACCCCTCGACACCGCGCTGATCCGCCGCCTGATGCGCGGCCACCGGGCGTTGCTGACGGTGGAGCAGGGCGCCCAGGGCGGCTTCGGCGCCATGGTCCTGCACCACCTGGCGAACTCCGGTCAGCTCGACGGCCGTTGCGCCGTGCGCACCATGACCCTCCCCGACCGCTACATCGACCAGGCCTCCCCCGAGGCCATGTATGCCGATGCCGGCCTCACCGCGACCGACATCGCCGCCACCGCGCTCGAGGCCTGCGGCGGCACCCTCGTCCGCGCCGATTGATGCTGCGCCCGGGCGGGGCGACACGCTCCGCCCGGCGCGCCCTCCCCCGGTCTTATCCGGCCTGAGGTAGTCCGGGGGTCCGGCGCAGCCGGACGCGTAGCCGGACGCGCACCCGAACGGGGGCAGCGCCCCCGCCGCGCACCCAAACCATTAACACTTTTTGGATTTAAAATCAGGAACTTGAAGGGGTGTTCACTGTGTACGCCCCGGCTCAGGCTCGCACGAGGTCGCCGAAGATCGCGGCCTGGTGTTCCTCGAGATAGATGCGCAGCCACGGCGTATACTGCTCCGGCCGCCGCTTCACCGCCGCCGCCAGATCGTAGAAATCCACCCAGTCGACGGCCATGACCTCCTCGGGGTTCGGCTGCACCACGAGGTCCTCCCCGGCCAGGGCGACGAAGATATCCACGACCTCGTGCTCGATCATCCCGCCGCCCACGTCGGCCCGGTATTCCACCCGGTCCCTCGGCGCCGGATGCAGCCCGGTGATCCCCAGCTCCTCCTCGAGCCGCCGGACCGCGCAGTCGGCCGCCGTCTCGCCCCAGTCGGGATGGGTGCAGCAGGTGTTCGCCCAGAGCCCCGGCGTGTGGTACTTCCCCGCCGCCCGCTGCTGGATCAGCACCTTGGCGCCCTTCAGCACGAACACGCTGACCGCCTTGTGCTTCAGCCCGCGCTGGTGGACGAGCAGCTTGTCGACCGGCTGCAGCGTTCCGTTGACCCAGGCCGGGATCGGCGCGGTCACACGCGTTCGGGTCCAACCAGCCCGGTCAGATGCGCGAGGTTCTTCACCCCGATCTTCAGATGCGCGAGGGGGCGCGCCTTCACCAGCTTCTTGTTCATGTAGGCCTCGAAGGTCAGCCGCTGCACGTCGATGTCATGACACAGCGATACGAACCTCTCCCGCCGCTCGTCACTGCGGTAATATGCCCTCTGCATGGCGCCCAGCACCCGGAACACCTGCCCGTGCTCGCGCAGGAAGAGCTTCCGCGCCAGCTGCAGGTCCCTGATCCGCCCGGTCTTCAGCTTCGCCGCCGCCGCCGTCGCCGCGACCCGCCCGCCGATCATCGCGTAGTAGATGCCCTCGCCCGAGGAGGGCGCCACCACGCCCGCGGCATCGCCAGCCAGGAGCACGTCGCGCCCGTTGTCCCACCGCTTCAGCGGCTCGAGCGGGATCGGCGCGCCCTCGCGGCGGATCGTCCTGCAGTCGTCGAGGCCCGCCGCAACCCGCAGCGCCGCCGTCGCTTCCTTCAGGTTCACGTCCTTCACCAGGCTGCCCATACCGACGCTGGCGGATGTGCCGTGCGGAAAGACCCAGCCGTAGAAGTCCGGCGAGATGCGCCCGTCATAGACCACGTCGCAACGATCGGGATGATACTCGCCGCGCGGCCCGGGGCTCTCGATGATCTCGTGATAGGCGATCACATACGGGATCCTGTCGCCGCCCGGCACTTCGTCCCGCGCCACGTTCGACCGCGCGCCATCCGCGCCGATCACCAGCCGGCAGGTGGCGCGCTTCTCCTCGCCCGTCGCCTTCTCGCGGTAGACGACATGGGTGCCGTCCTTGTCCCGCTCGATCCTGAGGTAGGTGCCGGTCAGCCGCTCGGCCCCCGCCTCGGCGGCGCGGACGCGCAGGAACTCGTCGAAATGCTCCCGGTCGACCATCCCGACGAAGCCGTTCTCGATCGGGATGTCCACCTTGCGCCCGGTGGGGGAGATCATCCGCGCGGTGGTGATCTTCGCCACGATCTGGCTTTCGGGAATGTGGAAATCGGCGATCAGCCGCGGCGGGATCGCGCCGCCGCAAGGCTTGATCCGCCCGGCCCGGTCCAGCAGCGCCACGGAATGGCCGGACCGCACCAGGTCCTCGGCGGCGGTGGCACCCGAGGGCCCGCCTCCCACAACGATCACGTCGTACATGCTCATTCTCCCGGTACCAGCTGGGGGACGGTGCCCCGGTCCATGATCCGCGCGGCCATCAGGGCCGCCGCGACAAAGAGTGTGGCCTCGATCACGAAGACCGTGCCGAAGGCCGACGCGTCGGGCAGGACGGTGCGCATCACGTCCGCGAGCGCAGCACCTGTCAGCCCGCCGAAGCCCGCCGCGATGGCCTGCGCGGCACCCCAGAGGCCCATGCGCGTGCCCTCGCGCCGTTCCCGGCCCTCGCCCGCCATGGCCATCATCGAGCCTATCGCCGCGACCGCGAACATGCCGTTGAAAAAGCCCATGGCGACCACGGCGGGGACCAGCAGCGTCGACAGCCCCGCCGGGCCGATGGCCGAGATCACCGACAGCGCCGCAGCCGACCCGAGGCACCCCGCGATGACCCAGTGCCGGAGCGTTCCGAGACCGAGGCCTGTGGCCAGCACGCCGACCGTGATCATCCCGAGGAACACCCCGCCGTTCTGTGCGCCCGACAGCTGGGTGGACTGTCCAGGCGTGAAACCGAAGACGAGGCCGGCGTAGGGCTCGAGGATCAGCTCCTGCATGAAATAGGCGGTCATCGACAGGAAGACGAACATGGTGAACACCCGCGCGCGCGGCTCCGCCCAGACCTGTGCCAGACCTTCGAGGAACGGCGTCTGTTCCGGCTCCTGCACCGCGCGCACGCTGCGTTCGATCCCATGGATGGCAAAGGCCGTGACGACGACCGCGCCCACCGTGACCGCGCCCACGATCCGCATGAGCAGGCCCGGCGAATAGGGATCGAGCAGGGTGCCCACGACACCCGCCGTCACTGCGATGCCGAAGATCATCATCAGCCAGGTGATCGTCGCCGCCGCCGCGCGCCGCCTTGCCGCCGTCGCCGTGGCGAGGAGCGCCAGAACGGAGGTGCCTGCGGCCCCCGCGCCGAGCCCGATCAGCGCGTAGGCGAGGATCGAAACCGAGAGGCCCGCCCAGTAGTTGACAGGAAACAGGAGGATCGCGGAGGTGGCCAGCGCCGCCCCTGCGCCCAGCACCGCCATTCCGCCGGTGATGAACACCGTCCGCCGCCCGCCCCGGTCGGAGGCGAAGCCGAGCTGCGTCCGGCTCAGCTGGATGCCGTAGTGCAGCGCCACGAGCAGGCCCGGCAGGACGGCGGGCAGGGACAGTTCCACCACCATCAGCCGGTTCAGGGTCGAGGTCATCAGCACAACGATGGCGCCGAGGCACATCTGCACCAGCCCCAGCCGCACGATCTGGACCCAGGAGAGTGTCATCCTAGACCCCCAGTCCGCGCAGGGCGAAGGCCGTGACCATCATCCCCGAGATATAGAGAACCACGCCGGTTCCGTTGTACCATGGCGCCTTGCCCTCCGGGTCGTTCAGCATGACCCGCATGGCATGGGTCTGCAGGATCAGCAGCCATGTCACGGCGATGGCGTGGCCGGTCCGGTCCCAGTAGGCCAGGAGCAGGATCACCGCGACCTGAGGGAGCGCCATGACCCAGCAGGCCAGCCGCGCCGCGCGTTCGGGGCCCAGCGTGACGGGCAGGGAATTCACGCCCGTCTGCGTGTCGCCTTCCAGGGCCTTGAAGTCGTTGAGCGTCATGATCCCGTGCGCGCCGAGGCCATAGAGCAGGGCGACGATCAGCACCTCGGGCGACGGCGCGCCGGCAGAAAGTATCGCCGCGCCGGTGATCCAGGGCAGGGTCTCGTAGCTGAGCCCCACAAGCCCCGGTCCCCACCAGCCCGACCGCTTCAGCCGGACGGGCTCCTGGCTGTACGCCCAGGCCGCCAGCACGCCCGCCACGGTCGCGGCAAAGCCCCAGGGGCCAAGCTGCCAGCCCACGACGAGCGACAGCACCGACATGGCGAGGGCGATCCAGAGGCCCCAGCGGCCCGGGATGCGGCCCGAGGGAATCGGGCGGTCCGGCTCGTTGATCGCGTCGACGTGCCGGTCGCACCAGTCGTTCGCCGCCTGGCTCATGCCGCAGACGATGGGACCCGCGAGCAGCACGCCCAGCACCACAAGGCCCCAGTTTTCCGCAAAGGAGCCGCCACCCGAGACCGCGCCGCACGCAAAGGCCCACATCGGTGGAAACCAGGTGATCGGCTTGATCAGCCGCAGTGCCGCCCGGGGCTCGGGCCAGCGGCGTTCGACGGGGGGCAGATCGGACAGGACGCTCATGACTGTCAGATTAGGATGACAATCGGCATTTCGGCAAGTGTAAACTCAGCCTTACAGTCGGACAGCGGGTCGCAGCCCGTCCCCTCCGGTCCAGCCCCTCTCAGCTGTCGCCGTGGCCCACGACGGCCGCATCCACGCAGCCGTGCCGCGCGCATTCCAGCTCCAGTGTCGCGTGCCCGATCCCGAACCGTTCCCGCAGCCGGACCTTGATCTCCGCCTTGATGGCGTCGGCGTTCCCCCACCGCCCGGCATCCAGCGTGACATGGGCCTGCAACGCTGTCGCATGCTCCTCCATCTGCCACAGATGCGCGTGGTGCACGTCGCCGACTCCGTCCACCCCGCGGATCGCGCCGATCACCTCCCCGGTCGAGGGCTCGTCCGGCGCGCCCAGCATCAGAATCCGGATCACGCCGCCGATCTCCGTCGCGGACATCCACAGCACATAGCCCGCGATCCCGAGTGTGGCGATCGAATCGACCCTCCACCAGTCGTGGAGCAGCACGAGCACGCCGGCGACGATCACCGCCACGGATCCCAGCGCATCGGCGAGATTGTGCAGGAAAGCCGCGCGGATGTTCTGGCTCTGCTTCGACATGGCGTAGGTCAGCGCGGCTGTCACGAGGTCCACCACCAGCGCGATTCCTGCCACGACGATCATGATCCATCCACCCACCGGGTCCGGCGAGATCAGGCCGGCGACCGCCTCGTAGCCGAGATAGAGCGCGATGAGGATCAGCGTGGTGTAGTTGATCAGCGCCGCCACCGTCTCGGCCCGCGCATAGCCGAAGGTCATCCGCGCATCGGGCGGCCTGCGGGCGATGCGTCTTGCCACGAGCGCGATGATCAGAGACATCGCGTCGCTGAGATTGTGCAGCGCATCCGCGATCAGCGCGAGCGAGCCCGACAGCAGTCCGCCCGCCACCTGCGCCACTGTCAGGCCAAGGTTCACCACGACGGCGGCACTCAGCCGCCGGTCGCCGCCATGGTCATGATGATGGTGATGCCGCGACATGGGCGCCCAGCGTGGACCCTTGCGCCAGAGGCCGCAAGGTTCAGTCCTCGCCGTCCTCGTTCCTGCTCAGCAGCCCGTATTTCCTCAGCTTCACGTAGAGCGACTGCCGCGACAGGCCCAGCATCTCGGCGGCGGCCACGCGGTTGTTCATCGTCAGCTCGACCGCGGTCTCGATGCACATCTTCTCGACCACGTTCGTCGTCTCGGCCACGATGTCCTTCAGCGTGGCGCTGCCCACCAGCTCCATCACCGACCGCACGCCCTCGTCCGTCATCGGCGACGCGGCGGTGCGCACGGTCTCGGCGCGACTGGTGTCGCGCAGCACATAGGCGAAGACAGTCCTTTCCCCGCCCTGCAGGGCCGTCGCCGCGATCTCCACCGCCCGGGGCGAGATGTAGTCGCCCACCACCTTCGTGGCGTACATCCGCATCCGTCCCGCCCGGGCGGCGTTCTCGGCCAGCACCCGCAGGTCCACCGAGCCGCGCTGGAGGAAATCGGACAGCGACCGCCCCTTCACGCTCAGGTCGTGGGCCGCGTCGATCAGTTCGAGGAACCCCTCGTTGGACGACAGGATCGTGCCCGCATCGTCCGTGAAGACGATGGCGTCCGGGCCGAGCTGGAACAGCCCCATCAGGTTGGTCGCCAGGGCGTCGCCGCCGGCGGCTCCCTCCGAGGAGGTCTCCACCCGCAAGAGCAGCATCCGGTCCCCGCCGGACCGGAAGATCGTCGGAACCAGCCGCAGCGGGTCTCCGCCCTTGCGCGCCCGCGCCTCGACCGCCACCGGCCGCTCGGCCAGCGCCTGCGTCGTCAGCGCCTCGATCAGTTCGCCCTTGCGCCTGCCCTCGACCAGCGCGGTCAGCGCCGTGTTCACGATGTCGTCGCGGTCGCTGCCCAGCGCCGTCGCCGCGGCGGTGTTGGCCTCCGTGATTCGTCCGGTCTGGAGGGAGACGAAGAGATGGGCGTCCCGCGTGGCCTCCATCAGCACGCGGAACCGGGTGTCGAACTCGCGCTGGGTCTCGTAATCCCGCTCCAGCGCGATCTGCGCCTTCACCAGCTGCTGCTGCATCTCGGCTATGGGCCGCAGGTCGCGGCCCAGCAGCAGGATCGCGCCATCGGGCCCGATCCGATGGAAGCTGTAGCGCACCGGAAAGCCGATCGGGATGCGCGCCTCGTCGTGGTTCAGCTCAACCGGCCGCACGCTTCCCTTGCCTTCGAGAAACGCCGTCAGCCGCTCGTCGAATTTCGATATGCTTTCCCGGGCAAGAACGCTGCGCAGGTCCTCGCCCTCGAGCTGAACGAGGCGCTGCAGGCCGTCCGTCTGCGGGTTCACCATCACCGAGAGGACCGAACCCGATTCATTGATGACGATGCCGACATCGGCCACCTGGGTGATGATGTCGCCCAGGATCTCGGGGGCGATGAGCGGTATCGCTCCGCTCTCCCAATAGCGCATGCCCCTGGAGGTCATCTCCAGTCCGCCGGGGTCGTGCGCTGTACCATGATTTAACTCCGTAACGCGCGGGGCGCGGGCGGCGCGACTCTGGTGTGGATACCGCAAATCTCGAGCGCCTCGTCGATGTCCTCGGTCATATGGACCGCGGCCTCTACGTCCCTCGGCAGTCGCAAGGGTTCCGTAAAGGAACCTCCGATGCAGACCGGCAGGGTCGACAGCGCGGCGTCGCGCACAGATTTGATGACCTCCTGAAGGTTTTCAAGACCGTATGAGCGCGAAGCGGAGATGAACACGCCGTCATAGGATCCTGACGTGAGGGCATCGGCGGCATCCCCGGGCCGAAAGCCCAGCCAGAGCCGCACCGACAGACCCCGCCTGCGCAGCTGGCCGCACAGGAGGATCGCGCCAAGGGTGTGCTGCTCCTGTTCGGGCACGACCAGCAGCAGCGAGCCGACCTCGCGGCCCACGCAGCGGTCCGTGTCGAACTCCGCCACGATATCCCGCACCAGCCGCTGCAGCCGCGACATGCCGATGGTCACCTGCGCAAAGCTCAGCTCGTCCCGGTGCCAGCGGAGCCCGAGGCGCCGCGCCATGGCGGGAACATGGAGATCCGCGACCTCCTCTGCCGGGATCCCCCAGGCGGCGAGATCGTCCAGCGCCTCCCGTGCGCCATCGGACTCGGGCGACAGCAGACCCGCCTCCAGCCGGTCGAGCGCGGCCCCATCGGCTTCGGGGGCGGGGTCGCACCGGCGGCGATCGGCCCCGGAGGCCGTCCAGATCGTCTCGATGGCGGGTTGCGTGTCAGGTCCGTGAGGCACAGGGTCCGGACCGTGGCGGATGGCCTGGGAACCGAGCGACTGTGCCATCTACGCGACCTCCGCCGCCGACGGCCCGGCCCCCCATGGGCCCGGCCATACCGTCGGACGGATGGAGGCATTGTCAGAGAACTCGGACACATTGTCAAAGTAAATTGACACTTGCCCATGCGCCTCGCGGCACGGCGTTGAAAAAGTCCCTATTATCATGATCCGAAGCGCCCGCTCGCGGGGGCTGGACAAGGGACTCGACGGCCGACAGGAACATGTAAAGGAAAGTTGACACCGCCCGACTCGACTGTCTATCTTTACAGGAGATTTTGTCAGGAGACGTTGACATGGCCTTTGCCACCGCGGCGGCCCCCCAGAGACAGGCGCTCTACACGCCCGAGGAACGCGCCCGCCGGGACGCCACCGTCTGGACGACGGTCCAGGGCGTGCTGGCCCCGGTGCAGTTCCTGGTGTTCCTCGTCTCTCTGGCGCTCGTGCTGCGCTATCTCTGGACCGGCGAGGGCTACGGCGCCGCGACCGTCTCGATCGTGCTGAAGACGCTGATCCTCTACACGATCATGGTCACCGGCGCGATCTGGGAGAAGGTCGTCTTCGGCCGGTACCTCCTCGCCCCCGCCTTCTTCTGGGAGGACATGGTCAGCTTCGCCGTGATCGCCGTGCACACGGCCTATCTCTACGGCCTGATGACGGGCGGCTGGGACCCGGCGACGCTCGTGGCGGTCGCCCTCGTCGCCTACGGCCTCTATGTGGTCAACGCCGCGCAGTTCCTGCTGAAACTGCGCCACGCCCGCCTCTCCGAGGAGGGCCGCGCATGACCGCCCCCGGCCTGCCCTCCGGCGGCGGCTGCCGCACCGCCCCCGTCATCAAGGAGCGCGGCCAGCGCGAGGTCTTCTGCGGCCTCACCGGCATCGTCTGGCTGCACCGCAAGATGCAGGACGCCTTCTTCCTCGTCGTGGGCTCGCGCACCTGCGCCCATCTCCTGCAGGCCGCCGCCGGCGTGATGATCTTCGCCGAGCCCCGCTTCGGCACCGCGATCCTCGAGGAGGGCGATCTCGCCGGCATGGCCGACGCCCACGAGGAGCTCGACCGCGAGGTGGCGAAGCTCCTCTCCCGCCGCCCCGACATCCGCCAGCTCTTCCTCGTCGGCTCCTGTCCCTCCGAGGTCATCAAGATCGACCTCTCGAAGGCCGCCGAACGGCTCAGCCAGCGATTCGCCCCCCGGGTGCGGGTGCTGAACTATTCGGGCAGCGGGATCGAGACGACCTTCACCGAAGGCGAGGACGCCTGCCTCGCCTCCATGGTCCCCGTCCTGCCCCGGACCGAGGCGCGCGAACTCCTCGTCGTGGGCGCCCTTCCGGACGTGGTCGAGGACCAGATGGTCGGCCTGCTGGAGGCCATGGGCATCGGCCCGATCCGCCTCCTGCCCGCCCGCCGCATCGACGACGAGACCGCCGTCGGCCCGAACACCGTCTTCGCCCTCGCCCAGCCCTTCCTCGGCGAGACCCACGCCGCCCTCCTGCGCCGCGGCGCCCGCCACCTCGCGGCGCCCTTCCCCTTCGGCGAGGAGGGCACGACCGCCTGGCTCGCCGCCATCGCCCGCGAGTTCGGCGTCGATGCCGAGACCTTCGAGCGCGTCACCGCCGCCCCCCGCGCCCGCGCCCGCAAGGCCGTGGCCGCCGCCGCCCGGACGCTCTCGGGCAAGACGGTGTTCTTCCTGCCCGACAGCCAGCTCGAGATCCCGCTCGCGCGCTTTCTTGCCCGCGAATGCGGCATGACGCCCGTCGAGGTGGCCTCGCCCTACATCCACGACGCGATCCACGGTCCCGACCTCGACCTCCTGCCCGCCGGTCCCCGCATCGCCGAAGGGCAGGACGTGGACCTCCAGCTCGACCGCGTCCGCGCCGACCGTCCCGACCTCACGGTCTGCGGCCTCGGCCTCGCCAATCCGCTGGAGGCCGAGGGCCTCAGCACGAAATGGGCCATCGAGCTCGTCTTCACCCCGGTCCACTTCTACGAGCAGGCCGGCGACCTCGCCGCGCTCTTCGCGCGCCCCCTGCGCCGCAAGGCCCTGCTGAAGCTCGAGGCCGCCGAATGACCCCTCCCGCCCTCCGCCCCATGCTCTCGGTCGCCTGCACCGGCCCGGCCCCCTCCCTTTTCTGGCCGGAAATATCCCGGGGGTCCGGGGGCAGCGCCCCCGGAGGCCGGCCATGAAGCTCTCGGTCTGGACCTACGAAGGCCCGCCCCATGTCGGCGCCATGCGCATCGCCACCGCGATGAAGGGCCTGCACTACGTCCTGCACGCGCCCCAGGGCGACACCTACGCGGACCTTCTCTTCACCATGATCGAGCGGCGCAACCACCGCCCGCCGGTCAGCTACACCACCTTCCAGGCCCGCGATCTCGGCGCCGACACCGCCGGCCTCTTCAAGACCGCCTGCCGCGACGCGGTCGCGCGCTTCGATCCCCAGGCGATCATCGTCGGCGCCTCCTGCACCGCCGAGCTGATCCAGGACGATCCGGGCGGCATGTCCGAAACCATGGGTTTTTCGATCCCCGTGATCCCGCTGGAACTGCCCTCCTACCAGCGCAAGGAAAACTACGGCTGCGACGAGACCTTCTACCGTCTCTGCCGCGCCCTCGCCCGGCCGCAGGACCGCACGCCGCGCATCACCTGCAACATCCTCGGCGGCACCGCGCTGGGCTTCCGCCACCGCGACGACATCCGCGAGATCACCGGGCTGCTGGCCGACATGGGCATCGAGGTGAACGTCTCCGCGCCGCTCGATGCCACGCCCGCCGACCTCGCCCGCCTTCCGGCGGCCCATTTCAACGTGCTCCTTTACCCCGAGACGGCCGAGACCGCCGCGCGCTGGCTCGAAAGGGAACACGGCCAGCCTTTCACGAAAACCATCCCCATCGGCGTCGGCGCCACCCGCGATTTCGTCGCCGAGGTGCAGAAGATCACTGGGCTGGGCACCCGCCCCGACGAGACCCACCTCCGGATGCCCTGGTGGTCGGCCTCGGTCGATTCGACCTACCTCACCGGCAAGCGCGTCTTCCTCTTCGGCGACGGCACCCACGTCATGGCCATGGCCCGCGTCGCCCGCGACGAGATGGGCTTCGAGGTCGTGGGCATGGGCTGCTACAACCGCGAACAGGCCCGCGCCCTGCGCAAATGCGCCGAAGGTTACGGCGTCGAGGCCCTGATCACCGACGACTACCTCGAGGTGGAGGAGGCGATCGAGCGCCTCGCCCCCGAGATGATCCTCGGCACCCAGATGGAGCGCCACATCGGCAAGCGCCTCGGCATCCCCTGCGCCGTGATCTCCGCCCCCGTCCATGTGCAGGACTTTCCCGCGCGCTATTCTCCCGTGATGGGCTTCGAGGGCGCGAACGTGCTCTTCGACACGCTGGTGCATCCCCTGGTGATGGGCCTCGAGGAGCATCTCCTCGCCATGTTCCGCGAGGATTTCGAGTTCCACGACGACGCCGGGGCCAGCCATCATGGCCACAAGGCCAAGGCCCGCACCGAGGAGTCCGCGAGACCGCCCGAAAGGGCGGACGAGCAGCCCGCCGCCGAGAGCAGCTTCGACATCGTCTGGCTTCCCGCTGCCGAGAAGGAGCTGAAGAAGATCCCCTTCTTCGTCCGCGGCAAGGCGCGCCGCAACACGGAGACATTCGCTGCCCGGAAAGGCGTGCGCGAAATCAGCGTCGATACCCTCTACGAGGCGAAGGCCCATTATGCGCGATGAGGTGATCCGCCCTTACCGCGTGGTGATCCTCACGCTCGACGCCCACGCCTGCGGCCCGGCGCGGCGTGCCGCCTCGCGCCTCGCGCCCGATTTCCCGGGCCTCGACGTCGAGATCTTCGCTGCCGCCGAATGGCACCAGCAGCCGCACCGCCTCGCCGAGACAAAACAGGCCCTCGCCGGCGCCGACCTGATCGTCGCGAACCTGCTCTTCCTCGAGGAGCATGTGCAGGCGATTCTCCCCGATCTTCACGCCCGCCGCGACAGCGTGGATGCCCTGGTCGGCCTGATCGCCGCCCCGGAGATCGTGCGCCTGACGAAGATGGGCGATCTCGACATGTCCGCCCCGCCCTCGGGCCTCGCCGCGCTGATGAAGAAGCTGCGCGGCGCCTCGAAACAGGGCGGCAACTCGGGCGCCAGGCAGATGCGCACTCTGCGCCGCCTGCCGAAGATCCTGAAGCTGATCCCCGGCAAGGCCCAGGACCTGCGCGCCTGGTTCCTGTCGATGCAGTACTGGCTCGGCGGGTCGGATGACAACATCGCCGAGATGCTGCGCTTCCTCGTGGGTCGCTACGGCCACCGGCCCGAGTTCGGCGGCCGTCAGGCCCGCGCGCCCATCGACTACCCCGATGTCGGCCTCTACCACCCAGATCTGCCCGGCACCCGCATCACCACCGATCCCGCCGCCATCAAGGGCCCGCCCGGCGCCGCAGGCACCGTTGGCCTCCTGATGATGCGCTCCTACATCCTCGCCTCCGACTGTGCCCATTACGACGCGGTGATCCGCAGACTCGAGGCGCAGGGCCTGCGCGTGCTGCCGGCCTTCGCCGGCGGCCTCGACGGGCGCCCCGCGATCGAGGCCTTCTTCGAAGGCCGCATCGACGCGCTCGTCTCCCTGACCGGGTTCAGCCTCGTGGGCGGGCCTGCCTATAATGACAGCGCCGCGGCGGTGGAGACCCTGAACCGCCTCGACGTGCCCTACATCTCCGCCCAGCCACTGGAGTTCCAGACCCTCGGCCAATGGGCCGCGGACGGGCAGGGGCTCGGCCCCATCGAGACCACCATGCTCATCGCCCTGCCCGAGATCGACGGCGCCGCCTGCCCCACGGTCTTCGGCGGGCGGCACGGCGCCGAGGGCTGCAAGGGCTGTGCCCATGCCTGCGGCGCTCCGGCGGAGCCGAAGGCCATGTCCCCCTGCCTCGAGCGGATCGACTCGCTGGCAGAGAAGGTCGGGCGCATGGTTGCCCTGCGTCGCAAGAGGAATGCCGAGAAGACCGTCGCCATCGTGCTCTTCGGCTTTCCGCCCAACGCCGGGGCCACCGGGACGGCGGCCTATCTCTCGGTCTTCGAAAGCCTGTTCAACACCCTGACCCGGATGAAGTCCGAGGGCTACGACGTCGAGGTCCCCGAGAGCGTCGACGCCCTGCGCGACATGGTCCTCCACGGCAATGCCGCGCAATACGGCCAGGACGCCAACGTCGCGGCCCATGTGGATGCCGACACCATCGTCCGCCAGACCCCGCCCTTGAAGACGATCGAGGCGATCTGGGGCCCGGCCCCCGGCCGGGTGCAGTCCGACGGGCGCGGCGTCTTCGTTCTCGGCCGTCACTTCGGCAAGGTCTTCGTCGGCGTGCAGCCCGGCTTCGGCTGGGAGGGCGATCCGATGCGCCTCCTCTTCGACAAGGGCTTCGCGCCGACCCATGCCTTCGTCACCTTCTACCTCTGGCTCCGCAACACGCTGAAGGCCGACGCGATCCTGCATTTCGGGATGCACGGCGCGCTGGAATTCATGCCGGGCAAGCAGGCCGGCCTCGGCGCCCGCGACTGGCCAGACCGGCTGATCGGCGAGATGCCGAACATCTATCTCTACGCCGCCAACAACCCCTCCGAGGCGAGCCTGGCCAAGCGCCGGTCGGGCGCCATCACCATCAGCCACCTGACCCCGCCGCTTGCCGCCGCCGGTCTCTACAAGGGCCTTGCCGAACTGAAGGACAGCCTCGCCCGCTGGCGCCGGTCCGAAGAGCCCGACGCCGAGCTCGAGACGCTGATCCGCGACCAGGCCGAGGCGGTGGACCTCTCTGGCGATCCCGACACGCTCTGGAAGATCGTGCTGGAAACCGAGGGCGCGCTGATCCCGGACGGGCTCCACGTCATGGGTCGCCCCCTTTCGGGTGCCGCGCTGGAAGAGATGCTGGACCTCATGCCCACGGGCTCCGACCGCAGCCGCACCCGCGCGCTCCTGCAGCAGGACAGCGAACTGCCCGCCCTGATGCGCGCTCTCTCCGCGCGCTACATCGCCCCGGTGCCGGGCGGCGACCTGATCCGCTCACCCGGGATCCTGCCCACGGGCCGCAACCTCCACGCCTTCGACCCGTTCCGGATGCCCACCGCCTATGCGCTGGCCGACGGAGCGAAACAGGCGCAGCTCCTCCTCGACACCCACAGGAGCCTGCCGCGCACCGTGGCGCTGGTCCTCTGGGGCTCGGACAACATCAAGTCGGACGGCACGCCCATCGGCCAGGCCCTCGCGCTCATCGGCGCACGGCCGCGGTTCGACAGCTACGGCCGGCTCGGCGGCGCGGACCTGATCCCGCTCAGCGAACTGGGCCGCCCCCGGATTGACGTGGTCATGACCCTCTCGGGCATCTTCCGCGATCTCCTGCCGCTCCAGACCCGTCTCCTGGCCGAGGCCGCGTGGAAGGCCGCCATGGCCGACGAGCCCGAGGAGCGGAACTTCGTCCGCGCCAACGCGCTGGCCCACGCCCGCGAGACCGGCTGCGATCTCGAAACCGCGGCGCTGCGGGTGTTCTCCAACGCCGAGGGCACCTACGGCTCCAACGTCAACGCTCTGGTGGATGGCTCGGCCTTCGGCGACGAGGACGAGCTCGCCGACGCCTATCAGACGCGCAAGTGCTTCGCCTACGGCCGCGACGGCAAGCCCGCCGCCCGGCCGGAGCTGCTTCAGGCCGCGCTCGCCACCGTGGACCTCGCCTACCAGAACCTCGAGTCGGTGGAACTGGGCGTGACCACCGTCGATCACTACTTCGACACGCTGGGCGGCATCGCCCGCGCCGTGCGCCGGGCGCGCGGGGGGCGTGCGGCGCCGGTCTACATCGGCGACCAGACCCGCGGCGCCGCCAAGGTCCGCACGCTCCAGCAGCAGGTCGCGCTGGAGACGCGCGCCCGCTCGCTCAACCCGAAGTACTTCGAAGGGCTGCTGAAGCACGGCCACGAGGGGGTGCGCCAGATCGAGGCGACGGTGACCAACACCCTCGGTTGGTCCGCCACCACCGGCGAGGTGGAGCCCTGGGTCTACCAGCGCCTCAGCGAGACCTTCCTTCTCGACCCCGAGATGCGCCAGCGCCTCGCCGAGCTGAACCCCAAGGCCAGCGCCCGCATGGCCGGCCGCCTGCTCGAGGCGTCGGACCGCGCCTACTGGACGCCCGACGAGGCGACGCTGGCGGCGCTCCAGGACGCCGCCGACGCCATCGAGGACCGCATGGAAGGGATCGCCGCAGAATGACCGCCCCTTCCGCCAACCGACCGAATTTTCGTTCGAAGATTCGCCACAAGACGAACCGGAGGCCATCATGAGCCCACGTGACGAGACGATCCCGAATCTCCGCAAGGGAGAGGACGGCGAAGGCTCGGTGCAGGTGCACCAGGACGCCTCGATGAAGATCGAGGGGGCCAAGGTCTTCTCCGTCTACGGCAAGGGCGGCATCGGCAAGTCCACCACCTCGTCGAACCTCTCGGCGGCGTTCAGCAAGCTCGGTCGCCGGGTGCTGCAGATCGGCTGTGACCCCAAGCACGACAGCACCTTCACCCTTACGGGCCACCTGCAGCCTACCGTCATCGACATCCTGAAAGAGGTGAACTTCCACCCTGAGGAACTGCGGCCCGAGGACTTCGTGACCGAGGGCTACAACGGCGTTCTCTGCGTCGAGGCCGGCGGCCCCCCCGCGGGGACGGGCTGTGGCGGCTACGTCGTCGGCCAGACGGTGAAGCTGTTGAAGCAGCATCACCTGCTCGACGAGACCGACGTGGTGATCTTCGACGTGCTCGGCGACGTGGTCTGCGGCGGCTTCGCCGCGCCGCTCCAGCATGCCGACAAGGCGGTGATCGTCACCGCCAACGACTTCGACTCGATCTACGCGATGAACCGGATCATCGCCGCCGTGCAGGCCAAGAG
Source organism: Histidinibacterium lentulum (assembly GCF_003789055.1). Lineage (GTDB taxonomy): Bacteria > Pseudomonadota > Alphaproteobacteria > Rhodobacterales > Rhodobacteraceae > Oceanicola > Oceanicola lentulus. The sequence continues at coordinate 324,518 of NZ_ML119083.1, read as the reverse complement.
CCAGAACTACAAGGTCCGCCTCGCGGGCTGCGTCGCCAACCGGTCGAAGGACACCGACGAGGTCGACCGCTTCTGCGACGTCGTGGGCTTCAAGCGCATCGCGCACATGCCCGACGTCGACGCCATCCGCCGCAGCCGCCTCAAGAAGAAGACCCTCTTCGAGATGGACGACGACGAGGACATCGTCCGCTGCCGCGCCGAATACATCCGCCTCGCCGAGGCCCTCTGGAACAGCACCGAGGACATGGCCCCCGAGCCGCTGCCCGACCGCGAGATCTTCGAGCTTCTGGGATTCGATTGATGCGCCACCACGGCACCCTTGCCCGGGTCGAGGACTATTTCGACCGCACCGCGACCCGCACCTGGGAACGTCTGACCTCGGACGCGCCGGTGTCGGGCATCCGCGCGACCGTGCGCGTGGGCCGCGACCGGATGCGGAATGTCCTCCTCGGCTGCCTGCCCGCCGACCTCACCGGCGCCCGGGTGCTCGACGCGGGATGCGGCACCGGCGCCCTCGCCGAGGAGCTGGCGAAGCGCGGCGCAGAGGTGGTCGCCGTCGACATCGCGCCGAACCTCATCGAGATCGCGAAGGCCCGCGTGCCCGCCCGCCTCGGCATCGACTTTCGCGCCGGCGATCTCGCCGATCCCGGGCTCGGCTGCTTCGACCATGTCGTCGCCATGGACAGCCTGATCTACTACACGGACACCGAGCTTGCGCACCTCCTCGGTCTGCTGCGCGCCCGCACCTCGCGCACCATCGCCTTCACCCTGCCGCCGCGCACGCCCCTGCTGATGGCGATGTGGCGCATGGGCAAGATGTTCCCGCGTTCCGACCGCTCGCCGGTCATGGTCCCTCATTCCTCCGCCCGCGTCGCCTCGGCCCTTCGCGCCGAGCGCGTGCCGGGCCGCCTTGCCGAACGCGAGCGCGTCACCAGCGGCTTCTACATTTCGACCGCGTTCACCCACGATCCCGCGGAGGCCGCGCGATGATCGTCCCCCGCAGCTTCGTCAAGAAAATGACCATCCGCTTCCTGCCTTTCTCGGATGCGGCCTCCGACGACCTGCCGCTCGGCCAGCTCCTGCGGCTCTCGCTGTTCCAGATCTCCGTCGGCATGGCCACGGTGATGCTCCTCGGCACGCTCAACCGCGTAATGATCGTGGAGCTCTCGGTGCCCGCCACGGTCGTCGCCCTGATGATCGCGATTCCCGTTCTGGTGGCGCCCTTCCGCGCCCTCCTCGGGTTCCGCTCCGATACCTACCGCTCCGCCATCGGGTGGAAGCGCATTCCCTATCTCTGGTTCGGAACTCTCTACCAGTTCGGTGGCCTCGCCATCATGCCGATGGCGCTCCTCGTGCTGTCCGGCGACCGGACCATCGACGCTGACTGGGCCGGCTACCTGGGCGCGGGCCTCGCCTTCCTGCTGACCGGCCTCGGGATGCACATGACCCAGACCGCCGGTCTCGCGCTCGCTGCCGACCGCGCGACGGAAGAGACGCGGCCCCGGGTCGTCGCCCTGCTCTACGTCAGCTTCCTCGTCGGCATGGCCTTCGCCGCGGTCGTCGTCGGCTGGCTCCTGCGCGACTTCTCGCCCCTGCGGCTGGTTCAGGTAATCCAGGGCACCGCCGTGGTCACTCTGGTTCTCAACGTCATCGCGCTCTGGAAACAGGAGCGTGTGAAGCCCATGAGCCGCGAGGAACGCGCCGGTCCCCGGCCCAGCTTCCGTGCCGCCTGGGCCGATTACATGGCCGGAGGCGATGCCGGGCGGCTTCTCGCGGTCGTGTTCCTCGGGACCATGGCCTTCAACATGCAGGACGTCCTGCTCGAGCCCTATGGCGGCGAGGTCATGGGCCTTTCGGTCTCCGCCACCACGCTCCTGACGGCCCTCTGGGCGGGCGGCGCGCTCGTCGCCTTCGGCCTCGCCGGGCGCTGGCTGGCCCAGGGCCGCGATCCGCACCGCATGGCCGGCACCGGGCTCCTGATCGGTCTCGTCGCGTTCTCCGCGGTGATCTTCGCCGCGCCGCTTCAGGCCAACGTCCTGTTCTATGCCGGCGCTGCGTTGATCGGCATGGGGGCGGGCATGTTCGCCGTCTCCACGCTGACCGCGGCCATGACGATGCCCACCGGCTCCAGCGCCGGGCGAGGCCTGGCGCTCGGCGCCTGGGGCGCGGCGCAGGCCACGGCGGCGGGCCTCTCCATCTTCATCGGCGGCAGCCTGCGCGATGTCGTCAACCACTGGGCGACAGGCTCCGAAACCCTCGCCGCGCCGGCCATCGGCTACTCGGTCGTCTACCACACCGAGATCGCGCTGATCTTCCTTACCCTCATCGCTCTCGGCCCGCTGGTGCGGACGCGGGCCCTCACCCCTCGGGAACCGGTCAAGATGGGTCTTGCCGATTTCCCAACCTGACCCAAGGAAAGGACCATCGACATGGTTGGAGTCACCTTCTGGGGCAACGTCGATCTGGCGAGCATAAGTATCTGGCTCTTCTGGATCTTCTTCGCCGGTCTCATCATCTACATCCAGCGCGAGAACATGCGGGAGGGCTATCCGCTCGTCGATGACGACGGCCGCGACACCGGCATTTCCGGCTGGCCGCTGCCCGCGCCCAAGACGTTCGAGCTGCCGCACGAGCGCGGCACCGTCACCGTCCCCTCGCCCGAGAACGAGGCGGCGCACGACCGCACCGATCTCGCCCTCGCCCGGACCTCGGTCTACAACGGCGCGCCCTATGAACCCACGGGCAACCCGATGGTGGACGGCGTCGGCCCCGCCTCCTGGGCCCCGCGCCGCGACGCGCCCGAACTCGACGCCCACGGCCATGCCAAGATCAAGCCGCTCTCGAGCCTCGAGGACTTCTTCGTCTCCGCCGGGCGCGATCCGCGTGGCAAGCCGGTGCAGGCCGCCGACGGCGAGGTGGTCGGCCGCGTGACCGATATGCTCGTGGACGTGCCCGAGCAGATGGTCCGCTACCTCGTCATGGACCTCAATCCCGAGGGTTCCGGCCAGACCCGGCTGATCCCGATCAACCTCTGCCGGATCAGGTCGGACCGCGTCTTCGTCCATTCGCTCTACGCGAAGAACTTCGCGGACATCCCGACGACGAAATCCGCGAGCGAGGTCACCCTCCTCGAGGAGGAGAAGATCACCGCCTACTACGCCGGCGGCAAGCTCTACGCCGACCCGAGCCGGCTCGAGCCGCAGCTCTGACGCGACCGGCGCCCCGGGCTGCCCGGGGCGCCTCCACCCGCGCCGTCTCGCCAGCGGCCCGGACAGATCGAGAGGGGAACGCCCATGCACCACGACGATTTCAACTTCGAGCCGGTCCGCGGCCTTCCCGCCGCGCTCCCGCCCGACGAGCACATCCTCTGGCAGGGCGCGCCCGAGCCCCGGCGCCTTGCGCGCGAGGCGCTCGCCCTCGACTGGATCATGGCCTATTTCGCGATCCTGATCGTCTGGCGCGTCGGCGTCAGCAGCACCCTCGTCAGCTTCCCCGTGGCGCTGACCCATGCGGTTCCCTTCGTCATCGCCGCCGTCGTGACCGCCGGGATCCTCTACGGCATCGCCTACATGCAGGCCCGGTCCACCGTCTACACGCTGACGAACAAGCGCGTGGCCATGCGGATCGGCGCGGCGCTGACGATGACGCTCAACGTGCCTTACGTGAAGATCGGCAATGCCGACCTGCAGCTGCGCAGGGACGGCACGGGCACCATCGCCTTCGAGACCATCGGCGACGCGCGCATCAGCTACCTGATGACCTGGCCCCATGTCCGGCCCTGGTACTTCCGCACGCAGCCTGCCCTGCGCTGCATCCCCGACGCTCAAAGAGTGGCGGCGATCTTCGCCGAGGCCGCAGAGGCCCGCGTCAGCCAGCCCAGGCTTTCCCAGGCTCCCGCCACCGGCGGGGCCGCTGACACAATCGCCGCGGAGTAGACCCCGATGACCACCCAGCTTCAGCACCAGATGCGGTATCGCGACCGCGACATGATCCCCCGCTTCCTCGTGATCGGCATGTTCACCCTGATGGGTCTCGCCCTGGCCATCGTCAGCTTCGCGCAGCTCTCGGGCGCCGCCCATGTCGGAGTCCTCCAGGAGGCGCCGGTCGTCGAGAGCCGCAGCGTGACGATCGAGCCCTCGGGCATGAACAACTACGTTCTCCTCGAGAACGGCGAGGTGATCGCCGCCTCCACCGACGAGAAGGGCGGGTTCTACGCGGTGATCGGCAAGGTCATCGACCGCCGCCGAATCGTCCACCAGGTCGCGGGCAATCCGCCCATCGACGTGGTGCGGCGCGAGAACGGCAATATCGCCGTGCTCGATCCGTCCACGAGCTTCACCATCGAGCTGATCGGCTACGGCAAGGACAACATCGCCGCCTTCGCCCGGCTGCTCGACTGAAACCACCGGGGCGCAGGGGCCTAGCCAGCCCCGCGCCCGTCACCCGAAAGGAAGGGAACACCTTATGGGACTTCTGACCAGAACCAAGGAGACGGCGCCCTGCGAGGTCACGATCTCGCACCGCTTCGAGGAACTCTCCGCCCACGTCAAGTTCCTCAACGGCGCCGTGGTGAACCCCGGCGACACCGTCGAGGTGCAGGGCCCCGAGATCATGGCGCCCTACGGAGAGGTGATCTCCGAGGAACGCACCGCCGTCATCACCCGCGCCTCGGGGCTCGAGCGGATGTGGACCCGCGCCACCGGCGATTTCGAATTCATGGAACTCTGCGAGTTCTCCTTCTCCGAGGAGGCGCTGTCATGAACGTCCAGACCCCCCTGAACCACTCGGCCGACGCGAAGACCGCCGAAGAGGGCCTCGCCGCCCAGAACTTCGACACTCCCGTCGACAGCACCCGCGCCACCGAGATCGCGATGCAGAACACGCTGCTCACACCGCGGTTCTACACCACCGATTTCGACGAACTCGACAGCCTGAACGTCGAGCCCGTGCGCGCGGAATGGGATCTCCTCATCGCGCAGATGAAGGCCGACCCGAACAAGGGCCACTTCAAGAAGAACGCCGACTGGGACCATATCGACTGGGACGGTATGGACCCCGCCCTGAAGGCGGAGTTCATCGACTTCCTGATCTCCTCCTGCACGGCCGAATTCTCGGGTTGCGTGCTCTACAAGGAGATGAAGCGCCGCGGGAAGAACCCCGATGTAACGGGTCTCTTTCAGCTCATGGCCCGCGACGAGGCCCGCCACGCGGGCTTCATCAACGACGCCCTGCGCGAGGCGGGGATCGCGGTGAACCTCGGCTTCCTCACGCAGGCCAAGAAATACACCTACTTCCGGCCGAAGTTCATCTACTACGCCACCTACCTCAGCGAAAAGATCGGCTACGCGCGGTACATCACAATCTACCGCCACCTGGAGGCCAACCCGGACAAGCGGTTCCACCCGATCTTCAAGTGGTTCCGGGAGTGGTGCAACGACGAGTTCAGCCATGGCGAGGCCTTCGCCCTGCTGATGCGGACCGACCCCGAGATCACCCAGAGCCGCATGAACAGGCTCTGGATCAAGTTCTTCCTGACGGCCGTCTTCTCCACCATGTGGGTCCGCGATCACCAGCGCCCCGCATTCCACGAGGCGCTCGGCGTGGATCCGGCCTGGTACGGGCAGGAGGTGTTCCGCAAGACCTCCGACATCTCGCGCCAGGTCTTCCCGATGGTGCTGGACATCGACCACCCGCGCTGGATCCCGGGGCTGGAGCGGCTCGACCGCGCCAACCGCCAGATCGCCGCGGCAAAGCGGCAGGGCGGTATCGGTGGCAAGCTCAAGCAGTGGTGGGGCTCGGCCAGGGCCGGCGCGGCCTTCCTGTCGCTGCTCACGATCCCGTCGATCCCGAACGAGGTCCCCGAGACCTCGCGGCTGGAGCCCGCCTACTGATGGGACCGGCGGCGCTCCCCCTGTCCGGCCCGGCCCGCGCGCGCGACGACGACACGTTGCGCGTCGTGGGAATCGGGACGGGGGGCGCTGCCCCCGTCCGCGTTCCGCGGACTCCCCCGGGATATTTCCGGCCAGAAAAGACAGGGGCGGGCGCAAGATGACCTCTCCCTGGATCGCCGCCCTGACCGCGCTCTTCATCTGGTGGTTCGCCACCGGGGTGATCCTGCTCGTCGTGCGGCGATCCGACCGGACCGGGGGAGAGGCGCATTTCCTGTCGGTGGTGCTGGGCGTGCCCGCGCTCGCGCTGGGCACCGCCGCCCTGATCGTGACCGGCGGCGACACCTCCGTTTCGGCCGTCTACGTCTCCTTCATGGGCGCGCTGGCGATCTGGGGCTGGATCGAGCTGACCTTCCTGTCGGGCGTCGTCACCGGCCCGGACAAGCGGCCGGCGCCCAAGGGCGCAACCGGCCTGCGCCGCTTCGCCGCCGCCTGGGGCGCGGTGGCCCATCACGAGATCCTGCTGCTCCTCGGCCTCGCCCTTGTCGTCGGGCTGAACGCCGGGGCGGAGAACACGACCGGCCTCTGGACCTACACGATCCTCTTCTTCGCCCGCATCGCGGCCAAGCTGAACCTGTTCTACGGCGTGCCCCGGATCAACCTGGAGTTCGTCCCCTCGACCCTGACCCATGTGAAGAGCCACATGCGGCAGGGCCCCGTCACCTTCGCCTTTCCGCTGGCGATCACCGCCCTGACCTTTGCCACGGGCTGTTTCGCCGAGCGCCTGATCGCCGCCGAGACCGCCGGAGCGGAGATCAAGTTCGCCCTACTCACCGCAATCTCGGGTCTCGCGCTGCTGGAGCACTGGTTCATGGTGCTTCCGCTGCCCGACGCCCGCCTCTGGCGCTGGATGCTTCCCGCTGCGCGCCCAACTCAAGACTAAGACCAAAGGGGACACACATGGACTTCGACGCCCTCTTCTCGGAGCAGCTGGACGCGCTCAAGGCCGAAGGCAACTACCGCTACTTCGCCGAGCTCGAGCGCCAGTGCGGCAAGTTTCCGCGCGCCGCCAACCACCATGCGGACGGCGTGCGCGACGTCACCGTCTGGTGCTCCAACGACTACCTCGGCATGGGTCAGCACCCCAAGGTGATCGCCGCCATGTGCGAAGCCGTGGAGCGCTGCGGCACCGGGGCAGGGGGCACGCGCAACATCTCGGGCACCAATCACGACCACCTGCTGCTGGAGCGCGAACTGGCCGATCTGCACGGCAAGGAGGCGGCGCTTCTCTTCACCAGCGGATACGTGTCGAACTGGGCCGCGCTCTCCACCCTCGGCAGCCGCCTGAAGGACTGCATCATCCTCTCGGACGCGGGCAACCACGCCTCGATGATCGAGGGCATCCGCCATTCCCGCGCCCACAAGGTGATCTGGAAGCACAACGATGTCGCCGACCTCGAGGAGAAGCTCGCCGCCTGCCCGGCGAACGCGCCCAAGATCGTCGCCTTCGAGAGCGTCTATTCCATGGACGGCGACGTGGCCCCGATCCGCGAGATCGTCGAGGTGGCCGAGAAATACGGCGCCATGACCTATCTCGACGAGGTCCACGCCGTCGGCCTCTACGGCCCCCGCGGCGGCGGCATCTCCGAACGCGACGGCATCGCCGACCGGATCACCCTGATCGAGGGCACGCTGGGCAAGGCCTTCGGCGTCGTCGGCGGCTACATCACCGGCTCCCACGCGCTCTGCGACTTCATCCGCTCCTTCGCGTCCGGGTTCATCTTCACGACCGCGCTTCCGCCCGCCGTGGCCGCCGCGGCCCGCGCCTCGATCCGCCACCTCAAGGAAAGCGACAGCGAACGCCTGCGTCACCAGCAGCAGGTCGCGCGCCTCCGCGCCGCCCTCGACCGCGCCGGCATTCCGCACATGCGCAACCCGAGCCACATCGTGCCGGTCATGATCAAGGACCCGGTGAAGACCCGGATGCTCGCCAACTACCTGATGGACGAATGGGGCATCTACGTTCAGCCGATCAACTATCCGACCGTCCCCAAGGGAACCGAGCGCCTGCGCTTCACCCCCTCGCCGCTCCATTCGGACGAGGACATCGAGCGGCTGGTCGCGGCCCTGTCCCACCTGTGGAAACAGTGCGCCGTTGCCCACGCCGTGGCGTAAAAGGGGGTTTACGCGCGCGCGCCAAAGCCTACCATCCGCTCCGACTGGGGAGTCGCGACATCTCAGGAAAACAGGAAGGACAACCATGAACAAGTTCACCCTTGCCGCAGCGGCAGCGATGCTGGCGGCACCCGCCTTTGCCCAGGACATGCCTGCCGGTGACGCCGACGCCGGCGCCGAACAGTTCGAGCGTCAGTGCGTCGCCTGCCATGTGGTCGAGACGCCCGACGGCGAAACCCTTGCCGGCCGCCGTGCCAACACCGGGCCGAACCTGTACGGAGTCGCGATGAAGCAGATCGCCTCGGTCGAGGATTTCCGCTACTCCGCCTCGCTCTCCGAGCTGGGCGAGACCGGTGCCGTCTGGAACGAAGAGAACTTCGTCGGCTACGTTCAGGATCCCACCGGCTGGCTGCGCGAGGCGCTCGACGATCGCCGCGCCCGGGGCAACATGGCCTACCAGGTCCGCTCCGAGGAGGATGCGGTGAACCTCTACGCCTACCTCTACTCGCTCGCTCCGCCGGAAGAGGGCGAGGCGATGGAAGAGGAAGCCAGCGACAGCTGACGAAAGACGGCCGGTCCCTCCGGCCCTGACGGCTTCGACACGGCCGGCCCTCGGGCCGGCCGTTGCGTTTTGCGCTCTCGGGGGGAACCTCTCCTCCGGGGTTCCTCGTTTTCCTCCAGCGCCTGCCCCGGGCCGAGGAGGATCCGCCCATGCCGCTCGACGACACTGCCCGCACCGCGACCCTCTACCGGATGGTCATGCCCGGCCATCTCTGCCCCTTCGGCCTGAAATCGAAGGCCCTGCTGGAACGGCGGGGCTACGAGGTCGAGGATCACTGGCTCGAGACCCGCGACGAAACCGAGGCCTTCATGGAGCGCCACGGGGTCGAGACGACGCCCCAGACGTGGATCGGAGGCGACAGGATCGGCGGCTACGACGATCTGCGCGCCCATTTCGGCAAGCCACTGAAGTCGGAGGACGACACCAGCTATCAGCCGGTCATCGCCATCTTCTCCGTGGCCTTCCTCATGGGTCTCGCGGTCAGCTGGGCGGCCCTCGGCACGATCCTCACCATCCGCGCCGTCGAATGGTTCGTCGCCATCGCCATGACCCTGCTCGGCATCCAGAAGCTGCAGGACGTGGAAAGCTTCAGCACGATGTTCCTGAACTACGATCTGCTGGCCCGGCGCCGGGTCCGGTACGCCTATCTCTACCCGTTCGGCGAAACCCTCGCCGGTCTGCTGATGATCGCGGGCGCACTGATCTGGATCGCCGCGCCGGTCGCTCTCTTCATCGGCACCGTGGGGGCGGTCTCGGTCTTCAAGGCCGTCTACATCGACAAGCGCGAACTGAAATGCGCCTGCGTCGGCGGAGGCAGCAACGTGCCGCTGGGATTCGTGTCGCTGACCGAGAACCTCATCATGGTGGGCATGGGTCTCTGGATGCCGGCCCGCATGATCCTGCTCTGACCGTCAGCCGCCGACGAACGGCGCATCGTCGCCCCAGAGCTCGCGCACCCGCTGGTCCCGCCCGCAGGCATCGCGGTAGAACTTGTAGGCCTCGGCCTTCGTCTGCGGACCCGCGCGGGTCAGGATCACGTCGCCCCGACCGTCCTTGCGATAGTAGTCCTGATGGTAATCCTCGGCCTCGTAGAACGTGGCCTCGTCCAGAATGGGTGTCACGATCTCTTGCCCCAGCTCCTCCGCCGCGGCGGCCTTCGCGGCTTCTGCCATCGCCCGTTCCTCGGGGCCGTTGACGAAGATCGCGGTGCGATAGCTCTCGCCCCGGTCGCAGAACTGGCCGCCCGCATCGGTCGGGTCGATCGAACGGAAGAAGAGGTCGAGGAGCTGCCGCCGCGACACGACCGAGGGATCGAACGGAATTTCCACCGCCTCGTAATGCCCCGTGCCGCCGCCGGTCACCTGCCGGTAGCTGGGGTTCGGCACGGTCCCGCCGGTGAAGCCCGACACCACGTCGCCCACCCCGGGCACGCGCTCGAAATCCGCCTCGACGCACCAGAAACAGCCGCCCGCCACGGTCAGCACCTCCTGCCGCTGGGCCTGCGCCGGCCCGGCTTTGAGGCCGAGAGCCATCGCGATCGCCGCGATCAGGGTCAGGGTCTTCAGGGTCGCAATCCGGGTCGCCATCGGGAATCCTCCAGTTTCGCCACCTAACCTTGCGGCTCCCTGTCCTTGCGTCCACCTCTGCGGGGGTTCCGTCACGCGGGTTTGAGGGCTTGGAACAAATCCCCCCCGCGCCTAGCGTGCCCCCATGAACCACGAGGTCAGCACTCACGCCGCCGAGGAGGACGCCCGCAACGCCGGTATCCTCGTCTGGGTCAACGGCGCGCTGCGCCCCAGGCCCGAGGCCGTGGTCAACGTCTACGATTCGGGCTTCATGCTGGGCGACGGGGTGTGGGAGGGGCTGCGCCTCTATGACGGGCGCTGGGCCTTCCTCGACGAGCATCTCGACCGGCTGTTCGAGGCGGCGCTGGCCATCGACCTCGATATCGGCAGGGACCGCGCCGCTCTTGCCGCCGCGCTGGAAGAGACCCGCGCCGCCAACGGGATGCAGACCGACGCCCATGCCCGGCTGATGGTCACGCGCGGGCTGAAACACCGCCCGTTCCAGCACCCCGCCCTCAGCCGCTCGGGTCCTACCGTGGTCATCATCATGGAGCATTCCCGCCCGGCGATCCCGCGCCCGATCCGTCTCGCCACCGTGCCGCACCTGCGCGGCCTGCCGATGACCCAGGACCCGAAGCTCAACAGCCATTCCAAGCTCAACTGCATCCTCGCCTGCATCGCCGCCGAAAAGGCCGGCGCCGACGAGGCGCTGATGCTCGACGTGCATGGCTTCGTGAACACGACCAACGCCTGCAATTTCTTCATCGTCCGCCGGGGCGAGGTTTGGACCTCCACGGGCGACTACTGCATGAAGGGCATCACCCGTCAGAAGGTCATCGACCTCTGCCGGGCCGAGGGTATCCCGATCTTCGAGAAGAACTTCAGCCTCGTCGAGACCTACTCCGCCGCCGAGGCCTTCCTGACCGGCACCTTCGGGGCGCAGACCCCGGTGGGAGAGATCGACGGGCGGCGGATCGGCCCGGCCGAGGGCTGCGGCCCGGTCACGGAGCGGATCCGCGCCGCCTATCGCCGGCTGGTGTCGGCATGAGGTTAATGGCGTCTGTCCCTCGCGTGCGGTCCGGGCCTGTGCACGCCCGGTGCACGCGGTGCATCACATGAAGATCGCCGCCTGGTCGGGGCCGCGCAACATCTCCACCGCGATGATGTACGCTTTCGCCCGGCGCACGGATTGCGCCGTCTGGGACGAGCCATTCTATGCCCCCTACCTCGTCGCGACAGGCCGCCCCGATCCCCTGAGAGAGGAGATCCTCGCCCGCCACGAGTCCGACCCCGAAGCCGTCGGGAGCATCTGCGCGGGGCCTGTTCCGGAGGGGAAGACGCATTGGTACATGAAGCATATCGCTCTGCATCTGCTGGACAATTTTCCCACGGGCTGGCTTGCCGATTGCACCCACATCCACCTGATCCGCCACCCCGCCCGCGTCGTGGCGAGCTACGGCGGCCGCCGCCAAGGCATCACCGCCCACGACATCGGCTTTCAGCAACAGCTGGACATTCAGAAGAAAACCGGGGGACACGTGATCGACGGCAGCGACATCCGCGCCAACCCCCGGAACATGCTGGAAAGGCTTTGCACCTCTATCGGGTTGCCGTTCGATGCGGCGATGCTCTCATGGTCCGCCGGCGGCCACCCCGCCGACGGCGCCTGGGCCCCGCACTGGTACAAGGCCCTCCACGCCAGCACCGGCTTCGCCGGCCCCGAGGGCCCCCTTCCCCAGCTCACCGGCCCCGACGCCGCCCTCGCCGAAGAGGCGCTGCCGTACTACCGCGCCCTCGAGGCAAAAAAGATCCCCGCAGACTGAAACTCTCCGCCCGCGGCCATCGTGTGTTGGGCATCCCCGGCTGACGGGGTTGGAAGAAACAGGAGAGAAATCATATGCTTCGTTCCACACTTATCGCAGCCTTCGCCACTCTCGCGCCGGTCGCCGCGCTGGCGGACTCCCATGCCGCGACGCCCTCCGTCACCGCGATGGACCAGGATGTCTCGGGCGGCGTCGTCACCGCTGACAGCGTCACCGCGCCGGCGAACGGCTGGCTCGTCGTGCACCGCACGGACGCCGACATGGCCCCCGGTCCCGTCGTGGGCTACGCACCGCTGAGGATGGGAGAGACCGCGGATGTCGCCGCGATCCTGCAAGAGGATGTGGCCTCGGGCGAGATGCTGATGCTGATGGTCCATGGCGAGGAGGGCGGCATGTCGAACGGCGTCTTCGAATACACGCTGGGCGCAACAGAGGACGGCCCGATCCGTCTCGACGGCGACCTCGTCATGACGGTCATCACCGCGCAGTAAGCTTTCGCCGGGCGGGGGATCCCCGCCCGGCACTCACCCTCAGCCCATCCGCCGCTTGCGCGCCGCGAGAAGCTTCAGCCGCAACGCGTTGAGCTGGATGAAACCCTGGGCATCGGACTGGTCGTAGGCGCCGAGATCGTCCTCGAAGGTCACATGGGCCTCGGAATAGAGCGAATGCTCCGACCACCGCGCCACGGTTCGCGCCAGGCCCTTGTAAAGCTTCACCCGTACCGTGCCAGTCACATGCTCCTGGCTCTTATCGATGGCCGCCTGCAGCATCTCTCTCTCGGGCGAGAACCAGAAGCCGTTGTAGATCAGCTCCGCGTAGCGCGGCATCAGGCTGTCCTTGAGGTGCCCCGACCCGCTGTCGAGCGTGATCTGCTCGATCCCGCGATGGGCCTCCAGCAGGATGGTGCCGCCCGGGGTCTCGTAGACCCCGCGGGACTTCATGCCGACAAAGCGGTTCTCCACGAGATCGAGCCGACCGATGCCGTGCACCTTGCCCAGCTCGTTGAGCCGCGTCAGCAGCGCTGCGGGCGACATCGCCTCGCCGTCGATGGCCACGGCATCGCCCTTCTCGAAGGTGATCTCCACCATCTGAGGCGTATCGGGCGCGGTCTCGGGATCGTCGGTGCGCTGGTAGACGTAATCCGGCGCCTCCTCGCCCGGGTTTTCCAGCACCTTGCCCTCGGACGAGGTGTGCAGGAGGTTCGCATCCACGGAAAAGGGCGCCTCGCCGCGTTTGTCCTTGGCGATGGGAATCTGGTGTTCCTCGGCGAATTCCAGCAGCTTCGTGCGGCTCGACAGGGACCACTCCCGCCACGGCGCGATCACCCGGATCCCGGGGTTCAGCGCATAGGCGGACAGCTCGAACCGGACCTGGTCGTTGCCCTTGCCGGTAGCCCCGTGGCTGACCGCATCGGCGCCGACCTCCTCGGCGATCTCCACCAGCCGCTTGGAGATCAGCGGCCGCGCGATGGAGGTGCCAAGCAGATACAGCCCCTCATAGAGCGCATTGGCCCGGAACATCGGAAACACGAAGTCGCGGACGAACTCCTCGCGCAGGTCGTCGATGAAGATGTTCTCGGGCCTGATCCCCAGCATCTCCGCCTTCTGGCGTGCGGGATCCAGTTCCTCGCCCTGGCCGAGATCGGCAGTGAAGGTCACGACTTCGCAGCCGTATTCCACCTGCAGCCACTTCAGGATGATCGAGGTGTCGAGACCGCCGGAATAGGCGAGGACGACTTTCTTCGGCGCGGACATGGGGCCTCCGTCACTTGTCGCGCGCTGGCCTAGCGCCATTCCCCCGAGCCCGCAAGCGAGCGGCTTGACCATGACCGCAGCGCCCCTCACGGTCGCGCAATGAGGGTTCACAGGGAAAAGCCGGGGATGGCACTTCAGATCGTGCGACACGCCATACTGATGGTGCTCAACAACTGGCAAAATGCGCTGAAGGCGTCGCTCGGCCCCATCGCCATCGGCCTCGCGCTGGCGCTCGGCCTGGCGCTCCTGTTGCAGGTCGATCTCTCGCTGATCCTCTCGCGGGAGCCGGTCTTCACCGATACCGGCGAGCCGATGGCGCAGCAGCTGCCGCCGAATGCCGGGGGGCTCGCGCTCTTCGGCCTCTGCGCGGCGCTGATCTCGCTCTTCATTCTCGCCTGGGTTGCGGTGGCCTGGCATCGCTTCATCCTGCTCGAGGAATATCCCGGCCCGCTCCCCGAACTGTCCGGCAAACCGGTCTGGCCCTACATCGGCAAGTCGGTCTGGCTCGCCGTGGTGCTGATCGTCGTCTTCATTCCCATCGTGATCTTGGCCAGTCTCGCGCTCGGTCCGGTGGCCATGGCCAGCCCGTTTCTCGCGGGGCTCGTCGGCGCGATTCTGCTCGGACTCGTCTTCGGCTACTTCTGGCTCCGCTGGGCGCTGGTGCTGCCCTCGGCGGCGGTGGGCGAGGGCATGACCCTCTCGCAAAGCTGGGACGCGACGAAACCCCTGTCCGGCACGATCTGGACGGTATCCGTCCTCGTGATCCTCCTGAACTACGTCCTTGGCCTGATCGCCCTGCTGTTCGGGGAGACCTTCGTCGCGCTGATCGTGGACATGGTGATCAACTGGTTCACGCTGATGGTGGGCCTGTCCGTTCTGACCACGCTCTACGGGCATCTTGTCGAAGGACGACCGCTCGCCGAGTGATCCCGGCAGAACCTAGGCCTGCAGGCCCGCCCGCATCAGCCGGTCCAGCGCGGCGCGCTCCCCGGCGTTGGCCAGTCTTGCGAGCGCCTCGTCGGGGTCGAGCCAGGCCGCCGTATGCCCGGGCTCCGTCGGCGGTCCAAGTCGCCGGACCGGGCGTGCCACGTAGAGATGAGCGATCTTCTCCGCCCAGCGATCGTACTCCGGCATGTAGGCGAAACGGCGGAAGGCCCCGATCCTTCGCGGCTTCGCGATCAGCCAGCCGGTTTCCTCGTAGACCTCGCGATGCAGCGCCCGCACCGGGCTCTCGCCCGGGTCGACGCCACCGCCGGGACATTGCCACTCGGGCTCCGGTTCGGCCTGAAACGTCACGAGAAGACGCCCGCCCAGGGGCAGCAGCGCATGGACGCCGGGCCGGGAACGATAGCGAATACCGGCTTTGACCGGAGCGCCGTAGCGGCGGATCATTGGGTTTGCTGCCTCGTTGCCGTGCCTATATGGACCCGGTATGCCAAGCCCCGACAGATTGGGAAAGTCATGACCCTCGGCTCTCAGATCGCCTGGGACGACACGGTGCTGCCGTTCCAGCTCGACCGTTCGGATATCCGCGGCCGCGTCGCGCGCCTCGATGGGGTGCTCGACAAGGTCCTCGCCCAGCACGCCTATCCTTCGCAGATCGAGGCGCTGGTGGCCGAGATGACCCTGCTGACCGCGCTGATCGGGCAGACGATGAAGCTGCGCTGGAAGCTGAGCCTTCAGGTGCGCGGCGACGGTCCGGCGCGGCTGATCGCGACGGATTACTACGCGCCCCGGTCCGAGGGCGAGCCGGCCCGAATCCGCGCCTATGCCAGTTTCGACGAAGAGCGGCTGACCGAGGGGGCGGAGGCCTTCTCGCTGATCGGCAAAGGCTATTTCGCGATCCTGATCGACCAGGGGCAGGGGACCACCCCCTATCAGGGGATCACGCCCATCGCGGGCGGGTCCCTCGCGGCCTGTGCCGAGACCTATTTCGCCCAGTCGGAGCAGATTCCCACGCGGTTTCAGCTGTCCTTCGGCCAGAACCTGATGCCTGGCGGTGCGGAAGGCTGGCGTGCGGGCGGCGTGATGCTCCAGGTGATGCCCGAGGCCTCGCCCTTTGCGTCGGGCGGTGGCAGCGGGGAAAGCGGACTTCTGGTGCCCGGGGACATTCTCGAGGGTGACGACGAGGAGAACTGGAGCCGCGCCAACATTCTGCTCGACACCGCGCAGGATCTCGAACTGATCGGCCCGACGGTGCAGCCGACGGAGCTTCTTGTGCGCCTGTTCCACGAGGAAGGGCCGCGCGTCTTCGACCCTCAGCCCGTGGCCTTCGGCTGTTCCTGCTCGGCCGAGAGGGTGCGCGAGAGCCTGTCGATCTACTCGGCCAAGGACATCGCCTACATGACCACGGACGAGGGCATCGTCACCGCCGACTGCCAATTCTGCGGGGCGCATTACGAATTCGACCCGGGGACCCTCGGGTTCGAAGCCTCGAAGACCCCGTGACGGACCTGCGCGCCCGCTTGCTCGGCGCGCTTGCGCGGCCCGGCGAGACCTCGACGGACCATGACCTGAACCCGGATATCCACCTGCCGCCGAACCGCGTCCTGCGGCCGGCGGCAGTGCTGATCGCGGTCACGCCGGATGCACGGGTGATCCTCACGAAGCGGTCCTCCCGGCTGAAGCATCACCCCGGGCAGATCGCCTTTCCCGGCGGCAAGCGCGACGAGTGCGATGCCGACCTCGGCGCCTGTGCGCTGCGCGAGGCCGAGGAGGAGATCGGACTGCCGCGGGACCGGGTCGACATGCTGGGCAGCCTGCCACCCCACGAGACGGTGACGTCCTTTCTCGTGACGCCCCATGTCGCCCTGATCGAGCCCGGCTTCACCCCCGTGCCCGAGGCGGGAGAGGTGGACGAGGTGTTCGACGTGCCGCTCTCTCACGTCGCCGACCCCGCCTCCTTCCGCATCGAGGGTCGCCGCTGGCGCGGCCGCCGCCGCCGCTACTACGCCGTGCCCTGGGGTCCCTACTACATCTGGGGCGCTACAGCGCGGATGCTGCGCGCCCTGGCGGACCGGATGTCATGACGGAGCGGATCGACGCGGATTGGCTGACCGATGCGCCCGCGCGGGCGGTCTGCGCGATGCTGACGGACGCCGGGCACCAGGCCTTCTTCGTGGGCGGCTGCGTGCGGAACACGCTTCTGGGCGAGTCGGTGTCCGATCTCGACATCGCCACCGATGCCCGTCCCGAACGGGTGATCGCGCTGGCCCGCGCCGCAGGGCTGAAGGCGGTCCCGACGGGGGTGGATCACGGCACCGTGACCGTCGTTGCCGGGGGGCGACCCTTCGAGGTCACGACCTTCCGCAAGGATGTCGAAACCGACGGCCGCCGCGCTGTCGTCGCCTTTGCCGACACGCCGGAGGAGGACGCCCGTCGGCGCGATTTCACCATGAACGCGCTCTATGCCGCGCCGGACGGCACTCTCGTCGATCCGATCGGCGGACTGCCGGACCTGCGCGCGCGGCGCCTGCGGTTCATCGGCGATCCCGGGGCGCGCATCCGCGAGGATTACCTGCGGATCCTGCGGTTCTTCCGCTTTCACGCCTGGTACGGCGGCGACGCGCTCGACGCGGAGGGCCTCGCCGCCTGCGCTGAACTGGCCGAGGGCATCAGGGAGCTGTCGCGCGAACGGATCGGCCACGAGATGCGCCGCCTTCTCGCCGCCCCCGATCCCGCCCCCTCGGTCGCCGCGATGGAGGCGGCGGGTGTCCTGATGCGCGTGCTGCCCGGGTCCTCGTCCGGGCGGCTCGCGGTCATGGTCCATCTCGAAGGAGAGGCCGGCGCCACGCCGGTCTGGCTCCGCCGTCTCGCCGCGCTGGGCGGACCCGACCCCGCCGAGGCGCTACGCCTGTCGAAGTCCGAGGCCCGCGGGCTGGCAATTCTGACCGAGGCACAGGGCGCGGACACCGGGCCGGGTGAACTGGGCTATCGGCTGGGCGCCGAGGCCGCACGGGATGTGCTGCTGTTGCGGTCCGCGCTCATGGTCACGCCGTGGGACGAGGAGGCTGCCCGAACGGCCCGGCATGGCGCGGGCCAGAGTTTCCCGCTCCGGGCCGCCGACCTCGCGGATCGCCATTCCGGCCCTGCCCTCGGGCGGGCGCTGAAGGAGGCCGAAGCGCGCTGGATCGCATCGGGCTTCACCCTCGGCAAGGAGGCGCTGCTGCGATGACCGCGGCCCTCGCCGGGTTCGTCTTTCTCGGCCTCTTTTCTCCCGGTCCCAACGTGATCCTGCTGACCGCCTCCGGCGCGCGCTTCGGCTTTCGTGCGACGGTGCCACATATCCTCGGCGTGGCGCTGGGCGTGGGGATCACCGCCGGAGTCACCGGACTCGGCGTGGGTGCGCTGCTGCTGGCCCGTCCCGGGCTGACCCTCGTGCTCAAGATCGCGGCCTGCGCGTGGATCCTCTGGATGGCCCGCGCTCTCTGGCTGTCCGACCCGGTCACCCGGGATGCGCGCGCTCGGCCCTTCACGCTCCTTGAGGCGGTGCTGTTCCAGTGGGTCAATCCCAAGGTCTGGGCTGTGGCACTTGCCGCCACGGCCTTCGTTGCAGAACTTGCACCCGGGGCGAAGGCGGTCACGCTGGCGCTGACCTTCTCGGTGCTGAACCTTGGCGTCTGTCTCTTCTGGACCTCCGCGGGGGCGCTGCTTGCCCGCCTGCTCGCCGACCCGCTGCGCTGGCGGCTCTTCATGCGTGGCATGGCGGTTGCCCTCGCGGCGTTCTCTGTCCTTGTTTTCCTCTAGGGCCAAAGCGGCTATATGCACCCGGCAACGAGGTGCGCCATGTTCCGCAAGTTCGAGAGCCTCGTCGATCCCTATACGCCGTATCAGGAGACCGACGCCCCGCCGCAGCGGCTTCTGCCGTTCCTGTGGACCTTTGTGCCGCCGTTCCGGCGCCTCTTCGTGGTGTCCGCGATTCTCTCGGTCGCGGTCGCTGGGATCGAGCTCTGGCTGATCTGGTATCTCGGGCGGCTCACGGATTTCCTGTCCGAGACGCCGCGCGCGGACATCTGGTCCATCCACGGGCTGGAGCTAATCGCTGTGGCGGTATTCCTGCTGTTCCTGCGGCCGGTGATCCAGGCGTTCGACGTCGCGCTGCTGAACAACGCGATCGGCCCGGCCTGGGGCACGCTGATCCGCTGGCGGACGCACCGCCACGTCATGCGGCAGTCCGTGGGCTGGTTCGAGAACGACTTCGCCGGGCGCATCGCCAACCGGATCATGCAGACGCCCTCCGCCTCGAACGAGGTGATCTTCCAGGTCTTCGACGCCGTGACCTATGCGCTCAGCTATGCCGTGGGCGCGGCGATCCTGCTGGGTGGCGCCGACCCGCGCCTGCTGATCCCGCTCCTGCTCTGGCTCGGGCTCTATGCCGGGCTGATGGTCTGGACGATCCGCCGCGTGGGCCCGGCCTCGAAGGCCTCCAGCAATGCCCGGTCCGAGCTGAACGGCCGCGTCGTGGACGGATACACGAACATTCATGCCGTGAAGATGTTCGCCCATCACGACCGCGAAATCGCCTACGCCAAGGAAGCCATCGAGAACGTGCGCCAGACCTTCGCCCGAGAGATGCGGATCTACACGATCATGGACGGCAGCCTGACCTTCCTGAACGGGCTCCTGACGGTCGGCCTCGTGGGCTGGGCCCTGGTGCTCTACCTGTCCGGTCAGGCCACCGTGGGGATCGTCGTGGCCGCCGCTGCGCTGGTGCTGCGGCTGTCGGCGATGACCGGCTGGATCATGTGGGCGGTTACCAATCTCTTCCAGCAACTGGGCGTCGTGGCCGAGGGGATGCAGACACTGAGCCAGCCAGTCGCTCTCACCGACGCACAGGATGCAAAGCCGCTCCGCGTCACCGAGGGCCGGATCGAGATCGACGGGCTGAGCCACCACTACGGCAAGGACATGGGCGGCCTCGACGGCATCTCGCTTACCGTCGCCCCCGGCGAGAAGGTCGGGTTGGTGGGTCCGTCCGGCGCGGGCAAGTCCACGCTGGTGAAGCTGCTCCTGCGGTTCTACGACGCCGAGGCGGGGCGCATCCTGATCGACGGGCAGGACATCCGGAACGTCACACAGGACAGCCTGCGGCAGGCCATCGGCATGGTGCAGCAGGACAGCGCCCTGCTGCACCGCTCGGTCCGGGAGAACATCCTTTACGGCAATCCCGACGCCGCCGAGGAGGCGGTTCTGGCCGCGGCAAGGCAGGCGGAGGCGCACGACTTCATCCAGGGGTTGGCGGACCAGTCGGGCCGGTCGGGCTATGACGCGCAGGTTGGCGAGCGGGGGGTGAAACTCTCGGGCGGACAGCGTCAGCGCATCGCGCTCGCGCGGGTCATGCTCAAGGACGCCCCGATCCTTGTTCTCGACGAGGCGACCAGCGCCCTCGACAGCGAGGTGGAGGCGGCGATCCAGAAAACACTCTACGGGATGATGCAGGGCAAGACCGTCATCGCCATCGCGCACCGCCTGTCGACCATCGCGCAGATGGACCGGATCGTGGTCATGGATCGCGGCCGGATCATCGAGGACGGGCCACACGACGTGCTTCTGAGGCAGGGCGGGCTATATGCCCGGCTTTGGTCCCGCCAGTCGGGCGGGTTCCTCGGCGATACCGCGGAGACTGCAGCCGAATGATCGCACGCGCCTACGACCGCTGGATCGAGTGGGCCGCCGGCCTGATCGAGAGCGTCCAGCCCGCGGACGGTCCGCCGCCGCGCACGCTCTGGCGGTTCGTCGGCTGGTGCCTCAAGGGATCCTGGCCGATCCTTGCCCTCGCGACCTTCATCTCCGCCTTCACCGGCGCGTCGGAGGTGCTGACAATGTGGCTGCTTGGCCGGGCGGTGGATGCCGCCGCGACCGGCTGGGCGGCGTTCTGGGCCGATCACGCCTGGCTCGTGATCTTCTCCGTGGTGGTCATGCTGATCCTGCGGCCAATCTTCTTCGGCGCCTCGGCGACGTTTCAGGCCGTGGTCATCAGCCCTTCCGTCTTCACCCTGACGCTGGCGCGACTGCACCGCTGGACGCTGGGCCACGCGGTCACCTTCTTCGACAACGACTTCGCCGGCAGGCTCGCGCAGAAGCAGATGCAGGCGGCGCGGTCCCTGACCGAGGCGGTTGTGGAGACGGTGAACGCCGTGCTCTTCGGTCTCGCCTCGGTGCTGGGGGCGGCGATTCTCGTGGGCGCGGTGAACCTCTGGCTGGTGCCGATCCTCGTCCTGTGGTTCGCGGCCTATGCCGGGTTCCTGTGGTACTTCCTCCCTCGGATCCGCGCGCGGTCAAAGGAACGCGCCGCGGCCCGCGCCATGGTGACGGGCCAGGTCGTCGACACGATCACCAACATCAAGACGGTGAAGCTCTTTGCCCGGGCCGAGCATGAGGACGAGGCGGCGCTGGGCGCAATGCGCACGTTCGAGGACACTGCCGTCCGCTTCGGCAGGGTTTCCGCGCTGTTCCGTCTGGGGCTGACGTTCCTTGCGGGCATCCTGCCTCTGGCGCTCGTGGGCGCGGGACTTGGCATCGGGACGGCAGGCGGCGTGACCGCGGGCGATATCGCGGCCATGGGCGCGGTGGCGATCCGGCTGTCGCAGATGACCGGCTGGATCAGTTTCACCCTGCTCGCCATCTACGGCCATATCGGCGAGGTGGAGGACGGGATGAACACCCTCACCCCGCCCCATACGCTGACGGATGCCGAAGGCGCGACGGACCTCACCGTAACCGAGGGCGAGATCGTCTTCGACAAGGTGTCCTTCGGATACGGGCGCGATGTCGGCGGCGTCTCGCGGATCGACCTGCGCGTGAAGCCCGGCGAAAAGCTGGGCATCGTCGGCGCCTCGGGGGCGGGCAAGTCCACGCTCGTCGCGCTGCTCCTCCGGCTCTATGACCCCGAGGAGGGTGAGGTACGGATCGACGGGCAGAACATCGCGCTTGTGACCCAGGAAAGCCTGCGCCGGGCCATCGGCATGGTCACGCAGGAAACCGCGATGTTCAACAGAACCGCGCGGGACAACATCATCTATGGGCGGCCCGATGCCACGGAGGACGACCTCATTTCCGCCGCCGAGAAGGCCGAGGCGCACGAGTTCATCCTCGACATGAAGGACCATCGGGGGCGCGCCGGTTATGGCGCCTTCCTCGGCGAGCGCGGCGTGAAACTCTCGGGCGGCCAGCGCCAGCGCATCGCCCTGGCCCGCGCCATGATCAAGGACGCGCCGATCCTTGTTCTGGACGAGGCGACAAGCGCACTCGACAGCGAGGTCGAGGCGGCGATTCAGACCGCGCTCGACCGTGCAATGGAGGGCAAGACCGTCATCGCCATCGCGCACCGCCTGTCCACCATCGCCGACATGGACAGGATCGTGGTGCTGGACCGCGGCCAGATCGTGGAGGAAGGCACGCACGAGGAGCTGCTCTCCCGGCGCGGGCTCTATGCGCGGTACTGGGACAGGCAGTCCGGCGGATTCGCCCGCGAGGCGGCGGAGTGAGCGACCTTGCTCCTGTCGCCTCCGAGGTGCTGCACCTGACACCGGGGGGCCTTGGTCAGACCGCTGCGGGAGGGCCAGTGCCCTATGTGCTGACCGGAGAGACGGTCAGCCCGACAGGCAAGGTGCTGACGCAGTCCCCCCACCGCGTAACACCGCCCTGTCCGCATTTCGGCACTTGCGGCGGCTGTGTCCTGCAACATGCCTCGGACGCCTTCGTCGCGGACTGGAAAGCGGAGGTGGTGCACGATGCCCTCACCCGCTCCGGGCTGAAGGCCGAGATCGCCGGCGTCGTGACGTCTCCGATCGGTTCCCGCAGGCGGGCGAAACTTGCTGGTCGGCGGACGAAATCCGGCGCGCTCGTGGGGTTTCATGCGCGGCGGACCCACCAGATCGTCGAGATCCCCGAGTGCCGCGTGCTGCATCCCTCGCTCCTGGCCCTGGTGCCAGCCCTGAGGGATCTCACGCGAGAGATCGCCAGCCGCAAGGGGGAGGTGGCCTATTCCGTCACCACCACCGCGAACGGCCCCGACCTCATGATCGAGGGCGGCAAGCCCCTGACGGCGCCGCTGCGCCAGCGCCTCGCCGCCCTGGCGGAGAAGCTGTCCCTGTCCCGCCTGACCTGTGGCGAAGAGCCGATCGCCACGCGCCTGCCCCCGGTCCAGAGGTTCGGCCGCGCCGAAGTGGCGCCACCGCCAGGCGCCTTTCTTCAGGCCACGCCCGAGGGAGAAGCCGCGCTGGTCGACGGTGTCCGCGCCGCGACCAGCGGCGCGCGTCGGATGCTCGATCTCTTTGCCGGTTCGGGGACCTTCGCCCTCTCCATTGCCGAGGCCGTCGAGGTTCAGGCAGTGGAGGCCTCTGCGCCGATGCTCGCCGCCCTTGACCGCGGCTGGCGCCATGCGACCGGCCTCAAGCGGGTCACCACTCTGCGCCGCGACCTGTTTCGCGATCCGCTCGTCGGACCGGAGCTCGATGGCTTCGACGTGGCGGTCGTCGATCCGCCCCGCGCCGGAGCCCGTGCTCAGGTGGAGGCGCTCGCCGCCTCGGGCATCCGACGCGTCGTGATGGTCTCCTGCGCGCCCGCCACCTTCGCGCCAGATGCGCGCCGTCTGGTCGATGCCGGGTTTTCCATGGGTCCGGTCACCGTGGTGGACCAGTTCCGTTGGTCGCCGCATGTCGAGCTGATCTCCGCCTTCACACGCTCGTGAACCCCGGGTCAGCTACCGCGGATGCCGTTTTTGGAGTAAGGCTCCTCAAAGACCTACTCAGGGCGAGGGCAGTTCCCATGCGCGGCTTACGCGTGCTTATCATTCTGGCGCTGTTTCTCGGCGTCGCGTCGTGCTCCAACTCCAAGTTCCGGACCTACAACGGTCCAGAGGTCACGCAGATCAACGTGTACAAGTCGTCTCGGACGATGCAGCTGATGCATCATAACCGGGTGCTCGAGACCTTCGAGTTCGAGCTCGGCTTCGCGCCCACGGGACACAAGCTCTTCGAGGGCGACGGCCGCACGCCCGAGGGCTACTACTTCATCGACCGGCGCAACCCGAACAGCGAGTTCCACCTGTCGCTCGGCATATCCTATCCGGACGCGGAAGATCTCGCCCGCGCACTGGAGATGGAACTCGATCCGGGCGGAGACATCTTCATCCACGGGACGCCGCGGATGTTCCAGGGCAAGGCCGACTGGACGGCAGGATGCATCGCCGTGTCGAACCGCGACATGGAGAAGATCTACGCCATGGTGCAGACCGGAACGCGGATCGCGATCTATCCCTGAGGCGTCAGCTTTCCGTCGGCGGCAGCGGCGCCACGGCCGGCGCGGTGATCGCCGTGGTCCCGAGAACCAGCGTCCACCACAGCTTGCCCGACTCCTCCTGGAACCAGGCAAAGCCCATCTGGCGGGCCCGCCTATCGAGCAGGATTTCCCGGGTCTCTGGCCGCTCCATCCAGGCGCCCAGAGTCTGAAGCTCTGTTTCGTAGCTTTCGGAGATCGTCTCGCCCAGGATCAGGCCCGGATATCCGACCCGCCGCGCCCGATCGAGCGGCGACGAGCCGTCAGAGCCGAAATGCCAGGGCCGGTTCTGAAGCGCCATGTCCCGCGAGTGGGTCGCCGCGGCAGCGTTGAGGCGGCTGTCATAGGCCACCGGCACCAGCCCCGCCGCCTGCCGCAGCGTGTTCACGCTGTCGAGCATACGGATCTGCACGGCATCCGTCTCTTCGGGCGAAATACGGTAGCCCGCCTGAAGGGGCTGGCCTTCCGGGCTGATCTGCACCTGTGGCCGCGGTCCGCAGGCGGCCACAGCCAGAAGAGAGACGGAAAGGAGGATCGCGCGCATGTCGTCTGGTCCTGCGTAAGGTCGACGTTTCGCTTACCCGCTTGCGCGTGACGTTTCAAACATACTTCGGCACGAAGCCGCCGGTCTCCGGAAAGCGTGAATTGCCCGAAATGCCGTCGCGTCGTATCGGACTTTGAAAAGTGAGCAGTCCGGAGTCCGTTCCATGCCCAAGCCCCTGTCCCGCCGTGCCTTCCTCGCCACCGGTGCCGCCGTCCTGGCGACGCCCGCGCTGGCGCAGACGCGCAACACCACCGAGATCGAGGCCGATATCTCGAGCGCCGTGCCGCGCAACGTCTCGTCCTTCCGGTCGCTCGACTGGCAGCCCTTTTTCGACTCGACCCGCAACGGCGCGATCCTTGTGGATATCCGCTCCCGCGCGCTGCACTTCTGGTCCGAGGATCAGTCGATCTACAAGCTCTACCCGACCTCCGTGCCGCTGACCGAGGACCTGACCCGGACCGGTCGGACGGAGATCATCCGCAAGGTCGAGGGGCCGAGCTGGTCTCCCACTCCCGCGATGCGCGAACGGAACCCGGAATGGCCGGAATTCGTGCCGCCCGGCCCGGACAACCCGCTCGGGACCCATGCGCTGCACCTGACCTGGCAGTATTACCGGATTCACGGCACCCACGACACGCGCAAGATCGGGCGCCGGTCGTCCAACGGCTGCATCGGGCTCTACAACGAGCATATCGCCGAACTCTACCGCCTGACCAACGTGGGGACCCAGGTGCTCTTGATCTGACGGATGGCGCGGGCGAAGGTTCGGCAGATCAAGCCGGAGAGTGTCATGAAGCCTTTCGCCCTCGCAGCCGCCCTCCTGCTCGCCTCCGGTGTGGCGTCCCATGCCGAGGGCCAGGCAGAGACTCAGCCGCGTCCCGAGATGATCCAGCGTCAGACCATGGGAGGGTCGTTCCCTCTGGAGATGGTGGTGACCGCCGTGGTCATCGCCATCATTGCTGCGGCAATCGACGGTAACTGATCATGCGGGGTCCGAAAGGCCCCGCAGACAGGCAGGGGACCGGCCCGTCTACCGGGTCCAGCCCTGCAGGTTCTCCTCGATCACGTTCACCAGCGCGTCGATATGCGCCGGGTCGTCGTTCAGGCAGGGAATATAGGTGAATTCCTCGCCGCCCGCATGTTCGAAGCTCTCCCGGATCTCCTCGTTGATCTCCTCGAGCGTCTCGATGCAGTCGGCGGAAAAGGCGGGCGCACAAACCGCGATCCGCTTCTTTCCGGCCTCCGCCAGCCGCGCGACCTCTTCGACCGTGTAGGGCTTCAGCCACTCTTCCGGGCCGAATTTCGACTGGAAGGTCGTGGTGATCTCCGTGTCGGCCCAGCCCAGCCGCTCCTTCAGGAGGCGGGTCGTCTTCTGGCACTGGCAATGGTAGGGATCGCCTTCCTCGAGATAGCGCTTCGGCACGCCGTGATAGGAGCAGACCAGCACGTCCGGCCGGTTCTCGAGCCCGGCATAGGCGCGCTCGACCGACTGGGCGAGCGCCTCGATATAGTCGGGTCGGTCGTAATAGGGATCGACCACGCGGGCGGTCGGCTGCCACTTCTCCTTCATCAGCGCGCGGAAGAACTGGTCGTTCGCCGTGGCGGAAGTGGCACCCGCGTAATGCGGATAAAGCGGGAAGAACAGTATCTTGCGGCACCCGGCCTCGACCATCTCGCGCACCTTGGACGGCGTTGAGGGATTGCCGTAGCGCATGCAGAAATCGACGCGCACCTCATTGCCGAACCTCTCCCGGACCTGCGCCGCGATGGCGGCGGTCTGATCCTTGGTGATGGTCATGAGCGGGCTTTCGTTCTTTTCCTCGTTCCAGATCGACTTGTACGCCTCGCCGGAGCTGAACGGCCGTTTCGACAGGATGACAAGCTGCAGCAGCGGCTGCCAGATCCATGGACTGTAGTCGATGACGCGGCGGTCCGAGAGGAACTCGTTCAGGTAGCGCCGCATTGACCAATAGTCCGTTGCGTCGGGGGTGCCGAGATTTGCGAGCAGAACCCCGATCCGCGCCGGCTTGATCTTCGGATGACCTTCGGGCGCGTGGACCGGGCACTCGGCCGGCACGGCGGCGTCCGCTTTGGCGTCAAACATCTGGCGAACCTTCTCGGTCATCTGCTAAGTATGATCGCGAGATAGCCCATCGTGCCAGAAGTTCAATTCTCGTTCGGATCGAGGCGCGTTTCGGTCGCGCCCAGTGCGTCGGCCAGCCGCACCTTCGCGGAACCAGGGCGCAGCGGCCGGGGCTGATCGGGCGCCGGGGCCCAACCCGTGAGCGTGACGACTTCGAATGTGGCGATGACCCGGCCGTCATCTTCCGAGTGTCGCTCGGCATATAGCCGCGCTGCTTCCGCCAGCATCTCTCGCGCGCTGGCATGCCGGAGTCGGGCACACAACGCGTTCGTCTCTCCCATCGCGCGCAGGTCCCGCATCAGGTGAAAGGGCGTGTCATAGCTGACCCGGATCGAGTTGCTGTCGGCGACCGGCAGCGAGAGGCCGGCCCTCGAAAGCAGCCCGCCCAGGTCGCGGATCTCTCCCATCGGCGTGACGCGTGGCGACAGCCCCCCCGTCACCCGCGCTTCAGCATCCGTGAGGCAGCCACGCAGCTCCTGCAGCGTGCGCCCGCCGAAGAGTGCCGCGATCAGCAGCCCGTCCGGCTTCAGCGCGCGCCGACATTGCACGAGCTGGCCGACCGGATCGTTGGCCCAGTGCAGGGCCAGCGCGTGGATCACGAGGTCGTGCCGGTCGGGCTGAAACGACAGGGTCTCGTCGTCCGGCGACATCGCGGCGCCGGGGAGCCGTTGCGCCCAGATCCCCGGCCAGGGGGTGACGACGGCTGGCTCGATAAATGACCTGTTAACCTCTGCGAGCCTATCCTCGATCTCGTCGGCGACGGCCTCATGCAGGAACAGGGCCGGGCCTGAGGCCGCGGCGCGGGCGCGATGCCTTGCAAGGGCCGCCCTGTCGAAGAGCTGAGGCGGTACGTTCATGCAGGGTTAACTAGATGGATGGGCGAGGGATGCAACGTGCGCTTCGCGTGCTCTACCCGGCCCGCTGCCTGATGTGCGACGCACGGACGCAGACGGATTTCGCCCTCTGCGGCGCCTGCTGGGCAGAGACACCTTTCGTCACGGGTCTCGCCTGCGATCACTGCGGCCTGCCCCTTCCCGGGGAGGAGGCGGCGGCCGTGCTCTGCGACGATTGCCTTGCCGTGTCCCGGCCCTGGGGACACGGGCGGGCCGCGATGCTCTATGCGGGTGTCGGCCGCAAGATCGTGCTCGCGCTCAAGCACGGGGACCGGACCGATCTCGCGCGCCCCGCAGCGGGATGGATCGCCGGCGCCGCGGCGCCGCTTCTCCTGCCGGATACGGTGATCGTGCCGGTCCCGCTCCACTGGACCCGACTCCTGAGCCGCCGCTACAACCAGTCCGCGCTGCTGGCGAATGCCATGGGGCGCCATACCGGCCATGCGGTGATCCCCGATCTTCTGACCCGCCGCGTCCGGACAGCCCCGCTTGGCGGCAAATCCCGGGACCAGCGTTTCCGCGAGCTCGAACAGGCCCTCGTGCCGCGCGGCGCGCACCGGTTGAAGGGTCGGCCAGTGCTGCTGGTCGACGATGTCATGACCTCGGGCGCGACGCTGGCTGCCGCTACGGAGGCGCTGCATGCGGCCGGGGCGGCCCGCGTCGATGTGGCGATACTGGCCCGCGCCGCCAAAGATGCTTAGGTTCCCTCCGACGAAGTGAGGGAAACCCATGAAACCGGTCGAAATCTATACCACCCCGATCTGCGGCTTCTGCCACGCGGCGAAACGGCTCCTGACCCAGAAGGGCGTGAGCTTCACCGAGATCGACGTCCTGCGCGCGCCGGACAGGAAGGCCGAGATGGTCAGGCGCGCCAACGGCGGCCGGACCGTGCCGCAGATCTTCGTGGGCGACGTCCATGTCGGCGGGTGCGACGACCTTTACGCGCTCGATCGTGCCGGCAAGCTCGACAGCCTCCTGTCGGCGTGAGGGTCGCCCTTCTCCAGTTGACGAGCACCGACGATCCGGCCCGGAACTCCGAAGCCGTACGCATCCTTCTGCGCGAGGCCGTGGCGGAGGGGGCCGGCTTCGTCGCCACGCCGGAGGTGACGAATTGCGTCAGCCTGAGCCGTGACCGCCAGCGTTCGGTACTCGTGGACGAGTCCGAGGACCCGGTCGTTGCGATGGTCCGCGACGAGGCGGCGCGGTCCGGCATATGGGTGGCTCTCGGGTCGGTCGCGGTGACCACCGACGATCCCGGCGGCCGGTTCGCGAACCGATCCCTCCTCGTGGGTCCGGATGGCGGGATCGCGGTGCGCTACGACAAGGCGCACATGTTCGACGTGAATGTCTCGGACGGGGAGAGCTACCGGGAAAGCGCCGGGTTCCGGCCCGGCGGAACCCTGGCGCTCGCAGAGACGCCGCTCGGCAGGGTCGGGCTCAGCGTCTGTTATGATCTGCGGTTCCCCTATCTCTACCGCCGTCTTGCCCAGGCGGGCGCGGAGGTGCTTCTGATTCCCTCGGCCTTCACACCCGCGACGGGCGCGGCGCACTGGGAGCCGCTTCTGCGGGCGCGGGCGATCGAATGCGGGGCCTGGGTCCTTGCGGCGGCGCAGACGGGGGAGCATCCGGCGGTTTCGGGCAGACTGCGCCGGACCTGGGGGCACTCGATGGCGGTCTCGCCCTGGGGAGAGGTACGGCTGGAGATGGGCACGGCGCCGGGGATCGGCTATGTGGAGCTGGACCTGCGCGAGGTCAGGGCGGCGCGGGAGCGGATACCGTCGCTGGGACATGACAGGGAGCTTCGGGGTCCGTGACGGCGAGCACCGCGACGAACAGTCTGGCCGTCTCTCTCTTCTCGGAGATCCTGACGGTGGAGCAGCTGGCGCGGACCTCGGTGGCGCGGGTGCTGCCGAAGGGGATGGAGCTGAGCCAGTTCGCGGTTCTCAATCATCTGGCCCATACCGGGCTCGAGCGGACGCCGGCGCAGCTGGCGCGGAGCTTTCACCTCACCCGCGGGGCGATGACGAACACGCTGAGAAAGCTCGAATGGCAGGGCTGGGTGCATGTCCGGCCCGACTGGGACGACGCGCGGCAGAAGCTGGTCAGGGTCTCGCCGGCGGGGCTGGCGGCGCGGAATGCGGCGCTGGAGACGATCGTGCCGCTGATCGCGGACGTGGTGGAGACGGTGGGCGCCGAGAAGGTGCGGGCGGCGCTGCCGGTGCTGCGGGAACTGCGGCTGAAGCTGCAGGGCGGCGAGTGAGCGTTACACGATGAAACGGATCGCAAGTATCTGATAAAATGAAGAAAAATCGTTAACGCGGTGAAGTCCCTCGGCCTCGAGAGCGATCTTGTGTCGATGACCGGTCTTCAGCGGGTCGAGACCCATGCGGACCGGATCGTGGTCCGCACGCCGAGCGAGCCGGACTACTGGTTCGGCAATCTCGTGATCTTTCGCCATGGCCGGATCGACCCGGCCGTGCAGGTCGCGCAGTCCCGCGAGGACCTTCCGGAGGCCCGTCATGTAGTGCTGCAATGGGACGCACCGGGGCTGGAGCCGGACGCGGCCGAGGCAGCCGCGCTCAAGACCGAAGGTCTGGAGGTCGAGCGGGACGACGTCCTGACGCTGGACGGCGCGCCGCACGGGCCGCCGCCGCCCGCGGGGATCGTCCTGCGCCGCATCGAGAACGACGGCGACTGGGCACAGGTCCTGGCGCTGCAACTCGAGGTCGGGCTCGAGGAGGGCCATGAGGACGCGGCGCACCGCCCCTTCCTCGCGCGCAGGTATGCCAATGCGCGCCGGCAGGCGGAGCAGGGACTCGGGGCGCGGTTCGGCGCGTTCGACGACGATCTTCTGGTCGCGGACATGGGGATCGTCCTTGGCGCCCGGCTTGCCCGGTTCCAGACCGTGGCGACGCGGGCCAGCCACCGCCGCCGGGGCCTCTGCGCGGCGCTTCTGGCCCAGGCGGGCGGCTGGGCGCGGGCGCGCGCGCCCGGGGCGGTGCTGGTGATCGTGGCCCAGAGCGGGAGCGCGGCCGGGCGGATCTACCACCGGGCCGGGTTCGGGCTGGCGGAGACGATCCTGTCGGCGGTGCGGCGGCCGGAGTGAGCGGGGGTGACGGGGTTTGGTGCGCAGTGAATGCGCACCCTACGCCGGTTTCGTCGAGGCCGTGACGTAGTTGACCGAGAGGTCCCGGTCCGACAGTCGCCAGGACCAGGTGACCGGGTTGAAGACGAAGCCCATGCGGTCCACGGGGTCGAGGCCCGCGCCGCGCAAGAGGTCGTAAAGCTCATCGGGCGTGATGAACTTCGACCAGTCGTGGGTGCCCTTCGGCAGCCAGCGCATGACATTCTCGGCGCCGACGATGGCCATGGCGTAGCTTTTCGGGTTGCGATTGATGGTCGAGCAGATGTGAAGCCCGCCGGGCCGCAGGAGGTCGGCGCAGGCCGCGAGATAGGCGGCGGGGTCGGCGACATGCTCGACCACCTCCATGTTCAGCACGGCGTCGAACCTCTCCCCGGCCTCCGCGAGGGCCTCCGCCGTCGTATGGCGATAGTCGATGGAGAGGCCCGACTGTTCGGCGTGAAGCCGAGCGACAGGGATGTTCCGCTCTGCGGCGTCGGCGCCGACCACGCTGGCGCCGAGGCGGGCCATGGGCTCGCACAACAGGCCGCCACCACAGCCGATGTCGAGCAGACGCAGGCCCTCGAAGGGCGCGGCCGCGTCGAGGTCACGACCGAACTCCGCGGCGATCTGGCGGGTGATGTAGTCGAGCCGGCAGGGGTTGAGCATGTGCAGCGGCTTGAACTTGCCGGTCTCGTCCCACCATTCATCCGCCATCGCCTGGAACTTTGCCACTTCGGCGGGATCGACGGTGCTTCTTGCGGCGGTCTCGGCGGTCGTTTGCATCGCGCTCTCCGGACTGTCAGAACTCGCGGGTGCATCCCGCGTTCGGCCCCTATATATGACGGACATGGACAAGGTCTCCGGTCAAAAACGTAGCAGCCCGCATCTGTACCCGCCGATCGACCCGTTCGATCAGCGGATGCTGGACGTGGGCGACGGGCACCGGATCTATGTCGAGCAATGCGGCAACCCGGCGGGTATTCCCGTCGTCGTGCTCCATGGCGGGCCGGGGGGCGGCTGTTCTCCGGCGATGCGTCGGTACTTCGATCCCGAGGCTTACCGCGTGGTGCTGTTCGACCAGCGCGGCTGCGGCCGGTCGCGCCCCCATGCGAGCGTGGAGGCCAACACAACCTGGCATCTGGTGGACGACATCGAGCGCATCCGCGGCGTTCTGGGCATCGACCGCTGGATCGTCTTCGGCGGGTCCTGGGGGGCGACGCTGGCGCTGGTCTATGCCGAGGAGCATCCCGATCGCGCCGCGGCGCTGGCCCTGCGCGGCGTGTTCCTGATGACGCCCGAGGAGCTGGACTGGTTCTACGGCGGCGGCGCGGGGAGGTTCTTTCCCGAGCTCTGGCAGCGGTTTTCGGGCCTCATTCCCGAGGACGAGCGGGGCGACCTGATCGCGGCCTACAACCGCAGGCTCTTTTCCGGCGACATCATGCAGGAGACCCGCTTTGCCCGCGCCTGGGCGAGCTGGGAGAACGCGCTGGCCTCGATCATGAACGACGGGGCGGGCGGCGACAGCCCGGCGGATTACGCGAGGGCCTTCGCGCGGCTGGAGAATCACTATTTCACCAACGGCGGGTTCCTGGGCGAGAAGCGCATCCTCGACCGGCTGGACCGGCTTGCGGATGTGCCCGGCGTGATCGTGCAGGGGCGGTATGACATGATCTGCCCGCCCCAGGCGGCCTGGGCGCTGGCGCAGGGCTGGCCCAAGGGACGGCTGAAGATGATCCCGCGGGCGGGTCATGCGCTGTCGGAGCCCGGCATCTCCTCGGAGCTGGTGCGGGTGATGGACGGCTTCGCCGCCCGGCCCGAGACGCTGGGGTTCTCATGAGCGGGCTGGCGGGACGACGCGCACTTCTGGCGAGCGGTCTGGCGGCGGCGGTCTTTGCCGCCTCGGGCCTGCCGGTGTCTGCGGCGCGGCGGGGCGGTATGCTGCGCGTCGCCATGGCGCCGGAGCGGGTGGCGGCGGTGGTGGCGCGGGCCACGGGGGGCGCGCTGACGGAGGTGGCGGCGGACGGCACGCTGGGCCCCGGGCTGGTGACCGGCTGGGAGCCGGTGCGCGGCGCACGGGTCTGGGACCTGCGGCTGCGGGAGCGGGCCGAGGAGGTTGTGGCGGCGTTGGGCGTGCTGGGGGAGGCGGCGCTCGTCGCGCCCTTGCGGGCGCGTCTCGCGCTGGAGGCCGCGGACCCCGACCTGCCGCTGCGCCTTGCGGCGCTGGTCGTGCCGGGGGCCGGCCTTTACGAAGAGCTGCGCCGGGGCGACGGGCGGGTGACGCTGCGCCGGGTCGCCGCGCATTGGAAGGACGGCCGGGCGGGCTGGTTCGAGGAGGTCGAGCTGCTGGCGCGCGATCCCGCCGGCGCGCGGCTGTCGGCGCTGCGCTCGGGCCTCGTGGACGCGGCGAGCGGGCTGGGCGATCATGCCGCGGGGATGCTGCGCGCGGGGGGCGAGCACGGGCTGGCGGAGCGTGCGGACGGGCTCGAGGCCGTCTCGCTGCGGATCGCGGCGCCCGTGGGCATGGACGACGCGGGGTTCGTCGAGCGCTGGTCTCTCGCCTGAGGGCTTGCAAATCCCGGGAGGCGGGCGTATCTGGCCCTCAACAGCGGTTCGCCGGGGGTTCGCCCCGGGCGCACCACCGGAAAGTGCAACGGGCCGCTGGCCCGTTTTTTTGTGCCTGGATGCCCGATGCCTGACATGATCGCAAAGACCGCCATGGACCGCCGCGTCATGGAAATCGTGGAGCCCGTGATCGCGGATCTCGGGTTCGAGCTGGTGCGGGTGCGGCTGATGAGCGGCAAGACCCAGACGCTGCAGATCATGGCGCAGCGCGCGGACGGGACCATCGAGGTGGACGACTGCGCGCAGATTTCCACCGCCGTGAGTGCGGCGCTGGATGTCGAGGACCCGATTCTCGACGCCTACACGCTGGAGGTCTCCAGCCCGGGGATCGACAGGCCGCTGACGCGGCTGAAGGATTTCGACCGCTGGGAGGGCTATGTCGCCAAGCTGGAGACCGACGAGATGATCGACGGGCGGCGGCGGTTCAAGGGCATCCTGGCGGGCATCGAGGGGTCCGAGGTGCTGATCGAGATCGACGAGGGCACGATCGGGCTGGAATTCGACTGGATCAGCGACGCCAAGCTGGTGCTGACCGATGAACTCATTCGTGACGTCCTGAAGGGCCGCAAGGACGCGGGCCAGATCGACGAGAGCCAATTCGACGAGGTGGAGACCGTTCTGGACGGTCCGGAAGAGGAGACCTGAGCCATGGCGATCACATCCGCCAACCAGCTGGAACTGTTGCAGACCGCCGAGGCGGTGGCGCGGGAGAAGATGATCGACCCCACGCTTGTCGTGGAGGCGATGGAGGAGAGCCTCGCCCGGGCCGCGAAGAGCCGCTACGGCTCGGAGATGGACATTCGCGTGAAGATCGACCGCAAGACCGGGCGGGCGACGTTCACGCGCGTGCGGACGGTGACGGCCGAGGACATGATCGAGGTGAACCAGGCGCAGGTCTCGCCGGACCAGGCGGCGGTCATCCTCGGCCAGGTGCGGACCGGGACGATCGTGCTGCCGGGGCGCCGCAAGCTCTACGACGAGGAGGGCCAGGTCAGCGGCAGCGAGGATTTCCGCCGCTTCGTGCTGCGCAACCCGACCGAGGCCGAGAAGGCGCAGGCTGCCGCCGTCGACCAGGACACCCCGCCGCAGATCGGCGACGAACTCGTGGACGAGGTGCCGCCGGTGGAGATGGGCCGGATCGCCGCGCAGAGCGCCAAGCAGGTGATCCTGCAGAAGGTCCGCGAGGCCGAGCGCGAGAAGCAGTACGAGGAGTTCCGCGACAAGGTCGGCCAGATCATCAACGTGCAGGTCAAGCGCGAGGAATACGGCAACGTCATCGTGGACCTGAACCCCGGCGAGGGCGTCCTGCGCCGGAACGAGAAGATCGGCCGCGAGAGCTATCGCCCCAACGACCGCATCCGGGTCTACATCAAGGACGTGCGCCGGGAGCCGCGGGGGCCGCAGGTGTTCCTCAGCCGCACCGCGCCGGAGTTCATGGCCAAGCTCTTCGAGATGGAGGTGCCGGAGATCTACGAGGGCGTCATCGAGATCAAGGCCGTGGCCCGCGACCCGGGCAGCCGGGCCAAGATCGCCGTCATCTCCTATGATTCGTCCATCGACCCGGTGGGCGCCTGCGTCGGGATGCGGGGCAGCCGCGTACAGGCGGTGGTGAACGAGCTTCAGGGCGAGAAGATCGACATCATCCCGTGGAACGAGGACATGCCGACGTTCCTCGTGAACGCGCTGCAGCCCGCCGAGGTGTCGAAGGTCGTGCTCGACGAGGATGCCGAACGGATCGAGGTGGTGGTGCCCGAGGAGCAGCTGTCGCTCGCCATCGGCCGGCGCGGCCAGAACGTGCGGCTGGCGAGCCAGCTCACCGGGCTCGACATCGACATCATGACCGAAGAGGAGGAGAGCCAGCGCCGCCAGAAGGAATTCGAGGCGCGCACAAAGCTCTTCATGGACACGCTCGACCTCGACGAGTTCTTCGCCCAGCTTCTGGTCGCCGAAGGCTTCACCAACCTCGAGGAGGTGGCCTATGTCGATCAGGACGAGCTTCTGGTGATCGACGGCGTGGACGAGGATACCGCGCTCGAGCTTCAGACCCGGGCGCGCGAATATCTCGACGCGCAGAACAAGCTGGCGCTGGAGAAGGCCCGCGAGATGGGGGTCGAGGAGGCGCTGATCGGCTTCGAGGGTCTGACGCCCGCCATGGTGCTGACGCTGGCGTTGTCGGGGATCAAGACGCTGGAGGATTTCGCCACCTGCGCCGACTGGGAGCTGGCCGGCGGCTGGACCACCGAGAACGGGCAAAGGGTGAAGGACGACGGCATTCTCGAGCGGTTCGAGGTCAGCCTCGAGGAAGCGCAGGACATGGTGATGACCGCGCGCGTCCTGCTGGGCTGGGTCGATCCGGACGACCTGATGCCGAAGGGCGAGGACGAGGCCGAGGGCGACGAGCCCGACGCCGAAGCAGAGGAGGAGGCCGGGGCCTGAGCCCCGGTCGGACGGAGGGATCGTTGGCGAACCGGGCGCACACCTTGGACGGAGGCGGTGGGTTGGAAACCCACCCTACGGTGACTGGTCGGGGTGCGCGCATCAAGGGGGCATGGTCCGAATGAGCCGGGGCGGACGCCAGAAGGACCGCGAGGTCAGCGAGCGGCGCTGCATCGTCACGGGCGAGGTCCGGCCGAAGGG
The DNA here is from genome assembly GCF_003789055.1 of Histidinibacterium lentulum. Lineage (GTDB taxonomy): Bacteria > Pseudomonadota > Alphaproteobacteria > Rhodobacterales > Rhodobacteraceae > Oceanicola > Oceanicola lentulus. The sequence continues at coordinate 288,510 of NZ_ML119083.1, read as the reverse complement.
GGACTTGATCCGTTTCGTGGCGACCCCAGATAGGATCATCGTTCCCGATGTGCTGGAGAAACTCCCGGGACGCGGGATCTGGGTCAGCGCCGACAGGCAGGCCCTCGAGAAGGCCGGCCAGGCGCAATTCAGCCGCGCCGCGAAAGAAAAGGTCTCCGTGCCCGAAGGGCTTCCCGCCGAGATCGAGCGTCAGCTCGTGCGACGGGTCATCGACCTGATCGCCCTCGCGCGGAAGGCGGGTCTGGCGACGGTGGGGTTCGAGAAGGTCAAGAGCTGGCTCGCGGACAAGCCCGTGCGCGTCCTGCTCCAGGCCAGCGACGGGTCCGTCCGGGGAAAGGGCAAGCTCTGGACGCCCACCGGGGCCCGGTATTTCGATTGCCTGACGGCCTCGGAACTGGGCATGGCCTTCGGTCGGGAAAGTGTGATACACGGCGCGCTCTGCACTGGTGGACTCAGCGACCGTGTTGTAGAGGAAGCCGCAAGACTTAAGGGCTTGCGTGCAAGTGGCGGCGGCCAGGGGGCTGCCCGGAAGGATCAGACGACTACATGAGCGATACCGGCGACAACAACAAACTTGGTGTGCGTGGTCCCCGGTCGGGCAGCGTGAAGCAGAGCTTCAGCCACGGCCGGACCAAGAGCGTCGTGGTGGAGACGAAGCGCAAGCGCGTGGTCTCGAAACCCGCCGCCGGGACGAAGTCGTCCGGGCCGCAGGGTGGCGGCGACCCGTCGAAGCGGCCTGCAGGCATTTCGGAGGCAGAACTCGAGCGCCGCATGAAGGCTCTCGCGATGGCCAAGGCCCGCGAGGCCGAGGACGCGAAGAAGCGTGCCGAGGAAGAGAAGCGCCGTCCGAAGGCCGAGGCCGCGGCCCCCGCCGCCGATCCGGCCGCGGTTCCGGGCGAGCCCGGTCCGGGCGGCCCGCGGTCCGTCCGCAAGGACCGCGACCGCGACACCCGTGACGACGCCAAGCCCCGGGGCGGCAAGGCCCGCGCCGACGACGGCGGCGGACGCCGCGCCGGCAAGCTGACGCTGAACCAGGCGATGTCGGGCGAGGGCGGGCGCCAGAAGTCGCTCGCCGCCATGAAGCGCAAGCAGGAGCGCGCCCGCCAGAAGGCGATGGGCGGCCCTGTGGAGCGCGAGAAGGTCGTGCGCGAGGTGCGCCTTCCCGAGGCCATCATGGTCTCGGAGCTGGCCAACCGCATGTCCGAGCGCGTGGCTGACGTGGTCAAGGCCCTGATGCAGGCCGGGATCATGGCGACCCAGACCCAGACCATCGACGCCGACACGGCCGAGCTGATCATCGAGGAGTTCGGCCACAAGGTGCGCCGGGTCTCCGATGCCGATGTGGAGGACGTGATCCAGATCGAGGAGGACAGCCCCGCCGATCTGCAGCCGCGTCCGCCCGTCATCACGATCATGGGCCATGTCGACCACGGCAAGACCTCCATCCTCGACGCGATCCGCAAGGCGCGCGTGGTGCAGGGCGAGGCCGGCGGCATCACCCAGCATATCGGCGCCTACCAGGTGCAGACGGAGAGCGGCTCGACGCTGACCTTCCTCGACACGCCCGGCCACGCGGCCTTCACCTCCATGCGGGCTCGGGGCGCGCAGGTGACGGACATCGTGGTACTGGTGGTGGCGGCCGATGACGCGGTCATGCCGCAGACCATCGAGGCGATCAATCACGCCAAGGCCGCCAAGGTCCCGATGATCGTGGCGATCAACAAGATCGACAAGTACGACGCCGATCCCGACAAGGTCCGGACCGGGCTTCTGCAGCACGAGATCATCGTGGAGAAGCTGTCGGGCGACGTGCAGGACGTGGAGGTCTCGGCCCATACCGGGCAGGGTCTCGACGACCTGCTGGAGGCGATCGCGCTGCAGGCGGAGATCCTCGAGCTGAAGGCGAACCCCGACCGGGCCGCCGTCGGCGCGGTGATCGAGGCGCAGCTCGACGTGGGCCGCGGGCCGGTGGCCACCGTGCTCGTGCAGCGCGGCACGCTGAAGCAGGGCGACATCTTCGTCGTCGGCGAGCAGTGGGGCAAGGTCCGCGCGATGGAGAACGACCAGGGCCAGCGGATCAAGGAGGCCGGTCCCTCGGTCCCCGTCGAGGTGCTGGGCCTGAACGGCACGCCCGAGGCGGGCGACGTCCTGAACGTCGTGGAGACCGAGGCGCAGGCACGCGAGATCGCGGAGTACCGTTCCAACGCCGCGAAGGAAAAGCGCGCGGCGGCCGGGGCGGCGACCACGCTCGAGCAGCTGATGGCGAAGGCCAAGGCGGACGAGAACGTGGCGGAGCTTCCGATCCTGGTGAAGGCCGACGTGCAGGGGTCTGCCGAGGCGATCGTCCAGGCCATGGCCAAGATCGGCAACGAGGAGGTGCGCGTGCGCGTGCTGCACTCCGGCGTCGGCGCGATCACCGAGACGGACGTGGGCCTCGCCGAGGCGTCGAACGCGCCGATCATGGGCTTCAATGTGCGGGCCAATGCCTCGGCCCGGAACACGGCGAACCAGAAGGGCGTGGAGATCCGGTACTATTCGGTGATCTACGATCTCGTGGACGACGTGAAGGCGGCGGCCTCGGGACTGCTGTCTGCCGAGGTCCGCGAGAACTTCATCGGCTATGCGACGATCAAGCAGGTCTTCAAGGTTTCGGGCGTCGGCAACGTCGCGGGCTGTCTCGTGACCGAGGGTATCGCGCGCCGGTCGGCGGGCGTGCGCCTGCTGCGGGACAACGTGGTGATCCACGAGGGCACGCTCAAGACGCTCAAGCGCTTCAAGGACGAAGTCAACGAGGTGCAGTCCGGCCAGGAATGCGGCATGGCCTTCGACAATTACGAAGACATCCGTCCCGGCGATGTCATCGAGATCTTTGAGCGGGAAGAGGTCGAGCGCACGCTCTGATCCTTCACCTGCGGAAGAGACAAACAGCAAAGGGCGCCGTGACCGGCGCCCTTTGCATTTCGTGTTGCAGGCGAGGACGAAAGGTCAGAGGGCACCGACCGCTTCGGACCCTTGAGGCCTTGCCCAAGGGGCGACCGATGTTGCCAAATCTGACCAGCACAACAGCCATGACACCACATCCCGACGAAATTCCCGTAGACGAGACCTTTGTCGCGGGCCTGATCCGAGCGCAGGCGCCTCAATGGGCCGGCCTTCCGCTTCGGCGCATCGCGTCATCGGGGACGGACAACGCGATTTTCCGGCTTGGTGACCGATTGTCGGTCAGGGTGCCCCGACGCCCCTCTGCCGTAGCTCTAATTTCAAAGGAGCTCGACTGGCTTCCGCGTCTTCAAGGCTTGCCGCTCGAGGTGCCGGCGTTGAGGTTCCGTGGACGCGCTGAGGCTGGCCTTGCCTTCAGCTTCGGCGTCCTTGACTGGATCAAGGGCCAGACCGCCATTCCCGAGCATCTGGCCGATTGGCAGGGCGCGGCCTTCGCCCTCGCAGATTTCCTGAAAGCACTGCACCTGAAGGATACCGACGGCGCACCGCCGGCAGGCGCGAGCAATAGCAGGCGGGGTGTCGCGCTGAGCGCCCTGACCGAGGCGACGCTGCCCGCCATCGACATCGTTGCCGACGAGATAGATGCGCAAGGTGCCCATGCGCTTTGGGACAAGGCCTGCGCCGAGGAGTCTTCTCGGCCGCCCGTCTGGCTGCATGGCGATCTCAAGGCTGACAATCTGATTGTCCGGGACGGCGTCTTGAGTGGCGTCATAGACTGGGGATTGTCGGCGGTGGGCGATCCCGCAGCCGACCACGCGACCGCGTGGTTCTGGATCGATCCATCGGCGCGCGCGGCGTTCCGCGACCACCTGAATCTGGATGATAGCGACTGGCTCAGGGCGAAGGGTTGGGCTCTATACGGCGCGATCATCGCGTTGAGCTACTATCGAGGCGGCAGGAATGAATCGCTGTGCCGGCAGTCACGACTGACCCTTTCCCGGCTCGGACTGCTGCTTTAGTGTTCAAAGCTGGAGAGGAAGCGAGCGGCAGGTTTGTCCGCACGGCCTCCGTCCATGCTGCGCTTATGGTCGCCAAGGGCTCCCGAAGACATATTCGGGAGGCATTCCTCGCCACCCGTCCTTGATCAGTGGGCCGAGCGACAGATTCTCCGATCGAACTGCAACACGAAATGCAAAGGGCTGGCGTCACCGGCGCCCTTTTTCGTTGGGGAAGCAGTGAGAAAGCGCGCGCAGGAGAGGGCCCGGTCGCAGGTCGGGTTTCAGCGCGGCCTACGCGCGTCGGGGAAGGACGCGCCTCAGGAGGGGCGGGCGGGGATGGCGCGGCCGGTGTAGGTCTTCTCCCCGACGCGGACGACCACGAGGCCGTTCGCGAGGGTGCGTTCGACGACGCCCTGAATGGAAACGCAGGTGCCGATCAGGATCGTTTTCAACATGGGGCCTCCGGGGGCGACCAAGACAGGGACTGGTTCCAATATAGTCGGCAATTCCTGAATCCGATGTCTCAAAGACGAGCATCCGGATACAATTTCGAGAGAACTCGCACGCATATTCGTCACATTCCCGGCAAATCCGGCTCGTGCGGCAACAGTCCCCTTGCTGCCGGGCAGCGTCAGAGCCAGTCGCGCAAGACGGGAATCAGCGGCAGATCCGCCGGTGGCATCGGGTATCGCCGCAGATCGGCGGGTCGCACCCAGGCCAGCTCCTGCCCTTCGCGGCTTTGCGGCTGCCCCTCCCAGCGGCGGCACGCGAAAACCGGCATCAGCAAGTGGAAGCTCTCGTAGCCGTGGCTGGCGAAGGTCAGCGGTGCGAGGCAGCTGTTCCAGGTGGCGATCCCCAGCTCCTCGTCGAGCTCGCGGATCAGCGCCGCCTCCGGGGTTTCGCCCGGTTCGACCTTGCCGCCGGGAAACTCCCACAGCCCCGCCATGGATTTTCCCTCGGGACGCTGCGCCAGCAGGACACGGCCGTCTGCGTCGATGAGCGCGACGGCCGCCACCAGAACCACCCGGGCGGGAGGGGAGGTCTCCTCCATCCTATGACCGGTAATCCGCGTTGATCGAGATGTAGGCGTGGGTCAGGTCGCAGGTCCACATGGTCGCCATTCCCCCGGCAAGCCCCATGTTCACGGCAATGACGATCTCCTGCCGCTTCATGTATGCCGCGCCCTGATCCTCGGTGTAGCCCGGCGCGCGAAAGCCGTTCTCCGCGACGAGGATGTCTCCCAGCCGGATCGACAGGCGGTCGCGGTCGGCCATCGCGCCCGATTTTCCCACGGCCATGACGATACGGCCCCAGTTCGGGTCCTCTCCGGCGATGGCGGTCTTGACCAGCGGGCTGTCGGCGATGGCGCGGGCCACGCGACGCGCGTCGGCGTCGGTCGCTGCGCCCGAAACGCGCACCTCGACGAATTTCGTCGCCCCCTCGCCATCGCGGACGACCTGGTGCGCGAGATCCAGCATCACGGCATGCAGGGCGTCGTTGAAGGCGACGCTGTCGGTCACGTCGATGCCCGAAGCGCCCGTCGCCGCCATGATCAGCGTGTCCGACGTGGAGGTGTCGCTGTCCACCGTGATGCAGTTGAACGTCAGATCGCACTGCGCCTTGACCAGCGCCTGAAGGTCGGGCTGCGCGATCTTCGCATCCGTGAAAAGGTAGACGAGCATGGTGGCCATGTCGGGCGCGATCATGCCCGAGCCCTTGGCGATGCCGGCGATCCGCACCGTCCCGCCGTCCGCCTCCACCTCGGCCATGGCGGCCTTGGGGAAGGTGTCAGTGGTCATGATCGCCCGCGCCGCGCCCTCGATTCCGTCCTCGGCGAGGGCGGCGGCGAGGTCCGGCAGTTTCGCCGCGATGCGCTCATGGGGAAGAGGTTCGCCGATCACGCCGGTGGAGGCGGTGAAGACGCGCGCCTGCGGGACCTCCAGCACCTCGGCCACGCGCCGGGTCAGCTCGGCCACCGCCTCCTCTCCCGCCCGGCCGGTAAAGGCGTTGGAATTGCCCGAGTTCACGAGGATCGCGGCGCCCGGTGACGGATCTCCGCCGAGCTTCTCCTCGCAGTCGCGCACCGGGGCGGAGCGGGTGGCGGAGGTCGTGAACACCCCCGCCACCGCCGTGCCCGGCGCGAGATGCACGAGCATCACGTCGCGCCGGTTCGCGTAGCGGACATGGGCCTCGGCGGAGGCGAAGCGGACCCCGGCGACCGGGGCCATGACGGGAAAGGACTCCGGCGCCAGCGGCGAGACGGCCATGGCGTCAGTTCTCGAGGATCGAGAGGTCGCCAAGGACCATCGGGTCGAACGCCCCGGTCTCCGGCCGGCTGATCTCGGCCCGCTCTTCCAGCGCCTCGAGCCGCGCCTCGACGGCCTCGCTCTGCAGCTGCTGGGTCAGTTCCGTGCGCAGCGCCTCGAGGGGCGGCGCCTCGGCGATCCGGGTCTCGTTCAGCCGGATGACGTGCCAGCCGAACTGGGTCTGCACCGGCTCCGAGACGGTGCCGGGTTCCATCGCGGCGACGGCCTCCTGGAAGGGGGCGACCATGGCGTCGGGGCCGAACCAGCCCAGTTCGCCGCCCGACGGGCCGGAGGGGCCGGTGGAGTTCTCGCGGGCCAGTGCAGCGAAATCGGCGCCCTCTGCGCGGGCTTCCTCCACCAGCGCCTGCGCCTCTTCCTCGGTCTCCACGAGGATGTGGCTGGCGTTGTACTCCGTCACCGGATCGGTCTCGGCGAAGCGCGCCTCATAGGCCTGTTGCAGCGCTTCCTCGGTCACGGCCTCCTCGGCCACGCGGGTCACTTCCTCGCCGGCGCGCAGACTGCGCTCCTCGTTCTTCAGCGCGATGCCGACGCGGGGCGGCACCTCGTCCAGCGCATCCGCGAGAAGCTGCTGCTGGATCAGCTGCTGGAGCAGGCCGTCGAACACCACTTCGGGCGGAAGCTGCTGGTATTGCTGCGGAAGCTGGCTTCGCGCCACGATCATCTCGCCGAGCGTGATGTCGGTTCCGTCCACGGTGGCCACCACGTCATCCGCGCTCTGGGCCAGCCCGGGGGCCGCCGTGACGGCGGCCAAGGCCGTGGCAAGAAGGAGCGTGCGGAGGGAGATCGCGGTGCGGGTCATGGGATAGGTCACGGAGCGTCCTTGATCTGCCGCGGCGGGGCGCGACGTTGACAGTGTGTTGTCCCCCCCTTACCTACCCTTGCAGGCTCCGGGGGGGGCCTCTCTGGCCTTCTTCTATGGGCCGTGCCCGCAAGGGGCAACAGGCCTCCTCTCACGAGACAGACAGCCGCTCGACGCATTGCGCGCGGCCTGAAGAGAGAGACCATGCTCGGACGTATTGCCAAGAAGGTTTTCGGGTCGCCGAACGACCGCAAGGTCAAGGCCACCCGCCCGCTGATCGAGAAGATCAATGCCCTGGAACCAGAGTTCCAGGCCCTGTCGGACCAGGGATTGAAGGACAAGACCGAAGCGCTCGCCAAGCGGGCGATGTCGGGGGAGAGCCTCGACGCGCTCCTGCCCGAGGCCTTCGCCAACTGCCGCGAGGCGGCGCGGCGGGCGCTGGGCCTGCGCGCCTTCGACGTGCAGCTGATGGGCGGCATCTTCCTGCATCAGGGCAACATCTCCGAGATGAAGACCGGCGAAGGGAAGACGCTCGTGGCGACCTTCCCGGCGTATCTCAACGCGCTGACGGGCAAGGGCGTGCACATCGTCACCGTCAACGACTACCTCGCCCGCCGCGACGCGGAATGGATGGGCAAGGTCTACGGCGCGCTCGGCCTGACCACGGGCGTCGTGGTGCCGCAGCAGCCCGAGGACGAGAAGCGCGCGGCCTACAAGGCCGACGTGACCTATGCCACGAACAACGAGCTGGGCTTCGACTACCTGCGCGACAACATGAAGTCCGAGCTGAACCAGATGACCCAGCGGGGGCACAACTTCGCCATCGTGGACGAGGTCGACTCGATCCTGATCGACGAGGCCCGGACGCCGCTGATCATCTCGGGCCCCAGCCAGGACCGCAGCGAGCTTTACGTCAAGATCGACAAGATCATTCCCGAGCTGACGCCCGAGCATTACGAGCTCGACGAGAAGACGCGCAACGTCACCTATACCGACGAGGGCAACGAGTTCCTCGAGCGGCGTCTCCGGGCGGCGGGGCTGCTGCCGGAGGAGCAGTCGCTCTACGATCCCGAATCGACCACCGTGGTGCACCACGTCAACCAGGGCCTGCGCGCCCATGTCCTGTTCCAGAAGGACAAGGACTACATCGTGCGCGACGGGCAGGTTGTGCTGATCGACGAGTTCACCGGGCGGATGATGGTGGGCCGGCGCCTGTCGGACGGTCTGCACCAGGCGATCGAGGCCAAGGAAGGCTGCGCGATCCAGCCGGAGAACGTGACGCTCGCGTCGGTGACGTTCCAGAACTATTTCCGCCTCTACGACAAGCTGGCGGGCATGACCGGCACGGCCTCGACCGAGGCGGAGGAATTCCAGTCGATCTATGGCCTCGGCGTGGTCGAGGTGCCGACGAACAAGCCCATCGCGCGGCAGGACGAGGACGATCAGGTCTACCGGACCACGACGGAGAAGTATGACGGCATCCTCAAGGCGATCCGCGAGGCCCACGCCAAGGGCCAGCCGATCCTCGTGGGCACGACCTCGATCGAGAAGTCCGAGGCGCTGAGCCAGCTTCTCCAGAAGGCCGAGATCCCGCACAACGTGCTGAACGCGCGCCAGCACGAGCAGGAGGCGCAGATCATCGCCGAGGCGGGCAAGCCGGGCGCGGTGACCATCGCCACGAACATGGCGGGGCGCGGCACCGACATCCAGCTTGGCGGCAATGTCGAGATGAAGGTTCTGGAGGCGCTGGCCGCCGATCCCGAGGCCGATCCCGACGCGGTCCGCAAGCGGATCGAGGCGGAGCACGAGGAAGACAAGAAGAACGTGCTCGCCGCGGGCGGGCTCTACGTGCTCGCCACCGAACGGCACGAGAGCCGGCGGATCGACAACCAGCTGCGCGGCCGGTCGGGCCGGCAGGGCGATCCGGGGCGGTCCTCGTTCTTCCTGAGCCTCGAGGACGACTTGATGCGCATCTTCGGATCCGAGCGGCTCGACAAGGTCCTGTCGGGCCTGGGCATGAAGGAGGGCGAGGCGATCGTGCACCCCTGGGTGAACAAGAGCCTCGAGCGCGCGCAGGGCAAGGTCGAGGCGCGCAACTTCGACATCCGCAAGCAGCTCCTGAAGTTCGACGACGTGATGAACGACCAGCGCAAGGTGATCTTTGCCCAGCGCCGGGAGATCATGGAGGCCGAGGACGTCAGCGAGATCGCCCGGGACATGCGCTACCAGCTGATCGAGGATCTCGTGATCGAGCACATGCCGCCCAACTCCTACGCCGACCAGTGGGAGACCGAGGCGCTCTATGCCGATGTGATCAAGCATCTCGGGATCGACGTGCCCGTGATCACCAAGGCGCAGGAGGACGGCGTCGACGAGGAGGTCATGCGCGAGTGGCTCGAGGCCGAGAGCGACAAGTTCATGGAGGAGAAGGCCACGGCCTTCGGTCCGGAGACGATGCGCAACATCGAGAAGCAGGTGCTGCTGCAGACCATCGACCAGAAATGGCGGGATCATCTGCTGACGCTGGAGCATCTGCGCTCGGTCGTCGGGTTCCGCGGCTATGCCCAGCGTGACCCGCTGAACGAGTACAAGACCGAGGCCTTCCAGCTCTTCGAAAGCCTGCTCGACGGGCTGCGCGCCGAGGTGACGGAGAAGCTCGCCCAGATCCGTCCGATGACCGAGGAGGAGCAGCAGGCGATGATGCAGCGCCTCCTCGCCCAGCAACGCCAGATGCAGCAGGCCGCGAAACAGGCGACGCCCGAACCCGTGGGCGCCGGCGCGGCCGGAGCTGCGGCTGCGGCCCCGGAGGCCGCGGCGGCGGGCTTCGTCGAGGACGACCCGACCACATGGGGCAATCCCGGACGCAATGATCCTTGCCCCTGCGGATCGGGCAGGAAGTTCAAGCACTGTCACGGCCGCCTCGCCTGACCAGCAGGCGGTGCGCCGCCCGGCGCGCCGCCACGTCCGACCGTCGACCACCTTCGTGCCCGATTTCCGACGCAGGAATTCCGCCGTGCCGTCCTGTTGAGGCCACAGGCAGAGCGGATCGTGTCTCCCGAACGAGGTTCAGGGGAGACAGTCCATGTCTCGGATTCGCAAGATCGCCATGGCCGGCGGTACCTTCGGGGTGGCTCTGTCCATCGGCTTCGTGATGCAGAACGGCGACGTCATGGCGGCCCGGTTCGGCACCGACGTGCCCGTGATCGAGGGCGATGACCTCGGCGGGCCCGTCTCTCCCCCCATCGAGACGCCCCCCGCGATGGCTGGCCTCGCAGAGGATCCGAACTTCGTCGAGCCCGCCGAGGAGGAACCTGCCGCAGGGGCGCCCATGGAGCCGGAAGCGACTGCAGAGGCCGGGGCGGATGCCACCGCCGACGAACTTCCGGCGATTCGCTTCCTTTCCGCGCCCCCGTCCGACCGCGCGCCCGATGCCGCTGCGCCCGATGATGCCGAGGTCGCGCCCGTGGCGGCCGGGCCGGGCGCCGATGCACCGGCCTCGGACGAGGTCCCGGTACCGGGGAACCTCGCCGCGGGCGGCCTTCCCGATCCGTTCGAGATCGCGTCGCTGGTGACCGGTCTGGCGAGCCGCGCGGGCGACCTCATTCCCGCCACCCCCGCCTCGATGGCCGCGACGCCCCAGGCCGAAGCCTGTGCCACCACGATGGACGCGGTGGCCGGACGGGCGGCGATGGTGACCCTGACGCTCTCTGCGCCGTGCCACCCGGAGACCCAGGTCACGCTGCACCATCAGGGTATGATGTTCACCCTTTCCACCGACGCCAGCGGCCGCGTCGAGGCCGATGTGCCCGCGCTCGACACGACGGCGATCTTCATCGCCTCCTTCGCGAATGACGGCGACGGTGCTGTCGCCGCCGTCGAGGTGCCTGCGCTCGCGAACTACGACCGCGCCGTGCTGCAGTGGCAGGGCGATGCGTCGCTCCAGCTTCATGCCCGCGAATTCGGCGCGAACTACGGCGACGAGGGCCACGTCTGGCTCGCTTCCGCCCGGGCGGAGGAGCAGGCCATTGCCGGGCAAGGCGGCTTCCTGACCCGCCTCGGGGACGGCAGCGGCCCCGCCCCGCTCTTTGCGGAGGTCTACACCTTCCCCTCGGCCACGGTCCAGAGGGGCGGAGAGGTGCTCCTGACCGTCGAGGCGGAGATCACCGAGGCGAGCTGTGGCCGCGAGGTCTCGGCCCAGTCGATCCAGATCAGACCCGGCTCGGCCCCTTCCGCGCTCGATCTCGTGATGACGCTGCCGGGCTGCGACGCCGTGGGTGATTTTGTGGTCTTGAACACGATGCTCGAGGACCTGACACTCGCGGCGAGATGACAGCCCGCCAAGCGAGGTTCAGAATCCCCAAGACAGGATGCGCGGCGGGTCTTCTCGCCGCGCTCTGTCTTTGCGCGTCCCCCTCCGTCGCCGAAGAGCTGACCCTGTCGAGCGAGGGCGGCGGGATCGTCGTGTCCGGTCGGTACCTCGGCTTTGACGGCACCTATCTGCGGGTCGAGACCGCGGCGGGTCCTGTGACCATGGCGTATTCCGGCGTCACCTGCGAAGGCGTCGGCTGTCCCGATCCGGAGGCCGGTGCCCGGTGGCGGCTCGTGGGTACGGCGCGCATGGGCGAGGTCCTGCTGCCTGCGCTGGTCGAGGGATTCGCCCAGTCCGAGGGTTACGGGCTGCGGCGCGAGGAGATCGGTCCGCTCGACTTCGACTATGTGCTGGCCGATCCCGACAGGGAAGCCGACCTCCTGCGGATCGAGTTCCGCCTTTCCGACACCGACGGCGGCTTTGCCGACCTGCTGTCGGGACGGGCGGACGTGGCGATGGCGGTGCGCGAGATTCGTCCGGATGAGCGGCAGGCGGCGCTGGAGGCGGGGCTCGGCGATCTCGGTGCGCCGGAGCGGGCGCGGATCGTGGCGCTCGATGGTCTCGTGCCGGTCGTCTCCGCCGCGCAGGACCGGACCGAGATCGACATCGCGCATCTCGCGGCCGCGTTTGCGGGCGAGGTGGGCAGCTGGTCCCGGATCGGCGGTCCCGACATTCCGCTGACCCTGCACCTGCCGCCCGCGGAAGAGGGGCATGTGCAGGGCTTCGTCGACCGAGTGCTGCGCCTCTCCGGCAGGGAGCTCTCCCCCGGCGTCGTGCATCACCCGGATGCCCTGTCGGTGGCCGAGGCCGTGGCGCGGGATCCGGGCGCTCTCGGCATCGTGCCCTATCGTCTTGGCGGCGACGCGCGGCAGCTGGCGATCAGCGGCTCCTGCGGGCGCGCCATGTCGGCCGATCTCCGGAGCCTGAAGACCGAGGACTATCCGCTGACGATGCCGCTCTTTCTCTACCTGCCGGAGCGGCGGCTGCCGCCGGTCGCGGCGGACTTCGTCGCCTGGCTGCGCGGCGCCCCGGCGCAGTTCATCGTCCGGCGCGCGGGGTTCGCCGATCTGGGCACGGAGCCGATCCCGGTGGCCGCTCAGGGAGAGCGCTTCGCCGCCGCGATCGCGGAGGCCGGTCCGGAGGTGGGGCTCGCCGATCTGCAGCAGATGGTGCGCACCCTCGGGACGCGGCAAAGGCTGACCACCACCTTCCGATTCGAGCTGGGCTCGACCAGGCTCGACGCGCAGTCCCGGTCCAACGTCTACCAGCTGGCGCGGGAGATCCTCGACGGGGTGCATGACGGCGACGTGCTGATGCTCGCGGGCTTTTCCGACGGGGTCGGACCCGCGGCGGCCAATCGCGGCCTTGCCGCCGCGCGCGCCGAGACGGTACTGCGGGCCCTGGTGGACGCCCTGGGCGGCAGTCTGCCGCGCCAGGTCCGGGTCCGGACCGTGGCGTTCGGCGAGGCGCTGCCGATGGGATGCGACGATACGGAATGGGGTCGCCAGATCAACCGCAGGGTCGAGCTCTGGGTCGAAGGCTGAACCGGGCGGCGCGGCGGCCGATGCAGGCGCATGCGCCGCGGACGACCCCCGGCAAGCAGCATGACGGGCAGAGCGACACCGCGGCGGAACGCGCCCGCGAGGGTCACAGCAACCCCTCCGATCGAAAGCTCAGCTCACGCGACCTGCCGATCACGAGGTGATCGTGGATCGTGATCCCCAGCGCCTCCGCGGCGCGGGCGATCTGTGCCGTCATGTCGATATCCGCCGCACTCGGGGTCGGGTCGCCCGAGGGATGATTGTGCACGAGGATAAGGGCCGAAGCCCCCAGTTCCAGCGCGCGCTTGATCACCTCGCGCGGGTAGACGGGGACATGATCGACGGTGCCTTCGCCCTGGGCCTCGTCGGCGATCAGCACGTTCTTGCGGTCGAGGAAGAGCACGCGAAAGGCCTCCGTCTCCCGGTGGGCCATGATCGTGTGGCAGTAGTCGAGCAGGGCATCCCAGGAGGACAGCACCTGCCTGCGCAGCACCTGGGCGCGCCGCATCCGCTGCGCCGCCGCCTCGAGGATCTTCAGCTCGAGGGACACCGCCTCGCCCACCCCCTCCACCTCGGTCAGGCGGGGGATCGGGGCGGCGAGAACGCCGCCGAGGTCGCCGAACCTGTCAAGCAGGCGCCGGGCGAGGGGTTTGACATCCGCGCGGGGGATCGCCCGGAACAGCACCAGTTCGAGGAGCTCGTAATCGGGCATCGCCGCCGCGCCGCCCTCGAGAAACCGGGCGCGCAGCCGCTTGCGGTGGTCGCGGATATAGGACGGAAGCGGCGGCGCCACGCGCTGCCCCGCGGCGGCAGCGGGGGCAAAGAGCGGCAGGGAGGCTTCGGACAGCTGGCGGGTCATGGCGCCATGCTAGCGCCGCACCTCTTGCGCAACGGTTAACGCCGGTGCCCCGAATTCTCATTCATCTGGCCGGAAATACTCCGGGGGGTCCGGGGGGCAGCGCCCCCCGGCGGGTCGCCGCGCGCAGCGCGGCGAAACCCGTCATCCCTTCATCTGGTCCCAGAAATTCTTGACCGAGGAGAAGAAGGACGAGCTCTGCGGGTTGTTGCTCTCCGAGAGTTTCTCGAATTCGCGCAGAAGCTCCTTCTGCCGCGCCGAGAGGTTCACCGGGGTCTCCACCGCCAGTTCGATGAACATGTCGCCGGATCCTGCCCCGCGCAGCGCGGGCATGCCCTTGCTGCGCAGGCGCATCTGGCGGCCGGTCTGGCTGCCCTCGGGGATCTTTACCCGGCTGCGGCCGCCGTCGATGGTCGGCACCTCGATGTCGCCGCCCAGCGCCGCGGTCGCCACCGACACGGGCACCCGGCAGAAGAGATGCTGCCCGTCGCGCTGGAAGAGCTCGTGCTCCTTCACCTCGATGAAGATGTAGAGATCGCCCGCGGGCCCTCCGCGCAGTCCGGCCTCGCCCTCGCCGGCCAGACGGATGCGGGTGCCCGTCTCCACCCCGGCGGGGATGTTGACCGAAAGCTGGCGTTCCTTCTCCACCCGACCCGCGCCGTGGCAGGTGTTGCAGGGGTTCTTGATGGTCTGGCCCACGCCGTTGCAGGTGGGGCAGGTGCGCTCGACCGTGAAGAAGCCCTGCTGTGCGCGCACCTTGCCCATGCCCGAGCAGGTCGGACAGGTGGCGGGCTCCGCGCCGCCCTCGGCTCCGGTGCCGTTGCAGACGGTGCAGGGCACGGCGGTCGGCACGGTGATCGTCTTCTGGAGGCCCGAATAGGCGTCCTCGAGATTGATCCGCAGGTTGTAGCGCAGGTCGTTGCCGCGGGTCGCCCGGTTGCGGCCGCCGCCGGGGCGCCCGCCCATGAAATCGCCGAAGAGATCGTCGAAGACGTCGGAGAAGGCCGACGCGAAATCCTGCTGGCCGCCGCCGCGACGGCCGGCGCCCATGCCGCCCATGCCGCCGTCGAAGGCGGCATGCCCGTAGCGGTCATAAGCGGCTTTCTTGTCGGGGTCCTTCAGGGCCTCGTAGGCCTCGTTGACCTCCTTGAACCTGGCCTCGGCATCCGGGTTGTCCGCGTTGCGGTCGGGATGGAGTTCCTTGGCCTTGGTCCGGTAGGCCTTCTTTATCTCGTCGGGCGAAGCCCCGCGGGCCACCCCGAGCACGTCGTAGAAATCGCGTTTCGCCATCTACTTCAGTCCCCTTTCTGGCGGGAACGCAAAGACCGGCCCGCGCAGGAGCGGGCCGGTCTCGCCCGGGTTCAGCCGCGCTTACTTGCGCTTGTCGTCATCCAGATCTTCGAAATCGGCATCGACGATGTCGTCCTCGCCCGGGCCGCGGTCGGCCTCGGACGGGCCGTCCTCTCCGGTCTCGGCCTGGCTCTTGTAGATCGCCTCGCCCAGCTTCATCGCGGCCTCGGTGACGTTCTGGATGCCCGACTTGATCTTGTCGGCATTCTCCGTCTCGAGGTCGTCCTTCAGCGCCGCGATCGCAAGCTCGATCGCCTCGATCGTTGTCGGGTCGACCTTGTCGGAATGCTCTTCCATCGACTTCTCGGTCGAGTGGATGAGGCTTTCTGCCTGGTTGCGCGCCTCGACGAGGGCGCGGCGCTTCTTGTCGGCGTCCGCGTTCTCTTCGGCGTCCTTCACCATGCGCTCGATGTCGTCGTCCGACAGGCCGCCCGAGGCCTGAATGGTGATCTTCTGCTCCTTGTTGGTGCCCTTGTCCTTGGCGGACACCGACACGATGCCGTTGGCGTCGATGTCGAAGGTCACCTCGATCTGCGGCATGCCGCGGGGCGCGGGCGGGATGTTCTCGAGATTGAACTGGCCGAGCATCTTGTTGTCGGCGGCCATCTCGCGCTCGCCCTGGAAGACCCGGATCGTCACCGCGTTCTGGTTGTCCTCGGCGGTGGAGAAGATCTGGCTCTTCTTCGTCGGGATCGTGGTGTTGCGGTCGATCAGCCGGGTGAAGACGCCGCCCAGTGTCTCGATCCCGAGGCTCAGCGGCGTGACGTCGAGCAGCACCACGTCCTTGACGTCGCCCTGCAGCACGCCGGCCTGGATCGCCGCGCCCATGGCCACGACCTCGTCCGGGTTGACGCCCTTGTGCGGCTCCTTGCCGAAGAACTTCGTCACCTCTTCCACGACCTTCGGCATCCGGGTCTGGCCGCCGACGAGCACCACCTCGTCGATGTCCGAGGCCGAGAGGCCCGCGTCCTTCAGCGCCGCCTGGCAGGGCTTGATCGAGTTCTTGATCAGGTCGCCCACGAGGCTTTCGAGCTTCGCGCGGGTCAGCTTCATGACCATGTGCAGCGGCGTGCCGGTGTTCTTGTCCATCGAGATGAACGGCTGGTTGATCTCGGTCTGGCTGGAGGAGCTGAGCTCGATCTTGGCCTTCTCGGCGGCTTCCTTCAGGCGCTGAAGCGCCATCTTGTCCTTCGTCAGGTCGACGCCGTGCTCCTTCTTGAACTCGTCGGCGAGGTAGTTGACGATCCGCATGTCGAAATCCTCGCCCCCGAGGAACGTGTCCCCGTTGGTGGACTTCACTTCGAAGAGGCCGTCGTCGATCTCGAGGATGGTGATGTCGAAGGTGCCGCCGCCGAGGTCGTAGACGGCAATGGTCTTCGATTCCTTCTTGTCGAGACCGTAGGCCAGCGCGGCGGCGGTCGGCTCGTTGATGATGCGCAGGACCTCGAGACCGGCGATCTTGCCCGCGTCCTTCGTGGCCTGGCGCTGCTGGTCGTTGAAATAGGCGGGCACGGTGATGACGGCCTGCGTCACCTCTTCGCCGAGATAGCTCTCGGCGGTTTCCTTCATCTTCTGCAGGATGAAGGCGCTGATCTGGCTCGGCGAGTATTTCTCGCCGCGCGCCTCGACCCAGGCGTCGCCGTTGCCGCCGTCGATGATGTTGTAGGGGACGATCTTCTGGTCCTTCGTCACCTCGGCATCCGTGGTGCGGCGGCCGATCAGGCGCTTGACGGCGAAGATCGTGTTTTCCGGGTTGGTCACTGCCTGCCGCTTGGCGGGCTGGCCGACGAGGCGCTCGTTTTCCGTGAAGGCGACGATGGAGGGCGTGGTGCGCGCCCCTTCCGCGTTCTCGATCACGCGGGCCTGGCTGCCGTCCATGATGGCGACGCAGGAGTTCGTGGTGCCGAGGTCGATCCCGATGACTTTGGCCATGTCTCTCAAATCCCTCTCTTCAGGCGGTTTGAACGGTCCGGGCCCAGAATGGCGCCCGTGGCCGGGATGGTTTGGGGCGGACCGCTGTCGGACCGCCGATCTCGCGGGTATATAGGCAGGGGTCCGAGGGGCTGCAACGGCCCGGACCGCACCCGATGTTGCAAAAGTGTCCCGTCCGGGACAGGGGGTGAGGATGACGCAAGGACCCACGCTGACCGTCCGCGACGTGGCGATCCACGAGGGGTTCCTGACGCCCGAAGCGCAACGGGCCATGGTTGCCGACCTGCGCGAGGTGGTGCGGCGGGCGCCGCTGTTCCGGCCCGTGACGCCCTCGGGCCGGCCGATGAGCGTGCGGATGACCGCGGCGGGACGCTATGGCTGGATCACCGACCGCCGCGGCTACCGGTACGAGCCGCGGCATCCCGAGGGCATGGCGTGGCCGCCGATCCCGGCCTCGGTCCTGGCAGTCTGGGAGGCGGTCGCCGACACGGTGCGGGCGCCGGAGTGCTGCCTCGTGAACTACTACGATGCCGATGCGAGGATGGGGATGCACCAGGACCGGGACGAGGGCAGTTTCGATCATCCCGTCTTGTCAATCTCGCTCGGGGACGAGGCGCTGTTCCGGATCGGCAACCTGACGCGCGGCGGCCGGACCGAGAGCGTCTGGCTGCGCTCGGGCGATGTCGCGGTGATGGGGGGGCCGGCACGCCTGGTCTATCACGGGATCGACCGGATCAGACCGGGAAGCTCCACGCTGCTCGAGGGTGGCGGGCGGATCAACCTGACGCTGCGCGTGGTCGATCCCTGAGCCCTCAGCGTCCGACCGAGCAGCACCCGAGCCACATCTCCGATGCACCTTCGACCTCCGAAATGACCGTGGCCGAGAGACCGTAGGCCTGGTCCGACATGCCGTCGTTGCAGGATTCGCCCCGGACGACGACGGAGAGATGTCCGTCCGGCCCGCTTGCGGTGACGCCGAGACGACCGGCCCATGGCGCGGCCATCGGCCCCGAGGTCGGGGCCGAGAAGACGGGCTCCCCGAAGTTCCGGAGATCGAGCGTGCCGTTCAGGCCGGTGATGTCCCAGAACGGTTCGGTGCCGAAACAGCTGGTGATGGCGGTGGGGGCCGAGTTCCACTCGCCGGGCTGACGCGCGAGGAATGCCAGAGACGCCCAGCCGGAGCGTTCTCCCACGTTCACGAGGCCCCAGTCCGCCCCGTCGGCGCGGGCCACGACCTCCACATCCACGGCGTCGTGTGCCAGTTCGCCGATGATCGGATGTGAGGCGCCCGGGCCTGCGCGGACGTTGAGAACATCGTCCGATGCCACGCCGGTCACGTTGTAGCGCGCGGGAAACTCCTGGGCCGCCACGGCGGCGGGGAGCAGGAACAGAAACAGGGCCATCATGCGGATCATTTGCCGGCACTCCAGGAAACGGACGCTTTCTTGCGGGTATAGCTCTCGCCGATCATGCCGATCATCAGCAGGACGAAGCTGGCGATGATCGGATAGGTCAGGCTGGAGAAATGCGGATTGTAGTTGATGAAGGCGAAGCCGCGGACCTGGTCGATGATGTGGAACAGCGGGTTCCAGTCGAACCAGTCCAGCATGAAACCGGGCAGCGTGTTGGCGAGGAACATCTTGCCCGAGGCGACCATGTTGGCCCGGGTCCAGATCGTCGACAGGATGCTTGTCAGTTCCGGGAACCATGGCTTCATCGCCAGAAAGACCATGCCCACCGCGACCCCGAAGAACCAGGCGAGGATCAGCATCAGGAGGCAGTAGACCGGCTGATGGATCTCGAGCGGCGTGATGATGGCATGGTAGAGGAACAGCACCACGATGGCGGAGAGCACCTGGATGTAGAGCGCCGCGAGTGCCGATGAGGTGACCGCGATGATCGTGTTCATCGGCCTGTGCTTCATCATCGCCGAGGTCGGCCCCTCCGACCCCAGGACGGCGCTCATCGACTTCGTGTGGCTGATGAACATGAAGATGCCGGTCATCACGAAGAGCAGGAAATCACCACGTATCGCCGACGTCCGAAGGCCGAGCACCACGAACATCAGGTAGAAGGTGAGCACGAGGATGATCGTCTGCAGGATGTTGAGCAGCAGTCCGATGAGGGCGTGCCGGTGGCTCTTGCGCAGGTCGCGGACGATCGAGTGATAGATCAGCTCGAAGGTGCGGAGCGCCCCTTGCGCTCCGGTCCTGGCCTGGGGTGCGTGAAACATGGCGCTCCCTTGCGCTTCTCCGCTGCGTGACCGTCGTGACCGGGGCGGAGCCGCCCAGCCTTGCCCAATCCGGATGCCGGCACCATAAGGAGCGCGGTCCCCACGTTCAACAATAGGCGCAGGCGCCCGGAAAGGTCTTTGCATGGAATACGCGGCGATTGTGAGGGAAATGCGGCGGCTCGCGCTCGAAGCCGGGGACCGGATCATGGAAATCTACGACGGTCCCGATTTCGAGGTGATGACCAAGAGCGACAACAGCCCCGTCACCGCCGCCGACGAGGCCGCCGATGCCCATATCGCCGCCGGATTGCGCGCGGCCTTTCCTGATATCGCGCTGGTGACCGAGGAGCAGGCCGAGAGCCATGACGTGACGGCCGCGACCTTCTTCATCGTCGACCCGCTGGACGGAACGAAGGAGTTCATCAACCGGCGCGGCGACTTCACCGTCAATATCGCGCTGGTGGAGGACGGCGTGCCGACCCGGGGCGTGGTCTTTGCCCCCGCGAAGGGGCGGCTCTTCTACACGCGCGCGGATGGCCGGTCCGTCGAGGAGACCGGTGCCTTCGTGAAGGATGCCCCCGGAGATGAGCGGGAGATCGGTGTGTCGAACCCTGACAATTCGGCCCTGATGGTGGTGGCGTCGAAATCCCACCGCGACGCCGCGACCGATGCCTATATCGCGCAATACTCGGTGCGCGACATGACCTCGGCGGGCTCGTCGCTGAAGTTCTGCCTCGTGGCGACGGGCGAGGCCGACCTCTATCCCCGCCTCGGGCGGACGATGGAATGGGACACCGCGGCGGGCGATGCCGTGCTGCGCGGCGCGGGCGGGCATGTCGTGCGCTTCGACGCGCCGGAAGAGCCGCTGGCTTATGGCAAGCCGGGCTTCGGCAACCCTTTCTTCATCGCCTACGCCCCTGGCGTGGAGTTGAAGGCGGGCTGATCCATGGCCACGCTCATCGTGATCCCCGCGCGCTATGCCTCCCAGCGCTATCCCGGCAAGCCGCTGGTCCCCCTGCGCGGCGCGACAGGTGCCGCGAAGACCCTGATCCGCCGGTCGTGGGACGCGGCCCAGGCGGTCGCGGGCGCGGACCGCGTGGTCGTTGCGACCGACGACGACCGGATCCGGGCCGAGGCCGAGGGCTTCGGCGCCGAGGTGGTGATGACCTCCGAGGCCGCGCGCAACGGGACGGAGCGGGTGGCCGAGGCGCTGGACGCGCTGGGCGGCGGCTATGACATCGTGGTGAACCTGCAGGGCGACGCGCCGCTGACGCCGCCCTGGTTCGTGGAGGCGTTGATCGCCGATCTCGCCGCCCATCCGGTGGCCGAGGTGGCGACGCCGGTGCTGCGCTGCGACGGGCGCGCGCTGAGGGGCTTTCGCGAGGATCGGGCGGCGGGGCGCGTGGGCGGCACGACGGCGGTGTTCGGCGCGGAGCGGGCCGCGCTCTATTTCTCCAAGGAAGTGATTCCCTATACCGGGCGAGATTATCCGGACGGCGACCCGACGCCGGTCTGGCACCATGTGGGCGTCTATGCCTACCGGCCCTCGGCGCTGGCGGCCTATCCGCTCTGGCCGCCGGGGCCGCTGGAACAGCTCGAGGGGCTGGAACAGCTGCGCTTTCTGGAGCGCGGCGTGCACCTGACCTGCGTCGAGGTGGACGCCCGCGGCCGCCCCTTCTGGGAGCTGAACAACCCCGAGGACGTGCCCCGGATCGAGGCGATGCTCGAGGCCGCGGGGATCGCGTGACGGGGCTTCCCGTCAGCGTGGTCGTGGTCAGCCGCGGCCGGCCGGACCAGCTGATGACCTGCCTCGCCTCGCTGGTGCGGCAGAGCCACGATGACTTCGAGATCGTCGTGGTGGCCGATCGCGACGCGCGGCTGAGGATCGACCGGAGCCCCGCGCTCTTCGACCGGGTCAAGGTGGTGGCCTTCGACGAACCAGGCGTTTCGGCGGCGCGCAACGCGGGCATCGCGCAGGCGGCGGGCGAGGTGGTCGCGTTCATCGACGACGACGCCGCGGCGGAGCCGCTGTGGCTCGAGCATCTGGCGGAGGTCTTCGAGGACGACCGGGTCTCGGCGGCGACCGGCTATGTCCGCGGGCGCAACGGGCTGAGCTACCAGCACCGGCTGTCCGACATCGGGCCGGACGCGGACCCGCGGCCGATTCCGCTGGAGGGGATGGAGCCGCGCATCGTCGCGACCTCCGAAGGGCGCGCGATCAAGACCGAGGGGACGAACATGGCCTTCCGCCGGTCCGCGCTCCAGGAGGTGAACGGGTTCGATCCGGCCTACCGCTTCTATCTCGACGAGACGGATCTCGACATGCGGCTGGCGGCGACCGGCGCGCTGACCGCCGCCGTGCCGCTGGCGCAGGTGCTGCACGGCGTGGCGCCGAGCGAGCGGCGCAGGGCCGACCGCGTTCCGCTGAGCCTGTTCGACGTGGGCGCCAGCCTTGCGCTGTTCCTGCGGCGCCACAGCCGGCGCGAGACGATTTCTCCCATCGGGCGGCGGGAACGGGCGGAGCGCAGGGCGGGCCTTCTGGCGCACATGGTGGCCGGGCGGATCGAGCCGCGGGACGTGGGCCGTCTCCTGCGGACCTTCGACGAAGGCTGGGCCGATGGGCTCGACGCGACGCTGGAGCCCGTTCCGCCGATCGAGGATGCGCGTAGCCCGTTCCTGCCCTACCGGCCCGACCGCAGGCGGCGCGGCCATGTCGTCGTCGCGGGCCGATCCTGGCAGGCGCGGCAGCGTCATGAAGAGGCCGCGCGTCTCGCGGAGCACGGTCATGACGTGACCCTTCTGCTGCTGTCGCCCACCGCCCGGCCGCACCGCGCCTGGTTCGATCCGATGGGATACTGGGTGCAATCCGGTGGCCTCTTCGGACGGGCGGACCGGGAGGAACAAGTCGTGAGACTGCGCGGTTTCAGATCGCGGGTGGCGCAGGAAGCGGCACGCGTGGCTCCGCTGCGGGGAACTCCTTCCGGCTAGGGAACCCCTGCTTCGGCGCAGATAGACAGGGCCGTCCGGTTCATGCCATGAGACGGACATACAAGGGGTGAATAGTGCCGGCGTCCGGTCCGCCCCGGACAGGACTCGGCAACTGGGCAAGCCCGGCTGATCATTTGGAGACGGTGACTATGGCGAAGCGCGTGACGAAGGCGATCTTTCCGGTTGCAGGATTGGGAACCCGGTTCCTGCCGGCGACGAAATCCGTCCCGAAGGAGATCATGACCCTCGTCGACCGTCCCCTGATCCAGTACGCGATCGACGAGGCCCGTGCGGCCGGCATCCGGGAATTCATCTTCGTTACCGCGCGCGGCAAGTCCGCCCTCGAGGATTACTTCGACCGCGCGCCGGAACTGGAGGCGCAGCTGCGGAAGAAAGGCAAGGCCGACCTTCTGGAAACGCTCAAGTCCACCAACATGGAATCGGGCGGAATCGCCTACATCAGACAGAACGAGGCGCGGGGTCTCGGACATGCGGTCTGGTGCGCGCGGCGCCTGCTCAAGGACAACGAGCCCTTCGCCGTGATCCTGCCCGACGACGTGATCGCGGCCGAGAAACCCTGCCTTCAGCAGATGGTCGAGGCCTACGAGCAGACCGGCGGAAGCATGGTCGCCGCGATGGAAGTGCCCCACGAGAAGACGAAATCCTATGGCATCCTCGACTGTGCCGAGGACATGGGCTCTCTCGTCTCGGTCAGGGGGATGGTCGAGAAGCCGGAGCCGGACAATGCGCCCTCCAACCTCGCCGTCATCGGCCGTTACATCCTCGCGCCGTCGGTGATGAAGAACCTCAGCCGCGTCAAGGAAGGCTCGGGTGGGGAGATCCAGCTGACCGACGCCATCGCCATGGAGATCGCCGAAGAGCGCGGTGTCTACGGCTTCCGCTTCCGCGGGCAGCGGTTCGACTGCGGCTCCAAGGCGGGTTTCCTGCAGGCGACGGTGGCCTATGGCCTCGCCCGAGACGACCTGCGCGACGAACTGCAGCAGTATCTCGACGAGCTCGCCATGACCCGGAACGCGGCCCAGTAGGCTGCGGGTGTCCCGATGACGACGATCCTCGTCACCGGCGGGGCGGGCTATATCGGCAGTCATGCCTGCAAGGTTCTCGCCTCGGCGGGGTATACACCCGTAACCTATGACAACCTCGGAACCGGTTGGCGCGACGCGGTCCGGTTCGGCCCGTTCGAGCACGGGGACCTTCTCGACCGCGCCCGTCTCGACGAGGTCTTCGCCACCTGGCGCCCGAGCGCGGTCATGCATTTCGCGGCGCTCAGCCTCGTGGGCGACAGCATGAAGGACCCGGCCACGTTCTGGCGCGCAAATGTCGGAGGGTCGCTGAACCTTCTGGAAGCGGCGGTGGCAGCCGGGTGCCGCAAAATCGTCTTCTCCTCCACCTGCGCGACCTACGGCGACCATGACGGGGTGATCCTCGACGAGAACACGCCGCAGCAGCCGATCAACGCCTATGGCGCCACGAAACGCGCCATCGAGGACATGATCGGGAACTTCGGACAGGCCCATGGCGTGCGGTCGGTGATCTTCCGCTATTTCAACGTGGCAGGCGCGGACCCCGAAGGCGAGATCGGAGAGTTTCACCAGCCCGAGACCCATCTCATTCCGCTGATGCTCGACGCCATCGACGGAAAGCGGTCGGCGCTGACGATCTTCGGCACCGATTACGACACGCCCGACGGGACCTGCATCCGGGACTATGTGCATGTCATGGACCTCGTCGAGGCCCATGTGCTCGGCCTGAAATGGCTCGAGGACGGCAAGGCCAGCCGCGTCTTCTGCCTCGGTACGGGGTCCGGCTTCTCCGTGCGCGAGGTGATCGCGGAATCGGGGCGCGTCACGAACCGGGAAGTACCGGTGATCGAGGGGGACAGACGCCCCGGCGACGCGGTGCAGCTCGTCTCCGGCAGCAGGCGCGCGACCGAGGAACTGGGCTGGCGGCCTGAACGGTCGACCATGGGCGCGATGGTGGCCGACGCCTGGCGCTGGCATCAGAACCATGGCGCCCATTTCCGCGAATGAGCCGCCCGCGCGGCTGATCGACCTGACCCGGCTTGTCTCGCGCGCGGGCCGCGTGCTGACCGGCGTCGACCGGGTGGAACGCGCCTATCTCGCCGAGCTTCTGAACCGGCAGACGCCGCTCTTCGCGCTGGTGCGGACGCCCGCGGATTATCTGATGCTGGACCGGGCGGGCGCGGCGGATGTGCTGCGGCGTATCGACGGTTGCGCGTTCGGGCTGCCGGGCCTTCTCTCCCGGCTCGGCAAGCGGCGTCCCGAGGCGCAGAGGGCGTTGGAGTCGCGTTGCCGGGAGCTGGCCATTGCCCGCGCACCCAGGCCGATGCTCGGGCGGATGTTGCGGCGGCGCCTGCCGACGGGGGCGGTCTATCTCAACCTCGGCATCTCCAACCTGACACCGCGGGTGGTCGCCGCCGTGCGCGGCGCGGGGGGGCGGGTCGCGGTCTTCGTCCATGACACGATCCCGCTCGATCATCCCGCCCTAGTGCGGCCCGAGGCGGTGCCGCGCGCGCGGCGCTATCTTGAGCTTTGCAGCAGGGCGGACCTGCTCCTGACCTCCGCCGAGGCGACCGCCGAACGCATCCGCGCCCATCTCGGCCCGTCCTGCCCGGGGATCGTGGCCGCGCCCCTGGGTGTCGATCTGCACCGGCCCGACCCGGAGGCCCTGCCGCCCGAGGCGCCGAGAGGGAAACCCTGGTTCGTCGCGGTCGGAACGCTGGAGCCGCGCAAGAACATCGGCTTTCTTCTCGACATCTGGGAGGAGCTGGGCCCGGGAGCGCCGTCGCTGTTTCTCGTGGGCCGTCGCGGCTGGGAAAGCCCGGAATTCTTCGCGAGGCTCGACGCGGGCGTGACCGGCGTGACGGAATTGTCCGACCTTGACGATGCCGCCCGGACCGCGCTGGTCGCGGGGGCGCGGGCCCTGCTGTTTCCGTCTCTGGCCGAGGGTTTCGGCCTGCCACCCGTCGAGGCCCTCGCCCTTGGAACGCCCGTCATTTGTGGCCCATCCGCCATCTGTCGCGAAGTGCTCGGAGATGCCGGGATTTACCTGCCCATCGGGAAAGCCTATCTTTGGCGCAACAAGATCAGGGAACTGACCGAGCATCCTGTCGCACCTCCGCGTTTCGTGCCTCCGCGCTGGGCCGATCATTTCAGGATCGCCTTAAGCGTTTCGTGATAGCCGAAGGCCGCAGACCGTCGCGCGAGGCCGGTTGGAACGGAAGGGAGCAGTTTGGGCGTCTGGCAGTCATACAGGCTGAGACTGGAGCGCAAGCGCTGGCGGATCAGGGCGTTCCGCAAGCGGCGCAATCTGGTCCGGGTCGCCAATCGCACCGACCGGATCCGCGAGGATGACATTCTCGTCTTTTCCACGTTCCGGAACGAGGCGATGCGCCTCCCCTATTTCCTGAAGTATTACAGGGATATGGGCGTCGGCCACTTCCTGATGGTCGACAACGACAGCGACGACGGCGGCGCCGCGTTCCTGGCCGATCAGCCCGACGTCTCTCTCTGGAGCACGACCGCCTCCTACAAGCGGGCGCGATTCGGGGTCGACTGGCTGAACTGGCTGCAACTGAAATACGGCCACAATCACTGGACGCTCGTGGTCGATCCCGACGAGCTGTTCGTCTACCCGTTCTGCGATACGCGGCCTCTGCGCGCGCTGACGGACTGGCTCGAGGCGTCGTCGATCAAGTCGTTCTCGGCGATGCTTCTGGACATGTATCCCAAGGGCGGGATCAACGATGTCGCCTACCGGCCCGGGCAGGATCCTCTGGAAATCGCGAACTGGTTCGACGCGGGGAACTATTCGATCTACCGCAATCCGAAATACGGCAATCTCTGGATCCAGGGCGGGCCGCGGATGCGGGTCTTCTTTGCCGATGAGCCGTGGCGCGCGCCTGCGCTGAACAAGATCCCGCTGGTCAAGTGGAACCGCGATTACGCCTATCATTCCTCGACCCACACGCTGCTGCCGCGGGGACTCAATCTCGTCTACGACGAATGGGGCGGGGAAAAGGCCTCGGGCGTCCTGCTCCATACGAAATTCCTGTCCACCTTCGCGGCCAAGGCGCAGGAGGAACTGGACCGCAAGCAGCATTATGCCGCCGGCCGCGAGTATCGCGCCTATGCAGAGGGGGTGACGCAGAACCCCGATCTGTGGTGCAAGTGGTCGGAGAAATACATCAACTGGCGCCAGCTGGAGATCCTGGGCCTCATGTCCAAGGGCAACTGGGCATGAGCGGTCCGGTCGGCATCGTCATCCTGATCCACACCGCGTTCGATCGGGCGGAACAGGTGATCCGGCACTGGGTCGCCGGCGGCTGTCCGGTGGTGGTCCATGTCGACGCAAAGGTGCGGCCGCAGACCTACGACCGGTTCGTCCACGGACTGTCCGATCTCACGGGCTCTGTGCTCTTCTGCAAGCGGCATCGCTGCGAATGGGGCACCTGGGGCATCGTCGCGGCCAGCCAGGCCGGCGCCGAGATGATGCTCGAGAGGTTTCCGGGCGTTCAGCACGTCTACCTCGCCTCGGGGTCCTGCCTGCCCCTGCGCCCTGTGCGCGAGCTTGTGGACTATCTTGCGGAGCGTCCGGGCGTCGATTTCATCGAGAGCGCGACGACGGCCGATGTGCCCTGGGTCGCGGGCGGCCTTGCCGAGGAGCGCTTCGTCCTGCGCTTTCCGTTCTCGTGGAAACGCCAGAGGTTCCTGTTCGACCGCTGGGTCGAGATCCAGCGCCGGTTCGGGCTGCACAGGGAGATCCCCGAGGGGCTGACACCCCACATGGGCAGCCAGTGGTGGTGTCTCACCCGCGAGACCATGACACGCATCCTCAAGGACCCGGCGCGCGCCCGGTACGACGCCTATTTCCGTCTGGTCTGGATCCCGGACGAAAGCTATTTCCAGACCCTCGCGCGCCTCTATGCCCGCAACATCGAGAGTCGGTCCCTGACGCTGTCGAAGTTCGATTTCCAGGGCAAGCCGCACATCTTCTACGACGATCACCTTCAGCCTCTGCGGCGGTCGGACTGTTTCGTCGCGCGCAAGATCTGGCCCCATGCGGACCGGCTCTACGAGGCCTTTCTCGACCCCTCCGAGCAGGCGATGAAGGGAGCGGAGCCGAACCCCGGCAAGATCGACCGCATCTTCGCCAAGGCTGTGGAACGGCGGACGCGCGGACGTCCCGGTCTCTACATGCAGTCGCGGCTGCCGAACGAGGGGTGGGAGAACGGGTTCACCTCCGCACCCTATTCTGTCTTCGAAGGGTTCTCCGACCTCTTCGAGGATTTCGAACCCTGGCTGGCGCGGACCACGGGCGCGCGGGTGCACGGCCATCTCTTCGCGACCCACGGTGTAGAATTCGAGGGGCGGCAGGACAGTTTCGCCGGGGCACTGTCGGCCTCCGCCGCGATCCGGGACTACAACAGCCGCCGGTTTCTCACCTCCCTCATCTGGATGACCCGGGGAGAGCGGCAGTGCTTTCAGTTCGGGCCGTTCGACCAGCAGATCATAACCTGGGACCTCGCCAAGGATCCGAATGCGCAGATCAGCGTCATTTCCGGCGCCTGGGCGGTTCCACTGTTCCTCAGCGGCGGCGATTTCGCCGAGCTCAGGACCGAGGCGGCGCGACTCCAGAAGATCGAGTCCGAGCATCTGAAGGCGCTCCGATCGCCCTACGCCAAGGCGCGCATCCGCATCTGGACCATGGCGGAGTTCATCGAGTCCCCCCTCGAGGCGCTGCAGACCGTGATCGAGGAGTTCCCGGGCAGCACCCCGCGCCGGGTCACCGAGACGCCGAGGATGGTCGATCTCACCGGCTTCGGGCAGTTCCTGCAGAACCTCAAGAACGAGGGGATGCATCCCTATCTCATGGGCGATTTCCATGCCGGTGGCGCGCCCCGGCGGGACGAACCGCCCCGTCGCAAGCGCTATCTCGTCCGGTAACCCATGGCATTATTTGACTATTTCGTCGTCTTCGCGGAAATGCGGACCGGCTCCAACTTTCTCGAGTCCAATCTGAATGCGCTGGACGGCGTCACCTGCCACGGCGAGGCGTTCAATCCGCATTTCATCGGCTATCCGAACCGGGCCGAGCTTTTGGGCTTCACCCAGGTGACCCGGGAGGCCGATCCCGCCGGCCTGATCGACGCGGTGAAGGCCGCGCCCGGGCTGAACGGCTTTCGCTTCTTCAACGACCATGATCCGCGCGCGCTGGAGATCACCCTGCCGGACCCGCGCTGCGCCAAGATCATCCTGACCCGAAATCCCGCGGACAGCTATGTCAGCTGGAAAATCGCCCAGTCGACCGGTCAGTGGAAGCTGACCAACGTCAAGCACGCACGCTCCGATACCGTGACCTTCGACGCCGGCGAGTTCGAGGCCCATCTGGAGGCGCTCCAGGCGTTTCAGGTGCGCCTGTTGAAGGGGCTGCAAACCACCGGACAGACCGCGTTCTACGTCGCCTACGAGGACCTTCAGGACGTCGAGGTCATGAACGGCCTCGCCGCCTGGCTGGGGGTCGAGGATCGGCTCGACGCGCTGGACAGCAAGCTGAAGCGCCAGAACCCCGAGCCGATGGAGGACAAGGTCACGAATTTCGCCGAGATGGAGGCGAGCCTTGCCCGTCTCGACCGGTTCAACCTGACCCGGACCCCGAATTTCGAGCCCCGGCGCGGAGCCGCGGTTCCGGCCTATGTCACGGCGCCGGTGGCGCCGCTGCTGTTCATGCCGGTCTTCGGCGGGCCGACGCAGCCCGTGCGGGCCTGGCTCGCCGCGCTCGACGGGGCGCAGCCAGACGCCCTGCCCGGAGATTTCACCCAGAAGACCCTGCGCCAGTGGATGCGCGACCATCCGGGTCATCGCGCATTCACGGTGGTCCGCCATCCCCTCGCCCGGGCCCATGCGGCCTTCTGCGAGAAGCTGATGACCGGCGGTCCCGGCAGCTACAAGGAGATCCGCAAGACGCTTCGGCAGGTCTTCAAGGTCGCGTTGCCGGGCCAGAGCCTTGATGAAAGCTATGATGCCGCCGCCCACAGGGCGGCGTTCACGGGCTTCCTGCGGTTCCTGAAGGCCAATCTCGGGGGCCAGACCTCGGTGCGCGTCGATCCCTGGTGGGCGCAGCAGGTGGAGGTGGTGAAGGGCATGACCGGCTTCACGCTGCCCGACATGATCCTGCGCGAGGAGACGCTGGCGCCGGGCTGCGCGCAACTGGCTGCGCAGATCGGCCGCGACGCGGCGCCTCCGCCGCCGTCGGAGACAGATCCCCATGCGGCGCGGCTGGCTGAGATCCACGACGAGGAGATCGAGGCCATGGCCGCCGACATCTACCAGCGCGACTATCTGGCGTTCGGCTTCGGCCCCTGGCGCTGATCCCGGCCGCTCAGGCGGCCTGAGAGGTGGTGCCCTCGGTCAGGATGGTGTGCAGGGTCGCGGGATCGGAATTGGCACGCAGCTTGGCGCAGATGGCGGGGTCGCGCAGGGTCCGGGATACCAGCGCAAGCGCCTTGAGGTGCTGCACGCCCGCCGATTCGGGGGCCAGCAGGGCGAAGACGAGGTCCACCGGCTGCCGGTCCACGGACTCGAACTCCAGCGGCCGCTCGAGCTTGAGAAACAGCCCGCGCACCGCGTCGATCCCGTCGAGACGCGCGTGGGGGAGGGCCACGCCGCCCCCCACGCCGGTCGGTCCGAGGCCCTCGCGTTCCTGCAGGGCCTCGATCACCCGGCTGGAGGGAAGGCCGAACGCCTGCTCGGCCATGTCGCCGAGATCGCGGAACAGGCGCTTCTTGCTCGAACAGGACGACAGGAGCTTGATCCCGTCCGGGCGCAATATCTCTGCCAGCTGCATCAAGTGTCCAATCCTGTGTGCCGGCTTCGCCGGTCAACTGCTCGTGTTGCGGGGGTCGATCCAGCCGATGTTCCCGTCGTCCCGGCGATAGACCACATTGATGCCGCTATGTCCCTCGTTTCGGAAGACAAGAAGGGGTGCGTGGGCAAGTTCCATCTGCATCACGGCCTCGCCGACGGACAAAGACGGTATCGGCGTCTCCATTTCGGCTATGATCATCGGGTCGATCTCGCCCTCGGGCAGGTCGTCCTCCTCTTCCCTCGGCGCGAGGATATACGAGGCGGCTCCCAGGGTTTCAACAGGCTGGGCGCGTTCCTTGTGATGGTCCTTCAGCCGACGCTTGTAGCGGCGCAACTGCTTGTCCATCTTCTCCGTCGCGCTGTCGAATGCGGCATAGATCTCCGTCGCGCTGCCCTTTGCCTGGGCGGTCAGCCCGGTGGACAGGTGGACGACGGCTTCGCAGACGTATTCGTGGCCGGACTTCGAAAAGACCACCATGGCGTCGGTCGGGCGGCCGGCATACTTGCCCAGCGTCGTTCCGAGTTCGGTTTCCACATGGGTCTGTAGCGCCGCGCCGATATCAATCTGCTTGCCGCTGATCTGGTAACGCATGGAGTCTCCTTCGCGATATCAAGGCCGGCCGGCCCGGTCCCGCCGGGCGCCGGTTCGCAGCGGGACGGTCGTCCCGGACGACGCGGAAAGATGTGCGATGCGTGACGATCTTCTCCTCCCTGGCGCCATCATGATGTCATCTGGCCTCACGCCGCACTCGGCTGTCAACGGGCCAATCGCGGGGGTGTTCAGGTGACGCGGAAGCTGTCGCCGAGATAGACGCGGCGGACGTTCTCGTCCGCCACGACATCGGCGGCGCTGCCGGACATCAGCACGCGGCCGTCGTGCAGGATATAGGCGCGGTCCACGATCTCCAGCGTCTCGCGGACGTTGTGATCGGTGATCAGCACGCCGATCCCGCGCTCTGACAGATGAGACACGAGGGTGCGGATGTCGCCGACCGAGATCGGATCGACCCCGGCGAAGGGTTCGTCCAGCAGGACATAGCGCGGCCCGGCGGCGAGGCAGCGCGCGATCTCGCAGCGCCGCCGTTCGCCGCCCGACAGGGCCAGCGCGGGCGTGCGGCGCAGGTGTTCGATTGAGAATTCCGACAGGAGCTCCTCGAGCCGTTCGCGGCGCGAGGTGCGGTCCCGCTCGGCGATCTCGAGGATGGCGAGAATGTTCTCCTCCACCGTCAGCCCGCGGAAGATCGACATCTCCTGCGGCAGGTAGCCGATCCCCAGCTTCGCGCGGCGGTACATCGGCAGCGCGGTCACGTCGCGCCCGTCCACCAGAACCTGACCGGCGTCGGGCTGGATAAGCCCGGCGATGCAGTAGAAGCAGGTCGTCTTGCCCGATCCGTTCGGCCCCAGCAGCGCCACCACCTCGCCACGCCCGAGGTCGAGGCTCACGTCCCGCAGCACGGGCCGCTTGCGGTAGCCCTTGCGCAGGTGGCGGATCTTCAGTCCGCCGCTGCCCTCGGTCGCGGTCAGGGTCGGGCGCGTCCCGCTCATTGACCGTCCTGGCGGAAGATCGTTGTCACCCGGCCCTCCATACGCGCGGTCCCGTCATCGAGGTTCACGACCATGCGCTCCGCCGAGAGCGCGCTCTGGCCCTGCGTCAGAAGCACCTCGCCGATCAGCGTCAGCGTGCCCGCCACCAGATCGTATTCCGCCCGCTGCGCCTCCGCCTGCTCGTCGGCCGTGGCCAGGGTCACACCGCCCGAGGCGTCGAGCCGGGCGATGTCGCCCGTGGCGTCGTCGTAGCGCACCTCCACACGGGTCGCGGCGATCCGCAGGTCCCCTTGGCCGATCCGCACCTCACCTTCGAAGACCGCGCTGCCGTCGTCGCGGTTGACGGTCAGGCTGTCGGCGGTGATCTCCACCGGGGCGTCAGGGTCGGCGGTCACGCCGCCGAGGTCGATGCTGGTCTGGGCCGGGAGAGCTGCGGGCAGGGCCAGCAGAAGGGTCAGGACGAATGGTCGGAGAGAGGTCATCGGGGTGTGCCTTCGTCGGGTTGCGGCTGGTATACCAGCCGGACGCCGTCTTGGAAAACCAGTCGCGCGCCGCCGCCCTCTGGTGTCTCGGCGACCAGCTGTCCGGCGCTGAGGCTGCCATAGGGCGCTTCCGCCGTGACCGGCCCCTGCGCCATCAGCCGCCCGGCCTCGAGATCGGCATGGAGCGTGGCGGCCTCCATCCGGTATCCGCCCGTGGTCTCGATGGTGACGGGACCGGAGAACCGGGCTGTCCCGGCCTCCGTCTCCAGCAGCCCGTCGCCGGCGGCAAAGGTGAGCCGCCGCCCGCCGGGTGAATCGACGGTGCCCCGCACGACCTGCAGGACAAGACCGTCCCGGGCGTCGCCGGCCGGCCGGGCGCTGTCCGCACTGATCGCCACCACCGAACCGTCATCCGCCACGCCGGAGAACGAGGGCGCCGACACCTGTTCGTCCCGCGCCAGCGCGTCGAGATCGGCGAAGGGAATCTCGGCGTCTTCCACCCCGCGGGGCTGCGACACGAGAAAGAGCGTCGAGAGAAGCGCGATGGCGCCCAGCGGCAGCAATGTCTTGGCCCAGACGACGAGGGTGGAGTGGCGGTCCACCTCCCCGCCTCAGACGATGCCGGCCCGCAGGCAGTCGTGGATATGCAGAAGCCCCGTGACCCGGTCCGAGCCGGCGGGGTCCACCACGAACAGGCAGGTGATCTGCTTCTCGTTCATCACCGCCACCGCCTCCTCGGCCAGCGCGTCGGGGCCGATGGTCCGCGGTGCTCTCGTCATCACGTCGCCCGCCGTGCGCTCCAGCAGCCCGTCCATGTGCCGGCGCAGGTCGCCGTCCGTGACCACGCCCGCCAGCCGGTGATCGTCGTCGAGTACGCCCAGCACGCCGAAGCCCTTCTGGCTGATGGTCAGGAGCGCGTCGCTCATGGGCGTGCGGAGCGCGGCCAGCGGCAGGGCCTCGCCCGCGTGCATCAGGTCACGCACCTTCGACAGCCGGGCGCCCAGCTTGCCGCCGGGATGGAAGGTGCGGAACATCTCCGGCGTGAAGCGCCGGTGTTCCATCAGCGCGACGGCGAGGGCATCGCCCAGTGCCAGCGTCATGGTCGTCGAGGAGGTGGGCACGACGCCCGTCCCGCAGGCCTCTTCCGCCGGGGGCAGCACCAGCCGCACATCCGACTGGCGCATCAGCGCGCTATCGGCGCGACTGGCGACGCCGATCATCGGGATGCGGAACCGGCGGGTATAGGCGATCAGGTCGGCGAGTTCCGGTGTCTCGCCGGAATTCGACAGCACCAGCACCACGTCGCCGCGGGTCATCATGCCCAGATCGCCGTGGCTTGCCTCCGCCGGATGGACGAAATGCGCCGGCGTGCCGGTGGAGGCCAGGGTCGCCGCGATCTTCCGCGCGACATGGCCCGACTTGCCCATGCCCGAGACGATGACCCGGCCGGTGGCGGAGAGGATCAGGTCGACCGCCTCGCCGAAGGCGCCGTCGATCGAACCGGCGAGCGCATCAAGTGCGCGCGCCTCGATCCCGATGACCCGCCGCGCGGTCGCAAGAACGGTGTTCCGATCCGCGCTCAATGGGAGAAGATGTCCAGTTCGGGCCAGCCGGCGAGGTCCAGCTGCGCCCGGGTGGGCAGGAAATCGAAGCAGGACTGGGCGATGAGCGTCCGGCCCTCGCGTGCCAGCATCTCGTCCAGCCGCGCCTTCAGCGCATGAAGGTGCAGCACGTCCGATGCCGCGTAGTCGAGCTGCGCCTCGGTCAGGGCCTCCGCGCCCCAGTCGCTCTGCTGCTGGTGCTTGGAGATATCGACCCCGAGCAGATCCTGCAGCAGCACGCGCAGCCCGTGGCGGTCGGTGAAGGTGCGCACCAGCTTCGAGGCGATCTTGGTGCAGTAGACCGGCCCGGTCATCGCCCCGAAGGCATGGAGCAGCACCGCGATGTCGAACCGGCCGAAGTGAAAGAGCTTCAGCACTTCGGGGTTCTCCAGCATCGCCGTGAGGTTCGGCGCCTCGGTCTGGCCCCTGGCGACCTGCACCAGATGCGCATGGCCGTCCCCCGAGGACATCTGCACGACGCAGAGACGGTCGCGGTGCGGATTGAGGCCCATCGTCTCGCAGTCGATGGCCACCACCGGCCCGAGGTCGAGCCCGTCGGGCAGGTCGTTCTGGTAGAGATGGTTGGCCATGGAGCGTCCTGAACCGGAGGAGCGGGGTCGCCGGGCCTTACTCCAGCGTCGCTGGCGGCGCAACCGAACCCGCCCGGCACCGCGCAGGTGCGCCCGCGAACATGTGCCCCCGCAAGGCCCCACGCTCTTGACGCTTGTTCCGCCGGAGGCGCCCTGTACGATCCCGGCACCGTCTGGGGTGGGGGTAGCGAGGGACGATGCGCGAGAAGACCATACTGACGATCTGCGGCAGTCTGCGGAAGGCATCCATCAACCGCGCGCTGATGGAGACGCTGCCAGAGCTCGCACCCGAGGGAATGCGCTTCGCCGAGGGACCCTCTTTCGCGGAGTTCCCACACTACAACGGCGATCTTGCCACCGAGAGCGGCATTCCCGCGGGTGTCACGGCGCTGGGCGATGCGGTGCGTGCTGCGGACGGGGTCATCTTCGTCTCGCCGGAATACAACTACTCGATCCCCGGCGCGCTCAAGAACGCCATCGACTGGCTGTCGCGTCTGCCCGACCCGCCATTCAGGATGAAACCGGTGGCGATCCAGTCCGCCGCGCCGGGCATGATCGGCGGTGCGCGGATGCAGTATCACCTGCGGCAGACGCTCGTGTTCCTCGACGCCATCGTCTTCACCCGGCCCGAAGTCTTCGTTTCGCAGGCCATGCAGAAGGTCGAGGGCGGGCGGCTGACGGACCAGCCCTCGCGCGATGCGGTCGCGGCCCAGCTTGCGGCCTTCGCGGAGTTCATCGACCAGGTGTCCTGAGGCGCGCCGGACCAGCTGCGTTCCTCGGCGGACCGACCGGGCGCCACAGGGTGCCCCAAGGTCCGCGACCGCACTGATTGTGCAAACGATTGCCAATTCTGGGTGCAAGGAATGCTGGGCCACGCGGGGTTTTCGCAATCGTTTTCTGATTTCGCTTGCCAAGCGCGGCGAATCGCGGGCAGCATGGACGAGGGTGTCGCAGAGGGTGCGGCGGGGAGACCGCGACCTCTGCCAACTGGAGGGACCAAGCACATGAAGCTCAATCGCAGACAAGCCGTCGCCGGAATGATCAGCCTGACCGCGCCCGCCCTCTTGGGCGCGCGGCCGGCCTTTGCGCAGGAGACCATCAACCTGACGATGTCGTCGAGCCACCCGACGACCATCGCCTGGGTCGGTCCGCTCAAGACGGTCGTCGTCGACCGCTCCAACCAGCTCCTCGAGGAACGCGGCTCGAACTACCGGATCAACTGGACCGAAGCCTTCGGCGGGTCGCTCTACGGATTCCAGGACACGCTCGAAGCCGTGACCCAGAACCTGACGGACATGGGCTGGATCGGGTCCCTCTGGGAGCCGTCGACCCTGCCGCTGCAGAACATCCAGTTCCCGACGCCCTTCACCACCCAGACCGTCGAGCAGGCGTTCAACTCGATGAACCGGCTCAACGACGAGGAAGAGGCCTTCAAGGCCGAATGGGCGGCGCAGAACATCAGCTACTTCGGCTGCTGCGGCTCGGACAGCTACCACCTGTTCACCAAGCGCCCGATCGAAAGCCTTGCCGATCTCGAGGGCCTCAAGCTGGTCGGCGTCCCGACGATCGCCCCCTGGATCGAGCCGGTGGGCGCCACGCTGGTGACGTCGGGCCTGCCGCAGATGTACGGCCAGATCCAGACCGGCGTCGGCGACGGCACGATGATCATCGGCACCGGGGCCTATCCGCTGAAACTGCACGAGGTCGCCCCCTACATCACCAAGGTCGACACCGGCCCGATCAGCTTCGGCGGGTTCGGCATCAACTCGGACGTCTACAACGCCCTGCCCGAGGACGTGCAGCAGGTGCTGGCCGAACTGGGCCGTGAGTACAGCCACGAGAATGCGCGGCTCATCAAGGAGCGCGAGGCGGTGTTCTTCGAGAACTTCGCGAACGAGGGCGCCACGATCAGCGACATGCCGCAGGAGCAGCGCATGGAATGGGCCGACCGCCTCGGCGATCTCGCCAAGGTCTGGGTCGAAGAGCAGGAGGCCCGCGGCGTGCCTGCCCGCGCCATGCTGAAGCGCTACATGGAAGTGGTGCAGGAAGAGGGCGCCGAGCCGCTGCGCGACTGGGCGGCCGACGTCTGATCCTGTCGTGACAACAGACACAGAAAACATGGGTCCGGCCGAAAGCCCGGCCGGACCCCGGGGACCTCTTGACGCGGCTCTCGGGTGGGTCTCGGGCGTCTTCTCTGCCGCGGCCTCCACCATGATCGTGTTCTTCATGATGCTGATCACCGCGGACGTGGTGATGCGCGGCGTCTTCCAGATCCCGATCAACGGCGTGTCGGACTTCGTGGCCTACGCCATCGTCGCCTGCGTCTTCGGGCAGCTCGGCAGCACGATCCGCAGCGGACGACTGATCCGCGCCGATTTCCTCATGGGGAGCTGGGAGAGGAACCGGCCGCAGCTGGCGCTGGGCACGAGCGTCCTGTTCTTCGCCGTGGCCGCCGGCCTGATGATGCTGG
The DNA here is from genome assembly GCF_003789055.1 of Histidinibacterium lentulum. GTDB lineage: Bacteria > Pseudomonadota > Alphaproteobacteria > Rhodobacterales > Rhodobacteraceae > Oceanicola > Oceanicola lentulus. The sequence continues at coordinate 251,582 of NZ_ML119083.1, read as the reverse complement.
CGACGGAGAAGCTCTGGGTCGATTTCATGAAGTCGGTCCGGGAGGCGGAATTCGCCGGCGCAGTGGGCGCCTTCCGGATCCCGCTCTGGCCGTTCAAGCTCGCCGTCGTCCTCGGCGCGGCGGTGGCGACGCTGGAGACGTTGCGGCTGACGCTCGTGGGCGCACGCGACTTTGCCGCGAGCATCCGCGCCCATGGTCCGGACCGGGTGTCGATGACCGGGCTCGCCGTGGTGGGCGGCGGCGCGCTGCTGTTTCTCGGGCTGCTGTTCGGCGGCGACCTGAGCCCGGTGCAGGTCGGGCTCATGGCCTTTCTCGGGCTCTTCGTTCTCGTCGCCTGCGGGATGCCCGTGGCCTTCGTCCTTCTGGCCATGTCCTTCGTCGGCGTCTGGCTGACCCGCGACAACCTCACCGTCGCGATGAACTCGCTGGGCCTCGCGGCCTCTGGTGCGATCCGGTCGGTGGAATTCGGCGTGGTGCCGCTCTTCGTCATGATGGGGCTGGTGCTCGACCGCGCCGACGTGGGCCGCGACGCCTTCCAGGTGGCTGTGGTGGCGCTGCGCAAGCTCAGGGGCGGGCTGGGCGTGGCCACCGTGGCCGCCAACGCGATCTTTGCCGCGATCACGGGCTCTTCCATCGCCTCGGCCGCCGTCTTCAGCCGTGTCGCCGTGCCCGCCATGGACGAGGCGGGGTACACCCGCCGCTTCTCCACCGGGGTGATCGCGGGGAGTTCCGTCCTGGGGATGCTCATTCCGCCGAGCCTGCTGCTGATCGTCTACGGGCTGATCGCCGAGGTGTCGGTCGGCGCGCTCTTCATCGCGGCCATCGTGCCGGGGATCATCCTCGCCGTCGCGTTCTCGCTCCTGAACATCGGGCTGGCGACATGGTTTCCGAGCTTCGTGGGCAACCCGAAGCCCACCGCCGAGACGGAGCAGATGAGCGGCGGCGAGATGGCGTGGCGACTGGTGCCCGTGATCTTCATCATCGCGCTGGTCATGGGCGGCATCTACGGCGGCCTGTTCAGCCCGACCGAGGCCGGCGCGATCGGCGCCCTGGGTGCCTTCGTCGTCGCCGGGGCGCGGCGCAAGCTCGACTGGACGGCGATCAAGTCCATCGCCCTCGAGACGGGCTACATCACCGCCTCGATCCTGTTCCTGATCATCGCTGCCAACCTCTATGCCCGGATGCTGGCGCTCTCCACGATCCCGATGCAGGCGACGAACCTCCTGGCTGCCTACGACCTGCAGCTGATCGGCTTCATGCTGGCCTATATCGTGCTGGTGATCCTTCTCGGCATGATCCTCGATTCCGTGTCGATCATGCTGGTGATCCTGCCCATCGCGATCCCTCTGGTGACGGCGCTGGGCGGGGATCTGATCTGGTTCGGAATCGTGTCGATCATCGCCATCGAGATCGGGTTGCTGACGCCACCGTTCGGGCTGTCGGTCTTCGTGGTGAAGGGGTCCCTTCCCAAGGGGTTCGTCACCCTCGGGGACATCTTCACCGGGGCCCTGCCCTTTGTCCTGGTGATGCTGCTGCTGACCCTGCTGCTGATCTTCGTGCCCGCGATCACGCTCTTTCTCGTCTACTAGGAACGCACACATGTCCCGCACACTGATAAAGAACGCCGCCGTCGTCACCATGGACGGGCCGGATTATACCGGCGACATCCTGGTCGAGGACGGCAGGATCTCGGAGCTCGGGCCGGACCTCGCCGCCGAGGGCGCCGAGGTGATCGACGCGACCGGCATGATCGCCATGCCCGGGTTCGTGAACGCCCATATCCACACCTGGCAGGCCGGCCTGCGCGGGCTGGCCGCGGACTGGACCCTCTTCGACTACTTCAAGGGGATGCACGCGGGCCTTGCCACCTGTTTCCGCCCCGAGGACATGGAGATCGCGAACCAGGTCGGGATGCTGCACCAGCTCTCCTCCGGCGCCACGACCATCGCCGACTGGTGCCACGCGAACCACACGCCGGACCATACCGACGCCGCCATCGAGGGGCTGCGCAAGGCCGGCGGCCGGGCGAAGTTCCTGCACGGCTCTCCCAAGCCCGATCCGAAACCGGGCGAGCCGCATTTCTCCGAAGTGCCCATGCCGCGTGGCGAGATCGAGCGCCTGCGCACCGGCCCGCTGGCGTCCGACGACGCGCTCATCACCATGGGCATGGCGATCCTCGGGCCGCAGATGTCGGTGGAGAACGTGGTGCGCACCGATTTTGCGCTGGCGCAGGAGATGGATCTCGTCACCTCCATGCACGTCTCGGGCAACATGCTCTGGGGCGATGCCTGGGCCGAGCTGGAGAAGGAGGGCCTGCTGGGGCGGCACATCAACATCGTGCATGGCAACGGCCTTCCGGACGACGAGGTGAAGCGCGTTCTGGACAACGGCGCGACGGTCAACGTCACCGCGGAGATCGAGCTGCAGATGGGCTTTGGCGAGCCGCTCACGCGGATCGTCAGCCATCATGCGGACGATCAGCTCTCCATCGGGTCTGACGTCGAGTCGGGTGTCGCGGGCGACATGTTCGGCGTCACCCGCATCACGCTGCAATCCGCGCGGCATCACCATACCCGCATCGTGCGCGCCGAGACCGGCGGCCCGCCCGAGGTGATCGGATTCAGCACCCGGCAGGCGCTGAACTGGGCCACCATGGGCGGCGCGCGGATGCTGCGGATGGAGGACCGGATCGGGTCTCTCACCGTGGGCAAGGAGGCCGATATCGTGCTGCTGGAGACGCGGTCGATGAACATGCGCCCGGTCCACGATCCGGTGGCGACCATCGTCTTCCACGCCCGGCCCGAGAACGTGGACACGGTCATGGTCGGCGGGCGCCTCGTGAAGCAGGGGGGCAAGATGCTGAACGTCGATCTCGAGGCGCTGACGGACAGGCTCGAGGCCAGCGGCCGCCGCGTGGTCGAGGAATTCCGGGGCAAGCAGGCCGCGCACTGATCGCACTCAGCGCCAGATCTGCTCCGTCTGGTGTTTGGCGATCCGGCGGCCGAGGGACCCGAACTCGGCCGCGATGAACGCCCGGAACCGGCGGGCGGCGGGGGTCGGCTCCGTCCCCGCCCGCACCAGTAGGCCGAGCACCCTGTTCGGATGCCCGATCTCCAGCGACAGGGCCGTGACGGGCGCCCGCCCCTTGACCATGAACACGACCGAATAGGGCAGCACCGTCAAGCTGTCCGACCCGGTCAGAACGCTCAGCACCGAGGCGAGCGACCCGCCGGAGAAGCTGATCCGGAAGTCTTCCGCCCCGATATTCGACAGCGCCCGCCGCAGGTCGCGGTAGAGCGGGCTGTCCGCGGGCGGCGCGATCCACGGATAGCGGGCGATGTCTCCCGGCGTCAGCAGTCGCCGCCGCACCAGCGGATGCCCCTCGCGGCAGGCGATCACGTTGAGGCCCGGCAGGATCGGCTGAAAGCTCAGGTCCTCGGGCACGTCCTCCTTCGGCAGGGGAAGGATGGCGATGTCGAGCGCGCCGCTCCGCACCCGCTCGATCAGGTCGGGCCCGTAGCCATAGGATTGGTCCACCCGCACGTCGGTCATGGTCTGCTGGAACCGCGCGATCATCGACGCGATCACCCCGTCCATGAAGAAGGGCGTGCCGCCGGCCCGCACCAGCCCGGACCGGCCGGTCCGCCAGCGGTCGACGATCTCCGAGGCGGCGCGGTCGGCCTTCAGGACGGCGCGCCCCTGTTCGGCCAGCGCGAGGCCCAGATCGGTAGGCTGCAGCGGCCGTTTTCCCGACTTGAAGAGCGGCGCGCCGATCCGCGCCTCGAGCTGCGCAAGCGTCCGCGATACCGAGGGCTGCGACTTGCCCAGCGCCTCCGCCCCCTCCGTCAACCCGCCGTGATCCACGATCGCGGCCAGAAGTTCGAGGTGGCGCGGGTCCATTTTCATAACGCGATGGTATATTGATCCGCACAGATCGGATCAAGTTCCCTCGAATTGCATGGTAGCAGCCGGTCAAGGGAGACGATCATGTCCTACTTTCAGCCCGAATTCACCGCGCGCAGCGCCGCCGTGCGGGTCCGCTTCGCGCCCGGGGTGCGCCGCGAGGTGGCGGCTGAACTGGACCGACTGGGCCTGACCCGCGCGCTCGTGCTGTCCACGCCGCCCCAGTCCGACAGTGCCATGGCGATCGCCGAGGACCTGGGCAGCCGCGCCGCAGGCGTTTTCTCCCGCGCAGCGATGCACACGCCGGTCGCCGTCACCGAGGAGGCCATGGCCCATGTCGCCGAGATCGGCGCCGATTGCGTCGTCGCTGTCGGGGGCGGCTCCACCATCGGGCTCGGCAAGGCCATCGCCTATCGCACCGACCTGCCGCAGATCGTTGTGCCCACCACCTACGCCGGCAGCGAGGCGACGCCTATCCTCGGCCAGACCGAGAACGGGGTGAAGACCACGCTCAGCGACGCGAAGGTGCAGCCCGAGGTGATCCTCTACGATGCCGAGCTGGTGGCGACGCTGCCTCTCGCAATGACCGTGACGAGCGCGCTCAACGCCATCGCCCATGCGGCCGAGGCGCTCTATGCCCAGGACCGCAATCCGCTCTCCACCGCGCTCGCCGTCGAGGGGATGCGCGCCTTCGCCTCCGCCCTGCCGCGCGTGCTGGAGGCGCCGGACGACCTCGCCGCCCGGGGAGAGACGCTTTACGGCGCCTGGCTCTGCGGCACGGTGTTGGGCCAGGTGGGCATGGCGCTGCACCACAAGCTTTGCCACACGCTCGGGGGGTCGTTCGACCTGCCCCATGCCGAAACCCATGCCATCGTCCTGCCCCACGCCATCGCCTACAATGCGGCGGCCGTGCCGGACCTGCTGGCGCCGGTCGCCCGGATCTTCGGTGGCACGGAACCCGGCGCCGCGCTCCATGCCTTCGCGACGCGCGCGGGCGCCCCGCTCGCGCTGAGGGACCTCGGCCTCTCCGAAGCCGATCTCGACCGCGCCGCCGATCTCGCGGTGACGAAACCCTACTGGAATCCCGCCCCCGTGAACCGGGACGGCATCCGGGCGCTGCTCGACGCCGCCTGGGGCGGCCGCGCGCCGGGCACCTGACGCGCAAGTCATCTCAAGGGAGGAACACGAGATGCTGACACGCCGCAAACTGCTCAAGGGCACCGCCGCCTCGGGCTTCGCGCTTGCCGCGGGCCCTCTGGCCGCGCCGGCCATCGCCCAGGGCGCCCGCATCCGCGTGGGCTATGTCACGCCCCAGTCCGGCCCCCTCGCCGCCTTCGCCGAGGCCGACCGCTTCATCCTCGACGGCTTCGCGGCCACCGAGGCGGGCCAGAACTTCGAGGTAATCGTCAAGGACAGCCAGTCGAACCCGAACCGGGCCGCCGAAGTGGCGCAGGAACTGATCGTGGACGACGGCATCGACCTGATGCTCGTGGCTTCCACCCCAGAGACGACGAACCCGGTGACCACCACCTGCGAGTTCGAGGAGGTCCCCTGCATCTCCACCGTCGCGCCCTGGCAGCCCTGGTTCATCGGCCAGCAGGGCAACCCGGGTGCGCCGGAGACCTGGCAACCGTTCAACTATTCCTACCACTTCTTCTGGGGCCTCGAGGACGTCATCGCCGTCTTCACCAACATGTGGGCGCAGCTCGACACCAACAGATCGGTGGGCGCACTCTTCCCGAACGACGGCGACGGCAACGCCTGGGGCGACCCGGTGGTGGGCTTCCCGCCGGTGCTCGACGAACTCGGCTACACCCTGACCGATACCGGCCGCTACCAGAACCTGACGGACGACTTCACCGCCCAGATCAACGCCTTCCGCAACAACGCGGTGGAGATCGTCACGGGCGTCGTGATCCCGCCCGACTTCACGACATTCTGGACCCAGGCCAAGCAGCAGGGCTTCACCCCAAAGGCCGCCTCCATCGGCAAGGCGATCCTGTTTCCCCAGGCGGTGGAAACGCTGGGCGACGCCGGGCACAACCTCTCGTCCGAGGTCTGGTGGTCGCCCTCGCATCCGTTCGCCTCGTCGCTCAACGGCATGTCGGCGGGCGACCTCGCCACGGGCTTCACCGAGGCGACCGGCCGCCAGTGGACGCAGCCCATCGGTTTCGTGCACGCGCTGTTCGAAGTTGCGGCGAACGTCATGGGCCGGGTCTCCGACAGCGGCGATCCGGATGCCGTGTCCGAGGCCATCGCAGCGACGGACATGGCCACCATCGTCGGTCCGCTCTCGTGGAACGGCGCGGGCCTGCCGCCCTTCGCGGCGCGGAACGTGGCCAAGACACCCCTCGTGGGCGGTCAGTGGCGCCTGCGCGAGGGGGGCGGCTACGACCTCGTGATCGTCGACAACCAGACCGCCCCGGACGTGCCCACGGGCGGCACGATGGAAGAGATCCCCGCCTGACCTGCGCGCCCGGCTCGGTCCGGGCGCGATCATCCGACCATCAGCGGCGCCGTGAGGCCGCCGGGAGAGCCCATGACCGTCCTGTCCCTCGACTCCGTGTCGAAGAGCTTCGGGTCCCTGAAGGTGACCGACGACGTCTCCTTCGACGTGCCCGAGGGGCAGGCGCTGGGCATCATCGGCCCCAACGGCGCGGGCAAGTCGACGCTCTTCAACCTCGTGACCGGCAATATCCTGCCCGACGCCGGGACCATCCGCCTCAACGGCCGCGACGTGACCCGCGAGCCCGCCATGGCCCGGGTCCGCGCGGGGATCGGCCGATCCTTCCAGATTCCCCAGCCCTTCCAGAAGCTGACCGTCTTCGAGAACCTGCTGGTCGCCGCGACCCACGGCCGCGCGGCCCGCGAACGCGACATGCGCGACCCCTGCGCCGAGGTGCTGGAGCGCACGGGCCTGCTGCCGAAGGCGAATGCCGAGGCCGGGCGGCTGTCGCTCCTCGAACGCAAGCGGCTGGAACTGGCGCGCGCCCTCGCCACCGGGCCCCGGCTCCTGCTGCTCGACGAGATCGCGGGTGGGCTGACCGAGGGCGAATGCCAGGCGCTCGTGGCCACCATCCGGGCGATCCACGCCGAGGGAGTGACGATCATCTGGATCGAACACGTCCTGCACGCGCTCAACAGCGTGGTCGAACGGCTGCTGGTGCTGGATTTCGGCAGGGTCATCGGTCTCGGCGACCCGGCGGAGATCATGGCCAGCCGCGAGGTGCGCGAGATCTACCTCGGGATCGAGATATGACCGCGCTGCTCGAGACCAGGGGCCTCACCGCCTTCTACGGCGATTTCCAGGCGCTCTTCGGCGTCGACATCACCCTCGCGCGCGGCGAGACGGTGGCCATCATCGGCGCCAACGGCGCGGGCAAGACCACGCTGATGCGTGCCATCACCGGGGTGCTGCGCAGCGCGCGCGACCAGATCCTGCACGCGGGGACCGGGATCGGCCACCTGCCCGCCGACACGATCATGAAGCGCGGCATCGCGATGGTGCCGGAGGGGCGCCGCCTCTTCCCGTCGCTCACCGTCGAGGAGAACCTCCTGATCGGCGCCCAGCACAAGGGCGGCCGCGACCTCGGCGACCGGATCGACAGCCTTTTCGCGCGGCTGACCGGCGGTCCCGATCCGGCCGCGATGGCGGGCGATCACGACGGCAGCGGCCACTGGTCGCTGGAGACGGTCTACGACCTCTTCCCCATCCTGCGCGAGAGGCGCCGATCCCCGGGGACCGCTCTGTCCGGCGGGCAGCAGCAGATGGTCGCCATCGGGCGCGCGCTGATGTCGAACCCCGACATCCTCCTCTGCGACGAAATCAGCCTCGGCCTCGCCCCGGTGGTGATCCGCGACATCTACGCGGCCCTGCCGAGGATCCGCGAGACCGGCGCCAGCGTCATCATCGTCGAACAGGACATCGGCCAGGCGCTCGCGGTCGCCGATCGGGTCTACTGCATGATGGAGGGCCGCGTGACCCTCGAGGGCCGCCCCGACACGATCAGCCGCGACGACATCCACGCCGCCTATTTCGGAGCCGCCGCATGATCCGTCCCGCCGTTCGGTGCGATGTCCCGCGCCCGTCCTTCTTTGGGCCGGAAATATCCCGGGGGTCCGGGGGCGGAGCCCCCGGCGGATCGCCGCGCGCAGCGCGGCGAAACCGCTTCTCTTGGATGCATGAGGGTTTCGGCGCCTTTGGCGCCGACCCGCCGGAGGGGCGTTGCCCCTCCGGACCTCCCCGGGGCATCTCCAGACGGAACTCGTGGGAGCAGGTGCGATGATCGGCCTCGATACCCTGGTCCAGGGGGTTCTCCTCGGCGGGCTCTACGCGCTTTTCGCGGCCGGCCTCAGCCTCGTCTTCGGGATCATGCGGCTCGTGAACCTCGCCCATGGCGATCTCATCGTCTTCGGCGCCTACCTGATCCTTGTCGTCGTCTCGGTGCTGGGGGTGAACCCGTTCCTCGCCGCGCTCGTGGCCGCGCCGGTCATGTTCGCCCTCGGGTGGCTCCTGCAGAAGGTCGTGCTGAACCGCACCCTGGGCGACGACATCCTGCCGCCGCTTCTGGTGACCTTCGGACTGTCGGTGGTGATCCAGAACGCCCTGCTCGAGTCCTTCTCGGCCGACAGCCAGCGCATCTCCATGGGCGCGCTGGAAACCGCCTCTGTCGATCTCGGGCCGGTCACGGTGGGGGTGCTGCCGCTGATCACCTTCGCCTCGGCGGTCCTCGTCATCGTCGGGCTGAACCAGCTCTTCTATCGCACCGCCATCGGGCGGGCGTTCCGGGCCACGTCGGACGATCAGGTGACGGCAAGCCTCATGGGCATCCGGCCCGACCGGGTCTTCGCAACAGCGACCGCCGTCGCCATGCTCGTCGTCACGATCGCCGCACTCTACCTCGGCACGCGCGCGAACTTCGATCCCTCGGCGGGGCCGGCGCGGCTGATCTACGCCTTCGAGGCGGTGATCATCGGGGGCCTCGGCAGCCTCTGGGGCACGCTCGCGGGCGGCATCATCATCGGCGTGGCGCAGACCGTGGGCGCGGCGATCAATCCCGAATGGCAGATCCTCGCGGGGCACATCGCCTTCCTGCTCGTCCTGCTCGTCAAGCCTCGGGGCCTCTTCCCGCAGGGGGGCGGCCGGTGAGCGTCTATACCGTCACCACGCGCACCCGCGCCTCGCGGACGGCCTTCTGGGGCGCGCTCATCCTCGTGGCGGGGCTGGCGCTCGCGCCGCTCTTCGTGGGGCGCGGCACGATCCAGGACCTGTTCTTCATCCTGACCATGCTGACGCTCGCGCAGTTCTGGAACCTGCTCGCGGGCTATGGCGGGCTCGTCTCCGTGGGACAGCAGGCCTTCGTCGGGCTCGGGGCCTACGCGCTTTATGGCGCGGTGATCCTCTATGGCGTCGATCCGGTGGTCTCGATCCTGATCGCGGGGCTGGTCGCGGTGGTGCTCGCCGTGCCGATCTCCGTCTTCGCCTTCCGCCTTCAGGGCGCCTATTTCGCCATCGGAACCTGGGTCATCGCCGAGGTCTGCCGGCTCTCGGTCGCGCAATGGCGCGCGGTGGGTGGCGGTACGGGCACCTCGTTGCCGCGCGAGGCGGTGGCCGAGATGATGCTCGTCCCGACCATCGAGACCGCCCTCGATGTCCGGGCGAGCGAGGCGCGCGACATCCTTGCCTACTGGCTGGCGCTGATCCTCGTCGTGGCCACCATCGCGGGCATCTACTGGCTGCTGCGCACGCGCCGGGGCCTCGCCCTTGCCGCCGTGCGCGACAACGAGGAGGCGGCGCGGTCCGTGGGCGTGGATGCGGGGCGGATGAAATGGGTGGTCTTCCTGACCTCCGCCTTCGGCACCGGGCTCGCGGGCGGGCTCATCTACCTGCAGAAGGGCCGCATCTCCCCCGATGCCGCCTTCAGCGTCACCGACTGGACCGCCTACGTGATCTTCATCGTGGTGATCGGCGGACTCGGCACCATCGAGGGGCCGATCATCGGCGTCCTCGTGTTCTTTCTCCTCCAGAGCCTCTTCGCCGATTACGGCGCCTGGTACCTGATGCTGCTCGGGCTCATCGGGATCGGGGTGATGCTGTTCGCGCCGCGCGGGCTCTGGGGGCTGCTGTCCGAACGGACGGGCATTCAACTCTTTCCCGTGCGGCGCAGGCTGGCCGGCGGGGCACTGAAGGGCAGGGAGGGCTGAGCATGGCCAGAATAGAGACCGACGTTCTGATCATCGGCACCGGGCCGGCGGGATCCGCCACCGCGGCGCTGCTGTCGAGCTACGGCGTGGAGAACATGGCGATCAACCGCTACCGCTGGCTCGCCAACACCCCGCGGGCGCACATCACCAACCAGCGCACGATGGAGGTCCTGCGCGATCTCGGCCGCGAGGTGGAGGACGAGGCCTACATGCACGCCACCCAGCAGGAGCTGATGGGCGAGAACATCTTCTGCGAAAGCCTCGCGGGCGAAGAGATCGGGCGCATGAAGAGCTGGGGCAACCATCCCCTGTCGAAGGCGGAGCATGTCCTGTCGAGCCCCACCTTCATGAACGACCTGCCGCAGACCTACATGGAGCCGCTGCTGTTCAAGACCGCCTGTTCGCGCGGGACGCAGGCGCGGATGTCGACGGAATACGTCAGCCACGAGCAGGACGCGGACGGGGTCACGACCACCTGCCGGGACCGGCTGACCGGGGAGACGCTGACGATCCGCTCGAAATACCTCGTCGGCGCCGATGGCGGCAATTCGGCGGTGGCGGAGCACGCGGGCCTGCCCTTCGAAGGCAAGATGGGCGTCGGCGGGTCGATGAACATCCTCTTTCGCGCGGATCTCTCGCGTTTCGTCGCGCATCGCCCGTCCGTGCTCTACTGGGTGATGCAGCCCGGCGCCGACGTGGGCGGGATCGGGATGGGTCTGGTGCGCATGGTCCGGCCCTGGGACGAGTGGCTGATCGTCTGGGGCTACGACATCACCCAGCCCGCGCCCGAGGTGGACGCAGCAATGGCTACGCAGGTGGCGCGGCAGCTCGTGGGCGACCCGGAGCTGGAGATCGAGCTTCTGGGGGCCAGCGTCTGGACCGTGAACGACATGTACGCGACCCACATGCAGAACGGGCGCGTCTTCATCATGGGCGACGCCGCGCACCGGCATCCGCCGTCGAACGGGCTGGGGTCCAACACCTCGATTCAGGACGGCTTCAACCTCGCGTGGAAACTGGCCGCCGTGCTGAAGGGGCAGGCGGGGCCGGGCCTTCTCGACAGCTATTCCGAGGAGCGCGCGCCGGTGGCGAAGCAGATCGTCACCCGCGCGAACCAGTCCATCGGCGAGTTCGGCCCGATCTTCCAGGCGCTGGGCATGGCCGAGGGGGTGAAGCCCGAGGTGATGCAGAAGAACCTCGAGGCCCGCTGCGATACCGGCCCCGAGGCGGAGAAGCAGCGCGAGGCGATCCGCGAGGCGATCGCCTTCAAGAAGTACGAATTCGACGCCCACGGCGTCGAGATGAACCAGCGCTACCGCAGTTGCGCCGTGGCGACGGACGGCCAGATCGAGCCGGCCTTCGAGCTCGACGCCGATCTGCATTATCAACCCACCACATGGCCCGGGGCGCGCATCCCCCATGTCTGGCTCTTCGACCACCTGACCGGGGAGAAGCACTCCACCCTCGATCTCTGCGGCAAGGGCCGGTTCACGATCTTCACCGGCATCGGCGGTGAGGGCTGGGAAGCCGCCGCGGCCGAGGTGGGGCCGGAGTTCGGGCTGGACATCGGGGTGCATCTGATTGGCCCCCGGCGCAAGATCGTGGATCATACCGGCGACTGGGCCCGGGCGCGGGAGATCGGCGATTCGGGCTGCCTGCTCGTCCGGCCCGACCAGCATGTCGCCTGGCGGGCGGAAACCGTATCCGGCGATCCCGGCGCGGAGCTGCGCCGGGTGCTCAGGACCGTTCTGAACCGCTGAGGGAGGGCGAGATGGACAGCGATATGAAGGGCTTCTTCACCGAGGAGAATTCGGTGGAGGTCGTCACCGCGCGCTTTGCCGAGGCGAAGGACCAGCGGCTGAAGGAGGTGATGGAGGTCGTCGTCCGCAAGCTGCACGAGGCGGTGAAGGAGATCGAGCCGACGCAGGACGAATGGATGGCGGCAATCAGGTTCCTGACCGAAACGGGCCACATGTGCACCGACTGGCGGCAGGAATTCATCCTGCTGTCGGACACGTTGGGCGTGTCGATGCTGGTCGATGCGATCAACTCCCGCAGGCCCTCCGGCGCGTCGGAGAACACCGTCCTGGGGCCGTTCCACCTCGACGGGGCGCCCGAATACGAGATGGGCGCCAACATCTGCCTCGACCAGAAAGGGGAGGACATCGTCGTGCGCGGCCGCATCCTCGACACGGAGGGCAACCCGGTGGAGGGCGCGCGGATCGACGTCTGGCAGGCCAACGACGAAGGCTTCTACGACGTCCAGCAAAAGGGCTATCAGCCCGATTTCAACCTGCGCGGCGTCTTCACCACCGGGGCGGACGGCCGGTACTGGTTCCGGGCGGTGAAGCCGAAGTTCTACCCCATCCCCCACGATGGCCCCGCGGGAAAGCTGCTGCACGACCTCGGCCGCCATCCCTACCGTCCGGCGCATCTGCACTACATCGTCACCGCGCCGGGCTACGATCAACTGACCACGCATATCTTCGATCCGGACGATCCGTACATCAATTCCGACGCGGTTTTTGGCGTGAAGGAGAGCCTCTTGGCGGAGTTCAATCTCGTCGATGATCCGGAGCGTGCGAAAGCCGTTGGCTTCGACGGTCCGTTCTGGGATGTGGAGTTCGATTTCGTGCTGGCTCGGGAGGACAAAGCGGCATGACGAAACCCTGCATCATCTGCGTGGCCATCACCGGCTCCGTGCCGCGCAAGGAAGACAACCCGGCGGTGCCGATCTCGGTCGAGGAGCAGATCGAGAGCGCGCACGAGGCTTTCGAGGCGGGCGCGAGCATCGTCCATTGCCATGTCCGCAAGCCCGACCAGACGCCGACCGCGGACCCCGAGATCTTTGCCCGCCTTAAGGAGGGGCTGGAGAAGCACTGCCCCGGCATGATCGTGCAGCTGACGACGGGCGGGCGCTCCGGCGCGGGGCGCGAGCGCGGCGGGATGCTGTCCCTGCGTCCCGAGATGGCGTCGCTCTCGGTGGGCTCCTGCAACTTTCCCACGCGCATCTACGAGAACGCGCCGGATCTGGTGGATTGGCTCGCCGCGGAGATGAAGACCTACGGCATCAAGCCCGAGATCGAGGCCTTCGACCTCGGCCACATCTTCCAGGCCGTGAAGATGGCGCAGGACGGGCGGATCACCGGGCCGCTCTACGTCCAGTTCGTGATGGGCGTGAAGAACGCGATGCCCGCCGACAAGCCCAGCTTCGATTTCTTCGTCGAAACGCTGAAGCGTCTCGCGCCGGACGCCGAATGGTGCGCCGCCGGCATCGGCCGGCACCAGCGCGAGCTCAATGAATGGGCCATCGCCGCGGGCGGCCATACCCGGACCGGGCTCGAGGACAACATCCGGCTCGACCGCGACACCCTCGCGCCGTCGAACGCCGCGCTCGTGCGCATCACCGCCGAGATCTGCGAGCGGCACGGGCGCCCCGTCGCCACCCCCGCCGAGGCGCGCCGCATTCTCGGCCTCGCCGCTTGAGACCGGACAGGGACCGGGGCGGACGGGGTCCGGGTGTCCCGTCCCCGCCAAGGTCTTGCGCAGGGTCCGGGTGTCGGCCGATGCTCCCGGAGCCGGCGCAAGCCCGTGAGCGCCCGGGCGTTGAACCATGACGTCCACGGGTTCCGGCAAGGCGCCCGAGCCGCGACGCGCTGCGCATGACTGCGCCCGTTCGGGCGCGCCGACAGACTCGAGGGGAGGAACCCGATGGCGGACTCGACAGCGCTGATAACCTGGGGTGGGTGGGACGGCCACGAGCCCGAGAAGGTGGCGCATCTGATGGCCGGGCTGCTGCGGGAGGAGGGGGTCGGCGTCGACATCCGCGACACCCTCTCCTGTTTCGACGATTTCGAGGCGCTCTGCGCCTACGATCTTGTCGTGCCGATCTGGACGATGAGCCGGATCGAGAAGCATCAGGCCGAGAACGTCTCCGAGGCCGTCGCGCGGGGCACCGGGCTTGCCGGCTGTCATGGCGGGATGTGCGACGCCTTTCGGGAGAACGTGCTCTGGCAGTTCATGACGGGGGCCAACTGGGTGGCGCATCCGGGCGGCGACGGGGTGCGGTATACGGTCGAGATCAAGGACCGGGAGCACGAACTGACCGAGGGGCTGGAGGATTTCGAGGTGGCGACCGAGCAGTACTATCTGCAGGTCGATGCGGCGAACCACATCCTCGCAACGACCCGGTTTCCCACGGTCACCTGGTATCACAGCGCGAACGGCCCCGTGCATGTCCCGGTCGCATGGACGCGGATGTGGGGGCTTGGGCGGGTCTACTACAACGCGCTCGGGCACAAGGCGAACGTGATCGAAAGCGGCGCGCCACACGAGATGCTCCGCCGGGGCCTGCTCTGGGCGGCCCGCAGCAAGGAGGCGGCGCGCGCGGAGGGGCGCCGGTTCGCGGAGTACGAGAACCCGGGGAAGCATTTCTGAACCCGCCGTGACCCGCTCGGGGTCGCCACGGGGGGGCAAAGCCGTGCCGCATTCGGAAGAACTGTCGCCGCATCGCCTCCACGGAACTCCGTTCGGGTCATTCGCGGTCGACGCCGACCGGGAATCGGTCCATCCCCGCACGCCGATGCCTGACCCCCGGACCCGGAGCCAGCCGTGCGCCTGTCGATCGACGTGACCCTGTCCTACCAGATCGGTCGCTCCCGGGCCGCCATGCTGGCGATCGAGGCGGCGCGGTACGGCGGGCAGACCGTCGTCAGCGACGACGTGTCGATCGACCGGGCGGGCCTCGTGCGGATCGATGGGGAAAGCGGGATCGGCACGCGGATCTGGGCCTGGCCCGAGACCGAGGATCTGAGCCTGCGTTACCGGGCCGAGGTCGAGGTGACGCGCAGGAGGGCCCTGCCGGACTGCCGGGAGGCAACCGCGATGCACGATCTGCCGGCGGAGGCCCTGACCTACCTGCGCCCGTCCCGGTTCTGCCCGTCCGACGCGTTCACCGCCTTCGTCAGGAAACGGTTCGGCGGACTCGACGGGACCGCGAAGGTCGTGGCGATCCGCGACTGGGTCGCACGGGAAATCAGCTATCTGCAGGCGACGTCGGACGCGCAGACCACGGCACTGGACACGTTCGCGCGCCGCGAGGGCGTCTGCCGGGACTTCGCCCACATGGTCTGCGCCCTGTCACGGGCGTCGAACATCCCGGCCCGCTACGTCTCCGCCTATGGTCCGGGCGTCGATCCTCCCGATTTCCATGCCGTCGCCGAAGTGTGGCTGGGCGGCGGATGGCATCTCGTGGATGCGACCGGCATGTCGGCGCCGGACGAGCTGGTGGTCATCGGCGTCGGGCGCGATGCCTGCGATGCCCCGTTCATGGAGACCGAGGAGGAAGCGACGCTCCTCGAGTTGAGCATCGCGGTTTCCCGCTGCGCGCCGGGTGGCCGGATCGGCCCTGCGGATCAGCGATGAGGCGCGACAGAGCGGCGGCGAGGATCCGGCAGGCGCGCATCGCGGTGTCACGAGCGGGATCGTCGGGTCGGCTCCACGATGATCCCGACCTGCATCGGGCCGAGACCGGCGCCATGGTCCGCACGTAGGGCATCTTCGGCCATCCCGTCGGCGCCAACCATTCGCTCCTTCATGCCGCGCTGACCGGCCTGATCCCGCGCCAGGCCGCTTGCCCGTCGCGGGGCCGGACTGGTATGTACCAGGCCGGACTGGCAGGAGCGACGGATGGCCGAGGACCTCATCGCGCGGATCGGGGCGGCGCTGGCGGAGGTCTCGCCCTCGGACCGAAGGCCGATCTACCGCCGCCTGTCGGATCTGCTGGCCCGCGAGTTGCGCCAGGGCCCCGCCGGCACCCGCCTGCCGAGCGAGCGGCGGCTGGCGCGGGAGCTTGGCATCAGCCGCGTCACCGTGCGCCGCGCGCTCGACGAGCTGTCCGCCGAGGGGCTGGTGCTGCGCCGGAGGGGCGCCCGCAGCGCCGCCGCGGTGCGGCTGGAAAAACGGCTTTCCAGCCTCACCGGCTTTTCCGACGAGCTGCGTAACCGCGGCATGCGGCCAGGCCAGCGCTGGCTGTCGCGGCAAGTCGTCCTGCCCGCACCCTCCGAGGCCCTGGCCCTCGATCTTGCGCCTGCAGAGAAGATCGCGCGGCTCGAACGGGTCCGCCTCGCCGACGGGCATCCCATCGCCATAGAGCGTGCCGCGGTGCCGCTGGCCTATCTGCCGGACCCGGGGCTGGTGGGCGATTCCCTCTATGCGATCCTCGCCGAGGGCGGAACGCCCCCCGTGCGCGGCGCTCAGCGCATTCGCGCGGGTCTGATGTCGGGCCGCGACGCGGAGCTCCTCGACAGCCGCCCCGGCGCGCCGCTGCTGATCGTCGAGCGCCGCTGCTTTCTCGCCGACGGCAGGCCGGTGGAGTTCACCGAGACCCGCTATGACGGCGAAAGCTACGATTTCCTCACGGAACTTCAGCCCCAGAATGGTACATACCAGTCAGAAATGGCTTGATACCAGATAGCGCCATCGGACACCCTGTCCCCGACGCAGAGGGGACATCGTGATTCTCGACAAGCTCAAGGGCGCCCTGATCGTGTCCTGCCAGCCGGTGATCGGAGGGCCGATGGACACCCCCGCCATCGTGGCGGCCTTCGCCCGCGCGGCGCTCGACGGCGGCGCGGCCGGCCTGCGTATCCAGGGGCTCGAGAACCTGCGCGCGGTCCGCGCCACCACGGACGCGCCGGTCATCGGCCTTCTGAAGACCGAAGCGGACGACGGGACCGTCTTCATCACCCCTCGCGCCGAACAGGCCCGCGCGCTCGCCGGGGCGGGGGCCGACATCGTCGCCTTCGACGCCACGGACCGCGCCCGCCCCGATCCACTCAAGGCCCTGGTCGCCGCGATCCACGACGCCGGCGCGCTGGCCATGGCCGACTGCGCCACCGCCGAAGACGGCGCGCGTGCGGCGGCGCTGGGCTGCGCTATCCTCGGCTCGACGCTCTCGGGCTATACCGGCGGCGAGGTGCCGTCGGGCCCCGACCTGGCCCTCGTGTCCCGGTTGGCCAAGACCGGCGCCTTCGTCATCGCCGAGGGGCGCTATCACGCTCCTGCAGATGCGGCCACCGCGATCCGGGCCGGAGCCGATGCCGTGGTCGTGGGCTCCGCCATCACCCGGCCCGAGCATGTCACCGGCTGGTTCGCCCGCGCCATCGCGGACGCACGGCAAGAGGGAGCGCCATGACCGCCACCCTCGCGATCGACCTCGGGGGCTCCAAGATCCTCGCCGCGCTCGTTGCGGGGGCCGAGGTGATCGCGCGGTCCCGGACCGAGACCGACCGCGAGGGCGGCCCAGAGGCCTGGCTCACCCAGATCGCCGCACTGTCCGCGCCCTGGCGGGGCCGCTATTCTGCAGCGGGCCTCAGCGTGACCGGCCGCGTCCATGACGGCCGCTGGTCCGCGATGAACCGAAAGACGCTTGCGGTGCCGGAGGGCTTTCCGCTCGCCGCCCGCGCCCGCGAGGCGCTGGGCCTCGATGCCGCCCTTGCCAACGATGCCCAGGCCGCGGCCTGGGGCGAATACCGCCACGGCGCGGGGGCGGGCCGTGACATGGTGTTTCTCACCGTCTCCACCGGCATCGGCGGCGGCGTCGTGCTGAACGGCCGACTCCTGACCGGGCGCGGCGGTCTTGCGGGGCATGTCGGACAGATGGCCCTCGACGGCGGGCCGGTGGAAAACCTCGCCTCGGGCACCTGGATCGCCTCCGCCGCCGCCGCTGCCGGCCATCCGTCGGACGCCCGCGCTGTGTTCGACGCCGCGGCCGTGGGCGCGCCCTGGGCGGAGGAGATCGTGGCGCTGTCCGCCGCCCGCCTCGCGCGACTCTGCGCGGACCTGCAATGCCTGCTCGACCCGGAGGTGATCGTCCTCGGCGGCGGTGTGGGCCTCGCCCCCGGCTTTCTCGACCGGGTGACAGCGATCCTCGGACAATTCCCCCCGCCTGTCCGACCGACCCTGGCCCGTGCGGCACTGGGGCCGGAGGCGGGGATCATCGGAATGGCCGCACTCGCAACCGAACTGAAAACAGGGAGTGACTGACATGACCAGACACAGATTGACCGGGGCCGCCCTCGCCGCGGCGCTGCTCGCCGGTCCCGCCGCGGCGCAGGTGACCGTGCTCGGCTGGCCCGGTGGGCCGGAGGAGACCGCCCTGCGCGCCGTCGCGGAGATGTACAACGCCCGGGAGGACGTGGCCGACGAGGACAAGGTGGAGCTTCTCTTCACCTCCCGCGACGGCTTCTTCGACAAGCTGCAGGTGGACCTCGCCGCCGGATCTACCGCCTTCGACGCCAACCTGATCGCCACCTATTCCATCGGCCGCTACGCCCCCTTCATGGAGCCGATCACCCTCTCGGACGAGGCCCAGGACGTCTTCGGCGAGACCGTGCTCTCGACCATGCAGTTCGACGGAGAGCAATACGGCGTGCCGACCGACCTCTCGCTGCACTTCCTCTACTACCGCGGTGACCTGATTGAGGCGCTGCTGGCCGACGAGGCCGCCGCCGAGCTCTATGGCGACATCTCCGAGGAATTCCTTGGCGAGCGTCTCGCGCCGAAATCCCCCGAGGAGTGGACCTGGGACGATTTCGCCGCCAACGCGCTCTACTTCAGCCAGTCGGTGAACCCGGACAGCCCCACGCGCTACGGCACCGTGATCCAGATGAAGAACCTTCTGTTCAACATGATGGTCTTCCACTCCTGGCCGCGGTCCTACGGCGCGGACTGGATGGATGCCGAGGGCGCCCTGACCATGGACAGCGCGGCCTGGCGCGAAGCGCTGGAGACGGCCAAGTTGCTCTATGACGCGGGCGCGACCCCGCCCGATTCCACCTCCTACGAATATGCCGAGGCCAACACCGCCTTCTCCTCCGGTCAGGTGGCGGCGATGGTGCAGTGGAACGCCGCGGCGACCGAACTGACCGGCGCCCAGCCCGAGACGGTGGCCATCGCGCCGCCCGCCGGCCCCGAGGGCCGCTTCACCCATATCCACGGCCTCGGCCTCGGCCTGAACGCCGCGGCGGAGAACAAGGACGGCGCCCGTGCCTTCCTCGAATGGCTGTCCACCGAGGAGGCGGCGCTCGCCTATGCCCGCTCGGGCGGCGCGCCCGGTCTTGCCGGCGACACCGCGCAGGCCCTCGCAGACGAGCGTCCCGACCTGGTGCAGGTGGGTGACTATGCCTCGAACTACGGCTTCGTCATGAACGGCGCCACGTCGGAGAGCGCGCTCTCGGTCTACGAGGCCCAGGCGCAGGAGTTCACCGGCTACTGGGCCGGGACCCAGGACCTCGACACCGCCATCGCCAACGTGACGGCCTCGATGGACGAGCTGCTGAACTGATCCCCTGACCGGGGCCGGCCCTCCCGCCGGCCCCGACCCCTCCGCCGGAGCCCTCATGCCCAGACACACCCGCCGCGAGACCGCCGTCCTGGCAGCGCCGCTGGTGCTGTTCCTGCTGGCGATCCTGGGCTTTCCGGTGATCCTGAGCGTGGTCTACGGCCTGTCGGAAACGACCTTCCAGACACTCCGCAGCCCCAGCTTCACCGGGCTCGACAATTTCTCCCGGGTCATCGCCGACGACCGCTTCTGGCAGGCGGCCTGGTTCTCCCTGCGATTCGGCGTCATCACCGCCGTGCTGCAATGCGCACTGGGGCTCTTCCTTGCGGTCTACCTCGCTCCGCTCATTGCGCGGCACGGCTGGACGGTGGCCGTGCTGATCATGCCCATGGTCGTGGCCCCCGCCATGATGGGGCTGATGTACCGCCTGTCCCTGCACGAATTCGCCGGTCCGATCCCCCATTACATGTGGCAGTGGTTCGGCTGGAGCCCCGCGTTCCTCAATGCGCGGAACGTCTTCGCCACCGTCGTGGTGGCCGAGACGCTGCAATGGACGCCCTTCGCCTTCCTGCTGCTCCTCGCAGCCTACCAGACCCTGCCCCGGGACGTGGCCGAGGCCGCCCGCGTGGACGGCACCCGCCCCTGGCGGCTCTTCTGGAAGATCGAGCTGCCGCTCCTGATGCCGACGCTCTGGATCGCGCTCTTCATCCGGTTCATCGACGGCTTCCGCGTCTTCGACAACATCTACACGCTCGTGGGCTCCGGGCCCGGCGGGATCACCACCTCCATGTCCATCTACATCTACGAGGCCTTCCTCCGGCAGGGCGACATCGGCCGCGCGCTCGCCGCCGCGATCCTGCTCTTCGGCGCGGCCTTCACGCTCCTGTCCCTGGCCCAGCGCCTCGGCCGGCGGAGGCGCGCGGCATGAAGCTCCATTCCGTCCTGCGCTGGGCCGTCTTCGCCGTCGCGGCCTTCGTGATGAACTTCCCCATCCTCGCCACGCTGGTGACCGCGCTGAAGCCGCCCGGAGAGGTCACGCGCAACCCCTCCCTCTGGATCGAGTCGCCGACGCTGGAGAACTTCGCCATCGTCCTGACGGTCAGCGACCGGCTCAACATCTATGCCTATCTCTTCAATTCCCTGACCGCCGCGCTGATCGGGGCGATCCTGCCCATCCTGTTGTGCTTTCCCGTCGCCTGGGCGCTGGCCCGGCGTGGCACCGGGCGGGCGGTGCTGTTTCCGCTCGTGGTCAACCTGCGCGCGCTGCCGCTGATCATCTTCGCGATCCCGCTCTACATCATGTATGCCACGCTCGGGCTTCTCGACACGCGGGTCGGCCTCGGCCTGATCCTCGCCGTGGTGAACCTGCCGCTCGCCTTCCTGCTGATCGTGAACGCCATCCAGGCGATCCCGCTGGAGCTGGAGGAGGCCGCCCGCATGGACGGCGCGCGCCTGCCGCGCATCCTGCGCCGGGTCGTGCTGCCGCTCTGCCGGCCGGCCTTCCTGACCACCTTCATCTTCGGCTTCATCACCGCCTGGAACGAGTTCCTCTTCGGGCTGATGCTGACCACTCAGAAGGCGGTGCCCGTGACCGTGGGCGCGTCCTTCTTCTTCGCCACCTCGGGCGGCGGAGTGCAATGGGGCGTGGCGGCGGCGGTGATGATCGTGGCGGCCCTGCCGCCCCTCGTGCTGGGCGTGGTCATGTACCGCCGGATAGGCGGCTCGATGCTCGGCGGCGCGGTGAAGGGATAGAGATGGGAACGGTAGAGCTCGACGGCGTCGGAAAATCCTTCGGAGAGGTGGAGGTCCTGCGCGACATCCGCCTCGACATCGCCGAGGGCGAATTCTGCGTCCTCGTCGGCCCCTCGGGCTGCGGGAAGTCCACGCTCCTGCGCCTGATCGCGGGGCTCGAGGAGGTGAGCGCCGGCCGCATCCGCATCGCGGGCCGCGACGTGACCGCGCTCGAGTCCTACGACAGGGGCCTGTCGATGGTGTTCCAGTCCTACGCGCTCTATCCGCACATGTCCGTGCGCGAGAACATCGCCTTCGCCCTCGAGACCGCCCGCCTGCCGCGCGCCGAGGTCGCGCGCAAGGTCGCCGAGGCCGCGCGGATGCTGCGCCTCGAGCCGCTGCTCGACCGCCGTCCCTCCGATCTGTCGGGCGGCCAGCGCCAGCGCGTCGCCATCGGCCGGTCCATCGTGCGGGAGCCTGCGGCCTTTCTCTTCGACGAGCCGCTCTCGAACCTCGACGCCAGCCTCCGCGCCGAAACCCGGATCGAACTGGCGGCGCTGCACCGCAAACTCGGCACGACGATGATCTACGTCACCCACGACCAGGTGGAGGCGATGACGCTGGCGGACCGGATCGTCGTGCTCAATGCCGGCCGGATCGAACAGGTCGGCCCGCCCGCCGACCTCTACGAGCGGCCCGCCACCGAGTTCGTCGCCACCTTCCTCGGCGCCCCGTCGATGAACCTCGTTCGCGGCGCGGCCGCCGAGGCCGAGGGCG
Source organism: Histidinibacterium lentulum (assembly GCF_003789055.1). Lineage (GTDB taxonomy): Bacteria > Pseudomonadota > Alphaproteobacteria > Rhodobacterales > Rhodobacteraceae > Oceanicola > Oceanicola lentulus. The sequence continues at coordinate 229,624 of NZ_ML119083.1, read as the reverse complement.
CCGAGACCCTGGGCATCCGCCCCGAGCACCTCCGCGCCGATCCTTCCGGACCCTGGACCGGGACGGTGGCGCATGTGGAATACCTGGGCGTCGACACGATCGGATATGTCGATGTCGGGGAGATCGGCCGCCTCGCCCTCCGCCTCCCCGGCCGCGCCCCCATGGTGCCCGGCGAGACCCTCACTCTCGGCTACGACCCCGGCACCCTCCACCGCTTCCGGGCCGGCCTCCGGATCGGCTAGCACCGGCGCGGATCGGACTCGGGACGGTCCTGTCCCTGACTGCCGTCGTCCGGCCCGTTCAGGGACGAGCAGGGCGCTGCGACGGCGGCAGGCCGGAGATCGGAAGGGCCGTGGAGACCTTCACGCGTTCGAGCGCGAATACCGAGTTCACGCTGCGCAGCCGGATCCGGGAGGTGAGCTCCGCATGGAGCCTGTCGAACGCCGCCATGTCCGACACGACCGCGCGCAGCATGAAGTCGAAGCTGCCCGCCAGGCGATAGATGTCCCGGATGGGCTCGAGGCTCTCGACGACGGACAGAAAGTCCCTTCGCCAGTCCGCCGTCTGTTCCGCGGCCTCGATCATCATGAAGGCCGTCATGCCCAGGCCGAACGCGTCCGGGTCGAGGATCGCGACACGGGAGCGGATCACCCCGGCCTCCTCGTGCTTCTGGATGCGCTTCCAGCAGGGCGTCTGCGAAAGGCCGACCTCGTCGGCGATCCGGGCGACCGGGACGGTCGCATCGCGCTGCAGGATGTCGAGGATCTTCAGGTCGATCCGGTCAAGGTTCATCGCGCCGTCTCCCACTCCCCGGCTGAAGCCGGGCGCCGAGTCGGACGCAGGATGACATGTTTCCACTAAAAGTTGACAGGGTTTATCGTGTTTCATCCCGATGTCGCTTTTCCCGCCGATCCTGATAATGTCGATCTTGTTGATCGCACATTCCGGACCCCTGTTCGCCAGATGATCACGCAGAAGACGAAGTATGCCCTCAAGGCGCTGACCGTACTCGCCGACGAGAAGGCGGGCGATGCCGCCGCCTTGCGCATCGAGGAGATCGCCGAGCGGTCAGGTGCGCCGAAACGGTTCCTCGAGCACATCCTGCTCGATCTGAAGCGCGCCGGCCTGATCGGCAGCCGCCGGGGGCGCAAGGGCGGATACGAGATGATCAAGGAGCCGAGGAAGGTCTCGCTGGCCGAGGTTCTGCGCCTGATCGACGGACCCATGGCCCCGCTTCCCTGCCTGTCGCGCAAGGCCTATCAGCGCTGCGAGGACTGCAAGGACGAACAGACCTGCCGGGTGCGCGCCGTCTTCGGCAGCTTCTACGCGACCTACATCCTGATGATCGAATCGCTGACGGTCGCCGATCTTCAGAGGGATGCGCGGTCCCTCGAGAGCTTCGGGCTGCCGGACCCCGCCGCCGGAGAATGATCTTCCGAAATCACGACCAAAAAGAGCGTGATTATTCCTTTGCAAACACGACTAAGCCTGTCGTTATTTAGATGTCAGGCGGCGCTGGCTGCACGATCGGGCGGGGCACTCCGCGCCCGCCGCGCAGCCCCGCCGACCTGGCACGAGAGTTCGACAGGCATCAGCAGAGGACAGGCCATGTTTCGTACCATCCGGATCGGCGCGCATGCGCTCGCCCAGGGCACCTTCATCCGAAGTTTCGGTGACGGCCGTATCGAGATCGACGCAGGCCATGCGCGACTGTCGGGCCGCCCGGTCCCGGCCGACGACCCGCCGGAGGTCCGTATTGCGGACTTCCGCGCCGCGGTCTGCAAGGCGCTGGCGGGCGGGCATGTCCGCGGCGGCCTGCTCGCGACTGTCGTCGCCTTCGGCCTCGCCCTCGGCGGGACGACCCCCGTGCAGGCACAGGAGAGCGTCGGGATCCTCAACGTCTCCTACGATCCGACGCGGGAGTTCTACCGGGAATACAACGAGCTCTTCAACGCGTGGTGGACCGCGCAAGGCAATGCGCCGGTCACCGTCCAGCAATCCCATGGCGGCGCCGGAGCGCAGGCGCGGGCGGTGATCGACGGGCTCGATGCAACGGTGGTGACGCTGGCGCTGTCGGCCGACATCGACCAGATCGCCGAGCGCACCGGCAAGCTGCCGGCCGACTGGCAGTCGCGCCTGCCGCACAACTCCTCGCCCTACACCTCGACCATCGTGTTCCTGGTGCGCGACGGCAATCCGAAGAACATCGAGGATTGGGACGACCTCGTCGCAGAAGGGGTGCAGGTCATCACGCCGAACCCCAAGACCTCCGGCGGCGCGCGGTGGAACTTCCTCGCCGCCTGGGCCTATGCCGAACGCAACGGTCTCGATCCGGCCGAGTTCGTGGGGGCGCTCTACCGCAACGTGCCGGTGCTGGATACCGGGGCGCGCGGATCGACGACGACCTTCACCCAGCGCGGCATCGGCGACGTGCTGCTCGCCTGGGAGAACGAGGCGTTCCTCGCGCTTGCGGAACTTGGCGAGGATGCCTTCGACATCGTCGTGCCCTCGGTCTCGATCCTCGCAGAGCCGCCGGTGGCGATGGTCGACGGCAACATCACCTCCGATACGCAGCGCGCGGCGGCCGAGGCCTATCTTCAGCATCTCTACAGTCCCGAGGCGCAGGCGCTGGCGCTCCGCCACTACTACCGCGCCTGGGACAGCTCCCTGGCTGACCCCGAGGATGCGGCGCGCTTTCCGGATCTCGAGCTCGTCACCATCGGCGATTTCGGCGGCTGGCCGGTCGTTCAGCCCGAGTATTTCGGCGAAGGCGGCATCTTCGACCAGATCTACGAGGAATAGGCCATGAGGGCGGGCATCCTCCGCTCGCCCTCACCCCTGCCGGGGTTTGGGCTGAGCTTCGGGATCATGATGACGATGCTCTCCATCGTGGTCCTTCTTCCCATCGCGGCGCTTCTGGGCCGCGGCCTGATGATCGGCCCAGCCGAGCTGTGGGACATGGTGAACTCGCGCCGGATCTGGTCGGCGCTGTCCCTGTCCTTTCGCGCGGCCCTCATCGCATCGCTCCTCAACCTCGTCTTCGGGCTCCTGCTCGCATGGGTGCTGGTGCGCTACCGGTTCTGGGGCCGCCGCTTCATCGACGCCGCCGTGGACCTGCCCTTTGCCCTTCCGACGGCGGTGGCGGGGATCGCGCTGACGGCACTCTACGCCCCGAACGGCGTCTTCGGGCAGGCGCTGGCGCCGCTGGGCCTGCAGGTTGCCTATAACGAGGTGGGGATCTGGGTCGCGCTGGTCTTCATCGGGCTGCCCTTCGTGGTGCGCACGGTGCAGCCGGTCATCGAGGAGCTGGAGCCAGACCTCGAAGAGGTTTCCGCCACGCTCGGCGCCAGACGCCTTTACACCCTGCGCCGGGTGATCCTGCCCAGTCTCGCGCCCGCGCTGCTCACGGGGTTCGCGCTCGCACTGGCGCGGTCGGTGGGCGAATACGGCTCGGTCATCTTCATCGCGGGCAACATTCCCGGCGTGACCGAGATCGCGCCGCTCCTGATCGTGATCCGGCTCGAGGAATACAATTACGACGCCGCCGCCGCGATCGGGATCGCGATGCTCGTGATCTCCTTCGCCATGCTGCTCGCCATCAACGCCATCCAGATCTGGAGCAGACGGAGGATCGGTCTTGTCTGACATCGCCCTCTTGCCCCCGGTGCCCGTCACCACGGAACCGGTGCTCGCCCGCGCGTTCCTGATCGGTCTCGCCATCGTCTTCGTGGCGCTCTTCCTCTTCGCCCCGCTCGTCACCGTCTTCGTGGAGGCGCTGGCCGAGGGCTGGCGCGGGGCTGTTGCCGCCCTGTCTCTGCCGGATGCACGCGCGGCGATCGGCATGACGCTGACCATCGCCGCCATCGCCGTACCCCTGAACGCGGTCTTCGGCATCGCCGCCGCCTGGGCCATCGCCAAGTTCGACTTCCGCGGCAAGGCCTTCCTCATCACCCTGATCGACCTGCCGTTCTCGGTCTCTCCGGTCGTCGCGGGCCTGATGCTGGTGCTCCTGTTCGGCGCGAACTCGTCGCTCGGCGCCTGGCTCATGGCGAACGACATGCGCATCGTCTTCGCCTTTCCGGGCATCCTGCTCGCCACGCTCTTCGTGACCTTCCCCTTCGTGGCGCGCGAGCTGATCCCGGTGATGATCGAACAGGGCCGCGCCGAGGAAGAGGCCGCGCTCACGCTGGGCGCCTCGGGCTGGCGCATCTTCTTCACGGTGACGCTGCCCAACATCCGCTGGGCGCTGCTCTACGGCGTGCTTCTCTGCAACGCGCGTGCCATGGGCGAATTCGGCGCGGTGGCCGTCGTCTCGGGCAAGATCCGGGGCGAGACGGCGACCATGCCCACCATGGTCGAGATGTTCTACAACGAATACCTCTCGGTCGCGGCCTTCTCGCTCGCCGCGGTCCTGGCGATGCTCGCCCTCCTGACCCTCCTCCTGAAATCCCTGCTCGAATGGCGCCATGCGGACCTGCTGGCGGCCACGCGGCGTCATTGAGAAAGGACCTGTCCCATGAACATCGAGATCGAGGAGCTGGCCAAGGAATTCGGCACCACGCGGGCGCTGCATCCCGTGTCGCTCTCCATCCCCTCGGGCGCGCTGGTGGCCTTGCTGGGTCCGTCGGGTTCGGGCAAGACCACCCTCCTGCGCGTGCTCGGCGGGTTGGAGTTTCCGACCTCCGGCCGGGTGCTTTTCGGCGGGCAGGACGCCACGGGCCTGAGCGTGCAGGAGCGTCGCGCGGGCTTCGTCTTCCAGTCCTACGCGCTCTTCCGGCACATGACGGTGTTCGAGAACATCGCTTTCGGACTGCGCGCGCGGCCCCGGAAGGAGCGCCCGACCGAGGGCGAGATCGGCCGACGCGTGAATCGGCTTCTCGACCTGATCCAGCTCCCCGACATCGGCACCCGCTATCCCAACCAGCTTTCGGGCGGGCAGCGGCAGCGCGTGGCGCTGGCCCGCGCGCTCGCCATCGAGCCGCGGATGCTGCTGCTGGACGAGCCCTTCGGCGCGCTCGACGCCAAGGTGCGCAAGGAACTGCGCCAGGGCCTGCGCGAGATCCACGACCGCACGGGCCTCACCACCGTCTTCGTGACCCACGACCAGGAAGAGGCGATGGAACTGGCCGATCTGGTCGTCGTCATGTCGATGGGTCGCATCGAGCAGGTCGGCAAGCCGGCCGAGATCCGCGCCACGCCCGCAAGCGATTTCGTGCGGGACTTCACCGCGGCCTGACCAGGTGTCCGCGGCACGATCGCCGCCGCGAAAGAAACCGCCCCCGGACCCTTGCAGTCGCGCCATCCCGCGACGACATCCGAGGTCGAAGGTTCAACCGCGCTCGAGGCGCTTGCGGAAAGGAGATGGTGGGTCGCCGCCATGGACTCATCATCGGCCAACGCGCTGCCCCCCGACGGACCCTGCGGCACGGCCTGCCGTGACGACTTCGACAGTCGCCGGACGAGGATCGACGGGTTCGTCGCGCGGCACTTCGAATGGCCCGGAACGCTCCGGCTCCATGCCGCGGCCCTCGGGTGGGACATCCTGCGGGCCCCCGTGAACGTCGCACTTTCGCCGGTTCTCGTGCTGACCCGAATCACCGCCTGGGGATGTCGCCGCGCAGGCTGGCGCGGGGCCGCCACCTGGCTCGCCGGACGCCGGGTCCTGCTGCGAACCTCCGTGGGCCGGCGCGTCGAAAGGCTTGTCGCGACCGAGATCCTCGACCTGCCGCTCGATCCGAGGGGCGCCGCCCGGGACCGTGACGCACTGGCGCGCGCCGTCCTGACCGCGCCGCAGTTTCGCGAGATGATCCGCTCACGCGCGAGCGCCGCCGAGGCCGAGGCCCTTGCCCAGCGCATCGCGGGCACCCTGGGCGAACACGCCGGCACCCGGTCGGCCGTCGCGGAGATGACCACCGCCCTCTGTGTCCTCGCCTTCGGGGCCGTGGCCTTCCAGGCGTTGACGCCGGGCATGATCTCGATGGCGCCGGGCGTGGCCGACGCCATGGCCCGCACCAACGCCATCGCGACGTTCCCGCTCGGCCAGACGCTCGGCGGGATGTGGTACGGCACCTTCGCGGTCGATGCCTCCCCGTGGCTGGTGGGAGCGACGGTGGCCGGGTTGGTGATGATCGGCTCCGTCGTCGCCGCCTTCGCGGGGATCCTCGCGGATCCCGTGCAGGGCCGTCTCGGCATTCACCGCAGGCGCCTGCAACGCCTGCTGGATGCGGTGGAGGAAGAGCTCGCCGGGCAGGGCGACAGGCCCTTCGTCGCGCGCGAACACGTCTATGCCCGCGTCCTCGACCTCTGGGACGCCGCAGCGAGCGCTGTCCGCATCCTCAGGAACTGATGGCCCGCGCGAGCGGAGGCCCATGGCAACCGACGCCGCGACAGGATACACCCTCGTTTCGTCACATGGCCGGAACACCCGGCAAGAGTTGGAGAAAATGTACCTCGAGATTGCGATCGTCATCCTTCTGACGCTGATCAACGGCCTGCTGGCGATGTCCGAACTCGCCATCGTCTCGTCCCGGCCCGCGCGTCTGAAGCTTCTGGCGGACAAGGGCAGCCGCGGGGCCGCGACCGCCATGCGACTGGCAGAGGATCCCGGTCGCTTCCTGTCCAGCGTGCAGATCGGCATCACCCTGGTCGGCATTCTCGCGGGCGCGTTTTCCGGCGCGACCCTGGGCGCGCGTCTTGCGGCGACCCTCGCGGACGCCGGCATGTCGCAGGCGCTCGCGCAATCCCTGGGCGTCGGAACGGTCGTCGTGGCGATCACCTATCTCTCGCTGATCGTCGGCGAACTGGTCCCCAAGCAGATCGCCCTGCGAGCACCCGAAGCCGTCGCCGCGCGCGTCGCGCCGATGATGGCCGGGATCGCCCGCGTCGCGGCCCCGCTCGTGTGGGTGCTGGACCGGTCGGGCAAGGCCGTGCTTGCCCTGCTCGGCCAGTCGAGATCGCAGTCGACGGGCGTCAGCGACGAGGAGGTCCGCCTGATCGTCGCCGAGGCGACGAGTTCGGGTGCCATGGAACAGGCCGAAAGCCGGATGATCGCAGGCGTCATGCGGGTCGCGGACCGGACGGCGCGCGGTCTGATGACGCCCCGCCACGAAGTGGCGACGCTCGAGGCCGGAAGCGACAGGGCGGACCTCCTCAAACAGCTGCACGCGCTCAGCAGGTCGCGGCTGCCGGTCTGGGAGGGGGAGCCCGACAACGTCATCGGCGTCCTGACCACACGGGACATGCTGGCACCCGCCCTGATGGACGCGCCCTTCGACCTGCGGGGATTGCTGCGCGAGGCGCCCGTGGTCCGGGACGGACAGAGCGCGCTCGAGGTCGTGGACCGGCTCAGGACAGCACCGGCCCACATGGTGCTGGTCTACGATGAATACGGCCACTTCGAGGGCATCATCACCCCCATGGACGTGCTCGAGGCCATCGCCGGCGAGTTTCCGGACAACGCCGCGGACGAACCCAAGGTGGTCGTCCGGCAGGACGGCTCCTACCTCGTCGCGGGCTGGATGCCCGTGGACGAGTTCGCGGACCTCCTGTCGTTGCAGCTCGACGAGGGGCGCGACTACGAAACCGTGGCGGGCCTCGTTCTGGACGGCATGGGACAGCTGCCCGAGGTCGGACAGCGGATGGATCTGCAGGGCTGGACCATCGAGGTCGTGGATCTCGACGGGCGAAGGATCGACAAGCTTCTCGTCATGCGGGCGACCTGAGGCGCACCCCCGCCGCCCCTGTCCGCCGCGGAACGGTCGCCCCGCGCTGCCGGCACCCCTGCGCAGGGCCTGCCGGCGGAGAGCCTGCCGGGCGCACCCGGCAGGCGTGCCGACCCGGCGGGGTCAGACCCGCTGGATCGGATCGGGGTCGGTGCGCTTGATCGCGGTGCCCCGCACCATCTGGAAATCCTCGGTCGGTGCACCGATGCGCCGCCCGTGCTCCCGGATCGCGTCGGCGTCCGCCGCCTCGTAGATGCAGAGCGACCCCAGGCGCCCGTCCTCCTCGGTGACGGCGTAACTGCGGATCCAGCGCAGCCGGTCCTGCATGTCCGCGCCCACTTGCAGGGATGCCTCCGTGGCCTTCTCGAGTTCCGCCTCGTCGGCCCAGGGGCCGTGGCGACGAATGATGTAGAGGTCCATGGCTTGCTCCTTTCGATCTGCGGTCCCCGGAAAATGGCGACGCCGGGGGCCTTGAGAAAGCCGGTGATCGTGCCAGAGGCGGGGGACGAACGCGCCACGGACCCCGCCGCGGGTGGAAAATCCGGCGCGGGTCCGTCACCATGACGGCCCGTGGCGGGTAGAGGAGCATGACGGACGCCGAAGGCAGACAGAAGGTCGCGATCATCCTCGTGAACGAGGGCTACGCCTCGACGGCGGTCGGTCCGCTCGAGGTCTTTGCCTCGGCGGGGGCGATGTGGAACGAGATGCGCGGGACGGCGCCGGAGCCCCGGTTCGAGGTCACCACCGCCTCCATCGACGGCGGGCCGGTTGAAAGCGCCTATGGCCTCAGGATCGCCCCGGACCACGCGCTCGCCGATCTCGGTCCGGTCGATCTGGCGATGGTCTCGGCCTCGGGGCCGATGCCCGAGGACTGGATGCAGCGTCACGCGGCGCTGCCGCCCTGGATCGGCGACCGATACGCGGAGGGAACCCTCGTCGCCGGCGTCTGCTCGGGTGTGGCCTTCCTCGCCGAAGCCGGCTTGCTCGACGGGCGCCGGGCCACCACCCACTGGGGTGTGGCGGAGGCCTTCCGGTCCCGCTATCCGCGGGTCCGCTGGCGCACCGATCTGCTGATCACGGAGGATGCCGGGTTGTTCTGCGGCGGCGGCGTCAACGCGGCCTCCGATCTCGGCCTCTACCTCGTCGAACGGTTCTGCGGGCACCGCGTCGCCGTCGAGACGGCGCGGGCCCTGCTTCTCGAAATGCCGAGGCCGAGCCAGTCGGGCTACGCCATCCTGCCGCTGTCGCGCCCCCATGCCGACCGGCAGGTGCAGCAGGCGGAGGAGCATCTGGTCGCGAACCTCCACCGCGACGTGCACACGCAAGAGCTCGCCGCGCTCGTCGGCATGAGCCGCCGGAACCTTGTCCGCCGCTTCAAGGAGGCCACGGGCGCGCGCCCCGGGGCCTATCTCCAGATGCCCCGCGTCGCGGCGGCCCGTTCGATGCTGGAGGACGGGGCCACCTCCATCGCGCAGGTGGCTCTGGCGGTCGGCTATGCCGACACGGCATTCTTCCGGACCGTCTTTCGCCGCCACACCGGAACCACCCCCGCCGCCTACCGCGCCCGGTTCGGCCGCCCCGTCGGGGCGCCAGGTTGACGGTCGCGTCCGCCGGCTGCGGCATGTGAATGACAGACAGGTCCGCCGACCGTCCGACGAACGCGCCGCTCACGCTTGCGCGGCCATCCGGCGTTCCCGGCGAGGATCTCGAACAGTCCGGTTGCAGTGGTGAGCCGTGCAGGATTCGAACCTGCGACCCACTGATTAAAAGTCAGTTGCTCTACCAACTGAGCTAACGGCCCACGAAGCCCGCGTGTAGGAAAAGGCCCTGCGACGGTCAACCCCGAAACCGCCGCCCTCTGGCCCCCGGCCATGCCCTTGGCTATATGCGCCCCATGCCTGACCACGGGACCCCTTCCGCCGGCCTTCCCTTCATGAAGATGCACGGCCTCGGCAACGACTTCGTCGTGATCGACGCGCGCCGTGCGGCGATGCGGCCCGATGCCGCGCTCGTGACCCAGATGGCCGACCGACACCGCGGCGTGGGATTCGACCAGCTCGCCGTGATGCAGCCCGCCGCCGGCGCCGACCTGCGCCTCGCCTTCTGGAACGCCGACGGCACGCCGTCCGCCGCCTGCGGCAACGCCACCCGCTGCATCGCCGCCCATGTGTTCCAGGAGATCGGCGCGAAGGTCCTCAGCATCGAGACCGACCGCGGGCTCCTGCATGCGGTGCGCAGCGCCTCGGGCGCGGTCTCGGTGAACATGGGCCACCCCCAGACCGACTGGGAGGACATCCCGCTCTCCCATGCCATGGACACGCTGGAGCTGCCGATCGAGGGCGCGCCCACCGCCACCGGCATGGGCAATCCGCACTGCACCTTCTTCGTCGCCGATGCCGAGGCCGTGGACCTCGCCGCCATCGGCCGGGCGCATGAGCTGCACCCGCTCTTTCCCCGGCGCACCAACGTGCAGGTGGCCAGCGTCATCGCCCCCGACCGCATCCGCATGCGCGTCTGGGAGCGCGGCACCGGCATCACCCTCGCCTCGGGCTCCTCCTCCTGCGCCACCGCCGTCGCCGCCCACCGCCGCGGGCTCACCTCGCGCGAGGTGACCGTCGTCCTCGACGGCGGCGAGCTGACCGTGCGCTGGGCCGACGATGGCGTCTGGATGACCGGGCCCACCGCCCATGTCTTCTCCGGCGTCTGGCACGTCGCGCCGGTGGCCGCGGGCTAGTCCATGGACGCCCCTGTCTTCTCCACCCACGGCTGCCGCCTCAACGCCTACGAGACCGAGGCCATGACCGAACTCGCCCGCGCCGCGGGGCTGGAGCGCGCGGTCGTCGTGAACACCTGCGCGGTGACCGCCGAGGCGGTGCGCAAGGCAAAAAAGGACATCCGCCGTCTCGCGCGGGAAAACCCCGGCGCGCCCGTCATCGTCACCGGATGCGCGGCCCAGGTGGAGCCACAGACTTTCGCCGCCATGCCCGAGGTCACCCGCGTCATCGGCAATTCCGAGAAGATGGACCCCGCCACCTGGACCCGCCTCGCCCCCGACCTGATCGGCGAGACCGAGCGCGTTCTGGTGGACGACATCATGTCCGTGCGCGAAACCGCAGGCCACCTGATCGACGGGTTCGGCACCCGCTCCCGCGCCCATGTGCAGATCCAGAACGGCTGCGACCACCGCTGCACCTTCTGCATCATCCCCTTCGGCCGAGGCAATTCCCGCTCCGTGCCCGCGGGCGTCGTGGTCGACCAGATCAGGCGGCTGGTGGATCGCGGCTATGCCGAGGTGGTGCTGACCGGCGTCGACCTGACAAGCTGGGGCGCCGACCTGCCCGGCGCGCCGCCCTTGGGCGATCTCGTGCGCCGCATCCTGCGCCTCGTGCCGGATCTGCCGCGCCTGCGCCTGTCGTCCATCGACTCGATCGAGGTCGATCCCGCGCTCATGGAGGCCATCGCCACCGAGCCGCGCCTCATGCCCCACCTGCACCTGTCGCTGCAACACGGCGACGACCTGATCCTGAAGCGGATGAAGCGCCGCCACTTATCGGGCGACGCCATCGCCTTCTGCGAGGAGGCGCGGCGCCTGCGCCCCGACATCACCTTCGGCGCCGACATCATCGCGGGCTTCCCCACAGAGACCGAGGCGGCCTTCGAGAACTCCCTTCGGCTGGTGGAGGCCTGCGGCCTGACCTGGCTCCACGTCTTCCCCTATTCGCCGCGGCCCGGCACGCCCGCCGCGCGGATGCCCCAGGTGGATGCCGCCACGATCCGCGCCCGCGCCGCCCGCCTGCGGAGCTTGGGCGAGGAGATGCGCGCCCGCCATCTCGCGGCCCAGGTCGGCCTTCGCCACAACGTGCTGATGGAAAGCCCGCGCCTCGGCCGGACCGAACAGTTCGCCGAGGTGAGCTTCACCACCGACCAGCCCGAGAGCCGCATCATCCCCGCCACGATCCGCTCGGTCGACGGCCCCCGCCTCGCCGCCTGACCCTGCTTCGCGACTCGCTGCACAAGGCCCCCGTCGCCGTAGGACGGGCTTCAGCGCGGCCAACCCGGACACCCCCCGTGAACCGGCCCGCACCGGGCAGGGTCGGGTGGGTTTTCAACCCACCACGCCCCTCACACCACCCGGACGCCCGCGTCCTTCATCCCCTGCAAGGCTGCCGGGAGCGACCCGCCAAGGTCGATCCCCCGGCAGAGCGCCGTCCTGACCTCCACCTCGAACCCCAGCCGCGCCGCGTCCACTGCCGAGAAGTTCACGCAGAAATCCGTCGCCAGCCCCACGCAGACGACCCGCGAAATTCCCCGCGTCCTGAGGTACCCCTCCAGGCCTGTCGGCGTCTTGTGGTCGTTCTCGAAAAAGGCCGAATAGCTGTCGATCTCCCGCCGGAACCCCTTGCGGATCACCAGGTCCGCGCGGTCCGTCGCGAGCCCTGCATGAAACGCCGCACCCTCCGTGCCCTGCACGCAATGATCGGGCCAGAGCACCTGCGGCCCGTAGGGCATCCGGATCATCTCCATCGGCGCCTTTCCGTCGTGCTCTGACGCAAAGGAGGAATGCCCCGCCGGATGCCAGTCCTGCGTCAGCACCACCGCGCCGAACTCCGCCATCGCCGCGTTGATCCCCGGCACGATCTCGTCCCCCCCGCCCACGGCCAGCGCCCCGCCGGGGCAGAAATCGTTCTGCACGTCGATCACGAGCAGCGCGGTATCGGTCATGTCATCCTCCGGTATCAGCCGGGGCAGACCCTAGCCTACTGATAGCCCTTCGCCACCACCTTGCGCTCTGCCGTCGTCTCCCGGCCGAGCTGCCGTTCGCGCCAGACGATGACGATGCCCGCCGAGATGATCAGAGCGGCGCCGCCGAGCATGGTCCAGGTCGGCACCTCGCCGAACCAGACATAGCCGATCACCACCGCCCAGAGCATCGTCACATAGGTGAAGGGCGCCAGCACCCCCGCATCCGCATGGCGGTAGGAGGCCGTCAGGAGGATCTGACCGACCCCGCCGAGGAGCCCGCAGCCGATCAGCCAGATCCAGTCCAGGCCCCGGGGCCAGACCCAGCCGAAGGGCAGGGTCAGCAGCGACAGCACCGCCGCCGTCATCGAGAAATAGAACACGATGGCCGCCGTCGACTCCCGCCCGGACATCGACTTGACGAAGATCTGTGCCAGCGCCGCCATCGCCGCCGATCCAAGCGTCAGGACCGCGCCCAGCGCCTCCGCCGTCCCGAATCCGGCGGTGAAGCGGGGCAGGGTGATGATCGTCACCCCGACAAGGCCCATGACCACCGCCCCCAGCCGCACCAGCCGGAACCGCTCGCCCAGCATCAGGGCGGCCAGCACCACGATGATCACCGGCGTGATGAACCTCAGCGCGGTGACCTCCGGCAGCGGCAGGAACTTCAGTCCGGCAAAGCCGAGGCCCATGGCCGTCGCTCCCGCGATGCCACGAAAGGCGTGACCGCGATAGCTCGTGGTCCGGACCCCGCCCTTCAGCCCGCCCGTGGCCCAGAGCCAGGCAAAGACCACCGGCACGGCAAGGGCGGAGCGGAAGAACATGGTCTCGCCCGCCGGCACGCGCTCCGCGGCCTTCACGAAGGCCGACATCAGCGTGAAGACGGTCATCGCCGCCATCATCAGGAGGATGCCCCGCGCGGGGCCGGGCTGGGGCGCCATGGCGGAGGCTTATCCGGTCTCCCCGAGGGCTTCCAGCGCACCCGTGAAGGTTCGCCCGACGTGAACCGGAATGCCGTCCTCGCGCAGGGCGCGGATATGCACCTCGTCGGCGGCGTCGGTCCCGTGCCCCGGCGTGCGCAGCGCCACGCCGCGCATCCGGCCCGGATGCCGCCGCGCTGCAGCCCGGTAGATCTCCGCATCGTGCTGGCCGGTGTCGCCCAACAGAACAAAGGGCAGACGCGGATTGGCGGCGAGCAGCGCGTCGATCGCCGCGCCCTTGTGGGCGCCATGGCTGTCCGAGACGATCCTGCCTTCCGACAGCCCGAAATCCCGCAGCATCATCGGTCCTTCCGGCAGATCCGCGCGCCGGAACAGATGCCCGAGGAAGTCATGGAGGTTCCACGGGCTGGAGCTGACGTAATAGACGGGATTCCGTCCCTTCTCGCAGAGGCTCCGAAGCAGCGCGGCCGCATCGGGATACACCTGCCGGGTCAGGACGTTCCCGGTCAACGAGATCCACAACATGCGCACCGGTCGCCAGGCGCCCGTGTGCAAGATGGTGTCGTCGATATCCGAGATGACGCCAAGCCGTGCATCCTTCCGCGGCACCAGCGCCCTCAGGCCCACCTGCGCCTCTTCCGCCGGAACGCCTTCCGGTTCCGCCTCGCGAGCGATGACGACCCGGGCCCAACCGCGGTCCGACCGGTGTCGCGGCACCTCCAGCCGGACATAGCCCTCGTCGTCGGACAATGCGCGCACGCCGCGGGCGCTCACCGGCACGCCCGCCACCTCGTCGGTCAGGAACAGCCGCACCATCTGCCGCAGGTTGGTCCAGCGGCTCTGGTCGGGTTGCGGGGTCGCCCGCTTCAGCGCGCTCAGGAATCTCCCGCGCAGAACCAGCCGCTCCGGCGTTGCATAGCCAAGGTAAGGCTCCAGCACCGGCGGTTCCTTCCGGGGACGGTGCCGTCCCCGGAGCCGGTCAAGCAGCTGTTCCGCCGCGGCGAGGAGGCGCGACAGCGCCCGGGCTGGCCGCGACCGCATCATCACTCTGCCGAGATACGTTGGATCGTGCCCTGCTCCGCGTCGATCAGGACGAGGACCGCCCCGTCGGAGGCCACCACCACGTCCCGCACCCGGCCGATCCCTTCGGCCACGCGCTCCTCGCCGGTGACGCGTCCGGCCTCGGCATCGACCTCGAGCCGCACGAGCGCCGCGGCCACCAGCCCGCCGATCAGGAGGTCGCCCTGCCAGTCGGGGAACATCTCGCCCTCGTAGAACACAGCGCCCCCCGGCGCGATCACCGGATCCCAGTAGTACACCGGCTGCGCCATGCCCTCGCGCACCGCCTCGCCGCTGCCCACGTCCGAACCGTTGTAGTTGATCCCGTAGGAGATCACCGGCCAGCCGTAGTTCTCGCCCGGCTCGGGCCGGTTCACCTCGTCGCCGCCGCGCGGCCCGTGCTCGACCGTCCAGAGCGCTCCGGTATCGGGATGGACCGCGGCCCCCTGCACGTTCCGGTGACCGTAGGACCAGATCGAGTTGATCGCCACCTCGCCGACGAAGGGATTGTCCTCGGGCGCCGCGCCGCTCGTGCCGTCGACCCGCACGACCTTGCCATAGGTCGTCTCCAGATCCTGGGCGAGCAGCCGCTCGGCCTGGCTGAAATGCTCACCCGTCGTGATCCAGACATTGGACGTGCCGGGCTCGGGCGCAACGCGGCTTCCGAAATGCATCGGGTTCGGAGAGGCCGGCATCTGCAGGAAGATCTCCGTCACGTCCTCGAGCGCGCGCATGTCCTCGGACAGGGTCGCGGTCACCGCGGCGGTGTGGGTGCCCGCCTCGGTCAGCTTCGAGAAGCTCAGCCACAACCGGCGGCTCTCCGCGAAATCCTCCGCAACGGCCACGTCGAGAAGCCCGCCCTGCTGACGGTAGTCCACCTCAGGCACGCCCGAGATGGGCTCCGACACCGTGCCGTCCTCGCTCACATGGACAAGGGTTCCGGGCTGCTCCGTCACGAGAAACCCGCCTTCCGGCAAGGCCGCGATGCCCCAGGGAAACTCGAGCCCCTCGGCGAAGGTCTCCACCGTCACCGCCGTGTCCTCGAGCGCCGGCGCGCGGGTCTGACCCTCGAAGGCCGGCTCGAACGCGGCATTGGCCGCACCTTGGTCGACGGGGTCCTGGGCGAGGGCGGGCGCCGCGATGCAAAGGGCGAGGGCGGACAGGGACAGACGCATGGGATCTCCTTGGGGCTGGGTCGGGCCGTTGATCGGCATATGGTGCGGAAAACCCGTCAGTCGCCCCCCCGGTTCCCCAATCGGCCGAGCGCCCACCGCGCGGCGTCCCTCACCGTCGCGTCCTCGTGGTCCAGATGCGCCGCCGCCGCGGGCGCGAGGCCGACCTCTCCGGAGTTTCCGATCGCGTAAAGCACATTGCGCAGGAACCGCCGGATCCCGATCCGCTTGATCGCGCTGCCGGCGTAGCGCGCCCGGAACGCGGCATCGTCCAGCGCCGCCAGATCCGCGAGAAGCGGCGGCTCCGGGTCGCCCAGATACCGCGTCTCCCGCGCCTCCCGGGCGAACTTGTTCCAGGGACAGACCGCCAGACAGTCGTCGCAGCCGTAGATCCGGTTCCCGATTCCGGGCCGGAGCGCCGCGTCCACCGGTCCCTCGTGCTCGATCGTCAGATAGGAGATGCAGCGCCGCGCATCGAGCTGGAACGGCGCGGGAAAGGCGTCCGTCGGGCAGATGTCGAGACAGCGCCGGCACGAACCGCAATGCTCCTCCTCCGGCGCGTCGGGCTCGAGCGCGATGGTGGTGAAGATCGCGCCCAGGAAGAACCAGTTGCCCAGATCGCGGGACAGAAGGTTCGTATGCTTGCCCTGCCAGCCCAGCCCCGCCGCCTGCGCCAGCGGCTTCTCCATCACTGGCGCCGTATCCACGAAGACCTTGATTTCCGGCGAAACCTCCGGTTTCGCCGAGAGCCGCACCCGCTCGCCAGGTCCGGAACCGGACCCCGCCTCCTCCAGAAGCCACCGCCCGACCCGCTTCAGCCGCTTCTTCACCAGATCATGGTAGTCCCGCCCGTGGGCATAGACGCTCACCGCTCCCCGTTCGGGCCTGTCCAGCACCGCCATGGGATCGTGCCCGGGCGTGTAGACCTCCGCCAGCATCACCACCGACCGGGCCTCCGGCCACAGCGCCGCGGGGTCGCCGCGCCAGCCCATGCGCTCGGCCATCCAGCCCATCTGCCCGTGCCGCCCCGCCTCGACGAAGGCCCGGAGCCGCCCCGCCGCCTCCGGAATGGCATCGGGACGGCAGACGCCCATGGCGGAGAAGCCCTCCGCAAGGGCGCGCTCCCGCAGTCTCTCCTTGAGATCGCCCATGGTCCTTCTGGCTCCAAACGTCCCGGGCTCTCCATCGGGCCGCCACTGGTCCGACCGACACCGGCGCCCGCAGCGCCCCGGCCGACCTCTCGGACGACATCCGCGCGCCGTCAGAAATCCAGGTCGGCGTAATGGGCGGGGGGCGGAAAGCCCGGAATCTGGTCCGCAAGGATCGACCGGAAGGCCGGGCGCGACTTGATCTTGGCGTACCAGTCCTTGACCGTCTCCGACCGGTTCCAGTCCACGTCCGAGATGTAGTCGAGGCAGGACAGATGCGCCGCGGCGGCGAAATCGGCCAGGCTCAGGTCGTTGCCCGCGATCCATCGCCGCTGCTCCAGCAGCGCCGTCATGTAATCGAGATGCTCCTTGATCGCCCGCGCGCCGGCCTTCACGTTCGCCGAGTCGGGGTAACCGGTCCCCATCACCTTGCGGAACACCCGCTCGCCCAGAAGCTTGCAGGTCACCTCCGCATGGAACTTGTCGTCGAACCAGGCCACCAGCCGCCGGACCTCGTAGCGCGCCTCGGGCAGGCGCGGCATCAGCGGCGGGTTGGGCTGCACCTCCTCGAGATACTCGCAGATCGCCGTCGAATCGGCCATGATCCGGTTGCCGTAGCGCAGGACCGGCACCTTTCCGGCGGGATTGCGCCGCAGGAAATCGGGGTCCTGCTCCCAGTAGCGCTCCTCCACGAGATCCACCTCAATCCGCTTCTCGGCCAGCGTCAGCCGGACCTTCCGCGAGAACGGGGACAGCGGATAATGGAACAGTCGGTTCATGGACCAGGGGCACTCCTCGCGCCTTCCATGCCGTGAAGTGCGGGCCGGTTCAACAGCGTGCGTCGCGACACATGCCTGTCGCGCCGCCGCGTGTCAGCCCGCCCGTGTCTCGAAACAGGCGGACCGGCCGTCCCGCTCGATGGTCGCCGCGCCGTTGACGATGTCCTGCGCCCGCTGACGCATGTAGGACGAGGGCTGCGAGGCCGAGCGTGTCTTGGGAGAGGGCAGAAGGGCGGCCAGAAGCCCCGCCTGCATCGGCGACAGCTCCGCGGCGCTGATGCCGAAGTAATGCCGCGAGGCCGCTTCCACGCCGAACACGCCCTCGTCGAACTCCGCCACGTTCAGATAGACCTCCAGGATGCGCTGCTTTGACCAGACCGCCTCCATGACGGGGGTCAGAACCGCTTCCATTGCCTTCCTCAGGTAGGACCGGCCATGCCAGAGGTAGACGTTCTTGACGACCTGCTGGCTGATCGTGGACCCGCCCCTCTGTCCGCCGGATTTCATTGCCGCGCGGATGGCGCTCAGGTCGAGGCCCCAGTGTTCGCAGAAATCCGCATCCTCTGCCGCCACGGCCGCGCGGGCCATGACCGGCGCGATCTGCTCGATCGGCACCCACTCCCGCTGCACCCCGTCGAGCCTGCGACTCTCGGAATACATGTACGGCGTGGTCGGCGGATCGACCATCGCGAAGAGAGACACGAACATGAACGTCAGCACCACAGCACCCCCCAGAAGCCTGAACGTCCAACGGCGGAGCGCGGCAAACGATCCACCTGTGACGGATTTGCCGCCAGAAGCCGTTGATCGGCGACTCTTTTTTGCCCGTGCTGCCATGATTCCCGTGGTGCTCTCTTCGGACGTAGCATCAAGGTCACGATTCGCCGCTCCGCCCCTGTCTTGCACTCCGCCCGTAACCTGACCATCCCCGCCTCGCCCAACCGGATACTCCGACAGAGAGACAATTCCCGGTAAATTGGGCGCGACTTGGAAACAATAACGACCGAATCGGGGCTGACCGGGCGCCGGATCCGGGCCGCCGGGAGGACGCAACGTCAGGTCCGGTCCAACGCCTCGCATCGGGCGAGAATTGCTTTCTCGCCGGGGCGGAACTCCACAAATCGCGCCATCAATGGGCGCGCCGCCGGTCCCGCGGCGCCGAGCCTCCCGTTCTTCTGGCCGGAAATATCCCGGGGGTGCGGGGGCAGCGCCCCCGCGTGTCGGCGCGGCAAGGCCGCGCCGATCCCTGACTCTCGCTCACTCCGCCGGAACGCGGGCCTCCTCGATGCCGATGGAATGCGCGAGCTTGTCCAGCATCTCCTTCGGACAGACCTGCACGAAATTCGGCAGCTCCTCCTCCCAGTGCTGGAGGATCTCGGCGGCCTTGCGGCTCCCGGTCTCGGCGAGGTGGCGCTCGATCAGCCCCTTCAGCTGGTCGTGCCAGTGGTCCACCGTCACCGGGCAGGTCACCAGCGTCTCCATGTTGAGAAGCGGCAGGGACGTGCCCTCCGGATCATGGAGATAGGCCATCCCCCCGGTCATGCCGGCGCCGAAGTTCGCGCCCACGGAGCCGAGGATCACCGCAACGCCGCCGGTCATGTATTCGCAGCCGTTCGACCCGCAGCCCTCGATCACCACATGGGCGCCCGAGTTCCGCACGGCGAACCGCTCCCCCGCCCGGCCCGCGGCGAAGAGATAGCCCGCCGTGGCGCCATAAAGCACCGTGTTGCCGATGATCGTGTTCTCGGAGGCCACCAGCGGCGAGGCCATGGGCGGCCTGACCACGATCATGCCCCCCGAGAGACCCTTGCCGACATAGTCGTTGGCGTCGCCGGATACCTCCAGCTTCAGCCCCGGCGCGGCGAAGGCGCCCAGCGACTGTCCGGCGGAGCCGTTAAGCTTCACCGTCAGGTGGTCGGGCTGCAGGTCGTTCCGCATCCCGAAGTTCCGCACGATGTGGCTCGAGGTGCGCGTGCCGATGGTCCGAAGCGTGTTCTGCACCGCATATTGCAGCTGCATCTTCTCGCCGTCCTCGAGGAAGCGCGCGGCGTCCTTGATGATCTCGGCATCCAGCGTGTCGTCCACCGGGTTCCGCGGCTTGGTGCGGTCGTAGGTGATGTGATGCGCCCCGTCGACTGTGATCAGCAGCGGGTTGAGGTCGAGATCGTCCAGATGCGCCGCGCCGCGCGAGGTCTGCGTCAGCAGGTCCGCCCGGCCGATCACCTCGTCGAGGCTCCGCGCGCCGATGGAGGCGAGGATCTCCCGCACTTCCGTGGCGTAGAAGGTGATCAGGTTCACCACCTTGTCCGCGTTCCCGGTGAACTTCGCCCGCAGCGCCTCGTCCTGGGTACAGACGCCCACCGGGCAGGTGTTCGACTGGCACTGCCGCACCATGATGCAGCCCATGGCGATCAGCGCCGCGGTGCCGATGCCGTATTCCTCGGCCCCCATCATCGCGGCCATGACGATGTCGCGGCCGGTGCGCAGCCCGCCGTCGGTGCGCAGCGTTACCCGGTCCCGCAGGTTGTTCATCGCCAGAACCTGATGCGCCTCCGTCAGGCCCATCTCCCACGGCAAACCGGCATACTTGATCGAGGTCGCAGGCGACGCCCCCGTCCCGCCGTTATGGCCGGAGATCAAAATCACGTCCGCCTTCGCCTTCGCCACGCCCGCGGCGATGGTGCCGACGCCCGAGGAGGCCACCAGCTTCACCGTCACCTTGGCGCGCGGGTTGATCTGCTTGAGGTCGTAGATCAGCTGCGCGAGGTCCTCGATCGAGTAGATGTCGTGGTGCGGCGGCGGCGAGATCAGCGTCACCCCCTTGGTGGAATGCCGCAGCCGCGCGATGAGGTCGGTCACCTTCATCCCCGGAAGCTGCCCGCCCTCGCCGGGCTTGGCGCCCTGGGCCACCTTGATCTCCAGTTCCTCGCACTGGTTCAGGTACTCCGCCGTCACGCCGAAGCGCCCCGAGGCCACCTGCTTGATCTTCGCCGACGGGTTGTCGCCGTTGGGCTCCGGCACGAAATGCGCCGGGTCCTCGCCGCCCTCGCCGCTGTCGGACTTCGCCCCGATCCGGTTCATCGCCACGTTCAGCGTCTTGTGCGCCTCGGGGCTCAGCGCCCCCAGCGACATCCCCGGCGTCACGAACCGCTTGCGGATCGAGGTGATGCTTTCGACCTCCTCGATCGGAATCGGCCCGCCCATGGGCTTGATCGACAGGAGGTCCCGCAGATGGATCGGCTTCGCGCCGGTCATCATCCTTGAATACTGCTTCCACAGCTCATAGGACGCCCTGTCGCAGGCCGACTGCATCATGTGCATGCTCGTCGCCTGCCACGCATGGGTCTCGCCCGACCGCCGCGCCTTGTAGAAGCCGCCGATGGGCAGCACGTCGCGGCCCCCACGGAAGCCGAGGCGATGCACCTCCTCCGCCTTCTTCTGCAGGCCATTGAGGCCGATCCCCGAGATGCGGCTGTGCATCCCCGGGAAATACTCCGCCACCATGGCCCGGGAGAGCCCGACCGCCTCGAAGTTCAGACCGCCGCGATAGGAGGAGATCACCGAGATCCCCATCTTCGACATGATCTTGAGCAGCCCCTGGTCGATGGCGTTCCGGTACCGGGCCACGGCCTCCGTCAGCGACCCCTCGATCAGCCCCCGCTCGATCCGGTCGGCAAGGGTGTCCTCGGCGAGATAGGCGTTCACCACCGTCGCGCCGCAGCCGATCAGCACGGCGAAATAATGCGGGTCGATACATTCCGCCGAGCGCACGTTGATCGAACAGAAGGTCCGCAGCCCCTTGCGCGTCAGCCAGGAATGCACCGCGCTCGTGGCGAGGATCATCGGCATCGCGACGCGGTCCTCGCCCTGCGTCTCGTCGGTCAGGATGATGTGCCCCGCGCCCGAGCGCACGGCGTCCTCCGCCTCCGCCCGGATGCGGTCCAGCCCGTCGCGCAGCGCGCCCTCCGCGCCATCGGCGGCAAAGGTGCAGTCGATGGTGACGCAGTCGCTGGTAAAGGCGCCGGTCATCGCCTCCCACTGGGCATTGCCGACAAAGGGGCTGTCCAGCACCAGGATCTCGGTCTGGCTCGAATCCTCGTCGAGCACGTTCTTGAGGTTCCCGAACCGCGTCTTCAGGCTCATCACCCGGAATTCGCGCAAGGAGTCGATCGGCGGGTTCGTGACCTGGCTGAAGTTCTGCCGGAAATAGTGCGACAGCGGCCGGTATTTCTCCGACAGCACCGCGGGGGGCGTGTCATCGCCCATGGAGGCCAGCGCCTCCTTGCCGTCCTCGGCCATGGGCGCGAGGATCTGCTCGATCTCCTCGACCGTGTAGCCCGCGGCGATCTGGCGGCGGCGCAGCTCGGCCCCCGAGAAGACGGCCTTCTCCGTCACCCCGTCCAGCAGCTCGTCAAGCTCGTTGATCTCCCCCACCCACTCGGAGAAGGGCTGGGCGGCGGCCAGCTTGTCCTTGATCTCCACGTCGTGGAACAGCCGTCCCTCGGCCATGTCCACGGCGATCATCTGCCCCGGTCCGAGCGCGCCCTTCTCGCGGACGGTCTTCTCGTCCACCGGCACCATCCCGGCCTCCGAGCCCGCGATCAGCAGGTTGTCGCCCGTCACGACATAGCGCATGGGCCGCAGCCCGTTCCGGTCGAGCCCGCCGCAGACCCAGCGCCCGTCCGTCATCGCCAGAGCGGCGGGGCCGTCCCAGGGCTCCATCACGGCGTTGCAATAGGCATACATGTCCCGCCAGGCCTTCGGCAGCTCCTCGGCCTGCTTCGACCAGCTTTCCGGGACCAGCAGGGTCTTCGCCATGGGCGCGTTGCGGCCCGAGCGCACCAGCACCTCGAACACCGCGTCGAGCGCGGCGCTGTCGGACGATCCCTGCGGCACGATCGGCTTGATGTCGCCCGCCATGTCTCCGAAGGCCGAATGGGCCATCCGGATCTCGTGGGACTTCATCCAGTTGATGTTGCCCTTGAGCGTGTTGATCTCGCCGTTGTGGGCCAGCATCCGGAACGGCTGGGCCAGCCACCACTGCGGGAAGGTGTTGGTCGAATAGCGCTGGTGGTAGATGGCAAAGGCCGAGACGAACCGCTCGTCCTTCAGGTCCGGATAGAATTCGGCCACGTCCTGGGCCAGCATCATCCCCTTGTAGATGATCGACCGGCAGGACAGCGAACAGAGGTAGAGCTGCGGCACCTGTGCCGCCGCCGCCGCCTTCTCGATGCGGCGGCGGATGACGTAAAGCTCCCGCTCGAAGGTCTCCTCGTCGATGTCCTTGCCGTTGGCGATCAGGATCTGCTCGATCTCGGGGCGGGTGGCGTTGGCCTTCTCGCCCAGCACTGAGATGTCGACGGGCACATGCCGCCAGCCGTAGATGTGGTGGCCCATGCGCAGGACCTCGGTCTCGACGATTGTCCGGCAGGTCTCCTGCGCGCCGAAATCCGTGCGCGGCAGGAACACCTGCCCCACGGCCATCAGCTGGTCCATGTGCGGCTCGTGCCCGGTGCGGCGGATCTGGTCGTAGAAGAATTCCACCGGGATCTGCACGTGGATGCCCGCGCCGTCGCCCGTGCGCCCGTCCGCGTCCACAGCGCCCCGGTGCCAGACCGCCTTCAGCGCCTTGATGCCCTTCTCGACGACCTGCCGCGACCGGGCGCCGTCGATGGACACGACAAGGCCCACGCCGCAGGAGGCGTGCTCATGGTCCTCCCGGAACAGCGAATGCTCGGCCATCCAGGCCCGCTTTTCCGCCTCGGTCCGCGCCCAATCCGCATCGAACTTGGTCATCTCAGGCTCCTTCGCTGTCGCCGCCGTGGCGGGCGAGTGTTTCGGCCTCGGTCAGGCGCGCATGGTCGCCTGCCAGGGCAAAGCTGTCGGGCTTGCGGTCGATGAAGATCTCGCTCTTCAGCTCCAGACCGTTCCCGTCGTCGAACAGGCCGATGGCGACCTCGTAGTCGCCCGTGCCGTCCGCGCCCCTGTCGTGGCGGTACCACAGGGGGCTGCCGCAGGTGCCGCAGTGGCTCCGGCTGGCCCGGGCAGAGGAGCGGAAGGTCACTACCGGCGCCCGCTCGGGCAGCTGCATTGCGTCCTCGGGCACGTTCACGCCGAGGAACGCGCCGCCG
Organism: Histidinibacterium lentulum; assembly: GCF_003789055.1. Taxonomy (GTDB): domain Bacteria; phylum Pseudomonadota; class Alphaproteobacteria; order Rhodobacterales; family Rhodobacteraceae; genus Oceanicola; species Oceanicola lentulus. The sequence goes on along the minus strand of NZ_ML119083.1, from coordinate 205,933 downwards.
GCCCAGCGCTGGCACTGCGTGCAGTGGCAGACGCCGAAGTCACCCAGCCGCGCGGCCTCGAACCGCACCGCCCCGCAGAGGCAGCCGCCCGTCCGCATCAGCGCAGCGCCTCGAGACGCGTCCGCAAGGGCGCGGCGAGAGTGCCGCCCGGCGCGGAAATGTCCTGCACGCCGCAATCGTAGATCGGCGTCGTGGCAAAGAATCCGGGCTCCCCCGGCTCGATCAGCGCCACCGGCGTGTTGTCCCGCTCGTTCGCCACGCTGCCGTCCGGGTTCAGCGAGGCCGTGGCGCCGGGCAGGAACAGCCGGAATTCCTCGGAGACGTAGTTGATCCCCTCCTGCCGGCTCCTGCCGCCCTCGGGCTCGTCCACCTCGGTCGTGTATTCCATGACGAGCAACTCGTGCCCGTCGATCTCCACCGTCTCCCCGGTCAGCACGTCGGCGCCGCGATATCGTGTGACCTCCTCGCCGTTGGTGATCGTGGTGAAATCGTAGGTGTCGATCCCCGTCTCCAGAAGCTCGGTCAGGCTCGCCCGGTCCTCCGGGTCGTCGCCCAGCAGCGTCTGCGTCTGGGTGATCAGGCCCAGGCTCTCGACCCATTCCGTCTCGTAGTTGATGCGGCTGGCAAAGATCGGCCCCTGCTCGACGAAATCGACCCGCCACTGGTCGCCCTCGGGATCGTCCTCGCAGATGTAATGGTTCGACAGCATGCAGCCCCTCTGCTGCACCGTCAGGAACCCCTCGCAGCCCTCGGGCGGCGTCCAGGTCTGCGCGGCGAGGGGGGCGGCCAGAAGACACATCGGGATCGTCAGGCGGATCATGGGCGGAACTCCAGTTTCGACATCATCAGCCCGCAGTCGTACTTCGGATTGGCGGACAGGAAACCGGGCTCTCCCGGAAAAATGAACTCGACCGGCGACTCGTCGCTCTGCCAGGTCTCGTCCGGCGTCGTGATCGTCGAGGTGCCCGAGATGAACATGCGGAAATCCTCGGAAATCCACTCGTTCCCCTTCGAGCGCCATTCCTCCTCGCCCTCCGGCCCGTAGGCCCGGATCGAATACTCCGTCTGGCGCAGCGTCACCCCGTCGATCACCTCCGTGACGCCCGTCAGCGCATCGCGTCCGACATAGCGCGTCGGCCCGATCTCGTCCGACAGCGTGACGAAATCGTAGGTATCCTCTCCCGTCGCCAGAAGCTCGCTGAACGAGGCCGGGTCCGCGGGGCTCTCCTCCAGCCGCTCGGAATGGCCGGTGTTCGGAAACCAGCTCTCGATCCACTGCGTCTCCGCGTCGATCGCCCCGGCGTAGAGAACGCCCTCCTCGCCGAGGTCCACCCGCCGCTGAACCCCCTCGGCATCGCCCGTGCAGGTGAAATGATGGCTCACCGTGCACTCGCGGCTCTGGATCGTGACATAGGCCTCGCAGCCCTCGGGCAGGACAAAGGTCTCCTGCGCCGCGACGGGCGCGGCGAGGAGGGCAAGGACGGGAAACAGACGGGCTGATCTCACGGCTGGGTCTCCAATGACGACAGGATCGCCTGACACTCATATCGCGGTTCCGCCGCCATGAACCCCTCTTCCTCAGGGTAGATGAACGCCACCGGAGAGGCGTCCTCCGCCCGCGCCATGTTCGCCGGGTCCCAGCTCTCGCCGAGGAAGAACATCCGGTGCCGCTCCGACACGAACTGCCGCCCTTCCAGCGAATAGAGCACGCGCCCCTCCGGATCGGTGACCGAGAACCCGAAGGACGTGGTCGCCAGCGGCTCGCCGTCGATCACCGTCTCCCCGGTGATCCGGTCGAACCCCTCATAGCGCAGCGGGACGCTGCCGTCGTCGGGCACCACCGTGAAATCGTAGGTGTCGAACCCCGTCCCGAACAGCTCCGACAGGCTCGCCGGATCGGGCGAGGGGGTCTCCATCGTCCGCACCTGGGACGGAGAGAAGTACCAGGTCGTCAGCCACTGGAACTCGGCGTCCACCTGCTTGACCTGGATCGGCCCCTCCTCGTCGAAGAGCGCCACCCACTGCAGCCCCTCCGCGTCGCCCGCGCAGGTCCAGACATTGGTCACGAGGCAGGACCGGTGCTGCACGGTCAGCACGCCCTCGCACCCCTCGGGCAGGCCGAACGCCTGCGCGGCCGCCTGCGGCGCGGCGGGCAGGGCGGCGAGCGCCCCGAGGGTGAGAAGACGAACCGTCAGCATCGCTGTCCTTTCAGACTTCCGCCCGGCATGGCCGCGGGCGGGTCCATTCTCTTTCGGTGCACGTCCGGTGCACGCCCTGTGCACAGGTTCGCGCGGCCTACTCCGCCGCCACCTGAGCGCCCTGGCTCAGGTACTCCAGCATCGCGTCGGCGGCGTCCCGCCCGTCGCGGATCGCCCAGACGACAAGGCTCGCGCCCCGCACGATGTCGCCCGCGGCATAGACGCCGGGCAGACTCGTCGCGCCGGTGGTGAACTCCGCCTTGATCGTGCCCCAGCGCGTGACCTCGAGGCCCTCGACACCCCAGAGTTTCGGCAGGTCCTCGGGCTCGAACCCGAGCGCCTTGATCACCAGATCCGCCTCCTCGACATAGTCCGACCCGTCGATCAGCTCGGGCGCCTGCCGCCCCGTCGCATCGGGCGCACCCAGCCGCATCTTCTGGACCATGACGCCCGCGACCTTGCCCTCGGCCGGGCCCTCGACCGCGACGCCCTTCACCGCGCCCGCATGGCCGCCCCCGGCGGTGAAGCCCTTGGGAGAGGACAGCCAGACGAACTCGACGCCCTCCTCCTCGGCATTGGCCACCTCGCGCTGGCTTCCCGGCATGTTCGCCCGGTCCCGCCGGTAGAGGCACTTCACGCTGGTCGCGCCCTGGCGCACCGCGGTGCGCACGCAGTCCATCGCCGTGTCGCCGCCGCCGATCACGACGACGCTCTTGCCATTCGCGTTGAGCTCGCCGCTCTCGTATTCCGGCACGCTGTCGCCGAAATTGGCGACCCGGTTGGACGCCGTCAGATAGTCGATGGCCCGCACGATGCCTGCGCTGCCCGATCCCGGGCCCTGCAGGTCGCGGCTCTTGTAGACGCCCGTGGCGACGAGCACCGCGTCATGCGCGCCCCGGATCTCGTCAAAGCCGATGTCAACGCCCACGGTGCAGTTCAGCCGGAAGGTGACGCCGCCTTCCTCGAGCTGCGCCATGCGCTTCATCACCACGTCCTTCTCGAGCTTGAAGCCGGGGATGCCATAGGTCATCAGCCCGCCGCCCCGGTCGTAGCGGTCATAGACGGTCACCTGCACGCCCGCGCGCCGCAGCCGGTCGGCCGCGGCAAGCCCGCCCGGTCCCGCGCCGATGATGCCCACGCTCTCGGTCCGCTCCTGCGCCGGCCTGATCGGCTTCACCCAGCCTTCGTCCCAGGCGGTGTCGGTGATGTACTTCTCCACCGCGCCGATGGTGACCGTGCCGTGGCCCGACTGCTCGATGACGCAGTTGCCCTCGCACAGGCGGTCCTGCGGGCAGATGCGGCCGCAGATCTCGGGGAATGTGTTGGTCTCCTGGCTGACCTCGTAGGCCTCCTGCAGGCGGCCCTCGGCGGTCAGGCGCAGCCAGTCGGGGATGTTGTTGTGCAGCGGGCAATGGGTCTGGCAGTAGGGCACGCCGCACTGGCTGCAGCGCCCGGCCTGCTCCGCCGCCTTCTCCCGCGCGTACTCCGCGTAGATCTCATGGAAATCTTCCCGCCGCAGGTTGGGCGGACGCTTGTCCGGCATGTCGCGCTCGACCGTCACGAACTTCAGCATTTTCTGAGACGCCATCGGCTGAGCCTCCCTCGGAACTCCGACTGAAGCGCGGAGATACTCCGATCCCGGCGCAAAGAAAAGTCATTACTACTGACCTAAACCGAGAAAACTGCGCCCGCCCGACGTGCTTCGTTCATCGTTCGATCAAAAATTAGGACCGGATGCATCCCTATATCCACCCTTTCGCGCGCCAGCGCCGCGGATAGTGTCCCGCAAGTCCGATTCGCGAGGCCCGCCGATGCCCCTCTTCCAGTTGATCCTCGTGGCGGTCATCCAGGGGATCACCGAATTCCTGCCGGTCTCCTCCTCCGGCCACCTGATCCTCTTCCCGCTTCTCACGGGCCTCACCGACCAGGGCCTCGCCATCGACGTCGCCGTCCATGTCGGCACCCTCGGGGCGGTGATCCTCTACTTCCGGTCAGACGTGTCGAAGGCCGTCATCGGGCTGGGCCGCCTTCTTCGCGGCAAGATCGACACCCAGGGTGCCTTCCTCGCGCTCTGCCTCGTGATCTCCACGATTCCCGTCGTCATCGCCGGCCTGATCATCAAGGTGACCGGCCTCGACGAAGCCATGCGCTCCGTCGCCGTGATCGGCTGGACCATGCTGATCTTCGGCATCGTCCTCTACTGGGCCGACCAGACCGGCCCCGAGACCCGCACCGATGCGCAATGGACCATGAAGCACGCGCTGATCATGGGCCTGTGGCAGATGCTTGCCCTGATCCCGGGGACCTCGCGCTCCGGCATCACGATCACCGGCGCGCGGCAGCTGGGCTATGACCGCCGGTCCGGCGCGAAACTGGCGATGCTCATGTCGATCCCGACGATCCTCGCCTCGGGCTCCCTGCTGACCGTCGACGTGGTGGCGGAGGGCGACATGGCTCTCCTGCGCGCCGGCGCCATCGCCGCCGTCTTCGCCTTCGCCGCGGCCCTCGCGGCTCTGGCGGTGATGATGCGGCTCCTGCGCTCGGTCAGCTTCACGCCCTATGTCGTCTATCGCTGTGCGCTGGGTGTGGTGCTGCTCTGGATCGCCTACAGCTGAAGCACCCGCAGGCTGCCCGTCCACGCGCACCAGACCGTCTGCGGACGCACTGCAGAAATGCCCGAACAATTCATGACCGCCCCGTCCCGAAACCCCGTTGCGTCGTTATATAAAAGAAATCAAATACTTGACCATGCGTCCACGCGTGGACGCTCAGGAGAACCCCGCCCGGCCCGACCCGCCCTTCAGGTTCTGGGCCGAGGCCTTCACCGCGCTGTACTGCCCCGAGGGACGGAACCGCCACAGGTATTCCGGAAGGATCGCCTCCATCGCGGCCGGCTGGATCCCCAGCTCGGCGAATCCCTTCGCTCCCTCCGACACCACGTTGTCCCGCCGGAGCTGCCGGACCTGGTCGCCCGTGATCGGCCCCTTCACCATGCCGAAGGTCACCTTCCCCAGCACGGCGAACACCCCCGCCGCCAGGCGCGCCATCCAGAACGGCATGGCGAAGATCCAGCGCCGCCGCTGGATCACCCTCAGCATCAGCTCCATCAGCTCCCGGAACGTGTCCACGTCGGGCCCGCCCAGCTCGTAGGTCCCCGCGGGCGCCTTGCCCACGACCGCCAGTTCCGCGGCCGCGGCCACGTCCTCGACATAGACCGGCTGGAACCTCGTGTCCGGTCCCACCAGCGGCACCACCGGCCCCGGCATCCCCGCGAACCGGTTGAAGAAGCTGTCCCCCGGCCCGAACACGATCGACGGGCGCAGAATCACAGCGTCCGCCATGTGCCGCCTGACGGCCTCTTCGCCCTCGCCCTTCGTGCGCGCATAGACGCTGTCGGACGCAGGGTCCGCCCCGATCGCCGAGATCTGCACCATCCGCGCCACGCCCAGCTCCGCCGCGATCCGCGCGATCCGCTCCGCCCCGTCCGACTGCACGGCCTGGAACGTGTTCTTGCCGCGCTCGTCCAGCACGCCGACGCAGTTCACGACCACATCCGCCCCGCGAAGGACGGCGCGCACGCTCTCGTCGTCGCGGATATTGCAGAACACCGGCTCGACCTGCCCGACCACACCGTAGGGCCGCACGAAGCCCGCGTCGTTCGGGTTGCGGACAGCAACCCGGATGCGCCAGCCGGCCTTGGCCAGCCGCCGCGCGATATGCCGGCCGACGAAGCCGGAGCCGCCGAAGATGGTGACGAGCTTGGACATGGGCGCCTCCTGACGGATCGCGCCGGGTCTACCGCCGCCCCAACCGTCACACAAGGCGCATATGGCCGCGCGACAGCCGTTGACACCCTTCCCGGACAGTCCTAATGCAGCCCCCGCACCTGTGCCCAGGTGGCGGAATTGGTAGACGCGCTGGTTTCAGGTACCAGTGACTTCGGTCGTGGAGGTTCGAGTCCTCTCCTGGGCACCACTACCCCACCCGACATTGATCGACCGTCCGCTTGCTTATGCAGCAGGAGCGGACGCGACCGCAGGGGCAGGTGCCTCCGAGCACTCGGTACTCCGAAGGAAACGAACGCCGCGAACCGCAGGAGCGGCGTGCCTCGCCTCTCCCTTGCCCGGCCTCAGACCAGCAGGCGGGCATGGTCTCGCGTGCCGGATCCCCGGAGTGACCTGACGGCCCCGGGGCGCTGCAGGCTTGAGGCATCGGCGCCAAGCTGTCAGCATGGCCCCAGTTGTCGCGTCTCGGCGCGACCCAAAAAAACGACCAACGGGGAAATCATCATGACACATCTGTTCAAGTCGACCAGGACCGTCCTGCTGGGCGGCGCCGCCCTCGCGCTCGCCGCGACGGCGCTCAACGCCGAAACCCTGCGATGGGCCCGTGTGGCCGACGCGCTGACGATGGATCCGCATTCCCAGAACGAGGGGCCGACCAGCACCTTCCTGCACCACGTCTACGAAACGCTGGTCAGCCGCGAGCTCGACGGCAGCCTGGCGCCGCGTCTGGCAACGGACTGGATGATCGACCCCGAGGATCCGACCGTCTGGATCTTCGAGCTCCGCGAGGGGGTCACCTTCCACAACGGCAACGCCTTCACCGCCGAGGACGTGGTGTTCAGCCTTGAGCGGGTCCGCAAGGAATCCTCGGACTTCAAGGGTCTGCACGCCAATGTCGTGGGCGCCGAAGCGGTCGATGACTACACGGTCCGGGTGCAGATGGACGGGCCGTCGCCGCTCTATCCGCAGAACCTGACGAACTTCTTCATCATGGATAGCGACTGGGCCGAGGAGAACGGCGCAGAGACGCCGCAGGACTATGCCGCGGGCGAAGAGGCTTTCACCGTGCGCAATGCCATGGGCACCGGTCCCTACCAGCTCGCCTCGCGCGATCCCGAGGTCCGCTCGGTCCTGCAGCATTTCGAGGGTCACTGGGACGAGACGCCCGAGGTGACGGAAATCATCTACACGCCGATCACCGAGGACGCGACGCGGATCGCCGCGCTTCTGTCCGGCGAGGTCGATTTCGTGCAGGACGTGCCGGTGCAGGACATCGCGCGGCTGGAGCAGACCGAGGGGATCACGGTCACCACCGGCCCCGAGAACCGCACGATCTTCTTCGCCTACGACATGGGGTCGGAGGACCTCCGCTCGGCCAGCGTGGAGGGCAACCCCTTCGCCGATCCGCTGGTGCGCGAGGCGATGCATCTCGCCCTCGACCGCGACGCGATCCAGCAGGTCGTGATGCGCGGCCAGTCGGTGCCCGGCGCCCAGAACGTGCCGCCCTTCGTGAACGGCTGGGATGCGGAGCTCGACGCCTACGGGCCGCCCGACCCGGAGCGCGCGCGCGAGCTGATGGCCGAGGCGGGCTATGCGGACGGCTTCTCCGTCGATCTCAACTGCCCCAACGACCGCTATCTGAACGACGAGGCGATCTGCCAGGCCTTCGTCGGGATGCTGGGGCAGATCGGCATTGACGCCAACCTGGTGTCGCAGTCGCGCAGCCTGCACTTCCCGTTGATCCAGAACGATGAGTCGGACTTCTACCTGCTCGGCTGGGGCGTGCCGCCTTTCGACAGCCAGTATGTCTTCGACTTCCTCGTGCACAGCACCGAGGGCGCGCGCGGCGGCTGGAACGGCTCGAACTACTCCGACCCGGAACTCGACGCCAAGATCCAGTCGCTGGCCACCGAAACCGACCTCGAGGCCCGTGACGCGACCATCGCCGAGATCTGGCAGCAGGTGCAGGAGGACCGGGTCTTCCTGATGGTTCACAACCAGGTCCTCGCCTATGCGGCCCGGGATGGCGTGAACGTCGACGTCGACCCCGAGAACCAGCCGTCGATGACCCGGGTCACCTTCGACTGAGGCAAAGGCGGCCGCGCCTCCTGTCCGGGGCGCGGCCGCACCGTCTTTCCCCCCGATGCTGGCGTTCATCCTCAGGCGCATTGCGCAGTCGGTCGTCGTGATGCTCGTCGTCGCGCTGATCTCGTTCACCCTATTCCGCTTCGTCGGCGATCCGGTCGCCAGCATCGTGGGGCAGGAGACGAGCGTGGCCGACCGCGAAGCCCTGCGTGAGCGGCTCGGTCTGAACGACCCGGTCCTCGTGCAGTTCGCGGGCTACGTGTCGCGTGCGCTGCAGGGGGATTTCGGGATCTCCTACCGCCTGCAGCAGCCCGTGGGCGAGCTGATCCTCTCGCGCCTGCCCGCGACGCTGGAGCTGGCGCTCATCTCGGGCTTCTTCGCCTTCGTCTTCGGCGTGGCCTTCGGGGTCTATACCGCGCTCAATCGCCGGGGCTGGCTGTCGAACACCATCATGACCGTGTCTCTGATCGGCGTGTCGCTGCCCACATTCCTGATCGGCGTCCTGCTGATCTGGGTCTTCGCCGTCGAACTGCAGTGGCTGCCATCCTTCGGCCGGGGCGAGGTCGTGGACCTCGGCTGGTGGCGCACGGGCCTTCTGACGCCCTCGGGCCGGGCCTCGCTGATCCTGCCTGCGATCACCCTTGGACTCTACCAGATGACGCTGATCATGCGCCTTGTCCGGGCCGAGATGCTGGAGGTGCTGCGCGCCGACTACATCAAGTTCGCGCGCGCCCGGGGCCTCTCGAACCGGGTCGTCCATTTCGGCCATGCGCTGAAGAACACGCTGGTTCCGGTCATCACCATCACCGGGCTGCAGCTCGGCTCGATCATCGCCTTTTCCATCATCACCGAAACGGTGTTCCAGTGGCCGGGCGTCGGCGCACTCTTCATCCAGTCGGTGCAGTTCGTGGATGTGCCTGTCATGGCCGCCTACCTCATGCTGATCGCGCTCGTCTTCGTGATCATCAACCTCATCGTCGACCTCCTCTATTTCGCCGTCGATCCGCGCCTGCGGGTCGAGCGGACGCCGGCCCGCGCATGAACCGTCTCGCGCGCCTCTGGGACAGCGATATCGCCTGGTCCTTCCGTCATTCGCCGGTGGCGATCGTGGCCGCCGTGGTGGCGGTCGGCATGATCTTCGCCGCGATCTTCGCGCCGTGGATCGCACCTTCCGATCCTTTTCATCCCGCGAGCCTGAACCTCATGGACGGGTTCACTCCCCCGGGAACGCCGAATGCCTTTACCGGGAATACCTTCCTTCTCGGGACCGACGACCAGGGGCGGGATATCCTGTCGACCATCCTCTACGGCGCGCGGATCTCGCTTTTCGTGGGCTTCGCCTCGGTGATCTTCGCCATGGTCCTCGGCATCTCCCTGGGCCTTTTGGCGGCGTGGAAGGGCGGCTGGGTCGGCACGCTGGTGATGCGGATCGCCGATGTGCAGCTCTCGTTTCCGTCGATCCTGATCGCCCTGCTGATCTTCGGCGTGGCGCGGGGGTTCATCCCTCCGGGCCAGCGAGAACAGGCGGCGATCTGGGTGCTGATCCTGTCCATCGGGCTGAGCGAATGGGTGCAATACGCGCGCGTGGTGCGCGGCGCCACGATGGTGGAGATGGGTCGCGAATACGTGCAGGCCGCCAAGGTCATCGGCGTCCACCCGGTGCGGATCGTTCTGCAGCACATCCTGCCGAACGTCATGGGGCCGGTCCTTGTGATCGCCACGATCGGTCTGGCGCTCGCCATCATCGCCGAGGCGACGCTGTCCTTCCTCGGCGTCGGCGTGCCGCCGACCCAGCCGTCGCTGGGCACGCTGATCCGCATCGGCCAGCAGTTCCTTTTCTCGGGCGAGTGGTGGATCCTCTTCTTCCCGGCCATGGCGCTGCTGGCGCTGGCGCTGTCGGTGAACCTGCTCGGCGACTGGCTGCGCGACGTGCTGAACCCGAGGCTCAGATGACCGCTCCGCTCCTGTCCGTCCGCGACCTCGTGGTCGAGTTTCCCACCCGGCGCGGCACGCTGCGCGCCCTCGACGGCGTGTCCTTTGACATCGGCGCGGGCGAAGTGCTGGGCATGGTGGGCGAAAGCGGCGCAGGCAAGAGCCTGACCGGCGCGTCCATCATCGGCCTGCTGGAGCCTCCCGGCCGGATCGCGGGCGGCGAGATCCGGCTGAAGGGGGAGCGGATCGACAATCTCAGCCCCGAGGCGATGCGCCGGGTCCGGGGGCGGCGTATCGGCATGGTGTTCCAGGATCCGCTGACCAGCCTCAATCCGCTCTACACGGTCTCGCGCCAGCTGACCCAGACGATCCTGACCCACATGAGCGTGAGCGAGGCCGAGGCGCGCAAACGGGCGGTGGCCCTTCTCGACCGCGTGGGCATCCCGGCAGCGGCGCGGCGGATCGACGACTACCCGCACCAGTTCTCCGGGGGAATGCGGCAGCGCGTGGTGATTGCGCTGGCGCTCTGCGCCGAGCCCGAACTGGTGATCGCCGACGAGCCCACCACCGCGCTCGACGTGTCGGTGCAGGCGCAGATCATCGACCTGATCAAGGAAATCTGCGCCGAGCGCGGCGCCTCGGTGCTGCTGATCACCCACGACATGGGCGTGATCGCCGAGACCGCCGACCGGGTGGCCGTCCTGTATGCCGGGCGGCTGGCGGAGGTGGGACCGGTGCGGCAGGTCATCACCGCTGCCGATCATCCCTACACCAAGGGGCTCATGGGCTCGATCCCCACGCTGACGCAGGAAAGCGACCGTCTGGTGCAGATTCCCGGCGCAATGCCGCGGCTCGACGCGATCCCGCCGGGCTGCGCCTTCAATCCGCGCTGCCCCGAGGTGTTCGACCGCTGCCGGGTGGATCGGCCGGTGCCGCTCGACCGTGGGGAAGGCCGGAAAGTGGCGTGCTGGCTCTACGACACCCGGACGAAGGAGGCCGTCAATGACTGAGCCGCTGTTGCAGGTGAAAGGGCTCGGCCGCCGCTTCGACGTCTCGCGCCCCTGGCTGAACCGCGTGCTCGAGCGCGAGGAGCGGCAGTTCCTCACCGCCGTGGCCGATGTGAACATCACCATCGCCCGGGGCGAGACCTTCGCACTCGTCGGCGAAAGCGGCTCGGGCAAGTCGACCATCGCCAAGATGATCGTGGGCCTGCTGCCGCCCACCTCCGGCGAGATCCGCTTCGACGGCAAGCTTCTGAACGGCACCGACGGCGCGACGATGCGTGCGCTCAGGCGGCGGTTCCAGATGATCTTCCAGGATCCCTTCGCCAGCCTCAATCCGCGCTGGCGCGTGGGCGACATCATTGCGGAACCGATCCACCATTTCGGCCTGCTGAAAGGGGCCGCGGTCGAGGCACGGGTGGGTGAACTCCTCGATACCGTGGGTCTCTCGGCCAAGGACGGCGGAAAGTACCCGCACGAGTTCTCCGGCGGCCAGCGCCAACGCATCGCCATCGCACGCGCGCTGTCCACGAATCCGGAATTCATCGTCTGCGACGAGCCCACCTCGGCCCTCGATGTCAGCGTGCAGGCCCAGATCCTGAACCTCATGCGCGACCTTCAGGACAAGATGGGCCTGACCTATCTCTTCATCAGCCACGACTTGTCGGTGGTGCGCCACATGGCGACCCGCGTGGGCGTGCTTTATCTCGGGCGGCTGGTGGAGACTGCGGAGGGCAAGACGTTGTTCCGCGAGCCCGAGCATCCCTACACGCGAATGCTGCTGGAGGCGGTGCCCGACCTCGCGCTGTCGGGACAGCGCCGCCAGCGGGTGGAGGGGGAGATCCCCAATCCGATCTCGCCGCCGCCCGGATGCAGCTTTCACCCCCGCTGCCCGCTGGTGATGGATCGTTGCCGCCGCGAGGCCCCGGACATGCGGCCGACGCGCGGCGGCGAGGCGGCTTGCTTCGCGGTGGAGCCCGTGACCGCCTGAGGTCCGGAGACGCTCCGCTCGGGGCCTTTCAAAGATCGAATGTCGCGAACACCGGCGCATGATCCGAAGGCTGCGTCCAGCCACGGGCGGCACGCAGGATGCGGCTTGAATGGGCCGCGGCAGCGATGTCGGGCGTGGCCCAGACGTGATCGAGCCTGCGCCCCTTGTCGGCGGCGTCCCAGTCCGGAGACCGGTAGGACCACCACGAATAGAGCAGCCCCTCGGGAATGTCCGCGCGCGTGACGTCGATCCAGCCGCCGGCGTCCTGGGCCTGGGCGAGGTGCTCCACCTCGATGGGCGTATGGCTGACGATCTTCAGCAACTGCTTGTGGTTCCAGACGTCGTCCTCGCGCGGGGCGATGTTGAGATCGCCCACGAGGATCGCCCGTTCCGGCCGGTCCGCGTGAAACGCGTCGCGCATCGCCGTCAGGTAGTCGAGCTTCTGGCCGAATTTCACGTTCACCTCGCGATCCGGCGTGTCGCCGCCGGCCGGCACGTAGAAATTGTGGATGACCACGCCGTTCTCCAGCCGGGCCGCCACATGTCGCGCGTGGCCGAGGCCCGCATGATCCGCGGCCCCCGCTTCCTCCAGCGGCAGCTTCGACAGGATGGCGACGCCGTTGTACCCCTTCTGCCCGCGCGCGACGTACCAAGGATAGCCCAGCGCAGCGAAGGCCTCGAGCGGCATCTTCTCCACCGGGGCCTTGCACTCCTGCAGGCACAGGATGTCGGGCGCTTCCTCGCGCAGGAGGCGCGTCACCAGCGCTTCGCGCAGTCGAACCGAATTGATGTTCCAGGTGGCGAGGGTGAATGGCATCGGCGGGTCGCTTTCTTGGGCAGGTGTTGCGGCGGGGCGTCCATGACCAGACGGATGGGTCCTAAGCCGTGCGGGCCAGGGGGTCCAGCGTACCCGTTGCGCGCGTGCGCGCCATCCGGCGACCGTTAAACCGTCGCCCCTATGGTGCGCTGGCCTTTGAGCCCGACGGAGCGCACGCCATGCCGACCGATTCGACAGACCACCTCGCCCTGCCCCTGCTGCTACCCGGACAGGCGCAGAAACATGTCACCGTGAACGAGGCGCTCTCGCGGCTCGATGCCGTGGTCCAGCTGAGCGTCCTTTCCCGCGCCCTCTCCGCCCCGCCCTCCGCGCCCGTACCCGGTGACCGCTACATCGTCGCCGGTGGCGCCAGCGGCACATGGTCGGGTATGGACGGCCACCTGGCCGTGGCCGAGGCCGGGGGAGGCTGGCTGTTTCTCGCCCCAGCCGCAGGCTGGCGGGCCTGGGTTGCGGACGAGGAGAGGGGCGTGCTCCATGACGGCGCGGAATGGCGCGCCGATGCCGCCATCTCGGCGGATCGTCTGGGCATCAATGCCACGGCCTCCGAGACCGAGCGACTGGCCGTCGCGGCCGAGACGAGCCTGTTCACCCATGACGGCGGCGGGCACCGGATGAAGCTCAACAAGGCCGCAGGCGGCGATACGGCGAGTCTCCTGTTCCAGACCGGTTGGTCCGGCCGGGCCGAGATCGGAACGGCAGGAAGCGACGATCTCTCGATCAAGGTCTCGGGCAGCGGTTCCGGCTGGCTGACCGCGCTGACGGCCGAGGCGGCGAGCGGCTCCGTCGCCATCGGCTTTGCCCTTCGGCTTCCGGTCCACGCCGCCGCCACGCTGCCCGACCCCGCCGTGGCCGGGGCCGGTGCGCTGGTTTGTCTCGCCACGGACGGCCCGGTCTGGAGCGACGGCACCCTCTGGCGCCGCTGCCGCGACAATACGCAGGTCTGACGAAAGCCGCGGCCAATCGTTGCCCGGATGGCGCACCCGGTGTGCGCCTGGGGCGGACGGGGTTCTAGCGGCGGCGCTGTCCGGCTAAGGTCCGGTGCGATCCGGAAAGGTGCGCGCACCGCGGTGTGCGGAACCCCGGCGACCCGACCGAAGAGACCGCCGTGCTGAGCTTCCTCCTTCGACTCGTGACATCCCTGTCCCGCGGGCAGAAGCAGATGGCGCTACTGGCCATCGACGTCGCGCTGGTGCTTCCGGCGCTGGCGCTGACGCTGTGGCTCCAGGACGGCAGCGAGGGCCTCGCGCGGCTGGCGCAGGGGACCAGCGAAACGCTCCTCCTCGTGGCCATCATGATCGGCGCCGCGACGATCTATTCGCAGCTCCTCGACATGCCGCGGATTCAGCTCAAGGCCTTCGAGCAGAACGCGATCCTGCGAACCGCCGCCTATGCCGCGATGGTGGGCCTGACCGGCGGCCTGGCCCTGCCGATCCTGCAGGCGGGCGTGCCCTCCACCTCGACCTTCGTCCTCTTCTCGATGACGCTGATGGTGCTGACCACGGCGATGAAGCTTACGCTCAAGGCCTTCCTGATCCAGATCTACCTCCGCGGAATGCGGCGCCAGCGCGTGCTGATCTACGGCGCCGGCAAGACCGGGGTGCAGCTCGCCGCGGCGCTGAAAACCGACGACACGGTCCTGCCCGTGGCCTTCATCGACGACAACCCGACCCTTCAGAACATGACGGTCGCGGGCCTGCCGGTGCATCCTCCGCTGCGGCTTGAGCACATGATCCGCGAGATGCAGATCGACCGGGTGCTGCTGGCCATGCCCTCCATCGGCCGGCCGCAACAGGCGCGGCTCGCTGCCCGACTCAAGAGCTACGGCTGCGACGTGCGGACCCTGCCGTCCTTCGCCACGCTGGTGGGCGAGGGGGGGCTGCTCGACCGGATCCAGCCGATCGACCCCGATGTCTATCTGAACCGCGAAGGGTTCGACTGCGATTTCGACCGCATCCGCGACCTCTACCGCGGCAAGTCGGTCATGGTCACCGGGGCGGGCGGATCCATCGGCTCGGAGCTCTGCCGCCAGGTGCTGGCCTGCCGTCCGTCGCGGCTGGTTCTCTATGAAATCTCCGAACATGCGCTCTACCAGATCGAGCGGGAGCTTCGGGATCTCGGGTTCGACACCGATCTCGTGGTGCGCTTGGGCTCGGTGACCGACGAGGCGCTCGTCGCCCAGGTCATGGCCGAACACGAGGTGCGCATCGTCCTCCATGCCGCCGCCTACAAGCATGTGCCCATGGTCGAGACGAATCCCCTGGTCGGGCTCTCGAACAACGTTCTCGGCACCCGCATCCTCGCGGAGGCCGCCGAGGCCGCCGGAGTGGAGCTCTTCATCCTCGTCTCCACCGACAAGGCCGTCCGGCCGACCAACGTCATGGGCGCCTCGAAGCGGCTGGCGGAGTTGATCATCCAGGATCTCGCCAACCGGACGCAGGGCACGCGCTATTCCATGGTCCGGTTCGGCAACGTGCTCGGGTCCTCCGGGTCGGTGCTGCCGCTCTTCCAGGAACAGATCTCCCGCGGCGGCCCCGTCACCCTGACCGACCCCGAGGTGACGCGCTACTTCATGACCATCGGCGAGGCGAGCCGGCTGGTGCTCCTCGCCGGGCATTATGCCGAGGGCGGGGACGTCTTCGTTCTCGACATGGGCAAGCCGGTCGCGATCCGCGACCTCGCGCGCCAGATGATCGAGGTCGCGGGCTACCGCGTGCGCGACGAGGCGACGCCGGATGGGGATATCGAGATCGTCGTGACCGGGTTGCGTCCGGGCGAGAAACTGCACGAGGAACTCCTGATCGGCACCGCTTCGGAACGCACACCTCATCCCAAGATCCTGCGCGCGCACGAGGCGCATCTGTCGCAGATCGAGGTGGCGACCGCGCTCCGCGATCTGCGCGCCTCCATCGAGGCGGGCGATCCCGATGCCGCCCGGCAGGTTCTGGTGCGCTGGGTCGACGGTTATGCCGGCGGCACCGCGGTCACCACCGCCATTCCCGAACTGCCTCTGCCCCGGGACGGTGCGGGCAGGAGGCTCTCCGGCCCGGCGTCGCCCGGGCGCTGACATCACCTTGATCGCTCGAATTGAAGCGAAGCGCCTTGGCGTGACCATCCCCCGTCCCAGTTGAGGCTGCGCTCTCGCGCCATTCCGTCCCCGAGGTATCGGGCAGGCGGAGTGCGGAATGGCCGGAGCGACGGTTGTTCACCTGGCCATGCTGGCAGGTGGCACGGGCAGTGACAGGGCGGCGATCGGGGATGTCCTTCTGGTCGGGGTCTCCGGTCGGCTCATGCTCTACACCACCAGCCGGCCCGGTGGCGCGGGCGTCGTCGCCTATGACCTCGGCCCGCTGTCCTCTCCCTCCGGAGGTCTGCCGAACAGGCTCGCGGCCCGGGATCTGCCCGGCGATCCGGTTCCGGGACTCCCGGGGCGGCTCCTGTTCGAGGACACCGGCCCGGACAGGCTTCTCGCCACGGGCTCGAGCGCCCAGCCACTCGCGCGCCTGACCCTCGACGGTTCCGGTCGTCCGGGCGCGCCGGTGGCGATGGGGCAGGGCACGGCCGGCATCGACAGGCTGGAGACGGCGGATACGATTGCGGGCCGCCTTCTGTTCGGGGCCTCGCCGCTGCGCGACCGCCTCGACATCTGGACCCTCGACAACTCGGGAACGCCAGGATCCCACCGGACGGGACCACCGGTCTCCGGTCCCCTCGCGGGCCTTGCCGTGACGGACCTCGCGGGTGCGGCTCATGTGATCGTGGCAACGGGTGGTGCGGACACGCTCCAGGTGTTCCGCGTCACGCCCTCCGGGTCGCTCTCGCTCACGGACCGTGTCGCGATGGTCGGGGGGCCGGGCATCGCCGCCCCCGGCGACGTGGTGACCCTGATCGAAAGCGGGGTGACCTACGTCGTGGTTGCCGGGCGCGGCACCGGAACCCTCAGCGTCTTCGAGTTGTCCGACGACGGCCGGATGCGCCTGACGGATCACCTGCTCGACTCCCTCGACACGAGGTTCGCGGGTGCCCCCCATCTCGAGACGGCCACCATCGGCGGCGTCCCCTACCTGATCGCCGCAGGGACAGATAGCGGCTTCAGTCTCTTCAGGCTCCTGCCCGAGGGACGGCTCCTGCACCTCCGGACCGTCGAGGACCGGCTCGACACGGCGCTGCAGCACGTCGACGCGATCAGCGCGGAGGCGGTCGGGGGCGCCATCGAGATCGTGACCGCGAGCAGTTTCGAGAACGGTCTGAGTCGGTTCCGCTACAGCCCCGATCCGGTCGGCGTGACCCGGCAGGCCGGTGACACAGGTCAGACCCTGACCGGCGGAGCGGCGGCGGATCTGCTGATCGGCGGTGCGGGCGCCGATGTGCTGCGCGGACAGGGAGGCAGCGACATCCTGATCGACGGGCTCGGGTCCGACACGTTGATCGGCGGTCCCGGCGCCGACATCTTCGTCCTGGCCAACGACGGGGAGACCGACCGGATCGAGGATTTCCAGCCGGGCCTCGACCGCCTCGACCTGTCCGCCTGGCCCTTCCTGCGGTCTGCCGGGCAGCTGACGGCAACGCCTGTCGCGGGCGGCATCGAGCTGCGCTACATCGACGAGTTGCTGGTGATCCGGAGCGCCGGAGGCGGGCCGCTGTCGCTGGCCGATGTCGCCGGACGTGGAGTGATCGGACCGAACCGATTCGACCCCGGCTGGTCCATGGACCTCATCTCCCGCGCCGGCGAGGCGCAAACGAGCGGATGGCCTCCGGTCTCCGGATGGGAAGACCGGACTCACTGGTGGCAGGTGGACACCGGTCCGAATGGCCCGCCGGCCTATATCGATCCGTTCATACCGAGCTGGCCCAGCTTTCATGAGTTCGTCGGAAACGGCGGCGGAAGTGGCGGAGGCGGAAGCGGTGGCGGGAGCGGCGGTGGAGGCGGAAGCGGAGCGGGCAGGGGATCCGGGGGTGGGGGAAACGGGTCCGGGCCGACCTCGGGCAACGATATCCTGACCGGCACACCCCGCAACGACACGCTCAGCGGCTGGGCCGGAAACGACAGGCTGATGCTGTTGTCCGGCGCGGACGTCGGCTATGGCAACTCGGGCAACGACACGATCGAGGGGCTGGGAGGGTTCGACACGCTCTACGGCGGCCCCGGCAACGACGTGCTCTTCGGCGGCGCCGGAAATGATCGTCTCTTCGGAAACGAGGGCGCCGACCGGCTGGTCGGCGGGATCGGATGGGACACCATGTTCGGCGGCTCCGGTAACGATCGTCTGCAGGCGCTCGACGGGTTCGACACGCTCTTCGGCGGGACCGGCAACGATCGGCTCTGGGGCAACAACGGCAATGACAGGATCTGGGGCGACAGCCACGACGATATCCTTGACGGCGGCCTCGGCCTCGACCGGCTCTGGGGCGGGACCGGCGACGACAGGCTCTGGGGCAAGGCGGGTCCCGACCAGCTCTGGGGCGGACCGGGGGACGACCGTCTCTGGGGCAACTCCGGCTTCGACCGCCTGTCCGGCGGCAGCGGCAACGACCGGCTTTTCGGCGGGCAGGCCGATGATGTCCTCCTTGGCGATTCCGGCAACGATGTCCTGCAAGGCGACAGCGGTCGCGACACCCTCTACGGTGGCCCCGGCAACGACACGCTCTACGGGAATTCCGGGTCCGATGTCCTGAACGGAGGTTCCGGAAACGATCTGCTCTTCGGCGGTCAGATGGCGGACCGCTTCGTCTTCTCGTCCGGCAGGGACCGCATCGCCGATTTCGAGGATGACGTGGACACGCTCCTCTTTTCCGCCGGCCTGTGGGGCGGCGGCGCACGGCCGCTCTCCTGGATCATGGATCAGGCCCGCGCCACGCCCGGCGGCACGGTGTTCACCTTCGGCAACGACAGCGTCACGATAACGGGTCTTTCGCCGGGTGCCCTGTCCGATGACATCGGACTGGCCTGACGCTCAGAGCTCGAGGAAATCCCGGTAGTAGCGGCGAAGGAAGAGCAGCCCGATGGTCCCGAGGATGAGAGCCACGAGGAAGACGTACATCACGTCCACATAGGCGGCCTCGTAGCTGTAGTAGAAGGCGTGTCGCATCAGCCCGGCTATGTGGACGATGGGGTTCCACATCAGCCAGCTGCGGAACGGCTCGGGGATCTCGTCCACGAGGAAGATGATGTTCGACACGATTACGAGCGGCCGGTTGAAGACCGACCAGACGGTGTGCCAGATCGCCCATCGCGTCATGAGAACGGAGTTCATTAGTCCCACGCCCAGCGCCAACACCGCTGCCATCGAATAGGCAAGCAGGATCATGGGCAGGTTCAGAATGGTCTGTGTCTCGAACACCATCAGGATGCCGGTCAGCAGCAGGTAACCTACCAGAAGCTGCGTCAGCGTCGCGAGAATGAACCGCGCGAGGATCGCGTCGATGAAGGTCACGCGCGGGTAGTTCAGAAGCTGCCGCGACTGGTTGATCGCCTGCGCCACCGCCGTCGAGACGTTGATATAGAGGAAGAACGGCAGAAGGCCGGTGGCGTAGAAGATCGGGAAGTTGGTCCCGAGCGGCGGAGAGCGGAAACCGACCGAGAAGATCGCGGCCATCAGCGCCACGCCGAGCGCTGGCTCCAGCACGGCCCAGATGTAGCCGCCGGGGGACCGGCCATAGGTCGCGGACATCTCACGGAGGATCAGCGCGACGATCGACCGGACGGACGCGAAGCGCGGCGGCCGGACCGGCTTCAGGTTACGCAGGACCTCGTCCATGTTCGGGCTGTCGGTCATCGGCGGATACGCTGCGTCCGTCTCTCTCGTTGCGGCGTCGGCCGCGTCCGGCAAACCGTCTAGCACCGATGCCCGTGAACGAGAAGCGTGGAGCGTTCACAGTTTCACATGCTGCGCCTTCAGGAGCGACAGGTCTTGCGCCCTCCTCGCCACCATGATGGATGACCGGGGGAACGAGGACTACGATACATGATCCGCCAGATAAGGGCCCTTTTCGCGCGCTACGCGACGGTCAAGCTGGCCCGGCGGGTCCGGTCGCGCCAGCTTGTCGATACGGCGGGCACATTGGTGGGCTACCTCGAGAGCATCCGGATAGAACAGGGCGAATTGCGCGTCGAGGGCTGGGCGCGCGCCTCGCGTGTCACGCTCTTCGCAGGCGGCGACGAGGTCGAGACGACGCCCCTGAAGCGCCGCGAGGACGTCTCCGGAAAGACGGGCAGCGAGGCCGAGGTCGGGTTCTTCGTGGCGCTCCCCTGCTCCTACTACACGCTGTGCGAGCCGCGCCGCATGGGCCTCGTGGCCGAGCCGCGCGTCGGTGGCCGTCAGATCCTGTCCGTGATCTTTCCGCGTCGCCGTCTGCGCCTTGCCGCCATCCTGTCGCTGGCGCCCGGCTTCGTGTTCTATTCCGCAAGCGCGCTTCCGGCCGCGATCGGCTGGTTCGTCACCGGCGACCCGCGCTATCGCAAGCGGATCAAGGACCGTCTGCGGCTGCAGCTCGCGCCCCGCGCGGGTCGCCTGACCCCCGAGGTCTTCGCCGATGCCGGGGCAGGGAGTACTCCCGACCGGCTGCCGGGAGACGATCCTGTCACCATCATCGTTCCGATCTACAACGCCTTCGATCTCCTCGCCGAGATGCTAGCGCGCGTGTCCCGCCACACCACCCGCAGGACGCGGCTGATCCTGGTCGACGACGGCTCCTCCGACGCGCGGGTTCGCCCTTTCCTGCGCGACTGGGCAGCGGGGCCCGAAGCGGCGCGGCTCGACCGTGTCGATCTTCTGGAGAACGCGGAGAACCTGGGATTTATCGGATCCGTGAACCGCGGTTTCGCCCTGGCGCTGGCGGAGGGGGCCGGCCCGGTCGTTCTCCTGAACTCCGATGCCTTCCTGCCCGAAGGATGGGACGAACGGCTCCTTGCTCCGCTGGCCGACAGCGCGGTCGCCAGCGTCACCGCGATGTCCAACGATGCCGAGATCTTCTCGGTCCCGTCGATCTGCGTGCAGACACCCATTGCGCCGGGTCAGGGCGATGCCATCGACGCCGTGGCGCGCGGGCTCACGGGCACGGCGGTGCTGGCCGAGGCGCCGACCGGCGTCGGCTTCTGCATGGCGATCTCGCGGGAGTGGCTGGCCAAGGAGCCCGCTTTCGACACGGTGTTCGGCCGGGGCTATGGCGAAGAAGTGGACTGGTGCCAGAAGATCCGCGCGAGGGGCGGGCGGCACCTCGGCCATGGCGGCGTCTTCGTGGAGCATCGCGGCGGTCAGAGCTTCGGCTCCCAAGAGAAGCTGGAACGGGTTGCGCGCAACAACGCCATCGTCTCGTCCCGCTATCCCCCCTATGACCGCGAGGTCCAGGACTTCATCGCCGCGGATCCCCTCCTGACCTGCCGAATGGCGCTGGCGCTTGGCTGGGCCGCCTCGATCCCGGAACAGCCGCGGCTGCCGGTCTACCTCGCCCATACGATGGGGGGCGGTGCCGAAAGCTACCTCATGGCGCAGATCGCCGCCGATCTCGCCGACGGCCGGCCCTCAACCGTCCTGCGCGTCGGCGGACCTACCCGCTGGGACCTGGGCGTCCATACGCCCGCCGGCGTGCTGCGCGGCATGACCGACCGCACGGAGCTCGTGCGCGATCTCCTCGCGCTCATGCCCGCCCGGGAGGTCGTCTATTCCTGCGGCGTCGGCGACGACAATCCGATCGAACTGCCCGACCTTCTCGCCGACCTCGCCTCGGGTCCGGAAGACCGGGCGCGCGTGCTCTTTCACGACTTCTTTCCGCTTTCGCCCTCCTACACGCTCCTCGATGCGGACGGGCGCTACCGGGGGCCGCTCTCGGGGCCGCGCAGCGATCGCGCCCATCTCTACCGCCGTCCTGACGGCAGCCTCGCCTCGCTGGAGGACTGGCAGGGCGCATGGCGGCGCTTTGCCGACCTCGCCACCGAACTGCGGGTGTTCTCCGAGGACAGCGCGATGCAGGTGGCCGCGGTCTGGCCGCACCTGGCGGAACGCATCTCCGTCCGCCCCCACGCGATGCCGCCGCCCCGGCCCGTCGAGCCGCCGCCGCCCGGCTCCAAGCCCGTGATCGGCGTCCTGGGCAACATCGGGGTGCAGAAGGGGGCCGCGGTCGTTCAGGCCCTTGCGCGCCGCGGCGACGTCAGCCTCGTGATCGTCGGCAACATCGACCCGGCCTATGCGCTGCCCGGATCGGTCAAGGTGACCGGAACCTACAAGCCTTCCGACATCCCGAACCTCGCGACGCTGAACCGCATCACGCACTGGCTGATCCCGTCGATCTGGCCGGAGACCTTTTCCTACACGACCCACGAAGCCATCGCGACCGGCCTGCCGGTCATGGCCTTCGACCTCGGCGCTCAAGGTGCGGCCGTACGCGATGCGCCCAACGGCCTGGTCCTGCCTTTCGGCGACGGAGAGGTCGCCACTCTCGCAGACCAGGTCCGCCGCGCAGTGGATCGCGCCGAGTTGCCATAATTCCCGGCCGATTTCCGCAAAGCCGAACCGGTATCAGCGCAATTCTGCCACTCCGCTCCTGCAAGCCATGACCTCCCGAGGCGTCGGGGCCGGGGCCCTGCGCCACTTCACGAAGCTGCCTTCCGGGGAATCGCGCCGGAAAACGGAAGTGGGTCAAGATGAGCATTGCATCGAAACTCGAGCGTTACGTCGTCAAACTGGTGAACGAGGAGCGCGTGTCCCGCGGTCTCGATCCCGTCCGGATCGAGGTGAACCTGAATCGCTCGGCGGAAATCCACAGCCAGTGGATGCTGGACGCGGACGTCTTCTCACATACCGGGGCGGGCGGCTCCACCCATGACGAGCGGATCCGCGACGCCGGGTTCGACATGTCGAAATCCTGGCGCACGGGCGAGAACCTCGGCATCCAGTCCGTCGGAGGACCGGCGGGATATTACGACGAACTCGACGCGATCCACGAGGGCTGGATGAACAGCCCGGGGCACAAGGCGAACATCCTCGGGAACTACGATCTGATCGGCGTGGGTGTCGTGATCGGCGCCTATACAACGGGGGGCACGACCTACACGACGGTCGCCGCCACCCAGAACTTCGGCTGGACAACCGGACAGGTCGATCTCGATCCCGGCCTCGGTCTCACGGCGTCGCAAACAGCCTCGAAAACCGCCCCGCCGCCCGGCAACCAGATCCTCAAGGGCAATGCCACGGCCGATATCCTCAAGGGCGGTGCGGGTCACGACGTGCTGAAGGGGTTCGGCGGCAACGATGTCCTGAAGGGCGGTGCCGGCAACGACGCCCTGATCGGCGGCGGCGGTTCGGACGCGCTGGTGGGCGGCGCCGGCAATGACCGGGGCTTCGGCGGCGCCGGCGACGACAAGGTGCTCGGCAACGCGGGGAATGATTTCCTGCAGGGCCAGGGCGGAAGCGACCTGTTGAACGGTGGCGGCGGCGACGATGCGCTCATCGGCGGCGGCGGCGACGACACCCTGATCGGCGGTGCCGGCGACGACAAGCTCCTGGGCGGCGGTCGCAACGATGTCCTGAACGGCGGTCCGGGCAACGATATCCTGCAGGGCCATGCCGGCGCGGACAGACTCTATGGCGGCGGCGGCGACGACCTTCTGATCGGCGGCGGTGGCAAGGACCGGCTCGACGGCGGCGGCGGGAATGACAAGCTCGTTGGTGGAGGCAACGCCGACACGTTCGTCTTCGGAAAATTCTACGGAAACGACACGATCCTCGACTTCGAGAATGCCGACCTGATCGAGTTCCACCGGTCGCTGTGGTCGGGATCGGCCAGGTCCCTCGTCGATGCGGCCAGGGTGACCGGCGACGGCGTGCTCTTCGAATTCGGCGGCGACTCGCTTCTGCTGCTGGGGGTCCGGAACACCGACGGCCTCGAGGACAACATCTCCTTCATCTGACGCATCCTTCTCGCCGGGGGCCGATGGACAACGCCGTCGGCATCGGAAACAACTCGCCGGCATGAGGACCACCGTCACGCTTTCCATCGAAGACCTCGGGCGCAGGGGAATCGAAGTGCTGCCGCGCGGAGGCCCGGAGATCACGCTGCCGACGCATACCGTCCTGGAGGCGCCGTCGAGCCTGAAATGGACGGGCTACGATCATTCGGTCGAGCTCGGCGCCTTCTCCTACCAGGTCTCGGGCTATGCCTTCGCGGTTCGCGTCGGCCGCTACTGCTCGTTCGGCGAGGATGTCCAGATCGGGCGCCAGAACCACCCGATCGCATGGGCCTCCTCTTCTCCCGCGTTCTATCTCGGCGGCCCGCGGCTGTTCGGGCTGGAGGGCGGTTTCGAGGGCGCGGAGCAGTTCTCGGACTACCGGTTCAAGCTGAAGAACCGGCCCCCCACCAAACTCCGGATCACGACGATCGGCAACGACGTCTGGATCGGGCACGGCGCCTATATCTGCGCCGGGGTGACCATCGGCGATGGCGCCATCGTCGCGGCCCGTTCCGTGGTCAGCCGCGATGTCCCGCCCTATGCCATCGTCGCGGGCAACCCCGCACGGGTCAAGCGCAGCCGCCTGCCCGAGGAGCTTGCCGACCGCATGCAGCGGAGCCGCTGGTGGCGATTCGCCCCGTGGCAGCTGACCCACCTCGACCCCTCGGACCCGGAACCCTTCGTGACGGGCGTCGAGCGGATGGAGGATGTCGAACCGTTCCGCCCGGACGTCATCGACCTTCGGTCCGGTCAACCGGGATGAACGCCCAGGTCGCGGGCAGGCCGCGGCGACGGCCTGCCGGCTCCCGTTCCCGCGGGGCACACCATGCGGACGAAACGGTCACCCCGGGCGCAATATGGTTTTCTCTGCTGCGCGACACCGGTATGAAGCTTGCAAGTATGGCTTTGGGGGGCACATGCGAAGACTGATCATGCTGCTCGGCATGGCGCTCATGCTTGGCGCCTGCACCTTTCTGCCAAGAGGGGCCGGCCTCCAGAGAGAGATTCTGAACCAGCAACATTCCGCAAGCGCCGAGACGCCCATGGATTTCTCGGTCGCGGCGGTCGTCCGGGAGAACCTCGCCACCTTCGCTGCCTGGCCCGATGTGGACCATCACGGGCTGGATTGGATCAGGCGCATCGACCAGCCGAACAACCGGATCATCGCGGCGGGTGACACGATCTCGATCACCATCTGGTCGACCGAGGACAACGGGCTTCTGACAGCCCCCGGACAGCGGTTCGTCAGCATGCCCCAGATGCGCGTGTCCTCGTCGGGGACGCTGTTTCTGCCCTATATCGGCACGATCCGCGTCGCCGGCATGTCACCCGAGACGGCGCGGGCGCGGATCGAGGAACAGTACCTCGTGGTCACGCCCTCGGCCCAGGTCCAGCTCGAGATGACCGAGGGGCGCGCCAACACGGTCAGCCTCGTCTCCGGTGTCGTGGGACCGGGCGTCTATCCGCTGCCCGACCGGGATTTCACCGTCATGAACCTGATCGCGGAGGGCGGCGGAATCCAGCAGGGACTCCGCAACCCCCAGGTCCGGTTGCAGCGCGGAAGCAATCTCTACGGAACCTCCGCGTCGGCGCTGCTGGATAATCCGGCGCTCGACACGACGCTGGTCGGCGGGGACAAGGTCTATGTGGAATCCGACGAGCGCTATTTTCTCTCGCTTGGCGCGGCCGGGTCGGAGCAGCTCCATCCCTTCGCGAAGGACTCTCTCAGCGCGCTCGATGCGATGTCGATCATCGGCGGCCTGCAGGATTCGAGGGCCGATCCGCAGGGCATCCTCATCCTTCGGGAATATCCGGAGAGCGCGGTGCGCTATGACGGGAGCGGACCCGACAACACCCGGATGGTCTTCACGATCGATCTGACATCCGCCGACGGCCTGTTCTCTGCCCGGCGGTTCGAGATCGAGTCCGGGGATCTGGTCTATGTCGCCGAGAGCCCCCTCACCGCGGCGGACTCGATCGTGGCAATCGTCGCGTCGGCCTTCGGCGCTGCACGCCAGGCGAACCTCGTTCTCGAGAACAACTAGAGCCGCCCGGTCCTCGCCATCGCGGTGAGGGCCCGGTCCCCCGCCCTGGTCTGACGGCATATGCCCAGCGCGCGCAGGGCCTCGGGCTTGCGCCGCGCCGCCGCGAATCCCCCGAGCAATCGGCGGGCATCGTCTGTCAGGACGCTCTCGACAGCGGCCAGGGCGGCGGTGTTGCGGTCTATCCACCCGGCATAGTCCCGCCGCAGGATCTGCCCCGCCCGCGAAAGCCCGGCGGCGATGCCGCGATGGGCGCCGAGCACATTCCCGCCGTGCTGGCGATACATCAGCCCGGGTTCGGGGTCATAGACGATCCGCACCCCCGCTCCGGTCATCAACTGGTAGATCCACCAGTCGTGAAAGGGGACATCGGCGGCAAGAGCAGCGGGCGCCGCCTGCCGCAGCAACGCGCCCGCGCCGGGGGACAGCACCAGCGTGTTCCCCGCCAGCACGTTCTGAACGAGCGCATTGCCGAACGAGACCCCCCTGGGCGGCGGCAGCGACGAGGGTCCGAGCGGGCGCAGCGCCGCATCCGTGAGCAATGTCGCGCTGGCATAGACGACCGGCTCCTCCGGCCTGACCGGTGCCGACGCGGCCAGTGCGCGCTCCAGCCGGTCCGGGTTCCAGACGTCGTCCTGATCGGAAAAGGCGACCCATGACCCGGGACTCGACCGTTGGGCGAGCGTCAGGAAGTTCGCGGCGGAGCCGCGTCCTGGCCCCTCGCGCCACGCCACGCGGCCAGGATGGGCCGCCGCGAACCGATCGAGACACTCCCGCGTCCCGTCGGTGGAGGCATCGTCGCCCGCGAGAAGCGACCAGTTCCCGTAGCTCTGCGCCGCAAAGGACCCGAGCTGCCCGGCAAGCCACTCCCCGCCGTTGCGCGTGGCCATGAGGATCTGCACATGGTCCGGTCCGTCAGGGCGCGTCACGGTCCTGTTTCTCCCTTGTTTCAGGCCGTGGTTACTGCGCCGAGTGGGGCTTGACCATGCCCCCTCCCGGTGCCAACGACCCCGGGGACGATCCTCGGCCGGCGGGACAGAGAGTGGCGGAACGGACGGAACACGCGGCCGGGGCGGCGTCCCGGGTCCAGATCGGCGGGTCCGGACGATGGGCCGAGCTGACCGAGGGTCCCGGCCCCGAACGCATCCGCATCCTTGCCTTTCACGGGGGCGGCGGCGTCGATGGCGAGCCGTCGATGCTCGCCCCCTTCGCCCGCCTGCTGGCCCGTCCCGGCGTACGGGTGATCGCCGCCAGCTACAGGACGCTGAACCGCGACGGCGCGGGCCTCGACGACATGCGCGCCGATGCCGCCGCGGCCCTGCACTGGGCCGCGACCGGGCTCGAGCCCGAAGCGCGGCTCTTCGTGCTTGGTGCGTCCTTCGGCGGCTTTCTCGCGCTCGACGCGGTGCTGAACGCGGAGGCCTGGATCGCGTTCCGCCCCGCCGGGCTGATCCTGCTGAACCCGGTGGTGCACACCGGGGCGGAGGGCTTCTGCAACCGCGTCCTGACCGCCGGCCATGGCGGGCTCAGCCCCGTCGAGCGCTTCGCGGACTCGCCCCTCCGGGGACGGCTGCGACTCTTCGTGGCGCATGGCACTGCCGACGAGGTGGTGCCCCTGTCCGAAAGCCGGCGGCTCTCGCGCCATTGGGCGCCGGGCCGCTGCGAGGTGCACGCCGTCGAGGGCGCGGGCCACGGCTTCTTCAATCGCGCGCCCCACGACGCGACCATGGCCGATGCCATCGCCTCGTTCGTCGAGGGCCCCGCCCCGGCAAGCCGTGATCTGCTGCCCGCCGGGACCCGCATCGCCTACGGCATCGGCGCCCAGAAGGCCGGCACGAGCTGGCTCTACGACTATCTCTCGACCCATCCCGAGGTCTGCGTTCCGGAACTGAAGGAACTGCACTACTTCGACGTCCTCCACGCGCCGTCCGAGAGGGGGCACGTCCGGAACCGCGTCCGATGGATGCGCGAGGCCGCTGATCTCGCGCCGGAAGTGCCGGGCGAGGATCTGCTGAAATGCCTGCAGAAGATCGGGCTCCGGCAGCGGCAACTGATGATCTACGCGCGGCGACCGGGGGACCACGGCGGCTACATGGACTACATGACCGCCGCCCATTCCGGCCAGCCGGTCCTCTGCGACATCACGCCGTCCTATGCCATCCTCGACCCCGAGGGCTTCAAGGAGATGGATGCGATCGGCGATGCGCGTTTCATCTTCATGCTGCGCGAGCCTGTAGACCGGCTTTGGTCGCAAATCCGCATGCTCGTGCGCAGCGAAAAGCCGGGCCTCGGCGATGCCGAGTACGAGGCCGCCTGTGCGGACCACGCGAGGCGAATGCAGGCCGAGGGGCGTCTTGGCACGGTGCACCGGGTGGATTACGAGCGCACTGTGCGTGCACTGGAGGCGGCGGTTCCGCCGGAGCGCATCCTTTATGCCTTCCACCGGCCTCTGATGATCCAGTCCACCGCCGACGAGATCTGTGATTTCCTGGGCATCTCCCGACGCCCGCTCCCGGAGACGCCGGGAAAGCGCGGGCGAACCGCCGCCCTTCCCGAGGACGTAGAGAAGATGATGATCGACGCGCTGAAGCCCCAGTACGCCTTTGCCATGCAGCGGTTCGGCGATGCCGTGCCTCGCGACTGGCACAAGAGGCTCGCCCGTGGTGTCCAGCGTCGTTTGCCGCTCCTCCGCAAGCCCGCCGAGGGTCCGAACATCGCCTTCCTCCACATCCCCAAGACCGCCGGTCAGACGATCACCGCCGAGGTCCGCCGCGTCGTGGGCGAACGGGCCTTTTCCCCCGTCCGCACCCATGCCCAGGCGGAGCCCGACGCGCAGATGCCGCCCGGCTACCGCTTCTACGCTGGTCACATCGACTGGGTCGACCTCGAGACGATCCCCGAGCCGCGCTTCGCCTTCACCGTCCTGCGCGACCCGAAGGAGCGTATCGCCTCGTTCTATTTCTACCTGCAGCGTGAAGCGAAGAAGCTGAGCGAGGCGGAGCTGGCCACCGGCGAGCGCACCAACATGCGAATGGTGCTGACGAACTCGATCGACGACTATTTCTTCGGCGGTCCGAAGGGCTGGCAGCGGTTCATCCACGACCATTACGACAATTTCTATTGCACCTATCTTGTCACTCGCCGGATCCGCGGATCGGAGCAGGTAAAGGACATGGACGCCGACGCTCTCGCCACTGCCGCCATCGAAGCGGCTCAGGTGCTCGACGGAATCTATTCGGTCGATGATCTCTCGCCCCTCGAGACCGACCTGAACCGCGTCCTCGGCAAGCCGGTGAAGCTCGTGGGCAACTACCGCAACGCCGGTCCCGAGGCCAAGCAGGCGAAGCGCTGGGATGCCCTCGTGGCCCTGTTCGAGAACCCGAAGAACGTGCATAGGCTCGAGAGCTTCGTCGAAGCCGACATCCTGCTGATGCAACGGCTCGGGCTTCCGTCATGAGCGTTCATGCCGAGAAGCATATCGTCACCCTGACCGATGCGCCCGTCGCGCCCTACCATTGGCGTCGCCCGGTGTTTCACGGCGGCATCGACGTGTCGATCGCGCCCGAACACGCCCGCATCCGTCGCGGTCCCGCCGCCCATTGCGCGCCCTTCGCGGTGGAGCGTTTCACGAAGGGCGGGTTCTTCCGCCGCCGCGTCCCGATCCCGCATCACAAGGGCCGCTATCTCTACGCAGGTCCGCTCTGGAATCACTTCGGCCATGTCATGGTGGACTGCATCCACCGGTTATGGGCGCTGCTCGAGGGGAGCCGGTCCTACGACGGCATCGTCTTCTGCGGCGTGCAGGGGCTCATCGGGCTCAATACCCCCGCCCGGCTCGAGGCGTCGAAGCCTCCTGGCTATGCGTTCGAACTGATGGAACTGATCGGCCTTCCGAAATTGCCCGTCATCTACCTGACGAAACCGGCGACCTTCGAGACCCTCGACGTTCCGCGGCTGGGCACTGCGCCCCGGGCCAACATCGCGCCGTTCTACCGCTACTATCTCGACAAGTACCAGGAGACGCTCGAACGGACCCTGGCGGACCAGATCAGGCAGGCGCCGGAGCGGCTTTTCCTCGGGCGCAGCCACATCATCCACAAGGGCGGTGCGCTCGGCTGCTCGTATTTTGAGAGTGTGCTCGGCCGGGCCGGTTTCTCCACCTCGCGTCCGGAGGACCTCGGCTTCAAAGTGCAGATCGCGAACCTCCTCGGCGCGAAAACCGTGGTCGCCGACGAGGGCAGCGCCCTCCATCCGACGCAGGTCTTCAGCCGTGTCGAAACCGATTACCTGATGTTCCCCCGCCGCGTGAAGAACGAGATCTATGGCGACGCCCTGACGCAGCGGGCCCGCAGCTTTGCCAATCTCGCCCCGCCCGACGGGATCATCGTGCTGCCCGACAGGTACGGCAAGACCTCCTCTGCCGGCTGCCTGGCGATCTACGCCGACCCGGCCGCGGTGTTCCACGAACTCCAGCGCCGCGGCCTCGTGCAGGAGGCGTTCGACCCCGAAGCCTACTATGCGGCCGAACTCGAGGATCTGTCCCGGTGCCGGCAGACCAATACCGAAGTGCTGGACGAGCAACGGCGGATCCTCGACCGGCGGGGAAGGCCCTCGGCGGTCCCCGGCAGGGGCGGACACGTTCCCGTAGCTTAGCTTTCCAAGGACCTGCCGAACCTGTATAAGCCGCGCAACAGGACAGAGCAGCGAGACAGGCGTGACCTCACCCCGAACTCAGAAGATCGCGCCCGTGCCTGACGCGGATCCTGTCGTGCGACCCGCCGTGGCCGACGAGGCGCAACAGGAGAAACCTCGCAAGGAGCAGCCGAAGCCGGTGGCCCCTCCCGCGCCGGCCGCCCGGCCCGTGCGCCAGGCCCGGGTGCGCAGCCGCCACCTGATGGCCTTCCTGTCCTTCTTCCTGTTTGTCGTCGGCCCAACCGCCGTGTCGGCGTGGTACCTGTGGAACCGGGCATACGACCGCTACGTCTCCGAGGCGGGATTCTCGGTGCGGACCGAGGAAATGGGACCGGCCATCGCCAACCTCTTCGGCGCCCTGGGCGGCATGTCGGGAAGCTCGTCCTCGGACACGGACATCCTCTACCGCTTCATCACCAGCCCCGATCTCGTGCGCACCGTCGACAGCCGCGTCGATCTGCGCGCCATGTGGGCCAAGGCCGATCCCGCCGTCGATCCGATCTATGCCTACCATCCGCCCGGCACGATCGAGGATCTGGTCGCCTACTGGAGGCGCATGGTGAAGGTCTATTCCGACGGCGCGGGGCTCATCGATCTCGAGGTCCAGGCCTTTTCGGCCGATGATGCCCTGCTGCTGTCGGAGGTCATCTACGAGGAAAGCTCCTCGATGATCAACGAGCTGTCCGCCATCGCGAGGGACGACGCGACCCGCTATGCGCGCGCCGATCTCGACGAAGCGGAGGAGCGCGTGGCCGCGGCCCGGGAGGCGCTGACCCGGTTCCGGAACCGGACCCAGATCGTCGATCCACAGGCCTCCATCGAAAGCCAGGTCGGAATCATCAGCCAGCTCCAGGGCCAATTGGCCCAGGCCCTCGTCGATCTCGACCTGCTCGAGCAATCCACGAGCCCCGGGGACCCGAGGATCTCCCAGACCCAGCGCAGGATCGAGGCGATCGAGGACCGGATCGAGCTCGAGCGGGCCAAGTTCGGGTTCGGCTCGACCGATCAGTCGACCAGTCCGCAGGGCGAAGCCTTCGCCGACCTCGTCGGGGAGTACGAACGTCTTCTTGCCGAACGGGAATTCGCCGAGGCCTCCTACGCTGCGGCCCGCGCCTCCTTCGAGGCGGCGGTCGGCGAGGCCCGCCGCCAGAGCCGCTATCTGGCGGCCCATGTGCGGCCCACCGTGGCCGAGGCGCCGACATACCCGCAACGCCTCACGGTCGTGGGGCTTGTTCTCACCTTCTCGATGCTCACCTGGGCCTTTCTCGTGCTCGTGGGCTACGCTCTCCGGGACCGGAGGTAAGGGACGCCGGGGGCCGAGCGATGATCGTGATGCGCAACCTCTGCAAGGTCTTCCGGGCGGGAAACCAACGGAAGGTCGTGGCCGACAACATCAACGCGGTCTTTCCGTCGGGCGTGGCGGTCGCCCTTCTCGGCCGCAACGGCGCGGGAAAGTCCACGCTCCTGCAGATGATCGCCGGAAACACCTCTCCCACCTCCGGCGAGATCCTGAGCGACGGCAACATCTCCTTCCCGGTGGGCCTCGCCAATTCGGTCAACGCCAACATGACCGGCGCCCAGAACACCCGCTTCGTGGCGCGGGTCTACGGCGTCGACACGGACGATCTGGTGGAATTCGTGCGCGATTTTGCGGAGCTCGGCCCCCATTTCCACATGCCGGTTCGCACCTATTCCTCGGGCATGCGCTCGCGTCTGATCTTCGGGATCAACATGGGGATAGAGTTCGACACCTATCTCATCGACGAGGTGACGGCGACAGGCGACGCCTCCTTCCGCAAGAAGAGCACCGACGTCTTCCGCAGCCGGCTGGAGAAGGCCGGCGCCATCTTCGTGAACCACTCCCCCGGCGCGTCCCGGGAAATCTGCACCGCTGGCGCGCTGCTCGAGAACGGCAAACTGACATACTACGACGACCTCGAAGAGGCCCTAGAGGTGCACGACGCGAATATGAAGCGAAAGTAGCGGCACTTTGGTGTTGCGACCGGCCACATCTCGAATGATGGGACGCCGGGGACAAGAGAGAACGTGAGCG
The DNA here is from genome assembly GCF_003789055.1 of Histidinibacterium lentulum. Lineage (GTDB taxonomy): Bacteria > Pseudomonadota > Alphaproteobacteria > Rhodobacterales > Rhodobacteraceae > Oceanicola > Oceanicola lentulus. The sequence goes on along the minus strand of NZ_ML119083.1, from coordinate 173,374 downwards.
ATGCACCAGCAGCCTGAGTCCGCCGAGATCAATGTTGCCCGGGTTCCGCTGTGGGCGCGCGGAGCCATCAAGCATCTGGCGGGTCTCATCGCGGACCGCGAAAAGCCGGTGAAGGTCCTCGAGTTCGGCTCGGGAGGTTCGACGATCTTCCTGCTGAAGCAAGGTGCCGAGGTGACGTCTGTCGAGCATCATCCGGGCTGGGCCGAGAGCCTTCAGGCGAAGGCGGCGTCGCTCGGCCTCGGGGAGAACCTCCGTTTGCTCTTGCGAGACCGTCCCTACGCGAACGTCGTCGAGAGTTTCGCGCGGGGAACGACATTCGACATTCTTCTCGTCGACGGGCGTGAGCGGGTCGATTGCCTGAAGGCCGCGTTGCCGCTGGTTGCGCCGGACGGTCTCGTGTTGCTCGACGACGCCCAGCGAAGCCGATACTGGCCCGCGTTTCGGGCGCTCGCCCATGTCCGCAGCACGATGTTCGAAGACAGGGCCCGCAGCACCGTCATCTGGGACCTTGCCTCGGCAGATCAGGACCAGCGGTTCGTTGCGAAGACCTTTCCGGATGCAGCGCATTGGGATCATCCCCGTCCCGGCACGATTCTTGTCCCGGACCTGCACGCGCGATCCGATCATGTTGGTCCCGGCTACATTCTGAGGAAACCTCTCGTCGAGAACGACCCTACGATCAGGAGGCTTCGTCAACTGGGGTACATTGCAGGCGAGGCGTCCTATACCGCACCGCACGTGTTCAGGTTCGACAATCCGATGATCCGGATCGACCAGGGCAGGAAATTCGTCGCTCATCGCGGCGCCGTCTATACCAACGGAGCAGGCGAGCCGTTCACCGTCGCCAAGAAGCCACCGCCCTTTGGCAAGGTGACCCCGCTTTCAGGCCTGACGCTCGATCTGTCCGCTCCCGGCGCCGGACGATTCGCGTTCTTCCTTCTGAGTTCGCTGCCAAAACTGGATCTGATTGGCGAGATCGGCCTCACCCTCGAAGATATCGATCACATCCTGATCAATTCCGGCGCGCCTTGGGCCCGAAGCCTTGTCGCCTTGGCGTGCAAGGGTAAGGCTCCGGATATCGTTGCATTCAGTCAGCGAACTCCGGCCTTCGGTCCGGAAAGGATGATCGGCTTTGAGTCCGTCCGTGCTGGTCGTTTTACACCTGCATGGGTCTACGACTTTCTGGACCGGGTATTCGCCGGCGACGCCGATCCGGCGCAATCGGAAAACCTGGAGTTGTCGCCCCGGGTCTACATCAGCAGGCAACGCGCGCAGGGACGCCGGATCGTCAACCATGAGGAGGTGATGAAGATCCTGAAGCCGCTAGGGTTCCAGGAGGTCTTTGCCGAGGATCATCCTCCCCAAGTCCTGGCCAGCGCACTCCGGAAGACCGAGGTCCTTCTGTCTCCCCACGGCGCGGGACTGGCCAACCTGATATTCTGCCCTGCGAACGCCCGGATCATCGAATTGTTCGGCTCTCACTACACGCCGCAGTATTACTATCTCGCCCGGGATCGCGGGCAGTCCTATTCGTCTGTTCCCTGCATGAATGACGCAGGAAAGAACGCGCTCGATTACCACCAATCGGCTGTCGGGGAACGGGAGGAGATCAACCGGGAGGATATCGTTGTCCCGCTTGACGTCCTCGAAGCGGCACTTTCGGGATAACGCGTGCTTCCGGCGGGACAGAGAAGCGGTCCGTCAGGGCCGCCGGTTCGACCGTCCGCTACGCGCCGACCGATCTACGGCAAAGTTCGATCAACCGATAATCCGCGGCATTCGCCGCCTCCAGTTCCGCCCGGAGGTCGGCCCCGATCTCCGCATCCGGGTTCGACGCATTGGCATGCACAGGCTCCCAGGTGAACTCCGGATAACTCCCCCCCAGGGCCGCCTTCAACCGGCCGATCGACTCGTCGAACGATTCGACAAAACCCACGACGCTGAGCTTGCACAGCCCCTCCACCGCCCTCTCGAACTCCCGTTCCTTCGGGCCCGGCACGAGCGTCGCAAGTCGCGCGACGTGGAAATCCCGGCACTGCCGGTCGTGGGGCGTGGACAGCCGCGTGCGCACATATCCCGCCAGATCCGTGCTCCGGGCGAGATTGGCGCCCCAGGTCTCCGCCTTCTGGCTCTTCTCGAAATGATAGGCCGACCGGATCCGGGCGATGGGGTCGCGCAGGAAGAGGATGGAGACGACGTTCACCCCCGGCACGCGCGGCACCGGTCCGTTCGCGGTATGGGAGGAAAACGCTACGACGTCCGGGTTCCGCTTGATCCATTCCGCCACGAGGTCGCTGTTGTTCCCCCCCATCGCTGGAAACTCCTCCGTCTCCCAGGCGTCGGGAAAGTTCTTCTGGAGGATGCGGTCCAGCGAGGTCCCGGCATTCTTGAACAGGTGGTAGTGGAGGATGACGGTACGGTCGGCCATTCCGGGGTCTTTCATTTTAAAGCGGTCGGGTCAGTCACGGAACGCATAGAGGCCCGCAGCGACAAGCGCCTCCCGCATCATCCTGCGGCCCGTCTCGAAGGAATAGGCCTCCGTCACGAAGGCCCGTGCATTCGCCGATACCTGTCTCCAGAGCTTGTCCTTGCCGAGCTGTCGGATCGCGTCGGCCCAGTCCTCCGGCGTCTCCGAGATCAGGCAGTCATGCCCGTTCCGGAGCCCGATCCCCTCGGCCGCGATGGGGCTGAGCACGCAGGGGATGCCATGGGCGAGGGCGGCCAGAACCTTGCCCTTGATCCCCGCGCCCGACAGCAGCGGCGCCACGAAGATCCGATGCCGGTCATAGGCATCCGCGACATCCTCGACGAATCCGATGGTGTGGACCCTTTCGGAAGACAGGGCATGGACCTCCGGTCCCATTCCCGCCCCATAGACGTGGAAAGCCGGATCGCCGTGACGCGGACCCCGGACCTTCGGCATGACGTTGCGGACGAACCACTCCACGGCCTCGATATTGGGCGGATGCCGGTAGTTCCCGAGGAAGGACAGACCGGTGCGGTCTTCGGGGCCCGGAACGGTCTCCGGTATATCGAGAACCCACGGGCATTTCGCCACGCGGACGGTGCCCTCGGTCTGGGCCTCGATCACGGCATGCTCGACCTCGTTGTAGGACAGGACGACATCCACCGCCTCCATGACCGCCAGCTCCGCGTCCCGTGTCCGGCGCGCGCGCGCCATCATCTCGGCATCGCCCGCAGCCCGGCTTGCCCGCATCTCGCGCAGGAAATGCAGGTCCGCGTTGTTGAACAGGATGGGCTTCTCGACGTCGAGGTCCTGGAGAATGTCGAGGATCACCTGCGCCACATAATAGCGGGTAATGTAAATCGCATCGAACTCGGAGAGCCGCTCCTTCAGGAAGTCCCGCATGGAAAGCCAGTACGGGGCGTAGATGACCTCTACGCCGAGACGTTCAAGCGCATCGTTGTAGTGGCCCAGATGGGCGAGGTTCTGCGGCAGGAAGGTGACCTTGTACCCCAGCGACTGGACGAGCCGCATTTCCTGCACGGCGGCATAGGCTCCCGCTTCCTGGTCGGGACGCGGCACCTGGGCATCGACGAACAGGATCCGCCCTTCGATGTTGCGGTCCTTCAGTAGGTCGGGGCCATCGTCCTCCCGGCCGAGTCCCCGGAACGCTTTCGTCCAGCGCTGCTTGAACTTCGGCGCGTTGACGTCTTGGTAGCGCTTGAAGCCATCCACCAGAGAGCGGCCCGCAGTCGTCCCCTCGTAATGGTAGACGATGGAGGACGGCACATACCATGTCTCGTAGCCCGCCTCGCGCACCTTGAACGAGAGGTCCGTGTCCTCATAGTACATCGGCTCGAGATAGGCCGAGAGCCCCCCGACATCCTCCCAGACCGGCGCCGGGATCATGAGGGCCGCGCCCGACAGGTAGTCGACCTGCCGGGCATAGCTCACCCTGGGGTCCCAGGGCGACCAGCCCTGGCCGTAGTTCCATGGTTCGCCGTTCTCAAAGACGAGCCCGCCGCCGTCCTGGAGCCGTCCGTCGGGATAGATCAGGCGCGCACCGACGAGGCCGGCCCCGGGGAACCGTTCAAAAGCCGCGACCATCTCGTCGAGCCAGCCGGAAGTGACCTCGACATCATTGTTCAGAAGCACGATGAAGCTGCCCCGTGCCCGCGCCGCACCGGAATTGCAGGCTCGGATGAAACGCTGCGGAGTGTCGTGCCGGATGATCGTGATGCCGCTCACCCAGTCAGAAAGCCGGGCCGTTTCGTCGGTCGAGCCGTCATCGACGACGATTACCTCGAAACTCGTGATGTTATGCGCCAGACGCAGGCTGCACAGGGCGAAATAGGTGACCGCCACCTTGTTGTGTGCAGGGATGACGATAGAAACGCGCGGGGTTTCCACCTCTGGAAAGGCCAGCGGCTCGAGACGCCCGTTAGCGTAGCCTCCCTCGAGTACTCCGATTAACCGGAGAAGTTCGGCCATCTCCTCTCTCTCCGCCCCGCTCGCGATCCGGGCCTTCAGGCTCTCGTGGCGGTGGCCCGCCTGCAGCATGAGCGGTCCCGGGAACGGCGAGGTGCTTTCGGCCTGGAGGGCCTCGAGGGGGATCGTCATTCTCGGCATGTGCACCATCGCGGACAGGAGAGACCGCAGGCCCCCGCAGTCCTTCACCGTCAACCGCCGCAGGCCGCCGTTCTGCACGACGGCCGGCAGATGCACCCAGCCCGGCTCAGGCCCGAGATGGGCCTTGCAGGCGTACCGGCCGTCCACATGGACCTGATAGACATCCGGCTCCGTCGCCCGCAGAACAAGAGCATGGCCATGCTCCTCCTCCAGTGTGACCTTAAGGTCCGGTGAGGCCCTGAGGAGGTCGTGCCGCTCCTCCCCCAGCCGCAGCACGAGCGTCTCGCCGCCCGACATCTCCTGCGGCAGGTCGGCCCGGTACCAGCTCAGGTCGCCCCTGAAGGACTGACGGTAGAGTTCTCGGATGGGCGCGAGCTGCAGGTCGCGGTGCTGCTGCTTGACCAGGGGATCGCTGACGAACAGGAACGGAGGATCGCCTTCGCCGTCGTACCGGTCGAAAAGGACCGTCATCTCAATCCGGCTCGATGCGGGGCAGGGCTGGAGCGCCATCTCGGGCCAGAGGTAACTCTGCGGGCTGACGCCGCCCGCGAAGGCGACGCTGAACTCCGCTTCCATCCGCTCGAGTACCGCGCCGGTATCCTCTCTCCTTCGTTCGACCACGAGACGCGCCCCGGCGCGATGGGCCGCCAGACCGACCGAGAACTGCATCGTCCGGTCGAAGGCCGGAACCTGGATCGGTGCGAGAACCCGCATGGACACGGGACGCGACCAGTCTTTCAGGCGCAGCTGAAGCGTGTCGCGATTGGGAAGGCCCCACTCCTTCAGCCCGTTCAGTTCCGCCACCGCCGCGCCACGAGCCTCGCCCGCATCGATGAGTTTCGCCGGGTCGAACCAGGGCCTGTAATCGAGCGACATGACGAGATCGGAGGCGTCGGCAGGGTCCATCGGCACCATTGCCGAGACCCTGTTGCCGATCGAGATGGACGGCATCGTCGCGGCGGTTTCTGGGGTCATCTGGGCGCAGACGGCGCCGTCCGAGACGAGAATGCGCGCCACTCCCAAAAATAGACTCTCCGCCATGGCATTCCCCTGCTTCGCGCCACCTCGCGACCGGATCCGATCAAGCAAGACATTCTTCATGATCCCGTCCCCGCGCCTCTGATGGGGAAAGCGCAACCCGGTCCGAACCCGGCGCTTCCGGACGAACGTGCCGACATGTCCCCGGTGTCGTCCATTGCCTCACGTTCCCGCGTCACTTCCATCACGCTCCTAGCCGATCTAGAAGGCATCGACCAGATTATCACGCCGCGACCGGACTCCGCCGCGGTGTGGTTGCATCGGCGCGGTGGTCCAGCTTTGCCATCCGATAAGGGGCTTGAGGTGCAGATGCGCAGACCGATCGTGTTTCTTCACCTGCCGAAGACCGGTGGACAGACCATTCACCACGCCGTCGCCTCGACCTTCGCGCCCGAAGAACGCAGCCCGATCCGCGTAATGAGCGAGGTCGGGCCTGAGGGCCCCTTTCCGTCCGGTTACCTCTTTCATTCCGGCCATCTCGACTGGCGGCGGCTGAACGAGGTGGGGGGCGATCCCTTCGTCTTCACCGTGCTGCGCGACCCCCGGGAACGCCTCGGGTCGTTCTACTTCTACATGCGCGCCACTCTTGAACGCCGGGCGCAGGACCTGGGACGGGAGGCCCTCACTTCCCATCAGGCCGCCATGCTTGGCCCTGCAGAAACGTTCTTCTTTCCCGAAGACGACGCGGCCCGTCGCCGCATCCGCCAGACTTGGGTCAACGTGACCTCGAACTTCTTCGCCTTCCGAAGCCTCAGCCGCGCCCCGCGCCATCTCGACATCTCCCGAGGGGACCTGCTGGCCCAGGCTCTCGCCAACGCCGGGGCCATGACGGCGATCTACCGGTTCGGGGACTTCGAACCGCTCGAGGACGATATGGAGCACTTGACGGGACAACGACTCCGGATTGCGGAGAAACGCAGCAACACCGGCCCGCTCGATGCCCGTGTGAGTCGATGGCAGGCGTTGCTCGATCTCTTCGAGGATGACCGCAACAGGCGGCGGCTCGAAGAGTTCGTCGAGGTCGATCAGGACCTCATGGAGCGTCTGGCGTTCCGTCAGTCCACCCTGTCCGGGTCCGGACCGTAGCCGAACCGGGCGAAGTCCTCCGCATAGAGCCGGCCGATCCTCTCGATGTCCGCCGTGCTCGGACCCGCGCGCTGCGGAGGGTCGGCCCCCTCGTGCTTAAGACGGTCAATCAGCACGTTGGACCGCGGCATCGATCGCGGCCCATCGACGGTATTCGAGAGCCTGTCGAGCCAGGGGATGATCCGGTCGATCCCGTCCTCCAGCCGGAACACGGTCGCCGTCTCGGGCACGAAATGGCCCGTGGGCAGAAGATGCCCGTGAAGCTGATAGGGATTGGTCTCCAGTTCCCGCTCCACGAGATCAAGCCACCGCGAAAAAGTCACGGCCCTGGGCACAGCCTTCTCGATCTCGCTCTGGAACAGGAAGACGCTGTTCAGACGGGCAACCGGGTGCCGCACCAGCGCGAAACTTGCGTCGAACAGCCCGTCGGGGATCAGATCCCGCCGAACGGCCTCGGGCATGTGCTGAGGCGGCGACCGGCTCCACGCCGCGGCCCTGGACCGGAGCGCAAAGAACGGGTCCCACAATCCGAGAGGACCGAACCGGGCGGAGAGGTAATGCTCGACCGAGGTTCCACCGCATTTCGGCACATGGGCGAAGTAGACAAGTTTCCCCGAGGCACGAAACAGAGGCATCAGATCACCCTTTTTCGACCCGGGGAAGCGCAGGCTCGCGGTTTGTCAGGACCCGACCAGTCCGAGCAGATAGGCTCCATACCCATTCTTTCTGTACCGCGCCGCCCGCTCCCGCAAGGCGTCGGCGTCGATCCAGCCCTGGCGCCAGGCGATCTCGTCCGGGCTGCCGGTCTGCAGGCCCTGCCGGCTTTCCAGCGTCCGCACGAAATTCCCCGCATCGAGGAGCGAGGCATGGGTCCCGGTGTCGAGCCAGGCATAGCCGCGGCCCATCTGTTCCACCGACAACAGGCCCTCGGCCAGATAGCTCTCCAGCAGCGTGGTGATCTCCAGCTCCCCGCGGGCGGAAGGCTCGACCGCCTTGGCGCGCGCGGGCGCCGTGCCATCGAGGAAATAGAGCCCGGTCACCGCGAAATTCGACGGCGGCACGTCGGGCTTCTCGATGATCGTCGTCACCCGGCCGTCCCCGTCGAAGGCCACCACGCCATACCGTTCGGGATCCGAAACATGGTAGCCGAAGACGGTGCCGCCCTCCGTCCGCCGATCCGCCGCGCCCAGCATCTCGGGCAGCCCGTGACCGAAGAAGATGTTGTCGCCCAGCACCATCGCCGAAGGCGCCCCGGCGAGGAAATCCTCGGCAAGGATATAGGCCTGCGCGAGCCCGTCCGGCGACGGTTGCTCGATATAGGTCAGCGCGATGCCCCACTGGCTGCCGTCGCCCAGGGTCCGCCGGAACTGGTCCTGGTCCTGCGGCGTCGTGATCACCGCGATCTCCCGGATGCCCGCCAGCATCAGCACGGTCAGCGGGTAATAGACCATGGGCTTGTCGTAGACCGGCAGAAGCTGCTTCGACACGCCGATGGTCACGGGATAGAGCCGCGTGCCCGATCCGCCCGCCAGAATGATGCCCTTGCGCTGGGTCATGACGCCGTCACCTCCGCCTGTCCTGATCCGGTCCTACCGCGCCGCACCCAGCTCTGCCAGCACCTCCCGCAGGCCCGCTCTCCAGTCGGGCCGCGCGATGCCGAACGCCACCTCGAGCGTGCTGCAATCCATCCGCGAATTGAGCGGCCGCCGCGCCGGGGTGGGATAGTCCGAGGTCGGAATGTCGATCACCCGCGTGGGCAGGCCCGCTTGGGCAAAGATCTCCCGCGCGAAGTCCGCCCAGCTCGCATCGGGCTGTCCGGAGAAATGGAAGGTGCCGCCCTCGCGCCCCTCTGCCAGCCCGCGCGCGAGCGTCAGGCAGGCATCGGCGATGTCCGCTGCCGGCGTAGGCCCGCCGACCTGATCCGCCACGATCCGCAGCTCCTCGCGCTCCGCCCCGAGCCGCAGCATCGTCTTGACGAAGTTCGCCCCATGGGCGCTGAACACCCAGGACGTCCGCAGGATCGCATGCCGCGCGCCCGAGGTCCGGATGCCCTCCTCGCCGGCCAGCTTGCTTCGGCCATAGGCGCCAAGGGGCCCGGTCGGGTCGCCCGGCCGCCACGCCTGCGTGCCGTCACCGGTAAAGACGTAATCGGTCGAGATATGCACGAGCGGCAGGCCCATATCCGCGCAGACCCCGGCCAACGCCGTCACTGACCCGCCGTTGACGGCCTCTGCCAGCTCTGTCTCGGTCTCCGCCCGGTCGACCGCCGTGTAGGCGACGGCGTTGATCACCGCATCTGCCCGCAGCTTTCGCGCCGCCTCGGCCACCTGCCCGGGCTGGCCGAAATCGGCCTCCTCGCGCCCCAGCACCTCCAGCGTCGCGCCCTCGGGCAGACGCCGCTGCACCTCGGTCGCGACCTGGCCGGTCCTGCCGAACAGCGCGATCCTCATCGTCCGGCCTGACCGTCGATCCAGGCAGTCCCCTCCTCCCAGGAGGCGACAGGGAGTCCGCCGATATTGTCGTAAAGATAGCCGAACCGCTTGTCCGACAGCTCCGCCGACAGGTCCGCCAGTGGCGCATGACCGTCACCCGCTCGCAGGATCGCCACGCCCTGGTCGATGGTCAGCACCCTTAGATCGAGCCCCCTCGTGGCCGCGATCTCGAACGCCACCTTCCAGACATCGCCCGTCCAGCCGAGATGGATGCGCGGCATGTGCTCCTGCAGCCAGTCGAGCGGCAGCATGTCATGCAGTCCAATCCAGCCCCCCGGCTTCAGTGCCGCCAGCGCGTTCTCCACGTCGCGATGAACCTGGTGGTACTCGTGCAACCCGTCGATCCAGATCAGGTCGAACTTGCGGTCGTTCTGCGCAAAGAACTCGTCCGAGGTCAGCCGCACCGTCCCGCCCTTGAACGGGTCCACCCCGGTCTTGTCCGTCAGCGCGACGCTGTCGAACAGTGCGTTCGACCCGCAGCCGATCTCCAGATAGGCCGCATCCGCCGGCAGCGTCCGCCGGACGTGGTTCATGAGGGCCACCCGGTTGAAATGGGTCTGCCGCCATTTCCACGGAAACTTCCGCGTATCGCGGTTCGCGGCATAGGCCTTGCGCAGCGTCTTGCGCTCCTCCTCCGTCAGGTCCTCGAACGGCCTGGACAGCAGATCGCCCGTCTCGGGCTCCGGGGGCTTCGACACCGGCGCAGGCCCCGGTTCCTTCCGAAGCCGCCGCTTCAGGCGAGACAGGAACCCGTCCTGTGCCCGGGGCGGCTCCGGGGCGGGGGGCGCCGCCGGTACAGGGGCCTTCGCCGGGGCAAGCCCGGCCGGTGCCGCGACCGCCCTCGGCGCCTCCGCGCGCGCGGAGGCAGGCGCACCGCCCGCGATCCAGTGTTCCGCCCCGGCCCAATCGACAAGCTGAAGCTGGCCGATGTTCTCATAGAGATAGCCGAACCGGACATCCGACAGCGTGTCGGGCATGTATGCCAGCGGCGCCGCCCCCTCGGCCGAGCGCAGAAGGCCGACACCGTGGTCAATCGTCACCATCCGGAACTCCAGCCCAGGGGTCGCGACAATCTCGAACGCCACCTTCCAGACATCGCCCGTCCAGCCCGGATGGATGCGCGGCATGTGCTCCTGCAGCCAGTCGAGCGGCAGCATGTCATGGAGTCCGATCCAGCCCCCCGGCTTCAGCGCCGCCAGCGCGTTCTCCACGTCCCTGTGCACCTGGTGGTACTCGTGCAGCCCGTCGATCCAGATCAGGTCGAACTTGCGGTCGTTCTGCCCAAAGAACTCGTCCGAGGTCATCCGGTGCGTCCCGCCTCTCGCGGGATCGACGCCTGTCTTGTCGGCCAGCGGCACCGCGTCGAAGAGCGTGTTCGCGTCGCACCCGATCTCCAGATAGGCGGCATCCCCGGGTAGCGTGTCCACGATCCGGTTGATGGCCGCGATCCGGTTCATGTGGATCTCGCGCCAGTTCCAGTCGAACCTGCGGGAATAGGCGTTGCCGTCGAAGTGGCTGCGCAGCGCTTTGCGCTCCGGCCCGCTGAGCTCCATGTAGGGCCGCTCCAGCAGCGTCGCGATAGTCGCAGGCAGGTCGTCGCTCGTCATCGTCATGTCCCTGTCCCCAGCCGCTTGCCCACGCCCTCACGGCCCTGCAGGGCGCGCCACCAGGCCTCGTTGTCCAGATACCACCGCACCGTCTTCTCCAGCCCTTCCTCGACCGTGACCGAGGGCTGCCAGCCCAGCTCGTCCCGGATGCGAGAGGGATCGATCGCATAGCGCGCGTCGTGGCCCGGCCGGTCGGTGACGAAGGTGATCTGCTGGGAATACGGCGTGTTCTTCGGCTTCAGCCGGTCGAGGATGCCGCAGATCGTCTCCACCACCTCGATGTTCCGCCGCTCGTTCTCGCCGCCGATGTTGTAGGATCGGCCGACCTCGCCCTTCTCCACCGCAAGCAGCAGCGCATCCGCGTGATCCTCGACATATAGCCAGTCCCGCACGTTCTCCCCCTTGCCGTAGACCGGGATCGACGCGCCTGCGAGGGCGTTCAGGATCACCACCGGAATCAGCTTCTCGGGAAAATGGTAGGGGCCGTAGTTGTTGGAGCAGTTGGTCAGCACCACCGGCAGGCCATAGGTCTCGTGCCAGGCCCGCACCAGATGGTCCGAGGCTGCCTTCGACGCCGAATAGGGCGAGCGGGGATCGTAGGGCGTAGTCTCGGTGAACCGGCCCTCGGGCCCCAGGGAGCCGAACACCTCGTCCGTGGAGATATGGTGAAAGCGAAAGCTCTCGGGCCGGCCCCGCGCGGTCCAGAAGCTGCGCGCCGCCTCCAGCATGTTGAACGTGCCGGTAATGTTGGTCTCGATGAAATCCGCGGGGCCGTCGATGGACCGGTCGACGTGGCTCTCGGCCGCGAGGTGCATCACCGCATCCGGCGCATGTGCGGCGAAGATCCGGTCCAGCGCCGCCCGGTCGCGGATGTCGGCCCGTTCGAAGGCATAGAGCGGGCTCTCCGCCACTTCCGCCACGTTGTCGAGACAGGCGGCATAGGTGAGTGCATCGACATTGACGACCTCGTGCCCGCGCGCGACCGCCATCCGCACCACGGCAGAACCGATGAACCCCGCGCCGCCGGTGATCAGAAGCTTCATCTGTCCTCCTTCCGGGCAAACGGTGTCTCGAACCCATGAAGCCCACCCGCCGCGGCGTCCTTTTCCGACAGCACGGGCTCGACTCCGCCCAGGCCCCAGTCGATGCCGACGGCCGGATCGGCCCAGTTCAGGGCGCCCTCCGTCTCGGGCGCGTAATAGTCGGTGCACTTGTAGATGATCTCGGTGTCCGCCGTCCGCGTGGCGAACCCGTGGGCGAACCCGGCCGGCACGAACAATTGGCGCCCGTTCTCGAAGCTCAGCTCGACCCCCACCCACTGCCCGTAGGTCGGGCTGCCCCTGCGGATATCCACCGCCACATCGAACAGCGCGCCCTTGCCGCAGCGCACCAGCTTGTCCTGCGCGCGGGGTGGCGCCTGGAAATGCAGCCCCCGGATCGTGCCGACCTTCGCCGAAAGCGAGTGGTTGTCCTGAACGAACTCGACATCCCGTCCCACCGCCTCGGCAAAGGCCCGCCGACTGTAGCTTTCGGAAAAGAAGCCGCGATGATCGCCAAAGCGCCGCGGCGTCAGGATGACCACCCCCTCGAGAGCCGTTCGCTCGATCTCCACCGCCACCTCCGCGTCCGTGTCGCGGAGGCCTTAGCAAGGCTCTGCCCCAGTGTCACCGCTCGCCATGCAGGATGCGGCGGCGTCGGGTCATGGATGCAGCACTGCGGAGACGACCGCCCTGTCCCGAAGGTCAGATGAAATTGAAATCCCCGATGTCGAGATTGAAACCCGGTGTCTTCAGAATCTTCAGAACGTCCCCGCCGCCGAAATCGAGGACATAGGCCGATGCGGTTTCCGTCGTGCGATTGTTCAGCTGCTGTGCGGAGGTGATCCCGAAGGCCGTGGCCTCGAGGAGGATCGTGTCGACCTCCTGCATGTCCATGATCGTATCCCGCCCGTTGCCCTTGAAGAAGGCGAAGGTATCCGCGCCGAGGCCGCCGTAGAGCAGGTCGTTTCCGGCGCCGCCGTTCAGCGTGTCGTTGCCGGCATTGCCGTAGAGCGTGTCGTTCCCGTTGCCGCCGTTCAGCGCATCGAATCCGGCCTTGCCGAACAGCCTGTCGGACCCCGATCCTCCGAACAGCGTGTCGGCGCCGATCCCCCCGTCGAGCCGGTCGTTCCCCAGCCCGCCGAAGATCAAGTCGTTCCCCGCGTTGCCCTTGATGAGGTCATTGCCGTTGTTGCCCGACAAGACGTCGAATCCGTCGGACCCGAAGATCGTGTCGTTGCCGCCCTTGCCCATGATGACGTCGGCGCCGATGCCGCCGTCGATCGTGTCGTTGCCGATGCCGCCGTCGATCGTGTCGTTACCGGCATTGCCTTGAATGCTGTCGTTGCCCGCATTGCCGCTGATCGCGTCGAAGCCTGCGCCGCCGAGGATCGTATCGTTTCCGCCCCTCCCGAGAATGAAGTCGAAGCCGGGTCCGCCGTCGATGAAATCGAAGCCGCGCCCGCCGTCGATCGTGTCATTGCCGAAATGGCCGTAGATCTTCTCGCTCAGACCCGTCCCCTTGATCCTGTCGTCACCGATGGTGCCGACGATCACCGGCGTGGGCGCATAGACGCCCGGGTCGTTGGGTCTGTCGCGCGGATCGAGAAAGTGGGCCCAGGAATCCTCGTTGCCGGTGGCGCTCGTCTCGTAGGCCGCGATGAAACGCCCGTCCGCAAGGCCGATGCCGCCGGGATCGGTGCTGTCCTCTCGAACGTTCTCGGCGATGGTGACCTCTCTGCCGATCTTGTTGCCCGAGGCATCGTAACGCTGGAACACGACGGTTCTGTCGGCCTGATCGTTGTAGACGATGACGAAGCCGCCATCGGCCAGCGCGATGAGATGTGGCTCGTCATGGTTGTCGACCCCGGCCGCGTTGACGAACTGCACACGGCCCAGCGGAGTGCCGGCATTGTTGTAACGGACGAAGAGGATGTCGCTGTCGGTATCCACTTCCGTCCAGGCCACGACGAATCCGCCCCCGGCCAGCGCGACGACCGTCGCATCCCGGTCCACGTCGCCGATGTTGCTGGTGTTGGCCGCGACGATCGTCCGGGAGGGGCCGACGTTGTCGTTGCCCGGCGTGACGATCCGGAAGGCGATCTCCCGGTCGCCGTTGCTGCCCGTGTAATCGTAGGCGACGACCATGTTGCCGTTGGACAGGAGCGCCGTATCCGTAGCGGTGGTCGCCTGTCTCGACCCGGTGTCGGCAAAATTGGCAAAGCTGACCTTCCCGTCGGCCGAAACGACCTTGGTCCTGATCTCGAACGGGTTCGCGTCCCTGGTGTCCCGGTGGGAATAGGCCACGAGGTAACTTCCGTCACCGAACCCATCGACCGACACATGGTTGACGACATCTCCGGGCCGCGGGGTCGACGCGATCATCCGGTTGGTGGAACTCGTCACGCCCGAAGCGTCCGTCTGCCATTCCGTGGCCCGGATCAGCCTCTCCGTCGGCTGGCCCGGCTCGTCGAGATAGACCACCACGAATCCCCCGTTCGGAAGCGCCGCGACGTCGAACCCCCGTTCGTTGTTCGCGGTCGTGCCGTTGGCAATGAACGGGCGGCCGACCTTGTTTCCCGCTACATCGTAGAGCTGCCCCACGATGTCCCGACCCGGCGGTTTGGCGGGTCCCCCCCTTGCGGTGTCTTCCCAGAGGGCGACGACCATTCCGTTGGTCAGCTGGGTCAGCTCGGGATTCTCCTGATCTCCCCCGAGGTTCGGATTCAGGCGGATCGGCTCGATCCAGGGTACCGGTGTCGCGGGCATGAGAATCTCCAGTTCTTGAAACCGGCCCGGGGGTCTCCGCCATCCCCGTAACGATCATCGGGCCGAGGACCTGCTTTCAGGCTGGACCGACAAACCGCCAAGGTCAAATCATGTTCGCCCGCTGTCGGCACTCGACATGATCGGGCGCAATGTTCGGCATAATCAATGTTCTGCAGTGTCCAGGCGTGCGCCGTCCCGGACGGTGCAGATGCTTCCATCGCGTCAAGAAAAGACCCGGGCATTCATGCCCGGGCCTCCGCGGTTTTCGGCAAGCGGATCGGCGCCTCAGGAAACGAGCCGGTACCCGCCGCTCTCGGTGACCAGAAGACGCGCGTTCGACGGATCGGGCTCGATCTTCTGGCGCAGCCGGTAGATGTGCGTCTCCAGCGTATGCGTCGTCACGCCGGCGTTGTAGCCCCAGACCTCGTGCAACAGGACGTCCCGGGCGACCACGCCGGAGGCCGAGCGGTAGAGGAACTTCAGAATGTTCGTCTCCTTCTCGGTCAGGCGGATCTTCTTCTCATCCTCGGTCAGAAGCAGCTTCTGCGCAGGACGGAAGCTGTAGGGGCCGAGCTGGAACACTGCGTCCTCGCTCTGCTCATGAGTGCGCAGCTGCGCCCGGAGCCGGGCCAGCAGAACCGGGAACTTGAACGGCTTCGTGACATAGTCGTTCGCGCCCGCATCCAGCCCGAGAATCTGGTCGCTGTCGGTATCATGACCCGTGAGCATGATGATCGGCGATTTCACGCCCTGTTTGCGCATCAGCCGGCAGAGCTCCCGCCCGTCGGTATCCGGCAGGCCCACGTCAAGGATGACGAGGTCATGATGCTGGGCCTTGGCCTGCGTCATCGCTTCCGCGCCGTTGCCGGCTTCAAACACATCGAAATCCTCGGTCATCACAAGCTGCTCGCTCAACGCCTCACGGAGGTCGTCGTCGTCATCGACCAGCAGGATCTTCTTCAGTTGTCCCATCGGGCGTCCTCCACTTCACGTCTGAGGGAGATGTGAGGCTCAATCGCCACGGGCAAGAAATGTAGCAATCCCCTCACGCGGTCGTGTGTTGCCCTGCGGCGATGTTTCAGAATGTGACGCGTCTTCAGGCCAGTGCGGCCATCAGGCCCCCGTGAACCGCGCCCGCCGCCACGATCCCGTCGATCTGCGGCACCGCGCGGTTGAACTCGGGACGCCCGCCGGTGCGGTCGCTGACCGTGCCGCCCGCCTCCTCCACGATCAGGCTGCCGGCCGCCACGTCCCATTCCCACGTCGGCCGCAGCGTCAGCATGGCGTCGAACCGGCCTTGGGCGACAAGGCACAGCCGGTAGGCCAGCGAGGACCGGAAATGCCGCTTCACGGGGGGCACCTCGCCCCCCGCCCAGTGCTCCGCCGCCATCGATGGGCGGTTCGCCAGGACGTTGGCCCGACCAAGCCGCGACTCGTCGCTGACCTGCAGCGGCGTGCCGCCGACCGCGGCGCCTCCGTTCAGACCTGCCGAATACAGCGCATCCCGCATCGGCACGAACACGGCGGCGGCTACGATCCGCCCGCCCTCGGCGACTGCGATGGAATGGGACCAGTCCCGCCCGCCCTCGATGAAGGCGCGGGTGCCGTCGATCGGGTCCACGATGAACTGCCGCGGGGATGTAAGCCGGTCCGGCCCGCCCGCCGATTCCTCCGACAGCCAGCCATAGCCGGGCCGCGCCGCCGTCAACCGCTCCTTCAGAAGCGCGTCGACCTCGAGATCCGCCTCGGTCACGGGCCCTTGCCCGTCGCCCTTGTCCCAGGTCTTCGGCGCCGCGCCATGGTGGCGGCAGGCGATCTCGCCCGCGGCCTCGGCAGCCGCAATGATCAGCGACAGGTCCTCGGCGTCAGTCTCCCGCAAGCGTCAGGCCTTCGACCAGCAGCGAGGGCACGACCCGGCCCAAATGGGTCCGCGCGTCGTTGGCCGGTGTCATCCGCAGCAGGACTTCCCGCAGGTTGCCCGCCACCGTGATCTCGTTCACCGGATAGGCGATCTCGCCGTTCTCCACCCAGAAACCGCTCGCGCCCCGGGAATAATCCCCGGTGTTCGGGTTGATGGTGGAGCCGATCATCGAGGTCACGAGAAGCCCGGTGCCCATCTGCCGCATCAGCGCCTCACGGCTCGTCTCGCCCTGCGTCAGGGCCAGGTTGGAAACCGAGGGCGACGGCGGCCCCGAAGGTCCCCGCGCGGCATTGGCCGTGCTCTCCATCCCCAGCTTGCGCGCGGTCGCCAGATCGAGCGTCCAGCCCGTCAGCACGCCCGCTTCCACCAGCGCCCGCCGCTCCGTCCTCAGGCCCTCGGCATCGAAGGGCCGCGAACCCGGAACGCGCGGCCGATGCGGGTCCTCGATAAGGCTCAGGCCCTCGGGGAGAACCTGTTCGCCCAGCCGGTCGCGCAGCCAGGACGAACCGCGGGCGATCATCGTCCCGTTCGAAGCGGACACCAGATGCCCGATCAGCGAGGACGAGATCCGCTCGTCGAAGAGCACCGGATAGGCGCCGGTCTTCGGCCGGCGCGCGCCCATGCGCTCCACCGCCCGTGCCCCGGCGCGGCCGCCGATCTCCGCGGCGCTCCGCATGTCCTCGGCGAAGACGCGGCTGTCATAGTCGTAATCCCGCTCCATCTTCAGGCCCTCGCCCGCGATGGCCATGCACGACAGGCTCCGATCCGTCCGCTGGTATCCCCCGGAAAACCCGTTGCTCGCCGCGAGGTGGATGCGCCTGCGCCCGTAGGCCGCGGACGATTGCACCTGCGTGACGCCGCCCACCGCCAGCGCCGCGGCTTCCGCCTCCCGCGCGGCCTCTTCCAGCGCGGCGGGCTCCGGTTCCGGGCCGTGGTCGAATAGCTCCAGCCCCTCGGCGTCGCGCACCTTCGACAGCTGACCCGCATCGGCGAGACCGATGAACGGGTCCTCCGGCGCCTCCCGCGCCATGGCGACGGCCCGCTCGGCCATCTGCACGAGCACGTCCGGCGCGGTTTCCGAGGCCGACACGCAGGCCTGCCGCCGCCCGATCAGCACGCGCAGTCCAAGGTCGATCCCCTCGGACCGCTGGGCCTCCTCCAGCCGTCCCCCCCGGACGTCGATCGAGAGTGAGGTGCCCCCGATCGCGACCACATCCGCAGCCTCCGCCCCCGCGGCGCGCGCGGCTGTCAGAATCTGGTCGGCAAGGGCGGAGAGATCATGGGCCATGAAGATGTTCCGGAACAGCGGACGGTCCCCGGCACCTAGTCCGCCCCGCCCGCCGCCGCAACTCTCCGACTCAGCGGATGCGGTTTCCGTTCACCGTGATCGACCCTTCCGGCGTCACCTCCAGCGACGACTCCAGAACGTCGTCCCCCAGATTGCGCGAGAACATCCCCAGCCCCAGCCGGGCAATTCCCGCATCCTCCTCGGCGACAAGGCCCATTGTCACCAGCGTGTCGATCAGCCCGTTGACACCCGTCGCCCGCGCCTGCGCGGAGCCCGTGGGACGGAAGGGCAACCCGTCGAGGAAGGTGGGGTCGTTCAGATCGATGGTGAAGCTGCCCGAACTGGTCAGCCCGACACCTGCACCTGAAAACGCGCCGGAGTTGAGCGTCACGCTGGTCGGTTCCACCGGCGAGACGCCCCCGTTGATCATCTCGCCCAAGGTGAGGAAATCCACCAGATCGGCCAGCACCATCATCTCTCCCTCGATGTCGAACTCGAAGGATATCGGATCGCGCGGCAGCAGCTCCGAGGGGTCGAGCAGCCGCACCAGGCGCTCGTCCAGCGAAAGCCCCTCGAAGGCCAGCGCAAGCCGCGCGCCCTGCGGTGTATCGGAGGCAAGGAGCGGCATCTGCATCAGGAATTGCGAGCCGAGCACGCCGGCCCGGATCGTGAAGGGGATCAGGAGCGTGTCCTCGTATTCCAGGCTCGCTTCGCCTGTGGAGCCCTCGATGGACAGGCCCGCCTCGCCGAGGCTCACGCGCCCCTCGCTCGTCGCCGTCTCGCTGACCTGTCGCGACTCGCCGTTCATCGGGTCCGAGGTGATCGAGATCGAGGACAGACCCTCGGACCGCGTGGTGACATCCAGGGAAAGCCCGGCCCGGATCGATGACGCGAGGTCGACGTAGTCGATCCCCGCAGCCGGTACCACAGCACGGCCCGAATAGACGCCGGAGGCCGAACTGCCCGAGTTGTCCAACAGGAACCCGATGTCCGACTGCATGTCGACCCGGACGAGGCTGGCAGTGGGTCCCGAAACGGACTGCACATCCATCGTCAGGGTCGCCTCGTCCCGCGTCACCGTGGCCACGTTCACGGTGTCCTGAATGTCGATGACGGCGGTGATGCCGCTCAGGTCCATCCCCTCGATGTCGGGCGCGCCCCGTACCTCGATCCCGGTCAGGCTCACCGTGGTGCGGCCCGCCTCGGTGGTGAAAACGATGGCATCGGGGCTTCCGGTGGCCAGTGTCGAGGCGGTCTCCTGTGTCCCCGTCAGGGCCACGTCGAGATAGAGCTCGTCCGGGGTCCCCGACATCACGTCCACGACGAGCCGCACCTGCGACGGTTGCCGGTAGGCGACCGTGACCGACCCGTCATCCTGCGCGGTCAGGTCGACCGGACCGAGGATCGCGCTGATCGTGCCCAGCCCCTGCGGAAGCACGACCGTTCCGGTCACGTCGGACAGGGTCAGCGTATCTCCGGAGCGGCTCTCCTGAGCGGAAACCTGAAGCCCGGTCGCGGCGTAGAAATCCCTCTGTATCGCCCAGACATCTTCTGGAGTGACCTGCGCCGACACTGGCAGCGACAGGGCTGCACTGGACATCATGGCGGCGAAAGTCGTGGGAACTCGACGCATGGCTGTATCCTCGAAG
This sequence comes from Histidinibacterium lentulum, assembly GCF_003789055.1. Classification (GTDB taxonomy): domain Bacteria; phylum Pseudomonadota; class Alphaproteobacteria; order Rhodobacterales; family Rhodobacteraceae; genus Oceanicola; species Oceanicola lentulus. Next base: position 153,893 of record NZ_ML119083.1, on the reverse strand, counting down.
GGACCCCGGAAAGGGCCGCGCGACCTCGATCGCGCGGCCCGATGGCAAGTACCGCCGCGCTTACTGGATGCGCTGGCCGTTCACGATCACATGGCCCTGCTCGTTGATCTCCAGCTCGGACCGCATCTGGTCGTCGCCGGTGACCTGGGCGAACATGCCCATCATCATCCGCGCGCCCATGACCTGCTCCTCGGGGACCAGACCCATCTGGACCAGCTTGTCGATCAGCTGGTTGGCGCCGGTGATTTCCACGGCTGCGGAGCCTTCCGGGCGCGGCATGCCGCCGAAGGTATCGAGGTCCGTGTTGTCGAAGGTGAACCCGCCGGACCCCAGGATCTCGGCCCCCGCCGCCCGCACGGTGAGGTCGTTGATCATCACCTCGTAGAGCTCACCCGGCACGTCGGCCATCATCATCGCCTGCATCTGCATGGGATCGAGCACGTCATAGGCCAGCGCGACGAGGCCGGAGATGTCGAGGCTGATCGTGGCGGGGCCATGGTCAAGCACGCCGCGCGGATCGATTATGCTCCAGACCGCGTCATTGACGGACAGCTCGGAGATCAGCAGATCCGCACCGAATTCCTCGGGCGAATCGGTTGCCGCGAGGGGCAGGGAGATGCCGTAGGAGTATTCCGCCATGGACACTTCCACCGGGAACGGCAGGTCGCTTCCCGAGATCGAAACGCTGGGCGCCGTCGCGCCGCCTGCATAGCTAAACCCGCTGGCGTCCATGAAGACCGCCATGCTGCCGCTCTCGGCGCTCGCGGTCCCCTCGGCCGTATTGCCCTCTTCGGCAAAGCTGAAGGCGTAATTGGAGGCGCCGAACTCGTAACCCGCGTCGACCAGAAGCCCGTCGACGAAGGCCATCTCGGGCGCTTCCATGTCCATATCCACGGGCAGCGAAACGGTCCCGGTGGTCTCGAGGCCGTCGATCGTGCCCATGAACTGGAACAGCCCGGGGCCGCCGGTCTCGGCAATGTCCACGGCGATCGTCACCGACCCTGCGGCAAGTGCCGACTCGATGGTCTGCAGCGCCTCGTCAGTCGTGATCTGATAGGTGCCCGCGATATCCGAGATCGCCAACTGCGCGGCGTTCAGGGTGACGTCGGCCTCCTCTCCCTCGACACTGTCGAGCGAAACGACGTAGCGCGCCGCCGAGATGTCATAGGTCATCTCCTCGGGGGTGCCGCCGACAATCAGGTCCATCGCTTCCTGGGTAACGGAGGCGTTGAGCGTGGCAGGGGTCCCGAACGTCGGTTCGATCCGGATCGTCAGCGGTGTGGTCGTCGGCATGCCGACCGAAACCGTGCCATCCCCCGTCTCGGTGAACGTCAACGTCCCCAGGTCCGAGGTGACGGTCGTCTCGGCATCGCTGATGGTCAGAACGACGTCCGAGACGGTCAGGGTGTCGCCCGACATCTCCTCGGACCCGACGCTGAGGCTGCTCTCACCATAGAGGGCCATGTTCTCCTTGAATGAATCCCAGACCTGCTGGGCGCTGACGTCGGCATGCGCCGCTGTACCGACCATCAGTGTGGCGGCGAGAGCGGTTTGGCCGGTCCGGGCAAATATGGTCATATCAGACCCTTCCTTGTTGCAAATTGCAGGCGCAGTTTCCCTTCTGTACGCGTCAGGTCAAGGTGGCGAACACTTGGGACAGACCCAAATGGCAGGGTCGCGGTAATTGTTGATCATGGATGGGCTCATGGATTTGTCGGAAAAGGTCGTTCTGATCACCGGGGCGAGCCGCGGGATCGGCGCCGCCGCCGCGTATCGCTTCGCCGAGGCCGGAGCGCGGGTTGTGCTGCTGGCCCGGAACGGCGAGCGCGTGGCGGAGGTCGCCGGAGAGATCGGACATGACGCCCTCGCGGTGCCCTGCGACGTGTCCCGCTACTGGGAGGTAGAGGCAGCCGTCGGCGCCGCCCTGAGCACATTCGGCCGTCTCGACGTGGTCGTGGGCAATGCCGGCGTGATCGAGCCGATCGCCCGTCTTGCCGATGTCGATCCCGTCGCATGGTCCTCCGCCGTCGACGTGAACCTCAAGGGCGTCCTGCATGGCATGCGCGCGGCGCTCCCGGTCATGCTCGAACAGGGCGGCGGCACGATCATCACGATCTCCTCGGGGGCGGCCCATGGCCCCGTCGAGGGCTGGTCCTCCTACTGCGCGTCAAAGGCCGGGGCGTACATGCTCACCCGGATGTGCCACAAGGAATACGGTGCCTCGGGCATCCGCGCGCTGGGCCTCTCGCCGGGCACCGTGGCGACCGAGATGCAGCGCGAGATCAAGGCCTCGGGGATCAATCCCGTGAGCCAGCTCGACTGGTCCGATCACATTCCTCCCGACTGGCCCGCCCGCGCCCTCGTCTGGATGTGCAGACCGGAGGCCGACCGCTGGCTCGGCGAGGACATCAGCCTGCGCGACGAGGACATCCGCCGCGCCATCGGTCTCGTCACCTAGCCCGGCGGCCGCTCGCCTGCAGGGTGGCTTGCCAACCCATCCTGCACCGTCCGGCCCCCCCCCCCGTCTGTCACCGCCGTCCCCTGCGCCCCGGGACCTTCGAGCCGAACCCCGGCGGCCGCCGCCTAACCCAGGCGGCGAAGCGCTCCAGCCGCGGATGCGCCCTCAGCGCCTCCACCGTCGCGTAATTCCTTGCCAGCTCGGCTTCCGTCAGCGTCGCGTGGATCTCCTTGTGGCAGATGTGATGCAAGAGCACCGTCGGCCCGCCCTTGCCGCCCTTCAGCTTCGGCACGAGATGGTGGAGCGATTGCGGCACATCCGGCGGGATCGGCCGCCCGCAGAGGCCGCAGACAGGCCAGCCGTCGCCCTTCTCCATCGCTTGCCCTCCTTGTCCCGACAGGTCAGGAGACTGGCATGACCCAGCCAGACGGCAAGCCCGCCCCGGACGCCCTCGTGGTCGGCGCAGGCCCCGCCGGCCTGATGGCCGCCGACACCCTCTCCGCCGCGGGCCTCTCTGTGCTGATGGCCGAGGCCATGCCCTCCCCGGGGCGCAAGTTCCTGATGGCCGGCAAGAGCGGCCTCAATCTCACCAAGGCCGAACCGCCCGAGGCCTGGCGCGCCGCGTTCGGCTCCCTCCCCGGGTGGTTCGCGGACATCCTCACCGCCTTTGGCCCGACCGAGGCCATGACCTTCGCCAGGGGCCTCGGTCAGGAGCTCTTCACCGGCTCCACCGGCCGGGTCTTCCCGGTGGCGATGAAGGCCTCCCCCATGTTGCGCGCCTGGCTCGTCCGTCTCGAAAACCGCGGCGTCGACCTCCGCCGCCGCTGGCGCTGGCAGGGCTGGCAGGAAGGCGCCCATCTCTTCGGCACGCCCGAAGGTCCGGTCCGTCTCTCGCCCCGCGTCGCTATCCTCGCCATGGGCGGCGCAAGCTGGCGCCGCCTCGGGTCGGACGGCGCCTGGGTCTCCGCCTTCGACACCGCGGAGCTGACCCCCTTCGCCCCCGCGAACGCCGGCCTCTCCGTCCGGTGGTCCGCGCATATGGCGCGCCATTTCGGCAGCCCGCTCAAGTCCTGCGCCCTCCACGCGGGCAATCTCGTCAGCCGCGGCGAATGCACCATCTCCGCCCGCGGGCTCGAGGGCGGCGGGCTCTACCCGCTGACCCCCGCCCTCCGCACGGGTGCTTCCCTCATTCTCGACCTCTGCCCCGACCTGTCGCCCGAAGCCGTGACCGACCGCCTCTCGCGGCCCCGGGGCAAGGCCAGCCTCGCCAACCACCTGCGCCGCACGTTGGGCCTCGATCCGGCGAAACAGGCTCTCCTGAACGAATTCGCCCGCCCGCTGCCTGCCGATCTCGCGCCCCTCGTCAAGGCGCTCCCCATTCGCCACGCGGGATTGCGGCCCATGGACGAGGCGATCTCCACCGCCGGAGGCGTGCGGCTGGACGCGGTGGACGACACGCTCATGCTGCGCGCGCACCCGGGCACATGGGTTGCGGGCGAGATGCTCGACTGGGAGGCGCCAACCGGCGGCTACCTGATCACCGCCTGCCTCGCCACCGGGCGCCATGCCGCCCGTGCCGCCATGCTCAGAGCGACCAGTCGATGACCGGCCCGGCGGGCACGATCCCCAGAGGATTGCGCAGCTCCGAGGGCGAGAAATAGCCCCGCTTGTAAAAGTCGAATCGCACCGTCCCCGCCACCCCGGGGCGGTGGTAGATCCGGCGCGCATAGTCCCAGAGCCGCGGATAGTCGGTCAGCCGCCGGATGTTGCACTTGAAGGCATAGTGATAGGCCACGTCGAACCGCGCCAGCGTCGGGAAAAGCCGCAGATCGGCCTCGGTGAACACGTCCCCCGCCAGCCAGTCCCGCCCCTCGAGATGCGCCTCGATCCGGTCCAGCGTGGCGAAGACCTCCGTCACCGCAGCGTCATAGGCCGCCTGCGTCCGCGCGAAGCCCGCCCGGTAGACCCCGTTGTTGACGGTCTCGTAGATTACCCCGTTCCAGCGCTCGATCTCCTCCCGGAGCGGCCCGGGGCAGAGGTCCGGCACGCCCGGAAACCGGCCGAACATGCGGACGATGTCGGCGGATTCGTTCGACACGATCCGCCCCGCCACCCGGTCCCATAGAACCGGTACCGTGACCCGGCCCGTATAGGGCTCGGGCTGGCGGGCATAGACCTCGTGCAGCGCCGAGACACCCAGTTCGGACTCCTCGCCGAAGACCCATCCCTCCTCCGTCCGCCGCGGCAGGGCATACGACACGGTGATGTCCTTCAGCCCGAGTTCCTCCCGCGCCAGCAGAGCACGATGCGCCCAGGGGCAGTTCCACGCGACGAAGAGGTGATAGCGTCCCGGGTCCGCCGGATGCGCCTCGGTCCCGATCCAGTCCCGCAGCACCGAGGGCTCCCGCCGGAACGCGCCGTCCACCGTGGTGTCGGCGGGCCGGCCTTCGACGTGATAGCGTCCCTCGATCATCTCCCCCATCACTCCGCCTCCGCCCGCGCAAAGGCGGGACGGGCACGCATCCGCGCGGAAAGCGCGTCGAAGGCGGGCGCATGGCGCGGCATGTGGGCAAGCCCGGCCCATTCCCAGCAATGAGCGAGCAGGAAGTCCGGGATCACGGGGCTGTCACCGGTCAGGTAGTCGCCCGTCAGCTCCTCCGCCAGGGCCCTGGCGTTCCGATCGAATTCCAGTTTCAGCGTCTCCTTGATCTCCGGCTGACGCCAGTCCTCGGGCAGGACGAAGCTGTGCTTCGCGGCGGTCCAGAGAATGGCGTCCATGTCGTCGATCACGCGAAAGGTCAGCGCGTCCTGCCGGGCTCTGTCCACGGTGCCCGCCGGATGGGTGAACCGTCCGGCCCGATCCGCGAGGAAGGTCATGATCGCCACCGAATCGGTCATCACCGCGCCGTCCTCCACCAGCACCGGGACCCGGCCCGACCGATTGAGCGCCACCACCGTCCGCGATCGGGGCGGTTCGGGGTGGTAGGCATAGTCCAGCCCCAGTTCCTCCAGCATCCAGCGCACGCGGAACGCGCGGCTGCGGACGGAGCCGTAGAGGTCACGCATCGACGATCCTCCCCTGGCTCGACACTGGCGCGCGAGGAGCCCCCGATTCAAGCAGGGAAGACCCGCGAACCCGACCTCCGGGGGCACAGCTTGCCCCCGGAGGTTGCCCAAACGCAACATCGGCGACATAGCGCGAGGTCAATGGGGGCGTGCCTTCTCTCCTGAAGGCCCGTACAGTAGTCACGACACGAGGCCAGAACAGGCCGCGAGGACTGCCGATGCGTTTGAAATCGACCACGATCCTGACCGGTCTTGCCCTGCTTGCAACGGCGGCCAGCGCGCAACAGGACTGGAGGCCGACCTATACCACCTACGGCACGCCCGGCCTGATCGAGATGCCCTCCGGCCTCAGCGATCCCTCGGGCCAGTTCACGCTCAGCTACGGCGGCTTCGGCAACCACCAGCGTGCCACGCTCAGCTTCCAGATCAGCGACCGTCTGGGCGGCAGCTTCCGCTACAGCCGCATCGGCGAGAACACTGGTCCCGGAACCGATCCGACCTTCGACCGGAGCTTCGACATCCGCTTCCGGCTGGTGGACGAGGGGCGGTATCTCCCAGCGGTGACCGTCGGCCTTCAGGACTTTCTGGGAACCGGGCTCTACTCCGGCGAATACGTCGTCGCGACGAAGCATTTCGGCGAGAACCTGCGCGTGACCGCGGGCCTCGGTTGGGGGCGACTCGGGACGCAGAACCCCATCGACAACCCACTTGCGCAGATCGACGACCGCTTCGAGACCCGCCCCACCAACCCCTTCGGCACCGGCGGAGATTTCGGCCAGGGCGGAACGGTGGCGACCGATGTGTTCTTCCGCGGCGATGCCTCGCTCTTCGGCGGGGTGGAGTATCGGTTCAGCGACCGTCTCACCGGCATCGTCGAATATTCGGGAGATGCCTATGTCCGCGAGGACAGGCTCGGCACGTTCGAGCCCTCGTCGCCCTACAACGTCGGCGTGGTCTACAAGCCCCGCGACGAATACCAGCTCTCCGCCTCCGTGCTTCAGGGCGAGACGCTGGCCTTTTCTGCCCATTTCACCATCGACCCGACGAACCGCCTGTCCGTCAGCGGCCTCGATCCCGCGCCGATCCCGGTGGCCGTGCGGCCGCCGGATGCGCGCGCCGCCGCAAGCTGGAACCGGTCTCCCGCCGCGGAAACGGCGCTGCGCGACCTCGTGGTGACCGCGCTCGAGACCGAGGGCGTGGAGGTCAAGGCCGTGGAATTCACCGACCGCTCGGTGCGGATCCGCTACGCCAACACGCGCTACCGGACCGAGTCGCAGCCCATGGGCCGGATCAGCCGAATCCTGACCCAGTCCATGCCGCCCGCCATCGAAGACTTCATCTTCGAGCCCGAACGCCAGGGGATTCCCCTGTCCCGTATCGTGATCAGGCGCTCCGACGTGGAGCAGCTCGAGAACGAGGTCGGAGCGACCGAGGCGAGCTTCGCCCGCGCCGCGATCACCGATGCCGCGGGAACGGAAGCGGGCCTCGTCCGCATTCCCCCCGAAGAGGGAGCGCTCTCCTACGGGGTCAGGCCCTATCTCAGCACGCGCTACTTTGACCCCGACCGGCCCATCGACATCGACGTCGGCGTTCGTGCCAGCGTGAGCTACAGGTTCAGCCCGAACCTCGTCTTCGACGGCGTCGCCCAGTGGCGACTCACCGACGCGCCCGAACCGACGGACAGCTCGACGCCGGCGGTCTATCCGGTGCGCACCGACGGCGACCGCTACAACGACGAGGGCAATCCCTACATCTCTCGCCTGACCCTCGCGCATTTCGGCCGGCCCGGGACGGACCTCTACAGCCGCGTCACCGTGGGTTATCTTGAGCGGATGTATGCCGGTGTCTCCACCGAACTCCTGTGGAAGCCGGTGGACAGCCGCCTCGCCCTGGGGGCAGAGGTCAACTATGTGCAGCAGCGCGCCTTCGACGGCGGCCTCGGGTTCCGGGACTACGACGTCTGGACCGGCCATGCCTCGGCCTATTACGACCTCGGAAACGGCTACCACACCCAGCTCGACGTGGGCCGCTACCTTGCCGGCGACTGGGGCGCCACGATCTCCCTGGATCGGGAGTTCGAGAACGGCTGGCGTGTCGGCGCCTTCGCCACCCGGACGGACATCAGCTTCGAGGATTTCGGCGAAGGCTCCTTCGACAAGGGCCTGCGCATCACGATCCCGACGGACTGGACCATCGGCACGCCGACCCGGCAGGCCTTCACCCTCGACCTTCGGTCCCTCCAGAGGGACGGCGGCGCGCGGCTGAGCGTGCAGGATCGTCTCTACGGAGTTGTCCGCGACGCCCATGCGCCGGAGCTCGAATCGACCTGGGGGAGATACTGGAGATGAGGTCGATCGGACTGGCCGCCGCCTGCGCATCGACCCTGCTGCTGGCTGGATGCGGCGATGAGGTCAGCGAATCCCGCATGGTCATCGAGGCCGTCGCGGGCTCGTTCCTGTCGATCGGGCGCGAAACGGCCCCGGTCCAGCGCCCGCAATTCTCCCGCGCGGCGATCGAGGAGACCGGGCAGGACTTCGTTCTGGCCTCCGTCCCGCAACGCGGTGTTGCAGCCCTGCTACAGCGTGCCGGGCAGAACGGACCCGAGGAGACCTGGCTCACCGAGGACGGAGTCTCGGTCACCTACGAGCGCGGATTCCTCGTCGCGACGCGCGGTCTCGGCCCCGACCTGATGGCCGCCGACGTCTCCGGCGTCCTTGCGGCCGTGGCGCGCGGCGGCGGCGACGCGACCCGGGTCCACGAATATCTCGATGGCAACGACCAGATGGTTCGGCACGACTATGCCTGCCGCGTCGAACGTGCCGGAACCGAGCGGATCACCATCTACGAACGCAGCTATAACACGGAAAAGTATGAAGAAACCTGCCGACGTGGCGCGCAGACCTTCACCAACACCTACTGGATCGGGGCAGGGGGTGTTGTGTGGAAGTCGCGACAGTTGATTTCCCCACCTGTCGGCTATCTTGACAGCGAACGGCTATAGGGCGAACTACCCGATATATCTTGTGTTTCGGCGATCCGACCGAATAAGACGCAGGGTCAAGACAAGACGCATTTGCTGGAGACGATTACAATGCGCTTCACCACCATCATCGCAGCGGCGTCGGTTGCCGTTGCAGGTGCTGGTAACGCCGGAGGCTTCGACGATCGGATCGTCGTTCCGCCGGTGATCGTGACCGAACCCGTACCGGCTGCGTCCGGGTCCTTCGGGCTCGGTTCCCTGGGAGGTGGCGCTGCTGGCGTTCTTCTTCCGCTCGCCCTAATCGCAGCCGCAGCCAGCGCGGATGATGACGAGGACGACACACCTTCCGAAACGACTGAATAGCGAGTTGGCTAATCGGTGGACCTCGGAACATAAATCGGATCAAGTGGACGCAAGGGCGGAGCGCAGCCGCCCCGCGTGAGACAAACCTAAGCTGCAGGAGACTAGAAATGCGCATCACCACTATCATCGCCGCGGCTCTCGTTGCCGTTTCCGGGTCGGCGTTCGCCGGCGGCTTCGACGACGAGATCGTCATCCCCGTTCCCCAGCCGCTGCCGGTCGAGCCGGCTCCGGCCGGTTCGCTGGGCTCGCTCGGCGGCCTCGGTGGCACCGCTGCCATCCTCGGCCCCGTTGCCCTGCTCGCCGTCCTCGCCGCTTCGCAGGACGACGATGACGACGACGCGGAAGAGACCACCGTCGAGGACTGATACATCCCTCGATGTGAAGACATCCGGGAAAGGACGGGCTCAGGCCCGTCCTTTTCTCTTTCGGGTGCGCCTGAACGCGGGCACTCGGATCGACGCGCTAGCGGCGCGCGTTGCCCAGCATCGTGAGCCGAATCAGGCTCCGCTCCATGACCGAGGCCTGCGGCGCCATGGAGACCGAGCGCAGCTGCAGGTCGGTCTCGGTCAGGATCCCCAGAGCTTCCTCCAGCCGGTACATCCCCCACCGGCGAGCGAACCGCACGATTCTCTCCCGCCTCGGGCCGAAGACCGGCGGACGCATCCGGCCGATCCCCGCTTCCGGGCCACCCGGGTCCGCCGCCACCAGATGCAGCTGACGGAAGTAGCGCGTCGCCCCGATGCACAGCGATACCGGCGTCGTTCCCTGCGCCCAGAGCCGCCGCAGGATCGGGCCGAGCGCGCCCTGGTCGCCCGCGGCCACCGCCTCCAGCACGTCGTCGAGCTCCGCATCGGGCGACAGCGGACTCACCAGCGCCACGTCCTCGCCGGTGGCCTCCCGGTCCTCTCCCAGCATGTAGAGCGCCAGCTTCTCCAGCGTCTGCCGGAAATCGCCGGGCGCCACATCGCGCGCCAGCGCCTCCAATGCTTCCGACGCCTCCCCGGAGAGCCGGGTCAGACCGGCCTCCCGCAAGAGCCTGCCGATTTCCTCGGCGCTGGGCGGGTCGTCGTAGATCGCCGCCGCATAGGCCGTCTTATGGCCCTCGAAGAGCTTCCTCAGGCTGGAGCGCGCATTGAGCTGGCCCGCGGTGACCACGATCACCGCGTCGCCCTCGCGCCACTCCTCCAGCGCCACGGCCATGGCAGGTGTCGCGGCATCGCCCGCCTCGTCGACCAGCACGACCCGCAGGCCGGGGAAGAATCCCTGCGCCGTCACCGCGTCGAGCAGCGCCGCCGGATCCTTCCGCAGTTCCGCCCCGGCGAGTCGAGTCAGCCGCATCTCGGCCTCGCCCTGAGGGCCGATCAGCGCCTGAACGACCTCATGCCGCCGGGCGGTGATCCTCTCCGCGTCGCCACCGTGGATCAGCAGGCCGGGCCGCGCCGGGTCAGGTGAGCGGAAATACGCCGACGCCGAGCGCGGAGGCAGTTTCATGTCACCTGTGCCGTCAGCCGGATCAGGATCTGGTCCGCGAGCGCGATCGCCAGCCGTTCCTGGGCATCCTCCCGGCCCGCAAAGGTCGAGACCGCCGTTCCCGTCGCGGAATAGCTGCTGAAGCTCGTCACCCTGCCCTCGGCGAGGACACGTCCTGTGGCCACCTCGAGGAGCCGGTACTCCGCCTCACCCGGCAGGCTGAAGCGGGTCGTTTCCTGCTCCGTGGTCACGGCGACCGCAGCGCCCCGGATCACGATGTCCGTTTCGAGGAGGTACCGCGGCGTTTCGGCGATGCCGAGGCGGTCCACCAGCCGGTTGCGCAGGACGAAACCGGCATCCGTTGCCGGAGCCTCCACCGCGACAGTCCCGGCAAGGCGCCCGAGCGGTCCGTCCGGCCCGTAGACCGGCTGGAACCCGCACCCGGCCAGCAGGGCCGCGGCCCCGAGAAGCAGCGCGCGCCGCGTCGGTATCGGTGGTTCAGACCACCACATTCACGATCCGCCCCGGCACGACGATCACCTTCTTCGGGGGGCCGCCCTCCAGCGCCCGCGCCACGCTCTCGTCGGCGAGGGCGAGGGCCTCGATCTCGGATCTCGGAAGGTCCTTCGCCACGGTGATCTCCGACCTCCGCTTGCCGTTGACCTGCACGGGGAGGGTGATCGTGTCCTCCACCAGCAGCCGGTCATCTGCCACGGGCCAGGGCGCCTCTGCGACGAGGCCCGCGCCGCCCAGCATGCGCCAGATTTCCTCTGACAGATGCGGTGTCATCGGCGCCATCAGCTGCGCCAGCACCATCAGCGCCTCGCGCTTGCAGGGGGCGCCTGCGTCGGATTTGGCGAGGGTGTTGGTGAAGCCGTAGAGCTTGGCGATGGCGGCGTTGAAGCCGAAGCTCTCGATGCCCTGCGTCACGTCGAAGATGCAGCGGTGCAGCGCCTTGCGCAGCGCCTCGTCGCTCTCTTGCGAGCGCGCCTCGGCAGGGTCCTCCGCCGCCGCCTCCGCCGCCAGCCGGTAGACCCGGGCGAGGTGCCGGTTCGCGGCCTCGGCCCCCGCCGCAGTCCATTCCACGTCTCTCTCGGGCGGGCTGTCGGACAGGACGAACCAGCGCGCGGTATCCGCGCCGTACTGGCTGACGATGTCGGCGGGATCGACGACGTTCTTCTTCGACTTCGACATCTTCGCCGAGGGGACGATCTCCGCCTCGGTGCCGTCGGCGAGGAAAGCGCCGCCGTCGCGCAGCGTGACCTCCTCGGGGAAATGGTAGACCGGGCGGCCCTGGGGGTCGCGGGTCTGGTAGATCGCGTGGGTGACCATGCCCTGGGTGAAGAGCGCGTCGAAGGGCTCGATGGCGCTCTCGGGAAGGTGGCCGGTCTGCTGCATCGCGCGGGCGAAGAAGCGGGAGTAGAGCAGGTGCAGGATCGCGTGCTCGATGCCGCCGATGTACTGGTCGACGTTCATCCAGTAGCTGGCCGCCTCCATGTCGGTGGGCGTGTCGGCGTGGGGCGCGGTGAAGCGGGCGAAATACCAGGACGAATCGACGAAAGTGTCCATCGTGTCGGTCTCGCGCCGGGCGGCGGCGCCGCAGCGGGGGCAGGTGGTCTTGGTCCAGGTCGGGTGACGGTCCAGCGGGTTGCCGGGCACGTCGAAGGTGACGTCGTCGGGCAGGCGGACGGGAAGGTTCTCCTTCTTCTCGGGCACCACCCCGCAGGTTTCGCAATGGACCACGGGAATCGGGCAGCCCCAGTAGCGCTGGCGGGAGAGGCCCCAGTCGCGCAGGCGGTACTTCGTCACGCCCTGGCCGACGCCGTTCTTCTCGCAGAGCGCGATGGCGGATTCGACCGCCTCGTCGCCGTTACACGATGTAACGCCCTTCAAGCCGTTGATATAACGAACTTTCTCGGACTTGGGCGGAACGAAGGCCTCGCCGCCGTCCTCTGGTCGGACATGATCCGAGGCCGCCACCGGCTCGAACGTGGAGATCACCGGCAGGCCATACCTGCGCGCGAAATCGAGGTCGCGCTGGTCATGGGCGGGGCAGCCGAAGATCGCGCCGGTGCCGTAGTCCATCAGGATGAAATTGGCGATCCAGACCGGCAGCTCCCAGGAGGTGTCGAAGGGGTGACGCACTTTCAGCCCGGTGTCGAAGCCGCGTTTCTCGGCCTTCTCCAGCGCCTCCTCGGTGGTGCCGCCCTTGCGGACCTCGGCGCAGAAGGCGGCCACCTTCGGATCGTGCCGCTCGAGATGCTTCGCCAGGGGGTGATCCGGGGAGATGCCGACGAAGCTCGCCCCCATCAGCGTGTCGGGGCGGGTCGTGTAGACCTCGATCCGGTCGAATCCCTCGGGCGCGTTCACCGTGGAAAAGGCGAACTGCAGCCCGCGCGACCGGCCGATCCAGTTCGCCTGCATCAGCTTGACCTTCGCGGGCCAGTCGTCGAGCCCGTCGATGGCCTCCAGCAGCTCCTCGGCGAAATCGCCGATCCGGAAGAACCACTGCGTGAGCTCGCGCCGCTCCACCTCGGCACCGGACCGCCAGCCCCTGCCGTCGATCACCTGCTCGTTGGCGAGCACGGTCATGTCGACCGGGTCCCAGTTCACCACCGCGTTCTTGCGGTAGACGAGGCCGGCCTCGAGGAAATCGAGGAAGAGCGCCTGCTGCTGGCCGTAATACTCCGGGTCGCAGGTGGCGAACATGCGCGACCAGTCGAGGCCGAAACCGAGCGGCTTCATCTGCGCGACCATGTCCGCGATGTTGCCGTAGGTCCACTCCTTCGGATGGCCGCCCGAGGCCATGGCGGCGTTCTCCGCGGGCATCCCGAAGGCGTCGAAGCCCATGGGATGCAGCACGTTGTGCCCTGTGGCCTTCTTGTAGCGCGCGATCACGTCGCCCATCGTGTAGTTGCGGACATGGCCGATGTGGATGCGCCCCGAAGGGTAGGGGAACATCTCGAGGACGTAGTACTTCGGCCTGTCGCCCTCCGTCGTGGCGCGGAACGTGCCGGCCTCGTCCCATTCGCTCTGCCAGCGGGGCTCGATCAGGGAAGGGTCGTAGCGCGACATGGGGCGTCCTCGGATGCGATTGCTTCCGGGGGATAGCTTGGCGGGATGCGACTTTCCAGAGCGGAGGACGCTCCGCCGATCAGAGACGGCCGTCGCGGATCCGCAGCTCGCGTGCGCGTGCCAGGATCGCATCCTCCACCGCGCGGTTCGTTTCCGCCGCGACGGGGCCGGAGCGGGTGGCGATGGCCACGTTCAGCGAGCGCGCGTCAAGGGCCGGATCGGAGACGTAGACCGTGGCGCGGTAGGTCTGGCCGGTGCCGGGCGGCGTGCCGTAGCCCATCACGATCACCCCGGTGAAGGGGTCGACGGACTGGATCGGCAGGAAGGACAGCACGTCGAGCGAGGCCTGCCAGAGATAGCGGTTCACCGCCACCTGCTCGGCGCCGCGGGTGCGCGAGGCCTCTCTCGTGGCCGCTGCCGCGGGCGCCGCGCCGGACCCCAGCGAGCCACCGCCGAGCGAGGCGAAGGGGCGTGACCCGAGCGACCCGCCGCAGCCCGCGAGCGCGAGGCAGAGCACGGCAGCAAGGCCCGCGCGGAAGTGGCTGAATTCTCTGCTCAAGGGTTCGTCCCCCGTGCCCCGTGACCGTCTTTTCTCTGCGGGATTGTGTAGCCGCTGCGGGCGGGCGTCACAAGTGTCGCGACCCCGGGGCCGGGACCGCCGTGCAGGGCGGCAACGAAAAAGGGCGGCCCCGAAGGACCGCCCCCAATCTTGTCGATCGCAACCGATCAGAAGGTGAAGCCGATTTCGATCGTCGTGCCTTCCTGGAACTCGGGCGCACCGATCTCGTCTTCCTCGGAGTCGTCCTCGTCCTCGGCGAAGGAGATGGTGAGGGTCGCGCCTTCACCCAGGGAGGCCTGAGCACCGATGTAGTAGTCCAGACCTTCGTCGCCGTTGGCCTTCAGGTTGCCGTCGCCGCCGTTGAAGCCGGCGAGGATGGTCACACCCTCGAAGGCCGCGTAGGTGGCGTCGACCGAGAACTCGACCGCGTCGGTCGCGTCGTCGGTGTCATCCTGGTACTCACCCGCGATGGTGAACGGCCCTTGCGCGTAGGCGATGGACAGTTCGTACACATCCGGCACGTCCGAGTTCGACGCGTAGGTCGCGCCGAGCGTGACGGGGCCGATCGGGTAGGAGACGCCGACGCCGAAGGAGTCTTCCTCGATCGTCAGGTTGTTGGCGTAGGCGAACGACAGGTCGGCGCCGGCCAGCGTGGTGCCGGCGAAGATGCCGAACACTTCGTCGGTGTTGAAGTCGCCGTTGGCGGTCGGGTCGTAGGACCCGCCGGCGGTGGCGTCCGACTCGGCCTGGTAGGCCATGCCGACGGTGAACTGGCCGAACTCGGCAGTGGCACCGACCGACATCTGGTCGAGCGAGCCGTCGACGGTCGGATCGTCACCGACCAGGTTGCCGTCGACGTCGGCGATCACGTACGAAACGCCGGCCGAAACCGTGCCGAACGTGCCGGTGCCCTTCAGCACCACTTCGCCGTCAGCTTCGGAGAAGCTGTCGTTGGCCATCTCACCCACACCGGACCAGTAGTCCTCGGCGGCGAAGGAGGTGTCACCGAAGAAGAGGCCGGCGGTTTCGGAGGTCAGGCTGAGCAGGAAGCCACCGGCTTCCAGGTCGAGGCCGAGACCCGAGGTGTCGGCAACGCCGTTTTCGCTCGCGACGTTGACGAAATCGAAGTCGAACGTGGCGGCGGCGGTCAGGCCGGCGCCCAGTTCCTGGGACAGGGTCACGGCGATGTTGCCGTCGAAGTAGAAGCCGTCGGCGTCGTCGTTAACGTCGTCGTCGTCGTCGTTGAAGCCCAGGGTCACTTCGCCACCGAAGGAAACTTCGGCCGCTGCCGCACCCGCGATCGTGAAGGCCACGATCGAGGCGGAAGCGAGGAGGATGCTTTTCATGATATTCCCTCGTGTTTGCATTCCCGAGAATGCCAGTTGCACCAGCATTGAGAATGTCTTTGCGCCGATGCCCCGGAACACTCAAGTCCATAGGGTCGGGGCCTTGGACAGTGCCCTGCAAATGATGCAGTAACGCCACACAGATGCGCGCCTTCGGGCAGCTCCGGACGAGGGAGTCGGGCCGCTTCACGAAATATGTCCAAACTGTTGGAAAGCAAAGGGGATCGTGTATGTCGCTCGCAGGGATCAGGGCCCGTCTCGAGGCCGCCGAAATCGCCGCCGGACGGCCCCCCGGAAAGGTCTCCCTGATCGCCGTCTCGAAGCTCCAGCCCCCCGGCCGGGTGGCCGCCGTGCTCGACGCCGGACACCGGGTTTTCGGCGAGAACCGGGTGCAGGAGGCGGCGGAAAAATGGCCGGCCTGGACGGCCCGCTACGAGGGGGTGGAGCTGCATCTTCTCGGCCCGCTGCAGACCAACAAGGCGCGGCAGGCGATGGCGCTTTTCGACGTCATCCATTCCCTCGACCGTCCGAAACTCGCGACCACGATCGCGCGGCTCGCCGACGAGCTCGGGGCCTGTCCCGACCTCTTCGTGCAGGTGAACACCGGCGAGGAGCCGCAGAAGGCCGGCGTCGCGCCCGGGGAGGCGGACGGGTTCGTGGCCGAATGCCGGGGGCTGGGGCTGCCCGTGGTGGGCCTCATGTGCATCCCGCCCGCCGAGGAGGAGCCCGCGCTGCACTTCGCGCTGCTGGCGAAGATCGCCGAGAGGAACGGTCTCGCGGGGCTGTCCATGGGCATGTCGGGGGATTTCGAGACGGCCGTCGCGCTCGGGGCGACCCATGTGCGGGTGGGCTCTGCGATCTTCGGCGAGAGGCCGGGGCCCGGGGGCTAGCCCACGATCAGCCGCACGCCGTGGCGCAGGCGGGGGGCGATCCAGGCCAGGTGCGCGGGCGCCAGCGCCACGCAGCCCGCGGTGGGATGGCCCGGCTTGCGCCAGCGGTGCAGGAAGATCGCGGAGCCGCGGCCGCGCCGCGCGCGGGGCCAGTTCCAGTCGGTGATCAGCACGAGATCATAGAGCGGATCGGGGCGGCGCAGGCGTTCGTGGCTCGGAGCGTAGGGGGCGCGGACCATGAGGTTGTAGTCCTCGTCCGCCGGATCGTCGGACCACAGGTCGCCCGGCCGGATCGGCACCGCCCAGTCTGCGGGCCGTGCGATGCGGTCGGGCCGGTAGAACATTCCGACGATCCCGTGGACGCCGCGCGGCGTGGCGCCGTCGCCCTCGTGCTTGTCGCCGGTCACGCCGCCCCGTCCCGTCACGCAGGGAAACCGTCGCCCCATGAAGCGCAGGTGCCCCGGGGCAAGAACGAGATCGGAGGAGCGGGGTGCGGCGGTCATGCTGGGGCAGGTGTCGCGCGGCGGGCCGTGTTGCGCAAGACGCCGCGGCCCGTCGCGGGCCTCTCTTCGGTCCGTCGAAGGCCGTTTCCTCTGCCCATCGGAGTTGATTGACGTCAAGGTGAGGACACGCGGGCCGGTTCAGGCTCGCGCCGTGAGCCGCATGCAGGGGAGGCAGCCATGGACGACATCGAAAAGCTTCTGAAGGGCACGGTGGAGGAACTCGACCGTCTGCTCAATGCCAAGAACGTGCTCGGCGCGCCGATCGAGCGCGACGGGGCCACGGTGATCCCGCTCGTCAGCTTCGGCTTCGGGTTCGGCGCCGGTGGATCGGCCGGGACCGGAACATCCGGCGGCTCGAGCGGCACGGGCGCGGGCGGCGGCGTGAAGCCGGTGGGCGCCATCATCATCGACGATCACGGCGCCCGGGTCGAAGAGGTGCGCGGCGCCGTCACCACCATCGCCGACATGGTCGCCGAGACGGCGGCGAAGGCCATGGCCCGTCGCAGGGCCGCCAGCACCGCCTCCGACGACGCGAGCTGATCCCGTGCCGGAGGCGCTGGGCTGGCTTCTGTCGGCGCTTCTCGCGGCCGGTCCGGCGCTGGTCCTGCTGGCGCTGCTCCTGCCGTGGCATCTCGAGATCGCGGGCGGTACCATGCCCGCGCCGTTCGGCCGGCTGGTCCTTAGGCCCGGCTCCGCCTGCGCTCCCGCGCTGCTCCGCCTGTCCTGGCCCCGGCCGCGCCGCGCGCCGACGCCGCGCAAGAAAGCCGAGGTTGCGCCCGGTCGGCACGCCCGCAAGGCAAATCGCCACGCCGACCGCCCGCGCAGGCTCCTCCCCCGCCTGCTGCGGGCGCTGCCCGACCTGATCGCGGACAGCCTGCGCGGCGTCGAGGTGATCTCCCTGCACCTCTCCGGGCGGTTCGGGCTCGCCGATCCGGCGGAGACCGGGATGCTCTGGGGGCGGCTCTGCCCGTTCCTCTGGGCCTCTCCCGCCCTGCGCGGTGCCGTCGATCTCGCGCCCGATTTCGACGGCGAGCGGTTCGACGGGGAGGGGGCGCTGACGCTGCGGCTCTGGCCGCTCTGGCTGATCGGTCCGGCGCTTCGCTTCGCGACCGGCGAGGCGATGGCCGGGCTCGGGTCCGGTCTGCGCCGCCGGACCGCCGCACTCCGGGGGAGGCGCCCGTGGTCCGCTACGTGATCGAGACCGCGCCGGACCGGACCGAGCTCGAGGTGCTCTGCCGGGTCGAGCACGTCGTCAGCGTCTCCCGCCACGGCCTGCGCGCCACGGCCTCCAAGCGGCCCATCGCCATGCGCCTTCGGGGCGAGGTGGTGGTGCTGCGCCAGCCGGGCATCGGGTCCGCGGACCGTCGCGCGATCGAGGAAAGCTTCGGCGCGCTCTCCGGCTGACCCGGTCCGTCCGCAGCCTCGCCCGCCCCCGGCACGGCGTCACCATGACACGCACCGACCCGCCGGCTCCCCGACGCCCGGCCTCTACAGGATATGCCCCGACTTCCGCGCCTTCGTGGCGAGGTAGTGATGGTTGAACCGGGTCTCCCCCACCTTCAGCGGCACCCGCTCCGCCACCTCGATCCCGCAGCCTCTGAGCCGCTCCACCTTGGCGGGATTGTTGGTCATCAGCCGCACCGAGCCGAACCCCAGCCGCTCCAGCAGCGCCGCGCCGATGCGGAAATCCCGCTCGTCGTCCTCGAACCCCAGCCGGTGATTGGCCTCCACCGTGTCGAAGCCGAGATCCTGCAGCGAATAGGCCCGCATCTTGTTGGCGAGCCCGATCCCGCGCCCCTCCTGGTTGAGGTAGAGCAGCACGCCCGCGCCTTCCTGCCCCATCTGCGCCAGCGCCGTGCGCAGCTGCGCCCCGCAGTCGCATTTGAGCGAGCCCAGAAGATCGCCCGTGAAACAGGCCGAATGGAGCCGCGCCAGAACCGGTCGGTCCCGGTCGGGATCTCCGATCTCGATGGCGTAGTGCTCCTCCGCCCCGTCGGCCGGGCGGAAGACATGCAGCCGCGCGCTCTCGGCCAGCTCCAGCGGCACCCGGGCCGACACCACCGGCGCGAAAGGCGAGACGGCCACGGGCACGACCTCGCCGATCTCCGCCAGCGTCAGGTTCTCCGCCCGGGCGAGGGCCGCGCCATCGGCGACCGGCACCACGATCGCGGCGGGCAGGAGCCGCGCCGCCTTCGCGAGCGCCAGCGCCGCGCGGTGCAGTTCGGCCGCCCCGCCCCTCTCGGTGGTCAGCGGTCCCTTCATCGGCGCGGTCAGGTCGTCCTTCGGGTCCGCCACCGCCGAGACCCAGGCGACATCCGCGTCGCCGGGCAGGATCACCCGGGCAAGATCGCCGTCATAGGCCCGCGCCTTCAGCGTCGCCGCGCGCCGGCCAGTGATCGCCAGCACGGCGGGTCCCAGCGCCCGCGCCGCGGCGAGCCGCCCCGGACCCAGCGTCTCGGCGGCGAGCACCAGCGCCGCGCCCGAGGGCGCGGTCAGCACGACCGGAACCCCCATGCGCAGGTCGCCCCGCGCGCGGGCCAGTCGCTCCGTCGGATCCGGCTTCAGCCCCATCCTCGCCCCTGCCGCCTCGGCTGTCTTCGCGCAGGTTCTTTTCCTGCCTCGGCCCCGGGCGCAAGCCCCGGCCCGGCTTGACCCTCCCGCCCGCCAGCCCGTAAGCCACGGGCGATACCCGCCACCCCGGAGACCCCATGACCCAGCGGCTTCACCTCGTTTTCGGCGGAGAGCTCATCGATCCGCAGAAGAACGCCTTCAAGAATGTGGACGACATCCACATCGTCGGCATGTTCCCCGATTACGCCAGCGCCTACAACGCCTGGAAGGCGGAGGCGCAGCGCACCGTGGACAATGCCCACATGCGCTATTTCATCGCGCATATCCACCGGCTCCGGGACGAGGAGGCCGAGGCCTCCCCGACCGAGGAGCTGGGCGACTGACACGCGTCCCGCGGCCCTGGCGCGGGGCCGTGACGGCCCCGATGCCGCCCCGGCCCGCCGCGGGCCCGGTGATCTGGCTGCATCTCGGCCCCCAGAGCGACACCGAGGCGCTGGCCGCGCTGGCGCAGCGCATGGCCCAGGACGACCGCGAGGCGTTCTGGGTCTGCACCGGGGGAGATCCGGTGCTGCCGCCGCCGCTCGTCGCTGTG
Organism: Histidinibacterium lentulum; assembly: GCF_003789055.1. GTDB lineage: Bacteria > Pseudomonadota > Alphaproteobacteria > Rhodobacterales > Rhodobacteraceae > Oceanicola > Oceanicola lentulus. Next base: position 134,020 of record NZ_ML119083.1, on the reverse strand, counting down.
CCGCAACCGCCCGACAGTCCGTCCTCGGCGCGGGCCTTCCTCGACCACTGGCGGCCCGATCTGGTGATCTGGATGCAGGGCGGGTTCCTCGGGAGCCTCCTGTCGGAGGTGGATGCGCGGGACGTGCCACGGCTTCTGGTGGATGCCGACGACCGGGATCTGGCGCTGCTGCGCTCGGGTTGGCGCGACAAGATGCGGCGCGGGCCGATCGACGGGTTCCGCCATGCGCTGGCGCTCGACGAGGCCTCCGCCGCGCGGCTCCGTCGGCTGGGGCTGCCGTCGGCCCGGATCGAGGTCACCGGTCCCCTGAACGAGGGCGCCGTCACCCTGCCGGGCCGGGAGCCCCTGCGGAGCGAGATCGCCGAGGCGCTCTCCGGACGGCCGGTCTGGTTCGTGCCCGCGGCGCCGATGACGGAGTTCCGCATTCTCGCGGAGGCGCATCTCGCAGCGAGCCGCCGGTCGCACCGCCTGCTGCTGGTGGTGGAGCCCGCGGGCGGCGTGCCCGGTCCGACCGCGTCGGGGGCGCTGCGGCAGGCCGGGCTGCGCGGCGGCACCCGCACCGGCACGGGACTGCCGTCGGAGATGCACCAGGCCTTCGTGGTCGATACCGAGGGCGAACTGGGGACATGGTATCGCCTGGCGCCGGTCACCTGCATGGGCGGGACCTTCGAGACGGGCGGCGGGCGCAGCCCCTATGAACCCGCGGCGCTGGGGTCCGCGGTGCTGCACGGGCCGATGACCGCCCCCCACGACGGCGCCTACCGGAGGCTGATGCGCGGCCGGGCGACGAGATCCGTCACCGATCCGCGCGGGCTCGGCGCGGCGCTCGGAGAGATCCTCGCGCCGGACCGCTCCGCCGCCCTCGCCCATGCCGCCTGGAGCACCCTCTCGGCCGGGGCGCCGGTGACGAACCGGCTGATGGACCTGATCTGCGAGATCTTCGACGAGGCGGGGATCTGATGCGCGAGCCGCGCTTCTGGTCCGCGCCGCCCCGGGCGCCCGGCCTCGCCGCGCGCCTGCTGGCGCCCCTCGGTCTCCTCTACGCCCGCGCCACGGCGCGGCGGCTGGCAGGAGCCAGCCCGGTGCGCCCCGGCGTGCCGGTGATCTGCGTGGGCAATCTCAACGCGGGCGGCACCGGCAAGACTCCCACCGCCATCGCCCTCGTCCAGAGGCTGACCGAAAGGGGCGTCGCGGTGCATGTCGTGAGCCGGGGATATGGCGGGCGGCTTGCCGGCCCGGTCCGCGTCGATCCGATCCGGCACCGGGCCGCCGACGTGGGCGACGAGCCGCTTCTCCTTGCGGCCTTCACACCGGTCTGGGTCGCGCGCGACCGTGCGGCGGGGGCCGCGGCGGCGGTGCGGGAGGGGGCAGGGGCGATCCTGATGGACGACGGCTTCCAGTCGCCCGCCCTCGCGCAGGATCTCTCCCTCGTGGTGGTCGACGCCGCCCGCGGCTTCGGCAACGGGCTCTGCATTCCCGCGGGTCCCCTGCGGGAGCCCGTCGCGGCGGGCCTTGCGCGCGCCGATCTGCTGCTGTCGCTGGGGGATGCGAGGGCGCAGGCCGGGTTCCTCTCGCGCTGGGGCGGGGCGATCCCCCCGGGTCTCCCCCATCTGACGGGCAGGCTCGAGCCCCTCGCGACGGGCATGCCCTGGGCGGGGATGCGGGTGCTGGCCTTCGCCGGGATCGGGCATCCGGAGAAAGCCTTCGCCACCCTGCGCGGCCTTGGCGCCGAGATCGTCCGCGCGGTGCCGCTGTCGGATCACCAGCCCCTGACGCCTGCCCTGATGGCCCGGCTCGAGCGGGACGCCAAGGCCGCGCGGGCGCAGCTCGTGACCACGGAGAAAGATGCGGTGAGGCTGCCCACGGCCTTCCGGTCGAAGGTCCTGACCCTGCCGGTGCGTCTGGCGCTCGACGATCCTGCGCCGCTCGACGCGCGGTTCGAGGCGCTCTTCGGCAGGGGGTGAGGCGCGGGCGGGGCGGGCTCAAGCCCGCTTTGGGCCCCGCGGTGTCCCGCGGGTGAGAGGGATTTAAGTCCGTCCGGCGGCGTTGCGGCTTGCGGTGGGGGGTGGCGGGTTGGAAACTCGTCCGGCGGCGGTGCGGCTTGCGGTGGGGGGTGGCGGGTTGGAAACCCGTCCGGCGGCGGTGCGGCTTGCGGTGGGGTGTGGCGGGTTGGAAACCCGCCCTACTGCGGTGCGGCTTGCGGTGGGGTGCGGCGGGTTGGAAACCCGCCCTACGGCGGTGCGGCTTGCGGTGGGGTGTGGCGGGTTGGAAACCCGCCCTACGGCGTTGCGGCTTGCGGCGGGGGGTGGCGGGTTGGAGACCCGCCCTGCGGCGTTGCGGCTTGCGGTGGGGTGTGGCGGGTTGGAAACCCGCCCTGCGGCGTTGCGGCTTGCGGTGGGGTGTGGCGGGTTGGAAACCCGTCCGGCGGCGTTGCGGCTTGCGGTGGGGTGGAAACCCGCCCTGCGGCGGCGGGGCCGCAGGGCGGCAAGGCGGGTCGGATACCCGCCTTGTGGGGGTCAGGTCACTCGCCGACGGCGGCGGCGACGGCATCCATCAGGCCGGTGGACCAGTTGCCCTCGAACTTCGCCCCGTTGATCACGAAGGACGGCGTGGAGGTCACGTTGTCCTCCGCCGCGTTCTCCTCGTACCAGGCGATGAGGGTCTGCGCCTTCTCGGCATCGGTGAAGCAGGCGTCCACCTGCTCTCCGGTCAGCCCGGCGGCGAGGCCGATCTGCCGCAGGCTCTCGGCGATCGCGGCCCCGTCGCCCTGGGTCCAGTCGCGCTGCCGCTCGTAGATCATCTCCGTGATCCCGAAGAACCGCTCCTCCCCGCCGCAGCGCGCGATCATCGAGGCCCAGAGGCCCGGCAGATCGAAATAGACCTCGCGGTAGATCATGCGCACCTCGCCGGTGTCGATGTAGGTCTCCTCGAACTCGGCCAGCATCTCGTTGTGGAAGGTCGCGCAATGGGGGCAGGTGAAGGAGGCGTATTCGATCACCGTCACCGGCGCGTCGGCCGAGCCCTTGACCATGTCGGGGATCGCCGAGGTGTCGATCTCCGCCGCGTCATCCTGGGCGAAGGCCGCGCCGATCTCGAGGCTCTCCTCCCCGCCGCCGGGGCGCGTGAGGAACCAGGTGCCTCCGGCAACGAAGGCCGCGGCGAGAAGAAGCGTGGGCAAGGTGCGGGTCATGGTCTGCCTTTCGTGAAACGGGGAGGGGTCAGCGCGGGGCGCGGCGGCCGAGAACCGCCGTGCCGAGCCGTTCGAGGGCATCGCGCAGCCCCGGGTCGGTGACGTCCCGGGCCGCCTCGGCGGCCTCGGGCAGGGGGTCGCGGGGCGGCTCGGTCGGCCGGGCCGCCCCGCGACCGAACAGGGCGCGCCCCTCGGAGAACCCGGTGCCCGCGGTCTGGGTGATGCGGATGCGGGTGATGGCGCGGTATCCGTAGCAGGCGTTCACCCGCTCCGCGATCCGCTCCTTCTGCATCTCCAGCATGGGCGCCTGGGCGCCCGTCGTCAGCAGGCAAAGGGTGGCGCCCATGCCCTGCCGTCCGTAGGACACCTCCACGGGACGGCAGATCGCGGCGATCTCGGCGCCCGCCACCTCCTCCCAGTGGGTCAGCAGGCGGGACACGGCGAAGCCGCGCGACTGCGTGGCCGCGCGGATGCGGCCCTGCATCAGGCCGGAGGCGCGGGCAAAGCCGCGGGTTGTGCTCTCTCTGGTCGGCATGGCTCTCTCTCGCCCTACACTCTAGGGAAACGCGCGGCAGGGACCAGCCCCGGGGATGAAAGGAACGCTAAAGAATGCGTGACGCGAGCGACGGGCCGAGCGGAGACCTTCTCGCCTGGTACGACGTCCATGCCCGCGTCCTGCCCTGGCGCACGGGGCCGGAAGAGCGCCGGGCGGGGGTGCGGCCCGATCCCTACCGCGTCTGGCTGAGCGAGATCATGCTCCAGCAGACCACCGTCGCCGCGGTGCGCGCCTATTTCCGCGCCTTCACCGAGCGCTGGCCCACGGTGCAGGCGCTGGCGGAGGCGGAGGACGACGCGGTCATGGCCGAATGGGCGGGCCTCGGCTACTACGCCCGCGCCCGCAACCTGCTGAAATGCGCCCGGGTCGTGGCCCGGGAGCACGGCGGCGACTTTCCCGACACCGTCGAGGGCCTGCGCGCCCTGCCGGGCATCGGCCCCTACACGGCGGCCGCCGTCGCCGCCATCGCCTTCGACCGGCCCGCCGTGGTGGTGGACGGCAACGTGGAGCGGGTGATGGCCCGACTGCACGGGGTCGAGACGCCGCTGCCCGCCGCGAAGAAGGAACTGACGGCGCTCGCCGCCGCCCTGACGCCCCAGGAGAGGCCCGGCGATCATGCCCAGGCGGTGATGGACCTCGGCGCCACGATCTGCACGCCGCGCAACCCCGCCTGCGGTCTCTGCCCCTGGCGGGCGCCCTGCGTGGCGCGGGCCGCGGGCATCGCGGCGGAGCTGCCCCGGAAGTCGCCGAAGAAGCCGAAACCCGTCCGCCTCGGCATCGCCTATGTCGCCCGCCGCGCCGATGGCGCCTGGCTCATGGAGCGGCGTCCCGACAGGGGGCTTCTCGGAGGCATGACCGGCTGGCCGACCTCGGACTGGTCCGAAGCCCCTTCGGACGACCCCCCGATGGACGCGGACTGGCGGGACACCGGAGAGGAGGTGCGGCACACCTTCACCCATTTCCACCTGCGGCTGCGCATTCTGGTGGCGGAGGTGCCCGAGGGCTCCGTGCCGGACCGGGGCGCCTTCGTCGCCAGCGTCCGCCCCTCGGATCTGCCCACGCTCATGCGCAAGGTCTTCGACCTCGCCCGCAGTGCTGTTCCGCCGCGTTGAGGGCCCGCCCCGGCGCCGCTAAACATTTGCCGGAATCGCCCGGTAGACAGGCCCCATGATCACCCCCGCTTCATCCCCGGTCGCGCGCCTGTCGAACGCCCTGCCGTTCTGGCTCTCCATGGCGCTCGCCCCGCTGCCTTGGATCGGCGCGCTCTACGGCGGCTGGGCGCTGGCGCTGGCGCCCGTCTGCACCTGGTACATCGTGTCCCTGCTCGACGCGATCACCGGGCTGAACGAGGAGAACGCCGATCCCGCGACCGGCGAGGACCAGCTCTTCTGGTACCGCCTCGTGGTCATGCTCTGGGCGCCGGTGCAGTTCGGTCTGATCGTGTCCCTGCTGGCCTATGTGCCGGATGCCCCGCACCTCTCCGGCTGGGAAAAGGTCGGCGTGTTCTTCGGCATGGGGGTGATCTCGGGCACCGTGGGCATCGTCTACGCGCACGAGCTCCTGCACCAGCGGAACCGGCTCGAACGGTGGCTGGGCGATCTGCTGCTGGCCATGGTGCTCTATTCGCATTTCCGGTCGGAGCACCTGCTGGTCCATCACCGCTATGTCGGCACGGGCCGCGACCCCGTGACCGCGCGGTACAACGAGGGGTTCCACCGCTATTACCCCCGCGTCCTGCTGCAATGCCCGCCCTCGGCCTTCCGCGCCGAGCGGGCGATGCTGGCGCGCAAGGGGCTGCCATGGTGGCACCGCTCCAATCCGTTCTGGCTCTATGCGGCGCTGCAGGCGGGCGCGCTTCTGCTCGCGCTGCTCATCGGCGGATGGATCGGGCTGGGGCTGTTCCTCGTGCAGGCGGGCACGGCCATCTGGGCGCTGGAGCTGACGAACTACGTCGAGCACTACGGCCTGACGCGAAAGCACCTGGGCAATGGCAAGTACGAGCATGTGCAGCCGCAACACTCCTGGAACGCAAGTCACCGCGCCTCGAACTGGCTGCTGATCAACCTGCAGCGCCATTCGGACCACCATTACAAGCCCGACCGCAGGTTTCCGCTGTTGCAGAGCTATGCCGAGACCGAGGCGCCGCAGCTGCCCTACGGCTACCCCGTGATGGCGATGCTGGCGATGATCCCGCCGCTCTGGCGCCGGGTGATGAACCCGAGGGTGCGCGCGTGGCGGCGCACCTTCTATCCCGAGATCCGGGACTGGGGCCCCTACAAGACGTTCTCCCTCCCGCAGCCGCGGTGAGCTGGTCCAAAGCATAAGGCCCCGCCAAGGCGGGGCCTTACTGACACCAGGCCGAGTTTGCGATCACCAAACCTGGCGGCCAGGCTCCTAACCTGGACTTAAGTGCCGGTGCTACCGGCGACGGACCAGATATGGGCGCTCCCGCGGAAATTGCAAATCACAATCCCAACCCTGCTCGGACACAATCGCGCACTTTTTCTAGTGTGGCGTCGTCTAGGAAGCGTACGTCGTAGACTCGCTGACCTTGATCCCAACCTGAGAAGAGAAGCCGGAGTCGGTGGAAGGCCACTGTGAGGACGATGTCCCCCTTTACCCAAGCTTCGGGCGCATCATAAGGGTATGGAAGCGGAGGATGGAAAGTCAGCTTTAGGTGGTGAGCCTGAACCTTCTTGGGAGGTGTGGTGCTCATCGGAACGATGGTGCAAAGCTGGGGGCGGTCGGGAAGCAGAGGCGATAGGACGACTGCTGGTCTCCGTTTGACCATCTCGGGCTTTCTGAAGCCTTGGGAAAGGTCAACCCGAACAATCGTACCTGGGCTGGGGTGCAAGACTACAGTCATGCTTCACCATACGATTGCTATCGAGGTCGGCAACACTCGGGTTCTTGGCGACCGCTCTGCCCCACCAAACACCGCGGTTGCGTCCTTCCCGATACGGATGCCACTCTCCGAGTCACACGATCAGGTGGGAGGGATCACAACATGCGGATTTCATGTCTTTTCGTCGGAGTTGCTCTGGCCGCTCTTGCGGGTTGTGTGACGCCGACGGACGGGCCGACAGTGGCTCAGCCGGTGGCGGGCGCCCCGCCGCAGGGGACGGCCCCGGCGCCGGCCTCCCTGCAGGAGCGGCTGTCTGGCAGCCGCCTCGACCTGCGGGAGCAGGGCGGGGACGCCGAACCCATGACGATGCTCCTCAACGCCGACGGCACGAGCCAGACGTCGGTGGCCGGCCTGACCCTGACGGCGCGCTGGCAGGCGACGGGCGACCAGCTGTGCCAGACGGACGTGAGGTTCATGGGGATGCCGTCCGACGATCCCTCCCCGCAATGCGTGCGCGTGGCGGTCTCCGGCGACCGGATCACCATGACCGGCCCGGGCAGCGACGGAGACCCTGAGACGATGACCGGAACGATCACGCCGCTCTGACGGGCGTTTTTCCGATTATCCCAGTTATGTCAGCGGGTTGACGGTGCTCCACGTGTGGACGCCTAGCGGATCAGCACCGGCGCCTCGTGGATATGGGTACCCGCCTCGACGGCGCCCAGGATGAAATGCGCCACGTCCCGGCGGCCGATCAGGCCCAGCCGCCATGACTGGGACTCCGTCAGCACGCGGTAGCGGCCGGTCATCGCGCCGCCCGTGAGGATGCCCGGCCTCACCAGCGTCCAGTCCGTCCCGCTGTTCCGGATCAGCGTCTCCTGCCGGGTCTTGTCCGCATAGGCCCGGCCCATCACCGCCTCGAACGGGAGGCCCATGATCCGCCCCACCGCCGCCCGGCTGTCGCCCGCGCCGAAGCCCGTGACGGCGATCAGACGCTGCACGCCGATCGCCCGCATCGCGTCCAGAACCACCTCCGTCGCAGAGGAGAACAGCGTCGTGGGCCGGGCCAGCGCGCCGGCGCCCTTCGGAAGGCCGAGGCAGAGCAGGACCGCATCGACCCCGTTCACCGCGGCCGCCACATCGCCGGCCTTCGTGGCGTCGCCCGCGATCCGCTCCAGTCCCGGTTCCTCGGGCAGGCTCATGGCGCTGCGGGCGAAGGCCCGGACCTCGTGCTCCCGCATCAACCCAAGGCGCACCGCCTCGGCCCCGATCCCGCGGCTCGCTCCGATCACCAGAAGTCGCATCGCCGTCTCCCGTTGTCTTTCATGGGGAACGCACGAGAGACGCGGTCGGATGCCTCGCGGACGAAAAAACCCCGCCGGACGGATGCCGGCGGGGGGAGTCGTGCCCTGTGCGGCATTGGCCGCAGGCACCGGCGGTCTATCAGGTGTCGCGCATCTCCGCGCGAATCTGCTGTCTCAGGACGTCGATGGGCAGGTCGCGGCCCTCGCGGCGCACGGACCAGTAGGTCCAGCCGTTGCAGGAGGGAGCGCCCTCGAGATGGGCGCCGACCTGGTGGATGGACCCGGTGACATCGTCGGCCACCAGCGTCCCGTCCGCCCGGATCTTGGCGATCTTGCCGTTCATCGAGCGCAGCATCTCGCCCGGCCGCAGGAGGCCCCGCTCCACAAGCTGGCCGAAGGGCACGCGCGGCTCCGTCCTCTTCGAGGCGGAGACGGCGAGCGTGTCACGGTCGTAGCGGCGCACGCGGTCGAGCCGCGCCTCGGCCACCTCGCGATAGGCCGCTTCGCGTTCGATCCCGATCCAGTCGCGGCCAAGCATCTTGGCCACCGCGCCCGTGGTGCCGGTGCCGAAGAACGGGTCGAGCACCACGTCGCCCGGGTTCGTCGTGCCCACCAGAACCCGGTGCAGGAGCGCCTCCGGCTTCTGCGTCGGATGGGCCTTCTGGCCGTCCGCGCCCTTCAGCCGCTCGTGGCCGGTGCAGATCGGCAGCACCCAGTCGGAGCGCATCTGGATGCCCTCGTTCAGGGACTTCAGAGCCTCGTAATTGAACGTATAGCGCGCGCCCTCCGCCCGGCTGGCCCAGATCAGCGTCTCGTGGGCGTTGGTCAGTCGCTTGCCGCGGAAATTCGGCATCGGGTTCGACTTGCGCCACACGACATCGTTCAGGATCCAGAAGCCCTGGGTCTGAAGCTCGGCCCCGAGGCGGAAGATGTTGTGATAGCTGCCGATCACCCAGATCGCGCCGTTGGGTTTCAGCAGGCGCCGCGCCTCGGTCAGCCAGGCGCGGGTGAAGGCGTCATAGGCCTCGAAGCCGGTGAACTGGTCCCATGCGTCGTTCACCGCGTCGACGAGGCTGTTGTCGGGTCGGTGCAGGTCGCCGCGAAGCTGCAGGTTGTAGGGCGGGTCTGCGAAGATCAGGTCGATGGACGCCTCGGGCAGGCGGCGCATCTCCTCGATGCAGTCCCCCGCGAGGATCGTGTTGAGAGGGAGCGCCGCGGCGCCCGTCGTCAGTGTCTTCGTCATTCTCTGCCTCGTCCCCGGCGGGTGCCCCGCTCTTGGTTGAGGTCAAACATGAGTCAGTGGCGATTCGGTGTCAAAAACATATTTGAATCAGTCGGTTATGGAATTGTCTCGACACAAGATATTGTGCACCGGCGCAAAGCTCCGCCTATGGTGTGGGGTCGGTCCGAGATTTTGAAGTGCCGAAATGTGACGCTTTGCACCGTAGCCCATGTTGGTCTCCCAGCCGTAGCCGGGGTGCTGTTGCGCCAAACCCACCATGAGGGCGTCGCGGGCCACCTTGGCCACGATGGAGGCCGCGGCGATCGAGACGCAGAGCGCGTCTCCCTTGACCAGGGCGACCCCGGGGCAGGTCATCTCCCGCGGCAGGTGCGGGCCGTCGATCAGCGCGTAATCCGCCCCCACCGCCTGCATCGCCCGGCACATGGCCAGATGGGCGGCGCGCAGGATGTTGAGCCGGTCGATCTCCTCCACCGAGGCATGGGCGACGGCGACCCGCGCCACCGCGCGAATCTCCTCCGCCAGCCTCTCCCGCGCCGGCCGCGTGAGCGTCTTGCTGTCTGCGATGCCGTCGGGGATGCGCCGCGGGTCGAAGATCACCGCCGCCGCCGTCACCGGACCGGCCAGGGGACCGCGTCCCACCTCGTCCACGCCCGCCACGGCGAGAAAGCCGCGGGCCGTGGCGTCTGCCTCGCGCGTGAAGTCGGCTGTCCCGGTCATGCCTCAGGCAAACCGCGCCCGGCTCCGGACCGCAAGACAAAAAGGGGGCGAGGGCATCCGACCCTCGCCCCCTTTGCCGGCGCGATGCCTGGCGCGCCGACTGCTCGAAGGACTATTGCAGGTCCGGCGAATAATAGCCGTGGCGGGCAAGGCACCGCGTGACGAAGCCGTGACGCAGGTTGTTCTGCCGGCCCATGACCTCCCGGTAGCACTGCCGGGGAAGCCTGTTCACGTCCACACCCTCCCGGGCGAGGCAGTTGCGGATGTAGAGGGGCGTGATCGTGCCATCGGGGCTCAGCACGCGGTTCACGCACGAGATCGGGAGCGCGCGGTCGTCGGGAGGCGGGACATGGATGCCCGGCCCGTGGTCGCCGAACCCGTCCCCGCCGCGGTCGTCGGGGGGCGGTATCCGGATGCGCGGCGCGTCGTCCTTGCGGTCGTCGTCATCCTTGCTGGCGAGATGCGCGATCAGCGCCGCGGCCGCGAGCCCGAAGAACAGAAGCGCGGCGGTATCCTGCGCGCCTTGCCGGTCCTCGCTTCGCCCCTCCGCGGCGGCAGGGGCGGGGGCCATCGTGCCGAGGGCAAGGGCGGCGCTGAGGACGACAGCGGTGAGGCGGGAAAGTCCCTCTCTGAGCATCTGCGACTCCTTTCGGTCATGTCCGTTCGTCGAACGCGGATTGCGCACCGAGGGTGCAGCCCGCCGGCGTTGCCGGGCAATAACGTCGGATTGCCGGGCGATGGCGGCCAGCGGGGATCTCCCGCTATTGAATAGCACGTTCCGCGGGCGCAGGGTCCGGTCATGACACGTCTTGCCCTCGCCTTCGCGCTCGCCCTCGGTCTCGCCTCATCGGCGGCGGCCCAGGCCTCCTGCTATGCCGATTACACCGCATCGCAATCGGACCCCTACGACCTCCATTACGGTGTGGCGGAGATCCGGGGCGACTGCACCGTGCCCGCCGCCACCGAGGAGCTTCGGGACCGTCTCGCCGAAGCCGGCTGGCAACTCCTCGTCGTTCGCGGCACCTTCGACAGTGCCGGCGCCGAATCGAGGAGAACCGATGCGGGAAATTTCTACCTCCGCTATTGAGACCCGCCAGACCGGCGTCCGCGCCGTCGCCATCGGCCTCGCCGCGATCGCGCTGATCCTCGCGGGGGCGGGATACTTCCTGCTGACGGGCCTGCCCAGCGCCACCGCCTTCGAGGCGCTGGCGAACCGCATCGTGGTGGAGGCCGATCTGACCAGCCCGGCGGAGCTCGAGCTGATGAAGGTCATGGTCAGCTCGTCCCAGGCGTTTTCCGACGTGCTGTCGAGCTACCGCTACATCATCTTCGTGCTGCTGATCTTCGCATCGGGCCTGATGATCGCGGCGCTGACCTTCGTCGTCATGCTGATCGCGCTGAACCGGCGGATGGGGCAGATCGCCCAGAAGGGGATAGAGGTGAATGCCCTGACCCTCGCGCGGGAGCAGAACCTCGTCTATCTCAACAACTTCGAGTTCAAGCTGACGCCCGCTGCGATGGAAACGCTCTCGGTGCTGGCCGAGGCGCGGCTCGACGACGAGGTGATGACGGGCGCGGAGATCGAGGCGGTCATCTCGGGCCGTCCCGCCCACGACTGCGACGAGGCGGCAGGGGCCACGCGTATCAAACGCCTGCGGGACAGCCTCGGGAACCAGATGATCTCCGAGCTGCTGGTCAAGAACATCGCTCGTCAGGGTTACATGCTGGCCATCGACAAGAGCGTGATCCGGGTGCTGTGACACCGTTCTGACCCGCGCGCCCCGCCTTGCCATGTGCCGGGCAGAAGCCCGGCCTGCCCGGGCGTTCCGGTACGCCTCTCAGCCGCGGGCCGGGCTTCCGCTCCGCACCCCCCACAACACCATCCGCCCCGGACATGGCGCAGGTCGTCGCGACCTACCGTCCCCTCGGGCCGAAATAGGCGGGATCGGACCGACGCCAGAAGTGCAGGAGGTCCTCCGCCAAGGCGGGGACATGACCCATGGCCTGGATCGCGTGGACATCCGCCGCCGCCAAGGCCGCGATCCGGTAGCCGAGACTGATCACCGGCTCCTGCGGCGCGGCGCCTCCGAAGCTGTCCTCGATCCCCGCGACGGCCGAGGTGACGGCGAAGACGAGACCCAGCGCCGGCTCTTCCGGCCATCGCTCCGCCATGCGCCGCACCAGCGCCGCGGGTCGCTCGGGCCGCCCCGACAGAAGCTCCTCGATGGCGAATTCGGTCATCTCGTCCAGCACTGCTGTGCGCGCGTTACTCATGGAACCTCCGACAGACATGCCGGGGACGCCTTACCGCGCCGCTCGGGCGCCGTCGCGCAAAACCTTAACAACAGGTTAACGACCGCAGGGGCGGACCGTCGTCCGGGGGGGGGCCGGCCCAAACTGGGCGGAGCGCCCCCCAGGCGGGCATGGACAGGCGCCCGCCGGCCAGACCCACGTCCGAACGGGTCCGGCAGTGGGAGCGTAAGTAATTGATGGGAAATCTAAAAAGAACCTTTCCCTTACATCTCTCCAAGTTGGTTTGACAAATGTCAGAAGCGATGCGACAAATGATGCATCGGCACATGTTCTCGGGGAGGAGGCAACATGGGCGACGTTCTGCTGGAGGTCAGCGGTCTCAAGAAGTCCTTCGGAGGCGTGGCCGCTCTCTGGGACGGCCGCTTCCGGCTCGAGCGGGGAAGCGTCCATGCGCTCTGCGGCGGTAACGGCGCGGGCAAGTCGACTTTCCTGACCATCGTCATGGGGATCCAGCAGCGCGACGCCGGAACGATCCGCCGGAACGGACGCGAGGTGCATTTCGCGTCGCCCGGCGAGGCGCTCGAGAACGGCATCTCGATCATCGAGCAGGAGCTGAGCCCGGTTCCGGCGATGACCGTCGCCGAGAACATCTTTCTCGGGCGCGAGCCGTTGCGCGCCTTCGGGCGTGTCGACTTCCGCAGCATGAACGCCCGCGCGAAGGAGCTTCTGGACCAGCTCGGCTTCGACATTCCGCCGACCGCGCTGATGATGGACCTGAGCGTCGCGAAGCTGCAGCTCGTGGAGATCGCCAAGGCGCTGTCCTACGACGCCGAGGTCATCATCATGGACGAGCCGACCTCGGCCCTGGGCGAGAGCGAGGCGGACCACCTGTTCGCCGCGATCCGCCGGCTGAAGGCGCAGGGCAAGGGCGTGATCTACGTCAGTCACCGGCTGTCGGAGATCTTCGACATTGCGGACAGCTACACGGTCTTCCGCGACGGGGCCTATGTGGCGGACGGGGCCATCGGCGACGTGGGCAAGGGCGACCTGATCCGGATGATCGTGGGCCGGCCGCTGACCGAGGAATTCGTCAAGGAGAACCGGCCGACCGACGAGATCGCGCTGGCCGTCTCGGGGATCGACGGGCGGAACGGCGTCCGGGACGTGTCCTTCGAAGCGCGGCGGGGGGAGATCCTCGCCTTCTACGGGCTGATGGGGTCGGGGCGGACGGAAATCTTCGAGCGGCTCTTCGGGCTGAGCGCGCACCGGGCCGGCACGGTGCGGCTGGATGGCGAGGACCTCAGGGTCCGCGCCCCGGCGGATGCCATCGCGAAGGGCCTGGCCTTCGTCACTGAGGACCGCAAGGAGAGCGGGCTCGTGCTCCTGGCCTCGGTCCGGAACAACCTCTGCATGGCGAGCCTGCCGGCCCTGTCGCGGGGGGTCAACATGAGCGTTGCCGCGGAGAAGCGCGCGGCGCAGCGGATGATCGACCTTTTCGGCGTCAAGACGAGCGGAGATCAGCTCGAGGTGTCGGGCCTGTCGGGGGGCAACCAGCAGAAGGTCGTGCTGGGCAAGTGGTTCATGACCGATCCGAAGGTCCTGCTGCTCGACGAGCCCACGCGGGGCGTCGACGTGGGCGCCAAGCGCGAGATCTACCGGATCATGTCGGATTTCGCCGCGGCGGGCGGCACCGTGCTGATGATCTCGTCGGAGACCGACGAGGTGCTGGGCATGGCCGACCGGGTGATCGTGATGAAGGACGGGCGCATCGCGGGCGAGCTGAGCCGCGCCGCGATGACGGCGGAAGAGCTGGTCCATCTGGCCGCATGACAAGGCGGTCCGACGGGCCGGGAGGAGAGACAGGCGATGAGCGAAGAGATGACGCCGGCGGCGGCCGGATCGGGAACCGAGACGACGAACGCCGCGGGCCACCGGGCCCGGGTGTCCGCCTATGTCCAGCGGTTCGGCATCCTGATCGCGCTGGTCCTCCTCTGCGTGGTTCTCTCGATCGCCAACGAGTACTTCCTGACGACCCGCAACATCGTCAATGTCCTGCGACAGACCTCCATCAACGGCATCCTCGCCATCGGCATGACCTTCGTCATCCTGACGCGGGGCATCGACCTGTCGGTGGGCTCGGTCGTGGCGCTCGCTGGGGTTGTCTCGGCGACGTTCGCCACGACCTCGTCCATCGCGTCGATCGCAGGCGGTCCCTATCCTGCGGTGATCGCGCTGGTGATCGGTATCGGCGTGGGCATGGGCGCCGGGGCGGTCTCGGGGGTGCTGGTCGCGCGCTACAATGTCCCGGCCTTCGTTGCGACGCTCGGGATGCTCTCGGCGGCGCGGGGGCTGACGCTCCTCGCCTCCGGCGGCCGGCCGATCCCCGCGCTGACCGACGGCTACCGCTGGATCGGGACGGGCGACGTCTGGGGGATCCCGCTGCCGGTGGTGATCTTCGCCGCGGTCTTCTTCGTGTCGTGGTACGTGCTGTCGTCCACGCGGTTCGGGCGGCGCGTCTATGCCGCGGGGGGCAATCCCCATGCCGCGACCGTGTCGGGGATCAACGTCACGCGCATCCGCTTTTCCGTCTACGTCATCTCGGGCGCGCTGGCGGGTCTCGCCGGGATGATCCTCGCCGCGCGGACGGGCTCGGCGCTGCCGCAGGCGGGCATCGCCTACGAGCTCGACGCGATCGCCGCGGTGGTCATCGGCGGCACGAGCCTCGCCGGCGGGGTCGGGCATGTCGGGGGCACCCTGATCGGGGCGCTGCTGATTGGGGTGGTGAACAACGGTCTCGATCTGATGGGAGTGGAATCCTACTACCAGCAGGTCATCAAAGGCGTCCTGATCGTGGCGGCCGTGCTGCTCGACCAGTCGCGAAACAGGCGGGCGTGAGCGCGCCGCCTGCTGTCCGGCGGGGCCGGGCACCTTTTCGAAACCAGGGAGGAAACCTGTCATGAAGACGATGAAACTGCTGGGTCTGACGACCGCCATGGCCCTCGCGGCCGCTCCCGTCATGGCCCAGGACGACCCGATCAGGGTCGGCGCGGCCGTCTACGGGCTTCAGGCCGAGTTCATGCAGATCTGGTCCGAGGCGCTGGAACAGCACCCGGCGGTGCAGTCCGGCGATGTCGAGCTGACGATCTTCGACGGCCGCTACGACGCCCTGGTCCAGCAGGAGCAGTTCGAGACGATGATCACGCAGCAGTTCGACGCGATCATCTTCGTGCCCATCGACATCGAGGCTGGCGCCACGGCCGTTCAGGCCGCGGCCGACGCCGGTATCCCGGTCGTGGGGTCTAACACGCGGGTCAACAGCGACCTGCTGACGGCCTATGTCGGCTCCGACGACGTGCAGTCCGGCTACATGGAGGCGCGCTACGTTCTCGACCAGATCGGCTGCGAGGGCAATGTCGTGATCCTCGAGGGGCCCATCGGACAGTCCGCCCAGATCAGCCGGCTCGAGGGCAACCTCATGGCCCTCGAGGAGTGCCCCGACGTCGAGGTGCTGGAGCGGCAGACCGCGAACTGGTCGCGCGCCGAGGCGCAGACCCTCATGGAGAACTGGCTCACTGCGCACCCCGACCAGATCGACGGGGTGATCGGCCAGAACGACGAGATGGCGCTCGGCGCGATCGAGGCGATCCGGGGCGCGGGGCTCGAGCCGCAGGACTTCGCCATCGCCGGCATCGATGGCGTGACAGACGCGCTGATGGCGGTGAAGGCGGGCGACATGGCCTCGATCCTTCAGGATGCCCGAGCCCAGGCGCAGGGCGCTCTCGACGTCGTGCTGAAGGCGGCGGACGAGAGCTATGAGCCGCAGTCCGACATCTGGGAGCAGTATCCCGACATGCCGTGGAACGATGGCGCGGATGCCGAGTACAACGTGCCGTGGACCCCGGTGACGCTCGACAACGTCGACGCCCTCCTCGAGATGCGGCAGTAACGGCAATGGCGGCCGGCCCGGGCTTTCCCGGGCCGGCCGCCACCCAACGGAGAACCGGCAGATGAATTTCGACTTTCCGCTCGAGGGCAAGGTCGCCCTCGTCACCGGCGCCGCCTCCGGGATCGGCGCGGCCATCGCCGAGGCCTATGCCGCCAAGGGCGTGAAGCTCGCGCTCTGCGATCTCGACGAGACCCGCGCGCGCGAGAAGGCCGAGGCGCTCGGCGGGGCGGCGCAGGCCTTCGGCTGCAACGTGGCCGAGGCCGTGAGCGCGGAGACCTGCGTGAGCGCAGTTGCCGACGCCTTCGGCCGCATCGACATCCTCGTGAACAGCGCGGGGATCGTGGATCTCGCCCCGGCCGAGGAGCTCGGCCTCGCCGCGTGGCAGCGCACGCTCGACGTGAACCTGACCGGCAGCTTCCTGATGGCGCAGGCCGTGGCGCGTCGGATGATCGCGCAGGGCGGCGGCAAGATCGTCAACCTCGCCAGCCAGGCTGCGACCGTCGCCATCGAGGGACACCTCGCCTACTGCGCCTCGAAGTTCGGCGTCCTCGGGATGACCAAGGTGATGGCCCTCGAATGGGGACTGCACGGCATCTGCGTCAACTCGATCTCGCCCACGGTGGTTCTCACCGAACTCGGTCGCAAGGCCTGGGAGGGGCCGAAAGGCGAGGCGATGAAGGCCCAGATCCCCTCCGGCCGGTTCGCCGAACCGGAGGAGATCGCGGCGGCTGCGGTGTTCCTCGCGTCGGGCGGTGCGGACATGATCAACGGTGCCGATCTTCTGATCGACGGCGGGTTCACCGTCAGGTGAGTCCGGGGGTGGGCCGGATACGAGAGGGAAAATGCAGAGATTCATCAACGACCCCGACGACATCGTGGACGAGACCGTGCGCGGCTTCGTCAAGGCGCATGGCGATCTGGTGCGGCAGCACCCCGAAAACGCGCGCGTGGTCGTCGCGCAGGGCGCCCCGGTGGCGGGCAAGGTCGGCATCGTGACCGGGGGCGGTTCCGGCCACGAGCCGGCCTTCATCGGCTATACCGGCCGCAACATGGTCGACGCGGTGGCGGTGGGAGAGCTGTTCTCCTCCCCGACCGCCAAGAGCTTCCTCGACGCCATCAGGGCGGCCGACGGCGGCAGCGGCGTCTGCGTGCTCTACGGGAACTATGCTGGCGACAACATGAACGTGAAGATGGCCGCCCGCATGGCCGCGAAGGAGGGCATCGAGGTGCTCACGGTCGTCGCCAACGACGATATCTGCTCGGCCCCGCCGGAAGAGCGCGACAAGCGGCGCGGCGTGGCCGGCGAGATCCTGATGTGGAAGATCGGCGGCGCGAAGGCCGCGCAGGGCGCCTCGGTCCGCGAGGTCCAGGCGGCGGCGCAGAAGGCGCTCGATGCCACGCGTTCGGTCGGCGTGGGGCTCGCGCCGTGCACCTTGCCGGCCAACGGGAAGCCGAACTTCGAGATCCCTGCGGGTCGCATGGAGATCGGCATCGGGCATCACGGCGAACCGGGACGGGAGGTGGTCGACCTCGCCTCCGCCGACGGGGTTGCGGACGAGATGCTGCGGATCGTCCTCGACGATCACGACCTCGGCGCGGGCGACGAGGTCTGCGTCCTGGTCTCCGGTCTGGGCGCGACGCCGGTGAACGAGCTCTATGTCCTCTACAACCGGATCGAAAGCCAGCTCTCGGAGCGCCGTATCCGGGTCCACAAGCCCTTCGTCGGGAACTACTTCACCTCGCTGGAGATGATGGGCGCGACGCTGACCGTCATGAAGCTCGACGAGGACCTGAAGGCCCTCCTGGCGGCCGAGGCGGCAAGCCCGGGACTGGGGGTGTCGGCATGAGCGGTTTCGCCAACGCCGGCGCCGGCGCGATCGTGCGGGAGATCGCCGCGGTGATCGTGGCCAACAAGGCGTATCTCTCCGAAATCGACGGCCGGATCGGTGACGGCGACCACGGCAACAACATGGCCAAGGGATTCGGCCGGGCCGCGGAGCGGGTCGCGGACGGCGATACTCTGGATGCCGGGTTCTCGAAGCTGTCCGACGTGCTGATGTCGGAGATCGGCGGGTCCATGGGGCCGCTCTACGGGATGATGTTCGATGACATGGCGAGCGCGATCGCCGGCCAGGACACCGTCGATGCCGAGGCTTTCGGCGCAATGCTCGCGGCCGGCCGGGACGGCGTCATGGCCATCGGCGAGGCGCAGGTCGGCGACAAGACGCTGCTCGACACGCTGTGTCCCGCGGTCGATGCGTTTGCCGGTACGGCGGGCGAGTTTGCCGCGAAGCTCGAGGCGATGAAGTCCGCCGCGGCCGAAGGGCGTGACGCCACGAAGGACATGGTGGCCAGGGTCGGCCGGTCGAGCCGCCTCGGCGAGCGGTCCCGCGGGGTTCTCGACGCCGGAGCGACATCGTGCTGCATGATCCTCACCGCGCTTGCGGACGGCGTCGCCCGCCGTCTCGGCTGATGCCCCCGCGCCTTGTCGGGGGCGCCGATTTGGCTCATGAAATGGCCATGGGCCGGATCGATACCGACTTTCTCGCGCGCTTCTTCCAGGCCGCCGCCGCGCGGCTCGACGCGCAGCGGGACGAGCTCTGTCACCTCGACGGGGAGATCGGAGACGGGGACCACGGCTCCTCAATGGCGAACGGATTCGCGGCCGTCGCGGCTCTGGTCCGGGGGGGGCGGCATGTTCCGGAGGATCCGGCCGCGCTGATGCGGGAGGCCGCAGCGGCATTCCTGGGGGATGTCGGCGCAACGGTCGGCCCGCTCTATGCCACCGCCATGCTCGACGCGGCCAAGGCGCTCGACCGGGGGCCGTTGCCGCTGGACAGGTCACCGGAGTTCCTCGCCGCCATGGCGGGGGGCATCGCGCGGCGCGGCAAGGCGGGGCCGGGCGACAAGACGATGCTGGATGCCTGGTTGCCCGCCGTTCACGCGGCGGAGCTGGCGCTGCGCGAGGGGGCGAGCGTTTCCGAGGCCGCCTGGCGGGCGGCCGCGAGCGCCCGCGCCGGCGCGGAGGCCACGGCCACGATGATCGCCTCCCGCGGCCGGGCCGCGCGACTGAAGGAGCGGAGCCTTGGCCATCGCGATCCGGGCGCGGTCTCGGCGGCGCTGATCCTCGAGGGATTCGCGGAGGCCGTCGGTCCGCGGCCTGCCGGCATCGGCGCCTGATGGCGGGGTCCGCGACGCGCCGGCAGAAGACCGGGACGACCCGGGGGCGCGGAGCCCAGTCTGCCGCCGCCGGACAGGCCGGCCCGCCGCTGCGGTTCAACGACGACCCGTTGCTCTGGGCCAGCTGGCTCTACTACGAGGAGGGCCTGACCCAGGGCGAGATCGCCGAGGCGATGAACGTCTCCCGCCCCACCGTGAACAGCTATCTCGCCGATGCCCGGGCCGCCGGGATCGTCAACATCTCCATCGCGGCCGAACGCTTCAAGTCGCTCTCGGTCGCCCGGCAGCTGCAAGAGCATTTCGGCCTGGAGGAATGCCTCGTGATCCCGGGCGAGGGCGGAGCGCGGTCGCTGATCGACCGTCTGGGCGCGGCGGGGGCGCAGGCGCTGGAACGGCTGGTCCATTCCGGCGACACCGTCGGCATCACCTGGGGCCGGACCATGCTGGCGGTGGCCAGGGCCGTGCGGCGCAGCGGTCTGAGCGATCTGCGGGTGGTCCAGGCCACCGGCGGGACCACGGCCGTGATCCCCTACACGCCGGAGGCCTGCGCCACGCAGCTTGCCGAGTCGCTGGGGGCGCGCTGTATCTCGATCTCCGCCCCGGCAATCGTGTCCTCGGCACAGGCGCGGCGCATCCTGCTGGCCGAACCCGTCGTGTCGGAACAGATCTCCGCCCTCGACGCGGTCAACCGGATCGTCTTCGGCATCTCCTCCCTGCGACCGGATTCCACGATCCACCAGAGCGGATTCTTCGAGAACTCGGTCGAGCAGCACGACCATTACAGGCGCGCGGTGGGTTCCGTCGCGGGGCGCTTCATCGATGCCCACGGCTCTCCCGTGGAAGGGCCACTGGGGGACCGGACCATCGGGATCGGCCTCGACCGCCTGCGCAAGGTCAGGACGCGGATCGCGGTGGCCGGCGGCTATGACAAGGTCCCTGCGATGCTGGCTGCTCTCCGGGGCGGGTATGCCAGCATCCTGGTGACCGATGCCGCGACGGGCGAGGGCATCCTGCGGGCGGACGGGGTCCAGACCTCTGCCCCCTCGGCGGCCCGCCGGGCCCGGACCGACAGGCCGGAGATCGCGCCGCGCACGGTCATCAAGAAGTTTCTCAACGCGCCGCGAGATGCGGTCTCGGAATCCCTCGACGGGGCGCTCAGGGCCTTTCCCGAGGTCATCGAGCCGATCGACGGCTCGCTGCGGGCGATCCGGTCCTGCGCAGCCCCGCGGGAGGGCAAGGTCGGCCTCGTCATCGGCGGCGGCGCCGGGCACGAACCCTGCTTTCTGGGGTATGTCGGGAAGGGGCTCGCCGATGCCGTGGCCGTGGGCAACGTCTTTGCCTCCCCCCCGCCGGACCGGGTGCTGACCTGCACCCGCGCCGCCTCTGCCGGCGCCGGCGTCCTCTACATCTACGGCAACTACACCGGCGACGTGATGAACTTCGAGATGGCCGCCGAGATGGCTGCCGCGGACGGAATCGACGTGCGCACGATCCTCACGACAGACGACGTCGCCTCCTCCCCGCCCGAACAGCGCCAGGGGCGGCGGGGAACCGCGGGCAACGTCTTCGTCTTCAAGGTGGCGGGCGCGGCCTGCGACCGGATGTACGGGCTGGACGAATGCGAACGCCTCGCCCGCAAGGCGAACGGCGCGACCTTCACCATGGGGATCGGGCTCGAATCCTGTTCGCTGCCGGAGACGCAGCGGCCGAGCTTCCAGATCGGCGCGGACGAGATGGAGGTGGGCATCGGCATCCACGGGGAGCCCGGCGTGCTCCGGACAGGCATCACGGCCGCGGATCTGGCGGTGGACCACATCTGCGACCGGCTCTTCTCCGAGATGAACCTCTCCGCCGGCGACCGGGTCGCGCTGCTGGTCAACTCGCTCGGCGGCACGCCCATGATGGAGCTTCTGATCATGGCGCGCCGGGTCCACGAGCGGCTTTCGGCGCGCCGGGCTGTGGCCGTCCGGAATCTCGTGGGCCATTACTGCACCTCGCTCGACATGGTGGGCGCGTCGATCACCCTCATGAAGCTCGACGACGAGCTTCTGGATCTGCTCGACCACCCCTGTGCGGGGTTCGCGCTGTCGGTCGGCTGAGGCCGCGCTCCGGCCGAGGGGGAAGATGGCGACCCCGGCAGGATTCGAACCTGCAACCTGCCCCTTAGGAGGGGGCTGCTCTATCCAGTTGAGCCACGGGGTCGTCTCCCTGGTCTTGCCCTCTCGGGCGCCTGCGGTCAACGGCGGCGGGAACGGGTTGGAGATCGGCGGGCGAGGGCGTAACACTCTTGCGCAGAGGCCACCGGAGACGCACGACCGTGACAACGCCCCCCCGCCGACCGCTGACCCTGCGCGACGTCTCCGAAGCGTCGGGGGTGAGCGAAATGACCGTCAGCCGGGTGCTGCGCAACAAGGGCGACGTGAGCGAGGCCACCCGCGCCCGGGTGCAGGAGGCGGCGAAGCGGCTGGGCTACGTGCCCAACAAGATCGCGGGCGCGCTGGCGTCGAGCCGGGTCAACCTCGTGGCCGTGGTGATCCCCTCGCTGAAGAACATGGTCTTTCCCGAGGTCCTCTCCGGCATCTCGGAAACGCTCGAGACCACGGCACTGCAACCCGTGGTGGGTGTCACCGACTACGGGCAGGACAAGGAGGAGAAGGTCCTTTTCGAGATGCTGTCCTGGCGCCCTGCCGGCGTGATCGTGGCGGGGCTCGAGCATTCCGAAACCGCCCAGGCGATGCTGCACAACGCCGGCTGCCCGGTGGTGGAGATCATGGACACCGACGGCGAGCCCATCGACTGCTGCGTCGGCATCTCGCACCGCCGCGCCGGCCGCCATATGGCGGAGGCGATCATCGCCCAAGGTTATCGCCGCGTGGGCTTCATGGGCACGAAGATGCCGCTCGACCACCGGGCCCGCAAGCGCTTCGAGGGCTTCACCCGGGCGCTGGGCAAGGCGGGAATCGAGATGGCGGACCAGGAGTTCTATTCCGGCGGATCGGCGCTGGCCAAGGGCCGGGAGATGACCGCGGCCATGCTGGGGCGCACGCCCGATCTCGATTTCCTGTACTATTCCAATGACATGATCGGCGCGGGCGGGCTGCTCTACCTCCTGGAGAAGGGCATCGACATCCCGGGCCGCGTGGGCCTCGCGGGGTTCAACGGGGTAGAGCTGCTCGAGGGCCTGCCGCGCCGGCTCGCAACCACCGACGCCTGCCGCCGCGAGATCGGGCAGAGGGCGGCGCAGATGGTGCTCGCCCGCCAGCTCGACGCCACGCTCGCCTCCGAAGTGGTGGAGCTCGAGCCCTCGCTCGACCCCGGCGACACGCTCCTCAGGACCTGAGCGCCGACATCACCGGCGTGCGCAGGACCGACCAGGCGGGAATCAGCGACAGCAGCAGCGTGGCCGACAGGAATGCCGCGACGAGGTGGATCTCCGTCCAGCCGATGCTGGCCTGAACGAGGATATCCGTCCGCTGGGTCACGATGCGGCTGAGCACCGCCGCCGTGCCGTAGCCCAGCGCCAGCCCCAGCACCGCGCCCGTGACCAGCAGCGACGCGGCATAGGACCAGACCACCGCCAGCACGAACCTCGCCGGGGCGCCCAGGGCCCGCAACAGGGCCAGTTGTCGGCGGAAGAGGCGCGAGAGGATGAAGAGGCCCAGGAGCACGCTCGCCGCCACCAGCATCTGCGTCACCAGCGTCAGGATCGACATGGCCTGCCGCACGTCGCCCATCACCCGGTAGAGGTTCGACAGGACGGTGCCCGGAAAGAACGCCATGGTCTCGCTGTCGCGGCTGAACTCGGAGCGCAGGGCGTAGGTCGCGGGCAGGCTCTCGGCGCGCACCACGATGGCGGGGGTCCCGGGGAAATAGGCGGCGTCGTAGGGCGGGCCGAGCCGTTCCTCGTCCTCGGGCGCATGGCCGTCCGCCAGACCGTGCACGGCCCAGACGCTTTCGATCGGGACCATGATCGCCCGGTCCCAGGGCGATCCGGTTCGGGCGATGCGCCCCACGACGGTGTATTCGTCGCTGTGGGCGTCCGGATCGGCCGAGGCGCCGTGGCCGTGGGCCGGCACGAAGACATCGCCGATGTCCACGGGCGCCGCCGCTCCGGCGATGGCTTCGAACGGGTCCTGCCACATCCGGCCCTCGATGCGGTCGTCGCTGAGGTAGGTCACGAAGTCCGCGATGGTGCCGATCACCGGCGCGCCCTCGTAGCTGTCGCCGAAGCCGAGGGGTGCGGCCACGTCGACCCGGGGATGGTTGGTCACCTCGTTGTAGATCTCGCCGTCCAGCAGCGGCACGTCGGAGGGCTGCAGGAACACCGCTGCCAGCATCATCGTCAGCTCGGATCCGGGGGCGGAGACGATCATGTCGAACTTGTCCGCGGCCTGTGCCGTGCCCTGCCGCAGCCCCCGCTCCTGCGCGATGAGGCCGATCCCCATGCCCACGGATATCGCGATCAGCGCCACGAAGACGCCGTTGGCCCAGCGGAACCGCCAGAGCAGCGCCCGGACCAGCGGCCAGGGCGTCAGGCGCGACAGCACGAGCCCGGCCACGATCAGCGAGGGCAGCAGCAGCGCCACCACGATGAGCGTGTCCTGCCCGCCTGCCGGAAGACTGCGCCACCAGTCCATCACGCGGCCTCCGCCAGGGCGCCGTCCACCAGCCGCAGCCTCCTGTCCATCCGGGCGAGGAGCCGCTCGTCGTGGCTCGCCACGATCAGGGTGCGGCCCCGTTCGCGCACGGCGGTCAGAAGGTCGTCGGTCAGCGCGTCGGCGGCCTGCCGGTGCAGGGCGGCGGTGGGCTCGTCTGCGATGACGATCATCGGGTCGTGAGCGAGCGCCCGGGCCACGGCCACGCGCTGCCGTTCGCCGCCTGAATAGCTGGCGACGGTGCGTGCCGCGCGCGGCACGCCGAGCCGGTCGAGAAGGTCACGCGCCTGCCCGCGGATGGCGCCCCGTCCGGTGCGCGGGGTGAAGCTGGCGAGGATCGCGGCGTTGGCCTCGGCGCCCAGCTCGTCGAACAGCAGGAAGTCCTGGAAGATCAGCCCGACCCGTTCCGACCGGAACCGCGCGCGCGCCTCGGGACCCAGGGAGAGCAGGTCCGTGCGGCCCCAGGTGACGGCGCCCTCCACCCGGGTGGCGAGGCCCGCGAGGGCGTAGATCAGCGTGGACTTTCCCGCGCCCGACGGACCCTCCACGCCCAGCGCCGTGCCGGGCGCGAGATCGAGCGATGCCAGCGACAGGATCGTGCGGCCGCGCTCGCCGCTCACGGCGAGGTCCCGCACCGTGAGCGGCAGGCCCTCAGCCATAGGTCGCGTCGGAGAGCCGCACGAGGCTGAGAAAGCCGGTGTCCGGGTCGCGGTATTCGCCAATCTCCAGCACGCCTTCCACCTCGATGCCCACGGTATAGTAGACAGGATCGACGACGCGCTTGGTATAGATCGCCATGATGTCGTCGGGCCATTCGGCGGCGGTCTCGCAGAACGGACAGACCGCCATGGGGCGCTGGGTCAGCACGAAGAACTGCGCCTCGGCCTTCAGGGGCGGCGCCATGAAGCCCCGGAAACGGACACGCCGGCCCTCGTTGTCGAGCGCCCATTGCGTGAGGCTGCCGTCCCGCTCGTAGAGCTCGCGCACCATCATCGGGTTGGCCTGGGCGAAAGCGGGCGCGGCCAGCGGCAGAGCGGCGGAGGACATCAGGAAGGTGCGGCGCAGCATGGCAATGTTCCCTTTCTCGATCGTCGGGTCTCGGAACGGGCGGACGTCGCTTCGCCCGCAACATAGCGTCCCGCGCGCGGCTCTGGCAGATGGACCGGGCGGGAAAGCGATGAAATTTCGATGACAGCGGCACCGGACCGCTGCCGCACGAACGGACAGGGCCGCCCCTGCGGACGGCCCTGCCCCGGCGAACGCGGGAGACTTATTCGGCCACGACGGCGGCGTGGTGCATGACGTGGAAGATCACGTTCTGCTCGATTGTGCCGTCGAAGAGATGCGCGAAGGGACCGCGGGCATAGACGGCCACGTCCTCGCCGGAATGGGTCTCCGACGACATCGGGATCAGGGCCTGCTGCAGGTAGTCCGGATCGGTGGCCTCTTCCTGGCTCAGCTCGGGACGCGAGCCGACGAACGCGTTGCCGTCGCCGGACGGGGCCAGGACCGATCCCGCGCCGTTCAGGAAGCCCGCG
Organism: Histidinibacterium lentulum; assembly: GCF_003789055.1. Taxonomy (GTDB): domain Bacteria; phylum Pseudomonadota; class Alphaproteobacteria; order Rhodobacterales; family Rhodobacteraceae; genus Oceanicola; species Oceanicola lentulus. The sequence continues at coordinate 108,593 of NZ_ML119083.1, read as the reverse complement.
ACGGTGTAGGGCAGGCCGTCGTCGCCCAGCTCGGCTTCGCCGTTGTGCTGGATGCCCTCGTTGTCGATCCCGTAGCACAGGCCCGTGATCGACGATCCGCGGCCGCAATAGCCGTTGAAGGCGATGGCGTGCTCGTGGTCGGCGGTGACGATGATCAGCGTGTCGGCGGGGTCGGTCAGCTCCATCGCGGTCGCGACCGCGTTGGCGAAGGCCACGCCGTCCACGAGGACTCGGTGCAGGTTGCCGCCGTGCAGGGCGTGGTCGACGCGGCCGGCCTCGATCTGCAGGTAGTAGCCGTCCTCGTTGTTCGAGAGATACTCGATCGCCGCGGCGGTCATCTCGGAAAGCGAGGGCTCGTCGGTGCGGTCGAACTCGTACTGCATGTGGCTGTTCTCGAACAGCCCGAGGACCGGGGTGGAGTGGTCGAGGACCAGCGCCTCGAAGCCTTCGGTATTTGTCACGAACTGCGTGCCGAAGGCCTGCGCCTGCTCGATCAGGTTCACGTCGTCCGGGCGGCCTCCCGTCAGGCCGTCCATCTCGAAGCCCTCGGGCGCGAAATGGCGGAAGCCACCCGCCATCGCGAAGTCCAGCAGTCCGGACTCCATGGCGTCGTACATCTGGGTGGCGATGTCGCGGGAGTTCTCGCAGCCCTCGGGCACGGCGTCCTCCCAGTTGCGGTAGGCGGTCTTGACCACGGTGGCCGCCGGGGTGGCATGGGTCAGGCGGGCGGTCGACACGACGCCGACCGACTTGCCCATCTCCGCGACGATCTCGGCGAAGGTGGTCAGCTCGTTGCCGGCTTCGGTGGTGCAATCCTCGGTGATCGCGTTCTCGCCGAGGTTGATCAGGTTGAAGCGCTGCTTGACACCGGTGTTCATCGAACCGGCGGTCGGCGCGCTGTCCGGGGTCTGGGCGTTGATGTTGTAGGTCTTGACCAGAGCCGAATACCATTCGGTCGTCTCGTAGGGCAGGACGTAGTCCTCACCCAGGCCGCCCTCCTGCTGACCCATGAACAGGCGGATGGCGTAGTTGGTGCCGACACCGTTGCCGTCCGCATTCATCAGGATGACGTTGCGGGCGCGGTTCGTGTTGGGCTGGCGATCGAGGAGTTCCTGGATCGTGGTCTGGCCTGCGACGAACCAGTCGCTGGACGCCTGCGGCAGGTCCTGGGCCTGCGCTGCGGTGGCAAGGGCGACGGCCGCGGCCGAAGCAAGAAATCGCGTCATGGGGACCCCCTCAGGTGTGGTTGCCCGGGGAGGACTAAGGCGCGCGTTTGAAGCTGGGACGACAGAACGATGAACAGAGGATGACACCCGCCGGTGCATCCTCCTCTATTCTGTATGCGACATGATATAACATCACATCGAGGGCCGGGCAAGACGTTTCTCGCCGTGCCGGATTGGGGCGTCCGGGGGCCGGTCTCAGCCCGCCGATCGGGCCTCCAGCCCCATGGCCCGCGCCCGGTGCGGCAGGGCGGCCACCTCCGCCTGCGGCACCAGCGCGTCCTCCAGCCTGGCGAGCGGCCCGTCGGGCATCGGCGCTGCACGCGGCTCCGGCGTCTGACGGACGTTCAGCTCCATGAACTCGCCCACCGCGGCAAGCCTCTCCCCCGCCCACATCTGCGCGTGAAGGTGAAACCGCTTCGAATCGAGGCCGATGACGCGGGTCTCGACCCTCGCGACCGCACCCTCCTTCATCTCCCTCAGAAAGGTCACATGCCCCTCGAGCAGGTAGATCGTGCAGCCGGTTTCCCTTCGGTAGGCCTCCCCCAGACCCACCTCGTCCTGCAGCGCATCCACCGCGAGGCTGAAGACGAGGTTGAAGTAGGCGTCCCGCATGTGGCCATTGTAGTCGATCCACTCCGGAACGATCCGCGTCTCGAAGAGAAACGCCCGGGTCATGGCCGCCGGTCCGGGACAGGTCTCCGCATCATGCATTCCGCTCGAGAGAGGGACATAGCTTCGGACAGGATGTGCCGTGTGCGCGGTCCGGGTCCAGCCTTCTTTGCCCGCAGGGCTGTGCCGGATGTCTGCAAGCGCGTGCAATCCATCGGGCCTGGACCGATGTTGTCCTTGCCGATTGCCCCTGTCTGCGGATAGGGTCCGGCCTTGCATTCGTATGCAAAGCGGGTCGCCCGACGCGAACCGCAAGGAGGAACCACACATGCCGATCGAGCGCCTGAAACAGGGCAAACCCGAGACCGAACGCGCCGAGGACGACGCGAAGGTCCGCGCGACCGTCGAGGGCATCCTCGCCGACATCGAGACCCGAGGCGACGCCGCCGTGCGCGAGCTCAGCGAGAAGTTCGACGGCTATTCTCCCGAGGCCTTTCGCCTGACGTCCTCGGAGATCGAGGCCGCGATGCAGAAGGTCTCCGACAGGGAGATGGCCGACATCCGGTTCGCCCAGGACCAGATCCGCACCTTCGCCGAGGCGCAGCGCGCCTCGATGACGGATATCGAGGTCGAGACGCTGCCGGGCGTCATCCTGGGCCACAGGAACATCCCGGTGCAGTCGGTGGGCTGCTACGTCCCCGGCGGCAAGTTCCCGATGGTCGCTTCCGCCCACATGTCGGTGTTGACTGCCTCGGTGGCCGGCGTGCCGCGCATCGTGGCCTCCGCCCCGCCGGTCAAGGGCGCGCCCCATCCCGCCATCGTCGCCGCCATGCACATGGGCGGCGCGCACGAGATCCTGTGCCTCGGCGGTATCCAGGCCGTGGGCGCCATGGCGCTGGGCACGGAGAGCCTCGAGCCCGTGCACATGCTCGTCGGCCCCGGGAATGCCTTCGTCGCCGAGGCGAAGCGCCAGCTCTACGGCCGCGTGGGCATCGACCTTTTCGCCGGCCCGACGGAAACCATGCTGATCGCCGACGACACCGTGGACGCCGAGATGTGCGCCACCGACCTCCTCGGCCAGGCTGAGCACGGCTACAATTCCCCCGCCTGCCTGATCACCAACTCCCGCAAGCTGGCCGAGGAGACGCTCGCCGAGGTGGACCGCCTCCTGCAGATCCTGCCCACCGCCGAGACCGCCTCCGTGTCGTGGCGCGACTACGGGGACGTGATCCTCTGCGACAGCTACGAGGAGATGCTCGAGACCGCCAACGACATGGCATATGAACATGTGCAGGTCATGACGGACCAGGACGACTGGTTTCTTGATCACATGCACAGTTACGGTGCGCTGTTCCTCGGCCCCCGCACCAACGTGGCCAACGGCGACAAGGTGATCGGCACGAACCACACCCTGCCGACGAAGAAGGCCGGCCGCTATACCGGCGGGCTCTGGGTGGGCAAGTTCCTGAAAACCCACTCCTACCAGCGCGTGCTGACCGACGAGGCCGCCGCCATGGTGGGCGAGTACGGCTCGCGGCTCTGCATGCTCGAGGGATTCGTGGGCCATGCCGAACAATGCAACATCCGCGTGCGCCGCTACGGGGGGCGCAACGTCCCCTACGGCGAGGGCGCGGCCCCGCGGGAGGCGGCGGAGTAACATGGTGACCCTGCCCAATCCCCCGTCCTTCCGGCTCGACGGTCAGCGCGCGCTGGTCGCGGGCGCCTCGTCGGGCATCGGACTTGCCTGCGCCACCGCGCTGGCCGAGGCCGGGGCCGAGGTGACGCTGGCGGCCCGGCGCATCGAGGCGCTGGAAGAAATTACAGGAGAAATGACCGCCCGCGGTTGGAAGGCAGCCGCCCTCCGGCTCGACGTCGCCGATGTGGAGGCGACCGCCGCCACCGTGGCGGACCACGGCCCGTTCGACATTCTCGTGAATTCCGCCGGGGTGGCGAAGCACACCAAGGCGACCGAGACGACGCCCGAGGATTTCGACACCGTCATGGGCGTGAACCTGCGCGGCGCCTATTTCCTGACGCAGGCCGTGGCCAGGGGGCTGATCGCCGCCGGAAAGCCCGGATCGCTCATCAACATCTCCAGCCAGATGGGCCATGTCGGCGGTCTCGACCGCGCCGTCTACTGCGCGTCGAAATTCGCCGTCGAAGGCTTCACCAAGGCGATGGCGCTGGAATTCGGCCCGCAGGGCATCCGCATCAACACGGTCTGCCCGACCTTCATCCTCACCTCCTTCACCCAGGCGACATTCGACGATCCCGCGAAACGCGACTGGCTGATGCAGAAGATCAAGCTGGGCCGGGTGGGAGAGACGGAGGACATCATGGGCGCCGTGCTCTACCTCGCCTCCCCGGCCTCCTCTCTGGTCACCGGCACGGCGATCCTGGTGGACGGAGGCTGGACCGCCGACTGATGCGGGGGCGCAAGATCACCTCGGCGGACGTGGCGGCGCGCGCCGGCGTGTCCCAGTCCGCCGTGAGCCGCGTGTTCACCCCCGGGGCCTCCGCCTCGCCCCGGACCGTGCAGAAGGTGCGCAAGGCCGCGGCGGAACTGGGTTACCGTCCGAATGTCATCGCCCGGACCATGGCCTCGGGGCGCAGCCGCATCATCGGCCTCGTGGTCGCCTATCTCGACAACTACTTCTACCCGGAGGCGCTGGAGAAGCTGTCGAAGCTGCTTCAGGACCGCGGCTATCACGTCCTGTTGTTCATGGCCTCCCAGACCGCCGAGAACGTGGACGACATCGTGGAGCGCATCCTCGACCATCAGGTCGACGGTATCGTCGCCGCCTCCGCCGGGCTGGGGTCGGAACTGTCGGCCCGATGCCGCGCGGCGGGCGTGCCTGTGGTTCTCTTCAACCGGAGCCAGGACGATCCCTCGCTCTCGGCGGTTACCTCCGACAACGTCGCGGGCGGGCGCCGGGTGGCAGAGTTCCTGCTCGCCGGGGGCCACGGCCGTATCGCCTACATCGCCGGTTGGGAGGGCGCCTCCACCCAACGCGACCGCGAGTTCGGCTTTCTCGCGGGCCTCGCGCGTGGCGGCGCCGCGCTCCATTCCCGCGCAGCCGGAGAGTTTCGCCTCGAGACCGCCCGCACCGCCGCGCGCGTTCTCTTTGCCGGGCCCGACCGGCCCGACGCCGTCTTCGTCGCCAACGACCACATGGCTTTCGGCGTCATGGACGTGCTGCGCCACGAACTGGGGCTGTCGGTGCCCGGTGACGTGTCCGTCGTGGGCTATGACGACGTGCCCCCCGCCGCCTGGCCCGCCTACGATCTCACCACCGTCCGTCAGGCCGCGACCCGCATGGTCGCGGAAACCGTCGCGATCCTGATCGACCAGATCGAGCAGGCGTGCGACGAACCCCGCCGCATCGCCATTTCCGCCGATCTCAGGGTGCGCGGCTCCGCCCGGGTTCCTGCGGGCTGGAGCAGGTGAGAGAGCCGGTCTTTCCCGGCGATGGCCTCGACGCGCGCCGCCGGATCGCGGAGGGTCCGTTTCCGGCGGTGCCGGTCCGGTGCACGCTCCGTGCACGGCTTGCATCACATCGCAGAGGCCTCAAATGACCCCCATCGCAACCACCCACGTCGGCAGCCTCCCCCGCAGCCAGCGGGTGGTCGATGCCCTCTTCGCCCGCGAACGCGGAGAGCCCGCGGACGCGTCGGAGTTCGACGCGACCATCGCCGAGGCGGTGATGGAAACCGTCCGACGTCAAAGGCTTGCAGGCGTCGACATCGTCTCCGACGGCGAGACCTCGAAGATCAGCTACGCCACCTATGTGAAGGACCGCTACACCGGCTTCGGCGGTGACAGTCCCCGGAACACGCCAGCCGACCTGAGCCTTTTCCCGAATTATCTCAAACGCTTGTCCCGCGACGACGGCTCCCCCCGCTTCGCCCGCCCGATGTGCGTGGGCGAAGTGACATCGAGGGGACAGGGCGAACTGCAAAAGGACATCGTCAACCTAAAGACCGCGATGGAGGCGCACGGGATCGCGCACGGCTTCATGAACGCGGCCTCGCCGGGGGTGATCTCGCTCTTCCTGCAGAACGCCCATTATCCCACGCGCGAGGCCTATCTCGCCGCCCTCGCGGATGCGATGCGCGACGAGTACCGCACGATCGTCGAGGCCGGTCTCGACCTTCAACTCGACTGCCCCGATCTGGCCTTGTCGCGACACATGCTCTTCGCGGATCTCTCCGACAAGGACTTCGTAAGGATTGCGGGCCAGCATGTGGAGGCGCTGAATCACGCGCTGGAGGGATTGCCTGAGGAAAGGATCCGCATTCACATCTGCTGGGGCAACTACGAGGGGCCCCATATCTGCGATATCCCGATGGCGCAGATGTTCGACACGCTCATGTCCGCCCGCGCGCGCTATGTGCTGTTCGAGACGTCAAACCCCCGCCACGGCCATGAATGGACGGTGTTCCGCGACCGCAAGGCGGATATCCCCGAGGACAAGGTGCTGGTGCCCGGCGTCGTCGACACGACGACGAACTTCGTCGAGCATCCCGACCTCGTCGCGCAAAGGCTGGAGCGGTTCACGGCCATCGTGGGCCGCGAGCGGGTGATCGCCGGGTCCGACTGCGGTTTCGGCACCTTCGCGGGCTTCGGCGCCGTCGATCCCGATATCGCCTATGCGAAACTCGCCGCTCTCGCCGAAGGCGCGGCGCGGGCGCAGTGACGCCCGCGCCCCCGTCACTTCCGCAGATAGGCCATGCCCTTGGAGTAGAAGTCGTCCATGTACTCGCCGAAATGGAGCGGCGGAAAGGCCACCGGCGTTCCGGGCTCCACCAGCTGCGGCGGCGGGGCGATGATACTGTCGTAATCGGGATTGGCGAAGAAAGGGATCGAATAGCGCGGCTTCGTCGACCGGTTCACCACCCGGTGCGGCGTGGAGCGGTACCGCCCGTTGGTCCAGCGCATCATCATGTCGCCGATGTTGATGACATAGGTCCCCGCGATGGGCGGCGCCGAGATCCACTCGTTCTCGAGATGCCCCACCTCGAGCCCCCCGGTGTCGTCCTGCATCAGGAGGGTAAAGGCGCCGGTGTCCGTATGCTCCCCCGCGCCGATCTCGAAGTCCTCCTCCCGCTGGGACTTCGGCGGGCGGTAGTGCAGGAGGCTCAGCTGCACCAGCGGGCGCTTGTAATAGGGTGCGAACCAGTCCTCCGGCAGGTCGAGGCCCATGGCGAAGGCCTTCGCCAGATGCACTGACAGGTCGAGCTGGCTTTCCTGGTAGGCCGTCACCGTGTCCTTGAAGCCCGCCAGATGATCGGGCCAGCGGTTCGGCGCGTGCATGGGCTTGCCCATCTTCACGTCGGGATCGTCGGGCGCCAGTTCGAACATGGTGCGGAAGGTCTCGATGGCCCCGCCCACCTGGCCGCCCTCGCCCTCCAGCTTCGAGGGGACGTAGCCGCGCCACCAGTCGAGCGTCGCGCCGGTCTTCATCCGGTCCTCGAACGGCTGGGCGAAGAACGTCGCGCTCATGCCGAACGTGTCGTCGATCAGGCTTTGCGGCACGCCGTGCCCGGCGAGATAGAAGAAGCCCACCGTCTCGCAGGCCGCGGCGATCCTCTCGGCGATGGCGGCGCGGGTGCTCTCCGAGCCGTCGCGGAAACCCTCGAAGTCGATCACCGGGATCGCCGAGATATCGACATCGCGGGCCTTCTCGTAGGCCTTCGGAAACTTCTGGTCGGTCATCGGAGGGTCTCCTTTGTGATCAGTGCGGCCTTTGCAAGGGCCGTCAGCGTCAGTTCCAGCGCCGCGGCCTGGGTCTCTTGCGGCAGGCTGGGCAGCAGGCGCGGCGTCATCGGCGCGGCATCGCCCCCCTCGGGCCCCTCGCGGAGGAACCGCGCGACCTGCGCCGTCGTATAAGGCAGGTGCAGGAAGCCGGCTGGGCCGGTCACGCCCGCCGCGGCCATGGCGCCGAGAAGGCAGTAGAGGTTGAGATTGCACAGATGCGTCCCGGCATGGTGCGACACGGTGGCGGGCAGGTCCGCGGCCAGCAGCCCCCGTGCCAGCGCTCGCGCATCCCATGTCGCGAACCTTGCGGCGGGGCCGGCCGGCTCGATCGGGCCGCCGTCCGTGGGCCGGTCTCCCTCGTTGTCGGCCACGCCGAAATCGACGCGGTTGATCGCCGTCGTCTCGAAGCGGAAGCCGGGCTCGCCCGTCGCGAGCCCAAGCGCAACCCAGAACACCGGGCGATGCTCCGCCGCCAGGTCACGGTTCAGGGCGGGCAGCCGCGCGCGGCTGACCGGTGTCCGGATACAGCGCAGGGTCACACCGCCGATCTCGCGCCCGTCGAAGAGCGGCAGGAGATCGGAGGCCGGGTTGTCGGGCAGCCCGGCGAAGGGTGCCGATCCGGTGACGAGGCCGATGGGCCTTCCCGGCGTGTCGAGGCTCATGCGGGCGCTCCGATGGCGGTCAGGAATTCGGCAAGGAGTGGCTCGAAAAGGTCGGGCCGCTCGACGGGCGCCATGTGCCCGCAGTCCGGCAGGACCGCGAAGCGCGCCCCGGGAATGCCGTCCGCGATGGCGCGCAGGGCCTCCACGGTGATGAAGCTGTCCTCCGCCGCCGCGATCACCTGCACCGGCACGCCCAGCCCGGCGACAGAGGCGCGAAGGTCGATCCCGCGCGCCGAGCGGAAGGCGCGGAAGAGCGCGTCCTGGTCCATCGCCGTGCGCCGTTCGATGAAGGCGGCGACGGCCCCGGGATGGGCCTCGGCCCAGGCGGGATGAAAGATTGCCTCCGCCTGTTCCATGGCGAACTCCCGGGCGGAGAGCGTCGCCACCCGCGCCAGCATGTTCTCGGTTCCTGCCTCCGCTTGGGGACTGCTGGACAGGCCGCCGCAGGCGAGGACGAGCGCCGAGGCCCCGCCATGCCGCAGGGCCGCCGCCGCCGCGACCGGGGCGCCGAGGGAGAAGCCCGCGAAGGCCAAGCGGGTCACGCCGAGGGTCTGAAGCGCCGCCACGACGTCGGCGGCATAGAGGTCGATGGAATAGGCCGCCTCCGTCGCAGGCGTTGCCCCCACGCCGCGCATGTCGGGGGCGAGAACGCGAAAGCCGGCCTCAGACAGCGCGGCAATGGTGCCCCGCCAGAGGCTCAGCGCATCCCAGCCCAGACCATGGATCAGGACCACGACCGGCCCGTCGGCGGGGCCGGCCTCAAGCATGGACAGCGGCAGGCCGGCGGCATCCACGATGCTCCGCCCGATCGGATCACGGAGAACGTTCATGTGTCTCATGCTCCCGGCAGGCACGGCCCGAGTCAAAGCCCGCGCGCGGCATGGCTCAGGCGGATTCGCGAGCGCATGGATTTTCGGCAGGCCGCCGCAGCGCAGCGCGCGAAAGGGGCAACCTCGGACTCGCCGCGACATCTTGCCCGGAATCCTTGCCGCGCCTGCGAAGGGCGGGCGCATCATTGGCCGTCAAGACAGCGGACACAGCCAGGGAGCCTCACCATGACGCGCAATTCCACGGGAAAACTCGCCACGCCCTACCTGATCACGGGCCGCCGGAGGTTTCTTGGCGGCATGGGGGCCATGGCGGGTGTCGGGTTCGCCCCGATGTTTCTGGGCGGCGCGGGTCCTGCGTCGGCGCAGGGGCTCGACAAGGTCACGCACCAGCTCGGCTGGATCAAGTCGATCCAGTTCGGCGGGCACTTCGCGGCCATCGAGCAGGGCTATTTCGAGGAAGAGGGCATCGAGGCGGAGTTCCTCGCGGGCGGGCCGAACGCCATCGGCACCGATGTCGCCATCGCGACCGGGCAGGCCGACACCTCGGACACCGATGTGGACGGCACGATCCGCTCGCGCATCGGCGGCATGCCGATCAAGGCCATCGCCGCGATCATGCAGAAGGCCCCCGGCGCGATCATGTCGCTGGCCGAAAGCCCGCTGACCAGCCTCGAGGATTTCCCGGGCAAGACCATCGCCCTGCCTACCGGTCTTCAGCCGCAGATCGATTCGCTGATGACCGCCGCGGGTCTCGACAGCTCCGAGGTGACCTTTGTGCCCGTGGGCACCGATCCCGGGATGCTCGCCGCCGGACAGGTGGACGGCTATTACGGCTGGGCCACGAACCAGGGCGTGATGCTGATGACCCGGGGCGTGGACATCCACATCGCCTACATGAACGACCTCGGCGTGCCGGGCTATGCCGGCGTCATCACCGCGACGGACGAGACCATTGCCGAACGCGGCGACGTGCTGACCCGCTGGCTGCGCGCCGAGATCCGCGGCTGGCAGTGGCATCTGGAGAATCCCGAGGAAATGGCCGTGCTGATGGTCGAGAAATACGGCCAGCGCGGGCTCGATCTCGAGGCGCAGACCGCCGAGAGCAAGCTGATGGCGGATTTCGTGCCCATCGGTGACGCGGCGGAGAACGGGCTCCTCTGGGTCGATCCGGCTGTCTTCGAGCAGGGCCTCGCCTTCAACGTCGCGGCGGGCACCATGGAGGAGGGGGCCGTCGCCGTGGAGGACGTGGTGACGCAGGAGCTGATCGCGGCGGCCCACGGCGTCGCCTGAGTTATGACCCAGGTCGAAGGAAAACTGCTCCGCCGGACTCCGGCGGGGCAATGGCGCGCCGATCCGGGTCGGCTGGAGCTGGATGGCGGGCAGGTCGCCGCCGTGACGCTCGCCCCGGCGCGAGAGGACAGGCTGATCCTGCCCGCGCTCTCGAACGCCCATGATCACGGGCGCGGCATGCGGACCATCGCTTTCGGTGCCGGCGACGACGCGCTCGAGGTCTGGATCGCCGCGCTGGGGCTCGAGCCGCGCACCGATCCGTGGCTGCGCGCCGCCGTCGCCTTCGGCCGCATGGCGCGGGCGGGCGTGGGCGCGCTCAACCATTGCCACAACACCGCCGATCCCGCCGCGCTGGTGGAGGAGGCCGAGGCGGTCTCCCGCGCGGCGCGGAGCGTCGGCGTCCGCGTCGCCTTCGCCGTGCCGATCATGGGCCGTAATCCTCTGGCCTATGGCGATCCGGACCCGCTTCTCGCGCGGCTTCCGCCCGCGATGGCGGAGGCGCAGCGCCGCAGGCGGGCGAGCCTGCCGGACCAGTCCGCCCAACTGGCCATGGTCGAGCGGATCGCCGATTTCGAGCACGAGTGCTTCACGGTTCAATACGGCCCGGTCGGCCCGCAATGGGTCAACGACGACATCCTCGCCGCCATCGCCCGCGCCTCCGCCGACACGGGCCGGCGGGTGCACATGCACCTTTACGAGACGGCCTTTCAGAAGGACTGGGCGACCGCCGCCTATCCCGGCGGGCTGGTGCGGCATCTCGATGCCATCGGCTTCCTGTCCGAGCGGCTGACCGTGGCTCATGGCGTGCATCTCGACGATGCCGATTGCGCCCTGCTGGCGGAGCGCGGGGTCATGGTCTCGCTCAACGCCTCGTCGAACCTGCGCCTGCGATCGGGCATCGCGCCGGTGGCGCGGTATCTCGCCCATGGTCTGCGCTTCGGCCTCGGCCTCGACGGCATGGCCTTCGACGACGACGAGGACGCCTTGCGCGAGCTGCGCGTCGCCTGGCGGCTGCAGCGCGGCTGGGGCGTGGACGATATCCTGACCCGGGACCGCCTGCTCGACGCGGCGCTGCTGGACGGCCGCCGCGCGATCTTCGGTCCCGGCGCGGGGCAGGGCCTCGAGGCGGGCGCCCCGGCGGACCTTCTGGAGCTCGACATGTCCCGCATCCGCGCGGACGTGCTGGAGGACCGGGCCGATCCCGTGGACCTGATGATCGCGCGGGCCCGGACCGAGGATGTGCGGACCCTGATCGTGGGGGGCCGCAGGGTGGTGGAGACCGGGCGTGTCACGGGCATCGACCTGCCCGCCGCCGAGGCGGAGCTGATGGCCCAGGCCCGCGCAGCGGCGGGCGCGGCCCCGGACCTTGCCCCCCTGCAGGCGGCCATCGCGGATTACTACCGCTGCGGATGCCACCGCCGGATCGTGACAGAGGAGGCCTGACACCATGGGCGGCATAGAGCTCAGGGGCGCGACCAAGCGCTTCGCCCTGCCGGACCGGGAGCTGACCGCGCTCGACAGTATCGACATGACGATCCCCGAAGGCGCCTTCGCCGCGCTGATCGGCCCGTCGGGCTGCGGGAAGTCCACGCTCCTGCGGATGATCGCCGACGTCCTGCAACCCACAGAGGGACAGATCGCCGTGGCGGGCCAGCCGCCGAAGGCCGCGCGGCTGTCCCACAGGATCGGCTTCGTCTTCCAGGCGGCGACGCTCCTGCCGTGGCGGACGGTGCGCGAGAACGTGCGCCTGCCGCTGGAGATCGCGGGCGTCACGCCCCGGCGCAGCCCCGAGGCGCTGATCGACCTCGTGGGCCTGCACGGGTTCGAGGACGCAAGGCCCGCGCAGCTGTCGGGCGGCATGCAGCAGCGCGTGGCCATCGCGCGGGCGCTGGTGCTGGAGCCCTCGGTGCTCCTGATGGACGAACCCTTCGGCGCGCTCGACGAGATCACGCGGCAGCGCATGAACGTGGAGCTTCTGCGCATCTGGAAGGAAAGCGGCACGACGGCCGTCCTCGTGACCCATTCCATTTCCGAGGCGGTGTTCATGGCGGACACGGTGCATGTCCTGTCGGCCAATCCGGGGCGGCTTGCCGGGTCGGTGGAGATCGACCTGCCGCGTCCGCGCAGCCTCGGCCAGATGAAGCTGCCGGCCTTCAACGCGCTGGAGAATGCCGTGCGGGACCTCCTGTTCCTCGACGACAGACCGGCCGAGCAAGCGCCCCGGAGACCGAAGGTGGCCGCCGTTGGATCGTGACCGCCTGACCGCCCTTGCCTCTGCCGTCTGGCCGCCCGCCGCGACCTTCGCGGCGCTTCTGGCGATGCTGGAAATCGCCTCGGGGGCAGGGTGGCTGCCGATCACGGTGCCGCCGCCCTCGGCGGTGATCGCGGAATTCGGCACCAGCGGCGCCGATCTGCTGTATCACGTCTGGCCGTCGATCCTCGCGACGGTTGCGGGCTTCGCCATCTCCGCCCTGGTCGCCGCGGGGTTCGCCGCCGTGGGGGCAAGCTGGCGCCGGGCCGGCGGGCCGGTCTTCACGCTGGGCGTGCTTGTGGACAGCACGCCCCTGATCGCGGTGGCGCCGATCCTCGTCGCCTTCATCGGGGGCGGCATGACGCTGCATGTCGTGGTGGCGGCGGTGGCCTGCTTCTTTTCCATCCTGATGGGGATGATGAAGGGCTTCCGCGCCGTGGACCGCAATTCCGACGAGCTGTTCCACGTCCTCGCCGCCTCGCGATGGCAGCGGCTGGTGAAGCTCGCCCTGCCGAGCGCGCTGCCCTTCGTCTTCGCCGGGTTCAAGATCGCGGCGCCGCTCGCGGTGCTCGGCACGCTCATCGCGGAATGGATGGGGGCGGAGCGCGGCGTGGGGATCATGATGATCTACGCCATGTTCTCCTTCGATCCGCCGCAGGTCTGGATGACCATCGTCGCGGTCTGTCTCATGGCCATCGGTGGTTACAGCCTCTTCGCCGTGGCGGAGAGGGCCTTCCTCGGCTGGGCCGACCGGGACGAGGGAAGGCTCTGATGACCGGCCTCCGCCAGGTCGAGACGCCAGACTGGCGCGCCCTGCCGACCCGCTGGGCCGAGGCGCAGGTGCGGCTCGCCGCCGTCCGGCGCGCGGTGCTGTCGGTGCTGCTTGGCCTCGCTATTCTTCTGTCGCTCTGGGCCGGCGCGCTCCGCCTCTTCGACGTGCCCGCCTTCATCGCCCCCGGTCCCGCCGCCACCTTTGCATCCTTTGCCGAGAACCGGGGTCAGCTTTTCGGCGCGCTGGGCCATACGCTGACCGGGGCGGGCATCGGGCTGGTGATCGCGACGGTGCTGGCGCTGATGCTCGCCACGGGCTTCACGCTGTCGCGGGTGATGTCGCGGGCGTTGATGCCGCTGGTGATCGGGATGCGGACGGTGCCCGTTCTGGCCGTGGCGCCGCTGCTGATCCTCATCTTCGGGCGGGGGCAGGGGGCGACCATCGTGACGGTGGTGATCGTGGGCTTCTTTCCGATCATGGTGAACGCCATGCGCGGCTTCCGGTCGGTGCCCGCCAACGTGGACGAGCTTTTCCACGTCGCGGGCGCGCGCTGGTGGCAGGTCCTGTGGAAGGCCCGTATTCCCTTCGCGCTGCCCTTCATCTTCACCGGCCTGCGGACGGCGGCGACCTCGGCGCTCCTCTCGGCGATGCTGGCGGAGTGGCTGTCGGGCTCTCCGGGGATCGGGCGGCTGATCTACGACGCCTATTCCTACCGGGACATGCCGCTGATGTTCGCGGCGGTGGCCCTGTCGATGGCCACGGCCTTCGCCCTCTTCGCGGCGACCTCGCGGCTGGAACGGAACCTGACGGAATGAGCCCCGGGATCGACCTCTCGGGCCGCGCGGTCTTTGTCACCGGACCGGCCAAGGGCATGGGGCCGGCCATCGTGGACATGCTGGTGGAGGCCGGGGCGGCGGTGGCCCTCGCCGCGCGGGACAGGGCGGCGCTGTCGGAGCAGGCGGAGGCCCTCGCCGCCCGCGGCGGGCGCGCCGTTGCCATCCCCTGCGACGTCACCGACGAGGGAAGCGTGGCGGCCGCCGTGGCGCAGGCGCGGGCAGCCTTCGATAAGCGGCACTGGGGACTGGTGAATGTCGCTGGCGGCACCGGGCCATCGGGCAGGATGCTGTGGGAGCACACGGTGGAGGACTACCGCGAGGTCTTCGATCTCAACGTGATGGGCACCTTCTTGACGATGAAGCACTGGCTGCCGCCCATGATCGAGGCCCGCGCGGGCGGGATCGTCAACATCGGCGGCACCTTCGGCTTCAAAGGCGTGCGGGAGGCTTCGGCCTATGGCGCCACGAAATGGGCGCTGCGCGGTTTCACCAAGTCCGCGGCGCTGGAGGCGGGGCATGCGGGGGTGCGCGTCAACATGGTCTCTCCGGGCGGGGTCGACGGGCCGCGATTGCGCCGCCAACTCGGCGAGGCGGCGGAGAGGCGGGGCATCCCGGCAGCGGAGGCCTATGACAGCTTCGCCGCCTCCACGGCCCTTGGCCGCATGTCCACGTCAGAAGACGTGGCCGGCGCGGTGCTCTACCTCCTGTCGGACCTCAGCCGCAACGTGACGGGGCAGGATCTTCTGGTGGACGGCGGCACCGTGGTCTGATCCGGTCAGCGCCAGCCGAGGGTCATGCGGCCGGTCATCGCCTCGCCCGGCGCAAGAGTGCGCAGGCCGGGCAGCCCAGGCAGGTTCACCGCATCCACCGGATGGCTGACCGGTTCGGCACAGAAGAACTCCGCCTCGGCGGAGGGGGAGTAGACCACCAGCGTGGAGAGTGGCTCGCCCGCCGAAAGGGTCACCGGCGTCGCGGCGCCCCGGGCGATGGTCAGCGTTCCGCCGAAGTCCGCGAAGGCGTTGTTGATCCACCCCTGGGGCAGGGCGCGCATCTCGTGGAAATCCCAGTCGGGCGGCAGGGGTACGGCTGCGGTGCCCGCGGGCAGATGCCCCGCGCCCTCTTCCCAGACCCCGGAGGCGGCGAAGCGCAGGGCCGTGTCCGCCATGCGTGGAAACCACGGATGAAACCCGAGACCGAAGGGCAGGGCGGTGTCGCCGCGGTTGGTCACGGTCAGGTCCAGATCCACCCGCTCCGCCAGAAGCAGGCAGTGCAGCGTCGCCCGATAGCGCCATGGACCGAAGGCGCCCTGCTCGAGGGCCAGGACCGCGTGCGTGCCGCTGGCCTCGCGCACCTCCCAGGGACGCTGGAACGCATCGCCATGGATCGGGCAGGGTTCCCCCGGGAGGTTCGGCGATAGCGCGTTCCTCTGTCCCTCCCAGCAGAATCCGCCCGAGATGCGGTTCGAGAAGGGCGCAAGAAGGTTGCACGCGAGCGCGAAGGGCCCGTCGTCAGGGACGCCGCTCCACGTGCGCAGGACCGGGACACCGTCCGCCCAGAGGCCCGCGATCCCGCCGCCCATGTCGGGGACAATCTCCAGACGGGCCGGACCGGCCGAAAGGGTCAGGACGCGCCCCGTCACAGGACGTCCAGGACCTCGTCCATGCTGGTGTCCTCCACCCGCTTGTCGAGCACGACTTCGCCCAGCGCCATCGCCACGATCCGGTCCGTGCAGTCGAAGACATGGTGGATGTTGTGGCTGATGAAGATCGCCGTGATCCCCATGGCCTTCAGCGACTTGATGAAGCCCAGAACCTTTTCGGTCTCCTTGACCGCGAGGTGGTTAGTGGGCTCGTCGAGGATCATCACCTTCGACTTGAAATGCATGGCGCGGGCGATGGCGACGCCCTGCCTCTGGCCGCCCGACAGTTCTCCGACCAACGCGTCGGGGGAGCGCAGGTGCAGGTCCACGTCGCGCAGGGCCTGCATCGCCTCCTCGGCCATGCGCCTGCGGTCCATGACGCCCACGCCGAAGATCGAGGCCTTCAGCGGTTCACGTCCGATGAACATGTTGCGGGCGATGCTCATGGTCGGCACCATGGAATTGTACTGGTAGATCGTCTCGATCCCCGCATCCATCGCGTCGCGCGGGTTTCCGAACTGCACCTTGCGCCCTTCGAACGAGATCGACCCCCCGTCCGGCTGCTGCGTACCCGACAGGATGTTGATCAGCGTCGACTTTCCCGCCCCGTTGTCGCCGACGAGGCCCAGTGCCTCGCCTCGGCGGATGTCGAGGCTGACGCCCTTGAGGGCATGAACGCCGGAGTACCACTTGTGCAGGTCCCGGACCTCGATGATCGCGTCGCCGCTCATGTGTTCGTCTCCACCTTCATGGCGCGGGCCTTCTTTCTCAGCCAGGCGTTGACGATGACGGCGAAGATCGTGAGCCCGCCGAGCGCCATCTTGAACCAGTCGGCATCCACGCGGCTCAGGACCAGCCCGTTGTCGATGACCCGGATCAGCACCGCGCCGATGATGCCACCCAGAATTGTCCCGATCCCGCCCGTGAGCGCCGTACCGCCGATGACAGCGGCCGCCACGGCCTGAAGCTCCAGCCCCTCGCCGATCGACGGCAGTGGGGCGCCGAGGCGCATGACCTGGATCGTCCCGGCAAAGCCCGCCAGCAGCGAGCAGAGCATGAAGCAGGCGATCTTCACCCGCGCCGTGGGGATCCCCATGGACTGTGCTGCAGGCAGAAAGCCCCCCGTCGCCCGCACCCAGTTGCCGAAATTTGTCCGTCCCAGCAGCAGCGAGACAAGGATCGCGACGGCAAGGAACCACAGGAACGACATTCGGAACATGTCGCCAGGTCCGACGAAGGCCACGAAGGCGTCCCGCGGCATGGCGCCCTGCGGAATCATCGGGGGAAAGCCGCCCGAGATCACCACCGTGGCCGACCGCGCGACGAAGAGCATTCCCAGCGTCGTGATGAAGGAGGGGATGTTGAAGCGGATCGTGATGATCCCGTTGGTCAGCCCCACCAGCAGGGCCGCGCCAAGTCCGGCCGGGAAGGCCAGCCAGAACGACACGCCATCGGCCAGCAAGACGCCCATTACCATCGGGCAGAGCGCGAAGACGGAGCCCACGGACAGGTCGAACTCGCCGCAGATCATCAGAAGCGTTACCCCGATGGCCACCAGCGCCATCTCGGGCAGCAGCCCGAGGATGCCCTGCACGTTCTGCGCGTTCAGGAACACGCCGCCCGACTGGATCTGAAAGATCGTGCCGAGGACCAGCAGAAAGACGATGCCCGCAAGCTCGGGCTTTTCCATGTAGATCTTGAGCAGGCGTCGCATCGGCGGCTCGTCCCCCGGTAAGGCGTATGTCATGGGAGGGCCGCGCCGGAGTGTCCCGGCGCGGCCCGTCCGGTCAGGCGGCGCGGATCAGCGGACGCCCTGCGCCGCAAGCTCCTTCAGCGCCGGCACATCCTCCTGCAGGACAAGGCCCTGCCCGGTGTCGACATCGGTGGGCGACAGATCGACGGCATGGGCGAGGTAGGCCTGCATGACCGGGATGAAGCCCTGCATGTAAGGCTGCTGGTCGACCTGAACCTGGATGTAGCCGGCCTCCATCTGCTGGAGCACCTCGGACACGATGTCGAAGCCGCCCATCAGCACCTGGCCCGGCGGGATGTTGCGGTCGGCGAGCACCTGCGCCACGTAGGCGTGCCAGAGACCCGTGTCGAAATAGGCGGTGGTCTCGGGGTTGGCGAGGAGGTAGGCGCCCACGCGTTCGGCCACCACCGCGCCATCCGTGCCGGTGTCGAGCCGCGTGACGTTCACCTCCCGGTCGGGGTTTGCGGCGGCGTATTCCTCCATAAAGTTCATCACGCCCATGCCGCGCTGTTCCGACCAGTTCTGTCCGGGGGCGGAGATACCGACGACCACGTTGATCGGGCCTTCCTCGGGGAAGAACTCGCTCATTTTCTGGCCCAGCGAATAGCCCGCCGGGATGAAGCCCTGGCCGACGAAGGCGGCGCGCGCATTGCCTGCGGCCCCTTCGGTGTCGTCCACGTTGGCGGCGATGACCGTGACGCCCTGGTCGACGGCCTGCTGGATGATCTGGTCGAAGGCCGTGTTGTCCACGATGGACGTGATCAACGCGTCAGGGCTACCGGCGAGCGCGGTGATCATGTTCGCCGCCTGCTGGTCGATCGCGCCCTCGGTCTGGGTGAAGATCATCTGGCAATTCGCCTCGATCTTCTCGCAGGCGTCGTCGAAACCTTTCTGGACGGCCTGCCAGAACGGGTTGGATGCGCTGGAATGGTGGGTGAACACGATGTTCATCGGCCCGTCCTGGGCCATGGCGGCGGTGGACATCAGGGCGGCCATGGCGGCCGCGTAGGTCAGGCATTTCATGGGTCTCTCCTCCATTGGGTTCGGTCGTCGTCAGATGTCCGCTTCTTCTGTGACCCGACGCTGTGCGGAAAACTGGCGGTCGAGTTCTGGGTGCAGCTCCAGGCCGAGGCCGGGGCCGGGCGGGACCGTGATCTCTCCTCCTGTCACCTCCGGCAGGGCGGTGACGAGATCGCGGTACCAGGTGCGCAGGAAGGCGCGGACGCTTTCCTGCACAAGGGCGTTCGGCGCGTTCAGCGACAGATGCGTCGAGGCGGTCAGCACGACCGGCCCGGTGCAGTCGTGGGGCGCCACGGGCAGGTGCCAGGCCTCGGCCATCGCGGCGATCTTGCGCGCCTCGCTGATGCCGCCGCACCAGCTCAGATCGAGCATCACGACGCCCGCCGCCCCGGTCTCCAGAAGGTCGCGGAAGGCCCAGCGCGTCGCCAGCGTCTCCGAGGCGCAGATCGGCGCGGGGGAGGCGTCGGCATAGCGCTTGAGGCTGGCGAGACTGTCCATTCGGATCGGGTCCTCGTGCCAGTAGGTGCCGTAGGGCTCCAGAGCCTTGGCGATGCGCATGGCGGGCAGGAGCTGCCAGAGCGAATGGAACTCGACCATGATGTCGATGCGGTCGCCGACCGCGCGGCGGATCTTCTCGAAGGGCTCCAGCGCGGTCTTCAGGTCCTCGGAGGAGATGTGCTGCCCGCGCGTCTTCTCGGCGGGGATGTCGAAGGGCCAGATCTTGAGCGCGGTGATCCCCTCCTCCAGCAGCGACTGAGCCAGCTCGTCGGCATGGTGCAGAAAGCCGTTCAGATCATCATGGCTGTCGCCGCCCTTGCCCCAGTTCGACACGACCTGTCCCGTGGCGCTCTTGATGTAGTCGCTGCTGGCGCAGGTGTTGTAGGTGCGGATCGAGCGGCGGGTGAACCCACCCAGAAGCTGGGCGATGGGCTGGCCCGTCGCCTTGCCGAAGAGATCCCAGAGCGCGATGTCGAAGGCCGAGTTGCCCCGCATCTCCGCCCCTGCCGAGCGCATGCCGAGGTATCCCGCTAGGTCCGCTGCCAGCCCGTCGATTTCAAGCGGGTCGCGGCCGATGACGCGGGGGGCGATCCAGTCGTGGACATGGGCCTCCACCGCGCCCGCGCCGAAGAATGTCTCCCCGAGGCCGGTCAGCCCCTCGTCGGTATGGACCTCCACCCAGATCAGGTTCGGGCGTTCGGCGATGCGGATGGTCTCGATCCCGGTGATCTTCATCACGCGAGTCCCGCATCGAGCAGCGCCCGCGTGCTCTCGTCGAAATGGAGCGCCATGAGCCGCGCGGCCTCCACCGGGTCGCCCGCCTCGATGGCCTCCGCCATGGCGAGGTGGGTGTCGAGCATGGTCTGCCGCGCGTCCTCCGAGACGCGGGACCGCCAGCCGATGGCCCAGGTCTGGCGGGTGATCCCCTCGAAGGCGCCCACGATCAGGGCGAAGACCGGGTTGCGCGACGCCCGCGCGATGGCCGCATGAAAGGCGAGATCGTGCTCCATGATCCGGGGCGGGTCCGCTTCGGCGCCCCGCATGGCCCGCGCGTGACCGAGGATCGCCTCCGCCTCCTCGTCGGTCCGCCTCAGGGCGGCCAGTGCAACGATCCGGCCCTCGATGGTCCGCCGCACGTCGTAGATCTGCTGGACGTTGATCTGCTCCGTGTTCAGGCCGTGCTCCAGCAGCAGCGACAGTGGCCCGTGGTCGATCTGCGCCACCGTCGCCCGGCGTCCGGTATTGAGCTCGATGATCCGCATGGCGGCCAGCGACCGCAGCGCCTCCCGCACGACGGGGCGGGAGACAGAGAGTTCCTTCGAGAGCGCCGCCTCGCTGGGCAGGCGATCGCCGGGCATCAGGTCCTTGTGCCGGATATGGCGAGTGACTGCACCGATCACGTCGTTGACGCGCCCCGGTTTCGGTGTGCCGGGTATCATGTCATTCGCCAGTCTTTCGGTCACAGTTCGCGGCATCCTGTCTGACAGGTTCTTGCAGGCCGTACGAAAGCACCGCTTGGCCCGGTCTGTCAAAAGGATTCCGTGACGCGATGCTAAGGCCGATCGGGCTCAGCTACCGTCCACGCGCGCGCTCAGCCGATCGACGACCGCCCGCGTCAGGCTGACAGCCTTGGGGAGCGGGGCGGTCTGCGGGTCGCGTTCCAATGCCGTGTCCAGCGTGTAGAGGTCGGCGCGCTCCATTTCCGGTAGCTCGTCCCAGGTCACGGGCACCGCCACCGGCGCGCCGGGGCGCGCGCGCAACGACCAGGGCGCGATGGCAGTCGAGCCGCGCTCGTTGCGCAGCCAGTCGATGAAGATGCGGCCCTTGCGTTTCGCCTTCGACATGGTGGCGACGTAGCGGTCCGGCTCGTCACGCGCGCAGAGCTGCGCGAAGGTCCGGCTGAAAAGGGTCATCGTCTCCCAGCCCGCCGTACGGCGAAGGGGCACGACGACATGAACTCCCTTGCCCCCGGTCAGAAGCGGCGCGGACGACAGGCCCAGGTCCTCGAGCCGGTCCCGCAGGTCGAAGGCCGCCGCGCGGACATCGGCGAAATCCAGCCCCTCGTCCGGGTCGAGGTCGAAGACCATGCGGTCGGGCCGGTCGAGCCGGTCCCGGCGCGCGCCCCAGATGTGAAATTCAAGGGTCCCCATCTGCGCCGCACCCACCAGCCCCCCGGCATCGCTCACATATATGTAGTCGCGCGTGCTGCCATCCTTCTCGCGGATCGGCACGGTCCCGATGGCCTTCGGAAACCCTTTGCCCGCGTGCTTCTGGAAGAACCTCTCGCCCTCCAGCCCCTCGGGCAGTCGCACGAGCGACAGTGGCCGGTCGGCGGCCTGGGCCAGCAGGCGGTCGGCCGCCCGGGCGTAGTACTCCGCCACGTCCAACTTGGTGAACTCCGCCTTGGGAAAGACCCGCCGGTCGGCGGAACTGATCGCGACCCCCGCGACCCGCGGTCTGCCGGTCGCGGCGGCACTCAGAGACCGGGCGGGCGTCTCTCGCGTGACCTCATCGGCGGGCTTGTCCTCGCGGAGACCAAGGAAGCTCGGGTGTCGCAGCCGTCCGTCCTCGGTCATCTCGCCATAACGCACCTCCGCAACCAGACGCGGCGCGACCCATTCCATGCCGCGCGCCTCTGCTTGCGGCACCTCGGCGGGCGGTGTCTTGCGGGCGAGGGGGCGAAGCCGCGCGGCGATCTCTTCCATCGTATCGGTGTCCCAGCCGGTGCCGACCTGCCCGACATAGGTCAGCCTGCCCGCCTCCTGCACGCCCAGCGCCAGCGAGGCGAAAGGGCGGCCGCGCTTGTCCGACTTCTGCCAGCCGAGGATCACGAACTCGGCCCGCCTGACGCACTTGACCTTTTCCCAGGCCCGGCCCCGCCCGCCCCGATAGGGGGCATCCCGCCGTTTGGAAATCAGCCCCTCGCCGCCATTCTCGCAGACCGCGCGAAAGGCCCGTCCGGCATCGCCCTCGATGACCGGGGAGGTCTGGATCGGCCCCAGCGGAGGCGCATCCCTGAGCAGCTTTTCCAGCGCCGCGCGCCGCTCGGTCAGGGGCCAGCTCGTCAGGCTCTCGCCGTCGAGTTGCAGCAGGTCGAAGGCCTGGAAGGTGAACGGCCCGCCCAGCTTGATCGCCTTCTGCAATCGCCCGAAACCATAGAGCCCCGCGCCCACCACGATCTCCCCGTCGATCAGCGCGGTATCGCAGGGCAGGTCGAAGAACGGTCCGGCAAGTTGCGCGAACTTCTCCGTCCAGTCGTGACCGTTCCTCGTGTAGAGGCGCAGCCCCTGCCGCCCGAGGCCGGCAAGGGCACGATAGCCGTCGAATTTCAACTCGTGCCAACGGCTCTCGGGGTCGCCGAGGTTCTCCGTCAGTGTCGCAAGCTGCGGCTGCCGCCAGCGCGGCGTCGCGCCCGTGCGCTCGGGCTGGGGGCGATCGGGCCTGTCCTGCGCGATCTCCTCCATGCTGCGCCTTGTGGCAACGCTGGTCACATGCCGCGCCACCGGGTCGGGCTGGTGCGCCGCCTCGTCTTCCTCCTTGATCAGGAGCCAGTTCTCGCGTTTGCCCTCGCGCTTCATCCGCACGAGGCTCCAGCCGCCGGTCATCCGCTCGCCGTGCAGGGCAAACTTCAGGTGCCCCTTCTTCAGCCCCTCGGCGACATCCCCGCGCGGCTGCCAGTGGCCGAGGTCCCAGAGCATCACCGTCCCCGCGCCGTAATTGCCCGCAGGGATGATCCCCTCGAAGGTCAGGTAGTCCAGCGGATGATCCTCCGTCTGCACCGCCAGGCGCTTGTCGCCGGGGTCGAGCGATGGGCCCTTCGTGACCGCCCAGCTCAGAAGCACGCCGTCCCATTCCAGCCGCAGGTCCCAGTGCAGACGCCGCGCGTCGTGGTTCTGCATCGAATAGCGCAGGGCGAGTCCGGGCTGCGGCGCGCCTCCGGCCGGTTCGGGCGTCCGCTCGAAATCGCGCTTCTCAATATAGGTCTCCAGCCGGGACACGGGTCAGGCCGACTTCTTGCGGGGCGCGGCCTTCTTTTTCGGCGGTTGCTTTCCGCCGCCCTTGTCGGCCTTGAGGCTGTCCTTCAGCGCCGCCATCAGATCCACCACGTTCTCGCCGCCGCCGGTGCCGGTATCGTCTCCGGCCTTGGCCCGGGGGGTCTTGCGGTTCTTGCGCTTGGCCTCGATCAGATCCTTCAGCGCATCCTCATAGCGGTCGTGGAAGGCCGAGGCGTCGAAGGCCGAGGTCTTGCGGTCGATGAGCTCCGTCGCTACCGACAGCAGATCCTTGTCCGCCGTCGCATCCGCGATTCCCGAAAACAGCGGGTCCGCCTTCTTCAGCTCCTCGGCATAGTGCAGCGTTTCCAACAGCAACCCGTCACCGCAGGGCCGGATTGCGCAGAGATATTCCTTGCCGCGCATGGTGAGCTGACCGAGGCCGGTCTTCTCGCTCTCCCTGAGCGCATCGCGCACCACGCGGTACGCGTCCTCGGCCAGATCGTCGCTGGGGACGATGTAGTAGGGCCGGTCGAAATAGATCGGGGGGATGTCGCAGGCGCCGACGAACTGCACCAGCTCCAGGGTCTTCTTCGTCTCCAGCCGGATCGCGTCGATCTCCTCGGGCTCCAGCAGCAGATACTCGCCGTCACCGGTCTCGTATCCCTTCAGGATCTCGTCGGAGGGGACGGGGCCGACGCCCGGAACGGTCTTCTCGTAGCGCACCCGCTGGCCGGACGGGCCATGGATCTGCCGGAAGGAGACCTTCGCGTTGGATCGCGTCGCGCTGTGCAGCTCGACCGGGATCGACACGAGGGACAGGCGAAGCTGCCCCTTCCAGACCGCGCGTGACGCCATGGTCGCACCTCCTGCGTCCGCAACGCGCTGCCGTGACGAAGGTTTCACGGGCCGCAGGCGCCCCGCGGATCGGGCAGGCCGTGACCCGGCCTGCCCTTGCGGCGTCAGTTCATCAGCGCCGCATCAGTGATGACATGGGTCCAGGCGGCGTCGCCCGGGTCCACGCTGATGACCGGGTCGGAGCCACCCGCGAGCAGCGTGTCGACCGTCCGCTGGAAGTCCGCCGGATCGAGCGCGCCGTTGGACCCTGCCGTCAGTTTCGCCACCTCGCCCATCATCCGCACCTGGTGCTGCTCGGTCTGGGCGCCGGTCTCGTCGTACTCGAGCACGATCATCGCCGCCTCTTCCGGGTTCTCCTCGGCCCATTTCCAGCCTTCCATGGAGGCCGCGACGAAGCGGGTCATCTTGTCGACGAAGGCCGGGTCCTCGAGGTTCTCCTCGAGGACGTAGAGCCCGTCCTCCAGTGTGGCGACGCCCTGCTCCTCGTACCGGAAGTTCACCAGCTCCTCGGGCGTCACGCCCGCATCAATGACCTGCCAGTACTCGTTGTAGGTCATGGTCGAGATGCAATCCGCCTGCCGTTGCAGCAGCGGATCGACGTTGAAGCCCTGCCGAAGAACCTCCACCGATCCCTCGGCGGCGCCATCCGTGGCCATCCCGAGCTGTGACATCCAGCTGAGGAAGGGGTATTCGTTGCCGAAGAACCAGACGCCGAGCGTGCGATTGTCCAGATCGTCGGGGCTCTCGATCCCCACGTCGCCCCAGCAGGTCAGTTGCATGCCGGAGGATTTGAACGGCTGTGCGATATTCACCAGCGGCAGGCCCCGCTCCCGCGCGGCGAGGGCGGCGGGCATCCACTCCACGACCACGTCCGCGCCGCCGCCGGCGATGACCTGAGTGGGCGCGATGTCCGGCCCGCCGGGCAGGATCGTAACGTCGAGGCCGGCCTCCTCGTAGTAGCCGTTCTCGAGGGCCACATAATAGCCCGCGAACTGGGCCTGCGTGACCCATTTCAGCTGCAGCGTGACGTCGTCTTGGGCGGCGGCCGTTCCGGCCGCGCCCAGGGCCGCGAGGGCGCCGAGTGCAATATACTTCATGTTCTGCCTTTCCCTGTTGTCCTGTAGTGCCTGCTCCGGCCTCACTTCCGGTTGGTCGGGTGCCAGAATGTCACCCGCTTCTCGATGAATGCCACGAGGCCGTAGAACACGGTCCCCGCGAGAGCGGCGACAGCTATCTCGGCCCAGACGAGGTCGATGGACAAGCTGCCGACGCTGATGCTGATGCGAAAGCCCATCCCGCGCGTGGGAGAGCCGAAATATTCGGCAACGATGGCGCCGATCAGGGCAAGCGTCGTGGCGATCTTCAGTCCGTTGAACACGAAGGGCATCGCCGCCGGCAGCCTCAGCTTCCACAGCGTCTGACGGTAGCTGGCCGCATAGGTCCGCATCAGGTCGCGCTGCATCGCATCCGCCTCGCGCAGGCCCTGCACCGTGTTCACCAGCACCGGGAAGAACACCATGACCACGACGACCGCCGCCTTCGACTGCCAGTCGAAGCCGAACCAGCTGACGAGGATCGGCGCGATGCCGATGATCGGCAGCGCGGCGACGAAATTGCCGACCGGCAGAAGGCCCCGCGTCAGGAAGGCGGACCGGTCGATGGCGATGGCGCAGAGCACCGCGACCGCGCAGCCGATCGCATATCCGCGCAGCGCGCCCTTCAGGACCGTCTGCTGGAAGTCGACCCACAGGATCTCCGTGGACGCAAGGAACGTCTCCCAGACCACCGAGGGCGCGGGCAGGATCACGGGCAGCACCTCGAAATGCCGCACCAGCCCCTCCCAGAGCACGATCAGCGCGGCGCCGAACAGGAGCGGCACGACGATCCGCACGCCGAGCGAGTCGCGCCCCGGCGCATTGGCCAGCTTCACGTTCACTCCCCAGGCCGCCAGCCAGAACAGGAGCGCGAAGAACAGCGGCGCGGTCATCGGGCCGCCTCCGCGAGGCCCATGCGCCTCAGGGTGACCCGCTGGGCGAGGTCGAGGAACGTGACGAGCACGCCCGCAAGGATCGCCGCCATGAAGAGCGCCGCCCAGATCGCCAGCGGCGTGCCGAACTGGTCGCCGATCAGGATGCGCGCCCCGAGGCCGCGGATCGCCCCGGTGGGCAGCTCGCCCACGATGGTGCCCACCAGCGCCGCCGCGATCCCCACCTTGAGCGAGGCGAAAAGGTACGGCACCGAGGCCGGCAGGCGGAGTTTCCAGAAGCCCTGCGACGGCGTGGCGCTGTAGGTCCGCAAGAGGTCGAGCTGCGCAGCCGCGGGCGATCTCAGCCCCGAGACCATGCCGACGAGCACCGGGAAGAAGCATAGATAGGCCGAGATGATCGCCTTCGGAACGCCCCGCTCCTCGATGCCGAGCTGGCTTGCCAGCACGATGATCATGGGCGCCAGCGCCACGATCGGGATGGTCTGGCTGATGATCGCCCAAGGCATCAGCGACAGATTCAGCGTGCGCGAGTAGACAATGCCGATGGCTCCCGCGATGCCCAGCGACGTGCCCAGCAGAAAGCCCCAGAAGGTCGACTGCAGCGTGATCCAGGCGTGAAAGAGCAGCGACCGCCGCGACATCGCCCGCCCGTCGAGCGCCATGGCGCCGGTCGTGTCCCAGAACTCCGTCGCCACCTGTCCCGGCGTCGGAAGGCGCGGGCGCTCCTGCGCATAGGACAGCGGCACGAGGTCAGGGTTCCGCGCCATCAGCGCCCAGACCGACACCTCCTGCCGCTCCCGCGCGCCTTCGGGCACTACCGCCGCGCCCGACCGTTCCGCGCCATCGAGGGCGATGCGGATGTTCATGGGCGCCACGGCCAGCCACCAGATCCCGAGGATCGCGGCCAGCACGACGAGGACCGGCAGGGCCTTTCTCACGGCGGTCCTGCCTTTTCTGGCCGGAAGTATCCCGCGGGAGAAATGCGAAAGCCCCGGGCTTTCGACGGCAGGGATCGGAACCCCTCCCGACTGTTCGCAGTATATTCGGCCACCTCACTCATAGGCATGGCCCGCCCTCAGTCCTTCCCGGACCCGGTGCGCAAGGGCCAGGAACTCGGGCGTGTCGCGGATATCGAGTGGACGTTCCTTCGGCAGGGGGCTGTCGATCACGTCGGTGATCCGCCCGGGGCGCGGGCTCATCACCACGATCTTCGTGGACAGATATACTGCCTCCGGGATCGAATGGGTCACGAAGCACACCGTCTTGCCGGTACGCGCCCAGAGCGACAGCAGTTCCTCGTTCAGCCGGTCGCGCACGATCTCGTCGAGCGCGCCGAACGGCTCGTCCATCAGGAGGATGTCCGCGTCGAACGCCAGCGCCCGCGCGATGGAGGCGCGCTGCTGCATCCCCCCGGATAGCTGCCAGGGAAACTTCTTCTCGAACCCCGTCAGCTCCACCATCTCGAGCACCCGCGCGACCCGGGAGTCCTGCTCGTCCTTCGGAAATCCCATGATCTCCAGCGGCAGTGCCACGTTCCGCCCGATGGTGCGCCAGGGGTAAAGCCCCGCCGCCTGGAAGACATAGCCATAGGCCCGCGCCCTCCGCGCGGCATCGGGCGTCATCCCGTTGACAGAGAGCGTTCCGCCCGTCGGCTGCTCCAGCGCCGCGATGCAGCGCAGGAAGGTGGTCTTGCCGCAGCCCGACGGCCCGATGAAGGAGACGAATTCGCCTCCAGCGATCGCCAGAGACACGTCCGACAGCGCATGGACCGGACCGTCCGCCGTCTGGAACGTCAGGTTCAGCCCCTCTGCGGCGATCACCGGCGCCCCCATGGAGCCCGCAGGGGTCGGCATGTCTCCCGTCATTGCGCCAGAAGCCTTTCCACGGTCCGCCAGATCAGTCCCGCCACTGCGCCCGAAAACACGGTCACCGCCAGGATGACCGCATCGAAGGGCGGACCTTCGGACCCCGACAGCATCGACATCGCCCCAAGTCCGAGCAGCCCCGTCCCGGCCCCCATGCCGACGGCCGAGGATCGGCTGAACGGTCCCGCCGCCTCGACCAGCAGACGGCACAGCAGCGCAGGTATCAGGAAGACCAAATACGCCCTCGGCGTCCCCTGCACGATCACCCCGAGGATCAGTCCCGCCGGCGGAGGAAAGCCGCCGTCGAACGAGATCGCGAGCGAGGCCGCGAGCCCGACGGCGATGGGCATCGCGGTCAGGAACCCGACGAACGCCCGGAGCCAGAATGCCGGCGCCGAGATCGCCGCGGTCACCCGGGCGCCCCGGCCCGCCCCTGCGCTGCCGCTGCCGGTCATCGGGGCCGCCTCGCCTGGTCCGCCGCCGTCACACGCCGCTCGCCGGGATGCCGCTGCGCTGCACAGGGCGCGGGGCGGTGAGCTCTTTCCAGGTCGACAGCGCCCTGTTCACAGAGGTCAGCGGCGGCCGCGGCACGAACTTGCCGTGTCCCTCCTCGGTGCGCATCTCGCCGTCATGGACCGCCACCATGCCGCGGGTCAGGGTGAAGCGCGGCAGGCCCTTGACCTTTTTGCCCTCGAAGACGTTGTAGTCGATCGCGGACACCTGCGAAGCCGCGGTGATGGTCTTGGTCTTCTCCGGGTCCCAGACCACGATATCGGCATCCGAGCCCACGCGGATCGCGCCCTTCTTCGGATAGCAGTTCAGCACCTTGGCGATGTTGGTCGACGTGACGGCGACGAATTCCTCTGGCGTCAGCCGCCCGGTGCCCACGCCATGGGTCCAGAGCATCGGCATCCGGTCCTCGAGCCCACCGGTGCCGTTGGGGATCTTCGTGAAATCGCCCACGCCATGGCGCTTCTGCTCGGTGGTGAAGGCGCAATGATCCGTGGCCACCACCGACAGCGATCCCGACATCAGCCCGTGCCACAGGCTCTCCTGGTGCTTCTGGTCGCGGAAGGGTGGGGACATAACGCGCCGCGCGGCGTGGTCCCAGTCCTTGCTCATGTATTCGCTGTCGTCGAGCGTCAGGTGCTGGATCAGCGGCTCGCCCCAGACCCGCTTGCCCTGCTGGCGCGCGCGCCGAATCGCCTCGTGGGCCTCCTCGCAGGAGACGTGGACGATGTAGAGCGGCACGCCCGCCATGTCGGCGATCATGATGGCGCGGTTCGCAGCCTCGCCCTCCACCGCCGGGGGCCGGGAATAGGCATGGGCCTCGGGGCCGGTATTGCCCTCGGCCAGCAGCCTTTGCTGAAGGTCGGCCACGACATCGCCGTTCTCGGCATGGACCATGGCGATGCCGCCCAGCTCTCCGACGCGCTGGAAGGACGCGAACATCTCGTCGTCCTGCACCATCAGCGCGCCCTTGTAGGCCATGAAGTGCTTGAAGGTCGTGATGCCGCGGTCGACCACCTCCTTCATCTCGTCGAAGACCTGCTCTCCCCACCAGGTGACCGCCATGTGGAAGGAATAGTCGCAGGCGGCGCGGGTCGACTTGTTGTCCCACATCCGGATCGCGTCGAGCAGACCCTGACCGGGCGAGGGCAGGGCGAAATCCACCACCATCGTCGTCCCGCCCGAGAGCGCGGCACGGGTGCCGCTGTCGAAATCGTCCGAGGAATAGGTTCCCATGAAGGGCATCTCGAGATGCGTATGGGGGTCGATCCCGCCGGGCATGACGTAGCAGCCCGTGGCGTCCAGCTCCTCGTCGCCGGTGAGGCCCTCGCCGATGGCGGTGATCAGGCCATTCTCGATCAGCACGTCGGCCTTCCAGCTGTGGTCGGCGGTGACGACGGTGCCGTTCCGGATCACGGTGCTGCTCATGGTTGTCTCCCTCGTTCTGCGCAGGTCCTTCGGACCGGCGCGGTCAGTCCCAGTCCCGCGCTTCGCAGCGGTCGATCAGCAGGTCCTTGTTCAGCCCCACCGACGCGAGTTCCCGAGCCGCGATGATTTCGCACGTCCGGTCGGCGTGGTTCACCGACAAGCTGTAGATGTCGTCCATCCCGGTCGGCCAGATCCGGGTACCCGTCTCTGTCCAGACGGCGGCGTTGTCGCGTGTGGCGGACACGATCAGTCCGTCGCGCACCTCCAGCGCGTCCACGGCGATGCCCGAGATTTCGCCGACGGGCACGAAAATGCCGCTGCCGGTCGTGGTCCAGACCGACCATGTGATGTTGACCATCCCCGACATCACCGGAATGAACAGTTCCGCGATCCCGTCGTCGGTGACATCCCGCAGTTCCGGCGCTGTCATCACGTATTCGACGCGGATCGGGTCGCTCTCGGCGCGGGTCGAGAAATCGAATCCGAATTGCGTGAACCGCAGGTTCCAGACCGCCGGTTCGCCGGTTTCCTCGTACAAGAAGTACAGCAGGTCGGTATCGAAAGGCAGGAAGCAGGTGACGCCGCCTGCTTCGCCCGGGGCGATATCGTCACACCAGGGATCGCCCTCGGCGTCCGAGGTCTCCGCAACCGCCGGCGCGGCAAGAACCCAAAGAGCGAGCGTCAGGGCATGGCGCATCCGGGACCTCCGATCAGCCGACACAGTCGAGCAGGACATCGGCGCCGTCCAGTTCGTAGTAGTAGCAGCCCGCGAGGTCGGCATTCCCGGTCCGGACGAAGACATCCGACGGCGTGATGCCATCGGGCAGGCGCTCCGCCACGCCCAGCGGCAGCGGCAGGTCGGCCGGTGCACGAAATGGGCCGCCCGGGTCAGGGCCGAAACCGCAGGCCGACAGGAAGCAGAGGCTGCCCGTCAACCGGGTCCACACGCCTTTCGATCCGGTCGGACCCGTTCCAGATGGACGCAAGCCGGCCTCCGCGAATGCCGTGCCGCTCCCTGACTTCGGCTGCCATGGCAGGGGCCTTCTTGCCCGGGACGAAGGCAGGCAATCCCGTGTCACCCCGCAGGCTCCGCAACAGAGCGTCCCGACCCGCGGGGTCCTGAGGAGCGGAGGGACATCACGCCACGATCTCCGCCGTCTCGACCACCGCGTGAAAGAGCACGTCCGCGCCCTTCTTGGCCCAGTCGGGCGTGATTTCCTCCGCCTCGTTGTGCGACAGCCCGTCCACGCAGGGACACATGATCATCGCCGTGGGCGCCACGCGGTTGATCCAGCAGGCGTCGTGCCCCGCGCCCGAGATGATCGGCATGTGGCTGTAGCCCAGCCGTTCCGCCGCGTTCCGCACTGCCGCCACGCAACCCTCGTCGAACGTCACTGGATCGAACCCGCCCACCTTCTCGAAAGTGACCTCGAGCCCCATGCGCTCACAGATCTCCTGCGCCGCGGTGCGGACCTCCGCCTCCATCTCCTCGATTTGCGCCAGATCGGGGGAGCGCAGATCGACGGTAAACACCGCCTTTCCGGGGATCACGTTGCGGCTGTTCGGGTAGACCTCGATATGGCCCGCGGCGCCCAGCGCATGGGGCTGGCGTGCCCAGGCGATGGCGTCGACCTTTTCCAGGATGCGCGCCATGGCAAGGCCCGCGTTCCGGCGCATCGGCATCGGGGTCGATCCGGTATGGCTCTCCTTGCCGGTCACGGTGATCTGGGTCCAGCTCAGGCCCTGCCCGTGGGTGACGACGCCGATGTCCTTGCCCTTGGCCTCGAGGATCGGGCCCTGCTCGATGTGCAGTTCGAAGAAGGCGTGCATCTTCCGCGCGCCCACCTGCTC
Source organism: Histidinibacterium lentulum (assembly GCF_003789055.1). GTDB lineage: Bacteria > Pseudomonadota > Alphaproteobacteria > Rhodobacterales > Rhodobacteraceae > Oceanicola > Oceanicola lentulus. The sequence continues at coordinate 76,958 of NZ_ML119083.1, read as the reverse complement.
CTCGCCTTTCCAGCCGATCCGTTCCAGTTCCGCGCCAAAGGTCTTTCCCTCGGCATCGGTGCGCGCATAGGCCCAGTCCTGGTCATGGATGCCCGCAAAGACGCCCGAGGCCAGCATCGGCGGAGCGAACCGCGTGCCCTCCTCGTTGGAGAAGTTCGTCACCACGATGGGATGCTTCGTGCGGATGTTCAGATCGTTCAGCGTGCGGATCACCTCGAGCCCGCCCAGCACGCCCAGAACCCCGTCGTATTTCCCGCCCGTGGGCTGGGTGTCGAGATGCGAGCCCACGTAGACCGGCAACGCCTCCGGGTCCGTGCCCTCGCGGCGGGCGAACATGTTGCCCATCTGGTCGAGGCCCATGGTCAGGCCCGCGGCCTCGCACCAACTCTGGAACAGTTCGCGGCCCTCGCCATCGGCATCGGTGACCGTCTGGCGGTTGTTGCCCCCCGCGACGCCGGGGCCGATCTTCGCCATCTCCATGATGCTGTCCCAGAGTCGCGCGCCGTCGATGGTAAGGTTGGCGGCGGGAGGGGACATGGGCAGGCTCCGGAGAAACAGGTCGGGTTCGGTTTGACCATATGGTAAAACGAACGCTACCACCCCGATGGGGTCAGTCAAGCGGCCTGCCCGCGCAGGCGGCATCTGCCGAAAGGACAGGCATGAACGGTCAGACACTCGGCAGTCGGAAAACGCGCCGGTCGGTGTCGTCCAGTCGAATCCAGAAAAGGAACCGGGAAGCGATCCTCGCCGCCGCCCTCGGCGTGTTTGCAGAAGCGGGTTACAGCGGCGCCACGCTGGACCGCATCGCGCGGGCCGCCGGCCTGTCGAAACCCAACCTGCTCTACTATTTCCGCTCGAAGGACGCGATCTACACCGCGCTGCTTCAGGGTCTGCTCGACACCTGGCTCGACCCGCTCAGGATGCTCGACCCCGAGGGCGACCCGGTGGCGGAAATTCTCGGCTACGTCCGGCGCAAGCTCGACCTCGCGCGGGACTATCCTCTGGAAAGCCGGCTCTTCGCCTACGAGATCATGCAGGGCGCGCCGCGCATCCGGGCGGTGCTGGAGCAGGATCTGCGCAGTCTGGTGGAGGAGCGCGCCGGAATCATCCGGGGCTGGATCGACAGGGGCCGCATCGCGCCGGTCGATCCCGTGCACCTGATCTTCTCGGTCTGGGCGCTGACCCAGCATTACGCGGATTTCGACGTTCAGGTCCGCGCCGTGCTCGGCGAGACGGATCCCTTCCCCGGTGCCGAGGCGCATCTGAGGACCGTGTTTGAGCGGATCCTCGCGACCTGACGTCGCCTTGCAGGGCGCGAGGTTGACTGCGGCGGCTGACACCTGAATCTGTCCGGCATCATGAACATGACTTCTGCCACCTCCGAAATCGCCCGTCAGGCCGAGCTCCGCGCCTACGGCATTCTCGACACCGCACCGGAGACGGACTTCGACGAGATCGCGGCGCTGGTGGCGCAACTGCTCGAGGCGCCGGTGGCCCTCGTCAGCTTCGTCGAACCGGACCGGCAGTGGTTCAAGGCGCATGTCGGGGTGGAGGAACGGGAAACGCCGATCGAGATGTCGATCTGCGCCCAGACGATTCGCCAGGGCGACCTCTACGAAATAGAGGACCTGCACACCGATCCGCGGACCCGAGGACATGGCCTCGTCACCGCCCGCCCGGACCTTCGGTTCTATGCTGGTGCGCCGCTTGTCAGCCCGTCCGGCGTCGCCATCGGCTCTCTCTGCGTGCTCGATACCCGCCCGCGCCGGCTGACGCCCACGCAGCGCCAGACCCTTCTCGTCATGGCCCGCCAGGTGGTGCGCCAGCTCGACGCGCGCCGCGCCCAGCGGCTGGCCGAGACCCAGCGCAGCGAGGCGGATCACCGTGTGAAGAACTCGCTGCAGTCTGTCGCCTCCTATGCGCGGCTCCTGAGGCTCCGGTCGCGGTCCGAGGAAACGAAACGTGCGCTGACCCGGGTCGAGGGCCGTATCCAGACGGTGGCCGCGCTCCATGCCGAGCTTTACCGGTCCGACGCGGACGACACGGTGGATATCGGCCGCTACCTGCTGAACGTGGGCGATCTGCTTCGTGCAGGCTGCCCGCCTAACATCCGTCTCGCCGTGACCGCGGAGACGGCGATGGTGCCCACCGCCATCGCCACCGGCTGCGCCGGCATTCTAAACGAGGTCGTGGCCAACGCGATCAAGCACGCGTTTCCGGACGGACGGCAGGGCGCGATCCAGGTCTCCGGGCTCGCGGTCGACGGCAGCTATGTGCTCGACTGCGGCGACGACGGCGTGGGCATCCCGGGCGATGCTCCGGCGGGGCTGGGCCTGACGATCATCGACACGACGGCGCAGCAGATCGGTGGCACCGTCGAGACAAGGGCGACAGGCGGCGGCCATGCGCTCAGGGTCACCGTGCCGCTCTCGCCTGCCATCGTCGCCGTCCCGGCGGTCTGACCGGCCGCCTTTCAGCCCGGTAACTTTCACGACAAGCAGATGGACGGTCCCGAAAAGCTGCGTCATCTGTGGGCAGACCTGCCGCATGGGGACCCGATGCTGGACGCCGCCGCCCGCAAGCTGATCGACCCACCGCTGAATGCGCTGGGCCGCCGCATCGCCGGCTTCGGCGTGTCGGCGAACGCGGTCACTCTCGCGGGATTTGCGCTGGGTCTCGGCGCCGCAGCGGCGATCTGGGCCGGGGCGATGGGGCTGGCGCTGGTCCTCTTGCTAGCCTCGCGGCTCGCGGACGGTCTCGACGGCGCCATTGCCCGCGCGACGCGCAAGACGGATTTCGGCGGCTATCTCGACATCACCGCGGATTTCGCCTTCTACGGCGCGGTCCCTCTTGCCTTCGTCCTGCTGGACCCTGCGGCCAACGGCGTCGCGGGCGCGGTGCTCCTGGCCAGCTTCTATGTCAACGGCACCAGCTTTCTGGGATATGCGATTCTTGCGGAGAAACGCGGCATGGAGACCACCGCCCAGGGATCGAAGAGCCTCTATTTCTCGAACGGGTTGCTCGAGGGCACGGAGACGATCCTCTTCTTTGTCCTGATCTGTCTGATGCCCGGGTTCTTCGCACCGCTCGCCTGGGTCTTCGCGGTGCTCTGTCTTGTCACCGCCGCGTCGCGGGTCCTTGCCGCGCGACAGGTATTTTCCAACTGAAAGGGCCGTCCATGCGTCTTGCCATTCTCGCCTCTCTCCTGCCCGTCGCGGCATACGCCCAGCCGGACCCCGCCGACTGGGACGCGGTTCTCGATGAGGCGCGGGGGCAGACAGTCTACTGGCACGCTTGGGGCGGCTCGACGACGACGAACGATTTCATCGCCTGGGCCGGTGAGCGGATCGACGAGGAGTACGGGGTGACCCTCGAACATGTGAAGCTGACGGACACGGCCGACGCCGTGACCCGCGTCCTGACCGAGCGGCAGGCCGGCGAGGACGAGGACGGTGCGGTGGACCTCATCTGGATCAACGGCGCCAACTTCGCCTCGATGAAGGAGGAAGGCCTGCTCTTCGGCCCCTTCGCCTTCGACCTGCCGAACTGGCAGTATGTCGACGTGAACGGCAAGACCGTGACCACCGACTTCACCGTCCCGACCGAGGGCTATGAGGCGCCCTGGGCCATGGCGCAGGTGGTCTTCATGCACGACACGGCCGATCTGGCAGAGCCGCTGGGCTCGATGGAGGCCATTCTCGACTGGGCGACGTCGAATCCCGGCCGCTTCACCTATCCGCAGCCGCCCGATTTCCTCGGGACGACCTTCCTGAAACAGGCGCTGATCGACCTGTCGGAGGATCCCTCGGTGCTGGCGGTCCCGGTGATGGAAAGCGACTACGACGCCGTCACCGCCCCGCTCTGGGCCTTTCTCGACGAGCTGACCCCTCACCTCTGGCGCGAGGGGCGGGCCTATCCGCAGACCGGGCCACGGCAACTCCAGCTGATGAACGACGACGAGATCGACCTCGCGATCTCCTTCTCTCCGGGCGAGGCCTCGACCGCCATCGCCAATTTCGAACTGCCCGAGACCGTGCGGACCTTCGTGCTGGACAAGGGCACCATCGGCAACGCCAGCTTCGTGGCGATCCCCTACAACTCGGGCTCCAAGGCGGGCGCGATGGTGCTCGCCAACTTCCTGATGTCGCCCGAGGCGCAGCTCCGGGCGCAGGACCCCGAGATCCTGGGCTACGGCACGGTCCTCGACATGGCCGCGCTCTCCGAGGAGGATCGCAGCGCCTTCGACAGCCTCGCCCTCGGGATCGCGACCCTGTCGCCCGCCGAACTGGGGCAGGTGCAGGACGAGCCGCATCCCTCCTGGGCGACCGCTCTCGCCGACGACTGGCAGGAGCGCTACGGGACCCGCTGACGTGCACCGCAGCGTCTGGGGCATCTTGCCGGGGGCGCTGCCGCTCCTGACCCTCATGGTCATGCTCGGCCCGGTGCTGCTGGGTCTCTGGTGGACCCTCGCGCCCGCTCTGGGTCTCCTGTCTGAGGGGCTGTCCCTCGGTCCCCTCAGGGCTGCCCTCGCCTGGCCTGGCCTGCGCGAGGCGAGCCTGCTCTCGGTCACCACCGGCATCGGCTCCACGGTGATCGCGCTGGCGATCACGGCCCTGATCCTTGCGGGATGGAGCGGCACGCGCGCCTTCGCCGTGCTGCAGAGGCTGCTTTCGCCCCTCCTCGCGCTGCCCCATGCGGCCGCGGCCTTCGGCCTCGCGTTCCTCATCGCGCCCTCGGGCTGGATCGCCCGCAGCCTATCGCCGGGGGTGACCGGCTGGGACAGGCCGCCGGACCTGCTGATCCTGCAGGACCCATGGGGGCTGACGCTGATTGCCGGTCTGGTGACGAAAGAGGTGCCGTTCCTGCTGCTGATGGCCCTTGCCGCCCTGCCGCAGACCGCTCCGGGCCGAAGCCGCAACGTCGCCACCGCGCTGGGATACGGGCGGGTCACGGGGTTTCTCAAGACGGTCTTTCCAAGGCTTTACGTCCAGATCCGCCTGCCGGTCTACGTCACCCTCGCCTACGCCATGTCTACGGTGGACGTGGCGATCATCCTCGGGCCGAACACGCCGCCCACCCTGTCGGTGCAGATCGTGCGCTGGATGTCCGACCCCGACATCGGCACCCGGGACCTGGCGGCGGTGGCGGCGCTCCTGCAACTGGCGCTGGTGATCGCGGCGATCCTCGCGTGGCGGCTCGCGGAACGGGGCGTGGCCTTCCTCGGTCGCCGCTGGATCGAGAGCGGGCGGCGCGGGTCCGCCGAGGGCGCCGGGCGGGTGGCGGGCTATGCCCTCGGCGCCCTGAGCGCGCTGGCCCTCGTTGCGGGGATCGCCGGACTGGCGGTCTGGTCCGTCGCGGGGCTCTGGAGCTTTCCCTCCGCACTGCCCGACGGTCTCACTTGGCGCAGCTGGCAGCGCCACGGCCCGCCGGGGCTCGAGGCGATGGGCACGACGCTGGCCATCGCCGCCATCGCCACGGCGGTGGCCCTCGTCCTTGCCATCGGCTGTCTCGAGACCGAGGAGCGCCGCGGCGTGCGTCCGTCCCGGGCGATGTGGCTGCTCTACCTGCCGCTTCTCGTGCCGCAGACGGCGTTTCTGCCGGGGGTGCAGATCGGCCTTCTGTCGGCCGGGCTCGACACGGGGTTCGGCCCGGTTGTCGTGGCGCATCTGGTCTTCGTGCTGCCCTACGTGTTCCTGTCGCTCGCGGGGCCCTACAGGGCCTGGGATGCGCGCTACAGCACCGTCGCCGCAACTCTTGGCGCTGCTTCGGGGCGGGTACTCTGGCGGGTGCGGCTCCCGATGCTGACCCGCGCCTGCCTGACCGCCGTCGCGGTGGGCATGGCCGTTTCCGTGGGCCAGTACCTGCCCACGCTTCTCGCCGGGGGCGGGCGGGTCGCCACCCTGACGACCGAGGCGGTGGCGCTGGCCTCCGGCGGAGACCGCCGTGCGATCGGGGTCTGGGCGATCCTGCAGACCGGGGCCGCCTTTCTGCCCTTCGCCCTTGCGCTCGGCCTTCCCGCGCTGCTCTTCCGGAACCGCAGGGGGATGCAGGATGGATAGGTCCCTGAACCTGATAGCCGTCACCATACGCCGCGCCGGCGCGACGCTGCTGTCGGTGGATTGCGAAATCGCCCCCGGCGAGGTTCTGAGTGTCATGGGTCCGTCCGGATCGGGCAAGTCGACGCTGCTGTCCTTCGTGACAGGCACGCTCGCCCCCGCCTTCGACGTGGACGGCAGCGTTCTGCTGCACGGCGAGGACATCACCCGTCTTCCGGCCCACTGCCGCCGCATCGGCCTACTATTCCAGGATGCCCTGCTCTTTCCCCACATGTCCGTGGGCCAGAACCTCGCCTTCGGTCTCGCGCCCGGTCCCGAACGCCGCCGCGATCGGCGCGCCCGGATCGAGGCTGCGCTGGCCGAGGTGGGGCTCGAAGGCTTCGCCGAACGCGACCCCGCCACGCTCTCAGGCGGCCAGCGCGCGCGGGTCGCCCTGATGCGGATGCTCCTGTCGGAGCCCTGTGCGCTCCTCCTCGACGAGCCGTTCTCCGGCCTCGACGCCGAGCGCCGGAACCAGATCCGCCGCCTCGTCTTCGACCGTGCGCGGGCGCGGTCCCTGCCGGTCCTCATGGTGACCCACGACGCAGAGGATGCCGCGGCCGCCGGGGGCAGGGTGCTCCGCATCGGCGGCGAGGACTGTGGCTGAGGGCCGTTCACAGACTGCCTGAATTTTACCGTTTGATAAAATTTCGGATCGTGTCAGGCTCTTTCGAAACGAGGACAGGGAGCCCGGAACCATGACCAGCCCGTTCACGCCCGGGATCGCCGCGGGACGTCTTTCGGCCGAGGAGGTGGCGCGCAACTTCGCCGATCTTCACGGCCCCTACGACGCGCACGAAGCCGCAGTGGCCGCGGATCGCTGCTATTTCTGCCACGATGCGCCCTGCATCACGGCCTGTCCCACGGAGATCGACATCCCGCTCTTCATCCGGCAGATCAGCACCGGACAGCCCGAGGCCGCGGCCCGGACGATCTTCGAGCAGAACATCCTCGGCGGCATGTGCGCCCGCGTCTGCCCGACCGAACAGCTCTGCGAGGAGGCCTGCGTGCGCGAGGCCGCCGAGGGCAAGCCGGTGGAGATCGGCCGCCTCCAGCGCCACGCGACCGACAGCCTGATGGCGCGGCAGGGCCATCCCTTCGACCGCGCGCCCGAGACCGGTAAGCGGGTCGCCGTGGTGGGCGCGGGGCCCGCGGGCCTTGCCTGCGCGCACCGGCTGGCGATGCACGGCCATTCCGTGACCCTCTACGAGGCGCGGGAAAAACCGGGCGGGCTCAACGAATACGGCATAGCCGCCTACAAGACCGTCGGCGGCTATGCCGAACGCGAGGTGGCCTGGCTCCTCGGCATCGGCGGCATCACCCTCGAGACCGGCACGGCGCTCGGCCGCGAACTGTCGCTGGAGAGCCTGCGCGCGGAGTTCGACGCGGTGTTCCTCGGTGTCGGTCTCGGCGGCGTGAATGCCCTGATGGCCGAGGGCGCCGACAAGGACGGGGTGGAGGACGCAGTGGCCTTTATCGCCGACCTGCGTCAGTCCGTGGATCTGACCACTTTGCCCGTGGGCCGCAATGTCGTGGTGATCGGCGGCGGCATGACGGCGGTGGATGCCGCCGTGCAGTCGAAGCTTCTGGGGGCGGAGTCCGTGACCATCGCCTACCGCCGCAGCCGCGAGAAGATGGGCGCGTCACGCTACGAACAGGACCTCGCCGCCTCCAAGGGCGTGCGCATCCTCGCCAATGTCATGCCCGTCGCCGTCCACGGCACGGGCGCCGCGGCGGAGATCGAGCTGGAATACACTGCCGAGACCGAAAACGGCCTCACAGGCACCGGCGAACGCCTGCGCCTGCCCGCCGACCAGGTGTTCCGCGCCATCGGCCAGACCCTGACGCCCGTGGACGGGCTGGAGATGGACGGGCGCAAGCTGCGCGTCTCGGGCACCGGCCGCACATCCGTGCCCGGAGTCTGGGCCGGGGGCGATTGCACGCCGGGAGAGGACCTGACGGTGGTCGCCGTGGCCGAGGGGCGCGACGCCGCCGAAGACATCCACGCACAGCTGATGGGCTGAGCGATGCCCGAACTGCCCGAGTGCGAAGCCAACCGCAGACGCGTCGAGGACGGCGCGCTCAACCGCACGATCACGGGCTTTTCCGAGGGCAACGTCACGCATCTCGACCTGCCGACGCCCTCGGAGCGCAAGCGCCTCGAAGGACGGCAATTCACCGAGGCCCGCCGCCACGGCAAACTCATCTTCGCCGGGAGCGCGACGGGCCCCTGGATCTCCGTGCACCTCGGCATGACGGGGTGGCTCGACTGCGTGGACGGGTCGTTCGAGCCACCGAACTGGGGCCATTTCGTCATCTGCTTCGAAGGCGACCGGAGGCTGGTCTTTCACAACCGGCGCAAGCTGGGATGGATGAAGGTGATCGACGATCCCGCCACCTACCTCGACGATACGGGGGTCGGACCCGACGCCATGGAGATGGGGGAGAACGCCTTCGTCGACATGCTCGGCAAGAGCCGCGGCGCGATCAAGGCGGCGCTGATGGACCAGAAGAAGATCGCAGGGATCGGCAATCTCTATTCCGACGAGACCCTCTATCAGGTGGGGATTTCTCCCAAGGCGAAAGGCAGCGACCTCGACGCCGCGACGCTGAAGAAGGTGCATTCCGCCTTGTGCGACGTGCTCGACACCCTGCTCGCCGCCAACGACGGCGGGCCGGTCCCGAAGGACTGGCTCAGGCACCGCCGCGAGGCTGGCGCCGCCTGCGGCCTCTGCGACGGGACGATCCGCAAGGCCACGGTGGGCGGCCGCACCGCCTTCTACTGTTCCGAACATCAGAGCTGAGCAACGGAGGTCCGATCATGGCCGACCTGACGACCGATTTCGTGGGCATCACCAGCCCGAACCCCTTCTGGCTGGCCTCGGCGCCGCCCACGGACAAGGAATACAACGTCCGCCGCGCCTTCGAGGCCGGCTGGGGCGGTGTCGTGTGGAAGACGCTGGGCGAGGCCGGCCCGCCCATCGTCAACGTCAACGGCCCCCGCTACGGCGTGGTCTACGGCGCCGACCGCCGGGTCCTCGGCCTCAACAACATCGAGCTGATCACGGATCGCCCGCTCGAGACGAACCTGGAGGAGATCGCGCGGGTAAAGGCGGACTACCCCGACCGCGCGATGATCGTCTCGATCATGGTCCCCTGCGAGGAGGAAAGCTGGAAAAACATCCTCGCCCGAGTCAAGGAAACCGGCGCCGACGGGATCGAGCTCAATTTCGGCTGTCCCCACGGGATGAGCGAGCGCGGCATGGGCTCGGCGGTGGGTCAGGTGCCCGAATACATCGAGATGGTCACCCGCTGGTGCAAGACCTACTACGACAAGCCCGTGATCGTGAAGCTGACGCCGAACATCACCGACATCCGCTATCCCGCGCGGGCCGCCCATAACGGCGGCGCGGATGCGGTGAGCCTGATCAACACCGTCTCCTCGATCACCTCCGTCAACCTCGACACCATGAGCCCCGAGCCCTCCATCGACGGCAAGGGCAGCCACGGCGGCTATTGCGGACCGGCGGTCAAGCCCATCGCGATGAACATGGTGGCCGAGATCGCCCGCGATCCGGAGACCCGCGGCCTGCCGATCAGCGGTATCGGCGGGGTCACCACATGGCGCGATGCAGCGGAGTTCATGTCGCTCGGCGCCGGCAACGTGCAGGTCTGTACCGCCGCGATGACCTACGGCTTCCGCATCGTCGAGGAGATGAAGCGCGGTCTCTCGCAGTGGATGGACGAGAAGGGCTATGCCCGCACATCCGATTTCATCGGCCGGGCCGTGCCCAACGTGACAGACTGGCAGTATCTCAACCTCAACTATGTCACCAAGGCGCGCATCGACCAGGATGCCTGCATCAAGTGCGGCCGTTGCTATGCCGCCTGCGAGGACACCAGCCACCAGGCCATCGCGATGAAGCCGGGCCGCGTGTTCGAGGTGATCGACGCCGAATGCGTCGCCTGCAATCTCTGCGTGGACGTCTGCCCGGTCGAGAACTGCATCACCATGGAAGAGCTCGCTCCGGGCACCGTCGATCCGCGCACCGGCAAGACAGTGGTGGCGGACTACGCGAACTGGACGACGCATCCCAACAACCCCATGGCGCGGGCCGCCGAATAGGCAGGGGCCGGAACCGCCCCCTGCCGGCAGGTGTTCCGACCGGAACGCAAGGCGGGGGGCGAGATGGAGCAGAGCTTCGATGCGATCGTGGTCGGCGGCGGGTCCGCAGGCCTGTCCTTCGCCCGCACAGCGGCCGATCTGGGGGCCTCCGTCGCCCTGATCGAACCCGGACCTATCGGCGGCACCTGCGTCAATCGCGGCTGCGTGCCGAAGAAGCTACTCTGGGATGCAGCCTGGCGCCATGTCCGGCGCGGTCTCCTGCCCGGCGCGAGCCCGCCCCCGCCTGACTTCGGCCCATTGCAAGCCGCCATCGGGACCAAGCTCCGAGCCATTCACGCGAGTTACGAGGAAGACCTCGCGCGCCGAGGCGTCCTGCGCCTCAGCGCGGCGGCCACGGTTCACCGCGATGGCTCGGTGGAGGTTTCCGGCGAGCGGTTGCGCAGCGATCGCGTGATTCTCGCCTGCGGCGCGCGGCCGACCGCGCTCGACATCCCGGGGGCGGAACTTGCGCTGACCAGCGACGACCTCCTGTGCTGGACGACCCTTCCCTCCAGCGCGGTCTTCCTCGGGGCGGGCTATATCGGCTGCGAACTCGCGGGCATCCTCGCCGCTCTCGGGGTTGAGGTGTCGCTCGTCGATCCGTCGGACCGCATCCTCGACGGCTTCGACCCCGATCTCGCCGGCGCGGCGCTCGACATCCTGAGGGAGAGGGGCCTCACCGTCCATCTGGGCGCGACGCCTGCCCGCATCACCGACGAGAACGGGGCTCGCCGCGTGCACTTCGACGATGGAGGGAGCATCGCTGCCGAGTGCATCGTCAACGCCACGGGGCGCAGCCCGAACGTGGATCGCCTCGGCCCGATCTCGTCCAAACTCGAGACGGCGAAGAGCGGCGCCGTTGTCGTGGATGAGACGTTCCGCACCGCCCTGCCGGGCGTTCATGCCATCGGCGACGCCGCGGACCGGCTGCCGCTGACCCCGGTCGCCACGCGGGACGGCGAGACGCTGGCGCAACAGCTCTTCGCCGCCGATCCTCCGGCCCCGATCGATCTCGCCTTCGTGGCCACGGCGGCCTTCGTCATGCCGCCCGTGGCCCAGGTGGGCGATCCCGACCGGGGTCGGGCGGCCGGCGGCCAGGATCTTGCGCAGACCGCCCTCGCGCCCGAGCAACACTGGAGCACCCGCACCCTCAAGAAGATCGCGCCCGGCGGGACGGACATCTGCGGCGTCGCGCTCATGTCGGACGCCGCCGCCGAGATGATCGCGCCCTTCGCGGCTCTCGTGGCAGGTGGGCGCGTCGCCGCGACGGGGGTCCATCCGACTTTCGGCGAAGACCTCATCTCCGGCGAGGATTAGGGTCGCGAGACGGCGAGCCCTTGCGAGTCGAAGACATGCACGGCCTCGGGCGAGACGGTCAGCCGCGCCGTATCCCCCCGGCCAAGCTCCGCCGTTCCCTCCACCTTCGCCACGAGCTCGAGACCCCCGTCGAGCGAAAGATGCAGGATCGCCGCATCCCCCAGCCTCTCGCACAGGATCACCCGTCCGGCCAGCCCGGCCTCACCGGGCGCCAGTCTCAGCGCCTCGGGCCTTATGCCGAGGCTGCCGCCCTCTGGCACGCCGAGTTGCCCTGCGAGGTCAGGCAACCGGGTCGGATCGACGAAATTCATCCCCGGAGACCCGAGGAACCCCGCCACGAAGCGGTTGGCGGGCCCCCGGTAGAGGTCCATCGGCGCGCCCGCCTGTTCCACCCGGCCCCCGTTCATCACCACGATCCGGTCGGCCATGGTCATGGCTTCCACCTGGTCGTGGGTGACGTAGAGCATGGTCGTCCGCGGCATCGCCTCCTTCAGCCGGGCGATCTCCACCCGGGTCGCCATCCGGAGCGCGGCGTCGAGGTTCGAGAGCGGCTCGTCGAAGAGGAACAGGCGCGGGTCCCGCACCACTGCGCGCCCGATGGCGACACGCTGGCGCTGCCCGCCCGAGAGCTGCGCCGGGCGCCGGTCCAGCAGCTCCTCGATCTGCAACATCCGCGCCGCCTCGCCGATCTTGCGGTCGATCTCCGCCTTCGGCAGCCGCGCGATCTTCAGCCCGTAGGCGAGGTTTCCGCGCACCGTCATGTGCGGGTAGAGCGCATAGGTCTGAAAGACCATCGCCACGCCCCTTTTCGCCGGGGGCACCTCGTTCAGCCGCCGCCCGCCAAAGGTCATCTCACCCGCGCTGACGCTCTCCAGCCCCGCGATCATCCGCAGGAGCGTGGACTTGCCGCAGCCGGACGGCCCCACGAAGACGACGAACTCGCCTTCCGCGATCTCGAGGCTGATGTCGTGCAGGACCTCCACCCGGTCGAACCGCTTGGCGACGTTGCTCAGGATCAGCCCTGACATGACGCGCGATCCTCCACCGGCTCAGAGGCCCGCGATCCGCGCGCGCCAGCGCTCGATCATCTTTTCGGCCGCCTCGCCCCCGGCCGACGGATCGCTGTTGGCGCTGCGGTAGACGTCCACCCGCCCGCCCCTTGCCGCGACCGTCTCCGCGCCCTCCGCCATCAGGGCGTTGAGGATGAATACCCCGACTATGGTCGACGTCGGTCCCATGGGCGAGGCAACGCCGGGGACCGCGAGTCCCGCGTCGCCGGGCACGCCGCAATTGTCGATGACGATGTCTGCCACCTCGAACAATCGGTGTCCCGAAGCGTGACGCGACGGGAAGCGCCGGGAATGTGCCAACGAGGTCAGCGCGATCACCCGCGCGCCCCGGTTCCGGGCCACCAGCGCCATCTCCACCGGAAAGGCGTTCCGGCCCGAGTTGGAGGCCACGATGACCACGTCCCCCGTGGAGATTCCGAACCGGTCGGCCAGCCCTTCGGCGCGTCCCTCCTCGCGTTCGATGCGGGTGGAACGTTCCGCGCCCCGATGCAGCATCAGGTCCTCGTCGAGGATGGCCTGTGCCGCGGCGAGTCCGCCCGCGCGGTAGAACACTTCCTCGGCCAGAAGATGCGAATGCCCGCTGCCCGCAACATGCACCAGCCGGTCCGCCATCAGCGCGTCGGCCACCGCGTCGCGGGCCGCGTCCAGCGCCGGAGCCTGGCTTTCCAGAACCCGGTCCATCAGCGCAACCAGCATGTCCCGGTAGGATCCCCTCAGGCCGCCGCTGCGGCCGGTCATCCCGCGACCTCGCCCACATAGCGATAGCGGTCGCCCCGGTACCAGCCGGTGGATTCCTCGACCGCGCGGCCCCTTGAGTCGTATCCGACCTGGGAGATGTGCAGAACCGGCGAGCCCGTGGCGATTCCCAGATGCCTCGCGATCTCGCGCTCCGCGGCGACGGCTTCCAGCGTCTGAAGGATGCGCCGCGGGCGCGCCCCCACCGCCTCCAGCCGTTCATAGAGCGATCCCCTTCCGTCGTAGTCCCTGCCGACCACATCGACGGGCACAACCACCTTCTCGAACGAAAGCGGTTCCCCGTCCGCGCGCCGCAGCCGGACCAGCGACAGCATGGCCGTGCCCAGCGGCAGACCGCACCGCATCGCGAGGTCAGGCTGGATCGGCCCGATCCGCCGCTCGAGCACATCGGTCGAAGGAACGAGTCCCCGCGCCCGGGCATCCTCGGTGAAGCCCGACAACCGGGTCAGCGCCTTCGGGATCGGGCCGGTCACCATGGTCCCGGCCCCGTGGCGCGTCCGCACGAGGCCGCTTTCCGCCAGGTCCTTTATGCAGGCCCGCACGGTGGAACGGGAGACGCCCAGCCGCGTGGCCAGATCCCGCTCCGACGGCAGCGGCTCGTTCGCCGGCAGCGTGCCATCCTCGATGGCCGAGGTGATCGCCAGCCGCAGCCGCTCCCTCAGGGGGCCTTGGCGCGCGATCAGCCGATTGCTGACGACATCCAGCATTGCGTGGGACTCACCTTTCGTCGGGGCCATTGTACCAGTGGTATGTTTAGCGCTTGTCATGAGCAAGCCTTCCCTGTCAATATGACCCGCACAGGCCAAAAAGACCAGACCAATTACACGCCAGTGACGGAACACCAACAGGGAGACCCCACATGCGACTCCACATGACGACAACGAGCGTCCTGGCAGTCCTTGCGACAGCCGGGTTCGCCACGATCGCGGCCGCGCAGACCGAGGTGCGCTTCACCCATGCGATGACCGGCGGCAGCAACCGCGCGGCCCTCGACGAGATCATCGCCAATTTCGAGGCCGCGAACCCCGGCATCACGATCAACCAGATCGTGTTCGACGACGACATCTACCAGGACACCGGCCTGATCACGCAGCTGCAGAGCAACGAGGTCCCCGACATCTACTTCCAGTGGGCGGGCTTTCCCCTGTCGCGCGACGTGGAGGCGGGCTTCGCGGCCGACATCAGCGCCGAGATGGGCGCGGGCTGGTCCGACCGGTTCATCGAGAGCGCCTTCACCGACGGGGCGGGCACCACCGTGAACGGGGCCATCCACATGGTGCCGCTCTCGCTCGATGTGACCAACACGATCTGGTACAACGTCGACATCTTCGAGGAGTACGGCCTCACCCCGCCCGAGACCTGGGAGGAGTTCAAGGCCGTCATCACCACCCTCGCCGAGAACGGCGAGACGCCGATCGTCACGGGCAACAACGAGTTCTGGCCGCTTGGCAACTGGGCCTCCCACATCGCCGCGCGAGTGGTTCCGGCCGACCAGTTCGATGCCGCCCTGCGCCAGGAGATGACATTCGCCGAGGCCGGTTTCCTGCGGCCGCTGGAGCTTCTGGAGGAGCTGCACGAGATCGGCGCCTTCAACCGTGACATGCAGGGCCTTGGCGCCGACCCGGGCATGGCGACCTTCTTCCAGGGCGCGGCAGTGATGCATCCCATCGGATCCTGGCTCGTCGGTCTCGCTGCGGACCTGGCCGACGACGATTTCCGCTACAGCCAGTTCGACACCCCCGTCATCGACCCTGACGCCGAGGCGCCTCAAAGCGTCATCGGCGTCACCACCGGACTCGTCGTTCATGCCCAGGCGCCGAACCGCGAGGCCGCGATCACCTTCCTCGATTTCCTTACCACCCCCGAAAGCCAGGTGCTCTGGGCGGAGGGCGGCTCTCTGAGCCCCGTCGAGGGCGTGACCGACATGGCGGAAATGGATCCACAGATGGAGAGCATGGCCGAGATGCTGGGCAATGCCGACGCGATGGTGCCGCCGCCCGACACCACCTATCCGCTGGCGGTCGCCGAGGCCTGGTACCAGGCCGCCGCCTTCGTCGCGAGCGGCGAGCGGTCCCCCGAAGACGCGCTCGACTGGCTCGACACGACCGTCGCCGCGCTGAACTGACCGGACGTGGGCGCGCGCACCTCCCGGCCTGCGCCCATCGCGACCGGCGCCGTGAACCTCCTGTTCGCGGCGCCGGCCCTTCTGCTCTTCGGCATGTTCGTCCTCCTGCCGCTGGCGACCTCGCTCTACTACGCCTTCACCTCGTGGAACGGCTTCACGCAGCCCGAATGGATCGGCCTGTCCAACTTCCGCCGGGCCGCAGCGGACCCGGTGCACTTGCGCGCCTACCTGCACGTCACGATCTACATTCTCGGCACGCTGGTGCTCGAGGTCGGCTTCGGCCTGTTGATGGCGGTGCTGCTCAACTCGCAGCGACGCGGGTTCGGCCTTATGCGGGGGTTCTTCTTTTCTCCCATGGTCCTGTCGATGACTGCGGCGGGGCTTCTTTGGACCTTCGTGCTCGATTATCGCTCGGGCCTGATCAACTCGGTCCTGCGCGGCTTCGGTCTCGACGACTGGGCGCAGCCCTGGCTGTCGCAGCCGGGCACGGCGCTGGGGGCCATCGTTCTGGTGTCGGGCTGGCGCTTTGCCGGGTTCTACATGATCATCTTCTTCGCCGCCCTGCGTCGCATCCCCCGCTCGGTCTACGAGGCGGCGACGCTGGACGGGGCGGGCCCGGTTCGCCAGTTCTTTACCATAACCCTGCCGATGCTGCGGCGACAGACGCTCACCTGCGTCCTGCTGGCGGTCACAGGCGGTTTTGCCGGCTTCGACCTCTTCTTCGCCATGACTAACGGCGGTCCGTTCAATGCGACCGAGGTCCCCGCGACCTGGATCATCAAGCAGGGTTTCGACAACAACCAGCTTGGCTATGCCACGGCGCTGACCGTGATCCTCGCCGTCGTGGTCATGGTGGTCTCATTGATCTACCTGCGGATGTCGGAGCGCGTCGATGCCGTCCGTTACTGACCGGCGCAGCCCGGGGGAATGGGTCCAGTTCGCCGTGGGCGGCCTCATCGTCGCGGCGATGTTCTATCCCACGGTCTGGATGGTGCTCTCGGCCTTCAAGACGAACCGCGAGATCTTCCGCGATCCCTTCGGCCTGCCCGACCAATGGCTCTGGGGCAACTTCGCCGAGGCCTGGACGGAGGGCCGACTCGGCAGTCTCTATCTCAACTCGATCATCGTCACGGCCTCGGCCGTCACCATCTCCGTCTTCTTCGCCACCGCCGCGGCCTTCGCCTTCTCCCGGCTGGAATTTCCGTTCCGCCGCACGCTGCACCGGCTGATGCTGATCGGCCTCCTGCTGCCGCCGCCCGTGGTGGCAATTCCGCTCTTCAGCATCCTTCGGGATCTCGACCTGCTGAACACCCGCTGGGCGCTGATCCTGCCGGGCGCGGCCTGGTCGCTCTCGCTCACCGTGTTCATCATGTACGGCTATTTCCAGCAGGTCCGCACCGACATGGAGGAGGCCGCCATGCTCGAAGGCGCCAACACCTGGCAGATCTTCCGCGACATCTCGCTGCCCATGGTCTGGCCCTCGATGCTGACCATGGCCATCGTCAACACGATCAACATCTGGAACGAGCTGATGTTCGCCCTCCTCTTCATCGTGGAGGAGGAGAAGCAGACCCTGCCCGTGGGCCTGATCCGCTTCTTCGGGCGCTACAGCACGGATTACTCCATGGTCTTCGCCGCGCTCACGATCACCACCCTTCCGATCCTGGCGCTCTACTTCCTGTTGCAACGCCATGTGATCGCGGGGCTTTCCGCCACGGCGATGGACTGACGCGATGCTGACCGGGGTCATCGAGGGGTTCTACGGCCGCGCCTGGCGCCGGGACGAGCGTCTGATGGTCATCGACTGGACCGCCGGGGCGGGCATGGGCGCCTACATCTACGGCCCCAAGGACGACATCCACGTCCGCGCCCGCTGGCGCAGCCTCTACGACGCCGCCACCCTCGCCGCCATCGCGGACCTGAAGGCGGAGGCCGAGACCCGTGGCCTGGCCTTCCTCGCCGCCATCGCGCCCGCCCTCGACATCACCTATTCCGATCCCGCGGACCGGGCCGCGCTGAAGGCGAGACTGGACCAGCTCGCGGGGATCGGCGTCTCCGATATCGTCCTCCTTTACGACGACATTCCCTCTGTCCTGCCGGAGTCCGACCGCGTCCGTTTCGCCGATTTCGCCTCCGCCCAGGCGGACGTGGCGAACGAGGTGGCAGGTCACATCACCGGCAGGCTGATCTTCTGTCCCACCGAATACTGCGGCCGCATGGCCGGCGGCGATCCCGAAACCAGCCCTTACCTGCAGCGCCTCGGTGCGGCGCTCGCCCCGGGCATCGAGGTGTTCTGGACCGGACCGGACATCGTGTCGGAGACCATCGAGGCGGATCACCTGCGCGCCGTCGCCCGCGTCCTGCGCCGCAAGCCGATGATCTGGGACAATTTCCACGCCAACGATTACGACATCCGCCGGGTCATGACCGGGCCGCTGGCGGGCCGCGCCCCGGGGTGCCGCGATCTCGTCTCCGGCTGGATCACCAACCCCAACAACGAGGCCGAGGCGAATTACGTCCCGATCCTCACGACCGGCCAGTACCTTCGCCACGGCGCCCCCGACCTCGACGCCGCCATCGCCGCCTGGCAGCCGCGCTTCCGGCTGGCCTTCTCGGGGGGCAGGACCCTGACCGCCGATCAGATCGCGCTGCTCATCGACCTGACATGGCAGCCCTTCGCTCTCGGCCCCGTGTCCGGCGCCATCCTGGCGCGGGCGGAGAGCATGCTCGCCCGGCAACGCCCCGACACCGCATCGCCCGACTGGCGCGAGGGCCTCGCGGAGGTGCGGGCCTTCAAGCAGCGTGTCGACCTGCTTTTCACCGCCATGACCGAGATCGAGAACCGCGATCTCTTCCACACCTTCCGTGGCTATCTCTGGGAGGCCCGGGAAGAGACCGAGCACCTGCTGACCTACCTCGACTGGCTGGACGGCGATCCGCCCCCGGACGCGGCGTTCCCCGCCCGTGACAAGGTGCACAACTTCTACCGCAGGGGCTATGGTGCGGCGATCCAGCGCCTGCTCATGCGCGATCCGGACGGGTCCATGCGTCATGTCCGCTGACACCGGCGCGATCCGCCTCCGCCACGCCACCGCAGAGGATCACGCCGGGCTCTCCGAGGTCTGCCTCCGGACCGGGGCGGACGGCCAGGACGCCCGGGGCCGCGAGGATGACGAGACCCTCCTGGGCCTCATCTTCGCCGTGCCCTACCAGGTCTTCGCACCCGTGCACGCGCGGGTGCTGGAGGACGATGCGGGCATCTGCGGCTATGTGCTGGGCACCGAGGATTCCGCCGCCATGCACCGCTGGCTGACGGAGGACTGGTTCCCCCGGTTGCGCGCCCGCGTCACGGACCCCGGGCCGGACCCCGCCCGCTGGCGCGGCAGCGACTGGGCCCGGCGCCACATCCACGCGCCGCCGCCCCTGCCGCCCGTCGATCCCGCGCGCTACCCGGCCCATGGCCATATCGACCTTCTGCCTCGGGCGCGGGGTCAGGGCTGGGGCCGCCGGGCGATGGAGGTGCTGATGGCGGGCCTCGCGGAGGCCGGGGCGCCGGGTCTCTATCTCGAGGTCAGTCCTCGCAACGCGGGCGCTCTTGCCTTCTATGCCCGCCTCGGTTTCGAGACAGCAGACGTGGGCCAGCCCGACACGGTCGTCCTCGTGCGGGACCTTCCCCGCTAAAGACGCTGCACCGCCTCCGCGATCGCCCGCCCCAGCCTGCCGTGGGCCTCCGCGCCGAAATGGATGCCGTCCACCTCCGACACCTCGATCACCCCTCCCGCGTCGAGGAAGCCGCAGCCGCGGCCGCTGGCCAGCCGGTCCAGCTGCTCCGCCAGACCCTGCGCCGCCTCCTCGGCGCCGAGGAACTCCCCCCGCAGCGCGCCGACCTCCCGCACCGGCGGCGGGCACACGAGCAGCACGCGCAATCCGTCATGCTTCTCCTGCGTCTCGTCCGACAGCGCCATGTCGAGAAGTCCCGCAAGCCCCGCCGCGATCCGCCCGACGCCGGGCTGAAAGCGCGACTTCAGATCGTTCGTGCCCAGCATGATCACCAGCACATCGAGGGGGCGATGACAGTCGAGCGCGATGCGCAGCCCCGTCCGCCCGTTCATGTGCACGCCCATCACGGGATCTTCGAACTGCGAGGTGCGCCCCGGAAGACCCTCCTCGATCACCGTCCAGTCCGGCCCCAGGGCAGCGGCGCAGACGCCCGGCCAGCGGTCGGCCGGGCCAAGCCGGCCGAGGTCACCGCGTCCGCTCATCGGCAGGGTTCCGTGGGTGTTGCTGTCGCCGAAGGCCAGTAGCACGGGCATCTCGGGGTCCTCCTCCCTGTTGCTGCCGCGACAATGCCTCAGGGGTCGGTGCGCGCAAGCATTCGCTCTTTTCACCGCCCGCCCCCGCGCCCATATAGGGCGTGATCCCAGACCCCCGGACAACAGCGAGGACGTGATGCTCGAACTCGGCGGACAGACCCAGGCGACTTCCGACAGTGACCTGATCAAGGACGGCACCGACCAGTCGTTCATGACCGACGTGGTCGACGCGTCGCAGAAGGTTCCGGTCATCGTCGATTTCTGGGCAACCTGGTGCGGTCCCTGCAAGCAGCTCGGCCCGGCGCTCGAGGCCGCGGTGAAGAAGCAGAACGGCAAGGTCCGGATGGTGAAGGTCGATATCGACCGCAACCAGGCTGTCGCGGGCCAGCTACGGGTGCAGTCCATCCCCACCGTCTACGCCTTCTGGCAGGGCCAGCCGGTCGACGGATTCCAGGGGGCGCTTCCACCCAGCCAGATCGAGGAGTTCGTCTCGAAACTCGCCGCTCTTGCCGGCGGCGAAGAGGGGGACGGGCTAGCCGAGGCGGTGGAGGCGGCCGACACGATGCTGGCCGGCGGCGATGCCGCCGGCGCCGCCGAGATCTTCGCCGCGATCCTGCAGGAGGATGGCGAGAACGCCGCCGCCTATGCCGGCCTCATCCGCGCCTATCTGGCCCTGGGCGAGGTCGATCAGGCCAAGGCGATCCTGAACGGCGCCCCCGCCTCCATCACCGAAACGCCGGAACTCGAGGCCGCCCGCGCGGCCATCGCCCTCGCGCGGCAGGCCGCGAACGCCGGTCCAGTGTCCGAGCTCCGCGCCGCGGTGGAGGCCGATCCGGCGAACCACCAGGCCCGGTACGACCTCGCGACCGCGCTCCTCGCCTCGGGCGATACCGAGGGCGCCGTGGCCGAACTCCTGGAGCTTTTCCGCCGCGACCGGGAGTGGAACGAGGGCGCCGCCAAGACGCAGCTCCTGACGATCTTCGACTCGCTGAAACCGACGGACCCGGTCGCCCTGAACGGACGTCGCAAACTGAGCTCGCTGATATTTGCCTGACACACCACGCGGCCTAGGTTCCGAGACATGATACAGGCCGCCGACCTTCCGGGAACGATCCCGGTGTTTCCCCTCCCCGGCGCGCTGCTCCTCCCGCGCGCCCGGTTGCCATTGCACCTGTTCGAACCGCGGTATCTCGCGATGCTCGAGGACAGCCTGAAGACCTCTCACCGGCTGATCGGAATGATCCAGCCCTTCGAACAGAACGGTGCGCCGGCGCTCCATGCCATCGGCTGCGCCGGGCGCGTGACGGCCATGTCCGAGACCGAGGACGGGCGCTACATGATCACGCTGTCGGGCATCTCGCGATATCGCGTGACCCGCGAGGTGGAGGGGTTCACCCCGTACCGCCGCTGCGAGGTAAGCTGGCAGGGCTTCGACCGCGACATGGGCCCGACCGAGCGCGATCCGGGCTTCGACCGGGAGAGGTTTCTCGGTCTTCTCAGCCGCTTCTTCGAGGATCGCGGTCTGTCGACCGACTGGGACAGCCTGAAGGAGGCGGAGGACGAACTCCTGATCAACTCCCTGTCGATGCTCTGCCCCTTCGAGCCCGAGGACAAGCAGGCCCTGCTCGAGGCGCCGTCCCTGCCGACCCGGCGCGAAACGCTGGTGACCCTGATCGAGTTCGCGCTTCGCGGGGGATCGGGCGAGGAGATGATGCAATGAACATGGAACGCTCCGCCGAGCCGCACGACCCCGCGCCGTCCCACGATCCGCAGGCACAGGAGCAGACCCCCGCCTTCGACCGCCGGATGCTCGAATTCCTCGTCTGTCCCGAAACCCATGCGCCGCTCAGCTATGATGCCGAGCGTCAGGAACTCGTGAGCCGCGCCGCGCATCTCGCCTACCCGATCCGGGGCGGCATCCCCGTGATGCTCGCTGACGAGGCCCGCCAGCTCGACTGAGACGTCCGCGCCGCGGGCTGGTCTCAAGCCCGGCCTCCGTCCGGCCGATCCCGCGCCTGTCCCGGACAATCCCGGTGCGCCGGGCTTGAGCCCGGCCCGCCCCAGGCCTTCCTCTCAGCGCCTCCTCAAGGCCGCATCAGCGGCGGCAACTCCCCGGTCAGACCGGCCGCCTCGCGGATGAAGGCCCGGCGCAGGCGCGGCAGGCTCCCCACCACGCCTATGCCGAGGTCCCGCATCCCCCGCAAAAGCGGATTGTCGTTCGAGAACAGACGATTGAACCCATCCGTCGCCATCGCCAGCGTCGCCGTGTCGAACCGGCGCCAGGTCTGGTAACGTCCGAGAACCGCCAATCCGCCGATGTCCTCTCCGCGCCGCCGCGCCTCGTCCAGCACCGCGGCGAGCGCGGCAACATCCTTCAGCCCGGCGTTCAGCCCCTGTCCGGCGATGGGATGCACGCCATGGGCCGCATCCCCCACCAGCGCCAGCCGCCGGTCCGCAACCCTCTCCGCCAGCGACAGGCCCAACGGATAGCCCCAACGCTCGCCCGCCAGCGCGATCTCTCCGAGGTGCGAGCCGAAGGCGGGCCGCAGCGCGTCGAGAAATGCCGCGTCGTCCATCGCCAGCAGCGCCTCGGCCCGCTCGGTGCGCTCCGACCAGACGATGGAGGACCGCCGCCCCTTGAGCGGCAGGATCGCCAGCGGTCCGCCCGGCATGAAGAACTGATGCGCGGCGCCGCCGTGATCCATGTCGTGGTCCACGGCGCAGACCACGCCGGTCTGGCCATAGCTCCATGCCATCCGCCCGATGCCGGCGCGGGCCGCCGTGCCGCTGCCGCGCCCGTCGCAGCCGACCAGCAGCGCCGCCTCCAGCACCTCGCCGCCGTCCAGTGTCGCCTGCGCCCGCGCGCCGCCCGTGTCCTGTGCCACGACGCGCTGCCCCGCCACATGCCGCACACCCGCCTCGGTCATGGCATCGAGCAGGGCAGGGCGCAGATGCCGGTCCTCGACCATGAAGCCCATGGGACCTTCCTCGATCTCGGCATGGTCGAACTGCATCATGAAGGGCGATGGGCCCTCTCCCGCGCGGCCGTCGGTGACCTTGATCTCCAGCATCGGCTGGGCCTCGTCCGCCACTCGGTCCCAGACCCCGATCCGCCGGAGCAGCCGCTGCGACGCCAACGCCAGCGCATAGGAGCGCCCGTCGAAGCCCCGGGCGCCGCGCGCCTCGGCGCTCGCCATGTCGACAAGTGTCACGGCGAGGTTCATCCGCGCCAGCGCCACGGCCAGGGCGCAGCCGTTCAGCCCGCCGCCCACGATCACCACATCCTGCATCATGTCGTGACTATGGTCGCCCGACCGGGATTGTCCATCCGCGGCACCCCCGCTAGCGTCCGCCGCGACAGGAGGGCGCATCATATGGAAGACTGGCTCTGGGCTTCGGCGGCCGATCTCGGCCGGGGAATCGACGCGGGTGACATCGACCCCGTGGCGCTTGCGCGCGTGCACCTCGAGGCCGCGGAGGCGCATCCGCTCGGCGCCCGGATCTACGCCCGCCTGACACCCGACCGTGCGATGACAGAGGCCGAGGCCGCCGCCGTTCGCGCGCGGCATGGCCAGCGCCGCGGGCCTCTCGACGGCGTGCCTGTAAGCTGGAAGGACCTCGTGGACACCGCCGGCATCGCCACAGAGGCGGGCACCGCGTTGCTCGAAGGCCGGGTGCCGGAGGCCGATGCCGAGGTGCTCGTCACCGCGACCGGCAACGGCCTGGTCTGCCTCGGCAAGACCCACCTGAGCGAGATCGCCTTCTCTGGCCTCGGCCTGAACCCGATCACCGCAACTCCGCCGAACCTGCACGATCCCGATGCAGTCCCAGGGGGATCGTCCTCGGGCGCGGCGGCCTCGCTGGCCTATGGCCTCGCCGCGGGCGCCATCGGGTCGGACACCGGTGGCAGCGTCCGCGTGCCCGCCGCGTGGAACGATCTTGTCGGCCTCAAGACGACCCATGGCGCGCTCTCCACGCGGGGCGTCGTGGCTCTGGCCGAGACCTTCGACACGATCGGCCCCCTCGCCCGCACCGTCGAGGACGCGGCGCTGCTCCATGCGGCCATCGGCGGGCCCTCGGTGGATCTCTCCGGCGTCTCCCTCGACGGCGCGCGGTTCCTCGTCGTCGAAACCGTCCTGATGACCGACCTCGAGGATGCTCCGCGCGAGGCCTTCGAGGCCGCCATCGCCCGGCTCGAGGCCCGGGGCGCCACGGTGGAGCGGGGCGACTGGCCCGATCTCGAACGCGCCTTCGCCATGGCGGGCCCGGTCTATGGCGCCGACGCCTGGTCCGCCTGGGGCCCGCTGGTGGAGGAAAGGGGCGACCGGATGTTCGCCCGGATTCTCGAGCGGGTCTCGGCGGGCAAGACCGTGCTCGCGGCCGAATACCTTTCGCTCTGGCGCGAACTGCGCACGCTCAGGGAGGCATGGAACGCCCATATCGCCGCTTTCGACGCAGTGCTCTCGCCCACCGTCGCGATCCGTCCGCCCAAGGCCGAGGCGCTGCTCGCGGACAGCGAGCACTACACGGCGTCGAACCTGATGGCCCTGCGCAACACGCGCGCGGGCAATCTGATGGGCGGCGCGGCGCTGACCCTTCCCACGGGCGTGCCGCAATGCGGGCTGATGTTCACGGCGGGACCGGGCACCGAGGCCGCGCTGTTGCGTCTGGGACGCGCGGCCGAACAGGCGCTGGCTTAAAAGCCACATCGGCGCGCGCTGCCCCGCCGTCCGGCGGGGCGTTTTCTGGACAAGTCATGCCGGGGCGGACTAGATTCAACGCATAACGGGGCGCAATGACCCCGGACCCGAGGCACCGATGCAGTTTCCAGAAAGGTTCGCGGACCTTCCTCCCTATGCGTTCCCGCGTCTGCGGGCCCTGCTCGACGGCCATGAGCCGGGCGGCGTGCCGTGCCTCATGTCCATCGGCGAGCCAAAGCATCCGATGCCGCGCTTCGTGGCAGAGGTCGTGGCGCAGACCATCGACGGCCTCTCCCGCTACCCTGCCAACGACGGCACGCCCGCCCATCTCGAGGCCGCCACCGGATGGATCGTCCGTCGCTACGGCGTCACGCTCTCCCCCGACCGCATCATCGCCCTCAACGGCACGCGCGAGGGGCTTTACAACGCCGCCATGGCGCTCTGCCCCGAGACGAAGTCCGGCGCGCGTCCCGCAGTGCTGATGCCGAACCCGTTCTACCAGGTCTATGCCGTGGCCGCGCTGTCGGTTGGCGCGGAGCCCGTGCTCCTGCCCGCGACCGCCGAAACCGGCCACCTGCCCGATCTCGACGCGATCCCGGCGGAGCTTCTGGACCGGACGGCGATCTTCTACCTCTGCTCGCCCTCCAATCCCCAAGGCGCCGTCGCCGAACCCGACTACTGGGCGCGGCTGCTCGATCTGGCGGAGCGGCACGATTTCCGCGTTTTCGCCGACGAATGCTATTCCGAGATCTACCGCTCCACCCGGCCCCCCGGCATCCTTGCCGTGGCCGAGGCCCGGGGCGTCGATCCCGAATGCGTCCTGGCCTTCCACTCCCTCTCGAAGCGCTCGAACCTGCCGGGCCTGCGCGCGGGCTTTGCGGCGGGGGGGCAGCGCAGCATCGCCGCCATGCGCCGCCTGCGCGCCTATTCCGGCGCACCGCTTTCGGAGACGCTGCAGGCCGTGGCGACCGCGGCCTGGGCCGACGAGGCCCATGTCCACGAGAACCGCGCGCTCTACGCCGCGAAATATGCGCTAGCCGACGAGGTGCTGGGCGATGTTCCGGGCTACCAGCCGCCTGAGGCTGGCTTTTTCCTCTGGCTGCCCGTCCCCGATGGCGAGGCCGCCACGCTGAAACTCTGGCGCGAGACCGGCGTGAAGGTGCTCCCCGGCGCCTACCTTGGACGCGATGCCGGCGCGGGAAATCCCGGGGCGGGATACATCCGCGTCGCTCTCGTCGCCCCGGCGGAGGAGACCGCGCGCGGTCTCGAGCTGATCCGCACCTGCCTTTACGACGATCCGAAGGAGTGAGCATGGCCTACCAGACCCGGACCCGCGACCCGCTTCTCGACAGCACGACCCACGCCGCCCTGCAGCGCCGGGGGCGGGAGCTCGTCGGGCTCGTGCTCGTGGTCGCCGGTCTCGCGGCCCTCGCCGCGGTCTGGTCCTACACGCCCGAGGACCCATCCTGGATCACCGCCACCGACGATCCGGTGCAGAACTGGATGGGCCTCGTCGGCGCCGCCGTCGCCGCGCCGCTCTTCATGGTGATCGGCTGGGGCGCCCTCGGCATCGGCGGAATGCTCCTCGCCTGGGGTCTGCGCTTTCTTCTGCACCGCGGCCATGACCGGGCCATCGGCTGCCTGATCTTCGCGCCCATCGCCATCGCCCTCCTGTCGATCTACGCCTCCACGCTCGTGCCGGGCGCCGACTGGCCCCATTCCTTCGGTCTTGGCGGACTCTTCGGCGATACCGCCCTTTCCATCGCCCTGACCCTCGTGCCGGTGGGCCCGCTCCTTGGCGTGAAACTCCTCTCCGCGGTGATCGCCGTGCTGACGCTGGCGCTGGTCCTCTTCGCCACCGGCTTCACCCGCGAGGAACTGCGCACCATCGGGCGGTTCCTCTGGTTCGGCCTTGTCGCCGCCTATGCGCTCGTGCTGGCCCTCGTCGCCCGGGGGGCAAAGGCCGCCGTGACGGGTGTTGCCGCGGGCCGCGAGAGCCTCGCCGCCCGCGCCGAGGCTCGGGCCGACCGCGCCGCGCAGAGGCCCGAGCCCGAGGACGCGCCCGCCGATCGCGTCGCCGCCGTGATCCGCGCCCGGCGCGCCCAGGCGGAGGCCCAGGCGCGCGACCTGACCACCGAGGACCCCCCCGTCGATACCCCCCGCTCCGGTCTTCTGGGGCGCATGCCGAACCTGCTGAAGCGCGGCGAACCGCCCGTCCTGGTCGAGGACGAGGGCGAGGACGATGCGCCGGACGACCGCGTCCGTTCGAAGATCATGGGCGCGATCAAGGCGCGCGTTCGCGCGCCGCTCACCGCCAACGGAACCTCCGCCGCGGTTGCGGCCGCCGCCGCGAGGCGCAAGCGCGAACCGCTGATCGCCGACACCGCCCCTTCGGCCCTCCGCGGCGAGCCGCCGCTCACCAAGGCGCACATGCAGCCCCGCGGTTCGGAGGACGGCGTCACGGCCCGCGTCGCCGCCCGGGACGCGGTTCTCGAGGAAGACGACTTCCCCGACAACATGCCCACGCCCGAACTCGTCGATGGCCCGCCGCCCTCCACGGCGCTGGGCGGAATGACGATGCGTGCCGCGGCTCCCGCGCCGGAGGCCGACCCTGTCCGTCCGGTCGTCGATCACGCCCCGCCGCGCCGGCCCCAGCCCTCGCGCCGTGCGATGGCCGAGGCCCAGCCGCAACTCGCCTTCGATCCCCCCGAGGCCGAGGCTTACGAGGTCCCGCCGCTGGGCCTTCTGACCAGCCCCGAGACAATCGCCCGCCATCACCTCTCCGACGAGGCGCTCGAGGCCAATGCCCGGATGCTCGAGAACGTGCTCGACGACTACGGCGTGAAGGGAGAGATCGTCTCCGTCCGCCCTGGCCCCGTCGTCACCATGTACGAGCTCGAACCCGCGCCGGGCCTGAAGGCCTCCCGCGTCATCGGCCTCGCCGACGACATCGCGCGGTCCATGTCGGCCCTGTCCGCCCGTGTCTCCACCGTGCCGGGCCGCTCGGTCATCGGCATCGAACTGCCGAACGAGAAGCGCGAGATGGTCGTCCTGCGCGAGATGCTCGCCTCCCGCGACTTCGGTGACGGCAACCAGCGCCTGCCGCTGGCGCTGGGCAAGGACATCGGCGGCGAGCCGGTGATCGCCAACCTCGCCAAGATGCCACACCTGCTGATCGCGGGCACCACCGGCTCGGGCAAGTCGGTGGCGATCAACACCATGATCCTGAGCCTGCTCTACAAGCTTTCGCCCGAGGAATGCCGGCTCATCATGATCGACCCGAAGATGCTGGAACTCAGCGTCTACGACGGCATCCCCCATCTTCTCAGCCCGGTGGTGACCGACCCGAAAAAGGCCGTGGTCGCGCTGAAATGGACCGTGGCGGAAATGGAAGACCGCTACCGCAAGATGTCCAAGATGGGCGTGCGCAACATCGAGGGCTACAATGGCCGCGTCCGCGACGCGCTGTCTAAGGGCGAGACCTTCAGCCGGACCGTGCAGACCGGCTTCGATGACGAGACCGGCGATCCCGTGTTCGAGACCGAGGAGATCATTCCCGAAACCATGCCTTACATCGTCGTCATCGTGGACGAGATGGCCGACCTGATGATGGTCGCGGGCAAGGAGATCGAGGCCTGCATCCAGCGCCTCGCCCAGATGGCGCGGGCCTCCGGCATCCACATCATCATGGCCACGCAGCGTCCTTCGGTCGATGTCATCACCGGCACGATCAAGGCGAACTTCCCGACCCGGATCAGCTTCCAGGTCACCTCCAAGGTGGACAGCCGCACCATCCTCGGAGAGCAGGGGGCGGAACAGCTCCTCGGGCAGGGCGACATGCTCTACATGGCCGGCGGGGCCAAGATCACCCGTGTGCACGGCCCCTTCGTGTCGGACGAGGAGGTAGAGGAGATCGTCAACCACCTCAAGCAGTTCGGCCCGCCCGACTACAAGTCCGGCGTGGTCGAGGGGCCGGACGAGGGAACGGAAAGCGACATCGACGCAGTCCTGGGACTAGGGGCCGCGGCGGGGAATCCCGACACAGAGACTGCCCTCTACGACACGGCCGTCCATATCGTCGCCAAGGATCGCAAGTGCTCCACCTCCTACATTCAGCGCAAGCTCGCCATCGGCTACAACAAGGCCGCCCGGCTGGTGGAGCAGATGGAGGAAGAGGGCGTCGTCAGCCCCGCCAACCATGTCGGCAAGCGCGAGGTGCTGGTCCCCGAAGTCTGATCCGAGGGGCGGAGCCGCCCCTGCCGGCCGGGTTTCCAACACACGTCCCGCGACACATAAAAGGAGCCGCCCCGCGGGCGGCTCCCGTCTTCTGCTCGCGGGCCCGCCTCAGTTCGGCCGGTTGGCGCCGATGAACCAGGCGTCCTTGTCAACGATCCGGCTGACCTCGGTGAACAGGTCCTCGGTGTCGTCGTCGCCCGCCTCGCCCGAGGCCGAGAGCGCCTCGCGCAACAGCTTGCCGTACTCGAGATAGCGGTCGGTCAGCGCCACGATGTGGTCGTCGATCGCCTCGATCTCCAGCGGATAGGCCTCGATCCGCGACCGCCGCGCCGCTTCCTCGATCGTGCCCTTTGCATAGCCGCCGAGGATCACCGCCCGCTCCGCCATCAGGTCCGCGGCCTCCCGGAGGTGCTCCGCCGCGTCATCGAGCAGTTCGTGCACGCCGATGAAGCCTCGACCCTTGAGGTTCCAGTGCGCCTGCTTGACCGCGAGCGTCATCGCCTCGGTGTCGGCGAGACAGGCGTTCAGGTTCTCGATGGACGTCTTTCGGGCATTGTCGTCGAGACCCTTGACGAAAGCTTCGGGCATTTGGTCCTCCATGGCTTGGAACAGGTCCTGGCGGCCTTTGGTCGCCGCCTTTCCCCGGAACAAGACGCAAGGAACGGGGCTGGTTCCATCACGGGGCCATGCGTCCGCGACGAAGCGTGACATGAAGTGATATCGCATGACACGGGCATTCCGGCGCATCTCCTCCTATGTAGGGCAGGACGCCCGACCAGAGATCGAAAGACCCACAGACGATGACCCTCCTTCGCCGACGCACCTTCCTCGCGGCCTCTCTCGCAACCCTTTCCCTGCCGCTCGCCAC
The DNA here is from genome assembly GCF_003789055.1 of Histidinibacterium lentulum. Classification (GTDB taxonomy): domain Bacteria; phylum Pseudomonadota; class Alphaproteobacteria; order Rhodobacterales; family Rhodobacteraceae; genus Oceanicola; species Oceanicola lentulus. The sequence goes on along the minus strand of NZ_ML119083.1, from coordinate 47,313 downwards.
CGCGGCGGCGGCCCAGCAGCTGTCCCTTGCCGAGGTCAGCCGCCACCTGAATTCCTTCACCACCGCCCAGGGGGAATTCACGCAGATCAACGCCGACGGGACGATCTCGACCGGCCAGATCTACATCAAGCGGCCCGGCCGCATCCGCTTCGAATACAATCCGCCCGACCGCAGCCTCGTGCTGTCGGGCGGCGGGTCCGTCGCGATCTTCGACCCGCAGTCGGACACCAACCCGGAACGCTATCCGCTGGCGGAGACCCCGCTCAAGATCATCCTCGAGAGCACCATCGATCTTGGGCAGTCCGGCATGGTGACCCGCCACACCTACGACGGGACGGCCACCACCGTGACCGCGCAGGACCCGCAGCGCCCGCAACTCGGGAATATCCAGCTGCGCTTCACCGGCAACCCGACCGAACTGCGCCAATGGATCGTCACGGACGACACCGGCACCCAGACCACGGTGATCCTTGGGGACCTCGCCAAGAACGTCGCGATCCCCGACAGCCGGTTCAACATCACCGCCGAGGCGCGGCGCTGGGGCGGCTGACGCCCCGGACCGGCCTCAGATCCGCCGCGGGCAGCGCGCCAGCTGGGCTTCGTAGAGAACGGCGCGCGACTCGACCTCGCCGGCCACCCGCATCAGCCAGCCTTTCGCGAGGTAGCTCTGCCGGCTGAAGCCCCCGCGCCCCTCGTGATAGGCGAGGTACTGGTTGCGCACGTCATCGAGCGGAATGCCCAGCTCCCGCTTGGTCAGGGTCATGTACCAGCCCATGAAATCCGCCGCGTGGCGCATGTCGTCGCGCCGGGCCCTCGGCGCGGCGGCGCGACTTACGAGATACTCGTCCCATGTCCCGTCGAGCGCCTGGCTGTAGCCATAGGCGGAGCTCATCCGTCCGGTGGGGATCACGCCCAGCACGAACTGGTGCGGCGGCCTGTTGTTCGAGATGAACTTCGATTCCTGATAGATCATCGCCATCAGCACATGGGGCTCCACGCCCCACTTGCGCTCCGCCTCGCGGAAGGCGCGGGCGTAGTGCGGCCGCTCCGCGAGGATCGAACACGCGTTGTCGAGGTTGTCGGGCGCAGTTCCACCGCCCGGTCGGGAACAGGATCCCAACGCGGTTACGATGGCCAGCGCGAGAATGAGTCTGCTCATCTGCCTCTCGCAATCTCTTTTCTTATTGAGGAAACTCTAGCACACCGTGTCGCGTTGGGAAACGGTCTAGGTCGGCCGCGCGCCGCGACATGCCGCTGTCCGCGGTGATTCGACACACTGTTTCGAGTGTTTTTGACCCACCCCGGTGGACTCGGGGTAGGGGACACAGTTACCAACCTGTCAATGGGGGTTCGATCAATGCTGAAGAGCCGCGCGAAATACAGCCTCGGACAGGTGGTCCGTCATCGCAAGCACCCGTTCCGGGGGGTCGTCTTCGACGTAGATCCGAAGTTCAACAACACCGAGGAATGGTACGAGGCGATCCCCGAGGAAAGCCGCCCGTCCCGCAACCAGCCGTTCTACCACCTGCTCGCCGAGAACGACCAGAGCTACTATGTGGCCTATGTCTCCGAGCAGAACCTCGTGGCCGACTACTCCGGCCAGCCGGTCGATCACCCCGACCTGCCGGAGCTGTTCGGCCCCTTCGAGGACGGATTCTATCCCTTGCAGGTCCAGCTGAACTGACGACGCCCCGCCGTCAGATCGCAGCGCCCGACCGCCGGACGGCCGGGCGCACTTGTCTCTAGTAGCCCAGCGCGCAGCCGTCCTTGCGATGGTCGCTTGCGCCCTCCAGAACGCCGTCCGGGCGGATCAGGATGGCCTGCGCGCCGCCGACCGGGGCCTCGGGCACGAGCACGCGGTGACCGATCTCCGCCAGCCGCGCCCGAACCGTCTCGGCATAACCGCGTTCCACCTCCAGGGCGCCGTCCCTGTGGAACAGCCGCGGCGCGTCGATCGCCTCCTGAGGCGCCATCCTGTAATCCAGCAGGTTCGTCAGCAGCCGGGCATGACCATGGGCCTGGTAGGGGCCACCCATGACACCGAAAGGCATGATCGTCGCGCCGTCCTTCCGTACGAGACCGGGGATGATCGTGTGCATCGGCCGCTTGCCCGGCGCGGCCTCGTTCGGATGCCCCTCCTTCAACGAGAAGCCAGATCCCCGGTTGTGCAGCAGAAGGTTGAAGCGATCCGTGACGACGCCCGATCCGAAGGTGCGGAATACCGAATAGATCAGCGAGACCGACATGCGGTCCCGGTCAACCGCGGTGATCAGGACCGTATCCCGGTGCACGGCGCCCGCCGGTTCCATCCCCTCGGGCAGCACCGCATCGGGCCGGATCAGCGCGGCCAGCCCGTCGGCCGTGTCCTGGCTCAAGAGGTGGTCGAGACGCGTCATGTAGTCGGGATCGGCCAGGAAGCGGTTCCGCGCATCGTAGGCCAGCCGTGCGGCCTCGGTCTCGATGTGCGCCCGTTCCGCTCCGAACGGGTCCATCGACTTCAGGTCGAAATTCTTGAGGATGTTCAGGATCAGGAGTGCAGTGGCGCCCTGACCGTTCGGCGGATGCTCCACCACCTCGTGTCCGCCATAACTCGCGCTCACGGGGCTGGTGTACTCCGCCTGGGCCGCGGCGAAGTCGTCCAGCGTATGCACCCCGCCTAGGGCGCGCAGCGTGTCGACCATGTCCTCGGCCACCTCGCCGGTGTAGAAGGCGTCCCGCCCCTCGACCGCGATCCGCCGCAAGACCTCCGCCAGCCCCGGCGCGCGAAAGATGTCGCCCGTAAGGTAGGGGGCGCCGTCCTTCGTCAGGTGCGTCTTCCCGGACGCATGCAGATGCGAGACCCCTGCCCAGTCCGACGCGACCCGCGGCGCCACGGGCACCCCGGCTTCCGCATAGTGCACCGCCGGAGCGAGCACATCGCCGAGGCTCATCCGCCCGTGATCGGAGTTCAGCCGGCAAAAGGCATCCACCGCCGTGGGAATCGTGACCGTCTGCGGCCCGTGTTCCGGCATCGTCGCGCCGAACTCCGCGCGCAGCCTCCCCGCATCGAGAGCGGCAGGCGCCCGGCCCGAGCCGTTCATCGCGATGACATCCTCGCCCGGTCGCGAGATCAGCGCGAAACAGTCCCCGCCGATCCCCGTCATCTGTGGCTCGCAGATCTCGAGCAGCACGGCCGCGGCGATGGCGGCGTCGAGCGCGTTGCCCCCGGCCTCGAGCATCTGCACTCCGACCTTGGCCGCCAGCGGGTGGGACGTGGCCACCATGCCGTTCTGGCACAGGACGGGCGAACGGCCGGGAAGATGGAAATCGCGCATGGGACAGGTCCTCCTTTGAGCCGGCGACACTAGACACCTCGGCGGCATGGGCAAGGAGTAGAGAGCCTCGACGCCGCGCAACTGGGTGGGGGCAAACACACGCGGCGCCGAGGGAAGCCAGATGCAGCTACGGGAAACGTTCTCGCCCTCGACTCTGACCTGAGTGCGGAGGCATTAGGGCGGAGTGGGGGCATTGCCCCCGATGCCACGACACCGGGGAAGACATGGCCGATTATCCAGAGCTTGCGACCCGCATCGCCGCCCTCACCGAGGGGGAGAGCGATCCCGTCGCCCTGATGGCGACCGTGGCCTGCGAGTTGCACCATGCCGACGACCGGTTCGACTGGACCGGCTTCTACCGCGTCGTGGCGCCCGACCTTCTGAAGATCGGGCCCTACCAGGGCGGCCACGGCTGCCTGACGATCCAGTTTTCCCGGGGCGTCTGCGGCGCCGCCGCCCGGACCGGCGAGGTCCAGCTCGTCGATGACGTGGAGGCCTTCCCGGGCCACATCGCCTGTTCCTCCTCGACCCGTTCGGAAATCGTCCTGCCTGTCCGCGATGCATCGGGCGCGCTCATCGCCGTGCTCGACATCGACAGCGACCGCCCCGCCGCCTTCGACGAAGCGGACGCCGAGGCGCTGACCGCGATCCTTCAGGCCACCTTCGCCCGGGCATGATCCCCCCGGGCTACAATCCCCCTGACACGCCGCTCTCGATCCTGCACCAGGATCACGAGCTCCTGCTGGTGGACAAACCCGCGGGGCTACTGTCCGTGCCCGGCCGGGGCGAGCACTTGTCCGACTGCCTCCTGACCCGCGTGCAGGCGGCCTTTCCCACCGCTCTTCTCGTGCACCGGCTCGACCGCGATACCTCGGGCGTCATGGTCTTCGCTCTGACGCCCCACGCCCAGCGCCACCTCGGCCTCCAGTTCGAGCGGCGTCACATGAAGAAGACCTATGTCGCCCGCGTGGCCGGGCGGCTGTCGCCCCGCACCGGGACGGTGGACCTGCCGCTGATCGTGGATTGGCCCAACCGCCCCCTGCAGATGGTCGACCACGAGCGCGGCAAGCCCGCCGTCACCGACTGGCGTGTGGTGCGCGCCTCCGACACGGAAACCCGCGTGCGTCTGATGCCGCGCACCGGGCGCTCGCACCAGCTCAGGGTGCACATGCTGTCCCTGGGCCACCCGATCCTTGGCGATCCGTTCTATGCCACCGGGCCGGCGCTCGACCATCCTCGCATGATGCTGCATTCCGAGACCCTGCGCCTGCGCCACCCCGACGGCGGGGAAGGCCTTCAGATCACCGCGCCGGCGCCGTTCTGAGCGGCGCGAGGAAGCCGGCGACCGCCGTCACCTCCTCCTGCCGGATCTCGTGCCCGCCCTCGTGCCAGACAAGTTCCACCTCCGCACCCTGCGCCCTCAGCCATTCCGCCAGCCGCTCCGTCAGGGGTGCCGGGCAGATCGGATCGCGCCGCCCCGCCGTGATCAGCACCTGCCGCCCGGCAAGGCCCGGCTGCGGCTCGGGCTCGAACGGGATCAGCGGATGCAGGAGCGCCATCCGGTCGACGATCCCCGGATCGGCCATGGCGACGCTGGCGAGGATATTGGCCCCGTTGGAATAGCCCAGACCGGCCACCAGCGGCGACCCCAGCGCCGCGCGCCGCTCCCTCAGGAACCCCGCCATCGCTTCCGTCCGGCGGGCGAGGTCCTCCATGTCATAGACCCCCTCTCCGGTCCGCCGGAAATACCGCAGCGCGCCGCCCTCGCTGACGTCGCCGCGCGGGCTGACCACATGGGCGCCGGGCACCAGCTCCGAAGCCACGTCGTGAAACTGCGCCTCGGTCCCGCCGGTCCCGTGGAACGTGAAGAGGAGGGGCGCGCCCGGCGCCCCTTCGGTGAATGCAGCGTGATAGGTCATGCGCCCAGCGGCTCCAGATGCTGCTCCAGCGCCGCGCGCAGATGCTCGTGCTGGCTCGGCAGTTTCAGCGCCTCACCCAGATGCGCGCGGTCCTCGTCCCGGTCGAAGCCGGGCTCGTTCGTCGCCACTTCGAACAGCACCCCGCCCGGCGTGCGGAAATAGATCGCCCAGAAGTAATCCCGGTCGATCACCGGCGTGACCTGGTAGCCGGTATCGAGCAGCGCCTCCCGCACCTCGAGCTGCCGTGCCCGGTTTTCCACCGCAAAGGCCACGTGATGCACCGACCCCGCGCCCTGCGCCGCGGTCCCCGCGCCCGGCTGGATGTCGAGATCCACCACCGTCGCCGCCTCGCCGGGAACGGCGAGCCGGATCAGGCTGCCGTCACGGTCCACTTCCTCGTAGCCCATGAAGCGCAGAAGCTCCTCCTGTCGCCCCGCATCCCTCAGCCGCATGTCCACGGAATGAAAGCCGCGGATCGCCATGTCATCGGAAATGTCGCCGCCGGTCCACGGCGCGCGGTCGTCCTCGGCCTCGACGAGCAGGAACCCGTCCCCGTCCGGTCCCTCGAACCGCACGGTCTCGGCCCCGAACAGCTGCCCGCGACGGATACCGGCAACCTCGAAGGTCGCAAGCCGCTCCGCCCAGGCGTCCGCGCTGCCCTTCGGGATCGCGAAGCGGGTCGTGCCGACCTCGCCCGCGCCAGGCCGGCCGCGCCGCGCGTTCGGAAAGGGGAAATAGGTCATCACCGTCCCGGGCGTGCCGGTTTCGTCGCCGTAGTAGAGGTGGTAGACATCCGGAGCGTCGAAGTTGACGGTCTTCTTGACACGGCGCAGGCCAAGGACCCGCGTGAAGAACCTGTTGTTCTCCGTGGCCGAAGAGGCCATCGAGGTCACGTGATGCAACCCTTTGATCTGCGAAAGCATTGGTCGACTCCCTCTAGCTGGTCTTGACCCCGGAGATAGGACGCCACACACCCGCACAGAAGGCCGCGCGACGAACGACCCCTGTGCAAGTTTGCTGCGAAGGAGAGACACGCCGCCGCAGGGGCCGATCATGCCCTTCCTTCGGTGGACCTTCCCGGAGGACGAATATATCTCGAATCGTCAATGTATCTTCACAAAGGAGCGATGACATGGCACTCAGGATCAACGACACCGTCCCCGACCTGACCGTCGAGACCGATCAGGGTACCTTTTCCCTGCATGACTGGATCGGCGACAGCTGGGCGATCCTCTTTTCCCATCCGAAGGACTTCACCCCCGTCTGCACGACCGAGTTCGGAGCGGTGGCGCAGCTTCATGCCGAATGGGAGAAGCGCGGGACCAAGGTCATGGGGATCTCCGTCGACAGCGTCGAGGATCACAAGAAGTGGAAGGGTGACATCGAGGCGACCTGCGGCGCGCCCGCTGGCTTTCCTATCGTTGCGGACGACAATCTCGAGATGTCGAAGGCCTTCGACATGCTACCCGCGGATGCCTACCTCCCCGACGGCCGCACGCCCGCCGACAGCGCCACCGTGCGCGTAGTCTTCATCGTCGGCCCGGACAAGAAGCTGAAGCTCAGCATGACCTACCCGATGACTGTCGGACGCAACTTCGCCGAGGTTCTGCGCGCCCTCGATGCGCTCCAGACCTCCGCGCGGGAGAATGTCGCGACGCCCGCGAACTGGACTGTTGGACAGGACGTGATCGTCCCCGTCGCGGTGTCCGACGAGGATGCCATTGCCAAATACGGCAGCATCGACACCGTCCTGCCCTACCTGCGCAAGGCAAAGCTGCCCGCCTGACCCTCCATGGCGCGCGACGGCTGGTCCGGTCTCCCGGGCCAGCCCCTCAGATGACGAGGACGGGCGTTCCCAGCGGCACGCGCGCGTAGAGATCGAGGATGTGCTCGTTCACGAGGCGCAGGCAGCCGGACGAGAAGGATCGGCCCATGGTCCAGGGCTGCGGCGTGCCGTGGATGCGATAGAGCGTATCGCGGTTGCCCCGGTAGAGATAGAGCGCCGCGGCCCCCAGGGGGTTCATCGGGTGGCCGCCGGGGAGGCCGTCGCGAAATCGGGCGTAGATTTCGGGCTCGGCCTCGATCATCGACAGGGTCGGACGCCAGGACGGCTGGATAACCTTGCGCCGGATGACGGCCGCTCCGGTAAGGGCGCGGCCCTCCGCGCCGATGGCCATGACATAGCGGATGGCCTGTCCCGGCACGTCGACCCAGTAGAGCTGATGCTGCGCATTCACGGCGTAGATCACGCCGGGCTGAAAGTCGGCCGGCACCTCGACGCGGCGCGGAAGATGACGAAGCGGCACGCGATAGTTCGAGGTGCTCAGCGTATCGGATCGGGCAGCGACAGGCACGGCCATCGTGGCCGCGGTCGCGGTGATGGCGCCCAGCAGGGCATTCCGTCGTGTCAGCATGTCGGTCCTGTTGCGAAAGACGACTCGGTCGACACAGAGCGCTACTGCCGAATTGCGGCACAGCGAGGGCAAAGCGCCCCTTTTGGCGCCATTCCGGAAACAATAACGCCGGCTGTTGCCAGCCGGCGTCACTGTCTCGAACGCGGTTCCGGGCCTCAGTGGGCGATCACGCTCGCCCCGATGCGCACGCGTTCGTAAAGGTCGATGACGTCCTCGTTGAACATCCGGATGCAGCCGTTCGTGGTGCTCATCCCGATGGTCCAGGGCTGCGGCGTACCGTGGATCCGGTAAAGGGTATCCCGCCCGCCCCGGTGCAGGTAGAGCGCCCGCGCGCCGAGCGGGTTGTCCGGACCGCCGGGCACGCCGCCCGCGAACTGCCGGTACTTCTCGGGTTCCCGCCGGATCATGTTCGCCGTGGGCGTCCACGAGGGCCATTCCGCCTTGCGGCCGATGGTCAGCGTCCCGTCGAACTGCAGGCCGAGCTCCCCGACCCCGATCTTGTAGGCCATGGCCTGGCGGCCCGGAAGGATGAAGTAGAGGTTGTGGCTGCGCCGGTAGAGATGGATATCGCCCGGCGTCAGGTCCGTGTTCAGATCGACCATCTGGCGCCGCATGTCCGGCGGGATCTGCGTCGGCGCATTGGCCAGCGCCGGAGCGGCGAGCAGCGAAGCCCCTGCGGCACCGGCCGAGGCAAGGAAACTGCGGCGGTCGATCATGGTCTTCCTCCAGAGGCAGCGGAGCGGCGTGCGGCCCGACCGGGCCGCATCCGGTCCCTTAAAGCAGGTTCACAACCGTGTTCAGGGGCACCTGGTCGTAGAGATGCACGATATGGCTGTTCACCATGCCTACGCAGCCGTTCGAGACGCTGCGTCCGATGGTCCGCGGGTTCGGCACGCCGTGGATCCGCAGGAACGTGTCGCCGCGGCCCGGCTGGAACAGGTAGAGCGCCCGCGCACCGAGCGGGTTGTCGGGACCGCCGGGCATGCCATCGGCATATTGCGCATAGTTGTGCGGCTCGCGCTCGATCATCTCATCGGTCGGCCGCCAGGAGGGCCATTCCTTCTTGGCGCCAACCGTGAAGGTCCCCGATTCGTACAGCCCGTCCCGGGCGATGCGCACGGCATAACGGATCACGGTCCCGTCGCCTTCGGGCAGGGACCAGTAGAGGCTGAACTCGTTCGGGAAGACGTGGATCGTGCCGGGCGGCAGAGGCTCCGCCAGCTTGAACATGCGCGGCATCATCTCGCGCGGGAACGCTTCGGTCTGGGCTGTCGCGGCGGCGGGCCCGAGCGCGACAGCAGCGCCGCTGGCGAGCGCGGTCGCGATGAAGGAACGACGGTTTTGCATCGGATTCACTCATTCTTGCATGGCAGGCGGGCAGAGCGGCCAAGTCTCTCCCCAAGTTAATGTACTGACTAACGGTTCAGAAAGCAAAATGGTCCCTGAAGCACGGGCTTGTGAGCGTCCTGAAAAAGTCGCGCTCCGGCTCCGGTGCCCCGATCGTCGTTCGGAAGCGGCCCCGGACATCGTCCGGTACCACCCTCGGTCTCAGAAACCGCGGATCACTCCGCCGGCTCGGCGTCCTTCGACACTTCCTGTCCCGTCTCCTGGTCGACCACCTTCATCGACAGCCGCACCTTGCCGCGGTCGTCGAAGCCCAGCAGCTTCACCCAGACTTCCTGGCCTTCCTTCAGCACGTCAGACGGATGGTTCAGCCGCCGGTTCTCGATCTGGCTGACATGCACCAGCCCGTCGCGCTTGCCGAAGAAGTTCACGAAGGCCCCGAAGTCCACGATCTTGACCACGGTGCCCTTGTAGATGCCGCCCTCCTCGGGCTCCGCCACGATCGAATAGATCATGTCGTAGGCCTTCTTGATGGCCTCGCCGTTCGGGCTCGCGATCTTGATCACGCCGTCGTCGTTGACATCGACCTTGGCACCCGAGACCTCGACGATCTCGCGGATCACTTTGCCGCCGGAACCGATCACCTCGCGGATCTTGTCAGTGGGGATCTGCATCGTCTCGATCCGCGGCGCATGGACGGAGAATTCACCGGCCGAGGAGATGGCCTTGTTCATCTCGCCGAGGATGTGCAGCCGGCCACGCTTGGCCTGTTCCAGCGCCTTCTGCATGATCTCGGGCGTGATGCCCGCGACCTTGATGTCCATCTGCAGCGAGGTGATACCCTTCTCGGTGCCCGCGACCTTGAAGTCCATGTCGCCGAGGTGATCCTCGTCGCCCAGGATGTCGGTCAGCACCGCGTAGGAGCCGTCCTCCTCGAGCACGAGGCCCATGGCGACGCCCGCGACAGGCGCGGTCAGCGGAACGCCCGCGTCCATCATCGACAGCGAGCCGCCGCAGACCGACGCCATGGAGGAAGAGCCGTTCGACTCGGTGATCTCGGACACCAGCCGGATCGTGTAGGGGAACTCCGTCGCCGGCGGCAGAACCGCCTGCAGGGCCCGCCACGCCAGCTTGCCGTGGCCGATCTCGCGCCGGCCCGGAGGTCCGACACGCCCCGCTTCGCCGACCGAGTAGGGCGGGAAGTTGTAGTGCAGAAGGAAATTCGACCGGAAATTGCCGTGCAGCGCGTCGATGATCTGCTCGTCGTCGCCGGTGCCCAGCGTGGTCACGACCAGCGCCTGGGTCTCGCCGCGGGTGAACAGCGCCGATCCGTGGGTCCGGGGCAGGATCTGCGTCTCCGCCACGATGGGCCGCACCTCGTCGAGGCCGCGCCCGTCGATCCGCTTGCCGTTCTTCACCACGTCCCCGCGCAGGACGGTGGACTCGAGCTTCTTCAGCGCGGAGCCGAGGTTCGGATCCTCCAGCTGCTCCTCGGTGAGGGCGGCCTTGATGTCGGTCTTGGCCTGGGCCACCGCTGCGGTCCGCTCCTGCTTGTCGAGGATCGCGTAGGCCGCGCGCATCTTCTCCTCGCCCGCGGCCTTCACCGCCTCGTAAAGCGCCGAGTAGTCCGGCGGCGAGAAGTCGAAGGGCTCCTTCGCGCTCTGCTCCGCGAGGTCGATGATCAGGTCGATCACCGGCTGGATCTGCTCGTGGGCGAAGGTCACCGCGCCCAGCATCTCCTCCTCGGTCAGCTCGTAGGCCTCGGACTCGACCATCATGACCGCGTCCTTGGTACCCGCCACCACGAGATCCAGCCGCTGCTCGGGGTTCGAGCGCAGGCCCTGCATGTCGTCGACGGTCGGGTTCAGAACATAGTCACCGTCCTCGAAGCCCACGCGGCAGCCCGCGATCGGCCCCATGAACGGCGCGCCGGAAATGGTCAGCGCCGCCGAGGCCGCGATCATCGCCACCATGTCGGGGTCGTTGACGAGGTCGTGGCTGAGCACCGTGCACATCACCAGCACTTCGTTCTTGAAGCCGGGGACGAAGAGCGGGCGGATCGGGCGGTCGATCAGGCGCGCGGTCAGCGTCTCCTTCTCGGTCGGCCGCGCCTCGCGCTTGAAGAAGCCGCCGGGCACCTTGCCCGCGGCATAGTATTTTTCCTGGTAATGGACAGTGAGGGGGAAGAAGTCCTGCCCCTCCTTGGCCTGCTTGGCGAAGGTCACGTTGGCCATGACGCTTGTCTCGCCGTAGGTCGCGATGACCGACCCGTCCGCCTGACGGGCAACCATGCCGGTTTCCAGTGTCAGCGTTTCCTCGCCCCACTGGATGGATTTCTTAACGACATCGAACATCTGTGTATCCTGTCTGGAGGCGCTCCGGGCGGTCCCGGTCCTCCTTTGTCAATGGCGGCCCCATTGCCGCCGACCCCTCCATCATCCCATGCGCCGGGGTCAGGGCGTCACGTCTCAGATACCGCGCTGTTAGCGGAAAACGAGGCAGGAGGAAAGCGCCCTGAGGTCGCGCCTCCCCACCCCTCCACGCCCGTGGGACGGCTCTCCAACCCACCGCAGGCCCGTAGGGTGGGTTTTCAACCCACCATAACCCCTCAAAACACCGCATGCGCCCCGCGGTCGTCCGCCACCTCCCCCGCAAGCATCCGCGCGTAGTGCTCCCGCAGGGTCTCGTTCCCGAACTCCGGCGTCGCCTCCGCGTCGTACCGCCCCCGCGCCGCATCCCAGACCAGCATCGATTCGGTCGCATAGTAATGCCCGGTGCGCGCGAACTCCGCCTTGTCCGCCGCTCGTTGAGAGACCCGTCCGGCAAGCCCCAGCACGCCGGCCACCAGGCGCAAGGCGCCGGGCGGCACGGAGCGGTAGACCGGCGCCCTGCCGGTCAGGTCGAACAGCATCGCCCCCATGTCCCGAGGTGTGAGCGCCGGCCCCGGCCCGCCCACGGGCAGGACCGCGCGGGCGCGGCTCCCCTCTGTCAGGCACCCCACGAGGTAGCGCCCGAGGTCGTCGTCCGAGATCGGCTTGCAGGCGGTCAGCCGCCCGTCCCCGAAGAGGAGATACGGTTTCCCGTCCCGCACCCGCGCGACCTGTCCCGAAAGCGACTTGAAAAAAGCCGTGGGCCTGACGATCGACCAGGTCAGCGGGCTCGACTTCAGGCGCTCTTCGAACGCCAGTTTCGCACGCTGGAACGCGAGCTTCGGCCGCTGGACGCAGATCGCCGACAGGAGCACGAATCGCTCCGCGCCCGCGTCCTCCGCCGCCGCGAGAAGGGCGACATGGGCGTCCCGGTCGATGGCCTCCGCATCGCGCGGCGCGCCGCTGCGCGACGCGAGACAGGAGATCACCGCCTCGATCCGCTCCGCCCGCATCAGCCCGGCCATGGCCTCCCCGTCCGTCGGGTCCCCCTCGACCAGCCGCAGGCCCCGCGGCAGCGTGTCCCGGACGGCCTCCGGGCGGATCACGGCGACGGCGTCATGCCCGGAGGCCACGAGCGCCCGCGCCGTCGCGCGCCCGATGGTCCCCGTTGCCCCCACAAGAAGCACCCGCATTCCGTCCCTCCAACGTCGCCCGGCCAAGCCTGCCGCCGCGGCCGCCCCGCCGCAAGCCCGGCCCGAGCGGTGAAGGCAGGACGTGAAAAAGGGTTAACGCCGAACAGGCATTAACCCTTTCCCACCTACTCCACTAAACAAAGCGGCGCCTGACCCAGCCGTCTGACGCCGCAGGGCCCCGCAGGAGCGCCGGATCTGCGCCATGGTGCTCGTGCTGACCTCGTCAAAGGGGATCTCGTCCATTCGCTCCCGCCGGCCCACCTCAAGCGCTACGGCGACGAGGTCGTCTGGCGCTGGAACCACCGCGAGCCGGCGGGCGAGAAGACCGTGCAGCGGGTCGGCCGGTCCGGCCGAGTCCGCGCCGAGACCACCACGTTCTGGAAGCCCGTGCCGGTGGTCGAGCAGATGCGTGCGCTGCTGCAAGGCACCGTGGGGCGGCAGGTCCGGCGGTCGGCGTGCAGCGAAGGGACACGGGCGTGCCGGTGAACACTACTCGGCGGGACGTTCCACGCGATCTCGCAGTCGTCACACCCCCACCTCGTGGTCCAGCCCGATCACCCACCGCTGTGCCTTCCGGCGCAGGAGCGGGAACGCGAGGGGCACTAGCCAAGGCGCGGCGCGCACCGTGCGGCCCGGCCAGGTTTCGGGCCGGGGCATCGCCATGGCATGGGTTATCTGACCGACGACGCGGTTCACGACGGGGCGTCGCAGGGCGTCGTAGCGGTCGAGCTCGCCCCGGTCGTGGAGGGCGGCAAATACATGGGCGTCCTCGATCCCGAGGTTCATGCCCCGCGCGCCGATGCCCGCATGGACATGCGCCGCGTCCCCCGCAATGTGGACGGCGCCTTTCGTGAAGCGGTCCGCCACCCGGTTTGCGATGTGGAACTCGGAGCGCCATTCGACCTCGCCTACCTTCGTCCCCGGCGGGAGCAGAGCCTCCAAGTCCGGTATGTTGCCCAGCAGGCGCCAAAGCGAGCCGCCGTGGCGGACGAGGAACAGCCCGCCCTCGGGCACGAGGAAGATCTGCGCGGCGTCCGGATCGAGGTCCGCATCGAGGGATAGGTCCAGTTCCGCGTCGATCAGGCGCCATGGCTCGTCGTAGGCGGTGCCGGGGAAGTCGATGCCCAGCGCCTTGCGGATCGTGCTGCCCGCCCCATCGGACGCGAGCACCACGGGCGCCGCAATGCGTTCCATGCCGTTCGGGCCTTCGACCTCGATCACGGCCCCCTCCGCGGAGGTCTCGACGTCCTTGGCCGTGATGCCTCGCTCGACATTGACCCCACGCTCCGCGAGCGCGTCCTCCAGGATGCGCTCGCTGTCCTCCTGCGACTGCACGAGCATAAAGGGATACCGGTGATCGACCTCGTCGAGGCGCAGCGTCGCGAGCACGCGTCCCGGGCGGCGCAGGTGCAGCCGCGTCATACGGCGGCCGTTCGCGAGGAAGCGCTCGGTGACGCCGGACGCCTCCAACAGCGCGAGCGAGCGGGCGTTCACGCCGAACGCCTTGGAATGGGTCGAGCGTTCGAGCGCCCGTTCGACGATGCGCGGGCGGTGCCCGCGATCCGCGAGGAACAGCGCGGCGGCGAGGCCCGTGGGGCCGGCACCGACGATCAGGACGTCTGGGGTGGTGTTCGGAGATGACATGCCGGCCCTATTGTTAGCAACTGCTATCAATGTGGCGGTCAAGTCGCCCGTGTCAACGCCGGAAGGCTGGTTTAGTGTGCGTCCCCATGCCAGCCGCCATCGACCCCGACCGAATCCTCGATGCCGCTCTTGCCGTCTGGCGCGAGGAGGGGTTCCGCGCCGCGACCACCCGCAAGGTCGCCGCTCGGGCAGGCGTTGGGGAGATGACGCTCTTCCGGCGTTACGGCGACAAGGGAAAGCTCATGGCGGCGGTGATGGCCCGCGAGGCCGAGCGGTTCGCGCCCGAGGCGATGACACCGACCGAGGACGTCGCGGCCGATCTACGCGCGATCGTCGCCGGATACGCCGAACTTCTTGACCGGCTGGGCTCGGTCGTCTTCGACTTTCTCCTCCACGCACCCACCGACCCCGCGCTCGCCGCGGTGCGGCCCGTTCCCCTCGCTGCCGTGGGACGTGCGGCGCAGGTGATCGCTGCGCACCAAGCTGCGGGCCGACTGCAGGGGAGCGACCCGATGGCGGCCGTGCTCGCGCTCCTCGGCCCGTCGCTCGCCGGCGCCCTGGTCGGACGCGCGCAGCCCGGAGCGATCCCTCCGTTCGATCCAGTGGACATGGTGGATCGGTTTCTCGATGGGTGGAAAACGCAGGCGCGTTGATCCGAGCGTGCCACGAGGTGCGCCCGTGGAGGACCGCACGGCGATACGGTTTGAACGTCCCGAATGGATCGAACAGCCGATCTGGAGCACGAGCGAGCGGGGGGCTAGGCCCAAACGGAACATCCGGGACGTGCGTCCACGAGCGTATTCATGTCCCGCTTTGTCTGGTGGATAGCTGGGAACGCTTTTGTCGTTTTCTGTCAGTATGTTGGCGGAGCGTCCACATGTGGACGCTCCGCCCGGCCTCAGCGGCGGATACCCAGCCGGCCGATCAGCTCCCGGTACCGGGCCTCGTCCTTGGCCTTCAGGTAGTCGAGCAGCTTCCGGCGCTGGGCGACCATCATCAGAAGGCCACGGCGCCCGTGGTTGTCCTTCTTGTGGGTCTTGAAATGCTCGGTCAGCGTCGCGATCCGGCTGGTCATGATCGCGACCTGCACCTCGGGCGACCCGGTGTCGCCGTCCTTGGTGCCGTAATCCTTGATGATCTTCGCCTTCTCGGCGGGCGTGATCGACATCGCTGTCACCTCATTGGTTCGATGGATGGGCCCAGCCGGGATGTCGTCCAGCAGGGTCCGGGAGTCGTGAAGCCCGGCGCTTACAGCAGCCGGAGCGGAAAAGCAAAGCCAAATGACAGCGGCCCCTCAGCCCTGGACGAAGCGGACCGTGCCCGCATCGAACCCGGTGACACCCGACAGCCGCACGATCATCGCCCCGTCGGCGTAGAGCAGCGTGTCCCCATCCTCCTCAGCCGTGGTCAGCTCCGGCGGTGTGTCCCCGGGGTGCAGGATCTCCAGCGCGTCCTGCTCCGGATCGAAATCCGTCACTCTCGTCTCGGTCTCGGCCGCCCCGTTGTCGGACGCGGCGATGAACAGGTCCGCCCCACCGCCGCCCGTCGCCACATCGCCCGGGCCCAGCAGGATCGTGTCGTCCCCCGCGCCGCCGTTCAGCCAGTCGAGGACATCGTCCTCTCCCCCGGACAGCGTATCGTTTCCCGCACCGCCCATCAGCGTGTCGGCCCCCGCGCCACCGTCCAGCCGGTCGTGGCCGAGCCCGCCCTCGAGCGTGTCGTTCCCCGCGCCGCCGTTCAGAGAGTCGTCGCCTTCACCGCCGACCAGCCGGTCGTCTCCCTCACCGCCCTCGAGACTGTCGTCCCCGCTGTGGCCGTAGAGTTCGTCATTGCCCGCACCACCGCCGATCAGGTCCGTTCCGCGTCCGCCGTGAAGCGTGTCGTCGCCCGCACCGCCCTCGAGGCTGTCCGCCCCGTCCTCGCCGTGAAGGTAATCGCCGCCCGCGCCGCCGAGGATCGTATCGGCGCCGCCCGCCCCGAAGATCGCATCGTCCTCGTCGGTGCCCTCGAACGTCTCGTCCGCGGAAGTGCCGGCGATCCAGGTGCCGCTTTTTTGCGGGATCACGCGGACGTGGTCCGTGACATCCGTCCCGTCGGGCAGGATCGGCGGCTCCGACGCGGGGGCAGGTACCTCGGGCCGATCCTCCTGTGCGCCGGAGCCAAGGTCGAGGACCGGGTCTTCCTGGCTGCTTCGCAAGACCACCGTGCCCTCGCCCTCGGCCGAGGCGGCCTCGACATCCCACAGGTCCGGAACCCGCACGACCTCGCCCCCGACGGAGTCCTCCAGCATGGCCTTCGGCGCGCCGTCCTCCTCGTCCGGGCTGCCGATGGCACCGTCGCTGTCTTGCGCCGCGTCGGTCCTGCCGGCGAACGGATCGAGCAGAAGGCCGCCGATGAGTGCCATGCCGAGGAGGCCGAGCATGCCGATCATGAAGTCGTTCCGTGACAGGGAGCGCCCGCACGGAGGCAGGCCGTTCCGGCGGACGATATCATGTGCCGGACCGGTGTCCGAAAGGAATCGGATGCGGAGGTTAACGGATCTGCGCGGAGGGCGGATCGGTCCAGGCTGCCGGCTGAACGGCATATCCGACGTAGAGGGGATGCCGTGGGTGCCCCTCCCGGGTCAGGCCGAAGTGATGGAGCGGATGTCCGCTCGCGCCCAGCAGCCGCGCGACCTTCTGCCCCCGGTCGAGATAGGCGCCGTGAGTGCCCCAGGCGCAGACGATCCGGTCCGCCGTCCCGGCCCGAACCCATTCGGTTGCGCTCATTGCGATAGCGGCATCGTTATCGGGCCCCACCGGGTCCGCGACTTGACGGAGGACCCTGGGATCGGTCGCGCGCCATGCAAAGATGTTGGTGACGCGAAACGCGCCGAAACCCAGCGTCCGCGCCCGTCGCTCGCATCGTTCGACCGTGGGGTCGTTCTGCACCTCGGTCGCAGTGGAGGGGTTCAGCATCACGAACAGCGCCCGCGCGCCCGCAGGGGTCCAGGTTCGGGTCAGAAGATAGCGATAGGACTCGCAGGGCGAATAGACCGCGACGGACGCGGCATCGCCCTTCTGGTGGCTGCGCTCGATCATGGCGCGGCTCTAGCGCGGGCAGTGTCGCATGGAAACCCGTCGGACGCGGGAACGCGGCTCAGGTGTGGAACACGCGCGAAGGATGCAGGTCTCCGCCCTTCCAGCGTCCGACGGCGATGGCACGGCCGTCATGGCTGGCCCAGCATTCCTCGCCGTATTCCAGGCCGGTCCCGATGACAGGGGCGGGGTTCCCGTTCTTCAGCCGTCCGACGCTTTCCGCCGGGCAGCGCGCCTCCGGCAGGTCGAAGAGACCGTCTTCCAGCGGCAGGAGCAGGGCGTCGAGCGCCTCGGGGTCTCCGGCCTCCTCGATCCGCGCGAGGCTGACGCCGTCCTCCTCGGCATCGAACGGCCCGGACCAGAGTCTCCGCAGCGTTTCGACATGACCGAGGCACCCGAGGGCACGCCCGAGATCGCGGGCGATGGCGCGAACATAGCCGCCCTTGCCGCAGGTCAGTTCCAGTTCGACGAGATCCTCGGACGGCCGCCCGGTCAGCAACAGCTCCTCGACCCAGAGCGGCCGCGACGCCAGTGTCAGCTCCTCGCCTTCGCGGGCGCGCTTGTAGGCCCGCTCGCCGTCGATCTTCACCGCCGAGAAGGCGGGGGGGACCTGTTCGATCTCGCCGATGAAGGCCGAGATCGCCGCCTTGATCGCCGCATCATCGGGACGCAGGTCGGAGGTCCGGACCACCTCGCCCTCGGCATCGTCGGTGTTGGTCTCGGCCCCCAGCCGGACGGTGAAGCGGTAGGCCTTCATCGCGTCGGTGACGTAGGGAACGGTCTTCGTGGCCTCGCCGAAGGCGATCGCAAGGACCCCCGTCGCCGCGGGGTCGAGCGTGCCGGCATGGCCTGCCTTCCGGGCGTCGAAGGCGCGGCGCACCTTGTTGACCACATCGGCCGAGGTGAGGCCCGCGGGCTTGTCCACCACCAGCCAGCCGGAAATGTCGCGCCCCTTGCGCCGCCGTGCCATGTCTCGCCTCCGCCTGTCAGGAAGCCGGGCTGCTAGCCTCCGGGGACGGGACGGTCAAGAACTCCGACGATGGGGCCCATGGCCCAGCCCGGATCGGACCGGTCGATTCCGGGTGCGTGCAGCCGACTGATCTTGCCGTCGAAATAGAGCGCGTCGTCCAGCCCCAGCCCGTCCCGGAAGAAGGTGGCGAAGTCGTGAAAGTTCACCGCCTCCTCGGAGATCGCGAAAACCACGCGGTCGCCCTCCGCCGACGTTCCCACGCCATTGCGGATGAACCGGCTGTCGGAGCCTTCTATGAACCGCGGATGCAGCGCACCGTCGATCACCAGCATCGGACCCGACTGCGTGGCATGGGTGCAGTCCGGAGGTGCCGCGATAAAGGCGCGGGTCTCGATCACCCTCGCCCGGTCCATCTCGATGCAGAAGACGCCGTTGGGCAGCATTCCGAAGTTGCCGGGACCGGCATTGGGGATCACCCGCATCGTCTCGCGCCCGTCCTCGACGTAATGGCCCACCGGGGAGAGGTCGTCGTGGTACATGCCCGCGTTCATGGCAAAGGCCAGCCGGCCGTGCTCGCTCTCGACCGCGCGGAAGTTGCGGAACGGCGTGCCTTGCGCATCCTTGTGGAAGAGACGCAGCGGCTCCGAGGCCGGGTCCACCTCGCAGATCGTGAAGGATCTGCCGCGCCAGTCCGCCTCCCGGCAGTCAACGGCCCCGACCTGCGATGGAAGCAGGAGAGCGGCGGCGATCGCCGCGCGGGCGATCATTCCGTGACATCCCGGCTGACCTTCGGGTCGGCGAAGAGCTCGCGTGCCTCGTCGATCCTGTCGAAGGTCTCGTCCGCGCGAAACCGCAGCTCCGGTGCGAACTTCAGGGTCAGAGCCTTGCCGACCACCCGCCGAAGCTCTCCCCGGTTGCGGTTGAGCGCTTCGAGCACGACCTCGACGTCGCGCCCGCCCAACGGCAGGACGAAGGCCGTGGCCACCTTGAGATCGGGCGAGGTGCGCACCTCGCCCACGGTGATCGAGCGGCCCGAGAGGTCCGGATCGTGGATGTCGCCGCGCATCAGCACGTCCGACAGGGTGCGCCGGATCAGCTCTCCCACGCGCAGCTGACGCTGCGAGGGGCCTTCATTGTGTCTATGCTTCGCCATGAGCGCGATGTAAGCCCTGCGGGATGTGAAGAAAAGGATGCCGTAGAGCCGGAAAGGACTGTGATGGAGGAGACCCCCGGGATCGTGATCACCGGCGCCTCCGGGCGGATGGGGCAGATGCTTGTGCGCGAAGTCACGGCGTCCAGCGAGTGCCGCCTTGTCGGCGCGCTCGAACGCGAAGGCCATCCTTGGATCGGACGCGACGTGGGCGAGGCGATGGGCGGCGCGGCCCTGGGCGTCACGGTGACCGATGACGCGCTCGAGGCCTTCGCGACGGCGCAGGCGGTGATCGACTTCACCGCGCCTGCGGCGACGGTCGCCTTCGCCGGCCTCGCGGCCCAGGCCCGCGCGGTGCATGTCATCGGCACGACGGGTCTGTCGTCCGAGGACCTTGCCGCGATCGCCGCCGCTGCGCGCCACGCACCGATCGTCCGCGCCGGGAACATGTCGCTCGGCGTCAATCTGCTGGTCGCACTGACGCGACGCGTGGCGGAGGCCCTGGGGGAGGGGTTCGACATCGAGATCGTCGAGGCGCATCATTCGCGCAAGGTCGACGCCCCCTCCGGAACCGCCCTGATGCTGGGAGAGGCCGCGGCGGAGGGCCGGGGTGTGTTGCTCGAGGATGTTGCCGATCGCGGACGGGACGGCATGACCGGCGCGCGCAGGCCAGGTGCCATCGGCTTCGCCGCCGTGCGCGGCGGGGATATCGTGGGCGAGCATGACGTCCTCTTCGCCGGACCGGGAGAGCGGATCGTGCTGCGGCACGTGGCCACCGACCGGGCCATCTTTGCCCGTGGCGCGGTGCGGGCGGCGCTCTGGGGGCAGGACCGCGCACCGGGCGAGTATTCGATGATCGACGTCCTCGGCCTGTGACCGGATGAACCGAAATGGCCATCGGGACGTAGACAAGGCATGACCCGGTTATTCAGCCTCCTCGCACTCGCCTTAGTCATCGCCTCGCCCGCCGCGGCGGATTTCTCGCCGATCCGCGACCGGGGCGTGTTCCTGTCCACAGTTGAGGGCCGGACGCTCGCGATCCCGCTCTTTGGCATTTCCCTTGCAGTCGGCGCAGATGGCAGCATCGGCGGGACGGCGCAGGGCGAACAGGTGACGGGAAGCTGGAGCTGGCAGGATGGCTATTTCTGCCGGACTCTGTCTTGGGGCAGCCGATCATGGCCGCAGAACTGCCAGCTCGTGGAGGTGGACGGCTCCCGGCTGCGGTTCACGGCTGACCAGGGTCAGGGGGACACTGCCCGCTTCACGATCCGTTGAGGGCGCGCGTTCGCTGGTCAGAAGTCTATCGCGAGCCCCTTTCTTTCCCAGTCGCCATAGCGCACCGGCTCCGGACCGTCACGTCCGCCCAGCTCCACCGGCAGCGTCTCGTCCCTGGCTGCCTTGCGCCGCGCCTCCGCTTCGGCCAGCGCGCGTTGCGCCGCGGGGGGGAGCTCTCTTTCGGTGTCGGACATGCGGTCTCCTCCGGCTTGTCGTGCGTTCCATCCCGATATACGCCGCCGACGCCCGCCAACAAGGAGCGCCAGCTTGGCCGAGACCTCTGATCGCAAGGGCCTTGCGCCCCGCCGCGCCGCCCTCGCCCTGGTGCGCGATGTGACCGAACGGGGGCGGATGCTCTACGAGGACACGCCCGTCCTGGCCGGGCTCGCGCCACAGGAGAGGGCCCGCGCGATGCGGCTCGCGGGTGAGGCGCTGCGGCAGGCGGCCCGGGCGGATCGGGTGCTGAAACCCCATCTCGCCCGCAGGCCGCCGCCGGCGGCTCTGGCGATCCTGCGGCTCGCGACGGTGGAGTTCGCGCAGGGGGCCGCCGCCCATGGCGTGGTGGATGCCTGGGTGGAGGTCGCTGGCCAGTCACAACGCACCGCCTCGTTCCGGGGCCTTGTCAACGCGGTCTTGCGCAAGCTGGAGGGGCTGACGCCGGAGGACTGGGAGAAGCTGCCCGTCCCGACTCTGCCGCGCTGGCTGCGCCGCCCATTGGTTGACGCCTGGGGTGACAGGGCGGTGCAGCGGATCGAGGACGCGCATGTGCGCGGGGCGCCGCTCGATCTGACTCCGCGGTCGGACGTTGATGCAGAGGCACTGGCTGCCGAGATAGGCGCCACGGTTCTGCCCACGGGGAGCCTGCGCCACACGGGCGCCGCACAGGTCACGGCCCTGCCTGGCTTTGCCGAGGGCAGGTTCTGGGTGCAGGACGCCGCCGCGGCCCTGCCCGTGCGCCTGCTGGCGCCGGCCAAGGGTGAGCGCGTGCTCGACCTGTGCGCCGCGCCGGGGGGCAAGACGCTGCAACTCGCCGCTGCGGGGGCGGAGGTCACCGCGCTCGACCTGAGCGAGGCGAGGCTGGCGCGGGTCGCCGAGAACCTCGGGCGATGCGACCTTGCCGCACAGATCGTGGCAGGCGATGCACTGCGATACGAGGAGCGCGGATGGGATGCCGTCTGCCTCGATGCGCCCTGTTCGGCGACCGGCACGATCCGCCGTCATCCCGACCTGCCCGTCGCACGCGACGGTGCCGGGATCGACGAACTGATCGTCCAGCAGGCGCAGTTGATCGACCATGCCCTGACCCTGCTGAAGCCCGGCGGGCGGCTCCTTTACTGCACCTGTTCGCTGATTCCCGACGAGGGCGAGGTCCAGGTCGAGGAGGCGCTTCTGCGACATCCCGGCCTTGCCATGGCGCCGCTGCCCGAAGCCGCCTGGATCGACCCCGAATGGGCCGCGCCCGAGGGAGGACTGAGGACGCGACCCGATCACTGGTCCGAGCGCGGCGGCATGGATGGCTTCTTCATGGCGGTGCTGATCAAGGCCGCGTGACAGGGCAGGGCATCTTGGCTATCCTGTCGTCAATGAAAGAAGGGGAGGATGTCCCCCTGTTCGAGGCAGCAGACGTGGACGCGACCCGCCGCGGAACCGGGCGCTTTCGGCGCCTCGCCGACAGCACCGCAGCCTGGAGGGCGGCGCGCAAGTCGCGGGCTGCGGGCTTTCTGCGTGCGCCAGAGCCTCGTCTGGTGGGCGATTTCGTCCAGGGACGCAGGCTCGTGTCGGGCACCGGTCTCTTCGCGAGCCAGATCGTCAGCCTCGGGCCGGATCAGTCGCTCTGGGATGTCACGGCAGAGAATGACGACGCCGCTGCGGCGATGCACGGGTTCGGGTGGCTCGACGACCTGGTGGCGGCGGGGGACGGCCGGGCGCGACTGACGGCCTGCGCCTGGGTTCGTGACTGGGACAGGCATTTCGGAGGGGGACGCGGACCGGGCTGGACACCACAGCTCGCGGGCCGGCGGGCGCTGCGTCTTGCAGCCCATGCGCAGTTCCTCCTCAGGTCCCAGCCGCAGAAGGAGAGCGACCGTCTGACACGGATGATGTCGGGCCATGCACACTATCTCGGGCGGCGCGCACGCAGGGCGGACCCCGGTCTGCCGCGGTTCGAGGCCCTTGCCGGGCTGGTCGTCGCAGGGCTCCTGCTTCGCGGTCACCGGGAGTTGGCGGCGCCGGGCGTTCTTGCTCTGGCGGAGCATTGCGACGAGGCGATCGAGGCCGACGGCGGGCTTGCGTCGCGAAAGCCTTCCGACATGCTTGAAGCGCTGCTTCTGCTCAATGCCTGCGCGGAGACCCTGGAGGACGGGGGGTTCACCGTGCCCCCGCAGGTGTCGGCAGCACGAAGCAGGCTCGCGCCCGCGTTGCGCGCGCTGCGCCATGCGGACGGAGGCCTTGCGCGGTTCCACGGCGGCGCGCGGACGGCGGAAGGTGATCTCGACGCCGCGCTGGCCGCCTCGGGCGTGCGGGAGAGACCCGAGCCAGAGAGGCTTCCTGCAGGATATGCGCGCCTCGCGGCCGGACGGACGACGCTGATCGCGGATGTCTCCGTGCCTCCGCGCGGGGCAGAGGCCCAAGCCTCGCTTCTCGCGTTCGAGCTGACATCGGGACGCAGGCCGGTCATCGTGGGGGCGGGGCCGGCTACCGGTCTCGGCATGGCTTGGCACCGCGCCGCGCGCGAAGCGGCGAGCCACTCGGGGCTTTGCCTCGACGACCGGTCGCCGGGACGTCTGACACCTACGGGGATCGTGCCGCCGCCCAGCGAAGTCCAGGCGCGGATCATCCGCGGCGACGACCATCTGCGCCTCGAATCCGCCCATGACGGCTATCGCGCCGACTACGGCCTGACCCATGCGCGGACACTCGATCTGGCGCTCGACGGGCGGATGGTCGCGGGCGAGGACGTCATCACGACGCTCGACGAACGGGATCGCGCTGTGTTCGAAGCGGCGCTGGCCCGCTCGCCTTTCCGGGGCGTGCCCTTCGACATCCGGTTCCACCTGCATCCCGACGTGGTCACCGAGGCCGACACGGATGGCGCCTCGGTGCGGCTGCGCCTCGCATCGGGCGAGGTCTGGGTGCTCAGTCGGGACGGCTCGTCGGGCGTGACGCTGGACAGGTCCGTATACATGGAGATCGGTCAGCTTCGCCCGCGGCCGTCACGGCAGGTGGTTTTATCCGGCTTCGCGGTGGCGTATGCGACGCGCGTCCGCTGGTTTCTGGCCAAGTCGCAGGAGACTCCGGTCGCGCTGCGCGACCTGGTACAGGCACCGTTCGCCGCGGAGATGGAAAGCGAGGAAGTTCCATGACCGATGTCGTCCCCTTGAGCCGCGCGCTGATCTCCGTCTCCGACAAGTCGGGTCTGATCGAACTGGCGACGGAACTCGAGGCCGCGGGGGTGGAGCTTCTCTCCACGGGAGGCTCTGCCGGTATGCTGCGCGATGCGGGTCTGACGGTGCGCGACGTGGCCGATGTCACGGGCCATCCCGAGATCATGGGGGGGCGGGTCAAGACCCTGCATCCGCGCATCCACGGGGGGCTTCTCGCGCTGCGCGACGATCCCGGGCACCAGGCTGCTATGGAGGAGCACGGGATCGAGCCGATCGACCTCCTGATCGTCAACCTCTACCCCTTCGAGGAGACCGTCGCCGCGGGCGCCGACGCCGCGGAGATCATCGAGAACATCGACATCGGCGGTCCCGCGATGATCCGCGCGGGCGCCAAGACCAATGCCCATGTCGCCGTGGTCACCGACCCGGCCGATTACGCGGACCTTCTCGGGGAGATGAGGCGCACCGGCGGCGGCACGGGGGCCGAGTTCCGCGCGCGCATGGCGCTCGCGGCTTTCGGGCGGACCGCGGCCTACGACACCGCCGTGGCGACCTGGATGGCCCGGCACACCGGCGCTGAAACGCCCCCCTGGCGCACTCTGGGCGGCAAGCTGCGCCAGCGACTGCGCTATGGCGAGAACCCGCACCAGCGCGCCGCCTTTTATGTGGACGGCTCGAACCGTCCGGGCGTCGCGACCGCCGAGCAGCTCCAGGGCAAGGAGCTGAGCTACAACAACATCAACGACACCGATGCAGCCTATGAGCTGGTGTCAGAATTCCTGCCCGCGGGCGGGGCGGCCTGCGTCATCGTCAAGCACGCCAATCCCTGCGGCGTCGCGCGGGGGGCGACGCTCGCCGAGGCCTACCGCCGGGCCTACGACTGCGACCGCACCTCGGCCTTCGGCGGGATTGTGGCGCTGAACGCGGCGGTGGATGCCGAGACCGCGCAGGCGATCAGCGAGATCTTCACCGAGGTGGTCATCGCCCCCGCCTTTCACAACGACGCGAGAGACATCTTCGCCGCAAAGAAGAACGTGCGCCTGCTGAAGGCGCCGGGCCTCGCCAACATGGCCGAACCGGGGCTGGAAATGCGCCCTGTCACGGGCGGGTTCCTCGTGCAGGACCGCGACACAGGGACACTCGATGCGGCCGATATCCGGATCGTCACGAAGGTCGCGCCAACAGAGTCCCAGATGGCGGACCTTCTGTTCGCATGGACCGTGGCGAAGCACGTCAAGTCGAACGCCATCGTCTACGCGAAGGACGGCGCCACCGTGGGCATCGGCGCGGGGCAGATGAGCCGGATCGATTCCACACGCATCGCCGCGCGCAAGGCCGAGGACATGGCCGAGGCCCTGGGCTTGCCCGAGGCGCCCACCCGGGGATCGGTCGTGGCCTCCGACGCGTTCTTCCCCTTCGCCGACGGTCTTCTGACCGCAGCCGAGGCGGGGGCCGTGGCGGTGATCCAGCCCGGCGGATCGGTCCGCGACGAAGAGGTGATCGCGGCCGCCGACACGGCTGGTATCGCCATGGTCTTCACCGGCATGCGCCATTTCAGGCATTAGGGGAGTCCGGGGATGCGCCTGACCTACTGGACCGCCTTCTGTGTCTTCGTCGTGGACCAGGCCACGAAATGGCTCGTGGTGCACTGGCTCGACCTCAGGTCCGTCGCGGTGATCGACGTCTGGCCGCCGTTCTTCACCCTGAGGATGGCCTGGAACCGCGGTGTCAACTTCGGGCTCTTCGCCGACTTCGACGCGCGGTGGCTTCTGGTGGCGATCGCGCTCGGCGTCACAGCCTTCGTCCTCTACTGGATCAACCGGGAGGGCGGCGGCCGGCCTGCCCTGATCTCCGCGGGCCTGCTGGTGGGCGGTGCTGTCGGGAACGTGGTCGACCGCATCCTCTACGGCGCGGTTGCGGATTTCATCAACATGTCCTGCTGCGGCATCGTTAATCCTTTCGCCTTCAACGTGGCGGATGTGGGGGTGTTCGCCGGCGCCCTTGGCCTTGTGTTCTTCGCGGGACGCGACGAAGGCGGTGGCAAGGACCGGAGAAAGAGGACGTGACGGGGTGCGGCCCTTGCGCTAGACCTTGCGCCCGAACCTGCCGGAGGTCTCGATGATCCGCGCCGCACTGTACTGCCTCGTCTGTCTCGCCCTGTCCGCCTGCGCCGGTCAGAATGTCGGACTGCGTGACCTTTCGACGAACGGGGCCGGCCCGGACGAATTCTCCGTGTTGCCGACCCAGCCGCTGGTGATCCCGGACAACCTGTCGGTCTTGCCTCCCCCGACGCCGGGCGGCGTGAACCGGACGGACCGCAATCCCCGTGGCGAGGCCATCGCGGCACTCGGGGGCCAACCTGCCGCGGCCTTCGCTGGCGGCGTTCCGGCCTCCGACGCGGCGCTGGTGGCCACGGCAGGGCGGTTCGGCGTCCCTTCCGATATCCGCAGCACGCTCGCGACCGAGGATGCGCAGTTTCGCAGCCGCCGCAGCGGGTTCGGCGCGGGAATCTTCGGCGGCGACCGGTACTTCCAGGCCTACGCTCCGCTGGCGCTCGACGCGCGCACGGAACTCGGCCGGTTCCGGCAGGCCGGGGTGCCGGTGCCTTCGGCGCCACCGGCCCGGTAAAGCGCCCCTCACAAGCCCGTTGCCGAACTTGCGGATTGCGTGACGGGCCATACCTCTGACCGGTCGTAACAGGCGAGGGAAGCCCATGTTGAGACTGCTGCTGCCGGCGCTGATCTGGCTGCCGGCCATCGCCATGGCCGCCGACGAGGTCACCACCTACACGCTCGACAACGGCATGGACGTCGTCGTGATCGAGGACCGCCGCGCGCCGGTGGTCACGCACATGGTCTGGTACCGTGCAGGCTCCGCGGATGAGCCTCCGGGCCAGTCGGGGGTTGCGCATTTTCTCGAGCACCTGCTCTTCAAGGCGACGGACGACCTCGAATCCGGCGAGTTGAGCGATATCGTCGCCGCCCAGGGCGGATCGGACAACGCCTTCACCTCCTTCGACTATACCGCCTACTTCCAGCGCGTCGCTGCCGACCGGCTGGAGCTGATGATGACGCTCGAGGCCGACCGGATGAACGACATCCGCCTGACGCCAGAGGATATCGTGACCGAGAGGGACGTCATCCTCGAGGAACGCAGCCAGCGGGTCGATTCCAGCCCCGGCGCCATCGCGATGGAGCAGCTCCGCGCCACGCAGTACCTGAACCACCGCTACGGCGTGCCGATCATCGGCTGGCGCCACGAGATGGAGAGCCTGTCCATGGAGGACGCGCTCGACTTCTATGATCTCTACTACTCGCCCAACAACGCCATCCTGATCGTCGCGGGCGATGTCGATCCCGAGGAGGTTCTGGAACTCGCGCGCCAGCATTACGGTCCGATTCCGGCAGAACCCCAGTTGCTGGAGCGTTTCCGGTCCGAGGAGCCGCCGCAGCTTGCCGCGCGACGGTTGACCTACGAGGATCCCCGTGTGGCGCAGCCTTACCTCGTGCGGAGCTATCTGGCACCCGAGCGTGATCCGGGCGCGCAGGAGAAGGCGGCCGCGCTGACTTATCTCGCAGAGCTTCTGGGCGGATCGCCCTTCACCTCGGCGCTGGGACAGGCGCTGCAGTTCGACGAGAACATCGCGGTCTACACCGGGGCGGGCTATGGCGGCGTGTCGCTCGACGACACGACCTTCTCCATTTCCGTTGCGCCCTCCGACGGCGTGGATCTGGCCACCGCGGAAACGCGGATGGACGCCGTGATCGCCGAGTTCCTCCGGACCGGGCCCGATCCGGACGCGATGGAGCGTATCCGGACCCGGTTGCGAGCACAGGAAATATACGCCCGAGACAACGTGCAGGGGTTGGCCCGCCGGTATGGCGCTGCCCTGACCTCCGGGCTCACCGTCGAGGACGTGCAGCAATGGCCCGAGATACTCCAAGCGGTCACTGCCGAGGACGTTCTCGCCGTCGCCGCGGAGGTGCTGGTGCCGGAACGCTCCGTCACGGCCTATGTCACGGCCCCCGCCCCCGCAGAAGAGCCCGCAGAAGAGGAGGTCTCGCAATGATCCGCGCCGCCACCGCCGCATTTGCCGCCGCCTTCTGGGCGGTCCCAGCCGCCGCCGAGATAGAGGTTCAGGAGATCACCTCCCCCGGAGGTGTCGATGCCTGGCTGGTCGAGGCCCACGAGATCCCCTTTATCGCCATGGAGATCCTGTTCGAGGGTGGCGCCAATCTCGACCGCGAGGGCAAGCGCGGTTCGGTCAACCTGATGACCGCTCTGATCGAGGAAGGCTCCGGCGAGATGAGCGCGCAGGAGTTCCAGTTGGCCCTGGAGAGCATGGCCGCCGATTTCGGCTATGATGTGAGCGACGATGCACTGTCCGTCTCGGCGCGGTTTCTGACCGAAACGCGGGAAGAGGCCGTCGACCTCCTGCACCAGTCCCTGACCGAACCGCGCTTCGATCAGGACGCGCTCGACCGTGTCCGCGCCCAGGTCGTCGCCAACATCCGCTCCCGCGCTCAGGACCCCGGCGATATCGCCGCGGACACGTTCTACGCCATGGCGTTCGGCGATCATCCCTATGGCTCGGACCTGAGCGGAACGCTCGACAGCGTTGCCGGACTGACGCGGGAGGACATGCTTCAAGCCTTCGAAGACACGATCGTACGGTCCCGCGCCCATGTGTCCATCGTGGGCGACATCACCGCCGAGGAGGCGGGTCTGATGCTCGACGAGCTGTTCGAGGGCCTGCCGGAGGAGGGGCCGGACCTGCCTGAGAGGATCGAGGTCGCGCTCGAGGGCGGGATCACCGTGGTCGATTTTCCCTCGCCGCAATCGGTGGCCTTCTTCGGGCACGAGGGGATGGACCGGGACGATCCGGATTTCTTCGCGGCCCATATCCTGAACGAGATCCTCGGCGGCTCCGGTCGGCAGTCGATCCTGATGGAGGAGGTGCGCGAGAAGCGCGGCCTGACCTACGGCGTCGGCTCCTACCTCGTCCCGAAGGAACATGCCGAACTCTACCTCGGCTCCGTCGCCTCGGCCAATGACCGGGTGGCAGAGGCCATCGAGGTGATCCGCGCCGAATGGGCGCGCATGGCAGAGGAGGGCATCAGCGAGGAGCAGCTCGCCGAGGCCAAGACCTACATCACGGGCGAGTATCCGCTGCGGTTCGACGGCAATGCCCGGATCGCGAACATCCTCGTCGGGATGCAGTTCACCGGGCTCCCGGCCGACTACATCCAGACGCGGAATACGCAGATGGAGGCTGTGACGCTCGAGGACGTCAACCGGGTCGCTACGGAGCTGCTGAAGCCCGAGGCGCTGCATTTCGTGGTCGTGGGCCAGCCCGAGGGCCTGAGCGACAGTTGACGCTGGAAGGGCGTACCGCGCCCATCTCCCCTCGCATCGACGGCGGTGCCATGCTATCCCTAGTGGCATGGCCCTTGCGAACCCCAACATGGACCGTCCCCGCCCGGTGATCCGCCAGCTTGACGAGGGTGCGATCAACCGCATCGCCGCGGGCGAGGTGGTGGAGCGGCCCGCCTCTGCGGTCAAGGAACTGGTCGAGAACGCCATCGACGCGGGCGCGACGCGGATCGAGGTGACCATTGCAGAGGGCGGCAAGCGGTTGATCCGGGTGGTCGACGACGGTTGCGGGATGACGGCAGAGGACCTGCCGCTCGCGCTCAGCCGGCACGCCACGTCGAAGATCGACGGGACGGACCTTCTGGCCATCAGCACCTTCGGGTTCCGGGGCGAGGCTTTGCCTTCGCTCGGGGCCGTGGGGCGCCTGACCATCGTCAGCCGCGTGGAGGGGGGCGAGGCCGCGGAAATCGCGGTGGCCGGGGGGCGGGTTTCCGCGGTGCGTCCGGCGGCCCTCTCCTGCGGGACGCGCGTCGAGCTGCGCGATCTCTTTCACGCGACCCCCGCGCGGCTGAAGTTCCTGCGCACCGACCGGGCCGAGGCGCAGGCCATCGCGGAGACGATCCGCAGGCTCGCCCTTGCCGAGCCCTTCATCGGGTTCACCCTGGTCGACGCGACGGAAGAGCCCGCGCGCACCGTCTTCCGCGCCGACGCCCGGTCGGGCGATCTCTTCGACGCACTCCATGGCCGGGCGGCCCAGGTGCTGGGCGGGCCCTTCGCCGAGAACGCGGTGCCGCTCGATGCCGTGCGCGAGGATCATCATCTCTCGGGTTTCGCCGCCCTGCCGACCTATTCGCGCGGCTCGGCGGTGCAGCAGTATCTCTTCGTCAACGGGCGGCCCGTCACCGACAAGCTGCTCATCGGGGCGCTGCGTGGGGCCTATGCCGACACGCTGCCCCGGGACAGGCACCCGGCGGCGGTCGTCTTCGTCGACTGCGACCCGAAGCTGGTGGACGTGAACGTCCACCCGGCGAAAAGCCAGGTCAGGTTCCGCGATCCGGGCCTCGTGCGGGGGCTGATCGTGTCGGGCATCCGCCACGCGCTCGCCGGAGCGGGGCATCGGACGTCGTCCACGGTGGCCAGCGCGACGCTGTCGGCGGTGCATGCCGAGCCGGTGAGCGGCAGGGTCTACCAGATGGACCGCGCTTATCCGTCGCCGCGCCCGTCCTTCCAGGCCCCGCCCGGCTTTGCCGAGACCGCCGCGCCTTCGGTCAGGGCGGAGCCCGTGCAGGCGGAGGAGCGGGCGCGAGGGGATCATCCGCTGGGCTCGGCGCGGGCGCAGCTTCACGGGACCTACATCGTCGCGCAGACGGGGGACGGGGTCGTGATCGTGGACCAGCACGCCGCGCATGAGCGGCTGGTCTACGAGAAGCTGAAGCGACAGATGGCGGAGACCGGCGTCGCGGCGCAGGCGCTGCTGATCCCGGAGATCGTTGAGCTGTCCGGCACGGACGCGGAGTTGCTGCTGTCCCATGCGGAGGACCTGCACCGGATGGGTCTGGCTGTGGAGCCCTTCGGGGGCGGGGCCGTCGCGGTGCGGGAGACGCCGGCGATCCTCGGCCCCGTCGATGCGGCGGCGCTGGTGCGGGACATCCTCGACGAGCTGTCCGATCTCGGCGACAGCGGCACGCTGGGCGCGCGGCTCGACGCGATCCTGAGCCGCGTAGCCTGTCACGGCTCGGTCCGCGCCGGGCGGCATATGCGGGCGGAGGAGATGGACGCGCTCCTGCGGGAGATGGAAGCGACGCCGCTGTCGGGGCAGTGCAACCATGGCAGGCCCACCTATGTCGAGCTGAAGCTTGCGGATATCGAGCGGCTGTTCGGGCGCGCGTAAGGTGGCCTTGTCTCGGACCGGGGTGTGGGACAGGGTGAACCGGCGGTTCGGATATGCGGGAGGGCTCGGCATGGGATACCTGAGATGGGGCATCGCGGTGGCGGGACTGGCCCTGCTCGCGGGATGCGAGACGGACCCGGCGGGCGGCATCCGGGCCGATACGAGGGTTCCCGCGCCTGTCCGGCAGGCGTTTCAGGAGGCCTACCAGCCGCTGCCCTTCGCGGAGGTCGCGGTTCGGGTGGTCTCGCCGGATCCGCGCGAGGGGGTGCTCAGGACATGGCGACTGGTGCCCTGTCGTCAGGGGACGCGCATCTGCGCCGGTTCGGCCCACGGACGGGCCGGGCATGTGACCCGGGGTGTGGAGTTCTGGCAGGTGAGCGGAGCCTATCCGGGGCGGGTGTTCTACCTGTCGCCGGGCGGGGACGGCTACATGATCGACGGGCACAGGGAACTTCCCCTCGCCTGGCGGGCGGAGGCCTCCGTCGGGGCGTTTCACGATGAAACGCTGGACAAGTAGCTGAAATATATCAACTAAAGGGTTAACGGAGGGTCTCGGGAGACACTGCTTCCGAGGCTGTGCGTGGCGCGGGCACGGTTCCGCGCAGCGCTCGGAGAAAGGCGCCGATCCGGGCCTCGAGGGGCCCCCGCCGCAGGGCGGCGAGCGCCTCGGCCGTCCAGACCTCCCCCGGGGGCGGCAGCAGGGCGGCGCGGAGCGCGTCGAGTTCCGCGGCGAGGTCCCCGGACAGGTCGAGCGCCGTCGCCGTCTCGAGCATCGCGCGCCAGCGCTGAACCGGCAGGAGCTCGCGGAAGGCAGCGGTCATCGGCGCAAGGCGCGCCGGATCGGTCTGCCAGTCGGCGCCGCCGAACATGACCCGGGTGACGTATTGCCCCGCGCCGTGACAGTGATAGGCGATGCAGCCCCCATAACCCCTCTCCGCGCGGCTGGCATGGATCGTGCAGAGTCCGCCCGCGCCGAGATGCCGGCAGGGCGTGTCCGCAGCCTTGTCCTCGGCGAAGTCGGCGCCCGCGTCGAACGCATGGGCCACGCAGCAGAGCGCGGCACAGGACGCGCAATCCTCTGTGAGGGTCGGGGCGGTCATGGGGCCTTGTGACAGACGGTCGGGGGTCGGGGAAAGGGGGTGCTGGGCAGCCGCTGGCCCTTTCGCTTGAGCGCGCCCGTCAGATGAAGGTGAAATCGGAGGCGTCCAGCGTCATTCCGCCCGCCAGTTTCGTGACGGTCAGCATGTCGCCACCTCCGAAATCCAGCCGCCACGATCCGCCGATATCCGTGATCAGGCCCGAAATCTGTGCCTTCGACGCGATGCCGAGGGATGCTGCGCCCAGCAGAATGATGTCGTTCTCTTCCATGTCGGTGATGCGGTCCTGCCCGTAGCCCTTGCGAAAGACGAATCGATCGGCGCCGAGGCCACCGGTCAGCGTGTCATCGCCCGACCCTCCGTCGAGCAGGTCGGGACCCGCGTTCCCGAAGAGCCTGTCGTTGCCGGATCCGCCTAACAGGCGGTCGTTGCCTCCGCGGCCAAAGATCTGGTCGAAGCCGCTGCCGCCGAAGATCCGGTCCGCGCCCAGCCCGCCGTCGAGCCGATCGAAGCCCTGCCCGCCAAAGATGAGATCATTGCCGTTGTTGCCACTGATGACGTCGTTTCCGGCATTGCCTTCGAGCCGGTCGAACCCGTCTCCGCCCGAAATCGTGTCGTTTCCCCCCTTTCCGAACACAATGTCGGCGCCCGCGCCGCCATCAAGCAAATCGGCCCCGATGCCGCCGTCGAGAATGTCGCTTCCGGCATTGCCCCTGAGCGTATCATTGCCGGCATTGCCGTCCAGCCTGTCGGAGCCCGAATCGCCGAACAGACGGTCGTTCCCGCCACCGCCGGAGATGCTGTCCGCCCCTGCGCCGCCGTAGACGGTATCGCTGAAGAAGCTCGCGTCGATCCTGTCGTTCCCGGTGCCGCCGTACAGGCGGTCGAGGCCGACCCCGCCAAAGATGTCGTCATCGCCCGCGCCGCCGTAGGCAGACCCGCCCGCACCGGAGAAGATCGCGTCATTGCCCGCGTCTCCGTAGAGGCGGTTTGTTCCTACCCCCCCGAAGAGAAAGTCATCGCCCTCGCCCCCGAAGATCGTGTCCTGCCCGATGCCTCCGTACAGGCTGTCCGATCCGAACCCGCCGAAAATACGATCGTTGCCGAGGCCTCCGGAGATCACATCGTCGAACGCACCGCCGAACAGCCGGTCGTCGCTACGGGTCCCGATGATCTCGACCGCCTGCCCGAACAGGGCGTCGTCGTCGACCCGGAAGGTTATCTCGTCAAAGGACGCGAAAGACGCGACAGTGTTGGCCGCCACCTTCGCCCCGAGGTCGTTCACCGTCGTCCGCCCGGAAAACCGGAGCGTCACGGCCGCCTGTCCAGCAAAGGCTTCGCCAGGGAACTCGATCCGGTCAATGACGGAGGTGAGGACGTTCTGGACCCAGGAATTCAGCGCGTCGCCGAAACTCCGCAGATCCGATATGGCTGCCTCCCGGTTCTGGAATTGTTCCTCGAAGTCCGCGTAGATCGTCGTCCTCACGAAATCCTCGATCTTCGGCGGCTCAGGGAACGCGCCCTTGAGGTAGAACACCTCGCCGAGATCGTCGGAATAGACGGGCAAGGACGTACGGGACGGAGGAGAAGCCAACGTATCCCAGAAATAGATGTCCTCCAGCGCGGGGCCGACGGGGAAGCTGACCGTGCTGAATGTCCTGTTCCCCTCCCCGTCGACGGAGGCGAGTTCCCTCCACCTGACGACGAAGGGTCCTGCCCGGAAATTCATCGTATCGGCGATTGTGCCGTTGAGCGGGCTCTGCAGCTTGAAGAGCTGGGCCATGTCGACGCCGCGCTGGCTGGTCGACAGGTCAATGGTCAAGGTCATGGGATTGTATCGCCCGGCGCTGGAGGGAACGTGTGTCCCGAGCATAAGTCCGGCTCTGTTGACCTTATGTCAATTTCATTCGAGCCTTGGGGTGGCGCCGGTGATCCGGCGGATCAGCCGGTCGCCGAGGCGGCGATCCATCTGCGGGCGTCCTCGATGATGCGCGCGCCGGTCTCGGTCAGGCGCCCGTCGGACCGGATCACGCTGTCGCCCGATGCGAAATTCGCGCGATCCCGTTCGGCCGCCTCTCGGGCCCGGTCGCGTTCCTCCGGCGACAGATGCGCGCTTGCGGCCAGACGCTCCATGGCGAAGGCCATCCGGGCAGAGACGAAAGTGGCGTGAAAGATCCCGTCCATGGGGCGGGGGTCGGGGCGCAGCGGGGAGGGAAACGTGTCTTCGTAGGGGTTCTCGACCAGCAGTTCCTTGCCCATCATGCCGAACAGAAGGGAATGGCCGCATTCGTGGGCCAGGACTTCCGCCACGGCGAGGCGGCTGTCGTGAAAACGCGGATTCAGAAGGACGAGGCCCCAGAGCTCGTAATGAGAGGCGCCGTCGAACTCCAGCTCCGAATCCTCGGGGGCCTGCGCGAGGAGTACGGTCCGGATGATCGCCCGGATCTCGGCATGCATTTCGGGGACGCCGCGGGCAAGAAGGTCGAGCCCCTCGTCAAGCCGCAGGGCAAAGTCAGAGCGTGTGTCCTCGTCGACCGGACCGAAGAGAGCGCGCTCGCGCTCGCTCATGCGGCGCTTGAAGGCGGACTCCAGGGTCGCACAGTCGGGGGCGCCCGCGGCAAGAACCGGCCAGCGGTCGCCCGACGCCGGGATTGCCGCAGCGGCGACCGCGCGGGCCCATGTCGATGCGGGATCGAGCTGACCCGATGACACGCACTCGACCATGTCATAGTAGGTCCCGAAGCCCTCGGGCCGCATGCGCCCGCCCGCGCGCAGATGCGCCACGGTCGGCCCAAGGATCTCGGTGATGACAGGGGCGCGGGTGGCACAGCGCTCCGCCACATGGGCGAGGCTGTCGCACAATGCGCGGTGCATCCAGTCGTCCAGCGCACGGGCCCGAAGGCCGGAGGGTGCGAAACTCAGCCGGTCCACGACCGCGCCGTGCGAGCCGACGTCCGCCTGGCCCGCTCCGTCGGACCGGATCTCGGTTTCGGGCTCCAAGGCGGGCCGCTCAGTCGGCGCGGCGTCGGATCCCGGCAGTGCCGCCGAAGAACTTCGTTCCGTTGCCCTTGGTGCCCATCTTCAGATTGACGACCTGCTGCCCGTCGCCGGACAGCGTGAGCCGGTCCTGGGGCAGGAGCCAGTAGCCAAGAAGCTTCGTGTGGTCGAGGGCGATGGCGTCACATGTCATCGCGTCGGTACGATCCGTCATCGGCGTGGTCCTCCTGAACTCAGCGAGAGGATGGCCCGGCGGGACACGCCCGGTCAACGGCAAAGGCGACCGCGCTGCGGCCAGTCGCGGATGCGCTGCAGGACCGGTCGTCTCAGATCCTCATGACCTTCTGGGCGAGGCGCGGAAGGAACTTGCTGAACTTCAGGGGATGATCCATCGCGGCAAGGCAGATGCACACGTCGCCCTCTTCGGCGATGGGGGTGTGTTCGACCTCTTCGGTCGCAACCTCGACATCCCCCGGACCGAAACGGCCGGCGGCGTCGGAGAAGGCGCCCTGCAGGACCAGGGTCAGTTCGCTGCCCTCGTGGCCATGGTCGGGCACCGCCTTGCCCGGGGCGATGCGCAACAGGCGGGCCGTGGCCTCGCCGTCGGAGGTGCGGATCACCGAATCGAACACGCCGCCGCCTAGGCGGCGCCATTTCACCGCGTCGACGTCGCCGCCCACATAGGCCTGCACCGGGGCGGGCAGCACGCCGCCCGCCGCGATCCCGCCCCAGGATGGCGCGGGCGGTTCGGCGGCTTTCTCGGCCTCGATCAGGCGCAACGTCGAGGCGAAGCTGTCCTCCGCCAGTTCCGCGCCTTCTGTCGAGTCGATCACCGCGCCGCCCACGGCGTCGTAGGCGGCAAGCCTTGCCCGGCATTCGTCGCACATCGAAATGTGGCTGGCGACCACCAGGTCGAATGCCTCCGGCAGCGTGCCCGCGGCATAGCCCATGATCAGGCCATCCGTCAGGTGATGCGTGATCCGGTCCCTCATGTTGTCCCTCATCTCATCTCGTGGCGCAGCCGTTCGAGCGCCAGCCTTATGCGGGACTTGATCGTCCCGAGCGGAAGCCCCGTCTCCTCCGCGATTTCCGAATGGCTCAGCTCGCCGAAATAGGCGCGTTCGATCAGCACCCGCTGCTTCTCCGGCAGCTCCTTCAGCGCGCGGCCGAGCCGCTCCGTATCCTGTTGCAGTTCCATGACCTCGGCCTGATCGGGCTCGTCCTCGGGCCCCCAGGGAAGATCCTCGGGCTCGGGCCTCTGGTTGCGGCGGATCAGGTCGATGCGCCTGTTCCGGGCGATGGTGAAGACCCAGGTGCTCACGCTCGCCTTGCCGGGGTCGAAGAGATGCGCCTTGCGCCAGAGTGTCGCCATCACGTCCTGCGTGACCTCTTCGGCCACGTCCGCGGCGGACCCGGACTTCATCAGATACGCTTTGACCCGGGGCGCGAAATGCCGGAACAGGGCCGCGAAGGCGGCCTGATCCCGGCTGTCCCGGATCGCCTCGACCTCGGCCACCCAGGCGGCTCCGGCCATGTCGACAGATTTCAACGCCCGACCCCTTCGCTGCGACGGCGATGCCGGGACCATCCGCAGAGCGGACGGGGCCCATGCACTGGGTTCAGGTGTGGCGACAGGCATTTCCCTCGTCAACATGGTGTCATTACGCAGGCGATCCGGCACCGGATCACGAGGCGCCTGCGTTTTTCCTGTTTCATCCGGCGCGCGGACGTGCCCGTAAAGGAACGGGAAAGACAGGGAAGCACATATGCCATTCGAGACCGGGGCCGCCGTGCCCAAGACTGTTGCCGTCGTCGGAGCGGGGATATCGGGGATGGGCGCCGCCTGGCGGCTGGCCGAGCGTCACCGCGTGGTGCTGATCGAGGCCGAGCCGCGGCTGGGCGGCCATGCGCGCACCAGGACGGCGGGGCGGGCCGGCGATCTGACGGTGGATACCGGCTTCATCGTGTTCAACTACGTCAACTATCCGAATCTTGTCGCCCTGTTCCAGGCGCTGGACGTTCCGGTGCGCCTGTCGAACATGTCCTTCGGGGCCAGTTTCGGCGGCGGGCGGTTCGAATACGGGCTGCAGTCGCCGCGCGCGCTGATGGCGCAGCCGTCGAACCTCGTCGATCCGCGCTACCTGCGGATGATGGCAGACCTGCTGCGCTTCAATGCGCGGGCGCTGGAGGCGAGCCGCGAGCCGGGACTGACCATCGGCGGGCTTCTGGACAAGCTGAGGTTGGGCGGCTGGTTCCGCGACCGCTATCTCCTGCCCATGACCGGCGCGATCTGGTCCACGCCCAAGGCCGAGGTGCTGGATTTTCCGGCCGAAACGATGATGCGGTTCTTCGACAACCACAACCTGCTGCAGTCCACCGGCCAGCACGACTGGTACACGGTCGAGGGCGGGTCCGTGGAATACGTCCGCAGGCTGGACGCCGCGATGCAGGCGCGCGGCGTCGAGACGCGGCTGGGCACGCCGGTGGCGGGCGTGCGGCGCGGCCCGCTGGGCGTCGAGCTGCGCTGCGAGGGCGCGGAGTGGGAGATGTTCGACGAGGTGGTCTTTGCCACCCATTCGGACGATACGCTCCGGCTGCTGGCGGATGCGGACCCGGAGGAGCGCGCGATCCTCGGCGCGGTGAAGTACCAGCCGAACGAGGTGGTGCTGCACGGCGACGCGCGGATCATGCCCAGGCGACGCCATGCCTGGGCCAGCTGGGTCTATACCGAGGACCCGCGGAAGATGAGCCCGAGAATCGACCTGACCTACTGGATGAACTCGCTCCAGCGCTGGCTGGGGGAGGAGAACGTCTTCGTCACCCTGAACACCACACGGGACATCGACGAGAGCCTGGTCTGGGATCGTGTGGAACTGCGGCATCCGGTCTACGATCTCGCGGCGCTGGCCGCGCAGAAGAGGGCGGTCGAGCTGAACGGGCGCAACCGGACGTGGCTTTGCGGCGCCTGGATGAAGAACGGGTTCCACGAGGACGGGCTGTCCTCGGGGCTCGAGGTGGCGGATGCGCTGAACGCGCGCGCCGCGCTGGCGGCCGAGGCGGCATGAGCGCAATCGTCGAGCATATTCCCGCGGAGACCTACCACGGGCGGCGCGGCGGCGTGAGGAACGGCTTTCGCTATTCGATCGACTATGTGCTCGTGGATGCGGAGGCCGAGGTAAGGGGGCCGGCGCTGTTCTCGCGCAACGGCGGGAACCTGGTCTCGCTGAGGGACCGCGATCATGGCGGCGCACCGCGGGGCGGGAGCGGCGCGGCCTGGGTGCGGGGGGTTCTGGCAGGGCACGGCCTCGATCTGCCGGGACCCGTGCTGCTGCTGGCCCAGCCGCGCGTGCTGGGGCATGTGTTCAACCCGGTGTCCTTCTGGCTCTGCCACGACGCCGAGGGGCGGATGCGGGCGGTCATCGCGGAGGTGTCGAACACTTTCGGCGACCGGCATTCCTACCTCTGCCGCCATGACGACCTGCGGCCGATCGACGGGTCCGGGACTCTCGAGGCGCGGAAGATCTTTCACGTCTCGCCGTTCCAGCCCATCGCGGGCGGCTATGTCTTCCGCTTCGACATCACGGCCGAGGCCATCGACATCCGCATCGACTACCGCGCCGAGGGGGAGGGGCTGATCGCCACCCTGCGCGGCCCGCGCCGCCCGCTGACCAACGGCGCGATCCTGCGGGCGGCGCTGCGTCGGCCCATGGGCTCGCGCCGGGTCCTGGCGCTGATCCACTGGCAGGCGCTGAAGCTCTGGTGGAAGGGCGCGCCGTACCGCGCCCGACCCGAGCCGCCCGCGGACGAGGTGAGTTGAGCCGCCCGGGCCGCCTGCCGGCCTGGTCGGGCTTCGCCGCCGTACTCTCGGCGGCGGGCCTGCCGATCTACATCTACGCGCCGAAATACTACGCCGACACCTTCGGCGTCAGCCTGACTCTGCTCGGGGTCGTGCTCTTCGGCCTGCGCTGTCTCGACTTCGTGCAGGACCCGCTGCTGGGCGCGCTGGCCGAGCGGATCGAGCGGCGGCGGGGGCTGTGGATCGCCGGGGGCGCGGCAGTCATGGCGGTGTCGATGCTGGGGCTCTTCGCCGTGACGCCGCCCTTCGCCCCGGTCTGGTGGTTCGCGCTGACCACGACCGGGCTCTTCACCGCGTTCAGTTTCCTGACCATCAGCTTCTACGGGCAGGGCGTGGCCAAGGCGGGACAGGTGCCCGGAGGGCATGTGCGGCTGGCGGCCTGGCGGGAGAGCGGGGCGCTGACGGGCGTCTGCGTCGCGGCGGTGGCGCCGACGGCGCTGATGGGGGTCGTGGCGGAGCCCTTCGCCGTCTTCGCCTGGGGCTTCGCCGCCTGCGTTCTGGTGGCGACGCTGGGCATGGCGCCGGAATGGACGGCGCGCGCGTCCTCGGCGCCGACGCCGCTGAGGGCGATCTGGGGCGACGCGCTGGCGCGGCGGCTGCTCATGCTGGCGCTGGTGAACGCGATGCCTCTGGCGGTGTCGTCCACGCTGTTCCTTTTCTTCGTCGAGAGCCGCCTGGCGGCGCCGGGCTTCGAGGGGCCGCTTCTGGTGCTGTTCTTTCTCGCTGCCGCCGTCTCGGCGCCGGCCTGGTCGGCCGTGGCGCAAAGGCGGGGCGTCCGGCCCACGCTGATCATCGCCATGGTGACCGCCATCCTTTCCTTCGGAATCACGCTGACGCTGGGGCCGGGGGATACCACGGCCTTTGCGGTGATCTGCGTCGTCTCGGGCGCGGCGATCGGGGCGGACCTGACGCTGATGCCGGCGCTCTTCGCCCGGCGGATGGAGGAGGTGGCGCCCAAGGGCGGGCAGGGCTTCGGGCTCTGGTCGCTGGTGAACAAGCTGACGCTGGCCATCGCGGCGGCGGTGCTCCTGCCGGCGCTCGATGTGGCGGGCTTCGAATCCGGCGGCGAGAATGCCGCCGCGGCGCTGTCGGTGCTGACGCTGCTTTACGGGGGCCTGCCCATCGTGCTGAAGCTGGGCGCCATCGCGATGCTGCTGCGTCTGACCTTGCCGGAGGGCGGGGCGGTGTCGCGGGCCTGAGGGGTGGTGGGTTGAAAACCCACCCTACGAGACCTTCGGGCGCTGCTCTCCCGGACACCGCGAAAACCCCGCCTCCCGCGTGCCGAAGGGGGTGCGCTCGCCGTTCCATGCCCTAGTCTATGACCGAAGAACGATTCCCGGAGGGACGACGAGATGCGCGAGTGGGTGGGCAAGCGGTACTGGATCGTGGGCGCGAGCGAGGGGCTCGGCCGTGCGGTCGCGGAGGCGGTGAACCGCGCCGGGGCGGAGGTGATCGTCTCCGCCCGCAGCGAGGAGCGCCTCACGGACCTGACCGCCGCGTTGCCGGGCAGGTCGCGGGCCGTGGCGATGGACGTCACCGACCAGGCGAGCGTCGAGGCGGCGGCGGAGGACGTGGGCGAGATCGACGGGCTGGTCTATCTGGCCGGGCTCTACTGGCCGCAAAGCTCCCGCGACTGGAACGCCGACGAGATCACGGCCATGGCGGACGTGAACTTCCTGGGCGCGATCCGGGTGCTGGGGCAGGTCGTCCCGCAGATGGTGGCGAAGGACCGGGGACACATCGTTCTGACCGGCTCGCTGTCGGGGTTCCGGGGGCTTGCCGGGGCGCAGGGATATGTGCCCTCCAAGGCGGGGGTGATGGTTCTGGCCGAGAGCCTTTACGCCGATTTCCGCAAGACGGGCATCGACGTGCAGGTGATCAACCCCGGCTTCATCCGCACCCGGCTGACCGACAAGAACGATTTCGCCATGCCCCAAAGGATGGAACCCGAGGACGCGGCGCGGCGGTTCTTCGAGCACATGAACGGGGATGCGTTCAAGAGCAGCTATCCCGCCCCGCTGTCGTGGATCTTCCGCGGCTCGCAGTTCCTGCCGGACTGGCTCTACTACCCGCTGTTCAACCGCAAGCGGTAGCCCCGCCTCTTGCGGCAGATCAAGGTGTGCCCGACCGGGTTGACTAGGATCAGACGCGAAGAGGCAAGGGAGGTCCGTCATGGATATCACGTCCGACAAGGTGGCCGAGGTGATCATCCTCGCCCGCGAGGGATTGCGGGGCGAGAGCGAGCTCAGGGGTTTCGTCGACCGGCTGTCGGTCGAGGAACAATGCGAGCTGGTGGCGATCTTCTGGATCGGGCGAGGGTCGTTCGATCCGGAGGATTTCGAGGAGGCGGTGGAGACCGCGGAGGCCGAAGCCACGACGCCCACGGCGGATTACCTTCTGGGCTCGCCGCATCTGGCCGACCATCTCGAGGCCGGGCTCGAGGCGCTGGGCATCTCTGCGGGCGAGGCGGAGGGCGGGCTCTACCGCTACTGACGCGGCGCGCGCCCTAGTAATGGCTGCGCAGATGCGCCCGGTCCGGCGCCTCGAGATGGGGGATCGCGTTGAACCCGGACAGGATCGTGCCGTGCGGCATGACCGACACGCGATGCACGGAGGTGTTCCAGATCGGCAGGAGCACATGGGCCATGCGCGTCGGATCGAGGCGCAGGAGATGGCGCAGGATCATCCCGATCACGCCGCCCGAGGTCACGCAGAGCACGCGCCGCCCCGGCGCCGCCGCCTCCCGCAGGACATCCGTCACCCGGGCCTCGAACTCCGCGAAGGTCTCGTTGCCGCGGATCTCGGCGCGGTGCCAGGCCTCCATCACCTGCGGCACGTGGGCGGCGAAATCGTCGGGGCCCGGCATCGGCACGCCGTGGCTGTCGGCGAGGGCCCGGCCGAGGTTGAAATAGTCCATCTCGTTGAGCCTGGGATCGGCTGTCGCGGCGCCATGGCCCATCGCCTCGGCGGTTTCCCGGTGGCGACGCAGGGTCCCGGCGAGCACATGGTCGAAGCCGAGGCCCTGGGCGCTGAACCATTCGCCAAGAAGCGCGCCCTGCCGGTGGCCCAGGTCCGACAGCCGGTCGTAGCTCTCCTCGTCCCGCGCGACGGAATTCGCCTGTCCGTGCCTCACCAGGATGATCTCGCCCATGGCCTCGCCCCTTGCCGTCCTGCGGGGCTTATGGCGCGGCTCACTGCGGGATGCCAGCCGGGCCGGGCGGACGGTCAGGCGGCGGCGGCTTTCATCTCGGCGATGCGCTCCAGCGCTTCGGCGCGGGTGTTGCGGATGTTGGGCCGCGTGGTGCGGCTCTCGGCGCGCAGCCGGATGTCGGTCTCGGTCTCCGACCCCGCCGCATAGCGCACGGAGCCCAGGGACCAGGCGTCACGCAGCGCCTCGGCGCGCAGGGTATAGGTCAGCCATGCGGGCTGCTGGATGCGCGTGCCTTCGTAGTCGTAGAGGAAATACCAGCGGCGGCCGGTCGGTCGCACGGCCTCCTCGATCCAGTTGAAGATGTCGTTGACGTCGCGGCTGTGCTCGAAGGAGATTCCCGAGAGATCCACCTCGCAGATGCCTGCCTCGGGATCGAGCCGGATGCGGCGGCGGAAGTCGACCTTGTGATGGCTGGGAACGTGGCCCGGCCGGAGCCGCCGCAGCGAAGGCCGCGCGCGCAGCGCCTCCCAGGCCTCGGCGCGGCTGGCGAAGAGGTTCGGGTTCTCCCGGTCCGTGCCGCGCCAGGAGGCGAGTTTCGCGCCCATGCCGGGCGTGCGGTCGACCCGGACCGTGCCCATGGAATGGGCCTCGTGCAGGTCCGTGCTCCGGCGCGAATAGGCGAACCATGCCGAGCTGTCGATGCGGTAGTCCGTGGTGTCGGCGAGAAAGAACCAGAGCGGCTCGCCGGACGCGTCGATGCGGTGCTCGACCCGATCGTAGAAGGCGTTCGCCTCGGCGGAGCTGCCGATATGCAGGCCGGTATAGTCGATCTCGACGATCTGCGCCGCCTCGTGAACGGTGATCCGGGCATCGAGCGCGTCCGGCTCGAAGTCGGGGCCGACGGGGGCGGGGGGTTTTCTGTCTGCCATGGCGCGGGCCTGTCCTGTCCGCGCGGGGGTGGCCCTGAAGCGCCGTTCGGCGCAAGGCTCCAGGCTGTCGCAGCCCGCCAGGTTGGCGGACCGCGATTCGAACGGAGTCGCGCCCTTTCAGGACCCGCCTGTCATTCCCCTGGCCGAGTGTAACCTGGTGGCGGGCGCCATTGTCGCTCCACTGGTCCGAGCGACAATGGCGACGGGGAGGCGACGCCTCCCCATCCCTTATTGCGCCGGCACGTAGCGCTCCATCACCAGCCGCAGAAGCGGGCTCTGGCCGGAGATGTCCATCAGCGCGACAAGATAGGTGCCAGGAAACACCCGCGCCGCGATCTGGCTGTCCAGGCCCTGGCCGTAGTCGTCGTTATAGCCGACTTCGCGTCCGACGTCGTCGAACAGTCGCAGGACAGGGTCCCCGGAGGAGGCGGCGATGCCCTCGATCAGCAAGAGGCCGGTCTCGGCCACCTCGATCCTGAACCACTGCGCCGTGTCGCCCTGCATCTGCACCTGGCTGACGCTGCGCGCCGAGACGGTGCCCAGATCGGTGATCGGGAAGGACCCGTCCAGCGGCGGGGCCACTTCGCCCCGCTCGTAGAGCGCGCGGGTCGCGGCCTCGGGATCGAAGGCGCTGAGCGTCACGGTGACGGGCACCCCGCCGTCCGACAGCGCCCGGAGGCCCACGCAATAGGTGCCGGGCTGGAGCGGCGTGGTCATGTCGATGCGACTGTTGAGACCGTCATAGTCGTCGTTCTCCGCATAGAAGCTGCCGTCGGCGCCGGTCAGGGTCAGCACCGGATCGGCGGCCTCGTTTTCCGCGGTGATCGAGAGGGCGGCGGGCTGGGACAGCTCGAAGGCCCAGTTGGGGGTCGCGTTGATCGTCTCCGTGACGCTGATGCCGGCGTCGAGGCTGCCGTCGATGGGGCCGGAGCCGATCATGCGCGCGCCGCCGCAGGCCTCGGTGTCGGTGACGGCGTCCATCGTTCCGGCGTCGCTCGCGGTGTCGGTCGTGGTGTCGGTCGTGGTCGCGGTTCCGGCCGATCCCGCCGCCAGCGCCGCACCACCCTCGGTGAGCGCCTCATGCTCTGTCCGGCCCACCCGCACGGTGGCCGTCAGGGGCGAGTTGTCCCAGGAGGTCGTCTGCACGCAGTAGGTGCCGGGCTGGAGCGCCAGCAGCGCCGCGGAGGACGTGCCCCCGCCCGAATCATCGTCGCTGCCGATCACCGCCCCGGAGC
This sequence comes from Histidinibacterium lentulum, assembly GCF_003789055.1. Lineage (GTDB taxonomy): Bacteria > Pseudomonadota > Alphaproteobacteria > Rhodobacterales > Rhodobacteraceae > Oceanicola > Oceanicola lentulus. Next base: position 2,732 of record NZ_ML119083.1, on the reverse strand, counting down.
CGTCGAGGATCTCGATCACGGGGTCCCCCGATCCGCGACCCGCCGCCTCGAGCCGCACCTCCGCGGGTGACGAGAGGGTGAAGAGAGAGGTGTGGGCATTGCCCAGCAGGACCAGTGCCAGCTGCTCGCGGAAGCTGTCGCTGGCGGCGATGTCGGAATTGGCCTCGTTGCCGCCGATCCACTGGCCGTTGCCGATACCGCCGCAATAGTCCTGGGCGGCGGCGGGCGAGGCCAGCGCGCCGGCCATGGCCGTGGTGCAGATCAATGTTCTGAGCGTCATGAAAATGGTCCCCCCGCTGAGTCTCATCAAGGTGACCTTAGGCCCGAGCCGCGGCACTTGGCCAGCCTCTCCGCAGCGCCGGAGCGAATGGCCGGCAGGGGGGCCGAACGCGAAGGGCCGCCCCAAAGGACGGCCCCTTGCCCGCGCGGATCGCTCCGCGGATCAGCCCTGGCGGGCCTTGAACTTCTTCTGGGTCTTGTTGATCACGTAGACCCGGCCCTTGCGGCGCACGACGCGGCAATCGCGATGGCGCTGCTTGAGCGAACGGAGGGAGTTGCGCACCTTCATGTCGCGTCTCTTTTCCTGTCGCGGCGCGGCGATGCGCCTGGGTTTCGGTTGCACGCCCCGGCAGGGGCGGCGGTGGTCATGGTGGGCGATACTGGGATCGAACCAGTGACCCCTTCGATGTCAACGAAGTGCTCTACCGCTGAGCTAATCGCCCCTCCCTCGCCCTGACCGCCTGCCCCCAAAACAAAAGGGACGCGGGCGGACCGCGTCGGGTGTGCGGTCTCCTAAAAGACTGCAGGGGGGAGATCAAGGGCTTTTGGCAGGCGCGGAATTCGGTCTATCTTCGGCCCCTGGAGGACAGTCGATGCGCGAGCCCGCTTACCGTCTGACGAGCCCGGCGGCCCGGACCACCTCCGTGGTCTTCGCCTCGCCCCATTCCGGGCGGGTCTATCCCCAGGATTTTCTCGACGCAGCGGTGCTCGACCGGCACGAGATCCGGTCGTCGGAGGATGCCTTCGTGGACTGGCTCTTCTCCACCGCGCCGAACCACGGCGCGCCCTTGCTGACCGCCGGGGCGCCCCGGGCCTTCGTCGATCTGAACCGCGCCGCCGAGGAGCTCGACCCCGCGCTGATCGAGGGGGTGCGGAGGATCGCGCACAATCCGCGCATCGCAAGCGGCCTCGGCGTGATCCCGCGGGTCGTCGCCAACGGCCGGGCGATCTATCGCGGAAAGCTGACGCAGCAGGAGGCGCAGGCGCGCCTGCTCGGCTACTGGCGGCCCTATCATGCGGCGCTCGAGGGGCTTCTGGACCAGTCGCACCGGCTGTTCGGCGAGGCGATCCTGATCGACTGCCATTCCATGCCCCACGAGGCGCTGGAGAACGTGGGCCCCGCCGGTGCGGCGCGCCCGGACGTGGTGCTGGGCGACCGCTTCGGCGCCGCGGCTTCCGCCCGGGTGATCGAGGCGGTGGAGGCGGCCTTCGCCGGGGCGGGCTTCCGGGTCGCGCGGAACATGCCCTTCGCGGGGGCCTACATCACCCAAGCCTACGGACGCCCCTCGCGGCGGCAGCATGCCGTGCAGGTGGAGATCGACCGCGGACTCTACATGAACGAGAAGACGATCGAGCCGCTTCCCTGCTTCGAGGAGGTGCGCCGCGCGCTTGAGGGGGCCATCGCCGGCATCGCCGCCATCGGGCGGGCAGAGACGCTGCCGGTGGCGGCGGAGTAGGTTCAGCGCCAGTAGTCGTTCGCGGCCGCGACTGTCTGGAAGTGTATCGCGATCACCTGGCTTGCTGCGATCAGGTCGTCGGGCTCGCGGGAGTAATGCTCGCGCTGGGTGGTCAGCACGTCCATGTTGCCCTGGGTCTCGGTGACGCCGGTGCGCGAGAGCGTGATGGCCAGCTGGAATCCCTCTTCCGGCGTGTCGGTGATCAGCGAGGGCAGCCAGCCCGCGTCGTCCTGGGCGACTGCGGGCGTGGCGAGCAGGGCCGCAAGAACGGCGGTGCGGGCGAAACGTGGGGTCATGTCGGATCCTCCCTTTCCGGAGAGGAAACCGGGGGGCGGCGGCTCTGTTCCACGCTCAGCGCAGGGCGCGGCCCTTCAGGATCGCTTCGTCGCCCCAGCGGGCGCGGATCGCGTCGGCGGCGCGTTCGGCGGCGGCGCGGCGGCCGGCGTCTGGGTCGAGGAGGTCGCCCTCGCGGTCGGCCTCGGCGGCGCTCACCAGCTCCGACAGGCCCACGCCGAGGAGGCGGTAGGGGCCCGCGTCGCCGCTCTGGTCGAAGAGGGCGCGGGCGGTGCGGTAGATCCGGTCGGCGAGCTGGGTGGGCTGGGCGAGGCTCTGGCGCTTCGTCAGCAGCTTGTGGTTCGCGCGCTTCAGTTTCAGCGTCACCACGCGGCCGGCGATGTCGCGGGCTTTCGCGCGGCTCGCCACCTTCTCGGCCATGCGCCAGATGTGGCCGTCGAGGATGTCGGGATCGGCGGTGTCCTCGCCGAAGGTCGTCTCGTTCGAGATGCCGCGGACGGGGGCGTGGGCACTGACGCGGCGGTGGTCCTCGCCGCGGGCGAGGTGGTAGAGGCGCTCGCCCATGCTGCCGAAGCGTAAGCGGCGGCTGAGCCCCACCTTCTGGCTGAGCTGACGAGTTGCGAAGGCATCCCTGTAATGAGGCAGGGAGTGCGTTTCGCAATGTGTGCTACGAATGCGTTTCTCAGATCGCTGGGCGTAGAG
>NZ_ML119082.1 GCF_003789055.1 Histidinibacterium lentulum | reverse complement strand
TGGAGGAGAGAGGCTTTCTGTGAAGCCGGCCTGTGAGGGATCCGGTGGAGAGATCACTAGCGAGAATGATGACATGAGTAGCGACAAACAGGGTGAGAGACCCTGTCGCCGAAAGTCCAAGGGTTCCTGCTTAAAGCTAATCTGAGCAGGGTAAGCCGGCCCCTAAGGCGAGGCCGAAAGGCGTAGTCGATGGGAACCAGGTTAATATTCCTGGGCCAGGAGGATGTGACGGATTGTGGCGGCGTGCGTCCCTTATCGGATTGGGGCGTATCCAAGACAGTTCCTGGAAATAGCCCTCCATCAGACCGTACCCCAAACCGACACAGGTGGACTGGTAGAGAATACCAAGGCGCTTGAGAGAACGATGTTGAAGGAACTCGGCAAAATACCTCCGTAAGTTCGCGAGAAGGAGGCCCGGTCCAAGAGGGCCGGGGGCACAAACCAGGGGGTGGCGACTGTTTACTAAAAACACAGGGCTCTGCGAAGTCGCAAGACGACGTATAGGGTCTGACGCCTGCCCGGTGCCGGAAGGTTAAAAGGAGAGGTGCAAGCCTTGAATTGAAGCCCCGGTAAACGGCGGCCGTAACTATAACGGTCCTAAGGTAGCGAAATTCCTTGTCGGGTAAGTTCCGACCTGCACGAATGGCGTAACGACTTCCCCGCTGTCTCCAACATCGACTCAGCGAAATTGAATTGCCTGTCAAGATGCAGGCTTCCCGCGGTTAGACGGAAAGACCCCATGAACCTTTACTATAGCTTCGCACTGGCATCAGGCCAGGCATGTGCAGGATAGGTGGTAGACTTCGAAGCCGGGACGCCAGTCCTGGTGGAGTCTCCCTTGAGATACCACCCTTGCCTTGCTTGATGTCTAACCGCGGCCCGTTATCCGGGTCCGGGACCCTGCGTGGTGGGTAGTTTGACTGGGGCGGTCGCCTCCTAAAGTGTAACGGAGGCGCGCGAAGGTTGGCTCAGACCGGTCGGAAATCGGTCGTTGAGTGCAATGGCAGAAGCCAGCCTGACTGCGAGACTGACACGTCGAGCAGAGTCGAAAGACGGCCATAGTGATCCGGTGGTCCCGAGTGGAAGGGCCATCGCTCAACGGATAAAAGGTACTCTGGGGATAACAGGCTGATGGTGCCCAAGAGTCCATATCGACGGCACCGTTTGGCACCTCGATGTCGGCTCATCTCATCCTGGGGCTGGAGCAGGTCCCAAGGGTACGGCTGTTCGCCGTTTAAAGAGGTACGTGAGCTGGGTTTAGAACGTCGTGAGACAGTTCGGTCCCTATCTGCCGTGGGTGTAGGATACTTGAGAGGAGTTGCCCCTAGTACGAGAGGACCGGGGTGAACGATCCACTGGTGGACCTGTTGTGGCGCCAGCCGCAGTGCAGGGTAGCTATGATCGGACAGGATAACCGCTGAAGGCATCTAAGCGGGAAGCCCCCCTCGAAACAAGGTATCCCTTGAGGGCCGTGCGAGACCAGCACGTCGATAGGCCGGAGATGTAAGCGCAGCAATGCGTTCAGTTGACCGGTACTAATGGCCCGATTGGCTTGATCTGATCCGGAAGTGGCGAGGAAAACCCTCACCAGGACCAGAAGTCATGCACGATACGCGACTTGGAAAGATTGTCCGGCGGCCCACCCGCCGACCTGTTTCTTCCCCGATCTGGTGGTCATAGCACGAGCAAAACACCTGGTCCCATTCCGAACCCAGCCGTTAAGTGCCGTCGCGCTGATGGTACTGCGTCTCAAGACGTGGGAGAGTAAGTCACCGCCAGATCTGGAAAGAAACACGAGAAACCTCTCCGAACGATGCAATGGACGCGATCCGCCGCGCAAGACCGCCGCGACACGCACCAGCCCGAGCCGACCTTCCGCGATCGCCCCACAGACGGAGCACAAGCGGACCCGACACGGGAACAACCGCTCCCCCGCCCAGGACCCCCACGGACCCCGCGCACCGCGCAGGCGCAAGCCGCACCTGCGCCTCGACCCCTCGAACGCCGCCAGAACAGCAAGCAACCGGCCTGCGCCGCAGTCAGGCGGCTTGGCGATGCTGTGAGCCTTTCCAGTTCCACGGCAGCAGAGCCGACACCTGAAACGCGGTCATGTCGGGCAGCCGTCCGAGACCATCGGCCAGCCTTGCCTAGGATCGATGTCGTTCCTCTTTGCGGTGACGATCAGGGAAGACATGAAGGCGGCGCGGTCGCCGCCGCGCTCGGAGACGTCCTGCGGCAGGACCGGCGGGCTTTGGCGCAGCGGGCTGCCATCCGCCGCCGCAAAGCGCTCCGCGCCTCACCCAAATGGGTGAGGCGGCCGCGGCGCGCCCGTGTCTCACTCCGCCTTGCCGGATTCGACCGAAAGGCCCGTCATGTTCCGCCGTCTCGCGCTTGCCGCCGCCCTCAGCCTCAGCGCCACCGGCGTCATGGCGCAGGACCAGCAGAACCTGATGATCGTCCTCGACGGCTCCGGCTCCATGTGGGGCAGGATCGAGGGAGAGACGAAGATCGAGCTCGCCCGCCGCAGCCTCTCGCACGTCCTGTCCGAGGCCACGCCGGACATGCAGATCGGCCTGCTCGCCTATGGTCACCGGGCGCGGGGCGAATGCACCGATATCGAGACCGTCGTGCCCATGGGCCCTGCCATGCAGACCGTGCCCGAGATCATCGGCGCCGCGCAGGGGCTGAACCCGCGCGGGATGACGCCCATCACCGATGCCGTCACCGCCGCGGCCGAGGCCATGCGCTACACCGAGCGATCGGCGACCATCGTGCTCGTGACCGACGGGATCGAGACCTGCGGCGGCGATCCCTGCGCGCTGGGGCGGACACTCACGGCGCAGGGCGTCGATTTCCGCGCCCATGTGGTGGGTTTCGATCTCGACGACGACGAACAGCGTCAGGTGTCCTGTCTTGCCGATGCCACGGGCGGCCAGTTCCTTGCCGCCGACAACGCGGAGACCCTCGCCGCGGCCCTCGCCACCACCCTCTCGGCGGCGCCGGAGCCCCTGCCGGACCCGCCCCCGCCGGTCGTCAGCGCCGCGCGAGAGGTGGAGCTTGTCCTTCGCGACGTGGCGGGCGGCGAGGTGCTGACCGGGCGGCCATTCGCGCTGATGGAATTCTCTCCACTCGGGGAGAGCGCCGCGCCGGTGGTCCCCCGGCTCGGCCTGAACCCGGGTCCGATCACCGGAACCGTGCTGCTTGCCCCAGGCGACTATCAGCTCGTCGCCAGGCGCGCGACCAATGCCGGCCACCCGATCCCGATTTCCCTGCCGGTCACGATCCCCGAAGGTGCCGGGCCCTACAGGCTCGAGCTGATCCTTGCGGCACGTTTGCGGATCGACGCGCGCATGGCCCGAGGCCGGCCGATGCCCGAGGGATCGGGCCGCCTGCCGACGATGCAGGGACAGGGCTGGGCCGACTTCGCGATCCATCCCGTGATCAACGGCGCCATCGACCCCGCCGTCGATCATGCCGCCTCGGTGAATGCCCAGGACGTGCCGCTGCCGCCCGGGGACTACTTTGTCCGCGGCACGCTCAGCGGCACGCTCACCCGCGAGATGCTCGTGCATGTCGCGCCGGGGCAGACCACCACCATCGCGTTCGACTTCCGGGCCGCGCCCGTGACCTTCGACCTCCGCGACGTGCAGAACGTTCCCATGGACCGCCGGACGGTGCGGATCTTCGACGTGGACAATGACCGGGCCTTCGTCTCGGGCTTCACGCGCGACGCGGACGGGCTCCTGCCGGTCTATCTGCCGCCGGGGCTCTGGCGCGCCACGTTCGACACCCAGCCTTCGAGCGAGATCACCTTCGTCGTGGACGAGGAGGGCGTGCCGATGACCCTCCGCGTCGGTCCCGATGATCGTCCCGATCCGCTGCTCGCGGACGGCTGGACACCCAACTGCGCCGCCATCCACTCCTCCCATGGCTGCGTGGCCGAGGACATCAGGCCCGGCGATGTCGTGTCCCATGTGGGCCACGGCGCCGACACGGCGCTCCTCCCTCGGTTCACCGGAACGTGGCAGACCCACGGCGGCATGATGCTTCTGGTGCAGGAGGGCCGTCGAGTCTGGGGCGAGATCCACGTCAACGGCGGCGTCGGCACGGTCTGGGGCCATGTCGGCCCGGACGGGCTGACGCTCCGCGGAGCGATGGACCGCTCGTCGGAGCCGCGCGGCGTCATGGAGGTACGGCTCTCCGCCGACGGCAGCCGCCTCGCCGGGGTGTGGGACCACAACATCGCGCGGCTCGGCTCGACCGTCACCGCCCGCCGCCTGTCGGGAGCCGTGCCGCCCCTGACGGTGGCCACGGGCACCGACACCGATCTGCGGGTCCAGATGCACGGCGGGACCTGGGCCGCTGCCGACAGCCCCGAATTCGCGGCCTTCATGGCGCCCGCCCTTGTCCCCGCCGCGCCCGATACCGGCGAGGACATCGACGCGATGCAGGCCGCCGCCCCGCCGGTCGGGTTCACCGGTGTCTGGGCCTCCAACCATCAGGTGCTGACGCTGGTTCAGGACGGCCGCCTCGTCCACGGAAGGCGCGACCGTGGTCCCTTGATCGGAGAGGTCTCCGCCGATGGCCGGACGCTGCGCGGCGTCTGGGACAACGGCGGGCAGTGGGGCCTCTTCGAGTTCCGCCTCGATGCCGAGCGCATGGCCTTCGAGGGCGGATGGGGCATGGCGGGCGACACGGATCTGCGCGGCGGCGCCTGGACCGGCGCGCGACGCGGCTTTCTCGCCGAGGTTCCCGAGGTGCCGCTTCATCCCGCGCTCTCGGATGCAGGGCTCGCGGACTGGTTCGATACGGTGCGCGGCCCGGACCTGGTGCAGACCCTTCCGCCTGCCGATCCGCCCCGGCCTGCGGCGCCGCTCCTCGTGCCCGCAGGGCTTGCAGGCTACGTCCCGGTCATCCGCTACGACTACACCCATGCCGATGGCCGCCCCGCCGCCAGCGCCGTCTTCGCCGAGCCGGAACCGGGCCCGCCCTTCGGCGCCATCTTCAGGGGCTACGTCTGGCTTCACGAAGGCTGGTGCGGCCCGGGCTGCGGAGCGGAGATCCTGCCCGTGGGCGGCGCGACCGACGCAGAGGTGCAGAACGCCCCCAAACGGCTGGACAGCGGCGGCGTCTTCCCGGCGCTGGAGCTCTCCGCCGAGGGCATCCTTGCCTTCGAGGGCGACGACGACAGCTGGCCCGACGTGGCCCTGCGCGTGCATGTGCTGGCCGAGCCCTTCGACCCCTCCGCACCGCCCGGCCCCGGCGATGCCAATGTACTGCGCAGCTTCGGCCCTTTCCCCAGGGTAGCGGTCGCGCCGTCGATGGCGGGCTGGCCGGAGAGCACTGTCGCCGCGCCCGTTCCGGCCGCCGGGACCGATCCGGCCCCCGTCATCGGCAGCATCGACGTGATGCCGGCCCGCGGAATATACGCCCCCCTCGAGCGCCGCCCCGGCGAGTCGGTGGACGCAGCCTTCTCCCGCCTCTTCGACGGATTCGAGGACCTGGGCCTGGCGCAGGCCTGCACCTCCTCCCCCGTGGTCCTGCACGAGGACGGGCTGATCGCCGAGCGCCAGCTCGACACCGCCTCGGCCCAGGCGGGCGGCCCCGCCTTCCGCACCATGACCTACCGGCGCTGCGCGCAGTCGGGGCCTCTGGCCTTCTGCGACGTGATGCAGCGCCCGCTCGATCCCGCCCCCGCCCCCGCCGATTTCTCCGCCCGCGCCGAGGTGATCGTCGGCCCTCACGGCAGCTTCGGCCTGCATGACGTGGAGACGGGGCAGATGACGATGTATCGCGACTGCCTCGGCAGCCGCGGCTTCATCGACGAGACCCGCCGCCTTCCCGACGGACGGCTGCTGGTCGACGAGATCTTCCTGCGGGAGGACCGCGTCCGGGCGCAGGCTGCGCCGACCGTCCAGCCGGCGGGCGCGGCGCTCGATTTCGCCGCCCTGGAAGGCGTCTATGCCCGGCCCGGCGACATGGGCCGTACCTGCCGGGACCATCCCGCCTATCTCCACGCCGACGGCGAGATGGTCGTCTGGGGCCCGGACGGGCAGGGCGGCCATCCCGCCGCGCGGTTCGCCTGCCGCCAGGACGGCACCTGCGACGTCCTCGCCCAGGCGGGCGACCCGTCCGAGGTGCCGGCCGACCTGCGCCTCACGACACGCGGCGCGGGGCTGCAACTCTGCGGCGACGGCGTGTGCGACGTCACGTTGAAGCGCTGCGAGCCGCACCTGACGGAGGCCGAGATCTCCGACATGGCCCGTCGCGACGGCGCCGACCTTGCGCCCGCCTCCTCCCGCGCCGGACCGGACTACGCGGCGCTGTCGGGGCTCTGGACACCGATGGGGAGCGATCCGCCGGCCCTCGCCTGCCGCGCCCAGGCCTTCGTCCTCCATCCTGACGGAACGGCGGTCGTCTGGCAGGACGAGGGCGCGGGACCGCGGCACCGCATGACGCTCGACTGCGACGCGGACGGCGCCTGCACCGTCACCGGTCCGGGCGGCGCGCAGCCGGGGCCCGATCTTGCGCTCCGCGTGACGGCCTCCGGACGTCCCGCCCTCTGCGAGAACGGCGTCTGCGACCTCGAACTGAGAAGCTGCGCCGATGCGGCGGTGCCGCAAGACCTTCTGGCGACCCTCTCGGCAATTCCGGGCCGGACCGCGCCGACAGCCCCGGCCACCGCTTCCCCCGCCGGAGCGGGCGCGAGCTACCTGCCTCCCGGTCTCTGGACGGCCGAATTCGATGTCGCGTCCGATCCGATGCCGCCCCCGGGCACGCCCGCCTTCGCCGAGCGATGCTACGACGACCTCAGCGCGACCTTTCCGGACGGGCTGACCATCGGCTTCGTCTACAACGAGACCGACGCCGGCCCCGAGTTCAGCGCCTCCTGGTCCGAGATCTGCACCCCCTCCGGCGATCCGGACTGGCCCCATGAGTGCCGCTTCTCGGACGAGGCCGCGGGATATGACGAGGTCGCCTTCGTGAGCGTCACAGGCTCGGCCCCGGGCCGCATCGAGACCCTGTCCCGCACGGCCGATCCCGCCAGCGTCCAGCGCATCGTCTTTCATGCCTGCGCCTCCGGGATCGACCTGGATGGCGACCCCCGCGGGCAGGCCTTTCGGCGCGCACTTCAGGAGGCAGCCGCCGGCCGCGATCTCGACGTGCTCTTGCGCTAGCCCGGCCGGCCCGCGGGGCGTCGGCCAGGCAGGCCGCCATGGCGCGTCCGCCCGCGCCGAAACGGGCAGTTCGCCCCTCGCGCGACCTTTTCAAGCCAAGTGACTTCGTCCTATCAAGCACTTGGGAGATCCGGCCGGCCTCTCGGCACGGCACGGATGGAGCCTGGTCCAAGGGGGTGGCTCCGGGGGAGACGAGCGGAATGAGCATGGATGATCCAAGACCTTACGACCTGACCGTCGACGGCCGCGCCGTCCGCGTCACCGCCCGGCCCGACACGCCGGTCCTGTCCGTCCTGCGCGACGATCTGGGCCTTCTGGGCACCCGCACCGGCTGCCTTCAGGGCCGCTGCGGCTCCTGCACGGTCCATCTCGACGGCAAGGCGGTGCAGACCTGCAGCTTGCCGCTCTGGTCCGTGGAGGGCCGCCGCATCGACACGGTCGAAGGCCCGTCGCCCACGCTCGCCCGGGTGCGCGAGGCCTTCCTCGAGGAACAGGCCGCACAATGCGGCTACTGTGTCAACGGCATCATGATGACCGTCAGCGCCCTGCTGGACGAGGGCGTCCGCGACCGCTCCGAGATGCTCGAGACACTGGACGAACGTCACCTGTGCCGCTGCGGCGCGCATCCCCGGATGCTCCGCGCCATCGACCGCCTGCTGGAGGGCGCGGCATGACCGAGCTTCCCTCCAACCTGAAATCGAACCCCCGCCTCGACCGATGGATCGACGTGGCGCCGGACGGCACCATCACCATCCGCAGCGGGAAGGTGGAGCTGGGGCAGGGGATTGGCGCCGCCATGCTGCTGATCGCCGCCTCCGAACTGCGCGTCGATCCCGCCGCCCTGACCCTGGCGCCCGCCGATACCGCACGGGCGCCCGCCGAGGGCTTTACCGCGGGCAGCCTCTCGGTCGAGCATGGCGGCGCCGCGATGCGCCTTGCCGTCGCCATGGCCCGCGCGCTCTTCATGCAGGCCGCCGAGGCCGCCCTCGGCGCGCCGGTGGAGCTCGAGAACGGCCTCTTCAGCGTCCCTGGCACCAACCGCTCCGTCGGATACGGCGATCTGGCCGCCGAGGTCGATCTCTCCGTCTCCGCCCTCGATCAGCCGATCCCGGTGCTCTTCGGCGAAGGCGACGGCGCGCCGGGCTTCCGCCGCCCCGACCTGCCCGCGAAACTGAGCGGCGCCGCCTTCATCCAGGACCTGCGCCTGCCCGGGATGCTGTTCGGCCGCGTCCTGCGCCCCGAAGCGCCGTGGCTCCGGCTCGACGGGTTCGACGAGGCGGCGGTCGCGGCTCTCCCGGGCGTCGTGCGCGTGGTGCGCGACGGCGCCTTCGCCGGCGTGGTGGCAGAGCGCGACGACGACGCCCGCGCCGCCATCGAAAAAGCGCGGCGCAGCGCGCGCTGGTCCCGCATCGGCACCCTGCCGACCTGCGACGAGGCCCAGACCTGGCTCGACGCTCCCGCCGAGGAGGCCGAGACCCTGCTCGAGGACGCCGGCGAGCCCGCCGAGACCGTCACGCGACTTTCCTCCAGCTATGCCCGCGGCTTTCTCGTCCATGCCGCCATGGGGCCCTCCTGTGCCGTCGCCCACTGGACGGACGGGCGGCTCGACCTGCACACCCATTCCCAGGGCATTCACCCCCTGCGCAAGCAGCTCGCCACCGCCCTCCGGATCGCCGAGGACGCCATAAACGCCGTCCATGTGCCCGGCGCCGGCTGCTACGGTCACAATGCCGCCGACGACGTGGCGCTCGACGCCGCCCTCCTCGCCCGCGCGGTGGACCGGCCGGTGATGGTGCTCTGGTCCCGTGAGGACGAGATGAGCTGGTCCCCCCATGGTGCCGCGATGCGCGTCGATCTTGCGGCGGGTCTCTCCGCCGAAGGCCGCATCACGCACTGGGACTGTCGGATCGCCAGCACGCCCCATGTCGCCCGGCCGGGGAGCGGAAACGGTCTTGACCTTCTCGCCGCGCGCGATCTCGAGACGCCGCATCCCCCCTCGACGCAGAGCAATTTCAAGGTCCCCGACCGCGGCGCAGACCGGAACTCGGTGCCGATCTACGCCCTGCCGCAACGCCGGGTGAGGCTGAACCAACGGCCCCAGGGACCGCTGCGCAGCTCCGCTCTGCGCGCGCTCGGCGCCCATGCCAATGTCTTCGCCGTCGAGAGCTTCATGGACGAGCTTGCCGCCGCCGCGGGTGCCGATCCGCTCGCCTTCCGCCTCGCCCATTGCGAGGACCCCCGCGCCGCTGCCGTCCTGAAGGCCGCCGCAAGCGCGGGCGGCTGGGACCCGGACGAGCCGGGCGGAGAGGGCATTGGCCGCGGTCTCGGCGTGGCGCGCTACAAGAACAGCGGCGCCTATTACGCCGCCATGGTCCGCGTCGAGATCGAGGAGAGCGTCCGCGTCGTCAGCATTCACGGCGCCGTCGACGCGGGGCGCGTCGTGCACCGTGACGGGCTCATCAACCAGGTGGAGGGCGGCGCCGTTCAGGCCGTCAGCTGGACCCTGATGGAAGAGGCCCGCTGGACGGACGAGGGTTTCGCAGTCCGTGCATGGGAGGATTATCCGGTGCTCGGCTTCCGCGACATGCCCGAGATCGTGACCGAGGTCCTGCGCTCCGATGCGCCCCCCCTTGGCGCAGGAGAATGTTCCGCCGGTCCCGTCGCGGGCGCCATCGGCAACGCGGTCGCCCATGCCCTGGGCGTGCGCGCGCGCCGCATGCCGATCACGCGCGAGCGCGTGATGGCGGCCATGGACGCGGCTCTCTAGGAAAACAGGTCCCTTCTCCCGCGGGAGGAGGCCGCGGCGCCCCTCAGTCCTTCGCCGATCCGGGGGGCAGGGGCGCCTGGTGGTCGATGTCGCCCGAGACATCCTGCTGCGTGATCTGCCGGATCAGGCGCTGGCCGTTCTCCGCATCCGTCCCCTCGGGCGGCAGCCAGACCATGAGCATCTGCGCCTGCTCTTCCCCGGCGGAGCGGAAGGCATGGGCCATCTGGCTGTCGAAATAGGCGCTGTCCCCCGGCGAGAGGCGGATCGGCTCGTAATGCTCCGTATGTATTTCCAGCTCGCCCTTCAGCACATAGACGAATTCCTCGCCCATGTGCCGCACCAGCTTCTCGCCGGGACCCGCCGCCGAGGACCGGACATTGTCGAGGAAGGGCGACATCCGCTTGTTGCGCAGATCGGTGCAGAGCGGCCCCATGTCGTAGGTCTGCGTCGTGGTGAAGGCCACCTCGTCGGCCCGGGTCACCGCGATCCGCGCCGTGGTCGGCGGCGGGCTGCTCTCCGTGTCGCCGATCATCCGCGACAGCGACACGCCGAAGGCTTCGGACAGTTTCAGCAGGTTGGCGAAGGTCGGGGAGACCTTGTTGTTCTCGATCTTCGACAAGGTGGAGGCCGAGATCCCCGACCTCTGGGCGATGGTCGCAAGCGTCAGGTCGCCGTCCTGCCGCAACTGGCGAAGCCGGGCGCCGATGGAGATTTTCGGATCGTCCTGATCTTTCATCCTTGCAGCGGCTCTCATCTGACGGCACTTCACCCGTAATTCACACTCGTCCGATCCGCCCCGGGGCGGATCGGCTGGCTCATTGATGTATTTCGCAACGGCATGCTTGTCGAGCAAAGCCGTTGCGGATCCGCACTTGGCCCGGTCTAGGCGGACAGTTTCCTGCGCTCGAACGGATGCGACCGCGCGAAGGCGTCGATCTGCTGCAGCCTTTCTCCCAGCTCATGCAGGTGCGGCCAGGCCGTCGTGTCCACTCCGTAATAGCCGCAGGACACGAGATGCCCGGCGATGGCGATATCGGCGACGCAGGGCGCGTCGCCCATGGCATAGGCGGTGCTGCGCCCGGCGATGCGCGCCTCCATCGTCGTGTTGGTCAGCGCGAGGAAATGGGCGCAGAACGCCTCGACCGCCGCCTCGTCCGCGCCGAACTGCTGCGTCAGGCGGCTGCGCACGCGCGGGACCACCAGCGGATGCGAATCCGCGATGGTGTCGAGCGCGAGTCCCACCGCCGCGGCCCGCTCGAACGGGTCCGCCGGAAACAGCGGCACCTGCGGATACAGCGCATCCAGCGCCTCGAGGATCGGCAGCGACTGGGTCAGAACCCGGCCGTCGATGTCCAGCGCGGGCACCGCGTGACCCGGGTTCACCGCGCCGAACGACTCCTCGTGCTGCTGGCCCTTGAGCAGGTTGATATCGACCTCCTCGTAGTCGATCCCCTTGAGATTGAGGGCGATCCGGACGCGATAGGTGGCGATCGACCGCCAGAATCCGTAAAGGCGCATGTCGTCTCTCTCTTCGGTTGGGGAGCGGGCGCGCCGGCGCCCGCTCCGGGTATCTCAGGAAGGTATCACAGGAAGCAGCAGATAGGACGGCCGATCCGGCCCGGTATGGAGCGTGACCTTCCCGCCGAAGATGTCCACCGGGCGGTCGCGCGATTCGGTATGGGTGAACGGCCCGCAGCCATGCCAGGCCGTGCCCAGCGTCTCGAGCCCGCCCGAGGTGCCGCCCGGCCAGACGTAATCGCGTCCCCGCACCGACAGCGCCACGCGATAGCCCGCCGGGGCGACGATGCAGGTCGGCCAGACCTCCACATCCACCTCGTAGACCTCGCCGGGGGTCATCGGCTGGACCTCGTCATGGGTATGATAGGGCCGGTAGGGCTCGCTCAGCACCGGGTCGAGCTTGCGGTGCGACACCCGGAGCCAGCCCTGCGCGATCGGCGTGTTCGGGTCGAGCGCGCCGGCAAAGACCACTTCGCGGAAGTCGGGGGTGAAGACCCGGACGACAAGGAACAGGTCCGCGTCCTCGGTCGCCGATTCGACGAAGAGCTTGGCCGCGATGGGCCCCGTGATCTCCGTCGGGGCGGGCAGGGCGGGCGTGGTGAAGGTCACCCCGTCGCCGAACCCGTCATAGGTCACGCTCGCGGCCTCGGCGGGCGGCTCGCGCCGCAGGGTCAGGTCGCCCGCGTCGAGATAGTGCTTCTGCCAGTCGGTGCGGGCCAGGGGCCATTCGCTCTCGGCGCGCTCGACGAAGACCTCGCCAGGGTGGCGCACCTGCAGGAGAACCTTCGGCTGATCGGCCCAGCCGGTGTCCTCGCCCTTCAGGAAATGGCCGAAGAACTTCTTCTGCAGCGCCACGCCGTAGTCGGTGTAGAACTCCGTCCAGTGCTCGCGCCCGTGCACCTCGAGCCACTTCTCCTCGGCGGCCGCGCGGACGAAGCCCTCGAAATTGCCCCGCGGATGCAGGCCCTGACCGCCCCAGTTGCAGGCGGAGAAGACGGGCACCTCGACCTTGGTCCAGTCGGGCATCCGGCTCTGCCAGTAGTCCGAGGTGTCGAGCGGGTTCGCCATGACATCGGCGTAGAAGTCCCGCCGATTCGCGCCCAGCTGCTCCTCCGTCAGGGTCGGCGGACCGGAGACCCAGTCGCCGGTGTAGCGGCTGCGGAACCCGTTCGCGCCCTTGCCGTGCTGCACCGAATAGACCTGGTTGCGCGACCAGTTGTCGGAAAAGCCGTTGCACAGGATGCCGCCGTGATAGGCCATGTCGCGGTAGAAATCCGCGGCGCCCTCCCAGGTGCAGATCGCGGTCAGGTGCTTCGGCTGGAGCGAGGCGGTCTTCCAGGCGTTCATCGCGTAGTAGGAGATGCCGTTGATCCCGACCTTGCCGTTCGACCAGGGCTGCACGCCAGCCCAGTCGATGCACTGCTTGAAATCTTCCGCCTCGCGGAGCGACCAGATGTCGAGAAGGCCGGGCGAGCGGCCCGCGCCCCGGCTGTCCACGCGGATGCAGACATAGCCGTCCGGAACCCACTTCTCGGGATCGACCACTTCCCAGTTCTGGTACTTGTTGGTCGAGCCTGCGGGCACGTCGGGATGCAGCTCGCACATCAGGCGCCACTGCTGGGTATAGAGATCCTCGAAATGCAGGCCCTTGCCGTAGGGCCCGTAGGTGATGAGCACCGGGTATTGTCCGTCGGCCACCGGGCGGAAGACGTCGCAGCGGAGCACGACTCCGTCCTCCATCTCGATAGGCACGTCCCAGTCGATCTTCATGCCGTCCCGGATGACGGTCGTTTCGGGATATTCCATCGGTCCTCCTCCTCCTCGACGCACCCGGCGCGGCGAAGCCGCCGGCCTGTTCCCGCGCGGGTCTCTCCCTTGACTGAGCCGAACGGAGCCTCGCCGCGGGGTCGACCGGGCCAGATTTTCGAATAAGCAACAGCCTTGCGCATCTGAGCAAGCTCTTGCCCAATTGCAAGCATTTTTCGATTGTGTTAGGAATCGGCCGTTCGCAGCATCAGCTTGCGCAAAGATAGGATCGTCGCAACTCGAAATGCTCGACCAGAACGGTGCTGGTGAACTCTGGGAGGAGAAAACCATGAGACTGACCCCAAGGGCGGTATCCGCCGCCTTCATCGCCGGTGCGCTCGCCCTGGCGGCTGCGCCCGTCACGGCGCAAAGCCTCGCCGAGCAGTGGCTCGACGGGGAGCTCGACTATGTCGGCCCCGAAATCACCTATGACGGCCCGCCCGTCACGGTGACGATCGCCCACTTCCTGAGCCCGAACACGCCGCTGACCTCGATCCTCGAGCGCGGGATCGAGCGGATGGAGGCCGAGACCGACGGCAAGCTGACGGCGCGGGTGTTCTACAACAACTCGCTGCACGACGCCCAGCGCGGCGGCTTCGAGGGTGTTGCGGCCGGCATCTCCGACCTGTCGACCTGCTACAGCTGGATCAATCCGGGCGGGTTCAACCTTCAGCTCGGTCTCCAGCTTCCCGGCCTCGTGAACCGCGCGACGCCGATGTCCCACGCGATCATGCAGCTTTACGGCGAGTATTTCCGCGAGGATTACGAGGCGCAGGGCGTGCTCTTCGCCCGCTCGACCACGACCCAGGCGCAGCACCTCCTGACCCGCGACGAGCCGATCACCTCGCTCGCCGATCTTCAGGGCATGCGGATGCTCGCCTCGGGCGCCATCGCCACCAGCACCGCCGACGCGCTCGGCGCCGTGCCCGTGCCGCTGACGGTCGCGGAATACTACTCGGGCTTCCAGCAGGGCGTCGTCGATGTCATGGCGCTCCATGACGCGGGGCTGAAGCTGTTCCGGATGGACGAGATCGCCAGGGCCCGGACGCTCGCCTATCTCTGGGCGAACCCGATCGAGTACTGCATGAACGCGGACTTCTTCTACGGTCTGCCCGACGACCTGCAGGACTACTTCCACCTCTGGCTGATGCGCGTGAACCACGCCGAGGCCGAGATCTACTTCGACGGCGTGGCCGCCGAAGGCGTCGCGGCTCTTGCCTCCATCGGTGTCGAGGAAACGGTGATGGCACCCGAGGACTTCGCCGCGCTGCAGGAGGCGATCGCCCCGGTGACCGAGGAGTGGATCGCGGCGCAGGAGGCCGAAGGCCGCCCGGCGCGCCAGTTCGTGGAGGATCTGAGGGCCAAGATCGCGGAGCTGGAACAGCTCAGCAACGACGAGCTCTGGATGCTCACCTGGGAGCAGCCCTACCCGGGCCTCGTCGACTGACGTGACGGGACGGGCGGACCGGCACCGGCGCCGGTCCGCCCGTCGCGCCCGCGTCTTCCCATCCGTCCCCGACCGTCCACCGGGCCCGCGCGCACGCGCCGCAGGGCCCCGGCCTTCAGGAAACACCCGATGTCCTCCATTGACGAGTTCTCCGTGAGCCGGCCGCCGCCCGGCGACCCCTCGACGGACGAACGCCCCGCCCTGATCCGCTACTACGACTCCTTCACCAGGGGTCTCTTCACGGTGTCGATGCTCGTGATGCTGATGGGCATGACGCTCGTGATCGGCCTCGACGTGATCCTGCGGATGGGAATGGGACAGCCGATCCGCGGCGCCCACGACATCGTCGGCCTGTCCCTCCTGCTGCTGTTCCTCCTCGGCCTGCCGCATTCGTGGCGCGGCGGTCACCATGTGCGGATGGACATGATCTACCGCGTCCTGCCGCGCCCCGCGGGCCGGCTCGTGGACGTCTTCGCAGGGCTCGCGGCCTTCGTCTTCGCCGCGATGCTCGCCTACCAGGCCTTCAAGTACGTTCCGACGCTGATCGCCCGGAACGCGGGGTCGATGCTGCTGAGCATCCCCTACTGGCCATTCGCCATCGCGATCGGCGTCTCCGCGATCCTCTTCGGAATCGCGGTGCTGATGGACCTCTACATGGCCCTTACCGGCCGCAAGGATCGGGTCGCCTGATGGATCCCTTCACGCTCGGAATCATCGGCCTCGCGGTCGTCGTCCTGCTGATCGCCCTGGGGGTGCCGCTGGCCTTCTCCATCGGCGCCGTGGCCATCGTCGGCAACATCCTGTTCTTCGACGTCACCCGCGCGGGCATCCAGCTCTACAACGCGCTCTTCACGAAGGGCACGGACTACATCCTCGCCTCGGTGCCGCTCTTCGTCTTCATGGGGCAACTCGTCTCGGTGGGAAACATCGGCCGGGACCTCTACGACGTCGTCTACAAGTGGTTCGGCCGGGTCCCCGGCGGGATCGCCGTGACCTCCGTCGTCACCTCCGCGGGTTTCGGCGCGGTCACCGGCGTCAGCGCGGCCTCGGTGGCCACCGTCGCCACCCTCAGCCTGCCCGAGATGAAGCGCTACAACTACAACATGCGCCTTGCCTCGGGCACCATCGCCTCGGCCAGTACCCTCGCGATCCTCGTGCCGCCGAGCCTCCTGATGATTCTCTACGGCCTGTGGACGGAAAGCTCGATCGGCCAGCTCTTCCTCGCCGGGATCGTGCCCGCGGCCGTGATGTCGGTAATGTTCTGCGTCTACATCGTGGTGCGCTGCATGCTCCGCCCCGAAGACGGCCCCCTCGGGCCCCGCTTTCCCTGGGCCGAGAGGATCAGGGCGCTGCCGAAGCTGCTGCCGATCGTCATCATCTTCGGCATCGTCATGGGCGGGATCTACTCGGGCTTCTTCACCCCGTCGGAGGCCGCGGGCGCGGGCTGCTTCGCGGTGCTGCTGCTGCTTCTCCTGATGCGGCGCCTGACCTGGGCCGGTCTCGTGGAGGCCGCCGTCGCCACGGGCCGGATCACGATGATGATCTTCGCGATCTTCATCACGGTGAACCTGTTCACGAGTTTTCTCGTGCTGACGGACGTGACGCCGCGCTTCGTCAACGTGATCGCGGAGTCGGGGCTCAGCCCCTACATGATCATGCTGGGCATCGTCGTGATGTTCCTCGTGATGGGGATGATCCTCGATCCCATCGGCATGCTGCTTCTGGCGCTGCCCTTCGTCTTCCCGCTGATGATGCGGCTCGGCTTCGATCCGATCTGGTTCGGCGTCGTCTGCGTCATCCTCGTGGAGATCGCGCTGGTGACACCGCCCGTGGGCTTCAACTGCTTCATCCTGAAACAGGTGGCCGGCGACATGGTGGAGCTGAAGGACGTGTTCATGGGCACCTTGCCTTTCGTCATCATGTCGCTTCTGCTGGTGGCCTTGCTTGTAGCCTTCCCCGGCATCGCGCTATGGCTGCCGTCCCTGTTCTTCTGACCTGAAAAGACACCCGCCCCGACCGGGGCGGAGGAGAGACCGATGCAACTTGAGAATACCTTCCTCGTTCCGGCCCCCCCGGAAAAGGCCTGGCCGCTGCTGCTCGACGTGGAGCGGATCGCGCCCTGCCTGCCCGGGGCCGAACTGACCGAGATCGTGGACCCGGAGACATTCAAGGGCCGTGCGAAGGTCAAGGTCGGTCCGGTGGCGCTCGCCTTCGACGGCACGGCGCGGCTCCGCGACGTGGATCACGAGGCGCGGACCGCGCGGCTCGAGGCGAAGGGCGCCGACACCAAGGGCCGCGGCGGCGCCGAGGCCGAGGCGCGCTTTTCCCTCGTGCCCGAGGGGGAGGGGACCCGCGTCACCGTCGTGACAGACCTCGTGATGAGCGGCGGCGTGGCCCAGTACGGCCGCGCCAGCGGCCTGATGCAGGAGATCGCGAACCAGCTTGTGGGCCAGTTCGCCGACAACCTTGCCCAGGAACTGGCCGGCGACACCCCGGCGCCCGCTCCCGACGCGGCGACTGGAACGGCGGCCCCCGAAAAGGCCCCGCGCCCGCCGAAGAAGAAGGACAATTCCGTCTCCGGCATCTCGCTGCTGATGGCCAGCCTCGGCGCGATGATCCGGCGCTGGCTGGGCGGCGGCAAGGGCCGCGGCTGACCCGAAAGGAAGCACGACAGATGAAGGCCGCGCCATTCCACTACCACGATCCCGGCACGCTCGACGAGGCGCTGGGCCTTCTGGCCACGCTCGAGGACGCCAAGCTCCTCGCCGGGGGCCAGTCGATGATGCCCATGATGAACATGCGCTTCCTGCAACCGGACCATGTCATCGACATCAACCGCACAGAGGGCCTCGCGGGCATCCGCGAGGACCGCGCGGCGGGCCTTCTGCGGATCGGCGCCATGACCCGGCAGAAGGCGATCATGGCCTCGGACCTTGTCGCCGCCGCCTGCCCGATGGCGGCGCGCGCCCTGGCCCATGTCGGCCATTTCCAGACCCGCAGCCGCGGCACCGTGGGCGGCAGTCTCTGCCATCTCGACCCCGCGGCAGAGCTGCCGCTGGTGATGCTGCTCCACGATGCCGTCCTGACGATCCGCAGCAGCGAGGGCAGCCGCGAGCAGGCCATGGCCGACTGGGCGCTTGCCTACATGCTCCCCTCCATCGCGCCGGAGGAACTGCTGGTCGAGGTCGCCCTGCCGCTCTCGCCCGGCTGGTCCGGCGCCGGCTTCGTCGAGTTCACCCGCCGTCACGGCGATTTCGCCATCGCCTCGGCCGGATGCCTGCTGGAGCTCGACGGCTCCGGCACGATCCGCCGCGCGGCGGTGGGGCTCGGCGGCGTCGGACAGGTCCCGATGCGCGTGCCCGAGGCCGAGGCGGCGCTCGTGGGCGAAAAGCCCGGCGAGGCGGCCTTCGCCGCCGCCGCGGCGGCCACAACCGGGGTCGAGGCCCTTTCGGATTCCTATTTCAGCGCCGGCTACCGGCAGCGCCTCGCGGGCGTCCTCGTCCGCCGTGCGCTGGCAGAGGCCGCCGCGGAGGCGACGCAATGAACGGCACGCGCAGCATCACCCTCACCGTGAACGGCAAGACCGTCACCGCCGAGGCTCCCGTCCGGATGCACCTCGGCGACTTTCTCCGCAGCGAGCTCGGGCTCACCGGGACGCACCTCGGCTGCGAGCACGGCGTCTGCGGCGCCTGCACGCTCGTCGTGAATGGCGAGGCCGTACGCTCCTGCCTCATGCTCGCCGTGCAGGCCGACGGCGCCACCGTCGAGACCGTCGAGGGCCTGAGCCCGCCCGAAGGCCCGATGCACCCGCTGCAGGACGCCTTCGCCGAGGCGCACGGCCTGCAATGCGGCTACTGCACGCCGGGGATGCTCATGTCGCTGAAGGCCTATCTCGCGGAACACCCGGACGCCGATGAAACCGAGCTGCGGGAGGCGCTCTCGGGCAACATCTGCCGCTGCACGGGCTACCAGCCGATCCTCGCCGCGGCGATGGCGGCGGCCAGGAAGATGCGCCAGGGGGAGACTGTCTGATGGGCGTTCGTCATATCGGAGCCGATGTCCGCCGCCTCGAGGACCCGCGCCTCCTGACGGGGAGGGGCCGCTACACCGACGACATCCGCCGCCCGGGAATGCTTCAGGCCGCCTTCGTGCGCAGCGCCCATGCCCATGCCGCGATCCGCGGCATCGACCTGTCCGCCGCCCGCGCCCTGCCGGGCGTCCATGCCGCCTGGGCGCTCGCCGATCTCGGCAGCCCCCTCGCCGACGGACCCATGGCGCAGATGGCGCCGTCGCCGCTCATCAAGCAGGATCGCGTGCAGCATGTCCTCGCGAAGGACGAGGTCTGCTATGTCGGCGAGCCCGTCGCCGTGGTGATCGCCGAAAGCCGCCACATAGCCGAGGATGCCGCGGCCCTTGTGGCGGTCGATTACGACACGATCCCCGCCGTGGTCGACTGCCGCGCGGCGATGGAGCCCGGCGCTCCGGTCGCCCACCGCGACGCCGAAGGCAATCTCGCCGCAAAACTCGCCGTGGGCTTCGGCGACGTGGAGGCCGCCTTCACGGACGCGCCCCATGTCTTCACCGTCGACCTGATGCAGCACCGCGGCGGCGCGCATCCGATGGAGGGCCGGGCCGTGCTGGCGGAGCACGACCCGGAGACCGGAAAGCTGACGGTCCACAGCGCCACGCAAAGTCCCTACCTCGTGAAGCGGCTGCTGGCGCGGCTCCTGAAGATCGACGAGCAGGACCTCCGCGTCGTGGCCCCCGACGTGGGCGGCGGCTTCGGCCCCAAGGCGGTCTTCTACCCCGAGGAGGCGGTTCTCGCCGTCGCGGCGATGAAGCTGGGCCGCCCCGTCAAATGGGCCGAGGACCGGCGCGAGCATTTCGTCGCCACCGCCAACCAGCGCGACCAGCACTGGCGCCTCGAGGTGGCCTGCGAGGCCGACGGCCGGATGCGCGGCATCCGCGGCCATGTCACCCACGACAACGGCGCCTACCTGCCCTACGGCCTGATCCTCGCGGCCACGGCGCTCGCGCCCTTTCCCGGCGCCTATGCCCTGCCGTCGCTCTCGCTCACCCTCGACGTGGTCTATACCAACACCACGCCGACCACGCCCGTGCGCGGCGCGGGCCGGCCCAACGCGATCTTCGCGGTGGAGCGGACGATCGACTGCATCGCCCGCAACCTCGGCCTCGATCCCGCCGAGGTGCGGCGGCGCAACTACATCCGGCCCGAGCAGTTCCCTTATGTCACCGGCATGAAGGCCCGCGACGGCAGCCCCGTCGCCTATGACAGCGGCGATTACGAGCACTGCCTCGACACCGCGCTGGAAATGGCCGACAGCGCGGGCTTCGCAGCCCGCCAGGCCGAGGCCCGCAGCCGGGGCCGTTACCTCGGCCTCGGCGTCGCCAGCTTCATCGAGGACACGGGCCTCGGGCCCTTCGAGGGCGTCCATGTCCGCGTCACCGCCCAGGGCGGAGTCCACGTCACCACGGGCGCGGCGAGCCAGGGGCAGGGCCATGCCACCACTCTGGCGCAGATCGTGGCCGAAAAGCTCGGCGTCGAGCTGGGCAAGGTCAAGGTCACCTCCGCCGACACCGACAGCTTCGGTTACGGCATCGCCACTATCGCCAGCCGCACCGCGGTCACCGCCGGCAGCTCCGCCCATCTCGCCGCGACCGAGGTCCACGACAAGGCCGTCCGCTATGCCGCCGCGCTCTTCGAGGTGGAACCGGACCGGATCGTGCTCGAGGACGGCATGGTCAAGGTCGCGGGCACGAACCAGTCCATCCTGATCGGCGAGGTGGCCCTCGCCCTTGCGGGCACCATCGCCCAGCCGATCCCCGCGGGCCTGTCTCCGGGGCTCGAGGCCACGGGCTATTTCGAGGCCAGGGCCACGCCCCATTCCAGCGGAAGCAACGTCGCCGAGGTCGAGGTCGATATCGAAACCGGCGCCGTGCACCTTCTGAACTACATCGTGGTCCACGACTGCGGGCGCGTCATCAACCCGAAGATCGTGGACGGCCAGATCACCGGCGGCGTCGTGCACGGCATCGGCAACGCGCTCTTCGAGGAAATGGTCTACGACGCGGCGGGCCAGCCCGTCTCCACCAACCTCGGCGAATACCTCCTGCCCACCGCGACGGAGATCCCGCCGATCCGCATCGGCCATGTCGAAACGCCCTCGCCGCTCAATCCCCTCGGGATCAAGGGCGCGGGCGAAAGCGGCACGATCCCCGCCATCGCTGCCATAGTCGCCGCCGTCGAGAACGCGCTTCAGCCCTTCGGCGTCGTCGTCGACCGCTATCCGCTGAACCCCGAACGGGTCGTCGACATGATCGACGCCGCCCGCGCCGCCACACCTGCCTGAAAGGTTCCCCAGATGCCCACAGTCTCCGTCAACGGCAGCACCGTCGAATACCAGGACGCAGGCAGCGGCAAGCCGCTGGTCCTTCTGCACACCCTTCTGGCCGACCGCACCGTCTACGACCGCGTCACAGGTCCGCTCGCCGAGGGCCGCCGCGTGATCACGCCCAATTTCCCGGGCTACGGCGCCAGCACCGGCCCCATCGGCAGCGAGATCGCCGCCTACGGCGACTTCGTGGCGGGCTTTCTGGACGCCATGGACCTCGGGACCGTCGATCTTCTGGGCAACGGCTACGGCGGCTTCGTCGCCCAGGCGGTGGCGCTGGACCATGCGGCCCGCGTCGACCGGCTGATCCTCGTCGACACCGGCCCGGGCTTTCCCGAAGCGGGCAAGGTCCCGCTCCGGGGTCTTCAGGCCAAGGTGACCGCCGAGGGCATGTCCGCCGTCCTCGACGCCGCCATGCTCCGGATGTTCCCGCCCGCCTACATCGAGGCCGCGCCCGAGGTGATCGCCGAGCGCCGCGAGGCCCTGTCGAAGGCCGATCCCGCTCTCTTCGCCAATGCCTGCGGCGCGCTCGTGGCGCTCGATCACGGCCCCCGACTGGCGCAGATCGGCCATCCGACCCTCGTCATGGTCGGTCTCGAGGACCAGACCACGCCCCCCGACCTGTCCCGCGCCCTCGCCACCGGCATCCCCGGCGCGCGCCTGATCGAGCTTCCGGGCGTCGGCCACTGCCCGCAGGTCCAGGCCCCCGAGGCCTTCCTCGAGGGCGTGCTGGAATTCCTCGATGGCTGAGGCGGGCGTCGCCTCCGGGCCGCTCTTCCAGCCGGGCGAGATCGGCGGCCTGCCCCTGAAGAACCGCATCGTGCTCGCCCCCATGACGCGCATCAGCGCCGAGGAGGACGGGCGCGCCAATGCCGCCATGGCGGCGCATTACGCCCGCTACGCCCGCGGCGGCTTCGGCCTTCTGATCACCGAGGGCACCTACCCCGACACGCTCCATTCCCAGTGCTACCTGAACCAGCCGGGCCTCGCCACGCCGGACCAGGCCGCCTCCTGGACGCCCGTGGTCGAGGCGGTCCATGCCGAGGGCGTGCCAATCTTCGCCCAGCTCATGCATGGCGGCGCGGTAATGATGCACAACCGCTTCACGGACACCGCCCTGGCACCTTCGGCGGTGCAGCCCAAGGGCGAGATGCCCCCCCGCTATCACGGGCAGGGACCCTATCCCGTGCCCCGCGCCGCGAGCCCTGAGGACATCGCCGCCGTCATCGAGGGCTTCGCCACCGCCGCGCGCCATGCGGTGGAGGCGGGCTTCGACGGCGTCGAGATCCACGGCGCCAACGGCTATCTCATCGACAATTTCCTGACCGACTACACGAACCGGCGCACCGACGCCTATGGCGGCAGCACGGCCAATCGCGGGCGCCTCGCCGTGGAGGTCGCCGAGGCGATCCGCGCCGCCGTGCCGCAGGGCTTCCCCGTGGGCATCCGCATCTCGCAATCGAAGGTCAACGACTTCGATCACGTCTGGGAAGGCGGCGCCTCGGATGCCGAGACCATCTTCTCCGCCCTCGGCCGGACCGGCGTCAGCTACATCCATGTCAGCTCCCACCTCGGCTGCGGCCCGGTCTTCGGCACCGATCAGCCGCTCGCCGGCCTCGCCCGGCGGCACGCGGGCGTGCCCGTCATCGCCAACGGCAGGCTCGAGAACGTGGACACGGCCGAGGAGGTGCTCTCCCGCGGTCAGGCGGATTTCGTCTCCGTCGCCAAGGCGGCCCTCGCCGATCCCGACTGGCCCAACCGGATCGCCGCGGGCCTCAGACCCGTCGCCTTCGATCCCGGCGTGATCACGCCGCTCGCCACCTATGACTGCGAGGCCGCCTGGCGCGCCGCCCTCCCCGAAGACTGAGACTCAGGAGGCGGCGCCCGCGGCATCCTCGGCGATGATCGCCTCGATATGCTCGAACATCACGTCGAAATGCCGCATCATCACCTCGCCCGCCTCCTCGGTCCGCCGCGCCTCGCAGGCGTCGAGAAACCGCCGGTGCTCCTCGAGCCCGTCCTGGTGGCGGATGTTCGCCCTGAGGAAGGTCGCGGGCAGATAGGGCATCTTCGCGTCGTGGATGCGCCGCAGGATCGCGGTCAGCTCCGGTGACCGGGCGGTCTCGTAGAGAAACAGGTGAAACTGGCTGTTGAAGGCAAAGTAATCCTGCAGCGAGGGCAGGGACCACATCGTCCGGTCGAGCCACCGAGCATGTTTCAGCTCCTCCTCGGTGATCCGCTCCGCGATCAGCTCGCCGGACTTGCGCTCCAGCATCGCGCAGATCATCCGGAACTCCCGCACCTCGGCGAGGCTGAGCGCCCGCACCGCGACGCCGCGCCGGGGGCTCAGGCTCAGGAGCCCTTCCGACGCCAGATCCCGCAGCGCCTCCCGCACCGGCGTGATGCTCACCTTCAGATGCTCGGCGATGTCGGCCTGCACCAGCCTCTGCCCCGGCGCATAGCGCCCGGTGACGATGGCGGTCCGGAGCCAGGACGCGACCCTCTCCTGCAGCGTGTCCACGCTGTCGAGTCCGGCTGGCGCCTGCGCCTCGAAGGGCCTGTCCCGACCAAGGTCCTGCACGTCCGCTCTTCCCTTTTCCTGCCCGGCGAGGGGCCGCCGGCGCGCCCCGCTCTTATGCGGCAGGGCGCTTCCGACCGCAATATTCGCCCCCGTCCGGCCGGCAGGTGTCGCAGCTCCGAAAGACCGCCCGCCGCCCGGCAGCGGTGATGCGCGCCGTGGCGAGGAATGAGGCACCCGCGGTCAATCGGCAGACGCCTCGCCCCGGCCCGGAGCAGCCCGGGACGCCCGAGGATGACAACGGGCCTCCGGCTTGCTAACCTTGCGTCACCCTGCGTGACACGAGCGCGGGTGACATCCGGGCGCGACCAGCCGCTACCCGATACACTCTGGCGGGTTCGACCGGGAGGGCCCGCCTCAATCCACGCACGCGTCGTCAAGGGCGCCTCCGCAGGATCGGACACGCCCATGGCCCACCGCCTCATTCTTCAGCAGGACACCGCCGCACAGGGGCGGGAATTCCGCAGTTTCGACCTCTTCACCGGCGCCCTCCTGACCGAGGTCCAGACCGGCCCGGCCGATACCGTCCTGACCATCGCGCCGCATCCCGTGGCCACGACCGAGGGCGTCGCATTCATCGGCCAGGACGTCTTTTCCTCCACCGGGATCGACCTTTTCCGCACCGATGGCCTGCCGAACCTGTCATCGCCCGCCACCGTCCTCGACAGCGGCGACATCCGCACGGGCAACCTCGCCCAGATCGGCGACCGCATCTACTACCTCGAGACCGTCGGGGGCAACGTCACGCTCTTCGGCCTCGGCGGCGGCGCGCCGCAATCGCAGACCCTGACGAACTACGGCAACGAGGCCTTCGGGTCGCTCGACGGGGCCTTCCTCTTCATCACCGAACAGACCTCGGGCGAGCTGACCCTGTTCTTCGACGGGGACGGGGACGGATTCGACTTCTACCGCCTCAGGGAATTCGCCTCCGGTGTCGAGGACGACCTCTTCGATGCCCTCGACAGGGGCGCCGAACGCGCGGCGAACGGCGATCTGCTGGCCGTGGGCGATGACCGCGACCGGGACATCATCCTGGTCCGGGACGGTCTCTTCGAGGACCATGCGGTCCCGTTCGAGTATTTCGGCGGCGACATCGAGCCCTTCGAGGATGGCTTTCTCGTGGTGCTGGAGGAGGACGATTTCTCCGGCCCGCGCAAGAACCTCGTCTACAAGCTTGCGCCCGACGGGGCCTTCACCCGGATCGGCCCGAGCGCGGATTTCCTGAGCACCGATTTCGATCTCGATCTCTTCGCGCTTCCGGGTCTCGGCGGCAGCTTCCTGATCCAGGTCACCGATCCCTCCGGTCCGGGCCGGAGCGTGGACATGTTCGATGCGGCCGCGGGGACCGCGTTGCCGGTCGTCGGCCTCGCCCGGATGGAGCGCGGCGCCGCCGGGGACGGATTCTACGTCTTCGCGGGCAACGACGGCGACCCGAACGGGACCGGCTGGGAGCCCTACATCACCGACGGGACCCGCGCCGGGACCGTGTTCCTCCGGAACATCAACCCGAGCGGCGACAGCAACCCGACCGATTTCTTCGCGGTGGACGGCGATGTCTACTTCCTCGCCTCCCGAACCGGGTCCGCCTCGAACCAGAGCCTCTGGCGCTACGACGGGCAGGCCCTGACCGAGATCGTCACCTCGGCGCAGGTCCCGAACCTGACCGACATCATGGGCTCGGTCTACTACAACGTCTTCCCGACCCAGCCGACGCTCAGCCGGACCACCGTCGCCGAGAACGCGCCCGCGGGGACCGTGATCGGGACCGTCTCCGCCACCGATCCCGACCAGACCGGGCCCGTGCGCCTGTCGCTCGCCTTCGACAGCGAGACGTTCCCGCTCTTCGAGCTGCAGGGCAACCGGCTGGTGACCCGCCAGCCGCTCGATTTCGAGACCCAGAACGCCTATCGCATCACGATCAACGCCTTCGACGGCGAGGACATCTCCTCCCGCAGCTTCACGATCCGCGTCACCGACGTGGACGAAAGCCGCTCCGGCGGCGGCGCCTCGGGCGCGACGGAGGGCGACGACATCCTGCGCGGCACGCCCGGCAACGACACGATCGACGGGCTCGGCGGCAACGACCGGATCGACGGGCTCACCGGCTTCGACCTGCTGTCGGGCAGCGAGGGCTTCGACCTGATCTTCGGCGGCGGCGGCGACGACACGATCTTCGGCGGCGCAGGGTTCGACACGCTCAACGGCAATTCGGGCAACGACATCATCCGGGGCAACGCCGGCAACGACCTGATCGACGGCGGCATCGGCACCGATACGGTCGACGGCGGCATCGGCGCAGACACGATCTTCGGCAAGGGCGGCGACGACAGCATCTCGGGCGGCGACGGATTCGACCTGCTCGCGGGCAACGCCGGCAACGACGTCATGAAGGGCAACAACGGCAACGACACGATGTATGGCGGCCAGGGCTTCGACGTGATGGACGGCGGGCTCGGGGCGGATCTCATGTTCGGCGACGCGGGCTTTGACACTCTCTACGGGAAGGGCGGCAACGACAGCCTCTTCGGCGGCGCGGGCAACGACACGCTGTACGGCAACGCCGGCAACGACGTGATCGACGGCGGCACCGGGAACGACCTGCTGTTCGGAGGGCTCGGCGCGGACCGGTTCGTGTTCAAGAGGGGCTACGGTCAGGACACCATCGCCGACATGCAGGAGGTGGACACGATCGTGCTCGACGGGGCAGGGCTGGGCGTCGGCTCCGCCGCCCAACTCGCCGGTCTGATCACCGAGACGCCTGCCCACTGGCGGCTCGACTTCGGCAGCGGCGACGTGCTGACGGTGCTGAAGCCCATGGCGGGCGGCACGCTCGACCCCGGGGATTTCGTGCTGGCCTGAGCCGCGGCCCCGGGGCGCCTGCCGGGTGCCCCGACGTTTTTTCTGTCGTTTTGGCGCGGGCGGGCCTAAATTGCCTGACTACCGGGTCCGATCCGGGTGCCGACCGGGAGGAGTTCCATGTCGGTCGCCCTCGCGCCGGACACGGTGACCACACAGGGAGACTGCACATGACGATCACGAAATTCGCCGCGCTTGCGGCCGCCACCGCACTTGCCTCGACCGCGGCCCATGCCCAGGATCAGGAAGACCGCACCGGCTGGCCCGAGAGCTTCACCGTCGGCACCGCCTCCCAGGGCGGCACCTTCTTCGTCTACGGCTCCGGCTGGGCGAACCTGGTCGCCGAGGAACTTGGCCTCTCGGGCAGCGGCGAAGTCACCGGCGGCCCGATGCAGAACATGTCGCTGGTGCATTCCGGCGAAGTCCAGTTCGGCCTGACCACCATGGGCCCTGCCGCCGAATCCTATGCCGGCACCAATCCCGTCGCGCCCGGCCTTCAGATGACCAACGCCTGCGCGATCTTCCCGATGTACCAGACGCCGTTCTCGGTCACGGCGCTGTCCTCCACGGGGATCGAGACGATCGCCGACATCCCGGAGGGCGCGCGCATCGGCTTCGGTCCGGCGGGCTCCACCTCGGACACCTACTTCCCGCTGATGCTCGAGGAGCTGGGCGTGGAGTTCGAGCGCCGCAACGGCGGCTGGGACGACCTCGGCGGCCAGCTTCAGGACGGACTTCTCGACGTGATCGCCTTCGCTGCCGGCGTGCCGATCCCGACCGTATCCCAGCTCGAGGTGCAGACCGACATCAACATCATCGAGTTTACGGAAGAGGAACAGGCCGCGATCATCGACGCCTTCCCGGTGTCCGGCTTCGAGATCGCGCCCGCCACCTACACGACGCTGGAAGAGCCCGCGCGCTCCGTGGCGATGTGGAACTTCGCCATCGCGAATTGCGAACTGCCGGAAAGCTTCGTCTACGCCGTGACCGACGTGGTCATGTCCGACAACGAGCGGATGGTCGGCATCCACTCCTCGGCGCGGGAGACCTTGCCCGAGAACTGGGACAAGAACACCTCCCTGATGTGGCATCCGGGTGCCGCGCGCTGGTTCACCGAGAACGCCGGCGCCGAGATTCCCGCCGACATGATCCACGGCGGCTGAGCCCGCACCGCGCGACCGGCGCCGCGCTCCCGTGACGGGGCGCGGCGCCACAGGACAGAGACCCGCCAGAGAGCGCGGTCCGTGGGGGACACCGGACCATGACCGACCAGACCAGCCAGACCGACCGGGTGTTGGCCGAGGGCGTCGACGAGGAGCCCGTCGAAAGCAACCGCCGCCTCTTCACGGGCCGCGCCTACCGGTTCATCGCGGCCCTCGCCTTCGTCTACGCGGCCTTCCACATGGCCGCCCTCAACGGCCTTTCGGTCAGCGGGCTCATCGCCTCGCCCTGGTCGATCCAGGCGACCCTTGCCGAACGCGAGGCCCAGGCCGGCTTCGAGGAGCTGCGCGCCGCCCTCGGCCCCGAGGGCGAGGCCTTCACCGGCAACAGCATGCGCCGGCTTCTGGCCCTCGCAGAGGAGGTCGCCCCGACCGCGGAGAACACCGCCGAGATCACCGCCCTGAGCACCGCGATCGAGACGGCCCAGGCCGAGGCCGCAGAGCTGCGCCGCAGCGCCCGGGAGATCCAGTCGACCTGGGCCGACCGCCTGCCGTTCCTGCCGACGCTTCCGATGGAGCCCTGGAACTTCCGCATGGTCCACATCGCCGGCGCGCTGGTGCTCGGCTTCATGATGTTCGCCGCGCACACCTTTCCGCCGGCCACCGCGCCCCCCACGCGTGAGACCCGCACCCTGACGCTCGTCGCCGCCGCCCTCGCCGTTCCCGCCCTGGTGGCCGGTGCGACGACCATCGGCTTCGTGCAGTTCCTCAATTCCGGCCAGACCATGGAAATGGGCGGGCGCGTCCTCTGGATGTCCCAGTCCGACGTACCCGAGGCCTTCGCCGACGCCTATTCCTGGGTCTACGGACGGGAGATCTGGTGGTTCGGGGTGCCGCTGCTTCTCGCCACCTTCGGGGGCATCGTCACCGGCTGGTTCGAACGGCGCGAGCGCGACCGCTTCGCCGCCTCGGACCTCGTGCTGGGAATCTGCGCCGTGGTGGTGGCGATGTATCTCATCCCGATCTACTCCACCGCCGCGCGCAACGCCGTGGGCACGCCGCAGGTGCCCATCGGGGTCGCCTTCGCCGCGACCGCGGGCTCCGCGCTGATCCTCGAGCTGACGCGCCGCGTGGCGGGCATGGCGCTCGTCGTCATCACCGGCGTGTTTCTCGTCTACACCTTCACCGCTCACCTGCTGCCCTCGATCCTGCGGGTGGAGGTGCCCTACACCTGGCAGCGGTTCTTCGGGACGGTCTATTCCGACGTGGGCATCCTCGGGACGACCACGGCGGTCAGCTCGACCTACATCATCCTCTTCATCATCTTCGCGGCCTTCCTGCAGGCCTCGAAGGTCGGGGACTATTTCGTCAACTTCGCCTTCGCCATGGCCGGGCGCGCGCGTGGCGGACCCGCCAAGGTCGCGATCTTCGCCTCCGGCCTCATGGGCATGATCAACGGCACCTCTGCGGGCAACGTGGTCGCCACCGGGTCGCTCACCATCCCCCTGATGAAGAAGGTCGGCTACAAGCCCAAGACCGCCGGCGCGATCGAGGCCGCGGCCTCCACCGGCGGGCAGATCATGCCGCCGATCATGGGCGCGGGCGCCTTCATCATGGCCGAGGTGACCGGCATCCCCTACCAGGAGATCGCCGCCGCCGCGATCATTCCCGCGATCCTCTATTTCGTGTCGATCTACTTCATGGTGGATTTCGAGGCCGCCAAGCTCGGCATGCGCGGGATGCGCGAGGACGAGCTTCCGAAGCTGCGCAAGCTCGCCCGGCAGGTGTTCCTCTTCATTCCCATCGTCATCCTGATCGCCGCGCTCTTCATGGGCTATTCGGTGATCCGCGCGGGCACCCTCGCCACCGCCGCCGCGGCCGTGGTCAGCTGGCTCACGCCCTACCGCATGGGCCTGCGGTCCATCGCCAAGGCGTTCGAGATCGCCGGGATCATGTCGATCCAGATCATCGCCGTCTGCGCCTGCGCGGGCATCATCGTGGGTGTCATCTCCCTGACCGGGGTCGGCGCGCGGTTCTCGAACCTGCTCCTCGATCTTGCCGGCGTCAGCCAGCTTCTCGCGCTCTTCTTCGCCATGTGCATCGCGATCCTGCTGGGGATGGGGATGCCGACAACCGCGGCCTATGCCGTGGCCGCCGCGGTCGTGGCTCCGGGCCTCGTGGCGCTGGGCATCCCGCTCCTGACGGCGCATTTCTTCGTCTTCTACTTTGCAGTGGTCTCGGCGATCACGCCGCCCGTGGCGCTGGCCTCCTATGCGGCGGCCGGCATATCCGGGGCGAACCCCATGGAAACCTCCGTCGACTCGTTCAAGATCGGTCTCGCCGCCTTCGTCGTGCCCTTCATGTTCTTCTACAATTCCGCGCTCCTGATGGACGGGACATGGGTGGAGATCCTCCGCGCGGGGGCGACGGCCACGGTGGGCGTCTACCTGCTCGCGGCAGGGGTTCTGGGCTGGTTCATGGGGGCGCGCACGGTCTGGTTCCTGCGCATCGGCCTTGTCCTCGCGGCGCTGTCGATGATCGAGGGCGGCTGGCTTACGGATCTTGTCGGCATCTCCATCGCGGCGGCGGTCTATCTCGTCCAGCGCCTCGTCCAGCCCGCTGCGGGCACGGTTCTGCCGGTGCGCGGGGCCGACTGAGGCCCCGCCACCGCCGCACGCCTGAAGTTGACGCTACGGCACCCGTGGGAACCCGGCCCGCTATTTCCCGGTTCTCTCCCCAAAGACCGGCCCTGCGCCACGCGCGACGGGCCGACGAAGGGACAGGAGGGAGCCAGGAATGGCAGCGAGGAAGTCGCGGGGCGCGGACACGCCGAAACTCGAGGATCTGGCCCGGGACCGTGTCGCCATCGAGGCGATCGACCCTTTCATCGACGGGGGCCGCTTTGCTGCCAAGGCCGTCGCGGGCCGCCCTCTGACCATCTCCGCGGATGTCTTCGGCGATGGCCATGATCTTTATGCCGCCGCGATCGAGACCGCCTCGGGCATCGAGGTTCCGATGGAGCGGCTTCCCAACGATCGCTGGACCGCCGAGGTCGCCTTTCCCGAAACCGGACCGTCCCACGTCACCATCCTCGGCTGGCGCGACATCTGGGGCACCTGGCGCCGCGACACCGCGAAGAAGCTCGACGCGGGTCAGGATATCGCCGTCGAGCTCCAGGAAGCCCGCGAGATCCTCGACGCGGCGAAGCCGCCCCGCGGCCAGTCCGCGGTCCTGAAGGCGCTTCAGCGTGCCGCCAGGGCCGGCGACGCCGAGACGCTCCTCGCCTCCGACACAGCGGCCTTCATGGCTATAGCCGGGCCCCGCGGCACGCTCACCCGCTCAGCGCCCGTCCCCGTCTGGGTCGACCGCGAGCGGGCCGCCTTCTCCGCTTGGTACGAGCTCTTCCCCCGCTCCCAGGGCGAACCCGGTCGGCACGGAACCTTCCGCGATGTCATCGAGCGACTGGACTATGTGGCCGACCTCGGCTTCGACGTCCTCTATTTCCCGCCGATCCATCCCATCGGCACCACCAACCGCAAGGGCCGGAACAATTCGCTGAAGGCCGAGCCGGGCGATGTGGGCTCCCCCTATGCCATCGGCTCTCCGGAGGGCGGCATGGACGCGGTCCACCCCGAACTCGGCACGCTGGACGATTTCGCGGCCCTCGTCTCCGCCGCCGGCGACAAGGGGCTGGAGATCGCCCTCGACATCGCGCTGAACGCCTCTCCCGATCATCCGTGGATCGGCGAACACCCGGACTGGTTCGAACGCCGCCCCGACGGCACGATCAAGTTCGCAGAGAATCCTCCGAAGAAATACGAGGACATCGTCAACTTCCGCTATTATCTTGCGGACGGCAGCCCCAACAAGCCGTTCTGGAAGGCGATCCGCGACCTCTTCCTGTTCTGGATCGACCGCGGCGTCACGATCTTCCGCGTCGACAATCCCCACACCAAGCCGTTCCCGTTCTGGGAATGGATCATCGCCGAGGTCCGCCGCGACTGCCCCGGCGCGATCTTCCTGTCCGAGGCCTTCACCCGCCCCAAGCTGATGAAGCGTCTCGCGAAGATCGGCTTCAACCAGAGCTATACCTACTACACCTGGCGCAACACCAAGGCCGAACTGACCGAGTATCTGACCGAGCTGACCACCGGGGACAGCCGCCACTACATGCGGCCGAACTTCTTCACCAACACTCCCGACATCAACCCGTGGTTCAACCACGCCTCCGGCCGCCCCGGCTTCCGCACCCGTGCGATCATGGCGGCCTCCCTCGTCAGCAACTGGGGTCTCTATTCCGGCTTCGAGTTCTGCGAGGCCGACTGGCTGCCGCCCAAGGACGAATATCTCCACAGCGAGAAATACGAACTCAAGCACCGCGATCTCGATGCCCCCGGCCACATCAAGGACGACATCCGCCTGATCAACCGCCTCCGCGCGGCCAACCCCGCCCTGCGCGACGACCGAACCCTGCGCTTCTTCCCCGCCCATGACGACCGGGTTCTCTGTTACGGCCGTTTCGATGAGCGGAACCGGAACTACCTCCTGTTCCATATCCTCATCGACCCCCACGCCGGCGCCCAGTTCGGCTTCGAGCTTCCGCTCTGGGAGTTCGGGCTCCCCGACGAGGCCTCGCTCGAAGTCGAGGACGCGATCCACGGCAACAGGTTCACCTGGCACGGCAAGCACCATCAGCTGACCCTCGACCCCGAGAACCGGCCCTACGCGATATGGAAGCTCTACCCGCCGGGAGGTGCCGCATGAGCATCGTCGACAAGGACCTTCTCGCCCCCGATCCCGTGGCGCAGGCCGCGGACTGGTACAAGGACGCGGTGATCTACCAGATCCACGTCAAGGCGTTCCAGGATTCCAACGGCGACGGCATCGGCGATTTCGCCGGCCTCATGCAGCGCCTCGACCATGTGCAGGAACTGGGCGCGACCGCCGTCTGGCTCCTGCCGTTCTACCCCTCGCCCCTGCGCGATGACGGCTACGACATCGCAGAATTCAAGGCTGTGAACCCGCAATACGGCGACATGGACGACTTCCGCGGCTTCGTCGAAGAGGCCCACCGCCGCGGGCTCAAGGTCATCACCGAGCTCGTCATCAACCACACCTCCGACCAGCACGAGTGGTTCCAGCGCGCCCGCCGCGCGCCGAAGGGCAGCCCGGAGAGGGACTATTACGTCTGGTCCGATGATCCGACCCGCTGGATGGACAAGACCCGGGTCATCTTCAACGACACTCACGACAGCAACTGGTCGTGGGACCCCGTGGCGGAGCAGTTCTACTGGCACCGCTTCTTCGACCACCAGCCCGACCTCAATTTCGACAATCCCGAGGTCATGAAGGAAGTGCTCGACGTCATGCACTTCTGGCTCGACATGGGCGTGGACGGCCTCCGCCTCGACGCGATCCCCTATCTCGTCGAACGCGACGGGACGAACAACGAGAACCTCCCCGAGACCCACGAGGTCCTGAAGAAGATCCGCGCCGATCTCGACGCCCATTACGAGAACCGGATGCTTCTGGCCGAGGCGAACCAGTGGCCCGAGGACACGCGCCCCTATTTCGGCGAGGGCGACGAATGCCACATGGGTTTTCACTTCCCCCTGATGCCGCGGATGTACATGGCCGTCGCCCAGGAGGACCGCTACCCGATCACCGACATCATCCGGCAGACCCCCGCGATCCCGGAGAACTGCCAGTGGGCGATCTTCCTGCGCAACCATGACGAGCTGACCCTCGAGATGGTCACCGACCGGGAACGCGACTACCTCTGGGAAACCTACGCCAGCGACCGGCGTGCCCGCATCAACATGGGCATCCGCCGCCGCCTCGCGCCGCTTCTCCAGAACGACCGCCGCAAGATCGAGCTTCTGAACTCGCTCCTCTTCTCCATGCCCGGAACGCCCGTGGTCTACTATGGCGACGAGATCGGCATGGGCGACAACTATTACCTCGGCGACCGCGACGGCGTGCGCACGCCGATGCAATGGTCGGCCGACCGCAACGCCGGCTTTTCCCGCGCCAACCCGCAGCAGCTCTACCTGCCGACGATCCAGGACCCGGTCCACGGCTACGAGGCGGTCAACGTGGAGGCCCAGCAAAGCTCGCCCACATCCCTGCTGAACTGGATGAAGCGCATGATCGCCGTGCGCCAGCGGCACAACGTCTTCGGTCGCGGCGAGGTGCAGCTCCTCTATCCCACGAACCGCAAGGTCCTGGCCTACATCCGCCGCCTCGGAAACGAGATCGTGCTCTGCGTCGCCAATCTCTCGCGTCAGGCCCAGGCGGCAGAGATCGACCTCAGCGAGTTCGAAGGCCGCGTGCCGATCGAGCTGACCGGCCAGTCGCCCTTTCCGCCGGTGGGCGAGCTGCCCTACCTGCTGACGCTTCCGGCCTACGGATTCTACTGGTTTCTCCTCGCCGAGGAACATGAGGCGCCCGGGTGGCATACCCCCTACACACCCATGCTGCCCGATTTCATCACCCTCACCACCCGCGACGGCACCATCTCCGGCGCCATGCGCGACAAGGCCGCCGCCGAGTTCGAGCGCCGGTCCCTGTGCGAATATCTTCCCCTGCAACGCTGGTTCGCCGCCAAGGAGGGCCGCATCCGCCGCGCCCACCTGCGCCAGCTGGCCGAGATCGAGGGCAAGCACCTCCTGTCCGTGGTCGACCTTGACCTGGCGGGCGGCGAGCAGCGCTACTTCCTGCCCCTCTCCGCCGCCTGGGGCGAGGATCACCTGACCATGGGCCCGCGCCTGCCCGCCACACTGGCGAAACTGCGCCAGGCCAACCGCGTCGGCGCCATCCTCGACGGCGCCGTGGACGAGGGCATGGCGAACGCCCTTCTGGACGGTCTGCGCGAGTCCCGCGAGCTCGACGCGGGCGAGGAGGGGCGGATCGTCTTCTCCACCACCGACCGCTTCGCCGCCATGGCCGAGGACCCGGGCGAGCCGCGCCTGATGTCCGCCGAACAGTCCAACGCCTCCATCGCCTTTTCCGACAAGCTGATCCTGAAGCTCTACCGGCGCCTGCGCAAAGGCATCCAGCCCGATATCGACCTCGCCCGGTTTCTCACCGAAGAGACCGATTTCGAGGCCACGCCCCCGCTTCTGGGCACCATCGACTGGTTCGATGCCGACGGCGAGGTCACCACCCTCGCCGCCGCCTCCGCCTATGTGGGAAATCAGGGCGACGCCTGGACCTATGTCACCGAGGCGCTCGACCGCGACATGGAACGCCTGGAAACCGAGGACCGCGACCGCGCCGAGGATCACGAAGACCGCGTGATGGGCGGCCCCCTCGATCTTGGCGAGGTGCTGGGCCGTCGCACCGCCGAACTCCACCGCGCGCTGTCCAGCGGCGCGGAAGGCAGCCGCTTCGGGCCGGAGCCGCTGACGCAGCAGGATATGCATGCGCTCGCGGGCACCGTGCGTGCCGAGGTCACGGACCTCCTCGACCGCCTCTCGAACCGCCTCGACGCGCTGGGCGAAACGGGACGCCCGCTGGCCGAGGCGCTTCTCGACCGCCGGGACGCGCTCATGGCCCGCATCGACGCGGCCGAGTCCACACCGCCGTCCGGCGCGCGCTGCCGCATCCATGGCGACTATCACCTGGGCCAGGTGCTCGTGGTGCAGACCGACGTCATGATCATCGACTTCGAAGGCGAACCCACCCGTTCCCTCGAGGAACGCACCGCGAAATACGCGCCCATGCGCGATGTCGCCGGGATGCTCCGCAGCTTCGATTACGCGCTCTGGTCCACCGTCCGCCGCCGTCTCGATCTCGGCGCCGATCCCGAGCGCACGCTCGCCGGCGTCGACGGCTGGCGGCAGGCGACGCAGGGCGCCTTCCTCGACGCCTACAATGCGACGATGGAGGGCGCGGCGGTCCATCCCTCCGATGCCGCGGCCGAGCGGGCGCTCCTTGACATTCACCTTATCCAGAAGGCCGCCTACGAGGTAGGCTACGAAATGGCGATGCGTCCGGACTGGGTCGACATCCCGCTCCGGGGCCTCCTGACCCTCATGGAAGACGAGAGCTGACGCGTGAGCATGACGAGTTATCCAGACACCGCCCCGCCGCCCGCCGACATCGAGGCGATCCTCCGCGGCCAGCACGGCGATCCGTTCCGCATCCTCGGGATGCACCAGCCCGAGGGCGGCGCCATCACCGTCAACGTCTTCGCCCCCGACGCGGCGGAGGTGACGCTCTTCGACACGAAGGGCAAGGAGGTCTGTCCCCTGACCCGTATCGACGCGCAGGGTTTCTTCCACGCGACCCTCCCGCGCCGGAAAAAGCCCTTCGCCTATCGCCTCGCCATGACCAACGCCACCGGCCACAGCTGGCAGATCGCAGATCCCTACGCCTTCGGGCCGGTGATGGGCGAGATGGACGAATACCTGATGGGAGAGGGCCGCCACGAGGAACTCTACCGCCGCCTCGGCGCCCATCCGATCACCCACGAGGGCGTCGAGGGCACCTCCTTCGCCGTCTGGGCCCCCAACGCGCGGCGCGTCTCCGTGGTCGGCCATTTCAACGCCTGGGACGGCCGCCGCCACCCCATGCGCCGCCGCGGCGCCTCGGGCGTCTGGGAGATCTTCCTGCCCGGCATCGGCCGCGGCGAGATCTACCGCTACGAGATCGTCGGCGCCTACGGCCACCTTCAGCCGCTGAAGACCGACCCCGTGGGCTTCCGCGCCGAGGTCTCCCCCCAGACCGCCTCCATCGTCCACGGCATGCCCCGCCACGACTGGCAGGACGACGCCTGGCTCGCAAGCCGCGCCGCCGACCAGCGCGACAAGCCCGTCTCCATCTACGAGGTCCATCCCGGAAGCTGGCGCCGCACCCTCGAGAACGAGATGTTGGACTACGCCACCCTCGGCGCGCAGCTCGCCGACTATGTCACCGAGATGGGCTTCACCCATGTCGAGTTCCTGCCCGTCAGCGAACATCCCTTCTCCGGCTCGTGGGGTTACCAGCCCATCGGCCTCTTCGCCCCCACCTCCCGCTTCGGCACGCCCGAGGACTTCGCCGCCCTCGTGGACACGCTCCACGGCAGGGGCATCGGCGTGATCGTCGATTGGGTCCCCGCCCATTTCCCCACCGATGCCCACGGCCTCGGCAATTTCGACGGAACGGCGCTCTACGAACATGCCGATCCCCGGCAGGGCTTCCACCAGGACTGGAACACGCTGATCTACAACTTCGGCCGCCGCGAGGTGGCGAACTTCCTGCGCGCCTCCGCGACCTACTGGCTGAAGGAGCTGCACGTCGACGCGCTTCGCGTCGATGCCGTGGCCTCGATGCTCTATCTCGACTACTCCCGCAACGAGGGCGAATGGATCCCCAACCGCTACGGCGGGCGCGAGAACCTCGACGCCATCGACTTCCTGAAGGGCGTGAACGAGACGACGCATCACTACGCCCCCGGAACCCTGACCATCGCCGAGGAAAGCACCGCCTGGCCCGGCGTCTCCCGCCCGGTGCCCGAGGGCGGTCTCGGCTTCGACTTCAAGTGGAACATGGGCTGGATGCACGACACGCTCGAATACATGAGCCAGGACCCCGTGCACCGGAAATACCACCATCACGAGATGACCTTCGGCCTGCACTACGCCTTTTCCGAGAATTTCGTCCTCCCCCTCAGCCATGACGAGGTGGTCCACGGCAAGGGCTCCATGCTCGGCAAGATGCCCGGCGACCGCTGGCAGAAATTCGCGAACCTGCGCGCCTATTACGGCTTCATGTGGGGCCATCCGGGCAAGAAGCTGCTCTTCATGGGCGGCGAGTTCGGGCAGGAGCGCGAGTGGAACCACGACCAGTCCCTCGACTGGCACCTTCTGGACGATCCGATGCACGAGGGCCTGCGCCGCCTCGTGGCCGACCTCAACCGCCTCTATCGCGCCGAGCCCGGCCTGCATCAGCGCGACTGCGTGCCCGAGGGCTTCCGGTGGATCGAGGGCGGCGATGTGGAGAACAACGTCTTCTCCTTCGTCCGCACCGGCGAGGAGGGCGCGCGGCCCGTGGTCGTCGTCGCCAACATGGCCCCCGTCCCGCGCGAGGGCTACCGCATCGGCGTCCCCTCCGCGGGCCGCTGGCGCGAGGTCCTGAACAGCGACGCCGCGATCTATGGCGGGTCCGGGGCCGGCAACCACTCCGAGCTTTCGGCGACGGACCACGGCATGCACGGTTTCGCCGCCTCGCTGTCCCTGACCCTGCCGCCGCTCGCCACGATCTTCCTGATCCCCGAATGAGCCAGGTCCTCGCCCCCGCCCTGTCGGGCCGCCGCGTGCTCGCCGGGTCGGATGTCCCTCTCGGCGCCACCTGGGATGGCTCCGGC
Source organism: Histidinibacterium lentulum (assembly GCF_003789055.1). Lineage (GTDB taxonomy): Bacteria > Pseudomonadota > Alphaproteobacteria > Rhodobacterales > Rhodobacteraceae > Oceanicola > Oceanicola lentulus. The sequence continues at coordinate 567,055 of NZ_ML119082.1, read as the reverse complement.
ACCAATTTTGCGCTCTTCTCCGCCCATGCGGAAAAGGTCGAGCTCTGCCTCTTCGACAGCCGCGGCCGCCGCGAGATCGAACGGATCGAGCTGCCCGAGTTCACCCACCAGGTCTGGCACGGCTACCTGCCCGACGTCCGCCCCGGCCAGCTCTACGGCTACCGCGTCCACGGCCCCTACGCGCCCGAGGCGGGACACCGCTTCAACCCCAACAAGCTCTTGCTCGATCCCTACGCGCTCCAGCACAAGGGCAACCTGCGCTGGCACGAGGCGCTCTTCGGCTACAAGCTCGGCCACTCCCACGCCGATCTCAGCTACGACCGCCGCGACAGCGCCTTCGTCATGCCGAAATGCGTGGTGGTGGACCCCGCCCACACCTGGGGCGGGGACGTCCGCCCCGATGTGCCCTGGGGCCGCACCCTGATCTACGAGGCCCATGTGGGCGGCATCACCATGGGCTGCGACTTCGTCGACGAGCCCCTGCGCGGCACCTTCGAGGGTCTCGCCGATCCCCGCGTGATCGACCACCTGGTCAAGCTGGGCGTCACCTCGATAGAACTTCTTCCCGTACAGGCCTTCTACGACGAGGGCCTCCTGACGGAGAAAGGTCTCGTCAACTGGTGGGGCTATTCCACCATCGGCTTCTTCGCCCCCGCGCCGCGCTACCTGACCCACGACGGCAGCCTCCACGAATTCAAGCTGATGGTCCGCCGCCTCCACGAGGCGGGCATCGAGGTCATCATGGACGTGGTCTACAACCACACCGCCGAGGGCTCCGAGCTTGGCCCCACGCTGTCCTTCCGCGGCATCGACAACGCCAGCTACTACACGCTCGCCGATCACCCGCGCTATTACTTCGACACCACGGGATGCGGCAATTCCCTGAACCTGCGCAACTCCCGCGTCCTGCAGATGGTCATGGACTCCTTGCGCTACTGGGTCGAGGACTGCCACGTCGACGGCTTCCGCTTCGATCTGGCGACCACGCTGGGCCGCGACCGCGACCACTATTCCGAACACGCGATCTTCCTCGAGGCCGTCCGGCAGGACCCGGTGCTCGCCGGCGTGAAACTGATCGCGGAGCCCTGGGACACCGGCCCCAACGGCTACCAGGTCGGCAACTTTCCCCCGGGCTGGGCGGAATGGAACGACCGCTTCCGCGACAACCTGCGCGCCTACTGGCGCGGCGATCCGGGGATGCTGCGGCAGATCGCGGGCGGCATCCTCGGGTCCGCCGAGACCTTCGCCCATGACGGCCGCAGGCCCTGGGCCAGCGTCAACTTCGTCACGGCGCATGACGGCTTCACCCTGATCGACCTCGTGTCCTACAACGAAAAGCACAACGAGGCGAACGGCGAAGGCAATGCCGACGGCCATTCGCACAATCTCAGCTGGAACTGCGGCGCCGAAGGGCCGACCGACGACCCCGACATCCTCGCGCTGCGCGAGAAACAGCGCCGCAACCTCGCCGCCTCGCTCCTGCTGAGCCAGGGCACGCCCATGATCCTCATGGGCGACGAGCGCGGCCGGACCCAGGAGGGCAACAACAACACCTATTGCCAGCCCGGTCCGATCAACTGGCAGGACTGGGACCCGTCGGAGGCCAATCAGGCCTTCGAGGATTTCGTCCGGGGCGTCATCGCCATCCGCCACCGCTACGGTCTCTTCCTCGCCGAGCGCTATCTTCATTCCGGCCCCGATGCCCGGAGGAACCGCTTCGTCCGGTGGCTGCGCACGGACGGGGAGGAGATGACCGCCCAGGACTGGGACAATGCCGAAAGCCGCGCGGTGGGCCTCCTGATGCACGAAAGCACGACCTACCTCCTGATGCTGATGAACGCCTCAGACGCCGATCTGGACTTCACGCTCCCCGGCGCCGACCGACGCGGCTGGTCGGTTCTCGTCGACAGCGCAAACGACATCGCCGACCCCGAAACGCCGGTCTCTGTCGGCGGTCCCGAGATCCCGCTGCCCGCGCGCTGCTTCCTGCTGCTGGAAACCGGCCGTGAGCAGTGATCCCCGCTACAGCTGGGGCGCCATGCCGGCAGGGCAGGGGCGCTGGACCTTCCGCCTCTGGGCCCCGGGGGCGGAGAGTGTCCGCCTCCGCCTTCACGGGCAGGATCGCGAGATGGAGGCAGGCCCGGACGGCTGGTTCCATCTCGAGGCCGAGGCGCAGGAAGACGACGCCTATGCCTATGTCCTCCCCGACGGCCGGGCCGTCCCCGATCCCGCCGCCCGCCGCCAGCAGGGCGATGTCCACGGCCCCTCGCTCCTGACCGCGCCCCGGCGGGCGAGGGCCTGGGAGGGCCGCCCTTGGGAAGAGGCGGTGATCCAGGAGCTCCACATCGGCACCTTCACACCCGAAGGCACCTGTCAGGCCGCCGAGAGCCAGCTCGACCGCCTCGCGGGCCTCGGCTTCACGGCCATCGAGATCATGCCGCTCGCGCAATTCGGCGGCGACCGCGGCTGGGGCTATGACGGCGTGCTGCCCTACTGCCCCCACAACATCTACGGCAGCCCCGCCGACCTCGCCGCCCTCGTCGAGGCCGCCCACGCCCGCGGTCTCATGGTGCTGATCGACGTGGTCTACAATCACTTCGGCCCTGACGGGAATTACCTGCCGCTCTACGCTCCCGACTTCTTCGACTCCGCGCGCGACACCCCCTGGGGCGCCGGCATCGACTACACCCAGGGCCCCGTCCGCCGCTTCTTCATCGAGAACGCGCTCTACTGGCTCACCGAATACGGCTTCGACGGACTCCGCCTCGATGCGATCGACCAGATCAAGGACCCGTCCGACCCGGAACTCCTGATCGACCTCGCCCGCGAGATCCGCGGGACGGTGGGCGGTCATGTCCACCTCACCACCGAGGACAACCGCAACGTCACGCATCTTCACGAACGCGGCCCCTCCGGCGCGATCACGCTCCATTCCGGCGAGTGGAACGACGACTTTCACAACGCCGCCCATGTCCTCGCCACCGGCGAGACCGAGGGCTATTACGCCGATTTCGCCGACGATCCCCTCCGCCTGATGGGCCGCGCCCTGGCCGAAGGCTTCTCCTTTCAGGGCGAGAAGGGCAGGGGCGATCCCTCCGCCCACCTGCCGCCCGCGGCCTTCGTCGACTTCCTCCAGAACCACGACCAGACCGGCAACCGCGCGCTGGGCGAGCGGCTGATCTCCCTCGCCGACCCGGATACCCTCGAGGCGCTGACCGCCATCCTCGCCCTTTCGCCCCATATCCCCCTCTTCTTCATGGGCGAGGACTACGGCGAAACCCGCCCCTTCCTCTTCTTCGCCCATTTCGGCGGCGATCTCGACGACACCGTCCGCGAAGGCCGCCGCTCGGAATTCGCGGGCTTCAAGGGCTTCGAGGCCGAGGACGTGCCCGATCCCATCGCCCTTGACACCTTCCGCGCCTCCACCCTCGACCCCGCCCGCCGCGACAGTCCCGAAGGTCAGGCGGCGCAGTCCCGCCTGTCGACCCTGCTCGACATCCGCCACCGCATGATCGTCCCGCACCTGAAACGGGCCGGCGCCTACTCGGGCACGCTGATCGAGGCCGGCAACGGCCGCCTCGCGGTCGACTGGCGCCTCGGTCACGCCACCCTCTCCCTCCGCGCCCGCTTCGGAGAGGCGGCCCTCCCTGGGGCCACGGGCGAGGAACTCCACCGCACCGGCGACAGCGACGCCCGCGCCGAAACCCTCCACACCCTCACGGTGGACACATGACACTGCCGACAAGCTGCTACCGCCTGCAATTCCGGCAGGGCATGGATTTCGACCGCGCAGCCAGCCTCGCCCCCTATCTCGCGGATCTCGGCGTCAGCCACCTCTACGCCTCGCCCCTCTTCACCGCCCAGACCGGCTCCACCCACGGCTACGACGTCACCGACCCCGGCGAGATCGACCCCGCGCTGGGCGGCCGCGAGGGCCTCGAGCACCTGTCCCGGGAGCTCAAGGAACACGGCCTCGGCCTGATCCTCGACATCGTGCCGAACCACATGGCCTTCTCCGTCGAGACGCCCTGGCTCCGCGACATCCTCCGCCACGGGACCGAAAGCCGCTATGCCGGCCATTTCGACCTCGACCCTGCCGCCGGTCGCATCCGCCTGCCTTGGCTGCCCGCGCCCTTCGAGGAAACGCTGCCCGACCTCTCCGTCGCCGAAGCGGGGGACGGTCCCGTTCTCGACACCGGCGGCCTCCAGGTGCCGCTCTCGGCCACGCCCTCCCTCGACGCCGCCCGCTCCGGCGATCCCGCGGCCCTCCGTCGGCTCCATGCCGAACAGCCCTGGCGCCTCGTCCACTGGCGCACCGAAAGCGACGTCATCAGCCACCGCCGCTTCTTCAGCGTCACCGGCCTGATCGGTGTCCGCGTGGAACAGGCGCAGGTCTTCGAGGACGTCCACGCACTTCTTTTCGACCTCGTCGCCTCCGGCATCGTGACCGGCGTCCGCATCGACCATGTCGACGGCCTCCTCGATCCGTCCGCCTATCTCGCCCAGCTCCGCGCCCGGCTTCCGGGCACGCCGATCTGGGTCGAGAAGATCCTGTCGGGGACCGAGACCCTGCCGCGGCACTGGCCCGTCGAGGGCACCACAGGCTATGTCGCGTCCCGCGCCCTTTCCCGCCTCCTGACCGACGCGGGAGGGCTCGACCGCATCGCCGCCACCTACCGCGCCGCCACCGGCCGGACCGACGATGTCGAGGCCGTGATCCGCCGCGCCCGCCGGCAGGTGATGACGGAGGAACTGGCCGCCGAGCTCTGGACCTTGCAGCGCCTCCTCGGGGAGATCGCCGCAGCCGATCCCGTGGGTGTCGAGTTCGGCCCCGAGACCCTGCGCGAGGCGCTACTGGCCTTCATCGCGGCGTTCCCCCGCTACCGCACCTACATGACCGCCGACGACATCGCGCCGGCCGACGCCCGCCTGATCCGCGACACCGCCGCCCGCGCCGAAGCCAGTCTCAACGCCCCCGGCGCCGTGCCCTTCCTCGCCGAGGTCCTGACCCGCCCCGGGGCCGACACCGCCCGCCTGCGCCTGCGCCTGCAACAGGTCACCGGGGCGGCCGTCGCGAAAAGCGCCGAGGACACCGCCTTCTACCGCGAGGTCCGCCTGCTGTCGGCCAACGAGGTCGGCGGCGAGCCCGACGACGATCCTCTGGGCATCGCGGGTTTTCACCGCGCCATGGAACGCCGGGCCGAACTCATGCCTCACGGCCTGACGCTCACCTCCTCCCACGACACCAAGCGGTCCGAGGATGCGCGCATGCGCATCGCCGCCATCACCCGAGAGCCCGAGGCCTTCGAGGCCTGGTTCCGCATCTGCCGCGGCTTCGCGCCCGAACGCCTCAATCCGAACCTCGTCTGGTACGTCGCCCAGACCTTCCTCGCCCTCCAGCCCGGCGACGGCGACCTGGGCGAACGGCTGGCGGAGCACATCGTCAAGGCCCTGCGCGAGGCGAAAAGCGAGACCTTCTGGACCGCCCCCGACCTCGAACTGGAGGAAGCCGCCCAGGCCTTCGTCCGCCGCCTCGCGCAGCACTTTCCCCGCCACGCCCGGGAGGTGGAGCCCATCATCCAGGCCTCGGAGCGGCTCACCCTGATCCAGACCGCGCTCAAGCTGACGATCCCGGGCATTCCCGACATCTACCAGGGCTGCGAACTGGCGAGCTTCTCCCTCACCGATCCGGACAACCGCCGCGCCGTCGATTTCGACCGCCGCCGCGCGGCCCTGTCCGGGAGCGCGGAGCTGTCCTCCCTCGACCGAATGAAGCTCGGCCTGACCCACCGCGTGCTGCTCCTGCGCCGGGACAATCCGGCGCTCTTCCTGTCGGGCGACTACCGCCCGCTCCCTGCCGCAGGCCCCGTCTGCGCCTTCGAGCGCCGCGAGGGCTCCCGCCGGCTTTCCGTGGCCGTCACCCTCTCCGGAAACCGCGACGACCTCGAGGCCGCCGTCGCCCCCGCCGAAACCATCTGGCCCGCGCCCGCCGAGGCGGAACACTGCCCCGTCCGCATCGCCTTTTCGGACGGCTAGGGCGGCGTCGGGGAACCGCGGGCGACCGGAAACCCGCCTGGGTGACCCATCATGCGTTATTTCCGATTGCGCGCCCGCGACAGCCCGTCCGTAAAGGCGCTCGCGAGGATTCCCGTGGGAAGCGCGATCAGGCCGATACCTGCCACAGCCGTCAGGCCGGCTGCTATTCTCCCCAGGACCGTTATCGGGACGGTGTCTCCGTATCCGACCGTCGTCAGGGTCGCGATGGACCACCACATGGCGCGGGGAATGCTGCCGAAGACATCCGGTTGTGCGGTGCGTTCCGCATAGTAGAGGGCGGAGGACGCGAGGAGCATCAGGCCCAACGCGATGGCCGCACTCACGCCCAGTTCATACCTCCGGTCCGTTATCGCTTCGTAGATCATCTGCAGTGCCAGCGAGTATCGTCCCAGACGGGCGAGCCTCACCAGGCGGGCGGCTCGAAAGACCCGCAGCAGCGCCGTTTCCAGCCCGAAATAGGGAAGCGCAAAAGACAGAATGACAAGCAGATCCAGAGTCGAGGATAACGTCAACGCATAGGACAGGGAGCTCTTGTATTTCGGATTCTCGGGCGCGGCATAGAGCCGTGCTGCATATTCCGTCATGAAGATGGCGAGGAAAACGAGATTCGCAATGCCGTAATAGTGCTCCACCCCCTCGGTCAGAAGCGCTTCCGTCTCGGCGATGCCGAGGCCGATGGAAAGGCAGATCAGGACGACGATCCAGGTATTGGTCCTCGACAGACCCTTTTCCGTCCGCATGGACGGGTCGAGTGCCTCCGAAAGAGATCTTCTCAGCGTCATGTGCCACCCTGTGATTACTCAAGGTAAGGTTAGCATCACGCTCGGTTTCGGACGAAGCATGAAGATCGCCCCGGGCCTTCGGATCGACGTCCGAAACCCGCGATCGGGACGAGGAGCGGTGCGAGAGACCCGGTCATGACCGGGGCACCTGACGGCACGACGTCCTGCCCTGGCGACCCCGGGGCGCGGGTCATCCCGGCAGGCCGTTCAGAAGCGACGGCGGCGGAAAGTCCCGGGGTCTCTCCCTCGGTCGACAGCCGTCGACTGATGCGCCGGCCAGCCGGCGCCGCGGGACCGCCCGATCATCCCACCTTCGCCCGCCATCGCGCCAGCGTGGCCTCCGCCCCCTGCCGCAGCAGCGCCGCGTCCACCGCCACCGCCGGAAAGTTGCAGCCCGCCGCGACCGCCTCGGCCATGCCCCCTTCGTCCAGCGTCAGGAACCCGGCGGGCTTGCCCGCCGCCCGGATCCTCCGGATCGCCTCGAGCGCCGCGGTCCGCACCTCCGGACGGTCGGGCTCGCCCGGATAGCCCATGCTCGCGGCAAGATCCGCCGGTCCGACGAACGCTCCGTCAACCCCCGGCACGGCGAGGATCGCTTCCAGATCGTCCAGTGCGCTGACAGTCTCGATCTGCACGATGAGACAGATCTCCTCCCGCGCGCGCCCGGCGTAGCCCTGCACCCGGCCGAAACGGGACGCGCGCGTCAGGCCGGCCACCCCCCGGATGCCGCCCGGCGCGTAGTCCACCGCCTCCGCCGCTTCCCGCGCCTCCTGCGCGTCGCGCACATAGGGCACGATCAGCGATTGCGCGCCGAGATCGAGCAGCTTCTTGATCTCCGCCGCATCGAGAGAGCTCGGCCGCACCACCGCCTGCGTCGGATAGGGCGCCACCGCCTGCAGATGCGACAGCACCGACCGCGGGTCCATCGCCGTATGCTCGCAATCGATCAGCAGCCAGTCATAGCCGCAGCCCGCCGCCATTTCGGTCGCGGCGCTGTCGTCGATGCTGCACCAGTAGCCCAGCTGCGTCCGGCCCTCGGACAGGGCCGCCTTGAACATGTTCCGGGGCAGGCTCATCTCGTCCTCCGACAGGGCAGGGGGTCACGCATCGCCGAAAAGCCCGGCGAAGCGCTCGCGCAAGGCGCCCTTCTGGACCTTGCCCATCGTATTCCGCGGCAGCGCGTCGAGAAAGGCAATCCGTTTCGGATGCTTGAACCGCGCCAGCGCCTCGTTTGCCGCCGCCATCAGCGTGGCCTCCTCCGGCGCCGCGCCCGGCTCCGGCACGACCACGGCCACCACCGCCTCTCCAAGATCGCCATGCGGCACGCCGATCACCGCCGTTTCAAGCACCCCCGGCACGGCATCGAGCACCAGCTCCACCTCCTTGGGATAGACGTTCAGCCCGCCCGAGATGATCAGGTCCTTCCCGCGCCCGACGATCTGGACGTAGCCGTCTGCATCCACCCGCCCGAGATCGCCGGTGATGAAGAACCCGTCCGCCCGCAGTTCCGCCGCGGTCTTCTCGGGCATCCCCCAGTAGCCCCGGAACACGTTCGGCCCGCGCACCTCGATCATCCCGATCTCGCCCGCGGGCAGGCCCTCCCCGCTCTCGGGATCGGTGATCTTCAGCTCCACCCCCGGCAGCGGAAACCCCACTGTCCCGGCCCGTCGCTCGCCCTCGTAGGGGTTCGACGTGCTCATGTTCGTTTCCGTCATCCCGTAGCGTTCGAGGATCCGATGCCCGGTCCGCGCCTCGAACTGGCGGTGCGTCTCCTCCAGCAGAGGCGCCGAGCCCGAGATGAAGAGCCGCATCCCCGCCGCCGTCTCACGGGTGAACCGGTCCTCCTCCAGCAGCCGCGTGTAGAAGGTCGGAACCCCCATCAGTGCCGTGGCCCGGGGCATCAGGTCGATCACCCGTCCGGCCTCGAATCCCGGCAGGAAGATCATCGACCCACCCGCCTCCAGCATCACGTTCGTCGCCACGAAGAGACCGTGCGTGTGAAAGATCGGCAAGGCGTGCAGCAGCACGTCCCGCCCGGTGAACTGCCACAGCTCGGTCAGCGTCGCCGCATTGGACAGAAGGTTGCGCTGCGTCAGCATCGCTCCCTTGGAGCGCCCCGTGGTCCCCGAGGTGTAGAGTAACGCCGCCAGGTCCTCCTCCCCCCGCGCCACGGTGGCGAAGTCCTCCGACTGTCCCTTGGCCCGCGCCATCAGCGTCCCGCCGCCGCCCCCGTCCAGCGTCAGGAGCCGCGCGCCGCAGCCCTCCGCGACCGGGGCCAGATCCGCCTCCCGAGCCGGATCGCATACGAGACAGGCCGCCCCGCTGTCGGCCACGAAATAGCCAAGCTCCGCCGCCGTATAGGCGGTGTTGAGCGGCAGGAAGACCAGCCCGGACCGCGCGCAGGCCGCATAGAGCGCCAGCGCCTCCGGCGACTTCGCAACCTGCGCCGCTACCCTGTCGCCCGGACGCAGCCCCGCCTCCCTCAGGGCCCCCGCGATGCGCGCGGCGAGGGCGAGAAACGCCGCGAAACTCGTCTCCCCGCCCGCGCCGTCGATCAGGAACGGCGCGTCGCTGCCCGCATGGCGGCCGAAGAGACGGTCGTAGAGGGGGTTTGCCATGGCTGTCGTCCTGTCCTGCGCGTTCCGGTTTGTCCGAAATCCCCGCACGGCCGTAAAGCCCCGGAACCGCCGTCGCGGCTTCCCGGTTGGATCGCCATGATCCGCCGGTTCCTCACGATCCTGTGTCTCGCCCTCGTGGCGGCCCTCCCCTCCGCGGCCCAGGACGGGGCAGGCGGCGCGCCGGAAACCTTCGAGGTCGACGCGCTCAATCCGCAGCTCGGCCCCGTCCCCGACCGGGTGGACCGCGCGACGCCCCGCGCCACCGTCGACGGCTTTCTCCGCGCCACGAGCTCGGACGATCTCGAGGCCGCGGTTCACTACCTCAACGTCACCGGCGTCGCGGGGACCGAAGCGGAGGCGCGCCGGCTCGCCGACCAGCTCGGCGTCGTGATCGACCGGGCCGTGGTGATCGACTGGGAGGCCCTCACCGACCGGCCGGACGCCCTGCTCGATACCGCGCGGTCCGAGGACGCCCTCTCCGGAGAGATCCGCCGCTCGATCCTGCTTGGTCAGGCGGAGATGCATCCCCAGCCGATCCCCGTCCGCGTGAACCGCGTCGAGGCCCCCGGAATGGCGCCGGTCTGGGTCTTCTCGCGCGAGACCGTGGCCGAGATCCCCGACATCTACGCCCGCCACGGGCCGAGCCGACTGGAGCGGTCCCTGCCGGATGCCTTGCGCGGAGAGGCCTGGTTCGGGCTCATGTGGTGGGAGCTCCTGGCTCTGCCGCTGGGCCTCGCGCTCATGGCCCTGACGGGATGGCTGGCCTGGGCCGGCGTCGGCCGCATCAGCCGCGGCACCTCCCGCGCCGCCCGGCTGATGCGCGCGGGCCGGGCGCCGCTCGCCCTCTTCGCGGCGACCGCGACGGCGGGCTGGTTGATCGGCGGGTTCTTCGCCTTCTCGTCGGAAATCTCGCACATCGCCGATCCCCTCGTGGCCCTCGGCCTCGCGCTCGCCATCCTGCTCTTCGTGCTGCGCGGGGTGGACGTGATCATCGAGGACCTCGTCTCCTTCGACGACGCCACCCTGCGGAACGCCAAGGAAGACCACCGCCGCGCGATCGCCACCCGGGTCTCCGCGTTTCGCCGGGCCGTGCTCATCGTCGTGGTGATCGTCGCCATCGTGGTCGCCGTGCACGAGGCGCAGCTCAGCTCCGGCCTCGGCCTCTCGTTCCTCGCCTCGGCGGGCCTCCTGACCCTCGTCTTCGGCTTCGCCGCGCGCACGATCCTCGGCAACATCCTGGCCTCCATGCAGATCGCGCTGAACCAGTCCGCGCGGATCGGCGACAAGGTCACCTTCAAGGACCGGCTCTGCCATGTGGAGCGCATCCACTTCACTTTCGTCCAGCTGAGGGTCTGGACGGGGATCCGGCTCATCGTCCCGGTGAGCGAGTTCGTCTCCGAGCCCTTCGAGAACTGGACGATGCAGGAGCGGCCGATGAACTGGCTGATCCGGCTGCGGCTGGCCCATGATGCCGATGTCGAGGCCCTGCGCCGGGATTTCGACAGGATCATGGACAGCCTCGATCCCGAACAGCTCGACGACAGGGCCAACGCCTTCGTCGCGGTCACCGATCACGATATCCTCGGCAAGGAGGTGACCTTCGGCCTGCCCTGCGCCAACCCCGACACCGCGTGGTTCCTGTCCTGCGAGGCCCGGGAAAAACTCATCACCGCCGCCGCGGACCGCGAGGCGCGGGGAGAGACGATGTTCGCCGAAGCGAAGGCCAGCGAGGCGGCATGACCGATCCCGGTCATGCTCCCGTGGGCCGGGCTTCTGCCCGCCCCCCCTTCACGCTCCGCTGAAACGCACCTGCCGCCCGCGACCCGGCCTACGTTTCCTCGAACATCCGCGCCCTCTCCTCGTCCGCGGGCTTGTCCTCCGTGACGATCCTCTCCTCGCCGACTCCCAGCGACGCGAGCGCCTCGGTCACCGCCTCCGCCATCGGCGGCGGTCCGCAGAAATAGAAGAGCCGGCCTTCCGCCACGAGCGGGGCCAGAAGCTCCTCGTCCACCGGCCCGTCCGGAAATCCGTCCCCTTCCGCATCCGTCACGAAGAGCGTCTCCAGCCCGGCCATGCCGTCCCATTCCTCGCGCAGGATGATGTCCGCCTCCGTCTTGTTGGCGAAGACGAGGCATCGGCCCGTCTCCTCCCTCTGCGCCTGCTCGCGCAGGATCGGGATGAAGGGCGTGATCCCTGCGCCTCCCGCGATGAACACGCCAGGCCCGCGATCCTCGATCGCGCCCCAGGCCGCGCCGATCCGCGCCGTGTCGCCGGGTCTCAGGTCGGGCAGCCGCGCGGTCACCCCCTCGTGGTCGGGATAGCTCTTGATGACGAACTCCAGCCGCTCCGCATCGGGCGCGGACGTGAAGGTGAAAGGCCGACGCTCCTCCTCGATCCCCTCGAGATCGAGCGCCATGTCCGTTGCCTGTCCGGGCCTGAAGGTGAACCCCGCTGGCCGCTCGAATACCAGATGCCAGGTGTCATGCGTCACGGGCTCCTTCTCCAGCAGCGTTATCCTGTGGGCCATTCTCTTTCTCCTTCCGTCATGTCCGCAGATGTCCGGCGATGGCGTCCAGCGCCTCCCGCGCCTCCGGCAGGGCTTCCGGCCAGAGCGGAAAGAGGTGAAAGAGCCCCGGCCAGACCCTCAGGTCCGTCCGCACCCCGGCGAGCGCCGCGGCCCTTGCCAGCAGGAGGGCGTCGTCGAGCAGGATCTCGTCGCCCGCCGCGAGGATCAGCAGCTTCGGCAGGCCACCGAGATCGGCCAGCAGCGGGGAGACCTCCGCCGATGCCGGGTCCGCATCCCCGAAGGCCATTCGCGCCAGCCGGCTGTCCGTGGCGTCGTCGTTCATCGCATCGCTGTCGCGCCTCCGGGTTCCGCTCTGCCCGCTGCGGTCGGTGTTGGGCGAGATCAGCGCCAGGGCGCGGACCCGCGCCGGATCCTCCAGCGCGAGCCGCATCGCCAGATGCCCGCCCGCGCTGTCGCCCACCAGCGCCACCGCCCCCTCCGGCCCGAGCGCCTCCAGCACCGCCCGCGGCCCGGTCATCTGCGCGGGCCAGGGCGCTTCGGGCGCCAGATCGTAGTCCGGCAGCAGCACCGACCCGCCCAGCCTCTCCGCCAGCGCCAGGGCCGCCCAGCCGTGACTTTCCGGACTGCCGAAGACATAGCCCCCGCCATGGAGCCAGACCGCCCTGACCGGACCGTCCCCGGCCCGCGCCACGGCGCATCCGCCCAAGGTCTCCCTCGCCAGCTCGGGCGCGGGGCCCATGAGCCGGGCGAAGGCCGCCCGCATCTCCTCGGGCCCGCCCGTCACCGGCACCGCCCCGATCCGGTCGCGCACCTCCGCCTCGGAGGCGGGTCGCCCGCTCACGTCTCGATCGACCCGACGGAGCCGCCGTCCACCCGCCAGTTCGCCCCCGACACGAAGGACGCGTGCTCCGAGCACAGAAGTGCGATCACCGGCGCCACCTCCTCGGGCCGCCCCCGCCGCTTGAGGTTCAGGAACGGCCGGTCGGACTCGAGGAACCCCTCCACCGCCTCGTCCCGGCTCACTCCCTCGCTCTCGGCCAGCTTGTCCATCATCCCGTCCGTCATCGGCGTCTCGATGAAGGCGGGCGCCACGCAGTTGACGCGCAGCCCCTCTTGCCCGTGGGCCATGGCGAGGCTCTTCGAGAAACTCAGCAGCGCGCTCTTGGCGACGTTGTAGACCGTCTCGTCGGGATAGGGCTGGGCGACATTCTCCGAGGTGACGAAGACCATCCGCCCCCAGCCGCGCCCGATCATCCCGGGCCCGAGGTGCCGCGACAGCCGCACCGCGGACATGAAATCCGTCTGCCAGGCGTGCTCCCAGTCCTCCTCTGTCATCTCGAGCGGATCGCCCTTGGCCCCCGTGACCCCCGCGGCATGGACGAAGATGTCGAACTCCTTTCCCACCGCGTTCACCAGGTCCACGGCGCCCTGGGGCGTCGAGAGATCGGCGGCCTGCGCCCGGCCGCCGGTCGCCTTCGCCACCGCGTCGAGCTGGTCCGGATCGAGATCGGTCAGCGTCACCTCGACACCCTCGGCGGCGAGGAGCCGCGCCGTCTCGCTGCCCATGCCGCCGCCGGCGCCGGTGATGAGGGCGGTCTTGCCCGAAATGCCAAGGTCCATGTCACTCTCCGATAAGATCCTGTGTCCGGGGATGTGCCGCTTCGGCCGTCCCGGCGTCATCCCGCCCAACACTTGTGGCAAAGCCCGGTTCCGCGCCCTCTCCGCCCGGTCCGGCCGGAACATCGCCCGCCTGCTTTGGTTGTGAAGCCAAGGGGCGCTGCAGGCCGGCCCCATATCCAACCGCCGCAAAGGAGACCGCGATGCCCGCGTTTCTGAACACGATCCGCAAGAGCCTGGCCGACTGGCTCGGCGATCTCGCCGACGCCGTGCTGCCGCCGCGTGCGCCACAGCGTCGGCCGGTTCCCGTTCCGGTCCGTCCGCGTTCGCCCAAGTGACAGGAGAGACACCCATGACCTACAACACACCCGACGATCCCCGCGTCCCCCTCGACAGTGCCGGCCGCCCGCTGAAGCGGACGGTGGATCCCCATGCCGGTCCGATCTCCGCCGAGGAGGACATGTGGAGCCGCGACGCCGCGGCCGCCCGCGATCCCTGGCTCGACGATCCCGCCTCCGATCCCTACGTCGACGACCCCTATGCCTATGGCGACGACCTCGGGCTCGGCCCGGAGGACGACCCAGACCGCTTCTACCCGGGCTATCTCGACGAGGATGACGATGACGACGGCGGCTATGTCTCCACGGCCATGGACACCGTCCGCCGCAACCCGGTGGGCAGCGCGATGATCATCGCGGGCCTCGCCCTTCTGGCCGCCCCCCGGGTCGAGCGCGACACCGTCCGCGCCCAGACGCAGCGCCTCCAGGAGCGGGTCCGTGGCCGCTATGCCGGGACTGAAAGCCGCACCCGCGGGCAGTTCGCCCAGCAGCGGGACAAGCTGAGCGGCCGAACCCAAGAGCTGCGCAAGCGCATCACCGAAGGCACCGAGGACATGAGCGAAGAGGCGCGCAAGCGCGTCATCGCAGCCCGCCGCCGGGCGCTCGACATGTCCGAACAGGCCCGGGAAGGCCTGCGCAGCGGCGCCTCGGGAACCAACCGGATGATCCGCGACAACCCGCTGGCCGCCGGCGCCCTCGCCGTGGCCGCGGGGGCCGCCATCGCCGCGGCGATTCCCGGCTCGCGCATGGAGAACCGCCGCCTCGGCCCCATGGCCCACCGCTTCTGGGACGAGGCGCGCGCCGTCTTCGAGGAGGAGCGCGCCCGCGTCGTCGCCGGCGCCAACGCCGCGATGGACGAGGCCCGCTCCGTGGCCACCGAGGCCGTCCGCGACGTCAAGGACGCCGTCCCCGATGGCGAGGAAGTCGTCGACCGGACCCGCGACCAGGCCCGGGAGGCCGCCAAGCGCGTCTCCGAAGCCGCCCGCGACGGCGCCAAGGCCGAGGGCTCGAAGTCCGAAGGATCGGGCTCCGGCAAGTCCTGAGCGCCCGCCGCTCCCGCCGCGAGGCCCGGTCCCCCTTTGGCCGGGCCTTTCGGCTTCCTCCCGCGATCGACAGCTGCGCCGCATCCGGCGCGCGAAAGGCATGACATGGACCAGTTGCACGGAAAGACCGCCATCGTCTGCGGCGGCTCGGCGGGCGTCGGCCGCGCCACGGTGGATGCGCTCGTGGCCCGGGGCTGCCGCGTCGGCGTGATCGCCCGGGGCGAGGACCGGCTGGAGGAGATTGCCCGCGCCTACGGTCCCGGCGAGGGCGGACTGCCCCGCATCGTGACAGCCAGCGTCGATGTCTCCGACCACGAGGCCCTCGAAAAAGCCGCCGACGCGCTCGCGGCGGAACTCGGCACGCCCGAGATCTGGGTCAACTGCGCCATGCTCACCTCGTTCTCGCCCTTCCGCGAGGTGGAGCCCGCCGAGTTCGAGCGCATCGTCGCCGTCACCTTCCTCGGCCAGGTCAACGGGTGCCGCGCCGCCCTGCGCCTGATGACCCGGGGCGCTATCGTCAACGTGGGCTCCGGCCTCGCCTACCGCTCCGTGCCCTTCCAGTCGGCCTATGTGGCCTCGAAACACGCGATCAACGGATTCACCGGCTCGCTCCGGTCCGAGCTGATCCGCGAGGGGCGCGACATCACCCTGTCGCTCGTGCAGCTTCCCTCCATCGACACGCCGCAATTCGACTGGGCCCGCAACCGCCTGCCGCGGCAACCGAAGCCCGCCGAGCCGGTCTACAGCCCCGAAGTCGCCGCCGACGCGATCCTGCGCGCCGCGCTCGAGGGGCCGCGGGAACTGCTCGTGGGCAACACGGTCCTGAAACTCTCCGCGGGTCAGGCGGTGGCGCCCGACTGGCTCGACCACAAGCTCGCCGCCGACGGCGCCGAGGCGCAGATGTCCGACCGGCCGGAGGAGGGCCCCCGCCAGGACAACCTCGCGGACCCCGCGCCCTATCCCGCCTCCGCCTCCGGTTCGTACGGCCACCTCGCCGCGGATCGCGCCCTCGTCATCGACGGGGACCGCGCCCGCTGGACCGCCCTCGGCGGCATCGCCCTCACCGGTTTCGCCCTGGGCCTCGCCCTGGGTCTCCCGAAAAGGCGATGAACCCCGTCCCCCGCGGTCTGCCCGGGTCCGCGCCGCAACGCGGGCGCCTGCATGACCGGGCGGTTACCAGCCGCGCGGAACCTGCGGCGCGAACCGGGCGATGGCCTCGCGCACGCCCCTCGCGCCGCCTGTCAGCATCAGGTCGTTGACGATGACCTCTTGCCTGCCCAGCCGTGCCGCGACCGGCGAGCCGGGGCGCAGGACCAGCCGAAGCCGCCGGACCCCCCTGTAGCCGACCACCAGGTCGCACCGATCTAGTTCGGACCACGGGATCGGGTCGGACATCAGCCGCAGATCCGTCAGTCCGTCATGGTCCACCACGACGACCGCGGCGGTCTTGCGCAGGCGCGTCAGGGACCAGAGGCCGAACCCCGCCATGGCGGCGATCGCCAGCAGCAGCACCGTCGTATCCCGGGTCAGGGTCGGAACACCCGAGGGAAAGAGCAGGACCCACCACACGACCGCCATACCGAGGAAGACGAGGCCGAATACGAGGTTGAGGGTCCGGTTCTCCGGAAACTCCGCACGCTCGGTCATCTGCCGCCCGGGGCGTGACCACGGCCTTTCGGTTCTGCGGGTGTCATGGGCGTTTGCCTTCCAGACGACCTGATCTGCGGAATTCATCGGTCTGACGAAGGGGCAAGACAAGCGTAATTCACGCTGGTGGCGGATTGCCTCGCGCAGATGCGCGGTGGGGCCGCGTCGCTCTCCTGCCGGGTCAGCCAACGGATCGCAGAAAGATCGGAGCAGGGGTCAGGACGACGGGTCATCCCTCTTGTCCGTTCCTGCTGCACGGACTCACGTCATGGCGCCACGCCGGTGCGGATCACTCGGCACACATTTCTCAAGACGCCCATATCCCACCGTCCCGAAACCCGTTGCGCAGGATTCGGATGCGAAATCAAGGACATGAACCCCCGTCTCATCGTGAACGCCTGTCAGCCCGGCAGCTCCGGCGGCTCAGACCAGTATCCCGGAACCCCCCCGCACCAGCTCGGCACGTTGTTCGTCTCCTCGATCGCCGCCCATTGAAGCGCGCTCGCATAGCCCAGCCGCACCGGCTCGCCCTCGTCGCCCTCGGGCGCCAGGATCCCGTGATAGAGCGCCTTGATCGCCCGCCGCTGCGCCGCCGCGTCGCCGTCCTCCATGATCCCGGCCCGGAACACGCCATCCTCTCCCGATGCCTCCGCGAAGGCCGACAGGAGGTCGCGGGGAAGGGGATCGAACCCGGTCAGCTCCCGCAGCCGCGCCGCGAGGTCCACGAAGCTCGGACCCTCCACCCGCGCCACCTGAGCCCGCAGCGGAGCCGCCGTGGCGAGGGCCGAGAGCGCCAGCCCGCCCGCAAGCAGCGACCGCCGGGAAAGCCTCGCCTCCGTCATTCCACATCCACCCCTTCGCGCGAACTGGCGTACCACGCCGCCAGCTCGCCGATCTCGCTCTCCGTCAGCCGGCTCGCATAGGCGCGCATCCGTCCCATCGGGTCGCTCCGCCGGGTGCCGTCCGCATAGGCCCGCAGTTCATGGGCGAGGTAGCTCCGCGGCTGGCCGTGCAGCAGCGGCGCAAGCTGCGCCCGCATGTCCTCCTCGAGGCCGTGACACATGGAACATGGCGCCAGCCCCCGCTCCCAGTCGCCCTCGGTGATCAGCGCCGGCGCCTCGCCCTCCGGCTCGGTCACCCGGATCGGCGGCAGGTCCGCGTAAAGCCGCGCCGCCGCCGCCGCTCCCTCGCCCAGCGCGGTCGCCGTGGCGCTCATCTGCGGATGCTCCCGGTAGTCCTCGCGGTAGGCCCAGAGCTGCCGCTCGATATAGCGCGAGGGCTTGCCGTTCAGCACGGGATAGAGCGCCGCCTCCTCGGGCGGCGGCCCGGAGGTGACGTGGCAGGTCGTGCAGTCGAGGATCGCGTTGGACTGCGCCCGCGCCCGTTCCGGCCAGAGGATCAGCACCAGCGCGATCAACAGGGCCACGGCGAGGATGATCTTCCAGTGTCTCACGTCGAACTCTCCTGCGCGGCCAACGTCCGGCCGCCCGCGGCTGTTCCCGCGAGGAACCGCCGCGACAGCACCAGCGCCACGCTGACCGCCATCAGGAGTCCCCCGCCGACCCACATCAGGGCGCCCGCCAGCGCCTGGTCCGCCAGCGCCGACAGTCCCCAGAGCGGCGCCGTGCTCAGGTGCCAGACGTGCCAGACCGAGGGCGACAACACGATCAGCACCGCGTAGAGCGTCATCTGCGCCGCCGTCACCGCCACCGCGAGGAAGGCCGCGAATGGGGCCTCCCGCACCGCCGCCACGAGCGCCGACCACAGGAGCACGGCCGCCCCGAACAGCGACAGGTGCATCGCCCAGTAGACGAGGTCGCTCTCCAGCGTCGCGGTATAGGGCGCGGGCGCGTGCCAGATCCAGAACGCCGCGGCGAAGAGCCCCGCCGCCGCGAGCGGCGGCATCCGGACGGAGGGCAGCGCCGCCGCGATCAGCGGGGCGGCCACCAGCGTCAACATCAGATGCTGCGCAACCCGCGCGGAAAACAGCGCCATCGACAGCGCGCAGAGCGGCGACACGAAAAGGAGCGCGACCAGCACCCAGCCCCCCGCCATCAGCCGCCGGTCCCGCGCCAGCCACAGCCCGAGACCCAGCGCCACAGCCAGCCCGGCAAGCAGGGCCGGATCGAGTAGCCAGCGCGACATCAGCGCCCCCGGCTCGGGCGGCGGGCCGCAGAACGGAACGTAGGCGAGAGGATCCATGTCAGCCTCCGCAGGTCTGGAAGAGAAGGACGAACGCGCCATCCGCGACGATGGCGGCGGCGAAGATGCCGCTGCTCCAGAGAAGCGCCCGGCGGACGCTCTCCGCATTGGACAGCCGGAGCGGCCAGAGCGCCAGCACCACCCCGAGGACGGTCAGGATCAGCCCCGCGATCCAGACCGTACCCATACCGATGAGCGCCCTCTGCGCGCAGGCCGCCGAAATGAGCGCGTAGATGAGGACGAAATGCACCGCCCAGACAAGGCCGGGGGCGACAAGCGCCAGGATATCGCGCCCGCGCTCCATCACGCGCCTCCCGTCAGGGCGAAGGCCAGCAGGAGACCCGCCGTCGCCAGCGCCATCGCGGCGAGGCCCTTGGCATAGGTGGCGAGGTTGAAGGCGTGCCGCGCCTGCCCGGGTCGCGTGGCCCCGGTGAGATCGCGGGCGAGGTTGAACAGCCCCCAGAGCACCGCGGCCGCCGACAGGACGGCGACGAAGGTCACCGTGGCCCAGATCACCGCGCCCAGCGCCGTGTCGAAGGGCGAGACCGGCAGGATCGCCCAACCCAGCGCCGCCGTCGTTCCTGCAGCGAGGAGGGCCGTGAGCCCCGACATCGCGCCGCTCGCCCCGATCCGCTCCGACAGCGCCCACCGGCGGGCAACCGTCCCCGCGACGGCCATCGCCAGGGCGGCGCCCGCGGCGAGGATGAGCGGCAGTCCGAGGGGCCGGACCGTCAGCTCCGCGAAGTCCGGCACGACGTTCCACAGGTAGAGCCCGCCGAAGATCAGGGAGGCGTGGAGCGCGAAAAGCACCAGCAGCAGGCCCACGACCACCACATGGGTGTGACTGCGCCGGTCGGCGAGATCCACCGGCAGCGTCCGCCCCATCCCGTCCGGGCGCAGGACCCCGGCGTCCGAGGGCTCCCAGGCCCAGAGAAGGAACACCAGCACCGAGAAGCAGAGACCCGCGAGCGAGATCCAGTAGAACGAGGCCAGAAGCGCCCCGAAGGCCACCGCCAGCCCCAGTGCCGCGAAGAACGGCGTCCAGGTCGGATGCGGCAGGCGCGCGATCTGGATCGGCTCGCCGGTGATCGGGTCGCAGGAGATCGTCTCCCGCCGGCTGTCCGCCGTGCCGCGCAGGACGCCGTCGATCCGCTCCGCCCGCCGGTCCGTCAGCTCGGGCTGGTCCCAGAGCGGCTCGCGGCTGCGCACCGCAGGGATGGCGTGGAAGTTGAAATTGGGATTCGGCAGCGGATAGAGCCATTCCAGCGTCGCGGCGCCCCAGGGGTTGCGTCCTGCATGGGGGCCGACCCGGCGGTGCCGGATGAAATCCACCACGAAGAGCAGGACGCCCGCGGCGAGGATGTAGGACCCCAGCGTCGACAAAAGGTTGAGCCTGTCCCAGCCGATGCCCTCGGGATAGGTCGCGATGCGCCGCGGCATTCCCCGCATCCCGGTCAGGTGCATCAGCAGGAAGGTCAGGTTGAAGCCGGTGAACATCAGCCAGAAGACCCAGCGCCCCAGCACCTCCGACATCATCCGCCCGGTGAAGAGCGGCGCCCAGTAGTAGAAGGCGCCGAAGAGCGGAAAGACCATGCCGCCGATCAGCACGTAATGCAGATGCGCCACGACGAAGTAGCTGTCATGGGCCTGCAGGTTGAAGGGCACGCTCGCGAGCATGACGCCCGTCAGCCCGCCCAGGACGAAGATGAACAGGAACCCGAGGATGAAATGCATGGGCACCGTCAGCCGCGGCCGCGCCTCGGCCAAGGTCGCGATGAAGGAGAAGATCTGCACGCCCGTGGGCACCGCGACCATGGTGGACGCCGCCGAGAACAGCGTCAGCGACAGGATCGGCAGGCCGGTGGCGAACATGTGGTGCGCCCAGAGCCCGAAGGAGATGAACCCCATGGAGATCACCGCCGCGACGACGAAGCCGTAGCCGAAAAGCGGCTTGCCCACGAAGGTGGGCAGCATCGTCGCCACCATGCCCGCGGCGGGCAGGAAGATGATGTAGACCTCGGGATGGCCGAAGAGCCAGAAGAGGTGCTGCCAGAGCAGGGGATCGCCGCCCAGCGCCGCGTCGTAGAACGGCAGGCCCAGGAGCCGCTGGGCCTCGAGCAGGATCGAGCCGATGATCAGCGGCGGAAAGCCGACGGCGATCATGAAGGCGAAGATCAGGATGTACCACGCGAAGATCGGCATCTTCGTCAGCGACATGCCGGGCGCGCGGGCGCAGAGGATGGCTGCGATCAGCTCCACCGCCGTGGCGACCGAGGCGATCTCGGCGAAGGTGATCCCGATGAGCCAGAAGTCGGGTCCGGCGCCCGGCGAATACTCGTTCGACGACAGGGGGGTGTACATGAACCAGCCGCCGTCCGGGGCGGCGTCGAAGAGGAACGACGACATCAGGATGATGCCCCCGAACAGGTAGCACCAGTAGCCGAAGGCCCCGAGCCGCGGAAAGATCAGGTCCCGCGCGCCCAGCATCATCGGAATGAGATAGACCGCGAACCCCCCGAGAATGGGGATCGCGAACAGGAACATCATCAGCGTCCCGTGCATCGTGAAGACCTGGTTGTAGGTCTCGCTGTCGAGGAAGGTGTTCCCGGGCACGATGAGCTGGGTCCTGACCAGGAGCGCGAGGACCCCGGCGATCAGGAAGAAGCAGAAGCCCGTGACGATGAACCGCTTGCCGACCGCCTGGTGGCTGACGGCGGACCAGTAGCGCAGGCCCCGCGGCTGCTGCCAGATCTCGTCGAAGGTCTTGCCGGGCTCGCCCTTGCGCGCGCCGCCGTAGGGGGTCCGGGTTTCGGGATCGGTCACCGCCATTGCGCGGCTCCTTCGGGGGCGGCGGCGCCGACGGAGGGGGCGCTGCGCCCGTCGCCCGCGGCGACTCCCCCCGGATATGTCGGGCCGGAGAAACGGGGGAGACGGTGCTCCGGGCCGTATGGGTGGGCGGTCATCGCAGGCTCCCCAGCCACTGGGCCAGCGCGCGCAGATCGGGGCCGGACAGGTGAGCGTAGGAGGGCATGTTCGCGCCCGGCTTCATGTCCTGCACGTCGGCGATCCAGCCCGCGAGACTGCCTTCGTTCATCGGCCACATGCCCGCGCCCAGCGCGGCGCGGCCGCCCACGCGGGTGAGGTCCGGGCCGAGCCGGGCGCCCTCGGCCACGCCGCGGACGGCGTGGCAGGCGGCGCAGCCGGCCTCGAGAAAGACCTCGCGGCCCCGGGCGGCGGGTCCCGCCACGTCCGCCGCATCCCCCTGCAGGTCCTCGAGGAAGGCGCGGAAATGGTCGGGCGGCACGGCCACCATCTCGAAGGCCATCAGCGGATGCGACAGGCCGCAGAACTCGGCGCATTGCCCGCGGAAACGGCCGGCCTCGGTGGCGGTCATCACCGTCTCGTTCACCCGGCCGGGGATCATGTCCATCTTGCCCGCGACCTTGGGGACCCAGAAGGAATGGATCACGTCCTCTGATTTCAGCACGATCCGCACCGGGACGCCCACGGGCATCACCACCTCGTTGGCGTCGCGGATGGCAAGGCCCCCGGGGTCGTAGACGACGTCCCACCAGAACTGGTGGCCGGTCACCTCGATCGTCAGCGCCGCATCCTCGCGTCCGCCCGCCACCGCGCGCAGGACGCCGGTGGAGGCCACGAAGAGCAGCGCCAGCACCACCAGCGGAAAGACGACGCCGCCCCCGAGGATCCACCAGGTCCGCCCGCCCGTCTGCCGCCGCCAGGCGAGCCAGACGAACGCCATGACAATGACGAAGATCGCGGCGCCCCCCAGCGTCATCGCGTTGGTCAGACCCAGCGCCGCCGCGGCGCCCTCGCCCGCGGGCAGGAGGCTCGACTGGGCGCCGAACACGCCCAGGGTGCTGTCGGCACGGTCGGTCATGCGGCGCCCCGCGGACTGATGGCACGGCTGGTCATGGCGGGCCTAGTCGCCGAGCGGCAGGAGGGCGTTCGCATCGGGCGCGGCGACGGGCTCTTCCTGCTCAAGGATGCGGACGGCTCCCCCGGACCCCTCCCGACGATCCTCCTCGGGCCGGACGCGGGCGAAATACTCCGAGACCGCGCGCATGTCCTCCTCGGTCATCTTGTCAGCGATGGTGGACATCACGTCCATGGCGTCGTTGTCGCGGATTCCGGCCTTCCAGAGCTGCAGCTGCAGCACCATGTAGTCGGCATACTGCCCGGCGAGGTAGGGGACCGAGGGCGGCAGTCCGGAGCCGCTGGCCCCGTGGCAGTTGACGCAGGCGGGAATGCCCTGTTCGGCCGATCCCACCGCGGCGAGCTGGCCGCCCCATTGCAGCGTCAGGCCGTTGACCTCTCCGCGCACGGGCCGGAAGGGTGCATCCACGGCAGCGTAGTAGAGCGCCACCGCCTCCATCTCCGCCTCCGTCATGCGCTCGGCGATGCCCGACATCACGCGGTTCGGACGCGAGCCTTCGGCATAGTCCGCGAGCTGCTTGTAGAGATACCAGGCGGGCTGGCCGGTAAGACGCGGAAAGGCGCCGGACCCGTCGCCCTGCCCGTTGGCCCCGTGGCAGGTGATGCAGGCCATGGAGGAGCCGCCCGCCTCGGTGCCGCCCATGGCCACGAGCCGGCCCGCCTCCAGCGTCGCCTCGTCCACGGGCTCGCGTCCCGGCACGACGAGCGCGTCGTCCGGTTCCTCGAGCAGGCGGTCGAGATCGTCCGCCGTCGGCCCCCCGGTGAAGGGCGCGTAATCCTGGGCGTCCGTCAGCATCGGCACGGCCACGGCCACGGCGATCGCGACAGCGGCGCCGGCGGTCAGTCTGGTCTTGCGCGTCGGCATCGCGGTCTCCTTCAGGCGTCCATCAGCGGGCGGGGATCGGGCAGGTAGTCCCGCTTCATGTGCTCGATCGTCCAGTAGGCGAGCCCCATCAGCGGACCCGTGGGGTTGTAGCCGAGGTTCTGCGGAAAGAGGCAGGCGCCGAATACGAAGACGTTGTGGTAATCCCAGTGCTGTCCGTAGCGGTTGACCACGCTCGTGGCGGGATCGGTGCCCATGACCGCGCCGCCGGTGTTGTGCGTGGTCTGGTAGGGCACGATGGAATAGGCTTCGCCCTCCGCCGCGTTGTTGCTGGTGGAGATGTGCCGCACGCCCTCCATGTTCCGGGCGATCTCCTCGGCGCGGTCGAGCACCCAGGCCGCCATCCGCCGGTCGTTGTCGGGAAAGTCGAAGGTCAGCCGCAGCAACGGCTGGCCGTAGTCGTCCGTCCAGGTCGGGTCGAGGTCGAGATAGTTCTCCGGCACCGACATCGAGGAGCCATGGCAGACGATCCCCACATGGTGCGCATAGGTCTCCCGCAGGGCCTGCTTCCACTCGAGGCCCCAGGACGGCGTTCCGGGCGGCACCGGCTGATAGTTGATCGGCCGGCCGTTCGTCTGGTTGGCCGAGATGTAGCCGCCGCCCACGAAACCGAGCCCGGTGTGATCGAAATTGTCGCCGTTGTAGTCGTCCACCGTCATCCCCAGCGCGCCCGCGCCGATGAAGGGGTTCGACCAGACGTCCTCCTCGAAGATCACGGAAACCGCGGCGATGGTCTGGTAGGCATAGTTGCGGCCCAGCGTTCCCTCGCCCGTGGCGGGGTCGTAGCGTTCGCCCAGGCCCGAGACGAGCATGAGGTGCACGTTCCAGAGCCCGTAGGCATTGAGGCACACCACGTCCGCCGGCTGGAACACCTCGCGCCCCTCGGCATCCACATAGGTCACCCCGGTGACCGTCTGCCCGTCCGAGGATTTCTCGACCCGGAGCACATGGGTCTCGAACCTCAGCTCGAAATTCTCGTGCCCCTTCAGCCGGTCGTAGATGCAGATGATCGGGTCCGCCTTGGCATAGTAGCCGCAGCCGAACCGCTCGCAGAAGCCGCAATAGGTGCAGGGATGAAGCTGCGCGCCATACGGGTTCTCGTAGGACTGGGTGACGTTCGCCGAGGGCATCTGGAACGGATGCAGCCCCATGCCCTGCGCCGCGTCGTGAAACCGCTGCAAGGGCGGCGGCGTCTTCATCGGCGGGTTCGGGTAGGGCGCGCTCCGCGGCCCCTCGAAGGGGTTTCCGCCCTCCTGGATCTCTCCGCCGATATTGCCCGCGATGCCCGCCGTCCCGCAGATCCGGTCGAAGAAATCGAGATGCGGCTCGAGTTCGTCATAGGTGACGCCCCAGTCTTGCACGGTCATCCCGTCGAGGATGCTGGCACCGTAGCGGTCCGTGTAATGGCTGCGCATCTCGAGATCCGAGGGCAGCGGCCGCCAGAGCTGGCCGTTCCAGTGGATGCCCGCGCCACCGAGCCCCTTTCCGGGCAGGAAGGACCCCAGCCGCCGCATCGGGAGCGCCTGTTCGTCCCGGTTGTTGCGGAACGACAGCGTTTTCACCGGCGTGTCGATCATGTGCTCCTTGCGCCGGGCGTATTTCAGCTCGTCATGCTCCTCGGGGCCGGCGAAATCGGTGGCGTCGTGGCGGTAGCTGCCGCGTTCCAGCACCACGCAGCGCTGCCCGTTATGGGCAAGCTCGTAGGCCGCGGCGAGGCCGGTCCAGCCCGCACCCACGATCACCACATCTGTCTTGGGAAGCGTCGTGACCATGCCTCAGCCCCCCCGCCGCGCGCCGGGGAACTCCGCCGGGCGGTTGGTGCCGGGGACATGGGCGATGCCGCGGGGCTGGACGGGGTAAGGGGCGTTCACCTCGACGAAATCGAGGTAGTAGGCATGGGCGCCGGGGAAGCCCACCATCTCCCAGCCCGCGTAGTCGCGGTTGCCGCCATAGATCGGGTCGGCGAAGTAGCCCTCGCGCACCAGCGCCCAGAGCTCGTCGAATAAGCCCGTCGCCGGAATGTCCGGGCCGATGTCCGTCTCCCCCTCGCTCAGCCGCGTCATGGCGTCGTTGCGCCCCTCGGCATCGAGATCGGCGAGCGGCGTTCCGCTGTCGCCCATCAGCGCGATGCCGCGGCGGAAGAGATCGGCGGGCGTGTAGGGCATCTGCCAGCCCTGGGCCGACGTCCCCTGCGGGAACGGCCCCTTCAGGTAGAGCGTGGCCCCCTGGCCGTAGGGCCCGGCCAGCTGCAGGTCGATGAAATCCACGACCCCCGCCTGGGTCGCCGACGGAAACTCGTCGCCCGGGATCAGCGTGTCGCCCGCCGCCGCGAAGAACCTCGCCTCTGCATCCGACAGAAAGAACCACGGCCGCCCGTCGATCCTCTGGAACGGGTTCTGCGCCTTGGCCGGTCCGGGGACAGCGGCCGACAGGCCGGCGGCGCCAAGACCCATCAGCACCGCACGGCGGGAGAAAGGGATCATCGGGGCGGCTCCTTTCGCGGGATCGGTGAACTGGCTTCAAAACGGTCCCGGCCGGAGCTTGTTCCACCTAGTCCTCCTCGCCGTCCTGTCGGGTCTCCTCCTCGCCGCGCTCCTTCGACATGATCTCGTCCATGCGCTCCTGTGCCTCGGGCGCCACGGCGACGATCAGCCCGTCGCCCTCCTCGAGCCGGGTGTCGTTCTCCACGAGCCGCTCCTCCTCGCCCCGGGACAGGGCGATCACACGCACGTCTCGGGGCAGATCGAGATCGCGGATCGTGTTCCCGGCGCAGGGCGCGCCGACCTTGTAGAACAGCACCTCGAAGGCCCGGTGCGTGCGCAGGTCCAGCGAGGCCTCGCTCTTTTCCTCCAGCGAGCGCACGATGGAGCGGGCAACGGTGGCATGGGGCGTGATCAGGTTCTCGAGCTCCAGCTCCTCGCAGACCGCCAGAAGCTCCTGCCGCACGATCTGCGGGACAACCCTCCCGAAGCCGACGGACTTTCCCACGAGAGCCGCGAGGATGTTCTCGTCGTCCTGGTTGGTCAGCGCGACCAGCGCGTCCGCATGGTCGCCGAAGGCATCCCTCTGCACAGAGGGCAGCGACCCGTCGCCCTCGATGAAGCCGCAGTCGAGCTCTTCCGCGAGGTGCTCCAGCTTGGTCGCATCCTTGTCTATCAGGACGACCTCGTGCCCGTTCTCGATCAGCTGCTCCGCGGTCGCGATCCCGAACCGGGACGCGCCGATGATGACGATCCGCATGTCATGCTCCTTTCCGGCTGTTCTGAAACGGACGCGGCGACCATGTGCCGGGCGAGAGCACGACCAGAAGCGCGATGAACTCGAGCCGCCCCAGCAGCATCGCCGCGATCAGCACCGCCTTCAGCCCCGGCGCCAGATCCGGCCCGGTCAGACCCGACGACAGCCCCACCGTCGACAGCGCCGAGACGATGTCGAAGAGCGCGCCCAGCGCATCCTGCCCCGCCGCGAGAAAGATCACCCAGGCGGCGAGCAGGGTGCCGGCATAGAGCAGCGCCACCGCCACCATGCCGATCAGCCGGTCCGGCGAGACCTTGTGGCCGTGCTCCTCCAGCACGGTGACCGCCCGCGGCGGCGCGCGCATCCGCACCGAGGTGAGCGTCACGGTCCGTGCGAAGACCACGAGCCGGTCCACCTTGAGCCCGCCCGCCGTCGAGCCTATCCCGCCCCCGATCACCATGCCCGCGAGGATCATCGCCACCACCGCCGGCGCGTTCGAGACGGCGCTGACGGAAAAGCCCGCCGTGGTGGCCCCGCTGGCATAGTTCAGCGCCGCCGCGAGGATGCCCTCCGGGTCCGCGCCCGCGCGCCACGCCAGCCCCGCCGTCAGGGCGAGTCCCGCCAGCAGCAGCGCCAGCACCGGCCCGGCGTTGCTCTTCCGAAGCGCCAGCCGCGGCCCGCTGCGTTCCGCGATGATGTAGCCCAGCAGCGACACGGCGGTGGCCGCGCAGATGACCAGCGTGGCGACCTGCGCCGCCGTGCCGTAGCTCGCGAGGCTGTCAGGCCGGGGCGTGAAGCCGCCCGTGGACACGGCCGTCAGCGCCACCGCCACCGCCTCCCACCACGAGGGCATCAGCGGCAGCAGGAGCAGGATCGCCGCCATCGTCAGCAGCCCGTAGACGATCAGCAGCGACCGCGCCTGCGCTCGGGTCGAGCTGATCAGGTCGCGCTCGCCGATCCCCGCCTGCCCGATGGACTGCGCGGCGCCCCGCGACCCGCTGCCGGGACCGAGGATCAGCGCCACGCCCGCCACCGCGATGGCGAAGCCGCCGGCCCATTGCATCCACGCCCGCAGGAGGTGCCCCGCCAGCGGCCAGTCCATGGTGTTCTGCGCCAGCGTGAGCCCGGTCGAGGTGATGCCCGAGACGGATTCGAACAGCGCATCCAGTGGCGGCATCCCGAGGGCGAGGAACCCGGGAACCGCGAGGATCGCGACCACCACGAACAGCAGCACGAAGACCGCCATCCCCTCGATCTGCCGCAGACCCGGGGGCGGTCCGCGCCGGCGTGCCGCCAGTCCCGCGCCGAGCGGCAGCGCCACGCCCGGCGCCAGCGCCAGCGCCAGCGTCCACTCCGCCTCTCCGAGGGCCAGCGCCCAGGGCGGCACGAACACGGCGGCCACCACATGCCCCTGCGATTGCAGGGCCTTCCAGACCGCGGCGGGGCGTGCCGCCCAGATCACGTTGCGCTGGCCGCCTGACACGTCCGCCTCTCCGAAGGTTCCCGACAGAACCAGCGGCCCGGCCCGGAGGTTCCCGAAGGTCATGCCGCCGGACCCCGGAAGCTGTGGCTGAACCAATCCGGCCCGCCGGGGTTGTGGGCTCATGTTCGGCGCCCTTTCCACACCGATCCTTCTGGGCGTCTTCGCCGTCGCCGCGCTGGTCATCGTCTTCGGCGGCACCAGGATGACAGGCCAGGCCGACCTGATCGCAGACCGCACGGGCCTCGGCGAGGCCATCGTCGGAGGCGTGCTCCTCGGCGCCTCCACCTCGCTCTCGGGCACCATCGTCTCGGTCACCGCCGCCGTCGACGGCCGCGCCTCGCTCGCCTTCTCGAACGGCATCGGCGGCATCGCGGCGCAGACGGCGTTCCTCGCAATCGCCGACGTCGTGCACCGGCGCGCCAATCTCGAACATGCCGCCGCCGACATGGCCAACGTCTTCCAGGGCGCGCTGCTGATGCTGATGCTGGCCCTGCCGCTGGCGGCGTGGCTCGGACCGGACGTGACCCTGCTCGGCGTTCATCCGGTGTCGGTCCTGCTGCTCGCGATCTACCTCGGCGGCGTCTACGCCACCCACCTCGTGCGGCAGAAGCCCATGTGGGAGGCGGTCGAGACCACGGAGACCGATACCGACACCCCCGACGAGGAAGAGGCCGACGCGCCCTCCACGCCGCGTCTCGTGGCTTCCTTCGCGGCTCTGATGCTCGCCATGGCCACTGCGGGCTGGGTCGTGGCGCAGGTGGCGGGCGAGCTCACCGACCGGTTCGACATCCGCGCCTCGGTCGTGGGCGCGCTGATGACCGCCGTGGTCACCTCGCTGCCCGAACTGATCACCACCCTCGCGGCCGTGCGCCGCGGCGCGCTGCAACTGGCCATGGGCGGGATCATCGGCGGCAACACCTTCGACACGCTGTTTCTCGTGGCCGCCGATGGCGCCTACCGCGAGGGGTCTCTCTACCACGCGGTCGGCCGCGACGATCTCTTCTGGATCACGGTCGGACTGATCATGACGGCGATCCTCACCCTCGGGCAGCTCTTCCGGCAGAAGGAGGGTCCCGGGAACATCGGTCTCGAAAGCGTGGGCATCCTCGTCGTCTATGCGGCGGCGATCCTGATCCAGACCCTCGCGGGCGGCGGCTGAGACCTCAGGAACAACCCCCGCGCGGGACGCGTTTCCGGGCCGTGCCGGCCGCATCGCGCCGGACATCCGACAGCGACAGAGGACAGCACCCATGGCCCCCACCGATTATCCGCTCACCCCGGACGTGCTGATCGTGGGGGCGGGCGTGGCGGGGGCGATGGCAGCCGAAAGCCTCGCTCGGCGCGGCCGGTCGGTGCTGATGCTCGAGGCCGGGCCCCGCATCGCGCGCGACGCCATCGTCGCCGACTGGCGCCGCAGCGCCGACACCCATTTCATGGCGCCCTATCCGAACCCGCCCCATGCGCCCGCACCCCGGCCGACGGAATGGGGTGAGCACCTGATCCAGACCGGACCCGACCCCTACAACCAGCAGTACGTCCGCGCCGTGGGCGGGACGACCTGGCACTGGGCCGCCGCCACCTGGCGATTCCTGCCCAACGATTTCCGGCTGAACTCGCTCTACGGGGTGGGGCGGGACTGGCCCCTCTCCTACGACGACCTCGAGGCCTACTACCTCGAGGCCGAGACCCGGATGGGCGTCGCCGGGAGCAACGACGAGGCCGCCGCGTCTCCCGACACCGTCCTCGCCCCGCGCTCCGCGCCCTATCCGATGGACGAGCTGCCCCTCAGCTACATGGACCGCACCATCGCCGAGGCGCTCAATCCCCACGGCTTCCAGATGCTGACCGAGCCCGTGGCCCGCAACAACCGCATCTACGACGGCCGCCCGCCCTGCTGCGGCGCCAACAACTGCATGCCGATCTGCCCCATCGGGGCCATGTACAACGGCATCCACGGAGTCGAGGCCGCCGAGGCCGCGGGCGCCCGCGTGGAGCCCGACGCCGTCGTGACCTTCGTCGAACTCGACGCCGAGGGCGTGGCGCAGGCGGTCCTCTTCAGGCGCCCGGACGGCGCGGAATGGCGTGTCGCCGCCCGCCAGATCGTGCTCGCCGCCAACGGCATCGAGACGCCCCGCCTGATGCTCCTGAGCGCGCAGGAGACCGCGCCCGAGGGCATCGGCAACGCGACCGACCAGGTGGGCCGCTACCTGATGGATCACCCCGGAACCTCGGTCGTCTTCGACATGCCCGAGCCGGTCTGGCCCGGTCGCGGCCCCCAGGAGATGACCTCGATCCTGCGCTGGCGCGACGGCGAGTTCCGGTCGCGTTACGCGGCGAAGAAGCTGCATCTCTGGAACGCCTCCTCCGTCGCCGGCATCGTCGACGAGAAGGTGGAGGAGGGTCTGACCGGCGCGGAGCTGCGCGAGACCGTCCGCGATCTCGCGTCCCGCCGCTGCGCGATCAACAACTTCCACGAACAGCTTCCCCTCGCGCGCAACCGCCTGACGCTCTCGGACAGCCAGACCGACGGCCTCGGCCTTGCCCGGCCCGAGATCTGGTGGGAGGTCGGCGACTATGTGCGCGACAGCGCGCGCCACAGCGCAGAGGTCTACCGCGAGATCGTGGACATCCTCGGCGCGGAGCTGGTCTCGGTGGACGACGGTTCGGACGGCTTCGCCAACAACAACCACATCATGGGCGGCACGATCATGGGCACCGACCCCGAAACCAGCGTCGTGGACGCCGACTGCCGGGTCCACGGGACCGAAAACCTCTGGGTCGCGTCCTCCTCGGTCTTTCCCTCCTCGGCCTGCGTGAACTCCACACTCACCATCGCCGCCCTGTCCCTGCGCCTCGCCGACACGGTCGAACTCCGCCTGCGCGCGGCGAACTGACCATGACCGACGCGACCGAACACCCCCAGGACCGCGCGCACCCCGTGCAGGACATCGTGAACCGCCTCGACAGCGTCGCCCAGGGCGACAGCGTCAGCCTCGGCGAGGCGGTCGAAGCCTTCGGCGAGCGGTCCTTCCACCCCGTCCTCATGGTGCCCGCGCTTCTGGTGCTCTCGCCGCTCTCCGGCATCCCGCTCTTCTCCTCGCTCTGCGGCATCACCATCGCGATCATCTCCGCCCAGATGATCTGGCCGCACCGGACGGAGCTCTGGCTGCCGGATTTCCTGACCCACAGGAAGGTCACCGGCGCGCGCGCCAGATCCGCGCTGTCGAAGCTCTGCAAGACCGCGACATGGCTCGACGACCATTCCCGCGAGCGCTTTTCCGTGCTGATCCGCCGCCCCGGCCGCTGGGTGATCGAAGCCGCCTGCCTGCTCTGCGGCCTCGCCATGCCGTTCCTCGAGATCGTGCCCTTCTCCTCCTCGATCCTCGGAGGCGCCGTCACGCTCATGGCGCTGGGCCTTCTCGCCCGCGACGGCCTTTTCGCCGTCCTCGGCCTTCTGGTGATGAGCAGCGTCGGCTTCGCCATCATCACCGTGGGCGGCAGCCTGACGGGCTCGGGCGCCGGCTGACCGCCGCGCTGAAGGAACACCCCGGGTTCACCCAAGGTTGGACCCGCAACCGCACGCCAGCCTCCCCAAAGGAGCCATCCCCATGGGCGACGCCACCTTCGACCTCGCCATCATCGACTACGTGATCGTCGTCGCCTATTTCGTCGTCATCATCGCCCATGGCGTCTATGTCTCGAAGAAGATCGAGGGCAAGGGCTCCGACGGCTACTTCCTCGCCGGCCGCTCCCTGCCCTGGTACCTCATCGGCTTCTCCCTCTTCGCGTCGAACATGTCGGGCTCGTCCTTCGTGGGCACGCTCGGCGGCGCCTACGAGAACGGCGTGGCGATCTACAACTGGGAATGGACGGGCGCCTTCGTCCTGATCATCTTCGCCATCTTCATCCTGCCGTCCTACCTGCGCGCCAAGGTATCGACGGTCCCCGAATTCCTCGAGGAACGCTACGACGTGCGCTCCCGCCGGGTGTTCTCCGTCTTCACCATCCTCGCCATCCTCTTCATCGACACGGCGGGCGCGCTCTACGCGGGCGGACTGGTGATCTCCAACGTCTTCGGCTTTCTCAACCTCTGGACCGCCGTCGCCGTGCTCGCCCTCGTCGCGGGCCTCTACACGATCCTCGGCGGGCTCTCCGCCGTGGTCGTCACCGATACGGTGCAGGCGGTCCTGCTGATCATCGGCGCGGCGGCGATGTTCTGGATCGGCCTCGACCGCATCGGCGGCTGGGAAGAGCTCTTCGTCGACATCGAACCCGAGAAGACCCAGCTCGTCCTGCCCGCCGACAGCGAGTTCCTGCCCTGGTACGGCATCTGGGGCGTGATCCTGCTCGGCTTCTACTACTTTTCGATCAACCAGTTCGTGGTCCAGCGGGCACTGGGCGCCAAGGACCTCAAGGAAGGCCAGATCGGCGCGCTCTTCGCGGGCTTCCTGAAACTGCCGAACATCTTCCTGCTGATCCTGCCCGGCCTCATCGCGCTGAAGCTCTATCCCGACCTCGAGACCCCCGACCTCGCCTTTCCCACGCTCGCCTTCGAGCTCATGCCCATCGGCATCCGCGGCCTGATCATGGCGGCGCTGATCGCCGCGATCATGTCTTCCCTCGACTCCGCGCTCAACTCGGCGGGCACGCTGGTGACCAAGGATTTCGTCCTGCCCTGGAAAGGCGACCTGAACGACAAGGTGCAGATCCGGATCGGTCGCGCGGTCACCGGCATCGCCATGGTGATCGGCGCCGTCACCGCGCCGCTCATCGCCAACTTCGAAAGCCTGTTCAGCTACTTCCAGTCGTCCCTCTCCTATGTCGTGCCGCCCATCGTGGTGGTCTACATCCTCGGCATCTTCATCTCGTGGCTGAACGCCAACGGCGCCTTCTGGACCATCCTCATCGGCCTCGTCATCGGCGTGCCGCTGTTCCTGCTGAAGGAGGTCTTCGACGTCTGGGAGCAGGCGGGCCTGCCCGCGATCCACTACACGGCCATGTCCTCGATCATGATGCTGATCGGCATCGCGACCCATCTCGGCATCAGCTGGGCCACAAAGGCCCCGGAGAAGGAGAACACCAGGGACCTCGTCTGGTCCGCCTCCGAGACGAAGCACCTCTTCGCCCAGCTCGAGCGGCCGATCTGGCTCGACCGCACGCTGCTCAGCGGCATCCTGATCGTCCTCATGGCCGGCTTCGTCATCTGGTTCTGGTAGGCCGATGCCGGAGTGGCTCTCCCGCATCGACGAGACCGTCTCCGGCCTGACTCTGCCGTCCTCGGTCTGGGGTCTCCTCTTCGTGGTCGGCGCGATCCTTGCCGCGGTGCTGCTCCACGGCCTCCTGTTCCGCCTCCTCCTGCGTCGCACCGCCGGCCGCCAGAGCCTGACCGCCGGCCTTCTGCGGCGGGCCCGCCGCCCGATCCGGCTCGTGTTCGTCCTGACGGCGCTCGCCTTCTCGGTGCCCAATGTCAGACTGCCCCCGGGGCTCGACCGCTTCGTCCAGCAGGGCGCCCTGGTGCTGATCATCGTGCTGATCGGCTGGACGCTGATCCTGCTCACCGGCTACTTCACCGAACGGTCCCTCCGCCGCCACCGGCTCGACATCGAGGACAACCTCCGCGCGCGAAAGTTCATCACCCAGCTGAGGGTGCTGCGCCGGGCGGTCGACATCCTGATCGTTCTCGTGACCGCTGCCGTGGCCCTGATGACCTTCGAGAGCGTGCGCCAGTATGGCGTCAGCCTGTTCGCCTCGGCGGGCGTCGCGGGGCTCGTCGTGGGATTCGCCGCGCGGCCCGTCCTGTCGAACCTCATCGCGGGCATCCAGATCGCCCTGACCCAGCCGATCCGCATCGACGACGTGGTGATCGTCGAGGGCGAATGGGGCTGGGTGGAGGAGATCTTCGCCACCTATGTCATCGTCCGCATCTGGGACTGGCGGCGCATGGTCGTCCCGCTCACCTGGTTCATCGAGCAGCCGTTCCAGAACTGGACCCGAGAGACGGCCAGCGTGATCGGCTCGGTCTTCTGGTATCTCGACTACACCGTGCCCGTGGCGGCGGTGCGCGAGAAGCTGACCGAGCTCGTCACCTCCAACCCCCGCTGGGACGGCAATGTCGTCAACCTCCAGGTCACCGAGACCGACCGCGAGACCGTGACCCTGCGTGGCCTGATGAGCGCGCGCAATTCCCCCACCGCCTGGGACCTGCGCTGCGAGGTGCGGGAGGCCATGGTCGAATGGCTCCAGCGCGAATACCCCGAAGCCCTGCCGCGCCAGCGCGGAGAGCTGTCGATACTCGGCGATGCCCGGCACGGGGCCAGGGCAACCGGAAACCGGAATGGAGAGACATCATGAAGCAGGGCGACACCGTCACATGGTCCTGGGGCAACGGCACCGCCGAGGGCGAGGTCGAGGACATCAGGCACGAGCGGACCACCATCCGGAGCGACGGCTCGGAGATCACCCGCAACGGCACCGGCGACAATCCGGCAGTCGTCATCCGGCAGCAGGACGGCACGAAGGTCCTGAAGCTCGCCAGCGAACTCGACGGCACCTGAGCGGGGGCTGGGCCGCAGCGCGGTTCACCGGGTCTCGTGCTTGTCCTGCCGCAGGTCCGCCCTGATCTGCGCCCAGGTGAGCAGGGTGAACAGCACCGTCCCGCCGAGGATGTTGCCCAGCAGCGCCGGCAGCACGAAGCCGATCGCGGCGGCCCAGAGGCCGATCTCGCCGGTGAACACCAGGAGCATCGCCTCCGTCGTGCCCGCGATCACATGGGAGAAATCCGCCAGCGCGATGACGTAGGTGACGATGATGATGAGCGGCAGGGACAGCCGTTCCGTCGTCGATGTGATCCAGACCATCGCGGCGATGAGCCAGCCCGCGCCCACGCCCCGCCACAGGGTCTCCCACCAGTCGTAGCCCGTGGCATGGCGCGACAGGTCCTCCAGCGCCACAAATAGCTCCGGCTGAAAGTCCGCCGACAGCCACAGGATGAACCCGAAGGCGGTCGCCCCGGTCAGGTTCGCGGCGAGCACAAGGCCCCAGACCCGCAGCACCGCGCGGAACACCGCGGCGCTGGGATCGGCGAGGGCAGGGGAGACCACCGTGATCGTGTTCTCCGTGAACAGCTGCATCTGGCCCAGGATGACCAGCATGAAGCCCACGCTGTAGCCCAGGTTCTCGATCAGCGGCCGCCAGTCGGCATCGGGCAGATGCGCCCGCAGCAGCGCCTCGCTCAGCACCGAGAAACCGAGCGCGATCCCCGCGACGAGCCCCGAGGCCATCAGGGCGCTGCCGGGCCGGATCAGCTCCTTTTCGCCACCCCTGCGGATCACCTCGAAGACGGCCGGAGGAGAGATCGGCGTCTTGCGCTCGATCTCCTCGATCTCGCTTTCGTCAAACGCCTGTTCGGACTCGCGCGTGGCGGGACTCTTATCCATGATCTCTCCTGTGGGGGTCATGCCCAACGCCCGGCGCCCCGCCGCGTTCCGCCAG
Source organism: Histidinibacterium lentulum (assembly GCF_003789055.1). GTDB lineage: Bacteria > Pseudomonadota > Alphaproteobacteria > Rhodobacterales > Rhodobacteraceae > Oceanicola > Oceanicola lentulus. The sequence continues at coordinate 531,173 of NZ_ML119082.1, read as the reverse complement.
CATCGCGGGCCGCACGCGAAAAGGGGCCGGAACGCCTGTTCCGGCCCCCTGACTTCGGTCCTGCGCGGCTCAGGCCGCGCGCGCGTTCAGACCGCTCGTGGCAATCTCGGTGAAGCGGCGGTCGCCGTCATAGGATTTCTCGAGGCATTCGGCGACGGTCGCCGCGTCGTCCTCGAGCCCGAGCCTGCGGGCAAAGGCGAGGATCGTGCCGTAGCCCGCGATCGCGTAATGGGCCATGCGCTGGTACTGCGTGACGATGGCCGCGTCGCGCGCGTCCATGTCGGCATAGTCCTCGTCGATCACGTCGGCCTTCGCCTCGGCGACGAGACCTTCCATGCCCTTGCAATGCTCGCCGGCCGGATCGGCGCCATGGCGGCGGGCAATCTCCGCCATCGCCTCGCGTCCGCGCTCGATCCCCGCGATGCCGGCCTCCAGAGCCTCGGTCAGCGCGCCGTCCTGCGCCACCTCGTTCAGCATCCGCGTGGCCTTGATGGATTGCGTGCAGGCACTGTGCATGTCCTGGACCTGCTCGATATAGACGTCCTTCAGGCTTTCGATGGCCATGGGAACCCTCCTTTCAGCGGACGCGGGTCTCGCGTCCTGTCCCGCGTCAAACGTCCCGTCGCGCCCGACTGTTCCGGAACTTCACGTCCACCCGCGCGTCCTGTACCTGCGGGGGAGGGACCTCCCGGGCCACGTCTAGGGACACGCGCGACAATGACACCCATCCGACCGCTGCAGCGCCTCCAGGTCACCGACGCCGTGCGCGCGGTGGGCGACTGGGTCCAGCGCCGCCGCGCCATCGACGCCGACCCGCCGCCGCCGCGCGACGCCGACAAGGGCCCGCTGCCCGACCTCAAGGTCCTCATCACCGCAGAGGAGGCCTTCCCGGAGTTCGAACGCCTCGTCCTCGCCGCCGAGACATCCGTCACCTGCGGCTTCCGCATCTTCGATCCCACGACGCGGCTTCTGTCCGAGGAGGCCCGCGCCATCGGCGAGACCTGGGCCGATCTCATCGCCCATGTGCTCTGCCGCGGGGTCCGGGTGCGGATGCGCATCAGCGACTTCGACCCCGTCGCCGTCCCCGACCTGCACCGCACGAGCTGGCAAAGCCTCCGCCTCCTGCGGGAACGCGCCGCCGAGGAAGGCTGCTCCGACCTCCTCGACGCCGAGGTCTGCCTCCATCCCGCCCAGGCCGGGCGCCCCGTCCGCCGCGCCTTCGCCGCCACCGCCCGCAAGAGTCTCCGGGACATCGCGGACCACCTCAACGCCCAGGGCGCCGCCCGCCGCGACGACTACATGAAGGACGCCCCCGGGCTCGGCGAACTCCTCGACCGCGACGAGAACGGCGATCTCTTCGTCCAGAAGGACGCGGTCCCCCCGATGCGCCCCGTCACCCACCACCAGAAGGTCGCCGTCATCGACCGCCGCTGTCTCTACATCGGCGGCCTCGACCTCGACGACCGCCGCGCCGACGACAAGGACCACGACCGCGCCGGCAGCCGCACCTGGGCCGACGTGCAGCTCTCCCTCACAGGGCCCATCGCGGCCGAGGCCGAGGACCACCTCCTCGCCTTCACCGACGAGGTCGCCCGCCGCACCCCCATCGCGCCCTCCCGCCCCGGCCTCCTGCGCACGCTCTCTCTCTGCGCCACGGGCCGCAATCCCCTCCAGGTCGGCCCGGACGAGGGCCTCTGCGAGATCCTCGACCGCACGCTCGAGGGCGTCGCGGGCGCCACCGATTTCATCTACCTCGAGACCCAGTTCCTGCGCGACCTTCACTTCTCCCGCGACCTCGCCCGCCGCGGCGCCCGGCAGCCGGACCTGGGCCTGATCGTCGTCCTGCCCTCCGCGCCGGAGGAGCTGGCCTTCCAGGACGCCCGCGGCATGGACATGCGCTTCGGCGAGCATCTGCAGGCGCGCTGCCTCGAGATCCTCCGCCGCGCCTTCGGGGACCGCCTCACCGTGGTCAGCCCCGCCCAGACGCGCGGCGCCGCGCCCGACGGCACCCGCGCGGTGCTCTGCGGCGCGCCGGTGATCTACGTCCACTCGAAAGTGTCGATCTTCGACGACCGGCTGGCCGTGGTCTCCTCGGCCAATCTCAACGGCCGCAGCCACCATTGGGACACCGAACTGGGCGTTGCGCTGACCGACCGCGCGCAGATTCTGCACCTGCGCGACCGGGTCATGCGCCACTGGCTCCCTCCCGACCCCGATCCCGCCCTGCTCGATCCCGCGACGGCCCCGAAAGCCTGGCGCGACCTCGCCAAGGCCAACCGGGATACCCAGCCCGCCCGGCGCACGGGATACCTTCTGCCCTATCCCTGGGCGGCGCCGCGCCGCTTCGGTCGGCCGATCCCGTTTCTCACGCAGAACATGGTCTGACCCTAGGTCCGGCGGAACAAGACCGCGCCGGTTCGGTTGGCATGGGGAAGGCCGGGTGCTCCGCGCCTGACCACACAGGAACCGGAAGGAGGCCAGCATGAACTGGGACCAGATTCAGGGCAACTGGAAGGAAATGAAAGGCCGCGCTCGCCAGCAATGGGGCCAGCTGACCGACGACGACGTCGATCAGGCGGCCGGTGACCGCGAGGCGCTCGAAGGCAAGATCCAGCAGCGCTACGGCAAGTCCAAGGAAGAAGCCCGCAGCGAGGTGGATGCCTGGATGGCGCGCCACTGAGGTCGCGGCAAGCGACGACACGTCCCTCGATTTGCATTCCCGAGAGACGGGGCCGCCGGATCATTCCGGCGGCCTTTTTCTTTGGCGATATTATACTTGACGTACCCATTTGGAAAGCCCATACTTGAGGGGCAGAAGAGGTACAAGCCATGTCGATCCTGTCCCGCCCTGAGTTTCACGACGAAGAAGCTGCCTATGCTTATGTAGAGGCGCGGGTTTGGCCGCATGGCGCAACCTGCCCCAAGTGCGGCGAGCGCGAACGAGTGTCCAAGATGGGCGGCGAGTCTACCCGGATCGGCACCTACAAGTGCTACAAGTGCCGCAAGCCCTTTACCGTAAAGGTTGGGACCATCTTCGAAAGCAGTCACGTCCCCATGCACATTTGGTTGCAGGCGATCTACCTGATATGCGCCAGCAAGAAGGGCATCAGCAGCAACCAGCTTCATCGCGTCCTGGGCGTGACCCTCAAGACCGCGTGGTTCATGTCGCACCGTATCCGTGAGGCAATGCGCGATGGCGACCTCGCTCCCTTCGGCGGCAATGGCGGGCCCGTAGAAGCCGACGAAACTTTCATCGGTCGTGAGCCGGGCAAGGAAGTTCGCCGCGCCTATCACCACAAGATGAAAGTTCTGAGCCTCGTGGACCGTGAACAGGGCAAGGCCCGTTCGGTTGTCGGGGATGATCTCAAGCCCGATACCGTCGAGCCTATCATCCGCGAAAACATCGCTAAGGAAGCGCATCTCATGACCGATGAAGCAGGCCACTACCTGCACATCGGGCGCGAGTTTTCCAGTCACGGCATCGTGCGTCACGGCAAGGGCGAGTACGTTCGCGGCGATGCGCACACCAACACCATCGAAGGCTATTTCAGCATCTTCAAACGCGGCATGAAGGGAACCTACCAGCACTGCGCCAAAAAGCACCTGCATCGTTATCTCGCAGAGTTCGACTTTCGGTATAACAACCGGAGCGCCAAGGACATTGACGACAAGCTGCGGGCCGATATTGCCCTTACCGGCATCGTCGGCAAGCGCCTCACCTATGAAACGATTGGTGCGTGATGGCAAAGAAGCAGAACAAGGAAAATGCGACGGAGCAGGCCAAGAGGTTCGAAAAGGCCGTGCGCGATATGATCGACGCTGGCGAACTAAGCCCCACCGAGGCCGAAGAAAGATTTGAACAGGTGATGAGGCGCATTTCATTGGATCAAGACGACAAATAGCTGGAGTTGTTCGGCGTGGGGTCATTTTTCGAAAGACCGAAGAAGACACTCGCTTTCGGCGACAGTGCAGTCGATGAGTTGGAAGGCGAACTCGCCCGATATTTCTCTAGTGCACCTTACCGAAGAGCCGTCGAGATGGATTTCGATGCCGGGCAGCAGAACATCAAGTATGTTCAAGTCACCCCGTTTCCCGAAGACTTCGTGGAGCGACGAGCCACGGAAGCGCTGTCAATTTTAAGCACGGTTTCGATCAGGTTGCGTGAGCGGCTGCGCGAGCGCTCAATACCAGAATCAGAGACAAAGATGTCATCTATTTCCCTTGGGCCGACTCCCCGGATGGGGTTGAAAAAAGACTGACCGGGAAGAGTTCGAAAATCCCTGTTGAACTCCACAGAGCTTTCCAAAGCCTTAAACCACACGGCACTGGACAACTTCACGCGACCGCAGACGACATTTGCAGAAGCCTTTCCAAGGTAGCCAATAGAAAGCACTCGGTTGGGGTGACACTTGCCCTCTTGCCCCATTCTGTCGGTCTTAAGGGGTCGATCATTCTCAATGGAGAGAAGGGGCAGATGTTTGCAGTTCTTCCGGACAGAGGCTGGAAGAAAATGAAGCAGGAGACAGTAGTCATGACCGTCCCAATTGCTTCGGACGTGCAGACAAATGAGGACGTCAAGGTTTATGTAGCCTTTGACAAAACTCCACCGCTTGACGGAGAGAACGTCCTTCATTTCCTTCGCGCGTTCTCGCGCAAACTCCACGAAGCAATTGAAGTCTTGGAGGCCGAAGTCTCTTAACGCTTCCCGGTCAGGCATCACAGACCATCCGGGTACGGCAAGTACAATAACGCCTTTTCTTTGAGGTGACCCCGGTGTCCGGTAGGACCGCCGGAGGGGTGCCCGGCGGTCCCCAGGGGATCAGTCCGCGCCGGGGGCGAAGGACACGGCGCGGAACCCGTAGCTCCCCCGGCTCCAGACCCGAAGCAGCAGCGGCCGTCCGTCACCCTCGGCCTCCGCCGCCGCGGCGCGCAGGTCCTCGACCGCCCTGACCGGCTCCCCCGCGGCCTCCGCGATCACGTCTCGGGGACGCAGGCCCGCATCAGCCGCGGCCGACCCGGGCGCCACCGAGGAGATCGCGAGCCCCTCGAGGTCATCCGGAAGCCCCAGCGTCGCGCGCAGCTCCGCGGTCACGGGTGCCACCGTGACGCCGAGCATCGGCCCGGCCTCGGCCTCGGCCTCCGCCTCGGGTTCCGCCGCTGCGCCGAAGAGCGTGGCGGGCTGGGCGCCGATCTCCACATCCAGCTCCTGGGTCTCGCCGTCCCGGACGATGGTCAGCGACACCGTCTCGCCGACCTCGAGTTCGGCCACCTCGAAGGTGAGGTCCCTGGGCGTGGCGATTTCCGTTCCGGCGACGGCGGTCACGACGTCGCCCGCCTCGAGCCCCGCCTCCGCGGCAGGACCGCCCTCGGTCACGTTGGCCACCAGCGCGCCCGGCGCCGTCTCGTCCCCTTCGGTCTCCAGACCCAGCGCCTCGGCCAGGTCCGCGCTCACCGGCTGGATCTGCACGCCGAGATAGCCGCGCTCGACCACGCCGTCGTCCCGGAGATCCTCCACGACGTTGCGCGCCACCTGCGACGGCACGGCGAAGCCGATGCCGACGTTCCCGCCCGAAGGCGAGAAGATTGCCGTGTTCACGCCGATGACCTCGCCGCCCGCGTTGAACAGCGGCCCGCCGGAATTGCCCGAGTTGATCGCCGCGTCGGTCTGCAGGAAATCGTCATAGGGCCCCGCGTTGATGTCCCGCGAGCGCGCCGAGAGGATGCCCGCGGTCACCGTGCCGCCAAGGCCGAACGGATTGCCGATCGCGACGACCCACTGACCGATCCGCAACTCCTCGGAGTCGCCCCAGTCGACCACGGGCAGGTCCTCGTCGGCAGTCACCTTCAGCAGCGCGATATCCGTGGCGGGGTCGGCACCCACGATCTCGGCATCGAACCGGCGCTCGTCCTCGAGCACCACTTCCACCGTCTCGGACCCCGCGATGACGTGGTTGTTGGTGACGACGAAGCCGTCCGCCGAGACGATGAAGCCAGAGCCCGCCGCGCGCAGCGGTCCGGGCGGCGGGGCCGCACCGGGCGGCGGAACGGTGCCCGGCGCCTGGCCGAAGAACTCCTCCAGCCCCGGCGGCAGCTGCGGCGCCACCGTCGAGGCGGTGTCCGGCGCGGGCCGCGTGGCGAGGATGCCCACCACGGCCGGAAGCTGCTCCGCGACCATCTCCTCGAAACCCTGCGGAAAGCTGCCGGGCGTCTGCGCGTCGACCGGTGCGGGCGCCGCGACCGAAAGGCCGAGACACAGGGCGACCGTGCTCGCGCCGCCGAGGATTCTGGCTGGCAGGACGCTGCGGGACATGGGAACCTCCTTTGTCCTTTGGGTCTCGGGCGCAACGGAAGGCCGCGCGCGATGTTCCGCGGCGGCCGGGGCGCGGCCGGAACCGGGGAACAGCCGGAAGCCCCCTGCATTGACCCGCCGACGCCGCTTCCGCGCGCATTCCCACGGAAAGGACAACGGCGATGGCCGACCACGGACACGAGCGCAAGGACCCCGGGGCGATCCGCCCCCATGCCCACATGGACGAGGTGACGCGGGGCCGCGAGACGCCGCCGGAGCGCCGCGCCGGTCCCGGAGAGGCCGCCGGTCCCGACCGCGAGACCGCCACCATCGTGCCGCTGGAGAACCGCGCCGAACCCGCGCCCGAACCGCGCCGGCAATCGGTCTCCGACCCCGGACGCGATCCTGCCGACGTCCGCGCCGGACCCGGCGACGCCGGCCGCCAGAGCCGGCCCGCGACGCTGCCCGACACCGGCCGCCGCCGGAAGAGCCGCCGCGCCGTGGCCCTCGCCATCGGCCTTTTCCTGCTCCTGGTGCTCGCCTCCGTCCTGATGGGCCTCGCCGCCTGACCCGCATGCCCCCGGGGCCGCGCAGGCCTGCCCCCATCGGCCCTCTCCGCAGGGTGGGCTTCCGCCCGGCATGCCTCGAGCCCCCCCGCACGGACTCCCTGACATCTCGTAACCCCATCGTCCCGCGGGGCCGTTCTCGGGATTTCCGTTCAATGTCAGATACCTGACCATGCGTCCACGTGTGGACGCCCTTGCCCTACCGCGCCAGGGACCGGTCCAGCGCCTCGAGGTTCGGCTGGTCGCTCAGCAGCAGCGCGATCTTCCTCAGGGGCTCCACATGGGCCGCCAGAACCATCGCCGCGATCGTCATCGGCGTCGACAGGAGCGCCCCCGCGATGCCCCAGATCCAGCTCCAGATCAGCAGGGCCGCGAAGATCACCACCGGCGAGATCGCGATCTGCCGGCCCTGGATGCGCGGATCGAGCCAGCTTCCGATCGCCTGCTCGATGACGAACAGCCCCGCCCCCACCGCCGCCGCCGTGCCAAGATCCCGGGTCAGCAGCGCATAGACCGTCGGCAGCACCCCCGAGATCACCGACCCGATGTTCGGAATGAAGGTCAGCAGGAACGTCAGCAGCGCCCAGACCGGCAGCAGGTCGATACCGAAAAGCCAGAGCCAGCCCGCGTAGAGCCCGGCCGAGAGGATCCCCACGCCGGTGCGCACGATCAGCCAGCGGCGCAGCTTGCCCGCCGTCGTGGCCACCGCCGACTGCCAGGAGGTCTCCTGTCCCTCCCGCGCGATCTCGCAGAGCTTCGCATCCCAGGTGCGCGCCTCCGCCAGCAGCAGCAGCACGAAGAACACCACGAGGAACGTCCCGGCGATCATCGTCCCCGTGGCCCGCAGCACGCGCTGCGTCACCGCTCCTGCGGTCTCGACGACCCAACTGCCCAGAGCGCTGCTCCCGCTTCCGAGAAAGGAGGACAGCCACGATATCGTCCCGTTCGACTCGCCGTCCCCCTCGCTCTCCATCTCCGACATCAATCCGGCGAGATCCCCCTGCATCAGTTCCTCCGTCGCCGTGGAGATCGACGGGATCTGCTCCATCAGCTGCTCGGCGCAGTAGATGATGCCCAGAATGAAGAGCGCGAGCAGCAGGAACAGGATCAGCATGATCGCGATCCGGCCCAGCCATTCGAGGCTCTGCGGCAGGCGTTCCGCGATGGCCCGGTCGATGGGAGAGACGATCAGCGCGATCATCACGCCGAAGACGAGCGGCACCAGCACCGGCGTCATCGCGTGCAGCGCCAACCCGGTCACCACGAGCGCCACCGGCGCGAGCAGCCAGCGGATCAGCGGCTCGAGCCGTGCCGCGCCTCGGCCTGCCCCGGCCGTAGTCCTGTCGTCCGGATCACTCGCCATGGCGCACGGCGCCGAAACCCGCGCGTGCCGGCGGGGCGGGAAGGTGTCTCCGCCCCGTCATCCCGACGAGTTCCGGTCCTGTTGGTCACTCTTGGTCTCGGGACTGCCGTCCCCTGGAGGATCGTCGCCCGGCCGGTTCAGGATCAGCAGACCCAGCGCACTGCCCCCGCCCAGCAGGGCACCACTCATGACAATATAATCGATCAGCATTGCTCGGTGCCTCGGTCTTGGGCGGCCGGGCACACTTCGGGATTCGGCCACCGCCAGTTGCTTCATGTTGCGGGCGAACGGGCCATGGGCGGCGATGTTCCCCGCGAACCCGCGCGAGCTGACGCCGCCGCGGCTTCAGACCCCGATCTCCGGCGGCGCATCGGAGAAGGGCATCGCCCGGAACCGCAGCGCAAGGCCGTGTCCATGCTCCGTCCGGCCCTCGTGGACCTCCCCCTGAAGCTGCCGCGCGAAGCCCCGGATCAGCCGCAGTCCGAGCCCAGAGGCCTCGTCCGCCTCGCTCCTCGCCGGACCGGACCGGCGCACCTCGATCCAGACATCGGCCATGTCCCCCTCCCAGACCGGGGGGCTGTCCGTGGCGCGCACGAGAACCCAGCGCGCGCCGTCCGCGTCGGGCTGCGCCTCCGCCAGCAGGTAGGGCAGGGCCTCGACCACGAACATCGCGGCGGGCATCGCCTGATCCGGGGTCAGCCGGATCGGCGCGAGGTCGAGCCTGAGCCCCGGCCGTTCCCCTGCGGGCCAGTCCGACATCAGGGTCTGCGACAGCGGCAGGACGATCTCCCGCAGCAGCTCGTCCGCCCCCACCGCGCCGGTGCGATCCGCCGAATAGACCTGTCGGTGCACCGCCGCGAGACTCGCGATCCGGCCCGCCGCCTTGCCGAGGACAGTCTCGATCGCGGGATCGCCGGCCTCGCGCATCTGCATGTTGAGGATCGAGGACACCATCTGGAGGTTGTTCTTCACCCGGTGGTGCACCTCCTTCAGCAGCACCTCCTTGTCGTGCAGCGTGTCGGCAAGCTGCGCTTCCTCCTGCACCAGCCGCGCCGCGGTTTCCGCAAAGGCGGTCTCGATCCGCCGCAGCTCCAGCGGCATCGCCGCGACGGTCGCCGAAGGGGGGCGGAGTTCGCGCGTGTCCCCGAACTCGCGCATCCGGTCCGCCATCGCCCGTACCGGCGCCACGAGAGAGCCCTCCACCACGGCAAAGACCAGCGCGAGGCTGATGAGCCACATGAGCACGGGATAGATGTTGGGCGGCATCAGTTGGTCGAGTCGGGTCGGAAGTCCTATGGGAACCGAGCCCACAAGAAAGACCTGCATCGGCACGACCTCCGCGACCGAAAACCGTCTGGTCTCGCCGCTGGCCGTGCGCGCCACGAAGGTCTCCTCCGGCGGTCGCGCCAGCACCTCCGCCCTTTCCTCTTCCCCCGGCAGGATCGCGTCCACGGCCGCCATCTCGCGCGACGCGTCGAGAAGCGCCCCGTTCCGGTCGAGGAGCACATAATCGAGTATCGGTTCCGCGACCGTCGCGTCCGGACAGCAGCCTTCGATCAGGTCCTCCGTCGCCAGCGCGACACTCGCGTAACCCCGGAATTCCTCCGTTTCCGTCCAGATCGGGCTGTGCACCGTGATCACCCGCGTTCGGCTGATCCGGGACTCCTCGGTCGAGGTCACGAACAGCGTCCGCCGGGTCATGTGCGCGTCGAAGCCGGGGAAGGTGGAGAAATCGTGCGGCGCCCCGTCGGTGCCGCAGGTCATCATCCCGTCGACAGGGATGAACCCGATGAAGACGACCCGCTGACCCAGCCGCCCCTTGAGCCGTCGCAGGGCGTCGCTGCAGACCGCCGCCGGGGCGGCCAGCGGCAGATAGGTGCTGGCCAGCGCCTCGGCGGCTCCGAGGGCGGTCTCGATGGCCATGCCCTCCTGCCGGGCCAGCGCCTCGGCGCTGACCCGCAGGTTCAGCTCGCTGACCCGATCGTATCGCTCGCGGAGCTCTGTGGTCTGGCTGATCGCGATGAGGCCCAGCGGGACGAGCGCCAGCGACAGCATCACCGCGAGCCGCAGCGACAGGCTCGCCCACATCCTCCGACGCGCCACGCGCAGCCGCCGTCCCAGGCGCCACATCCGGCGGCGCGACCCCGCTGCGGGGGACGCGCTGCGTCCGGCGTCTCCGCCAGAGGGCATCAGACGGCCTTGTGGCCCTGCTCGGACAGGACGCTCGCGGTGACGCGGTCGGTCAGTTCCATGGTTTCGCTCGGGTCCAGCTCCATCAGCGCGGCAAGTCTTTCGCGACCCCGGTTGAGCCGGCTCTTGATCGTGCCGATCTTCACGCCGCACATGTCCGCCGCCTCGTCATAGGCATAGCCCATGGCGCCCACGAGGATCAGCACCTCGCGCTGCTCGTCGGGCAGCTTTGCGAAGGCCGTGCGGAAATCCCGCAGGTTCAGGTGCCCGTCATGGGAGGGCTTGCTGGCGAGTTGCCCCGCGATCTCCCCGTCGCTGTCGGACACCTCTCGCCCGGCCTTGCGGCAGTCGGAATAGAAGGTGTTGCGCAGGATGGTGAAAAGCCAGGCCCGCATGTTGGTTCCAGGCTGGAACCGGTGGAGGTTGGACCAGGCTTTCAGCACGGTCTCCTGCACCAGATCGTCCGCCGTCGCACCGTTCCGCGTCAGGCTGATGGCGAAGGCCCTGAGAACCTTCAGATTGGCCATCATGTCGGCACGGACCCGCTCGGCGACCTCGGGATCGGTCGTGTTCACCTCTCCGGGTTCCGGCCGCTTCGCCTGCGCCGGCGCGGGCTCGCCCGGCTCGGGGGAGATCCCGGGGGCGGGAGAGGGCCCGGAAACCGCGCCCGGGGCGTCGTCACGCCGTCCCGCGGCGGGCCGGGTGTCGGTCAGATCGTCCAGGGGCGTGCCGGAATGGGCGTCGATCATCTGTCCGCTTCCTCCGAATCGTCGTGGTTCTGTTCGGCGAGCCCCCCTGTCTTCGGCTGGGGGCCCCGCTCGGTCTCCCCGAGCCGCGCGACCAGCGCGCGCAGATGCTCGGGTACGTCGTCCTTCAGATCCTCCTCGAAGATCTTCCGCAGGTTCTCGTCGATCTGAGCTTCCATCATCGCCCGCCCGGGCGTCCGTTTCTCATGGTCGGTCGGCATGTCCTCGCCCCTGTTTGCCGTGCGCACTGCCCGCGCCCCGGTCATGCGGAACAAACCCGCCCGCCAAGGTTTGTTCCTGCGAAACTGAATTTCTCGAGGGGGGGCTGTGATGACTGCTGACCGGATACCAACGCCACCGGGCGGGTCACTTGCGGAACGGGTCGGCACAGGTCTTCCGTTCCTGCGCCGCCATGCGCGCGCGCTGACGGGTTCGCAGGCCGCCGGCGACCGCTTCGCCGCCGAGACGCTGGAGGCGATCCTCGCCGATCCTTCGCGGCTGTCCGCGCAGGGCATCGAGGGCCGCGGCGCGCTCTTCGCCGTCTTCTACGACATCTGGGAGGCCGCACCGCCGAACCAGCGCCTGTCGCCCGACGCGACCGGCGACACCCCCGACGGCCCCCGGGGCCGGGCGCTCGCCCATCTCTCGCGCCTCACGCCCCGCTCCTGCGAGGCCATGCTCCTGCACACGGTGGAGGATTTCACCCTCGATGAGGTCGCCCGCATCCTCGGCATCACACCCGCCGAGGCGAGCCATCTCGTCGACGTTGCCCGCCGCGAGATGTACGCCGCGATCAAGGGCAGCGTCCTGGTGATCGAGGACGAAAGCGTCATCGCCATGGATATCGAGGAGATCGTCGAGCACATGGGCCACCGCGTCACAGGCGTGGCGACCACGGCCGACGAGGCGGTGCGGATCTGTGCCGCCGACCGCCCGGACCTCGTCCTCGCCGACATCCGTCTCGCGGACGGCTCGAGCGGCATCGACGCCGTGAACCGCATCCTTGCGAGCTTCTCCGACATGCCGGTGATCTTCATCACCGCCTATCCCGAACGGCTGCTGACCGGCGAACGGCACGAGCCCGCCTTCATGATCGCCAAGCCGTATTCGCCATCCCAGGTGATGTCGGCGGTCAGCCAGGCGATGTTCTTCTCCTCCACGGAGACGCTCAAGATGTGAGGCGGACGCTCAGCCCGTCTTGTCCTCGCCGCGTCCCGCTCCCAGCGTATCCGCCATATAGGCTCCCCGCTCCCCCATGGGGCGGTCGGGTCCGCGTGTCGTGTCGCGCGCGGTCTGGTGCTCCGTCTCGGCGTTCAGCTGCGCGCCAAGAAGGACCACGAAGCAGGAGATCCACAGCCAGAGCAGCAGGATGATGACCCCGCCCAGCGCGCCATATGTCTCGTTGTAGCTGCCGAAGTTGGTCACGTAGACCGAGAACAGCGCCGATGCCGCCAGCCAGGCCGCCGTTGCGCAGACCGCGCCGAGGCTGACCCAGCTCCACTTCGCCGGCCGGCGCGCGGGCGCATAACGATAGATCACGCCCAGCGACACCATGAAGGCCAGCGCCAGCAGGACGTAGCTGCCCAGCGTCACCAGCAGTTCGACATTCCCGGTGAAACCGAAGACCGACAGCAGAGCCGGCGTCAGCACCAGCGCGCCCATGGCAAGGATCGCCAGCGTGGCCAGAAGAAGCGTGAGCGCCAGCGCCACCAGATTGCGCAGGACGAGCCCGCGGGTCTCGTTCTCGTTGTAAGCGAGATTGATCCCCTCGATCAGGTTGTTCACACCTCGCGAGGCCGAATAGAGGCTCAGCAGCAGACCGGCGAGCGCGGCAAGCCCGAGTCCCCCGCCGGTGCGCGATGCGATGCCCGCGGCCTGGCTCTGCAGGATGTCCACGACGTCCTGGGGCAGGAACGCCCCCGCCTGCGCGATCTGCTCGGTCACCACGCCGGGCTCGTAGAGAATCCCCGCGATCGAGATCACCGCCGCCAGCGCCGGCACCAACGCCACCAGCCCGAAGAAGGCGATGCCCCCGGCCATGACGCTTACATGATCCTCGCCGATCCGGCGCCCGGTGCGGGCCAGGATGTCCTTCCAGCCCTCCCGGGGCATCTGGGTCGGCCGGCGGCTGTCCCGCCCCCTGTCGCTCTCGGTGGCCATGTCGGTCTCCTGTCATGCGGTACCGGAAGAACCGGCAGGGCCGCCCGGCGGTTCCGCCTTGCTCAGCGGTCCATGGCATAGAGATAGGCCGCCGCATCCCGCGCCTCGGCCTCGGTCAGGCCCAGATCGGGCATCGCCGTCATCGGGGAAAAGGCGGGCGGGTCCATCAGCCAGTCGATCAGCTCGCCCGGCCGGTTCGACAGAACGCCCGCGATGTAGGACCGGTCCTTCAGCCCCGCGAGGGACGGCCCGACGCTGCCATTGGCGCGCGGCAGGCCCGGGATCGCGTGGCAGGTGCCGCAGCCATGGGAGTCGATCACCGCCCGTCCGGCCACGGGATCGCCGTTCAGCACCAGCCTGCTCTGCTCCTCCCAGTCGGGACGGCCATCGGCCGGTCCCGCGTCGTACCAGGCGGCGAACTGTTGCAGACGGGGCGCCGCCATTTCCGCCAGCCGTCCCGGCAGATCGAGCGCGCTGCCCGGCCGGGCGACGGCCCAGACCGTCACCAGCCCGAGCGCCACGATCAGGACGAGGGACGCGAGAACGGCGCGGAGCATGGGCGAACCTTTCCTGGACGGAGGAGTCGGGGAAGCGCGGGATCAACCGGGGCAGGGGCCTGATGTTCCTCGGGACAGTGCGACGCAGGCCGGAACACAACACCCGCCGCCGCACTGACCCGGCAACAGACGCAGTTCCCGAAGGAGCCAGTCATGGCGAGCCCGAAACGACAGACCCCCCTCCGACACGACGACCGGCGTTCCGACCGCCGGCGCCCGACCAAGGCCGATTTCACCGTCGGTCCCTCCGGCCGTGTCGCGCCCGCGAGCCAGGAGCGGGGCGGCGGCGCCGATCCGATCCGGACCGGGCCGTCCGCCCGGCCGGGGCGGACGGATCGTCCCGTCAGCGCCCAGGACGACCCGGTGCGGCAGTCGATCGCCGAGCAGAACGCCGACCGGCCCGTGGCCATGACGCCGGCCATCCGCCTCGCGCTCGGGGCCGCAGCGGTCGCGGCGGTGGTCGTCCTGATCCTCCTGATCTGACGGTCGGGCCCCCGCGTCCGGAGGTTCCGCGAAAGTTTGCGGACCGGCCGGGTTCCGGCCGTCCTCAGGCGCCCTCGCCCTTGCCGAACCACAAGGCCGACCGGCGCGGCACCTTGCCCAGCGCCTCCGCCCCGTCCGAGGCCAGCAGCATGCGGCCCCCGTCGTCGTCGAGCCCGTGCCACGCCCGGTCCTCATGCGAGAGGTTCAGCACCACGAGCGTCGGCTCGCCGCCCCGGGGCATGTTGATCCGCGCGACGAACCACGCCTCCTCGGCCTCCAGCACCTCGGTCGAGCCCTCGGCCATACCCCGCGCCTTCCTCAGCCCGAGCGCCGTGCGGTAGGTCTCCAGCACCGACCGCCCCGCGCCGTCCTGCGCGTCCACGGACCGCGGCGGACCCAGCGTGTCCATGGGCAGCCAGGGCCGTCCCTCGGTGAAGCCGTAGCCCGGTGCCTCGGCGGTCCAGGCCAGCGGCACGCGCGCCGCGTCGCGCCCGGGCGGATTCGGCCAGTAGCGCAGGTCGAACGGATCGGTGACCTGGTCCCGGCGCAGATCGGCCTGCACCTGCCCCAGTTCCTCGCCCTGGTAGAGGATCAGCGGCCCCGGCAGCCCCAGCAGCAGCAGCGCGAACATCCGCGCGTCGCGTTCCGAGCCGTTGCCGTCCCGGGTCACATGGCGCGGCTGGTCGTGGCTCGACAGCCACCATGCCAGCCCCTCGTCGCAGGCGCCGCGCTCGACCATATCGGCCAGCACCCTGCCGGTGATGCCCCGCGCCGCGAGGTCGATCACATAGGCGGAATCGAGCCGGTCCTCCGCCACCAGCATGGTCGACAGCTCCACCGACTTGTTGCCGGAATTGACCTCGCCGAGGAGGTACTTGTCGTCCCCGGCCCAGTCCCGGACCTCCCGCATGAACGGGACCCCGTCCCCCGGCAGGAAGTCGTGGAGATGGTCCTGCTCGCGGTACTCGCTGCCCGGGGGGCCGGCCATCCGCTCCTTCACCTCGGGCGCGGCGGGCGGATTGTCCTTCAGCTCCGGATCGTGGAGATAGCAGGTCACCGCATCCATCCGGAACCCCTTGACCCCCCGGTCGCACCAGAAGCGGCAGACGTCCTTCAGCGCCGCCCGCAACTCCGGGTGGCGCAGGTTCAGCTTCGGCTGCTCGGCGAGGAAGGTATGGAGGTAGTACTGCCGGCGGCCCTCGTGCCAGGTCCAGGCCGGCGGGCCGAAGTAGCTGCGCCAGTTGTTGGGCGCGCCGCCCCCGGGGGCCGGGTCGGCCCAGCAATACCAGTCGTCCTTGCCGTCCTCCCGCCTCTCCGAGGCGCGGAACCACGGATGCTCCCGCGAGGTGTGGTTGAAGACGAGGTCCATCATCACCCGCAGGCCGAGCTGTCCGGCCTCCTCGATGATCCGGTCGATATCGTCGAGCCCGCCGAACATCGGATCGACGGCGCAATACTCCTTCACGTCATAGCCCCCGTCCACCATGGGCGAGGGGTAGACCGGCCCGATCCACACGGCATCCGCCCCGAGCCCGGCGATATGCCCGAGCCCCCGGCGGATGCCCTCGAGGTCGCCGGTCCCCGATCCGGTCGTGTCGGCGAAGGATCTCGGGTAGACCTGATAGATGACGGGGAACGGCGGCCAGTCGTCGCGCTTCGGCGGCAGTTCCCTAGGCATTGACGATCTTGCCGCCATTGGGATGCAGGCACTGCCCGGTGTAATAGGACCCGTCCGAGGAGGCGAGGAACAGGTAGGCCGTCGCCACCTCCCAGGGCTGGCCGGCGCGGCCCATGGGCGTGCCGCTGCCGAAATCCTCGACCCGCTCGGGCGGCATCGAGCCCGGGATGAACGGCGTCCAGATCGGCCCCGGCGCCACGGCGTTCACCCGGATGCCGCGGTCCACCAGCGCCGAGGACATCGAGCGCGCAAAGGCGAGCGACGCCCCCCGCGTGGTCGAATAGGCCACCAGAGCCGCGTTGCCCTTGTAGGCGTTGACAGAGGTCGTGCAGATGATCGACGCGCCCTCCTTCAGATGGGGCAGGGCGGCCTGGGTGCAGAAGAAATAGGACATGACGTTGCTGTCCATGGTGCGCCGCAGGGTCTCCTCGTCGAGATCCTCGAGCCCCTTGTCGAGAAACTGCTGCGCCGCGTTGTTCACCAGAATGTCGAGCTGGCCGAACCGCTCCACGGTCTTTGCCACCGCATCCTCCGCCTGCGCCTTCTGCCCGAGGTCGCCCGGAATGAGCAGCGCCTCGCCGCCTTCCTCCTCGACAAGCCGCTTCGTCTCCTCCGCGTCCTCGTGCTCGTCGAGATAGGCGATGGCGAGGTTCGCGCCCTCGCGCGCATAGAGCACCGCGACGGCACGGCCGATGCCGCTGTCGCCCCCGGTCACGAGGGCCACCTGGCCCTTCAGCTTGCCGGTCCCCGGATGCCGCGGCCGGTAATCGGGGCTGGGCTCCATCGGGTATTCGTCGGCGGGCATGCTGTCCTGGGACTGCGGCGGAATCTTCGGGTCACTGGTCATGGTCCGTCTTTCGTCTGTGGGGTCGTCCGGAAACGCCGGCAGGGCGGGCCGGTTCCGGTCTCCGGCCGGCATCGCCGGGTCGATCCTTTGCCCGCCCGCTGTTATGGGCCATCTCGTGCACGGGCGGGCGCGGCGCCGTCGCCGGGGATGCCAGCGGAGGCTCACATGCGGTTCTGGATCACGATCCTCCTCATCCTCGTGCTCGCGGCCGTCGGGCTGACCTACGAGATCGCCGCGGGCCGGGTGCTCGCCCCGTTCTTCGGCACCTCGCTGGTGACCTGGACGACCGTGATCGCCACCGTCCTCGCCGGCTTCTCGCTGGGCAGCGCGCTGGGCGGCCTTCTGGCAGAGCGCGCCGACGCCCTCGCCCATGTCCGCACCGCCCTTCTGGCCACCGCGGTGCTGATGGCGTTGTCCCCCACTGTCCTCGGACTTCTCTACGACTGGGGCGCGCGCGGCACGGGCGGGATGCTGCTCAGCGTGGTGCTGACCTTCTTCCCGGCCTCGGTGCTCATCACCCTGCCATCGCCGCTCCTGGCCAGGCTTGCGATAGAGGCCCGGCCCGGCCGCGAGGGCTCCTCACTCGGTCTGGTTCTGGCCGCGGGGTCCCTCGGCGCAATCTTCGGCGCGGTTCTCGCGGGCTTCGTCGCGCTCCCGCTGATCGGCTCGACGGCGACCTTCGCGGGCTGCGGTGCCGTCACGCTCCTGTGCCTGCTGGCGCTGCGCCGCCGCCCGGCGGAATCCTCCGGCATCCATCCCGTCGTGGTGGTGGCCGCGGCGGCCTTCATCGGCGTCGCGGGTTACGCGGGCGGGGCGGCCTGTCAGTACGAATCGGGCCTGTCCTGCATCCATGTCGAGCGTGTCCCCGGCGAGGTCCGCCTCTTTTCCGACCGCACCCTGCAGGCAGCCGAGCCGCCCCTCGCCCGCGACGAGTCGGACACGCCGCCGCTCGCCCTCGGCTACACGAGCTGGCTCTGGGCGCGCATGGACCGGGATCTCGGACCTGCGCCCTCTGTCCTCTTCATTGGCGGCGGCGGCTACACCCTGCCGACGCGGCTTCTGGAGCAGCGGCCGGGGGCCGAGGCCGTCGCGGTCGAGATCGACCCGCTGGTGACCCGGGTGGTGCAGCGCCATCTGCCGCGCGCGGCCGCGATGATCGAACGCACGGGATACGTTGCGGGCACCCAGGAAGATGAGGGTCGCCTCGCCATCATCCACGCCGATGGCAGGCTCTATCTGAACGAGACCGACCGCCGGTTCGACGCCGCGGTGATGGACGCCTTTTCGTCGGGGTCGGTGCCGGCGCATCTCGTGACGGAGGAAACCTTCGCCCGCCTGAAGTCCATCGTCGGCGGCCCGGTCTACGTCAACCTGATCGACCGGCCGGACGGACGCCTCGCCGGGGGGGTCCACGCCATCCTGACGGGGCTCTATCCCCACGTCGAGGCGGTGCAGGGTCCGGTCAACAGCCGCGGTCGCGCCAATATCTTGCTTGCGGCGTCTCCCGCGCCGCTCGCCCCGCTCTCGGACCTGCCCGAGGACTATGCTCCTGCCGACATCTCCCCGGCCCGCGCCTTCACCGACGACCGCGGCTGGGTGGGTCACCGCTAGGGCAGGGCCATCCCCGGGTCTTCCCGCGCGTCACGGCGGCGGTCCGCGTGAGGAGCGATCCGGCGCCGATACGGGCGGCTCACTCGGCCATCCCGCCGTCGGACTCCGGGTCCGGACCGAGCCCCGCGCCGTCCTTGCCCGCGTGCGTTCCATGCGGGCGGACTTGACCTGAAAACGCTCGGAACTTCCGTCTCCGTGGCTCCGTTGACCGCCGAGGAGGCCCAGGCGGTCTCTGTCCCTGTCCCCCGGGATGCCCATCCCTCCCCGTGGCATCCCCTTCTGGCCCGTGTGCCCATCCCGGCGCGCGGGCCTTTTTTCTCACTCCGACCGAGCTTGGAGCGTGTTAACACTTTACTCGAGCATGATCAGATAGTTGCGAGGCGTTTCATCGTGAACTCCGGCCCGCCCACCGGCGGCCGTCCGGAACAAGCTTACCCGGAGAGGGCTTCTCTCCCCGAATGCCCCCCATCCGGGGCACCCCCACGACCTGGAGAATCACATGCTTGAAATAGGCGGTATCGGCGGGCTGATCATCCTCGTCCTCGATATCTGGGCGATCATCTCGGTCATCGGTTCCCGCGCCGGTACCGGAGCGAAGGTCCTGTGGTGCCTTCTGATCATCCTGCTGCCGGTCATCGGCTTCCTCATCTGGCTGATCGCCGGCCCCCGCGCAGAACCGCGGACCCGTTGACACAAGAACGGCGGCGCCCTCCCGGGTCGCCGCCGTCTTCCGTCAGCTCCGTCCTTCAGATCCGTGCCGGCTGCCGCCTGCCCCGCATCCGCCGGGCCGCCATCCGGCTCGAGATCGCCCGCAGCCGCGCCCGGCGAACCCGCGCCCGCTCCTCGGGCGGCATGTCGTCGGTGCCGAACTCCAGCCGGTCGATCATCTCGGCCACTTCCGGTGCCACCTTGTCCCGCGCCAGCCGCAGGCTCCGGTCCGGGTCGGGATCGTGCGACAGCAGCCACGCCGCCGCCCGCGCGCGGTGCCGCTCGAAGGCCGCGCCCCGAGGCACGGTCCCGTGCCGCATCCGCCACGCGCGCTGTTCGTCCTTCGTCGGGCCGAAGAGCAGCCACGCCAGCCCGGCCGTCGTTACCGCGGTTGCCACCGGGTTGGCCGCGATCCGCCGCTGCAGGCCCTTCATCAAGGCGCCGCCATCGTCGCGGAGCCGGTCCTCCGCCCTCTGCACCAGAGCCTCGGGGGTGAACCGTGCCTGCAGCCGGTCGAGCGTGTGTGCCAGAGACCGGCGCTCGTCCTCGATCTCGCGTTCGATCTGCTCGGGTTTCTGCTCAGTCACTGACCCGCTCCCTCACCATCGCCACGTCGGCCTTGACGTTGTCTGCGACCCGCTGCGGACCGAGCGTGACGGATTTCAGCTTGCGCGCGCCCATCATGGCCAGGATGGCCGCGATCACCGCGAAGGCGACGCCGACCGCGAGCGACGCCCAGCCCGTCTCCAGACCGGCCTCGACCAGCGCGGCCACCAGCGCTGCCGACAGGACGTTCAGCGCCGTCAGCGAGATCACCACGGCTGCGACGATCAGACCGATCCCGAGAAAGGCGGCCTGCAGGCTGCTGTCGAGTTCGGCCCGCGCCAAGTCGATCTCTTTGCGAAAGAGCGACGTCGCGCGGGTCAGCGCCTCCGACAGGAGCGACGCCGAAGACTCGCCGGTCGTCCGCTCCCGATGCATGTCACCGGTCGTGCTCATGCGGCACCTCCAGGCTCGTCCGGTGTCCTGGTGGTGCCCGTCGCGCCGTGGGCCGCAGCGCCCGGCTCGGCCGCGGCGCCGCTCGACCGGGAGGCCGCAGGGGGGGCAGGCGCGGCGGTCTCCCAGTCGTCGTCCTCGTCGCGCATGTCGGCATCGCCCGCGCGGAGAAGGCGGGCGGCCGCGAAACCGACCGCCGCGGCGCCGGCCACGAAAAGCGCCGGATTGCGCCGGGCAAAACGGCTCACCTCGCCGGTGACGGTTTCGAGATCGGCATTGCGCAGATCGCGGGCCGTGTCCTCGAGAAAGCCGGAGACGCGATGCAGCGCCTCGCTGGGCATGCTGCCCTCGCGGTATTCGCCGGCCGCATCCTCGAAGGCGCGGGCCGTGCGCTCAACCTGCTCGGCGCCGGTCGCGGTCGTGGCACGGAGGCGCTCGTCGGCCGCATCGCGGACGCGCTCCTTCGCGGCATCCATGCGGCCGGTCGCCTCGTGCTTCATGCCCTGCATCTCGTCGCGGGCGGCCTGCCCGGCGCGGCGCCCCTCGGCGGCAGCCTGTTCGGCCGCATGCTGGGCTTCCTTGGCGGGACTCTCGTTGGCCATGATCGTCTCCTCTGGGATAGTTCGTGAAGAAAGGGGCAGGGGGTCGGCTTGGTCAGGCGACGAGTTGCAGGACCGCCAGAACCACGACGACGACGCCGATGATGTAGAAGATGCTTCTCATGGGTAACCTCAGGACAGGGGATGAAGGGAGGCGAGATAGGCCATGGCCTCTCGCTCGGTGGGAAAGCTCTTCGCGTCGACGGGGATGAGCCTCCCCATCGTCTCGACCATCTCGCCGGCGCCTTCGGGTGCCCCGGCGGTGACATAGGCGCGGACGTTCCAGAGCGACGCGGTCTGTGCCTTGATCGCGTCGGTCGACAGGCTGGCACCGGTCTCGGAGCCGTCGTAGCGGTCGAAGACCAGCAGCATGTCGATCTTGTCGTGCCTGTCGAAGGCCTCGAGCACCCGCTCGGCCATCGCGGACATGTCGGTCCGGGTGACCTTGCCGGCAATCCGGAAACCGCAGGTCGCCGGCAGACCGGTGTCGAAGGGTTGGATATGGGCACTGTCCATCATGTCCTCCGGACGAACGTCTGATCGGTCTGGGAAGGGTGCGGCTCCTGCGCGGTCGGCACGGGCGGCCGCCCCCTCCGTTGCTCCCTCAAGGCCCGGTCAAGGGGGTTTGTTCCCTCTGCCGCCATGGCCTCGGCGGCATCCTGCCGCACAGAATCCGGGCGCTGCGCCTCCGCCTGCGCCGGCGCCGCAGCGCGGGCTCTGGACATTGGCCGCGCGGATGCGGAACGTGTGTCCGTCTCGACGGGAGAGGACACCGAGCCATGAAGATCGTCACGTCTGCCATTACCATCGCCTGCCTTGCAGCGACCGGCGCCTTGGCCGCCGATCACGGCGCCTGCGCCGCCGGCAAGACCCTCGAAGAGGGCATGCTGACCATCGCCACCGGAAACCCGGCCTTCTATCCTTGGGTGCTGAACGACGCGCCCGAAAGCGGCGAGGGCTTCGAGGCCGCGGTGGCCTATGCCATCGCCGAGGCCATGGGCTTTGCGCCCGAGCAGGTGCAGTGGGTGCGCACCTCCTTCGACGAGGCGATCCAGCCGGGCGCCAAGAACTTCGACTTCAACATGCAGCAGTACTCGATCACCGAGGACCGCGACCGCATGGTCGACTTCTCGCTCCCCTACTACTCCTCCGCCATGGCGGTGCTGACTACCGAGGGCGTGGTCGAAGAGACCGGCGCGACGCCGGAAATTGCCGGGATGAAGGACCTGCGATGGGGTGCGATGGCGGGCACCACCGCCATGCCGATCCTGATGGACCTCATCGCGCCGAACTCCGACCCGCTCCTCTATGGAGACAATGCCGACGTGACTGCCGCGATGCAGGCGGGGCAGATCGATGCCGCGCTCTTCGACTTGCCCACCGCGTTGTATCTTTCGGCCGTCGTGGTTGACGGGGGCAAGATCCTCGGCCAGTTCCCGGCGGACCGTACCGAAAGCCCCGACCAGTTCGGCCTCCTGATGGAAGAGGGCAGCCCGCTCAAGGAATGCGTGGACGCCGCCATGACCGAACTGACCGAAAGCGGCACGCTCGCCGCGATCGAGGCCCAGTGGCTTCAGGACGCCACCGGTGTTCCGGTGATCCAGTAACCGACGAAGGCGCGCGGTCTCGACCGCGCGCCCCGACATCCGGAGCGACATGACCGAGACCCACGGAACCGTCTCCGCCGCACCGGCGGTAAGGCCCACCCGACGCGCCACCTATGAGGCGCGGGTGCGCCGGCGCTCCACGACGGTCGCTGCGCTCTCGACCGCGGCGGTGCTGCTCGCGGTGGTGGTGCTGGTGCCGATGGCCCCCGGCTGGGAGGCGGTCAAGCGCAGCTTCTTCGACGCAGAGGTCTTTGCCCGCACCTTCCCGGGGCTCCTGAATGCGTTCCTGCTCGACATCGCCATCTTCGCCTGGTGCGCTCCGCTGATCGCGCTGACAGGTCTCGCCATCGCGCTGTGCCGGGACGTGCGCTCTCCGGCGCTCTTTCCGCTGCGGATGTTCGGTGCGGTCTATACCGATATCTTCCGCGGCCTGCCGGTGATCCTCGTGGTCTATCTGATCGGCTTCGGCATCCCCGGTCTCGGCCTGCCGCGCCCCTGGAACAGCCCTTATATCTGGGGCTCGCTCGCGCTGATCCTCGTCTATTCCGCCTATGTCGCGGAGGTGATCCGCTCGGGCATCGACTCGATCCATCAGAGCCAGCGGTCGGCGGCGGCCTCGCTCGGGCTCTCCGAGGCCGACACGATGCGCTATGTCGTCCTGCCCCAGGCGCTGCGCAACGTGATGCCCGCGAACATGAACCTGCTCATCGCCCTGCAGAAGGACGTGGCGCTGCTGTCGTTCATCGGGCCGGTGGAGATCTTCCGCCAGGCGGGGGTCTACAAGTCGCTGATGGCGAATTTCACGCCCTATGTCGGCGCCGCGCTGATCTTTCTCGCCATCACCATCCCCGCGACGCGCTATGCGGACTACCTCCTGAACCGGCAGCGCCGGCGCCAGCGATGACCGGGAAGCTGAGCCTGCGCGGCGTGCGCAAGAGCTTCGGGGACACCGAGGTGATCCGTGGCATCGACCTCGACGTGGGCGAGGGAGAGATGGTCTGTCTGATCGGCGCGTCGGGATCGGGCAAGTCCACGCTCCTGCGATGCATCAACCTGCTCGAACCCGTGGACGACGGCACCATCCGCCTCGACGGGGTGGACATCGCGGAACCGGGCCTCGATCCGCGGCCCGTGCGGCGGCGCATCGGGATCGTGTTCCAGTCCTACAACCTCTTTCCGCACATGACCGCGGCGGAGAACGCCATGCTCGCGCCCCGCCGCGTTCACGGTCGCGACCGGGCGGCGCTGATGGGGCCCGTGACGGCGCTCTTCCGGCGCTTCGGGCTCGCGGACCGCATGGACCATTATCCCGATCAGCTGTCCGGCGGGCAGCAGCAGCGGGTCGCGATCATCCGTGCTCTGGCGATGGAGCCAGAGATCATGCTCTTCGACGAGATCACCTCGGCGCTCGATCCCGAACTGGTGGGCGAGGTGCTCGACGTGCTGCGGCAATTGCACCGGGACGGGATGACGATGATCCTCGCCACCCACGAGATGGGCTTTGCCCGGGAACTCGCCGACAAGGTCTGCTTTCTCGACGGCGGCGTGATCCTCGAACAGGGCCCGCCGTCGAGCCTGTTCTCCGCTCCGAGCCAGCAGCGGACCCGGGCATTCCTGTCGCGCGTTCTCTGAGAGGGTAGAGCGGCCTATTTTGCTTCCCGCCGCGGGAGGCTAGGTAGACCATTCAAGGAGATCGCCGCGTGACGGACCAGCCCATACCCAACGACAGCGAGGACTACATCGCCTGCCCGACCTGCGATGCGCTCTACCGGGCTCGCATGCCCGCCGAGGGCGGCCGCGCGGTGTGTCAGAGGTGCCACCGGGTGCTGATCGCTCCGCGCAGCGCGACGAGCCTCCGGATCGTGGCGCTGACGCTGTCCGTGACGATCCTCGTGACCGCCGCCGCCTTCTTTCCCTTCCTCGAGATCCACGCCGCGGGCCTCGGCAACCGAGCGTCGCTTCTCGACGTGGCCACCAGCTTCCGGTCCGGTACGCTGGTCTTCGTCTCGGTGGCCACCGTCGCCACGATCGTGCTCGTGCCGCTTCTGCGTACGCTCCTGCTGCTCTATGTGCTCGGGCCTCTCACGGTGGGCAAGGCACCGCTTCCGCAGGCCCGTCGGGCCTTTCGTCTGTCGCAGCAGATGCGGCCCTGGGCGATGACGGAGATCTTCGCGCTCGGCTGCGCCGTGGCGCTGGTGAAGGTGGCGGACCTCGCCCAGCTCGATTTCGGGCCGGCCTTCTGGATGTTCGCGCTGCTTGTCGTGATCGTCATCATCAACGATGCCTACATGTGCACCTGGTCGGTATGGAACGCGCTCGACGAAAAGGACAACTGACCGCGCGCGAGGCGGGCCTGATCGCCTGCCGCAGCTGTGCGAGAGCCTGGCGGCCCGGACCCGCGCGTTGCCCGCGCTGCGGGGCGCGGCTTCAGTCGCGCGACCGGATGAGCCTGCAACGCGTCTGGGCGTGGTGGATCGCGGGGGTGCTGGCCTACATCCCCGCGAATACCTACCCGATGCTGATCACCGAGACGCTGCTGTCGAACGACGCCAGCACCATCGTCGGCGGCGCCGTAGAAATCGCCAGGCACGGAGACTTCGTCGTGGCCGCCATCGTGCTGGTGGCGAGCGTCGTGATCCCGGTCGGCAAGTTCGTGGCCATCGCCTATCTCGCCGTCTCGATCCAGCGCGGCTGGCTCCATGGCTCGCGCCAGCGTCACAGGCTTTACGAAGTCACCGATTTCATTGGCCGATGGTCGATGATCGACGTCTTCGTGGTGGCCATCCTGAGCTCGCTGGTGCAATTGTCCGTGGTCGCGTCGATCCGGCCCGGCCCCGCGGCGCTGACCTTTGCGCTGTCGGTGATCTTCACCATGCTGTCCGCCCAGTCCTTCGATCCGCGTCTGATCTGGGACAGCGAGGATGAGGACAAGGACAAGAACGAGGGCCGCCCCGCGTGACAGACAGACCCGACACCGCTCCCGACCTGCCCGAGGTTCCGGTCGAGGAAGGGCGCGCCGCCGCGTTCTCGCTGATCTGGCTCGTGCCGATCGTGGCCCTGGCGATCGCGCTCTGGACGGCCTGGCGCACCTACGCAGACCAGGGCCCGCTGATCGAGGTCCGCTTTCAGAACGCGGCAGGCGTGACCGCGGACGAGACGGAGCTGCGCTTCCGCGACATCGGCGTCGGCCTGGTGGAGGAGGTCGCCTTTTCGGCCGATCTTCAGGAGGTCGTCGTCTCTATCCGGGTCGAGCCCGAAATGGCGCCCTACATCGACGACGGCGCCCGGTTCTGGGTGGTCCGGCCACAGGTGTCCGCCCAGGGGGTCACGGGTCTCGATACGGTGCTGTCCGGCGTCTACATCCAGGGGGTCTGGGACGGCGTCGCGGGCGAGGAGCAGACGTCCTTCCGCGGTCTCGACGAAGCGCCGCTGCTGGGCGCCGAACAGCAGGGGACAACCTTCATCCTCCGGTCGGACATGGCGCTGCCGACGGCGGAGACGCCGATCCTCTTCAAGGGCGTCGAGGTCGGACGCATCGACAGCGCGGAGGTCATGCCGGACGGGACGGGCGTCGAGACCGAGGCGGTCATCTTCGAGCCGTTCGAGGGTCTGGTCACCACGTCCACCCGTTTCTGGGACATCTCGGGGTTCAGCTTCAGCGTGGGTCCCGGCGGCGCCCGCCTCAATTTCACCTCCGTCGCGTCGCTCCTGACCGGCGGGGTGACCTTCGAGACTCTGGGCTCCGGCGGCGCGCCGCTGGAGACGGGCATGGTCTTCGAGCTCTTCGCCGACGAGGACGCCGCAAGGGACGATTTCCTCGTGGCGGGGGAGGGGCTGAGCGTCACCTACACGATGATCTTCGAAGAGAACCTCTCGGGCCTCTCTGCGGGGGCCCCGGTGGAACTCGGCGGTCTGCGGGTGGGGGATGTCGCGGCGATCTCGGGGCTCGTGGACCCCGAACGCTTCGGCGACACCGATGTGCGGCTGCTGGCGCAGGTCCGGATCAACCCCGAACGCCTCGGCCTTGGCGCAGGCGCCTCCGACACGGATCTGACCACCTATCTCGAGGGAGAGATCGCGGACGGCCTGCGCGGCCGGCTGACCAATGCCGGCCTGCTGACCGGCGGGCTGAAGATCGAACTGGTGCAGATTCCCTTTGCGGAGGCCGCCAGCCTCGACACGGATGCAGACCCCTATCCGATCCTGCCGACGGCACCGCCCGACGTGACGGACGTCACCGCCACAGCCCAGGGCCTTCTCAGTCGCATCGACGATCTGCCGGTCGAGGAACTGCTGGAGGAAGCCATCGCCTTTCTCGACTCCGCCGAGGCCCTGGTGTCCAGCGAGGCGGTCACGCGGTCGCCCGAGGAACTGCTCGCCACCCTCGCCGCGATCCGCCAGATCGCGGAGAGCGAGGAGACCCAGGGCCTGCCCGGCCGGATCTCCGGCCTGACCGCGGAACTGCAGCAAGCGAGCGCGCGCGTCTCCGCGATCCTCGCGGAACTCGAGGAGGCCGAGGCCGCGACCCGCATCACGACTGCCGTCGAAAGCATCGGAACCGCGGCGGACAGCCTGCCCGGTCTGGTCGCCGAGGCGGAGAGCCTGCTCGCGCGCGCAGGCGAGTTGCCGCTCGAAGACCTTGTGGCGCAGGCTTCCGACCTTGTCGCCGCGGCCGATGGCCTCGTTTCCGGAGAGGCAGCGCAGGCTCTGCCGGCGGATGTGCAGGCCACTCTGGCCGAACTGCGGGGCACCCTCGCCTCGGTCCGGGGCATCGCCGACAGCGAGGAGGTCCAGGCGCTGCCGGGGCAGATTTCCGCCCTGGCCACGGACCTCTCGGGCGTCGCCACCAGCCTCGACGGGCTGCTGACGGAGATCGAGACCGCCGGAACGGTCGAGGCGGTCACCGCCACGGTGGACAGCGTCCGCGCCGCCGCCGACGCCGTGCCGGCCCTGACCGCCGAGGCCAATGCGCTGATCGCCGAGGCCCGGGAGCTGCCGCTGGACGAACTCGTCGCCGACGCGAGCGCGATCCTGGGACGCGCCGACGCCCTTCTGGCGCAGGACAGCACCCAGGCGCTGACCGGACAGGCGGGCGCCGCGATCGAGGAGTTGCGCGCCACCATCGCTTCCGTCCGCGGCATCGCCCAGAGCGACGAGGTGCAGGCGCTGCCAGGTCAGGTCTCGGCACTTGCCACCGATCTGCAGACCGCAAGCACCCGCCTCAACGGACTGCTCGCCGAGATCGAGGAGGCGCAGACGGTCGAACGGCTGACCGGCGCCATCTCCGACGTGGCGACCGCCGCCGAGGGCCTGCCCGGCGTGGTGGCGCAGGCGGAGGCGCTGCTGGGACAGGCGGGGGAGCTGCCGCTCGAGGATTTCGTCTCCCGGACCACCGAGCTCCTGGACGCGGCCGAGGCGATCCTCGCCCAGGACAGTGCCCGTGCGCTGCCTGGAGAGCTGAACGCCACCCTCGCCGAGGCGCGCGGCACCCTCGCGCAGCTGCGCGAGGGCGGGCTGGTCGAGAACGCCAACGCCACGCTCTCTTCGGCCCGCGCCGCGGCGGATGCTCTGGCCGAGGCCAGCGCCTCGCTCCCGTCGCTCGCCGATCAGCTTTCGTCTCTGGCCACCCAGGCGGGCGCCACCTTCACGGATTTCGACCGCGACAGCGCCTTCGCCCGTGACCTGCGGGGCGCGATCCGGCAGGTTCAGGCTGCCGCCACCGCCGTGGAGCGCCTTGCGCGGACACTGGAACGGAACCCGAATTCCCTTATCCTCGGAAGATGACAATGCCCGACCTGCTGCCGCCCCTGCGTCCTGCCCTGCTCGCCCTCGTCCTTCTGACCGGCGGCTGCAGCTTCCTGACCGGGCCGGAACCACGCTATTCCGCCCCGGCCGTCACGCCCACCGATTCCGTCTCCTCGCGGTATTCCAGCGTGGAGGTCGTGACGGTGACCCTGCCCACTTATGCCGCATCGGAGGACATCTATGTCCGCGGGCAGGACGGCGCGCTGACCCGCCTTGGCCCGCTCTGGGCCGACGACCCCGCCCGCGCGGTCACGCAGCAGCTGGCGGGCGATCTATCCGCCATCACCGGTGCCCGCGTCGCGGCGGAACCCTGGCCCTTCCGCGAGTTTCCCGCCGCTCGCGTGGATGTGCGGCTGACCGACATGGTCGCCACCGAGGACGGGCGCTTCCGGCTCGTCGGGCAGTATTTCGTGGCCCCCGAATCCGGCCAGGGCGACCGCTCCGGGCGCTTCCTCATCGAATCGCCGCTCCCGGCGCCCACCACCGCCTCGTCGATCGCGACAGCACGGGGGCAGGCGGTGGCGGATCTCGCCCTCCAGATCGCCCGGAACGGACTGCGCTAGAGATCGCGCGCCATGCTCCGCGCCATCGTCGCCCTCCTCTTGATCCTCGGCTCGCTTGTCCTTCTGGAGGTCTCCCGCGCCGGCGTCACCATCGAGCGGGCCGATGTCGGCGATACTCCCGTAAGCCTGTATGCGCGTCCCGGCGCCGAGGGTCCTGTGGCGGTCATCGCCCACGGTTTCGCCGGATCGCGACAGATGATGCAGGGCTACGCGCTGCCGCTGGCGCGGGCTGGCTACCGCGTGCATGTCTTCGACTTCCTCGGCCATGGCCGCCACGACCGTCCGATGTCGGGTGACGTGGGCTCTGTCGACGGCACGACGCGGCTTCTCGTGGATCAGACCGCCGAAGTGGTCGAGGCGGCGGGCGCGGGCGGAGAGCCTATCGCGCTCCTCGGGCATTCCATGGCGACGGATGTCCTCGTCCGCGTGGCGGCGGAGCGCGGCGATATCGGCCCGGTCGTGCTCGTCTCGGCCTTTTCCGAGGTGATCGACGCCAGCTTGCCCCGAGACCTGCTCCTCGTCACCGGCGCATGGGAGCCGGGCCTGCGCGGCTTCGCGCTCGAGGCCGCCCGCATGGTGGATCCCGGTGCCGAGGAGGGCGAGACCGTCATCGCGGGCGATATCCGCCGCCGGGCCGAGATCGCGCCCTTTGTCGAGCATGTCTCCGTCCTCTACAGCCGCGCGGGACGTCGCGCCTCCCTCGACTGGCTCGATACAGCCTACGGGCGCAGCTCGAACGTGGCGATCCTGCCCACCGGCTGGGCGATCCTCGGCCTGCTGGGCGGGCTCGTGCTGATCTTCGCGCCGCTGGCACGCCGCCTGCCGGCCCACCAAGTCCACGCCAATGACCCCTCGGCCGGGCAGATCGCCCTTGCTGCCCTTGGCCCCGCGATCCTCGCCCCCCTTGTGGCGGTGGCGCTGAACCCGGGGGTCCTGCCGGTCCTCGTCGCCGATTACCTTGCCCTGCACCTTGCCCTTTTCGGCGCGGCGCAGATTCTGCTCCTCTGGCGCTGGGGCGTGACGACCGGCCCGGTGGATTGGCGGGCGTTGGGCCTGCTGGCACTCTGGTGCGCGCTTTTCGGACTGGCGCTCGACCGCTATGCGGCGAACTTCCTGCCCACGCCCGGACGGCTCTGGATTATCGCCGCGCTGGCCCTTGGGGCGGTGCCCTTCATGCTGGCGGATGCTCTTCTGACCTACCGCGCGGGCCTCGGACGGCGCTTTGCCCTCCGCGGCGGGTTTTTCCTGTCGCTCGGGATCGCCGTGGCCCTGGATTTCGAGGGGCTCTTCTTCCTGATGATGATCGCGCCTGTGATCCTGCTCTTCTTCGCCGTCTTCGGCACGATGGGCCGGGCCGCGGGCACGCGCTCCGGCCCTCTCGCCCCGGGCCTTGTGCTGGGACTGGCGCTGGCCTGGGCGCTGGGTGTCAGCTTTCCGCTGTTCCAGGCGTAAGGTCAGGCTTTCGCGCAAGGCCCATGTAGATCACCCAGCGGACCGGCAGCGTCCCGAAGGTCAGATCGCCCCGCCGATCCACCCCGCGCGGCCCCAGACCCGTCATCGGACCGGGCACCAGCCCTGCCGCTCCGAGACCGCGCCTGAGTTCGGCCGGGCGGATGAAGAGCGCCGGATCGTGGGTCCCCCTGGGCAGGACCCGCACCACCCGCTCCGCCACCGTCACCGCGCCGAACCGCGCCAAGGCCGTGCGGTTGATCGTGTCGAAAAGGAAGAGCCCGCCCGGCTTCAGCACCCGCGCCACCTCCGACAGCACCCGGTCGAGATTCGCCACATGCTCCAGCACATCGACGCAAACCACATGATCGAAGCTCTCCGCGGCGAAGGGCAGGGCCTCCCCGACCCCGACGAGGTAGTCTATCCCGCGCCCTGCGGCATCCGCATGCTGCCGCGCCGCCGCCACGGTCTCCGCCGCCGGATCGAGTCCCGTGACGATCGCGCCCCGGTCGTCCAGCGCCTCGGCCATGAACCCGCCCGCGCAGCCGAGGTCCAGCACCCGCCGCCCGGCCCAGTCCGCATGGCGGTCGAACCATGTCAGCCGCCCCGGCACCATGTTCCGGAGCGTGCGCACCCAGCGCACCTCGTCCGACCACCAGTCCCGGGCCACGGCGTCGTAGATCGTCAGGTCATTGCGCAGATTGCTCATCGCGGTCTCCTGAGGCCGGGAAGCATGTAGGGCACCCGCGCGCGATAGGCCTCGAACCGCGCGCCGTGGAGCGCCATGAACCGGCGTTCCTTCAGCATCGGGGCCAGCACGCAATAGAGCGTCAGCACCGAGGCGAGCAGCAGCTGGTCCGGGGTCCACACCGGCACGGTCCAGAGCGTGAGGGCAAAGGACAGGTAGATCGGCTGGCGGATCACGGCGAAGAGCCCGCCCGTCGGCATGTCCGGAAAGACCGGCCGCCGGTCCTGCGCCAGCGACATCCAGCCCAGCGCGCCCGACTGCACCTCGGCACCTGCATCGAAGCTGGCCTTCATCAGAAGGCCCCAGGACGTGGCATAGAGCGTGCAGAGGGCCCAGAAGGCCGCACCCTCCGCCCGCCACCAGACGATCCCGCTCGGCGACCAGAGCGCGAAGAGCGCCAGAAGCTGGACCGAGGCGACGATGGCATAGCTCGTGGTGGCAAGGTGCGCTCCGTGCGGCGCAGGCGCCAGACGCGCAAGGACCTGGCGCCCCCGGCCCGTGAGCAGGAGCGAATGCACCACCGGAAACTGCAGCAGAAGCGCCCAGTTCGCGAGCCAGGACAGCGGGGGCTCCAACCGGCCCAGGCTTTCGCTCATGCCGAAGAACATCGCGACGACCATGGCCCCCACCGCTGCGGCGAAGATCGCATGACAGACAACGCCATAGGCGAAGGCCAGCGCGATGCGCCCGCGCCCCGGCGGCATCCGCAGAAGGCCGAGGACGAGATCGAGAAGGCGGTCGAGAGGGCGCCGGCGGCTCATGGCTCGTCAGCTAGCGGTCCCCGCGCCGAGGGCCATCCGTCGCGCGTTTGGTCGCAGGCGCCGGTCAGCGGCTCCCGATCACCACGATCTCCGGCGCGTTCCCACCGAGAATGCGCCGGATCAGGTCTGCGAGCATCCGGTATTCCCCCTCCCGCGCCGAGCGCCGCCGCCACACCATCCCGATCAGCCGCGCGGGCGGCGATGTGCGGAAATGGCGCGCCACCACGATGTCCTGATGCGCCACCTCCGATTTGACGTACAGCGCAGGCATCAGCGAGATACCCATGCCCATCGCCACCATCTGCCGCAGCGTGTCGAGGCTGGTCCCCTCGTAGTCATGGCTGAGCACCGCGCCGTAATCTGCGGCCAGTTCGCGCACCTGCTCATAGAGCTTGTGGCCCGGCTCAAGCGACAGGATCGTCTCCCCGGCCAGCATGTGCGCCTCGATCGCCGACTCCCCCGCCAGGCGGTGATCGTGGGGCGTAACGACATGGATCGGCTCGCTGAAGAGCGGAAGGCTCTCGAACTCGCTCCCGGGGAGCGGCAGCGGGAAGAACAGAAGGTCGAGCGCGCCGGTCTCGAGCTGACGGACCAGCATGTCCGGCAGGCCTTCGCGCATGTAGAGCGCCAGCTTCGGCCTCAACTCGTGCAGTTCAGGCACGATGAGCGGCAGGAGGTACGAGCCCAGCGACTGCACGATCCCGCAGCGTATCGTGCGTTCCAGAGGCGCCTGCCCACTGCGGGCGAGCGCCGAGATGTCCTCCACCTCCCGCAGCACGGCGCGCGCGCGCTCGGCGATGACGCGGCCGAGATCGGTCAAGATCACGCGGCTGCGCGTCCGCTCCACCAGCTCGACACCCAGCCGGGCCTCCAGCTCCTTCAACTGCGCCGACAGGGTGGGCTGGGTGACGTGGCAGGACTCGGCGGCGCGGCGGAAGTGCAGCGTATCGGCGAGAGCGACGAGATAGCGGAACTGCTGAAGCGTGGGCATGAGAGCTGATAGATGACGTCTATCAAAGATAGCCGAACTTTCGATTTGTCCAATAAGCCGCGCACCACATATGTCGGGGCGAAGACGGGGCAGCGGGATCGGATGCAGCTTTTCAGGACCATTCTTGTCGTCTGTGAAGAGGCCGGCGTCGCGGCGGGTCTTGTGGCCCGTGTCCGGCGGCTGGCCTCGGCGGAGGGGGCGTCCGTCATCCTTTTGGCCATCCCGCAGTCCGGTGCGCCCTCGGCCGACACCCACAGCGACAGGATCGACATGACGCGTCTTGACGTGCCCGCCCGTTCGCTCCGAGCGGCGGGGCTCGAGGTGGTCCTGGCGGTCGCCGGAGGATCCGACACGAACGCGTCCATCCGCCATGTCCTCACCTTCGGCAGCGACCTGGTCGTGACGGAGTCCGGTCCCTCGGACCTGTCCCTCCTGCGGCACTGTCCCTGCCCGGTCTGGATCGTGGCAGACAATGAGAGGGAACAAGGGGCCGGCCTTCTGGCGGTGGTCGATCCGGACCCCGAGGACCCGGTGCGCGACGTGCTCAACCGACGGGTGCTGCGCATCGCGAACGCCCTGGCGGAGACCGCCGGAGCGCCGCTCGACGTGCTCAGCGTCTGGCATCTGCCGGAAGAGGCGGCGTTGCGGCACAGTCTCGTCAGGAATCGCCCCGAAGAGGTGGACCGTGTCATGGCGGCCGAGGAGCGTCAGAGCGCGTGGCGTCTCGGCCTCCTCATGCGCGATTTCGCCGGTTTTTCGGACAGGATGACCGTCCACCATAGAAAAGGTGTCGCGTCCGAGATTATTCCGCAGATCGCCGGGCTTCGGGGTGTGGACACCATCGTCATCGGCGCGATAGCCCGCTCCGACAAGAGAGGACCGTTCGTGGGAAAGACCGCAGAGACCATCCTTGGCTCCGTCGGCTGTTCCGTTCTGACGGTCAAACCAGAGGGCTTCGTCTCTCCCGTGGAGCTGGAAACATGAGCGCTGCCGCATCCTCCGACGCGCCCGGCAACGGCTGGACGGGCATTGCCCCGGTCCTCCTGTCCGCCGCGCTCTTCGCCTGGTTCCTCAGCCTCGGGCCCCAGGTGGCCGCGGGCGAGACCCTGCGCCTCGCCGTCCCGTGGGTTCCGTCCCTGGGCCTTGAACTCGCCTTCGCCATCGACGGACTGGCGCTCGCTTTCGCGCTGATGATCTCCGGCATCGGTATCGCCGTGATGCTGCACGCCCACTTCTACCTGCGCGGCGACAGGCATTTCGGCCGATTCCTCCTCTTCATGATGAGCTTCATGCTCTCGATGCTCGGACTGGTGCTGGCAGACGACCTGATCCTGCTGTTCGTGTTCTGGGAACTGACCACGATCACCTCCTACCTGCTGATCGGCTATGGCCATGACAGCGCCAAATCCCGTCGCTCGGCGCTCCAGGCGCTGTTCGTGACGGGGGCAGGGGGGCTCGCCTTCCTCGCCGGCGCGATCCTGATCGGCATCGCCACCGGGTCCACGTCGATCTCGGAACTGCTGGCAGGCGACGGGCTGACGGACCATGCGCTCTACCTGCCCATCCTGATCCTCGTGCTGGCCGGGGCCTTCACCAAGTCGGCCCAGTATCCGTTCCATTTCTGGCTGCCGAACGCCATGGCCGCGCCGACACCAGTCAGCGCGTTCCTGCACTCGGCCACCATGGTCAAGGCGGGTGTCTACCTGATGGCGCGGCTGCATCCGGCTCTGTCCGGCACCGACGTCTGGTTCTGGGCGCTCACCATCGCAGGAGCCGTCACCGCGGTGCTGGCCAGCCTCCTCGCCCTTCGCCAGACCGACCTGAAACAGGCGCTGGCCTATACCACGCTCATGGCGCTGGGGACCCTGACCCTGCTCCTCGGTCAGTCCACGGGCTACGCGATCACCGCCTTTGCCACCTTCCTGATCGTGCATGCGCTCTACAAGGCGGCGCTCTTTCTTCTCGTCGCGAATATCGACCACGGTACTGGCACCCGCGACGCCACTCTTCTCGGCGGGCTCGGCCGGGCGATGCCGTTCACCGCGCTCGCTGCCATGCTGTCGGCGCTGTCCATGGCGGGCCTGCCGCCGTTCCTCGGCTTCATCGGCAAGGAACTGATGTATGCAGGTGTCGAGAACGCGCCCACCTGGCCCGAATTCATCGGCGCCTCGCTGGTCCTTGCCAACGCTCTGATGGTGGCGGTGGCGGCGGTCGTCGCATTCAAGCCGTTCTGGCGCCCCCCGGGCGGCCCCCTGCCGGCCGAGCCCCACGAGGCGCCCTGGGGCATGTGGGCAGGGCCGCTGGTGCTGGCGATTCTCGCGACGGTCCTCGGCATCTTTCCCGCCGTGGTCCAGTCGCTCGTCGTGACCCCCACGGTGGACTCGCTGCTGCAGGACCCCGCCGAGGCCAAGGAACTGAAGCTCTGGGCCGGGGTGAACCTCGCGCTGATACTGTCCGGCGTCACGGTCGGTCTCGGCCTGCTGATCTACCTGCTCCATCAGCCCCTGCGGCGGATGATCGCGCGCATCGACGAGGCGACCTTCAGCCTGGACGGCAACTGGGACCGGTTCCTCGACGGGCTCATCGGCCTTGCGACATGGCAGACCCGCGTGCTGCAGAACGGACGCCTGAAATCCTACATGTCGATCACGTTCCTGACCTTGCTCGTCGCGATGGCCGCGCCGATGATCGTCTACGGCGTCTGGGAGATCCCGACGTCGCTCGACGCGCCGAACTGGATCGAGGCGGCCATCGTCCTCTTGATCCTCGCGGGCATCGCCCTCGTCATCCTCACCTCGAGCCGGATCGCCGCGATCGCGGGCCTCGGCGTGGTCGGCGTGAGCGTGGCCCTGGTGTTCATCATCAACGGCGCGCCGGATGTCGCCATCACGCAGCTTCTCGTGGAGACGCTCGTCGTGGTGCTCGTGGCGGTGGCGATGCTGCGCCTGCCCTTCCTGACCCCCGAGCGCAGGCCCGCGACCGATGCCCTGCTGGCCCTGGGCGTCGGTACGGTCGTCACGCTCACTCTCTTCGCCGTGCTGGCCGCACCCATCGACCGCCGCCTGACCGACTTTTTCGAGTTGGCGAGCTATACCGAGGCCTACGGCCGCAACATCGTCAACGTCATTCTCGTGGATTTCCGCGCGCTCGACACCTTCGGTGAGATCGCCGTGGTCGCCGTCGCGGCGCTGTCGGCGGTCGCGCTCCTTCGCGGCGTCCGGGGAGGAGGGAAATGAACTCTGTCATCCTGCGTGTCGGCACCCGCTTTCTCGTCGGCCTGCTGCTGATCTTTTCGATCCACATGCTGCTGCGCGGCCATAACGAGCCCGGCGGCGGCTTCATCGGCGGCCTGATCGGCGCCATCGGTTTCATCCTCTACGCCATCGCCTGCGGCACCGAGGACGCCCGTGCCGCCCTGCGCACCGCGCCCGAGCGGATCGCCATGGCAGGACTGGGCGTGGCGCTTCTGGCCGGCGTACTGGCGGCATTCTTCGGGGACCCGCTCTTCACCGGGCAGTGGTACTTCATCGGCGACCAGAAGAGCGGCGACTACATCCCGATCTCCACCGTGCTGGTGTTCGACATCG
Organism: Histidinibacterium lentulum; assembly: GCF_003789055.1. Taxonomy (GTDB): domain Bacteria; phylum Pseudomonadota; class Alphaproteobacteria; order Rhodobacterales; family Rhodobacteraceae; genus Oceanicola; species Oceanicola lentulus. The sequence goes on along the minus strand of NZ_ML119082.1, from coordinate 494,869 downwards.
GCGTCTACCTGGTGGTCTTCGGCTCGATCCTCAGCCTCGTCTTCGCGCTCGAGGAGGCGATCTGATGGAGCCCCTCATCGCCATCGCCATCTGGGCGCTCGTCTCGGCCTCGGTCTGGCTGATGCTGTCGGGGACGATGCTGCGCTATCTCTTCGGGCTCATCCTGATCTCGAACGCGGCCAACCTCGTGATCTTCACCTCCGGACGGCTGACCGAGGGGGCCCCGCCGCTGATCCCGGGCAGCGAAAGCGCTCCCCTGACTGTCGTGGCCAATGCCCTGCCGCAGGCGCTCGTGCTGACCGCCATCGTGATCGGCTTCGGTCTCTTCGCCTTCGCGCTCGTCCTGATCTTTCGGGCCTGGACCGAGCTCAAGACGCTGGAACACGACGAGATGCGCCTCGCCGAGCCCCGGGAGGACGGCAAATGAGCTGGTTCCTCGCACTCCCCATCGCGATCCCCTTCGTGGCGGCGGTCGCGGCCTTTCTCGCGCGCGGCTACCGAGTGGGGCGGTGGATCAGCATCGTCGGGGCCCTCGCGCATCTGCTGTCGGCGATCCTGCTCATCAGCGTCGTCTCGGCCGAGGGCATTCTCGCTGGGCAGATGGGCACCTGGCCCGCGCCGTTCGGCATCACGCTGGTGGCGGACAACCTGTCGGCCGGAATGGTCGGAGTCACCGCCGTCATCGGGCTCGCGGTTGCCATCTACGCGCTCGCCGATATCGACGAGCGGCTGGAGAACCTGGGCTATCACGCCCTCTACAACGTGCTCATCGCGGGCGTGACGGGGGCGTTTCTGACCGGCGACCTCTTCAACCTCTACGTCTGGTTCGAGGTGATGCTGATCGCCTCCTTCGGACTCCTGGTCCTAGGGGGCGACCGCGAACAGATCGACGGCGGAATCAAGTACGTCGCGCTCAACCTCGTCTCCACCGTCATGTTCCTGACCGGCGTCGGCCTGCTTTATGGTCAGACCGGCACGCTAAACATGGCCGACCTCGCCCTGGCGACGGAGAACGTGGACCAGGGCCTGCTCACCGTCATCGCCATGATGTTCATGGTGGCCTTCGGAGTGAAGGCGGCGGTCTTCCCTCTCTTCTTCTGGCTTCCGGCCTCCTACCACACGCCCGCCTTCTCGGTCTCTGCGGTCTTCGCAGGGCTCTTGACCAAGGTCGGGGTCTATTCGCTGATCCGGATGTTCACGCTGGTCTTCGACCATGACCTCGGGTTTACCCAGCCGGTGCTGCTCTGGGTCGCCGCGCTGACCATGATCACCGGCGTCCTCGGCGCCGCCTCCCAGACCGATTTCCGCAAGATCCTGTCGTTCCACATCGTGAGTCAGATCGGCTACATGGTGCTCGGGCTGGCGCTTCTGACGCCGCTCGCGGTGGCGGGGGCCGTGTTCTATCTGATCCACCATATCATCGTGAAGGCGAATCTGTTCCTGATCGCCGGGGTGGCCGACCGGATCGGAGGCTCGACCTGTCTGTCGAAGGTCGGCGGACTCTACGCTTCCGCGCCGCTGTTGGCGGCCCTCTTCCTCGTCCCGGCGTTCTCCCTCGCGGGCTTTCCGCCTCTCTCTGGGTTCTGGGCGAAGTACCTGCTGGTCAAGGCTTCGCTCGATGTGGGGGCCTGGGTGATCGCCGGTGTCGCCCTCGTGGTGGGCCTCCTGACCATCTACTCCATGACCAAGATATGGGGCGCCGTGTTCTGGACCCCCCATCCCGAGGGACGGGAGCCGAGCCTGAAGCAACTCGACCCCGCCTTGCGCCGGGCCTACCTCGTGTCCATCGGCGGGCTCGCCGGGCTGACGGTGCTGATCGGCCTCGTGCCGCAGCCGCTCCTGACCTTCTCCGAAGTGGCGGCGGAGCAGCTTCTGGACCCCGGCGCCTACATCGACGCCGTGCTGGGAGAGGTCCGATGAACTTCTTCGCCCTGAACCTCTTTCTCGCTGTGGGCTGGGCCTTCTTCGCCGGCGGATTCACGCTCACGAACCTCGTGGTCGGCTTCTTCCTCGGCTACGCGGCCCTGTGGCTGATCGCCCCGCTCCTCGGAGAGAACGCGCGCTACCCGATGCGCCTTATCTACTGGGTCAAGCTGGCGGTCCTGTTCCTCTACGAACTCGTCGTCTCCAGCCTCGAGGTGGCCTGGGACATCATCACTCCGGGCCAGGGGTCGCGGCCGGCCATCATCGTGATGCCGCTCGACGTGAAATCGGATGCTGGCATTCTGCTGATCGCGAACCTGATCACTCTCACGCCCGGCACGCTCAGCCTCGACGTGAGCGAGGATCGCAAGAGCCTGAAGATCCACGCGATGTTCGCCGACGATCCCGAGGCGCTGATCCGGTCGCTGAAGGCCGGCATGGAGAAATGGGTGAAGGACGCGGTCGAATGACATCCGGAGAGTTCCTGAGCCTGTCCGTCGAACTGACCCTCGGCATGGTGATCATCTCCGTGGCGCTGGCCTTCTTCCGTCTGTTCAGGGGGCCGTCGCTTCCTGATCGGGTGGTCGCGCTCGACATGATGACGGTGGCCATCGTCGCCTTCTGCGGCGCTGCGGCGGTCCTCTACGAACAGGTGGCCTTTCTCGACGTGGGGCTCGTTCTGGCCCTGGTGGGCTTTCTCGCCACCGCGGCGCTCGCCCGATATGCGGAACGTCGCAGGCTCCGCAAGGAAGAGGAGAAGGAGCAGCCATGATCGACTATGTCGCAAGCGCGTTCATGCTCGCCGGCGGGGTCTTCGCCATCATCGCGGGTCTGGGTCTCGTCCGGTTGCCCGACGTGCTGATCCGGATGCATGCCTCGACCAAGGTCGGGACCCTGTCCTCGGGCCTGATCCTTGTCGGGGTTGCGCTGCATTTCCTCGACTGGTCCGTGACCGTGCGCGCCGTTGCGATCTTTCTGTTCCTGATGCTGACCGCTCCCATCGCCGCCCACATGATCGGCCGCGCCGCCCTGCGCATGGGCGTGCCGCTCTACAGAGGGCTCAGGAACCCGCTGGATGACTCCTACACCTCTGCGCCCCTGCCGGGCGCGGACAGGAGCGACTGAACCACGGCGTTGGGAAACCTTCGCGCGACAGTGACCGCGTAGAAGCCCTCGACGATGTCGAGATCGAAGCCCGAGGCGGCCAGCAGGCCGCTTGCGAGCTCGTCGGATACGACCACCTCGGGCACGATGGCAAGGCCCCGGTCCTCGCGCGCAAGGAGCCGGACCATGGCCATGTCATCCACCTCCGCCGCGATGCGGGGGGTCACCCCCAGCCGGGCGACCAGACTGTCGAACCCGGTCCTGATCGAGCTTTCCGTCGGCAGGATCACGGGCTCGGCCGCCAGCATCGCGGCCAGGCTGTCATGGGCCAGTCGCGCGGTCGTGCCGAAGATCGCCACCCGCTGTTCCGAAATGCGGTGCGAGACCATCTGGCTGAAACTGTCCCGGGGCGGCGGTTCCGTCGTCAGCACCACGTCGAGCGCCAGCGACTGCAGCGCCTCGAACAGCACGGGCGCCGAGCCCGAACGCAGCACCAGCTCCACGTCGTCGCGTTCCAGCGCCGGCCGCAGGAAGGACAGCTGAAAATTCCGCGACAGCGTCGAGAGCGCACCGACCCGGACCACCTGCCGCTCCGTCCCCGTTTGCCTGAGCGTCGCCAGCAGTTCCTCCCCCGCCCCGAAGATGCGGTCGGCATGGTCTAGGGCGATGCGCCCCGCCTCCGTCAGCACGAGGCTGCGCCCCCGCCGCTCGAAGAGAGCATGGTCCAGCCTCGCCTCGAGCTGGCGGATCTGGGTCGAGAGCGCCGATTGCGACAGGTTCAGCCGTTCCGCGGTACGCGTGAGGTTCCCGGTATGGGCGACCTCCCGGAAATAGCGCAGATGATGATAGTTCAGCTCGGCCATGGTTCACTTTATTGGAACGATATGACCTGAACAATGTATTTTTCAGGATGCTGCGCTGCGGCTATCTCCTCTGAACCGACAGAGCGGAGAGATGCCATGACGTTCCTGCCCCTTCTTGCGCCCGTGCCGCTTCTCGTGGTGGCGATCCTGATGCTGACGCAAGGTGCCGCTCGTGGCGACGCCCGCCTGCGGTGGCCGGAGTACGCCGCTCTCGCCGCCCTCGGCCTGTCGGGCCTTGCCGCCCTCGGCCTCGCGACGACCGGTCCCGCGACCTCCGCCCTGATCGGCTGGGGGGGGCTCGGCTTCTCCGCCCGGCTTGATATCGTGGCGGTGGCACTGGCGCTGACCGTGGCCTTCGTGGGCTGGATCGTGCTGCGCTTTTCCCGAACCGCCCTCGACGGAGAGCCGGGGCACGCACCCTTCATGGGCTGGATGAGCCTCGCGCTTGCCGCCGTCCTCTGGCTCGTGACCTCGGGCAACCTGCTCCAGCTCGTGGTCTCCTGGGTCGTCATCGGCATCGGTCTGCACCGGGTGCTGCTGTTCTACGCCCACCGCCCCGGCGCGCAGCGGGTCGCCCGCAAGCAGACTCTGAGCGAGGTCGCAGGCTCCGGCGCCGTGACACTGGCCGCGATCCTCCTCTTTGCGGGTTACGGCACCGGCGACATCGCGACCATTGTCGAGATGTCGCGCGCGGGTACCGTGCCCGGCACGCTCTGGCTCGCGGCGATCCTGCTGGCTGTCGCCGCCATCTTCAAATCCGCCCTGATCCCGACCCATGGCTGGCTGACCGAGGTCATGGAGGCCCCGACGCCCGTCTCCGCACTTCTGCACGCGGGCATCGTGAATGCGGGCGGCTTCCTCCTGATCCGCTTCGCCGATGTCCTGATCGCGACGCCCGGCATTCTGGCGGTGCTGGCGCTGATCGGCGGCTTCTCGGCCCTCGTGGGGGCGGCCGTGGCGCTGACGCAGCCGGCGGTGAAGACCTCGCTAGCCTGGTCCACCTGCGCGCAGATGGGCTTCATGGTCCTGCAATGCGGCCTCGCGCTCTTCCCGCTCGCGCTCCTGCACATCGTGGCGCATTCGCTTTACAAGGCCCATGCCTTCCTCGCCTCGGGCGGCGCGGTGGAGCAGGTGGCCTCGATCCGCCGCCCCGGCCCGGTCGCCGTGCCGGACCTGAGGGCCGTTTGGCGGGCCTTCGGTGTCGCGCTCGTACTCTACGTTGCTGTGGGCCTCGTTTTCGGCATCGCGTCGAAGCCGCCGCAGGCCGTCGCCCTCGGCGCGATCCTGATCTTCGGCGTCGCCTATCTCATCGCCCAGGGTCTTGCGGATCTGGCCCCCCGCGAGCTGACCCTGCGCACCGTCGCGCTGTCGGGTCTCGCCACCGTCGCCTATTTCGCCTTCCACGGCGTCGCGACCTGGCTTTCCTACGGCACTCTTCCGCCCCCGCCGGCGCCGGACGGCCTTGTCTGGGCCGCCATCGTCCTGTCGGTCGGCAGCTTCGGCCTGGCGGCGCTGGCCCAAGCCACCTTCCCGCTCTGGGCGGGCCATCCGGCCATGGCCGGGATGCGCGTGCACCTGATGAACGGGCTTTACCTCAACGCCCTCACCGACCGGCTCACCGGCCGGTGGACCCCCGCGAAAGGATAAGCGCCATGAGCTTCCTCGAAACCCATTTCACCGCCCGGACCCTCGCCCATTTCGCCGCCGCCGAGGATGCGATCGCCGCCCTTCCGCCCGCCTTCCCGCTGGCCGCGACGGTCGCGGTGAACCCCTTCCTCGGGCAGGCGGGCGAAAGCCGCGCCCATGCCGCCGCAAGACTGGAGCGGGTTGCGGGCGTGCGCACCACCCAGGACAGGAGCGCCCTTGCCGCTGCCATCGCCGACGGCCGGATCAGCGCGGGCGATGTCGACGCCGCCGCCGCCGCCGCGGGTCTCGCCGCCGCCGACCTGCACGAGGGCGCCCTCCGGGAGGCGCCCGCCCCCGAGGCCGGACCGACCCTTGCCGATCTCGCCGCGGAGGCGACGGGGGTCGACTGGCCCGGCCTGATCGAGGACCGCATCGGCCTCTGGGCGGGCGCCCATTTCGACCGGGGCCAGGCACTCTGGCCCGCGCCGGGCGGCCGTCCCTACGCCTCGTGGCGGTCTTTCGCCCGCCGCGACCTGACCGTGGGCATCGCCGGGCTTTCGGGCTTCGCCGAGCGTGTCGCGGGCCTGCCAGATGACGTCCGCGCGGGCTTCGGCTGGGCCTGCGAGACCCTGGACCTCACGCCCGAGGCCTCCGAGCTTTACTTCCATCGCCTCCTGATGACGCTGGGCGGCTGGGCGCAGATCGCGCGCGCAGAGGGCTGGCTGGCCGAGCGCGACGGCGGCCGCGATACCATCACCTTCGAGCTTCTGACCATCCGCCTGATCTGGGAAGCGGCGCTGCTCGACCGCTTCGGGGAGAGCCTTGGCGCCCCTTGGGCCGCCGCCCGGGACGGCTGGGAGCAGCCGGTCGCCCCCTCTGCTGATCATCTGATCGATACCGCGCTGCAGGAGGCCGCCGACCGCGCCGCCGAGCGCAGGCTCGCCGAGCTCCTTGCCGCGGAGGCACCCGCTCCCGCCGAGGCGCGGCCGGCGAGCCAGGCCGCCTTTTGCATTGACGTGCGCTCCGAGATCTTCCGCCGCGCGCTCGAGAGCACGGGCGACGACATCCGCACCATCGGATTTGCGGGCTTCTTCGGCCTCGCCGCCGGTCACCGCGAGATGGCCTCCGACCTGCTCGAGGCCCGCGCGCCGGTCCTGCTCCAGACCGGCGTCGAAAGCACCACGAGCGCGGATGCCGATGCGGACCGAGCCCTCCGCCTCAAGAAGCGGGCAGTGCGGGCATGGAACCGGTTCAAGATGGCCACCGTCTCGGCCTTCGCCTTCGTCGAGGCGGCGGGCCCCATCTACGTGGGCAAGCTCTTGAAGGACACGCAGGCCAAGGCGAAAAGCCCCGCTCTGATGCCCGCCCCGAAGGCCGATATGCCGCTTTCCGCCCGGATCGTGGCTGCGGCCACGATCCTTCGCGCCATGTCGCTGACAGGCGGCTTCGCCCGGGTGGTGCTCGTCGCGGGCCACGGCTCCACCGTCACCAATGCGCCCCATGCCAGCGCGCTCCAGTGCGGCGCCTGCGGCGGCCACGCGGGCGATGTCAACGCGCGGCTGCTCGCGGGGCTGCTGAACGACGCGGAGGTCCGCGCGGGTCTCGCCGCCGAGGAAGGCATCGAGATCCCGGCCGACACGCTTTTCGTTGCGGGCCTTCACGACACCGTCTCAGACGAGGTCACGCTCTTCGAGGACAGCCCTTCACCCGATCACAAGGACGACCTTGCCCGGCTGAAACAAGTGTTGAAACAGGCGGCGAAGCTGGCGCGCGGCGAACGCGCGCTGACCCTGCCGCGGGCAGCGGGCCAGGCGAGCCTGCCCGCCCGGGGCGGCGACTGGTCGGAACTGCGCCCCGAATGGGGTCTCGCCGGATGCAGCGCCTTCATTGCCGCGCCGCGCGAACGGACCGCCGGACGGCACCTCGGCGGGCGGGCGTTCCTGCACAGCTATGACTGGCGCGCGGACGAGGCCCGGGGCTTTCCCGTGCTCGAGCTGATCCTGACCGCCCCGGTTGTGGTGGCGAGCTGGATCTCCCTGCAATACCACGGCTCTTCCGTGGCGCCCGCGGCCTTTGGCGGCGGCAACAAGCTGATCCACAATGTCGTGGGCGGCGTCGGCGTGGTCGAGGGCAACGGCGGCATCCTCCGCCCCGGCCTGCCGTTCCAGTCGGTCCATGACGGTGAGCGGCTGCGGCACGAACCGCTGCGCCTGTCGGTGGTCGTAGAGGCGCCCGCGGCCGCCATCAGCGCCATCCTCGACCGCCACCCCGGCGTGCGCGCGCTCTTCGACAACGGCTGGCTCTCGCTCCATGTGATGGACGACAGCGGCCGCCTTGCCGCGCGCTATGACCGGGCCGGCTGGCAGCGCCGGGGCATGGGCGCCATGCAGCCGGAGAGCGCCGCCGCATGAGGCAAGGCCCCTTCGCCGGCCGCACCGCGGCCTTCGCGACGATGCACGGGAAGGAGGCGGCCTTTCGGCCGCCTCTTGCCGCTCGGCTCGGACTCACGCTCGAGGTTGCGGGCGGGGTCGATACCGACAGCCTCGGCACCTTCACCGGAGAGATCCCGCGCGCGGGAACGATGGAGGAGGCGGTGCGCGCCAAGGCCCTTCTCGGCATGGCGGCAACGGGCCGCGACCTCGGCCTCGCCAGCGAAGGAGCCTATGGCCCGCATCCGCAACTCCCGTTCCTGCCGCTGGGACGGGAGATCGCCGTGCTCGTGGATGCCGCGACCGGGGCCGAGGTGCAGGAGACCGTGACGGACGAGGCGCCGACCTATGCCCGGCTCGAGATCGGCGACCGGGGAGGCGTCGAGGCCTTCCTGCGGCGGGTCGGCTTTCCGGCCCAGGGCCTGATCCTGCTGCCCGCGGCTCAGGGTGGGGGCGCCATCCTCAAGGGCATATGCGATCCCGGGGCGCTGGGCCGCGCGCTCGAGGCCGCCAGTCCGGGCGCGGCGCTCGAGACCGACATGCGCGCCCACATGAACCCCCGCCGCATGGCGACCCTCAGCCGTCTCGCGAGCCTTCTGGCGGACCGCCTCGCTTCCCTCTGTCCGCGCTGCGGCGCGCCGGGCTTCGGCCGGACGGGCGTCGAACGGGGGCTGCCCTGCCGCTGCTGCGGGTCCGCGACCGCACTCGTCGCTGCCGAAGTCTGGACCTGCGCCGCCTGCGCCCATGCCGAACGCCGGGGCCGGGCCGATGGCGGGGCCTTCGCGGACCCGGGCGCCTGTCCCCTCTGCAACCCCTGAGCTATTTCACCGCGCCCAGCGTCAGCCCGGCGATGAAATGGCGCTGCATCAGGAAGAACATCAGCACCGGCGGCAGGGCGGCGACGATGCTGCCTGCGCTCATCAGGTGATAGGCCGCGCGGTACTGCGCATTGAACGAGGTGATCCCGGCGGTGACAGGCTGCGTCTCGGACCCCTGGGTCAGTACGATGGCCCAGAAGTAATCGTTCCAGATGAACGTGAAGATCAGCACGCTCAGCGCCGCGATGGCGGGCTTCATCAGCGGCAGCACCACGAACCAGAAGATGCGCCATTCCGCGACGCCTTCGACGCGGGCCGCCTCGATCAGCTCGTAGGGCAGGGCACGGATGAAGTTGCGCATGAAGAGCGTGCAGAACCCGGTCTGGAAGGCGATGTGGAACAGCACCAGCCCCGCATGGGTGTTGTAGAGTCCTATGTTCAGCGTCAGGTCCCGGACCGGCACCATGAGGATCTGGAACGGCACGAAATTGCCCGCCACGAACATGAAGAAGATCAGAAGGTTGCCCTTGAACCGGTAGACCCCCAGCGCAAAGCCCGTCATGCAGCTCAGCGCCACCGCGCCGATCACCGTTGGCACGGTGATGAAGACCGAGTTCAGCAGGTAGCGCGGCATGTCGCTTTCGAAGAAGACCTTGCCGTAGTTCGTCACGCCCTCGAAGGACGAGGGCCAGCCCCAGTAATTGCCGGTGGAAAAATCGACGTCCGGCCGGATCGAGAAGACCGCCACCGCGATCAGCGGGGCGAGCCAGAGAAGCAGCGCGACCGGCACGAGGCCCTGGTAGGTCAGTTGCGCCGCGCGCGGCGCCTGCTCGATGGGACGCGGGAACATCAGGCGGTCTCCCTCGGCGGCAGCGCCTCGCGCTCGGCCTTCTTCAGCGAGGCGCGCACGAGATCATAGGACAGGCCCAGCCGGTGGCGCAGCTCGTCCTCGGCGACCGCCTCCGGCAACCTGACCCACGAGCGGTGGAAATACGGCGCCCGCCCGGCCACACCCGCGTCAATCAGCATGGTCGCCGTGTCGATGCTGTCGGTCTTGACCGAGACGCCCGGCTCTACATGCCCGAAGGTGGCGAACATCTTGCCGCCGACCTTGAGCGATGGCAGCTCGCTATCGGCAGTTGCATGTACGACGCCGGGCCAGTCCCCGGCGATCGCAAGACAGCGGTCGCGAAGGCTCATCGCCGCGCCCCCTGTTCGTCGCGCCACATCGACCAAAGGAAATAGGCGATGAAGACCAGCATGATCAGGAACAGCACCACGGCGATGGCCGCGCCGTAGCCCATGCGGAAGCCGTACTCGCTGAGCGCCTTCTCGAACATGTAGAAGCTGAGCACCCGGGTGGATCCGAAAGGACCCCCGTTGGTCATGATCGAGATGAGGTCGAAGGACCGAAGCGCACCGATGATCGTCACGACGAAGGCGATGAAGGTGGCGGGCCTGAGCTGCGGCAGAATGATGTGCCAGAGCATCCGCCAGCCCCTCGCGCCGTCGAGCCGCCCCGCCTCGATCTGCTCGGGGTCCACCGCGTTCAGCCCCGTCAGGTAAAGAATCATGCAATAGGCCACCTGCGGCCAGAGCCCCGCCGCGATGATGCCATAGGTCGCCAGCTGCGGATCGCCGAGCACGTTGATCGGCCCTGCGCCGACCCAGCCCAGCATGGTATTCAGCAGGCCGAAAGTCGGATCGTAGAACCAGGTGAAGACAAGGCCCACGACGACCTGGCTGATCACGAAGGGAAAGAAGAACAGCGACTTGTAAAGCCGGATGCCGACGATCGTCTGATTGAGGAAGAGCGCGATGAACAGGCCGCCCGGGATCGCGAGCAGGTAGAGCAGCAGCCACCTGAGGTTGTTCCAGAGCGAGACCTCGAAGTTCCGGTCCGTGGCCAGCTCCTGGTAGTTCGCAAGCCCGACGTACCGGGCCTCTCCGAGACCGTCCCAAGCGTAGAAGGACAGGCCGAAGCTCTGGAAGATCGGAAAGATCACGTAGACGAGAAAGAACAGCACGCCCGGCGCGAGAAACAGCAGCGGCGAGACGAGCATCCGGTTGCGCCGGAGCCAGCCGTTCCGCGGGCCGCTGTCGGCGTGGGTATCGGGAAGCGTCGCGGTCGTCATCCGGGCGGTTCCTGTGCGGTGGCGGGGGGGCTGCGGCCCCCAACCCGTTTAGGATGGAGGCCGCCGGGGCAGGGTGGGGCCAAGCCCCACCTTGCCCGCTCAGTAGATGCGCTGCCGCGCCTGCTCGAGCCGCGCCAGGATGTCGTCCAGGTTGTCCGGGAACACCATGAACTCCTGGAAGCCTTCCATCGCGACAGAGGCCATTTCGGCCGGCGCGTCGCGGTCGAAGAACTGCGCGATGCCGCCCGGGCTGTTCGAGGACAGCATCTCGAAGCCCTGCGCCAGCATCTCGTCGTCGTCGATCGAGGCCGAGGCGTTCACCGGAAGCTGACCCAGCGCATCGCCCGCGTTGATCCGGGTCTGCACGTCCGCCGACACGACGAAGCGCAGGAACTCGCGCGCCGCCTCCTTGTTCGTGGCTCCCGAGGGGATGTGGAACGTGTCGGTGGGCGCATCCTCCGCCAGCTCGACATCCGGGTTGATGACCGGGAACTGGTAGAAGTCGATCTGGTCATCCGAAAGCCCCGCCTCGCGCAGCGGCGCCACGGCGAAATTGCCCATCAGGTAGGCCGCGGCATCGCCATTGACCATGAAGGGAAGCGCCTCCTGCCAGCTGTAGGACTGGTGGTTGTCGATGAAGGCGCCCATGTCGATGAGCTCGCGCCAGTTGGCGAAGGTCTGGCGGACGCGCTCGTCGGTCCACTCGATCTCGCCGTTGGTCAGGGCCATGTGGAAGTCATAGCCGTTCGTGCGCATGTTCAGGTAGTCGAACCAGCCGCCGGCGGTCCACAGGAACTTCGTGCCGATGGTGAAGCACTTGACCCCGTTGTCGAGCAGCGTCTGGCAGTTCGACTTGAAGGTCTCCCAGTCCTGCGGCTCCTCGAGGCCGTACTCGTCGTAGATGTCCTCGCGGTAGTACACGCCCCACTGGTAGTAGGTATAGGGCACGCCCCACTGGGCGCCGTCGATGGTCATGGCGCCCCTGGTCGAGGCGAGGTTCTCGGCGATCTCGGGCTCTTCCCAGAGATCGGAGACATCCTCGAAGAGACCCGCGGAGACGTAGGGCCGCATCCGGTTGGCGGCGTACCAGTTCGCCACGTCCGGCGGGTTCGCCGTCAGGAAGTTGCGGATCTGGGTCTTGTAGGCCTCGCGGTCGATGATCGTCAGCTCGACCTCGAGGTTGGGATGCATCTCGTCGAACTCGGCGGCGAGGCTCTCCATGACGGCCCGCGGCGCCGGGTTCGACATGTCGGAGAAGATCGTCAGGGTGCCTTCCAGCTCCTGCGCAAAGGCGGCAGGCGCAACGAGCGCGGTCGACAGCGCGAGGGCTGCCGTGGTCTTGTTCAGCATGTGGTCCTCCCAGTCTGGTGTCGGGCCGTTTCGCCCCGGATCCCTCCTTGGTTCCGAATAGCGAAACTGGTTTCCAACTATTGAAACTATGGGAGGCCCCCCCTAACAATGTCAACACCCCCAACCATCCGGCGGGGCGGGGGACGGGGAGGAGCGCCGCAGAGATGAACAGGCAAGGCATGCCGCGGGCCGCGGGCATGGGCACGGTGGGCAAGGCACTCGCCATCATGGACCGGGTGGCCGAACGGGGCCGCCCCGTGCGGTTCGCCGAACTGCGCGACATGACCGGCTTTCCAAAGGCGACGCTCCACCGCCTGCTCCAGACGCTGATGGAGCAGGGGATGCTGCATTACGATCCCGTCGCCCAGTCCTATGCGCCGGGCCTTCGGGTCGTGCGATTCGCCCATGCCGCCTGGGCGCAGAGCTCCCTCGGTCCCATCGCAAGGCCCCATGTCGAGGCGCTGTCCCGCCGCGTGGGCGAGGTGGTGCACCTGGGTCAGCTCGACCGTGGACAGGTCCTCTACGTGGACAAGTGTCACACCGGCAAGCCGATCCGCATGTTTGCCGAAGCCGGCAAGATCGGGCCCGGCTATTGCACCGGCATCGGCAAGGCCATGCTCGCTTTTCTTCCGCCCTTGGAACGCGCGGCAGCGATCCGCCTGCAGGCCTTCTTTCCGCACACGCCGCAGAGCATCACCGACGCCGAGGCGCTCGGCATGGAGCTCGACACCATCCGGAAACAGGGCTTCGCTCTTGACCGGGAGGAGCACGAGGCCGGGATTCACTGCATCGCCGTCCCGATCCTGGGGGCGGGCGGGCGCATGATCGGCGGCCTCTCGGTGACCGCATCGACCCAGCACACCACGACGGACGCACTGATCGCCCTGCGCCCCGCGCTCGACGAGACCGCCCGGCGGATCGCCGAGGCCGCCGCGCCATGGCAATTTCCCGCACTCGAAACTCAGGGGGAGGGCGCATGACCGGCGTCACGCTCGAGAAGGCCGTCAAGAAGTACGGCGACATGCAGGTGATCCACGACGTGGACCTTCAGATCGCGGACGGCGAGTTTGCCGTCTTCGTCGGGCCGTCGGGCTGCGGGAAATCCACCCTCCTGCGCATGATCGCAGGGCTGGAGGAGACCACCTCCGGCCGCATCCGCATCGGCAAGAGGGATGTCACCCGAGTGGATCCCGCCGACCGCGGCGTGGCGATGGTGTTCCAGACCTACGCACTTTATCCTCACATGACCGTCGAGCAGAACATGGGCTTCGGTCTGCGCATGACCGGCCATCCCAAGGAGGAGATCCGCCGCAAGGTCGCCGAGGCGAGCCGTATCCTCAAGCTCGACGACTACCTCAAGCGCAAGCCAAAGGCCCTGTCGGGCGGCCAGCGCCAGCGCGTCGCCATCGGCCGCGCCATCGTGCGTGGACCGGAGGTGTTTCTCTTCGACGAGCCGCTGTCGAACCTCGACGCCGAACTGCGCGTCGACATGCGGGTGGAGATCGCGCGCCTGCACAAGGAGATCGGCGCGACGATGATCTACGTCACCCACGATCAGGTCGAGGCGATGACGCTGGCCGACAAGATCGTCGTGCTGCGCGCGGGCCGGGTCGAACAGGTCGGCGCCCCGATGGAGCTTTACGGCGATCCCGACAACAAGTTCGTCGCGGGCTTCATCGGCTCGCCCTCGATGAACTTCCTCAAGGGGGTTGCGGAGGCTGGCGCCGTGCGAATTCCGGCGCTCGGGGATCGCCGCGTCGAGACCTCCGCGTCGCTGCCCGCCGCCGGAAGCCCCGTCTGGGTCGGCCTGCGGCCGCAGCACCTCTCGGTCGTGACCGGAGACACCCTGAAGCGGGACATACGGGAGCGTCTTGGCGGCGTGTCCTACGAGTATCTTCTGGCGGACGGCGAGGAGCGGATCGTCGTGGAAACCCGAGAGGAGGAGCCCGTGGCCGAGGGGGAGCGGGTCACCATCGATTTCGAACCGCGCCACGCTCTCTTCTTCGACGGCCGCACGGAACTGCGCCTGCGCTGATCCCCCTTGTGCCGCGGTTTCGCCCGTCGTGCCGGAGCACCGGGCGCAACCTGCGACGTCAGGGCACGTCGTTCCCTCTTCCCCGCCCGACCTTTCCCGACTATTGTACTCAGGAAAGGGCGGCGGCGTTCGCTCCGCCCGATAACCAGGCGCGGCGTCCCGCCGCGCGGGACGAGACGCTGAACATGACGACTCCTCTTCTGCGCGATCTTCCGACCTTCCCTCCGGCGGTGACCGCAAGCCGTGGCCCTGCAACGGCAGAGTGTGCCGGCACAACGACCGATACTGCGCTCCTGAACAGGTTGCGGCTCCAGAACCTGCGCTGCCGGGCCGCTGCACGGACCGATCTGCATGCGCTCTACACCCATCTGGCCGCCACAGGCGATGCCGAGCCCTCGGCCTACATCGAGGCGCTGCTTCTGACCCTCGCGCAAGCACCCGGCGGCCACGGACTCAAGCTCTTCCGGCCCGGTGCCACCGAGACCAGCTTCGACGAACGTTGGCTCCTGTCGCTGATCGCCGCCCTCCGGCGCGGCGACGATGCGAGCGCCAGTTTCCTGCTGCAAAGCCGGATCGGTCGCCAGGACCGGCGCCCGGTGGCGTTTCTCGCCAACAGGGTGGCGCGGCATCTGGACATTGTTTAGAATGAGTCTAAGTTATCGGTGACGCCACCCGGAAAGGAACAGCCCATGAGCGAAGCGGCCTTCAACCTCACCCCCAGCGCGCGCGAAGCCATCGTCGATGCCCTGAACCAGTGCGTCGCCGAAACGGTCGTGACGACGATGCTGGCGCAGAACTTCCACTGGAACGTGCGCGGCATGGCCTTCGGCCCGCTCCATGAGCTGTTCCAGAAGATCTACGAGGACCATTTCGAGGGTCAGGACGATCTCGCCGAACGTATCCGCGCCCTCGATGCCCATGCCGAGGGCATGCTGTCGACGATGCTCCAGCGCTCAAAGGTCGAAGAGGCGGACGGCCACCAGACCGACCGGGAGATGATCGCGCTCCTGCTCAAGGCCGAGGAACAGATCGCCTCCACCCTGACCGGCCTCGAGGCCATCGCGGCGGAGAACGGCGATTCCCGGACCGAGGATCTCGCCATCGAGCGGGGCCGCATCCACGAGAAATTCGCCTGGATGCTCCGCGCCCACCTGCAGGGCTGATCGCCCCGGGGCTGATGTCAGGCCGCGAAGGGGGGTTTCACGCCCTTCTTCGCGCACTTCTTCAGGTAGACCGGCGTCCAGTGGCTGTATTTCCCCATGTCGGACTGCTGATGCAGCAGTAGGTCGACAAAGGCGCGCTGGTGATCGGGCTTCTTCAGCGCCTTGAACATCTTCTTCTGCGCCTTGGTCATGGAGCAGCCGATGCAATGGCCCTCGCGGCGGAACTTGCAGACGTCGATGCAGGGGGACGGCAGTTTCTTCGACATGGTCACCGGGATCGCTGAGGGCTCAGAGAGCCGGACCAGTCAAGGCCCGGACTTTCAACTTACAAAAACGCTCGGACTTGTAAACGCAAGCGCGGGGCCGCTCTCCGCGACAAGCTGTCCGCCCGGGGTCGCCTTGTGACCGGCCGGGAGAGGCCGCCCGCGCCCCGCGTGACCCTTGCCGATGTGGCCGCCAGGGCAGGCGTCTCCCGCTCCGCCGTCTCGCGCACCTTCACCGAGGGTGCCTCGGTCGCGGCCGCCACCCGCGCCCGGGTGCTGAAGGCCGCGGAGGCGCTCGGCTACCGCCCGAACCGCCTCGCCTCCAGCCTCACGACGCGGCGCACGGGCCTTGTCGGGCTCGTCGTCGACAATTTCCGCAACCCGGTCTTCATGACCGTCTTCGACGGCTTCACCCGCCTGTTGCAGGATCGCGGCTATCGGCCCCTTCTCGTGAACCTCTCGGGCGAGACCCGCGCCGAGGCCTCGCTCGCCCTTCTGCAGGATTATTCTGTCGAGGGCGTGATCGTAGCTTCCTCGACCCTGCCGGGGGACTTTGCCGAAGCGTTCCATGCCGCGGGCCTGCCCGTCGTCCACTGCTTCGGGCGACAGGCGCCGGACCCGGCGCTGCCTGTCGTCGGCGTGGACAACATTGCCTGCGGCCGGCTCGCGGCGGAAACGCTGCTCGCCCGCGGATACCGTCGCATCGGCTTTCTGGGCGGGCCGCGCGGCGCCACCTCAACCGGGGACCGTCTCTCGGGCTTTCTCGCCGGTCTCGGCCCCCTGCACCCGGGCATCAGCTTCGCCGAGGCCTACAGCCACGAGGCCGGTCAGACCGAAATGGGGCGGATCATCCGGGCGGGCGATCTCGCCGAGGCGTACTTCTGCGGCGACGACCAGCTCGCCATCGGCGCGCTCGACGCGCTACGGGAGGCGGGGTTGTCCGTGCCCGGCGATGTCGGCATCCTCGGCATGAACGACATGGCCATGGCGGGCTGGGGAGCCATCGCCCTCAGCACGATTCGCCAGCCCTTTCCCCGGATCATCGCGGAATCGGTGGACCGGCTCCTGTCCCGGATCGAGACCGGCGTCGATCCCGCTTCCTGCACCCTCCAGGCGGAATTGGTCCTGCGCGGAACGCTCAGACCTCTCTGAGCAACGATGGCCGGGCATCGACCCAGGCGCCGCCCGACCGGGCCGAGGCCGCCGCCGCATGGATTGCCGCCACCGACCGCAGCCCGTCCTCCGCCGTGGGGCACAGCGACGCCACCCCGCCGATCTCGGCGGCAAGGTCGGCATAGAGGTTGGCAAAGGCCAGCGGCATTCCCTCGGGATGGCCCATCGTAACCCGGCTCGCCGCATCGGCCGCGGGCGAAAGCCCCCCCGCGCCGCGCTCGACGATCTCCGTCCGACCGCCCACCGGCGTCCAGTAGAGCTGGTTCGGCTGCTCCTGCGCCCATCGGAGCCCGCCCCTCTCACCGAAGACCTGCAGCGTCAGCCCGTGCTGCCGCCCCAGCGCGATGGCCGAGGCCCAGAGCCGGCAGGTCGCCCCGCCCGAAAGGCGCAGTGTCACGGCCGCATCGTCCTCGAGCGCCCGCCCCGGCACGGCCGAGACGAAATCCGCCGCCAGCCGCTCCGGCTGCTGACCCGTCACGAAAGACGCCATGTGCAGCGCGTGGATGCCGCAATCGGCCAGAACCGCCGACACCCCGGCCTGCGCGGGATCGTAGCGCCAGCGCACCCTCGGATTGTCGGCGTCGGCCGCATCGGCATGATGCCCGTGGGCGAATTCCGCCACCACCACGCGCACCGCGCCCAGATCGCCGCGGGCCACCATCTCGCGCATGTGCCGCACCAGGGGATAGCCCGAATAGCCGTAATTCACCGCGCAGAGCACGCCCCTCTCCCGCGCCGCCGCCACCAGCCGCTCGGCCTCGTCCACCTCCATCGTCATGGGCTTTTCGCAGAAGACATGGATGCCCGCCTCCACGAAGGCGTGGGCGATCTCGAAATGCGTGTGGTTCGGCGTCGCCACCGTCACCAGACGCACCGGGTCGGGGCGGGAGGTCTCGCCCTCCAGCATCTCGCGCCAGTTGCCATAGGCGCGTTCCACCCCCAGCTCCGCCGCATAGGCGCGGCCCGCCTCGGGGTCCGCATCCAGCGCCGCGGCCTTCAGCGCGAAATGTCCGTCGAGCCGTGCGCCCAGCCGATGCGCCGGGCCGATCTGGCTGCCGCGCCCTCCGCCGATCAGACCCCAGGATATCTCCGCCATGCGCCGCCCCTTCCCGAACCCGATTGCCCTTGCAACCGGTTGCATCTGATCGGTAGCTTTGCCCCCGAGCCCCGGTCAAACGGTAATTCCACCCCCTGGAGCACCCGATGCACATTCCCCCGCACGACAACCGCAACGCCGCGATCGTCGGGGCGAACGACCCGCGCCTCCCCCACGTCTATTTCAATATCCTGCGCCTCAGGGCGGACGAGCGCGTCAAAACCCGCGTCGAAGGCTACGAAACCTGCCTCGTCCCCGCTACCGGCGCCGTCGATATCTCGGTCGAAGGCGAGACCTTCACCGCACTGGGCGGTCGCGGCGCCGATGTCTGGGACGGAGAACCCGAGGGCGTCTACGTCCCCGCAGGCGTGCCCGCGGAGGTTACCTGCCGGACGCGCGCCGCCGAGGTCTTCGTCGCCGGCGCCCGCACGGATGAGCGCCTGACCCCCTTCGCGGTGCGAAAGGACGAGATCGACGTCGTGCAATACGGCTCCGACGACACCAAGACCCACCGCAAGATCAAGCATATCCTCGGCCAGAAACAGGCGGGCCGCGTCAGCCGCCTCCTCGTGTCCGAACTCTACACTGTGGGGCAGGGGGGCTGGTCCGGTTTTCCCAGCCACAAGCACGACACCGACCGCCTGCCGGACGAGACGCATCACGACGAATGCTACAACTTCCGCTTCCGCCCCGCCCACGGATCGGGCCTTCAGATGCTGCAACGCGAGGACGGGGCAGCGGGCGACGCCTACCATGTGGTCGATGGCTCCACGATGCTGATCGACCGGGGCTATCATCCCTGCGCCGTCCTGCCGGGGTACGAAATGTACTATTTCACCATTCTCGGAGGCGCATCCCAGCGCCCGCTGGTTCAGTATTTCCAACCCTCCCATGCCGATCAGGTGGAGACGATCCCCGGCATCAAGGACATGGTGGCCAAGTTCCGATGAAGGCCGCGCTCGCCCCGGTACTGGCAGAGGCCAATGCCCGCGGCCACGCCGTGCCCGGCTTCGTCGTGCAGGGCTGGGAGGACGCTCTCGCCTATACCCGCGCCGCCGAGGCAGAAGGCCTGCCGCTGATCCTCCAGATCGGCCCCGGCGCCCGCGCCCATACCCCGCTCGAGGTGCTGGCCCCGATGCTGGCCCACCTCGCCGAGACCGCCCCTGTCCCCGTCGTGACCCATCTCGACCATTCCCGCGACGTGGACGACTGCCGCCGCGCCCTCGATCTGGGCCTCTCCTCGCTGATGTTCGACGGCTCGCACCTGCCGCTTGCCGAGAATGTCGCCCTGACGCGAGAGGTCGTCCGCTTCGCCCATGCCTCGGGCGTGTCGGTCGAGGGCGAGGTCGGTACCGTGGGCTATGCCGGCGGCGCCTCCTCGGCCCCGACCGATCCCGAGGAGGCCCGCATCCTCGCCGAGGAAACCGGCCTCGACGCCCTCGCCGTCTCCGTGGGCAACCTGCACCTGCAGACCGGCCCCGAGGCCCACATCGACCGCGCCGCCCTCTCCGCCATCGAGGCCGCCACCGCCGTGCCGCTTGTCCTGCACGGCGGCTCTGGCATCCCGTCCGCCATGCGCCGCAGCCTTGCCGCCGGAACCCGCGTGGCGAAATTCAACCTCGGGACCGAACTGCGCCGGACCTTCGGCGCGGCCCTGCGCGAGGGCCTCGCGCGGCACCCGGAACGCTTCGACCGCATCGAGATCTTGACTGAAACGATCGACCCCCTGACCGAGGCGGCCCGGCGCCTCCTGCGGGAGCTGGCGCCGGGCGACCGTCCGTCAGTGTGACCGCTTGCGCCCATTCTGCTCGGCCAGCGCCTGGCCGAGCCGCCCCGCGTCCCAGCCCTCGGCCAGCGCCTGCCGCACAACGTCCTGCTGGCTTGGCGGCGCCATGCCCGACAGCGGCGAATCGATGTCGAGATTGGCCGGAAACGGATAGCCCTCCGCCGCCGCCGCGACCACGTTGTCCGCTTCCCGCGCGCTGAGCGCGCCCTCCGCCGCAAGCCCGCTCAGTGCAGGGTAGATCGCCTCGGTCAGCCTCGTGCGGTCCACGATCTCGATGGACCGCCCGTAGGCGGAGCCGATCTGCATCAGGTTCGCGAACCTCTGCACGTCGCTCGTCCGATTCTCCCCCGCCGCGTGAAAGGTCGCCGGGTTGAAGAACAGCAGGTCCCCCTTCTCGAGCGGAAGCTGCACATGGGCCTCCTCGAAGAACGCCCGGAACTCCGGCCGCAGCACGGCGAGATAGCCGGGAAGGTAGCTCTGCGAATAGGGCAGGAGCTTCGTCGGCCCCGACACCACGGGCATGTCGCTGTGCGCCACCGCGCCCTGGAGCGTCAGGCAGGCCGACAGCGCATGCTGCGAGGCGGGATATCGGCGCAGGGTCTCCGCGTCCTGAAAGCCCATGTGATAGTCGCGATGCGCCGTCTGCGCCTTGCCGCCGGGCCGGACCACGTTCACCTGCGTGGTGATCTGGTAGCCCGAGCCGAGCCAGGACTCCGCCACGCGCCGCACGATCTCGTTTGCGTTGTAGCGCACGAAGAGCTCCGGCGCTGCGACCGCCAGCTTCTCATGGGCGTTCCAGACCCGGCTGTTGGCGCCCGAGGCGGCGAAGTGATCGCCCTTGCCGGTGCCCGCCGCCGCTTCCTCGGCGATGATCGCTGACAGGGCCTCGGTCACCGCATCGACGAGCGCAAGGTCAGTATAGCCGCGCCGCACCGCGATGATTCCGGGCCCCGACAGGAAGGTGCGGTTCCATTCCGCCATGACCTCCCGCGCCCCGGCTTCCGTGCCGAGATCGAGCGCGGGGCCATCGTAGACCGGAACATTCGCCACAATCTCCGCGGCACGGGGATAGTCGGCGGCCGTCGTGGTCCGGTCCACATGGCGCTTGAAGGCGTCGATGTCGCAGGACGCATCGTCCAGCCACACCGGCGCGCGGGTCCCTCCCTGATCGAGCATGGTCTCCTCCTCTCATGCTGTGGGTCGGTTCTGTTCCCCGACGATAGGCCGGGTTACCCTGCGCCCGCGCAGCCGAAATCCATCAGGAAACCATCAAGAGGATGCCCCACCGCTTTCCCGTCAAGGAAATCGCCCTGCAGGCCGGGGTCGGGACCGCCACCGTGGACCGCGTCCTCAACGGGCGCGGCGGCGTGCGGGCAGGCACGGTCGCCCGGGTCGAGAAGGCCATCGCGGAACTGGAGGCCCAGGCGGGTCAGCTCTCCATCGCCGGTCGCCGTCTCATCGTCGACCTGCTGGTCGAGGCGCCCCAGACCTTCATCGACGAGCTCGGGTCCGCCCTCCGGCGCGAGCTTCCGCTCATGCAGCCCGCCGCCTTCCGTGTCCGGGCCGACATGCGCACCCGCTTTCCCGTCCCGCAGCTTTCCGCCGCGCTGGCTCGGGTGGAACGGACGGGCAGCCACGGCGTGATCCTCATGGCCCCCGACGCGCCGCCGCTCTCGGAGAGGATTCGTGCGCTCGAAGGTGCCGGGATCCCGGTCATCACGCTGGCCTCCGACATGCCCGGATCGGGCCGCAGCGGCTATGTCGGCCTCGACAACGGCCGGGCAGGGGAGACCGCCGCCTGGATCATCGCCCGCACCCGGCCCGACACGGCGCGCGTCCTGGTGACCATCCGCAACCCCGGGTTCCGCGGCGAGGGAGAACGCGCGGCGGGCTTTCGCGTCGCGCTCGCACGGCATCTGCCCGCGGCGGAGGTGCTGGACCTCACCGAGGGCACCGACGGCCCCGCCTTCCTGGACCGGCTGACACGGGCGGCCCTGTCCGGCCCGCCGCCCGATGCGCTCTATTCCATCGGCGGGAGCAACCGGCGGCTCCTTGCCGCGCTCTCCGCCGCCGGGGTGACGCCGGCCCTCGTCATCGGCCACGACCTCGACCCGGACAACCGCGCTTTGCTCGCCGAAGGTGCGCTCGACGCCGTGCTCTACCACGACCTGGCCGAGGACATCCGCACCGCCTGCCGCATCATCCTCGCCCGCGCCAGCCGCGGCGCGATGCACGCCCCGCCCGGCGGCGCCGCCCTGCGCCTGATGCTGCCGCCGATGCTGGGCTAACGCCGCCGCTCCGCCAGGAACGCCTCAAGCTCCGCCGCCGTGGGCATGGCGGGGGCGCAGCCTTTGCTTGAGACAACCAGAGCCGCTGCCGCGGCGCCCCTCTCCACGGCCTCTTCCATCGTCCCGCCCTCGGCCAGCCCCGCGATCAGGCCGGCCATGAAGCCATCCCCAGCGCCCATGGGCTTCAGCGCCGTCACTGCGAAGATGCCGGTCCGAAAGTCGCGTCCCGGAAGGAAGGTCTCGCAGCCCTCCGCCCCTTTCTTGTAGATCGCGACCCGGTCCCGCCCCGTTGCCCGTGCCAGCGAAAGGCCCTCCCCCCCGGCCATCACCGCCCATTCCTCGTCATTGCCCACGACAAGGCTGCAGAGCGCCGCCGCACTCCGGCAGACCTCGGCAGCCTCCACCTCCGACCGCCAGGAATAGGGCCGGTAATCCACGTCGAGCACCACCGCCCGCCCGGTATCCCGGGCCGCCTGCATCGCCGCCAGCGCTGCCCCGCGCGACGGTTCTGCCGCCAGCGCCGTCCCGGTCACGATCAGCCCGCCCGAGGCGGCCCAGTCTATCCCGGCCAGATCCTCCGCCTCCAGCATCAGGTCCGCCGCTCCGTTGCGGTAGATCACCGTCTCCGGCGCGCCCCGCGTTTCGGTCACCGCAAGCGAGGTGCGCGTCGCGCCGCCCTTCACCGCCACATGCGCTGACCCCACGCCGTAGCGCCGAAGCTCCGCCAGCACGAACCGCCCCACCGCGTCGTCCGAGACGGCGGAGATCAGCGCCGCCGCCCGGCCCTGCCGCGCCAGACCCGCCGCAATATTCCCCGCCGACCCGCCGAGGCAGGCGAAAAACCCCTCCGCCTGCGCCACCGCCGTCCCCGCGGGCTCGGCATAGAAGTCCATGCCCGCACGGCCCAGCACATGCACAGGCCCCGTCCCGATCCCCACCATCCGGCGGCCTCCCTCGCGTCCCTTCCCGGGAGCCTAGGCCCGCGCCGGTGAGAACGAAACCGGTTGCAATCCCGCTCGCCGCGCCCCTAGCTTCCCGGCGCCACGACGAAAAGGAGGACGCGACATGGCGACAGGGCACCTCGCGCACATCCGGCGCGCTCCGGCAGGCGGCAGGCTCAGGCTTGGCTTCGTCGGCGGTGGTCGCGGCGGGCTCGTGGGCGACTGGCACGCCTCGGGCGCGCGGCTGTCGAACCGCTGGGACATCGTTGCGGGCGCCTTGTCCTCCGATCCCGAGCGCGCCGCGCTCTCCGCGCAGGACTGGGCCATTGCCCCCGACCGCGCCTATGGCGACTGGCGGGACATGGCCCGGGCCGAGGCCGCACGGGCGGACGGAATTGACGCGGTCGTCGTCTGCACGCCGAACCACACCCATCACCCAATCGCCGCGGGCTTTCTCGACGCGGGCATCGACGTGATCTGCGACAAACCGATGACCAATTCCGTCGAGGAGGCGCAAGACCTGCGGACCCGCACCGGCGGTTCCGGTCCCACCTTGCTGCTCACCTATCCCTATGTGCACCACGCCATGGTCCGGCAGGCCCGCGCCATGGTCGCGGCGGGCGAGATCGGAGAGCTGCGCCAGATCCGGATCGAATATCTGCAGGACGGCTCGATGCATGCGGCAGGCCCCGACGACAAGGGTCAGCTCTGGCGCCGCGATCCCGCCACCGCGGGGCGCAGTTCCGCCGTGGCCGACATCGGAACCCATGCCTATCACATGCTCCATCACGTCACCGGGCGCGAGGTCGAGGCGCTCCGGGCCGAGTTCCACACCTGCGGCGCGCCGCAGCCGCTCGAGGATACCGCCTTCGTGTCTCTCCGCCTTACCGGTGGCGTGCCCGTGCTGATGCACATCAGCCAGGCGGCACCCGGTCAGTTCTGCGGCTTCCGCTTCCACATCTGGGGCAGCGCGGGCGGCCTGTCCTGGGACCAGGAATACCCTGAGGATCTGCGCCACACGCCTCTCGACGGACCCGAGCGCATCGTCAGGCGGGGGCAGGGCGCCGGCATCGTCCCCGAGGCCGCCCAACTCGTGCATCTGCCCCGCGGCCATGGCGAGGCCCTGACCGATGCCTGGGCCAATCTCTATGCGGCTCTCGCCATCGCCATCGGCCAGCGCCGTGCCGGACAGACCGCAGACCTCGAGGGCCTCTGCCTGTCCGGCGCCGACGAAGGACTTCAGGGCGTCCGATTCGTCCACGCTTGCGCCGACAGCCATGCCCGGGGAGGGGCCTGGACCGATCTGGGCCCTTCAGGCTGGTGACCCTCGGCCCTTGACGGCGTCATGGCCGGAGGGCACGCCGCGCCCTAGGTTCTCCGCCGTGGAGCCCAGGATGACGCCGAGAGCACGCCCCATCGCCCTGACGGCCGCCGCGCTCGCCACGGCGGGGGCTGCCTTGGCGCTTCTGCTGTCGCCGGGGGGCGGCGCCGCCACCGCACATGCAGCGCCCGGGCTCGAGGCTCCCGCGACCGCTGCCGAGGTTTCCGCAGAGGGCTTCCGCGTCGTGCCCGAGGTGCTGCGCGTGGTCTACGAGGCCTTCGCAGAGACCGGCGAGGCCGAAATCTATGACCACCTCGCCGAGGTCGCCGCCTCGGATGCGCTGGAGATCCTCTATCTGGAACGGATCGGTGCGCTTGCCGAGCACGGGCTGGAGCCCGACCAGCAGATCCACGAGATGGAATTGATCTCCCTCTCCTCCCGTCCCGACCGGGACACGGTCGAGATAGCCGCCCGCTGGCGGGTCCTCGGGACCGTGGGGCATGCCGAGCACCTCCATGTCCGCGGCAACGCCTATGCCGCCGACCTGACGCTGCAGCCGGTCGGGGGGGCATGGCGCCTGACGGGCTTTGCCCTGACGGATGTGGACCGCACAGGTTCGGGCACGCTGACCGACCGGGTGGACGGACCATGGACGGGCGGGGCGGAAACCGGCGCGGAGATCGTCAACTGACATGCTCTCCATCGACGCCCTGCGCTTCAGCTATCCCGAGTTCCGTCTCGAGGTTCCCTCGCTCTCCGTCGAAGAGGGAGAGCGGGCGGCCATCGTCGGGCCCAGCGGTTCGGGCAAGACGACGCTCCTGAACCTCGTCGCGGGGTTGTTCCTGCCCGAGGCCGGCCGCATCCGCATCGGCGAAACGGAGATCTCTTCGCTGTCCGACCGCGCCCGGCGGACCTTCCGCGCGCGGCGCATCGGCTTCGTCTTCCAGACCTTCGCGCTTCTCGACTACCTCACCGCGCGCGAGAACATCCTCTACCCGTTCCGGG
Organism: Histidinibacterium lentulum; assembly: GCF_003789055.1. GTDB lineage: Bacteria > Pseudomonadota > Alphaproteobacteria > Rhodobacterales > Rhodobacteraceae > Oceanicola > Oceanicola lentulus. The sequence goes on along the minus strand of NZ_ML119082.1, from coordinate 469,550 downwards.
TGGGATCGGGCCTCTCCCTCGACCAGGCCGCCCGGGACCGCGCGCAGGCTCTCGCCGACCGCTGCGGGATCGGCGGCAAGCTCGACCGCCGCCCGGGCGCGCTCAGCCAGGGCGAGCAGCAACGCGTCGCGATCTGCCGCGCTCTCGTCACCCGCCCCGGCCTGATCCTTGCCGACGAGGCGACTGGCAACCTCGATCCGGCCACCAAGACGCTGATCCTCGACCTGCTCTTCGACCGCGCGGCGGAGGAGGGGGCGACCGTCCTCGCCGTGACCCATGATCACGACCTTCTCGCCCGCTTCGACCGCGTCATCGACTTCGCGCAGTTCCGTGCCGGGCGGGGGGCAGGGGCATGAACGCGCTCTTCCTGGCCACCGCCTACCTGCGCTACCACCTCTGGCGCAGCGTCATCCTGGTCATCGTGGCCGCCGTGATCCTGTCGGTCCCTTTCATCAGCCAGACGCTGCTCCGCGGCAGCGAGGAGGCCCTGACGAGCCGCGCCGAGGCCACGCCGCTGGTTCTCGGCAGCCGCGGCAGCCGGCTCGATCTGGTGATGAGCGCGCTGTACTTCTCCGAGGAGGCCACAGCTCCCCTGACCATGGCCGCCAGCGAGGCGGTCTGGGACTCGGACCTCGGCCTGCCGATCCCGCTCTACACCGCCTTCTCCGCAAGCGGTGCGCGCATCGTCGGCACGACGCTCGACTACATCGAATTCCGCGGCCTGGAACTGGCCGAGGGCCGGCCCTTCGCCGTGCTCGGAGAGACCGTGCTCGGGGCCTCCGTGGCCGGGAGACTGGGCCTGGGTCCCGGGGATACCCTGGTGTCCTCGCCCGAGAACCTCTTCGACCTCGACGGCGTCTATCCCCTCGAGATGCAGGTTGCCGGCGTCTTCGCCCCCACCGGGACGCCCGACGACGAGGCCGTCTTCACGGACATAAAGACGACCTGGGTGATCGCGGGCATCGGCCACGGGCACGCGGATGTCATCAACGCTGCCGAGGTCGAGGCCGGTAACGTCACCGCCAGCGCGGCGCTGATCGAATACACGCGCATCACCCCCGAAACGCTTGACAGCTTCCACTTCCACGGCGATCCGGACGGCTTTCCCGTCTCTGCCGTGCTCGTGGCCCCCTGGGACGACAGATCCGGCACCATCCTGCGCGGCCGCTACCTGTCACAGGAAAACCCGGTGCAGGCCGTCGTGCCGTCCGAGGTGATCGACGATCTCGTGGACCGGATCTTCCGCATCGCGGCGCTGCTCGATGCCGTGGCCATCGCAGTGGGTGCGGCGGCAGCAGCGGCGATCGGGCTGGCCCTGTTCCTGTCGTGGCGTCTGCGGGCACCCGAAATGGCCACCGCCTTCCGCCTCGGTGCGGGCCGTTACGTGATCCTGCGTCTTGCGCTCGCGGAACTCGGCCTGATCCTGGGTCTCGCCGCGGCCCTTGCCGCGGTCTGCGTCTATGTGGTCTGGTCCTCCAGAGAGTCGGTCGTCGCCTGGCTTCTGGCCCTCTGAAAACCTGAATGCGATCCAAACCGGAGCTTTCTGTATGAGCCAGCACCCCAGACCGTCCCGCCTTGCCGCCGCAACCCTGGCGCTCGCCCTCTCGACCGGCGCCGCGGGCGCCCATTACGGCATGATCATCCCGACGACTCCGATGCTTGGCCAGAAAGACGGCCGCTCCGTCGGGCTCACGCTGTCCTTCTCCCATCCGTTTGAACTCGACGGCATGGTGCTGGAGATGCCCGAGGCCTTCAGCGTGACCCACGAGGGCGAGACGACGGACCTCACCGGCGATCTGGTGGAAGCAACTGTCATGGGCCAGCCCGGCTATACGCTCGACTACCCGATCGCCCGCCCCGGGACCTACGTCTTCGCCATGACGCCCCAGCCCTACTGGGAACCCGCCGACGATGCCTTCATCACCCATTACACCAAGACCTATGTCAGCGCGTTCGGCGAGGACGAGGGCTGGGACATCGAACTGGGCCTCAAGACCGAGATCGTCCCGATCTCGAAGCCCTTCGGCCTCTGGGCCGGTAACGTTTTCCAGGGCACGGTGCTCTTCGACGGCGCACCCTCGCCCTTCGCCGAGGTCGAGGTGGAGTTCTACAACGAGGAGGGCACCGCCACCGTCCCCTCCGAACTGATGGTCACCCAGACGATCAAGGCCGACGAGGAGGGCATCTTCACCTATGCCACCCCTGCCGCCGGATGGTGGGGCTTTGCCGCTCTCACGACCGCCGAAGAGCCGATGATGTTCGAAGGCGAGGAAAAGGACCATGAACTCGGCGCCGTGATCTGGGTTCGTTTCGAGGAATGGGGCTGATCATGACGCAGACCTTCGAGCATCTTGCCCGCGGCTTCCGCGCCCTGCTGATCGCCCTCGCGCTCGGCTTCGCCGCTTCGGGCGCGCATGCCCATGGCCTCAACGTCTTTGCATTCGTCGAGAACGGCGAGGTGGTGGTCGAGGCGCGCTTTTCCTCCGGCAGGGTCCCGACAGAGGGCACCGTGCGCATCTACGACGACGCGGACATCCTCGTCGCCACCATGGCGCTCTCCGAGGACGGCGCCCTGCGATTTCCCCTCACCGGGGCCGCCAGGGAAAGCGGACTTCGGATCGAGGTCGACGCCGGCAGCGGCCACCGGGATTACTGGCTCCTGACCCCCGCCGACATCGCCGCGGGACTGGACGCCTCGGGATGAGATCCCTCGCCCTCGCTGCCATTCTGGCCAGTCCGGCGGCTGCGCAGGACAGGCCCGCCGTGGTCGCGACGGTCAACTATCCGCTCGCCTATTTCGCCGAGCGTCTGGCCGGGACAGAGCAAGTGTCGGTCCTCTTCCCGGTCCCCGCCGACCGCGATCCGGCCTTCTGGCGGCCGACGATCGCCGACATCTCCGAAATCCAGTCCGCCGATCTCATCGCCCTCAACGGCGCGGGGTTCGCGGACTGGGTCGCCCGTGCGTCCCTGCCCCGGGCGCGTCTGGTGGACACGTCGGAGCTCTTCGCGGAGACCCTCATCGAGACCGAGAGCATCACCCACAGCCACGGCGCGGACGGTGAACATTCCCACACCGGCACCGCAAGCTTCACCTGGCTCGATTTCGAGCAGGCCGCGACCCAGGCGCGCAGCCTCGCCACGGCCATGGAGCGCCGGATCCCTGCTGTTGCGGTCGGGCTCCATGCCCGTCTCGCCGATCTCGAAGCGGATCTCATGGCTCTTGATGCCGAAGCGGAGGACATCGGCACCGCCCTCTCCGGCGTCACACTCGTCGCCACCCATCCCCGCTACCAGTATTTCGCCCGCGCCTACGGGCTAGAGATCGTCTCGCTGGACTGGGATGCGGGCGCGATGCCCGAGGACGCGCAATGGCAGGCGCTCTCCGACCTCATGTCCGGGACCGGCGCCGAAGTCCTGATCTGGGAGGCCGCGCCTCCCGAGGAGGCGATGGTCCGCGCCGCCGACCTGGGACTGGCCCAGGCGGTCTTTCCGCCCCTCGCGAACCGGCCCGCCGAAGGCGATTTCCTTACCGCCATGCGCGCAAGCCTCGACGCTTTGGGTGTACTCGCCCTCGAATTGGCAACGGACTGAGGCGACCTCGCCCCCCACCTTGAACCCCGGGGCCCGGCCGTAACCTGAGGTTAGCTCTTCTCCACCGGCTTCGAGCGCATCCTTGCGACCGTCTCCCGCTCCGCCCTCTTGCAGCGCACCGGCGGCAGGCCGCGGTCCAGCAGCGCCATGTCCTCCAGCACCATATCGCCCATCGCCTTGAACGCCACGTCGAGCGCCCCCGCCCTGTGCGCCGACCTGAGGAACCCCCGCAGCGTCCGGACCGGATGGTCCTCCGGCATCGGCTCCTCGGGAAAGACATCGCTCGCAGCCACGATATGCCCGCGCTGCACCGCCTCCACCAGCGCGTCGAAATCCACCACGCCCGCCCGGCTCAAGAGCACGAAGGCCGCCCCCGGCCGCATCCGCGCAAAGGCATCCGGACCGAGGAACCCCTCGTTCTCGTCCGTCACCGAGGCGAGCACGAAGACGACTTCGCTCTCCTGCAGCAGCGTGTCCAGCTCCACCGCCTCGGCCCCGGCCTCCGCGATCACCGAAGGCGGCAGCCAGGGATCGTAGATCCGCAGCCTCGGCCGGAACGGCATGAGAAGCGGCAGCAGCGACCGCCCGATCCCGCCGAAGCCGATCAGCCCCACATCGGCACCGGTCAGAAGCCGCGCCCGCCCGTTGCTTTCGAGCCCCCAGCTCTCCCGCCCCTCGCTGAATGCGACATCCGCCTCCGTGATCTCGCGCATCAGGTCCAGAGCCAGCCCCAGCCCGATCTCCGCCACCGGACGGGCGAAGACCTCCATCGTGGTCACCACATGGATGCCGCGCTCGAACAGCCGCGGGTAGGGCATGTTGAGAAAGAGATTGCCCTCGACATTGAAGACGCAAGCGAGGCTCTCCATCCGCGCCAGCAGGTCCTCCCCGATGGGCGGCTGACCGATGACATAGCGCGCCCGGCGCAGCACCTCGTCGGGCAGGCTCTCCAGCGCGTGGGCCTCCACCTCGTGCACGTCATAGCCCGCGCGCAGCTCCTCCAGCCGATCGGGGCGGAAGATCAGGTCGAGCGTCCGCGGCTCCGGCGCCGCGATGACCACAGGTTTCGTCATGGTCCCTCCAGCCCAAGGAATCCCTGGCGGAACGGCAGATCCCTGACCGCGCCGTCCTCCCCCCGCACCGTAAGCCTGTCGCCCTCCAGAACCACCTCCGCCACCGCCGCGCCCGAGGGCCAGGCGATCGCGCCCGTGCCATGCCGCATCTCCACGGTGCCGCCCGGCGTCAGCGACAGCGCGCCCGGTCCCGCGAGGTCCGCCTCTGTCGAAACCGACAGCATGTGCTCCGCCGCGCCCTCCTCGACGCCGAGACAGCCGGTATGCCGCCCCGACCAGGGCGCGTAGTCCCGCCCGCCGTTCGATTGCCAGAACATGCTCATGGGCGCCTGCCGCGGATGGCGCAGCGAGAGATAGAGATCGCCCTCCTCGGGCCGCGTCACCGCCGTCCAGCCCAGAGGCGAGTTCTTCGCCTCCACGCCGATCACGAAATCCTCCGTCCGGTCGAACCAGGGGTAGCGCGTCAGATCAACCGAGCCGCCGGCCGCGGTCGGAAAGGCTGTCGGATCCTCCGCCCTCACGCCCACGCCGATGGCCGAGCGTCCCCTCGCCGGATCGGTTTCCTGTGCGTTCCGGGGCGTCTCCCAATGGGACTTGGGCGAGGTCCGGATGAGTGCGCCTCGGGGGACGGACACGTTCCCGTGGTTCGCCGCCGTGACCCGTCCCGCTCCGCCGACGAAGACGTGGCGCTGATAAACGAACGGGTGATCATCCGCGAGTGCCAGTTCCTTGACCAGCACGGCGCCGCGCACCGTCTTCGAACAGACCGCCCTGAGGACGCCTGCCTCCGCCAGCAGCACATGCCACGCGACGTTGGGCGGCCAGCCATGCAGCGGGCTGTCCCCATCCGACAGCGCGAAGGGCGCGCAGAAGAAATCGCCGCCCAGCCCCGCCATCAGCGGCGGGGCGTCGGCGGGCATTGCCTCCCCGGTGCCGACCCAAGGCGCGCGGTGCAGAGGGGCGATCCGCTGGCCGCCGTCGCTCACAGTGAACCCGTCGAGCCGCCCGAGCTCCGCCGCAAAGGCCGCCTCTATTCCCCGCGCCGCGATCCGGATCATGCTGCCAGATGCTCGCCCGTGATGACGTTCTCAACGTCCTGGATCGTCGACGTTTTCGGCGTCAGGTCATCGGCGGCCACGGTGCCCATGCGCATCACGACCATCCGGTCGCAGACCTGGAAAACGTGGTGGATGTTGTGCGCGATGAAGATGCAGGCATGGCCCTTGTCCCGCGCGTCCCGCACGAAGTTCAGCACGCCCTGCGTCTCCGCCACGCCAAGGTTGTTGGTGGGCTCGTCCAGAATGATGATGTCGCTGTCGAAATACATTGCCCGCGCGATCGCCACCGCCTGCCGCTCGCCGCCCGAGAGGCCGCTGATCGGCGTGGTGGGCGGGATGTTCTTCGTGATCCCGACCCGCCGCAACAGTTCCGAGGCCACCCGGTTCATCTCCGCCGTATCCATCCGGTCCATCCAGCGCGGCCCCTTCCTGAGCTCGCGCCCCAGGAACAGGTTCCGCGCGATCGACAGCTGCGGCACCAGCGCGCTGTCCTGATAGATCGTCTCCACCCCGTTCGCGATGGCGTCGTTGGTGGAGTTGAGCTGCACCTCGCGGCCCTTGATGAAGATCTGTCCCGAGGTGTAGGGCACCGCGCCCGAGAGGACCTTGATCAGCGTGGACTTGCCCGCGCCGTTGTCGCCCAGAAGACCCACGATCTCGCCCGGGTTCACCTTCAGGTTCACGCCGCGAAGGGCGTGGATGCGGCCGTAGAACTTCTCGATGTTGCGCATCTCGACGATGGGGGTGGTCATGGCTCAGGTCCCCTCGTTGTGGCGGCGTTCCAGCGCCGAATGCAGCGCCATCATGCCGAGGATGATGGCCCCGATGAAGATGTTGTAGGCCAGACCCGGCACGCCGATCAGAACGATCCCGTTCCGCATCAGCCGCAGGATCAGCACGCCCAGCACCGTGCCGATGATGGTGCCGCGCCCGCCCATCAGGGCGGTGCCCCCGATCACCACCATGGCGATCACTTCGAGCTCGTAGGTCGTGCCGCTGTTCGGATTCGCCGCCGACACCCGGATCGACGAGATGATCCCCGCCAACCCCGCCAGCGCAGAGGTCAGCATGAAGAGCACCATCTTGACGGTGCGCGTCGGCACGCCCCGGTTCTTCGCCGCTGCCGGGTTGCCGCCCGTGGCCTGGATCCAGTTCCCGAAGCGCGAGCGGGTCAGCGTGTAGTGGCAGGCGAGGGCAATGAGGACGAACCAGATTAGGCTCATGTAGATGCGCAGCCCGCCGGTGCAGAAATCGCCGTCGCCGCCGATGCAGAAGCTGCCCACCAGCACCTCGGCCAGCCACTGATCGCCCGCGTCCCATGTGCGCTGAGGAAAGCCGCTCGTCAGCCACAGCGCGCTGCCCCGAACCACGAGGAGCATCCCGAGGGTCACGAGGAACGACGGGATCTTCAGCCGCGTGACGAATATCCCGTTCACCGCACCGATTCCCATGGCCACGGCCATCGCGATGAGGAACGACAACGGCATTCCCAGCGCCGTGGAGTTGATCAGCGTCCACATCACCACGGCGGTGAACCCGAAGACCGAACCGACGGACAGGTCGAATTCCCCGCTCGTCATCAGCAGGGTCATGCCGAGCGCGATCAGACCCAGTTCCACGGTAAAGGTCAGTGCATTCGAGATGTTGTTCAGCGACATGAACGCCGGGTTGATCGCCGTGAAGACGACCAGCATCACCACGAGCAGGATCGCGGGACCCAGTTCGGGCGTCGCGGACAGGCGGCGGAGGAAATCACGCTTCTGCTGTGGCGGTGCGCCGGCGGGCGCGTCGGTCTTTTCGGCTGTCATGGAAGGCTTTCCGGGGCTGTCTGCGGACAGAAGCCGCCCCCGGCACCTGGCCGGGGGCGAAGGTCGCGGCGGATCAGTTTCCGCCCATGATCTCGTGGTAGAGCGGGGCGAGATCCTCTTCGTAGAGCAGCCCTGTGATGATGTCGAAGCCGACGGGGATGCCCGAGCTCTCCATCAGCGCGGCGGACAGGCACATGTAGCTCGTCGCCTGCGGGTCCTGCCACATCCCGGCAAGGATGAAGCCGTCCATGATGCCCTGCGTGGTGTCGAGGCTGTTGCCCCAGCCCACGACCGGGATCTCGCCCGGAGAAACGCCTGCCTGGTTCCAGACCCGTGGCACCGATCCCGTCACGAGGTCGCCGAGCCCGATCATCGCGTCGATCCGGTCGCGGTTTGCCGTCAGGTAGTCGGTCATACGGTTGATGATCTCGGCCTGGTCGAGCGTCGCGTCGGTAACCTCCCAGGTGATGCCCAGCGGCTCGAAGACGCTCGCGATGCCCTCTTCCTCCTGGACCCCGTAGGTGGCGCCGGGGACCTCCACGGGCATCCAGACGAAATCGCCCTCTTCGACGTGGCCGTTGTCGACGAGGTACTGGGCCCACTGCCGGCCCACTTCCACGAGGTTGCCGCCGATGTAGGCGTTCCAGTCCGCGCTGGGATCGGGGGTGTTGAAGTTCAGCGTGGGGATACCCGCGTTACGGGCTTCCGCCACGGTGTCCACCAGCGCGCCCGGGTCGGGGTTCGAGGAACAGATCGCGTCGGCTCCGGCAGCGATGGCCGCACGCATCGCCTCCTGGTGGCTCGGCACGTCGCCCGAGTGGAAGGAGGTGTTGACCGTGTGACCGGTATCTGCGGCCCACTTCTCCGCACCCTCGAGGAAATAGGTCCAGACCGGGTCCGCGGGGCTGCCGTGGCTGATCCAGTACAGCGTCTTCGTGTCCTGCGCGAAGGCCGCGCCGGTGGACAGGGCAAGGGCCGCGGCCGCCCCCATGAATGTCCGTCTGAGCATGAGATGTCTCCTCCTTGTCGGTCATTGTTCGGCCGGCGGGGTCTTGTGCCCCGCTCGGGCCCCGGCGGTCAGGCCGGCTCGAGCCCGCCGCGGAATGCGACGAGCTCCGCCTCGTCCATTTGGACGAGGTATCTCTCCTCTGGAAAGGCACCGCTTTCGACGTCCGCCGCGAATTCGCGGAACGCCGCGATCCGCTCTTCCTGCAGACGCGCATATTCCGTGGCGAAATCGCGGTAGACCTTGGAATGGCGCGGGATCTTGCCCTCGGTATAGCCGAGGATATCGTTGGCGAAGAGATACTGCGCATCGCAGCCTCCCCCCGCGCCCATGGACCACAGGAGGATCGAGGTCCGCTTCGAGATCTCCGTGGCCACCTCTGGCGGAACGACCTCGATCTCCACCGCGAAGGCGCCCGCGCTCTCGTAGTCCTTCACGTCCTGCATGAGCTTCAGCGCGCTCTCGGCGGTCTTGCCCACCGCACGAAAGCCGCCCGTCCAGGTCGCCCGCGAGGGGCAGAGCCCGACATGGCCGACCACCGGGATGTATTCGTTGGCGAGATACTCCACCGTATCGAAGGACCCCGAACAATAGATCGCATCCGCGCCTCGGTTCATCGCATCCGCGGCCCAGCGCAGGTAATCGTCCGGCGTGCCGGCCTCCAGATGGGTGCGTCCCGTCATCGAGAAGACCGACGGCGCCGCCTCGCGGTAGCGCGGATGCAGCAGGATGTCGTCGGGCACCGAGGCGATGTCGATCCCCGCCGCTTCCGCCGCCGCGGCTTCCTCCAGACTGAAGTAGCGCAGCATGGTCATCTGCCGGCGGCCCTTCGCCGCCAGCAGATCCGCCACCGTGGGCAGTTTCCGCTGGCTCATGCGTCGCTCCGATCGGGCACGAACTGATGCAGTTCGTCGCGGTAGGGCCGTGCCGTGGGCGGCAACTCCCGCTTGAGGTAGTAGCCGGGCTCCTCCCTCTGCCGCTTCACCGCCGCGAACATCTCGCGGTAAGCGTCGAGGATCGACGTGTTCGGCGGTGGCAGGTCGTCCTTGATCAGCTCGTGGAGCTTCGGGAGGTTGTAGTAGGGCACCATCGGGAACATGTGGTGCTCGATGTGGTACTGCATGTTCCAGTAGATCCACCCCGACACCGGATTCATGTAGACCGTGCGGCTGTTCAGCCGATGGTCCAGCACGTCCTCGGCAAGACCGCCGTGCTGCAGAAGCCCGGTCATCACGAAATGCCAGCAACCGTAGATGCGCGGCCCGCCGATCACCAGCACGGGGATGACCGAAGCCCAGCCCATGCCGGCCGCCGCCATGCCCAGCGCCGTCGTCGCCGTGGCGATGTAGATCAGCATGTGGACCCGCGCCCAGAAGATCGCCTTCGGCCGCTCGCTCTCGGGAATATAGTCCTTTTCATCCGCCGACAGTTCTCCCATGGCCTGCCGTGCGAGAATGCCCATCGACTTCCACGCATCCACGATGCCCACATAGGCCAGCGCCTTCAGCGTCATGTTGATGGGATGCATCCAGGCGATCTCGGGATCGCGGCCGACGATGATCGTGTCGGTATGGTGCCGCGCATGGCTCCAGCGCCAGGCGATCGGGTTCCGCATCACCTGGAACGAGGCGATGTGATAGACTGCGTCGTTCATCCAGCGCGTCTTGAACGCGGTGCCGTGGCCGCACTCGTGCCAGCGCGAGTCGCAGGCCGACCCGTAGATCACCCCGTAGGCCAGCCAGAACGGCACCGCCCACCACGATCCCCACAGCAGGATGCCCGCGCCCGCAAGCGCGACATGGAGCGCAGCCCAGATCAGCGTATCGCGAATCGCCGGCTGGTCACTGCGCTTCATGAGCTCCTTCATCGTCTTGCGCGGCACCTCGCTGTGGTACCACTCCGCCGCCGCGAGCCCCGCCTGCACGGCCTCGTGCGCGCGGTCGCCCGTCAGGGAATAATCCGACAGCCGACGCTCGGCAGCCATATCCTTCGCCATTTCGTTCTCCCAGGTCGTCGGTCCGGCGACAGGCGCGGCACCCCGTCGGGCGGCGCCGGTGCGGACCGGGCAAGCATCGCCCGTCAGGATCACCAATCCCCGGCGCCACCACAACCGGACTTCACATCAGATCACATCACGCGCGGCCATGTCCCGCCCCGGAATCCTCCTTCCTGAGCGACAAGTGGCAGCAGACAGGGACCTTCGAGGAGTGATGTGTTACATCACTCCGGCAACATCTCGGCATCAGGGAGAGCCCGGATCATGGACAAGGCCACGATCCCGGATATCGCGCGGCGGGCCGGTCTCTCGACCGCCACCGTTGACCGCGCGCTCAACGGGCGCAAGGGGGTCAGCGCCGCCAACCGACACCGCGTCCTGAAGGCCGCCGAGGAACTGGGCTACCTTCCCTCGGACGGAATGATCATGCTGCCCGCGCGGCCCGCCCATCTCGTGTTCCTGATCCCCTTCGGCCAGAACGCCTTCATGCGCGACCTCGCGCGCAGCATCACCAGTTTCGCCTCCGGCTTGCCGCTGGTCGCCTCCTGCAACATCGTCACGATGAACGGCCTCGGCCCCGACGCGCTCGAGCGCGCGCTCGACGCGATCTCGCCGCAGGCCAACGGCGTCGGCGTCGTGACCACCGACAGGCCGCGCACCCGCGCTGCCATCGCGCGGCTCTGCGACTCGGGCATCCGGGTCGTCACCATTGCCTCGGACGTCCCCGATACGCCGCGCTCGTCCTATGTCGGCGTTGACAACCGCACCGCCGGACGCACCGCTGGCCAACTCATGGGAATGCTCGCCCGCGGCCGAGAAGGGCAGGTGGCCATGATGCTCGGCTCCCGCTCCTTCCACGGCCATCACGAGCGCGAGGGCGGCTTCCGGGACCTGCTGCGCGACCGCCTTCCGAAGCTGCGCGTGCACTCCGCCACCGAGACCGGAGAGGACAACCGCCGCTCCAACACCGCCACCCTCGAGCTTCTGCGCCGGGTGCCCGACCTGCTGGGGATCTACTGCATCGGCGCCGGTCGCGCGGGCATCATCGAGGCGCTCGAAACCCACCCCGGCCCGCGCCCCGCCGTCATCGTCCACGACCTGACCGACAGCTCCCGCGACTGGCTCAGGCGCGAGCTGATCGACGTGGTGATCGACCAGAACCCACGCCTCGTGGGCGAACAGGCGGTGACTCATCTCCTCGGCTCCATCGCCGCCAGCACGCCGCTGTTGTCCCTCAAGCCCATCGAGCCGCGCATCATCCTGCGCGAGAACCTGCCCCACCGGACGCCCTGACTCTCAGCCGGGCCGCCCCTCCAGCCAGTCGCAGAACACCCGCGCATTGTGCGAGGCCCTGGGGTGCAGCTTCAGGAAGAACGGATGCGGCGAGGCGACGGTCTCCGGCACCAGTTGCACCAGTTGCCCGCCCTCCAGCAGCGGCCCCACCAGCCCGTCCCAGCCCAGCACTGCGCCCACCCCGTCCTGCGCCATCTGAAGCGCGATCATGTAGTTGTTGACCGGATGCCGCCGCCCCGTGGGTGCCCCGTGTCCCAGTGCCGCGAACCAGTCCGCCCAGCCGGTCCAGCCGCGATCCTCCGCCGTGACATGGATCAGGGGCTGCTCCAGAAGGTCCGCCACGCCCCTGATCCGCCGCGCCCCGGCATAGGTCGGAGAACCGAGCGCCATGATCCGGTCGTGAAACAGCACGCGGTAATCCCCGCCGTCGTCCGGCATCTGCCCGTAATGGATGACGAGATCGGCGCTTTCCGACGCGATGCCCGTGTCGCTGACGATCTGCGAGACGACGATCTCCGGATGGCTCTGCCAGAAGCCGGAAATCCGCGGCGTCAGCCAGAAGGCGCTCATCGCCGTCGTTGCCTGGATCACCACCTCCTCCTCCGGCCGGCGGGCCCGGATCGCCGCCACCGTCTCGGAGATCCCCTCGAACCCCCGCTGCAGCGCCACGAAGAGAATCGCGCCGGTCTCGGTCAGCTCCACGCCCCGGTGCTGCCGCCGGAACAGCCGGTCCGCAATCTCCCGTTCCAGCGACTTGATCTGGTGACTGACCGCCGCCGGCGTCCCGTTCAGCTCCGCCGCCGCGGCCTTGAAGCTCAGATTCCGGGCAGCCGCCTCGAAACAGACCAGCGATGTCATCGAGGGTAGGTCATAGGGCCGGGCCATGGCGTCGCGTTTGACCTCGCATCTGTCGGAATCGGTCTCGGATTAGGTCAGTTAACTCAAGGTGAAAATTTCTACCATTGAGAGAGGTGCCCGTCGACAGCAGAGCGTCAGAGCAATTCATCCCTCAGCGCCTCGAGGCCCCGCGATGTCCGATGCACTTTCCGACCTTCTCGCCCGCCGCCAGGCCGGCTTCTCGCTGGAGCGGCCGTTCTACACGGACCCCGCCATCTACGAGGCCGATCTCGAGCACATCTTCTACCGGGAATGGCTCTACGCCGTCCCCGCTTGCCAGTTGACGAAGACCGGCGCCTATGCGCGCGTCACCGTCGGCGCCTACAACATCATCCTCGTCAGGGGCGCGGACGGCGAGATCCGCGCCTTCCACAACTCGTGCCGCCATCGCGGCTCGGTTCTCTGCGCCGCGCGGGACGGGCAGGTCGCCAAGCTCGTCTGCCCCTACCACCAGTGGACCTACGACCTCGACGGCCGCCTGATCTGGGCCCGCGACATGGGCCCCGATTTCGACCCGACGAAATACAGCCTCCGCCCCGTCGCCTCGCGCGAGCTTTGCGGCCTGATCTACATCTGCCTCGCCGACACGCCCCCCGATTTCGACGCCTTCGCGGACCTCGCCCGGCCCTATCTCGAGGTGCACGACCTCTCCCGCGCCAAGGTCGCCCACACCTCCAGCATCGTCGAGAACGGCAACTGGAAGCTCGTGTGGGAGAACAACCGCGAGTGCTACCATTGCGGCGGTACCCATCCCGCCCTCTGCCGGTCCTTCCCGCTCGATCCCGAGGTGGCGGGCGTCTCGGCGGACGGCAGCATCTCGCCGCGCCTTCAGGCCCATTTCGACCGCTGCGAGGCCGCCGGCGCCCCCGCGCAGTTCCGCCTGTCGGGCTATGCCGGCCAGTACCGCCTCGCCCGGATGCCGCTGCAGGAGAACGCCGTCAGCTACACGATGGACGGCAAGGCGGCGGTGCGCCGTAACCTCGGCCGCGTGGCGCTGCCCGACGCCGGAACGCTGCTGAAATTCCACTATCCCTCCACCTGGAACCACTTCCTGCCGGACATCTCGATCACCTTCCGCGTCACCCCCATCGGCCCGCAACAGACCGAGGTGACCACCACCTGGCTCGTGGACCGCGACGCCGTCGAGGGCGTGGACTACGACCTCACGCGCCTCACCGAGGTCTGGCTCGCCACCAACGACGAGGACCGCCGCATCGTCGAGGGCAACCAGCAGGGCATCAATTCCCCCGCCTACCTGCCCGGCCCCTACAGCCCCGAGCAGGAATCGGGCGTCGAGCAGTTCGTGGACTGGTATGTCCGCACCCTGCAGCGCAGCCTCTCGCCCGTCGCGGTCGCCGCGGAATGACGCGGATGACCGCCATCGCGCCCACCCTCGCGTTCTGGACCGACGACGAGCCGCTTGAATGCGTGTCGTTCCTGCCCGAGGCGCCCAACGTCGTGACCTTCACCTTCCAGGCCCCGTCCGGCGCGCTCTTCCGCTACAAGCCGGGCCAGTTCGTCACGCTCGAACTGCCGGTGGCGGGCGGCCCGCTGCACCGGACCTACACGATCTCCTCCTCCCCCTCGCGCCCCACGTCGCTCACGGTGACGGTCAAGGCGCAGGACGCCTCCCTTGGCACCCGCTGGATGCTGGAGACCCTGCGCCCCGGCATGCGCATTCGCGCCAAGGGACCGGCGGGCCGCTTCAGCTATCTCGAGCACCCGACGAAGAAATATCTCTTCATCTCCGCGGGCTCCGGCATCACGCCCATGATGTCGATGACCACCCACATGTACGACGCGGGCCGTGATCCCGACATCGTCTTCATCAACTGCGCCCGCCGCCCGTCCGAGATCATCTTCCGCGAGCGGCTGGAACACATGGCCTCCCGCATCACAGGGATCGAACTCGCCTGGGTCGTGGAGCAAAGCGACCCCTACCGGCCCTGGACAGGCTATCGCGGACAGCTCAACCAGCTGATCCTCGGCCTCGCCGCCCCCGACTACCTCGACCGCGAGGTGTTCTGCTGCGGCCCCGAACCCTTCATGCAGGCGGTGCGCGAGGCGCTCGCGGGTCTCGGCTTCGACATGGACCGCTACCATCAGGAAAGCTTCTCCGCGCCGCTGCCCGACACCTCCCTCATCCCCGAAGATGTCGTCCCCGACGAGGACACGCGGGCCGAGATCACCTTCGCCGCCTCCGGCGTCTCGACCCAGTGCTCCGAGACCGAAACCCTGCTGGCCGCGGCCCGCGCGGCGGGCATCGTCATTCCCTCGGGCTGCACCTTCGGCGTCTGCGGCACCTGCAAGGTGAAGAAGACCGGGGGACAGGTCCACATGGTCCACAACGGCGGCATCACCGACGAGGATATCGAGGCGGGCTATGTCCTCGCCTGTTGCTCGAACCCCATCGGCCAGGTCACCCTCGACGTCTGAAAGGCGCTTTCATGTCCGGCGATCCCCTACTTCAGCCCTACACGCTCAAGCACCTGACGCTGAAGAACCGGCTGATGATCTCCAGCCACGAGCCCGCCTATCCCGAGGACGGGATGCCGAAGGACCGCTACCGCGCCTACCACGCCGAACGGGCCCGCGCGGGCGTCGGTCTGACGATGACGGCGGGCTCCGCCAGCGTCTCCCGCGACAGCCCGCCGGTGTTCAACAACATCCTCGCGTGGAAGGACGAGGTCGTGGGCTGGATGAAGGCGCTGACGGACGAATGCCACGACCACGGCTGCGCGGTGATGATCCAGCTCACCCACCTCGGGCGGCGCACCCGCTGGGACAAGGGCGACTGGCTCCCCGTGGTCTCGCCGGGGCACGAACGCGAACCCTCCCACAAGGCCTTCCCGAAAAAGGCCGAGGACTGGGACATCGCGCGCCTGATCGCCGACTACGCCAGCGCCGCGCAGCGCATGCAGGAGGCCGGCCTCGACGGGATCGAGCTTCAGGCCTACGGGCACCTGATGGACCAGTTCTGGTCCCCCCTCACGAATGATCTCGACGGCCCCTATGGCGGCAGCCTCGACAACCGCCTGCGCTTCACCTTCGACGTCCTCAGCGCGATCCGCGCCGCCTGCGGCGAGGAGTTCATCGTCGGCATCCGCTACACCGGCGACGAGGACCTGCCCGGCGGCCTGACGAAATCGGACGGCCTAGAGATCTCCCGCCGCCTCAAGGACAGCGGGATGGTCGATTTCCTCAACGTGATCCGCGGCCATATCGACACCGACGCGGGGCTGACGGACGTGATCCCGGTGCAGGGCATGGCCTCCGCGCCGCATCTGGACTTCGCCGGGGAAATCCGCGCCGCGACGCGCATTCCCACCTTCCACGCCGCCAAGATCCAGGACGTGGCCACCGCGCGCCACGCCATCGCCAGCGGCAAGCTCGACCTCGTCGGCATGACCCGGGCGCACATGGCCGATCCCCATATCGTCGCCAAGATCCTGCGCGGCGAGGAGGACCGCATCCGGCCCTGCGTGGGCGCCAACTACTGCCTCGACCGCATCTACCAGGGCGGCATGGCGCTTTGCCTGCACAACCCCTCGACGGGGCGCGAGCTGGAACAGCCCCACGACCTGGGCCGCACCGATGCGCCCCGGCGCGTGGTCATCGTCGGCGCGGGTCCGGCGGGGCTGGAGGCCGCCCGCGTCGCTTCCGCCCGCGGCCACGAGGTGATCCTCCACGAGGCGGCGAGCGATCCTGGCGGGCAGGTCCGCCTGACCGCGCTGACCGACCGCCGCCGCGAGATGATGCAGCTCATCGATTGGCGCATGGCCGAATGCGAGCGGCAGGGCGTCAGCTTCCGCTTCAACAGCTTCGCCGACGCCGACGCCGTCCTCGCCGACAGCCCCGACATCGTCATCGTCGCCACCGGCGGCCTGCCGCACACCGAGGTGTTGGCCGACGGAAACGACCTCGTCGTCTCCGCCTGGGACATCCTGTCGGGCGACGCGAAACCGGGCGAGAACGTCCTGATCTACGACGACGCGGGCGACTATCCCGCGCTCCAGGCCGCCGAGAAGATCGCCCTCACCGGCGCGCGGGTGGAGATCGTCACCCGCGACCGCACGCTGGTGCCCGAGGTGATGGCCATGTCCCTCACCCCTTCCCTGCGCATCCTCCAGACGCTGGACGTGACCTTCACCCCCACCTGGCGTCTGGACGCCGTCCAGCGCGACGGCAACCGCCTCATTGCCACCATGGGCAGCGATTACGGCGCCATGACCCGCCGGCGGCAGGTCGATCAGGTCGTGGTCAACCACGGCACGCGCCCGCTCGACGATCTCTATTTCGACCTGCGAGACGGGTCCGCCAACAAGGGGGCGGTGGATTACGAGGACCTGATCGCCCGCCGCCCCCAGCCGCGGGGCGGGGCAGGGGACTACAGCCTCTACCGGATCGGCGACGCCGTCGCGGCGCGCAACACCCATGCCGCCGTCTACGACGCCCTCAGGCTCGTCCGCACCTTCTGAAAGCCCTCAGTCCTCCCAAGGCACGTTCCCGGGCTCCAGCACCGCCTCCATCGTGGTGGCAAGGTTCCTCGGCGCGGGCTTTGGCATCTCGGGCCGCAACATCCGACCCCGTGGCGTGTCGTCCACGATCCGCCCGTTTTCGGCCACCAGCCCGCCGCGCAGGAAGGTCATCACCGGCAGGCCGCGCACCCTGTGCCCCTCCCAGGGCGACACCTTGCCCCGCGAAAATAGCGCCGCCGCGCTCAGCGTCTCGGTGGCCTCCATGTCGACCACCACGAGATCCGCATCCAACCCCACCGCGATGGCCCCTTTGCGGTCCGCAAGGCCGAAACTCCGCGCCGGCGCCCCCGTCATGATCCGCACCACCTCGGGCAGCGTCAGCCGCCCGGCCGAGACCCCTTCCAGCATCAGCGCAAGCGACGTCTGCACCCCCGGAAAACCGCAGGCCATGTCCCAGACGGTGTCGCCTTCCTTCTCCTCGGGCGCGTGGGGCGCGTGGTCCGTGGCCACGAAGTCGATCACCCCCTCCTTCAGCGCGGCCCAGAGCGGCTCCTGCTGGCTCTTCTGCCGGATCGGCGGGTTCATCCGCAGAAGATGCCCGCCGGGCGCCGCAAAGGTCTCGGCATCGAGGTACAGATACTGCGGCAGCGTCTCCACGGTGATGTCGCAGCCGCGGTCCTTCCAGAACCTGATGAACGGCACCGATCCCGCGCAGCTTTCATGGACGATATGGATGCGCGCGCCGGTCCAGTCCGCCAGAGTCGCCGCCCGGTTCAGCGCCTCGATCGCCACCACGTCCGTCCGCGCCGCCAGATGGGCGAGCGGATCGGTGCGCCCCGCCGCCTTCATCCGGTTCTGCCGCCAGAACAGGATCGGCGAATTCTCAGCATGGATCGAACACCTCAGGCCCAGCCGGGCCAGGATCTCGAACCCCTCCAGCACCGCGCCATCGGACGGGCAGGGGTTGTCCCCCGTCGTATTGCCCAGAAAGAGCTTCGTTCCGATCATCCCCGCCTCTGCCATGGCGGGCAGCTCGGCCAGATTGTGCTCCCCCAACAGCCCGTAAAGGCCGAAATCGACCAGCGCCTTCTCTTCGGCCAGCGTCTGCTTCTCCCGCAGCCGCTCCGCACTGTCCGTGGGCGGGACGGTGTTGGGCATGTCGAAGACGGTGGTCACGCCCCCCGCCGCCGCGGCGGCGGTCCCGGTGCCGAAATCCTCCTTGTGGGTCATCCCGGGTTCGCGGAAATGCACATGCACGTCGATGCAGCCGGGCAGCAGATGGCGCCCCGCCACGTCCACCTCCTGCCGTCCCTCCGGCACGTCGGAATCCGCGCCGATCACCGCGATTTTGCCGTCGCGGACACCCACGGCGCCCTCGAAGATCCGCGTCTCCGTCACGATGCGCCCGTGGCGCAGGACAAGGTCCAGGGTCATCGCGGCCTCCTCAGGCGAAGTCGAAGCGGATGTCGTGGGCGCCCTTCCACAAAACGGAATTGCCCAGCGTCATCAGGTTCTCCAGCCCCGATGTCAGCGTAATGAAATGGTTGCCCGCAAGCTGGCCCATCTTCGAGGCGAAGGAAATCCCGCCATAGGCCAGCAGGATCTCCGTCTCGCTGATCCCGCCCGGGTAGAGGATGATCTGCCCAGGCGCGGGATAGGAAGTGTGGTTCTCGTAACCCACGCCGAAATCTGTCTCGCCGAGCGGGATCCACACGCCCTCGCCGGACCAGCGCACATGCACGATCTGGCCCTTGTAGGGCATCACCTTGCGGAAGGCCGCGCAGGTCTGCGGCGCGGCCTCCTCCTCCAGCCGGGCGTCGAAGCGGAAGTCTCCCGCGGTGATGACGAGATCGGACATGTCCTGTTCCTTGTCCTGTCGTGTTGATACGCGTCGCCTCCCCGCCCGGTCCCGCCGGACGGGGCCTCACTCCGTGACCTTCTCCCGGCCGAGCGCGGGGGCAAGCCGCGCGGCCATGGCGACCAGCCGCCGCTCATCCCAGCCATGCCCGACCAGGGACAGCCCCACCGGCGCGCCGCCATGCGCGAGGCTTGGCAGGCTCAGCTCCGCCAGCCCCAGCAGCCCCGCCAGCGCCGTCCGCTCGAGAATCGCCGCCCGCACCGGCTCCAGCGCCGCCGCCACCGCGTCGCGCCTTGGCGCGGGACCGGGCGTCGTCGGCATCACCAGCACCGCGCCGGCGTCGAGCGCGGGCAGCACCGCCGCCGTCAGCCGGCGGATCACCGCCTCCGCGCCGGGTCCCTCGGCCGGGTCCACCGCTGCCGCCGCCTCGAACCTCCGCCGGGCGATCGGTCCCAGGTCCGGCCGCATCTCCCGCAGCCAGGGGCCATGGACCGCCCAGGTCGCCAGCCCCTGCAAGGTCTTGTAGGCCCGCCCCCAGTCGCCCCTCGCAACCCCCAGCGCCCGCCGCTCGAGCGCCAGCCCGAGCGCCTCCGCCGCCTCCTCCGCCGCCCGCGCAATCATCCGGGCGAGCGCGGGCTCCAGCCCCTCCAGCACCTCGGCAGGCAGCCACAGCCGGTCTTTGTCCCTTTGGGCGGGCACGGGCTCGGGCAGCAGCACCGCCGTCACCGCCTCCAGCACCGCCGCCTCCCGCGCGAACCAGCCCACCGTGTCGAAGCGCGGCGCCAGCGGCACCACGCCCGTGGCGGGCACGCGCCCCCATCCCGTCCTCAGCCCGTAGATCCCGCAGAAGCTTGCGGGCACCCTGACCGATCCGCCGGTATCGGTGCCCAGCGCGACATCGCACAGCCCCGCCGCCACCGCCGAGGCCGACCCGCTCGACGAGCCTCCCGGCAGCCGGTCCGGCGCCTTCGGGTTGGGCGGCGCCTCGCCCGTCCCGGACTGACCGAGAACGCCGAACATCAGCTCCTCCGTCACCGTGACACCCCTCAGCTCCGCCCCCGCCGCAATGAGCCGCAGGATCACCGGCGCCGTCCTTTCCGCCGGTCCCCGTCCCTCCGCATAGGCCGGGCATCCCGCCCCGGTGACCCGGCCCTCGATGTCGAACACGTCCTTGACCGCGAAACGCAGGCCCGTAAGCGGCCCTCGCCCTGTCGGCGCCAGCCGCACCCCCGCGTCCACATAGGCCCAAGTCATACCGTCATCCCCAGAAGCCGCGGCAGAAGCAGCGTGAAGCCGGGCACCGCCGCCAGCAGGATCACCACCGCCGTGATGATCAGCAGATGCGGCGCAAGCGGCCGCGCCACCTCCTCCATCTTCACCTGTCCCACCGAGCAGGCCACAAGGAGCGCCGACGCCACCGGCGGCGAGAACAGCCCGATGCCCACGCAGCCGATGATCACCACCCCGAAATGCACGGGCGAAATCCCCAGTGCATTGACCAGCGGCATGGCGATGGGAATGAGCATCACCATGATGGCGAGCTCGTCCATGATCATCCCCAGCAGGATGAAGATCACGATGATGCACAGAAGGAACAGGAACTGCGACAGCTCGTAGCCGCCGATCGTGTCCACCAGGAACTGCGGCACCTGGTTCGCGGTCAGCACCCAGGAGAAGATACCCGAGATCGTCACCATGATCAGCACGACGCCGCAGGTCTGCACCGCCGCCGTCAGCACCTCGTAGAGATCGTTCAGCGACAAGGTCCGGTAGACGACGCCGCCCAGGAACAGCGCATAGAGCACCGCCACCACCCCGGCCTCCGTGGCGGTGAAGATGCCGCCGAAGATGCCGCCGAAGACCATGATCGGCAGAACGAGGCTGGGCAGGCCCTCGCGCAGCGCCCGCAGCCGCTCGACGCGGCTCAGGCGGGGGAGGGGGGCCACGCCGATCCGTCCCGCGTGCCAGCGCACGTAGACCATGATCGCCGCGGCGCAGCACAGCGCCGGCAGGAACCCGGCGGCAAAGAGCGCCGAGACCGAACTCCCCGCCAACCCGCTGAACACGATCATCGACATCGCGGGCGGCACGAGGATGCCCGCCGCCGCCGCGCCCGACAGGATCGCCGTGGCATCGGCCCGCGAATAGCCGCGGCTGTGCATCGACGGGATCAGGATCGACCCCAGCGCCGCCGTCGCCGCGCTCGTGGAGCCGGAGATGCCCGAGAACAGCACCGAGCTGATGACCGCCGTGTTCCCGAGGCCCCCCCGCCGGTGCCCGATGGCCGCCAGCGCGAGGTTGATCAGCTTGTCGGCGATGCCGACCTTCAGCATCAGCCCGCCCGCCACCACATACATCGGGATCGCCAGCAGCGTGAAACTGTCCACGCCGGTAAAGAGCCGCGCGGGCACGAGTTGCCAGTCGATGCCCATGGCCGTCAGCGCCGCAACGGCCGAGACCCCGACGGCAAAGGCCACGGGCACCGACACCAGCAGCAGCGCCAGCATCAGCACGGTCATACCCGCAACCAGCGTCATCTCGCGGCCTCCCTCGCGGCGGAACCCGTCACCACGAGCCGCAGCATCGCCACGAGGCCATGCACGATCATCAGCGCGCCCCCCGCCGGGATCGCTGCATAGGCCACCCACATCGGCAGGCGCAGCACAGTCGTGACCATGCGCGTCGAGAGACACAGGCGCAGCCCGTAATAGAGCATGATCGCGGCGAACCCTACGATCAGCACCCGCACGACCATTTCCGCCCCCGCCCGCAGCCGCCGCGGCGCGCGGTCCACGAGCAGAGAAATGGAAATATGCGCGTTTCTCTGGAACGCGAAGGCGGTCCCGAGGAACGCCAGCCAGCCGAACAGCAGGCGCGAGGTCTCCTCGGTCCAGGTGATGACGAAGAACGGCAACTGCCGGCTCGCCACCTGGAGGGTCAGCACAACGATCAGCGCCAGCAGGACCAGCGCGCCCAGCCCCGCCTCGGCGCGGGCGAGGCCCTCGTCGAGGCGGGTCGCGGGGCGCAGGACGGCGGGGGCAAGGCCCCTCGGCCCAGCCTGGGGCAGCGCCTGCCCCGATGTCGTGTCGCGTTCGGTCATCCGCCGCCGTCCCGCCGTGCCCGTCGTCAGTTCATCGCCGCCGCGACCGAGTCCATGAGCTCCGCGCCGATCGTGTCGCGGTGGCGGGCATGAATTTCTGGCGCGAGCGCGGCAAAGGGAGCGAGATCGACCTCGGTGATGGTGACGCCCATTCCCGGCAGCTCCTCCAGCGCCGCGGCCTCCATCTCGGCGGAGACCTCGCGCTCGTACATCGCCGCTTCCTTCGCGGCCGCCGCGATCAGCTCCTGGTCCTCCGCCGACAGCCCCTGCCAGAAGCTTTCCGACATCATCCAGACCGAGGGCAGGGCGGCATGATAGGTCATCGCCACATAGGGCGCGGCCTCCCAGTGGCCGGAGTTGCGGTAGAAGCCGATCAGGTTCTCCGCGCCCGCGATCGCCCCCTGCTGCAGCGCGGTGAACACCTCGCCCAGCGCCATCGACGTCGGGCTCGCCCCGAAGGTCGCGAGCGTGTCGTTATAGACCGGGTTGCCCGGCACGCGCAGGACAAGACCCGCCACGTCTTCGATGCTCTCCACCGGCGTGTTGGTGTAGAGATGACGGAAGCCCACCTCAGAATAGGCAAGACCCCGGATGCCCACCTCGGGCAGCCGGTCGAGCAGGCTCTGTCCGATCTCCCCGTCGAGCAGCGCCATGAACGACTCGGCATCTGGCGCAAGGCTCGGCAGGTCGAACACGCCGAACGCCGGATCGAGGTTCGACAGATGCGTGCTTCCGGCGATGTTCATTTCCACCAGCCCGAGGTTCATGCCCTCGAACAGCTCGGCCTGTCCGCCGAGCTGCGAGGACGGATAGACCTCGACGGTGATCGCTCCGTCGCTGCGCTCGGCGACCAGCTCGGCAAAGCGCTCCGCCCCCATGTGACGCGCGTCGGTCGGGTTGAGCGTATGGCCGAGGCGGATCAGCGTCTCCGCCTCCGCGACAGCGGGAGCGGATGCCATCGCCACGCCCAGAACCAGGGCCGGCATGACGGACAGACGTGCAAGGAACTTGGGCAACATGGTATGACCTTTCGCTTGTGTGGCTCTGCAGCCCCGGCGTCGCGGCGGTTCCGATGGCAGGCATCGGCCCGGCTGACGACGCGGTGCGCACCAATCCTGACGTTCTGTGCGTAGATGTCTGCCGCTCATTTGTGCCCTGTCCGTTGCCGGAAACGCAGCGCCACCCGGCAAGTCTTTGGAAACATGACGCTGCAAGGGATGATTCCCCGGGTGTCACCGGTTAGCGAAAGGCCGGTTCGCCCGGCTCGAGCGCGCAACTGCCTGAAATCGAGGCGCGCTGACGCGACATCGCGCAGAACGATTGCCGCGTCTCGGTCCGATCGGTTTCGCCGTCCCGGCTCACCCGGACCGGGTCCCGCTCCGCGTTGTCATGCCCGGGTCTCTGTGCAAGCGTCTTTTGGCCAGCTGTCGAGGTGTGAATGGCATTGCAGTTGCAGACAGTGCGTCGACGCCAGAAGAACGAACAGAAGGTCGTCCTCGCGTTCTGTTCCCACGACGACGCCCACCTCGTCCCGGCGATGCTCGCCAACCTGTCGCCCGCCGTCCATGCCTGGGTGGCCTGGGACGACAGGAGGACCCCGGCGGACGGCGAACCGGCCAGACGCCGCATTCTTCTCGATGCCTGCCGCGCGATGGAGGCCCAGTGGATCCTCGTTGCCGATCCTGACGAACGCTACGAGGACCGGCTCGCCTCCCGGATGCGCCAGCTCTGCAGGCGCCAGCAGGACATCGTCTGGTCCTTCGGCCTTCGGGAGTTGTACGCGCCGGATCGGTACCGCAGCGACGGATTCTGGAACCGGAAGACCCGCGCGTGTCTCTTTCCAGTTACAGACTGCATCCACGTCCCCGACAAGGCACTGCACGGGCACTGGTTCTCCTACCGCAAGCCCCGGAATATCCGCCCCTCCGGTCTCGATTTCTATCACCTCCGCATGATCGACCCCGCCCGGCGACAGGCGCGATGGGCACAGTATGCCAGTATCGATCCCGAGCGTCGGTTCCAGAAGATCGGCTATGACTACCTGATCGACGAGCGCAGCCTCCGGCTCACGGCCATCCCGCCTGACCGGCGCTACTCCCCCGGGCATGTGGAGGATCACGGCCTTTGGGGAACCTCCCCCCCGTCGGCCGATCCGCCCCGGGACACGAATCGCCACCGGTTCTTCTTCCTGCAACGCCTGCTCGCCCCCGACTGCGCGACACAGCGAATGCTGGTGATCCGGGACATCCTGTCGGAGGCGATCGCCGAAACCGATGGGGCGACGATCATGGCCTGCGCCGCCTGGCTCTGCGCGGAGGGGGAGAGTGCCGAGGCTCTCGCGCTTCTCGAGAGCCTCCCGGCGTCACCGGCCCGCAACCTGCTCCTCGCGCGCACCTGCCGGGCCTCGGGCGATCTCGGGCGGGCGCGCGGCCTTGCCCGGGCGGTGACGGAAGCCCTGCCGGAGTCTCGGATCGCCCGGACCGAGTTGCGCCGTCTCCGCGAGGCCTCTGGCGACTTCGACGGCGAGGACGCGCTCTGGCGTCGCTGGGTTCCCGGCGCCGCGACCCTGCGGACCGGACCGGGCGTCGTGACCGACGCTCCCCTCACGGTGGTGGTCATCGGCTTCCGTGCGCCTGCGGAACTCGGGGAGGCCGTGTCCTCGCTGCTGGCGCAGGACGTGAAGGCGGAGATCGTCGTCGTCAACTCGGGCGGCGGCGATGCCGCGCGCCGCCTCGGCCCCCGCCGCGACCAGGTCCGCCTGATCGAGGTCGCGGACCCGCTCTACGTCGGGGCCGCCCGCAACATCGGCATCGACGCGAGCCGCGCGCCCGTGGTGGCCTTCCTCGCAGCGGACTGCCTCGCCGCGCCCGGATGGGTGCGGCAGAGGCTGGAAGGGCACAGGCAGGGCGCCGCGGCGGTCGACAGCCGGGTGATCGCGGACCGCCCCCGGTCTCTGGCGGGACTGGCCCTCAGCGCCTGGCTGCACTGGCCCCGCTGGCCGGGTTCCGAGGCCGAACCCCAGGGCCTCTATGGCCTCTCCTACGACAGGCGCGTCTTCGAACGGTACGGCTATTTCTCTCCGGATCTCCGGGTCGCGGAGGACACCCATTTCAACCGGCGTCTGCAGGGCCGGGAGGTCGTCCGCTTCGGAACCGGCGTGCTGACGCTGCACCGCTATCCGCGAACGGTTCCCGCCATGCTCCTCGACGCCTACCGGCGGGGGAAGCGGACGCCGGCGATCCTGCTCGACCTGATGAAACCGCCCGCCGCCCGTCTCCAAGGGTTCCGGCGCCGCCGGGCCTCGAGACACCTTCTTGCGCGGGAGGCCTCGCTCCGGATCGACTCGGTGGGCAGGATCGGCAAGGCGATCATCAGGCAACTGATCCGGGCCGTCTCCCATGCCGACCTCGTGGGGCTGAGGATGTCCGTTCGGATCTTCGACAGATGCGGGGAACTCGGCGGAAAGGCCGAAGCCGCCCTCGAGGCCGGCAGGCCCGCGGAGGCGCTGACCGCGGCGCGGACAGCGCGCGACCTCGCCCCGCAGGAGAGCCGGTACCACCTCCTCGAGGCCCTCGCTCTGTCCCGCCTCGATCCGCCCGTGCAGCAAGCAGAGGTGATCGCGGCCTTCCGCCGTGCCGCCGGACTCGATCCCGCGGCGAAGGAGCCCCATGCGCGACTCTACGCCCATCTGCTGGAGAGCGACCCCGGGACCGCCCTGCGCGTGGCCGAGGAGGAGGCCGACCGGGCGCCGCACGAGCCCGCCCATGCTCTCGCGGCGGCCGAGGCCGCCACGCGGCTGGGCCTCACGGATCTTGCCGACCTCTACGCCCGCTTTGCCTTCTTCTCGGCCCCGTGGTCGCCCGATTGCCAGGCGCTCCACGACTCGCTCCGGACCAGGCGGGACGCGCCCCCGGCAAGCCTGCGCAGTTCCGCCTGAGCGGCGCGCCCGCGGTTGAGCGGTGTCGTGCCCGCGGCGGATATCTAGGGGATCTGGTGGAGCCTAGGGGAGTCGAACCCCTGACCTCTTGCATGCCATGCAAGCGCTCTCCCAACTGAGCTAAGGCCCCGCCTTGTGAGGGCGGTCTCTACGCACCGCCCACCGGGAGTTCAAGGGGGAAAACGCCCCCGAAGCCCGAAACCGTCAGTCGTCGCTGTCGTCGCCCGGCACATCGGCCAGTTCGTCCAGCGAAACGGTATCGTCGTCCTCGTCATCGTCGAGCACGTCGTCGCCGATATCCACGTCGGCGTCGTCGGCGTCGTCCTCGAGAACGATCTCGTCGTCGCTCTCCTCCGCCTTCAGCTTCTTGGTCTGCGCGTCCTCGGCATCGGCCACCATGGTGCGGGTCTTGCCGGTGTCGATCTCGACGACCTCGCCCGTGTAGGGGCTGATGATCGGCGTCGCGTTCAGGTCGTAGAATCGCTTGCCCGTGGTCGGACAAAGACGCTTGGTTCCCCACTCTTCCTTGGGCATCGTATCACGGTCCTTCGGGTATGCTGGCCCGGGCTTCCGGGCTGGATCTGGTGCGGCTCACTTGCAGCGGATCGCGCTCCCCTGCCATAAGGCCGGGGCGGTGTCAAAACCTCTGTGCCGCGAACCTCGGTGGCGACGGTGTGGCGACGGCCGGTCGCCGAACGAAGGGCGGATATGGGCGACACACTGCGTCTGGGCAACCCCCCGATCGACATTCTCCTGCGACGCTCCGCCCGGGCGCGCCGCCTGACCCTGCGCGTCAGCCGGATCGACGGGCGCGTGACCCTGACGCTGCCGCCCAAGGTGGCCGAGCGCGAGGCGCTGCGGTTCGCGCGGGAGCGCGAGGCCTGGCTGCGCAGCCATATCGACGGCCGGAGCCCGCCTGCGCCCCTCGCGCCCGGGGCGACGGTGCCTTTCGAAGGCCGCCCTCTTCCCCTCGTGGCCGCCCGCGTGCGCGGACCGCGCCTCGAGGAGGGCGTCCTGAAGCTGCCCGACGACGGCGCCCCCTGCGGCCCGCGCGTCGCGGCCTTCCTGCGCACCGCCGCGCGCGACCGGCTGGCCCGCGCCAGCGACAACCACGCCGCCGCCCTCGGGCGCAGCTACGGCCGGATCACCCTCCGCGACACCCGCTCCCGCTGGGGGTCCTGCACCTCCGAGGGGAATCTCATGTATTCGTGGCGGCTGGTGATGGCGCCGCCCGAAGTGCTCGACTACGTCGCCGCCCACGAGGTCGCCCATCTTCAGGAGATGAACCACTCCCGCGCCTTCTGGGCCGTGGTGGCGCGGCTGGTGCCCGGATATGACGCGCACCGCCTCTGGCTCCGGTCCCATGGCGCGGAGCTGCACGCCGTCCGCTTCGACGGCGCTTGACGCGAGGCGGCCCGAGGTCACACTGATGCCATGCTGATCCAGCCCCGCGCTGCAGAACCTTTGGCCCCCACGGGGGCCGCCCACGACCGCGTCTACCGCGCGCTGAGGTCGCGCATCATGCACGGCGAGATCCTGCCGGGGCAGGCGCTGACCCTGCGCGGCATCGGACGCGAATTCGGAACCTCCATGACCCCTGCCCGCGAGGCCGTCCGCCGCCTCGTGGCCGAGGGCGCGCTGTTCCTGTCCTCTTCGGGCCGCGTCTCCACGCCCGAGCTGTCCAACGACCGGATCGAGGAGCTTGCCGCGCTCCGCGGGCTGCTCGAGCCAGAGCTGGCCAGCCGCGCCCTGCCGCGCGCCCATTTCGCGCTGATCGAGCGGCTCCAGGCGATCAACGAGGTGGTCCGCCAGCGCGTCCTGCAGCAGGACGCCACCGGCTACATCCGCGTCAATCTCGAGTTCCACCGCACGCTCTACCTGCGCGCCCAGGCCCCGGCGATGCTGGCGATGGCCGAGACCGTCTGGCTCCAGCTCGGCCCCACGATGGCCGCGCTCTACGCGCGGCTGCGCCGGTCCGAGCCGCCCTCCGGCCACCGCATCATTCTCGCCGCCCTGCGCGCCGGGGACGAGCCCGGCCTGCGCCTCGCCGTTCGGACGGACGTCACGCAGGGGCTCAGGATGCTGCGGGGGTAGGGGGCGGCAGGTCCTCCGCCCGCCGGTGCCGCCCGGGGCAATGGCGGTCCGATGGCGACCGCCCCCTTGGCCCGTCGATTGGCTGACGACAGCGCGCCGATTGGTCGGAGCAATGACCGGTCACCATAGCGAGCCGCCGATGTCCGAACTCGGCAACCGTCATTCTCCGCCCCGGCGCGGAATCAAGGCCGCAGGCCGCCGCGCCATCGCGTCGCCATTGTCGCTCGGACCAATGGCGCTCCAATGGCGACCGCCCCCACGGCCCGGCGATTGGCCGACACCAGCGCGCCGCTCATGCGGAGCAATGACACGTCGCCATAAGGCACTGCCGATCAACCGGTGATCGCCGATCCGCGGCCCCCCGATGGCGCGCCTCTGCGCTCCCCTCGGACGGGAGCGAGCCGCCGATGTCGGAGCTCGGCAACTGTCATTCTCCGCCCCGGCAAGAACCCGAGGCCGCAGGGCGAGGAGGGACCGTGGCGCCCCAGAAGCCCGGCCCACTCCCCCGCCTCAGGCGCCGAGCCGCTCCGCGCCCGCCGCGCTCCGCCCGGCCCCCCACGCCGCCATCGCGGTCAGCACAGGCCCCAGCGTCTGCCCCGCCTCGGTCAGCCGGTAATCCACCTGCGGCGGCTGCGTCCCGTGATCCGTGCGCAGGATCAACCCGGCCGCCTCGAGGTCGCGCAGATGCCGGATCAGGATCTTCTCCGAGATCCACGGCATCCCCCGCCTCAGCTCCCCGTAGCGCATCGGACCGTCCATCAGGCGCCAGAGGATGCCCGGCCTCCAGCGGCCGCCCATCGTCTCGGTCGCGATCCGCATCGGGCAGGGGATCTCCATGGCGCGTCCTCCCGGTCCTTACCTCGGGCCAACTGTGGCGGGGGAAACGCAGCCTGTCATCCCCCGGGATCACACCGGGAAACCGCTTTACGCCAGGCCATCCGCGGCGCAAGAATATGTCATGACCTATGACCTTTACATCGCCGCCCGCCTCCATTCGAGCTGGTCACTCCGTGGCTGGCTCATGTTCGCCCGCTTTGGCCTGCCGGTGCGGACGCAGCTTCTCGACATCTACGGCCCCGGCAAGGACGCGGCCTTCGCGCCCCTTGCCCCCGCCCGGCTCGTTCCGGTGATCCGCACCCCCTCCGGCACCGTCCTGGGCGACACCCTCGCCATTGCCGAGACCCTGGCGGAGCGCCATCCGGACGCCGGTCTCTGGCCGTCGGACCCCGCCCGCCGCGCCCTTGCGCGCTGGCTCGTGGCGGAGATGCACTCGGGATTTCAGGCCCTGCGCAGCAATTGCCCCATGGACCTGCGCCACGTCTACGACGCGCCCCCGGCCACCGAGGCGGTGCGCGCGGACCTCGCCCGCCTGGAAGAGCTCTGGGCCATGACCCCCGGACCGGGCCCCTGGCTGTTCGGAGACTACAGCCTCGCCGATGCCTTCTACGCGCCCGTTGCGACCCGAATCGTGACCTGGAGCCTGCCGGTCTCGGATCGCGCCCGCGCCTATGTCGAGGCGCACCTCGCCTGTCCCGCGTTCCGCCAGTGGCGCGCCGAGGGCCTCGCCGAGTCCACCCGCATCACCCGCTACGACACGGACCTGCCCACCCGCCCCTGGCCCGGTTAACCAATCTGTAAGGACCGGTCTGTTAACCATGCCGCGCACAACAGGCGCGGCGCATCATGGTGGCGGTCACCCATACGGTAGCCTTCGAGGGGATCGAGGCCCGCGACGTCGAGGTGCAATGCGCCGTCTCGCCGGGTCTGCCCGGGTTTTCCATCGTGGGCCTGCCCGACAAGGCGGTCTCCGAGGCCCGCGAACGGGTCCGCGCGGCGCTCTCCACCATGGCCATCGCCCTGCCGTCGAAGAAGATCACGATCAACCTCTCGCCCGCCGACATCCCCAAGGAGGGCAGCCATTTCGACCTGCCCATCGCACTGGCGCTGCTGGCCGAGATCGACATTCTCCCCCGCGACAAGGTGGCCGAACTGACCGCGCTGGGCGAGCTCGCGCTGGACGGCGGCCTCGTGCCGGTGCTGGGCGCCCTGCCGGCCGCCATGGCCGCCGCCGAGGAGGAGCGCACGCTGATCTGTCCCCTCGCCTGCGGGGCGGAGGCCGCCTGGGTCGGCGCCTGCGGTGTCTTCGCACCCCGCTCGCTGGCCGAGGCCATCGGCCATATCACCGCTCGCACGCCCCTTGCGCCCGCCGTGCCCGGCGAGGTCGGCCCGGAAACCGGCGGCCCTGACATGAGAGAGGTCAAAGGCCAGGAACGCGCCAAGCGCGCGCTCGAGATCGCCGCTGCCGGACGCCATCACCTGCTGATGGTCGGCTCTCCCGGATCGGGCAAGTCCATGCTCGCCGCACGCCTGCCGGGCCTCCTGCCGCCCCTCACGCCCGCCGAGGCGCTGGAGACCTCCATGGTCCATTCCCTCGCCGGGCTGATGGACGAGGGCGGCATCTCCCGCATCCGCCCGTTTCGCGAACCGCACCACACCGCCTCCATGCCCGCCATCGTCGGCGGGGGGCGCACCGCCAAGCCCGGCGAGATCAGCCTTGCGCATAACGGCGTGCTCTTCATGGACGAGTTCCCCGAGTTCCCCCGCCAGGTGCTCGAGACCCTGCGCCAGCCCATCGAGACAGGGGAGGTGGTCGTGGCCCGCGCCAACGCCCATGTCCGCTATCCCTGCCGGTTCCTGCTGATCGCCGCCGCGAACCCCTGCCGCTGCGGTTATCTCGCCGAGCCGTCCCGCGCCTGCGCCCGCGTGCCCGCCTGCGGCGAGGAGTACATGGGCCGAATCTCGGGCCCCCTCATGGACCGGTTCGACCTGCGGGTGGAGGTGCCGCCCGTGGCCTGGTCCGACCTCGACATGCCCGCCACCGGCGAGACCTCGGCAGCCATCGCCGCCCGCGTCGCCGCCGCGCGCGCCCTCCAGTCCACCCGGTTCGAGGGGGTCGAGAAGGTCCGCGTCAATGCCGACGCCTCGGGCGCCCTCCTCGAAACGATCGCCCCCCTCGATGCGGACGGGCGGGAACTTCTGGCGCGTGCCGCCGAACGCATGGGCCTGACCGCCCGCGGCTATCACCGGGTCCTGCGCGTCGCCCGCACCATCGCCGATCTCGCCGGATCGCAGGACATCACACGCGCCCATCTCGCCGAGGCCGTCAGCTTCCGCCTCTCCTACGGATCGGGCTAAGCGAGAAACGCCAGCAGCGCCGCCCGCATCGCGCGCGTCTCCACATGCCCCTCCGCGCCCACATGAACGACCAGCGGCCCGTCCCCGTAGACCTCCCTGAGCCGCTTCTCCAAAGGCCCGAATGCCTCCGGCGGCGTCAGCGGATCGGCCAGTCCCGCCGCCACGAACTGCGACCGGGGCGCGATCAGCGCGGCAACCTCCGGCAGGTCATGCTCCGGCAGCAGGCCCGGGATTGTCAGGTACGGCCCGTGCAGGTCATGGGCCCCCGAGGCGATCAGCGGCGCGATCGCCGCCATCCCGCACAGATGCGCCACCTTCGAGGCCTCGGGCCGCAGCGCGCCCACCATGGCGGCAAGGAACGCCCCCATGGAAAACCCCACCACCGCCGGCGCTTCCTCCGCCTCGCACAGCAGATCGAGCGCGCCGCTCAGGTCCTCCACCATCACCCCCAGCAGCGTCCGCCCCTGCCACAGCAGCGCCTTCGCCAGCGCCCCCTCCGGCCCCTCTCCCTGCCGCTCGCCGAACCCGGCCATGTCGGGACACAGCACCCGGTGCCCCGCCCGCGCCAGCGCCAGCCCCAGCGGCGGATCGAGAAGGGCAGGGCGCCCCTCCAGCGCCTCCGCCTTGCCGATGCCCGGCCGGTCCCCGTGGGCATGGGCATAGAGCACTGGAGAGCGCACCGGCGCGCCCGGAACCGGGGCGAGATCGAACGCCGGAACCCTGCGCTCGCCGACAAGCTCCAGCCGCCGCCACCTCACGCCCTCCGTCTCTCCCTCCGAAAGCACGCGCACCCCCGGTCGCCCCGGCGGGGATGCGCCCAGCAGGCGCCAGAGCTCGGGACGTGTGAGGGGCGCCATGGGATTGCCTGTGCCGGGGTCGCCTGTATACCTTGGTCGCAAGACGGCCGGTCCGCAACGCACGGCCCGGCCACGGGAGGGAGAACACCATGCAGCAGACCTGGCGCTGGTTCGGGCCGGTTGATCCGGTGTGCCTGTCGGACATCCGCCAGGCCGGCGCCACCGGGGTGGTCACCGCGCTGCACCACCTGCCCGCAGGCGCCGCATGGCCGGCAGAGGAGATCGCCAGGCGCGTCGCGGAGCTCGGCGCCGACGGTGGCGCGCCGCTGCCCTGGTCCGTCGTCGAAAGCCTGCCGGTGTCCGAGGCGATCCGCACGCAGACGGGCGACTGGCGCGCCCATCTCGACGCCTGGCGCGCCTCGCTCGAGGCGCTGGCTGCCGCCGATATTCGCACGATCTGCTACAACTTCATGCCGGTCCTCGACTGGACTCGAACGGATCTCGCCGCGCCCATGACCCATGGCGGCACGGCGATGGCCTTCGACATCGACATCTTCGCCGCCTTCGACATCCACATCCTCGCCCGCCCCGGCGCGCGCGAGGATTACACCGAAGAGACCGCCGCCCGCGCCGACGAACTCGCCGGCACGATGAACGACGCCGCTCGCGCCGCTCTGACGGAAAACATCACCTGCGGCCTGCCCGGATCGACCGAACGCTGGTCCCTCGACGCCCTGCGCGAGGGGCTGGCGCGCTACGAGGACATCTCGCCCGAGCGGCTGATGCAGCACCATGTCGACTTCCTCTCCGAGGTCGTGCCCACCGCAGAGCGCCTCGGCATGCGCCTCTGCTGCCATCCCGACGATCCGCCGTTCCCTCTCCTCGGCTTGCCGCGCGTGATGTCCACCGCCGCCCACTACCGCGAGCTTCTGACCGCTGTGGACAGTCCCGCCGCCGGGATGACGCTCTGCACCGGTTCTCTCGGCGCGCGACCCGACAACGACCTGCCCGCGATCGCCCGGGAGTTCGGCCCCCGCATCCATTTCGTCCACCTGCGCAACGTGACCCGCACCACCGAAACCGTGCCCTGTTCCTTCTTCGAGGACGAGCACCTCTCCGGACAGACCGACATGGTCGAGGTGATCGAGACGCTCCTGACCGAAGAGGCGCGGCGCCGCGCCGAGGGCCGCGCCGATGCCGAGATCCCCTTCCGCCCCGACCATGGTCAGGCGATCCTGACCGACCTCGAGCGCAAGCATCAGCCCGGCTACCCCGCCGTCGGCCGTCTCAAGGGTCTCGCGGAGTTGCGCGGCGTGCTCGCGGCCCTCGCCCGGCCCGCGGCCGCGCCGTGATGGCCGCGCGCGCGACGCCCGGGCCGGTCCAGACGCCGCGGCGGAACGGGCGCTGGCGCAAAATCTTCACTGGCAAAGCGCGTCCTGTCGGACGACGCTGCAGGGACCGGTCTCTGGGACCGGTCAACACGGCCGCACAGGGCCGGGACTGACCGGCCGCGAAGGCCAACAGGAGGAGAACCGATATGAAGACTGTCATGACGAGAACCGGGGCCAGCGTTCTGGCGCTGACGCTCGCGGCCTCTGCGGCGATGGCCCAGACCGAACTCCGGATGACCTGGTACAACGACGGCAACGAGGGCGAGGTGATGCAGGGCATCCTCGACCGCTTCGAGGAGGCGAACCCGGACATCTCCGTCACCCTAGACGTGGTGCCCTACCAGGCGATCCTCGAATCGCTGCCCGTGCAACTCGCCGCCGGCGACGGCCCCGACATCGCGCGCGTCACCGACCTCGGCGGCCTCTCGGAATACTATCTCGACCTCACGCCCCATCTCGAGGACCCCGAGTACTGGCGGACCAACTTCGGCCCCTTCCTCAACTGGCTCGATCCCACCGGCGGCGGCGCGATCTCCGGTTTCATGACCCAGCTCACCGTTACCGGCCCCTATGTGAACAAGACACTGTTCGAGCAGGCCGGCGTCGAGATGCCGGGCGAGGGCGCCACCTGGGACGACTGGGCGGCTGCGACGAACGAGGTCGCCTCGGCCCTCGACATCCCGATCCCGATGGCCTGGGACCGCTCCGGCCACCGCGTCTTCGGCCCCGCGATCTCCATGGGTGCCGAGCTCTTCGACGAAGAGGGCAACCCCGCGCTCGTCGACGAGGGCATGCGGACCATGGCGCAGATGCTCTACGACTGGCACGAGGACGGCACCATGGCCAAGGAGCTCTGGGGCTCGGTCTCCGGCTCCACCTACCTCGGCGCCAACGAGGAATTCGCCAACGCCCAGACCGTTCTCTACATGTCCGGCTCCTGGCAGATCCCCCAGTTCGCCACCACGATCGGCGACGCCTTCGACTGGTGGGCCGTGCCCGCGCCCTGCGGCCCGGCGGCCTGCACCGGGATGCCCGGAGGCGCTGCGCTCGTCGCCATGGAAGGCACCGAGCACCCCGAGGAAGTGGCGACCCTGATGGAATTCCTCACCCAGGAGGAGAACCTGGCCGAATTCTACGGCGAGACCCTCTTCATCCCCGGCCACCTCGGCCTCGCCGAAAGCGGCGTCGAGTTCGCCACCGACGATCCGCGCGCGGCCCATGCGCTCGCCACCTTCGCGGCCGCCGTGCCGTCGATCTCGCCCATCGCCTACGAGGCACAGGGCTACGCCAACAACCGGGTGATGTTCAACGCCTTCATCTCCCGCCTCGGCGAGGCGATCGTGGGCGAGCTCACGCTCGACGAGGCCTTCGACCGGATGGAGCAGGACGTCGAACAGCAGCTGGCCGAACAGGCCCGCTGACACTTAAAGACCGCGCGCGCTCCCTCCTCGGGGCGCGCGCCTCTTCGCCGGCCGGGGAGGGGCGTTCATGACCGACACCACGGGCTTCGGCGCCCGCGCCACCCGCGTCGTCACGGCGCCCCTGCGCTGGATCTTCGAGGCGCTCGACAAGCCCTTCCAGGCCCTCCAGCGCCTCGGCGGCATCGGCTCGATGCCCTGGTGGTTCCTGTTGCCGAACCTGCTCTTTTTCGGCGGCTTCGTGATCCTGCCGCTCTTCATCAACTTCGGCTATTCGCTCACCGGTGGCACGCGGCTCTTTCTCGAGGACCGTACCTATACCGGGACCGAGCAATATGCCTTCCTCTTCGATTGCGGCAACTACGCCGACCCGACCTCCTGCCGCGAGGACCGCTTCTGGCGCGGCATCTACAACACCGCGACCTTCATCTTCTTCCAGGTCTCGTTCCTCGTCCTCTTTTCCCTCGTCACCGCGCTGATCCTGAACCGCAAGATCCGCGCCCGCGGCTTCTTCCGTGCGGTGTTCTTCTTCCCGGTGCTGCTGTCGCCTGTGGTCGTGGCGCTGATCTGGAAGTGGATCCTGCTCCGCGACGGGCTTCTGAACGCCGCCCTCGTCGGCATGGGCTTCGACCGGATCCTCTTCTTCGTCAGCCCCGAATGGGCGATGTTCTGGGCCATCTTCGTGTCGATCTGGGCCCACATGGGCTTTTACACGCTGATCCTGCTGGCCGGTCTTCAGGCGATCCCGCCCGACCTCTACGAGGCCGCGGAAATGGACGGCACCTCGAAGGAGCGCGTCTTCTGGCGCATCACCCTGCCGCTTCTGTGGCCGAACATGCTCGTGGTGATCGTGCTGGCGCTCATCAAGGGCGTGCAGGTCTTCGACGAGGTCTACGTCCTCACCGGGGGCGGTCCGGGCACCGCCACGCAGTTCATCGTGCAATACATCTACAACACGGGCTTCACGAACCAGGTGCAGAACTTCGGCCTCGCGGCCGCCGCGTCGGTGGTGCTGGGCGTGGTGCTCTTCGTGCTGACGCTGGTCCAGCTCGCAGCCACGCGGAGGCGGGACGGTGGATAGGATGGTCGCGAGGGCCGGTCGGGTGAAACCCCACCCTACGCTTGAACTGCAGAGCCGCGCCATCGACGGGCCACAGGGGCTGTCGCCATCGCGTCGCCATTGGTTCGAGCGACAATGGCGACGCGATGGCGCGGCGGGCTTCGCCCTTGACTCCGCGCAGGTTCGCAGATCGCCCGTCACAGCCAGCGAGACCTCACACCGGACGTCCCCGCTATCACGTCGAGCCCCCGGAGCCCCCCATGGCTGACGCGACCGCTCAATCCCGCCCCGGCGTCCTCGCCATGCTCACCGCCCGCCGCGGCCGGGGGAAACTCCACTGGACCGACGTCTTCAGCTACATCTACCTTGGCCTCGGCGTGCTGCTGATGTTCGGCCCGGTGATCTGGCTCGCGCTCTCGTCCTTCAAGACCCCTGCGGGCCTAGTGGAATTCCCGCCCACGCTGCTGCCCCTCGGCCAGATCTCCGTCCCGGTCGAGGGCTACGACGACCCGCTCCTCCTCTTCTCCGTCACCACCGAGACAGGCGAGACCCGAGAGCTCGCCCAGATCCGCCGCATCGGCATCGTGCGCCAGATGGTCGACCCCGCCGCACCGGACGAGCGTATCGACGTGCCGATCGACGCCGCCGAGCCGATCCGCGAATTCGACATGGCCTGGGAGAACTACACCGACCCGCTCCAGCGCTTCGACTTCACGCGCTACCTCTGGAACTCGGTCGTCGTCACCGTCGTCGCCACCGCGATCACGCTGCTGATCAACTCCATGGCCGCCTACGGCCTCGCCATCTACGACTTCAGGGGCCGCAACGGGATCATGCTGCTGGTGATCGGCACGCTGATGATCCCGATCACGGTGATCCTCGTTCCGGTCTATCTCGTGGTCACCCAGATGGGCCTCGTCAATTCGCTCTGGGCGGTGATCCTGCCCGGCGCCGCGACGCCCACGGGCGTGTTCCTCCTGCGCCAGTACATGCTGACGATCCCCCGCGACCTGATCGAGGCCGCGCGCATGGACAAGGCCAGCGAATGGGCGATCTACTGGAAGGTGGTCATGCCGCTCGCCATGCCGGCGCTCGCCGTCCTCGCCATCTTCTCGGTCATGTGGCGCTGGAACGATTTCCTCTGGCCCCTCATCGTGCTCAACCGCTCCGAGGTCTACACGCTCCAGGTCGGCCTCAATGCCTTCCAGGGCGAGCTGAACGTCCAGTGGCACTACATCCTCGCCATGACCGTGGTGACCCTGATCCCGGTCGTCGTGGTCTTCGCATTCCTGCAGCGCTTCATCACCACCGGTATCGCCGCCTCGGGCATGAAATGACCCGCCCGCTGATCTTCCTCGATCCCTTCCCCCGCACCGAGGCCATGGTCTGGGACGACGCGACCCGCGCCGCGGTGGAGGAGATGGGCGAGGTCACAGCCCATTTCGGCAGCCGCGCTCCGGATGCCCTCGTCGAGCGCATCCTGCCCGAGGTCTCCGTCATCGTCGGCCAGACCGCCTTGCCGAAAGAGCGCCTCGACCGCGCCCCAAACCTGCGCGCCGTCCTCAACGTCAAGGCCAACTGGGAGCCCGACCTCGACTATGCCGAGGCTCATGCCCGCGGCATCTGGGTGCTCTCCGCCGCGCCCGCCATGGCGCCTGCCGTCGCCGAATTCGCGCTCGGGCAGGCGCTCAGCCTCCTGCGCGGCATCCATACCGCCGACACGCGCTTCCGCTCGGGCGACATGGGGATCGGCATCGGCGGCAACGCCGCCGCCCGTCCCCTCTTCGGCGCGGAGATCGGCCTTCTTGGCTACGGCAACCTCGGCCGGGCGCTCCTGCCGCTCCTCTCCCCCTTCGGCGGGCGCCTCCGGATCCACGACCCATGGCTCTCGGACGGCTACCTGCGCAGCCAGGGCGCCGAGCCCACGGACCTCGGCACGCTGCTCGCGCAATCGGATGTCCTCTTCCTCCTCGCCGGCGTCACCACCGAGAACGCGGGCGGCCTGACGCGCGCCCGCCTTGAGACGATCCGCCCGGACGCCGCCGTCATCCTCGCCAGCCGCGCCGAGATCGTCGAGTTCGACGCCTTCCTCTCGCTCGCCGCCGAGGGCCGCTTCCGCGCGGCCGTCGATGTTTTCCCCGAGGAGCCCGTGCCCCCGGATCACCCCTGGCGGCAGATCCCGAACGTGCTCTTCAGCCATCACCTCGCGGGCGGGATGGAGGCCTCCTATGCCCTGATCCGCGAGATGATGCTCGACGACATCGCCCAGGTCCTCAAGGGCCTGCCGCCGCTCCGGATGCAACGCGCGGAGCCCCGGCTGGCGGGCCTGATGCGGAGCCGCTAAGGAGACGACATGACCGAAATCCGCCTCGAGACCATCCGCAAGGCCTACGGCGACGTCGAGGTGATCCACGGCGTGGACCTCGAGGTCCGCTCCGGCGAATTCGTCGTCTTCGTCGGCCCCTCCGGCTGCGGAAAATCTACGCTCCTGCGGATCATCGCCGGGCTCGAAGACATCACCTCCGGCAGCCTCAAGATCGACGGGACCGAGGTGAACCACGTCACCGCCGCCGACCGGGGCCTCTCGATGGTGTTCCAGTCCTACGCCCTCTACCCGCACATGACGGTCTACAAGAACATGGCATTCGGCCTCGAGAACAGCCGCATGCCGAAGGCCGAGATCGACGCCCGCGTGCGCGAGGCGGCGGCCATGCTCCAGATCACCGACTACCTCAACCGCCGCCCCAAGGCCCTCTCCGGCGGACAGCGCCAGCGCGTCGCCATCGGCCGCGCGATCGTCCGCGAGCCCCGTGCCTTCCTCTTCGACGAGCCGCTCTCGAACCTCGACGCGGAACTGCGCGTCACCATGCGCAAGGAACTCGCCGCCCTCCACGCCAAGATCGGCGGCACGATGATCTACGTCACCCACGACCAGATCGAGGCCATGACCCTCGCCGACCGCATCGTCGTGCTGCAGAAGGGCCGGATCGAGCAGGTCGGCAAGCCGCTCGAACTCTACAACAGGCCGCAGAACCTCTTCGTCGCAGGCTTCATCGGCAGCCCCCGCATGAACCTCATCGAGACCACCGTGACCGAAGGCCCCGCCCTCGTCTCCGGCGCCGCCCGGATCGCGCTCCCCCCCGGCGCCCCGGTCACACCCGGCGCGAGCGTCACCGCCGGCTTCCGCCCCGAACATCTCGACATCGTCGAGGGCGACGGCGACATCGCTGTGACCGTCACCTTCGCCGAACAGCTGGGCGGCGAGACCTACCTCTATTGCGCCGCCGAGGGCCTGCCCCAGATCACCGTCCACCGTCCCGGCCAGCTTCCGGTGGAAAAGGGCCAGGCCCTGAGCCTCCGTCTCGACCGCAAACAGCTCCACCTCTTCGACGCGGACGGGCAGGTCCTCGCCAACGGTCTCGCCAATGGCTGACCGCCTGCGCCTCGCCCTCATCGGCTGCGGCATGGCCGCCAAGCCCCATGCCGCAGCCCTCAAGTCGCTGACAGACCGCATCGAGGTCGCCGGCGTCTATGCCCGCAGCCCGGAACGCCGCGCCGCCTTCGCCGCCGAGCACGGCTTTCCCGAGGCGCCAAGCCTCGACGCCCTGGTGGCCGACCCCACCATCGACGCCGCCCTCGTCATCACGCCCCCCAACGCCCGGGCCGACATCGTCTCCGCCTTCGCCCGCGCCGGAAAGCACATCCTCAGCGAAAAACCCCTCGAGCGCACGGCAGAGGCCGCAGAGGCCATCGTCACCATCTGCGAGGCGGCGGACGTCACCCTCGGCGTCGTCTTCCAGCACCGTTTCCGGAAGGCCTCGGAGGCCCTCGCAGACCGCCTGAGAGACAGCAGCCTCGGCCCCATCCGCGTCGTCGGCGCGGACATCCCCTGGTGGCGTGAACAGGCCTATTACGACGAGCCGGGCCGCGGCACCTATGCCCGCGACGGCGGCGGCGTGCTCATCAGCCAGGCGATCCACACGCTCGACCTGATGCTCTCCCTCACCGGCCCCGCTGCCGAGCTGCAGGGCCTCACCGCCACCACCCCTCTCCACCGCATGGAGGCCGAGGACTACGCTGCCGCCGTCCTGCGTTTCGCAAACGGCGCCATGGGCCACCTCATGGCCTCCACCGCCCACTACCCGGGCGAGGCGGAGAGCCTTCGCCTCGACTGCGACCGCGCCTCCGTGCGCCTGAAATCCGGCGTGCTCGACATCCACTGGCGGGACGGGACGCATGAGCAGGTGGGCGAGCAGGCCACCACCGGCGGCGGCGCCGATCCCATGGCCTTCCCCTCCGACTGGCACCGCGACCTCATCGCCGACTTCGCCGAAGCCGTCCGGACGGGCCGCGCCCCCCGCGTCACCGGGCGGCAGGCCCTCGACGTCCACCGCCTGATCGCCGCCATCGAACGCTCGTCGCGGGACCGCCGCGCGATATCCCTTCCGGAGTAACGACATGTCCCTGACCCTCGGGGTGATCGGCCTTGAACACCGGCACGCCTACGGCATGACCGAGAACCTCCTGAAGCACGGCTGCACCTGTGCCGGCTTCTGGACCGACGGCACCCCCCAGCCTCTGAGCGGCTGGGAAAAGCGCTTCCCTGACATCCCCCGGGTCGCTGACCGCGCCACGCTCCTCGATGATCCCGCCATCGACCTCATCCTGATCGCCGACGTGCCCTCCCTGCGCGCCGACCGCGCCATCGAGGCGATGGAGGCCGGCAAGGACGTCGTGGTGGACAAGCCCGGCTGCACCACCCTCGACCAGCTCGCCCGCCTGCGCGAGGTGCAGGCCAGCACGGGGCGCATCTGGTCCGTCGACTTCTCCGAACGCTTCGAGGTCCCCGCCGTCACGCGCGCCGCCGAGCTCGTCGCCGAGGGCGCGATCGGCCGCGTGATCCAGACCGTGGGCCTCGGCCCCCACCGGCTCAACCGCCCCACGCGCCCGGGCTGGTTTTTCCAGGAGGACAGCTACGGCGGCATCCTCACCGACATCGCCTCCCACCAGGTGGACCAGTTCCTCTTCTTCACCGGCTCGGACGAAGCCGAGATCGTCGCCTCGAGCGTGGGCAACTTCGCGAACCCCGATGACCCCGGCCTTCAGGACTTCGGCGAGATCCTCCTGCGCTCGGACCGCGCCCACGGCTATATCCGCGTCGACTGGTACACCCCCGACGCCCTGCCCACCTGGGGCGACGGCCGCCTGACGATCCTCGGCACGAAGGGCTATATCGAGCTTCGGAAATACGTCGACGTGGCGGGGCAGGGCGGCACCGACCACGTCTTTCTCGTCAACGGCGACCGCTGCGAGAGGATCGACGCCTCCGCCGCCCCGCTCCCCTATTTCGAGCGGCTCATCGCCGACGTCCGGAACCGCAGCGAAACCGCGATGCCCCAGGCCCATTGCTTCAAGGCGATGGAGCTCGCGCTCAAGGCGCAGGCACAGGCAACCCGCCTCGGAGCCCTCGCATGACCGTCCGCGCCGCCATCGTGGGCGCGGGCGGCATCGGCACCCAGCACGCCGCGGCTATGGCAGAGATCCCGGACGCCATCCGCTTGACCAATGTCTGCGACACCAACGACACCCTCGCCGAGACGCTCTCGGCCAAGACGGGGGCAGGGGCCGCCACCTTGGACGCCATCCTCGCCGATCCCGCCGTCGACCTCGTCGACATCTGCCTGCCCCCCGCGCTCCATGTCCCCGTCGCCCTCCGCGCGCTCGAGGCGGGCAAGCATGTCATCTGCGAAAAGCCCGTCGCCGGCAGCATGGCCGACATCGCCCGGCTTCAATCCGCGACCGAGACCGCGGGCCGCGAGCTCTTTCCCGTCTTCCAGTACCGCTACGGCCCTGCCTTCCGCCACCTCGCCGCGCTCGACGCCGCGGGCCTGCTGGGCGCCCCCCGCGTCGCCAGCCTCGATACCCACTGGAGCCGCGGCGCCGACTACTATGCCGTGCCCTGGCGCGGAACATGGGAGCACGAGATGGGCGGCGCGGTCCTCGGCCATGCCATCCACATCCACGACCTGATCGGTCGCGCTTTCGGCCAGATCACCGAAGTCGCGGCCCTGACCGACACGCTGGTCAATCCCATCGAGACCGAGGATTGCGCGGCGCTGGCCCTGCGCACCGCCCGCGGCGGCCTCGTCTCCTCCTCGATCACGCTGGGAGCCGCGGGCGACGAAAGCCGCCTCCGCCTCGTGTACGAGCGCGCCACCGTCGAGAGCGCCCGCATCCCCTACGCCCCCGGCTCCGTCGCCTGGACCGTCACCGCCCGCGATCCCGAGGACCAGGCGGCCATCGACGCTGTGCCGGTCCCCGAGGGCCTCGACTGGTTCGCGGGCTACCTCGCCGATGTCGCCGCCCGGATCGAGAACCGTCCGAACACGGCCGTCACCCTCGCCGAGGGCGCGGCCTCCATCGAACTCGTCACCGCCATCTACCGCTCCGCACGCACCGGCGAGCGTGTGCGCCTGCCTCTGGAACCGGGCTCGCTCCTCTGGGACGGCTGGCGCCCCTGACGCCCCGGCGATCCGTGGACTCCCCGCGATCCCTGACACCGCCCGGGACCCGACCCCTTGCCCCGCCATCCTCGCCCGCTTCGGTGCGCGCGGTCTGCCCCTTTGGCCCGGATCGCCCCGCCAAGGCTGGCGCCCCCGGGCCGCCCTGCGACCCCTGACGCCGCCCGGTCACCGCACCGGATCGCGCCTCTGTCCGCCCGGGGATCGCAGGTCCCCGGGCCCGGCGCGCGGCGTCTCTGTCCCACCTTCACCCGTCCCGAATTCGGGTTTTCCGAGATAATACATTAAAAACATAATCTTGACCCCACGTTTCAACGTGAAACGGGATCCCGGCCCTAGACGGATTCCTTCGGCGTCCCCGGAATGATCGACAGAAGCCCCCCGTCGACCCGTACCGACTCGCCCGTCACGAACCGGGCCCGCTCCGACAGCAGGAACAGGATCACCCCCGCCACCTCCTCCGGCTCCGCGATCCGGCCCATGGGATGCATCCCGTCCAGCACCCGCCACAGCCCCGCCGGATCGTCCGACTGCGCCACCGCCCACTCCAGCATCGGCGTCCGGACCGAGCCCGGCGCCACGAGGTTCGCCCTGACCCCTTCGGCCGCGAAATCCACCGCGATGGACTGAACCAGCCCGTAAAGCCCGTGCTTGGCCGCCGTATAGGCGGCGACGTTCCCCTGCGTGGCATGGCTCTGAACCGAGCCCGTGAACACCAGCGCCCCCTTCGCCTTGCGGATCTCCGGCAGCGCCGCGCGCGCCATGTTGAACCCTCCCGTCAGGTTCACCGCGATCACCTCGTTCCAGGTCTCGTCCGGCGTATCCTCCGCCGAGCCATACCTCTGGATGCCCGCGTTGTGCGACAGCCCGTCGAGCCGGCCGAAGACCGCCACCGCCTCCGCCACCGCCGCCGCGCAGTCCTCCGGGCGGGTGATGTCGCCCACCACGGCCCGCGCGCGCTCCCGGTCGGCATAGACCTCCGTCACCCGCGCGTCCCGGTCGAGGCAGAGCACTTCGTGCCCGTCCTTCAGCGCCAGTTCCCCCACCGCGCGGCCGATCCCGCTCGCCGCGCCCGTCACCAGATAGACTGCCATGTCCGTCCTCCTCGCGCGCAGTCTGCCCCATTCCGCGCCCGGCCCCAACACCTCTCCGACCGTGTCGGCACCACTGCCGAGAGCCCCCCACTCCCATTCTTCTGGCTTGAAATATCCCGGGGGGCATGCTGGAGGCATGCCTCCGGCATGACGGGGCGGAGCCCCCGGCGGATCGGCCCGCGCAGCGGGCCGAAACCCTCAGCCCCCGGTCCGGGGACGCAGCCCCCTCAGCACGTCGTCCCGGCTGAGCTGTCCCACCAGCGCGCCGTTCTCCACCACACCCACCGGCCCCGCGCAGCCGATGATCCGGTCGAGCCCGTCGCGCACCAGCGCATCCGCCTCCACCGTGACCTCGGGCGCGCCCTCCACGGGTCGCATCAGGTCCCGCGCCCGCAGCACCCCGAGCGGGTTCATGTACTGCACGAATTCGGCCACATAGGCGTTCCTCGGCGCGCTCACGATCTCCTGCGGCGTTCCCGTCTGCACGATCCGCCCGCCCTCCATGATCGAGATGCGGTTGCCGATCTTGAACGCCTCGTCGAGATCGTGGCTCACGAAGAGGATCGTGCGCTTCAGCCGCGCCTGCACCTCGAGGAGCTCGTCCTGCAGCCGCGTGCGGATCAGCGGGTCGAGGGCCGAGAAGGGCTCGTCCATCAGGAGGATCGGCGCATCCGTGGCAAAGGCCCTGGCCAGCCCCACCCGCTGCTGCATCCCGCCCGAGAGCTCCCCCACCTTGCGGTCCGCCCATTGCGTCAGGTTCACCAGCTCGAGCTGCGTCTCGATCCGCTCCCGTGCCAAGCGCTTCGGAATGCCCGCAAGTTCCAGCCCGAGGCCGACGTTCTCCCGCACCGTCCGCCAGGGCAACAGGCCGAAATGCTGGAATACCATCGCCACATGATGCAGGCGCAACCGCCTGAGCGTCGCCGCGTCGGCGCCCGTGACCTCCACCATCCCCTTACCGTCGGTCACCGAGACGCTGCCCCGCACCACCGGATTCAGCCCGTTCACCGCGCGCAGGAGCGTGGACTTGCCCGAACCCGACAGGCCCATCAGCACCACGATCTCGCCTTCCTCGACCTCGAGCGAACAATCGTGCACGCCGAGAACCTGGCTCGTCTGCGCCTGGATTTCTTCCCGGGTCAGCCCCCGGTCCATCAGCGGCAGGGCCACCGCGGGCGAGCCGCCGAAGACGATGCAGACACCCTCGATCCGGACCGCGACGCTCACTTGCGGCTCCCGAGGTTCAGCACCCGGTCGAGCATGATCGCCACCACCACGATCACGAAGCCGGACTCGAACCCGAGGCCCGT
The DNA here is from genome assembly GCF_003789055.1 of Histidinibacterium lentulum. Taxonomy (GTDB): domain Bacteria; phylum Pseudomonadota; class Alphaproteobacteria; order Rhodobacterales; family Rhodobacteraceae; genus Oceanicola; species Oceanicola lentulus. The sequence goes on along the minus strand of NZ_ML119082.1, from coordinate 424,575 downwards.
GTTCACCTGGTTCAGCGCCCGCACCACCGGCACGCCGAGCCCGTCCGCCCCCACCAGCGCCGCGATCACCACCATCGACAGCGACAGCATGATCGTCTGGTTCAGGCCTGTCATGATTTGCGGAAAGGCATAGGGCAGCTCCACCTTCCACAGGGTCTGCGATGGTGTGGCGCCGAAGGCGCGGCTCGCCTCCAGCAGAGAGGCGGGCGTCGAGGACACCCCGAGCCAGGTCAGTCGGATCGGCGCGGGCAGCACGAAGATCACCGTGGCAATCAGGCCCGGCACCATCCCGATCCCGAAGAAGACGATGGCCGGGATCAGGTAGACGAAGGTCGGCAGCGTCTGCATCAGGTCCAGCACTGGCCGCATCCAGGCGTAGAGCCTCGGGCGGTGGGCGGCGGCGATGCCGATGGGCACGCCAATGGCCATGCAGACGATGCACGCCGACAGCACCAGCGTAAGGCTCTCGGTCGTCTCCTCCCAGTAGCCCTGGTTCAGGATGAACAGGAACCCCAGCGCCACGAACAGCGCCACCTTCCAGCTTCTCTGCAAGGCGTAGGCGATCGCGGCAAAGACCAGCACCACGACAAGTGGCGGCGGCGATTGCAGGACCCAGAGAAAACCGTCGATCATCGCCTCGAGCCCGATCGCCAGCCCGTCGAAGAACCAGGCCCCGTTGATCTGCAGCCAGTCGAAGACCGCTTCGGCCACATCGTCCACTGGGATCTTGTTCTCGGTCAGAAAATCCATGCCTGTCCCTTTTGTCCTCCGCCTTTATCGGGGGGCGACAGGTCCAGGGTCAAGCAGGCGGGCCGGAAGACGGAGCGGCGCAGGGGGCAAGGCGGTTGTCGCATCGGCGTCGATCGAAGGAGACGCGAGATGCAGACGAGACGCCGATTTCTGGCCGCCGGTGTGGCAGGTCTTGCGGGGGCCTCGCAGGCGCGGCCACTGCGCAACACACCCGTGGGTATCCTCAGGGCGACGGGGGCGGAGCTGGCCCGTCCCTGCCGCTACCGCGGCACCCCGCCCGAGGGGCTCGCCGAAAGGGTCCGCGACGCCGGGCTCGACACGGGGGAGCGCCTCCTCGACTGGCGTCGTGACGGCGACCACGCCCCGCACCGCTGACCCCTATAGCAAGGCCATTTTCCCTTGGAGCCGGTCGTGCGATGCTGCGCCCAGGATCACACCCGGAGGCCGCGCCATGTCAGATCTCGTCTTCTACACCAATCCGATGAGCCGCGGCCGCATCGTCCGCTGGATGCTGGAGGAGGTCGGGACTCCCTACGAGACCGTTGTGATCGACTATGGCCGCATGGCCGACGCGGACTACCGGGCGGTGAATCCGATGGCCAAGGTGCCGACCCTGCGCCATGGCGAGACCACCGTGACCGAATGCGCCGCGATCTGCTGCTATCTCGCCGAAGCCTTTCCCGATGCCGGTCTCTCCCCTGCGCCCGGCACGGCGGAGCGGGGCGCCTTCCTGCGCTGGATGTTCTTTGGTGCCGGTCCCGTGGAGGCCGCGGTCACCAATACCTCGTTCGGCTGGGCGGCACGCACGCCGCAGGAGGAAGGGCGGCTCGGCTACGGATCGACCGCCAGGGTCCTCGACACGCTCGAGGCGCTGGTTGCTGCGGGGCCATATCTCATGGGCGAGCGGTTCAGCGCGGCCGATGTCTATCTCGGCAGCCAGATCGCCTGGGGGCTGCAATTCGGCACGATGGAAGCCCGCCCCGGTTTTCAGGACTATGTCGCCCGCATCATGTCCCGCCCCGCCGCCCGGGCCGCCAGCGCCAAGGACGATGCGCTGATGCCCGCGAAGGCATAGGGCGGGACGGCCCCCTCGGACCCGTCCCGCCCCGTCTCAGACCGCGCCGCTCACTCCGCGAGCATCGCCTCGACGGCCGCCGCCGCGTCGCCGCCGTCGGCGGTGGTCACGCCGTCGAGCCAGGCCATCACCGGCTCGGGGTTCGCCTGCATCCACGCCAGAGCGGCGTCGCGCGGGTCCTCGCCGTCGTCGAGGATCGCCGCCATGATCTCGTTCTCCATCTCCAGCGTGAACTCGAGATTTGCGAGGAAGGCGCCGAGGTTCGGGCAGGCCTCCGAAAAGCCGGCCGTGGTGTTCGTGTGCACCGTCGCGCCACCGAGGTCCGGGCCGAACCAGTCGTCCCCGCCGGTCAGGTAGGTCATGTCGAAATTGGCGTTCATCGGATGCGGCTCCCAGCCGAGGAAGACCACGGGCTCCCCGCGCTGATCTGCCCGCGCGACCTGCGCCAGCATCCCCTGTTCCGAGCTTTCCACCACGTCGAAGCCCGACAGGCCGAAGGCATCCGCCGCGATCATGTCGAGGATCAGCCGGTTGCCGTCATTGCCGGGCTCGATTCCGTAGATCTCGGCGTCAAGCGCCTCCGCATGCTCCGCGATATCGGCGAAATCGGCGATGCCGAGCTCCGCGCCAGCGGCATTGGTCGCGAGCGTGTACTTCGCGCCCTCGAGGTTGGTGCGCACGGTCTCGACGGTGCCGGCCTCGCGGTAGGGCGCGATATCGGCCTCCATGGTCGGCATCCAGTTGCCGAGGAACACGTCGATATCGCCCGCGGCGAGCGAGGTGTAGGTCACCGGCACCGACAGCAGCTTGGTGTCGGTCTCGTAGCCAAGGGCTTCGAGCACCAGCGTGGTCGCAGCGGTGGTCGCCGTGATGTCGGTCCAGCCGACATCCGAGAACACGACAGTCTCGCAATCGGCCTGGGCCATTCCGGCGGCGCAAAGGGCAAGCGCGGAGAGGGCGGTGGTGGTCTTCATGACGGTCTCCCTGTGGTTGTGTAATCCTGATTGTTGATTGACGAGTCAATCAAAGCGGGTCTAGTCAGCCTTGGCAACCGGTTTCCGGGCAAGGCCGAAAGGGGTGGCCCATGGGTGTCGAGAGCAAGCGCAAGGCGGAACTCATCGCCGCCGCGATCGCCGAGATCGGCGAGGCGGGCACGCTCGACGTGACGGTCGGTCGCATCGCGAAGCGGGCAGGGGTTTCTCCGGCGCTCGCCTTTCACTACTTCGGCGACAAGGATCGGCTGTTTCTCGCGGCGATGCGGCATATCCTCGCCGACTACGGGCGCGACGTCCGCAACGCCCTGCGCGCCGCGGATGGTCCCCGCGCACGACTCGACGCGCTGATCGGCGCCAGTTTCGGCCCGGCCAATTTCGAGCGCGGCGCCGCCGCGGCATGGCTCAACTTCTATGTCCTCGCCCAGCACGTGCCGGAGGCGCGGCGGCTGCTCACGGTCTATCAGCGCAGGCTGCACTCGAACCTCCTTCACGATCTGCGGCCGCTTGCCGGCGCGCGGTCGGACCCCATCGCACGCCGCATCGGCGCACTGATTGATGGCCTATATCTCAGATCGGTGCACGCTGTAACCGAAGTCTCGCGCGAAGAGGCCGCAGCCCTCGTGCGACAGACCCTCGACCAAAGCCTCGAGACCGCGAGATGACCTCTCCGAACATCCTGATCCTCATGGTTGATCAGCTCTCCGGAACGCTCTTTCCCGACGGGCCCGCGCCGTGGCTGCACGCGCCGAACCTCGCGCGACTCGCCGCCCGCTCGACCCGCTACGCGCATTGTTACACCGCCTCGCCGCTCTGCGCGCCGGCGCGGGCGAGCTTCATGTCGGGCCAGTTGCCCTCGGTCACCGGCGTCTACGACAACGCCGCAGAATTCCCCTCGGACCTGCCAACCTACGCCCACCACCTGCGCCGCGCGGGTTACTACACCTGCCTTTCGGGCAAGATGCATTTCGTCGGCCCCGATCAGCTCCACGGGTTCGAGGAGCGGCTGACCACCGACATCTATCCGGCCGACTTCGGCTGGACGCCCGACTACCGAAAGCCCGGCGAGCGCATCGACTGGTGGTATCACAACCTCGGGAGCGTCACCGGCGCGGGCGTGGCCGAGATCACCAACCAGATGGAATACGACGACGAGGTCGCCCATCACGCCACCGCCAAGCTATACGATCTGGCGCGCGGCCATGATCCGCGCCCGTGGTGCCTGACGGTCAGCTTCACCCATCCCCACGATCCCTACGTCGCCCGCCGCCGGTTCTGGGACCTCTACGAGGATTGTGCCCATCTCGACCCGCGCGTCTCCGCCATGCCCTACGAGGCGCACGATCCCCATTCCCGCCGCCTCTTCGACGCCAACGACTGGCGCAGCTACGACATCACGGCGGAAGAGGTCCGCCGCTCCCGCCGCGCCTATTTCGCGAACATCTCCTATCTCGACGAGAAGATCGGCGAGATCCTGGGCGTGCTCGAGGCCACCCGGCAGGAGGCCATCGTCGTCTTCCTGTCCGATCACGGCGACATGCTGGGCGAGAGGGGCCTGTGGTTCAAGATGAGCTTCCTTGAAGGGTCGGCCCGGGTGCCCCTGATGATCTCCGCCCCCGGAATGCCAGCCGGTCGCGTGGACACCACGGTCTCCACCATCGACCTCTGCCCGACGCTCTGCCTCCTGGCGGGGGTGGACTGGCCCGAGATGGGTCCCTGGACCGCAGGAGAAGACATCTCCGGTCTCAGCCACGGCCAGCACCGGGAAACGCCCGTGGCGATGGAATACGCTGCCGAAGGCTCGGTCGCACCGATGGTCGCTCTGGTGCAGGGCAACTGGAAGTACATCCGCTGCGCAGAGGATCCCGAACAGTTCTTCGATCTCTACGCAGACCCCGAGGAGCTGCACAACCTCGCCGACGATCCCGCCGCGCAGCCCCTGTTGGACGTGTTCCGCCGCAACGCCGATGCCCGCTGGGACCTTGACCGCTTTGACGCCGAGGTCCGCAAGAGCCAGGCCCGCCGCCTCGTCGTCTACGAGGCGCTTCGGAACGGCGCCTACTACCCCTGGGACCACCAGCCCCTGCAACGCGCCTCCGACCGGTTCATGCGCAATCACATGGACCTCAACGTCGTCGAGGAGAACCAGCGCTTCCCGAGAGGCGAATGACCATGACGCACCCCATCCAGCCCCCCGCAAGCCATTTCGTCGACGGCGACTGGCTCGAGGATACCGCCGGAGACCCGCTCCCGGTCATCGACCCGGCGACAGGCGCCGAGATCGCCCGCCTGCACCTCGCCACCCCCGCCGTGGTGGACAAGGCCCTCGCCGCCGCCGCCCGCGCGCAAAGGGACTGGTCCGCCCTCCCGGGCCGCGAGAGAGGCCGCGTCCTGACCCGCGCCGCTGCCTTGATGCGCGAGCGCAACCGCGCCCTGTCGGAACTCGAGACGCGCGACACCGGCAAGCCCCTTCAGGAAACCCTCGTCGCCGATGCCGCCAGCGGCGCCGACGCGCTCGAATACTTCGGCGGCATGGCGGGCACCCTGACCGGAGAGCATATCCCCCTCGGCGAGAACTGGGCCTACACGATCCGCGAGCCTTTGGGCGTCTGCGTCGGCATCGGCGCGTGGAACTACCCGATCCAGATCGCCTCGTGGAAGGCCGCGCCGGCGCTGGCATGCGGCAACTCCATGGTCTTCAAGCCCTCCGAGACGACGCCGCTCTCGGCCCTCCAGCTTGCCGCGATCCTGGCCGAGGCCGGCGCGCCCCCGGGGCTCTTCAACGTCATCCAGGGGGCGGGCGAGGTCGGCGCACGGCTCATCACCGATCACCGCGTCGCCAAGGTCTCCCTCACCGGCTCGGTGCCCACCGGCCGCACGGTCGCCGCGACCGCCGCCGAGGGCATGAAGCACGTCACCATGGAACTCGGCGGCAAGAGCCCGCTCCTAATCTTCGAGGATGCGGACCTCGAGGATGCCGTGGGCGGGGCCATCCTCGGCAATTTCTACTCCTCGGGCCAGATCTGCACCAACGGCACCCGCGTCTTCGTCCAGCGGCCCCTTCTGGAGCCGTTTCTGACCCGCCTGACCGAGCGCCTTGCCCGTGCCGTCATCGGCGATCCCATGGACGAGGCGACCAACTTCGGCCCCATGGCCAGCGAGGCCCAGCTCAGGATCGTGGAGGGCTACATCGCGAAGGGTCTCGAAGAGGGCGCGCGCCTCGTCATTGGGGGGCGGCGCCTCGGTCGGCCCGGCTTTTTCCTCGAGCCCACCGTCTTCGCCGATGTCACCGACGACATGACCATCGCGCGGGAAGAGATCTTCGGCCCCGTCATGGCCGTCCTCGCCTTCGACACCGAGGAGGAGGCGCTCTCCCGCGCCAACGCTACGCCCTTCGGCCTCGCGGCCGGGGTCTTCACCCGCGACATCGCCCGCGCGCACCGCGTCGCGGCCCGGCTCGAGGCCGGCAGCTGCTACGTCAATTCCTACAACGACGCCCCCGTCGAGGCGCCCTTCGGCGGCGCGAAACTCTCCGGCGTGGGCCGCGAGAACGGCCGCGCGGCGATCGAACACTACAGCCAGCTCAAGACCGTCTACGTCCGCATGGGGCCTGTCGAGGCTCCCTTCTGATGCAGGCCGATTACGTCATCGTCGGCGCGGGCAGCGCGGGTTGCGCCATGGCCGGCCGCCTTTCCGAGGCAGGCAGGAGCGTGCTCGTGATCGAGCACGGCGGCAGCGATCGCGGCCCGCTGATCCGGATGCCCGGAGCACTTAGCTACCCGATGAACATGCGCCGCTACGACTGGGGCTATCGCACCGAACCCGAGCCCCATCTCGGCGGCCGCACCCTCGCCGCGCCACGGGGCAAGGTGATCGGCGGGTCCTCCTCGATCAACGGGATGATCTACGTCCGCGGCCACCCCCGCGACTTCGACCACTGGCGTGACGCGGGCGCGGACGGCTGGGGCTTTGCTGACGTCCTCCCCTACTTCAAGCGGCAGGAGGACTGGCACGACGGCGGCCATGGCGGCGACCCCGCATGGCGCGGGCAGGGCGGCCCGGTCCATGTCACCCGCGGTCGCCGCGACAACCCGCTCGTGCGCGCCTTCGTCGAAGCAGGGCGAGAGGCGGGCTTTCCCGTGACCCCCGACTACAACGGCGCGCAGCAGGAGGGGTTCGGTCCCTTCGAGATGACCGTCTGGAAGGGCGAGCGCTGGTCAGCCGCCCGCGCCTATCTGGAGCCCGCCCTTCGCCGGCCCAACTGCACCCTCGTTCATGCCTTCGCGCGCCGTGTGGTCGTTGAGGAGGGCAGGGCAGTCGGCGTCGAGGTCGAGCGCGGCGGCCGCACCGAGGTGATCCGCGCCGAAGCCGAGGTTATCCTCGCCGCCTCCGCCTTCAACTCCCCGAAACTCCTGATGCTCTCGGGCATCGGCCCCGCCGCCCATCTCGCCGACCATGGCATTCCCCTCGTGGCCGACCGGCCCGGCGTGGGCCGAAACCTCCAGGATCATCTGGAGCTCTACGTCCAGGCCGCGGCATCCCAGCCTGTCAGCCTCTACCGTTACTGGAACCTCCTCGGAAAGGCCTTCGTCGGCGCGCACTGGCTCTTCGCCCGCGGCGGCCCGGGGGCCTCGAACCAGTTCGAAAGCACTGCCTTCCTCCGCTCCTCGCCCGAGGCGGAATATCCTGACATCCAGTACCACTTCCTGCCCATCGCCGTGCGCTACGACGGCACCGTCGGCCTCGCCGGTCACGGCTTTCAGGCCCATGTCGGCCCGATGCGCAGCCCCTCGCGCGGCAGCGTCACGCTCCGGTCCGCCGATCCGCATGACGCGCCCCGCATCCTCTTCAACTACATGAGCCACGAGCAGGACTGGCAGGATTTCCGGACCTGCATCCGCCTCACGCGCGAGATCTTCGCCCAGCCCGCCTTCGCGCCCTTCTACAGCCGCGAGATCGTGCCCGGCCCCGACGCGCAAAGCGACGACGAGATCGACGCCTGCATCCGCGAGCATGTCGAAAGCGCCTATCACCCCTGCGGCACGGCCCGCATGGGCCGCCGCGACGATCCCATGGCGGTGGTCGATCCGGAATGCCGCGTCATCGGGGTGGAAAACCTACGGCTGGCCGACAGCTCGATCTTCCCGCGCATCCCGAACGGCAACCTCAACGCGCCCTCGATCATGGTGGGAGAGAAGGCCTCCGACCACATCCTCGGCCGCGCGCCCCTGCCGCCCGAGAACACCGCGCCGGTCACGCCCTCGCCCAGCCGCACCGCCCTCGGCTAAAGCCCCTCGGCAAGGGCCACGGCGCTGTCCCCGTCGATCACCAGCCCCCGGATCGCCCCGCTTCGGAGCAGCGCCCGCGTCGCCTCCAGCTTCGCCCGCCCGCCCGAGAGCAGGACCGTCTCCGTCGCCCTCAGCCCGTCGAGGCCCACGGCGATGCAGCGCCGTGCCAGCGGGTGATCCACGGGCCGCCCCTCGGCGTCGAAAAAGACGCCGTTGGTATCCCCCACCGCGCCCGCCGCACGCAGCTCCGCCATTTCTTCGGCACCGATCATCCCCTGCCGCCGCAGGAGCGAGGCATCCGTGAGCTCGCCCACGCTGATCAGCGCCAGCTCCGCCCGCCGCGCCAGCGAGAGCGGCTCGCTGACCGCGCGCTGGGCCAGGAGCATGTCGCGATCCGCCTCGCTGTCGACGATGAAGGGCACCGGCAGGAAATAGCCCTCGCCCCCCGTGGCCTGCGCCAGCGTCTGCACCACGTCGAACGGGTTGAACGCCGAATTGGCGGTCAGGGACCCCATCAGGCTGATGAACTTCGCCCCCGGCGCCGCCACGCCGGTCATCTGCCGCCCGAGCTGCGCCAGCGTACGCCCCCAGCCCGTGCCCACCACCGTGTCGGGCCGCGCCTGAAGCCGGTCCCGCAGGAATCGCGCGCCCGCGATCCCCACCATCCTCAGCGCGGTCTCCGCCGCCGCCTCGCCGGGCTCCAGCCCCAGCACCGGCGTGGCGACGCAGGTCTGCAGCCCGAACGCCGCCCGGATCGCCTCCTCGACCTTCAGTAGCCCCAGGTCCCTTTCGTTGATCGAGATGGACACGATCCCGAGGTCCCGCGCCTGCGCCAGAAGCCGGTTCACCCGCGCCCGCGTCAGCCCCAGCCGCCGCGAGACCGCCTCCTGGTTCAGGCCCGCGACGTGATAGAGCCACGCCGCCCGGGTCATCAGCTCGATCTCCGTCAGCTCGCGCATCGGCTCCCCATGACACTTGTAACGCCAGATGACAGATGTCATTCATGGCCCGTCAAGGCAACGACCGAACCGAGGCCCCCATGACTGCAGCCGCGTCCTCCAACACCGGGCTCGAGGCGCTCTACCGCCAGATGCGCCGCATCCGCACCTTCGAGGAACGCGTGGGCGAGCTTTTCGTCCGGGGCGAAAGCGCGGGGTCGATGCTGCACCTCTCCATCGGCGAGGAGAGCCCCGCCGTGGGCGTCTGCACCGCCATGAAGGACGGCGACACCTTCACCACGCACCACCGAGGCCACGGCATCTTCCTTGCTCGCGGCGCGGACCCGAACCGGATGATGGCCGAGATCGCGGGCAAGGAGACCGGCTATTGCCGCGGCAAGGGCGGCTCCATGCATATCGCCGACATGGGCCTCGGGCATCTCGGGGCCAACGCCATCGTCGGCGGCGGCGTGCCCGCCGTGGTCGGCGCGGCGCTGGTGGCCAAACGCCGGAACAGCGGCGCGGTCTCCGTGGCCTTCTTCGGCGACGGCGCGATGCAGCAGGGCGTGATCTACGAGAGCATGAACATGGCCGCGCTCTGGGGGCTTCCGGCCGTCTTCGTCTGCATCAACAACCAGTGGGGCATGGGCACCCGCATCGACCAGGCGACCCGCGCGACGGCGCTGCACGAGCGCGCGAAGGCCTTCGGCCTCGCTGCCGAGACGGTGGACGGCCGCGACGTGCGCGAGGTGCATGCCGCCGCCGCGCGCATCCTCGACGGCGCGCGCGCGGGCAGTCCCGGCTTTCTCGCCGTCGACTGCTACCGCTTCTTCGGCCACGCCCGGAAGGACAAGAGCCCCTACCGCACCCCCGAGGAGGAGGACGAGGGCCGCGCCCGCGATCCCATCGCCTTCGCCCGCGCGGCGCTGATCGAGGGCGGCATGGCGGAGGGGGCAATCGGCGCCATCGACGACGAGGTCGCCCGCGAGATGGACGCCTCCATCGACTTCGCCATCGCCTCTGCGGCGCCCGCCATGGATACCATGTTCCGCGATGTCTACGCCCCCGGCGAGCCCGAGCCAGAACCGCTCCGCACCCGTATCGACCGCATCCTCGCGAGGGACTGACCATGACGGAAACCCTCACCTACCGCGACGCGATCCGCCGCGCCCTCGCCGACGCCATGCGCGCGGACCCCGACGTCTTCGTCATCGGCGAGGAGGTGGGCCGCTACGGCGGCGCCTATGCCGTGACCACGGGCCTGCTCGAGGAGTTCGGCCCAGAGCGCATGATCGACACGCCCATTTCCGAGCAGGGCATCGTCGGCACCGCCGTGGGCGCGGCCATGGCCGGGATGCGCCCGGTGGCCGAGCTGATGTATGTCGATTTCATCGGCGTCTCCATGGACCAGCTCTGCAACCAGGCAGCCAAGATCCGCTACATGTTCGGCGGCCAGATCGGCGTGCCGATGGTGCTCAGGACCCAGGGCGGCACCGGCCGGTCGGCGGGCGCGCAGCATTCCCAGAGCCTCGAGGCCTACGTGATGCACATGCCCGGCCTGCGGCTCGCCATGCCCGCCACGGTGGCCGACGCCTATCACCTCCTGCGCCAGTCCCTGCGCCAGCCCGACCCGGTCGTGTTCATCGAGCACAAGTCGCTTTATGCCCATGCCGAGGAGGTCGATCTCTCCGCGCCCGTGCCCGACTGGGGCCGCGCCGCGATCCGCAGGCAGGGCCGGGACCTCGTGATCGTCACCTACTCGCGGCAGGTGCTCTACGCGCTCGAGGCCGCCGAGACCCTCGCCGCCGAGGGCATCGAGGCTACGGTGATCGACCTGCGCACGCTCAACCCGCTCGATTTCGCCACCATCGGCGCAGAGGTCGAACGGACGGGCCGCGCCATGGTCGTCTCCGAGGGGCCGCTGACGGCAGGCGTGGCCGCCGAACTTGCCGCGCGCATCTCCGAGGAATGCTTCGACTACCTCGAGAATCCGGTGCTCCGTATCGCCGGGGAAGACGTCCCGATCTCGGTCTCGACCGCGCTCGAGACCGCCTCCGTGCCCGGCCCCGAGCTGATCGCGGACGCCGCGCGCCGGCTCGTGGCATGAGCGGCGTGCTGACCCTCCCCCGCCTCGGCGAGACCATGGAGGAAGGCCGAGTCGTGGCCTGGCTCGTGGCGCCCGGGGAGGCGTTCCGGCGCGGCGACGCGCTCCTCGAGGTCGAGACCGACAAGACCGTGGTGGAGGTGCCCGCCCTCGCCGATGGCGAGCTTGGCGAGATCCTCGTGCCCGAAGGCGAGACCGTCCGCGTGGGCGATCCCATCGCCCGCCTCGCGGGCACTGCCTCCGAAGCCGAGGCCGAGGCCGAGGTCAAGGTCGAGGCCGAAACCGAGGCCGCCCCGCCGCCGGAGCCGGCAGCGACCGCCCCCGCAGCGCCTGCCGATCCGCCGAAACCTGCGACACCCGCGCCTCCGGACTCCGCCGCCGGCGCCCGCCCTCGCGCGACTCCCGTCGCCCGGCGGCTGGCCCGCAAGGCGGGCATCGACCTTGCCACCGTCACCGGCACCGGACGCCGCGGCCGCATCGAGAGCGCCGACATTGCCGCCCTTTCTCCCACAGCCGCCTCTTTCGACGCCGCGCCGCAGATCGCCCACGGCCTCGCCTGGCGCCTGTCCGGTCCGGAGGCAGGCCCGCCCGTCGTCCTGATCCACGGCTTTGCTGCCGATCACACCGTCTGGGCCTCCCTCGCCGCCGGCCTCGCCCGGTCGGGCCGCCATGTCCTCACTCTCGACCTGCCGGGCCACGGCGCCAGCCGGACGGAGGCAGGGGACGCCGCCGCCCTTTCGACGGGCCTGTCCGCGCTCGTCAAGGACACCCTCGGCCAGAGCGCCCATATCTTCGCCCATTCCCTCGGCGCCGTGCCTGCCACGGACCTCGCCGAGGCGGGCCACGCCCGCAGCCTCACGCTGATCGCGCCCGCGGGCCTCGGTCACCGCATCGACCGCGGCTTCGTCCTCGGCCTTGCCGCCGCCCGATCGCCCGGCGAGATCGCGCATCTGCTCGAGCGGATGACCGATGGCCCCCTGCCGCTCTCCGCGCAGGCGCTCGAGGGCATCGCCGCCACGCTGGCCCGGGGGCGCCTCGGCACGCTCGCCCGCTCCGTCCTCGGAGAGACCGGCCAGGCCGTCACCCTGCGCCCGCGCCTTGCGCGCCTTGCCGACACGCTCCCCGTGCGCATCCTCGCGCCACACCGCGACCGGATCCTCGACTGGCAGGACGCCCTCACCCTCTCGCCCCGCATCGCGGTCCATCACCTGGCGCGCGCGGGCCATGCCGCCTGGTGGGACGCCCCGCAGGAGGTGCTGGCGATCCTTGCCGCGGCGACGGCGGACTGAACGGGGCTGGCGCTCCGCGCCCCGGGCTGGCTTCATCGGACCGGGAGAAGACCGGAAGAGGGGGAGGACCGAATGGCCTATATTCTGACAGCGGACGGCGGCACCGAAAGCCTGCGCGCCCGCATCTACGATGTCGCCGGCACATGTCTTGCCAGCCATGCCGTGCCCTACGACACCACGTTCGCCGCCGGCGCCCGCGCCGAACAGAACCCCGCCGACTGGTGGGCCAATTTCGTCACCGCAAGTCGCGCCGCCATCGCCGAGGCGGGGATCGACCCGGGATCCATCGAGGCCATCGCCTATGCCACCACCTCCTGCTCGGTCGTGGCGCTCGACGAGACCGGCGACGCCTTGCGCCCCGCGCTCATCTGGATGGACGTGCGCGCGAGCGCGGAGGCCGACGCGGTGCTCGCCACCGGCGACGAGGCGCTCTCGCTCAACGGGGCGGGGCAGGGGCCGGTCTCGGCGGAATGGATGATCCCCAAGGCGCTCTGGCTGAAACGCAACGAGCCGGAGGTCTTCGACCGCGCGCACCGCATCTGCGAGTACCAGGATTTCCTGACCTACAAGCTGACCGGCGAGTGGGCGGCGAGCCTCGATAACGTGGGCCTGCGCTGGCACTACCGCAACGACCGCGGCGGCTGGCCCGAAAGCCTGCTGCGCAAGCTGGGGCTGGAGGCGCTGCTCGAGAAATGGCCGCCGCGCGTCGTGGCGCCGGGCGAGGTCGTCGGCACGCTGACCGCCGCCGCCGCCGAGGCGCTGGGCCTGCCCCGGTCTGTCAAGGTCGTTCAGGGCGGCGCCGACGCGCTGATTGGCATGATCGGCCTCGGCGTGGCGAAACCGGGCCAGCTCGCCCTGATCACCGGCTCCTCGCACCTGCAGTTCGGCGTCACCGAAGAGCCGCTCTCGGCGTCCGGCGTCTGGGGCGCCTATGCCGACATCGTCTACCCCGGCCGCTACATCGTCGAGGGCGGGCAGACCTCCACCGGCTCCATCATCAACTGGCTCGGCCGGCTGACCGGCGGGCACGATTTCGAGGCGCTCAACGCCGCAGCCGCCGCCCTGCCGCCGGGCTCCGAGGGGCTGATCGTGCAGGACCATTTCCAGGGCAACCGCACGCCCTACACCGATCCCCTGTCGCGCGGGGCGATCCTCGGCCTGACGCTCGCGCACGAGAAGCACCACCTCTTCCGCGCGATCATGGAGGGCATCTCCTTCGGCACGAAGGCGATCCTCGAGGCTTTCGCCCGCGCAGGCTATTCCGCGACCGAGATCACCGCCGGCGGCGGCGCCTCCGCCTCGGACCTCTGGATGCAGATCCATGCCGACACGGCGGGCCTGCCGATCCGCATCCCGGCTTCCGCCGACGCGCCCTCCACCGGCTCCGCGATCCTGGCGGCCCATGGCGCCGGGCATTACGCCAGCATCGACGAGGGCATCGCCGGCATGGTCCGCCCCGGCCGCGTGATCGAGCCGATCCCCGCGAACGTCGCGGCCTATGACGAGCTATTCAGAAAGTATCTCGCGCTCTACCCGGCGGCCCGGGACGTGCTCGGCCGCTGATCCTCCGAAGACGAAAGGACCACATCATGGAATACCGCACGCTCGGACGCTCGGGCCTCAAGGTCTCGGCGATCACCATGGGCACCTTCACCTTCGGCGGCGAAGGCCCATTCGGCATGGTCGGCCGGCAAGGCGTGAAGGAGGCGCAGCGCCTCGTCGATCTCTGCATCGACCACGGCGTGAACCTCTTCGACTGCGCCAACATGTATTCCACCGGCACCGCCGAAGAGATCCTGGGCGAAGTGCTCGAAGGCCGCTACGACGACATCCTCGTCACCTCCAAGGCCCGCATGCGGATCGGCGACGGACCGAACGACGAGGGCGTCTCCCGCTGGCACCTGATCCGCGAATGCGAGCGCACCCTGAAGAAGCTGCGCACCGACCATATCGACATCTACTACATGCACGAATGGGACGGCACGACACCGGTCGAGGAAAAGATGGCCGCGCTCGAAACCCTGATCCAGCAGGGCAAGGTGCGCTACATCGGCTGCTCGAACTACTCGGGCTGGCAGGTGTCGAAATCGCTCGCCGCCGCCGACGCCGCGCGCACCAGTCGCTTCGTCACCCAGCAGATCCACTACACGCTCGAGGCCCGCGAGGCGGAATACGAACTGCTGCCGCTTTCCGTCGACCAGGGCCTCGGGGTCCTCGTCTGGTCGCCGCTGGCGGCCGGGCTGCTGACGGGCAAGCACCGGCGGGGACAGCCCGCCCCCGAGGGCTCCCGCCAGGCCAACGGCTGGACCGAACCCCCGATCCGCGACATGGAGCGCCTCTGGCGGATCGTGGACGCGCTGGTGGAGATCGGCGACGCCCGGGGCGTGTCCGCCGCGCAGATCGCCCTCGCCTGGCTTCTGAGCCGCCCCGCGGTGTCCTCGCTCGTGGTGGGCGGTCGCACAGAGGAGCAGTTCAGGGACAATTTCACCGCCGTCGACATCCGCCTGACGGACGAGGAATTGCAGAAACTCAACGACGTCAGCCGCCTTCCTCTGATCTACCCCTACTGGCACCAGCACAATTTCACGCTGGCCCGCATGTCCGAGGCCGACATGGCGCTCCACGCCGACTACCCGCACCGGATGTATGGCGGCGAGGACCCGCTGGTCTGACCAGAGGCGGGCAGGGCAGGTGGGTTGAAACCCCACCCGACGCTCGACCCGTTGCTGGACCGGTAGGTTGGAAACCCACCCTACGCCCGGTCCGTAGGGCGGGTTTCCAACCCACCTGCCCGCCGCACCAAGCTCCCCGCCGACCCCCTCACCCCTCGCGATCGGCGAGCGCCTTCACGATCCGCTCCATGGCCAGCATCCCGGGATCATCCAACCCCACGCTCTTCTCTCCGAAGATGCGCGCCCGGCCCACGGTCGCCTTGCGGTCCCGGAACGCCTCCAGCGCCTCGGTAACGGCCCGGGCTGCGGCATCGGCGACCTCGGCGGGATCGCTCAGCGCCGCCGTCGCCCCGGCCACCGCATCGAGGGAATCGAGCACCGTCTTGCCGCCCAGTTCCGCCTTGCCGCGCGCCTGCATCTGGTCACGGGCGAGCGCCACCAGTTCCGGCACCCGGTCGGCCCCGACCTCGGTCTCGCCCTTCACCTGCTTGGCTATGGCCATGATCCCGGTGGCGAGCAATGTCCCGTAGGACGACCCGGAAGACTTGGTGAACGCCTGCGCGCAGGCCAGAAGCGCCTGCCCGAGATCCTCCGGCAAGTCCTCCGCCTTCTCGGAGATCGCCCGCATCCCCCGGGTCATGGTCACGCCGAGATCGCCGTCCCCCAGCGCCCCGTCGGCCTTGTTCAAGAGCTCGAAATCCCGTTCCATCGCCAGCGCCAGCCGCCCGATGGCCGCGCGAACGGCCACGATGTCGATGGTCATCCGACCCTCCAGAAGGCGCAGTCGCAGGGCGCGGTCAGAAGCTTTTCAAGCTCGTCGTCGAGCTTCATCATGGTGAACGACACGCCCGCCATCTCCATCGAGGTCGCGTAGCGCCCCACAAGCGGCATCACGATCGTCGCCCCCGCGCCCTCGAGCCGCGCCTTGACGACGTTGTAGAGGATATAGAGCTCCTCCGGCGGCGTGGCCCCCAGCGAGTTGACCATGATCGAAACCCGGTCGCCCTGGCCCACGGGCATGTCATCGAAGAGCCGGTCCATCATCTCGCCCGCGATCTCGTCCGCAGTCCTGAGCTTGCCGCGCCAGACGCCGGGCTCGCCGTGGATGCCCATGCCCATCTCGATCTCGTCGTCGGCGATCTCGAAGGTGGGCTTGCCCGCCTGCGGCACCGTGCAGGGCGACAGCGCCACGCCGATGGAGCGGCAGGCGTCGGCGGCCTTCTGCGCGGCGGCGGTCACGCCTTCGAGGTCGCGGCCTTCCTCTGCGGCCGCGCCGGCGATCTTGTAGGCATAGACCATGCCCGCCACACCCCGGCGCTTTTCCTTCTCCTCGGGCGCGGCGGAGGCCACGTCGTCGGTCAGCAGCACCGTCGTGCAGGTGATGTCGTCGAACTCCACCAGATCGCCCGCCATGTCGAAATTCATGACATCGCCGCCGTAATTCCCGTAAAGCCGCAGCACGCCCGCCCCGCTGTCGGCGGCGCGGATCGCGTCGGCCATCTGCTCGGCCGAGGGCGAGGCGAAGACGTCGCCGATCGCGCAGGCGTCGAGCAGCCCCTCGCCCACGTAGCCCGTGAACACCGGCAGGTGCCCCGACCCGCCCCCCGTCACGATGCCGACCTTGCCTTCCTTGCCGGCCTTGGCGCGGGCCACGACCCGGCCGCTGTCACCATGCAGGCGGTAGTACTCCGGATGCGCCGCCGTCAGGCCCGCCAGCATCTCGTCCACATAGGCTTCGGGCGCGTTCAGGATCTTCTTCATGGATTATCCTCCCTCTCAGCCGGCCTTCGCCGGCGCGCGGCGGGGTCTGAGCCCCGCCCAGTTCGTGACGTTGATGACCATGACCAGAAGCAGCAGCCCGCCCCAGATCAGCTCCCGCGCGAAGTTCGACACCTGCAGCATGTTCAGCCCCGAGGACAGGAACTGCATCGACAGCACCGCCAGCACGACGCCGATGACCCGGCCATAGCCGCCGTAGGGATTCACGCCCCCCAGCACCGCGATCAGCACCGCGAGCAGCAGGTAGGACGAGCCGTAATCCGCCTTGGCCGAGTTGGCGCGCGACATGATGACGAGGCCCGCGACCGACGAGAACATGCCCGCGATCACGTAGACCTTGAGCAGGATGCGATCCACGTCGATGGCGGCAAAGAGCGCGGCGAGCGGGTTCGCCCCGTACATCGTGACCCGCAGGCCGAAGCCGGTGCGCGTCAGCAGCACATGCAGCCCGAAGGCGAGGAGCGCAAAGAGGATCAGCGGCACCGGCACGTGGAAGATCGTCGAATTGCCGATCACCGCCACCACCGCCGGAAAGCCCATGACCGCGCTGCCCCCGGTCATCGCCACGGCCAGTCCGGTGAACACAAGGCCCGAGCCCAGCGTGGCGAGGATCGGCGGCAGGCCGAAACGCGACACGAGAATGCCGTTCAGGAATCCCGCGACCGCCCCCACCGTCAACGCCGCCACGATGGCGATCATCAGCCACATGATCGCGGCACCGCCGACCATGCCCGCGCCCGCGAAGGCCGTCAGAATCGTCGCCGCGATCACCGCCGACAGGTTCGCGACGCCCACGACGCTCAGGTCGATCCCCCCCGTCATCATCGTGATCGTCATGGCCAGCGCCAGGATCGCGAATTCCGGAAACTGGAACGCCATCGAGGTCAGGTTCTGCGGTGACAGGAACCGGTCGGGCGACAGCGCCGCCATCAGCACGAAAACGGCCACCGCGATGATCGCCAGCCGGAATTCCGGCGTCTCGGTCAGCTTCGCTTCGGTACGGGGTCCGCCGCTCATCGCTCTCTCCTCACCCGGCGCGCGCCGCGGCGCGCTTGGCCTGATAGGCCGGCAGACCCGTGCCCAGCAGGATCAGCGCGCCGATGGTCACCGACTGCCACGTCGATGGAATCCCGATCACGATCAGGCTGTTCTGCACCAGCACGATCAGCGCCACACCCAGCAGCGTTCCGGTGATCGTCCCGTAACCTCCGATCAGCCGCGCGCCGCCCAGAACCACCGCCGCGATCACCGACAGCTCCAGCCCGACAAGGCTGAACGGGTCGGCCATCCGGTTCATCGACCCGTGCAGGATGCCCGCGAGCCCCGCCAGCGCGCCCACGTAGACGTAGACGAAGAACTGCGTCTGCCGGACGTTGATCCCGATCCGCCGCGCGCTTTCCACCGACCCGCCGATGGCGAAGATCGAGCGGCCCAGCATGGTCTTGTGCAGGATGAAGGCGGTAAGCCCGACGACGACAACCAGCGCGGCCAGGGACCACGGCAGGTTGTAGAAATCGCCTCCCTCCGTCGTGCCGCGCGCGATCACCATGCGCGAGAACTCCCGCATGTCGGGCGGCAGGGCGGAAATCCGGTCCGACCCCACGAAGGTCAGCAGAAAGCCCCGGAACACCGACAGCGTGCCCAGCGTCACGATCAGCGTGGGGAGCCCGAAACCCGCGATGAAGAGCCCGTTGATCGCCCCCAGCCCGGCGCCCAGCAGCACCGAAAGCGTGAAGATCAGGTACCAGGGCATCTCGGGCCAGAAGGCCAGCGAGAACTTCGTTGTCATGTACATCGCCGACACCGCCACGGCGGTGAAGCTCACGTCGATCCCGCCCGAGATCAGCACCAGCATCGCCCCGATGGCGAAGATGCCCAGCACGATGGAGGCGCGCAGCAGGTCGCTCAGCGTCGTGACCGTCAGGAAGTTCGGGTCCGACACTGCCGCGAGGATGCAGAAGAGCACGATGACGACCGCAACGAGCGTTTCGTTTCTGGTAAGAAGGGACGTCATGAGGCCAGCTTGTGCGAAAGGTCGTCTTCGGTGATCGAGCCGCCCTCGATCTCGTCCACCATCTCGCCGCCGCGCATCACGAGGATGCGGTGACAGGTGGCCAGAAGCTCGGGCAGGTCGTCGGAAATCACGATCACGCCGAGGCCCTGCGCCCCCAGATCGCGGATGATGTCGTGGATCTCCGCCTTCGATCCCACGTCGACACCCACCGAAGGCCCGTTCAGGATCAGGAGCTTCGGCGCGCGCGACAGCCACCGCGCCAGCGCCACCCGCTGCTGGTTCCCACCCGACAGCGAGGTGACAGGTGCAGCGATGGACGGCGTCTTGACCTTCAGCCGCGCCAGCCAGTCCGCTGCCTCGCCCACAAGGCCCGTCATGTCGAGAAAGCCGCGCCGCTCATGGCTGTCGAGCCGGCCCACCGCGACGTTGCGCAGGATCGACTGCGTCAGGAACAGCCCCTCCGTCAGCCGGTCCTCCGGCACATAACCGATCCTCGCATGCGCTGCGGCCACGGGATCGCCCAGCGGCACGTCCGCTCCGTCGAGCGTGATCCGCCCTGATGCGGGCGCCACCAGTCCGAAGAGCGCCTTGGCCAGGGAGGTCCGCCCGCTCCCCAGCAGCCCGGTGATTCCCAGCACTTCGCCGCGCCGCATCTCGAAGCTCACGTTGCGGAACGCCCCCGGCTTGTCGAGCTTCTCCACGGTCAGGAGCGTCTCCCCCGCCCCGTTGAACGGCCCCGGCGACGCCTCGGCCACCTCGCGGCCCGTCATGTGGCGCGTCAGGGAACTCGCGTTGAACTCCGTCGCCGGGCCCTCGGCCACCTTGCGGCCGTTCCGAAGCACCACGACTTTTTCGCTGACCTCCAGCACCTCGGCCAGCTTGTGGCTGACGAAGACGACCGCCACGCCCTCGTCCTTCAACAGCCGGATGATCCCCAGAAGCCGCCGCACCTCGCGCTCGGTCAGGGCCGTCGTGGGCTCGTCCATGATGATCAGCCGCGCCTCGCAGGCAAGAGCCCGGCAGATCGCCACCAGCTGCTTGTGCGCAACCGGCAGCTGCTCCAGCCGCGCGTCGAGCGGGATGTCCACCCCGATCCGGTCGAGCACCTTGCGCGCCGTTTCCCGTGCCGCGCGCCGGTTGAAGAACCGCCGGTGCTCGGCCAGCTCGCTTGCGAAGGCGATGTTCTCCGCCACGCTCAGGTTCGGAAACAGCGAAAAGTCCTGAAAGATGACCATGACCCCGGCAGAGGCGGCCCGGCGCGGGTTGAGGCCTCTCATCTGCTCCCCGCCGATGCGTATGGCGCCCTCGCTGGGCTGCTCCACCCCCGACAGGATCTTGATCAACGTCGATTTTCCGGACCCGTTCTCTCCGGCAAGACAGACCGCCTCGCCGGGCCGGACGGCGAAATCCACCCGGTCCAGCGCCGTGACGCCGGCATAACGCTTGGTGACGCCTGTCATCTCGACGAGGACGGCGGAGTCTGGCGAGCCCATGACGATCCGGATTCCAGGAATGTCCCGCGATCGGGGAAGGCGAAGCGGCAGCCGGTGCCACCGCTCCGCATTCCACGATCAGAAGGGGTAGTCGGCCATGTTGTCGGCGTTCACGTTCACCCAGGCCTGGCCGTAGATGACCTTGCCGTCGAGCGTGACGTTCTCGTAGCCCTCAAGCCCGAGGTCCATCCCGTCGGTGACTTCCTCGCCGTTCATCACCATCTGCGCGACCTTGTTCATCGCGTAGCCCGCGACGGAGGGGTCCCAGAAGCCGATGCCGTCGACCGCGCCGGTCTCGAGGTACTGGCCCGCGATCGAGGGCAGGGAGGTGCCGAAGACGCAGGTTGCATCCTCCATCCCGCGCTCTTCCACGGCGAGGCCGATGCCCGCCACGTCGGTGGAGGCGGACCCCTGCATGCCCCTCACGTTCGGGAAGGCCCGCATGACTTCCTGCGCCGCCTCGTAGGCCTGCTGCGCGTCGTCGAACGTCTCGTTCTTGTCGCCGACGAGGGTCATGTTCGGGTAGTTCGCCTCTTGATGAGCGATGGCGCCGTCGACCCACTGGTTGTGCGTCTGGCTGGTCAGCGAGCCGACGAAGACAGCGTATTCGCCCTCGCCACCCATGCACTGGGCCATCTGCTCCATCAGGTTCGCGCCGAAGTCCTCGTTCACGAAGGCCTCGATGTCGTACATGGTGTTCTGCTGGCTGGCGGCCTCGTGGGTGATGACCACGATGCCCTGCTCCATCGCGCGGCCCAGCACGGGCTCCAGCGCCTCGGGCGACATCGGCACGACGGCGAGCGCATCGACGCCCTGCGCGATCATGTCCTCGATCAGCGCGGCCTGCTGCTGCGGATCGGCCTGGGCGGGGCCCACCTGGAAGGCGTTCGCGCCGGTGTCGGCGGCATACTGGTTCACGCCCTCTTCCATGCGGTTGAACCACTGGATGCCGGCGATCTTGACCACGGTGGCGATGGTCGGCGCGTCCTGGGCGGCCGCGAAGTGCGGCGCGCCGATGGTCGCCGCCGCCATGGCGAGAATCGAAACGGATGTCTTCATTGTCTTTCTCCCAATTGCCCCGTCCTCGCGGGGGATCTCCGGCAGGGGTCGGTCGCGCCCTGCCACGCCTTGCCGCCGTCCTCCGCGCCGGGCGCGCCGGATGGTGCGCCCGACCCTCCTCTGGAAGCCGGTTCCGGACCTCGTCCGCACAGAGATGCCATGCCACCCAACACTTGTGCAGCGACTGCACCTATGTGACGATAACTGTATGACCTCAGGGGCAACGGTCAAGCGGTTTTCCGCGGGACCTGCGGGCGAGAGAGGAGGCCGGCCGCATGTTGACGGGCAAGCGCCAGGACGACGAGATCGTGCAGGCGGCATGGCTCTATTACGTGGGCAACCTCAGCCAGCAGCAGGTCAGCGACCGGCTCGGCATCTCCCGTTTCAAGGTCAACCGGATGCTCGCCGACGCCCGCGAGCAGGGCCTCGTGCGGATCTCGCTCGAACACCGCACCTCCGAAACGCTGCTTCTCGCCGACCGCCTCGCCGAGGCCTTCGGACTCGCCGAGGTTCAGGTCGCTCCGGTGCCCGCGCCCACGGCCGACCACGATTACGAACGCACCGCCGTGGGCATCCTCGCCGCCACCTACCTCGCCCGGATCGGATCTGGCGACAAGCCGCGGGTGATCGGCGTCGGCTGGGGCCGCACGCTCTCGGCCATGGCCGACAATCTCTCGGGTCTCGTGAACCGCAACCTCACCTTCGTGTCGCTCATGGGCTCGGTCACCCATGCCTCGCGGACCGCGCCGGGCGACGTGTGCATCCGCCTCGCCTCCCAGACCGGCGGCCGCGCCATGCTCCTGCCCGCGCCCTTCGTCGCCGACAGCGAGGAAGCCTGCGTCACGATCCTCGAGCAGCGCCTCGTGCGCGAGACGCTCACCGTCGCCCGTAACGCCTCCCACGCGCTGATGAGCGTGGGCGAATGCCGGGACGGCGCCATCCTCTTCGAGGCGGGCCTCTTCAGCCCCGCCCAGATCGCCGAGCTGCGCCGCAACAGTGTCGTGGGCGATTGCTGCGGCGTCTTCTTCACCGCCGACGGCGCCGTCGCGGACATCCCGCTGAACCGCTGCACGCCCTGCGTGAAGCCCTCCGAGATGGGCGAGATGGACGTCCTGATCACCGCCGCCGGCGCCACCAAGGCCGCGGCCACCCTTGCCGTGCTGCGCGCGGGCTTCGTCAATCGCCTCCTGATCGACGAGACCCTCGCCCGCGCGATCCTCGAAGAGATGTAAGCCACCGGAACGAAAGGGCAGGGTGATGAAGGGCTTCGGCGTTCATACCAGCATGTGGACCATGAGCTGGGACCGCGAGGGATGCGAGAGGGCCGTGGCCAGGGCCGCCTCCTACGGCATGGACTTCCTCGAGATCGCGCTTCTCGATCCGCCCTCGGTCGATGCCGACCACAGCCGCCGCACGCTCGAGGCCGCGGGCATGCGCTCCGTCTGCTCGCTCGGCCTGCCCGAGGCGGTCTGGGCCTCCCGCAATCCCGAGGGCGCGGTGGATTTCCTGAAAACCGCCCTCGACAAGGCCGCCGCCATCGGCGCCGAGGCCCTGTCGGGCGTAATCTACGGGGGCATCGGCGAACGGTCGGGCCTTCCGCCCACGCAAGGGGAACTCGACAACGTCGCCCGCGCCCTGACCGAGGCCGCCGCCCATGCGAAATCCCTTGGCCTTCTCCTCGGGATCGAGCCGGTGAACCGCTACGAGACTCACCTTCTCAACACCGGCGCGCAGGCCGTGGAGATGATCGAGCGGATCGGGTCCGATACGCTTTTCGTCCACCTCGACACCTACCACATGAACATCGAGGAAAAGGGCATCGCCCAGGGCATCCTCGATGCCCGCGAGCACCTGCGCTACATCCACCTGTCGGAGTCCGACCGCGGCACGCCAGGATGGGGGACCGTCGGGTGGGACGAGATCTTCGCCACGCTGAAGGCCATCGGCTTCGACGGCGGCCTCGCCATGGAAAGCTTCATCGACATGCCGCCGCAGCTCGCCTACGGCCTCTCCGTCTGGCGCCCGGTGGCCGAAAGCGAGGCCGAGGTCATGGAGAACGGCCTGCCGTTCCTGCGTGGAAAAGCCCGTCAGTACGGGCTGATCTGACCTTTCAGCCGTAGACCTTCGCGGCGATCCGGGCGAGCGCGTCATGCACGCCCGGCCCGCCCGCGACCACCTTGGTGCCCGTGTCGAGCGACCCGGGAGGATAGCCCTGGTGCCGCCCCCCCGCCTCTTCGAGCATCAGCAGCGCCGCGAAGCAGTCCCACGAATTCATCCGGTCCTCGACCCCGCCCAGCAGCCGCCCCGCCGCCACATAGGCGAGCCCCAGCGCGCCCGAGGCGGCTCGGAAGAACAGGCTCCGCGCGCCCAGGATCTCCGCGATCAGCGTCGCCGCGACCTTCGGATCGGACTTGCCCGAAACGCCCGCGAAGATCGACCCTTCGCTCAGCGAGGTCGCGGCATTCACCTTCAAGGGCTTCTCGCCCACGTAGGCCCCGCCGCCCTTCGAGGCGCGGAACAGCTCCCCGGTGCAGGGATCGAAGATCACCCCTACCACCGGCACGCCGTCCTTGCAGCAGGCGATCACTGTGCACCAATGGGGAATTCCGGACACGAAATTCGCCGTCCCGTCGATCGGGTCGATCACCCAGTCGAACCCGCTCGTGCCATGCACCCGCGCATGCTCTTCGCCCACGATCCCGTCCTCGGGCCAGCGCCGCGCCAGCGCCGCGCGCACCAGCGTCTCCGTCGCCCGGTCCGCCTCGGTCACCATGTCCTGGTGCCCCTTGCGCTCCACAGTCAGCGTCTCCAGCTTCAGGAACTGCGCATGGGCATAGGCGCCCGCCTCCCGCGCCAGCGCCACGGTGAAGTCGAGCCGTTCCCGGTAATCGTCGTTCATCTCAGCGATGCCTCGATATTGCCGCCATCCACGGTCATCACGTGCGCCGTGGTCCGCTCCGCCTTCGCCAGGGCGACGAAAGCCCCGGCCACATGCCGCGCCTCGACCTCCGCGCGCAAGAGGTTACCCGCCATGTAGCTTTCGGGTGTGACACCCCGTGCCGCGGCGCGGCTGCCGATGAACTCGTCCGTCAGAAGCCCCGAGCGGATGCGGTCCGCGTTCACCCCGTTCACCCG
This sequence comes from Histidinibacterium lentulum, assembly GCF_003789055.1. Taxonomy (GTDB): domain Bacteria; phylum Pseudomonadota; class Alphaproteobacteria; order Rhodobacterales; family Rhodobacteraceae; genus Oceanicola; species Oceanicola lentulus. The sequence goes on along the minus strand of NZ_ML119082.1, from coordinate 399,987 downwards.
CACGCCCTCTTCGCCAAGCTCCAGCGCCAGTTGCTTCACCAGAAAGAAGGTCGCCGATTTCGGCAGGCCATAGGCACCGAAGCCCCGCCCGGGGTTCACCGCCTGTTTCGACACGTTGAAGAGCATCTGCCCCGCCGTGCCCTGCACCGCCATCACCCGCGCCGCCGCCCGAGCCATGGCGAGATGGGCGAAGAAATTGACCTCGAACGAGGCCCTGATCTCCGTCTCCGGCATCGTCAGGATGTTGCCCTGCGGCGCGAAGCCCGCGTTCGACACGAGGATATCGAGCCCCCCGAACCGCCGCACGACAGCGCCCACGGCCTCCGCCGCCGCGCCCTCTTCGGCCAGATCGCAGGTCACCGGAAAGGCGCACTTGATCCCTTTCGCCGCCTCGGCACAGGCAGCGGCATCCCGGTCGATCAGCGCCACGGCGGCGCCCTCGGCGGCGAAGGCCGCCGCGATGGCCCGGCCCAAAGCACCCGCGCCTCCCGTGACCACCACGACCTGCCCGGTAAAAGGCGCGTCCTTGCCCTTGGCGAGCTTGGCCTGCTCCAGCGACCAGTATTCCATGTCGAAGATGTCCTCGGTCCCGATGGGCCGGAACCCGCCCGCGGCCTCGCCGAGGCGCATCACCTCCGCCGTCTGCTCGCCGATATCCGCCGCCGCCGCCGCCGCCGAGGCGGTCTTGCCGAGGCCGACCAGCCCCACGCCCTCGATCCACGCAAGGCAGGGATGCGGCTCGAGAGGCCGCTTGATCCCGCCCACCCGGGCGTTCTGACCCTCGAAATAGCCGCGATAGGCCTCCGCGAAGGCCGCGACCTTCGCCGTCAGTCTCTCCGGCCCGCCCAGTTCCTCCCGGCGCAGCACCAGCGCCCGACCCTTGGTGCGGATCACATGGTCCGGCGAGCCGGGTCCCCTCAACGCCAGCGCGTCGAGATCGGCGGTCGCGAGGAACGACGCCACCTCCTCCCCCGCCCGCAGGTCCGTCACCACGGGCCGCGCCGCGCCACCGTGATGGTCCCCGCGCACCCGCGCCACCGCGCCGCGCAGTACCGGCAGGACCTGTTCCGCCAGCGCCCCGTCCAGCGGCTCCCTGACCCGCGCCACGGTCGTCGCCCGGTTCGGCCGCTTCGCCCGGTCCGCAAGGAACGCCTCGACGAGGTCCGTATGCGCAATCACCCGGTCGTAGCTCTCCTTCGCCGTCTGCCCCCAGGTGAAATGGCCATGGTTCAGCAGAACCATGCCCTCGCAGTCCCGACGCGCCTCGAAAGCATCCGCCGCCGCCTTCGCAAGCGCGAAACCCGGCATGCTGTAGGGCACCACTGCCATCCGCCCCTCGAAGAGCTCGCCAATGATCGCCTCCGCCTCGGGCAGGTTCGCCAGGACGAGAAACGCCGTGGCATGGGTGTGATCCACATAGCGATGGGGCAGGTAGGCGTGCAGCAGCGTCTCCACCGAGGGGTTGGGCGCGGTCGTATCGATCAGGTTCGCGCGCTGGACGTTCACCATGTCCTCGTCCGAAAGCCGCTCCAGCGCCCTCAGCCCCGTGAGCGCGTCCATCCGCACCCCGGGCAGGCCAGGCGCCTCCAGCGTGTCGAGGTCCCAGCCGGAGCCCTTGACGTGCAGGATGTCCCGCATCTCTCCGTAGAGGTCGGGCCGGCGCACCTTGACCGAAGTATTGCCGCCGCCATGCATGACGAGATCCGGGTCCGACCCGATCAGCCGCGAGGAATAGACCCGGAGTCCCAGCAGCCGGTCGGCCTCGTCCTCGCCCGCCGCCGCCTCGAAGGCCCGCGCCTCCGCCTCGTCCCACCGGTTCTGCCGCACCTCGCAAGCCCTCTCTGCCGTTTGACAAAAGTCACGGCAACTTGTCAGATGTAGATATCTGGCTCAAGGGGGGATGATGCCGACACCCGCGTCCCGACGCTCGTCACGGCAGGTCACCGGCGACGATATCGTCGTCGAGACGGCGTGGCTCTACTACGAGGAGGGCCTGAACCAGACCGAGATCGCCGGCGTTCTCGATGTCTCGCGCGCCACGGTGGTGAACTACCTCCAGGAGGCGCGGGAGAGGGGCTACGTCCAGGTCCGCCTCGCACCCGCGGCCTTCACCGGCCACCGCCTGGCCATGGCCCTGCGCGAGACCTTCGGGCTGGCCGCCGCCTACGTTCTCCCCGACATGGACGGCGCCGCGCCGGATACGGCGGCGCGCGTGGTGCGGGGGGCGGCGGACTGGCTGCCCTCGCTTCTGTCTCCCGGCGACCGGCTTGGCGTGGCCTGGGGCAAGACGATCTACGATCTGGCCGAGGCGCTGGAGCCGCGCCCGATCGAGGACCTGACCGTCCTGCAGCTCGTCGGCTCCATGGCCACGCCCTACGGGTTCTCCGCCGATGTCTGTTCCTCCAACGTGGCGCGCAAGTTCTCGGCGCGCTGTGTGAACCTCCATGTCCCCGCGATCCTGTCCGAGGCGCGAATCGCCCGCACCCTGCGCGAGGAGGCGCTGATCGCGGCGCAGCTCGAGGCGATGAACGGGTTCACCAAGACTCTCTTCGCGGTGGGCTCCTGCACCGAGGACAGCCATGTCGTCTCCTCGGGCGTGGCGACGCGGCAGGAGCTCGCGTGGTACCTGGGGCAGGGGGCGGTCGGCGTGCTCTGCGGGCGCTTCATCGACCGGGCCGGGACGCCGATCCGCGGGCCTCTCGACGAGCGGATGATGGGCGTGGACCTCGACCGCCTGCGCGAGCGGCAGGCCGGCATCATGGTCTCCACCGGCGCCGACCGGGTCTCGGCGGCGCTGGCCGCGATCCGGGGCGGCTATGTCACCCACCTCGTGACCGGCCAGGCCGATGCAGAGGCGATGCTGGCCTCCGCGACCTGAGAGCGTTACACGATGAAACGCGTTGCAAGTTCTTGAAAAGGTATAATTAATCTCGCCTCGGCCTCCGGGGGGTGGGTTGGAAACCCACCCTACATCGGCTGGGGTGGCGCGCGCTGGTCGTGCGGGCGTCGGTGCGAGCGGGGCCGAAGACCCGCCCCACGGCGGATGTCCACGCGCAGCCTGTTGTCGAGGATGCAGGCCGGGCTTCAGCCCGGCACCCGCCGCGTAGAGGGAGCGCACTCATGATCGGGTCGGCTGCCGTTGAGTGGAAGGATGTGCTTGAGGTGGGTTGGAAACCCACTCTACGGCGCGGGGCGAGCCGGGCAGAAGCCCGGCCTACACTTGACTCAAGCCGTTTCCCGCCGCTCGGGAAACAGCGCGAGCAGACCCTCGCGGCTGGCATCCGCCACGCCGCGCTCGGTAATGAGACCCGTGACCAGCCGCGCGGGTGTCACGTCGAAGGCCGGGTTGTCGCCCGGCGTGCCGTCGGGCGAGATCTGCACGAACCTGGCCCGCCCCTCCTCGTCCCGGCCATAGATGTGCGTGACCTCGCGGCCGTCCCTCTCCTCGATCGGGATCTCCGCCACGCCGTCCGACACCGTCCAGTCCACCGTGGAAGAGGGCAGCGCCACATAGAACGGCACGCCGTTGTCCTTCGCCGCCAGCGCCTTCAGATACGTCCCGATCTTGTTGCACACGTCCCCAGACGCCGTGGTCCGGTCGGTGCCCACGATCACCATGTCGACCTGCCCGTGCTGCATCAGGTGCCCGCCCGCGTTGTCGACGATCAGGTGATGCGGAATGCCCGCGCCGTTCATCTCCCAGGCGGTGAGCTGCGCGCCCTGGTTGCGGGGCCTCGTCTCGTCCACCCAGACATGGATCGGGATGCCTGCCTCCATGGCATGATACATGGGCGACGTCGCCGTGCCCCAGTCCACCGTCGCGAGCCAGCCCGCGTTGCAATGGGTTAGGATGTTCACCGGCTCTCCGGGGCCTTTCCGCGCGGCGATCTCCTTGATGATCTCGAGCCCGTGGACGCCGATCAGGCGATTCGTCTCGACATCCTCGTCGCAGATCCGCGCAGCCTTGGCGAAGGCGGCCTCGGCCCGCTGATCCTCGGGGAGCCGCCCCAGCGCGCTGCGCATCTCGTTCAGCGCCCAGCGAAGGTTGATCGCCGTGGGCCGCGTCTCGTGCAGCACGTCATAGGCCCTCGCAAGAGAGGCGTCCGACGGATCACGCGCCATCTCGCAGGCCACGCCATAGGCCGCCGTCGCCCCGATCAGCGGGGCGCCGCGCACCCACATCTCGCGGATCGCCGTGGCGAAGTCCTCCAGCGCTTCCAGTGTCACCACCGGAAAATCGTGCGGCAGCCAGCGCTGGTCGATGATCCGGACCGCTCCCGTGCCCTCGTCCCGCCAGATCGAGCGGTAATGGGTGTCGCCTACCTTCATGCCGTCTCTCCCGTCTCTCTCTCCCGCGCCATGGCGAGAACGGTGTCTATGTCCGTGATCTGCCGCCGCCGCAGCACGAGATCGCGCCCGAGCCGAAGGCTGCGTTCCTCGAGCGGCGCGCGTAGATCCTCATTCTCGATGCTGTCGAACTCGGCCACATGGGCAAGGCCCAGGATGCGGCGGTGCATCTCGATGCCTGCAAAGCCCAGCAGGTCGGCGAAGATCTCCGCCAGAAGCTCGTCCCGCGCCGCCTCGGCGGCATCCGCGTGACCCTGGTCCTCGTAGAGCGTGACCGGGTAGAGGATGCCCGTCCGCTCCGTCGCCCAGAGCCTGCGGAACTCGTCGGTGAAGCTGACCCAGGTCTCCCGCGTCACCTCCAGAAGCCACTCCTGGTAGGCCGCCCGCTCCTCCGCATCGGGGATATGGGCCGACATGGAATGGTAGGCCATCAGGTAGTTGCCGATCAGCATCCCGATGTCGAAGCCCATGGGACCGTAGAAGGCGAATTCCGGGTCGATGATCCGGACCGAGTCGCCCGTCACCATGATCGAGCCCGCGTGCAGATCGCCGTGGCACAGGGTCTCCGCCCGTGCGGTGAAGGCGCGCTTCATGTGCTGGGCCTCGATCTTCAGCGCCTTGTCGGCGCGCAACTCGTCCACCACGCCGTCGAGCTGCGGCGCGGTGTGGCGGTTCATCTCCGCATCGAAATAGGGATCTGTAAAGACGAGGTTCTCCGTGATGTCGCAAAGCTCCACATTGCCCGAGAAGAGCGCGACATCCGCCTTCTTCTGTCCTGCGTCCATCGACAGGTCCGAGCAGCGAAAGGCGGTGCGGGCGCAGAACCGGCCCATGACCCGGCCCAACTCCTCGACCTTGCGGCCGGCCATGGTCTGCCCGCGCAGGATGATGTGGGGGGAAAGCCGCTCCATCACGATCAGGGCCTGGTCCTCGTCGAAATAGGCGACCTTGGGCACGATGCCCGGGTCCACCGCCTCCTGCCGGATCAGGGCGTTGTACTCGAAGAAGGCGCGCTTCAGCGGCAGGGGCCAGCTGTCCCCGACAAGGCGGACGTAGGGAAGCGCCTGCTTGACGATCACCGAGCCCGAGGAGCCCTCCACGATGAAGACGAGGTTGAGGTTGCCGTCGCCCACTTCCGCCACCCGCCACGCCTCCGGCGGGCCGCCCACCGCTTCCGCAACGGCAGGCAGGCCGCCCAGCCTGTGCGGCAGGGTCTCGGGGCTCAGGGGCTCGTATTCGCTCAAGATTTCCTCCCTCGGGGCCGCGGCGGTCCGGAGCGTGGACCGCCGTTCGCCGCGGCAGGGTAGGGGGCATGAACGGCATTTGTCAATCTATGTTGACTTTTGTCAGATCGCTTGGTCTGGTCCCCGGCGGGAGGAGTCATGGACCGCAGTTTCTGCCGCATCACGGGCCTGAAAAAGGCGTTCGGCGAAAACCTCGTCCTGTGCGGGCTCGACCTCGAGCTGCCGGCGGGACGGGTGACCGCGCTCATGGGCGCGAACGGCGCGGGAAAGTCCACGCTGGTCAAGATCCTGTCCGGCGTCTACCGCCGCGACGGCGGGCGGATCATGCTGGGCGACACGGCGTTCGAGCCGACGAGCCCCGCCGACGCGATCCGCAAGGGCATCGTCACGGTCCACCAGTCGATCAACGACGGGGTGATTCCGGATCTCGACGTGGCCTCCAACCTGATGATCGACCGGCTGGCCGAGCCCGGCTGGGGCTTCTTCCTCCGCCGCCGGGCGCTCCTCGCCGAGGCGCGCCGGATCGCGGAGCGCATGGGCCTCGGCATCGACGTCCGCACGCCCGTCTCGGAACTCGGGGTGGCCGACCGGCAGCTCATCGCGATCGCGCGGGCCATGGCCCACGAGCCGGCGCTGCTGATCCTCGACGAGCCCACGTCCTCGCTCTCTGCGGCCGAGGCGCAGCGGCTCTTCGACCTCGTGGACATGCTGAAGGCGCAAGGGGTCGCGATCCTCTACATCTCGCATCGCATGTCCGACATTCGCCGCATCGCGGACCGCATCGTCTCCATGCGCGACGGCGAGATCGCGGGGCTCTTCGAGGGCGACGCCCTGGATTACGAAGGCGCGGTGAACGCCATGCTGGGCCACGGGCTGACCGAGACGGACCTCGCGCCCGTGGTGCCGGGGCGGGCGGTGGTGACACTCTCGGGGCTGAAGCTGCGCCCCGACAGCGCGCCGTTCGATCTCGCGCTCCACGAGAACGAGGTCGTGGCGGTCACGGGCCTGCTGGGGAGCGGCAAGACGGCCCTCGCCCAGAGCCTCTTCGGCCTGCACCGGCCCGCGGCGGGGCGCATGGCGCTCGACGGGCGGGATCATGCGCCGGGAAGCCCGGCCGAGGCGATCCGCGCGGGCGTCTTCATGTCCGCCAAGGACCGGGCCAGCAACGCGGTGATCGCCGATTTCGACATCGCGCGGAACATGACGGTGCCGTTCCTCGGCGCCTTCTCCGCTGCCTCCTTCGTCAGCCGCAGCCGCGAGAGGCAGACCGCGAAGGAAATGATCGAGGCGCTGTCCATCGTCTGCCAGTCGGAGAGGGACGGCATCCTGACGCTCTCGGGCGGCAACCAGCAGAAGGTGATGCTGGCGCGCTGGCTGTCGCAGGAGTGCCGGATCCTCGTGCTCGACGAGCCGTTCCAGGGCGTCGACATCCGCTCGCGCCGGGACATCGGCGACAAGGTGCGCCGCACCGCGCGGGGCCGCGCCACGCTGGTCTGCGTCGCGGAACTCGACGAGGCGCTGGAGATCGCGGACCGGATCGTGGTGATGCACGACCACGCGGTGACCGCCGAATTCGTGAACCGGGACGTGGACGTGGCGGCCATTCTCTCCGCCGTGACCGGCCCGGCAGACCCACAGGAGACCGCTGCATGAGCGCAGAAGCCGACAAACCGGCCCCCATGGCACCCTCCCGCGCGCCGGGCGGCAGCACGCTGCTCGACCTCGCCATCCGCTACGGCTTCCTGGCGCTGCTGGTGGGGCTCCTGCTGTTCTTCGCCATCTTCGCGCCGGGCTTCGCCGGGCCGCGCTCGGCGGTGTTCATCTTCCAGTCCGTCGCGATCACCGGGATCCTCGCGCTGGGCGTGACCTGTACCCTCGTGGTGGGGGGCTTCGACCTGTCGATCGGGTCGGTCGCCACCTCGGCGATGATGCTCGCCGCCTATGTCATGGTGGTGATGGAGCAGAGCGCCGGCGTGGCGATCGTCGCCTGTCTCGTGATGGGCGCTGTGATCGGCGTGGTGAACGGGCTCCTGATCGTCAAGTTCAAGGTGCCGGATCTTCTGGCCACGCTGGGCATGATGTTCCTTCTCGTGGGCCTCCAGCGCATCCCCACCGAGGGGCGCTCCATCTCCGTCGGCATGACGCTGCCCTCGGGCGAGACGGCCGAGGGGGCCTTCTCCCCCTTCTTCCTCGCTATGGGCCGGCACCGGTTCGACCTCGTGCTGGAAAACCTCATCCCGATCTCGGTGGTGTTCCTCATCGTCATCGGCGTGATCGTCTGGTGTTTCCTCGAACTCACCCGCCACGGGCGGCTGATGTATGCCGTGGGCTCGAACGCCCGCGCCGCGGCGCTGACGGGCACCAACGTCAACGGCTACAAGATCCTCGCCTACATGATCTCGGGCGTCCTCGCCTCGGTGGGCGGGATGCTTCTGGCCGCGCGGCTGGGGCGGGGCGATATCGCCTCGGGGACCAATCTGCTTCTGGACGCGGTGGCCGCGGCCCTGATCGGCTTCGCCGTTCTGGGCGCCGCCAAGCCCAACGCGTTCGGCACCGCCATGGGGGCGCTCTTCGTCGGGATCCTGCTGCAGGGCCTGACGATGATGAACGCCCCCTATTACACGCAGGATTTCGTCAAGGGCGCCGTTCTGGTCGTGGCACTGGTCTTCACCTTTGCCCTCTCGGCCCGCCGGTCCCGGGGCGAGACCTGACGCATCCGGCGCACACCGCGCCGACCAAGGGAGGAGACCACCCATGACACCCAACCGCAGAACCACCCTCGGCCTTCTCGGCGGCCTCGCGCTCGCCGGGACCACCGCGCTCACCGCCGCGGCGCAGGACATGCCCGCGCCCTTCGACAACCCCTCCGAGGTGCAGATCGCGCTCGTGCGCTATCTCTCCACCGGCGACTTCTTCCAGGCCTATCTCGCGGGCGTCGAGGCCCAGGCCGAGGCGCTGGGCGTCGACCTGCGCGTCTTCGACAGCCGCCAGGACGCCGCCCTTCAGGCCGACATGGTCGACCAGGCCATCGCGCTGGGCGTGGACGGCATCATCATCCAGCACGGCCTCACCGAGTCGATGCGCGAGGCGGCCCAGCGGGCCGTGGACGCCGGCATCGAGGTCGTGGCCTTCGACGTGAACGTCGAGAACGACGCGATCCCGCAGATCGAGCAGTCGGACTACCTGCTGGGCCAGCTCGCCCTCGAGCAGGCCATCGTCGACAACGGCGACACCTGGGACGCGGGCTATGTCTACGTCCCCGGCATCGCGCCGCTCGACCGCCGCCACGCGGCCTGGGAGGACATCAAGGCCGCGAACCCGGGCATCACCGAGGTCGCGCAGATGGGCACGCTCGACAACCCCATCGCCAACTCCAACGCCAACCAGGCGCGGTCCGTGCTGCAGGCGAACCCCACGATCAGCGTCTTCTTCGCGCCCTACAACGAGTTCGCAAAGGGCGTGAAGATCGCCGTGGACGAGGCCGGACTGAGCCAGGACATCTCGATCTACTCGGCGGACGTCTCCACCGCCGACATCGCCGCCATGCGCGAGCCTGATTCTGCGTGGAAGGCCACCGTGGCCACGAACCCCGCCGTGGTGGGCGAGGTCTCGGTCCGGGCGCTCGCCATGATGCTGGCCGGAGAGGACCCGGGCAACCAGGTCATCGTGCCGCCCACGCTGATCACCCAGGACTTCCTGAACGAAGCGGACATCTCGAACATGGAGGATCTCTCGGCCAACATGCCGCAGTTCGCCCATGCCGATGTCGCCATGACCGAGTGGATGCCGCTGCCGCCGCGCTGAGGCGTGTATGGGGCCGTGCCGCCGGGTGCGGCCCCGCTTTCCCGGAGGCTATCATGCTCAAGACCATCGACCCCAGCATCACGCCCGAGCTGATGGATTGCCTGATCCGGCTCGGACACGGCGACGAGATCGTGATCGCCGACCGCAACTTTCCCGCCGCCTCCACCGCTGCCGAGTGCGTGATGCCCGAGGTGATCCGCCTGCCGGGCTTTTCGGCTCCCGAGGCCGTGGCGCTGATCACGCGGCTCATGCCCATCGACAATTTCACCGACTACGGCGCGCTGCGGATGGAGGTGGACGGCCAGCCCGACCTCGTGAACGAGGCCCATGCCGAGACCTTCGACGTCCTGCGCCGCGTGGCCCCCGAGGGGACCGGGCTCAAGAGCCTCGAGCGGCAGGAGTTCTACGCCCATGCGAAACGCTGCTTCGCCGTGGTGGCCTGTTCCGAGGACCGGCCCTACGGCTGCTTCATCCTGCGGATGGGCGTGGTGTTCCCGGAGGACGAATAGGGGGTTCTCCTAGGAGGGGGGCTGCAAGCCGAAGTGCGTTCCGGCCAATATCACGCCAAATCCAACCGTCATTCTCCGCCCCGGCGCGGAATCAAGGCCGCAGGCCGCCGCGCCATCGACGGGCCGCCCGGACCGCCCGGCGATTGGGTGACGCCAGCGCTTCGCTCATTCGGAGCCATGTCACGTCACCATAAAGCGCGCAGATCAACCCGGGGATCGCCGCACCACGGCCCGCCGATGGCGCGCCTATCCGCTCCAGCCCGACGTGGACAGACGACGCGCGTCGGCGCCCCCCGGCCTCAGCCCCCCGCCGCCTCGAGGCTGCCGCGCATCGCCCGGACGGCCTCGCCGATCCTCTCCCCGGCGCGCAGAAGGCTCCCGCCCAGGAGATAGACCACGTCCTGCCCGTACATCGTTGCCATGTCGGCCGCGCGCTCGACGCTCATGCCGCCGCCCGGCGAGGGGAGCATCGGACGCCCGGGGCCCTCGCCCCGGCAGGCCGCCGCGATCTCGAGGCACTCCGCCGCCGAGAACCCGAACCTTCCGCCGACGTTCGGAAAGACCGAGATGTCCGACCCCGCGAGCCGCTGTAGCACGCCGTACATGACCCCGTGCGCGATCCCGAACTCGGGCGACAGCACGAAGGCGCCCGTGAAGGACGGATGCGTCATGATCGGCAGGCCGAAGCCCTCGTCCCGCGACAGCGCATGGACCGGCCCGAAGCCCATGAGCCCCGGCATCAGCAGGACGCCCGTGGCGCCAAGCTCCTTCGCCCGGTGCGCCTGCGCCACCGGATCGCCGCCCGCGCCGGTGACGTTGGCGATGTAGACCGCACGCCCGCCGGTCCGGGCATTGGCCTCCGCCACCGCCTCCGCCACGGCGCGCACCCGCGCCTCGAAGGGCGCCATCGGCTGATCGGCGAGGCCGTGGTCCTCCTTGATGATGTCCGCCCCGCCCTCGACGCACAGCGCGGCGATCCGCGCGAGGGCGGCGGGCGAGGACCCCTGCGGCTTGATCACCGGCGCGATGAGGCCGCCGGTGGCGCGCCCGGTCAGCGCCCGCAGCCCCGCGATGCCGAAGCGCGGGCCGGCAAAGCGGCGGGCGATCTCTGCGCCGGGGGCGAAGCCCATGACCCGGATTCCCGCCTGCATGGACGAATTGCCGAAGATCACGTTGACGAGCTGAAGGATCTCGTGCCCCGCGCTGTCGGGATCGTAGGAGATGACCGCCTCGAAGGCCCCGCCCGCGGGCTCCAGGCTCTCCACCTGTCCCACGATGCGGTCGCGGATCGGCCCCTCGGGCACCACGTCCCAAGGCACCTCCACCGTCTGTTCGAGCGCGATGCCCTCGGCCCGCTCCCGCGCCTCTTCGGGGGTGGCGGCAAGGATGCGGTAGGTGACGCGGAACCGCGCCACCTCAGAGCGCCTCTGCCTTGACCTCGGAATGCACCGCCTCGACCCGCGCCCCGGCAAGGTCCTCTTCGGTGATACCGGTCTTCTCTCCCAGCAGGTCCTCGATCCCGCGCAGAAGCGCGGTGGCATCGAGGCCGTAATGCTTCATCAGGTAGCCGCGCGAGCCGCCGTGGGCGAAGGTGTCCCGCAGCCCCAGCCGCACCAGCCTTTTCCCGGCGCCCGCCTCCGCCATGATCTCTGCGGCCAGAGACCCGAGCCCGCCGTCGATCACGTGGTTCTCCAGCACGACGACGCCCTTCGACACCGCGTTCACATGGTCGAGGAACGCCGCCCGGTCGAAGGGCTTGATCGTGTGGATGTGCAGGTGCCGCACCGACACGCCCGCGCCCTCCAGCGCCGCCCGGCAGCGCAACGCCTCCTCCGTGGCGATGCCCGAGGTGACGACGAGCACGTCCTGCCCCGTCGCCAGCTCCCGCATCTCGCCCACCTTGATGGGCGTGTCGAAGAGGCGCGGCACCGACCCGCGCAGCACCCGGCAGTAGACCGGCCCGTCGATGGAATCCGCCGCGGCGCAGATGCTCTCCACCTCCGTCGCGTCGCCGGTCTCCAGCACCGTCATGTTGGGGATCGAGCGCATCACCGCCACGTCCTCGATCGCCTGGTGGGTCATGCCGCCCGGCGTGGTGATCCCCGGCAGGAACCCCATCAGCCGCACCTTCCGCCGCGGATAGGCCACGGAGGCGATGAGCTGGTCATAGGGCCGCCGGTAGAGAAAGACGCCGAAGGAATGGAGGAACGGCCGGTAGCCGGCGAGCCCGAGCCCGCCCGCGAAGCTCATCATGTTCTGCTCCGCCATGCCCAGCGACACGAACCGGTCCGGATGCCGGTCGCGGAACCCGTCGATCTCGCAGGAGGAGGTCAGGTCCGCCGACAGGCAGAGCACGTCCGGATTGGCCAGCGCGTGCGTCTCGAACGCCGCCGCATAGGGGCGGTTCACCATCTCGGCCATCAGTGCGCCCCTTCCGACAGGTCCACGGGGTCGATCCCCAGCTCTGCGGCGATCGACGCGTTCATCTCCGCGCGCTCCTCCTCGGACTTGAAGCGCACATAGTGCAGCCGCGGGAACCGCCGCTGCAGGAACGACATCCCTTGCGTCGGCGAGGACCGCGCGAGCACGATCAGCGGGCAGCCCTCGTGCGGTGTCGCCTTCGCCTCCCGGAGCGCGTCCAGGTCATGGGCGTCGACCTCGACGCAGACCGCGCCGAACTCCCGGAACTTGGCGACGAGATCGCCCACCTCCATGACGCTCGACATGGCCCCGTCGCATTGCTGGTCGTTCACGTCCATCAGCGCCCAGAGATTGTCGATCCGGTGATGGGCGGCGGCCTGCACCGCTTCCCAGGTCTGGCCCTCCTGCACCTCGCCGTCCGACATGAAGACGCAGACCTCGCCCGGCTCGCCCCGCCGCTTGCGCCCGAAGGCAAGGCCGGCGGCGGTGGACAGCCCGATCCCGAGCGTGCCGTTGTGCACCTCCATGCCGGGCGAATGCTCCGCCCCGATCATCTCGACCGACGAGCCGTCCTTGTTGAACATCTCGAGCCCCGCCTCGTCCATCCGCCCGGTCTCGATCAGCGCGGCATAGGCCACGAGCGCGTAATGGGCGGGGGCGATGAAGAGCCGGTCGAACTCGGGCGCGGCGGGACCGTTGTAGCCAGCGCCGGTGACGTAATCGGGGTTGTCCGCGCTCGGCACGCCCGCGAAGGGCCGGGGGACGGCGGGCAGGGTGGGGGCGCCCAGGGTCAGCGCCTCGTTGTAGAGAAACGCGAGCTGCTCCGCCGCGGAACAGGCCTGGCTGAGGTAGCCGCCGTTGTTGCGCATGGCATGGACGAAGACCCGCTTGCGGATGCCCTCGGCGATCTCGTCGGTGCGTCTGGCGTTGCGCATGGGACCCCCTTGTTTCGCCCCAGCAATCGCCAAGAGGGCGACAAATGTCAAGGGTAGGTGTCTTTTGACGCGCAGGCCGGGTCGAGGGGAGCGCCCGGCCTGCGGGCGCTCCCCTGCGGATCACAGCAGCAGGTCGTCGATCCCGAGAGGGATCGGGCCGATCTCGATCACCAGATCGGCCCGGCCGTCGCCGTCCGTGTCGCCCCTGAGAGACCCGTTCTCGAAGACGAACCTCCCCGGGCCCGTGCCGTTCCACGCGAAGGACTGATGGCCCGGGCGCGTCGTATCGGCGTCGATCCGTGCAAGCTCGATCACGTCCGCGCCGCTCTCGAAGTCGAGGATACGGTCGTGGGCGCCCCGTGCGCTCTCTTCGACGGACCGGAACACGAAGCGATCCGCGCCGCCGCCGCCGCGCAGCACGTCTGCGCCGAGACCGCCGAGGATCACGTCGTCCCCGCCGCCGCCGTCGAGCCGGTCCTTGCCGCCGCCGCCGTCGACCCGGTCGTCGCCGCCCCGCGCCCAGATCCGGTCGTCGCCGCTCCGGCCGAGAATGACGTTCGCCGCGTCGTTCCCGAGAATGAGGTCGTTCGAAGCTGTCCCGGTCCCGTCGATGGCCCTGCCGCCGACAAGCTCCAGCCGTTCGACATCGGCCGACATGGCGAAATCGACCGACGCGCGCACCTCGTCCCAGTTGCCGAGCCCGTGCACGACCGTGCCCTCCTCGGTAACGTCGAAGCGGTCCTTGCCGTCCGTCCCCGTCAGGGTCGGACCGCCCGTTCCGTCCGCCGGCGCGGGGTCGGTTTCGACCGGCGCCGGGGCAGGGGCCGGAGCGGAGTCGGACGCCCCGCCGATCCCCTTGAACACGTCCTCGATGGCATCGAGCGCAAGGAACGCCTGGTCCGACAGCCGCAGCGCGCCGTCGTCGAAGACCAGCCACTCGACCCCGTGGACCGCATCCCGGTCCTGTCCGCCCTGCCGGTCGTCGACCTCCCAGCCGCCACCGGACAGGCGCGCCAGGCGGAAATCCGACCTGTCGCCGGTATAGACGGCCATGTCCTCGCCCGCTCCGCCGCGCAGGACATCGCGCCCCGCGCCGCCGATCAGCACGTCGTTGCCGTCGCCCCCGGTGAGCGTGTCGTGGCCGCCCCGGCCGTCGAGCCATGCGCCGCCGTCACGGCCGTGCACGTCGTCGGCCAGCCGGGTGCCCACCACCTTGCCGAACCGCACCGTATTGGCCTCCGCATCGGTGACCGATCCGTAATGCGTCCCTTCGGTGTTCACGAAGAGCGTGGGCGAGATGATGTCGGAATTGGCGTCCCGGACCGAGGCGTCCACCCGCACGGTATTGCCGTGATCGCGCCCGCCGTGAAAGTTGATGTCCCGGTCGGTGCTCGTGACATGGACCTTGTTCCCGACCGCCGAGCGCCAGGAGGCGAAGACCACCGAATGCCGCATGTCGAGATCGCTGAGGTTCACGAAGGAACTGTCGTAGACATCCCGGATCTGCAGCGCATAGCCATTGCCCCCCGGGCCCTTGTTATGGGCGCCTGTGATCCCGATCCCGTCCGCCTGCGCCTCCCGGCTCAGCGCCATGTTGACGCCGAGCGAGGGCACGTCGCGGGCCTCGATGTCGAAGAGCCTGAGGCCGGCCGTGCCCTCGACCTGCACCACCGCGTTCCGGTCGTAGGCGCTCAGCGTATTGTCGAATCGCGAGGGATCGGCCTTGCCCAGCCCGTAGTCCACGGCGAAGCCGCCCAGCGCGATGTCCCGCGCCAGCGCGATCTCCGACACCCGGGTCTCGCCCGGGACGAAGTCGAAGTGCAGCCCCGATGCCAGCGTGATGGTCCGCCCGTCGACCTCCGCCACCTCGACGATGGAGGTCCGCAGCGGCACGTCCTTGCGCCACGTCCGGTCGCCGATCTCGTCGTAGAAGGCATCGGTGCTCTCGCGCGCCAGGTAGACGAAATCCCCTGGCCGGAAGTCGTGTGCGCCGGTCAGGGTGATCCGCGTCGCGCCCTCGTCCGCCGCGTCGGCCAGGGTGAAGCGGCCGCTCGTCCCGCCGTCACCGACCGCGAAGGCCTCCTGCCCGAGGCCCGACGCCATCCGGATCACCGTCACGCCCGCGCCCGCGCCCACGACCGACACGCCGTCCTCATCGAGCACGATGGTCCGGTCGAAGCTGTAGCGCCCGGCCCCGAGCCGGATCACCGTCCCCGCCTCGCTGCCGTCGATCAGCTCCTGGAGCGCGCGCGCGCCGATGCCCGGGCCGACCTCGACCACCTCGCCCCCGCTTGCGGGCCCCTGGCGTTCCGGCGCCCAGCTCTCCGGCACCGGCACCGGCACCGGCACCGCGCTCCCATCGTCCTCTTCACTCCCGCCGGTCAGCGAGATCTCCGCCGGCCCCGCGCCCTTGAACCGGATCGTGGCGCTCTCGCCGGGCGCGAGGTCGAGGCTCTCGAGCGTCACCCGGGCGCCGGCCTCGGTCGGGGTCCAGGAGGTCGCCCGCCAGAGGCTCTCGATCTCTCCGGGCACTCCGATGTCGAACGTGGCGGCGTCGCGCCGCTCCGATCCCGTGTTCGTCACGACGATGTCGGCCACGAAGCCGTCATTCCAAACCTTCCCCGGAAGGGAAGTCAGCGCAAAGGTCATGTCTGATGGGTCCCATGTCCCAGACGCCGCCCCGGGGCGGCGCGTTCCGGATGACCGCCCCTGTCCATGGGCGGACCCGGTCCAGGGACACGGGTGTCGGGCCGGGCAGGACCCTCAGAGCAAAGTTCCCGGTCCGGCGAAAGCCCCCCGCCCGCGGGCACGCGGTGTCACGGTGAAATCCTGCCGGTCGTCCGCTCCGTCATCGGCAGGGGGTCGCCCGCCGCTCCCCGGGCCGCGGCTCCTCCGGCGCCCGTGCCACGGCCGGCCGTCCGGCGCCCCCGCCCCCTCCTCATCTGGCCGGAAATACTCCCGGGGGGTCCGGGGGGCGGAGCCCCCCGGCGGATCGGCGCCGGAGGCGCCGAAACCGCTCCGCCGGCACGGGCGCTACCAGAGGATGTCCTGGCTTCCCCCCAGCTTCGAATGGCCGAGCGGGCGGAACTCCTCGACGAAGGCCGCCAGGTCCGCATCCTCGAACAGCGAGAGATAGGCCTCCGCCCAGGCCAGCTCGTAGGATTGCAGGTCGTCGTCTCCCGCGAAGAAGGTCTGGGGTTCACCTGCCTTCTCCTCGGCCAGGTCCGGATCGGCAAAGGCCGCGGGCACGAATTCCGCGACGCGCCGCACGGCTCCGTCGCAGACCTCGAAGAGGTCGTATCCCTCGGGACGCAGCAGCGCCGAGGTCACGACGAGCGGCGCGACGGCGTGCAGGTGGTAGTGCAGCGCCCGGTTCCCGCGGCCCATCTCCAGCGGCAGCGCGCCGTCCGCGTCGGCCTCGCAGGCGACCAGCTCCACCGTGCCCGCGGCCCAGTCGAGCAGATCCTCGTCCCGGGCTGCCAGCCCGGCCGCGGCGGCCGCGAGACCCGCCCAGGCGCGCAGGTTGTTGCGGCTGGCCCCTGGCGGGGCCTCCTCGTCGAAATAGGCGGCGCTCGCCGCGGCGCGCTCCCGGAACCAGCCCTCGATCACCTCGCGGTCCTCGGCGCTCAAGGCCGTCGCCAGCGGCGCCACCTGCAGATAGGCCAGCGCGATGCCGCCCAGCCGCGAGGGAGAGGAAATCTGCGCGTTCATCGTCTGCAGGTCGCTCAGCGCATCGGCCTCCGCCCAGACGAGGATCGCCTCGGCGACGCAATTCGCGTCTCCCACCGATCCCGCGCCGCCCTCGACGGCGTCGTTCGCCGTGGAGGCAAGGTCGACGATGAAGTCGTCGATCGGCCCCAGCGCCTCGTTCACCGCGGCGTTCGATTCCGCGTCGAGATCCGAGCGGTCCTCGCTCTCGTCCGTGTAGCGGCTGCCGTAGGCGAGCGAGATCACCGGCTCCGGAACGTCGATGCAGGCCTCCGCCTGCGCCTCCCCGGTCTGGGCGGGCAACACCGCCGGCATGGCGGCAAGGCCGACCGCGAGAAGGGGCAGGGCGCGTGTCGTCATCGTCATTGCTGTGTCTCCTGTGTCTGAAGCAGCCGGACCGTGGCGGCCGCCTCGGGATGTCCGGCCTCGGCGGCGGCGGTCAGCCACCGACGCGACTCCTCGAGAGAGGGCGCGACGCCGAGACCGAGGGAATAGGCGTTGGAAAGCAGGAACATGGCCTCGGGCTCGCCCCCTTCCGCGGCGCCGGTCAGAAGCCGCACATACTCCGTCAGCGCCTCCGGACCCGCGGCATCCGCCCGCACGATCCTTGCAAGTTCGAGCTGTGCCTCGGGCACGCCCGCCGCGGCGGCCTCCTCGTAGAGGGCCACGGGGTCGATCCGCTCCCGGACGCTCGCCCGGACGTCCGGCGCCGCGAAGCCGACCCTGTCGAGAAGGCCCGGCACATCCTCAAGCTCCGAGGCCGCGACAAGGTCCACGAAAAGATCCGCGACCTCCTCCGGCTCCATCTCCAGCCCGCTGTCCTCGGCGTCCGCCAGCGACAGGAGTCGCAGCATGGCGAGCCGATGCCCGTCCTGCCGCGCCTGCCGCAAGAGTGCGAGCGCCCGGTCCCGGCTCCCGTCCGTCGTGCCGCGGGCGAGCATCGCATCGGCCAGCGACACCATCTGCCAGCCCTCGTTCTCGGCCACCGCCGCGGAGACGTCGAGCCAGCGCTCCACCGCCTCCGCGCGTCCGTGGCGGTCCGCCGCGGCAACCATCTCCAGAGCATGGGGCAGGTTGCAGTTCATCGCCGCGCGGGCCCGCCCGAGGTAGTCGCTCACCCGCGCCTCCTCCTCGAGGAACCCGAGCGCGAAGATCAGCGCCTCGAAATCGCCGCGCGCCTCGATGACCTCCGCGTAGCTGTCGAAGACGTCGCGCGGCTCCTCCGCGAGCCCGGCGAGGGTCCGCAGGCCGAGGCCCTCGCCGCGCGCCGCCAGGGCCTCGGCCAGACGCCGCAGCTCGGCCTCGTCGGACATGGCGCCCGCGGAGGTCAGCGCCTCCAGAAGCACCGCCTGCGCGCCGTTCTCGCCCTCCGCCACCGCCTGGCGCAACAGCTCCAGCGCCCGGCCGGGCGGGGCCGCGTCCGGGTCGGCCCGGCGGAGCAGCGCCTTCGCCCGCTCCGTCAGGGGGCCGCTCGCGGCGTCCCGCGACAGCCGCCGCATCACGTCGCTGTCCGCCTCCAGCGGCAGGTCCCGGAGCAGCGCGTAGGAGGGCGACCGTCCGGTCAGCGCCTGTGTCTGCACCTTCGCCAGCAGCACCGGGTCGGGATCGGCCGCCTGGGCGGCGATCTCGGGCGGCGTGAGTTCGATCCGGTCATAGCCCGAAACGCCGTACATCCGGTCCCAGTAGCGCGCGTGATCCGCATGGGGCGCCTCCGGACTGCGGCAGTGGAAGGCGTCGCGCAGCTGCTCCATCCCCGCCGCCGTGCCGACCGAGACGACGACCTCCTGCAGGTCCGAGGTCAGCACGAGGAACTCCTGCAAGGTCCGGGCATGGCGAAAGCCGATGCGCGCCAACCGCGTCACCGCCGTGGGATGCCCGGGCTCCGCCTCCAGCGCCCGCCGGAAGAACGCGGCGGCCTCGGCCTCTCCGGCCCAGCGGCCCTGGTTCTCCAGGATCATGTCGCCCATCTGCGCGAGGACCCAGGCGGGGGCATCGGGCATCTCCGCAAGCCGCCGCAGCGCGTCTTCCTGCCGCGCGCGGTCTTCCGGGCCAGGCTCCTCGATGCTGTCCGCGAGCCCGACGAGCCGCACCAGCCCGTCGCGCTCGCCCCTTTCCGCGGCCGCCTCGTAGAGCCTGCGCGCCGCATCGATGTCCTGCGGGGCCAGGGCGCCGACCTCGTAGACCTGCCCCAGCTCCGCCTGCGCGAACCCGAGGCCCGCCTCCGCCGCCTGTTCGAGATAGGTCAGCGCCGCCGTGTTGTCCCTTTCGAGACCGATCGCCTCCATATGCAGACGCGCCACCTGCCAGGCGGCATTGTGGTCCCCGAGATCCGCCGAGAGCCGGTACCAGCGCTCGGCGAGCGCCAGATCCTGCGCCACGATCTCTCCGACCCGGAACGCCGAGCCGATGCGGTTGATCCGGTCGCAGAGCCGCGCGTCGAGATCGCCCACCAGCGCCCCGAAAGCCAGCGTCACGGCAAGCTCGGGCGCCACGTCCCAGCCCGGCACGGTGCTCCCGTCCGAGGTCATCTGCGCGAGATCGAGGAGCGCCTCGGGATTGCCGGCATAGGCCGACTGGACCATGAAGGCTTGGGCCCTCTGCACGTCCGCGCCGATGCCGTAGCCGTTCAGCAGAAGCTCGCCCGCCATGTGCAGCGCCCGCGGCGAGGACTGGATCTCCATTTCGAGGAAGCGCTCGACCAGCCCTTCCGCCTCGAGCGTCGCGAACCGCTCCGTGGTCACCAGGAAGTCGATCCGGTCCGCCAGATGGTCCAGCGCGTCATAGTCCGGGTCCGCCTCCCGCAGCCGCTCCATCGCGCCGAGGATCACCGTGTCCCAGCGCTCCGGGTCGAGCGCCGCCAGCCGCCGCAGGTCGCGCCGCACGAGGCTGGTGGAGCGGTCGCCGAAGCCTTCACCGTCCCAGCCCGACCAGGCCGCCACGATCTCGTCGTCGGGCGGCCGCGGATCGCACAGCGGCTGAAGCTGCACGTCCGGCGGTTCGAACTGCACGTCGAGAGGGGCGGCCGCGGCGGGCAGCGGCATTCCCTGGGACAGGATCGCGGCCAGGGCCGCAGGCGCGAGACGCGGCATGGTCAGGCTCCTTCGGGTCATTCGTAGGTATTGGCCTCGGCCGTGGCGGTGCGGTTTCCGGACCCGCCGGCGAAGAGCACGGTCGTGCCACCGCCCCGGCGCATCTCGACGCCCTCCACCACGGCCAGCGTCTCGCCCTCGTGCCGCACCTCGAAGGTCAGCGTCAGCGGGGCGTTCAGCGCGACGCCCGCGCCCGACATCGGCCCGACGCCGCCGACCGCCGTCGCCTCGGCGCTCGGGACGTAGAGATCGACGCCCTCCAGTTCGGTCAGGTTGTAGAACACCAGATCGCCCTGGGCGGGCGAGCCCGTGACGGCGTCCGTCTCCGGCGTGCCCTCTTCGGGCGCCAGGAGCGAGTAATGCAGGTTCGGCCCGGCCTCGATCACGGTCTCGGTGCCGCCCACCTCCACCGGCACCTCGCCCGGCGCGATCTCCACATAGGAGGTCAGGCCGCTCTTGCCCGGCACATGGGAGCCGCCGGCGATGGTCACCCTGTCGCCCCCCGGCGCATAGACCCGGAGAAACGACGCGTCCGGCGCGCTCGGCTCGGGATAGAGACCCTCGTCCTGAGCCGCTGCGGGCAGGGCGCTCAGCGCCCCCGTTGCGGCCAGAGCCAGAATGGGAAGATCCTTGCGGAAACTGCGGCTGTTCATGATCTGTCGTCCTCCTGCTTGCAGATGGCGAGGGTTGCGTCCTCGGGGATGGCACGGTCGAATTCGGCCACCACGGTGGCGATCCCGTCCTCCCAGTAGGGGCCGAGATACTGGTAGAAGCGCCGGGTCGGATCGAGCCGCTGCGCACGTTCGATCTTCGCGGTGACCTCGAGCCCCGCTTCGGTGACGAAGGTCATCTCCACGGCCCGGCCGCCGCGCGTGCTGCCCGCATCTGCGCGCAGGTAATCGTCGCGGCCGAGCAGGCCTTCGGGAACCTCGGCGGCCATGGTCTGCGGACCGGGCCGCGTATCCTCGAGCAGTGTGCAGGCATCCGTCGCGGCCGCGATCAGCTCCAGCAGCGGCAGCTCTCCGAATTCGCCGAGGTTGTTGTAGACCGGGTTTTCCCAGACGAGGTAATCCGGCGGCCGCTCGGCGAAATCGTCCGACATCATGTAGGACAGGATCGAGCCGTACTGGTTGCCGCCCCGGATCGCGTAGTTCGCCACCTCGAGCCCGCTGGCCTGCGCGAGAAACCCGTCGAAATTGAACTCCTCGGTCCGCGACATCGACGTGCCGACCAGCGCGATGGCCGGCCCGCCCGCGTCGCCCGCGAACAGCCCGCCGCCTGCCGCGTCCCCGGTGGTCCCGGTCTCGAACACCTCCGTCTGCGCGGGGGGCACCGTCTCCCTGCAGCGCGCCTGGATCTGCCGCCGGATCTCCGAAAAGACCGGCTCGACCCCCTGCGACACGGTCTCGTGCGCAGTCTTCTCGAGCCCGTCATAGATGTCGGTCTCCCGGATCGCCTCTGCCGTGACCTCCGCGACCGCCCGCGCGCCCGACGAGGACCAGTGGAAATCCGTCGGAATGAACACCGGCTCATCCGCCTGCGCCCCGGTCAGCGCCGCGCGCCCGTCGACCGTTGTCACGCCCTCTGCCCGGAGCCGCGCGACGATGTCGTCGTAGACCTCCGCCGCGATGCCGGGATCGAACCCGTAATCCGCCGCGTGGGCCGGCAAGGCCTCCGGCAGGGAAAGGCTCTTGGTGGGCACCGGCACATAGATCAGCACGGTGCCCCGCGCGGCCAGCGCCTCCGACAGCCGCCCCACCAGATCGACGGTCTCGGAACTCATCGGATGATACATCCTGAGGTCGATGTCGCGCCGGAAGAAGATCCCGTCCGCTCCCTCCAGCACGGGCACCGAGGCCTCGTGCTGAAGCGCGCGGCACCCGAAGGCTGACTGCTGCTGCGCGACCGCTCCGGTCGCGGCGAGGAGCGCCAGCGGCGCAAGGATCAGGCTCGGAAGTCTCATGGCCGATCCTCCCCGGTCTCTTCCGCAAGTCCGGGCCCGGCCCCGCCGGATGCCAGGACCTTGGGGTTCGACTCGATCATCCGCAGGAGGTTCTCCGCCGTGGTCCGGTTCCCCAGGTCGTCAGAGGCCGCCACGGCCTCCAGCATCGAGACCACCGTCTCCGCCTCGGCCTCGCCGCGCCCCGACATCGCCCGAACCGCGAAATCGAGCGCCGCGCCCGTCTCGCCGGCCTCGGCCAGATCGAGCCGCAGTTGCCGCGCCTTTTCCGGATGGAAGCCAAAGGGATGGCCCGTCGCGTAGAAGTCGATCAGCGCCGTCTGCGCCACCCGGTTGCCCCTCAGGGCCCAGGACCGCAGCGCGTTCTCGAGATGCCCCAGCCGTGCCTCGCTGATCTCGGTCTCCCGGTCCTCGAGGATGCGCACCAGCGGCCGCACCGCATAGTCCCGCCCGGTATAGGCCGCGGTCGCGTAGTAGAGCGCCGCCGCGCTCACCAGCCCCGGATCGTCGAGCGCCATCAGACGGTTCGCGTAGCGCCACGAGGCCAGCCCGTCGCCCAGGTCCGCCAGCTCGCGCATGTCGTCGAAGGAGATCGTCTCCCCCGCCAGCATCCGCCGTCGCGCCTGTTGCAGCCGCCAGGTCGGCAGATCCAGCGTTTCCGTCACCCGGTTGTCCTGCACCGGCACCAGTGCCGGTGCCGGACCGCTCTCCGGCCGCTCGACTGCCGCCACGGCCGGAGCGCCGGAAACCAGCAGGACAAGGCAGAGTCCCGCGCGCATCATCCTGTCATCCATCGATCGTCTCCGCGTCTGAAGGGCCAGCGCTGACCCGCGCCTCCGCGGGCCAGATTCCGTCATCCGCCAAGTAGCGAACGGGAAACTCCCACAGAATGATCCGTGTCCCGTCGTCCGGCATGCCCGGCTCGTCCAGCAGCGCCTGCATCGGGCGCACCGGCCCCTGTCCTTCCTCGGCGAGGTTCAGCATGTCCCGCCCCAGCGCCAGCTTCAGCGCCGCAACGAAGCTCCAGTCGGGATTGGCGCTGTAGCTCGTGCCCACGAGCAGCGCGTCGGGCGTCCCGGCATCGGCGGCGAAGATGCCGCCCGACGCGGCATCGGCCTTCTCGGCGACGTAGGGTCGCACCCGTTCCGGCCCGAGCCCGATCCTCGGCGCCACGCGCTCCGTCGTCACGAAGGACACCAGATCGCCGATGAACTCCTCCGGCCGCGCCGCCCTGGCCACGAATTCCGTGTCGCCCGCGGGCACCAGGCCCGAGGCCGCCACCGCGTGCGCCGCCGCCGCCGCGCCGCCGGGCGTCCAGTGCGTGTCCCGGGTCAGGAAGACCGGCGCCTCCTCCGCCGCCGCGACCATGGCGGGTCGGATGTCCACCGCCGGCACGCCCGCCTCGGCGAGGGACGCGAGGAAGCGCGTGTATTGCCGCTCCATCGCCGCGCCCGCCGCGCGGCCCGGCTGCCGCTCGCGGTAGAGGTCCGCCTTGGCGGGCAGGGGCAGGAGCACGAGGTCCACCCCGTCCTCCGCCAGCCGCCGCTCCACGCCCGCGATCCACGTCGCGGCGCGGGCGATCTGCCCCGGCGCAGCCACAACCATCTCCTCGTCCGAGAAGAGCCAGCCGTCGGCGCCCACCGTCACCCCCGCCCGGCCCTCGCCGACGAGCAGGTAGCGCCCCGCGCCGACCCAGCCGACCGCGGCCTCCCGGTGCGGCAGGGCGTCGGTATAGAGCCCGCCCAGTGCCGCCGTCGCCTCGCCGCGCAGGACGCTGCCCTCCGCCGCGGCCAGCCTCGGCCGGTCGGCGCCCGTGAACACCGCCCAGTTGGCATAGGCCGCGTAGCCCAGGAACAGGAGCGGCAGGAGCAGCCGGAATCGTGACATCAGAACCCGCATGGGACCTCTCAGAACTGGAAGTAGAGAAACGGCGAGAAGCTCTGCTCGGCGAGGCGCAGCACCGCGAGCGCGGCCAGACCGCTGACCAGCACCGTCGGCACCACGGTGTTCAGCGCCGTCACCCGGCCCCCGCCATGGCCCGGCGCCACCATCCGCGTGGCGGCAATCGGCTTCAGCCAGGGCTCCAGCGCCGCCACCGCCGCGCAGAGCGCGAGCGCGGCCACGCTCTCGGCGGTGACCCGCAGCGCGACCTCGGGCGCCAGGCCGAGCCCGTTGAGCCCCAGCATTCCGCCATAGACCGCGCCCGCCTCGGCGAGCGTGACCGCCCGGAACACCACCCAGCCGACGAGCACCGCCAGCATCGTCCGCAGCCACGCCGCAGCGCCCCGCGCATTGGCCAGCCCCGTCGCCCGCTCCATGGCGAGCCATCCGCCATGCCAGGCGCCCCAGACGACAAAGGTCCAGGCCGCCCCGTGCCAGAGCCCGCCCAGCACCATCACGGCCATCAGGTTGACGTAGGTCCGAACGGCGCCGACCCGGTTTCCGCCGAGCGGAATGTAGAGGTAATCGCGCAGCCAGACGGACAGGCTGATGTGCCAGCGCCGCCAGAACTCGGTGATCGAGCGCGAGACGTAGGGCACGTTGAAGTTCTCGATGAAGCGGAAGCCCATCATCATCCCGAGCCCGATCGCCATGTCGGAATAGCCCGAGAAATCGAAGTAGAGCTGCAGCATGTACGCCAGCGCCCCCGCCCAGGCGAGCGCCAGAGACGGATCGGGCGTCGAGAAGGCGAGGTCCGCCAGAGGCGCCACCGCGTCGGCCAGTAGCACCTTCTTCGCCAGCCCGATGAAGAAGCGCATCATCCCGTCGGTGAACAGATCGACCGAATGCTCCCGGTGGCGGAATTGCCCGGCAAGGTCCTTGTAGCGCAGGATCGGCCCCGCGATGAGCTGCGGAAAGAGCGCGATGAAGGCGGCGAAGTCGATCAGCCGGACCTCGTCCTCCACGTCGCCCCTGTAGGTGTCGACGAGGTAGCTGATCGACTGGAAGATGTAGAACGAGATGCCGATGGGCAGAAGGATGCGCCAGTGCACGCCGAGCCCCGCCGCGTCGGTCCCGAGGAGCGCCGCGAAACTGTCCACGAAGAAATCGAGATACTTGAACGTCCCCAGCGTGGCGAGGCAACCCGCCACCCCGATCCCGGTCCAGACCTTCGCGCGCCGCCCCGCGCTGCGGCGGATCATGCGGCCGGTGGCATAGGTCCAGACCGTGGTCAGGATCAGCAGGGCAAGGAAATCCACCCGCCACCAGGCGTAAAAGGCGTAGGAGCCCAGTAGCAGCGTCAGCGACCGCCAGCGCCCGGGCGTCAGGTAGTAGAGCGCAAGGAACAGCGGCAGGAAGAGGAACAGGAAGGTTTCGGACGAAAAGACCATCAGGCGCCCTCCTCCGGCCCGCAGCCCGGCAGATCGGCCAGGGCGAACCCCGCGCCCGGCGGCGTCTTCGCCGCCCGCGCGCTGACCCGCTCCACCACGATGTCCGCCGCCCCGTCCCGGCCCTCGCGCAGGTAGAACGGCACGAGTTGCGCCAAATCGCCGGTCATCAGCCGGGGCAACTGGCCCGTCAGGTCGTTCCCCGCCAGCCGCAGACGTCCCAGCGAGGTCGCCCTGAGGCCCGCGCGGTTGCCGGAAACCCGGTTCGCCGCGAGGACCGTCGCGCCATGCTCCTCCGGGGCCGTCAGCACCACGCCGTTGCCGCCGTTCCCGAGGATCGCGTTGCCCTCCACCAGCAGCGAGCCGGTCGCCATCGCCGACAGCCCGTCGCCGCCGTTCCCGCGAAAGAGGTTCCGGTCCACCGCGACACAGCCCGTGCCCTCGGCGAGGATCGCGCCCGGCCCGGCGAAGTCCGCGACGACATTGCCCCCGAGCACCACGTCGCTCAGCCCGTCGTCGATCCGCAACGCCGCGTGATGCCCGCCGACAAGGACGTTGTCCCGCACCTCCACACCCGCACCGGGGCCCGACAGCCGCAGCGCATGGGTGCCCTGGGCGTCCGTCACGAGGTTGCGCAGCACCCGCACGTCCGAACTTTCCGCGATGCGGAGCGCCGAGCCCCGGGGCTTGACGAACGAATTCCCGGTCACCGTCAACCCGTTCGCGCCCACCGCCGCGACGCCATGGACGTCGGCGAAACGGCTGCCGCCGATCCAGGGCGGTTCGGGCGGGCGAAAGAGCCCCTCTGCCACATGGGCGACGCCCGCCGTCAGCGGCGCCGCGCCGAACCCCAGACCCTCGAACGAACTGCGCGACACGCGCATGGTCCCGGTCCCGAGGCTGGCCACGAAGGGTCGGAACGCATCGTCCTCCGTCGACCCCGTCGCCGCCACACGGGCGCCCTCGATGGAGAGTGCGCCGAAGGCCAGAAGGAAGGCTCCCGCCTCGCCGGCCAGTGTCAGCCGGTCTCCGCGCCCGAGGGCCAGCGCCGCGCCCTCGAGCACCACGACAGGCGCCCGCGCGACCACCGCGCCATCCTCGCGGAAGAGCACGCCGTCGAGACCCGCCGCCGCGGCCGCGTCCACCAGCCCGTCCAGGTCCGTGCGCCCCTGCCGCAGGTAGACCGCACCCGGGCCGAAGACCGGCTGCGCCGCCGCGATGGCCGTGCGCCCGTCGCTCCCCGCGCCGATCCCGATCTGGGCCAGCGCGAGGCGGATATCGCCCGCCTCGACGACCGCCTCGCCGGCGGGCGTGATGCCCGCCGGAGGCCGTTCGGACTCCACCCGCACGCGGGGCGGCTCTCCCAGCGCCATGTCGCGCTCGAAGAGCCACTGCGCCACGAGATCCCGGCCGGTCTCCTGTGCGCCGGCCGTGCCCGCGAGAAGACCGAGCGCGAGGCCCGTCAGCAGAAGGCGCGCCTTACGCCACATGCCGCCTCGCGGCCGCTGGCCCGGGTTCGGTTTGGTCGGCGCTCTTCACCTGCGCCGGGGCGAGCCTCCGATCCTGCGCGTCCGGATCGGCGATGTCCACGGAGACCAACGTTAGCGCCTCGCTGCCGATGTTGCCGATCCGCGCCGTCTCTCCGGGCCGCACGAAGAAGATCTGCCCGGCCCGCGCCTCGGTCGGCTCGCCCTGCACCTTCAGCAGCGCGATGCCCGCTGCGACGGTCACGACCGATCCCGCCTCGCCGGTTCCGGTGACCTCGGCGAACCGGCCCGGCGCGACCTCGAGGCGCCGGGTCCGGTCCGCCGCCGTCCCGGGCCCTGGTTCCGGTTCCGCCCCCTGCTCGCGCGCCGCTTCGACCGCCGCATGGCGGTCCACTTCCTGCCGGCCGTCGTTCTTCAGACGCTTCACGGCGTCCTTCACCATCTGCGCATTGCCGTGGTTGGTGACCAGCAGCGCGTCGGGCGTATCGACGACGATCACGTCCTCCATCCCGATCACCGCGATCAGCTTGCCGCAGCCGCGTACCAGCGAATTGCGGGTCTCGATGGCCATGACCTCCTGGCCGAGGACATTGCCGCCCTCGCATTTCCGCCCGATGCTGTGCACCGCGGACCAGGCGCCGACATCGTTCCAGGCCACGTCCACCGGCGCCACGGCGATGCTTTGGGTCCGCTCGAAGACGGCCCGTTCGGTGGGCTCGTCCAGCGCCTTCGAAAACGCCGCCTCGTCCATCAGCCAGGAGCCCGCCTCGCCGTCCGTCCCGTCCTCGAGAGCGGCCTCGACGGCGGCAAAGGTCTCGGGCTCCAGCCTGCGGAACTCCTCGACGATCACGTCCGCGCGCATCAGCGAGATGCCCGAGGCCCAGTGCGCGTTGCCGCCGTCCACCAGCGCCTGCGCCCGCTCGAGGTCCGGCTTCTCCACGAAGGCCGAGACCGCGTGAAGGCCCGGACAGCCCGGAATGCCCTCGCCCCTGGTGATGTAGCCGAAGCCCGTCTCGGGATAGCGCGGCGTGATCCCGAAGGTCACGATCCGGCCCTCCTCGGCGCCGCGCCGCATCCGTCCCACGACGTCGTTCAGATCGCCGTCGATCACATGGTCCGAGGGCAGCACCAGAAGCAGCGCGTCGGGATCGTCCCTGAGCAGCCTGAGCGCGGCCGCCAGAACCGCGGGGCCGGTGTTGCGTCCCACTGGCTCGCCGAGGATCGTGGGGCTGACGCCCACCTCGTCCAGCTGCGAGGCGATCAGCCCGACCTGCCGCGCATTGGCGACCACGACGGGTTCGTTGAACGGCGCGCCCCGATGGCGCAGGGCCGTGGCCTGCAGGAAGCTCTGCCCGTCCACGCCGTTCACCGGCTGGAACTGCTTGGGCTGAAGGACACGCGACATGGGCCACAGGCGCGAACCCATTCCGCCCGACAGGATGACAGGATTGATCGAATGCATGATGGTCTTCCTCATTCCGCGTCCGCGGGGTCAGGGGCGGCCAGAAAGCCGGACACGGCCTCCGAGCCCTGGTTGAAAATGGGGACGATCCAGTCGTCCCGGATCGCGCCGGCCCGGTCGCGTGCGTCCTGCCAGACCTCGGCCAGCGGCGCGGCCAGCCGGCCCGCCTCGCGGTGCACGCGCAGCGCCGCGACCTCGCCGACCCGCGCCCCGGCCAGCGCGGGCTCGGGCGTCAGCGTCACCGTGGTGGGCCCGTCCGCGGCGGCGGCGGCCGCGCGCACCGGATCGCCCGCGAGCGCCCCGAAGACCGCGCTGCCGTCCGGCAGCCGGATCTCCGCGCCGCCGCTCTCCTGCATGGCAAAGAGATCCGCGGCACTCACCCGCGCCTCGACCACGACGGCATCCCCGGCCCCGGCGAGCTTCAGGACCGGCTCGCCGGCCAGGACCGTGCTGCCCTCCGACACGCCCAGCGGCACCGCGGTGCAGTCGCAGGGCATGGCGACCGACAGCGTCTCCCCCCGGGTGGAGGCAAGCGCGAGGACCACCTCGCCCTCCGCCGCCTCGGGATCGAGATAGCTGATCTGGCCGTCCGCCACCGCGCGCAGGGTCTCCCCCGACGTGGTCACGAGGCCCGGCGCCTCCAGTTCGGTGACCAGCAGCCGCCGCTCCAGCAGCATCGCCGCAAGACCCACCAGCGCCAGCGTGAGCGCCAGCACCGCCAGCGTGCCCGCGATCCGGCGCAGAACGCCGAAAAAGCCCGGCTTCGGCTGTCCGGCCTTGCCGCCGGACGGCCCGCCGAGAGAGCCCGACCGGATGATCTGCCCGAGCGACACGAGGTCCCCCGAGATATACTCGTTGAGCAGGTAGCGCAGTTGCGGGAGGTGATCGCCCGTCGGCTCGGTGAACCGCAGGATGAGCTGGTCCTCGCCCCGGATCACCCGCACCTTGGGCTGAAGAGATACGCTGAACCCGTTGAAATCGAACGACAGCCGCACAAGCCGGGTCTGCCCGTCCAGCGCCGGGTCCGGCAGGCCCCGCACATGGGCCTCCACCAGCGACAGCCCGCGCCCGTGGTAGGGCCGGCCGTCCAGCGTCACCGTGAAGGGGATGTCCACCAGCGGATGCTCGTTGCCGCCATGAAGCGGAGAGGGCTGGTCCGCGCTCTCGGCGCCGGAGGTCTGCAACAGCGGCAGGCGCTCCTTGTCGGCGGAGCCGGAATGGCCAGTGTCAGTGTTCGCGGAGTGCGACATGGGAAAATCCTTCGTTCTCAAAGCAGACCGGTCAGGAGGAGGATGCCGAGGCCGAACCAGGCGTAGGCCAGCCCCTGCATGTAGGTGGAGGAGGCCGCCCGCAGCCTCTGGCCCGTGCTCAGCGGCGCACGCTTCGCGGCACTCGACTGACGGGTCCATTTCTGCCGGTCGAGCCGGAACAGGGCGGAGCTCTTGACCGCCGCGCCGACCACCTGCCCGAAGTAGAGAAGCGGCGGATAGGTGATCGGAAAGCCGCCTCCGCGGAACAGCGACAGCACCGAGCAGAAGACGTAGCGGGTGAACATGACCCAGGCGACATAGGCGGGCAGGGCGACGGGAGTGATGAAGATGGCGGTCAGCACCGCCGCCGTCGGCCCCGTCAGCGTGGTCCAGATCGACACCCTCTGGTCGAGGATCGACCACCAGGTGAACACCCCGATCCGCCGCGGCCCCAGCGCCACCGCCCGGCCGTTCGTGCGCAGCATGTTCCCGAACCAGCGCCGCATCAGGGCGATGGCGCTCTCGAAGAAGCCGGGCAGCGGCTGGGTCTCCATCGAGACAGAGCGCAGATCCGGCAGGTAGGTCATCCGGTAGCCCCGGCTCAGGAGCCAGAACCAGGTCGACTTGTCGTCGCCCGTCAGGAAGTTGACCCGCCCGAGCCGCCAGTGGTCGATATGGTCGTGCTGCACCTGCGCGATGAACGAGGGCTCCGTCGCCAGATCCGCCCGGAAGATCGACATGCGCCCCGTCAGCGTCAGCACCCGCCCTCCGAAGGCCATCGACGACATCATCATGTGCCGCTGGGTGAAGCGCAGGTCGAACCACTGCCGGAAGAGCGGCGTGTCCTCGATCTCGACCGCCTCGTCCGTGGTCAGCGCGCCGAGGTCCGGATCGGTGAAGAAGGCGGCCGACCGTTCCACGATATCCCCGGGCACGCAGCTGTCGCCGTCGACGAACACGAGCACGTCCCGCGCCGAAGGGCATTCCCGCGCGATGAGCCTGAGCGACCGCGCGATGGCGTCCCGCTTGCCGCTGCCGGGGATCTGGTCGATCAGCAGCTTCACGCCGGACATGTCCGCCTCCATCCGGGCGAAAAGGTCCCGGATGATGCGCAGGTCCGCGCCGTCGACGACCGAGGCCACGATGGTCGCCCCGCCCCGCGACCGCGCCGCCGCCTCGAAGATCGAGCGATAGACGCGCGTCGTCGTCCGAAGGTCGATCTTGTAGGTCGTGACCATGAAATAGGCGTGGGCGGGCACGGCCCGTTGGGCGTAGGCCGCCTCCGCCCGCGCCTTCATCCGCGGATAGACCCGCCGGATGAAGAGCGCCGCCCGGCCGAAGTTGATCCCCGCCCAGCTGTAGCGCCAGAGCCCGATCACGCCCAGCACCGCCACCAGGGACCCCAGTTCCGAGAGGTCCCTGGCCCAGACGGCGGCCGCCAGCGCGACGAAGCCCAGGATATAGACGGCGTGGCCCAGCATCGCGGATTACCAGCAGATGCCCTGGTAAGGCCCGGTGGAGACCACCTCCCGGTCGAGCCGCGTGAGATCCACCATCGGCTTGCTGTCCCGCGCCTTCAGCAGGGGCTCGCGCGCCTCGTCGTAGCTGTTGCCGACAAGGATCACTTCCGAGCTGTCGATCAGTTCGTCGATGCTGCCCAGCATCCGCGCGCTGAGGTCGGGCACCACGCCGTCGCCCCGGCCCGCCGCAGCCTCGCTCTCGCGGAAGGCCTGCGAGACGAACGGGTCGTAGATCCGCACGTCCTTGCCGGCCTCGATCAGCCGGGCCGCAAGGCTCGCCAGCGGGCTTTCGCGCAGGTCGTCCGTCCCGGCCTTGAAACTGATGCCGACGATGCCGACCGGCCCGTCGCCCGAGGCGCGCACCATCTCCTCCGCGCGCCGGATCTGCGCTGCGTTCGCCTCGAGCACCGCGTCGAGCAGCGGCGTCTCCACGCCCGTGCGTCCGGCCAGCGCCCGCAGCGCCCGCACGTCCTTCGGAAGGCACGATCCGCCGAAGGCAAAGCCGGGGCGCAGGAAATGCGGCGACATCGCCACCTTGGTGTCGCTGCACAGAAGCCGCATGACGAGCTGCCCGTCGAGGCCCGAGGCCTTGGCCACGTTGCCGATCTCGTTGGCGAAACTCACCTTCATCGCCCGCCAGGCGTTCGAGGTGTATTTCACCATCTCCGCCGTCGACAGATCGACGGCATGCGACACGCAGGGCAGATGCGCGTTGATCTCCCCGAGGAAATCCGCGGTTCCCTGATCGAGCGCCCCGAAAACGATAAGCCCCGGCGCATAATAATCCTCGATCGCCGTGCTTTCGCGCAGGAATTCGGGGAAATAGCCCACGCCGAATCCTTCTCCGGCGGTCCGGCCCGAGGTCGATTCCAGGGCGGGAATGCAGACCCGCGCCATGGTGCCCGGAACGATGGTCGAGCGGATCACGACGGAATGGAAACTCTCCTTGCC
Source organism: Histidinibacterium lentulum (assembly GCF_003789055.1). GTDB lineage: Bacteria > Pseudomonadota > Alphaproteobacteria > Rhodobacterales > Rhodobacteraceae > Oceanicola > Oceanicola lentulus. The sequence continues at coordinate 367,971 of NZ_ML119082.1, read as the reverse complement.
GGCAATTCCTTCGCCGATCGTGCGGCACACCGCCTCGACGTAATCGAGGCCCACCGATCCGTCCGGCGCGCTGGGCGTGCCGACGCAGACGAACGAGGCGTCCGTCGCCGCCATCGCCTCCCCCGCATCCGTGGTCGCCCGCAGGCGACCCTCGCCCACGACCTCGGCAAGAAGGGCGTCAAGCCCCCGCTCCACGATGGGCGACCGGCCGCCGTTCACCATCCCGACCTTCGCGGGGTCGAGATCGACCGCCACCACCTCGTGCCCGTCGCGCGCAAGGCAGGCGGCCGAAACGATGCCCACATAGCCGATTCCGAATACGCTGATTTTTGCCATCGGGTCCTCTTCTCATGTCAGTGCCGCGGCAATGGTCGCGGCTTGCCGGGAAGCTAGGCGGTTTCCGGCCGGCTATTCAGTCGGGATTGTGTCGGGCATCCGTAGGTAATTCCCCCCGACCTTTCGCGCGTCTCCGGACATCCGTAGGGCAGCACCCCACAGCCGCAGGGCGGTGACCCACGACGAAAGCGCCCCCGCATCCTGCAGGGGGCGCCGGAAAATCGTCCTGGTCTGTTGGAAATGCCCTATTCGCGCCGCGGCCGGATCGCTATTCGATCCAGCCCATTTCGAGGGCGTGCCGGACGAGCTCGCTCCGGTCCTTCAGACCGAGCTTCTGCATCCCCCGCGCCCGGTATGTATCGACCGTCTTGTGGCTGACCTCGAGATCCGCCGCGATCTGCTTCTGGCTCATGCCGAGCGAGATCCGTCGCAGCACCTCGACTTCGCGCTCGCTCAGCCGCCCGGCCCCCGCCGCATCGGAGGCCCGCGCGTCCCCGGCCGGGTCCTGCGTCTCCGCCGTCACCAGAGCCTGCGCATAGCGCCGCTCGAAATACATCCCGCCGCCGGCCACTGCGCTGGCCGCCTGCAGCAGCTGGTCGAAATTCGACGTCTTGGTCAGGAACGCCCGGAAATCCTCGCGCACGCAGTCCCGCGCACAGGCCACCGAGGGGCGCGAGCTGTAGGCGATCAGCCGCAGCCCCGGGTTCAGGGCGCGCAGGGCGGGCACCACCTCCGGGAGGGGGCCGGGCGCCTGCGCCGGGTCGAGGATCAGCAGGCTCAGGTCGAGATCGAGCAGGTCCGACGGGTCCGACCAGCCCGCGCTGTAGGCACGGAACCGCGACACTTCGCTCAGCCGCAGACAGAGCGCTTCGGCGAGAATCGGATTCTCGTCGATCACGCCGATCAGTCCGGGCTCCGGGCTGGTGGCCGTGGCGCGTTGCAAGGTGTCCTCCGACGCTCTTCGGATCTCGGTCGGGGCGGCTGCCCGGTCGTGCGGATGCCGGGGCAGGGGCCCCGCGCCGCTCTCGCCCGCACCCTAGGGGCGGGCCCCGGCCGCCATAAGTCGGGAAGTGCGCGGGCCTGTGGGGCAGGCCCCTACATGCCGCACCGCGGCGATCCCCTCAGGTGAGCCAGCCGTTCTGGATCGCGTGCTCGACGATCTCGTGCCGCCGGCTGTAGCCAAGCTTGTCGAATCCGCGCGCCTTGTAGGTCTCCACGGTCTTCGCGCTCATGGACAATTGTCCCGCGATCTCCTTGCTGCTGTAACCGCGCGCAAGGCTTTCCAGCACGGACCTTTCCCGCGGGCTCAGATGCTCCGCGCAGGGATCCTGGAGCCGCCGTCCGCCGTCCACGAAGACCTCGTCGACGAAGACGCCGTCCGCCTCCGCCGCCCGCAGCGCCTCCTGCAGCACCTCGAATTCGCTCGACTGGGACACGACCCCTGCAAAGCCCGCCGCGATGCAGCGTTTCGCGACCGGCTGCGCTTCGGGCGGCAGATAGGCGATGGTCCGGCACTGCGGAAAGGCGGCGCAGGTCCGCTCCTCGAACTCCTCGACCGGCAGCGACAGCCGGCAGGGATCGAGCAGCACCACGTCCACACCGCCCGGCGGATCGGACGCCCAGAGCCTCTCGAGCGGCCCCGCCACCGGCTCGGCGGCGCGCGTCCCCGCGGAGCTCAGGATCTCGCAGATCGTCCGGGCAAGCAGCGTGCTCGCCAGGTTGTAGATGATCACTGACATTCGGCTCATCTCCATTGCTGGCAGACCGTCGCTTCCGCGCGGGCCCGAAGCTTGCGACGTCGGGCCGTCACGCTCGGTCCGGAACAGGGCAGGTCTGGTCCGTTCAAGGTCACCCGGCGAACCGGTCGGTCGCAGCCATGTTCCCGCCGATCCCGAAAAACGTGGCGTCTCTTTCGCTCCGGGCGCGCCGTCGCCGGGAACCTGCTGCCGCGACCGACCGCCGGGCGATGCGCTCCGGCGCGCCGCTTCGGAATTCATGCCCGGAAATCAGGCCCTTGCGCGGCCCCCGGTCAGACCGCCCAGGACCCGCGGTGCGCCGGCCCGATCCGCGCCGGCCCCGGGTCCGGCGGGACGGACATCCGGCCCTCCCCCGCGGTCGCCCCCGTGCGGCCGCCCGGGACCATCGGCCGGACCCCGGCCATGCCGCCTCTCCTTGCGTCGCGCGCCGTGCGATGCCGATCTGCCGGGCGGGAGTTCCCCGCAACCGGACCGCCCCGGCCCTGGGCCATGGCAGCCGCTGTGCCGGACAGGAACCCGACGCCGCGGATACCCCGCGGCGAAGGGCGCGGGGAACCGTTGCCGTGTCAGCTGTCGAAGGATCTGGTGGAGCCGAGGGGGATCGAACCCCTGACCTCGTCATTGCGAACGACGCGCTCTCCCAACTGAGCTACGGCCCCGATGGCCGCTAAATGGACCGGGTCCGCGGAGGTGTCAAGCCGGGCGCCGCCGCCTCAGAAGTCCCACCATGTCGCGATCCGCAGGCCGGTTCCCCGGTCGCCGGTCAGCGCATGGACGACCCCGATCTCGATCCGCGTGCGGTCGGTCACCCGGATCAGGGCCGAGGGCGCGGCCTTGGCGTAGAAATCCCCCGCCGTGCCGATGCCGGTCTGCATCTGCAGCACGCCGGTCCAACGCTCCGATATCGACCGGCCCCAGGTCAGGTCGAGCTTGCCCTCCGTCCGGTCGCCGCCCAGCACGAAGATCGCCGCGGCGTCGGCCGACAGCCAGCCCTGCGGCAAGGGCCGCCCGACATGCAGTCCCGCCCGCGCGATCCGTTCCGTCTCGTCGGCAAGCCGGTCATGCCGCAGCCCGTAGGCGAGGCTGGCCGAGACCGGCAGGCCCGTCTCCGCCGCGTGCAGGGGAAAGCGCAGGAAGACGGAGCCCGTCTCCTCCTCGTCGCCATTGGCGATGTAGAGATCGGCGCCGAGGGTCAGCCGCGGGGTCAGCCCGTATTCCAGATAGACCGTCGGGTCCCAGTGCACCGGCCGTTGCGCCGTATCCGACAGCGCCACGTTCGTGCCGAAGGAAAGAAACACCTCCCCCTCGCCGCGCATCCATGGCCCGGCCGCGGCGTCGCCGGCGCAGGTCAGCAGGATCATCAGGCACAGGCGCAGCATCGCGGCCCTCCGCAGGGTCCACCCCGCATAGACCGCCCGCAGTTAAGGCGCGGTTAACGCCGCCCGGTCCGCCCCGCGCCGTCTGGTCCCGCCCCCCGGCCGGGTTCCCGCCGCCGCAGCGCATAGGCCGCGCAGGCCGCCGCCTCACGCAGGGCAAGCCGCCAGAGCCGCCTGTCGCCCCCCGCGACCGCGGGCCGCGCCAGCACCCGCACCCCGGTCTTCCGCGCCGCGATCAGGGCGCGCGGCATGTGCAGGCGATCCGTGACCAGAAGCACCTCCGCCGCCCCCATCTCCCGAAGGATCGGCCGCGAAAACAGGAGGTTCTCCCAGGTGCTCCGCGCCGCGCATTCGAGCCGGATCGCCGACTCCGGCACGCCCATTCCGCCGAGCACGCCCGCCGCCGCCTCGGCCTCCGCCATCCGTCCCGCGCGCGCCCCGCCGCTGGCCAGCACCATGGCCGCCTCTCCGGCCTGCCAGAGCCGTGCGGCATGCACGGCCCGGTCCCGCAGGGCGGGCGAGGGGCCGTCCATATGGACAGCCGCGCCCAGAAGGAGGATCACCCGCACAGTCGCACCCCCGCCGAGGCCGCCCGATGATCCCGCTCGAAGTTCCCGTCGACACCGCCGCCGGCCTTGCCGCCGCCCATGCCGGGGGCGCGGCTCGGATCGAACTCTGCGCCGCGCTGTCCGAAGGCGGTCTCACCCCTTCGGCGGGCCTCATGGCCGAGGCCGCGCGCCTGCCGATCCCGGTCCACGCGATGATCCGCCCTCGCGCCGGCCTCTTTCGCTTCGATGCCGCCGAGGCGGAGATCATGGCCGCCGACATCCGCGCCGCCCGCGCCGCCGGTCTCGAGGGGGTGGTGATCGGCGCGCAGGACGCCTCGGGCGGTCTCGACGTCCCCCTTCTCGGGAGGCTCGCCGCAGAGGCGGGGCCTCTCTCCCTCACGCTCCACCGGGTGATCGACGTCGTCCCGGATCCTCTCGCGGCGCTCGATGCGGCCATCGCTCTCGGCTTCTCGCGCCTCCTCTCGAGCGGCGGCGCCGCCACCGCCTGGGACGGGCGGGAGCGTCTTGCCGCGCTCGTCAGCCGCGCCGCGGGCCGCATCATCGTGATGGCCGGTGCCGGCGTCGGCCCGGACCATGCGCGCCGCCTCGTTGCAGAGACCGGCGTCACCGAGCTTCACGCCTCCTGCTCCGGACCCGCGCCGGCCGCCGCGCCCCTCGGCCTTGCGCCTCCGGGCCTGCGGCAGACCTCCGAGGCCCGCGTGCGGGCGCTGGTCGCGGCCCTCGGTCAGGAGACCAGGTCCCCGGACGCCAGCCGGTAGGCCTTGCCGAAGCCGCCGTTGAGCAGGCCGAGGACCGGCGCCAGCCGCAGCATCCGGAAATCGCTGAAATCGATGTAAAGCTGCGCCTTCGGGTGGCGCGCCAGCCACGCCTCCCGGTGCGCGGCCTTCTCCACCGGCTCGGCCCACCCCACCCAGGTCAGGCGCGGATGGGTCAGCGGATCGCCCTTCGGCCCCGGCTCGCCCAGCAGGATCGAGCAGGCCGGGTTCACCGCCAGAGCCCTCGTATGCACAGACAGGTCCGACACCAGCAGCACCGGCAGGCCGCCCATGGCCGCCACCGCCACCCGGCTCACCAGCGGCGCGCCGCCCTCGGGATCCTGCACGGCGAGCGCGCCGTACGAGGCCTCCGCCACCAGCCGTCGGGCCAGCGCCCGTGCCTCGTCGTCGGTCTCGTTGACCGGATCGCGTCTCTGCTCTGCCATGCCCCCCAGATTGGCGCCGCCGCCGCGCCCGGCAAGCCCCGTCTTGCCGCAGCGCGCCCCCCGGCTAGCTCCCGCCCATGGCGCTTGCCCCGGAGACCGTGCAGGACTACCCCCGCCCGCCGCGGATCGAGCCCGCGGGCGCGGTGCTGCGCGTGATCCTCGGGGGAGAGGAGATCGTCCATACGGCGGAGGCGCTGCGGGTGCTCGAAACCCACCACGCGCCCACCTATTATCTCCCGCGCGCGGCCATCCTCGCCGACATTGCGCCCGCGCCGGGGCGGTCCTTCTGCGAGTGGAAGGGCCGGGCGCGCTACTGGACGCTCTCCGCGGGCGGCAGGACCGCGCCCCGCTGCGCCTGGGACTATCCCGATCCCGCCCCCGGTTTCGCGGCCCTGAAGGATCACCTCGCGATCTACGCCCATGCCATGGACGCCTGCTTCGTGGGCTCCATGGAGGTGACGCCCCAGCCGGGGGATTTCTACGGCGGCTGGGTCACGCCCAACCTGCGCGGCCTCGTCAAGGGCGGGCCGGGAACCGAAGGCTGGTAACCGGGTTTCCCCCGGGCAACGCACCGGGGAGAGGTCAAGGATGGAAGGTTTGCTGGACGCGCTGGGCACGGTTGCCCTGATCCTGCTCATACTCGTGGGTCTCGCCGCAGGCTGGATCGCGTCCCTCGTGACGGGCGGCAACCGGCCGCTCTACCTTGCCCTCGGCGTGGTCGCGGCGCTGGCCACGCCCTTCGTCCTCGCGGCTCTCGGCCTGACGGCCCTGGCCGCGGGCGGCGCCCTGGTGATCCTCGCGATGGGGGCAGTCGGGGCCGTCGTCGTCCTCGCCCTCGTCGCGGCGATCCGGCGGAGCTAGAGCGCGGTCAGACCAGTCCGCCCGCCACGCAGGCGCGGAAGGCCTGTACTTCGGGCGCGGCGCCATCGAGCGCCGCGAGCGCCTCTCCGTCCCCCGCGAAGGCCCGCGCCGCGGCGTTGAACTCGAGCCCGTCGAGCACGTTGCCGAACCCCCGGTCCGTCACCGTCAGCGTGGCCCCGCCCCCGGACAGCACATGCCGGTCGGTGGAGATGACCAGCGACCGCCCGCCCGCGAAGCCGATGGAGAAGACCTCCGCCTCCGGCCAGCCGCCCTCGGAGAGCGTGATCGCGATGGCGTAAAGCTCCGCCGCCGGATCGTAGGTCACCTCCCAGGCCGACCCTTCGGCCTCGTGGGACAGGGTGCAGACCGGCGTCGCCGTGAACTCCCACGCGAGGGCGGGTCCGGCGGCGAGAAGGGCAGCGATGGCAAGCGCGCGGCGGATCATGGGCGTGAGATAGCGCCCGGCCCGCGCCCGCCCAGAGCGGTCACGCCGCCTCGGCCTCGGCCGCGTCGAAATCGATGTGGATATGGTTGCCTTCGGGGTCGTGGAGGTTGATCTGCACCACCGGGAACCCCGGGACCGGATCGACCGAGTAGGCCACGCCCTTCGCCTCGAGCCGCCCGCGAATCTCCGTCATCCCCTTGGCGCGGAAAGCGAAATGCTCGAGCGACAGCGCCTGTCCCGGGGGCGCAGGGATCGGCGCATTCGACGAGGTGGATCACCGCCGTGCCACCGAGATAGAGCCAGGCGCCGTCGAAGGCGAACGGCGGCCGCCGCCCCGGATGTAGGTCCAGCACCTCGCCGTACCAGGCGATCATCTCTGCGAGTTTCGTCGTGCGGATATTGACGTGATCGAACCCTGTCAGCGGCATGACCATCCCCCCTTGATGCGCATGGCCTCAGGGGGGCCCAGCGCCGGGCCGGGGTCAAGGGGCGGCGCCCCTTGAGTCTGCGCCGGAGTGGGGCTTCGCGCCGGCCTGAGGCGCGGCGGCTTCGCCGCAAGTCCGCGCCGGGGCGCAGGTTTGCCGTCGTCGAAGGCGCGCTGGCCCTTGCCCCACGCCGCACCCCCGCACCCGGAGCCGCCCCCCGGCCCCTACCGCTTCTTCCGCCGCTGCACGTTCCCGCCCCGCTGCCCGGCGCGGCCCGCGGTCGAGCGCCCCTCGGCCTTGCGCGCCTCGCCCACGGCCTTGTCCACCGCCTGCTGCCGCGCCAGCGGATCGTCGGACACCACCAGATCCACCGTCTCCAGCCGCTTGACCTCGTCCCTCAGCCGCGCCGCCTCCTCGAACTCCAGGTTCTCCGCGGCCTTGCGCATGTCCGCCCGCAGCCCCTCCAGCACCGCCTGCAGGTTGCCGCCCGTGGGCACGTCCACCTTCGCGGTCACCCGGCTCATATCCACGTCGCCCTTGTAGAGCCCGGCGAGCACGTCCTCGACGTTCTTCCTGACCGTCTCCGGCGTGATCCCGTGCTCCTCGTTGTAGGCCATCTGCTTGGCGCGGCGGCGGTCCGTCTCGCGCATCGCGCGCTCCATCGACCCGGTGATCCGGTCGGCATACATGATGACCTTGCCCTCGGCATTTCGCGCCGCCCGCCCGATGGTCTGGACGAGCGAGGTCTCGGACCTGAGAAACCCCTCCTTGTCCGCGTCGAGAATCGCCACCAGTCCGCATTCGGGGATGTCGAGCCCCTCGCGCAGGAGGTTGATCCCCACCAGCACGTCAAAGGCCCCGAGCCGCAGGTCGCGCAGGATCTCGATCCGCTCGATCGTGTCGATATCGGAATGCATGTAGCGCACCCGGATGCCCTGCTCGTGCATGTATTCCGTCAGGTCCTCGGCCATCCGCTTCGTCAGCACCGTGGCCAGCGTCCGGAAGCCCTTCGCCGCCACCCGGCGCACCTCGTCGAGGAGGTCGTCCACCTGCATCTCCACCGGGCGGATCTCCACCTCCGGGTCGAGAAGACCCGTGGGCCGGATCACCTGCTCGGTGAAGACCCCGCCCGCCTGCTCGAGCTCCCAGTCGGCGGGCGTCGCCGAGACGAAGACCGTCTGCGGGCGCATCGCGTCCCATTCCTCGAACTTGAGCGGGCGGTTGTCCATGCAGGAGGGCAGGCGGAAGCCGTGCTCGGCCAGGGTGAACTTCCGCCGGTAGTCGCCCTTGTACATCCCGCCGATCTGCGGAACCGAGACGTGGCTCTCGTCGGCAAAGACGATGGCGTTGTCCGGGATGAACTCGAACAGCGTCGGCGGCGGCTCGCCGGGCGCGCGGCCCGTGAGATAGCGCGAGTAGTTCTCGATCCCGTTGCAGACGCCCGTGGCCTCCAGCATCTCGATGTCGAAGTTCGTCCGCTGCTCCAGCCTCTGCGCCTCGAGGAGCTTGCCCTCGGCCACAAGCTGGTCGAGCCGCTGGCGCAGCTCCTTCTTTATGCCGATGATCGCCTGCTGCATCGTCGGGCGCGGCGTGACGTAATGGCTGTTGGCGTAGATGCGGATGCGCTCGAACGTGTCCGTCCTCTCGCCCGTCAGCGGGTCGAATTCGGTGATCGCCTCCAGTTCCTCGCCGAAGAACGACAGCTTCCACGCCCGGTCCTCGAGGTGGGCCGGGAAGACCTCGAGCGTATCCCCGCGCACCCGGAAGGTGCCGCGCTGGAAGGCCTGGTCGTTGCGCCGGTACTGCTGCGCGATGAGATCCGCCATGACCTTGCGCTGGTCGTAGGACTTCCCGACATGGAGGTCCTGGGTCATCGCCCCGTAGGTCTCGACCGAGCCGATGCCGTAGATGCAGGACACCGAGGCCACGATGATCACGTCATCCCGCTCCAGCAACGCCCGGGTGGCCGAGTGGCGCATCCGGTCGATCTGCTCGTTGATCTGGGATTCCTTCTCGATGTAGGTGTCCGACCGCGGCACATAGGCCTCGGGCTGGTAGTAGTCGTAATAGCTGACGAAGTACTCCACGGCATTGTCCGGGAAGAAGCCCTTGAATTCCCCGTAGAGCTGCGCCGCCAGCGTCTTGTTCGGGGCGAGGATGATCGCCGGGCGCTGCGTCTCCTCGATCACCTTCGCCATGGTGAAGGTCTTGCCGGTGCCCGTGGCACCCAGCAGAACCTGGTTGCGCTCGCCCGACGTCACCCCCTCCGACAGCTCCGCGATGGCGGTGGGCTGGTCGCCCGCTGCCGCGAATTCCGTCTGCATGACGAATCGCCGCCCGCCCTCAAGCTTTTCGCGGACACGCACGTCCGGCGCGGGGGCGTGCAGGACGGGCAGGGCGTCGGGGCGGTTGTTGTGCATGGGGCAGGGTCCTTGTCTTCCGCTCTATCTGCGATGCGGCGCAGGGGGTTCAAGGAGGGAACCGGACGGCGCGTGGAACATTGCATGAACTCTACCCCACGACGGAGCAGGTGTCATGGACGATCCGCGCGAGACGAGGGCCCCGAAACGCGAGGCGCCCGGAAATGCCGACAAACCCGTGGACAAGTGGGTCACCGGCGACGAGCCGATGACCGGCGCTCAGGCGAGCTATCTCGAAACGCTCTGCGAGGAAGCCGGAGAGCCCTTCGAGCCGGACCTGACCAAGGCCGAGGCCTCGCGCCGCATCGACGCGCTGCAGGAGCGGACGGGCCGGGGCGGCTGACCCCGGCCCGCGGGCGTCACTCCCGCGGTTCGAACACGCCGCAGGCGATCCGGTCGCCCGCGTCGCCCGCGGGCTGGCTCTCGTAGTCGTCCGCGCCCGCATGCACCACGAAGGCGGCGCCGTCCGCGTCCGTCATCATCTCCCCCGTGAGCCGGTCATTGAAGAACTGGACCTGGACCGCGCCGCCCTCCTCGGGCAGGACGTTGGGCAGATCGCCCGGATGCGGGCCGTCCGCGCTCTCGACGCCGTGGCTCGCATCACCCGCGATATGGCCGCCGGCGGAGGAGAAGTCCTCGGCCGAGCAGTCGCCGGTCTCGTGCAGATGCACCGCCAGCGTGCCCGTCGGCAGACCGGCGAGATCGAGCTCCACCACCATCGTGCCGGAGGCCGTGGGCTCCACCGTGACCGTGCCATGGGCCGCGCCGTCGCGGCCCTGCACCTCGGCGATCCAGCCGCCTTGCGACATGTGGCTCTCGGCGAGCGCCGGACCGGCGGCGAGCAGGGCGGCGGCAACGGGAAGGATCGGTCTCATCGCTTGGGCTCCTTTCGGGGCTGCCCTCGTCCTCTCCGGCGGAACGGGGCAGGGGCGCGGCGGTTCCGCCCCTTGCATCGGCTCCGTGGCGTCCCCATAACCGCCGGGACACCGGCGGAGGGTCGGCATCCGCCGCCCCCGCAGCCGAAGAGGGAGGCCCCCATGCGCGCACGTATCTACCGCCCCGCCCGGACCGCGATGTCCTCCGGCGCCGCGCGGACGAAACGCTGGGTCCTCGAGTTCCCCAACCAGACCGGCCGCGACGTCGATCCGCTGATGGGCTGGACCTCTTCCGACGACACGCAAAGCCAGGTCCGCCTCAGCTTCGACACCAGGGACGAGGCCGTGGCCTACGCCCGCGAACACGGCATCGACGCCGTGGTGAAGGACCCCCAGGACCGCTCCGCCAACATCCGCCCCGGCGGCTATGGCGAGAATTTCGCCACCAACCGCCGCGGCGCCTGGACCCACTGAATTCGCCGACAGCCCGGGAGCGGCTTCCCGGCCGCTGCCGGGGCTCTGCGGCTCATGGCCCGCCGCCCGCGCCGTCGCGCGCCTCAGTAATCCCGCTCGAAATAGACCCCCAGCGAGGTCTCGCCCGAGCTTTCCACGCTGCCGCGCGCCGTCAGGTTCCCGGTGATGTCGAGGTTCAGGTCGATCCGCGTCTCCCCCCGGGAGTTCACCTCCAGATCCGTATAGATGTTCTCGGTGATGTAGGTCCCGACCCGCACCGCCGCATTGCCGCTCTCGTCCGTGGTGAGGTCGAAATCGTCCACCCCGAGGCTTTCCCGGATCGAGCCGACGAACCCGCCCCCGCGTCCCGCCAGGGTCGCCGCGGCGGAGGCGAGCTGCACCGCCTGCAGGGGCGTGATCGCACTGATGTTCCGCCCGAAGAGGAGCCGCGCCAGAACCTCGTCCTCCGGCAGGTCCGGTTCGCTTTCCAGCACCAGCGTCGGGTCCGAGGCGGGTCCGGTGAGCACGATCCGGACCACGGTCCCGTCCCGCGCGGTGGTCTCCGCCACGAAGCGCAGCACCGGCACGAAATCGCCCGCAAGTTGCACCTGGCCCTCGGTCAGGTCGAACCTCTGCTGAAGCACGTCGAGCCGCCCGCGCCTGAGCTCGAAGGCCCCCACCGGCCGCACGTCCGAGGTGGTGCCGCCGAGCGTCAGCTCGCCGCCCAGTTCCGCGTCGAGCCCGCGTCCCCGCACGAAGATCTGAGACGGCGCGCGGATGTCGATGTCGAGGCCGAAGCCGCCGCGACCGCCGCCGCCGCCACCACCGCCCCCGCCGTCGCCCGCAGGCACGCCCTCCACCGTCAGTCCCGCGCGCTCCAGCGTCCTGCGCACGCCGGCCTCGGGCCGGACATGCCGCACCTCCGGCAACTCGCCCAGCGCGCCGACCGTCGAGGAGGGCACCTGCACCTCCGTCCGTCCCAGCAGGATGTCGCCCGAGATCGTGCCGCCTCCCGTCAGCGGCCCGTCGATGCCGAGCGACCCGTCCAGCACCGTCGAATAGAGCTGCGGATCGGTCAGGACGAGCCGGGAGACCGTCACGTCCAGCGCCGCCACGAAGGGCGCGGACAGGCCGACCGGCCCGCCGATCCGGATCACGCCCCCCTCCGGCCCCGCCGCCGTCAGATCGACCTGCGCCCGTCCGCCCGACAGGGAAATCGAGCCGTCGATATCCGGGATGCTCTGCCCCAGCGTCGGCAGCGAGAGCTGCGCATCGGTCACCGACACCTGCCCCGAGATCGCCGCGAGCGACGGTCCCCCCACGTTCAGATCGAACCGTGCCGCTCCGGTCAGCCTCTGCGTGCCGAGGAACGGGTTCACGAGGCCCAGCGGCGCCTGTCCGGTGACCGAGAGGTCCAGCGCGCTCCCCGGTCCCGCGGTGCCGCTGACCGTCGCCGTGGCGCCGTCGAGGGCCGCAACATCCGCGTTCACCCGCCATGCCCCGGAGGCCCCGAGGCTCGCCGAGCCTCCCACCGTCACCGGTCCCGACAGGTCCGGCGCCAGGAGCGACGCATCCGCCAGCCGCGCGTCGAAGGTGGCGCGGCCCGTGGCGCCCTCCACCGTCGCCTCCGCATCCGCCGTCAGGTTCGGCAGGTCGAGGTCGAGCGCCCTTATCACGACGGTCCCCGCCTCCGTGCGGGAGACCGTCGCCTCCAGGGTCCCCGGGCCCCGCAGCAGCCGGTCCACCGTCGGGATGCCCACCGCGAGATCGGTGGTCCGCGCCGACAGGTCGACCGTTCCCGCCCCGGCCAGGGGCCGGAGGTCGAAGGCCGCATCGAGCGCCACGGATCCGCCCAAGGAGCGCCCCGCCAGCGGCGAGAACGCCCGCAGCGACGAGACCCTGGCCTCGAGCGTGCCCGTCGTGGCGTAGTCCTGCGCCTCGGGCGCCACCACCGCATCCGCGGTGACCGTCGCCGCCGGTGCGGCCAGCCTCAGCGCGAGGTCGATGGACCCTCCCGGCACTTCCTCGGCATCGAGCACCAGCGTCGCCGGCCCGCTCAGCCCGTCCAGGACCAGCCCGACCTCCTCGATCCGCGCCTCGAGCGCCGCGCGCGTCTCGTCCTCGGTCAGCGCCGCCGACCCGCTCGCCGTGACCTCTCCGGTGGCGATGTCGAGCCGCGACAGGGTCAGCCCCGCGGCATCCCGCGCCACCGCCAGCTCCAGCCGTCCCGCGCCCTCGAGCAGCGGATCGACCTGTGGCAGCCCGAGGCCGAGGTCCTGCGTCGTCCCTGCCGCGGTCAGGTCGAAGAACTGCGTCTCCGGCTCCACCCGCCCCTCGATCACGAGGTCGGCCGCTCCCGAAAGCGGCCGCCCGGCGAGCTCCGAGAACGGCGCGAGCGCCGCCACGTCCGCCGCGATCCGCACATCCGCGGCGTAGTCCTCCGAGGCCAGAGCCGTGCCCGTCACGTCGAGATCCGCCGTGGCCGCGTCGAGCGCCAGATCGAAGGTCACCGTCTCGCCGTCCCGCTCCGTCACCGTCGCGGTCAGCGTGCCCGGACCCGACAGCTCCGGCGACAGGACCGACAGCTCCGCCAGCCGCGCCGAGACCTCCGCGTCGATGACGCCCTCGGCGGCGAAGGCCTGCCCGTCCGCGGAGAGCTGGTCCGCGCGCAGCTCGAAAAGCTCCACCCGCGTGCCGGCCTCGTCGCGCGAGGCCTCCAGTCGCAGCGTGCTCTCCCCGGTCAGGAGCGGGTCCACCCGCTCGTTCCCCAGTTCCAGGTCCCGCGTCTGGGCCGTCAGGCCGAGGTCGAAGATGCCCGACAGCGGCCTGACCCGCCCCTCGGCCGCGATCAGCCCCGCGCCGCCCAGGTCCTCGAGCCCCGACAGCGTGGCGAAGCGGCCGAAATCCTCCGCCTCCGCCTCGACGGCGAAGGCCAGAGCAAGCGGCTCCTGCTCCACGACGGCGCCGCCCGAGAGCACGAGCCCCGCGCTCGCGATGGAGACGTCCTCCACCTTCAGCGGCGCGCCGTCGTTGATGACCAGTGTGGCGCGGCCCGCCGGGTTGCTGCCCAGGGCCTCCGACAGCCCCCGGTCGTCCAGCTCGAGATCCGTGGCCTGGAATTCCAGCACAGCATTGGCGAACCCGTCCGGGTCCTCGGCGCTGTCCGGCCGGATCACCCCGTCCGCGAAGATCGTTACCGACGGCAGGTCGATCCCCGGCCGGGTGAAGCCCTCGAGGAAGGCATAGCCCGACCAGTCCTCTCCCTCGGCCTGGTCGTAGGCGAGAAAGATCTGCCCGCCGTCCACGAAGGTGGGCGGCCCGCCGATCGGCAGCAGGAGCGGCTCGCCGTCGCTGCGCAGCGCACCCTCGAGGGCGAAGTTCACCGGCCAGCCGTCCTCGGCGATGACCAGCGAACCCTCCAGCGTCACCGCCTGCGCCTGAAGCGACAGCTCCGGCACGACGATCCCGCCCTCCGGCTCCTGCCGCACCCGCGCCACCAGCGACACGTCCGGGCCGAAAAAGGCGCCGTAGTCCGGTGCCAGCAGAGAGGCCACATCCCCCGCCACGTCGAGCGCGATGACCCGTACCGGCGCCTCGCTGCCCGGCTGCGGCTCCGCGGTCAGGGTGAAGCTCCCGCCGATCCGCTGCACCCCGTCCGTGGACAGGGACAGCTCCGCCGCGAAATCGTCGAGCGGGCCGGTGCCGGAAATCTCCGTCTCCAGCGCCGGCGCGCCCGGAATGTCGAGCCGCGTCGCCACGATGCCCCCCGGACCCTCTTCCAGCCTCAGGTCGAGCGACAGGATCCGCGTCTCGTTCGAGAATTCCCCGGCAAGCTGGAACTCTCCCGTGGTCTCGTCGAGCCGCCGCGCGGTGATGTTGGCAAAGCCCTCGCCCCCCTGCAGCGCCACCTCGCCGTTCAGCGTCAGCGCCACCGGCTCGCCGATGAAATGGTCGCCGATCTCGATACGCTCGACCGCAAGCTCGTCGATCTCCACCGATACCGGCAGTTCCGGCAGCGTGAACGGCGTCGCCTGGCGTGACGGGGCGGTCCGCGGCGCCTCCTCGGTCACCGGCGGCCGCAGGATCGCGATCCGCCCCGCGCTCAAGGCGTTCACGTCCAGCCGCCGCCGGAGAAGCGCACTCCGGTTCCAGTCCAGCAGCAGATCCTCGGCCACCAGCCACACCCCGTCGGCATCGGCGATGCTCAGCCGCTCGATGGTGGCCTGCGACGACAGCGCGCCCCGGAACCCGGTGATCCGCACGTCCCGCCCCGCGCCCGACAGGTTGTCCTGCAGGAGCCGCGCCAGGTATCCCGGATCGTCCTCCCCCTCCGCCTGCTCGAACCGGCCCTGGGCCGCGGCGGTGAAGGGGGCGATCAGAAGAAGCAGAAGGGCGAAGGCCCGCAGCAGATGACTCAAAACGCCTGTCCGATCCCGATGTAGAGTTCCACGCTCTCGCCCGCGTTGTCGCCGCTCACCGGCGTCGCGATATCGACCCGGATCGGCCCCACGCCCGTCAGGTAGCGCGCCCCGATCCCGGCCCCGGCATGGGACGGGCTGTCCTCGTCCACGAAGGTGTCCGCGCCGACCATGCCGTAATCGTAGAAGGCCACGGCCTCGATATTGTCGCGGATCCGGTACCGCGCCTCGAGCTGCGTGCCGAGAAAGGAATTGCCCCCGATCTCGCCGCCGGGCACCTCGACGCCCAGCGATTCGAAGGGCTGTCCCCGGACCGTGCCGCCGCCGCCCGAGTAGAACAGGAAATCAGTGGGCGCATCCACGCCCACCGGCCCCGACAGCGACCCGATCTGCAGCCGGCCCGCGAAGGTCAGCCGGCTCTCCGCCCCGAAACTGCGGTAGACCCGCGCATCCGTGAAGAGCCGCACGCCGTTCTCGGCATTCTCGATCCCCACGAAGGGCGTCACCTCCGCGTCGAGATAATAGCCGGACGCCGGGTCCAGCGCATCGTCCCTCCGGTCGAGCGTCGCGCTCAGCGGCAGGGTGACGAGCAGGTATTCGACATCGAAGAACCCCGTCGTGACCTCGGCGTAGCGCAGGCCAAGGCCTGCCGACAGCGTCAGGTCCTCTCCCACGAGCTGCGTCAGCCCCAGCTCCGCCTCGGCCGCGCGGACCTCCACGAGCTGGTCGACCGCGTCCTCCAGTTCCAGCGTCGCATAGAGATCCCGGTCGAGGCCGAAGGTCCCGGGCCGCGAGAAGCTCAGGTTCAGACCGAAATCGGGCCGGTCCCCGTCGAGCCCGATCTGGTCGACCTCGAGCTCCGCCCGGAACCGCTCCGCGCCGCCGAGGAGGTTGCGGTGCAGCCAGAAGGCCGAGACCCCGAGCCCGTCGATCGAGCTCACCTCGATGCCGAAGCCGATCCGCCGCGGCGCCTGTTCCACCACCTCCGCGGTGACCGGCAACGTGTCGCCCGGCCCGTCGGTCTCGGCCTCCCGCAGCACCACCGAAGAGAAGGCTCCCGTCCGCCGCAGCCGCTCCGTCGCCCGCTGCACCGCGTCGGGGTCATAGATCTCGCCCGTGGGCAGGCCCGCGATCTGCACGATCCGCCGGGTGCGAACATCCTCGTTGCCGCTCACGAGCAGCGGGCCGAAGGTGTAGCGCCGCCCCGGCGCCAGCGCCACCGCCACGTCCAGACGCTCCTGCGGATGCACCGCCACGATATCCTCGCCCGCCACCTCGGCGCGGGCATGGCCCGCCTCGCGCCAGCCGCTCACGCCGGTGCGCACGGCGCGCCGGATCACGGCGGTCCGCGCGGGCTGTCCCGCCGCGAACTCCTCGGGCAGATCGGTCCCCGGCGGAACGGGCGCCACCTCGGTCCGGCCGAAGGTGAAGGCCGGACCGGGCTCCACCCGGATGGCGATGCTCTGCACCTGCGTCGGCCCGCCCACCGGCGGAATCGTCGCCGCCTCGCGCCCGTCGATCAGGATCGAGACGACCGGGCCGTAGAATCCCTCGTTGTAGAGCGCGGTCAGCAGCCGCCGGTAATCCGCCTGGGCCGCGGCGACGAGATCCTGCGCGGTCGCATCCCCCTGGCTCTGCAATTCCCGGACCAGCGAGGCGCCGGCCAGCGCCGCCTCCAGCTCCTCGTCGGGTCCGGCTTCGATGCTCACGGTCACGGCGCCCGCCGAACCGGCCAGGCTCCAGGCCAGAAGCAGGGTCGCAAGGCGGGTGGTGGCAGAACGGCTCAAGTATCGGACCCCCAAGGTCTCCGGTTCCCGTTGGAACCCCTCGCCAATCTGTAGCGCATCGCCGGCGGGGCGCAAACCGCCGAACGCTCCGGGGGATTTCCGCGGACGCCGCCGCGGAACACCCACGCCGGCGCCGGCGGGGCAGGGCTGAAGACCGGTCGCGCTCGTTCCGGCCCGTCTGCGCAGGCCCGCCCGTCTGCCGCGGCCGTCGGGCGTCCGGTCCCCGGGCGGCACCCTCCCGCGCGCCGCCCGCTCACCGCATCGTGAGGTCACCCGCCCCGCCGCTGCCGCTCCCTCAATGGGGCGTCGGACGGGGGAGGCACCCCGCCCGCGCCCCCTCGGCCCCGGGCTCACTCCCTCCGGACCCCGTCCGCCAGCGCGGCGCCGGGTGCCTCGAACGGGTCCGCGGGATAGCCCACACGGGCAAGATAGAGCCCCTGCGGCGGCGCCACCGGCCCGCAGGCCGCCCGGTCCCGCGCCGCCAGCGCGAGCCCCACGTCCCCGGGCGTCCAGGCCCCGGCGCCGACCCGCTCCAGCGTGCCGACGATGCTGCGCACCTGGTTGTGCAGGAACGACCGCGCCCGGACGTGAAACCGCAGTTCCGCGCAGCCGTCGGCCCGCGCCACCTCCTCCACGTCGAGCCGGTCGAGCGTCTTCACGGGGCTCGCGGCCTGGCAGATCACCGACCGGAAGGTGGTGAAATCGTGATGCCCGAGAAGCTCCGCCGCGCCTTCGCGCATGGCGCCCGCATCCAGCCCGTGTCCGAGCTGCCAGGCCCGCCCCGCCTCGAGCACGAGGGGCGCCCGCCGGACAACGATCCGGTAGAGATACTGCCGCTCCACCGCCGAGAACCGCGCGTGCCAGTCCTCCGCCACCCGGGCACAGGCCGTCACCGCCACCGGCGCCGGTTTCAGATGGTAGTTCAGCGCCTCCATCAGCCGGAACGGCGTCCAGTCCTTCTCCAGATCCGCCTGCGCCACCTGTCCGAGGCCATGGACCCCCGCGTCCGTCCGGCCCGCCGCCGCGACCTTGGCATCGCCCGGCTGCAGCCGCGCCAGCGCCGCCTCGAGCGCGCCCTGAACGCTCGGCACGTCCCTCTGCCGCTGCCAGCCCGAGAAGGGCCCGCCGTCATATTCGATCCTGAGCGCATAGCGGGGCATGGCCGGCCTGTGCCAGAATCCGCGCGGCGGCGGAAGGGTCAGCCGCCCCCGGGCCGGGGCCAGACCAGGTCGAACCTTTCGAAGACGGTCTCGATCTCCGGGTGAAAGGCGAAGCCCTCGGCCTCCGCCTGCCGCATGAAGAAGCGGGTGTGCATGTCCAGCCAGTCCGCCCGCGTCCGGTCGCCCTCGCCCTCGTCCCAGGCGAAGGCCGCGTCGACGGAGGACAGCGGCCCGACGCGGATCTCGGTGGTGCGGATGATCCCCCGCGGCAGCCCGTCGCCGCCCAGAAAGACGGAATGGTCGCCGGGCCGGGGCAGGGGCGCCCCCTCGGCCTCGTAATCCCGCAGCAGGCTCGCCGTCGCCCGCTTCGGCCCGTGCAGGACGAGACCGGCAAGCTCGTCCATCAGCTCCGGCCCGTCCCCGAAGGCGAAGACGGTATAGTCGCCCTCCGCACCGGTCGCCGCGCAGAAGGCGTCCCACATGGCGTCGGTCTCCCGGGTGCGGCTCATGACCCGCCCCGCGCCCCCCGCCCCCTTGAATGCGTCCGCGCGCGTCTGCCTTGCCCGTCCCGCCGAAGATCGAGGCCCCGCGCGCCCCGCACCTTCGCCCGCGCCCCGCCTTGTTCTGCCCGGGAGCATCCCGGGGTCTGGGGCCGAGCCCCGCGCAGATCCGCCACCCGCGCCCCGCCGAGGAGCGCACGGGAGGGTTGCGCGGCCCCCCTCCCGTGCCCGGTCATTCCCCCGCGTCCTTGTAGCTGATCTCCTTGACGTCCGCCCCCGGCGCCGTCTTCTGGCGCCGCACGATCAGGCGGTTAAGCGCGTTCACGTAGGCGCGCACGCTCGCCACCACCGTGTCGGTGTCGGACGACATTCCCGTGGCGATCCGCCCCTCCTCCTGCAGCCGGCAGCTCACCGTGGCCTGAGCGTCGGTTCCTTCCGTCACCGCATGCACCTGGTAGAGTTCGAGCCGCCCGCCATGGGGAAAGAGTGCCTTCACGGCGTTGAACGCAGCGTCCACCGGCCCGTCGCCCGTGGTTTCGACCTCCGTCTCCGCGCCATCGACCGACAGCACCATCCGAGCCTCCGCAGGCCCCCCGGTGCCGCAGACGACGCGCAGGGACACCAGCTTCACCTGGTCCTCCGACCCGTCGTTCTGACCCACGAGGGCCACGAGATCCTCGTCGTAGACCTCCTTCTTGCGGTCGGCGAGATCCTTGAACCGCACGAAGACATCGTTGAGCTGGTTGTCCGCGAGCTCGATCCCGAGGTCCTTCAGCTTCGCCCTCAGCGCCGCGCGCCCCGAATGCTTGCCCATGACCAGCGAGGTCTCCGACAGACCCACGTCCTCGGGCCGCATGATCTCGAAGGTCTCGGCGTTCTTCAGCATCCCGTCCTGGTGGATGCCGCTCTCGTGGGCGAAGGCGTTCTTGCCCACGATCGCCTTGTTGAACTGCACGGCGAAGCCCGAGACCGTGGCGACCCGGCGGCTCACCGCCATGATCTTGCGGGTGTCGATCCCGGTGTCGAAGGGCATGATGTCGTGGCGCACCTTCAGCGCCATCACCACCTCCTCGAGCGCGGTGTTCCCCGCGCGCTCCCCGAGGCCGTTGATCGTGCACTCGATCTGCCGCGCCCCGCCCTCGACGGCGGCGAGCGCATTGGCCGTCGCCATGCCCAGATCGTTGTGGCAGTGCGTGGCGAAGACCACGTCCTCCGCCCCCGGCACCGCCGCGATCAGCCGCCGGATCAGGTCGGCGCTCTCCCGCGGCGCGGTATAGCCCACGGTGTCGGGAATGTTGATCGTGGTGGCCCCGGCGCGAATGGCGATCTCCACCACCCGGCACAGATAGTCCCATTCCGTCCGCGTCGCGTCCATCGGCGACCACTGCACGTTGTCGCAGAGGTTGCGCGCGTGGGTCACCGTCTCGTGGATGCGCTCGGCCATCTCGTCCATGGTCAGGTTCGGGATGGCGCGGTGCAGCGGCGAGGTGCCGATGAAGGTGTGGATGCGCGGGGAGCGCGCATGCTTCACCGCCTCCCAGCAGCGGTCGATATCCTTGAGATTGGCGCGCGCCAGCCCGCAGATCGTGGCGTCCTTCGCCCGCTCCGCGATCTCCTTCACCGCCCGGAAGTCGCCCTCCGAGGCGATGGGAAAGCCCGCCTCGATGATGTCGACGCCCATCTCGTCGAGCATGGTGGCGATCTCGAGCTTCTCGCCATGGGTCATCGTCGCGCCCGGGCTCTGCTCGCCGTCGCGCAGCGTGGTGTCGAAGATCAACACTCGGTTCTTGTCGGTCATGGTCGGTATCCTGTGTTTCTGCTTCTCGGCGCGAAAGCTGACCTCTGAGCGCTCGCGCCCGGGGGCACGCTCAGAGGCGGCTAAGCAGAAGCAGGCCGAGCGGCAGCCGGGCCGCGGCGGCCCGGATCGAGGGGATATGGCGCTCGGTCGTCATGGCGCCGCACTATACGCCTTGCGCCGGGTTTGGGAAGGGGGAGGATCGACTTTCGCGCCAGAGATGCCTCCCCCGTAGGATGGGTTTCCAACCCATCCCCCGCACCCATCCTCCTTACCGGGGACCCCGCACCCCCTCGCAACATCCGGCCCCGGCCCTACGTCCCGCCAGACCCGGAAGGAGCACCCCATGAAGGAAGCCCTCGTCATCGGCGCTTCGGGCGGCATCGGCGCCGCCCTCGCGGCCGAACTCTACCGCCGCGGCGCCCGCGTCACCGCGCTGTCGCGCAAGCTGGACGGGCTGGACGTGACCGATCCCGACAGCGTCGCCACCCATCTCGGCGCCCTCGCCGGACCCTTCGACACGATCGTCCTCGCCACGGGTATTCTCGCCCCCGAGGGCATGGGGCCGGAAAAGGCCCTGTCGCAGGTCTCGCCCGAGCAGATGGCCCGGACCTTCGCCGTCAACACCCTCGGCCCCGCCCTCGTCCTCGCGGAGGTCGAACGGCTCCTGCCCCGCAGGGATCCCTCCCGCGTCGGCGTCCTGTCGGCCCGCGTCGGCTCCATCGGTGACAACCGGATCGGCGGCTGGCATTCCTACCGCGCCTCCAAGGCCGCGGTGAACCAGATCGTCCGCGGCGCGGCCATCGAGATCGGCCGCAAGCGCAAGGAGGCCGCGATCGTCGCCCTGCACCCCGGCACGGTCGACACGCCCTTCACCGCCGACTACCCCGGACACAGCAAGGTCGCCGCCGACGAGGCCGCGCGGAACCTCTGCGACGTGCTCGCCTCGCTCACCCCCGGGCAGACCGGCCGCTTCTTCGCCTGGGACGGCAGCGAGATTCCCTGGTGAGCCGCCTCGTCCTGATCCTCGGCGACCAGCTCTCGCCCGGCATCCGCGCGCTCCGCGAGGCCGACAAGGCCCGCGACACGGTGGTGATGGCCGAGGTGGCGGACGAGGCATCCTACGTTCCCCACCACCCGAAAAAGATCGCCTTCCTCTTCGCGGCCATGCGCAAGTTCGCCGCCGAGCTCGAGGACGACGGCTGGACCGTCCGCTACACCCGCCTCGACGATCCCGCGAACACGGGCTCCATCCCCGGCGAACTACTCCGTCATGCCGACGACACCGGCGCCGAGGAGGTCCTCGCCACCGAACCCGGAGAGTTCCGCCTGATCGCGGCGCTGGAGGATTGTCCTGTTCCGGTCCACCTCTTCGAGGACGACCGCTTTCTCGCCAGCCATGCGGCGTTCGACGACTGGGCCACGGACCGCAAGACGCTCCGGATGGAGTATTTCTACCGCGAGATGCGCCGCAGGACGGGTATCCTGATGGAGGAGGGCGAGCCCGCGGGCGGCAAGTGGAACTACGACAGCGAGAATCGCAAGCCGCCGCCCGAAGGCCTGGATGCCTCGGGCCCCATGCAGTTCACCCCCGACGCGACGGTGGAGGAGGTGCTGGCCCTGGTCGAGGACCGCTTCGGCGACAATTTCGGCACCCTGCGCCCGTTCTGGTTCGCCACGACCCGGGCCGAAGCCCGCCGCCACCTCGCCCACTGGGTGCGCCGGTCCCTGCCGTCCTTCGGCGACTACCAGGACGCGATGCTCTCGGGCGAGCGGTTCCTCTACCACTCCGTCACCGGCCTCTACCTCAACGCGGGCCTCCTCGATCCGCGCGAGGTCTGCGACGCCGCCGAACAGGCCTGGCGCGACGGTCACGCGCCGCTCAACGCCGTCGAGGGCTTCATCCGCCAGATCATCGGCTGGCGCGAATACATGCGCGGCATCTACTTCCATCACGGCCCCGACTACCTGGACCGCAACGCGCTGGGCCACGACCGCGCCCTGCCGGCGATGTTCTGGGGCGGGAAAACGGACATGCGCTGCATCTCCGAATGCGTCGAACAGACCCGGGAGGAGGCCTATGCCCACCACATCCAGCGCCTGATGGTCACGGGAAATTTCGCGCTTCTGGCGGGCATCGCGCCGCGCGAGATCCACGACTGGTACATGGCCGCCTATGCCGACGCCTACGAATGGGTCATGGCGGGCAACACGATCGGCATGACGCAATTCGCGGACGGCGGCGTGGTCGCCTCGAAGCCCTATGTCTCCTCGGGCAACTACATCGACCGGATGTCGGATTACTGCAAATCCTGCGCCTATTCGGTGAAGGCGAAGACGGGGCAGGGGGCCTGCCCCTTCAACCTGCTCTACTGGGATTTCCTCGCCCGCCACCGCAGCCGGTTCGAGGGCAACCCCCGCATGGCGCAGATGTACCGCACCTGGGACCGCATGGACGAGGACCGCCGAACGACGATCCGCAACGAGGCCGCGGCCTGGCTCTCCCGTCTCGACTCCGGCGAGCCGGTCTGAGCCGCGCCGAACATTCGCGAAGGATCGGCCCCTTACCCCGGCCGCGTCACCACCAGCTCCCGCGCGCCCGTCACCTCATCCGGCTCCCGCGCAAAGACCATGTCCCCGCCCAGCCACAGGACCACCTCCGCGGTGGTGCGCACCTCGCAGCCGGCCAGCAGATGCCCGCCCCGCATCGCGCCGTCCCGGTCCGACACCGCCAGATGCAGGTGCGGCCCGTCCGGCGAGAGCGTGCCCGACAGGCTCACGATCTCCAGCGGCCCCGGAACCTCCGTCCCCTCATCCCTGTCCGCATAGCGCAGGACGGCGCGCGTCAGGCTCCCCGCGCAGGCGATCACGGCGCCCGCCGCGGCGCCGCTCCGGGCGAACCGCGCCTCGAGCGCCTGCCGCAGATCCTCCCCCGGCCGCAGCCGGACCGCGTCGAACCGGGCCGCCTCCGCGGACCTGCTCACTCCGCGCCGGCCTCGGGCTCGACCACGGCCGCTGCCGGGCTCGGCGACACCAGATCGCCGTCCCGCCATGTCCCCGTGGCCTCCTCGCCGGTGGCATAGCGCATCGTGCCGCTGCCCTGCCTGCGGCCGTCCACGAACTCGCCCTCGTAGACGTCGCCGTTGCTGTAGCGCGCGGTGCCCATGCCGTGGATCTCGCCCTCCCGCCATTCGCCCTCGTAGACGAAGCCGTCCGGCATGGTGATCCGCCCCATCCCGTGGCGCTGGCCGTCCACGAAGGCGCCCTCGTAGACCGTGCCGTCCGAATAGGTCGCGACGCCCTCGCCATGGCGCTGCCCGTCGACCCATTCGCCTTCGTAGGTATAGCCGTCGCCATAGGTCATCCGGCCCTGGCCGTGGTTGCGCGCGTTGCGGAACCCGCCCTCGTAGACCAGCCCGTTGGCATAGGTGGCGGTCCCCTCGCCGTCGATGACGCCCGCGACCCAGTGCCCCTCGTAGGTCGAGCCGTCGGGATAGGTGATCCGACCCACCGAGCAATGGGCGACCTCGCCGCCGCCCTCGCCGGTCTCCGCACAGCGCGTATCCGCCAGGTCGGCCCGCAGCGTGCCTTCGTAGATCGAGCCGTCCGGATAGGTCACCCGGCCCTCGCCCTCGATCCGGCCCTCGACCCAGTCGCCCACGTAGCGGTAGCCGTCCGTCCCGGTGAAGGTGCCCCGGCCGTGCCGCCGGTCGTCCATGAACTCGCCCCGGTAGACATCGCCGTTGGCATAGGTCACGACGCCCTCGCCCTGGCGCTTGCCGGCCACCAGCGTGCCCTCGTAGACATCGCCGCCCGGCTGCTCCAGCCGGCCATCGCCCTCGATCTGTCCGTCCACCCAGGCGCCCGTGTAGACGAGGCCGTCGGGCAGGGTGAGCGTGCCCTGTCCCTCGCGCTCGCCCGCCATCATGGCGCCCTCGTAGACCGCGCCGTCGGGATAGGTGATCCGCCCCGTCCCCTCCTTGACGCCGTTGACCCAGTCGCCCTCGTAGACATAGCCCGAGGGCGCCTCCATCCGGCCGCGCCCGTGGTGCATCGCGTTGCGGAACTCGCCCTCGTAGACCACGCCGTTGGCATAGCGCGCCACGCCCTGGCCGACGATCCTGCCGTCGTCCCACTCGCCCTCGTAGGTGCCGCCGTCGGCGAAGGTGATCGCGCCCACGCCCTGGGGCTTTCCTGCGGCGAACTCGCCCTCGTAGACCGAGCCGTTGGGGAATCGCGCGACCCCCTCGCCGCGGATCTCGCCCTCGAACCACTGGCCGGAGTATTCGTAGCCGTTGGGCAGACGGTAGGTGCCCTGGCCGTGCTGGCGCCCGTTGAGAAAGGTCCCCTCGTAGATCCCGCCGTCGTCGTACTGCTTGGTCTCGACGGTCTGCGCCCAGCCCGGACCGGCCAGCGCCACCGCGCACAGCACCGGTCCCAGCGCCTGTCTGATCGCGCGTCTCATGCAAGCTGCTCCCATCGGCTTCCGGAGCCGCAGATTAGGCGAGACCCCGCCGCGCGGCAACAAGCCTCCGCCCGCCCGGCGTCCTTCCGCGGTCACGACCCCGCGCGCGCCCGCGCCCTCCGCGGACGCGCCGTCACAGGAACAAGCCGCGAAACCCGCGCGTAATCCCCCGGACCGGCGCTCCGCGCGCTCACAGCACAGGACAGCATCATGGCCGACACATCCCTCCGCTCGAGCACCGCCCTTGCCCTGGCCCTGACCCTCGGCATGGCGCCCCTGTCCCTCTCCGCCCAGGAGTCCGATCTGCCCCCCTGCGGCGAGGACGTCCCCTTCCCCTGCCTCGACGCGGAGGGGAACGTGACCGAGGCGCCCGCCGGGGACGACGCCGCGGCCGCCGACGAGGCCGGAGACCCGCCCGCCGCGCCCGCGGACGACGCCGGGGACACCCCGCCCGCCGAGGACGCCGACGCCCCGCCCGCCGGGTCGGCCGAAACCGACGCCCCCGACCCCGAGCCCGAGGCCGCCGAACCCGAGCCGCAGCCCGAAGCTGACACCCCCGAACCACAGCCCGAAGCCCCCGAGGCCGGACCTGCCGACCCCGGGCCCGAGGCCGAAGCCCCCGATCCCGAACCCGAAGCCGCCGACCTTGCCGAACACGAGCCCGACGCGGACGCCCCCGAACCGCCCGCGGAGCCCGCCCCCGAGGCAGAGGAGCCGCCCGCCCCGGAGCCCGCCGAACCGCCCGCCGGGCTCGCGGCCCCCGACGACGCGCCCGAAGCCGATCTCCCGGACCCCTCCGCCCCGGACGAGGCCCCCGCAGACGGGACAGGAGAGGGCGCCGAGACCTCCGCCGATGCCCCTGCCGAAGACCCCGCTCCCGAGGCGGCGGACCCCGTCGCCGACGGAGAGGTGACGCCCCCCGACATGCCGGACCCCGAGGCCGCGCCCGAGATGACGGAGGACCCCGCCCCCGACATCCCCGCACCGGACGACGCCACAGACGCCCCCGCGGCCGATGACGCACCCGAGCGCCCCGCATCCGGCGACACGGCGGAACCCGCCGCGCCCGACGACACGACCGAGCTGCCCGGCGAGACGGCGGAACCCCCCGCTCCCGACGATACGACCGAGCCCCCCGGCGACACGGCGGAGCCCGCCGCGCCTGACGTCCCCGCGCCCGGCGACACCCCCGAACCTCCGGCGCCGGACGAGCCGGTCGAGGCCCCCGCGCCGGACGGGCCCCCGGCGGCCGAAGCGCCCGCCGCCGCTCCGCCGGCCGCGCCCCGCGCCGCGGACCGGCCGACGCCTCCACCCGCCGCCGCCCGCGAAGATGCAGAGCCGGTGGAGGTCGGCACCGAGGAGGTGACCGAGGCCGATACGCGCGACTCCACCGAGGATTTCCCGAACCTCGTCGCCGGCGAGAGCGCCGGAACCGGCGCGGCGGCCGACGGCGGCGACCGCTCGGGCCTCTCCGCCTTCGAGCGCGCCGTGATCCTCGGCCTCGGCGCCGTGGCCGTGGGCTCGATCCTCAGTTCCGGCGAGGAGGTCGTGGCCAATACCGGCGACCGCCTCGTGGTGCGCGAGGGGGACGAGCTCTATGTGCTCAAGAACGACGACGTGATCCTGCGCCAGCCCGGCAGCGAGATCCGCACCCAGACCTACGAGGACGGCTCCACCCGCACCGTCATCACCCGCCCGGACGGGGTGGAGGTGGTGACCCTCCGCGCCGCCGACGGCACCGTGCTGCGCCGGGTCCGGATCCTTCCGGACGGCACCCGCACGGTGATCTTCGACGACACCGCCCAGGTTCCGCCCGTGGATGTCTCGGCCCTTCCCGCGCCTCCCGCGGGCGAGGCCCGCAGGCTCACCGCCACGGATACCGAGGCGCTGCGCCGGGCGCTCGCCACGCGGACCACGCCGGGGATCGACCGCGCCTTCTCCCTCCGGCAGATCCGGCAGATCTACGAGGTCCGGGTCCTGGCGCCCGAGATCGAGCTCGACGCGATCAACTTCCGCACCGGCTCGGCGGCGATCCCGCCCTCCGAGGCGGAGGACCTCTCCCTGATCGGGCGGATCATCGCCGCGATCATCGACGAGGATCCGGACTCGGTCTTCCTCGTGGAGGGCCATACGGATGCGGTGGGCGATGCGGCCTACAACCTCGCCCTCTCGGACCGCCGCGCCGAGTCGGTGGCCCTCGCGCTGACCGAGTATTTCGACGTGCCGCCCGAGAACCTGATCACCCAGGGCTACGGCGAAAGCCGCCTCAGGATCGAGACCGAGGCCGCCGAGCCGGCCAACCGCCGGGCCGTGGTCCGCAACATCACCCCGCTCCTGCGCTAGCGCCTCGGGCGTCCCGGTCTCCCCGGGGCGCCCGACTGCCTCCGCCTGCCCGCAGCCGCCCCGGCCCGGGCCTCTCTGCCGGCCCCCTCCCTTTTCTGGCCTGAAGTATCCCGGGGGGAATGGCGAAAGCCGCGGCTTTCGCCATGGGGGGCAGCGCCCCCCGGCCTGCCCGGAGCCCGCCGCAGGCGGGGCCGGGCGCATCATGGGTGCCGCAGGCACTCCACGGGATCCCCTCCGCCACGGTCCGCGGCGGCCCCGCGCCTACTGGAAACCGCCGCGTTTTCGGATATGTGAGCGCGGACCCTTTCAGGACTGGCCGCATGACCGACCTCGCCCGCATCCGCAACTTCTCCATCGTCGCCCATATCGACCACGGCAAGTCGACCCTCGCCGACCGGCTGATCCAGCTCACCGGCACCGTGGCCGAGCGCGACATGAAGGAGCAGCTCCTCGACGCCATGGACATCGAGCGCGAGCGCGGCATCACCATCAAGGCCAACACCGTCCGCATCGAATACCCGGCGAAGGACGGTCACACCTACATCCTCAACCTGATCGACACCCCCGGCCACGTCGATTTCGCCTACGAGGTCTCCCGCTCCATGCAGGCGGTCGAGGGCTCGCTCCTCGTGGTGGACGCCACCCAGGGCGTCGAGGCGCAGACCCTGGCCAATGTCTACGCCGCCATCGACGCCGACCACGAGATCGTGCCCGTCCTCAACAAGATCGACCTGCCCGCCGCCGAGCCCGACCGCATCCGCGAGCAGATCGAGGACATCATCGGCATCGACGCCTCCGAGGCCTGCCTGATCTCCGCCAAGACCGGCCTCGGCATCCCCGACGTGCTCGAGGCCATCGTCACCCGCCTGCCGCCCCCGCATTCGGGCGACCGCGAGGCGCCGCTCAAGGCCATGCTGGTCGATTCGAAATACGACCCCTACCTCGGCGTCGTGGTCATCGTCCGGGTCATCGACGGCGTGCTGAAGAAGGGCCAGCGCATCAAGATGATGAAGACGGGCGGCACCTACGACATCGACCGGATCGGCGTCTACCGCCCCGCCATGCAGGAGGTGGCGGAGCTCGGCCCCGGCGAGATCGGCTACATCACCGCCCAGATCAAGCAGGTCCGCGACACCCGCGTCGGCGACACGATCACCACCGAGAAGAAGGGCACCGAGACGCCGCTGCCCGGTTTCAAGCCCTCCATTCCCGTCGTCTTCTGCGGGCTCTTTCCCGTCGACAGCTCCGAATTCGAGGACCTGCGCGACGCGATCGAGAAGCTCGCCCTGAACGACGCCTCCTTCTCCTTCGAGATGGAAACCTCCGCCGCGCTGGGTTTCGGCTTCCGCTGCGGCTTTCTCGGCCTTCTGCACCTCGAGGTGATCCGCGACCGGATCGAGCGCGAGTACAACATCGAGCTGATCACCACCGCCCCCTCGGTGGTCTACCATGTCCACATGCGCTCGGGCGAGATGATCGAGCTGCACAACCCCGCCGACATGCCCGACCCGACCATCGTCGACCACATCGAGGAGCCGCGGATCAAGGCCACGATCCTCGTCCCCGACGACTACCTGGGCGACGTGCTGAAACTCTGCCAGGACCGCCGCGGCATCCAGCTCGAGCTGACCTATGCCGGCACGCGCCCCCTCGTCGTCTACGACCTCCCCCTCAACGAAGTGGTGTTCGACTTCTACGACAGGCTCAAGAGCGTTACCAAAGGCTATGCGAGCTTCGACTACCAGATGATCGGCTACCGGCAGGACAGCCTCGTCAAGATGCAGATCCTCGTGAACGACGAGCCGGTGGACGCGCTCTCCATGATGGTCCACCGCGACCGCGCCGAGATGCGCGGCCGGGCCATGTGCGAGAAGCTCAAGGAGCTGATCCCGCGCCACATGTTCAAGATCCCGATCCAGGCCGCCATCGGCGGCAAGGTCATCGCCCGCGAGACCCTGTCGGCCCTCCGCAAGGACGTCACCGCCAAATGCTACGGCGGCGACGCCACCCGCAAGCGCAAGCTCCTCGACAAGCAGAAGGCCGGCAAGAAGAAGATGCGCCAGTTCGGCAAGGTGGATATTCCTCAGGAGGCGTTTATTTCCGCGCTGAAGATGGATGGGTGAGAGCGACCGCAAATCGCTCCAGTGGAGCGATTTCGCGCTCGAACGCGCGATCCGCAAGGATCGCGCCGGGGGTGACGCTCACGGAACGGTCGCGCGGCGCTGATGAGGGCGGTGGACGAAAGCGATTGCCCCGCAATCGCGTGCCCACACCATTGGGCACAGCACCTCAGCCTGTGTTTGGCGCCCTATGAGGTGGCATCCTCGTGATTCCTTCGTGACCGAAAGAGTTCACCGCCAGGGCGTTTAGTAAGTCCATCGCTTACTACAAAACCGCCACGGCTGCGACCGCTCGCCTCGTTGTATCGAAACTGCCGACCTTTCAGCCATGTTCGATACTTGTCCTTGATGACGTGGTATCTCGGCCGAACGTGAATGGACTTTATGATGCCATCGCAGTACGTTGAGAGCGCGATTGGTGTAACAATGGCTGATGCGATGAGATCTGCTAGCTGAAGACCCGCGTGATTGTTGGAGTGGGAAAATGCTGGAAGTTCTATTATACGGTCATATGCGTCTCCCGTGCCTTTGAACTTTTGGGTAAAAACGGAATGTGCTACCTGCGTGTTGAGGTGTTGAACACGACTGTCAACTACAACAAATCCGTAGTCATCGTGTTGGGTGAGGTATCGTTGGAAGTCCGTATAGATGGATTGGATAGACGATGTATAAACAGCCATTCCTTTCATAGGTTGACCGATTCCTTTGATCCAGACTCTGCCGACAACTCTTATATCTGATTTATCTGCAGTTACCGTGACCTGGTCCAAGACGCCGAATGAATGACGTCGATCATTTCTGCTCCCGCTGCAGGCTCGCTTCCGGATATCGGAGCCCTTGATTTCTTCACGAATCCAATCGAGGTGCGTTGCCGTGCTTGGAAGCAACTTAGGGTAGAATCGCTGCTTGAGGTCGATCAGATCACTCGTGAGCTGGTGGAGCGACCCGTAGTCGATGAAGACACCGACGACCACGAGCGAAGGCTGGATACTAGATGTTGCGCTAGGAAGCGCCCCAGTACACCCTGCCTCGTCTATGTAGCAGATTCTCACTCGGGATTCACCTAATCTTATGGAAGATCGTTGACACTGCGGGCTTCGCTCATCATATCTGAGCGTAGCAATCGCTAGTAGTCGAACTGCGTAGCAGGCGACAAGTCCTATAGCCACCTTCGGGTGGCTATAGTTGTTTTTGCTTGACTAAACAACGCGTCAGGCTGACGATGCTTGCATCGTCAGCCTGACGCGTTAGTGGTCTTTAGCGGGTCCAGTCGGCTGCCGAGGCCCCTGCAATCTTGGTTCCGCCGTACACCTGCCACACCCCGATCACTCACGCGAGCGTGAGAAGCGTCATGCTTCCAGTTCCTCCCCAACCGCGCGGAGCTCCGCCGCACCGCCTCCGCCAAACTGGCCCGAGGACCTCAAAACTCCCCCCGCAGCCTCTTCCCCACCTCCGCCCTCAGCCGCTTCATCGCCGCCTTCTTCCGCTCCTGCCGCTCCACCACCCACAGCGGCTTGTCCCCCAGCGCCTCCTTCTGCAGCTCCCGCCGCTCCCGCGCCTCGCGGTCCGCCTCCCGCGCCAGCGCCCGGTCCCGCTCCGCCAGCTCCTGCTCCACCTCCTCGGGGTCGCGGAAGGGCCGGCGGATCGGCAGACGGTCGCTCCGCATCATCTGGAGATACCGCATCGCCTGGTGCTCGCCCTTGGCCTGCTCCCTCTGCTTCTCCGTCACCGGCTCGATGTCGTCCCCCGGCTCCGGCAACAGCTCGCAGAGGCGCGAGAGCATGTAGCTGCGCAGCACCTTCGCCACGATCTCCTGGTAGCCCTTGCCGTAGGAGCGGAAGAACTTCAGCACGTCGCGGTCCACCCGAAGCGTCACCCGCAGGCGGTCCCCGTCCGGCTCCTTTCGGATGTCCTCCCAGCCCATGGGCAGGCGGCCCCGCAGCAGGTCCGGGTGCACCGTGTCGTTGGCGAGCGACATCATCAGGTCGGTCAGCTCGCCGAACCGGCGGCGCTGGGTTTTCGAGAGGGGACGGTCGGACATGGCGCAGGACTCCGCTGAAGGCGCGGACATCCTCGCCGGACGGGGTTAACACGGCCCCTGCGCGCCGTCCTGTGCACGCGCGGTGCACGCCCTGCATCACTGCCGGTCGGGCGGGGTGCCGCCCGGCGCGCCGTCCGGCGATGCGCCGCGGCCGCCGGGGCGGGCGTTGCGGTAACGTCTCGGGCTAGCCCCGCGCCGCCTCCGGATGGTCCGCGATGAAGGTCCGGAGCACCGCGAAGAGCTCCCGCGCATGGCCCGTCTCGCCCCGGTGGAGGGCGGCGCGGATGTCCTCGCAGATCATCTCGTTGACCCGGTGCGCGCCGTGATGGACATGCATCAGGTACTCCCCCAGGAGGGCGGCGTTCAGCTCGCCCACATGCTCGTGCTCCGCGATGGCCGCGATCTCGCCCCGCGTGAGGCAGGTCATGTCCTCGATGTCGTCGATGTTGATCATGCCGGTTCCTCCCCCTGGCGCCCGATCGCGTCAAATTGCCATGGCGCGGCCCCGCCCGCCTTGATCCGCGTCAAGGGGCGCGGAACCCCGGAAGCCCTGCTTCTGTTGGGGTCCGGCGACACCGGAGGCCCCGACATGGCGAAATCGAGAGACGAGATCTGGTCCGAGTGGCAGGCGCTCGTGAACATGACCCCGAAGGAGCTGGAGGACTGGCTCGAGACCCGGGAAAGCCGCTCCGTCGGAGATACCGACGACGGCGAGTCCACCGGCCACAGGTCCGGCCGCCGCATCCTCCGCCTCCTCGGCACCCGCAAGGACGATCTCGCCGGCGACGACTGGGACCACATGGCCAAGGTCACCGGCTACATCAGGCGCCACACCGCCCAGCGCCCCGAGGGCGACGTCACCGACACCCGCTGGCGCTACAGCCTGATGAACTGGGGCCACGACCCCCTGAAGGACTGAGCGCGCGGCGGGGCAGGGACGTTAACCCCGCCGTGCGACGTGACCGTCACCCTGTCACGTCCAGGCGACAGGTGTCGCTGTAAACTTTCTGATACAGTTTTTGATCCATCCCCTTGCACCCCCCGTAAAAACCCCAACTGTCGCGGAGAGGCTTGGGAGGGCGCGAAAGTGGTTCAGATGCTTCAGGACGTGTCGCAAAGGGTTTCGCACCGGTTCGAACTCAGGCGCCGGATGATGGGCCGCATGGGCATCGCGCCGGACCCGGACCTGGCCGTTGCGCTGTCGCGGGAAATCCGGGCGACCGTTCTCGCCTGCGCCGAATGCGGCAACACCGACATCTGCGCCGGCTGGCTCGACCAGGGCGGCCGCGGCCTGCCGGTCTTCTGCCGGGCCCGCCAGGCCTTTGCGGACCTCGCCCGCGCCGCGGCCAGCGCCGAGGGGGAGGCGGAGGAGGCCTGCGACGTGGTCTGGGTCAGCCAGCGCCTCCGGGCCCTGCCGGACCGGGGCGCCCGCGGCGCGGCCTGAGGGCTTGAGCGACATCAAGGCGCGCGGCCGGCGCCCGTGTCACGCGGCACAGGTGCAACTCGACTGTCGGAGAACGCCATGATCCGCCTTGCCGTCACGCTCCATTCCCTCATCGGGACAACGCTTGCCGGCTCCCTCGTCACGGCCGTGCTCGTGGCGGGCTACGGCACGCTGGCGCCGATCCTCG
Organism: Histidinibacterium lentulum; assembly: GCF_003789055.1. Classification (GTDB taxonomy): domain Bacteria; phylum Pseudomonadota; class Alphaproteobacteria; order Rhodobacterales; family Rhodobacteraceae; genus Oceanicola; species Oceanicola lentulus. The sequence continues at coordinate 334,993 of NZ_ML119082.1, read as the reverse complement.
CCGCCGCGGCCTTGGGCTTTCTTGCTGCGATCCCGGCGAGCCTCCTCGTGGCGAAGCGCATCCTCGGCTGACCGGGCATCCTGTCGGGGAACGCCCCTCCTGCTTCGGCGTTGAGCCTCCGAAAGGAGACCGCCATGGACCGATTGTCGATCGTACTCACCCTGATGACCGCGGCCGTGATTTCCTACGCCGTGGGCGTCGTTTTGCTGATGTTCGGCTACTACACCTGGTGGGCCTTCGCCGGATCCTGGACGGTGGGCTTCATCCTCTGCTGGCCCGCGGCCTACTGGATCTCGCGCAAGATCAAGGCCAACGATCCGTTCTGGAACGAGAAGCGCAAGGACGAGGTCGACGGCTGGGTGCCCGACCCGGACCACCGCGAGGTCTAGCCGTCGAGAAAGGTCCGCACCGCCGCCTCGAACTCCCGCGGCTTCTCGGCGTGAAGGAAATGCCCCGCTCCGGGGATCCGGGCAAACCGCGCCGCCGGGAACAGCCGTGTTATGTCCTCCCGATGCTCGGGGCGGACATAATCGCTCTCGGCGCCCGACAGAAACAGCGCAGGGCCTTCGTAGCGCATCTCGATGGGTGGCCAGCCCAGGATCTTCGGCATGTCCCGCCGCAGCGTCCCGAGGTTCACGAGCCACTGCCCGGCGCCGAGATCCAGGCTCTGGAGCAGGAAATCCTTCAGCTCCTCCGGCGCCTCCAGCTTCTCCCGCGCCGCCGCGCGCGAGGGCTGGGCAGGGTCAAGCGCCGCCATCGCCTCCAGCATCGGATGGGTCGTGCCGCCGTAATCCACCGGCGCCATGTCGGCCACGATCAGCCGCTCCACCGCTTCGGGCCGGGTCAGCGCGAGCCACATCGCGGCCTTGCCGCCCATGGAATGCCCCAGCACCGCACCCCCCGCCAGCGGCTCCAGATCCGCGGCGAGGTCGGGATAGCCGTGGCTTTCGGTCCAGGGGCTGCGGCCGTGGTTGCGCAGGTCCGGCACCGTCACCTCGAACCGATCCGCCAGCCGCCGCGCCAGCGAGCCGAAGTTCCGGGCCTGCCCGAAGAGCCCGTGCACGAGGAGCAGCCGCCGCGGCTGCCCCTCGCCGTATGTATCGACACGAAGCTCCGTCACAGCGCAGGGTAGACCGGGAAGCGCCCGCAGAGCTCCTCGACCTCGGCGCGGACCTTGTCCTCGACCGCGGCGTTCTCCTCGCCGTTGGCGGCAAGCCCGTCCACCACCTCGACGATCCAGTCGGCGATCTGCCGGAACTCGGGCTCGAGGAATCCCCGCGTCGTCCCCGCCGGAGAGCCGAGCCGGATGCCCGAGGTCACCGCCGGCTTCTCGGGATCGAAGGGGATGCCGTTCTTGTTGCAGGTGATATGGGCCCGCCCGAGCGCGGTCTCGGTCGCGTTGCCCTTCACGCCCTTGGGCCGCAGGTCCACCAGCATGACATGGCTGTCCGTGCCCCCCGTGACGATGTCGAGCCCGCCCTTCATCAGCTGATCCGCCAGCGCCTGGGCGTTCCTGACCACCTGTTCCTGGTAGGTCTTGAACTCCGGCCGCAGCGCCTCGCCGAAAGCCACGGCCTTGGCCGCGATCACATGCATCAGCGGGCCGCCCTGGATGCCGGGGAAGATGGCGGAGTTGAACTTCTTCGCCAGCGCCTCGTCGTCCGTCAGGATCATGCCGCCGCGCGGGCCGCGCAGGGTCTTGTGCGTCGTCGTGGTCGCGGCATGGGCATGGGGGAAGGGCGAGGGGTAGAGCCCCGCCGCCACCAGCCCCGCGAAATGCGCCATGTCCACCAGCAGATACGCCCCCACGCTGTCCGCGATCTCGCGGAACCTCGCGAAGTCGAGGATGCGCGGAATGGCCGAGCCGCCCGCGATGATCATCTTCGGCCGGTGCTCCAGCGCCAGTTCCGCGATCTGGTCGTAATCCGGCAGGTTGTCCTGCTGGCGCACGCCGTACTGCACCGCGTTGAACCACTTGCCCGACTGGTTCGGTTTCGCGCCATGGGTCAGGTGCCCGCCCGCATCGAGGCTCATGCCGAGGATCGTGTCCCCGGGCTGCAGCAGCGCGGTGAACACGCCCTGGTTCGCCTGGCTGCCGGAGTTCGGCTGCACGTTGGCGAAGCCGCAGCCGAACAACTTCTTGGCGCGCTCGATCGCCAGCTCCTCGGCGATGTCCACGAACTGGCAGCCGCCGTAGTAGCGCCGGCCCGGATAACCCTCGGCGTACTTGTTCGTCATCACGCCGCCCTGGGCCTCCATCACGGCGGCCGAGACGATGTTCTCGCTGGCGATCAGCTCGATCTCGTTGCGCTGCCGACCGAGCTCCTTTTCCATGGCGGACCAGATCTCGGGGTCTCGGGTTGCCAGGCGTTCGGTGAAGAAACCGTCGTCGCGGGTGCGGGCGTTCATGTCTGTCTCCGTCTCGGTCCGGGTATTCCTGCGGAATGTGCCCTCATACAGTCCCCGAGCAAGGGGAGACAGGGCAAATGCGACACAGCGCAGCGGGACGCGCCCCCGCCGCGCCGCTATCGGCGGCTTGCCTTTCCGATGAGCGGCGGGGCAGGGTGCCTTGGAAACAGGCAGCCCCGTCAGGACCATAGCCATGACCGCCCCCCGCCTCGCCTTCCTGGCGAGCCCCGTCCCCATCGCGCAGGAGGCCCAGACCCTGCTCGCCCGGCGCTATGGCGATCACCCGCTCGACAAGGCCGACATCATCGTGGCGCTCGGCGGCGACGGCTTCATGCTCCAGACGCTGCACGGCACGCAGGACCTGCCCGCGCCGGTCTACGGGATGAACCGGGGCACGGTGGGGTTCCTGATGAACGAATACGCCCCCGACGGGCTGATGGAACGACTGGCCGAGGCCGAGACCGCCGAGATCAATCCCCTCCGGATGCGGGCGCAGACCGTGGCTCACGGGATGCAGGAGGCGCTGGCGATCAACGAGGTTTCGCTCCTGCGGCAGGGGCCGCAGGCCGCGCGGCTGGCGATCAACGTGGACGGGCGCGAACGCATGCCCGAGCTTGTCTGCGACGGCGCGCTCGTGGCCACGCCCGCCGGCAGCACCGCCTACAACTATTCCGCCCACGGCCCGATCCTGCCCATCGGCTCCGAGGTGCTGGCGATCACCGCCGTCGCCGCCTTCCGCCCCCGCCGCTGGCGCGGGGCGCTGATCCCCAAGGGCGCCAGGGTGCGGATCGACGTGCTCGAGGCGGACAAGCGCCCGGTGATGGCCGATGCCGATTCCCGCACCGTGGGCTCGGTGCGGTATGTCGAGATCGAGAGCGCGCCGGACGTCTGTCATCGCCTGCTCTTCGATCCCGGGCACGGGCTGGAAGAGCGCCTGCTCCAGGAACAGTTCGTCTGAGGCCGCTGCGCCGCGGCGCTGCCGCCCGGCCCGAAAACTCCATTATTCCAAAGACGTGACCCCATCGCTATCCGATAGCGGGCGCCCGTCATCGCCCCTCGGACGTAGCGTCAGCCGATAGCCCGGCGGCGTTATTGTCTGCTTCCGTCACTCGCCGCCTGATCGTCTCACCGGCCCTCGCCGCCCCCTCAAGCGGGACGGAAGGGCAGGCCGGAAACCCACCGCCTGCGCTCCGGATGGACGCGCTGTCAGACCAAGAGGACCAGACGATGACCTTCACCACCCTGATCAAGACCGCCACCCTCGCCATCGCCCTCTCCGCCGGGGGCGTGGCGCCCGCCATGGCCGACGGCAACCGCGTCACGCTCGAGCAGTTCGGCAACTGGAACGACATCGGCGGCGCGCAGTCGGGCTTCAACCAGCGGCTCACCGTCCGCCAGAACGGCTGGGGCAACAATTCCGTCAGCTTCCAGGACGGCGGGCGCAACCGCACCGTGATCGGCCAGTCCGGCAACCACAACGCCGCGATCACCCAGCAGCGCGGCCGCTGCAACGCCATGGGCGTGTCCCAGTACGGGACCGGACACAACGTCGACGCGATCCAGCAGGGCCGCTGCAACGTCACCGCCGTGATCCAGGGCGGCCACAAGAACAGCGCGCACACGACCCAGGTCGGGCGCGGAAACGTCGCCGCGATCATTCAGGACTGATCGGGGCGGCCCGGCGGGCGGTGCGCGTCCTCCCCCAGTCCCGGCGCGCACCGTCCAACCCCTCACCCTTCGCCACAGGAGCCACGTCATGACCAATACACTCCGGATCGCCGCCGGCTCGGCGCTCGTTCTCGCCGCCGCCTGCGCGGTGCCTCTCGGCGCCACCACCGGCGCCACCGCCAAGACCGGCAAGGACCCGAAGGCCCCCGTCGCCTGCAGTCTCGTCCTGTCGGAAAGCCGCGGAATGGTGACCGTCGCCGGCCGCATCGAGGCCCGCGAGGCCGCGTCCGGCCGCTATGACCTCTCCGTCAGCCGGACCGGCGGCGGCAACAGCGCCGACATCCGCCAGGGCGGGGCGTTCACCCTCGCCGCGGGCGAAAGCGCCGACCTCGGCTCGGCACAGCTCTCGGGCCGGGCCTCCGGCCTTCAGGGCCAGCTTACCGTCACCGTGGACGGAGACACCTTCGTCTGCCCCGCAGGAGGCTGACACCTCCACGTTTCCCGACCCAAGGAAGGATCACTGCCATGCTCCGCCCTCTTCTCGCCGCCGCCGCGCTCGCCGTCTCCCCCCTTGCCCTGGCCTCCCCCGCCGCGGCAGACGGCTATCTCGGCCTCACCGTCAATCCCCGCACCGCCGAGGAAGTCGCCCTCGTGCGGATGGGGCTCGCCGTCTACACGCTCCACAAGGACATCGAGGCCAATGGCCATGTCACCCAGCGCGGCATCGACAACGCCGCCCGCATCAGCCAGGGCGGTTGCGACCGCGCGCTGATCGAGCAGCGGGGCAGGGGCCACACCGGCGAAATCGCGCAATCGGGCTGCGGCAATGTCGCGGCGCTGTTCCAGTCGGGCCGGAACACGACCGGCCGCATCGTCCAGCGCGGCGGGCAGACCGGCATCCTGTTCCTGCACGGCTTCTGACGGGCCTGCGACAATCCGCCGCGAAATCCGGATCAGAACTTGATTTCAACGGGATAGGGGCGGTTTCAACGTGAAACCGCCCCCGCCTTGTCAGCCTCCGTAGCCCAGCGGCCGGACTGCCTCCCGGATCTCGTCCAGGATCGCCGGATCGTCGATCGTCGCAGGCGGCCTGAACTCGGCATTGTCGCAGATCTTCACCATCGTCCCGCGCAGGATCTTGCCCGACCGCGTCTTCGGCAGCCGGTCCACCACCACGGCCAGCTTGAACGCCGCCACAGGCCCGATCTCCTGCCGGACCTTGGCGACGCATTCCTTCACGATCTCCCCGTGCGGCCGGTCGCAACCCTTGTTGAGGCAGAGAAAGCCCATCGGCAGCTGCCCCTTCAGCTCGTCCGCCACGCCGACCACAGCGCATTCCGCGACATCGGGATGCCCGGCCAGGACCTCCTCCATGCCGCCCGTGGACAGCCGGTGCCCCGCCACGTTGATCACGTCGTCGGTGCGGGCCATGATCCACAGATAGCCGTCCGCGTCCTTCATCCCCGCATCCCCGGTCTCGTAATAGCCGGGGAAATGCTCGAGGTAGGACTTCCGGAACCGCTCCTCCGCGTTCCACAGCGTCGGCAGCGTGCCCGGCGGCAGCGGCAGCTTCACCGCGATGGCCCCCAGCTCCCCGGCGGGCAGTTCGTGCCCGTCCTCGCCCAGGATGCGCACGTCATAGCCCGGCATGGGAACGGTCGGAGAGCCCAGCTTCACCGGAAGCGGCTCGATCCCCACCGGGTTGCCCGCGATGGTGTAGCCGGTCTCCGTCTGCCACCAGTGATCGTAGACCGGCTTTCCCGTCGTCGCCTTCGTCCATTCGATCGTGTCGGGGTCCGCCCTCTCGCCCGCGAGGTAGATCGCCCGGAGCCGCGAGAGATCGTAGTCCTTCACCATCTCGCCCTTCGGATCGTCCCGCTTCACCGCCCGGAACGCCGTGGGCGCGGTGAAGAAGGTGCGCACCTTGTGCTCCTCGATCACACGCCAGAAGGTGCCGGCGTCAGGCGTGCCCACGGGCTTGCCCTCGAACACCACCGTCGTGTTCCCGTGCACCAGCGGCGCGTAGCAGATATAGCTGTGCCCCACGACCCAGCCCACGTCCGAGGCGGCCCAGAACACCTCTCCGGGCTCGGTGTTGTAGACGTTCTTCATCGTCCAGTTCAGCGCCACGAGATGCCCGCCCGTGGGCCGCACCACGCCCTTCGGCGCGCCGGTCGTGCCCGAGGTATAGAGGATATAGGCCGGGTGGTTCCCCTCCACCGGAACGCATTCCGCCGGTTCCACCCCGTACTGAAAGCCATGCCAGTTGAAATCGCGCCCCTCCTCCAGATGCGCCACCTCCTGCTCGCGCTGGAAGATCACGCAGAAGTCCGGCTGATGCGTCGCCTCCTTCAGCGCGCCGTCGAGCAGCGGCTTGTAATGGACGATCCGACCCGGCTCGATCCCGCAGGAGGCTGCGATGATCGCCTTCGGTTTCGCATCGTCGATCCGCACCGCCAGCTCGTGCGCGGCGAACCCCCCGAAGACGACCGAATGAATGGCCCCCAGCCGCGCACAGGCCAGCATCGCCTCGAGCGCCTCGGGGATCATCGGCATGTAGATGATGACGCGGTCGCCCTTCTCCACGCCCTTGGCGCGCAAGGCGCCGGCCAGCGTCGCCACGCGGTTGCGCAGCTCGAAATAGCTGATCTCGCGCTTGGTATGGGTGACGGGGCTGTCCCAGATGATCGCCGCCTGGTTGCCGCGCCCCGCCTCCACATGGCGGTCGACGGCGTTCCAGCAGCCGTTCACCAGCCCGTCGGAATACCATTCGTACAGCGGCGCCTTCTCGTCGAACAGCGCCTTGGAGGGTGGCCGGACCCAGTCGATCGCCTTCGCGGCATCCATCCAGAACGCGTCCGGATCGGCCTGCCAGGCTGCGTAGACGTCGCTGTATCCCATGGTATCCTCCTGTCCCTGAGGGTGTCTTACGCCCGCGCCGAACCGCCGGGCAAGGGATTGCGACATGATGGCGCTAAAGCTGCAGGGGCGGACCCGGGCTTGCCCCCTGTCGGCCCTGACCCTGGGACGGATGGCCGAGTGACGGCGGAAAGGACACCATGCGCTTCAAGCTGATGCTGCTGGCTCTCGCGCTGCCCGTTCCGGCCATGGCCCAGGGCCAGTGGGAAAGCTTCCAGGCCGAGGGCTGGACAGGGGCACGAGTCTGCCCCTTCGGTGAGATCGCCGAAGGCGGGTACTTCTGCCTCGAACTGGCCTGTCCCGATGGCGGTCCCCTCGGCTTTCGCGTCCGGCTGACGGAGGCCGAGGTGCAGCCGGTCGTCGAGGCCATGTGGACCGTGAACCTGCGCGACGCGGGCGGGATCGTGATGGCGCCGCTCGAGGATGCGCCCGGTCAGTACTACGCGCCCTACGACGCGGACCGCGACGCCCGGCTGATCGAGCGGCTCCGGAACGGCAGGGAGGGCTCCTTCACGATCGTGAACCGCCCGATCCGCGCCGTGCGCCCTTTCACGCTCGAGGGGTCCTTCGGGCCGATCGGCGAGGCGCTGGAGGCCTGCCCCCTTGCGATGCCGCTCGAAGAGGCCGCGACACCCGCACCGGACGACATGATCGAGGTCATCCCGGCCGATCCCGAGGACCTTCTCGTCGTCGTTCCCGCCGCGCCGCCGGTGGATGTGCCGCCCGATCCCCATGACGACAGCGACGGCGCCGGGCCGGAGGCACCACCCGTCATCGCCCCGGAAGCGGAGCCCGAAGCGCCCGCCGTGGCCGCGCCTGATGCCGACCCGGAGACCGCGCCCGAAGCGGCGGCCGGGTCCGATCCGGATGACCCTGCCGCGGCGGAGAGGGTGCCGGAAGCCGACAGCCCGCCCGCCGGCCCTCTCGTGGCCGAGGACGGCTCCGTCAGCGACCCCGCGGCGCTGGTCCTGCAGGAGATCGAGGGCGCCTGCGCCGAGCGGGGCGGCGGGTTTGTCGAGGTGCGGGAGGATTTCGTCCGCCGCGAGGATTTCGACGGAGACGGCATCCCGGACATGGAGGTCAGCTATTCCGGCGCCGTCTGCGACGCGGCGGCGGGCCTCTACTGCGATACCGCGAGTTGCCTGACCCGTCTCTATCTCGGGCGCGAGGACGGGCGCTTCGTCCCCGCCTTCGAGGATGTCTACATGTCCGCCCGCCAGGCGCCCGCCTTCGTCGTCACCTACGACGCCGGCAGTCCCGCCTGTCCCGAGGCGCAGACGCCCTGCGACAGGGTCTTCATCTGGCAGGACGGGGCGCTCATTCCGGTGGAGCCGCCTCAGCCGTAATGGGCCACCGGCGTTCCGGCGAGGGCCGCCATGTTCAGAAGGCCCCGTGCGGTGATCGCCGGGGTCACGACATGGGCGCGGTTGCCCATGCCCATGAGGATCGGCCCCACTTCCAGGCCGTTCCCCTTCATCTTCAGGATGTTGCGCACGCCCGAGGCGGCATCGGCGCTCGGGAAGACCAGAACGTTCGCGGCCCCCTCCATGCGGTTCCCGGGCAGGGTGCGCCCGCGCAGTTCCGGGTCGAGGGCGGCATCGACGTTCATCTCGCCCTCATAGGCGAAATCCGTGTCCATGCCGTCGAGCACGGCGAGGGCCGCGCGCATCCGGCGGCCGGTCTCGGTGTCGAGATTGCCGAAGCTGGAATGGGCGCAGAGCGCGATGTTGGGCTCGAGGCCGAAGCGGCGCACATGCCGTGCGGCGCTCACGCAGGCCTCGGCGATCTGCTCGGGCGTGGGTTCGGGGTGGACCTGGGTGTCCGCGATGAAGAGCGGCCCGTCCTCGAGGATCATCAGCGACAGCGCACCCACCGGGCGCAGCCGGTTGGTGCCAAGAATGTGGGAGATGTAGTTCAGGTGCCAGAGATACTGGCCGAAGGTGCCGCAGATCAGGCTGTCGGCCTGCTCCAGGTGCACCATGACCGCGCCGATGGCGGTGGTGTTCGTGCGCATGATCGCCCGGGCGAGATCGGGCGTCACGCCCCGGCGCGACATCAGATTGTGATAGGTTTCCCAGTATTCCCGGTAGCGCGGATCGTCCTCCGGGTTGACGATGTGAAAGTCCTCTCCCGGGCGGATCGTCAGCCCGTAGCGCTCGCAGCGCGCGGAGATGACCTCGGGCCGGCCGATCAGGATGGGCTGTTCGGGCGTCTCCTCGAGGATCGCCTGCGCCGCGCGCAGCACCCGCTCGTCCTCGCCCTCGGCGAAGACGATGCGCCGCGCCGCCGTCGCCGCCGCCTCGAAAACCGGCCGCATCAGGAGCGCGGAGCGGAACACCGACCCGTCGAGCCCCCGCCGGTAGGCGTCGAGGTCTTCCAGCGGCCGCGTCGCGACGCCTGTCTCCATCGCCGCCTTCGCCACCGCCGAGGCGACGGTGCCGATCAGCCGCGGATCGAAGGGTTTCGGGATCAGGTAGTCCGGCCCGAAGGTTAGCCGCTCGCCATGGTAGACCGCCGCTGCCTCGGCGCTGGTGGTCGCGCGGGCCAGCGCCGCGATCCCCTCGATACAGGCGATCTTCATCTCGTCGTTGATCTCCGTCGCGCCCACGTCGAGCGCGCCGCGGAAGATGAAGGGAAAGCACAGCACGTTGTTGACCTGGTTCGGAAAATCCGACCGGCCCGTGGCGATGATCGCATCGGGCGCCACCTCGCGGGCGAGATCGGGCAGGATCTCCGGCGCCGGGTTCGCGAGCGCGAAGATGATCGGTTTCGCGGCCATCCGCCCCACCATCTCCGGCGTCAGCACGTTCGGCCCCGAGAGCCCCAGGAACATGTCCGCGCCCTCGATCACCTCGGCCAGCGTGGCAGCCGAGGTGCCTTGCGCGTATTCCGCCTTCTGCGGCGTCATGTCGGCCGCGCGCCCATGGTGCACGAGCCCGTGGATGTCGCACAGCCACACGTTCTCCCGCTTCAGCCCCAGCTTCAGCAGCATGTTGAGGCAGGCGATCCCTGCCGCCCCGCCGCCGGTGGAGACGACCTTGACCTCCTCGATCCGCTTGCCCGCGACCTTCAGCGCGTTGGTCGCGGCGGCGCCCACCACGATCGCGGTGCCGTGCTGATCGTCGTGGAAGACCGGAATGTTCATCCGCTCCCGGCAGATGCGTTCCACCACGAAACAGTCGGGCGCCTTGATGTCCTCGAGGTTGATCGCCCCGAACGAGGGCTCCAGCGCGCAGATGATCTCCGCCAGCTTCTCGGGATCGGTCTCGTCGATCTCGATGTCGAAACAGTCCACCTGGGCGAACTTCTTGAAGAGGACCGCCTTGCCCTCCATCACGGGCTTCGACGCCAGAGCGCCGATATTGCCGAGGCCCAGCACCGCGCTGCCGTTCGAGACCACCGCCACGAGGTTCCCGCGCGAGGTCACGTCCCGCGCCGCCTGCGGGTCGGCCACGATCTCGAGACAGGCCTCCGCCACACCGGGCGTATAGGCGCGGGCAAGGTCGCGGCCGTTCGCCAGCGGCTTCGTCGCCCGGATCTCCAGCTTTCCGGGCTTCGGGTACCGGTGATAATCGAGCGCCGCCTTGCGCAGCGCCTCCCGCGTCTGCTCGTTCATCGCCGGTCCCCCGTGAGATGGTTTAACGTTAAACCAGTTCGACGGGAGACTTATCCAACCGTGCGCCGCAAGGCAAACGCTGCCTCAGCGGCCCAGCATCTCCTCCAGCGCTGCGATGCGCTTCTGCGCCTGCAGCTGCGTGAGCTCGCCGTCCATGGGCTCGTCCGCCTCGAGCGCCAGTTCGCGCAGCTTCTGGCGCTGCACATCGGTCATCGGCGCCTCCGAGGCCTGCCCGTGGGTGGCGGCCGTGTACATGACGGACGGGGGGGTCTTGGTGCTCATGTCCGGTCCTTCCTCTCCTCTTTCAGGCGCTCCAGAGCCTCGATCCGCTCTTCCGCCTGCGCCGCGTTCAGGCTCTCGTCGTATTCCTCCATCAGCTCGGCGCAGAGCACCTGCAACCGGCGCGCCTGCTCGGGCCGCATCGGCCCCTCGGGCGAGGCGGGCTGAGCATCGTTAAGGACGGTCTTGCTTGTCGGATTCATCTTCGGGGGACTCCTCTTTTACCCGTGCCAACCTGCGCGACGCCGCGACGGTTCCGCCGGCCCTTGCATCCGGGGGCATGGCGGGGGAGTGTCTGACGTCATCCGGAGGTCCGTTCATGTCCCTGATCGACGAGGCCCGCGCCGTGCGGGAACACGCCTATGCCCCCTATTCTCGGTTCAAGGTGGGGGCCGCGCTGCGGGCGGACTCGGGCGCGGTCTATCGCGGCTGCAACGTGGAGAACGCCGCCTATCCCGAGGGCACCTGCGCCGAGGCCGGCGCCATCGCCGCGATGATCGCCGCGGGCGATCTGCGCATTGCCGAGGTCGCCGTCATCGCCGACAGCCCGGTTCCGGTTTCGCCCTGCGGCGGCTGCCGCCAGAAGCTGGCGGAATTCGCCGCGGCAGACGTGCCCGTCACCCTTGCCACCACCGATGGCGCGACCTTGCGCACCACCGTCGGGGACCTGCTCCCCGGCGCTTTCAACACGGACCAGATGAGCCGCGTCTGATGTCGGCGCGGGATGTCATCCGAAAGGTCCGCGACGGAGAGCCGCCGTCTGCAGGCGAACTCGCGTGGTTCGCCCGGGGCCTTGCGAGCGGCGAGGTCAGCGACGCCCAGGCGGGGGCCTTCGCCATGGCCGTCTGCCTGGGCGGGCTGGGAGAAGAGGCCCGGGTCGCGCTGACCGCCGCGATGCGGGACTCGGGCGATGTCCTCGCCTGGGATCTGGACGCGCCCGTCCTCGACAAGCATTCGACGGGCGGCGTGGGCGATTGCGTCAGCCTCGTCCTTGCGCCCGCCCTCGCGGCCTGCGGCGTCCATGTCCCGATGATCTCGGGCCGGGGGCTTGGTCATACCGGGGGCACGCTCGACAAGATGGAGGCGATCCCCGGCGTCTCCGCCCAGGTGTCCGAGGCCGACCTTCGGCGCATCGTCGGTGTGGCGGGTTGCGCCATCGTGGGCGCCACGGGCCGGATCGCGCCCGCCGACCGCAGGCTCTATGCCGTGCGCGACGTTACGGCGACCGTCGAATCCATCGACCTCATCACCGCCTCGATCCTGTCGAAGAAGCTCGCCGCCGGGCTTGGGGGCCTCGTTCTCGACGTCAAGGTCGGCTCCGGCGCGTTCATGAAGACGCCTGCAGAGGCCCAGGCCCTTGCCGAATCCCTTGTCGGCACGGCCAACGGCGCGGGCTGCCCGACGGCGGCGCTGATCACCGACATGAACCAGCCGCTCGCCCCCGCCCTCGGCAACGCGGTGGAGGTCGCGGCCTCCATGGATGTCCTCTCGGGCAACCGCGCCGCCGCGCCCCGGCTTCATGACCTGACGGTGATCCTCGGCGGGCGGCTTCTGGCGCTGGCCGGGGTGGCGGGCACAGACGCCGAGGGCGAGGATCGGATCGCCGGGGCCATCGCCTCGGGCGCCGCGCTCGAGAGGTTCGCCCGGATGGTGGCCGAAATGGGCGGCCCGCCCGACATGGCCGAGGACTGGCGCACCCATCTGCCCGCCGCCCCCGTGGTCGGAGAGGTGCCCGCGCCGGTCTCCGGCCATGTCGCCGCCATCGACGGAGAGGTGCTGGGCCTCGCCGTCGTCGGTCTCGGCGGGGGCCGGGCGGTGGAGACGGATCGCGTCGATCCCGCCGTCGGATTGACCGAGGTCGTCTCTCTGGGCGACCGGGTGGAGCGCGGCACACCGCTCTGCATCCTTCACGCCCGCGACGAGGCCGAGGCGGAAGCCGCCGCCCACCGCATCCTTGCCGCCATCACGATCCGCGACAGCGCGCTCGAGGGTCCGCCGCTGGTTCACGGGCGGGTCGATCCGTGACCCGCGCCTTTCTCATCGTCATCGACAGCGTGGGCATCGGCGGCGCCCCGGACGCGGACCGCTTCTTCAACGGCCATCTGCCCGATACCGGCGCCAACACCGTCGCCCACATCGCCCGCGCCGAGGGGCTCGACGTGCCGGTCATGGACCGGCTGGGCCTTGGCGCGGCGCTCGCGCTGGCCTCGGGCGTGACCGACGCGGGTCTCGCCACCACTGCGCCCGAAGGGGCCTGGGGCGCCGCGACGGAGGTCTCTCCGGGCAAGGACACGCCGTCGGGGCATTGGGAACTGGCGGGCGTGCCCGTGCCCTGGGACTGGCACTATTTCCCCGACACCCGCCCGGCCTTTCCCGAAGAGGTGCGGCAGGAGGCCTGCCGCCTTGCCGGCACCGACGGCATCCTCGGCGATTGCCATGCCTCGGGGACGGAGATCATCGCCCGGCTTGGCGAAGAGCACCTGAGGACCGGCTGGCCCATCTGCTACACCTCCGCCGATTCCGTCTTCCAGATCGCCGCGCATGAGGAGGCCTTCGGTCTCGACCGTCTCCTCGACCTCTGCCGGGGCCTTGCCCCCATGCTGCACGCGATGAAGGTCGGGCGGGTCATCGCCCGGCCCTTCGTCGGCGCGCCCGGCAGCTTCACCCGCACGCCGCGCCGGCGCGACTTCGCGATCGCCCCGCCCGCGCCGACGCTCCTCGACTGGGCGGCCGGGGCCGGGCGGCCCGTCCATGCCGTGGGCAAGATCGGCGACATCTTCTCCATGCGCGGGATCACGGACGTGGTGAAAGGCCCGGATGCCGCGCTGATGGGCCATCTCCACCGGTTGATGGACGAGGCGGAGGAGGGCAGCCTGACCTTCGCCAATCTCGTCGAGTTCGACAGCGAGTACGGCCATCGCCGCGACGTGGCGGGGTACCGGCGCCATCTCGAATGGTTCGACGCCGAGCTTGGCCGCCTGCTTTCGGCGGCGCGGCCCGGCGACCTGATCCTCGTCACCGCCGACCACGGCAACGATCCCACCTGGGCCGGCACCGACCACACCCGCGAGCGCGTGCCCGTGCTGGCCCACGGCCTCGGCCCGGCGGAGCTGGGCCTCATGGCCTTCGCCGATGTCGCCGCCACCGTCGCGGATCACCTCGGCGTGCCCGCCCGTGGCCCCGGCCGCTCGCGCCGTCCCGGCTGACGCTCACCCCTCGCCCCATTCAAGGACCAAGCCCATGAGCTGGCAGAGCTTTCCCAAGGTCGAACTGCATCTTCACCTCGAGGGCGCCGCGCCGCCCGCCTTCATCCGCGGCCTCGCCGCCGAAAAGAAGACCGACCTGTCGCGCATCTTCACCGAGGACGGCAGCTACGCCTACGAGAACTTCGACCATTTCCTGACCGTCTACGAGGCCGCCTGCACCGTCATCACCACCCCGGAGGACTACCGCCGCCTGACCCTCGCCGTGCTCGAGGAAAGCGCCGCCCACGGCGTCGTCTATTCCGAGACCTTCGTCTCCCCCGATTTCTGCGGCGGGGGGGATGTCGGCGCCTGGCGCGACTACCTCTCCGCCATGGAGGAGGCCGCCGCCGAGGCCGAGGCGCAATTCGGCATCACGCTCAAGGCCATCGTCACCTCGATCCGCCATTTCGGTCCCGAGAAGGCCCGCGCCCCCGCGATCTGCGCCGCCGAGACGAAAGGCGCCTTCCTCACCGGCTACGGCATGGCCGGGGCGGAACTCGTCGGCCGGCCCGGCGACTATGCCTGGTCCTTCGACTGCGCCCGCGAGGCGGGGCTGCACCTGACCTGCCACGCGGGCGAATGGGGCGGCCCCGACATGGTCGCCGACACCCTGCGCGACCTTGCGCCCGCGCGCATCGGCCACGGCGTGAACGCGATCCGCGACCCGGCGTTGGTCGAGCGCCTCGCCGAGGCCGGCACCGTGCTCGAGGTCTGCCCCGGCTCCAACGTGGTCCTCGAGGCCACCTCCGGCGGCTGGGCCGGCCATCCCATCGCCCGCCTGCGCGACAAGGGCGTGCGCGTCACCGTCTCAACCGACGATCCGCCGTTCTTCCACACCACCATGACCCGCGAATACGAGGGGCTGGAGCGGGCCTTCGGCTGGGGCGCGGAAGAGTTCGCAGAGCTGAACCGGACCGCCCTTGACGCCGCCTTCTGCGACGCGGAGACCAAGACGCGGATCGGAAAGCTGCTCGAGGGACCGAAATGACAGACCACCTGACCATCGTCGATCACCCGCTGGTGCAGCACAAGCTGACGCTGATGCGGGAAAAGGACACCTCGACCAAGACCTTCCGCCAGCTCCTGCGCGAGATCAGCCACCTTCTGGCCTACGAGGTCACGCGGAACCTGCCGATGACCACGAAGGAGATCGAAACCCCGCTCTGCGCCATGTCCGCGCCCGCCATCGAGGGCAAGAAACTCGCGCTCGTGTCGATCCTGCGGGCGGGCAACGGCCTGCTCGACGGGGTGCTCGAACTCGTTCCCGCCGCCCGCGTCGGCTTCATCGGGCTCTACCGCGACGAGGAGACGCTCCAGCCGGTGCAATACTACTGCAAGCTCCCCTCGGATCTCGGGAACCGGCTGACCATCGCGGTGGACCCGATGCTCGCGACCGGCAATTCCTCCGCGGCGGCGGTGGATCTCATCAAGAAGGCCGGAGGGCGCAACATCCGCTTCCTGTGCCTCCTGGCCGCGCCCGAAGGCGTCGCGCGGATGAAGGAGGCCCATCCCGACGTGCCGATCGTGACAGCGGCTGTGGATAACTTCCTCGATGACCGTGGATATATTGTCCCGGGGCTAGGGGATGCGGGCGACCGCATGTATGGCACGAAATAAGCCATCGATCTCTTTACAAGAAACAATTGCTCCGACAGTCTGTGTTTGAAACCTGTGGGGGCACAGATGCGATATGCCGGTTTTCTGGCGACGGTGGTCGCCAGCATCATGATGGCGTCGGGTGGCGCGGCCCAGTCGTCCGGGACGGGGGGGGCGCCGCAGCCGGCGCCGCCGCCGGGCTTCGAGGGCAGTCAGTACGTCGACGGGCGCGGCTGCGTCTACATTCGCGCGGGCATTTCCGGACAGGTCAACTGGGTGCCCCGCGTCGGCGCCGACCGCACGCCGATCTGCGGACCGTCCCCCGCCACCATCCGGCCCCCCGTGGTTGCCGAGGCGCCTCAGCCCGCGCCCGCCGTCGTCGAACCGGCGCCTGAACCGCGCCAGGCCGCTGCGCCCGCACCGCAGGTCCTGACGCCGCCCGAGGCCGCGCCCCGGCAGGCCGCTGCCGCCACACCGATCCCGCCCCCGCGCATCATCGAGGTTCCCCGGACGCCCGAACGCAGCCAGCCTGCCGCGCGTCCCGCGCCGGCGGCGGAGGCCCGCCAGGCTGCGCCGGTCCGGCGCCTGACGCGCTCGGAGGTCTGTGCCGGCCGGAGCGGACCGCTCGAGGGCTTCGTCGTGGCCAGCACGGGCGCGCCGGTGAACTGCGGCGGAAGCCAGCGCACCGTGAGCGCCCCGGCCCGCGCGCCCGAAGCGGTCCGTCCGACGGCCGTCCGGGTGACCCGGGCGGAGATCTGCGCCCGGATCGCCGAGACGGGGGAAACCTTCCTCGATCGCTCCACTGGCGAGCCTGTAGCCTGCCCGCGAACGGCGCCCGCCGTGACCGCGCTGGCGCGACCGCCCGCCTCGGCGCCGCCGCGGACCATCTCGGCACCGCTCTCGGCCGTTCCGGTCCGGACGACTGCCGCTGTCCCGGGTGTCGCGTCCTGCCCCGGGATCAGCGCAGAGGCGGAGGCGTTCCTGAGGGAGATCGGCGCGCCGCTGGACTGCGGACCCTGGTCGCGCTCGGTCGCACGGGCGGATGTGCCGGCTTCGAACCTCGAGGCGCCCTCCGCACGGACCGCGCCGGTCTCGGCCACCCTGTCCGGTCGCGCCGCCCCGGTGGCTGCCCCGGTGGTCACCGCGGCAGCGCCCACGCCGCTGTTCCGCCAGCCGGTGCCCGCCTCCAACCCGACCGTCCTGAACCCGGCCCGCAGCATCGCGTCCCCGCCCGCGGGCTATCGCAGCGTCTGGGACGACGGGCGGGTCAACCCTGCTCGCGGCCTCGCGCGCCCCTATTTCTGAGGGCGCTTCGGCTCAGGCGCTGCAGATCGCCTGCAGCGTCACCCAGTCGCCGTCGCTGATCAGCATGGGCCTGTCTCCGGCAAGCGGGTTGGCCTCGATCAGGTCCAGCACCGTCTCGCCGGAGCGATCGCGCGCATAGGCATAGGGCGCGGTCGGAACGCCGGCGGTCTCGAAGAGCGGCAGCATGATCTCCGCCGGCGCGGGGGCGGGCGGATCGTTGAGCAGCGACATGGCGTGGGAGGCGAGGACCTCCGGGGGCAGGTCCCCGGTGGTGAAGAGCCGGAACGTGGCCACCGGACCGGCGTCCCGCAGCACCGCTTCCAGAGGATCGCGCACGCTCGGCTGCGCCGCGGCGGCGAGGATGAAGCCCGCCGTGAGGGCCGGATCGTCATGCCCCTCCACGATGGGACGTCCGAGAACGATGATCCCGCCGGGCAGGTAGAGCGAGGTCACCGCGCCCGACGGAAGCACCACGATCCCGCCCGCGGCCCCGTCCCCGATCAGCCTGTTGCCGAAGGCGGCAAGCGCGCGCTGGCCCGCCCGCTCGCGGCAGGCCGGGCCGGTCAGGCGCTGGATATGCCCCAGAAGCGCGGCGCCGATCTCCGACCGTTTCACCATGGGCACGGCCGTGAGAGTCTGCTGGATCATCGCGCCCGGCAGCCAGAACACGCCGAGCGCCAGAACGGCGGCGACAGAGGTCATCAGGCCCACGACGCGCAACCGGCCCTGTCGCGGGCGCGACCGCGCAAGGCTCCGGCGCACGGTCTCGATGGCCTCGATCATGTCGGGTTCCGACAGTTCCAGCGTCTCGTCCGGGTCGCCGTCCGGCGCGTAGAGCGCCGGCTCCACGCCCGGATTCATCCGCGCGACAGCGGGCAGGGACCAGTGGGTCAGGACCCGTCCGGACATGTCGGAGATCACGAGCGTGGCGTTGCCGAACGTCACGAACACGTTCTGCCGCTGCGCCTCCTCCGAGGTGCGCCACAGCCCCGGGCTCTCCAGCCGGGCGTATCGCGTCAGCGCCGTCATTCCGCGTCCGGGGCCTGCTCCGCCTCCACTTGGCCCTGAAGGCTATCCCAGCCCGTACCTGAATGACAGCGGCAAGATGGCGGCGCTGGAGGGCCAGTCCTTTCGTCGGCGGCAGGCTCTCCGCCATGGCCTGCGCGCGCTGCCCGTTGCGCAACGGCTTGCGGAATATTATTGTAAATCAAGTCCTTAAAAGGGCGTCCACGTGTGGACGCCCCCGCAATCGTGCCGGGTCGGCCCCGCTGCCAGTCTCAGAGCGCCTTCTTCAGCGCCTCGGCGAGGTCCGTCCGCTCCCACGAGAAGCCGCCGTCCTCCTCGGGCGCCCGGCCGAAATGCCCGTACGCCGCGGTCCGCTGGTAGATCGGCCGGTTCAGCGACAGATGCTCCCGGATGCCCCGCGGCGTCAGGTCCATGACCTTCGGGATCGCCCGCTCGATCGCCGCCGGCTCGATTTCGCCCGTGCCGTGGGTGTCGACATAGATCGACAGCGGCCGCGCCACGCCGATCGCATAGGAAAGCTGCAGCGTGCAGCGCTGCGCCAGCCCCGCCGCCACGACGTTCTTGGCGAGATACCGCGCGGCATAGGCGGCGGAGCGGTCCACCTTCGTCGGGTCCTTCCCCGAGAACGCCCCGCCCCCGTGGGGTGCCGCGCCGCCGTAGGTGTCCACGATGATCTTGCGCCCCGTGAGCCCTGCGTCGCCGTCCGGCCCGCCGATCACGAACGTGCCGGTCGGGTTCACCCACCACTCCGTCTTCTCGGTCAGGAAGCCCTCCGGAAGAACCTCGCGGATATAGGGCTCCACGATGGCGCGGATGTCGTCGGAGGTCTGGCTTTCCTCGGAATGCTGGGTCGACAGCACGATCGAGGTCACCTCCACCGGCTTGCCGTCCTCGTAGCGCAGCGAGACCTGGCTCTTGGCATCGGGCCGCAGCGTCGGTTCCTGCCCGGACTTGCGCACCTCGGCGAGCCGCCGGAGGATGGCATGGGAATACTGGATCGGCGCCGGCATCAGCGCGTCGGTCTCGTCGGTCGCATAGCCGAACATGATGCCCTGGTCCCCCGCGCCGTCACGGTCGACGCCCTGGGCGATATGGGCCGACTGCTCATGCAGCAGGTTCTGGACCTGGCAGGTGTTCCAGTGGAACTTGTCCTGCTCGTAACCGATGTCGCGGATGCACGCGCGGGCGATGTCCGCGATCAGGTCCATCTTCTCCGCGAGCCGGGTCTGGTCGGCAAGGCCGACCTCGCCGCCGATCACCACCATGTTCGTGGTGGCGAAGGTTTCGCAGGCGACACGGGCATTGGCCTCTTCCGCCAGAAACGCATCAAGGACGGCGTCCGAAATGCGGTCGCAGACCTTGTCGGGGTGACCTTCGGACACGGACTCCGAGGTGAAGGTGTAGTTCTGACGGGACATGTGTGAAGCGCTCCATTGTTATCAGACCGTCACGCCAGGAAGCCGTTGTGACAGCGGATTTGGACCGGTTATGCAGGGCCGCGCGCAGCGTCAATCGTGACGGCGGCGCACCCGGACGAGTGTGGCTGCAAAGCCAAGCAACAGCAGGCCCAGGAGGGGCAGATCGCCCAGCCGTGCATAAAGCGGCGGCGCGAGGGCGGAGGGGAGGGGCGCATCGCGCCAGCCCGCCTCACCCAGCGGAATCGCGGTGACGAGCCCGCCGCGCGCGTCGATGACCGCCGAAACGCCCGTGTTCGCGGCCCGGACCATGGGCAGCCCCATCTCGATGGACCGGAACCGCGCCTGCACGAGGTGCTGGTAGGGCCCCGACACCTCTCCGAACCAGGCGTCGTTGGTGATCAGCACCATCAGCCCGGCGCGGGGGGAAACCGCACGCACTTCCTCGGCGAAGATGCCCTCGTAGCAGATCAGCGGCAGCGCGGGGCCAAGGCCGGGTATCTCGACCGTCCGCCCGCCCGGACCCGCGGTGAACCCGCCGCCCTCGTTGGCGGCAAGACCGTGGATGCCGAACCGCCCGAGCAGGCCCGCGAAGGGCACGTATTCGCCGAAGGGCACGAGATGGGATTTGTCATAGACATCGGCGACTGATCCGTCGGGTGCGACCACGGCGAGGGAATTCCAGAACCGCGGCCACTCGCTGCGCTGGATGCCCACGATGGCAGGCGCCCCACGGGCGGCCTCGGCGATCAGGGCAAGTTCCGGCGCGGCCTCGGACAGGAACCAGGGCACCGAGGTTTCGGGCCAGACGACGAGATCAGGCGCCGCGCCTTCGGCAGTGAAGCCGAGCGCGCGGTCAAAGAACATCTCCGCCCTGCCGGGGACCCATTTCTCGTCCTGCGGCGCATTGGGCTGGACGATGCGCACCACAGGCGCGTCGGCGGCGGGCACAGGCGCACTCCGGTCAAGGGCCATACCGCCCAGCCAGACGACGGCGAGGGCGCCGGCCGCCGAGGCGATCCGGAGAGGCCGCGACAGGCGCAGCGCGGGCAGGGAGGCGATCCCCAGCGTCAGCGCTGTCAGGCCCAGCGCGCCGCCGATCTGCGCCAGCTGCGCCACCGGGGTGTCGATCCAGCCATGGCCCGGCTGGGCCCATGGAAAGCCCGTCAGGAGATAGGCCCGCCCCAGTTCCGCGAGCCCCAGCGCAGCCGCAAGACCCAGCGCGCCCCCGCCGAGGCCCGCGGCGAAGGCCGCCGCCCAGAACAGCGCGAGACCGCCAGCCATGAAAAAGAGAGCGAAAGGCGCCATCCAGCCATGGCGGGCGATATCGACGAGGAACGGCTCCACGATCCAGGACAGGGCGAGAAGAAAATGCCCGGTCGCGAAGAGCCAGCCGAAGACCGCGGCGCGGCGTCGGTTCGGGGCCGCCACCGCCAGCCAGAACACTGCGGAAAAGGCTAGAAGGGTCGCCAGCGGCCAGCCCACCGGGGCCTGCCCCAGCGCCGCCACGACGCCGAGCGAGAGGCCAACGACCCAACGGCGCCAGCGCGGGCCGATCCAGAACTCGTCTCTCACCCTTCGGTCAGCCTGTGGCCTTGCCGGGCAGTCGCACCCGCATCCGCTTGATCCTGCGCGGGTCGGCGTCGATCACGTCGAACTCGATGCCCGAGGGATGCTGCACAACCTCACCCCGCGCCGGAACACGACCGGCGAGCATGAACACGAGGCCGCCCAGCGTGTCGATCTCCTCCTCGTCGATCTCCTCGTGCTCGGTCAGCGCGAGGCCGATCTCTGCCTCGAACTCGTCGAGCGGAGTCTTGGCGCGGACGAGCCAACTGTCGGCGCTCTCTTTCGTCCAGAGCTTCGCCTCTTCGATGTCGTGCTCGTCCTCGATCTCACCGACGACCTGCTCGAGCAGGTCCTCGATGGTCACGAGGCCGTCCGTCCCGCCGTATTCGTCAATCACGAGGGCCATGTGGATGCGCTCCGTCTGCATCTTCTGCAACAGGACGCTAAGCGGCATCGACGGCGGAACGTAGAGGAGCGGCCGCAGGATCGCCCGCAGGTCGAAAGCCTCTCCATTGCCGTTGAAGCCGTGCTTCAGCGCGAAATCCTTCAGATGCACAAGGCCGACGGGTGTATCCAGCGTGCCGTCGAACACCGGCAGACGGGTCTTGCCGAAGGTGCGGAATGCCTTCAGCAGCTCTTCCTTCGAGGCGGAGACGGGCACGGCGCGGATGTCCGCTTCGGGCACGGAGACATCTTCGACGCGAAGCTGTCGCAGACTTGCGAGGCCCGGCACAGGAGACATGCCCTGCACATCGTGATGGCCGTTCATGGGCGTCAGCGGCGCAGTGGCCGGGCTGAGGCTATCAAAGAGGCGCGCGAAGAGTCCCCGACTCTCGCCGCTACTATCGGGGTCCGAAGGCGCGCCATGCGCTGCCCTGGACGACCCTTCGGTCGAATCTCCCATTTTCTCCTACCAAAAAGGCGGCCTTGTCCGGGACCATCCCGGCGCCTCCACCCAGTCACGTTCCATATGGGTCCGGCAGACCCAGGTTGCCAAGTATCTCCGACTCCAGACCCTCCATCAAGGTGGCGTCGGCGTCACGTTCGTGATCGTAGCCCAGAAGATGCAACAGACCGTGAACGATCAGATGCATCACATGATCCTCCATCGGCTTTCCCATGTCACGGGCCTCGCGCTCAATGGTCTCCCATGCAAGCGCGATATCGCCGAGTTCCGGATCGGCCGGATCGGGGGCCACGGGGGTCTCTCCGGCGATGACCACGCCACGTTCCTCTGACGGCCATGACAGAACGTTGGTCGGTGCGGGCTTGCCGCGGAAGTCGGCGTTGAGCGAGGCGATTCGCGTATCTCCCGCAGCGAGGAGGGATATCTCCCAGACCGCCGGGTCGAGGCCAAGCCTCTCGAAGGTGGCGGTGGCTGCCGTCTCTGCCAGGGCCTGCAGGGGCAGGCCCGTCCAGTGCTCGTGCTCGCACAAGATCTCGACGGGCATCGTTCAGCAATTCCGCATCGTTTCGGCGCGCGCGCCAAGGTCGATCCCGTGGGTGATCAGCGCATCGGGCACCGCCCCGCGTCCCGAATGGCGCGACCCGGCGTCCTTCTTCCGCATCACCTGCCAGACGTTTTCGTCCATCCCGCGCTGCGCCGCGACTTCAGGGGGCGCCACTGCCCGAGTCATGATCCGTCGGCGTCGTACGCCTCGATGATCGCGGCCACGAGGGGATGCCGCACGACATCCTTCGAGGTGAAATAGTTGAACGAGATCTTCGGAATATGCTTCAGCAGGCGTTCCGCGTCGGCAAGGCCGGATCCGACGCCGCGGGGCAGGTCGATCTGCGTACGGTCGCCGGTGATCACCATGCGGCTGCCCTCGCCGAGGCGGGTCAGGAACATCTTCATCTGCATCTGCGTGGCGTTCTGGGCCTCGTCCAGCACCACATAGGCCCGCGACAGGGTGCGGCCCCGCATGAAGGCCAGCGGCGCGATCTCGATCTGCTTTTCCTCGATAAGCTTCTGGACCTGCTTGCCCGGAAGGAAGTCGTTCAGCGCGTCATAAAGCGGCTGCATGTAGGGATCGACCTTGTCCTTCATGTCGCCGGGCAGAAAGCCGAGGCGTTCCCCGGCCTCCACCGCCGGACGGCTCAGGATGATCTTCTCGACCCTGCCCTGGATGAACATCGACACGCCGACTGCAACGGCGAGATAGGTCTTTCCGGTGCCCGCGGGCCCGATGCCGAAGGCGAGTTCATGCTCGAAGAGCGAGCGGACGTAGCTTTTCTGGGCCTCGGTGCGCGGTTCCACCAGCTTCTTGCGGGTCTTGATCTCGACCGGTCCGCCTTGGAACATCTCCATCTGCTCGGCTTCGCCGGCCTCGTCGCCACCCATGCGGATCTCGCGTTCGATCTCGGCGGCGCCGACGCTCTTGCCGGACTCCAGCCGCTGATAGAGCGCGTTCAGGGTGTCGGCTGCGGCTGCGCGGGCACCTTCCTCGCCAAGGACGGTCAGGCGATTCCCCCGGCGGAGGATCTGCACCGAAAGCCGGCCCTCGATATCGGCGAGATTTCGGTCGTACTCGCCGCAGAGGTCGATCAGCAGGAAATTGTCGGGAAATTCGAGCACCGTCTCGTGGGACGGGGGCAGGGTGGTCGTGACCAAGCGCGTCTCCCGGGGTCAGAGGCTCGAAGCGATGCTGGCAACTTGTGCGGCAAGACGCAAGCGCGGGAATGGAAAGGGCCGCGGCACAAGCCGCGGCCCTCTGGCCCGGGTTCCCGAGAGGTCAGGGCAGGATGTCGGGGAAGCGATTGGTGTAGGGGTTGCCGATGACCGCGCCGGGCGGCAGGCGGTTCGTGCAGACGACGGTGCCGGCTACGGGATCGAACCGCTCGACCGCATAACCTTCGGCGCCGTCATCCAGGATCCAGTTCTGACAGCCATCGGGGGTGACCGCGATCGCCGGAATCTTGTCGTTCAGCGTATCCCTGTTGACGATGGCGCTGTCGGTCGCCCGCGCGATCAGCGGCGCCCCCGTACCGTTTGGATCGGGGTTCTGCGGCGGTGCAGCACAGCCTGCCACCGTGGTCAGGAGCAGGCCGGCGGGGATCAACATTCGGAACATTGTTCTTGTCACTCCGGAAGGTGGTAGCAGACGACTTCGACGCGGCGGTTCTGTCGCCAGGCATGCTCGTTGTGGCCCTGCGCCCTCGGCCGGGTCTCGCCGAAGCCCGCGACCGCCTCGACGACCGCGCCGACCGAGCGGGCGACCTGCGCAACCGAATTGGCACGCCGCTCCGAAAGGGCCTGGTTGTAGGCGTGGCTCGCGCGCTCGTCGGTATGGCCGTAAACGGCGTAGCCGAACGCGTTCTCCGTCCGGAAGAACCGTTCCAGCCGGGCCCGGCCCTCATCGGTCAGGTGATGGCTGTCCGTGGCAAAGAGCACATCGGTGCTTTCTGTCAGGCAGGTCGTTGTCTGCAGGCAATAGGGCCGGTTGGTGTTCGGATGGAACCGCGTCACCATGTAGCCTTCGAGGCCGCCGTCTGCCCACCAGCGCATGCAGCCATCGGGAGCCACATAAACGCCCCATTCGATCTGTCCGGTGATGACCGGGCCGGTCTGAGCTTCGGCCCGGTCCGCGCTCACGGTCAGCGAGAGCGCGAGGGCGGCAACGGCCGCCATGCTTCTCGCGACCCGGTGCAAGGTTCTGGTCGCCACGGTGCTTGTCCCTCTTGGTCTGTTCTCCCAGGCCCGCCTTGCATGCACGCGCGCGCAAGAGAGCCATTGTGTTCAAAAGATTAACCAATATTCCGCGGTTGGGAAGGAGAATCCGCCAGATATTGTGTCGGAATCGGAAACAACCCCCACACATGCCCAGCTCCAACCTGTGGACAAGGAGAAAAAGTAACGTTGCGTCGGGGGATTGTGGGAAACAGTTCAGGCGTCGCCGACACAGCGCCCTGCAAGGGAATGGGGCGCGGTTGCAACGATTTCCACCGGAACGATTCGGCCGATCAGTGAGTCCGGGCCTTCGGCATGGACCGCCATGAGGTGATCGGACTTGCCGACGACCTGCCTTTCCATGCGGCCCCGCTTCTCGAACAGCACACCGACTGTCCGCCCGATCATGGCGTCCTGAGCGGCCGCCTGCTGCCGGGCCAGAAGGGTCTGAAGGCGCGCGAGACGTTCGGTCTTCACGTCCTCAGGCAGCTGGTCGCGTTCTGCCGCGGGCGTGCCAGGACGAGGGGAGTACTTGAAGGAATAGGCGGACGCATAGCGCACGTCCTCCACCAGCCGCAGCGTATCCTCGAAATCGGCCTCGGTCTCGCCGGGAAAGCCCACGATGAAATCGCCCGACAAGGCCAGATCGGGCCGCGCGTCGCGCAGGCGGTCGATCAGCCGCAGGTAGCTTTCGGCGGTGTGCTTGCGGTTCATCGCCTTCAGGATGCGGTCCGACCCGGACTGAACCGGCAGATGAAGATAGGGCATCAGCTTGTCGCAGGCACCATGCGCCTCGATCAGCGCGTCATCCATGTCGTTGGGATGGCTCGTGGTGAAGCGGATACGGTCCAGCCCATCGATGCCTGCCAGCGCGCGGATCAGGCCGGCAAGCCCGCCCGCATGTCCGTGATAGGCGTTCACGTTCTGGCCGAGAAGCGTGATCTCACGGACGCCCGCGGCCACGAGTTGGGCCGCTTCTTGAATAATCCTGTCCGCCGGCCGGCTGATCTCGGCCCCACGAGTGTAGGGAACCACACAAAACGAACAGAACTTGTCGCATCCTTCCTGTACGGTCAGAAAGGCTGTCGGCCCTTTTCGCATCCGCGGACGGGACATGTCCTCGAACTTGTCCTCGACAGGAAAGTCGGTGTCGACCGCCTTGGCCCCGCCGGTGACGGCACGTTCCATGGCAGGCAGCCGGTGATAGCTCTGCGGTCCGACGACAAGGTCCACCATCGGCGCCCGGGCGAGGATCTCTTCGCCCTCGGCCTGGGCCACGCAACCTGCCACGCCGATCTTGAGGCCCGGTTTCGCGGCCTTTAGCGGCTTCAGCCGTCCGAGTTCGGAATAGACCTTCTCTGCGGCCTTCTCGCGGATGTGGCAGGTGTTCAGGAGGATCATGTCGGCCTCGGCGGGATCGTCGGTCACGCCATAGCCCTGACCGCCCATGACCTCGGCCATGCGCTCGCTGTCATAGACGTTCATCTGACAGCCATAGGTCTTGATGTAGAGCTTCTTCTCGGCGGTCATCGTGTCCTCCGGGGCACCCGGCCGTCCTAACCAAGCCGCCCGGCCCTTGCAATGGACGCCGCCGCCGGGCAGCGTGCCTCCGCCTCCCGGAGAAAGCATCGGATGCGTCACGACGGCCTGCAAAGTTTCGCCTCTTCGGGCGCGCTCGAGAAGGGACCGGTCGCGCTCGTCCTGATAGAGGACCAGGTCGAGGTGGCAAGTACCCTGAGAAACCTCCTCGTTCGCGGGTTCCGCACCATCGCCGCGCTCGTGCCCGACGGGATCGACCTCGAACCGGAATTCGAAACCACGATCCACCACGTCAGCTACAACACGCTGTCCGAAGGCGCGCTGACGCGGGCCGTCAACACCTGCATCGCCGCTGCTCCGAAGGTCTGGTTCCACTACTGCTACAATGCCGAGTTCCTGTACTACCCGTTCTGCGAGACCCGGACCGTGGGAGAGATGACGGCCTTCTGCGTAGAGGAGCGTCGCGACACGATCCTCACCTACGTCATCGATCTCTACGCCGGCGATCTCGGTCGCTGCCCCTCCGCCGTGTCGATCGACGAAGCCCATCTCGACCGGTCGGGCTACTACGCGCTGAACCGGACCGACCGCTGGAACAACCATCTGGACCGTCAGATGGATTTCTTCGGCGGGCTGCGCTGGCGTTTCGAGGAGCATGTCCCGCCGTCGCGGCGCAGGATCGACCGGATCTCGCTGTTCCGGGCTCAGCCGGGGCTGGAGCTGCGGGAGGACCACACCTTCAACATCGCCGAGTACAACACCTATGCCAGCCCCTGGCATCACAGCCTGACCGCGGCGGTCTGTTCGTTCCGGACCGCCAAGGCGCTGAAGCGCAACCCAGGGAGCACCTTCGATATCCAGAGCTTCTGGTGGCACAATTCCGTGCCCTTCACCTGGCGCTCCCAGCAGCTTCTCGATCTCGGGCTCATGGAGCCGGGGCAATGGTTCTGAGTGCTCGATGATCCTCTCCCGGGGGCGGCGCTACCTCTTCGTCCACATCCCGAAGACGGGCGGCACGGCGCTGGCACTTGCGCTGGAGGCGCGCGCCATGGCGGACGACATCCTGATCGGCGACACGCCGAAGGCGCGGCGCAGGAAGGGGCGTCTCCGGGGGGTGAAGACGGCGGGCCGGCTGTGGAAGCACTCGACGGTGGCCGAGGCGGAGGGTCTCTACCGGCGGGAGGAACTGGACGGGCTTTTCGTCTTCACGCTCGTCCGCAACCCGTGGGACAGGATGGTCAGCTACTACCACTGGCTTCGTGATCAGCGGTTCGATCATCCCGCGGTCACTCTGGCGCGGCAGGAGGAGTTTGCCGGCTTTCTGAACCACCCCGCAACCCGGGCCGCTTTGCGGGCAAATCCCTATGGTGCGGCGATGCGGGACGGGGCAGGGCGGGAGCGGGCGGATCTCTTCGTGCGCCTCGAGTGCCTCGGGACGGACCTGGCTCCGCTCGCGGTCCATCTCGGTTTCGATCCGACGCCGGGCCGGGCAAACGAGAGCAGGCGCCCGCGGGACTGGCGCGGGTTCTACTCGGACGGGGATGCGGCGCTGGTTGCTCAGCTCTGCGCCGAGGATGTGGCGCGCTTCGGCTACATCTTCGATCCTCCGGGCGTTTCCGGCGGCTGACCAGCCGGCAGAGCCGACCAGGTATTGCAGGGGAATGACCTGGCAATTCCGCAATTCGGCACTTGTTTGCCCCGATCGCGGTCACGGGGATCGTCAGTCTGGTCTTCGGAAAGGGGGTCCGGGCCACTGGTTGCGCCGCGTTACACGATGAAACCTTCGGCAAGTCTTTGAACTGAATATGGAAAAGGGTTAATCGGGCAATTTCTGGACAGCTGTCCGGTTCGGCCCGAGCACCCGGCGCAGGCCCTCGGCCAGGGCCAGGACCATGGCGGCGACCAGGAGGATCACCTCCAGCCGGAAGACGGCATGGGCGGGGGTGGGCGCGACCACGAGGAGCGTGGCGAGGGTGAAGAGCGCACCCGGCACCGGCGACAGCAGCGCCGCCCGTCGCAGGCCGACCAGGACCGCCACCGAGGCGATGGCGAGGGTGGGCCAGAGCCCGGGCGGGCCGAGAAGCTCGAGCGCAAGCGCCGCCACGGCCCCGAGGCAGGCGCCGAGGGCATAGACGAGGGTCCGCTCGGCCAGCAGGGCCACGGGGCTGAGCGCGCGCAGGACGAAGGTGTAGAGGATCCAGACCGCGCGCGGCTCTCCGGCATTGCCCACAAGTGTCAGGGACGCCATGAGCCCGAGCGCGAGGAAGAGCGCGATCTGGACGCCGCCGCGCCGGTCCTCGGGGGGAGGGGCGGCGAGACCGGTGAGCCGACGCGCCTGCGCGACGGCGATCCCCGCCGCAGCGGCGGCGGCGAAGACGAGGAGGGCGGGCAAGGTGCCGGCGCCGTCGCGCAGGGCGACGGAGAGCATCACCGTGGCGAGGATGCCGTAGACCGCCGCGCGGCCGCCGCGCCTGTGGGCCTCCCAGCCCGCGAGGGCGGCAAGGGCGAGCGCGGCAAGGCGCGGATCGAGACCCGCGAGACCGAGCGCGATGGCCGCGAGGGCCACCGCCGCCGCGACCCCGGCCGGGACGAGGCCGCCCATGACGGTGCCGCCAAGGCCAACGGCAAGCCCCGCCGCCGCCGCCGTGGCGAGCGGCGGGTCCAGGGCGGCGGCCGCAAGAGTGACGCAGATGGCGGTTCCCGCGATGGTGCCGACGATGCTCCAGGGGAGGAGACCCGCCGGCGTGGCCATCAGGCGGCATCCGCGCCGGGGGCGGTGAAGCGGCGGTCGAACCTCTCCCCCCGCTCCGCCATCTCCCTCAGGAGGGCGGGGCAGGCGAAGCGGTCACCATGGCGCGCGGCGAGCTCGTCGCAGCGGGCGGCGGCGTAGGGCGCCCCCAGCAGGTCGAGCCAGGAGAACGGCCCGCCGGACCAGGGCGCGAAGCCCCAGCCGAGGATCGCGCCCACGTCACCCTCGCGGATGTCCATGAGCACGCCGTCCTCGAGGGCGCGGACCGCTTCGAGCACCTGCGCGAACATCAGGCGGTGCTGAACCTCTGTGAGCTCGGGCTGCGTCGCCGCCGGCGCATGCCGGTCCGCCAGGCCGTGCCAGAGACCCGTGCGCTTGCCCTTGTCGTCATAGGCGTAGAAGCCTGCGCCGGCCTTTCTGCCCATGCGGCCCTCGCCCGCGAGCCAGGTCATCAGCTCGTCCACGGGGGCCATGTCGGCGGGGTAGGCATCGCCCATTGCAGCCTTCGTCGCCTTGGAGATCTTCACCGCGAGGTCGATGGAGGTCTCGTCGATCAGTTGCAGGGGACCTAGCGGAAAACCCAGCAGTTTCGCCGCGTTCTCGATCAGCGCGGGCGCCACGCCCTCCGTGACCATCCGCGCGCCCTCGTTGAGGTAGGGGATGATGCAGCGGTTCGCGTAGAAGAAGCGGGCGTCGTTCACGACGATGGGCGTCTTTCGGATCTGGCGCACGAAGTCGAGCGCCTTGGCCACGGCGCGGTCGCCGGTCTCGCGGCCCTTGATGATCTCCACCAGCATCATCTTTTCCACGGGGGAGAAGAAGTGGATGCCGATGAACCGGTCGGGGCGCTTCGAGGCTTTCGCAAGGTCCGTGATCGGCAGGGTGGAGGTGTTCGTCGCGAAGATCGCCTCTTCGCCCAGCACCGCCTCGACGCGGGCGGTGATTTCCGCCTTGACTGTCGGGTCCTCGAAGACGGCCTCGACGATGAGGTCGCAGTCCGCAAGGTCGGCCACGTCATCGGTGGCGTGGATCCGCGCGAGCATGGCCTCGGCCTTTTCCGGGGTGGTCTTGCCGCGCTTGATGCCCTTCTCCGCGTAATCGGCTGTGTAGGCGCGGCCCTTCTCGGCAGCCTCCCGGCTCTGGTCGAGGAGAGCCACGTCGATTCCCGCCTGAGCGGCGACGAGCGCGATGCCCGCGCCCATCATGCCCGCGCCGAGCACGCCCAGCCTTTGGACGGACTGGTCCGGCGCCTCGGGCCGGTTCGCACCCTTTTCCAGCGCCTGCTTGCCGAGGAACAGCGTGCGGATCATGGCCGAGGACGTCGGATCCATGAGGACCGAGGTGAACCAGCGCGCCTCGATCTTCAGGGCGGTGTCGAAGGGAACCTGCGCGCCCTCGTAGATCGCCGAGAGGAGCGCCTTTGCCGCCGGGTAGACGCCTTGCGTCTGGTGGTTGACCATGGCCGAGGCGCCGACGAAGGTCATGAAGCCCGCCGGGTGGTAGGGCGCGCCGCCCGGCATCTTCCAGTCCTTCTTGTCCCATGGCTTCACGATATCGGCGTCGGTGGCGGTGCGGACCCAGTCCTTGGCCCTGTCCAGCAGTTCCTCGGCGGGGACGACCTCGTCGATCAGTTGCGCCGATTTCGCAGCCCTGGGATCGAGCATCCGGCCTTCGAGCAGAACCGGCGCGGCCTGAAGCGCGCCCACCATGCGGGAATAGCGCGTCGTGCCGCCGCCGCCCGGAAAGAGGCCGACCTTGATCTCGGGCAGACCGATCCTGCCGCGGCCTTCGGCCATGAAGCGGCGGTGACAGGCGAGCGCGATCTCGGTGCCGATCCCGGCGCAGGTGCCCGGGATGGCGCAGGCCACGGGCTTTCCGCCCTTGTTGGTCTTCGGGTCGAGGCCCGCGCGCTCGAGTTTCCGGAGCGCCATGTGCCCGGCCATGGTGAAGTCGAACAGGGCTTGCGCCGGGGCGTCTCCGGCCTCGTCGCGGATGCTGGCCAGCGTGGCGAGGTCCATGCCGCCTGCGAAATCCGTCTTGCCGGAGGTCAGGACGATGCCCTTGACGCTGTCGTCGGAGAGGGCGGCGTCGATCAGGGCGTCGAGTTCCGCGAAGGCCTCCCGGGTCATGACGTTCATCGAGCGGCCCTCCGCATCCCAGGTCAGGATCGCGATGTCGCCGTCTTTCTCCATGCGGAAATCGGTCATGGTCTGGCTCCCTACACGCGCTCGATGATGGTGGCGGCACCCATGCCCGAGGCCACGCAGAGGGTGGCAAGGCCGGTTGCGCGGTCGGTGCGCTCCATCTCGTCGAGGAGCGTGCCGAGGATGATCGCGCCAGAGGCCCCCAGCGGATGGCCCATGGCGATGGCGCCGCCGTTCACGTTGAGACGGTCGTGGTCCACGTCGAAGGCCTGCAGGAAGCGCAGGACGACGGAGGAGAAGGCCTCGTTCACCTCGTAGAGGTCGATGTCCTGCGTGGTCATGCCGGATTGCGCGAGGATGCGTTCTGTCACCGGGACGGGGCCGGTGAGCATGATCGTGGGATCGGTGCCGATGCGGGCGGTGGCGCGGATGCGGGCGCGGGGTTTCAGGCCGCGGGCCTCGCCCCATTCTTTGCTCGCGACGAGCACGCCCGCCGCGCCGTCGACGATGCCCGAGGAATTGCCGGCGTGGTGGATATGCTCGATCCGCTCGAGATGGGGGTATTTCATCAGCGCGACCCTGTCGAAGCCGGGCATCGTCTCGCCCTGGTCCCTGAAGGCGGGTTTTAGCGCGCCGAGGGCCTGCATGTCGGTGCCGGGGCGCAGGGCTTCGTCGCGGTCGAGGATCGTCAGGCCGTTGATGTCGCGCACGGGGATCACCGAGCGGGCGAAGCGGCCCTCCTCCCAGGCGGCGGCGGCGCGCCTCTGGCTCTCGACGGCATAGAGGTCCGCGTCGTCGCGGGAGATGCCGTAGGTCGTGGCGATGATGTCGGCGCTGATGCCCTGGGGGACGAAGTAGTGGCGCATGGCGACGGTGGGGTCGACGGCGATGGCCGCCCCGTCCGAGCCCATGGGCACGCGGGACATGCTTTCCACGCCGCCCGCGATATAGGCCTCCCCCGCGCCGCCCCGGATCTGGTTCGCCGCAAGGTTCACGGCCTCGAGGCCGCTCGCGCAGAAGCGGTTGATCGAGAGGCCGGGGATGCGCTCGTCGAGGCCGGAGGCGAGGACGGCGGTGCGGGCGAGGCAGCCGCCCTGTTCCCTGGCCTGGGTGGCGTTGCCCCAGATCACGTCCTCGATCACCGGCCCCTCGAGGCCGTTCCGCGCGACGAGCTCGTCGAGGACGAGGGCGGAGAGGCGCAGCGAGGTGACCTCGTGCAGGCTGCCGTCCGCGCGGCCCTTGCCGCGGGGCGTGCGGATGGCGTCATAGATATAGGCGTCGGTCATGGGGCCTCCGGGGCGCAGGGCGGGAAGGCCCGGCGCATCAGCTCGTAGGGGTGTTTCCAGCCGGGCAGGGCGGCGATTCGCGAAAGCCAGGCGTCGATGGCGGGCCAGGCGGCGCGGTCGAAGGTGAAGGGCTCGTCGTAGAAGAGATAGCCGCAGGCGGCGCAATCGGCGATCGTGACGTGGCGATCCGCGAGCCAGTCGTGCTGCGCGAGATGCGCCTCCATGACCTTGAGCGCCGAATGGAGCCGCATGGAGAGCCAGGCGTTGGCACCGGCGTCGCGTTCCGCCTCGGGCAGGAAGTTCATGTTGAAGCGCAGCGGTCCGGCCTGGCCCGAGACCTTGGAGGCGTCGAAGAAGAGCCAGCGCAGGACCTCGCGGCGCGCCTCGGGCGTCTGGCCGGCGAGCCTGCCGGTGCGGGCGGCGAGATGCTCGAGGATCAGCCCCGACTGCGTGACCACCGTGCCGCCGTCGATCAGGACCGGGACCTCGCCCATGGAATTGAGCGCCCGGTATTCCGGGCCGCGCGTCTCGCCGGCAAAGAAATCGACATGGACGGGCGCCCAGGTCTCGCCCATGAGCTCCAGCGCGAGGGCGACCTTGTAGGCGTTGCCGCTCTCTCCGAAACAGGTGAGCCTCAGGGTCACGG
This sequence comes from Histidinibacterium lentulum, assembly GCF_003789055.1. Classification (GTDB taxonomy): domain Bacteria; phylum Pseudomonadota; class Alphaproteobacteria; order Rhodobacterales; family Rhodobacteraceae; genus Oceanicola; species Oceanicola lentulus. The sequence continues at coordinate 301,912 of NZ_ML119082.1, read as the reverse complement.
CGCTGCTCCGGACACGGCGCGGAGGGGCGAGGCCGCTCCCGAAGGAGAGTATTTTCGGCCAGATGAGGAGGGGTAAGACGGCGTTAACCCGGGCCGGGTTAAGCCTGTCCTGCGGTACAGGCTGGAGAGCCGATGACCGCGCCAGGTGACGAAGCCCCGCCTCGGGGGTAAACCGGGAAACCGGCACATGCGACCCCGGGGCGGGGCGACACCCCTGTCCTCATCTGGCCGAAAATACTTCCGCCGGAGGCGGCCGAACGGTGCGGCGGGCGCAGGTCTCATCGCTTCCGCGCCTCCAGCTCCGAATTGAAGAGGCGAAGACGGTGCGCAAAGGTGTCGGTGTCGATCACGCTGTCGAAATTCTCGAAGAGGAACGAGAGCGCCTCGCCCTCGTCGAGCCCGGCTTCCTGGCTGAACCGCTTCAGGCGGCGGTAGCCGTCCTCGGTCATGGCGACCGGGAAGCGGCGGGTCAGGCGGAAACGTCTGGGCATCGGCGAAGACCTCTCGGGCTGGGCGGCGTCGGGCGCGAGCCGGCCTGTCAGGGCCGGTCGAGCGGGCGCAGTCTAGAAGGCCGCGGCGTCCAGCGCCATCACCGGCTCGACGCCGCTTTCGATCCGCCGCAGATGCGTCGCCACGAGCGGAAGATGGCGCGCCATGTAGTAGCGGCCCGTGGCGATCTTCGCCTCGTAGAAGCCGGGATCGGTGGCGCCCGCGGCCAGGGCTGTCTTCGCCGCCTGCGCCATGCGGCCCCACATCAGGCCGAGGCAGACATGGCCCGTCATGTGCAGGAAGTCATGGGCCCCAGCCAGGGCCGCGTCGGGGCTCCTGGGCGCCTGCGCCATGAAATAGGCGGCCGCCTGCTGCAGCTCCTTCGAGGCCTGCTTCAGGGGCTGCGCGAAATCCGCGTCGATCTCCGGATCGGACTTGGCCTCCTGGCACCAGGCCTTCACCAGGGCGAAGAAGGCCATGGCATGGGCCCCTCCGTCCGAGGCCAGCTTGCGCCCCACGAGGTCCAGAGCCTGGATGCCGTTGGTGCCTTCGTAGATCATCGTGATCCGCGCATCGCGGACGAACTGCTCCACCCCCCAGTCGCGGGTGAACCCGGAGCCGCCGAGGGTCTGCTGGGCCGCGACGCAGCTCTCGAAGCCCCTGTCGGTCAGGAACCCCTTGACCACCGGCGTCAGCAGGGAAATCAGCCCCTGTGCGCCGACGTCTCCGGCCAGATGTCCCCGGTCGATCATGTGCGCGGCCCACAGCGCGAAGGCGCGGCCGCCCTCCACGAAGGCTTTCTGATCCATCAGTCCGCGCCGCACGTCGGGATGCACGATGATCGGATCGGCGGGACCCCCGGGGTGCTTCGCGCCCGTCACGCTGCGCCCCTGCAGCCGCTCGCGCGCGAAGCCGAGCGCGTTCTCGTAGGCCACCGCCGCCTGCGCGAGGCCCTGGAGCCCGACGCCGATCCGGGCCTCGTTCATCATCGTGAACATGGCCTTCAGGCCCTTGTGCGTCTCGCCCACGAGCCAGCCCGTGGCGCCGTCGTAGTTCATCACGCAGGTGGCATTGCCGTGGATGCCCATCTTCTCCTCGAGCCCGCCGCAGGTGACCGCGTTGCGGTCGCCGAGGCTGCCGTCCGGATTCACGAGGTATTTCGGCACGAGAAAGAGCGAGATGCCCCGGGTGCCCTCGGGCCCGCCGGGAATCTTCGCCAGCACCAGATGGATGATGTTCTCGGCAAGGTCGTGCTCGCCGCCCGAGATCCAGATCTTCTGGCCGGTGAGCCGGTAGCTGCCGTCCTGCTGCGGCTCGGCCCTGGTGCGGATCAGCCCGAGATCGGTGCCGCAATGGGGCTCTGTCAGGTTCATCGTGCCCGACCATGCGCCGTCGATCATCTTCGGCAGGTAGGTGGCCTTCTGGTCCTCCGTGCCATGGGCATGGAGCGCGGAATAGGCGCCGTGGGTCAGGCCCTGATACATGTTGAAGGCCATGTTGGCCGAGACGAACATCTCGCCCGTGGCGCAGTTCATCAGGTAGGGCATGCCCTGGCCACCGTAGGCCGGATCGGCGTCGAGTCCCATCCAGCCGCCGTCGCGCATCCGCTCGTAGGCCTCGCGGAAGCCTTGCGGCGTGCGCACGACGCCGTTCTCCAGCCGGCAACCTTCGCGGTCGCCGACCGGGTTCAGGGGGGCCAGCACCTCGGACGCGAGCCGGCCCGCCTCGCCGAGGATCGCCCGCGTCGTGTCGCGGTCGAGCTCGGCGTAACCGGGGATGTCGAGGGTCTCGACCTGCAGAAGGTCATGGAGCACGAACTCCATGTCGCGGAGCGGCGGCGTATAGCTTGGCATTGCGTCCCCTTGTCGCCCTCGGTCCGCGCCTCCGTCCTCAGGCTGCGGCGCCGTTCTTCAGTGCCTGCAGTTGCGAGTCGGCTTCTGCCAGTTCGCGCTTGAGCTCCTCGATCGCCCGGTCGAGTTCGGCGCGCTGCCGCTCCATTTCCTCGAGATGGCGCCGTCCCATTTCGCCACCGCGCTCGAGCTGGACCCGGTTGTTGTCCGGGTTGTAGAGGTCGAGCAGCTGCCGGATCTCCTCGAGGCTGAACCCGAACCGTTTGCCGCGCAGGATGAGCGTCAGACGGGCCCGGTCACGGCGTGTGAACAGCCGCTTCTGCCCCTGCCGGATCGGCGCCAGAAGTTCCTTGGCCTCGTAAAACCGCAACGTGCGGGGGGTGACCTCGTACTTGTCGCACATCTCTCGGATCGTCATCGTCTCGTCTGAAGTCGTCATGTCCTGTCGCTCGCATTCGAATGGACCGCTGTCCTTAACACCCGTGAGGTGACCAGACTGGACCGGGACTACAAGCGCGCCACCGTTTTCAGCGCGAGGAACGCGGCGTCACTATGGAATGCGGTCAGAACTCACGAAAGGACATTGTTTGTAACGGTCGTGTGACGTCATTTTGTTTCGCGATCGGGGCGGTCGTTCATGGTGCTGACGGCTTCGTCCCGAAGCGTTCTCAGTTCGAGCACCGTCGCATCGAGCTGGCGGTACTGTTCGGCCAGTTCGCAGAGCTTCCGGTCGGCCATGGAGATGAATGCCCGGGTCTGGGCCTCGGTTCCCTCCTGGTCGTAGATCTGGAGCCACTGGCGGATTTCCTCGAGGCTGAACCCGAAGCGGCGCCCCCGCAGGATCAGGGTCATGCGGGCCACTTCGCGCGGGCCGTACAGACGGGCGCGGCCTTCGCGGTGCGGGGAGAGCAGCTCGATATACTCGTAGTATCGCAAGGTCCGAGGCGTGACGTCGAACGTCGCGCACATCTCCTTGAAGGTCAGCGGCTGGCTATCGTCCATCGGCGCCCTCTCTGACACTGACGCTACAGGTCCTGATCCGTTCCCGCAACGCATTGGCCGGCCCCGGTGTTTCCGAAGGTTGCGGATGGCGGCCGGGCGGGCAAGGTGGCGGACATGGAATCGACGGACCCTGACCTGCGCGCCCGGCGGATCGCCGAGGCTTTCGTGAGGGCAATCCCCCACGCGGGGCTGCTCGGGATGGTGATGCGGGAGGCGGGCCCCGGTCGGGCCGTCATCGCAATGGCTTACGATACGCGGCTGATCGGTGATCCCGCAACCGGAGTGATCCATGGAGGCGCCGTGTCGACCCTGATGGACACCTGCGGCGGGGCGGCCGTGCTGACCCATCCCGAGGCGCCGCTCTCGACCGCGACGCTCGATCTGAGGATCGACTACATGCGCGCGGCGGCGCCGGGGCAGGGGATCGTCGCGGAGGCGGAGTGCTACCACATGACACGGAGCGTCGCTTTCGTGCGCGCCGAGGCGCGGCAGGAGGATGGGGTGCGGATCGCCGCGGCCACGGGCGCCTTCACGGTGGAGCGGGGAACATGAGGCGGCCGGAGCCCGTGCAGGTTATCAAGCAGAGGCGCGACGCCGCGCTGGCCTCGCTGGTGGCGGAAGTACCTTACCTTCGGTTTCTCGGCATCCGCTTCGACCGGCGCGGCGACGAGCTGACGGCGATCCTGCCCTTCAACGAGAGCCTCATCGGCAATCCCATGCTTCCGGCGCTGCACGGGGGCGTCACGGCGGCCTTTCTGGAGACCGCGGCGCTGGTGGAACTCGCCTGGGGGATGATCTGGGAGGGGATGGAGCACGGGCAGCCCGCGGCGCCGCCGCCGCGCTGGCCGAAGACGATCGACCTGACGGTGGACTACCTGCGGCCGGGCCTGCCGCGGGACGCCTATGCGCGAGCGAGGGTGAACAGGTCGGGCCGGCGCTTTGCGAGCGTCCACGTCGAAGGCTGGCAGGACAACCGCGCGCGGCTCTTCGCGCAGGCGACGGGGCATTTCCTGATGCCGCCGCCGGAGCCGGGCGGAGATGGCTGAGGCCACGGGGCCGCTGACCCACGCCCGGGTCTGGGCGATCGCCTGGCCCATCGTCCTGTCGAATGCGACGGTGCCGATCCTGGGCGCCGTCGATACCGGCGTGGTCGGTCAGCTGGGAGAGGCCGCCCCGATCGGGGCGGTGGGCCTTGGCGCGATCATCCTGACCTCGCTCTACTGGATCTTCGGGTTTCTGCGGATGGGCACGGCCGGCCTTGCGGCGCAGGCCCTGGGCGCGGAGGACCGGGGCGAGGTCGCAGCCCTTCTGACCCGTGTTCTGATCACCGGCCTCGTCGGGGGACTTGCGGTGATCGTGCTGCAGGGGCCGCTGTTCCGGGGCGCCTTCGCCCTTTCCCCGGCCTCGGAGGAGGTGGAGGGGCTGGCCCGGGACTACATGGCGATCCGGGTCTGGTCGGCGCCGGCGCTGATCTCGATCTACGGCATCACCGGCTGGCTCATCGCGCAGGAGCGGACGCGCGCTGTGCTGGTGCTCCAGGTGGCGATGAACGGGGTGAACATCGCGCTCGACCTGCTGTTCGTGCTGGGCTTCGGCTGGGGCGTCGAGGGCGTGGCGGTGGCCACCTTCCTCGCGGAATGGTCCGGGCTGGCGCTGGGCCTGTGGTTCTGCCGCGACGCCTTCGGCATTCCGGCGTGGCGGGACTGGCCCCGGGTCTTCGACCGCGAGCGGCTGGTCAACATGGCAAGGGTGAACTCCGACATCCTGATCCGGTCGGTGCTGCTTCAGGCGATCTTTGTCAGTTTCCTGTTCTGGGGCTCCGATTTCGGCGACGTGACATTGGCCGCAAACCAGGTCCTCTTGCAGTTTCTCAACATCACGGCGTTTGCGCTGGACGGGTTCGCCTTTGCCGCCGAGGCGCTGGTGGGCCGGGCGATGGGCGCACGCAACCGTGTTGCTCTGCGCCGGGCGGCAGGGCTGACAAGTCTCTGGGGACTGGGCGCTGGGGTGCTGCTGGCCGCGACCTTCTGGCTGGCCGGATCCGTCCTGATCGACCTGATGGCAACCGCGCCGGAGGTGCGCGAGGCCGGACGGACCTACCTTGGCTGGATGATCGCGGCGCCGCTCGTCGGTGCGGCGGCCTGGATGCTGGACGGGATCTTCATCGGCGCCACGCGGACCGCGGACATGCGCAACATGATGGTCGTGTCGGCGGCGGTCTACCTTGTCTCGGTGGTCCCCCTGATGGCGGCGTTCGGCAATCACGGGCTCTGGATCGGCCTTCTGATCAGCTTCGCCGCGAGGGGCCTCACGCTCGGCCTGCGCTATCCGGCGCTCGAAGCCGCGGCGGACCGGCCGGACCCCGGCGCTGTGTCCCTGGCGCCATAGCGCGCGGCGTGACTGCCCGCCGCCTCGCTCCCGCCATCATTTCCGGGTTACACCACGGAATGCCGGGGGGCGACAGTGTGGAGAGGGTATGGGCATTCGTCTCGTCGCGCTCGCGTTCGCCCTGGCCGCCGCCGCAAGCGCGGCTCCGGCGCAGGATCGCGTGACGCTGGGTTTCGGCCGGCAGTTCAACAACGACTTACTGGGCGACGGCTCGGACCGGTGGCGCACGGGGTCCTATCAGTGGTCCATCGTGCGGGGACGGGGCTGGGCCGGAACCCGGCCCGAGCGACCTCTCGACGTGATCGACTTCCGGTTTCGATCGGAGATCATCGCGCCCGAGCGGCTCAACGGTACGGGTTCGCGCTCCCGGCTCTATGCCGGTCTCTTCGCCGCAGGCGCCCACACCCATTTCGCGCGGGGGCCGTTCGATGTGAGCCTCGGCGCCGATCTCGTGTTCAGCGGACCGCAGACCGGATGGGCCGACAGGCAGAACTGGTTTCACGAGATCATCGACGCGCCGCGCGTGGGCCAGGACGGCAACGAGATCGAGAACGATACCAGGATCCACGGCACCCTGGAGGTGGCGCTGCCCCTGCGGCCCTCGGACGTCCTGATCGTGCGGCCTTTCGTGGAGACACAGGGAGGACCCGAGACGCTGGTGCGCGGGGGCGCCGACATCGTTCTCGGGGCCGCGATGCAGGGCGACCTGTTTCTGCGGGACCATGTCACCGGCCACCTGATCCGCGGGATCGAGACCGGGGACAGCGGGTTCGGCTGGGTCGCGGGCGCGGACTGGACCCGGATCGAGGACAGCATCTACCTGCCGGACGGCGGCCGGGCGACGGCGGAGCCCGAGCGGCTGCGGGCCCGCGCCGGAGTCCACTGGCAGTTCGGGCCGGACATGTCGTTCTTCTACGGGCTCACCTATCTCAGCGAGGAATATGCGGAACAGCCCGACGGTCAGACGCTGGGATCCGCGAAGCTGAACTTCAGGTTCTGAGGCAGGAACGGCCCTTAAGTCACACTTCTCGAAATCGTTTCAGAGCTCCGGGTTGATCGCTCGAACAACGGTCTGTTAACGTAACGTTGCGCACCGTCCGAAAAGAGGCGGGCGCGAGGCACATGGCAGGTTGATCGAGCATGAAGAACAGTGTTTCGGGCACGTTCGTCATCTCCTGGACCCAGACCGCGCTGGACGGGCAACCGTCCGCTCCCTCCCATTCGATGCGGGCGGGTGCTGCGTGGCGCTGGATGGGAGAGACGGTACGGGTCGATGGTCCTCCGGGGGTACTTCCCCTCGGGCCGGCGGCGGGCATGGCGGAGATCAGGCGCCGCGCGGCAGGCGCAGTCAGGAAGCTGGTGCGCGCGGCGGAGAGCGGGGCGACCCGGCTCGACGCGCTGGAGGACGACGCACCGCTGGCGGAGGAGGGCTTCACCGTCACCGACGGCTGGGCGCGGTGGACGGTCACGGTGATCCCCACCGGGCCGCGGCGCAAGCCGCTGTGCATGTTCCTCGGGGATCCGCCTCCGCGGGAGACGGATCTGTGGGTCGTGGACGCGGCCCTCGGCCCGCGCGGCGAGGACCGGTCGGCGCCGCCGAAATCGGTGATCTGCTTCACCCCCGGCACCATGATCCGCACGGATCGGGGGCCGAGGGCGGTGGAGGAGATCGGCGAGGGCGACCTCGTCCAGACCATGGACAACGGCTGTGCACCGGTGCTCTGGACCGGGCGGCGGCGCATTTCCGGCGCGCGGCTCCATGCGATGCCCGAGCTGCTGCCGGTGCGGCTCCGGCCCGGCGCGCTGGGCGAGCATGTGCCGGACGAGGGGCTTCTGGTGTCGCCCGATCACCGGGTTCTGCTGACCGGGCCGCGGGCGGAGGCGGTCTTCGCCGCCTCCGAGGTGCTGGTGCGGGCCTGCGACCTGATCGACGACCGGATGGTTCTGGTGGACCGTTCGGTGCGGCAGCTGACCTATATCCACCTCGCGCTGGAGCGGCACGAGATCGTCTTTGCCAACAACGTGCCCACGGAGAGTTTCCACCCCGCGTCGGTTGGTCTCGACGCGCTGGGCGCGGGGGACCGCTCGCGGCTTCTGGACCTCGTGCCGGAGCTGGAGCACGACCTGCTGGCCTTCGGGGACTATGCGCGGCGGATGCTGACGCCGCCGGAGGCGGCGATCCTGCGGGCGGCGTAAGGGGTCAGCGGCTGAGGGCCACCGTGCGCCAGGCGTTGAACTCGGTGCCGCGGGCGATGCCGCCGACATGCATGATGCCATACATCAGGTCGCCGCTGACGACCATGAGCCGGTAGGTGAAATCCATCTGCACGCCGTCGATGACGGCGGTGGATGTGCCGATCAGGCGCGCCATCCGGTCGTTGGGGCAGCCCATGACGAGTTCGATATCCTGCGAGCTGAGCATCGGTGCCGGAATGCCATCCTCTGCGGCCTCGGCCTCGAAATGCCAGACCGGTTCGTCGGCCCAGCGCATGGTCAGGGGCTGTTGCGCCTCGGGGTGGGTGGCGATCAGGCTGCCGTCAGGCCGGTAGTCGATGCCGAGCACGTCCGAGTCGCCAGCGGGTGGAAACGGGAACACCATGCCGCCGGCCGCGACAAAGCCGGACTGGTGCTCGATGATCCAGAAGCCCTCATAATGGTCCGCGACCGCGGACCAGGCTTCGGGCGTGCCGAGATCGCAGGCGGGGTCGGGGTCCTGCGCTGCGGCGGGCAGGGCGCATAGGGCGAACAGTGCTGCGCAGAGGACAGGGCGGGGTAACGGGCGGGGCATGGCGTCTCCTTCGGCAAGCGGCGGTGGCGCGGACCTGCGTCACCCTGACGCTCTGGCGGCCCCCGGGTCAAGGCTCTTGGCTGCCCTCGCCGGTTGACAGCGCCGCACCGGCGGGCTAGGCGGCGCGCTCATTGGTGTTGGCGGCCCCCGCAAGGGGATGCCTGTCGGGCTTCGGCCAGAGGACAACGCCCTTCACGCAAGAAGGAGATCAGACGGTGACCAAACGCACCTCTGCCAAGTACAAGATCGACCGCCGGATGGGCGAGAACATCTGGGGCCGCCCGAAGTCCCCGGTGAACCGCCGCGAATACGGCCCCGGCCAGCACGGCCAGCGCCGCAAGGGCAAGATGTCCGACTTCGGCCTGCAGCTGCGCGCCAAGCAGAAGCTGAAGGGCTATTACGGCGACCTGACCGAAAAGCAGTTCCGCCGCATCTTCGGCGAGGCCGAGCGCCGCCGGGGCGACACGGGCGAGCTTCTGATCGGCCTGCTCGAGCGCCGGCTCGATGCCGTCGTGTACCGCGCGAAGTTCGTGGCCACGATCTTTGCCGCCCGCCAGTTCGTGAACCACGGCCATGTCCTCGTGAACGGCAAGCGCGTGAACATCCCTTCCTACCGCGTGAAGGAAGGCGACGTCATCGAGGTCCGCGAGAAATCGAAGCAGATGGCCGCGATCCTCGAGGCGATCCAGCTGCCCGAGCGCGACGTGCCGGACTATCTCGAGGTGGATCACAACAAGCTGACGGCGACCTTCGTCCGGACCCCGGGCCTGACCGATGTGCCCTATCCGGTGATCATGGAGCCCAACCTCGTGATCGAATACTACGCCCAGAACTGATCCGGGCGCGCCCGACTGTACCCTGCGGGCCGCGCGATGAGCGCGGCCCGTTTCGTTTCAGCCCGCCCCTGCGAAAGGACCGCCCATGACCGACCATCCCGTCCACGCCCGCATCGAGGGGCCGATCGCGATGATCGGCATGGGATCCATCGGCAAGGGCACGCTGCCGCTGATCGAGCGGCATTTCGACTACGACCGCGCGCAGATGGTGGTGATCGACCCGGATCCGTCGGTGGCGGCCTATTGTGCGGAGAAGGGTGTCGCGTTCCGCGAACTGGCGCTGACGCCGGACAATCACCGCGCGGTGCTGGAGGAGGTCTTTCCGGACGGGCGGGGCGTCTGCGTGAATCTCTCGGTCGATGTCGCCTCGCTCGACATGATCCGGGCCTGCCGGGCGCTGGGCGTCCTCTACATCGACACGGTGGTGGAGCCCTGGGCGGGATTCTATTTCGACGACGCCCCGAACTCCGAACGCACCAACTACGCCCTGCGCCAGGCGGTGCGCGACGAGAAGGCGGCGAACCCCGGGGGTCCCACGGCGGTCTCCTGCTGCGGCGCCAATCCGGGCATGGTGTCGTGGTTCGTCAAGGAGGCGCTGCTGACGCTGGCCCGCGATCTCGGCCGGGACGACCCGGTCCCCGCCACCCGCGAGGGCTGGGCGCGGCTGATGCAGTCCCTCGGCGTCAAGGGCGTGCATATCGCCGAGCGCGACACCCAGGTGCGCGCCTTGCCGAAGCCGCCGGGGGTCTTCGTCAACACCTGGTCGGTGGAGGGCTTCATCGCAGAAGGCTATCAGCCGGCGGAGCTGGGCTGGGGCACGCACGAGACCTGGATGCCAGAGGACGGGCATCGTCATGACCACGGCTGCCGCGCCGCGATCTGGCTGAACCGGCCCGGCGCGAACACGCGCGTCCATTCCTGGTGCCCGACGCCGGGCCCGCAATGGGGCTTTCTCGTCACCCATAACGAGGCCATTTCCATCGCGGACTACTTCACCGTCGGGACCGGCGACGCGCCGGAGTTCCGGCCGACCTGCCATTATGCCTATCACCCCTGCGACGACGCGGTGCTGAGCCTGCACGAGATGTTCGGCACCGGTCAGCAGGCGCAGCATCACATCCTCGGGGTTGACGAGATCGAGGACGGCATCGACGAGCTGGGCGTGCTGCTCTTCGGGCACGAGAAGAACGCGCTCTGGTTCGGCTCGCGGCTGTCGAACGAGGAGACGAAGCGGCTCGCGCCCGACCAGAACGCCACCGGCCTGCAGGTGTCGAGCGCGGTTCTGGCGGGTCTCGTCTGGGCGCTGGAGAACCCCGCGGCGGGGATCGTCGAATCCGACGAGATGGACCATGCGCGCTGTCTCGAGATCCAGCGGCCCTACCTCGGCCCCGTCGAGGCCCATTACACCGACTGGACCCCGCTCGAGGGCCGGCCCGGGCTCTTTCCCGAGGAGCTCGACGAGGGAGAGCCCTGGTCCTTCCGGAACGTGCTGGTGCCCTGAGGGGCGCCGCTTCGGTTTCGCCACGCCTTCGGCGTGGCGACCCGCCGGGGGTTTCACCCCCGGACCCCCAGGATCGTTGCGAGCCGAAGAATTGTGGACGGGATGCGCTGGCCCGGCTGTGACGGCGGGGGTCGTCCCGTCTGCCGGAGGAGGAGGGGCAGGCGGCGCTCCCGAAGGGAGTATTTCAAGCCAGATGAGGAGGGGGCCAGGGAGCGGGCACCCGCCTGCACCCCCCGTGATCCTGCGCCCCCGCCAGCCGACAGGGGAGCCTGGGCAGGGGGCACTCCCCAAAGGGAGTATTTGAAGCCGGATGAGGAGGGGGCCAGGGAGGGGGCTCCGGCCTGCACACGGGAGCGTGCATCAAGGGGGGCGGCGGGGCGGCGCCCAGGGCGGGGAGGGGACTGGCCTCGACAGGCGGCGTGCTGTATCCGGCCGCGGAACCTTGGGGGACAGGCAGATGGGCCGTATCGCACCGCAGCCGGGCATCATGGAAATCGCGCTCTACGAGGGCGGGGCGAGCCATCTGCCGGGGCGGGCGGAGGTGCTCAAGCTGAGCTCCAACGAGAACCCCGCCGGGCCGCCCGAGAGCGCGCAGGCCGCGCTGGTGGCGGCGGCGGGCGAGCTGCACCGCTATCCGCCCACCGACCACCGCGCGCTGCGCGAAGCGATCGGGCGGGCGCACGGCCTCGATCCGGAGCGGATCATCTGCGGCGTGGGCTCGGACGAGATCCTGACCTTTCTCTGCCAGGCCTATGCGGGCCCCGGGGACGAGGTGATCCATACCGAGCACGGCTTCGCCATGTACCGCATCAGCGCGCTGGCGGCGGGGGCGACCCCGGTCGAGGTGGCCGAGCGGGCGCGGGTGGTGGACGTGGACGCCATCCTTGCCGCGGTGACGGAGCGCACGCGGCTTGTCATCATCGCCAACCCGGCGAACCCCACGGGGACCATGATCCCGCTCGCGGACGCCGCGCGGCTGGCTGATGGACTGCCGGAGAGCTGTCTGCTGGTGCTCGACGGGGCCTATGCGGAATATGCCGAAGGGTACGACGGGGGCGCCGCGCTGGCGGGCACGCGCGGCAACGTGGTGATGACGCGGACCTTCTCGAAGCTCTACGGCCTCGGGGGGTTGCGCGTGGGCTGGGGCTATGCCGAGGCGGAGATCATCGGCGTGCTGAACCGGGTGCGCGGGCCGTTCAACCTGTCGGGACCGGCGCTGGCGGCGGCGGAGGCGGCGGTCAACGACCGCGCCTTCGCCGAGCGGACGCTGGCGGAGAACGCGCGGCTGCGCGCGCGCATGGTGGCGGAGCTGCGCGCCATGGGCCTCGGCTGCGACGAGAGCCATGCCAATTTCGTGCTGGCGCGTTTCGCCGCGCCGGAGGCGGCGCTGGCCTGCGAGGCGCATCTGCGCGGCGAGGGGATCATCGTGCGGAAGACGGCCAATTACGGCCTGCCGGAGGCGCTGAGGATCACCGTGGGCACCGAGGCCGATTGCGACCGGGTGCTCTCGGCGATCCGCGGCTGGCGGGCGGCGGCGGCATGAGCGTGATCTACGAGCGCGTGGCGCTGATCGGGCTGGGGCTGATCGCCTCGTCGATGTTCTGGGCGATGAAGCGCGGCGGCCTTGTCGGGGAGGTCACGGGCTATGCGCGCACGGCCGAGACCCGGGCCAAGGCGCGGGAGATCGGGCTTTGCGACCGGGTCTGCGAGACGGCGGCGGAGGCGGTGGAGGGCGCGGACCTCGTGGTGCTCGCGGTGCCGGTGGGGGCCATGGGCGCGGTGGCCGAGGAGATCGCGCCGGCGCTGGCGCCGGGGGCGACGGTGACGGATGTGGGTTCGGTCAAGCGGGCGGTGATCGAGGCGGTGGCGCCCCATATGCCCGAGGGCGTGCATTTCGTTCCGGCCCACCCGCTGGCCGGGACCGAGCAGTCGGGGCCGACGGCGGGCTTTGCCGCGCTGTTCGACAACCGCTGGTGCCTGCTGGTGCCTGAGGGCGCGGAGGAGGCGGCGGTGGCGCGGCTCGAGCGGCTTTGGCAGGGCATGGGGTCGATGACCGAGCGGATGGACGCCGACCACCATGACCTCGTCCTTGCGGTCACGAGCCACACGCCGCACCTTATCGCCTACACGATGGTCGGGGTCGCCGACGACCTGCGCCGGGTGACCGACAGCGAGGTGGTGAAGTATTCCGCCGCGGGCTTTCGGGATTTCACCCGGATCGCGGCCTCGGACCCGGTCATGTGGCGGGACGTGTTCCTGACCAACAAGGAGGCGACGCTGGAGATCCTGGGCCGGTTCACCGAAGAGCTCTTCGCGCTGCAGCGGGCGATCCGGCTGGGCGACGGTGCCCATCTGCAGGACTATTTCACCCGCACGCGGGCGATCCGGAGGGGGATCGTCGAGGCAGGGCAGGATACCGACGCGCCCGATTTCGGCCGGGTGCCGAAGCGGTGAGGCGGGTTTGGCTCGGAATGGCGGTTCTCGCTGTGGCGACGGGACCCTTGCGGGCGGACGCACCGGAAAGCTCGCTGCGGCCGCAGGCCAGGGGCGGGGAAACGGCGGCGGCTCCGGCCGCGCCGGTGACGCCCGCGGCGCGACCGGTGGCGGCGGCGCCGGAAGCTGCCGCCGCGCCGGACACGGTGTCCGGGCCGGAGGCGTCCGCCACGCCGGAGGCAGACGCCTGGTTCGACGTGGATGTCACGGCGCTGGCGCCCGACTCCTCGGTTCGGCCGCAGGCGCGACAGTCCGCGCAGCTGGAGACGGTGCCGCCGCCCGCCCCCGAGATCGCGGGGGCGGCCGTGGCGCGGTTCGGCCCGGCGGAGGACGCGGAGCCCGACTGGTTCGACGTCAACGTGAGTGCGCTGGCGCCTTCGCGCTCGCTCCGTCCGCCGCACCGCTCGCCGGAGATCACCGCCCGGGCCGAGCGCGCGCAGGAGCAGCTCCGGCGGGGCGCGGTCTGCGGCGATCTTGCGATCCAGGGCGAGACGATCGGACAGGTCTCGGGCCCCGGACGCTGCGGGATCGAGAACGCGGTCCGGGTGCGGTCGGTCTCCGGCGTGCGGCTGTCCACGCCCGCGATGATCAATTGCCCCACGGCCGTGGCCCTGAAGAACTGGGTGGAGCGCGGGCTGAAGCCCGCGGTCGGGGGCGCGGGCGGCGGTCCGGTGCAGATGCATGTGATGGCGAGCTATTCGTGCCGCGGGCGCAACAACAACCCGAATGCCCGGCTGTCGGAGCATTCCTTCGGCAATGCCATCGACATCGGCGCCGTAAGGCTGGCGGATGGGCGCGAGATCAGCGTCCTGAGGGACTGGAACCGGGCCGAGGGGCGGGTGCTGCGGGCGATGCACTCGTCCGCCTGCGGCATCTTCGGGACCGTGCTGGGACCCGCTTCCAATGCCGCACACCGCGACCATTTCCATTTCGACATCGCCCGATACCGCTCGAACGCCTACTGCCGCTGAACCTCGGCAGCAGCGGCGGGGGAGATCGCGGCGACCGCTCCGGCAAGCGCGGCACGGCCCGCGGATGTGGCGGTGTCCAGCCTTGTGAGCTCGATGCCGGCAAGGCCGGGCGGGAGGGCGTCGCCGGGCTCGAGGAAGGCGCGCCCTTCGATCAGCAGCGTGCCGAGCGGAACGCCGTCGACCCGGACCTCGTCGGCGCGGAGGTAGAGCTGGAGCGTGTCCGGCGCACCCGGCTCGGGGCGCAAGGCAGCGAGGACGGGGCCGCTCGTCACGCGGTGGCCTGGCCAGGATAGGCCAAGGGTCTCGGCCTCGGCGGTGATCCCGGACCCGCGGATGCTGGCGCGCAGGGCGGTGTCCTCCACCGCGATCTCGGTGCCCGACAGGGTCAGGGTCTGGCGGTCGGGAAAGACAAGGATGGCGCGGTCGCGGCTGTAGCTGAGCTGCAGGCTCTGGAGGAAGGGGGCGTGCCAGCCGTCACCGCCGGGCAGGCGCACCGAGGGGTCCTCGACGGTCAGGTCGAGGCGCGAGGGAAAACCGCGGAGGGAGATGTCGCTCCAGTCGACCTCCCAGCCGGCTGCACGGAGATCTTCGGCGAGGGTGCGGGCGTCGGCCAGCGTTGCGCGGGCGCCGAGGCCCCAGTAGCCGGCATAGAGAAGCGCTGCCAGCGCGGTCACGAGGATGAGGCGGATCATGGGCCCTAGGTGCCGCGAAGCGGGGGGGTCGTCCAGAGGGGGCAGGTGCATGGGCAGCGGGCCTTTCGGGGGGGTGTCGCGCACCGAGGGTTGAAGGGGCGCCTTTTGCGCACCGGTGATCCTGGCCCGGTCCGCCGCTCCCCTGTCGCCTCGGGGCGTCTTGTGTCAGGTGTCGGGCGTCTGGCCGGAACGGGGAGGGATGTCGTGACGCTGTGGGTCTTCGGATACGGCTCGCTTCTGTGGAACCCGGGGTTCGAGCCCGCCGAGGAGGTGCTCGCCCATCTCGACGATTATCACCGGTCGTTCTGCATGCTGTCGGTCCATCACCGGGGCACCGAGGAAGAGCCGGGCCTCGTGCTGGCGCTCGACGAGCAGAAGGGCGCGAGTTGCACGGGGCTCGCCCTCAGGGCGAAGGAGGGCGAGGAGGCGGAGGTGCTGGCCTACCTGAGGGAGCGCGAGCTGATCTCCTCGGCCTACCTCGAGCGGCATGTGGAGCTTCTGCTGACCGACGGACGCCGGCTTGCGGCGCTCGCCTACGTCATCGACCCCGCGCATCGGCAATATGTCAGCTTCGATCTCGAGACACAGGCCGAGATGATCGCACGGGCGACGGGTGGGCGGGGACCGAACGTGGAGTATCTGCGCAATACCGCGGCGCAGCTGGATCGGCTCGGCATCCATGATCCGGACATGGACTGGCTCGTCGCGCGCCTGAGCGAGATGAGATGACAGGGTGACAGTCCCGGGATTTCCGCTATTGCGTTTGGACTTGACCCGTCGCGGTCCCTATGATCGCGGCAGCAGCTAACCGGGACCGATCCGTCATGGCAAAACGGGCCGTCGAGGCCACGCCGCAGTTCAGCCAGCCCCTGAGGCAGATCGTCTCCATGCTGATCGTGCTGGCTCTGGTCGGCGTGGGCGTGTGGTTCGCTCTGCCCCGGGTGGGTCCGGTGTTCCTGGCGAACCCGTATCTCAACGGGTTCATCCTGCTCGTGTTCCTAGTGGGCGTCGTCGCGGTCTTCGGGCAGGTGGCTCAGCTGATCCGCTCGGTGCGGTGGATCGAGGGGTTTGCCGCGGAACGGGCGGGGCACGATCTGACGCAGGCGCCCGGCCTTCTGGCGCCGCTTGCGACGCTGCTGCGCTCGCGCGGGGCGCGGATGCAGCTGTCGGCGACCTCCACGCGCTCGATCCTCGACTCGGTCAGCCAGCGCATCGACGAGGACCGCGAGATCACGCGGTACATCGTCAACCTTCTGATCTTCCTTGGTCTTCTGGGCACGTTCTATGGTCTCGCCACCACGGTTCCGGGGCTCGTGCAGACGATCGGCTCGCTGACGGCGCAGGAAGGCGAGAGCGGAGCGGATATCTTCAACCGGCTGCAGGAGGGGCTGCAGACGCAACTCGGCGGCATGGGCGTCGCGTTTGCCTCGTCGCTGCTGGGGCTGGCGGGTTCGCTGGTGCTGGGGCTTCTGGAGCTCTTCGCCGGGCACGGGCAGAACCGCTTCTACCGGGAGCTCGAGGAATGGCTGTCGACCCTGACGCGGGTCGGCCTCAGCGAGGAGAGCGGCGAGACCGGTGTCATGGGGCAGGTCATCGACAACCTCGCGGAACAGATGGAGCTCCTCCAGACCATGTTCACCCGCACCGACGAGGGCCGGGCGGCGGTGGAGGACCGGTTGGGGGAACTTGCCGGGGCGATGGAGGCGCTGGCGCAGAAGATGGAGACCGGCACCACCCTGGGAGATCAGCTCGGCCGCGTCGCCGACGGGCAGGATCGTCTCATAAAGGTGATCGCCGACAGTGGCATCGAGGGGATCGACGCGGAAAGCCGGATGCGGCTAAGGAGCATCGACGTCCAGCTTCTGCGCATTCTCGAGGAGATGGCGGCGGGGCGGCAGGAGGTGATGGCCGACCTCAGGACGGATATCGCGGCCCTGGGCCGTGCAGTGCGGCAGAGGGCTCCGGAGCGCGAGAGCTGACGCGGGCGGGTCCCCGGGGAGAGACGACGGCATGGCACTGAGCCGCAGGTCGGGATCGCGTTTCCAGGCTTCGATCTGGCCGGGCTTCGTCGATGCGATGACGGGGCTCCTGCTGGTGCTGATGTTCGTCATCACCATCTTCATGGTGCTGCAATACACCCTGCGCGAGACGATTACGGGCCAGGACAGCCGCATTGTCGAACTGACCGAGCAGGTCTCCAGCCTGTCGAACGCGCTGGGCCTCGAACGGGACCGGTCTGCCAATCTGGCCGCGGAGGTCGGCTCTCTCAGCTCGTCGCTCGACGCGCTGGGCGAGGAACGCGCGGCCCAGGAGTCCCGGATCGCGGGGCTCGAGGCGCAGGTGGCGGGGCTGCGTCGGGACCGTGACATGGCCGAGGCCGAGATCGCCGAGCAGGCCGAGACGATCAGCGCCTTCGAGGCGCAGGTGGCGGGCCTTCTGGCCGATCGCTCCGCGGCGGAGGACCGGATCGCGGCGCTGACCGACGAGAGCGAGGCCCTGAGCGAGGAGCGCGACGAACTCGCGGCCGAAAGGGACAGGCTGGTCAACGCCTCCGAGGCCGCGGCGGCGCGGGAGGCAGAGCTGATTTCCGAGCAGGAGGCGTTGAACCTCGCGCTGGCACAGGCGCGGGACGAGATCGACGCCACCGCAGAGGAGGCTCGGCTGGCGGCCGCCCGCAGCGATGCGCTCGAGGCGCTGGTGGCCGATCTGCGGCGCGAGGCCTCCGAGACCGAGGAGTCGCTGGCTTCTCTGGAGGCGGCGCGTGCGGAGGATGCCGAGGCCCTGTCGGAGCTGGAGCGGGAAAGGCTGGCGGAGGCCGCCGCGGCGGAGGCCCTGCGGGAGCGGCTCGAGAATGCGGATGCGGAGCTGACCGCCATGACGCTGGCGCTGGAGGAACAGCGCCGCGAGGCGGAGGAGACGCTGACGCTCCTCGCCGCCGCCCGGTCGGCGCGGGAGGATCTGGACGCGCGTCTGTCGGCGGCGCTGGCGCTTCAGGCCGATCAGGAGGCGCAGGTGCAGCGGCTGTCGGCGGAGCGTAACCGGCTCGACGCGCGGCTTCTGGCGGCGCTCGATCTCGTGTCCTCGACCGAGGAGGAACTGCAGGCGGCCGAGGCGTCGCTGGCATCGATGGCCGCCGAGCAGGCCGATCTCGACAGCCGGCTGGCAACGGCCCTTCTGGCCCAGCGGCAGGCGGAGGCGCTGGCCGCCGAGCGGCAGGAGGAGGCGAGCCGACTCGAAGCGCGACTTGCGGCCGTTCTTCTCGACGTCGAAGCCAACGAGGCTGAGTTGGTGGCGGCGCGGGAGGCGCTGGACGAGGCGGAGGCGGCGCGCAGTTCGCTGAGTGCGCGTCTGGCGGTGGCGCTCTCGGAGGAGGGGGAGGCGACGGCGGGGCTGGCGCAGGTGCAGGCGCTGCTGGAACGCACCATCGCGCGGGCGGAGACGACGGAGGCGGCGCTTCAGGCTCGACTGGCTGAAGAGGTTCTTGCCCGGGAAACGGCGGCTGCGGAGGCCGAGGGTCTGGCGGCGCGGCTGACGGCGGCGCTCGCCGAAGGGGAGGAGGCGGAGGCCGCCCTGGCTGCGGCCGAGGCCGCGTTGCAGGAGACCGAGGTAACGGAAGCCGAGCTGCGCGACCGGCTCGCGGCGGCTATTCTGGCGCGGGAGGGTGCCGAGGCCGAGGCGGAGGACCTGTCAGCGCGGCTTGCGGCGATGCTGGCCTCGGAAGAGGAGCGGGTGGCGGCGCTGTCGGAGGCGGAGACAGAGGTCGCGGATCTGCAGACCCGGCTCGCCTCGGCGGTGCTGGAGCGCGAGGCGGCCCGGGCAGAACAGGCGGCCTTGGCCTCCCGGCTGGCGGACGCGATTGGCTTGCAGGAGACGCTGGGCGAGGAGCTGTCAGCAGCCGCGACGCGGATCGACGATCTGGACGCCCGTCTTGCCGCTGCCCTGGCGGCGGGCGAGGCGGCGGACAGCGACCTGCAGGCAGCCAGGGCGGCGCTGGACGAGGCGCTGCGCGACGCTGAACTGAGCCGGGCGCAGATGCAGGAGCGGCTGGCGGCGGCGGTGCTGGCGCGGGAGGCTGCCGAGGCCGAGGTGAACGCCGCGCTGGCCCGGGCCATCGAAGGGACCGATGCCGCGACAGACCTGTCGGCGCAGGTGGCCTCGCTCGACGCGCGCCTCGCGGCCGCTCTGACCGCGCGGGAGTTGGCCGAGGACGATCTTGCGGCGGCGCAAGAGGCGCTGAGTGCGGCGCTCGAACAGAGCGAGGCGGACCGACGGGAGGCGGAGCGGCGGCTTGCCTCGGCTGTGCTGGCTCAGGAGGCATTGCAGGCGGAGCGGGACGCGGCCCGGGTGGAGGCCTCCACCGCGGCGGCGGAGCGGGCCTCGCTGGAGGAACGGCTGGCGGAG
This sequence comes from Histidinibacterium lentulum, assembly GCF_003789055.1. Taxonomy (GTDB): domain Bacteria; phylum Pseudomonadota; class Alphaproteobacteria; order Rhodobacterales; family Rhodobacteraceae; genus Oceanicola; species Oceanicola lentulus. The sequence goes on along the minus strand of NZ_ML119082.1, from coordinate 282,501 downwards.
CTGATCCTCTCCCAGGCCGAACTGAGCGACGAGACGGCGGCGCTCGAAGCAGCGCAGCAGGACCTCGAAACGCGGCTCGCCGAGGCGCTGGCCGCGCAGAACCGGGCGGAGCAGGCGGCGGAGGATGCGCGGACCGAGGCGCGACGGCGGGAGGCGCTGCTGGCGACTGCGACGGCGCAGCTCAGCGAGGAAGAGGAGCTGAGCCTCGAGGCGCAACGCGAGGTGCAGCTGCTGAACGAGCAGGTGCGTCAGTTGCGGGACCAGGTGGGCTCCCTTCAGGCGCTGCTCGATCTGGCCGAAGAGGCGGACCGGACCGCCGAGGTGCAGGTCGATGCGCTGGGCGCGCAGCTCAACACCGCGCTCGCCAGGGCGGCGCAGGCGGAGCGGCGTGCGCGCGAGGCCGAGGAAGAGGCGCGCCAGCTGGCCGAGGCCGAGGCAGAGCGACTGGCGGCGGAGGCGGAGAACCTCGAGCAGTACCGCTCGAACTTCTTCGGCGAGATGCGGCGGCTGCTCGAGGGCCGGGAGGATGTGCGGATCGTCGGCGACCGCTTCGTCTTCTCGTCCGAGGTGCTCTTTCCGCCGGGCAGCGCGGAGCTGTCGGCGGCGGGGCAGGGGCAGATCGCCGGGATCGTGGGCCTCTTGCAGGACATCGCGGACGAGGTGCCCGAGGGGATCGACTGGGTGATCCGGGTCGACGGGCATACGGACAACGTGCCGCTCTCGGGCGAGGGCGAATATGCCGACAACTGGGAACTGAGCCAGGCCCGCGCGCTGTCGGTGGTACGCTACATGGAAGAGGCGCTGTCCTTCCCGCCCGAACGGCTGGTCGCGGCGGGGTTTGGCGAGCATCGCCCGCTGGTTGCCGCCGATACGGCAGAGGCAAGAGCGGCGAACCGGCGGATCGAGCTGAAGCTGACGGAGCGCTAGTTCAGCGTCAGGGTGCCGGTGAGGGTTCCGAGGGAGGTCCCGTCCCGCACGAGGCTGGCCGTGGCGGTGTAGGTGCCCGGGAGCCAGCCGCCCGCCGGCGTGCGCCGGCCCGTGGCCCGGAAGAACTGGGCCTGGTCGCGCTCGAGAACGAAGTCGTTTTCCACGAGCGTTTCCCCGCCCCGTGTGATCGCGATGCGCAGGAGGTCGCCCGCTCTCCCGCCGAAGGCATAGGCCCAGAAGACGAGGGCCGGGGAACTGGCGGTGAGCATCGCCGATTGATCGGCGGTTCCGGCCTTGATCGCGGCATAGTCGGGGACGGCCTCGGCCCAGCCGGCGGCGATGAGATCGCCGGGGGTATAGGCGGGCGGTCCTGCCAGAGCGTGTCTGAGGGCGCGGCGCCGCAGGTCTGCGCGGCCGGGGCGAAGGGATCGACGACCGCCCCGTCGCGGCGGACGGCAAAGTGCAGGTGCGGAAATTCGGTCTGCCCGGTCAGGCCCACGGTCCCGAGGGGGCATTCCCGCCCGGTCACCTCGGGCGGGTCGGGGGCGAAGATGTCGCGGTCGGTCTCGGAGGTGCGGGTGGCGGTCACGGTCCCGGCCGCGGCTGCGCGCACCTGCGGAGAGGCGGCGAGGTCGGCGAGAGTGTGGAGGGCGAAATCGGTGCCCTTGTGCCCGTCGTAGGTCAGCGGCCCGCAGTTGAAATCGCGGGCGGCGGGGGAGGGGTCGAGGTCGACGTAGTTCTGGATGAAGCAGGTTTCGCCCAGGGCGCAGTCGAGCGGCTGAACCAGGACGATGTCGGCTGCGGCCGGGAGCGCGAGGAGGGCGACGAGGGGGGCGAGGTGGCGCATGGGCGGACCATAGGGCCGGCGCGCGGTTGGGGAAAGTCGCGGTTTCGCCCCGGCTGCGCCGGGGCGATCCGGCGGGGGCTGCGCCCCGGACAGGGAGACTTCGCGGCCAGATGAGGAGGAGGCGCGGCGCTCCTTTCATCGTGGGAAGGGCAGGGGCGTCGGAGATGGTTCGCGGCTGGCCCCGGGTCCGGATCGGGTCGCGCTATGGTTGCGCGCCGAACTCTCCGCCGTATGTAGCGGGGCGCGCGAGGTCATGGGGTGGGGGCACGTCCTGTGCGCCAGGGCGGCGGCGCAGTGCAGCGCCGCGCGGCAGGGGCCGCGCGGCGCCGGAAGGTCAGTCCGCGGTGAGGAGCGGGGGCTTCTTCGACGAGAGCCGGGGCGCGCCGGGTTCCTGCACCTGCAGGTCGATGGCGCCGTCCTTGACCGCCACCCGCACGAGGCCGCCCTTGGCGAGCTTGCCGAAAAGGAGTTCCTCTGCCAGCGGCTTCTTGATGTGCTCCTGGATCACGCGGCCCAGGGGACGCGCGCCCATCTTGTCGTCGTAGCCCTTGTCGCCGAGCCAGGCGGCGGCCTCGGGCGTGAGCTCGATGGTCACGCCGCGGTCGAGAAGCTGGGCCTCGAGCTGCAGGACGAACTTCTCGACCACCTGGAAGATGACCTCCTTGGGCAGCGGGGCGAAGGAGATGACGGCGTCGAGGCGGTTGCGGAACTCGGGCGTGAACATCCGCTCGATGGCGGCGGTATCCTCGCCCTCGCGCCGGTCGCGGCCGAAGCCGATGGCCTCTTTCGCCTGCTCCTGCGCACCCGCATTCGAGGTCATGATCACGACCACGTTGCGGAAATCCACCGTCCGGCCGTTATGGTCGGTCAGCTTGCCGTGATCCATCACCTGCAGCAGGATGTTGTAGACATCCGGATGCGCCTTCTCGATCTCGTCCAGGAGCAGCACGCAGTGGGGATGCTGGTCCACGCCATCGGTCAGCAGACCGCCCTGGTCAAAGCCGACATAGCCCGGAGGCGCGCCGATCAGGCGGGAGACCGCGTGCTTCTCCATGTATTCGGACATGTCGAAGCGCAGCATCTCTACGCCGAGGATCTGGCTGAGCTGTTTGGCGACCTCGGTCTTGCCCACGCCGGTGGGGCCGGCGAAGAGATAGTTGCCGATCGGCTTTTCCGGCTCGCGCAGGCCGGCACGGGCGAGCTTGATCGCCGAGCTGAGCGCCTCGATCGCGGCATCCTGGCCGAAGACCACGCGCTTCAGCGAGCCTTCGAGGTCCTTCAGCACCTCGGCATCGTCCTTCGAGACGTTCTTGGGCGGGATACGCGCGATCTTGGCCACAACGGCCTCGATCTCCTTCGCGCCGATGGTCTTGCGGCGCTTGCTTTCCGCAACGAGATGCTGGGCCGCCCCGGCCTCGTCGATCACGTCGATGGCCTTGTCGGGCAGCTTGCGGTCGTTGATGTAGCGCGCAGAGAGTTCCACGGCCGACTTGATCGCGTCGCCGGTGTACTTGATCGCGTGATGCTCCTCGAAATAGGGCTTGAGGCCCTTGAGGATCTTGATGGAATCCTCGACCGAAGGCTCTGTCACGTCGATCTTCTGGAACCGGCGCGACAGGGCACGGTCCTTTTCGAAGTGCTGGCGGAACTCCTTGTAGGTCGTGGAGCCCATGCAGCGAAGCTTGCCCCCCTGCAGCGCGGGTTTCAGCAGGTTGGACGCGTCCATGGCGCCGCCAGAGGTCGCCCCCGCGCCGATCACGGTGTGGATCTCGTCGATGAAGAGGACGGCGTCGGGATGCTCTTCAAGTTCCGTGACCACCGCCTTCAGCCGCTCCTCGAAATCGCCGCGGTAGCGCGTGCCGGCGAGGAGCGCGCCCATGTCGAGCGAGAAGATCGTGGCGCCGGAGAGCACCTCGGGAACCTCGCGGGAGACGATCTTTCGCGCGAGGCCTTCCGCGATGGCGGTCTTGCCCACGCCGGGATCGCCCACGAGGAGCGGGTTGTTCTTGCGGCGGCGGCAGAGGACCTGCACGCAGCGTTCCACTTCCTGCTCACGGCCGATGAGCGGATCGACGTCGCCCTTGCGGGCCTTGGCGTTGAGATCCACGCAATACTTCCCGAGCGCGCTTTCCTTCTCGTCCCCGTCGGAGCCCTGAGCCACCGTTTCGTCCTCCGCATCCGTGGCGGAGCCCTGGACCGGGCGGCTTTCGCCGTAGGCCGGGTCCTTGGCGACGCCATGGGCGATGAAATTGACCGCATCGTACCGCGTCATGTCCTGGGCCTGCAGGAAATAGGCGGCGTTGGACTCGCGCTCGGCGAAGATCGCGACGAGCACGTTGGCGCCCGTCACCTCGGTCCGGCCCGAGGACTGGACGTGAATGGCGGCGCGCTGGATCACGCGCTGGAAGGCGGCTGTGGGCACGGCTTCGGACCCGTCGACCTCTGTCACCAGGGTGGCGAGATCGTCCTCGATGAATTCCTCGAGGCTGCGGCGCAGCTCGTCGAGGTCGACCGAACATGCCTTCATCACCCGCGCGGCGTCAGGCTCGTCGATGAGCGCGAGCAGCAGGTGTTCGAGCGTGGCCAGTTCGTGACGGCGGGCATTGGCGAGCGCCAGCGCCGCGTGGATGGACTGCTCTAGCGTGGTCGAGAAAGACGGCACGGGACGTGCTCCTTTCGCTTCGGGGTCGGCGGGGGATGCCCCGCGCAACCGTGGCCTCGTAGTCTTAAAGTTCGCTTTCGTCCGCGATCCTTCAAGGTCTTTTTTGTCGATGCGCGCTCACATCGGATGTTAACGCGTGTTACCGGGCCGTGATCCCTCGGTGCTTGCCGAAATTTCCGCCGCGGCGGAAACGGGCGGGATCAGAACCTGTCCTTGCGGGCGCGGACTTCGGCGAAAACCTCGGCGGCGGGCGCATCGCCCATGCCGACGCCGGTCCTTACTGGAAGGGCGTCGGCGCGCAGGAAGGGGTTGGTCTCCAGCTCTTCCTTGAGCGTCGAGGGAACGGTCGGGCGACCCTCCGCCCGGGCCGCGTCTATGGCGTCTGCCCGAGAAATAAGCTTCGGATTGTCCGGTTCAATGGTCAGGGCGAACCGGGCGTTCGAGGCGGTGTATTCATGTCCCGAACAGACGAGGGTTTCCGGCGGCAGGGCGGCGAGCTTCTGCAGGCTCTCCCACATCTGCGTGGCCGTGCCTTCGAAGAGACGGCCGCACCCGAGGGCCATCAGGCTGTCGGCGGTAAAGACGATACCCGAGGCGGGGAAGTGGAAGGCGAGATGGCCGACCGTGTGGCCGGAGACATCGAGAACGGTCACCGCCTCGCCGCAGACCGTGAGCGGATCGCCCTCGGCGACCGAGAGATCGAGGGGTGGCAGGCGGTGCGCGTCGGCCGCGGCGCCGATGACGCGTGCGCCGGGGCGCAGGGCCTCCACGGCCTCGACGTGATCGCCATGGTGATGGGTGATCAGGATATCCGACAGGCGCCAGCCCCGGCGTGCCAGCTCGGTCTCGATCGGCGCGGCCTCAGGCGCGTCGACCAGGGCCGTGGCGCCGGAAGCGGCGTCATGCACGAGAAAGGCGTAATTGTCCTGGCGGCAGGGAATCGTGACGAGGTCGAGGGTCATGGCGCTCCCGCAATCTGCTGGTATGCTCGACCCCGAGCGTGACCTGACCGGGGACCGGGTGCAATGCATCTCGACGTCGTGGACCTGCGGGGGTTCTATTATCGCAGTCCGCTGGGGCGCGCGGCGCAGAAGGTGATCCGCGATGAACTGGTGCGGATGTGGCCGAGGCCGGACGGGCTCAGCGTGCTCGGCTTCGGCTTCGCGGTGCCGCTGCTGCGCCCGTTTCTTGCGGAGGCGCGCCGGGTCGTGGCGCTGATGCCGGGGCCGCAGGGCGTGATGCCCTGGCCAGCGGGCATGCCGAATGTCAGCGTCCTCTGCCGCGAAACGCTCTGGCCGGTGTCCACGGGGACCGTGGACCGGCTGGTGATGCTGCATGGCCTCGAGACCTCGGAGCATGTCTCTGCGGTGCTCGGAGAGGCTTGGCGGGTGCTGGCGCCGGAGGGCCGGGCGGTCTTCGTGGTGCCGAATCGCCAGGGGCTGTGGTCGCGCTCGGACCGTACGCCCTTCGGCTATGGCCGACCCTATTCGCTGGGGCAGCTCGAGGCGCAGCTGAAGGCGCACCGGTTCCAGATCGAACAGGCGATCTCCACGCTTTACCAGCCTCCGTCGGAACGAAAGGGGTGGCGGCGGTCGGCCGCGGTGATGGAAAGCGTGGGCCGGCATGTGCCGGTGTTCAAGGCGGGCGGCGTGCTTATGGTCGAGGTGAGCAAGCAGGTCGTCTCGCCCATGCGCCCGGGGCTGCCGGAGGCGGTGACGCGACCGCTGAAGGTGCTCGAGGGCATCGGTCAGCCTGCGCCGCAACCGTCGCGGCGCGAGGGCGGTGGCCCGTGAAGTCCGGATGTCCGATCAGACGCTGAAATCGATCTCGGAGGCGATCTCCCGATCGAAATAGAGTTCGGGGTCCTCGTTGATGGCGCCCGTGACCGTTCCGTCGGGACGCGTCACCGTGCGCCCGAGGTCGATGCGCAGGAGGTGGCTCGCGAGCGTCTCGGGAAACTCGCCCGCCGCGTCGAGGTCCCTGCGGTCGAGCCAGTCCGAGCGCGACAGGTAGACGTCGAGCCAGGCGGTGCGGGCGATCCCGTCCTCGATCTCGGCCTCGGCGCGTCCGTGGAGGAGATGCAGGTGCCCGGTGGGGTCCTCGGCGAATTCGAGGGCGAGCACCTCCTCGGGATCGGAGAGATCCACCACTTCGACCTCGGGCGCACCCGGGCCGCAGATGTCGATCAGGACCTCCTTCGGCACCTCCGGCGCGGGAGCGTCGGCAGACGCGGGTGCCGCGGGCTCCGCCGGCACGTCGTCCCCGGCGGCCGACGCGGAGTCCGATCCCGCATCGTGCTCTTCGGCGGGAGGCGCGGCGGCCCGGGGCGCTGGCGTCGGGTCCTGGTCCCCGGGGGCGACCTCGGGCGCGGCTGCCTCGTCCGTCGGCTCGCGGCGCCGGAGCGTCAGGGCGCTGCGCAACAGGCCGAGGGTCTGTCCGTCGTCCGGGCCTTCGAGGACCTCGTCGCGATAGGCGTCGACCGCCCCTTCCGCGAGACCCGGGCGGGCGCGCATCAGGGACCGGCCCACATAGGCGAGGGCGGCAAGGGACAGGGCGATGACGGCGATGTCGAAGACCATGGGGACCATGCCGGACAATGCCCGGCCTCCAGCAGGATTGATCCCGAACCAATGACGGGCCAAGGCGGCGCCAATTGGGCGGCAATGGGGAACGATCGTGCCGCGCGGCGCATTCCCGGAAGGACATGCCGCGTTGCGGCGCAGGCCCGCGTGTCGCCGTTCCTCCGGGCGAATGGCACAAAGCGTCGCACCCTTCGCAGGAGCCTTCCCGCGCTGGCGACCGCCCCGCGGGCCTCCGCCGCTTGGCGGTTGCCCCACCCCGGACGCTCTGCTACATCGCCCCTGATTTTGCGGCCCCCGGGGGATTTCGGGACGCGAACATACCGCCTGACCCAGCCGACACCCCGAGGGCGCCGGATGGATCGGGCTGAACGATAATCGGGGACCGGAACAGGTTCCGCACGATCGAAAGGGTGGACGTGTCCGAACCAGCTTCGATTTCATCCGGCATCGCCGAGCGGTACGCCACCGCTGTTTTCGACCTGATGAAGGAGGAAGGCGCGCTCGACGGGCTATCCGCCGACCTCGACGCCCTCGGAACCGCGCTGGACGAGAGCGGGGACCTTCGGGACCTGATCTCCTCGCCGGTCTACAGCCGCGACCAGCAGGGCACCGCGATGACCGCGCTCGCGCAGAAGATGGGCCTCTCGGCCACCGTCACCAACGTTCTCGGCCTCATGGCCCAGAAACGCCGTCTTTTCGTGCTGCCGCACATGCTGCGCGCGCTGCGTCGCCGGCTTTCGGTGGAGCGGGGCGAGGTCGAGGCCGACGTGATTTCCGCCAAGCCGCTGTCCGACACGCAGTCCGCCGAGCTCGAGAAGATGCTGACGGCCGGCGAAGGCAAGACCGTCAAGATCAACCAGTCCGTCGATGAAAGCCTCATCGGCGGTCTCGTCATCAAGGTGGGCAGCCGGATGATCGACACGTCGATCAAGTCGAAGCTCGCCCAACTCCAGACCGTTATGAAAGAGGCACGCTAATGGCGATCCAAGCTGCGGAAATCTCTGCGATCCTGAAGGACCAGATCAAGAACTTCGGCCAGGAGGCCGAAGTCTCCGAAGTGGGTCGGGTGCTGTCGGTCGGCGACGGCATCGCGCGCGTCTACGGCCTCGACCAGATCCAGGCGGGCGAGATGGTCGAGTTCCCGGGCGGCATCATGGGTATGGCGCTGAACCTCGAGACCGACAACGTCGGCGTCGTGATCTTCGGCTCCGACCGCGACATCGCCGAGGGCGACACGGTCAAGCGCACCAAGTCGATCGTGGACGTGCCCGCGGGCGAGGCCCTGCTGGGCCGTGTCGTGGACGGTCTCGGCAACCCGCTCGACGGCAAGGGCGAGATCAAGGCCTCCGAGCGTCGCGTCGCGGACGTGAAGGCGCCGGGCATCATCCCGCGCAAATCGGTGCATGAGCCCATGGCCACGGGCCTGAAGGCGATCGACGCCATGATCCCGATCGGCCGCGGCCAGCGCGAGCTGATCATCGGCGACCGCCAGACCGGCAAGACCGCCGTGGCGCTCGACACGATCCTGAACCAGAAGTCCTACAACGACGCCGCGACCGACGAGAGCCAGAAGCTCTACTGCATCTACGTCGCCGTGGGCCAGAAGCGCTCGACCGTGGCGCAACTGGTGAAGCGTCTCGAGGAAACCGGCGCGATCGAGTATTCCATCGTCGTGGCGGCCACTGCCTCCGAGCCTGCGCCGATGCAGTTCCTGGCCCCCTATGCCGCGACCGCGATGGCCGAGTATTTCCGCGACAACGGCAAGCACGCGCTGATCATCTACGACGACCTGTCGAAGCAGGCCGTGGCCTACCGCCAGATGTCGCTGCTGCTGCGCCGCCCGCCGGGCCGCGAGGCCTATCCGGGCGACGTCTTTTACCTCCACTCGCGCCTGCTGGAGCGGTCCGCGAAGCTGAACGAGGATCACGGCGCGGGGTCTCTGACGGCACTGCCGATCATCGAGACCCAGGGCGGCGACGTGTCGGCCTTCATCCCGACCAACGTCATCTCGATCACCGATGGCCAGATCTTCCTCGAGACCGAACTCTTCTATCAGGGCATTCGTCCGGCCGTGAACACCGGTCTGTCGGTCAGCCGCGTGGGCTCCGCCGCGCAGACCAACTCGATGAAATCGGTCGCAGGTCCGGTGAAGCTGGAGCTGGCTCAGTACCGTGAGATGGCGGCCTTCGCGCAGTTCGGCTCCGATCTCGACGCGGCCACGCAGAAGCTGCTCAACCGCGGCGCGCGCCTGACGGAGCTGATGAAGCAGCCGCAGTATTCGCCGCTCACGAACGCGGAGATCGTCTGCGTGATCTTCGCGGGGACCGAGGGCTTCCTCGACAAGGTGCCGGTGAACAAGGTCGGCGCCTTCGAGAAGGGCCTCCTGAACCACCTGCGCCACAACCGGACCGACATCCTCGACTGGATCACCAACGAGGACCCGAAGATCAAGGGCGACGCCGCCGACAAGCTGAAGGCCGCGATCGACGAGTTCGCCAAAGATTTCGCGTAAGGGGCCGGAGAGATGGCCAACCTCAAGGACCTCAAGAACCGGATCTCGTCGGTCAAGTCGACCCGCAAGATCACCAAGGCGATGCAGATGGTCGCTGCCGCCAAGCTGCGCCGGGCGCAGGAGGCGGCGGAGATGTCGCGTCCCTATGCCGAACGGTTCAACGCGGTGATGGCGACGCTGGCGAAATCCGTGGGCGACAGCGAAAGCGCGCCGAAGCTGCTGGCCGGAACCGGCAAGCAGGACGTGCATCTCCTGGTGGTGATGACGGCCGAGCGCGGGCTTTGCGGCGGCTTCAACTCCAACATCGCCAAGCTGGCGCGGACCCATGCCGAGCGGCTGCTCGGCGAGGGCAAGACCGTGAAGATCCTCACCGTCGGAAAGAAGGGCCGGGACGTGCTGAAGCGCGGCTACGCGGACCACTTCGTCGGTCATGTGGATCTCTCGGACGTCAAGCGCATCGGCTATGCCGAGGCGCAGGGCATCGCGAAGGACGTGCTGAACCGGTTCGACGAGGGCGAGTTCGACGTGGCGACGATCTTCTACTCGAAGTTCGTCAACGTCGTGACCCAGGAGCCGACGGCGCAGCAGGTGATCCCCGCATCCTACGGGGAAGCCGAAGAGGAGGAGGCGACGGGGTCCGGCGCGCTCTATGATTACGAGCCGTCCGAGGAGGAGATCCTCGCCGACCTGCTGCCGCGCGGGGTGGCCACGCAGATCTTCTCGGCGCTTCTCGAGAACGGCGCGTCCGAGCAAGGCGCACGGATGACGGCGATGGACAACGCCACACGGAACGCCGGGGAAATGATCGACAAGCTGACGATCGAGTTCAATCGGACCCGCCAGGCGGTGATCACCAACGAGCTGATCGAGATTATTTCGGGCGCCGAGGCGCTCTAGAGGACGAGGACAACGATAATGGCCACTGCCACCGGAAAGATCACCCAGGTCATCGGCGCCGTCGTCGACGTGCAGTTCGACGGCCACCTGCCGGCGATCCTGAACGCGCTGACGACCGACAACAACGGCAAGCTCCTGACCCTCGAGGTCGCCCAGCACCTGGGCGAGGCGACGGTCCGGACCATCGCCATGGACGCGACCGAGGGCCTCGTGCGGGGCCAGCCGGTCGAGGATCTGGGCCGGCCCATCTCGGTGCCCGTTGGCAACGCGACCCTGGGACGGATCCTCAACGTCACCGGCGACCCGATCGACGAGAAGGGCCCGGTGAACGCCACGGAGTCCCGTCCGATCCACGCTCCTGCGCCCGAGTTCAGCGAGCAGTCCACCGAGGCCGAGATCCTCGTGACCGGCATCAAGGTCGTGGACCTGCTGGCCCCCTATTCCAAGGGCGGCAAGATCGGCCTCTTCGGCGGCGCCGGCGTGGGCAAGACGGTTCTGATCCAGGAGCTGATCAACAACATCGCCAAGGTGCACTCGGGCTTCTCGGTCTTCGCCGGTGTGGGCGAGCGGACCCGTGAGGGCAACGACCTCTACTACGAGATGATGGAAGGCGGCGTCATCAACGAGGAAAACCTCGAGGAATCGAAGGTGGCGCTCGTCTACGGCCAGATGAACGAGCCTCCGGGCGCCCGGGCCCGCGTGGCGCTGACCGGCCTGACGCTGGCCGAGCAGTTCCGCGACCAGTCGGGGACGGACGTGCTGTTCTTCGTGGACAACATCTTCCGCTTCACCCAGGCGGGCTCCGAGGTGTCGGCGCTTCTGGGACGGATCCCCTCGGCGGTGGGCTATCAGCCGACGCTGGCCACCGACATGGGCGCGCTGCAGGAGCGGATCACCTCGACCCGCGCGGGCTCCATCACCTCGGTGCAGGCGATCTACGTGCCCGCGGACGACCTGACCGACCCCGCGCCGGCCACATCCTTCGCCCACCTCGACGCCACGACCGTTCTGTCGCGCGCGATCTCCGAGCTGGGCATCTACCCGGCGGTGGATCCGCTCGACTCCACCTCCCGGATCCTCGATCCGCAGGTGGTGGGCGAGGAGCACTACCAGGTGGCCCGGGACGTGCAGGGGATCCTCCAGCGTTACAAGTCGCTGCAGGACATCATCGCGATCCTCGGCATGGACGAGCTTTCCGAAGAGGACAAGCTGACCGTGGCCCGGGCCCGCAAGATCCAGCGCTTCCTGTCGCAGCCCTTCGACGTTGCGAAGGTCTTCACGGGCGTCGACGGCGTGCAGGTGCCGCTGGAGGAGACGATCTCGTCCTTCAAGGCCGTTGTGGCGGGCGAGTACGATCATCTGCCCGAGGCGGCCTTCTACATGGTCGGCGGGATCAAGGACGTGATCGCCAAGGCCGAGCGCATGGCCGCGTCGGCGGCGTAAGGAGCGGGCATGGCTGACAGCTTCACCTTCGACCTCGTGAGCCCGGAGCGCCGCCTCGCGCGCACCGAGGTGACCGAGGTCCAGATTCCCGGCGCGGACGGCGACATGACGGCCATGGCCGACCACGCCCCGACGATCACCACCCTGCGTCCGGGGATCCTGCGCGCGGGTTCGGGCGGGGACATGGCGGAATACGTCGTCTCGGGCGGCTTCGCCGAGATCGGCGCCGGTGGCGTCACCGTGCTTGCCGAGCAGGCAGTGCCGCGGGCCGAGATGACCCAGGAGATCATGAACGCCATGCTGGAGGAGGCCAAGAACGCCTACCGCAAGGCGCAGGAGACCTGGGAGAACGAGCCGGGCCTCGTCGACGACGCGGCGAAGCTCTTGTCGGACATGGTTGCGGTGGGCGGACATATCGGCCTTTCGACGGACCAGGCGAACCTCTGATCGCCATCCGGCGCGGCGGTGGCGGCGGCCCCTCCGGGGGCCGTTTCGCGTTTCCGGCCCTGCGTCTCGGGTAATTCCGGCCAGAAGAACCCAGAGCGCCGTGCCTGCTGCCTCACTCCGGGCTGTGGCGGGTGAACGCGACGGCCACGCCCCACGATCACGGTTCCGCCGCCGCGGCTCATCCGGACGACGGTCACGAGCCGCGCCAGAAGCGACGCGAAGGCCGCGACGAAGACCAAGCCAGGCGTTGGAACGTAGGGGTGTCGCGGTCCTTCAGGCGCTTCGGTAGAGCCGCACGGGCGGCTTCGGCGCGCGGGCGATCACGCCCTTGGCCTCGAGGTCGAGCTGGACGCACTTCAGCCACCAACCCGCGGTCTTGCCTTCCGGAAAGAGATCCTCGGGAAGGGCGGGCAGCAGCGCTGCCTTGGCTTCCGGCACGGTGAGTCCCGGTGCCGCGTCGGGCAGGACCGGCAGGAGCGCCGCGCGCATGGCCTCGTACTTGGCGCGATTCACCCTCTCGGTGCGCCCCGGTGTGTTCGGATTCTCCACCTCGATCCTGTCGTCCGCCATGACGGCCCTCCCGTTTCGACCATTGGCCGCGAGAGGCTTCACGGCGTCAAGCCTTGACGCTTGACCTTGGGGCCGGGCGGGCGCATTCGCCGGTTCATGCCGCGCTCCATGGTCTTCATCCTCGCCACTCTGCTGATCGACGCGATCGGCATCGGCATCGTCTTTCCGATCCTCCCGGAGTTGATGCTGCGCGTGGGTGCCGAAGACGTGGCGCAGGGGTCCGTCTGGGGCGGCGTTCTGATGGCTTCCTATGCCGCCACGCAGTTCTTCTTCGCACCCGTGGTGGGAGGACTGTCGGATGCCTACGGCCGCAAGCCGATCCTGATCGCGGCGCTGGTCCTTCTGGCTCTCGACTATGTCCTGATGGCGCTGGCAGGGACCTTCTGGCTGCTGCTTCTGGGCCGGGCGCTCGCGGGGATGTCCGGGGCGACCTACGTGACCGCCACCGCCTATATCGCCGATGTCTCGAAGAAGGAGGACCGGGCCGCAAATTTTGGCCTTATCGGCGCTGCCTTCGGGATCGGTTTCGTGCTCGGGCCGATCATCGGCGGGCTTGCCGCGTCGATCCATGTCACGGCGCCCTTCTGGATCGCGGCGGGGCTGTCGGCCGCCAATGCGATCTTCGGCATCGTGGCGCTGCCGGAGAGCCTGAAGCCCGAGCATCGGCGGCCCTTCCGGCGGTCGGACCTGAACCCCTTCGCCACCATCGTGAACGCCTTCCGGGTGCCGCTTCTGGCGCTCCCTCTGGTCCTGCTCTTCGTCTTCGAGTTCGCCAACATGGTCTACCCGACGATCTGGGCCTTCTACCTGACCGCACTCTTCGACTGGACGCCTGCGGCGATCGGGGCGACGCTGGCCTTCTACGGGATCGGCGTTGCGTTCACCCAAGGCGTGCTGATGCGCCCGCTGATCCGGACGCTGGGCGAGGGCGGGACTCTGTGGCTGGCCGTGATCTGCGGGCTGATTGCCATGGTGGGGCTGGGTTTCGCCAACGCGGTCTGGATGGTGCTCGTGCTGACCGCCTTCGCCTGCCTGAGCGACATGGCGCCCGCGACGATGACCGCCATGACGGCGAACCGGGTGGGCGAGGACCGGCAGGGGCTCGTGCAGGGGGTGATCGCCGCGCTCGCCGCGATCTCGGCAATCCTGTCGCCGCTCGTGGTCACGCGGATCTTCGAGATCCATGCCGACGACAGAGGTCCCTATCTGCCCGGGGCGCCGTTCCTGTTCTCGGCACTGCTGATCGTGGCCATTCTGCCGCTCCTGCCCCGATTGATCCGCGAGGGGCGCGCGGATGCCCTCAAAAACCCATAGTCTTCGGGAATTCGGGTCGTTAACGCTCTGGAAGGCACGACGTCTGCACAGGATGAAGAAACTCCGGCACCATCTCATCGGCGTGGACCAGGGCGACGTGGTCCTGTTCTCGGATTTCCAGAACGACGGCGAGATGTGGACCGGGCACGGGCCGCGCCGCATCGCGAGGACCGTGGCCTTTTCCGAGGCTTTTCTGGAGCCCCCCGCGGTCAGTGTCTCGCTGACGATGTGGGACATCGCGGACGGCGCGAACGCCCGCGCGGACGTCTCCGCCGAGGAGGTGACGGCCGAAGACTTCGAGATCGTCTTCCGGACATGGGGTGACACGCGCGTGGCACGGGTGCGGGTGGGCTGGACGGCGGTGGGTGAGATCGCCGACGAGGATCACTGGGACATCAGGTGAGGCTCAGGCCGCGGGCCCGGAAAGGGTTTCGACCCAGTCCGGGACGGTGCGTGTCGCGGGGCCGGTCAGTCGCCTGTCGAACCTGCTGGACGTGGGCTCGAGGTTGAGTTCCAGCGTCTCGGCGCCCGCAGCGGCGGCAAGTTCCACGAAGCCGGCGGCGGGATAGACCTCGCCGCTCGTGCCGATCGCCACGAAGAGATCGGCGGCGGAGAGGGCGGCGTCGATCTCGTCGAGATGCCGTGGGACCTCGCCGAACCACACGACGTCGGGGCGGGACGTGGTCCGGTCGCAGGCCGGGCAGGGCGTGGTTTCGTCCATGGCGAGGGGTGCGGTCCAGCGGTGTCCGCAGGCGGCGCAGAGCGCGCCCGCGAGGGTGCCGTGCATGTGAAGCGGACGGCTCCCGGCGGCTTCGTGCAGCGCGTCGACGTTCTGGGTGATCAGCGTGACCCTGTGGCGGGGATCCGCCTCGAGCCGGGCGATCGCGTGGTGGGCGGCGTTGGGTCCCGCCTTTGCAGCTTCGTGCCGGCGCATGGCGTAGAAGGCATGGACCCGGGCCGGATCGCGCGCATAGGCCTCGGGGGTCGCCACATCCTCGATGCGGAAGCGCGCCCAGAGGCCGCCCGCGTCGCGGAAGGTGCCGAGACCGCTTTCGGCGGAAATGCCCGCCCCGGTGAGGATTACGATGTTCACCGACGCGCCCTCGACTCCGGCCGTCAGCCGCAGGCCGTGCGCGCGGCGTTCACGAACCGGTCGTAGGTGCGCCACATCTCTTCGGCGCGTGGACGGTCGTCGAGCTTCATCTCCTGAAGCTTCTCGGGGTCGCGGATGTAGCGCGCGGTTTCGCGCTGCTCCGCGCGGCTCAGGGTCCGGCCCGCCACCTGGTCGATACAGGAACAGAGCCGCGGGGTGGCGGCGGAGCGGCCAGCGGACATGCAGGCCTGCCCCACCTCGCCCGTGGGACGACTGCCGCCTCCGCCGCAGGATGCAAGCGCGAGAACCGCCAGAACGAGTAAAAGACGATGCATGGCCCTGCCCGTTTCGCGGCCCCGACCGGCCGCCCGATTGTTCGTGCCGCGCCCCCGTTTTCGGGTGGTTTGCGCCATCTTGCCTGTGCCGGAACAATGCCCGAGCATGGGACGCCTGACAAGCCGCAGCGGCTTCGTGTCAATGAAACCGTCACAGGGACGTGATCAGATGGTCGGGCAGCAACCGGAGGGACAGATGGACGACGAGACCGGGCAGGGCGCGCAGGACTGGCTCGAGGCGGAGCTGGCCGACACGCTCGACGAGGACTACGAGATCGAGCTCGAGGATGCCGTCCTGTCGATGAAGATCCGCGAGATATACCGCAAGGCCCATGGCCCCTCGATCCCGCGGCCCGACTATTTCCGGGCGCTGCTGCATCTGCAGGCGGAGCTGATCAAGCTGCAGGACTGGGTGACCCATACCGGGCAGAAGGTCGTGATCATCTTCGAGGGCCGCGACAGCGCCGGGAAGGGCGGCGTGATCAAGCGCATCGCCCAGCGGCTCAACCCGCGCGTGGTCCGGACCGTCGCGCTGCCCGCGCCGTCGGATCGGGAAAAGACCCAGTGGTATTTTCAGCGTTATGTCCCGCACCTGCCTGCGGGGGGTGAAATCGTGCTTTTCGACCGGTCGTGGTACAATCGTTCGGGCGTGGAGCGGGTGATGGGCTTCGCCACCGAGGACCAGGTGGAACAATTCTTCCAGGACGTGCCGGAGTTCGAGCGGATGCTGGTGCGGTCGGGCATCCGGCTGGTGAAATACTGGTTCTCGATCACCGACGAGGAGCAGCAGATGCGGTTTCTCATGCGCATCCACGATCCGCTGAAGCAGTGGAAACTGAGCCCTATGGACCTGCAGAGCCGCGTGCGCTGGGAGGATTATACCAAGGCCAAGGAAGAGACCTTCGCCCGCACCAACATCCCCGAGGCGCCGTGGTACGTGGTGCCCGGCAACGACAAGAAGCGCGCGCGGCTCAACTGCATGGATCACCTGCTGTCGCTCTTCCCCTACGAGGAGGTGCCGCACGAGGAGATCGTCCTGCCTGAGCGGGTCTACAACCCGGATTACGAACGCTCGGCCCTGCCTGCGGAGCTCTACGTGCCGTCGAAATACTGAGGACCGGGCCTTGGGCAACGCCCTCGTTCCGGAGTTCGCGGTCTCCGACTGGCAAGCGTCGCGGGCATTCTATTGCGATGTCCTCGGGTTCGACTGCCTTTACGAGCGGCCGGAGGAGGGGTTCTGCTATCTCCGGCTCGGCGAGGCGGAACTGATGATCGACCAGATCGGGTTCGGCCGCACCTTCGGGGGCCGGCACCGGCCGGACGCTCATCCCTTCGGCAGGGGGCTCAACGTCCAGATCCGCGTGCCCACGATCGCTCCGCTGGTCGCGGCCCTTGCCGGGTGCGGCCACCCGCTCGTCCTGCCGGTCGAAGAGAAATGGTACCGCCTCGGACCGCAGAAGGCCGGGCAGAGGCAGTTCGTGGTCGCGGACCCGGACGGTTATCTGCTGCGGTTCCACGAGGAGCTGGGCCTGCGCCCGCGACGCGGGAGCGCGGCCTGACAGTCGATCCCCCGCCAACCTTCCCCTCGCCCCCCGGTCTGCTACATGGGGCTGACCGGCAAGAGGACTGCCCATGACCGACCACTTCCGCCTGACGATCGCACAACTGAATGCCTGCGTGGGGGACCTCGCCGGCAACGCGGCGCAGGCGCGCGAGGCGTGGGAAGCCGGGCGTGCGGCGGGGGCGGGCATGGTGGCGCTGCCCGAGATGTTTCTCGCGGGCTACCAAGCGCAGGATCTGGTGATGAAGCCCGCATTCGTGGCCGATTGCCGGGTGCATCTGGAGCGGCTGGCGCAGGACTGCGCCGATGGCCCCGCGTTGGGGATCGGCGCGCCAATGGTCGAGGGCGGCCAACTCTTCAACTGCTATGTCGTGCTGGAGAAGGGGACGATGCGGGCGGTCATGCGCAAACATCACCTGCCCAACTACACCGTGTTCGACGAGAGGCGGGTGTTTGCCTCGGGTCCGATATCCGGGCCCTACCGCCTTGCCGCGGGCGGGCCTCGGATCGGCACGCCGATCTGCGAGGACGCCTGGTTTCCCGATGTGGCCGAGACCATGGCCGAAAGCGGAGCGGAGATCCTTCTCGTGCCCAACGGCTCTCCCTACTTCCGGGAGAAGTTCGACATCCGACTCAACCAGATGGTGGCGCGGGTGACGGAAACCGGGCTCCCGCTGATCTATCTCAACCTCGTTGGCGGGCAGGACGACCAGGTGTTCGATGGCGGCTCCTTCGTGCTGAACCGGCACGGCGCGCTGGCCGGGCGGCTGCCTGTGTTCGAGGAGGCGCTCAGGCACGTCGATTTCGTCCATAACGGCGAGGGCTGGCACGCCGAGGCGGGCGAGGAGGCGCCGTTCCCGATGAGCCTCGAGCAGGACTGGCACGCCATGGTCCTGTCGCTGAGGGATTACCTGAAGAAGACCGGGTTCTCGAAGGTGCTGCTGGGCCTCTCGGGCGGCATCGACAGTGCGGCGGTGGCGGCTGTGGCGGTGGATGCGCTGGGGCCGGACAACGTGCGCGGCGTTATGCTGCCCTCCGAATACACGTCCGAGACCTCGCTGGACGATGCGCGGGCGGTGGCGGCGAACCTCGGTATGCGGCTCGACACGGTACCCATCGCGGGCGTGCGCGCGGCGGCGACTGCGGCGCTGGCGCCCCTGTTCCAGGGGCTCGCCGAGGATATCACCGAGGAGAACCTGCAGAGCCGCATCCGCGGGATGCTGCTCATGGCGCAATCCAACAAGTTCGGGGAGATGCTGCTGACCACGGGCAACAAGTCCGAGGTCGCCGTGGGCTATGCCACGATCTATGGCGACATGTCGGGCGGCTACAACCCGATCAAGGATCTCTACAAGACCCGGGTCTTCGAGATCTGCCGCTGGCGGAACGGCTGTCACCGCCCGTGGATGGAGGGGCCGGCGGGCGAGGTGATTCCCGAGCGGGTGATCGCGAAGCCGCCTTCGGCGGAGCTGAAGCCGGACCAGAAGGACGAGGACAGCCTGCCACCCTACGAGGTGCTGGACGACATCCTGCGTCGTCTGGTGGACGAGGAGGCCAGCGTCTCGGACTGCGTCGCGGCGGGCCACGACCGGGACACGGTGAAGAAGGTGGAGCACCTCCTCTACATAAGCGAATACAAGCGCTTCCAGGCCGCTCCGGGCACCAGGCTGTCGATGCGCGCGTTCTGGCTCGATCGGCGCTATCCGATCGTGAACCGCTGGCGCGACCCCGGCTGAGGTCGCTTTCCGCCCACCGCGTCGCTGCTGGCGATGCAGCGGCCGCCGGCCATGGGCAGAGACGGCCCATGCTGACACCTGCAACGATCCCCGACTCCTTCTCAAAGGCGGACTGCCTTCGCATCCTGTCCCTGACCGAAGCCGCCCCGGCGGCGGAGGCGCGGCTTGTGGGGCGCCAGCGCGACCACAACCTGCGCCGCGCCGATCTTGTCTGGATCGACGACCTGCCGGGGGCGGAATGGGTGATGTCCCGCATCGTGGAGGTCACGGCACGGGTCAACCGGGAGGTCTTCGGCTTCGATCTCGAGGCTTTCGAGGAAAGCGCGCAGGTCGCCACCTACCGGGCCGAGAAGGCGGGCCATTTCGACTGGCATGCCGATATCGGAGACGGGCCGCTGGCCGCGCGGCGCAAGCTGACGCTGGTGGTACAGCTGTCCGACCCCGCCGATTATGCGGGCGGCGTTCTCGAAGTGATGCCTTCGGCGCAGGTCCATTCCGCCGAGCGCGCGCAGGGGGCGGCGACAGCCTTTCCCGCCTTTCTGCTGCACCGCGTCACGCCCGTGACCGAGGGGACGCGCCATTCCCTGACCGTCTGGGCGCATGGGTCGGCCTTTCGCTGAACCCTGTGCGCAGGCGCGCAGGAGCGGAGAGGTTTTGCCGGATTGGTTCAGACGACACAGCGAATAGGTCAGTGTGGCAACAGTAACCGGAGGCTGGAATGACCACGCCCAAGATCGCGATCGTCTACTATTCGACTTATGGCACCAATCACCGCATGGCCGAGATCGCCGCCGAGGCGGCGCGGGCCGCGGGTGCCGAAGTCCGCCTGCGCCGGGTGCGCGAGACCGCTCCGGCCGAGGTGGTCGCCGGCCAGGACGCCTGGGCCGCCGCCGCCGAGAAGCAGTCCGACGTCCCCGAGGCGACGCTGGAGGACATGGAGTGGGCCGACGCCTACTTCTTCTCCGCCCCCACCCGTTTCGGTCAGGTGGCGAGCCAGATGCGCGCCTTCATCGACACGCTGGGCCCGCTGTGGCAGCAGGGCAAGCTGGCCGACAAGGCCTTCACCGCCGTGACCTCCGCCCAGAACCCCAACGGCGGGCAGGAGACGACGCTGCAGGGCCTCTACATCACCGCCATGCACTGGGGCGCGGTGCTCGTGCCTCCGGGCTACACCGACGCGGTGAAATTCGAGGACGGGGGCAATCCCTACGGGTTCTCGACCGTCGCCGGCAAGGTGGACGAGATGGCCGAACGCTCCATCGCGCATCAGGCCAAGCGGCTCGTGACCGTCGCGCGCCGGCTCGTGCCCCTGCTCGACGCGGAGCGGGACGCTGCGTAACCGATCGCCTGTCCGTAGGCCGGGGCAGAGGCGCCGGCCTACGGGCTCGCCGCGATGATCCCGGCGACGAGACGACCGATGCGCCGGGACGCATCGACCGAAGGGTGGATGCGGTCGGGCGCGTAGTCCGCCGCCGTTGCCGGATCGATCAACGGTCCGGCATCGGCGAGGGTCAGGGCCGGCACGATGCGGGCGAGCCGGTCAAGGCGCGCGTCAAGCTCGTCGAACGCGCCCCGGCAGGCGGTGAAGGGCGTCGGCGGGCCTTCGGGACTGTCGTAGTAGAGCACCCAGACGATCCGGGCACCGCTCGCCGCAACCCGTGCCACGAACTCCGGCACCTCGCCGGTCCGGCCGTCGGCGGAAATCAGGCCGTCGAGGGTCTCCGAACAGGAGACGCACCCGCACTCGGCGCGCAGGTCGTTAGCGCCGCCGGTCATGACCACCCACTCGGTCGGCGCGAAGTCGAACTGGGTGCGAATGTCGAGGCCGAAGAGGCGCGCAATCCCTGTGTCGTGAGAAAAACGGGCGCCTGACACGGCCCGGTTCTCGACGGGGCGATCGAGCGTCCGGGCGAGGACATCGGCGACTGCGCCCCGCCGCAGCGCATTCCAGGTCATGACGCTGTCGCCCAGCACGACGATCCGATCCTGCGCAAGCGCGGAGGTGCAGGTCAGCAGCAGGGCAACCGCACCACCGAGACTCCATCGTTTCATGCAAGGCCTCCGCTCGGCTAGTCTGCCGATCAGTTAGGGCTGCAAGGAGATCGCGCCATGACCGGCAATGTGACCCGACCGACAGGGGCGGATGTCGCCGCCTTTCTGGAGGCGGTCGAGCATCCCGTCCGGCGCACAGACGGGCTCGCTCTCGACCGCTTGTTTCGCAGGGTCACCGGCTGGACTCCGCGCCTCTGGGGCGCGTCCCTCGTGGGCTACGGCAGCTATCGCTACACCTACGAAAGCGGCCGGGAGGGCGACATGCTCGCCACCGGGTTCAGCCCGCGCAAGGCGGCGCTCTCGATCTACGTCATGCCGGGCTATGCCCGGATGGACGATCTCCTCGCCCGCCTCGGCAAGCACCGAATGGGCAAGGCCTGTCTCCATGTGACGAAGCTTTCCGACATCGACATGGACGTGCTCGAGGCGATCCTGCGCCGGGGTCTTGAGGATCTTGCCGCGCGCTACCCCGTCACGCCGTCGTGACGCGCCTCAGAGAGCGGTGATCACGCAGGCGGGCAGCAGCCGGTCGAAATCCTCGCGGTGGCAGAGCTGGGTGCCCGGCGTGGTCACCGCGGCACTCGCCGCGGCGGCGCCGAAGCGCAGCGCCTCCTCGAGCGTCTCGCCCTGGGCGAGGCCCATGGTGAACCCGCCGACGAAGCTGTCGCCCGCGCCGACGACGGAATCCACCCGCACGGGCGCCGCGGAGACATGGACCCGGCTGTCCCGCGTGGCCATGACCGATCCGTCCGCGCCGCGCGCGATGATCACCACCCGCGCCGCGCCCCGCTCCACCAGTGACCGGGCGAAGGCGGCACTGTCCTCGCGCCGGGCGAGGGGGCGGCGGGCCAGCTCCTCGCCCTCGTGCTGGTCCATGCGCAGGACGAAGGGCGGCTTCTCCTGCCCCGCCGCGAGATGGGCGAGGGTGGGGCCGGACGTGTCGAGGATGACGTCCTCGTCGGTATCCGCGAAATCGCTGCAGATCCGGGCATAGAGATCGGGCGCGGCCCCCGACGGCCCGCTGCCCGAAAGCACGAGATAGCCGTCCCCCGTCGCCGCGCTCTTCAGCGCCGCCCGCGCCGCGTCGATATCCGCGCGCGACCAGTCGGGGCCGGGCAACATGAAGCGGAACTGGTCGCCCGAGGAGAGATCCGTCACCGCAAGGCTCTGCCGCGTCTCGCCCGGGGCGGGATGTACCACGGGCGTAAGCCCGGCCGCCTCGAGCAGCGTCAGCAGGGCGTGGCCTGTATCGCCGCCGAGCGCCACGAAGCAGCGCGCGGACCCGCGGAGCTGCTTGACCGCGCGCGCGACGTTGAGCCCGCCGCCGCCCGGGTCGGTGTCGGGCGGGCTGCAGCGCAGCTTGACGTTGGGCTGCACGCCCGCGACCGCGGTGGCGAGGTCGAGGGCGGGGTTCAGGGTGACGGTCAGGATGTCACGCATGGCTCTGGGTTCCTCGTTCGGGACCGGATCGCCGTTGGCGCTAACACGGGCGGCGCGCCGGGTGAAGGGGCGGGTGCACGGGCCGGGCTGCAGCCCGGCGTCGCCTGTCCGTCTACGTCCACCATTCGTCGATTGCGGCGATATCCTCGTCGGACCAGCCGAAATGATGGGCGAATTCGTGGACGGTGATATGCGTGACAAGCTCGGTCAGCGTCACGTTCCCGCGCTCGGCCCATTCGTCCAGGATCGGCCGGCGGAAGAGCCAGACCGTGTCGGGCCGCAACGCCACGTCCATCACCGACTTTTCCGTCATCGGCACGCCGTCGTAGAGGCCGGTCAGTTCGAAGGGCTCCGCCTCCATGTCGCGCAGGATATCGTCCGGCGGGAAATCCACCACCCGCAGGGCGACGGCGCGGGCCGCCGGCCGGAACGCCTCGGGCAGGGCCTCCACGGCCTCGCGGGCGATCTCCTCGATCTCGTCGGCGGTGGGGGCGGTGCGGTCCATTGGCTCCATATGGACAAAGCGGCCCGCCTGTGGAAGAGCGCCCGGCGACAGGAGGCCCCCATGACCGTCACCCGCTTCGCCCCGTCGCCCACGGGATACCTGCACATCGGCAACCTGCGCGCCGCGCTCTTCAACCACGCCATCGCGCGGCAGGGCGGGGGGACCTTCATCCTGCGGATCGACGACACCGATCCCGAACGGTCGGAAGAACGCTATGTCGAGGCGATCCGCGAGGACCTGACCTGGCTCGGCCTCTCCTGGGACCGGGAGGAGCGGCAGTCCCTCCGCCTCGAGCGCTACATGGAGGCGAGGGATCGGCTGATCGCCATGGGGCGGCTCTACGAATGCTTCGAGACGCCGACCGAGCTCGACCTCAAGCGGAAGAAGCAGCTCAACATGGGCCGTCCGCCGGTCTACGACCGCGCCGCGCTGGCGCTCTCCGAGGCGGAGAAGGACCGCCTGCGCGCGGAGCGGGGCGGCTACTGGCGCTTCAAGCTCGACCACGAGCGGATCGAGTGGGAGGACGGCATCCTCGGCCCCATCTCCATCGACGCGGCCAGCGTGTCGGACCCGGTGCTGATCCGCGCGGACGGACAGGTGCTCTATACCCTCGCCTCGGTTGTGGACGATACCGAAATGGGGATCACCGACGTGGTGCGCGGCTCGGACCATGTGACGAACACGGCAACGCAGATCCAGATCATCGAGGCGCTCGGCGGCGCGGTGCCGCGCTTTGCCCATCATTCGCTGCTGACCGGCCCCCAGGGCGAGGCCCTGTCGAAGCGCCTCGGCACGCTCAGCCTGCGCGACCTGCGCGCGCGGGGGATCGCGCCGCTGGCGGTGCTGTCGCTGATGGCGCGCCTCGGCTCGTCGCAGCCGGTGGAACTGCGCGGCAGCGTGGAGGAGGTGACCGCGGGCTTCGATCTCTCTTCCTTCGGGTCCGCGCCGACCAAGTTCGATAGCGAGGACCTCGTGCCGCTCACCCACCGCTGGCTCGTCGCCCGCCCGTTCGAGGAGGTGGCCGAGGACGTGCGCGCGCTGGGTGTGCCCGACGCCCTCGCGCCCGTGTTCTGGGAGGTTGTGCGCGAGAACATCGACACGCTGGCGGACATGGCCGGCTGGTGGCGGCTCTTCTACGAGGGCGGCGAGGCGAAGGTCGAGGAGGAGGATCGCGACTTCGTGGAAGAGGCGCTGACCCTGCTCGGCGATCCGCCCTACGGCCCCGAGGCCTGGGGCGAGTGGACCGCCGCCGTGCGGGAGGAGACAGGCCGCAAGGGCAAGGCGCTCTTCATGCCCCTCCGCCGCGCGGTCACGGGCATGGACCGCGGCCCGGAGATGGCCGACGTGATGCGCCTGATGCAGGTCAAGCCGCGCCTCTGAGGGCGCCCTTCCGGCGGTCCGCCCGCGGATCGCCCCCTGGCGCCCCGCCCCCTCCTCATCTGGCCGGAAATACTCCCGGGGGTCCGGGGGGCGGAGCCCCCCGGCGGATCGGCGCCGCAGGCGCCGAAACCCCTCTACTCCCGCGCCCGCAGCACGCGCGCCGGGCGGGCGGCGAGCGGGCGCAGGGCGAACATCAGCCCCGCCGCGAGGGTGGCCGCCATGCCGCCGAGGATGATGGCCAGCGCGTTGGGCCAGATCACCGCGTAATCGGTCTCCATCACGAAGGTGGAGACCGCCCAGCCCCCCGCGATCCCGGCCGCCAGCGCCACTCCGCCCGCGGCGAGGCCGAGGAGTAGCGAACGCAGCGCGAAGCTGCCGAGGATGCGCCCGCGGGAGGCGCCCAGCGTCTTCAGCACCGCCGATTCGTATATGCGGGACCGCTCGCCCGCCGCAGCAGCCCCGATCAGCACCAGAAAGCCCGTGAGCAGCGTCGCCGCCGCGCCATAGCGCGTGGCGGCCGAGATGCCCGCGAGCAGCTCCATCACCCGCTCGATCGCGTCGCCCACGCGGATCGCGGTGACGTTGGGATAGGCCTCGGCGATGTCGCGGACGATGGCGGCCTCGGCCGTGCGCTCGGCATAGACGGTGGAGATCCAGCTGTGCGGCGCGCCCGCCAGCGCCGCCGGGTTCATCGACAGGATGAAGCCGATGCCCGCGGTCTCGAAATCGACCTCCCGGAAGCTCGCGATGGTCGCGGTGATGTCCCGCCCGAGGATGTTGACCGTGATCTCGTCGCCGAGGCTGAGGCCGATCTCGGCGGCTTCTTCGGCGGCGAAGCTGACGAGGGGCGGGCCGTCATAGCCCTCGGGCCACCATTCGCCGGCGGTCAGCTCCGCCTCGGCGGGCAGGGTTTCGGAATAGGTCACGCCGCGGTCGCCCTGCACCACCCAGTGCCCGCCCGCGGCCTCCATCGCGGGCAGGCCGTTGATGCGGGTGATGATCCCGCGCAGCATGGGCGCGCTGTCGACGCGGCTGACCGCCGGGTCGGTCTCCACCCTCTCGCGGAAGCCGTCGATCTGGCCGGGCTGGATGTCCACGAAGAAATAGGAGGGCGCGACGGCGGGCAGGTCCGTGGTGATCGACTGGCGGATGTTGCCGTCGATCTGGCCGATGCCCGCGAGGACCGACAGGCCGAGGCCCAGCGAGAGCACCACGCTCGTCGCCTCTCCCCCCCGCGCGCCGATGGCGCCGAGCGCGAGGCGCAGGGCGGGCCGCCCCCGCGCCGCCCGGCCCGAGCGGCGCGCGAGGACCCGCGCCAGGCCCGCCGCCAGCGCGAGGAGCGCGAGCGCCCCGGCGATGCCGCCCGCTGTCCAGAGCGTCAGCTCGACCGTGCGCGAGAAGGCCGACGCCGCGCCGAGGAGCGTCGCCACCAGAAGCCCGGTGGCGACGAGGTAGCGTGCGCGGGGCAGGGTGCTCCCGCCCGAGAGAGCATCGCGGAAGAGCGTCGCCGCCCGCACTTCCTCCGCCCGCGCGAGCGGCCAGAGGGTGAAGGCCGCCGCCGCGAGCGTGCCGTAGAGCGCCGCCTCGAGCAGCGGCCCCGGATAGAGCGCGAAGACGGCCGGGATCGGCAGCCTGGCCTCGATCACGGGGGCGAGAAGGAGCGGCACGCTCGCCCCCAACGCCAGCCCGAGCGCGATCCCGAGCACGGCCAGCGCGCCGATCTGCAGGAAATAGGTCTGGAAGATCACCGCGCGCGGCGCGCCGAGCGTCTTCAGCGTGGCGATGACCTCGGTCTTGCCGGCGAGATAGGCGCGCACCGCCGCCGACACGCCCACGCCGCCCACGGCGAGACCCGAGAGCCCGACGAGGATCAGGAAGGCCCCGAGCCGGTCGACGAATTCCGCGATCCCGGGCGCCCCCGCCCGCGCATCGCGCCAGCGCAGCCCGGCATCGCGCCAGAGCCTCCGGGCCTCGGCCTCGAGCGCCGCGAGGTCCGCGCCCTCGGGCAGGTCCAGCCGGTATTGCGTGTCGAAAAGCGTGCCCTCCTGGATCAGGCCGCTGCCTGCGAGGTCCTCGGTCCGCACCATCGTCCGGGGGCCGAGGCCGAATCCGCCGCCCGAATTGTCGGGATAGCTGTCGAGGATGGCCGAGAGCACGAACTCCTGGTCGCCGAGACGGAAGGTCTCGCCGGGGCTCAGAGCCAGCCGATCGGTCAGCGTCCGCTGCATCACCCCGCCGGGCAGGGTGCCGTCGCCCGCGAAGGCTTCGGCCAGCGGCATGTCCGGGTCCAGCCGCACGGCGCCGACGAGAGGGTAGAGATCGTCCACCGCCTTCACCTGCGTCAGCGCCCGCTCGGCCCCCTCCGCCCGGGGGACCACGGCCATGGAGCGGAAATCGACGGTCTCCGACACCGCCTCGGCGACGCTCTCCATCCAGGCAAGCTCCGCCTCCCGGGCGAAGCGGTAGGTGAACTGCGCCTCGGCATCGCCGCCCAGGAGCGCCGCGCCTTCGCGCTCCAGCCCGGCCTGGATCGAGGCGCGGACGGTGCCCACCGCCGCGATGGCCGCGACGCCGAGGGCGAGGCAGGCGAGGAAGATGCGAAAGCCCCGCAGTCCCCCGCGCAATTCGCGCCGGGCGATGCGGGCGGAGACCTGCCAGCTCATTCCGCGGCCCGCGCCTCTGCCGGCGCCTCGATCCGGCCGTCGCGCAGGCGCACCATGCGGTCACAGCGGCGGGCGAGTTCCATCGCGTGGGTGACCATGACCAGCGTCGCGCCATGCCGGTCGCGCAGGCCGAAGAGCAGGTCCACGATCGCCGCGCCGCTGGTCTCGTCGAGGTTGCCGGTGGGCTCGTCCGCGAGCAGGATTGCCGGGCGCGGCGCGGAGGCGCGCGCCAGCGCCACGCGCTGCTGCTCTCCGCCCGACATCTGACCGGGGTAATGCCCGGCACGATGACCGAGGCCCACCGCCTCCAGTTCCGCTTCGGCCCGGTCGAAGGCGTCGCGGTGTCCGGCCAGTTCCAGAGGAGTGGCGACATTCTCCAGCGCCGTCATCGTCGGGATCAGGTGGAAGGACTGGAAGACCACGCCCATATTGTCCCTGCGAAACCGCGCGAGCGCGTCCTCGTCCATCCGCGTCAGGTCCTGCCCGAGGGCGGTCACGGTGCCCGACGACACGCTCTCGAGCCCGCCCAAGAGCATGAGGAGCGACGACTTGCCCGATCCGCTAGGCCCCACGAGCCCCAATGTCTCCCCCCGGCCCACGTCGAGCGAGATGCCGCGAAGGATCTCCACCGGTCCCGCGTTGCCGTCGAGCGTGAGTGAAACGTCGCGGAGCGACAGGACGGGATCGGTCATGGGGTGCCTCGGGTCTGCCTTCTCTGCCCTGCGATATGGGGCGGTTCTCTGCGCCTGCAACATGATGCTCGCCGGGGCGGCCGCCGCCGAGACCGTGACCGTGGCCGCCCTGGGCGACAGCCTGACGCAGGGCTACGGCTTGCCGCCCGAGGACGGCTTCGTTCCGCAGATGGAGGCCTGGCTCCGGGACCGGGGCGCGGATGTGGAGATGATCAACGCGGGCGTCTCGGGCGATACCACGGCGGGCGGGCTGTCCCGGGTCGAATGGACGCTGACGCCCGAGGTGGACGCGATGATCGTGGCGCTGGGCGGCAACGATTTCCTGCGGGGGGTCGATCCGGCGGTGAGCCGCGCCAATCTCGACGGCATCCTGAAGGCGGCCGAGGACAAGGGCGTCAAGGTGCTGCTGGTGGGGATGATCGCCTCGTCGAACTACGGCGCAGAGTTCAAGCAGGCGTTCGACGCCATGTATCCCGAACTGGCGGAGGCCTACGGCGTGCCGCTCTATGACGCCTTCTTCGAGGGGCTGGAGGTGGGTGAGGACACTGCGGGTGCCGCGCGGAGGCTGATGCAGCCGGACGGCATCCATCCCAACGGGGAGGGCGTGGCGCTCATCGTGGAGGCCATGGGCCCGTCGGTGCTGGCGCTTGTCGAGAGCGTCGAGTGAGCCCGGACAGCGCCCGCTGGCCTCAGATCAGGGCCCAGTCCTGGAAATCGAAGCTGTCGCATTTCCGCGGCTCCGGCCGGGGGATCGGCAGAGGCTCGGGCGGGGGCTGGCTGTGGCGGGTCTTCTTGCGCTCGGGCATAACATCCTCATTGGTCGAGGAGCCAACGCGCCGAGGCGGCCGGAGGTCCTTCGTCCGGACCATCTGACCCAAAAAAAGGCCGCCGCCTGGGAGGGGCGACGACCGGGGATGCGGCGGATCGGGCGCGCAGCCCGATGAGGTCAGGCGAGGGCGATGTTTGTCGCGCTCTGCCGGCCGTCACGTCCGGACTCGAGGTCGAAGGTGACCTTCTGGTCGTCCTTCAGCCCGGTCAGGCCGGCCCGTTCGACGGCGGAGATATGGACGAAGACATCCTTGCCGCCGCCATCGGGCGCGATGAAGCCGTAGCCTTTGGTCGTGTTGAACCACTTCACGGTGCCAGTTGCCATGTGAGAGTATCCTTTCGCTCTCAAGTGTCGCTGCCCGCGAACGTGCGGCAGCTGCGGCGGTGTCTTGTTCGAGAGCTCTGGACCGATAGCGGCAGAGAGGGTCGAATAGAAGATCGGTCGCCAAACGGAAAATGCCAGCGATCACGTCGGGCTGCAAGAGGCAAGCAAGCGGGGGTGCGCGGGTGTCGCAGGGGGACCTCCGCGCGACCCTGGCCCCTCAGGCCGCATCCCGCCTGCGGCTGTCGTCCTCGACCGCCTCGACGATCCCGGACACGAAGGCGTCGAGATCGCCTGGGTTGCGGCTGGTGACGATGCCGTCCGATACCACCACCTCGCGATCAACGACCCGGGCGCCGGCGTTCTCGAGGTCGGTGCGGATCGAGGCGTAGGAGGTCATTTCGCGGCCGCGGGCGACGCCGGCCTCGATCAGGAGCCAGGGCGCGTGGCAGACGGCGGCGACGGGGCGTCCGGCTTCGACGAAGTCGCGGATCAGGCGGATCGCGTCCGGGTTCACCCGCAGGAGGTCGGGATTGATCTGGCCGCCGGGCAGCACGAGGGCGTCGTACTCGGTCATCCGGACGTGTTCCAGCGCCATGTCGTGGGCCACGGTGCGGCCCCAGTCGTCGGTGTCCCAGCCCTTGATGTCCTCGCCGCCGGGGCTGGCGACATGGACGGTGGCGCCCTTCTCGCGGAGCTGGTCGCGGGGCACCTCGAGCTCGGACTGCTCGAAGCCGTGGGTGGCGAGGATCAGGATCTTCGCATCGGTGATCTTGGGCATGGGGCCTCCTCGGGTCCTGGGTTCGGGGGAGGAAGCCCGGGGAGGCGGCCTTGTTCCATCGGGCAGGGGCGGGGCGTCCACACGTGGACGCATGTTCAAGTCATTGGTATTCAAAAAGAAAAAGGGTCAACGCCGCGTGGCGTTAACCCTTTCCGTGCCGTCCCCCGCGCAGAGGGACCGGCGGTCGTGGTCAGGCGAGCTGCAGGTTCGACGCGCTCTCGCGGCCGTCGCGGCCGGATTCGATGTCGAACGTCACCTTCTGGTCGTCCTTGAGCCCGGTCAGGCCGGCCCGCTCCACGGCGGAGATGTGGACGAAGACGTCCTTGCCGCCGGTGTCGGGGGCGATGAAGCCGAAGCCTTTGGTTGCGTTGAACCACTTCACGGTGCCACTGGCCATCGTGATATCCTTCATGTTGTCGCTGCCCGCAGGGGTGCGGCAGCCCGGCTCGGTCACGTCTAGGTTCGAGGACTGTGAGCCGGGTCGCGGAAAACAGAAGGGTCGAATAGAAGATCGGTCGCAAGGCGCCTGTGACAGGTCTGGCGAGTCGGCGCAAGGAAATTCGGGGGCGGCCTTTGGAGGAGCGGGCAGCCGGGCTGAAGCCCGGCCTACATCTTGTCGCGTTCACCGGCCCTTAACCTGAGACGTGCGAGACGGGGGCATGTCCGTCTATCTCCGCCCGAAGGTGACCGGGGCCACCGCATTTTTCACTGTTACTCTGGCCGAGCGCGGGTCGGGTCTTCTTGTCGATCATGTGGACCTGTTGCGGGCGGCTGTCTGGCGAACGCTCCTGGAGAGACCGGCCCGGATCGACGCCTGGGTGGTGCTGCCGGATCACATCCACGCGATCTGGACGCTTCCGGCAGAGGACCGAGACCATGGCCGGCGATGGGGCGCCATCAAGGCGCGCTTCACCATGGCGCTCAAGGTGCGATGCGACGCGGCGGCGGACGACCGGCGTGTAGGCCGGGCTGTAGGCCGGGCTTCAGCCCGGCTTACCCCGCCTCCAATCTTCCCCACCGATCTGCCCGTCGTGCGGTCCGGGCGGTATGCCGGGCTGAAGCCCGGCCTACGGACGGAGAAACGGGAGGCGGCAGTCTGGCAACGCCGCTTCTGGGAGCACCATATCCGGGGTCCGGAGGACTACGAGGCCCACGTTCGCTATTGCCTGATGAACCCCGTCAAGCACGGGCTGGTCGAGCGGCCGGAGGACTGGCTGTTCTCGTCGATCCACCGGGATATCCGGGAGGGGCGGTGGGCAGCGGCGGATCGGGACGCGGCGCGTGCCCTCGCGCCAGAACGGGCGTAGGGTGGGTTTTCAACCCACCTTTCGGCGCGGAAGGGCGGGTGATGGGGTGGAAGGCCAACGGCGCCCTCCGGGATCGGCGGGGCCGGGTGGGTTGGAAACCCACCCTATGTCCGGTTACTTTCAGCGTTTCCCGATTAACGCCTGATAGTATACATAAGGAGCGTCTGGATTGTCGGGTCGGTAGACGACACAGACGCCCCCTTGGAGGGTGTAGCCGGCCTCCAAGGAATCGTTGATCCGGGCCTCCAGAGTCTCGGGAGAGGGCGCAGTCATGATTTCGTATGAAGGCACGAGTTCACGCATCTTTTCGCCCCCTACCGCGAGAACTTCTTGAACTTCACCCGTTTCGGCTCCAGCGCGTCCACGCCCAGTCTCCGCTTCTTGTCTTCCTCGTAATCCTCGAAATTGCCCTGGAACCACTCCACATGGGCCTCGCCCTCGAAGGCGAGGATGTGGGTGCAGATGCGGTCGAGGAAGAAGCGGTCGT
The DNA here is from genome assembly GCF_003789055.1 of Histidinibacterium lentulum. GTDB lineage: Bacteria > Pseudomonadota > Alphaproteobacteria > Rhodobacterales > Rhodobacteraceae > Oceanicola > Oceanicola lentulus. The sequence continues at coordinate 251,118 of NZ_ML119082.1, read as the reverse complement.
GGGAGATGACCACGGCGCAGCCCGCGAAATCCACCAGCGCGTCCTCGAGGGCGCGCAGGGTCTCCACGTCGAGATCGTTCGTCGGCTCGTCGAGGAGCAGCACGTTGCCGCCGGATTTCAGGAGCTTGGCCATGTGCACCCGGTTGCGCTCGCCGCCCGAGAGAAGCCCGACCTTCTTCTGCTGGTCGCCGCCCTTGAAGTTGAAGGCGCCGCAATAGGCGCGGGAGTTCATCTGCGCGTCGCCAAGCTGGATGATCTCGCCGCCGCCGGAAATCTCTTCCCAGACGGTCGCATCGGCGTCGAGCGCGTCGCGGGACTGGTCCACATAGGAGAGCTGAACCGTGTCGCCGTACTCGATCGTGCCCTCGTCCGGCTGTTCCTGACCGGTCAGCATCCGGAAGAGGGTGGACTTGCCCGCGCCATTGGGGCCGATCACGCCGACGATGCCGCCCGGGGGCAGGGAAAACGACAGGTTCTCGATCAGGAGCTTGTCGCCATAGGCCTTCGTCAGGCCTTCCACCTCGATCACCTTGCCGCCGAGGCGGGGGCCGTTCGGGATGATGATCTGCGCGCGGCCGATCTTCTCTCGCTCGGACTGGCCTGCCATCTCCTCGTAGGCGGCGATCCGGGCCTTCGATTTCGCCTGCCGCGCCTTCTGGCCCTGGCGCATCCATTCGAGCTCGCGCTCGAGCGTCTTCTGACGCGACTTGTCCTCGCGCGCCTCCTGCTCCAGCCGCTTGGCCTTCTGTTCGAGCCAGGCGGAATAGTTGCCCTCGTAGGGAATGCCGCGGCCGCGGTCGAGTTCGAGGATCCAGCCGGTGATCTCGTCGAGGAAGTAGCGGTCGTGGGTGACGATCAGGCAGGTGCCCTTGTACTCGATCAGGTGGTTCTGCAGCCAGGCGATGGTCTCGGCGTCGAGGTGGTTGGTGGGCTCGTCGAGGAGCAGCATGTCCGGCGCCTCGAGCAGGAGCTTGCAGAGCGCGACGCGCCGCGCCTCGCCGCCCGACAGATGCGCGGGCATGGCGTCGTCGGGCGGGCAGCGGAGGGCCTCCATTGCGACGTCGATCTGGGCATCGAGATCCCAGAGGTTCTCGGCGTCGATCTCGTCCTGAAGCTGCGCCATCTCCTCGGCGGTCTCGTCGGAGTAGTTCATGGCGAGTTCGTTGTAGCGGTCGAGCTTGGCCTGCTTGGCGGCGACCCCTTCCATGACGTTCTCGCGGACGGTCTTCGTCTCGTCGAGCTGCGGCTCCTGGGGCAGGTAGCCCACGCGCGCGCCCGCCGCGGCCCAGGCCTCGCCGGTGAAATCCTGGTCGATGCCGGCCATGATGCGCATGAGCGTCGACTTGCCCGAGCCGTTGACGCCCACGACTCCGATCTTCACGCCCGGCAGAAACGACAGGCGGATGTTCTCGAAGGTCTTCTTGCCGCCCGGATAGGTCTTCGAGACGCCGTCCATGTGGTAGACATACTGGTAGCTGGCCATCGGTCGCGCTCCGGTCATGGGGTGAAATCGGTCTCTCCGCTCTTACGCGGCGGGCGCGCGGGGTGCAATCGGCGGCGGGGGGCGGAACCAAGGCGCGGATCGGTGCTTGTTCATGCGCATGACACAGTCTCCCGACCCGGGCGCCGACCTGGGGGCCATTCGCAAGATCCTGACGGGGTTCTTCTTCCTCGCCTGCCTCGCCACGATCTATGTGGCGCGGGCGCTGCTGCTGCCCGTCGTTCTGGCAGTGCTGCTGGCGCTGGTGCTGCGGCCGGCGACCCGGTGGCTGGCGCGGCGCGGCGTGCCCGATGCCCTGGGCGGGCCGCTGATGATCCTCGTGGTGGCGGGCGGCACGGTGGCGGGGGCCTATGCGGCGAGCGGGCCGGTGTCGGACCTCGTGCAGCGGGCGCCCGTGATCAGCGCGGAACTGCGCTGGAAGCTGCGGGACGTGCTGGCGCAGGTCGAGGAGGCGCGGGCGGCCTCCCAGGAGATCGAGTCGATGACCGAAGGCGACGACGACGCGCAGCGCGTCGTGCTGGAGGAGGCGGGCGTCATGGGATGGGCGCTGTCCTCGCTGGCGGGGGCGGGGAGCGCCTTTGCCGTGGCGCTGGTTCTGGCGACCTTCCTTCTGGCCTCGGGCGAGGTCATGTCGCGGCGGCTCGTGGCGGCGACGAAGCCGGTGGACCGGGGGCCGGACGCGCTGGCGCTGATCCATGACGTGGAAGGGCGGATCTCGCGGTACCTGGGCGCGATCACCGTCATCAACGCGGGTCTGGGCGTCGCCATCGGGCTCGCCATGTGGCTTCTGGGACTGCCGGATCCCGCGGTCTGGGGGCTCGCGGCCTTTCTGCTGAACTTCCTGCCCTTCATCGGCGCGGTGGTCGGCGCCGCGGGGGTGGGCGTGGTGGCGCTCGTGACCTTCGACACGGTGGGCTACGCGCTGCTGTGTCCGGCGGTCTATCTCGTGCTCACCTCGATCGAGGGCAATTTCGTGACACCGATGCTCGTGGGCCGGAGGCTGGCGATCAACACCGTCGCCGTCTTCCTGACGGTGATCACCTGGGTCTGGCTCTGGGGAGCGATCGGCGCCTTTCTCGCGGTGCCGGTCCTGCTGGTGATCAAGACCATTGCAGAGCAGGCGCCGCGCCTGAAGGCGCTGGACCTGATGCTGGGCAGCGACGTGCCCGGCGGATAGGCCGGCGCGGTCAGTCGCCCTCGAATTCGCAGAGGGTCACCACGTCGAGGCCCATGGCCTCCAGCCGCGCCCGGCCGCCGAGAGCCGGCAGGTCGATGACGAAGACGCAGCTTGCAACCTCGGCGCCGAGCCGTTCGATCAGGCGCACGCCCGCCTCGGCCGTGCCGCCGGTGGCCAGAAGGTCATCCACCAGAAGGACGCGTTCCCCGGGCTGGAGGGCGTCGTCGTGCACTTCGACCACCGCCTCGCCGTATTCGAGCGTGTAGCGTTCGCTCAGCACCGCGCCGGGCAGCTTGCCCGCCTTGCGGATCGGCACGAAGCCGCGGCCGAGCTGATGGGCCACCGCCCCGCCGAGCACGAAGCCGCGCGCCTCGAGCCCGGCCACCTTGTCGATGCGCGTGCCGGCATAGGGATGCAGCATCAGGTCCACGGCGAGCCGGAGCCCCCGCGGGTCCGCGAAGAGCGTCGTCACGTCGCGGAACTGGATCCCCGGCTTCGGGAAGTCCGGAATGGTGCGGATGTAATCCTTGAGCGCCTTGGCGGCTCGGGTGTCTGGCATGGCCGGTCTCCGGTCGGGTCGCGCGCCATTCTGCGCGCCGCGACGGGCCATGCAAGCGCCGACTGCGGCGGGCAGGAGGGGCGGGGCGTCTGGCCGTGCTCCCTGCCTGTTCCGTCAGCGACCGTCCTCAGCGCCGGGGGCGCACGGCCTCCCGGGCGAGGCGGTAGAGCCGTGCCGGAAGCCAGCGGAGGTGGGGCCGGTTCCAGTCGAGCCGGTCTTCGGTGAACAGCGTCCGTGCCGTGTGAAGTCCCATTTCCTGTTCCCTTTCTTCTGTCGGAGGGGTAAGCCTGCGTCGATCATCGGTATAGTGCATGTATATACATTTGCTATGCCAAAGGCAAGAGCACCGGGGCGACAGCGGGACTATGGCGTGGGCAAGAAGGACGACAGGAAGAAGTCGAAGAAGGACAGCCAGCTGATCCTGAGGCTCGACAAGGAAGAGCGCGACGCCTTCATTTCGCTCTGCAAGGACCTCGACACCTCCGCCGCGCGCGAGGTGCGCCGGTTCATCCGGGCGTTCCTCGCCGAGCACGGACAGGAGTGAGGCGGGGCCTTCCGCGGGATGTGCCGGGCCTGCGGCGGCGGTTCGTTGACGCGGGTATCGGCCGGGCTTGTGTCCGGCCCCGAGAACGATGGATGGGGTTTGCCGGGTCAGCCGGGTCATACGCCCGCCCTACGGAGGGGGGGCGGTGACGCGGGTGAAGGCCGGGCTTATGGACCGGCACCGGGGACGATTGATTGGGGTCACGGGATCTGCCGGGCTTCAAGCCCGGCCTACGGCCCGGCCTACAGGACCCTCCCCGCCACCGCGTCGAGCCTGGCCAGAACGGCCGGGTCCCGCCGGTCGGGCGCGGTGAGGATGGCGTGGTCGAGCGCCCGGTCGCAGCCGTGGGGGCAGGGACCGGACGCCGCTCCAGAGGCTGCGAGCCGCCCGATCAGCGCGCGGGCGTTCTGCGAATTGGCCTTCAGCGTGGCGATGATGTCGCTGATCTGCACAGTGTCGTGGTCCGGGTGCCAGCTGTCGTAATCGGTGACCATGGCGACGGAGGCGTAGCAGAGCTCCGCCTCGCGGGCGAGTTTCGCCTCGGGCATGTTCGTCATGCCGATCACGTCGGCGCCCCAGTGGTCGCGGTACATCCGGCTTTCGGCCACCGAGGAGAACTGCGGCCCCTCCATGGCGAGGTACGTCCCGCCACGGTGGCAGGTCACGCCGGCCTCCCGCGCCGCCGCCTCCAGCCGGTCGCCGAGGCGCGCGCAGACGGGATGCGCGACCGAGACATGGGCGACGCAGCCCGTTCCGAAGAAGGATTTGGCCCGCGCGAAGGTGCGGTCGATGAAATCCGAGACGATCACGAAATGGCCCGGCGCCATCTCCTCGCGGAATGATCCGCAGGCCGAGACGGAGACGACCTCCGTGCAGCCGAGCCGCTTCAGCGCGTCGATATTCGCGCGATAGGGCACCTCGGTGGGGGAATGGACGTGCCCGCGCCCGTGGCGGGGCAGGAAGGCGAGCTCCGTCTCGCCGAAGCGCCCGGTCAGGACCTCGTCCGAGGGTGCCCCCCACGGTGTGTCCACGGGGTGCCAGGCCGCCTCCTCGAGCCCGTCGATGTCGTAGACCCCCGATCCGCCGATGACCCCGATCCTGCCCATGTGTCCTGTCCCCTGGCCGTGTCGGGCACAACCTATGCGATAGCATCGCCCATGGGAAGCCGCGCCGTCAGTCCGGCCGCCTGAGCGGGAAGAGCTCGGTGATGCGGCTGTAATCCTGGTACCCGAGGCGGGTGAGCGGCTGGTAGAGAGTCAGGTCGAGCCGGCCGTCCTTCAGGAATTCGTCGCGGATATGCACGCCGGTGACCTCGCCGAAACTGACGAGGTTGGCCTCTCCGGGCAGACGGACCTGCTCCACCAGGCGGCATTCGAGCACGGCGGGGGCCTCGGCGACGAAGGGGCAGTCGACGGTCCGGCATTGCGCCTTGGCAAGGCCCGCGTGGGCGAATTCGTCCGCCTCGCGGGGCAGGCCGGCGGAGCTGGCGTTCATCGCGTCGCGCAGGGCGTAGCTGACGATGTTGACGGCAAAGACGCCGGTGTCGCGGATGTTGGCGGCGCTGTCCTTGGTATCGTCGCGGTCCTCCTTGGCGGAGGTGGAGGCGAACATCACCATGGGCGGCGTGTAGGCCACCGCGTTGAAGAAGCTGTAGGGCGCGAGGTTGTCGCGCCCGTCGGCGCCGCGGGTGGAGATCCAGCCGATGGGGCGGGGCGTGACGATGGCGTTGAACGGGTTGCGCGGCAGGCCGTGGCCATCCTCTGGGCGGTAGAACATCGCGATTCCTCCGGTTTGCCCCCGACCTAGCCCCATGCTAGGCGCGCCGCCAGCACGGCGGCGGGGCGGACGATGGGCATATCGGAGGAGCGGGCGGAGGACTGGTGGGAGGTGGAGGCGCTCTACGACCTCTGCTTCGCGCCCGGCCGCACCGCGCTCTCCTCCTACCGGCTGCGCGAGGGCGTGCCGCCGGAGGGCCGGCTCTGCCTTCTGTGGCGCGACGAGGACGGCGCGCTGGGCGGCGCGATCCGGGTCTGGCCGGTGAAGGTGGGCGCGGCGCGGGCGCTGCTGGTGGGGCCGATCGCGGTGCATCCGACCCGGCAGGGCGAGGGGCTGGGCGCCTTTCTCATTCGCTCCGTGGTGGAACGCGCGGCCCAGGCGGGGGAGGCGCGGCTCATGCTGGTGGGGGATGCGCCCTATTACGGGCGGTTCGGCTTCCGGCGGCTCGAGGAGGTGGAGATGCCGCCGCCCACCAATCCCGAGCGGGTCCTGGGGCTGGCGCTGCGGCCCGGTGCCTGGATGGGTGTTTCGGGCGCCGTGACGCGTGCGGTGGATTGACCAGGGGGGCGGGGCTCCCCATTTCTTCTTCCATGGACGAGCCGAATCCCCTCCGCGAGATCAATCCCGAGCCGCCGCCGGTGCCGCTCGACGAGGCCGCGCGCGCCGAGATCGCCGCGCTCGTGGACCGGCAGCGCCGCGCCCGCGGGCTGCTGATGCAGGTCATCACCTTTGCCGGCGGTCAGGTGGAGGACGCGATGAAGCGGCTTCCCAAGGGCGCGCGCGGGCGGATCAACGAGGTTGCCCGCACAGCGCTCGAGCGGTCCTACGAGGTGGCCTCTGGTACCGGCGGGCGCTGGGAGGGGGACCGGGCGAACAAGGCCTTTGCCGCGCTATCGGGCGCGCTGGGCGGCCTTGGGGGCCTCCCTACTGCGCTGGCGGAACTGCCGGTGGCGACCACGGTGATCTTCCGCGCCGTGCAGGGCGTCGCGGCGCAGAACGGCGAGGACCCGAGGAGCGTGGAGACGCGGCTGGAATGCCTGCGCGTCTTCGGCTCGGGCGGGCCGGGGGAAGAGGACGACGGGATCGACACGTCCTTTCTCGGTGCGCGGCTGTCGCTGACGGGGCCGGCGGTACACCGGCTCATCGCCGCCGTGGCGCCGCGCTTCGCCGCTGTGCTGGGCCAGAAGCTCGCGGCGGGGGCGGTGCCGCTCATCGGGGCGGCGGCGGGGGCTGGGACCAACTATGCCTTCATCGACTATTACGTCGAGATGGCCCACGTCCATTTCGGCCTGCGGCGCCTCGCGCGCGGCTATGGCGAGGCGCAGGTGCTGGAGGAATTCCACAAGGTCCTGGCCGAGCGCAGCCGCCCGGCGGTGCGGGCGGGCTGATGTCCGGAAAGGGGTCAGGGCGACCCATCCGGCATACGCCACACGCTCAGCGCATGAAGCGGCGGCGGGCCTCTACGGCCATGGCATAGGCCATCTCGGCCTTGGCGATCGCGGCCATCGCCTCCCGGCGCGCGTCCTCCGTCCGGGCGGCGGCATGGGCACGACGGGCGGCGGAGAGCTTTTCCTTGAGGTCGAATTCCTGCGGGCGCACGCCGGCCTCGGCCATGATCCGGTGGGCGACGCGGGTGCCTTCGTCGAGGAAGGCCTCGCCCGAGCGGTCCGGCAGGGGCCGGCCCTCGCCCTCGAGGCCCGAGAGCTGTCCCTCGGCCTCCGCCTTGCGGATCTGGGCTTCGGTCAGGGAACGGAGCGATCTGGACATGGCTGCAACATAGGCGCGGCGCGCGACTGCCGCTAGCGGCGGCGCATCCTGAATTCCGCGGCCATGTTGATCCGGAGTTCGAGGTCCGCGATCCGTCCCATCGCCGCGCGCTTCTCGTCGTCGGTTCCGGCGGCCTTGAAGGCCGCGCGGGCCTCCGACAGGGCCTTGCGCATGGCGACCTCCGGCGGGACGGCGCCATTCTCCGCCATCACGCGATGACCGATCTCGGTCGCGGCGTCGAGATTGGGGTTGGTCGACCGCGCGGGGAGGGGCTGTCCCGCGCCCTTGAGGTGATCGAGCTTGCCCTCCTCCTGAAAGGCGTCGATCAGGCGCTGGGCGATGCGGGCGAGGGCTGTCGACATGGTCACCTTCTCCTGCCGCGCGCCCGGGGCGGGCCGCGGCAGGGAGTATTTGTGGCCAGATGAGGATCAGGCCAGTTCCTTCAGGCGCATGAGCGCCGCCTCGATCTTGGCCGCTTCCTCCTCGCGCAGGGCGAGGTTCGTCCGGGCCTCCTCGACCACCTCCTCGGGGGCGCTTTCCGCGAATCTCGGGTTGTCGAGCCGGCCTTTCAGGCCCCCGATCTCCTTTTGCAGCTTGGCATGGCTTTTCTCCAGCCGGGTCTTTTCGGCCGCCACGTCGATGATGTCGGCGAGCGGCAGGGCGAAGCTGGCGCCGGGGGCGGCGATGGAGATGGCCCCCTTGGGCGTCTCGGCGCCTTCGGTGAGGCTGTCGATCCGCGCGAGGCGCTTGATGAGCGTCTCGTTGGCGGACCACGCGGCGCGGGCGGCGGCGTCGGCGGAGGTCTGCACCAGCGGCACGTAGAGGCCGACGGGCACGTTGACCTGCGCGCGCGCCGAGCGGATGTCCTCGATCAGCCCGATGACCCAGCCCATCTCGGCATCGGCCTTCGCGTCGGCGAGGCCTGCTGCATCGTATTCGGGCCAGGGGGCGAGGGCGAGAAAGCCGTCCCGTTGCCCCAGTTTCTGCCAGAGTTCCTCGGTCACGAAGGGCATGATCGGGTGCAGCAGGATCAGGCACTGGTCGAGCACCCAGGCCATGGTGGCGCGGGTCTCGGCCTTCTCGGCCTCGGTGCCGTCCATCAGGAGCGGTTTGGAGAATTCCAAGTACCAGTCGCAGACCTTGTTCCAGACAAAGCCGTAGAGCACCTGCGCGGCCTCGTTGAACCGGTAGCCCGAGAGCGCCGCATCGACCGCCTCGCGGGTGCGGGCGGTTTCGCCCAGTATCCATCTGTTGACCGGGGCGGCGGGATTTGCCGGGATTCCGGCGCCTTGCTTGTGGTTTTCGAACACGCCGTTCATTTCGGCGAAGCGGCAGGCGTTCCAGAGCTTGGTGCCGAAGTTGCGCGTGCCCTTGATCCGGTCCTCGGAAAGTTTCAGCACGCCGCCCAGGGCCGCCATGGAGGCGTTGGCGAAGCGCAGGGCGTCGGCGCCGTAGGTGTCGACGATCTCCAGCGGGTCGATGACGTTGCCCTTCGTCTTCGACATCTTCTGGCCCTTCTCGTCGCGGACGAGCTGGTGAAGATAGACGGTGTGGAAGGGCACCTGACCGACCACGGCAAGCTGCATCATCATCATCCGGGCGACCCAGAAGAACAGGATGTCGAAGCCGGTGACCAGCACGCTCGTGGGGAAGTAGCGGGCCAGTTCCTCGGTCTCCTCGGGCCAGCCGAGGGTGCCCACGGGCCAGAGGCCGGAGGAGAACCAGGTGTCGAGCACGTCCGCGTCGCGCCAGACCGGGTAGACCAGCTCTGTCGGGTCCTCCGAGAGGTTGTAGGCGGCGAGGCTGGCGGCCAGCGCCTCCATCGCCTCCTGCTTGTCCGCGACCTCGACCACGCGGGCGTGGTTGAGCGGCGTGGGAAGGTCGGCGATCTCGTCGAAGAAGCCCTCGCGCACCCCCTCGAAATCGGCGGCGCAGCGATGGACGTCGCCCAGGTGCAGCATCCCGCCCTCGCCCAGCAGGCGCATCAGTTCCACATCGTCGAGCCGCCCATCGCCCTCGTCGTCGCGGAAGCCGGGCGCGCCGAGGTCGAGACCGTACCACACGGGGATCTGGTGCCCCCACCAGAGCTGGCGCGAGATGCACCAGGGCTCGATGTTCTCGAGCCAGTGGTAATAGGTCTTCTCGCCGCTTTCGGGCAGGATTCTCGTGCGCCCGTCGCGGACGGCGTCGAGTGCCGCGCCCACGATCTTCTCGGCATCGACGAACCACTGGTCGGTGAGCATCGGCTCGATCACCACCTGGGAGCGGTCGCCGAAGGGCTGCATGATGGGCTTGGCCTCGACGAGCGGCACGAGGGCGCGCTCCTCGGCGCCTTCCTCGGGCTCGGCGGGTTTCCGCGCCGCCGTGCCGAGGCGGGGGTCGTCGGGCTGCGTCATCACCGCGAGGCCCTCGGCGGTGATCTCCTCGACCACCTTCGCCCGGGCCTCGAACCGGTCGAGGCCGCGCAGGTGCTCGGGAACGAGGTTGAAGGTATCGACCTCCTCGATGGTGAAGGCAGAGCCAGCCGCGATGGACTGGGCGCGGTGGGCGGCGTCCTCGTAGGACAGACCGTCGTCCCGCATCCGGCCCGCGGTGTCCATCAGGCGGTACATCGGGATGCCCGCGCGCTGCGCGACCGCGTAGTCGTTGAAGTCGTGCGCGCCGGTGATCTTCACCGCGCCGGAGCCGAAGGCCGGGTCGGGGTAGGGGTCGGTGATGATCGGGATCAGGCGGCGGTGCGCCCTGGGGCCCACGGGGATCTCGCAGAGCTTCCCGACGATCGGGGCATAGCGATCATCGGACGGATGAACCGCGACGGCGCCGTCGCCCAGCATCGTCTCGGGCCGGGTCGTGGCGATGGCGATGTAGTCGCGCTCCTCTTCGAGGATGATCGTGCCGTCCGCGTCCTTCTCGACGTAGGTGTAGGTCTCGCCGCCGGCGAGGGGATACTTGAAGTGCCACATGTGGCCGGGCGTCTCGCGGTTCTCGACCTCGAGGTCGGAGATCGCGGTCTCGAAATGGGGGTCCCAGTTCACCAGCCGCTTGCCGCGGTAGATCAGGCCCTTTTCGTACATCTCGACGAAGGTGCGGATGACAGCGTCGTGGAAATCGGGCGAGTTCTCGTGGCCGGTGCGCGGGTCTCCCGGCGCGCCGGCCATGGTGAAGGCGTTGCGCGACCAGTCGCAGGAGGAGCCCAGCCGTTTCAGCTGGTTGATGATGGTCGAGCCGGAGGCGCCCTTCCAGTCCCAGACGCGGGCGATGAACTCCTCCCGGGTGAGGTCGGTGCGGCGCTTGCCCTCCTCGGCCTTCAGCTTCTTCTCGACCTGAAGCTGGGTGGCGATGCCCGCGTGGTCCTGCCCCGGCTGCCAGAGCGTGTCGAACCCGCGCATCCGGTGCCAGCGGACGAGGATGTCCTGGAGCGTGTTGTTGAAGGCGTGGCCCACATGAAGCGCGCCCGTCACGTTGGGCGGCGGGATCATGATGCAGAAGCTCTCGTCGCGGCGTTTTCCTGCGCCGGCGCGGAAGCAGCCGGCCTCTTCCCAGGCGGCGTAGAGGCGCGGTTCGGCTTCGCTCGCGTCGAAGGTCTTTTCCATGGGCATCGTCGGGGCCTCCTTCGGGATCGGGGCCGGGATAGCGGGAAGGCAGGCCAAGGGGAAGGGCCGGTGCTTGCGCCCGGCAGGGCGGGGTCGTAACGGGGGCGACATGCCCGCCTCCTCCGCCCCGTTTCCCGCCGTCGAGGCCGCCCGCATCGCGGCGACGCTGGCACTGGGGGCCGCGGGGGGCACGCTCTGCTGGGCGCTGGACCTGCCGCTGCCGTGGATGCTGGGCTCGATGCTCGCCACGCTGGCGGCGGTGCTGGCGGGAGCGGGGCTGAAGCCGCCCGCCGGCGCGCGGACGCTGGTGACGGCGGTGATCGGCGTGATGCTGGGCGCGGCCTTCAGTCCGGACCTTCTGGGCGACATCGCGGGCTGGGCGCTCTCGCTGGCGATCCTGCTGGGCTATGTGGCGGTGGCCGCGGCGGTTCTGGTGCCGTTCTACATCCGTGTGGGACGCATGGACACCGTCACCGCGTTCTTCTCGGCCATGCCGGGCGGCATGGTGGAGATGATGATGCTGGGCGAGGACATGGGCGGCGACGGGCGGCGTATCGTGCTCACCCATGCCGCGCGCATCGTGATCACGGTGGCGGTGATCGCGCTGGTGTTCCGCTGGGGCCTCGGGCTCGACGTGTCGGGCGGTGCCTTTGCCGAGGGCATGGCGCTGGGCCCCGGGGACGTCGTCCTGCTCTGCATGAGCGGGGTGGCGGGGGTCTGGCTGGGCCCGCGGCTGAAGCTGCCCGCGCCGACGCTGCTGGGGCCGATGCTGCTGAGCGCCGCCGTTCACCTCGTCGGCTGGACGGACGGCGCGCCCCCGGGCTGGCTGGTGGCAGCGGCGCAAGTGTTTCTCGGCACGATCATGGGCTGCCGTTTCCTGGGCGCCGGGCGGGACCTGGTGCTCCGGGCGCTGGCGCTGAGCGTCGGGGCGACGAGCGTGGCGCTGGCGCTGTGCATCGCGGTGGCCTTTGCCTTTGCCGAATTGATCGGCCAGCCGGTCGCGCAGGTGGTGCTCGCCTTCGCGCCGGGCGGGCTGACCGAGATGGGGCTCGTGGCGCTCGCGATGGGGGCCGACGTGGCCTATGTCACGGCCCACCACATCGTGCGGATCGCGGTGCTGGTGGCGGTGGCGCCGCTGCTGCTGAAGCCGCTCGCCGCGCGGCTTCAGCGGTAGCCGCTCTCCCAGCCCATGGCGTCGAGGATCGGCAGGTAGGCCCGCGCGAGCGCGTGCAGCTCCGGCCCTGTCAGACGGTCGGTGCGGTCCCAGGCCTTGGTCGCGACGCCGAGGATCCGGGGCGCGACCATGGCCTCCATCTCCTTGTCGCGGGTGGTGAATTCGCTCCAGAACGTGCCCTCGACGCCGACCACGCGGGGGGCGATGTCCGGGGCGTCGGCGGGGACGGGCGACCACGTCAGCGTCTCCTCGAGCGGCAAGACGGCGGCCCAGGAGGCGCCCCAGTCGTCCGGGTCGGCGCTGTGGGCCATGTCGAGATAGACGTGCTGGGCGGGGCACATCACGACGTCGTAGCCCGCCCGCGCGGCCTCGATGCCGGGTCCCTGACCGGACCAGGAGAAGAGGAGGGCGTCATGCCCGATGCCGCCGTTGCGGCCCCGCGCGGCCTCTTCCCAGGCGGCGGGGCGGACGGGGGCGATGGCTCCGGCGAGCCGGTGCATGGTCCAGCCCTGCAGGTCGTCGCGGGTGACGAGGTTCTCCCGCGCCTTCAGCGCGTCGGCGGCGGGGGAGCCCTCCCAGGCGCCCTCGGGCAGTTCGTCGCAGCCGAGATGCAGCAGTCCCAGCGGGAAAAGCTGCGCCACCTCCTGCGCCATCGCCTCGAGAACGCGCCAGGTTTCGGGCATGGCAGGGTTGAGGACATTCTCGGGATAGCCCTGCACGCTGGCCTCGGTGCCTTTATCCCCCGGATCGCGCGTCTCCGGGAAGACCTTGGCGAGGGTGAAGGCATGGGCGGGGGCCTCGATCTCGGGCAGGATGCCGATCTCGAGCGCCTCCCCGTGGGCGATGAGGGTTCGCGCGTCGTCGAGCGAATAGCTGCCGCCCGCCCGGATACCGCCGCCGAAGACGCCGGGCACCAGCTCGCCCGCGCCGCGGAAGGCGGTCCTTTGCCAGAGCTCCGGCAGGCTCTCGATCTCCAGCCGGAAGGCCTCGTCATCGGCGAAATGCCAGTGAAAGCGGTTGAGCTTCAGCAGGGCCATCAGGTCCATCAGGCGGGCGATGGTGTCGGGCTCGAAGAAATGCCGCGCGCAGTCGAGATGCTGGCCGCGCCAGGCGAAGCGGGGGGCGTCCTCGATCCGGCCACAGGGCAGTCGGCCCGCGTGCGTATGGCGGAGGGTCAGGAGGGTGACCGCACCGTAGAAGCGCCCGGTGCGGGAGCTCGCGGTCAGGACGACGCCGTCCGGGGCGATGTCGAGGAGATAGGCCTCGGGGCCGACCTGACCGTCGACGGCGACGCGCAGGGGCAGGCCCGCCGGGTCGAGGAAGGGGCCGAGGCCGGTGCGCCGCGCCAGCGCCTCCACGGGGGCAAAGGCTTTGGGGTCGGCGTGAAAGGCGGTGGCGACGGCGGTCTCGCCCGTGGGGGCGAAGCCGGCCACCGGCGGGACGATCCGCAGCTCCGCCGCCGGGCCGTCCATGAGCGGGGCGGGGCGGCGGCCGGAGGGCAGGGCCGGGAGCGGGATCGTCTCGCCGCCCGCGCGCAGGTGGGCGCCGAGGGGCAGCCAGGCGCGGTTGGCGGGTTGGAAGCCCGCGACATGTCTCAGGCGCAGGGCATGGGGCATGCCGGGGGCGAGGTCGGGCAGGGCAACCTCGCAATATCCGGCGCAGGCGTGGGCGAGCGTGCCGCCGGTGACGACCTCCGCCGGGGCCATGAGGGAAAAGCAGAGAACCGGGGCGGAGAGCGGCCGGTCGGCAGTCAGGGTGACGGCGATGTCGGGGCCGTCGATGTGGGCGTCGAGCTTCATGGGCGAGCCTTCCTGATGGGTGGTTCAGCGGGGGCCGTGCGTGGCGTCCTGTCGTCTGTGGCAGGCGGGGCGAACCCCCCTACGGCGATCGCCCGGGTTCGGTATCCGGGTAGGGCGGGGTTCCAACCCGCCATGCCGGGACCGGCGACAGGCGTTCCATCCCTCAGCTGTCCAGCCGCAGCTCGGTGACGAAATCGTAGATGTCAGAGCGGTAGACGCCGCGCGTGAATTCCACCGGGCGGCCCGAGGCGAGATAGGCGGTGCGGTCGATCTGCAGCGCCGCGGTGCCCTCGGCCAGCGCCATGATCTCGGCCTCGCGGGGGGTGATGTTAACCGCCGAGACGCGCTGGATCGCCCGGGTGGGCGCAAGGCCGCGGGCGCGCAGCACCGCATAGAGCGACACCTCCACCGCGTCCGGATCGGGCAGCACGTCGGGCGGCAGGCAGGACCGTTCGAGCGCCATGGGCACCCCGTCCGCCGAGCGCAGGCGCTCGACCCGGGCCACCATCTCGCCGGTGCCGAGGCCCAGCGCCATGGTCTCTGCCGGAAGTGGCGCAAAGAGGCCTCGGGCTAGGATGCGACTCGTGGAGGACATGCCGCGGGCCTGCATCAGCTCGGTGAAGGACATCAGCCGCGAGAGCGATTGTTCGAGCCTCGGCGCGCCGGGGCGCACATAGCTGCCCGATCCTCGGCGCTGGTCGATCAGCCCGTCCATGGCGAGCTGCGAGACGGCACGGCGCACCGTCACCCGGCTGACATCGGCGAATTCGGCGAGGTCGCGTTCCGGGGGGAGCTGGCTGCCCACGGGCAGCCGGCCGTCGCGGATCGCCTCGGTGAGGTAGGCGTGAAGCTGGCGATAGCGGGGGCCCTGACCCTCGCGGTACCAGTTCGCGGGATCGAACAGGGCTGCCGCGTCCGATCCGTCCATCGCTCTCCTCCGCGTTCAATGGCCCAGGCCCACTGGTCTTGAGGTATCATACCAATCCCGACGTTCCGTGCAAGCTCTACCTTTGTTGGCGCGACCAATACACTGTTTTCGAATGATAAATGCGGATACCATTAAAGTGGTATTATTTTGGTAGCTTTTTTGCGCGACGTTGGTATCGTCTTCGGAAGCAGGGATTCGCATCGCCCGGGAGACCGCCATGGCCGACATCGCAGACCGCGCCAGCGACGCCGCGCCCCGGGCCGTGCCCCGGCGGGCGGTGCGGCTGCCGGAAAGCTGGTTCGCCTGGGCGCTGATCGCGCCGGCGATGATCTTCATCGGAGTGATCGTCGCCTGGCCACTGGTGGAGACGTTCCGCCTGTCGCTCACCGACGCCAACCTGGGCGGCGAAAGCTATGTCGGGCTCGAGAACTACCGCGACCTCTGGGAGAGCAGCCGCTTTGCCGAGACTGTGGGGCGGACCTTCTTCTGGATGGTGCTTTCGGTGTCGCTGAAGCTGATCCTCGGCCTTGCGGGCGCCACGTTGCTCAATGCTGCCGTGCCGGGGCGGGCGCTGTTCCGCATCCTCGTGATGCCGCCCTGGGTGATCCCGATCGCCATCGGGATGATCGGCTGGCTCTGGCTCTACAACGGGCATTTCGGCCTGCTGTCGGGCGTGGCGCAGCAAATCGGGCTGCTGGACGGGCCGTTCGAATTCCTCGCCTACCGGAACTCGGCCTTCTATTCCGCCATCGTCGCCGACGTCTGGGTGGGAACGCCCATGGTGACGCTGTTCTTCCTCGCCGCCATGCAGGGCGTGCCGAAGGACCTCTACGAGGCGGCCTGGGTCGACGGGGCGGGACGCTGGTACCGGTTCCGCCGCATCACCATCCCGCAGATCATGCCGGTGATCGTCTCCATGGCGCTGCTATCCGCGATCTGGACCTTCAACAGCTTCGAGATCATCTGGATCCTCACCGAGGGCGGCCCGCGCGGCGCCACCACGACGCTGATCATCGACACCTACAAGGTCGCCATCGCCAACTTCAAGTTCGGCGAGGGCGCGGCGCGGGCGGTGGTGATCGTGATCCTCCTGGCGCTCTTCAGCCTGATCTACCTCTTCTTCCTCAACAAGGTGAACCGCCATTACGGGAGCGGCAAGGAATGATGGATCGCTATACCCCGTGGCAGCTCGTCGGCATCTACGCCGCGATGGCCGTCTTCCTGACCTTCATCCTTCTGCCCTTCGTCGAGATGTTCATGGTCAGCCTCAGGCCGCTCGATCATCTGCGCTCCACGCCCTACCGGTTCTGGAGCGAGGAGTTCAATTTCGGCGCCTACAGCCGGATGTGGGAGACGGTGCCGCTCCTGGGGCGCTACATCCTCAACTCGGTCTACATCGCCGGAATGGTCACGGCTCTGACGATGATCTTCGTGATCCCGGCGGCCTATGCCTATGCGCGGCTCCAGTTTCCGTTCAAGTCGCTGAGCCTCGGCCTGTTTCTGGGCGTGAACATGTTCACCGGGGCGGTCCTGCTCATCCCCCTTTACAGGGTGCTTCGCACGCTCGGGCTTCTGAACACCTACTGGGCGATGATCGTGCCGGGCGTGGCCTTCCTGATCCCGACGGGCATCTGGCTGCTGCGCTCCTACCTCGAGAAGATCCCGCGCGAGCTCGAGGAGGCCGCGTATGTGGACGGCGCCAGCCGCCTTTATACGCTGCGGCGGGTCGTGCTGCCGCTCGCGGTGCCAGGGCTGATCGTGGTGGGCGTCGCCGTGTTCATCGGCGCCTATGCCCAGCAGTTCCTTTTCGCCATCACCTTCAACCAGGTGCGGGAATACCAGCCGCTGCCGGCGGGGCTCTTCGAGTTCATCGGCTATCAGGACGTGACCTGGAACGAGATGATGGCCGCATCCCTCACGGGCGTGCTGCCGGTGATGATCATCTTCCTCTTTCTGCAGAAATACCTCGTCGCGGGTCTGACCGCGGGCGCGGTCAAGGAATAACCAGTCCACCAACAGGGAGCTAAAGCGATGAACGGACTTAAGACGCTGGGGATCGGGGCGATCCTTCTGGGGGGCACGGCGCTGCCGGCCCTGGCCCAGGAGACCGAGATCCATTTCATCATGTGCGGCGGCGAGGTGCGCGAGGCCGACCAGGCGGTGATCGACGCCTTCGTGGCCGAGCGCGAGGGCGTCACCGTCAACATGGAAGCCGTGCCGTGGGGCACCTGCCAGGACAAGTCGCTGACGCTCGCGGCCGCGGGCGATCCGCCGTCCATCGCCTACATGGGCAGCCGCACCCTGCGCCAGCTTGCCAACAACGGGCTGATCGTGCCCGCCGAGATCCCCGAGGAGCTGGAAGGCGCCTACTGGCCCGGCGTTCTCGACACCGTGACCATCGAGGGCACGCGCTGGGGCTATCCGCACGCCTTCTCGACGAAGGCGCTCTACATCAATTGCGACCTCGTGGAGGAAGCGGGCGGCGAGTGCACCGCGCCCGGCACCTGGGACGAGATGTACGAGATGGCGAAGATGATCGACGACAACACCGACGCGGCAGGCATCGGGTTGGCCGGCAAAGACTTCGACAACACGATGCACCAGTTCCTGAACTACCTCTACTCGAACGGCGGCGTCGTCATCGACACCGAGACCGGCGAGAACATGCTCGACAGCGAGGCCACGCGGCAGACGCTGGAGTTCTACGGCCGTCTGGCCGAGGTGGCGCAGGAGGGCCCGACCGCCTGGGAGCGCGACCAGCTGCGCGACCTCTTCAATGACGGTCAGATCGGCATGTATGTCCAGGGCCCCTGGGGCCGCGGGCAGCACAACGAGGACATCACCCAGCTTGTCGCCCCCGTGCCCGCGGGTCCGAACGGCGACAGCGGCACGATCCTGATCACCGACAGCCTCGTCGTCTTCTCCGGCTCCGGCCACGAGGAGCTTGCACACGAGCTGGCCCGGGCGCTGGCCTCTGGCGAGGCGCAGTACGACCTCGACCTGACCTGGGGGCTGACGCCGATCTTCGACTATGCCGCGCTGGGCTTCGACGCGCCCTTCTACGAGGGCGACGAGTTCTGGCAGGTCTTCGTCGCAGGCATCGAGGCCGGCGGCCCGGAGCCGCTGGTGGAGGACTTCAAGTCGCTGCAGTCGGTCTTCACCAACATGGTGCAGGGCATCCTTCTGCAGGAAGACACGGTCGACAATCTGGTGACGATCGCCGGCGAGGAACTCGACGCGGCGCTCTGAGCGAAGCTTGGGGGCGGGCCGCTCTGGCCCGTCCCCACCCAGAAGGAGGCGGGGATGGCCACTCTCGATCTCGAGCATATCGACAAGAGCTTCGGTTCCGCGCGGGTGCTCCACGACATTCACCTGAGCGTGCGCGACCGCGAGTTCGTGGTCTTCGTCGGGCCTTCGGGCTGCGGCAAGTCCACGCTCCTGCGGATCATCGCGGGGCTGGAGGAGGCCACCAAGGGCCGCATCGTCATCGACGGCGCGGATGTCAGCGACGCCCATCCGCTCGATCGGGGCATCTCCATGGTGTTCCAGTCCTACGCGCTCTACCCGCATCTGAGCGTGTTCGAGAACATCGCCTTTCCGCTGCGGGTGGCGAAGCTGCCCGACCCCGAGCTGCGCGCCAAGGTGGAGAAGGCGGCGGGCATCCTGCAGCTGACGGACAAGCTGAAGCTGAAGCCGGGGCAGCTCTCCGGCGGGCAGAGGCAGCGCGTGGCCATCGGCCGGTCCATCGTGCGCGAGCCGCGGATATTCCTCTTCGACGAACCCCTCTCGAACCTCGACGCCGCCCTGCGGGGGGACATGCGGGTGGAGCTGAGCCAGCTGCACAAGCAGCTCGACGCCACCATGGTCTATGTCACCCACGACCAGGTGGAGGCGATGACCATGGCCGACCGGATCGTGGTGCTGAACGGCGGAAGGGTCGAACAGTTCGGCGCGCCGATGGAGCTTTACCACCATCCGGCGACGAAATTCGTGGCGGGCTTCATCGGCCAGCCGAACATGAACTTCCTGCCCGGCGTCGTGAAGGGTGCCGACGGTACCGGGGTGGGGGTGGAGATCGACGGCGGGCCGGTGCTGGCCCTGCCGGTAGAGGGTGCGGGGCTCTCGGCGGGCGACCGGGTGGAGGTGGGCATCAGGCCCGAGGACCTGGCGCTGGGGCCGGGGGGGCTGAGGCTCGACATCACCGTGCTGGAGCGGCTGGGCGGGCATTGCATGACCTACGGCCGGCTCGGCCCGGTGCCGAAGGTCTGCGCGGCGCTCGACGGGGATGCGGCGGTGCGGACGGGGATGCAGGTGGAACTGATCGCCGATCCCAAGGACTGCCATCTCTTCGACGCGCGGGGCCGCGTGGCGCGGCGGCGCGAGGCGCCGGCGCTGGTGGCGTGATGGGGGCGCACAGCACCGGCCATATGTCCCGCCCGGCGGCACGCCGGGCAGCCCCCGACCGTCCCCGTCCCGCCGGAGGCGGGCCTGCGGCCCGACGGCGGGGGCTTCACCCCCAGCCGCGGCCGGGGGTTGCCCGTCGTTACGTCGCGCTTCCGCCCACGACAGGCCATTGCCGCGCTGGTAAGGCCCAGGAGCCCCGCCAGGGCTTCGCGCTCATCGCCCGAACCTCCAGGACCCAAGAAAGACACCCATGAAGATCGCCCTTTCCGGCGCGGGCCTGCGCTCCGCCATGGTGCTGAACACGCTTCTCGAGATCATGCCGGAGGCGGAGCTGGTCGGGTATTTCGACCCGCAGCCCACCTTCCTCGACAAGCTGCCCGAGATGCCGCGCTATCCCTCGGTGAGGGAGATGCTGGCGGAGACGCAGCCCGACCTTTTCTTCGTCGGCTCGCCCAACGAGTTCCACCTCGCGCAGATCCGCGAGGGGCTGGAAGCGGGCGTGCCGCGCATCTTCACCGAGAAGCCCGTTGTCGTGTCCATCGCCGAGACCATGGAGCTGGCGGCGCTGCTGGCGAAACACGGGCCTGAACGCGTCATGGTGGGTCTCGTGCTGCGCTATTCGCAGCACATGGTCGACCTGCGCACGGCGCTGGCCGAAGGTGTGCTGGGCGATGTCGTCTCGCTCGAGGCGAACGAGCATATCGGGCCCTACCATGGCGCCTTCTTCATGCGCGACTGGCGGCGCAAGACCGGGCATTCGGGCGGCTTCATGCTGGAGAAATGCTGCCACGATCTGGACCTCTACAACATGATCACCGGATCGCGGCCTTCCAGGGTCGCCAGCTTCGGCGGGCGGAAATCCTTCGTGCCGGCGAACGCGCCCGCCTCGAACGAGGAGGCGGAGATCTTCCACGTCAAGAAGAGCGTCTGGGAGTCGACCGACGATCCGTTCCGATCGGACGGGGACATCATCGACTGGCAGACCGCTCTGCTGAGCTACGAGACCGGCGCGAGCCTCGCCTTTCACACCAATCTCAACGTGCCGGATGAACACCGGCGGTTCTGCGTCATGGGCACCCACGGCATGGCCGAGGGCGATTTCGTGCGCGGATTCCTGAAGATCACCCGCCGGAACGGAACACGCCACGCCGACCACGACTATACGAAAGGCCCCCGCGCGGGGCAGGGGCATCACTACGGGGCGGATCACCTGATGTGCGAGGATCTTGCGGCCTTCCTGCGCGAGGAGACGGACGCCTTGCCCGTCTCGATCACCGATGCGCTGGTGGCGGGCGTGGCGGCGCTGGCGCTCGACACGGCGCGGGAGACAGGGCAGGTGGTGGACCTCGCGCCGATCTGGGCCGATTTCGACGGACAGGGAGCACGCTGATGGGCGATGCGGGCAAACAGCCGGGCGCGCTGATGGCCGCCGAGGCCGCCGAGGCCGCGGGCGTCTTCGCCCGCGCGGCGGGGGCGGACCATCGCGCGGCGCTGGCGGGCCTCGGGCTCGACGGGGCGCGGGCCTTCTACACGGTGGCGCGCGGTTCGTCCGATGCGGCGGCGAACGTCCTGTCCTACGAGGTGATGCGCGAAACGGGGCGGGCGATGACCTCGCTTCCGCCCTCGGTCTTTTCCATCGGCGAGGGCGTGGATCTGGAGGGCTGCGGCGTGCTGATGATCTCCCAGTCGGGCGCCTCCGAGGATCTCGTCCGCTCCGCCCGAGGGGCGAAGGCGCGGGGGGCCACGGTGGTGGCGCTGACCAATCGCGCAGGCTCCCCGGTGGAGGCGGAGGCCCATGCCACCCTCCCCATCGGCGCGGGGGAGGAGCGCGCGGTCCCGGCCACCAAGACGGTGATCGGCTCCATCGGCGCGGGCATGGCGCTCCTCGCCGCGCTGTCGCCCTCCTACGCCGACCGCGCCCGCGCCTCGGCGGAGGCAGTGACGGGGGGCCTTCCGCCCCATCCGCAGGCGGCGGCGATCCGCGCGGCGCTGCTGCGCAGCCCCCATGTCTATGTGATCGGGCGGGACACGGGCTATGGCGCGGCCCACGAGATCGCGCTGAAGCTCAAGGAATGCTGCGCCGTCCATGCCGAGGCCTATTCCGCCTCGGAGGTCCTGCACGGCCCCCTGCAACTGGTGACGAAGCCCCTGACGGTGCTGCTGCTCGACACCGGGCTCGAGAGCGTGCAATCGAGCCTCGACACCGCCGAGGCGCGGCTGCGCGAAGGCCGGGCCGAGGTGATCCGCATCCGGCCCTCGGATGTCGGCCTGAGCGGGCTGGCCCCCGCGGCCGCCGCCGCGGTGCTGCTGGCGCTGCTTTATCCCGTCGCGCTGGAGACCGCCCTCGCGCTGGGCCTCGACCCGGACACGCCCGAAACCCTGGCGAAAGTGACACAGACCACATGAGTGCCGATGGCGAGACCCTGGCCCGCTGGGCGACCTGGCGCGAAATCCACGCCCAGCCCGGCATCTGGCGCGACTGGGCTGACGAATTCGACCCGAGGGAGGTGCGCGACTGGATCGCCACGCTGGAGGTGGAGGAGGTCTGGCTCTGCGGCGCCGGCACCTCGGCCTTTCTCGGCGACATTATCTGCGCCGGGCTCGAGGGGCAGGGCGGCCTGCGGCTGCGGTCGGTGCCCACCACGGACCTCGTGAGCCGGCCTCATGCCTTCCTGCGCGAGGGGATCACGCCGCTCGTGGTGAATTTCGGCCGCTCCGGCGGCAGCCCCGAGACTCTGGGCGCGCTCGACGCGCTCGACGTGCTGGCACCCGATGCGCCCCGGCTCAACATCACCTGCAACCCGAAGGGCGCGCTGGCGAAACGCGAGGCGCCGGGGCCCTGTGGTGTCGTCGTCCTGCCCGAGGCCACGCACGATGCGGGCTTCGCCATGACCTCGAGCTTTTCCACGATGCTCCTGACGGCGCTCGCCCTCTTCGACGCGCGTCCACCCGAGAACCCCCTGCCAAAGCTGGCCGAGGCGCTGGAGCGGATGCTGCCGGCCTATGCCGCGCTGGCCCGTGACACAGCGCCGCCCGAGCGGATCGTCTTCCTCGGCACCGGCGCCATGGCCTATGCCGCACGCGAGGCCGCGCTGAAGGTGATGGAACTGACCGCCGGGCAGACGGCGGCGCTGTGGGATTCCACCCTCGGGTTCCGCCACGGGCCCAAGAGCTTCGTCACCCCGGGCACGCGGATCGTGCTCTTCACCAGCCGCGAGACCCCCGCGCAGGAGTACGAGGCGGACCTGATCGACGAGCTGGCCCGGCAGTATCCCGGCGCGGGTCTCGCCACCGTGGGACCGGAGGCGGAGCATGATCCGGGCCTCGATCTGGCGGATGTCTGGTGCGTGCCGCTGTCGGTGGCGCTGGCGCAGGTGCTGGGCGCGGCCTGGTCCGCGCGCATGGGGCTCGACGTGGACGATCCCTTCGCGGGGGAGGGCACGCTGAGCCGCGTCGTGTCGGGCGTCACGCTCTATCCGGTGGCCCCGCGATGATCGCCGCGGGGCTCGATCTCGGGGGCACGAAGATCGAGACGCAGGTGTTCGACGCGGGATGGCGTCGGGTCGAAGGCCGCCGTGACGACACGCCCAAGGACTATGACGCTCTGGTGGCGCTGGTGGCCGAGCATGTGCGCTGGGCCTCCGGCAGGACAGGCGCGGGACCGGTGGGCGTGGGCGGCGCGGGGCTGATCAACCTGGGCACCGGAGAGGCGCTGGCGGCGAACCTGCCCGTTACCGGGCGGCCCTTTCCCGCCGATATCGCGGCGGCTGCGGGGCGGCCCGTCACCTATGTCAACGATTGCCGCGCGCTGGCCCTGTCGGAGGCCGTCTTCGGCGCGGCGCGCGGCGCCTCGCCGGCCGTGGGGCTGATCCTCGGGACGGGCGTGGGCGGCGGCGTGGCGGTGGAGGGCCGACTGGTGGAAGGCCCCTCGGGCGTGGGCGGCGAGTTCGGCCACATGGCGGCGCCCGCGCATCTGGTGGCGGAGCATGGCCTGCCGGTCGTGCGCTGCGGCTGCGGGCGCCTGGGCTGCGTGGAGACCTATGTGGCGGGCCCCGGCATGACGCGGATCGCAGAGGCGCTGACGGGGCGCGCCATGACCCCGCCCGAGATCGCGGCGGCGAAGGCGACCGACCCGGAGGCGGCGCGAGTCTGGGGTCTCTGGTGCCGGTTCGCGGCGGAGCTTTTGATGACGCTCGTCTGCGTCGTGGACCCTGCCGTGGTGGTGATCGGCGGCGGGCTGTCGAAGATCGAGGGCCTGGCCGAGGATCTGACAGCCGCGCTGCACGGGGCGCAGCTCTCGGGTTTTCCCGTGCCCCGCATAGCCATCGCCGAGGGCGGCGATGCCACCGGCGCGCGGGGCGCGGCCTATGCCGCCTGGCAGGTGGCCCATGGCTGAGCTCGCCCGCCGCATCGCCGCGCGCAACCATGCCGGGGAGGCCGTGGCGCTCTGCTCCGTCTGCACCGCCCATGAGGAGGTTCTCGCGATCTGCCTCGAGACCGCCGCGGGGCGGGGTGAGCCGCTGGCGGTGGAGGCGACCTCGAACCAGGTGAACCACGAGGGCGGATATACCGGGCTGTCTCCGGCCGACTTCGCCGAGAGGGCGCGGAGGATGGCCGGGGAGGCAGGCTGCGAGATCGTCCTGGGAGGCGATCACCTCGGCCCCCAGGCCTGGCGCAAGGGGCCGGCGGAGGCCGCCATGGCGGAGGCCGAGACGATGATCGCGGCCTATGTTCGGGCGGGCTTCACCAAGATCCACCTCGACTGTTCCGAGGGCTGCGAGGGCGAGCCCGCGCAATTGCCCGACGCGGTGACCGCGGACCGCTCTGCCCGGCTGGCGAAGGTCGCGCGGGACGCGGCGCCCGATCCCGGCGCGCTGATCTTCGTCGTGGGCACCGAGGTGCCGCCGCCCGGCGGCGCGCGGCTCGACGAGGCGGGGGACATTCCCGCCACCACGCCCGAGGCGGCGCGGGCCACGCTCGACGCCCACCGCGCGGCCTTCGAGGCGGCGGGTGCGGGCGATCTCGTGCCGCTGATCGCGGGGCTGGTGGTGCAGCCCGGCGTGGAATTCTCGCCCATGGCCGTGCATCATTTGCCGATGGACCGCGACCCGGGCCTGCGGGCGGCGCTGGAGGGCTGGGCGGGCGTGACGCTCGAGGCCCATTCGACCGATTACCAGCACCCGGAGGCCTACCGGCGGCTGGCCGAACTGGGCTTCGGCTTTCAGAAGGTCGGGCCCGCGCTGACCTTTGCCTGGCGGCAGGCGGTTTATGGCCTCGACGTCCTGCGCGGTCTCGCGGGGCTGGCGCCCGAAGAGGATACCGTGCCCGGCGTGATGGAATGGCTGATGATGAACGATCCCGGCCACTGGGCCGGGCATTACCACGGAAGCCCCCGCGCGCAGCGGCTGGCGCGGCATTTCGGGCTGGCCGACCGCATCCGCTACTACTGGCCGCAGCCCGCGGCGCGAAAGTCGGTGGACCGGCTGTTCCGCGATCTCGAGGGGGTGGAGCTGCCCGCGCCGATGCTGGCGCAGGTCTTCGACGCTCGGACCCTGTCGAGAGCGGAAAGCTTCGACGGCCCGCAGGCACGGCGGCTGGTGGCGGCCGAGGTGGCGCGCGCGCTCGATCCCTATTTCCAGGAGGCCGCGTCATGAGCTGGATCGCCCCCGACCGCCTCTTCGACGGGGTGCGCCTGCGCTCCGGTCTTGCGCTCAGGCTGCTGAACGGGCGGGTGTCGGACATCGCCCCGCGCGAGGAGGTGGGCGAGGCGCTGCGCCTGCGCGGCACGGTCACGCCGGGCTTCGTCGATCTGCAGGTGAACGGCGGCGGCGACGTGCTTCTGAACGCCGATCCAACGCCCGAGGGCATGGCGCGCATGGCGGCTGCCCATCGCGGGCTCGGGACCGTGGCGATCCTGCCCACGGTGATCACCGACGCGCCCGAGGTGCTGGACCGCGCTGCGGCGGCGGCGCTTGAGGCGCGGGGCCGGGAGGGGCTGATCGGCCTGCATATCGAGGGGCCGCATATCGCCCTGCCGCGCAAGGGCACCCATGCGCCGGCCCATATCCGCCCCATGGACGCGCGGACGATGGAGGTGGTGCGGCTGTTGCGGGGCGCGGGCCTGCCGGTCATGATCACCCTCGCCCCAGAGGCCGCGACGGCCGCCCAGATCGGCGAACTCGCCGGCACGGGCGCGGTCGTCTCGCTGGGCCACACCGACGCCACGGCAGAAGAGGCGCGGGCTGCGCTGGCCGCCGGAGCGCGCTGTTTCACTCATCTTTTCAACGCGATGTCGCAGATGCAGAACCGCGCGCCCGGTGTCGTGGGGGCGGCGATCAATTCCACCGCCGCGGCGGGCATCATCTGCGACGGCATCCATGTGGCCGACGAGATGGTGGCGCTCGCCCTGCGCGCCCGGCCCGAGCCCGACACGACCTTCCTCGTCTCCGACGCCATGCCCACGGTGGGCGGATCGGACCGCTTCGTCCTCTACGGCCGCGAGATCCGGCTCGAGGGCGGGCGGCTGGTGAATGCCGAGGGCTCGCTCGCAGGCGCGCATGTGACCCTCGCGCAGTCGGTGGCGCGACTGGTGCGGGTGCTGAAGGTGGCGCCCGAGATTGCCTTGCGCATGGCCGTCTCGGTGCCCGCGCGGCTGATGGACCGTCCGGACCTCGCCCGCATCGAGGGCCGGGCCGCGGGCGACCTGATGCGGCTCGACGCGGACTGGTCCTTTCTCGGCCCCGTCTCCGAGGTCGCCGCCCTGGCCCATTGACCGGGGCGCGACACTCGGATGCATGGCATCCGGGCGCGGCAGGCCCTTGATACGGCGCAATGACGCCCGATCCATCCCCCGACGCTCCCCGTCCGTCCCCTGCCGAGGCCCTTGCCGCCTTCGAGGCGCCCGCGCGCGCGGCCCTGGCCCGTGCCGGGGCGCTGGGGATCGTGGCGGCCCTGCTCTGGCCGGTACAGGCCTATGCCGTCGCGGCCTCGGTGCACCTCTGGGCGGTCGGGACGTGGAACCCCGTCCCTGGCCTGTGGCTCGTGGCGCTCTTCGTGACGGCAGGGGCCGCGCGGGCGCTGCTGGAGGCCCGGGCGGGCGGCATCGCCCACCGGGCGGCGGAGGCACTGATGGCCGCCGAGCGGGAGAGGCTCATCGCCGCCGAGGCCGCCCGCGTCGATCGGGGCACCAATTCCGCGGCCTTCGCCGCGCTGTTGACCCAGAAACTGCCGCTGATGGTCCCCTATCTGGTGCGCTACCGCCCGGCCTTCCTGCGGGCCACGGTGGTGCCGCTGACGCTGGTGGCGCTGACCCTGCCGGTGAGCTGGGCCGTGGCGCTGGTTCTCCTCGTGGCGATCCCGCTGATTCCGCTCTTCCAGGCCCTCGTCGGCATTGCCGCGCGGGATGCGAGCGCGAAGCAGATGGACGAGATCGCCGATCTGAACGGGCTCCTGTCGGAGCGCCTGTCGGCCCTGCCGGATCTGCACCTCCTAGACGCGGGCGGCCGCGCGCTCTCGGGGTTCGCCGTCCGCGCAGAGGCGCTGCGCAGGCGCACCATGGCGGTGCTGCGGGTGGCGTTCCTGTCGTCCACGGTGCTGGAGTTCTTCTCGGCGCTCGGGGTGGCGCTGGTGGCCGTCTATGTCGGCTTCAACATGCTCGACTGGATCGGCTTCGGTGACTGGGGCCAGGCGCTGACGCTGGCGCAGGGGATCTTCGTGCTGATGCTGGCACCCGAGGTGTTCCAGCCCCTGCGCGAGGTGTCGGCCGCCTGGCACGACAAGGCGACGGCGGAGGCCGTGGCGCGCGACCTCGCCGAGGTCCATGCCGATCCCGGCCCCCGGGCGCTGGGCGCGGGCGCGCGCGCGGCCCCGCTTCCGGGGCCCGCGACGCTGCGCGTCTCGGGGGCCTCTGTGCTGCGCGGGGCCGAGAAGGTGCCGCTGCCGGACATGGCCCTGTCTCCCGGCCAGGCGGTTGCCCTGACCGGGTCGTCCGGAACGGGCAAGAGCTCGGCCCTCCTCGCCATCGCGGGTCTGGTGCCCGTTGCGGCGGGCCGGATCGAGGTGGCGGGCCGCGTCCTCGACGACGCGACGGCCGACGCCTGGCGGGCGCGGCTGGCCTGGGTGCCGCAGCGCGTCCATGTTCCCGACGCCACGCTGGCCGAGGCTCTCGATCCGCGCGGCACCGGCGCCGATCCGGCAGAGGCGCTTGCCGCCGCGCGGGCCGGGGCGGTGGTGGCGGGCCTGCCCGAGGGGCTCGCGACCCGGCTCGGAGAGAATGGCGCGGGCGTATCGGGCGGGGAGGCGCGACGGCTGATGCTGGCGCGGGCGCTTCTGGCGCGGCCCGACGTGGTGCTGGCCGACGAGCCCACCGCCGATCTCGACGCCGCCACCGCCGCCGCCGTCCGCGCGGCGCTGCGCAGGCTGGCCGAGGGCGGCGCGCTGGTGATCGTGGCGACGCACGATCCCGTGCTGGTGCGCGAGATGGACAGGATCGTGCCGATGCCCGGCGCGGCTCGGGCGGCATGAGGCCGCTGGCCGACACCCTGCGGCTGGTCATGGCCGCCGCTCCCGGCGCGATGCTCCTCGGGACGCTCCTGTCGGTGCTGGTCCTCGTCATGGGGGCGGCGCTGCTGGGCCTTTCGGGCTGGTTCATCACCGCCACCGGCATGGCCGCCATGGCGGGCGCGGTCTTCGACGTGTTCACGCCGTCGTCCGGCATCCGATTTCTGGCGGTGGGACGGGCCGGTGCCCGCTATGGCGAACGGCTGGCCACCCATGACGCGACGCTGAGGGCGCTCGCCGCCCTCAGGGTGGACCTGATGCGCCGGCAGCTGGCGCGGGGGTTCGAGGCCATGGCCCGCGCCCGCGCGCCGCTGGCGCTGACCCGGATCACGGCGGATGTGGATGCGCTCGACGGGGTGGCGCTGCGGCTGGCGCTGCCGGTGGTGGCGGCGCTGGTGACCCATGCGTTCGCCTTCGTGGCGCTGGGTTGGCTCACGACATGGGCCACCGCGGGGGCTGTGGTGGTGTTTTACGTTGCGGGCGGCGGGTTCGTGCTGCTGTGGCTCGCACGGCGCGCGGCACGACCCTCGGTGGCCGGGGAGCGGGCGGCGCAGGCGCTGCGCCGAGGCGCGGTGGACATGCTGCGGGGGCAGGAGGACCTGCTGGTCTACGGACGGCTCGCGGAGGCACGGGCGGCTCTCGTTGCGCAGGGAGACGAGGCCGATGCGGCGGCGCGCGCCGTCGATGCCGCCGAGAGGCGGGCAGGCGCATGGCTCGCCTTTGCGGTGACGCTGGCGGCGGGGGCGGCGCTGGCGCTGGGGGGCTGGGCCGTCTCGGCGGGCGGGATCGGCGCGGCGGAGGCGGCGATCGGCGTCTTCGTGGCGCTGGCCCTGTCGGAGACGCTGCAGCCCCTGCGCCGGGGCATGGCGGAGCTTGGCCGGATGCGCGACGCCGCGGGACGGGTGCTGGCCCGGGAAGAGGACGGAGCGGAGACGCGGGCGGCTGTTCCGGACCGGCCCGGGGCGGCGCGGCTCTCCGTGGAGGGGCTGGGCTTTCGCAGGCCCGGGGCTCTGAGGGCCGTGGTGGAGGGGCTGAGCTTCGACGTTCGGGCCGGCGAGACCCTGGCGCTGACCGCGCCGTCGGGCGGGGGCAAGTCGACGGTGCTGGGCATGATCGCCGGGGTGCTGGACCCGACCTCGGGGACGGTCCGGCTCGACGGGCGGGATATCGTCGCGTTCGACGGGGACCTTCGGGCGCGGGTGACGCTGGTGCCCCAGCGGGCGGCGCTCGTGGGCGGCTCGATCCGCGAGAACCTGCACCTCGCCGATCCGGGGGCTGAGGAGGCGGACCTCTGGCGGGCGCTCGAAGCCGTGGCGCTGGCGGCGCGGGTCCGGGCGCTCGGCGGCCTCGACGGGACGCTGGGCGAGGGCGGTTCAGGGCTCTCTGGCGGAGAGGCGCGGCGGCTTGTGCTGGCGCGGGGGCTCCTGCGGCGGCCCCGGGTGCTGTTGCTGGACGAGCCGACCGAGGGGCTCGACGAGGCGACGGCGGAGCGGGTTCTGAAGGGTCTGCGCGCGGCGCTGCCGGAGGCGGCGATCGTGACAGCCTCGCACCGGGTTGCGGAGACGCGGAGCGCGGACCGGGTTCTGGCGCTCGGCGCGGCGGACGGAGGGGCAGGGCCGGGCTGAAGCCCGGCCTACGGCGCATGAGTGGGGCGTGCTGTCGGCCGGGCTCAACCCCGGCGCACGGCGCATGACGTCCCGACTGCCGCGCACGAGGGCCGGCGGGTGGCAGGCCGTTCCTGATTGCAGGGCCTGCAAGGCGTTTCCGTGAGAGATATACTTATATCAAAAAGATAAGGGGAGGTCCCGGGCCGGGACCCCCCCTTTGTATCCTGTCAGCTCAGGCCTCAGCCGGGGGTGAAGCGGTGCACCTCACCCTCGCTGATCGCCACGTAGAGGTTGCCGTCCGGCCCCTGCACCAGGGCGCGGAACCGGCCGGGCTCCATCGGCAGGGTCATCTCGGTGACGTCGTTGACCGAGATCTCGCCGGCGTCGCTGACCGTGAGGTCCATCACGTCGATCCGCTGACCCATGGGCGTGCCGCCGAAGCCGATGCCCATGTAGCTGACCACCATGTTGTTCTCCCAGTCACCCCATTGCTCGCCTTCGAGGAATGCCACGGAGGAGATCCCTTGCGACCAGCCGTTGTTGGTCCAGATCGGCGCCATCGCGTCGGGATAGGTCTCGAAGTCGGTCATCGGCATGAAGGCCGCCCGCTCGAACCGGTTCATGCCCTCCATCTGGTTCGGCATGTAGCCGCAATAACCGTCCGGGCAGTCGCCGCGGCCGGCCATGTTGTCGCGCGGATCCCAGCCGCCGTTGCCGCCGTTCTCGAGCACGGTGATCTCGTCGGAATGCCAGGGCCCGTGCTCGCCGATGATCGCGTCGCCCGTTTCGGGATGGAAGGCGATCGCCTGCGTGTTGCGGTGGCCGTAGGTGTAGGTCCGGGGATCGAAGCCCTCGGGCGGCGCATTGCCCTCTACCGCGTTGCCGTCGGTGTCGATGCGAAGCACCTTGCTGCCGAGTTCCGTGGGGCTCTGCGGCAGTTCGGGGTTGTGGTTGTCCCCGGTCACCACCCAGAGATTTCCTTCGGGGCCGAACCGGATGCGCCCGCCATTATGGGCGCCGGTCTCGCCGAAGGGATGGTCGGTGGCCTCGGTCTTGTAGGGAATGTCCTCGATGATGTCGGTGCGGTCCGCGACGTTCGAGAAGTCCTCGTCGAGCGTGAAGCGCATCACCCGGTTGGTGGGCGGATCGGACATTTCGGAGGCAGAGAAGACGTAGATCCGGCGGTTCTCCTCGAAGTCCGGATCGAAGGCGACGCCGTTCATGCCCGCCTGACCGTCGCAGAAGAGGTCGTCGGCCACGGTCGCGTAACCCGAGACGTCCTCATCGTTGGCGCCCATGCCGAGGAGCTCGGTCACGTCGCCATTCGGCATCATGACCGAGAGACCGTGGCAGATCTCGGTGAAGAGCATGGTGCCGTCGTCGAGAAAGGCCATGTCCCAGATGTTGTCCTGACCGCCGAGGACCAGCTCGGACTCGATGCTGGTCGTGTTCTGTCCGGTCGACTGCGCGAGGGCGGGCGTCGCCGCCAGTGCGGCGCTGCCCAGCAGCGCCGTGATCGCCAGACCTGCGCGGGGTGTCGTGATGGGGGTCTTCATGAGTGCTCCTCCTGTCGTCCTGTCGTTTTCGCTCCCGGGCCCGCGTCGAGGCCGGCCCGTCTCGTCCCTTGGCGGGATCAACGCGCGCGGGTCGGCTGCGTTCCGGGCGCCACGAGACGAGGGCGGGTGGGGGAGCAGGCGATGGAGGGGGCGGTACCCCGGGAGGAGGGGGCCCGGGGCACCGCGGTGAGGACCCCCTAGGACACGGTCGTTCCGAGAGGTGCGGCGGGGTTCGCGGGGGCGGCCTTCGCGGCGCGCAGTTCCTCGACGCTGCGCACGTCGAGCCTCGCCGCGCCGGACCAGTCGCGGGTGCGGACCTTCGGCGACTTCAGCCGCTCGCGCGCCGCAGGGATCGCCTCGGCATATTGCGGCAGCCATTCGGCCTGGGCGACCAGCATCTCGTCGACCATCTGCCAGACTTCCTCGGGGGTGCAGATCGCGCCCACGAGCGGATCGTGCAGCACCGCCTGTTTCAGAAGCTCCACGTCGCCGGTCTGGGCCGCGCGTACCGCCATGCGCTGGACATGGACGCTGGCCGAGCAGGTGGCGGCGCAGGCCAGCGGCAGGTCGATACCCTCCACCATGTTGATCCCGAAGCGATCCACGAAGCCGGGGCTTTCGATGATGCAGTCGGCGGGCAGGGAGGGGATCACGCCGTTGTTGCGAACGTTGAAATGACCGCGGTAGACGCGGCCCGTTTCCAGCGCCTCGAGGATGTGGCTGGCGTGCTCGTCCGTGCGCTCATGCTGGGACAGGGGCTTTCCGGCCTCGTCCAGGAAGACGGGAAAATCCTCCTCGAACCAGTTCCGGTTCTCGGTGCAGTAGCGCAGGTAGCCGCCGGTCTCCCCGTGGATCCATTCGTCGGTGGAGATCCAGTTGACCACCTCGTCCGGGCGCTTGCGGTACCAGGGCAGGTATTCGGACAGGTGGCCGTTGCTTTCGGTGGAATAGACGCCGAAGCGTTTCAGCACGTCGATGCGCACCTTTTCCTGACGGCTGAAGACGGGATGGGCCTCGAAGGCGGCGATGAGCTCGCCCCGGCCGATCACGCGGCCCTTGTGGCGGATGTCGAGATACCAGGTCTGGTGGTTGATGCCGGAGCAGACGATATCGACCTCCTCCATCGGCAGCTTCAGCACGCGGGCGATCTGGCGGTGGCCGTTCTGGACGCCATGGCAGAGGCCGACGGTGTTCACGCCCATGTCGAGCGCGGCCCAGGTCATCATCACCATTGGATTGGCGTAGTTCAGCAAAAGCGCGCCCGGCTCGGCTACGGCGAGGATGTCGCGGCAGAAGTCCTGCATGGCCGGGATGCCGCGCTGGCCGTAGAGGATGCCGCCCGCGCAGATCGTGTCGCCCACGCATTGGTCGACGCCGTATTTCAGGGGGATGCGGATGTCGTCTGCGAAGGCCTCGAGCCCGCCGATGCGCACGCAGTTCATGACGTAGCGCGCTCCCTCCAGCGCGCGGCGACGGTCGGTGGTGGCGGTGATCCGGGTGGCGAGGCCGTTGACCGCCACGATCCGCTCGATGATCTGGCGGATCATGTCGAGGTTGTGGGCGTTGATGTCCGTCAGCGCGATCTCGATGTCCTCGAATTCCGCGACCTTGAGGATGTCGGAACAGAGCTTCTTGGTGAAGCCGACGCTGCCCGCGCCGATGATGCAGATCTTGAACGCGCTCATGCTGCTGTCTCCGTGGTCAGCGATTTGAGGAAGTGGCGGTGCGGCAGGCAGCGCGCGGCGGCCTGTCGGTAGTCCCGGACAAGGGTTCCATGGGCCGCGCGGGTGCGGTCGCGGCGGGCGGTGTCGCTTGCCATGGCGGCCTGCGCGACCTTGCGGTCCAGAAGGCCCAGTCCGTCGAGGACGGGGCGGTAGAGCTGCTCTTCCACATGGGCGAGGCCGAGGGGAAAGGGGGCGAAATCCGCCCGCTCCGGCAGGCGGGTCTGCCAGAGGGCGAGGCGGTCGGTCACCTCGGGCGGGTGGCTGGCGGCGACGTCGCGCCAGAAGGGGGTATCGCGGCGCTCGCTGACGTAGTGCAGGCGGATGAAGTCGCGGAAGTCGTCCACCTGCCGGGCCACGGCGGCATTGTAGCGGGCGGGGGCGGCGGGATCGCCCAGCCAGTCCGTCAGCATCATGAGCTGCACGACGGTGCCGTGGATCGAGGTCGCCTCGAGAGGTTCGAGGAAGGACGACGAGAGCCCGAGGGCCACGCAGTTGCCGCGCCAGGCGTCGCGAAGGCGGCCCGCGTCGATGCGGATGTCGCGGCGGGGCTCGATGGGGCGTCCGAGGGCGGCCTCGATCTCTCTCTGTGCGGCCTCGGGCGTGGTATGGGCGTCGGAATAGACATAGCCGCAGCCGAGGCGGCCTTGCGTCGGGATGCGCCACATCCAGCCCGCGCCCTGCGCCCAGGCGAGGGTCACGGGGTCGATCTCCTCTCCCTCGGCGAGGTCGAGCCAGAAGGGCATGGCCCGGTTGACCGGGAGCACATCGGCATAGCTGATCCAGTCCGCCCCGAGCGCGCCGACGAGGGCGCGCCGGAAGCCGGTGCAGTCGAGGAAGAAATCCCCCTCGATCCGTTGGCCGCTTTCGAGGGTGAGCGCCGCGATCCCGGCCTCTCCCGTCTCCACCCCCGCGACCTGGTCGTCGATCAGCGTCACGCCCCGGGCGCGGCGTTTCAGGAAAGCGCCGGCAAGGGCCTGGTCGAAATGATAGGCGTGGTGAAAGGGACCCGCCGGGATGAGCCGCCCCTCGCGGGAGGCAAAGGGCGCGCGGCGGGCGTCGATCAGGGCCTGGAAGAGATGCGCCTCGCCCACGGGCCGGCCCGCCGCCACCGCATAGGTGTGGAGCGGCAGTCCGGGCGTCAGGAGGTGCGGATCGTCGATCGGCCCGTCGTAGTGGTGGCCGAGCCTGCGCCAGTCCCTGTGACGGATGCCGTATTTGATCGTGGCCCCGGTCTCGCGCAGGAACTCCAGCTCGTCGATGCCGAAGTGTTTCAGCATCTGGCGGAAGACGGCGGTGGTGCCTTCTCCGACGCCGATGGTGCCGAGGCGCGAGCTTTCGATGACCGTCACCCGGCTGGCCTGACCGGCGCGGCGGGCCGCGTCGGTCAGCATCATGGCCGCCAGCCAGCCGGCGGTGCCGCCGCCGACGACCACGATATGGCCGGGCCAGGAGGTCATGACGCGCGGCGCACGCCCATGCGGGCGAATTCGGGCAGCCAGTCGTCATGGGCCACCAGAAGATCGTCCACGAGCGCCCAGATCTGCTCGAGATCGAGCTCGGCGGCCGTGTGGGGATCGAGCATGGCGGCGTGGTAGATATGCTCGCGGTTCTCTTGCACGAGGGCGGCCACGGTCAGTTCCTGCACGTTGAGGTTGGTGCGGATGAGGCCAATGAGCTGGGGCGGGATATCGCGCACGACCGTGGGCTGAAGGCCGGAGGCATCGACGAGCGTGGGCACCTCCACCGCCGATCCCTCGGGCAGCTGCGGGATGTAGCCGCGGTTGGGGATGTTGCCGTAGATCACGCCCGGCTCTCCGGTCACGACGGAATGCATGATCTGGCTGGCGTATTCGTCGCTGGGGGCCACGGTGATCTCGTTGGCCTCGCGATATTCCTTTGCCTGCTTTTCCCAGCGGGCGATCTGCTCGACGCAGCGCTTGGGATACTCGTCGAGGGGGATGCCGAATTTCTCGATGAGATCCGGGCGGTCGCGCTTGATGAACCAGGGCGTGTATTCGGCGAAATGCTCGGAGCTTTCGGTGACGAAATAGCCGAGGCGCTTCAGCATCTCGTAGCGCACCTTGTTGGGGCAGCGCGGGTTCCAGGAGCTGGGCTTGGGGAAGCGGCCCTCGGCATAGCCCTGTTGCAGCGCGGGGTAGAGATCGCGGTAGCTGCCGTCGGGTTGACGGTGCTCGAACTGCAGGAAGAAGGCCATGTGGTTGATGCCGCCCACGCGGTAGCGGATTTCCGAAACCGGGATGTCGAGATCGCGCGCCAGTTCCGACGCGGTGCCCTGCACGGAATGGCAGAGGCCCACCTGCCGGATCGCGGGGTATTTCGCGCCGATGGCCCAGGTGTTGATCGCCATGGGGTTGACGTATTGCAGCATGATCGCGTCCGGGCAGACTTCGGTCATGTCGGCGCAGAGATCCCAGAGCACGGGCACGGTGCGCAGACCGCGCATGATGCCGCCGATCCCCAGCGTGTCGGCGATGGTCTGGCGCAGGCCGAATTTCTTCGGGACCTCGAAATCCGTGATCGTGCAGGGATCGTAGCCACCGATCTGGAAGCAGACGACGACGAAATCCGCACCATCCAGAGCGCGGCGCCGGTCGGTGTAGGTCTCCACCGTCGCGGGCACGTCCAGGGTCTGAATGAGCTTGGCGACCACGATCTCCGATTCCTCGAGCCGCTTGGGGTTGATGTCCATGAGCCGGATCGTGGCACCCGCCAGAGACGGCCGCTGCAGCACGTCGCCCGCGATGTTCTTGGTGAAGACGGTGCTGCCCGCCCCGATGAAGGTGATCGTTGTCATGTCGCAATCTCGAATGCTGCGCGGACGAGCCGCCTTGTGTAGTCGGTCTTGGGGTTCACGAGCACGTCGCTCACCGGCCCCTCCTCGACGATTCTGCCGTTCTGCATCACCATCACGCGGTGACAGAGGGCTCGGACGACCTTGAGGTCGTGACTGATGAACAGGTAACTCAACCCCTTCTCCCGCTGCAACTTGCGGAGCAGTTCGATGATCTGGGCCTGGACGCTGAGGTCGAGGGCCGAGGTCGGCTCGTCCAGCAGGATGAATTCGGGCTCGAGCGCGATGGCCCGCGCGATGGCAAGGCGCTGGCGCTGCCCGCCGGAGAATTCGTGCGGGAAGCGGTGCGCGATGTTGTCGGGCAGGCCTGCGTCGCGCAATGCCTGCTGGACCCGTCCGAAGCGGTCGCGCGCGGTGGCGCCGAGGCCGTTGACGATCAGACCCTCCTCGATGATCTGGCGCACCGACATGCGCGGATTGAGGCTGGAGAACGGGTCCTGGAAGACGATCTGCATGCGGCTGCGGTAGGGCTGCATCTCCTTGCGGGACTTCGTCTCGATCCGGTCGCCCTGAAAGGTCACGCGGCCCTGGTTCATCCGGATGAGCCGGATCAGGGACTGACCGAAGGTGGTCTTGCCCGACCCGCTCTCGCCCACCAGGCCGAGGGTTTCGCCGCGCTTCAGGTCAAGGTTCAGCCCGTCGACGGCGTGGAGATCGTAATAGGTGCCGCGGAACGCGCCGCCCCGGCGCAGGGTGAAGCTGACGCGCACGTCCTCGCCCTGTAGAACGAGGGGCGGATTGCCGGTGAGGGGGGCCGCGACGCCCTTGGGGTCGGAGGCGAGGAGACGGCGGGTGTAGGGGTGTTTCGGGGCGGAGAAGATTTCCTCCGTCGGGCCGGCCTCGCGCACCTCGCCGTGCTGCATGACATGGACCTGGTCGGCGAACTGGCGGACCACGGTCAGGTCGTGGGTGATCAGGATGACCCCCATGCCGTGCTTGCGCTTCAGGTCGTCGATCAGGTGCAGGATCTCGGCCTGCACGGTCACGTCGAGGGCGGTGGTGGGCTCGTCCGCGATCAGCACGTCGGGCTGGTTGGCCAGCGCCATGGCGATCATCACGCGCTGGCGCTGCCCGCCGGAAAGCTGGTGCGGATACTGGTTCACCCGGCTTTCGGGGTCGGGGATGCGCACCTCGCGCAGAAGCTCGATGGCCCGCGCCCAGGCCGCGCGCTTGCCCATCCGCTGGTGCAGCACCAGCCCTTCGACGATCTGGCTGCCGACCCGGTAGACCGGGTTGAGCGAGGACATCGGCTCCTGGAAGATCATGCTGATGCGGTTGCCGCGCAGGCGCCGCATCTCGGCGTCCTTGAGGTGCGCCATGTCCTTGCCGGCGTAGAAGATGCGGGTGCGGTCGGCCACGCGGGCGCGTTTCGACAGAAGGCGCATGACGGCCCGCGCCGTGACGGACTTGCCCGACCCGCTTTCGCCCACCAGCGCCGTGGTGCGGCCGGGGTAGACGGTGAAGGAGACGTCGCGCACGGCCTCCACCTCGCCGCCGTCGACTGTGAAGGTCACGCCGATGTTGCGTGCGTCGATCAGGGGCTGAAGGGCGGCGGGATCGGTCACGGGCGGCCTCAATAGGGGTCGATGGCGTCGCGCAGCCCGTCGCCGAGCGCGTTGAAGGCGAAGACGTTCAGCAGCACGAAGCCCACGGGCGAGAGGATCCACGGGTAGGAGCCGATCACCGAGAAGGTGCCCGCGTCCTGCAGCATCAGCCCCCAGGAGATCATCGGCGGCTTCACGGCGAAGCCCAGAAAGCCGAGGAAGCTCTCCAGAAGCACGATGGTGGGAATGCCGAGGGTGACGGCGACGATCACATGGCTCATCACGTTGGGCAGGATGTGGCGCGTGACGATCCGCCCGTCGCTCGCCCCCACGGCGAGGGCCGCGCGGACATAGTCGACCTGCCGCAGCGCCAGCGTCTTCGAGCGCACCTCCCGGCTCAGCTGCGCCCAGCCGAGGCCCACGATCACCGCCACGACGAAGGTCAGGAACAGGCCCGAGGGCGCGGTGACGGGAATGAGCGAGGCGAGCGCGAGATAGAGCGGCAGTTGCGGGAAGGCGAGGATGATCTCCACGAAGCGCTGGAACCACTGGTCGAACCGCCCGCCGACATAGCCCGAGGTGATGCCCACCAGCGTTCCGATGATGGTGATCAGGGAGATGGAGGACAGCGCGATGGCGAGGCTGATCTGACTGCCGATGATCCCGCGCGAGAGGATGTCCCGGCCCAGCTTGTCGGTCCCGAGGATGTGGACCGGGCTTCCGTCCTCGGCGCCGAAGAGGTGCCGGTCCCAGGTCATCCCGAGGAAGGAATACTCCCACCCCCTGGCGAAGAGCACGATGCGGCGCGGATTGTCGTAGTCCGGCCCGAAGAGGGGCTGGAAGGTGACAGGGTCGAACTCTCCGGTCTCCACCGTCGCGAACGTGACGGGCAGGAGCCGCCATCCCGCTTCGGGCCCGTCGCCGGGGACATGCCAGCTGATCCGGTCGGGTGGCGCGAAGGGGATGGTCGGTTGCTTGGGGTCCATCGGCGCCATGAAGGGCGCGAAGAGGGCAATCAGCAGCAGGAGGCTGACCAGCGTCAGGCCCAGCATTCCAGGTACGGAGCGACGCAGGCGGCGCCAGACGAGCTTGCCGTAGCTCTGCCCTTCGCTCGAGACGGTGGAGACGCGGGTATCCTCGCCCTCCTCCTCGGGCTGCGGGGCGAGCATGTCGCCGTGGGCCCGGATCAGGGCGTCGGCGGGGTCGCGGGGGTCGGGTGTCACGGTCATCCGTCGTTCCCCACCCGGATGCGCGGATCGAGCACCGCAAGAAGGATGTCGGCGATGATGTTGCCGATGATCAGCGTGGCGCCAAGCACCAGAAGCAGCGTTGCGGTGACGTAGACATCGCCGATTCCCATGGAGGCCACGATGGCGGGCCCGACGGTGGCGAGGGCGAAGACGATGGCCACCTCGATCTCGCCGGTGAGCATGTAGGGCATGATCACGCCCTGATAGGCCACCAGCGGATGGAGCGCGTTCGGGACCGCGTGGCGCATGATGACGCGGCCTTCGGACAGGCCCTTGGCGCGTGCGGTCTCGACATATTGCTGGTTCAGCGTGTCGAGCAGGTTCGCCCGCATCACGCGCATGTTGTAGGCGAGCCCGCCCAGGGTGGCGATGAACACGACCGGCCAGACATGCTGGATCAGGTTCCAGAGCTTCGCCCAGTTGAACTGGAACGGCCCCAGCCAGTAGGGCTGCCCGCCGTAGCGCGAGGAATAGAAGCTGCCGAGCCCCTGCACGTCGAGCTGGAAGGCCAGCACGTAGAGGATGATCAGCGCCAGCAGGAACCGCGGGATCGTCATGCCCATGAAGGCGACGAAGGA
Source organism: Histidinibacterium lentulum (assembly GCF_003789055.1). Taxonomy (GTDB): domain Bacteria; phylum Pseudomonadota; class Alphaproteobacteria; order Rhodobacterales; family Rhodobacteraceae; genus Oceanicola; species Oceanicola lentulus. The sequence continues at coordinate 212,206 of NZ_ML119082.1, read as the reverse complement.
CAGCACTGTGTCGGTCCAGCTGTATTGCCGGGTCGCGGCGATGATCCCGAAGGAGATGCCGAAGAGCGTCGCCAGAAGATGACAGGCGAGCGCGAGCATGATGGTGCGGGGCAGGCGCTCGCCCACCACGTCGGCCACCGGCTTGTTGTAGAAGTAGGAATGGCCGAAATCGCCCTCGCTGAGGATGCCCCAGACCCAGCGCACATACTGGACCGGCAGTGGATCGTTCAGCCCGTGTTCCTCGCGGTAGCGCTCCGCAGCGGCCTCGGCGGCCGCGATCGAGGCATTGCCCTGGGTGATCATCTGGCTGCGGATGAAATCGCCGTAGTCGCCCGGCGGCGCCTGGATGATCACGAAGGTGATGACGCTCATGGCGAACAGCACCGGGATCGCCTGCAAGAGCCGGAAGCCTATGAAACGCAGCATGAGCAGCCTCTTTCTCGAGGTCGGGAAACGGGGTCGCCTGGCGGGTTCGGGGGCCGGGGGCGGGCGCGCCGCCCCCGGCCGGGTCGATGCGGGGAGCCGTCAGCCTGCGGTGATCGGCCCGTCCGAGCCCGGCGCCCCGGGCAGCGTGCCCGGATGCAGCTCATGGTCCTGCTGGGCCTCCGCGGGGACGAACACCCGCTCGCGGATGATGTTGTCCTCGGCCCAGTTGAACATGAAGATCGGGGCGCCCGGCGGGATGTTGGCGAAGCGCTTGTTGATGATCAGCGCGCCGGGATAGGCGGTCAGGCCCGGCCCGTAGACGTTCTCGGTGTAGATGCGCTGGAACTGTTTCATCAGCTCCGTCCGCTCTCCCGCGTCGTTGGTGGCGATCACCGCGTTGACGATGTCGGCAAGTTCCTGCTCGAAGGGCAGAAGGTCCAGCTCTCCCGCGTCGTTGGCCATGTGATGGCGCAGGGTGCGCGGGCCGGTGGCCGCGAGCTGGGGCGTGTTCTGCACCACCGTGATCAGCTCGGAGGCGTTGCGGAAGACCATCCAGTCATAGCGGCCGGAGTTCATCGCCGCGTCGCGGTCATTCCCGCTCAGGAGGTTGAGCGACACGCGGATGCCCGCCTCCTCCATCATCGCGATCACCCCCTCGGCGAGGTTGCGGTCGGTCTGGTAGTCGGCGTTGGCGAGCAGGGTCATCTGCACGTCCGCCCCGCCCAGCACGTCGGCGGGATGGTTCAGGAACCCGTTGCCGTCGGTATCCGTCAGCCCCGCCGCCTCGAAATGCGCGCGGGCGCTCTCGAGGGAGTAGGGATAGAACACCGTCGAGTCCGCGTCGTAATAGGCCGTGCCGGCATAGAGACCGCCGGGGTACTGCGCCGTGAACGGCCCGCGCACGAGGCTCTCGCCCAGCCGGACGCGGTCCAGCGCCTGGGTGACGCCGATGCGGAAATTCAGATCGCGGTTCAGCTCGCGGATCGCCTGGCCGCGCGCGTCGGGCTCGCCCCAGCCGTTGGCCGACATGTTGGGGTAGAGCGAATAGCCGATGGTCCGGGGGCCGAAGGCAAGCCGCGCGGGCGCGTCGTCCTCGGCCGACCGGCGCAGGGCCTCGACATAGTTCTCGGCCTGCTCGAGGTTCGAGAAATCGCCCGTCCCGGCCACCGCCTGCACGTCGCGGTCCGCCCAGGTGGACAGCCGGTAATGCATCTCGTTGAGGTAGGGGAGCTGGTTCCCCGCGTCGTCCACCTTCCAGTAGTAGGGGTTGCGGCGCATCACGACGATGTCGTCGGCGCGGTATTCCACGGGCACCCAGGCGCCCATCACCGGCATGCTCAGGTATTCGGGCGGGAAGGCGTTGCGGTATTCCTCGTAGGTGTTGTCCGAGAAGGCCGGGTGCTCCGGCTGCAGGATATGGCTCGGGCCGGGGCAGAAGGTGCCGTAGGCCATGGCATAGAGCACGCCCTCGGGCCGCGCGGTCGTGAAGGTGAAGGTGATCTGGTAGTCGCCGGTCTTCTCGAGCGTGGTGCCCGCGCCGAAGGTCTCCTGCGTCGCGCCGTTCAGGGGCGTGATCTCCGGGTCCATCACATGGTGGTCCCAGTAGAACATGGCGTCATCGGCGTCGAAGGGATCGCCGTCGGACCATTTCGCGCCCTCGATCAGGTTCACGACGAGCTGCATCCCGTCCTCGGACCATTCCCAGGACCGGGCGAGGTTCGGCAGCGGGGCGAGATCGCCCGGGTTGACCATGAAGAGCGGTCCGGTCCGTGTGAGGCATTCCGACAGGCCGATGTCGATGCCGCCCCAGCCCTGGCTCTGCCCGGCGATGTAGTTCCAGCCCTCGGGCCGGCCGCCGATCACGTGGCGCATCACGTCGCCGTAGGTGCCGACCCCGTCTGTCATGTTGGCCGAGGAATAGACCAGCGGCTCCGCGGGCAGGCGCTCCTCGACGGGGGGCAGAAGGCCTGCCTCGACGAAGGCGGTGACGAAGTCCGGCTCGTTGTAGCTGTCGAGCGCGCGATAGGTGAAGATGTCCGCCCGGTCGACGAAGACGGGCTCGCCCTGGGCGTCGAACACGGGCGCGGGGGGCGGCGTCGTGGGGCCGACCACCTCCGCCTGCAGCGCCAGCGGCGACACGCCGAGCAGGAGCGCCGCCGTCGCGGCGCGGGGATAGTGTCTCATTCTGAATCCTCCCTGGGGCTCCCGCGGAGCCCGGTTCTCTTCCGTCCCAGTGGCTCTTTGTCCGCCGGGCGCGGTCTCCTCCTCCGGCCGGCGGTTCGGTCAGATTGGGGCGCGGGAGCCGTTGCCAGCAATACTGGAACGCGACATTCTTTTCCGGGAATTCAAGATCGGGAGAGCTTGTGATGAGACCGGCCCCGAGGACCGCGTGGCGTGACGTGGAGGGCCGGGCGGCGCCGGCCCACGAGCGGCGGTTCTATGCGACGGACAAGGCGATCGGGCGGTTCGGGATCCGGCTCTTCGCGCCGGTGGCGATGGAGGCGCCGCACCGGCACGGGCATATCGAGGCGAACTTCCTGTCTGGTGCCTCGATGACCTACGATGTCGACGGGACCGAGATCGAGGTGGGGCCGGACCGGCTGGTGATGTTCTGGGCGGGCATCCCGCATCAGCTCACGCGGATCACGCCGCTGGGGGAGGGGGCGGTGCGGCTGGCGAACATCTACCTGCCGGTCGACAGCTTTCTGGTGATGCCGCACATCTCGCGGTTCCAGGTGGCGCTCCTCGGGGGGGCGGTGGTGGCGCTGCCGGGGCGGCTCTGCGACGGGGAGCGGGTGGAGGGGTGGTACCGGGACTACCGCTCGGGGGACGTGGAGCGGACGGAGGTGCTGAAGGTCGAGATGAACGCGATGATCCGGCGGGCGCAGCTGGAGCCGCTCGAGTACCTGCTGGCGCCCGTGGCGGAGCCGGGGGAGGGGCGGGGGCTGAGCTCGGTCCATGTGCGGCACGTGGTGGAGATGGTGCGGTTCATCATGGAGAACCTCGACCGGCCGATCAGCAACGCGGACGTGGCGGCGGTGACGGGGCTGCACCGGAACTATGCGCTGTCGATCTTCACGCAGAAGATGCGGCTGCCGGTGAAGCGGTTCGTGATCCGGATGCGGCTCCTGCGGGCGCGGGCGCTGCTGATGGAGAGCTCGATGGCGATCTCGAGCGTGGCCGAGCAATCGGGCTTCACCTCGATCAGCCAGTTCTACGTGCATTTCAAGGCGGCCTACGGGCTGACCCCCCAGGCGCTCCGGGCCGGGTACACGCGGATGGACCTGCGGTGAGGGGGCGTTACACGATGTAACGGGGGGTTAAGTGGTTAAGATTGTTGTGTAATGTGGGAAAAGGTGCAGTGGGGGCTAGGGAAGGGAGGTCGGTTGGTCCTCTCAGCGAATGCAGGGAGCTTGGTCGGACGATCAACTGCCACGGGCTGCTGCAGTCGACTTCTCTTCATTCCGCAAGGGCCACATTCTCCAAGGAGGTCCTCCAAACTCGACGGAGAAAGTCTGTTATGACCATGGCGAAGATGAAGACCACCCTAACCCTCGCTGAAGCGATGATCAAATTGCTTTCGAGATTGTTGTGATGGGCGCGCGCGGGCCGGGCCTACATGAAAACGGCGTCAGCCGGCAACCTGTGTGGGCTTTCGATTGACCTTCTCATGAAGGCGACAGAAGTGGACAGACAGCTTGAAGACGAACAGGTAGAACCCCGCCATGCTGAGTGTGAACAGTTTCTCGGCTTCACTACGATGGACCTCAATCGGCATCGAGTGCAAGTCGTCGAGTAGCGCGACGTGATCCTCGTCCAACGGACCGTCTGCCGGAATATAGAACATATTAGTCACTCGCTGCGCCTTTATGTCCGTCAGGCGAGAAGCGACTTTCTCGCCATCCAAGCCGTGCGCCTCGAACCGCTCAACGATCTTGGATAGCTTGACAATGGGCGCGAAGGTCACGTTAGGTGGCAAAACGCGGGTATTCTCGTCTGAAACGTCGCAGGAGTTGGATAGCACGATGCCGCGCGCCATCTTCAGATTGCCCGACTTGAACGAGAATATCTGGAAACCGCGCCAGCCATCGCCTTGAAGCATCTCTGCTGTGTAGCCGTCATAGCCCGCAGGAACGAAATAGCCTCTATCAGCCCCCTCAATTAGTTTCTTGAGTTCGGTCAGAAGAACCTTTTGATCCGGAGCAGCCGTCAGGTAGTAAGGAATGTGCTGGCGGAGGTCGTCTGCGTCAAAGGTCATCCTGCGGATCAACCCTCATAGAGACTCTCGAGGTCGCTAAAGATCGCGGCTTCAAACTCAGCCCCCAGGCGCCCCTGACGCTCGGCAAAGCTATTGTAAATCGCGGCGATTTGCTGCGCAAAGTGATCGACGCCGTCAGGCTTTGCGAGGCTTTCCATGAAGTCGCTGTAGGTGCCGCGCACCTGCTGCACCTCATACGCTTCGACGCGGGGAGGATAATGGAACTGGCCCGCAAGCATCGCCGCACCAACGGCGACCGCGAAGGTATTGGAGGTTGGTCTGGTCGCTGCCAGCTCAATCATACTTGGGTCCCATTTCATTGATCGTTTCTTCGGTAAGGCAACTGAAAAACTTGATCTTGTTCGCCTGGCGGAGGCTTTCGACTGCCGGATCGAGTTTCGCAGCGAACGCGCTAAAGTCAGAAAAGTGTACCGTGCGGATCGAGTCGATATCCACGACGGCCCCGAAGACAATCTTGTTGTCTGGCAACTTTACCCGCGCGCCGGTCACGACAGACATGATGTGCAGTGTTTCGCCCTCATTGCGGTGGACCTGAACCGAAACATGGTCGTCCTGCGCCTCTACGTCACCCACTCTGACGGCCAAGTTGATCTTCGCGATCTGGTCCGCGAGTGTCGGCGCCTGTATCAAATTGACATACTTTACCGAGTAGCGCTCGACTGGCCCCGCGATGCCGACTTGCGCCACCTTCGCGACGATGCCCAGAATTGCGTCTTTGAAAGCAGGCCACTTCGGGTAGGGCAGCTTGCACGCGATGACTAGGTTCCGATCCCCGAACGAAATCGTGAACTCGCCCCAGTCGAGTCGAATGACAGGCGAGAAAGCTAGATTCGGGTCTTGGTCTCTGATCGGCTGAGGTATCTCGGCCGCTGGCAGCCTCTGGAGTGTCGGCTTCGGCGTCAACTGGCCAAAGAGCGCACCCGGCAACAGGTCTGCTAGTTGCGGCGCGCCGCCCATGCGCACCTCGAAGACCGCATCGACCAGCGGTTCACGATCTAGGGTCTTGGGCAACTTCAAGTTCTTCCTCCGCGTAAGAACGAAGTGTAGCCTGCGCACGAATTGGGAGCAAGCGCGAAAGGCACTAAACGGCTCAAGAGTCAATGCCTTAGGCAACTTTCCGGGGTGTTAACCCAACGGGCGATAACACGACAGCCACTAGGAGCCAATGATTCTGGTTGCTGCGGGGCTCAGGTCTCCGGCCTCGGTACCAATGCGCAGCTACTTTGTTGTGCGGCGGCTGAGTGACCGCTTCCCTCGCATCGCCACGCTCGCAATGCTACGATGCCTTCAGACCGGTCCCCGCCCCTCGCAGCCACTCCTCACCCACAAAAAAGGCGCCCCGCAGGGCGCCTTTCGCTGACGGGGGCCGTCCGCTTACTGGGACAGCACGAAGGGCGCCGTGTACTGGTCCACGTTCTCGGGCGTGATCAGGAGGCAGTCGAAGAGCTGCTTCTCCTCGGCCACCATCGGCTCGCCGTTCTTGATGTAGTGATCGGCCTGGATCACCGCCTCGCGGGAGAAGACCGCGACGGGCTGAAGGACGGTGTAGGCCATCTCGCCGGCCCTGATCGCCTCGACCGCATCGGGAGAGCCGTCGAAGCCGCCGATGATCGTGCCCTCGAGGCGGCCCGCCTCCTTCAGCGCCGCGATGGCGCCGAGGGCCATCTCGTCGTTCCCGGCGATCACCGCGTCGATCTCGGGCTGGGCCTGCATGATGGACTGCATGCTGGTGTAGCCCTGGGTGCGGTCCCAGTTGGCCACTTCCTGGGCCACGCGCTCCAGCCCCGGATACTGGGACAGCATGGTCTCGTAGCCGTTCGAGCGGGTGGCGGCGTTGTTGTCGGCGGGGTTGCCGAAGAACTCGACATACTTGGCGGTGTCGCCGACGATGGACTGCCACTGGATCGCGCCCATGGCCGCGCCCTGGGCGTTGTTGGACACGAGCTGGGCGATGGCGATGCCGCTCTCGTTGATCTCGGCGTTCACGAGGAAGACGGGGATGCCGGCCTCGCTGGCGCGGCGCACCACGCCGATGGAGCCGTCGGCATTGGCCGGATCGAGGATGATCGCCACGGCGCCGTTGGTGATGGCGGCGTCGACGAGGTTGGCCTCGACATTGGTGTCGCCGCGGTGGGCGGAGACGGTGGCCTCGTAGCCCAGCTCCTCGGCGGTGGCGCGGGCGACCTCGCCCTCGGTGAACCAGTAGGGGTTCGCCGGGTCGTTGACGATGATCGAGATCAGGCCCTCGGCCCAGACGCTGCCGGCGAGGAACGGCACCGACAGGGCCGCCGCGAGCAGCGCGCGTTTGGTGGTCTTCAGCATGGGGTCTCTCCCTTGGTGGTGGGCCGGTCGAGGGCCCGGTTGTCCGCGAAGAACTCTCCTCGGTTTCGCGAATTTCGGATGGTCAGATGCGGCGTCCCCGGGTGCCGTACTCGATGGAGTTGAGCATGACGGCGAGCACGATCACGGCGCCGGTGAAGACGGTCTGCCAGTAGGAGCTGACGCCGATGATGATGAGCCCGGCGCCGAGGAACACGATGACGAGGGCGCCCAGAAGGGTGCCGCCCACGGTGCCGCGTCCGCCCATGAGGGAGGCGCCGCCCACGACGACGGCGGCGATCGCGGTGAGCTCGTAGGTGTTGCCCGCGGTGGGGCCGGCGGAGGTGAGCTGGGAGCTGAGGACGATCCCGGCGACGGCGGCGCAGAGGCCCGACAGGACATAGACCCAGATGTAGACCGCCCGCACCGGGACGCCCGAGAGCTGCGCCGCGTTGGGGTTGCCGCCGGTGGAGTAGAGCCAGCGGCCGAAGGGGGTGCGGGTGAGCAGGAAGTGCACGGCGAGGGCCACGGCCACGAGGACGTAGATGCTGAAGGGCACGCCCCAGAGGCGGTTGAAGCCGAGCCATTCCCAGCCGGTGTTGCCCAGGGCCGGGTCGCCCTGCAGGCGGTTGAACGTGAGGCCGTTGGTCATCAGGAGCGCGACGCCGCGCGCGACGTAGAGCGTGCCGAGGGTGGCGACGAAGGCGGGGACCTTGAAGTGGGCCACGAGGAGCCCGTTGATGAGGCCGACGAGGGCGCCCATGCCGAGCGTGCAGACCACGACCGCCCAGACGGGCAGGTAGAGGATGACGCCGAGCGCCTCAAGTTCGACGCCCTGCAGGAGCCAGCCCGCGAAGACGCCGCAGAGCGCGAGGGTCGAGCCGACCGAGAGGTCGATGCCGCCCGAGAGGATCACCAGCAGCATGCCGACGGCCAGAAGGCCGAAGATCGCCACCTGCGAGCCCATGATGAGGAAGTTCGACACGGTGAAATAGTTCGGCGACAGGATCGAGAAGACCACGATGATCGCGATGAGGGCGAAGAAGGCCCGGCCGTCGAGAATCCAGCCCAGGGGGCCGGAGGCGGCCTTCTTCTTGCCGGTCGCCTTGGCGGCGGTGGATGATGTCGTCTCCGACATGGGTGTCTCCCTAGACTTCGCTCAGGCGACCAGGCTCTCGCCCGAGGCGGCCATGATCGCTTCCTTCGTGGTGTCGTGGGTGAATTCCGCGACGATCCGGCCCCGGCGCATGACGATGATGCGATGGGCGATGGCCAGGCATTCGCCGACCTCGGAGGTTGTGTAGACGACCGCCATCCCCTGCCGGGCGTGATCGGCGAGGATGCGGAAGACCTCGCCCTTGGCGCCGATGTCGATGCCGCGGCTGGGCTCGTCGAGGAGGAGCACCGAGGGGTTGGTGGCCAGCATCTTGCCGATCACGACCTTCTGCTGGTTGCCGCCCGAGAGCGAGCCGATGGGCGCGTCGGGGCCGTCGGTCTTGACCGTCACCTCGCGGATCGAGCTGTCGACGATCGCCCGTTCGGCGCGGCGGTCCGTCAGGAGCCGCCGGGTGAAATTGCCGATGGAGGCAAGCGAGAGGTTCTGCCCGACGCTGATGGTCTGCACGAGGCCGTCGCGCTGGCGGTCCTCGGGCACGAGGGCAAGCCCCGCGGCGATGCGGTCCGCGATCGACAGCCCGCCGATGTCGCGGCCGTGGAGCAGGACCTGCCCCGAGGCGGCCGGGATTCGGCCGGCCACGCATTCCATGAGCTCGGTGCGCCCGGCGCCCATCAGGCCGTAGATGCACACGACCTCGCCCGCGCGCACGGTGAGGTCGAGCCCGTCGACGGCGCGCACGGCGCCGCCGGCGGTATCGACCGTCAGGCGTTTCACCTCGAGCGCGGGGGCGCCGATCTCGTGGCCCGTGGGCGGCTGGCCGAGGTCGAAATTCTCGCCCACCATGTTGCGGACGATCCATTCGAGGTCGATCTCGGCCCGGGGCGCGGCGGCCGTCATCACCGCGTCGCGCAGCACCACGGCGTGATCGGTGATGGTCAGCGCCTCCTCGAGGTGGTGGGAGATGTAGACGATGGAGACGCCGCGGGCCTTGAGGTCGCGGATCACCTTGAAGAGCACCGTCACCTCTGAGGCCGAGAGGGCGGATGTCGGCTCGTCCATGATCAGGATGCGGGAATTGATCGACAGCGCGCGGGCGATCTCCACGATCTGCTGCTGGCCGAGCCGCAGGTCGCCAACGAGTGCGAGGGGGTCGATATCCTCGACCAGCTCCTTCATCAGGGCGCGGGTCCGGCGTTCCTCCTCGGCGTAGTAGACGCCGGTCCGGCCCATGATCTCGCGGCCGAGGAAGATGTTGTCGCGCACGTTCATGTTGGGCGCGAGGCTGAGCTCCTGATGGATGATCGAGATGCCGAGGGCGCGGGCCTCGATGGTGGACCGGATCTCCACGGGTCGACCGTCGAGGATCAGCTCTCCGGCGGTGGGGGTGAGCACGCCGGCGAGAATCTTCATCAGGGTGGACTTGCCCGCCCCGTTCTCGCCGAAGAGGGTGGTGACCTGTCCGCGGTGGACGTCGAAGTTGACGCTGCGCAGCGCGCGGACCGCGCCGAAGGATTTCTCGATGTTGCGCGCGGCGAGCACGACATCGGGGGCGATGCCGCCCGCCTCGCGCACGGGTCCGAGGGTCATTCGGAGACCTCGAAGCGCACGGGGGTGACCAGCCAGTTCGCCGGGTTGATCAGGGTGAAGGCGCCAACGACGGTGACGGTCTTGCCGGTCAGCGCATCGCGGTCGAGATCGGAGAGCACTTCGGCGGACATGGCGCGGTTGATGGCGGAGCCGACGTCCTGATACTCGATCTGATTCGTGAACATGCCGAACTGGATGTCGCCGGGCACGTCGCGCAGGTCGGTGCCGTTGATCGCGGGGCCGGTCTGCACGCGTATCGCCGTGCCCTCGGGCATGCCGTCGACGTCGACGCCGAAGATGCCCGAGGCGCCCTCGAGAGCGGTTCCGGTGAAGGCGACGGTCAGGACCGGGAAGGTGCCGCCCGATGTGCCGTAGGCCGCGATGGCGGCGTTGCGGTCGGCGGCGAGTTCGGTGGCAAGGGTCACGGCATCTGGGGCCTTTTCGATCACGAGATCGCGGATCCGGGGAAATTCCGCCTGACCGAAGCTGTCCGCGTCGAAGGCCTGCTCGCGCAGGTCCTCCTCGGAGCCCACGCGCACGACGGTGGTGTCGAGCGCCATGGCGGCGACGAGCGCCGCGGCAAGGGCGGCGACGATCAGCCGCCGCGGAAGGCCGCGGCGGGCAGGAGTGGTTTCGGTGTCGGTGGTTGACATGGCGCCCCAGCAGATTGTCCGCACGACCCTTCGATCGGGCGCCGTCGAGCGCGGCACCCCTACGCAACTCCGCGCCGGAACCGACGCGGCCGGGAGGGCCTTCCAGACCTTGCGAGTCCCGAGCGGATTCCCCCCTTTTCGACGCCTGCGGCGATGGCCCGCAGAACGTCCCGGCCCTGAACCTTCTGGTTTTCTTGACCGTGGAGGGACGTTAAGTGAAAAAAATTGCTCTGTCTGCAAAAAAAATCAGTTCGGGCGAAAGTTCTGTGCTAGGTCGTCATTCCCACGGGGCCCGACGCCGCCCGGGGGCACGACGCGGACCGATCGACGGAAGGGGAGTCTCATGACGGCATCGCCGGACCTGGTGATCGGGGTGGATGCGGGCACGTCGGTCATGAAGGCCGTGGCCTTTGACATGGGCGGGCGGCAGCTTGCCGTCGCCTCGGTGCGCAACGGCTACGAAACGGGCGCGGAGGGCGCGGTCACCCAGTCGCTGGAGCGGACATGGGCGGATTGCGCCCGCGCGCTCCGGGCGCTCGGAGAGCGGGTCGAGGGGCTGGCGCGGCGCACGGCGGCGGTGGCGGTGACCGGGCAAGGCGACGGGACCTGGCTTGTGGGCAAGGGCAATGCACCGGTTGCGGATGCGTGGCTCTGGCTCGATGCGAGGGCGGCGCCCACGGTGTCGCGGCTCGTGAAGGGAGCGGGCGAGCGGGCGCGGTTCGAGGCGACGGGCACCGGGCTGAACACCTGCCAGCAGGGCAGCCAGATGGCGCATATGGCGGCGACGGCGCCCGGGCTGCTGGAGCGGGCGGAGGTGGCGCTCCATTGCAAGGACTGGCTCTTTCTGAACCTGACGGGGGTCCGGGCGACCGACCCTTCGGAGGCCGGTTTCACCTTCGGGGATTTCCGAACCCGGCGGTACAGCGACGCGGTGATCGGGGCGCTGGGGCTCGAGGCGCACAGGCATCTGCTGCCGGAGATCGTGGACGGATCGGAGGTCGTCTTTCCGCTGACGGCGGCGGCGGCGGAGGCGACGGGGCTGCTCGAGGGCACGCCGGTCAGCCTTGGCTATGTGGACATGGCGATGACCGCGCTGGGGGCGGGGGTGCATACGGGGGACGCGGGCGCGGCCTGCTCGACCGTGGGCTCGACGGGCGTGCACATGCGGGCGGTCGGCGCCGAGGGGGTGCATCTGAACGCCGAGGGGACGGGCTATGTGATCTGCCTGCCGGTTCAGGGGGTCGTGACGCAGGTGCAGTCGAACATGGCGGCGACGCTGAACATCGACTGGGTGCTGGCGCTGGCGGCCGATCTGGTGGCGGAGTTCGGCTCGGCGCCGGACCATGGCGAGATCGTGCAGCGGATCGACGGCTGGATGGCGCGGTCCGCGCCGGGGGCGCTCGTCTATCATCCCTACATCTCGGAGGCGGGGGAGAGGGGGCCCTTCGTCGATGCGGCGGCGCGGGCGTCTGTCGTGGGGCTCCATGCGGGGCACCGCTTTCCCGATCTCGTGCGGGCGGTGATCGAGGGGATCGGGATGGCGGCGCGGGATTGCTACGGCGTCATGGGCGACATGCCCGGAGAGCTGCGGCTGACCGGGGGCGCGGCGCGGTCGGCGGCGCTCAGGGGCGTGCTGGCGGCGACGCTCGACACGAAGGTCAGGGTTTCGGCCCGGGACGAGGCGGGGGCGGCGGGCTGCGCGATGATGGCGGCGGTGGCGATCGGCGCCTACCGGGACATGGATGCCTGCATCGCCGACTGGGTGACGCCGCTGTTGCAGGAGGCGGAACTGCCGGACCGGGCGCTGGTGCCGCTTTACGACAGGCTTTTCACGTCCTACCGCGCCGCGCGCGAGGGCCTCGCCCCGGTCTGGGGCCGCATGGCCGAGGTGCGGCGGTTCATCGAGGGAGCAGCGACATGAGTGACCTGACCGAAGTCGACCTGTTCGTGATCGGGGGCGGCATCAATGGCGCGGGGATCGCGCGGGATGCGGCGGGGCGCGGGCTGAAGGTCGCGCTGTGCGAGAAGGGCGACCTGGCGGAGGGGACCTCGTCGCGGTCGGGCAAGCTGGTGCATGGCGGGCTGAGGTATCTCGAGTACCGGGAGTTCCGGCTGGTGCGGGAGGCGCTGATCGAGCGGGAGGTGCTGATGCGCAACGCGCCGCACATCATCTGGCCGATGCGGTTCGTGCTGCCGCACAGCCCGCAGGACCGGCCGGCCTGGCTGATCCGGCTGGGGCTGTTCCTCTATGACCATCTCGGCGGGCGGGTGCGGCTTCCGGGTACAAGAAGCCTGAACCTGCGGCGCGACCCCGAGGGGGCGCCGCTGAAGGACCGCTACACCAGGGGTTTCGAGTATTCCGACTGCTGGGTCGACGACGCGCGGCTGGTGATCCTGAACGCGGTGGATGCGGCCGAACGGGGGGCGGTGGTGTTGACGCGCAGTCCGTGTGTGTCCGCGAGCCGCGAGAACGGAGCCTGGCACGTGACCGTGGCGGACAGCGGGACGGGCGAGCGGCGCAATTTCCGCGCGCGTGTGCTGGTGAACGCGGCGGGGCCCTGGGTGACGGATGTGGTCCGCCGGGTCGCGCGGTCGAATTCGGCCCGGAACGTGCGTCTGGTGAAGGGCAGCCACATCATCGTGCCGAAGTTCTGGAAGGGCGAGCAGGCCTATCTGGTGCAGAATACCGACAAGCGGGTGATCTTCATCAATCCCTACGAGGGCGACAAGGCGCTGATCGGCACCACCGACATCGCCTATGACGGCGAGGCCGAAAGCGTGGCCGCGGACGAGGGCGAGATCCGCTACCTGATCGACGCGGTGAACCGCTATTTCAAGGAGGAGCTGACGCCCGAGGACGTGGAGACAAGTTTTTCGGGCGTGCGCCCGCTCTTCGACGACGGGCAGGGCAATCCCTCGGCGGTGACGCGCGACTACGTGTTCGATCTCGACGAGGTGGGGGGCGCGCCGCTCCTGAACATCTTCGGCGGCAAGATCACCACCTACCGCGAGCTGGCGGAGCGGGGGATGCACCGTCTGGCGAAGTTCTTTCCGGGGATGGCGCGGGACTGGACGGCCTCCGCCCCGCTGCCGGGCGGCGACATGCCGAAGGCGGATTACGAGAGCTTCAGCGGGCAGATGAAGCGGGATTACCCGTGGATGCCCCGTGGCCTGCGGCGGCATTACGGACGGCTCTACGGGACGCGGGTGGCGCTGATCGTGGGCGAGGCCACGTCCCTCGCCGGGCTCGGGCGGCATTTCGGCGGCGAGCTCTACGAGGCGGAGGTGCGCTACCTGATGACGCACGAGTGGGCGCAGACGCCCGAGGACATCCTGTGGCGGCGCACCAAGCACAGGCTGCATCTGACCGAGGCGGAGCAGGCGGCCTTTGCCGACTGGTTCCGGCGCACCCATGCCGAGGCCGCGTGACATGGGCCTGACGCTGTCGCTGAATACCAATCCGCTGGTGAACCGCTTTGCCGAGCCGGACGACCTGATCCAGGCGATCGCGCGGGACATCCGCATCCGCGACATCCAGCTGACGCATGAATTCATCAACCCGAGCTGGCCCGCCCCGGTGATCCGGAGGCTGACGCGCGAGATGGACCGCGCGCTGGGGCGCAGCGGGTGCCGGGTGACATCCGGGATGACGGGGCCCTACGGGCGGCTCAACCATTTCGGGCATCCGGACCCGGAGGTGCGGCGCTACTACGTGGACTGGTTCAAGACCTTCGCCGACATCATCAGCGATCTGGGCGGCCGGTCGGTGGGCACGCAGTTCGCGATCCTGACCTACCGGGATTTCGACGATCCGGCCCGGCGGGAGGACCTCATTCGCATCGCCATCGACTGCTGGGCGGAGGTGGCGGAGCACGGCAGTGCGGCGGGGCTCGACCATGTGTTCTGGGAGCCGATGAGCGTGGGGCGGGAGTTCGGGGAGACGATCCGCGCCTGTCTCGACCTTCAGGAGCGGCTGAGTGCCGCGGACATGGCGATCCCCATGTGGATGATGGCCGATATCGACCACGGCGACGTGACCAGTCCCGATCCCGACGACACCGATCCCTATGCCTGGGCGCGCGCGGTGCCGAAGCTGAGCCCGATCATCCATATCAAGCAGTCGATGCTGGACAAGTCGGGGCACCGGCCCTTCACCGCCGAATACAACGCCAAGGGCTCCGTCCAGCCCGGCCCGCTGCTGGCGGCGCTGGCCGAGGGCGGGGCGGAGGACAACGAGATATGCCTCGAGCTGTCGTTCAAGGAGCGCGAGCCGAACGACCGGCAGGTGATCGCGCAGATCGCCGAGAGCGTCGCCTTCTGGGCGCCTCATATCGACAGCGGCGCGCGGGATCTGAAGCTCTGAGGCGCGCGGGCCGCCCCGGGGAAGGCGCCTTGCCCGGTCGCGGGGCGCCCTATGTTCATGTCTCCACAACGGAAATCGAGAATGACTGAAACGCTGAGGATCGCCTTCATCAAGGCCCGCTGGCATGCGGATATCGTGGATCAGGCCCTTGTCGGATTCGAGACCGACATGGCCGAGGCGGGCACGCCGGTGGAGATGTCGGTCTTCGACGTGCCCGGCGCCTTCGAGATGCCGCTTCTGGCGCAGAAACTCGGCCGCGCGGGCGGGCATGACGCCATCGTCTGTGCCGCACTGGTGGTGGACGGCGGCATTTACCGGCATGATTTCGTCGCGGCGGCGGTCGTGGACGGGCTGATGCAGGCGCAGCTGGCCACCGGGGTTCCCACCTTTTCGGTCTCGCTGATGCCGCATCATTTCCAGCCCTCGGAGGAGCACCGGGCCTTCTTCCGCGCGCATTTCGTGAGGAAGGGCGCGGAGGCCGCCGCCGCGGTGAGGATGGTCGCGGCGCTGGGCGTCTGACGGGAGAGGAACAGAGGGCAGGACATGGCAAAGGATCGCTCGCCGGATGCCGAAACCTCATTGTCGCTGCGGGCCGCCTGGCTGCATTACGTCGGCGGGCTGCGGCAGGCGGAGGTGGCCAAGCGGCTGGGCGTGCCCTCGGTGAAGGCGCATCGGCTGATCCAGAAGGCGGTCGCGGAGGGCGCGGTCAAGGTCAGCATCGAGGGCGAGATCGTCGCCTGCATCGAGCTCGAGGAGGCCTTGCGGCGGCGCTATGGGCTGGATGTCTGCGAGGTCGCGCCGGATCTCGACGAGGGCGGGCTGCCGCTGCGGACGCTGGGGCGGGCGGGGGCGTCGTTCCTGCGGCGCCTGCTGGAGCTTGGCGAGGTGACGACCATCGGGATCAGCCATGGCCGGACGCTCGCCGCGATGGTGCAGGCGATGCCCAACCTGTCGATGCCGGACCGGCGGTTCGTGTCGCTGATGGGGGGGCTGACGCGCAGCTATGCGGCGAACCCCCATGACGTGATGTACATGCTGGCCGTGAAGACCGGCGCCAGTTCCTATGTCCTGCCGGTCCCGTTCTTCGCCAATTCGATCGAGGACCGGAAGGTGCTGCTGGCCCAGCGCGGCGTCTCGGAGGTGCTGGAGATCGCGCGGTCGGCGCCGGTGAAGGTGGTGGGCGTCGGCTCCGCCGGGTCCTCGGCGCAGCTCGTGGTCTCGGGGCTGATCCGGCCGGGGGAGATCGAGGAGATCTCGAAGTCGGGCGGCGTTGGGGAGATGCTGGGGCATTTCTTCGACCGGGAGGGCGCCCTTGTCGATACGCCGCTGACCGCGCGGACGGTGACCGTGCCGCTGGAGAAGGGGCGCGGCGACCGGATCATCGCGATCGCGGGCGGCGAGGAGAAGGTGGGGCCGCTGCAGGCGATCCTGAGGAGCGGGCATCTGTCGGGGCTGATCACGGACGAGCGGACGGCGCAGCAGTTGCTGGCGCGGTGAGCCGGTCGGGGTTTGTCACAGGTCATGACTCAATGTCACATCATTGACCTGTTAGCTTGTGATGCATAGTGTGACGTTAGACGGAGGCTCGATGAAGCGCGACGAGCGGCAGCACTGCATCATGGACGTGCTCGTGGCGGACGGAGAGGTCCAGCTCGAGGCGCTTGCGCTGCGGTTCGACGTTTCGCGCATGACCATTCACCGCGATCTGGACGAGCTGGAGGCGGCGGGGGTTCTGCGGAAGATCCGGGGCGGCGCGACGATCCGGTCGGGGACCCGGTTCGAGAGCGATTTCCGGTTCCGCGAACGGCAGGGCGCGGAGGCCAAGGCCGCGATGGCGCGGGCGGCGCTTGAGCTGATCGAGCCGGGCATGACGGTGATGATCAACGACGGCTCGATGGCGGCGGTGCTGGGGCGGATGGTGCCCGGGAAGCGGCCGCTGACGGTGATCACCAACAACGTCGCCATCCTCGAGGCGCTGCAGGGCGAGGCGGGGATCACGCTCATCGC
The DNA here is from genome assembly GCF_003789055.1 of Histidinibacterium lentulum. Taxonomy (GTDB): domain Bacteria; phylum Pseudomonadota; class Alphaproteobacteria; order Rhodobacterales; family Rhodobacteraceae; genus Oceanicola; species Oceanicola lentulus. The sequence goes on along the minus strand of NZ_ML119082.1, from coordinate 195,455 downwards.
CATCGGCGGCGTCTATTCGCAGAAGTACAACGCCTATCTCGGCTCGCTGGCCGAGGAGGCGCTGGCGGGGCTGAGGGCGGACCTGGCCTTTCTGTCCTCGCCGGCGGTGGCGGGGCTCGAGGTGTTCCACATGGATGACAGTGTGGCCCGTTGCAAAAGGGCGATGATCCGGCAGGCGGATGAGTGCTGTCTTGCCGTGAACCATGGGCGGTTCGGGCAGGCCGCGCTCTACCGGCTCGCGGCGCTGAGCGAGTTCCGGCACATCATCACCGACGGCGCCCCGCCGCCCGAGGTTCGCGCGGAGCTGGAGGGCGCGGGGCTGTCCCTGACCATCGCACGGGCACAGGAGGCCGCCGCATGAGCACGCCCGACATCTGGATCGGCACGAGCTGGAAGATGAACAAGACGCTGGCGGAGGCCGAGGCCTTTGCCGCGGTACTCGCCGAGGCGGACGGGGAGCGGGACGCGCGCATCCAGCGGTTCGTCGTGCCGCCGTTCACGGCCGCGCGGCAGGTCAAGGCGCGGCTGAAGGACACGAGCGTCAAGGTGGGCGCGCAGAACATGCACTGGGCCGATGCGGGCGCCTGGACCGGGGAGATCTCCGCGCCGATGCTCACCGATTGCGGGCTCGACCTCGTGGAGCTTGGCCATTCGGAGCGGCGCGCGCATTTCGGCGAGACGGACGAGACGGTCGGGCTGAAGGTCGCCGCCGCGCTGCGGCATGGGCTGACCCCTCTCATCTGCATCGGGGAAACGCTGGAGGACCGCGAGAGCGGGCGCGCCGGCGACATCCTCGCGGCGCAGGTGCGCGGGGCGCTGGCGGGGGCGGCGGGCAGCGGCGCGCCGATCCTGCTGGCCTATGAGCCCGTCTGGGCCATCGGCGAGCACGGCACGCCCGCCTCTGCGGATTATGCCGACGCGCGGCAGGCGGAGATCGGCGCGTTCGCGGAGGAGGTTCTGGGGCGGCGGGTGCCCTGCCTTTACGGCGGGTCGGTCACCCCGGAGAATTGCGAAGAGCTGATTGCCTGCCCGCATGTGGACGGGCTGTTCATCGGGCGGTCGGCCTGGAGGGTCGAGGGCTACCTCGACATTCTGGACCGCTGTGCCGCCGCACTCTGAAAGGAAGGGGTCATCATGAAGATCGCAGTGGCCGGCGACAGCGCCGGAGAGGGCCTTGCCAAGGTTCTGGCGGAGTATCTTGCGGAGAGGCACGAGGTATCGGAGGTCTCGCGCACCGGAGACGGGCCGGACAAGTTCTATGCCGACATGTCCGAGCGCGTGGCCTCGGCGGTGATGGCGGGGGAGTACGAGCGGGCGATCCTCGTCTGCGGGACCGGCATCGGCGTGCAGATGGCGGCGAACAAGGTGCCGGGCATCCGCGCCGCGCAATGCCATGACACCTATTCGGCGGGAAAGGCCGCGACCTCGAACAACGCGCAGATCATCACCATGGGCGCTCGGGTCATCGGGGCGGAGCTGGCCAAGGACATCGCGGACGCCTTTCTGGGGGCCAGCTTCGATCCCGAGGGGCGGTCGGCCGGGAACGTGAACGCCATCGACGCGGTCGACGCGCGCCACCGGAAGGACTAGGCGGCCGTGCCGGCGCCGGAGGGGGCGCGGGGATGAGCCGGATCCTGGCCATCGACAGCGGGCTCACGGTGACGAAGGCGGTGATCTTCGACACCGAAGGCCGTCAGGTCGCCGTCGCCCGGCGCAACGTGCGGCAGTCGATGCCCGCTCCGCGCCATGTGGAGCGGGACATGGACGACCTGTGGCGGCAGACCGCCTCGGCGATCCGGGAGGCGATGGCGGCGAGCGGCACGGCGCCGGGCGGGATCGCCGCGGTGGCGGCCACGGCCCATGGTGACGGGGTCTACCTGCTGGACCGGGAGGCGGCGCCGCTGGGACGGGGGGTCCTGTCGCTCGACAGCCGCGCGGCGGAGGTCGTCCGGGACTGGCAGGCGGACGGGACGGGCGCGGACAGTCTGCGGATCACCGGGCAGGTGCCCCATGCCTCGGCCCCCTCGGCGCTGCTGCGCTGGATAAGGGACCGGGAGCCGGAACGCTTTGCCCGGATCGGGCATCTGCTGGCCTGCAAGGACTGGCTGAGGGCGCGGCTGACGGGGACCATCGGGACGGACCGGACCGAGGCCAGCACCTCCTTTGCCGATGTGGGCACGCAGGCCTGGTCCGAGGAGGCGCTCGCGCTCTTCGGGCTCGGGGCGCTAAGGGACGCGCTGCCCGAGGTGGGCCATTCGGCGCAAGTCGTGGGCGCGGTGACGGCGGAGGCGGCGGCGCTGACGGGGCTGGCCGAGGGCACGCCGGTGGCGGCGGGGCTCCATGACGTGACCGCCTCGGCGCTGGGGATCGGCGCCCATCAACCGGGCATCGTGGGGATCGTCGCAGGGACCTATTCGATCAACGAATGCGTCTCTGCCGCGCCCGCGGTCGATCCCGGCTGGTTCTGCCGCTCGGCGATCGAGCCGGGTCTGTGGAACACCATGTCGATCTCGCCCGCCTCGACGACGAATTACGACTGGTTCCTCGGCACCTTCTGCGGCGCGGATCGCATCCTGGCCGAGAGGGAGGGGCGCAGCATCCATGAGGCGCTCTCGGGGGAGCTGAAACGGGGGCTGAGCCGGGCCTCTTCGGTGATCTACCACCCCTATCTCTTCGGTTCGCCCCGGGGGGCGGAGCCGAGCGCGAGCCTGATCGGTCTGCGCGGCTGGCACGACCGGGGCGACGTGCTGGCGGCGCTGATGGAGGGGATCGTCTTCAACCACCGGGAGCATGTGGACCTGTTGCGCGGCGCCTTCCCGGCGGAGGAGGCGCGGCTGACCGGGGGCGCCTCGCGCAACCCCGCCGTGGCGCAGCTCTTTGCCGACGTGCTGGGGATGCCCGTCACGGTCACCGAGACCGACGAGGCGGCGGCCTGGGGCGCGGCGCTTTGCGCGGGGGCGGCGGTGGGGCTCTTTTCGCGGTTCGACGCCGACCCGCGCGATCTGGCGGCGGCGTCGGTGCGGTATGTGCCGGACGGGGGGCGGCGGGCGCATTACGAGGGGCGCTATCGGACCTACCTTGCCTCCGCCGCGGCGCTGGAGGGGACCTGGGGCGCGGTCAATGCGCTTGACGTGCAGGGCAGGACGCCGGGGGATGGCTGACGAGGTGACCGAGCTCGACGTGTTGATCGTCGGCGCGGGCATCAACGGCGCCGGGCTCTTTCGCGATCTCTGCGCGCAGGGGCTGAACTGTGCGATAGTGGACAAGGGCGATTTCGGCTCGGGCACCAGCGCCGCGCCGTCTCGGCTGATCCATGGCGGGCTCAAATATCTCGAGACCGGGGAGTTCCGGCTGGTGGCGGAGGCGACCTACGAGCGGAACCTGCTGCTGAGGAACGCGCCGCATCTGGTGCGGCCGCTGCCGACGCTCATTCCGATCCAGTCCTGGGCCAAGGGCATCTGGCCCGCGATCCGGACTTTCTTCGGGCGTCCTTCGTCGCAGCGCAGCCGGGGGGCGGTGCTGATCAAGGCGGGTCTGGTGCTTTACGACCGCTTCGGCGCGAGGGCGCGGGTGATGCCGGGGCACGGGTTCCTGTCGCGCAGGAAGGCGCTTGCCGGGCTGCCCGCATTGACGCCGCGGATCAAGGCGGCGGGCACCTATTACGATGCGGCGATCACCGCGCCGGAGCGGCTGGTGCTGGAGCTGGTGCAGGACGGTCTGAGAGATGCGCCGGGCTCCGAGGCGCTGACCTGGGCGCCGGTGACGGGACAGGAGGCGGGCGTGGTGACGGTGGCGCCGCAGCGCGGCCCTGCGCGGCGCTTTCGCCCGAAGGTGGTTGTGAACGCGGCGGGGCCCTGGATCGACGGGGTCAACGCCTGTCTGGGGCTCGAGACGCGGCTGATCGGGGGCACGAAGGGCTCGCACATCCTGCTCGACCATCCGGAGTTGCTGCGGCAGCTCGACGGGCGGATGATCTATTTCGAGGGGGAGGACGGGCGGATCCTGCTGGTCTTTCCCCATGCGGGGCGGGCGCTGGTGGGATCGACCGACATTCCGGACGACGATCCGGATGCCGCGCACTGCACCGAAGCGGAGGTGGCCTATTTTCTCGGCGCGCTGAGGGACCTTCTGCCGGGGCTCGAGTTCCGGGAGAGCCAGATCGTCCATGCCTATGCGGGGGTGCGGCCCCTGCCGGCCTCGGAGGGTGTCGCGCCGGGGCTGATCTCGCGGGATCATTCCGCGCCGGTCGCGGCGGCGTCGGGGGAGAGGCCGTTCCCGGTCATCTCGCTCGTCGGCGGCAAGTGGACGACCTACCGCGCCTTCGCGGCGGAGGTAGCGGACGTGGTGCTGGCCGGGCTGGGCCGGGCGCGGCGCTGCGCCACGGACCTGATGCCGATCGGCGGGGGAAGGGACATGCCGGACGGGGCCGAGGCGAGGGCTGCCTGGGCGAGGGGCTGCGCCACGAAGACGGGGGTGGACGAGGAGCGGGCGCTGCAGCTTCTGGCACGCTACGGGACGACGGCGGCGGCGGTCGCCGAGGCGGAAGGGGCGGAGCCGGTCTGGCTCGGGGCCGGCTACAGCGAGGCGGAGATCCGGTGGATCGCGCGGGCGGAACGGGTGGGACGGCTCGAGGACATCGTCCTGCGGCGGACGGACCTTGCGATCACCGGCCGGATCGACGCGGGGCTGGCCCGGCGCATCTGCGCCCTGGCGGGAGAGGTTCTGGGCTGGGGAGAGGACCGTCAGGCCGAGGAGCTCGAGGCCCTGGCGGAGCTTCTGAGGCGGCGCCACGGCATGACCCTCCGGCGGGAGGGGGATCGGGGCATCCTCGTCGGGGCGGGGCAGGAGGGACGGGACCGAAGAGAAGGCTGATCGACGCGGCGGACCGGCTGATCGGGGAGCTGATCGCGGGCATGGTGTCGGCCCATCCGGCCCGTCCGTGCCCTGGGCCTGTCCCCCGAGGCGGTGGAGACCGCGGCGGCGCGCGACGCGGACCATGGGCGTGGCGCTGTCGGCCTGCACGCTGCCGCCGACGGGGCGCCCGAATTCCGACCTGCCCGAGGGGGAGATGGAGATCGGCATGGGCATTCACGGCGAGCCGCGCCGGGGCCGCCGACCGCCGGGCGCGATCCGGATGGGGCCGACGCGGCGCGGGAGGGACAGGCGAAAGCGTGGCGACGCGGTTTCCGCCCCGGCGCTCCGGCCGACGTGACGCCCCGCCCGGGCGCGAGGCGCTGCACGCCGGCGCGTGCGGGCGCTCCCGCCGGGATCGTGCCCGGCGGGCCCCGAACCGGCCCGAGCCTGCGCCGAGCGGAACCCGGGGGCGACGGCCTCCGCCGCGCGGGGGCGGGCGATTTCAGGCGCATGAGCGCGACAGCCGTCCCGAACGATGCCGAAGAGCGGGACCAGGGGCTGGCACGCGGGCAATCCGGCGGGCGAACGGCGGGCCTGTTCGATCCATCTCTGCTAGATGTCCTCCATGACCCAGCTCGTGCAGCCACGCCTCGTCAATCCGCCGGACGGCGATCCCGGCGTCTATCTCGATTTCCGCTTCGGTCGGCGTGCCATGCTCTTCGACATGGGCGACCTCGCGCGGCTCAGTCCTAGGGAGCTTCTGCGGGTCAGCCATGTCTTCGTTTCCCATGCCCACATGGACCATGTGGCGGGCTTCGACCGTCTTCTGCGATTGCGACTGCATCGCCCGCATCCGCTCGGCATCCTCGGCCCCGAGGGCTTCGTGGAGCAGGTGGAGAACCGTCTCGGCGCCTTCACCTGGAATCTTCTCGACGAAACCTCGGTCGATTTCCGCCTCTCCGTCAGCGACTTCGATGGGCGCCGCATCGCGCGGGCCGTCGAGTTCCGCGCCCGGGAGGCGTTCCGTCGCCGCGACCTGCCGCCGCCGGTCCATCCCGAGGGCACTGTACTCGCCGAGGACGATCTCGCCGTGGAAGGCGTGGCGCTCGACCACGGCATTCCGTCCCTCGCTTTCGCCCTCCAGGAGAGCATTCGCGTCAACGTCTGGAAGACCGCGCTCGAGGAGCAGGGCCTGTCGGTCGGGCCCTGGCTCGACGAGGCCAAGCGGGCGATCCGCGGGGAGGCGCCGGACGAGCATCGGGTCGAGGTTCCAGGCCGCGGCCCGGTGCCACTGGGCGACCTGCGCGGGCGGGTCTTCAGGACCCAGCGCGGCCAGCGGGTGGTCTATGTCACGGACGCCGCCGATACCGCGGCGAACCGAGACCGGATCGTGCGCCTGGCCTCCGGGGCCGACCATCTCTTCATCGAGACCCCGTTTCTCGATGCCGACCGGCACCTCGCTGCCCAGACGGCGCATCTTACGGCCCGCGCCGCGGGGGAGATCGCGCGGACCGCGGGCGCACGGCGCGTCACGGCCTTTCATCACTCGGCCCGATACGGCGACCGGCCGGGCGCGTTGGCCGCAGAACTGGCGGAGGTGCTCGACCCGGACTCGCCCAGGGCCCGGGCCGGATCGCGCAGGAGTCCGGAGCCGAACTGGGTCCGCCGCTGGCGCCGGGACGGCCTGTCGCGGGAGGCGGCGCTCGCGCGGTTCGACGGCCTTCCGCCCGTCCTGCCCGAGGAGATGCTTGGCGACTGGAGCGGCGTCGGACTGCCGACAGACCATCCGTTCGACGGCCTGCTCGAACGTCTCGGCTGGCAGGGCAAGCGTTTCCGGAGTTGCGACGACGTCGACCCGCTGATTTTCGGTCCCGGGATCGCGCTCGACCCGCGCCGGATGCCCCTCGGCCTCGCGCTGCGCTGGCCGCGACTCGCCGGCAGTGGCGTGACATGCGGGGCGTTCCGGCTCGTTCTGCCCGTCTTTCGGACCCGCAGGCCGGCGGCCCGTCTCGCGACCGTCGGTTTCCGCGGCACGGCGAGCGCCGCCATGATCTATGACCGGCAGCCGATCGTCGACCATTTCCGGCGCATCGACGCAAGGCGCGTCCTCGGGCTGATGGAGATGCGGCGCTCCGCTCCCTACTTCTTCCTGCTGGCGAGCGGGGGGAGCCGCGCCCCGGGCTGAGGGCCGGCGGGAGTCGACGGGAGCGCCCTGGTCCGGGTCCGTCGACCGGCCTTTCCCGGAACACGCCCGGTGCGGTGCGGTTGGTCGTCTGCGGGCGGTGCTTCTTCGTCACTCAGGCCGGGAGGCCCTCCCACTTGCAAGGAAGGGAGAGAGGCCATGGCAATGACACGACGTGAGCTGCTCACGACGATCGGGACGACGGCCGGCACGGCGGCGATGTATTCCGCGATGGCGAGCATCGGCTTCGCACAGGAATCGACCTACACCGGACCGATCGAGCTGACCGGCGACGGCGGCGGGCAGCGGGTCCTGATCCTTGGTGCGGGTCTCGCGGGGCTGACGGCGGCGCTGGAGCTGAGGGCCGCGGGCTACGAGGTGCAGATCCTCGAATACCGCGAGAAGGCCGGCGGGCGCTGCTGGACTCTGCGGGGCGGCGACGCCTACACCGAGATGGGCGGCGCGACGCAGTCCGTGGACTTCGATGAGGGGAACTATTTCAACCCCGGTCCCTGGCGAATCCCGTACAATCACTATGCCATCCTCGACTACTGCCGCAGGCTCGGAGTCGAGCTTCAGCCCTTCATCCAGGAGAATCACAACGCCTATCTCCATCGGAGCGAGGCGTTCGGCGGCGCGCCGCAACGGTATCGCGAGGTGGCCACGGATTTCCGCGGCCATGTGGCGGAGCTTCTGGCGAAGGCCACCAACAGCGGCGCGCTCGACGAGGAGCTGACCGAGGAGGATCGCGCGCTGCTTCTCGAGGCGCTTCGGGATTATGGCACGCTCACCGAGGATTACGCCTATGTCATGAGCGAGGAGACGTCCGATTATCGCGGCTTTGAGCGCTGGCCGGGCGGCGGGCGCAACGCCAAGGGCGTGCCGTCGGAGCCCATGGATCTCGAGACGCTGCTCGACAGCCGCCTCTGGCGCTGGCTGCCGGATGCCGAGACCGTCCACCACCAGCAGGCGATCTTCCAGCCCGTGGGCGGGATGGACATGATCGCGCGGGCCTTCGAGCGGGAAGTGGGCGACGTCATCACCTACAACGCCAAGGTCGTGAGCCTGCGTCAGGACGAGACCGGCGTCACGGCGGGCTATGTCGACGCGGCCGCGCCCGGCGAGGTGACGGAGATCACCGCCGACTGGTGCGTCTGCACGATCCCGTTCTCGATCCTCGGGCAGATGGACCACGGCTTTTCCGGCACGCGCGCCCGCGCCATCGAGACGATGTACTACGCCGACGGCTTCAAGGCCGGGCTCGAGTTCCGCCGCCGCTTCTGGGAGGAGGACGAGCACATCTACGGGGGGATCACCTATACCGATCTGCCGATCTCGCTCATAAGCTATCCGTCGAACGACTATCTGAAGTCCGGCGGCGGGGTCCTGCTCGGCGCCTATTGCTGGGGGGCGCCCGCCTACCAGTTCAACGCGATGCAGCCCGACGAACGCACGCGCTGGGTCCTGGAATACGGTGCGCGAATCCACCCGCAATACCCCGACGAGTTCAAGACCGCCGTCAGCGTGCCCTGGCACAAGGTGCCCTGGGTGCTCGGCTGTTACGGCATCTGGGAGGACAAGGAGCGCGACTACGAGGAGACGGTGCGCATGGGCGAGGGCGACCGGATCGCGCTGGCCGGCGAGCATCTGTCCTACCTGCCGGCCTGGCAGGAGGGGGCGATCCTCTCGGCGCTTGACGCCATCCAGCAGCTTCACGAACGCGCCACGGCGCAGCGCTGAGGAGACCGGAGATGACCCTGACGAAGACGATCCTGCCTTTCGCCCTGCTCACCGCCGGCTTTGCCGCGGCGCAGGAGGCACCGCCCCCTGTGGAGACATCCGAGGGAGACCCCGCGTCGGACTTCCGCACCTTCACGCCGACCGAAGAGGAGTTCCGGACCTTCCGCGGTGACGGGAACATCCCGCACGAGGGCGGCGAGGCGGTTTACAACGCCGTCTGCGCCGGGTGCCACATGCCGGACGGAGAGGGCGCCGTGGGTGCGGGCGAATACCCCGCCCTTGCCGACAATCCGCTCCTCGAGGCACCGGCCTATCCGGTGAACGTCGTGGTGCACGGCCAGGCCGGGATGCCGCCCTTTGGAAGCCTCCTCGACGATCAGCAGATCGCGGACCTGGTCAACTATATCAGGTCGCACTTCGGCAACGATTTCGTCGAAGGCGATTTCGGCGCGGTGACGGCCGAGGAGGTCGCGCGGGCCCGGGAGTGACCCGCTCTGCGTCGCCTCTCCGGGGTGGCGCATCCCCTGCACCGGGCCGCGCGACCCCGGGACGGCGCGGAGTGTCCGGCGAGGCGGTCGGAACTTCGACGCAGCAGGACGCCCCCACTGCGGGGCTCTCGGATCGCGATGCGCTCCCGCCTTCCTGCCCCGGCGCGGATCCCCCGGTTCCGAAGCGCGATGATCACAGGCGCCTTGGCGGCACCGTCGACATCGGCCCGAGTAACGCTAGCCAATGCACGAGGGCCCCCGCGGAGGGAGGTGTCGCGCCAGCTTGAGAGTGGAGGGAAGTGGCAGCCCGTAGGGGAATCGAACCCCTCTTTCCAGGTTGAAAACCTGGCGTCCTAACCGATAGACGAACGGGCCACGCTGGCGGTGAGGCGTGCTTTAGCCAAAGCGATTTCGGGGCGCAAGGGCTGTCTGGGAAAATTTGGTCCGGCCGCCGGGTCAGGCGGGGGCGGCGTCCTCGAGCTTCATCTGGACGCTCTCGCGGCCCTGCCAGACGTTGACCTCGAGGCGGCCGGCGACGTGGAACCGCCCGCCGCCGTGGGTCATCAGGGCGTGACCCATGGGCGTGTCGAGCCCACCGAAGGCGATGGTCTCGAGGCTGCCGCCGAGGCCGTCTCGGAACCTCACCTTGAGATGGCCCTGACCGACCTCGCGGGCCTGCGCCACGGCGAGGTCGGGAAAGGCGAAGCGCGGCGCGGGGGCGCCCTGGCCGAAGGGGCCGCAGCGGTCGAGGGCGGCGCAGAGGTCGCGCGTCGCGGCGCCCGGCATCAGCAGGCCGTCGACGGCGAGATCGCGCGGCCCGCCGGCGCCGGCCCCCTGCCGGGCCAGGAGTTCGGCAAGGCGGGCCATGGCGGACTCGAGCCGCGCACGGTCGACGGTGAGGCCCGCGGCCATCCGGTGACCGCCGCCCTTCAGGAGCAGGCCCTCTGCGGCGACGCGCTGCACCGCCGCGCCGAGATCGACGCCCGCGACGGAGCGGGCCGAGCCCTTGCCGATGTCCCCGTCGAGGCCGATGACCACGGCGGGGCGGTTCGTGGCCTCCTTGAGGCGCGCCGCGACGATGCCGACGACGCCCGGGTGCCAGCCTTCGCCCGCGGCCCAGACCAGCGGTCCGGAGGTGCCGCGCGCCTCGGCCTGCTCGAGGGCCGCATCGCGGACGGCGGCCTCGATCTCGCGGCGTTCCTCGTTGAGCTTTTCGAGCCGCTCGGCGAGCGCCGCGGCCTCGTGCGGGTCGGAGGTGGACAGGAGCCGCGCGCCGAGGTCTGCGGCGCCGATGCGCCCGCCCGCGTTGATGCGGGGGCCGAGGACATAGCCCAGGTGATAGGCCACGGGGGCGGTGTCGAGTCGCGCTGCGTCGGCGAGGGCCGTGAGGCCGGTACGCTCGCGCCGGGCCATGACGGCGAGGCCCTGACGCACGAAGGCGCGGTTGACGCCGGTCAGGGGGGCGACATCGGCCACTGTGGCCAGCGCGACGAGGTCGAGAAGGGAGATGAGATCGGGGCCGCTGGTGCCCTGCGCGCGCAGAAGACGGTTCGCCTCCACCAGCGTCAGGAACACCACGGCGGCGGCGCAGAGATGGCCGAGATCGCCGGTCTCGTCCTGGCGGTTGGGGTTCACCACGGCGAGGGCGGGGGGCAGGGTCTCTCCGCCGAGGTGGTGGTCGAGGACGACGACATCCGCGCCGCGCGCGGCGGCGAGGGCGTCATGGGAGAGGGTGCCGCAGTCGACGCAGAGGATCAGATCGTGGCCCCTGGCGAGCTCGGCCATGGCGGGCGCGTTGGGCCCGTAGCCCTCGTCGATCCGGTCGGGGATGTAGAGGGTGGGGGTCAGCCCGAAGGGTTTCAGCCAGGCATGGAGCAGGGCGGCGGAGCAGGCGCCGTCGACGTCGTAGTCGCCGAAGACCGCGATGCGTTCGCGCCGGAGGGTCGCCGCGACCAGGCGGGCGGCGGCGGGGGCCATGTCGCGCAAGGAGAGGGGATCGGGCAGCAGGTCGCGCAGGGCGGGGGCCATGAAGCCCTCGGCGGCCTCGGCGAGGATGCCGCGGCGGGCGAGGAGGGCGCAGACGGGGGCGGGCAGGCCCGTGGTCTGGGCCAGGGCCTCTGCGGCGCGCTCCTGTTCGATGCCTGGGCCGACCCAGCGGCGGCCGCCGAGGGAGGATTCGACCCCGAGAAAGGCTGCCGCCGCGATATCTTGTAGGGCCACCATGAGCGGACACTACCCAAGGGGGGCTCCGGTTTCCATCGGCAAATCGAGAGGCACGGGGATCAGAGCGTCACGGCCTCCATCACGGCGGGCGTGCGCACGTCGACGCCGGGCAGGGCCTGCACCAGGGGATCGGCGGACTGGGCGAGGATCGGAAAGGTGCCGTAGTGGCAGGGAATCACGGTCCGGAAGTCGAAGTAGGTCTTCGCCGCGAAGGCCGCGCCCTCCATGTCCATCGTGTAATGCCCGCCGCAGCAGAGGATGCCGACGTCCGGCGCGTGGCGCGCGGCGATCTGGGCCATGTCGGCCATCACGTCGGTATCGCCGGAAACATAGACCGACCGGCCCTCGCCCCTGATGACGAATCCCGCTTCGCCGCCGGCGGGGGGCGGGTTCTCGAGGAAGTCGAGCGAGGAGGAATGGGCGGCGGTGACCATGGTGACCGTGCAGCCGTCGAGCGCGAGGGTGCCGCCCTTGCCGAAGGCCCTCGCCTCGACCCCGGCGGGTTTCAGCCAGAGTTCCGCCAGTTCGTGCACGCAGCAGACCGGCGCGCTGGTGTCGGCGGCGACGGACGGCACCTCGGAGGCATGATCGCCATGGGCATGGGTCAGCAGGATGTGCGTGGCGCCCGAGATGGCCTCGGCCCGGCGATCGGACGGGAAGGCGGGATTGCCCTCGAGCCAGGGGTCGATCAGCAGCACCTCGCCGCCGATTTCGATGCGGAAGGCGGAATGGCCAAGCCAGACGATCTTCATGGTCTATCTCCCGTGTCGGACAGGTGAGTCGGGGGAAGGCTAACATGGACTGGATGGAGCAGATCGACATCTATTGCGAGAGGACGGACTTCTCCTACTGGTCCGAGCCGGTGAACGCGCTGACCAACGCGGCCTTCCTGATCGCCGCGGCCTATGTCTGGCCGCGCACCAAGGGCGCGCCGCTCGCGCGGTTGCTGGCGGTGATCCTCGCCGCCATCGGAGTCGGGAGCTACCTGTTCCACACCCATGCGACGGCCTGGGCAGCGACCGCCGACACGACGCCGATCCTGCTCTACATCCTCGTCTACATCTACGCCGCCAACCGGCAGTTCTGGGGCCTTGGCTGGCCTCTCGCGGCGCTGGGCGCGGCGGGTTTCGTTCCGCTGACAATCGTGGCCACGCCGCTGATCGAGCGGCTGCCGTTCTTCGGCATCTCGGCCTTCTACTGGCCGGTGCCCATGCTGATCGCCGCCTATGCAGTCGCCTTGCGCCACCGCAGGCCCGAGACGGCGAGGGGGCTTGCCATCGGGGCGGGCATCCTCTGCGCAAGTCTCGTCTTCCGGTCGTTGGACATGGGCGTCTGCGAGGCGCTGCCGCTGGGGACGCATTTCATGTGGCACATCCTGAACGGCGTGATGCTGGGCTGGATGATCCTCGTCTATCTCGGCGATCTGCGCCGGTCCCGCGCGCTTGAAGGCCGGGCGGCGAGGGGCTAAGGCCGGGCGGCATCCGCAGCAAGGGGTCCCGCCCATGTCGATCGACCGCGATACCGCCCGCAAGGTGGCCCATCTCGCCCGGATCCGGGTCGAGGAGGGCGATCTCGACGCGCTCGCCTCCGAGTTCAACACGATCCTCGGGTTCATCGAGCAGTTGCAGGAGGTGGATGTCGAAGGGGTGGAGCCCATGGTCTCGGTCACGCCGATGCGGCTGAAGCGGCGCGAGGACGTGGTGACCGACGGCAACCAGCAGGCCAGGGTGCTCGCCAATGCGCCCGACGCCCGAGAGGGGTTCTTTGCCGTGCCGAAGGTGGTGGAGTGAGCATGTCCGACCTGCCGAAACTGACCATCGCCGCCGCCCGCGACGCGCTCCGCAAGGGCGAGGTGACGAGCGTGGAGCTGACCGAGGCCTGTCTTGCCGCCATCGACGGCGCCGAGGCGCTGGGCGCCTTCGTGCACAGGACGCCGGAGCTGGCGCTGGAGCGGGCGCGCGCCGCGGACGAGCGGCTGAAGGCGGGCGGCGCGCCGGACCTGTGCGGCATCCCCCTGGGCATCAAGGACCTCTTCTGCACCGAGGGCGTGCCGAGCCAGGCCGCGAGCCGCATTCTCGAAGGGTTCCGCCCCGAATACGAATCGACCGTGACCGCGCAGCTGCGCGACGCGGGCGCGGTGATGCTCGGCAAGCTGAACATGGACGAATTCGCCATGGGTTCGAGCAACGAGACCAGCGTCTATGGCCCCGTGGTGAACCCGTGGAAGGTGGACGACCGGCAGCTGACGCCCGGCGGATCGTCGGGCGGATCGGCCGCGGCGGTGGCCGCCGATCTCTGCCTCGGCGCCACGGGCACGGACACGGGCGGGTCGATCCGCCAGCCCGCTGCCTTTACCGGGATCGCGGGGCTGAAGCCCACCTACGGCCGCTGCTCGCGCTGGGGGATCGTGGCCTTCGCCTCGTCGCTCGACCAGGCGGGCCCCATGGCGAAGGACGTGCGCGACTGCGCCATCCTGCTCAAGGCCATGGCGGGGCATGACCCGAAGGATTCGACCTCGGCCGATCTGCCGGTGCCGGATTTCGAGGCGGCGCTGACGGGCGACATCCGCGGCAAGACCATCGGTATCCCGCGGGAATACCGCATGGACGGCATGCCCGAGGAGATCGAGGCGCTGTGGGCCGAGGGGCGGCAGATGCTCGAGGACGCGGGCGCGCGAATCGTCGACATCTCGCTGCCGCACACGAAATATGCGCTTCCGACATATTACGTGATCGCGCCCGCCGAGGCCTCGTCGAACCTCGCGCGCTACGACGGCGTCCGCTACGGCCACCGCGCGAAGCTGGCGCAGGGCGACGGCATCGTCGACATGTACGAGAAGACCCGGGCCGAGGGATTCGGCGCGGAGGTGAAACGGCGGGTGATGGTGGGGACCTATGTGCTGTCGGCCGGGTTCTACGACGCCTACTACAACCGCGCCCGCAAGGTCCGCGCCCTTATAAAGAAGGACTTCGACGACGCTTTCGCAGAGGGTGTCGACGCGATCCTGACGCCGGCCACCCCCTCGGCGGCCTTCGGTCTGGGCGAGATGGCCGAGGCCGATCCGGTGCAGATGTATCTCAACGACGTCTTCACGGTGACGGTGAACCTCGCCGGTCTGCCGGGGATCTCGGTTCCGGCGGGCGTGGACAGGGCTGGCCTGCCGCTGGGCCTGCAGCTGATCGGGCGGCCCTGGGAAGAGGCCGATCTGCTGAGCACCGCCTACGCACTGGAACGTGCGGCGGGATTCGTTTCCAAACCCCGAAAGTGGTGGTAATGCGCCCTCCGGCATGACCGGAGGATGGACCCCATGCGGATGTTTGTGATCGGCGCGGCCTGTCTGGCGCTCGCGGCCTGCGCGCAGCAGGCCCCGGTGAGCAATCCCCCCCAGGGCGTGGGATTCGGCGAGCCCGGCGAATCGGCTGCGGTGCGGGCCGAGCGGGCGCGCCAGCTCCAGACCGGACCTGCGACCGCGGATGGCGCGATCACCCTCGACGAACTGTCGGCGCTGGGCATCGGCGCCCAGCCGAGCCGTGCCGGGGCGGAGATGCAGACGGCGGCGGCCCCCGGGGCGCCGCTCAACGCCACGGGGGCGGCGGACGGGATGCCTCCGGGCTTTCCTCCGCGGGCCGTGGACCCTGCGCTCGCCGCGGGCCGGATCGGCGGGCTCGAGGCCTCGCCGACCAATGCGGCTCCGGTCCTCGTGGGCAACACCGGCCTGTCCAACGAACAGGATTTCGACGCGGTCTCGGCCCAGCGCACCATCGAGAGCGACGCAGAGCGCCAGGCCCGTCTTGCGGCGAGCTACCAGGTGGTGACCCCTGGCGCCCTGCCTGACCGCGCGGCGGGCGATGCGGGGCCGAACATCGTGGCCTATGCGCTGCAGACCACGAACGCGGTCGGCCAGCAGGTGCACCGCCGCTTCGCGCCGAATGCCAATCGCGCGGCGCGGACCTGCGCGCTCTATCCCTCCGCCGAGGCGGCGCAGCGCGATTTCCTCGCGCAGGGCGGGCCGGAGCGGGACCGTCTGGGGATCGACCCCGACGGCGACGGCTTCGCCTGCCGCTGGGATCCCGCGCCGTTCCGGGCGCTTCGGGGCGGCTGATGCGGCACCCCGGGGCGCTCTGGCACCCCAGTCCGAACTTCGGCGAGCGGCGCGGCGGGGCGGTTCCGGACCTCGTCGTGTTGCATTACACGGCGATGGACAGCTGCGCGGCGGCCCGGGACCGGCTCTGCGCGCCCGAGCACCAGGTTTCGGCGCATTACCTGATCGACGAGGACGGCACGCTCCTGCAGCTGGTGGAGGAGGCGGACCGAGCCTGGCACGCGGGGCATGGCGCCTGGGGTGCGGTGACGGATGTCAATTCGCGCTCCATCGGGATCGAGCTTTACAACGATGGCGCGCGGCCCTTTCCGGATCGGCAGATCGCGGCGCTCCAGAGGCTGATGGAGGATGTCCTGAGCCGCCACGCCATCCCGCCCGAGCGGGTGATCGGCCATTCGGACATGGCGCCGGGGCGCAAGGGCGACCCGGGGCCGTTCTTCCCCTGGGCGCGGCTTGCGGCGGCGGGTCTCTCCGTCTGGCCGGAGGCCGGAGCGCAGGAGGGCGAGCCGCTCGAGGCCAGCCCCGAGCGGCTCGCACGGCTGGTGGCGGCGCTGACGGGGTTCGGCTATCGCGGCAGCCAGGCGCTCGTGCTCTTCGACGCCTTCCGCCAGCGCTTCCGGCCGGGGGCGGGGGCGTTCGACGCGGCGGACCTCGCCGTGGCCGAGGAGCTGGCCGCGCGCTGGCCGGTCCGGCCGGACTGATCCGGGCGGATCGGCCGCCGGGCGCCGATCCCGCGATTGACGCGCGCGGCCGGGGCGCCCATGTAGCGGGGGCGCGGATGGCCGGATGGCCGCGGCGGCGGAGGTTTCGGCCAAGGCCGTCGAGGAAAGTCCGGACTCCAAGAAGGCACGGTGCCGGGTAACGCCCGGCGGGGGCAACCCTAGGGAAAGCGCCACAGAGAACAGACCGCCCGGGCTGCGCCCCGGGCAAGGGTGAAACGGTGGGGTAAGAGCCCACCACGGAGCTGGCAACAGCGCCGGTCATGGCAAGCCCCACCGGGAGCAATGCCGAATAGGGGTCTCGCGCCGGAAACGGCAGGGGAGCCTGCCCCGAGAGGCCCGGGTAGGCAGCTGGAGGCGGCGCGGCAACGCGTCGTCCAGAGGAATGGCCATCTCCCGCGCCTCGGCGCGGCAGACAGAATCCGGCTTACAGGCCATCCGCGCGTTTCATGGCCAGGGGCGATCCGGCGGAGCGCGCGATGCGCGCACCGCTTTCTCCCCACGGCCGCGGGGCGGCCGCGGGGCCCGGTTTGCCTCCGGCGGGAGGTATTTCCGGCCAGATGAGGAGCCAAGGCGGGCTGTCACCAGGCCGGAACGCGGCGTCGGGGGTTGATTATGTTTCCGGTTTGTTCATGGTTGTGGCCATGCCCGACGATCTCCTTCTTTCCGACCCGCGGCCCGGCCAGCTTCTGGCGCGGGGGGTGTGCCGGCATCTGTTGTCGCTCGATTTCGTCACGGTCGAGGAGCTGGTGCCGGAGCGTGGCCTCAGGGTCGACGTGATGGCGCTGGGGCCGAAGGGCGAGGTCTGGATCGTGGAGTGCAAGTCGAGCCGGGCGGATTTCATGTCGGACGGCAAATGGCGGGGATATCTGCCCTACTGCGACCGCTATTTCTGGGCGGTGGACGAGGCGTTCCCGGTGGATCTGCTGCCCGGGGAAACGGGGCTGATCGTGGCCGACGCCTATGACGCCGAGATCCTGCGGATGGCGCCGGAGGAGAAGCTGGCGCCGGCGCGCAGGAAGGCGATGGTGGCGCGGTTCGCGCGCACGGCGGCGCTGCGGGCGCAGCTGGCGCGGGATCCGGGGCTCAGCCTTTCCGGGAGGTGAGCTTGCGCGCGGCGGCGGCCGCGGCGCGGATCTCCTCGGCGATCTCCTCGGCTTCCTCGGGCTCGAAATCCATGGGGATCTCGGCGCCGGCGGCCTCCACGTAGAGGCGGACCATGCCGCGGTCGGTGGGACCGATCTGCAGGTTTGCCTCGATGTCGCGTTCGCTGTCGATCCCCATGGTCCGGCTCCTGATATGCGGGCGAAGCCTATCCTCCGCCGGGGCTTGATTGGCAAGGGGGCGGCGGCGAGGATGGGGCATGGAAGAGATCATCATCCGTCCCTTCGAGGAGACCGACGCCGAGTGGATCGTGGAGCGGCACGCCACGCTCTATGCCGAGGCGGAGGGGTTCGACGGCAGCTTCGGGCCGCTGGTTGCCGGGCTGGTCGCGGATTACATCGACCATGCCGACCCCGTGCGGGAGAGGGCGTGGATCGCGGAGCAGGACGGACGGCGCATCGGGTCGATCTTCTGCTGTCACGGCAAGGCGCGGGATACGGCGAAGCTGCGGCTCTTCCTGATCGTGCCGGAGGCGCGGGGGCAGGGACTGGGGCACCGGCTGCTCGACCAGTGCATGAGCTTCGCGAGGGAGGCGGGGTACCGGCGGATGGAGCTCTGGACCCACGAGAGCCACCGGGCGGCCTGCGCGCTCTATCAGAAGTTCGGCTGGCGGCTGACGGAGGCGCGGCCGGTCCGGTCCTTCGGGGTGGACCTGATCGAGCAGGCCTGGGAGATCGAGCTTCAGTGAGGGTTGCATTCGCCCGGGACCGGGGCTAGATCGCCCGCCAGTGCCGCCTTAGCTCAGTTGGTTAGAGCGCCGGATTGTGGATCCGGAGGTCCCCTGTTCAAGCCAGGGAGGCGGTACCATCCCCGGCAGAGCCTTGACCGCACTGGGCGTCCACATGTGGACGCCTGGTCAAGTCATTGTTTTCCTTGACCTTCCGGGAAAAGCGCCGCCCGGCGTCAACTCTTTCAGCATGGCGATCGCGGGAAAGCCGATACCGGGGGCGAGGGAGATTTCCGTCTCGCCGAGGGGAGTGAAGCCGAGGGCCGCGTAGAACGGCTGGGCGGTGCGGGTGGAGAGGCAGTGGAGGCAGGTCGCCCCGGCGGCGCGGGCGCTGTCGAAGGTGCGTTCCATGATCGCGCGGCCGATCCCCTGGCGCAGCGTGCGGTCGTCGGTGACCACGTGGCGGACGTTGCCGCGCCGCTGCCGGGCCTGTCCCGGGGCGGGCCGACCCCGGGTCCAGCCTCCGGCGCCGAGGAGCGTGCCGGTCGCATCCTCTGCCACGAAATAGGTGCCGGTTCCGAGAAGCGCCGGATTGGCGCGGGAAATGAGGGGCAGGGCGGTCACGAGCACGGAGGGCGGATAGTCGGCCTTCAGCAGGCGCGGGTAACTGCGCGCGAGAAGCGCATCGAGGGCGGCGAGGTCGCCGCGCGTGGCGGGGCGGATCGTGAGCATGGGCTTCGCTGTCTGGCGCGAAGTATAGGGCGGATCTGCGGGGTGGGACAGGGCAGGGATGTGGGGGGCCCTGGGCGCGACGGCGCCTGTCCATGAGGGCGTGCGGGGAGGGCGCGACCGGACAGGTGTGGTGGGTTGGAAACCCACCCTACCGGCGTGGCGGGGCGTGTGGGGCGCGGTGAGGTGGTGCGCATTGGAGGCGCGGCCTGCGGGAAAGCGGAGGAGGCCGGGGCGAAACGAAAAGGCCGCGGTCCTTGCGGGCGCGGCCTCGGGTCGTGGTGGGGAAAGGCAAGATTACTTGATCTTGCCTTCCTTGTATTCGACGTGCTTGCGCGCGACGGGATCGTATTTCCGCACGGCCATCTTTTCGGTCATGGTGCGGGCGTTCTTCTTCGTCACATAGAAATGGCCGGTCCCCGCGGTGGAGTTCAGGCGGATCTTGATGGTCGTCGGTTTCGCCATGGCGGGCTCCTCTCGGGCGGGCCGGGCGCGCGCGCCCGGGGCAATCGGTTGAAGACCGCCTCTTACCGGATGGGCGAGGCGTGTCAACCCGCGCGGGCGGCCTATCTGGCAGGCTCGAGGTCGGGGGAGAGATCATGACAGGCAGGCGATCGGTTCCGGTGCCGCGCACGCGGATCGGGAGGCTGGCGCGGCTGGGCTCGCTCGGCGCGGGGCTGGCGGGGGGCATGGCCGCAGAGGGCGCGCGCAGCCTTGCCCGGGGCGAGCGGCCGCGGCTGCCCGGGATGGCGCTGACGCCCGGCAATGCCGCGCGGCTGGCGCGGGAGCTCGCCACCATGAGGGGCGCGGCGATGAAGGTGGGGCAGCTTCTGTCGATGGAGGCGGGGGATCTGCTGGCGCCGGAGCTGGCGGAGATCCTCGGGCGGCTGAGGGAGACCGCCGACACGATGCCGCCGCGCCAGCTGAAGGAGGTTCTGAGCGCGGAATGGGGCGGGGATTTCCTGCGCCGGTTCCGCAGCTTCGAGACCACGCCCATCGCCGCGGCCTCGATCGGGCAGGTGCACCGGGCGGAGACGAGGGACGGGCGGGTTCTGGCGATCAAGGTGCAGTACCCGGGCGTGGCCCAGGCCATCGACAGCGATATCCGCAACCTCGCCGGGCTCATGCGCTGGTCGGGGGCAGTGCCGAAGGGGCTCGACATGGGGCCGCTTCTGGAGGCGGCGCGGGTGCAGTTGCACGAGGAGGCGGATTACCGGCGGGAGGCGGCGGCCCTGGCCCGCTTCGGCGGGCTTCTGGCGGAGGATCCGGAGTTCGCCGTGCCGGCCGTGGCGGAGGAGTTCTCGACGCGGCGCATCCTCGCCATGGATTTCCTGCCGGGGGAGCCCGTCGAGGCGCTGGCCCGGGAGGCGGCGGAGGTCCGCGACCGGGTGGCGGCGGCGCTGATCCGATTGGTGCTCAGGGAGACCTTCGAGCTGGGTCTGATGCAGACCGACCCGAATTTCGCCAACTACCGTTACGATCCGGGGACGGGCCGGATCGTGCTGCTGGATTTCGGCGCGGTTCAGGAGATCGCTCCGGCCCGGGCTGCGCAGCTGCGGGAGCTGCTGCGGGCGGCGCTGGCCGACGATGGCGGGGCGATCCGGGAGAGTTTCGCCCCGCTCGGGCTGACCGATGCCGCTACGCCGCCGCATCACGTTGGCACGATGGTGGAGATGGCGCGGATGGCCTCGGCGCCGCTCAGGCAGGCGGGGGCGTTCGATTTCGGGGCGTCGGACCTCGTGGCGCGGCTGCGCGCCAAAGGCATGGAGATCGGGCTGGCGGGGGATTTCGCCACCGTTCCGCCGGTGGACGTGCTTCTTTTGCAGCGCAAGGTCGCGGGGACGTACCTTCTGGTCGCGCGGCTGGGCGCGCGGGTGGAGCTGTCGGTGCTGATGGCCCCCTACGCCTGAGGGCCCTTGCGGTCGGGGCCGCAAAGGTTGGCGGCGACCCGGGCGAGGACCGCGGCGAGGAAAGCCGCGCCGAGGTCGGGTGGGCGTCTCTCTGCTGCGTCGGAGGGGTCGGGGTCGGCCCATGGGGAGCGCTCGCCCTCGGGCGGGCGCATGGGCCTGCGGGGGTCGGCCTGACTCTCCCCCCGGGCGACGGCCTGTCCGGCGACAGCCGGAAAGCGTTGGAACTGTCCCATCGTCGGTCTCCGTTGGCTACGGACCTTCAGTCTCCACCCGGAAAGCGGCGGAAAACATGACTTGCGTCAAAGCAGGCGCGATCCATGGGGGCGATGGTGGCCGCGATTTCGGTTCAAGGGAGGCACACATGTCCGGCAACGTCATCTGGTTCGAGGATCTCAAGCGCGGCGATGTCGCCCTGGTGGGGGGCAAGAACTCGTCGCTGGGCGAGATGGTCTCGACGCTGGCGGAGCGGGGCATCGACGTGCCCATGGGCTTTGCCACGACCGCCGACGCCTATCGCGCCTTCATCGCGGCGAATGACCTCGAGTCGCGCATCAAGGACACGATGGACGCCCTGAACGAACATCGCATGACCCTGCAGCAGGCGGGTCAGAAGGTGCGGCAGATGATCGTGGAGGGGTATTGGCCCGAGGACCTGCTGGAGGACATCAAGGCAGCCTACCGCGAGATGGACCGCCGGTCGGGCAAGACGGACACCTCCTGCGCGGTGCGCTCCTCGGCCACGGCCGAGGACCTGCCGGACGCCAGCTTCGCAGGCCAGCAGGAGACCTTCCTGAACGTGGAAGGGGAGCGGGCGCTTCTGGCGGCCTGCAAGCGGTGCTATGCCTCGCTGTTCACGGACCGGGCGATTTCCTATCGCGAGAACAAGGGCTTCGACCACATGCAGGTGGCGCTGTCGGTGGGCGTGCAGCTGATGGTGCGCTCCGATATCGGCGGCTCGGGGGTGATGTTCTCGCTCGACACCGAATCGGGCTTCGACAAGGTGGTGCTGATCAACGCGGCCTGGGGCCTGGGCGAGAACGTCGTGCAGGGCGCGGTCACGCCGGACGAGTACATGGTCTACAAGCCGTTCCTGAAGAAGGACGGCCTCGTGCCCATCGTGGAGCGGACGCTGGGGGCGAAGGAGATCAAGATGATCTACGCCCAGGGCGGGCAGGCCACGAAGAACGTGAAGACCTCGAAGGCGGAGCGGGGCAAGTTCGTGCTGTCGGAGGAGGAGATCTGCGATCTCGCGCGGATGGCGGTGACCATCGAGGATCACTACGGCTGCCCGATGGACATGGAATGGGCGCGCGACGGCGACACGGGCAAGCTCTACATCGTGCAGGCGCGGCCCGAGACGGTGCAGAGCCGGGCCGAGAAGGGCGCGGTGAAGTCCTACGAGATCAGGGACAAGGGCAAGCGGCTCCTGTCGGGGCTGTCGGTCGGGGGTGCTGTGGCGACGGGGCCGGTCTGCCTCATCGAACATGCCTCGGAGATCGACAAGTTCGTGGACGGCGCGGTTCTGGTGACGGGGACCACGGACCCCGACTGGGTGCCGATCATGAAGCGCGCCTCGGCCATCGTCACGGACCACGGCGGGCGGACGAGCCATGCCGCCATCGTGAGCCGGGAGCTTGGCCTGCCGGCGATCGTGGGCTGCGGGGATGCGACCCATGTACTCCATGACGAGCAGGAGGTCACCGTCTCCTGCTGCGAGGGCGAGGAGGGCTATGTCTACGAGGGCATCGCCGAGTACGAGGTGGAGGATATCGACCTCGGCGACATGCCGGAGACGAAGACGAAGGTCATGTTCAACATGGCCAATCCCACGGCCGCCTCGCGCTGGTGGCAGTTGCCCGCCGACGGCGTGGGCCTCGCGCGGATGGAGTTCGTGATCAACAACGCGATCAAGGTGCATCCCTTGGCGCTGACGCGGTTCGACGAGCTGACGGACGAGGCCGCGCGCGAGGAGATCGAGGCGCTCACGCGGGGCTATGCGGAGAAGCCGGATTTCTTCGTCGATACGCTGGCCTACGGTTTGGCGCGGATCGCGGCGGTGCACTATCCGAACCCGGTCATCGTGCGGATGTCGGATTTCAAGACGAACGAATACGCGGCGCTGCTGGGTGGGTCGGGGTTCGAGCCGCACGAGGAGAACCCGATGATCGGCTGGCGCGGGGCGTCGCGCTATTACTCGGAGGGCTACAAGGACGGCTTCGCGCTGGAATGCCGGGCGATCCGGCAGGTGCGGGAGACGCGGGGCTTCGACAACCTCATCATGATGATCCCGTTCTGCCGCTCGCCCGAGGAGGCGGACAGGGTGCTCGCGGTGATCGAGGAGAACGGGCTGAAGCGCGGGGAGAACGGCCTCGAGGTCTATGTGATGTGCGAGGTGCCGTCGAACGTGATCCTCGCCGAGGAGTTCGCCAAGCGGTTCGACGGGTTCTCCATCGGGTCGAACGATCTGACGCAGCTGACGCTGGGGGTGGACCGGGACAACGAGGCGCTGGCGGATGTCTTCAAGGAGCGCGATCCGGCGGTGCAGTGGATGATCCGGTCCGTGATCGAGCGCGCGCATGCCGTGGGCGCCAAGGTCGGCTTCTGCGGGCAGGCGCCGTCGAACGATCCCGATTTCGCAAGGTTGCTGGTGGAGTACGGGATCGATTCGATTTCCGTGACGCCCGATGCGTTCCGGGCGGTGAAGGCGAACGTGGCGGCGGCGGAGAAGGGGTAGGATGGGGGCGCCTGAGCCGGGCTGAAGCCCCGGCCTACGGCGGGAAGAGGGCGGGCGGTGGAGGCGGCGTAGGCCGGGCTTCACCCCGGCAGTCCCCGACGCTCAGGAGCGGCGCTTCGGGGGCTGGCCGCCGCCCGCTCCGCGTTTAGGTCCGCCCGGCTTGCCGCTGCGGGGTTTTCCGCCCGGGGCCTTGCCGTAGCCTGGTTTTCCGACCGGCGACCTGCCGCCCTCCTGCCTCGGTTTGCCGGGCTTGCCCGCCGGTTTGGCGCCCGGGGGGACGAAGCGTTTGGAGGTGTCGGAGGCGTCGGCCCGGGGTGCTGCGGGTTTCGGGCTGGCGTAGGGGGGCCTGGCGTCCGTCTTCGGCTTGCCCGGGCCCCTGCGCGGGGCGTGGGATTGCGGGCCTCCGTCGGCCGCGGGGCGGTCTTTCGACCACGGCTTCTTCGGCTTGTCGCCGGAGCGGGGCGGTTTGTCGGAGCGGGGTTTGTCGGAGCGCGGCTTGTCGCGGTGGGGTTTGTCCGTCCGGGGCGTGTCGGTGCGCGCTTTGTCCCGGCGCGGCGTGTCGGCGCGCGCGGGCTCGGCGGCGGGCGCCTTTGCCTCTGCCTCGGGGGCGGGCGGCGCGGCCACGGGGGCGGCGGTGGGCGCGGCGGCTTCGGGTGCGGGGCGGGGTGCGCGCGGCTCGGGTCGGGGTCGGGCGGGCGCGGGGCCGGTATCCGGGGCCGCGTCCATGCGTCGGGCGGTCACGCCCTTTTCCAGCAGACCCTCGGGGCCGAGGGCCTTGAGGAACCCCGGCACGCTGGTCTCGAGCAGTTCGACGAAGGTCTCGGACTGCTGCACCCGGATCGCGCCGATGTCGGTCTTGTCGAGCCGGCCCGCGCGGCAGAGGAGCGGCAGGAGCCAGCGCGCCTCGGCGCGGTCGTCGCGGCCGACCGAGAGGCGGAACCACACTCCGGGGCCGAAGGGGCCGCGGGGCTTTTCCGGCATCGGCGCATCTGGCGGGGCGAGGTCCTCGGGCGCGGAATGGCGGGACTGGTAGAGCTTGAGATAGGCGGCGGCGATGGTCTCGGGCGTGTGAAGCGAGAGGAGCTTCGCGGCGAAGGTGGCCTGTTCCTCGGAGATCTCCTCCGACCAGAGCGGATCGGCGAGGAGCCTCTCCTCGTCCCGCTGGCGGATCTCGTCGGCGCCGGGGGCGGTGGTCCAGTCGGCGGTGACATGGGCGGAGGCGAGAAGGCGCTCGGCCCGGCGCAGGGCCTTGGGCGTCACGATGAGAGCGGAGATCCCCTTGCGCCCGGCGCGGCCCGTGCGGCCGGAGCGGTGCAGCAGGCCCTCGGCATTGGTCGGAAGCTCGGCGTGGATCACGAGCTCGAGGTTCGGCAGGTCGATGCCGCGGGCGGCCACGTCGGTGGCGACGCAGACCCGGGCGCGGCCGTCGCGCATGGCCTGAAGCGCGTGGCTGCGTTCGGTCTGGCTGAGCTCGCCCGAGAGGCTGACCACGGAAAAGCCGCGGTTGGAAAAGCGTGCGGCGAGGCGGTTCACGGCGGCGCGGGTGTTGGCGAAGACGATGGCGTTCCGCGCCTCGTGATAGCGCAGGACGTTCATGATCGCGTTCTCGGCGTCGTGCTGGGCCACGCGGAGGGCCTGGTAGGCGATATCCGCGTGCTGGCTGCGGTCCGAGAGCGTCGTCACGCGCACGGCGTCGCGCTGGTAGTGCTTGGCGAGCGTGGCGATCATCGGCGGGACGGTGGCCGAAAAGAGCAGCGTGCGGCGGTCGGGCGGGGCCTCTCCAAGCATGAACTCCAGATCCTCGCGAAAACCGAGGTCGAGCATCTCGTCGGCCTCGTCGAGGACCACGGCGCGGAGCGCGCTCATGTCGAGCGAGCCGCGCTGGATGTGGTCGCGCAGGCGGCCCGGCGTGCCGACGACGATATGAGCGCCGCGCTCCAGCGCCCGGCGCTCGTCGCGCATGTCCATGCCGCCCACGCAGGACGCGACCTGCGCGCCGGCCTTGGCATAGAGCCAGGCGAGCTCGCGCATGACCTGGAAAGCGAGTTCCCGCGTGGGCGCCACGATCAGCGCGAGGGGGGCGGCGGCGGGTCCGAGGGTGGCCTCCTCTCCGAGGAGCGTGGGGCCGATGGCGAGGCCGAAGCCCACCGTCTTGCCCGAGCCCGTCTGCGCGGAGACGAGGAGGTCCGCGTCCCGCAGGGCGGGGTCGGTGACGGCCTCCTGCACGGGGGTAAGCGCGTCGTAGCCGCGCTCGGCAAGCGCATCGGAGAGGGTCTGGATCATCTGGAAACCGTTCTGAGAGCTGCGGGCGGTCCCGCGGCCTGCCCCGGGGCAGGCGGGAAAGCGCCCCGATAGCGCGTTCGGGGGGCGATGTATACGGCGGAGTTGTCGTTCCTCGTGTGCGGGGCTCTTGAGAAGGGGCGCGGGGCGGCCTAGGTGTTCATGCGGCGGGCTTCTGCGCTTCTCGTGAACGGGATAATTCCAGTGGCCTTAAGCAACTCCGAGGGAGCTGGCTCTGTCCGGGCCCTGGTCCGGTTATCTGGCGCCCACCTGTATATACAGGTCCTCGGGAATTCTTACCCCCACGGATGCCGCGGTTCCCGCCACATTTCCCCGCCCGGTCAGGCGTTGCGCGACAGGGCGAGGAACATCAGCCCCGAGGTCAGGAAGTTGATCCCCAGCATCAGCCCCAGCGCCCAGAGCGCCATGCCCGGCAGGCCGAGGATCAGCAGAAGCCCCAGCGCGAGGGAGGCGACGCCCGAGGCGGCCATCCAGCCCCAGCCGGAATGGGGGGACGGCTGCGGAGCGCCATGGCCCCCTCGATCACGCCCTGGGCGGCGAAGAGCGCGCCGAGGAGGATCGTCAGGCCGACGAGGCCGGTGAGCGGAAAGAAGGCGAGGTAGACGCCGGCGGCCAGTTGCAGGACGCCGATCAGCGCGGAGAGGAGCGCGTCGCCCCAGCCGCGGGCCTGGAAGGCGTGCCAGAGGGTGACGGCGCCGGCGATCAGCAGGAACCACCCGATCATCACCTTGGCGGCGATGGAGGCGACGAACGGGAAGAGGATGGCCAGAACCCCGGCGACCGCGAGGAGCAGGCCGAGCCAGCGGAAGCGGCCGCGGTGCGCGCGGATGGCGGCGAGGACCTCGTCGGGCGGGCGGGGCATGGGGGCCTCCGGAGGGGGATCAGCGGCGGTCGTCCGTCCGGACGGGGATCAGGACGGGGGCGGCGACGGGTTCGGGCTGGCGCTGGCCGCCGTCGTGCTCGTCCTCGGACTTCAGCGCCATGATCGCGATGCCGAACTGCACCCCGGCAAAGACGATGCCGTTGAAAAGCCACAGGAGGCCGAGGGCGAGCAGTCCGTCGGCGCTGTGCGTGACGAGATGGCCGAGGCGGGCGACGTCGCCCCAGATCAGCAGGCCGACGAACACCGCCGAGGCGGCGAAGCCGATGGCGCAGCTGCGGATGTAGAGCGTGGTGAGCTTGGCCGGGTGGGCGGGCGTGGTCATCGCGACCTCCATGGCTTGCGGTCCCCTTGGGGAAGAGATGGAGCGGCGGGGCGCGGTTGGCAATGGCGGAGGAGAGATCGGGCGGCGCGGCGGCGTGTCACGGCAGGCGTGTCCGCCGGTCCGCGAGGCGGGTCACCGGATGAGCCAGCGGAACGCCTGCCGCAGCACGTCCTGCCCGTCAGATGGAACCGGTGTGCCATGCGCCATGACGAGGCGCTCGGCCGGCCAGTCGAGGATGCGGCCGACGGCGGCCCGAGCAGCCGGTCTGTCCCGCATCGCCATCCTGAACTTGCGGGGCACCGAGGGCGCGCTTGCGGTCATCAGATCGAGCCGGGCGACGACCGCGCGCCAGCCGCGGTACCAACCCCGCGGGATATGCTGCACGAGGTCCGTCACGAGCACTGTGGAGGATGCCCGGTGGAAGAACACGACTTCCGTCGTGAGCCGGTTCCCGCGCAGGATGACCTGATCCATGGCGCCGGCCCATGCCGGGTCCGGTGCATCGTCGAGACGGGCGTCGATCCGGGTTGCCGCGACCTGCTCCGTCAGACCGGGAGCGGCGTGGACGCGGGCCTCCGGATAGTGCGCGGCCCATTGCGCAAGAAACATGTGGTGCAGGGTGTTGGGGGCCACGAGATGACCCACGGGGCCGAGGGAGTCGACGGCGCGGACAACCTCGGCCGTCAGGTCGACCGGCGACCAGATCCAGAGCCCGGCCTCTCGAGGCAGCCGGATGACGGCCATGCGCGTGGGAAACCGGAAGCCGGCCGACCCGGTGACCGCAGGGCCGTCGAAGAGCCAGAGCTCCGGACCGAAGGGTGACATCATGGAATCTGGGCCGTCCCCGGAGGCTGCTGCGCCACGCTAGACGCCGGCCGGCACCTTGTCCAAGCAGGAGCGCCGGGGGAAGGCGGGGGTCGGCTGCCCGCAGACGACCGAGGCGCGGCGCGTCGGTGCGGCTCAGAAGGCCTCGGGGCGGGCCTCGCGGGCCATGTGGTCGAGGACGGCGTTGACGAAGGCGCCCTCACGGCCCGAGGGAAAGAAGGCCTGGGCGATGTCGAGATATTCGGTGATCACCACGCGGGGCGGCGTCTTGCCGGCGACGAGTTCGGCGCCTGCCGCGCGGAAGAGGGCGCGAAGGGTGGGGTCGATGCGGGCGATGGGCCATTTCGCCACCAGCGCCCGGTCGGTGAGCTGGTCTATCCGCACCTGCTCGTCCACGGCGCCCTCGACGAGAGCGCGGAACATGTCCACGTCGCCCTCGGCCATTTCGCCTTCCTCGTAGGTGGCGCCGAAGCGCCAGGTCTCGAATTCCGAGATCACCGACGCCGCGCCCTGACCCTGGGCCTCCATCTGGAAGAGGGCCTGCACGGCGTAGAGTCGCGAGGCGGAGCGCATCCGGCGCCGACTGTCGGAGGAGGCACGGGGCGCGGTCACGCGGTGCCCCCCGTGTCGGTGTCACCGGCGAGGCGGACGGGACGGCCGAAGCCCACGCTTTCTCTGGGACCGCCCCATTTGCGGGCCAGCGCGATGAGGTGCAGCGCAGCCGCGGCGGCGCCGCCGCCCTTGTTCTGGCCCGCGGCCTCGGCGCGGACGGCGGCCTGTTCGTAGGTTTCGACGGTCAGGATGCCGTTGCCGATGCAGTGGCCCGAGAGGCCGAGAAGCGTCAGACCGCGGGAGCTGTCGTTGCAGACGGTGTCGTAGTGGCTGGTCTCCCCCCGGATCACGCAGCCGAGCGCGACATAACCGTCGAAGTTCGACATGCGGCCCGCGATACCGATGGCGGTGGGGATCTCGAGCGCGCCGGGAACCTCGACGAGGTCATGGGTGCCCCCCGCCGCCTCGATCGTGGCGCGGGCGCCGGCGATGAGCTGGTCGGCGATCTCGCGGTAATAGGGCGCGACCACGATCAGCAGTTTCGGCGCGGTCTCGAAGGACGGCAGCGGCAGCTCGTGATGGGTCGGGCCGGCCATCAGCCGAGGTCCGAGATCTTGCGGGTGCCGACGATCTCGAGCCCGTAGGCCTCGAGCCCCACGACCTTGGGCCGGGGGGAGTTCGTCAGGAGCACGATCTTCGACAGGCCGAGCGACGACAGGATCTGAGCGCCGAGGCCGTACTGGCGCAGGGTCTGTGGCGAGACGTCGCCCGCGAGCGTCATCTTCATCGAGGTGTCGCGCAACAGGACCACGGCGCCGCGGCCCTCGGCCGACACGAGCTTCATCGCCTCGGAGAATTCCGCCGCGCGGCCCCGGGGGCCGGTGCCCACGATGTCGAGCATCGGGTCGAGTGAGTGCATCCGCACCAGCACCGGCTCGGGGCCCGATATGTCGCCCTTCGTGAGGACGATATGTTCGTCGCCATGGGTGGTGTCGGAATAGATCCGCATCGCCCAGGTTCCGCCGAACTCGCTCTCGATCTCGGTCTCGGACTGGACGCGCACGAGGTTGTCGTTGCGGCGGCGGTAGGCGATCAGGTCGGAGATCGTGCCGATCCGGATGTTGTGGCGCTGGGCGAAGGCCACGAGGTCCGGCAGGCGGGCCATGGAGCCGTCGTCGTTCATCACCTCGCAGATCACGCCGGAGGGGTTGAGGCCGGCGAGGCGGGAGATGTCGACCGCGGCCTCCGTATGGCCGGCGCGGACGAGCACGCCGCCGTCGCGGGCGCGGAGCGGGAAGACATGGCCCGGCGTGGCGATGTCGGCGGCACCGCGGGTCGGGTCGATGGCCACGGCCACGGTGCGGGCGCGGTCCGCGGCGGAAATGCCGGTGGTCACGCCGTCGCGGGCTTCGATGGAGATGGTGAAGGCGGTTTCGTGCCGGCTCGAGTTGTTCGAGGACATCAGGCTGAGGCCCAGCGCGTCGATCCGCTCGCCCGGGAGCGCGAGACAGATCAGCCCGCGGCCCTCCTTGGCCATGAAGTTGATCGCGTCGGGCGTCGCCATCTGCGCGGGGATGACGAGGTCGCCCTCGTTCTCCCGGTCCTCGTGGTCGACCAGGATGAACATCCGGCCGTTGCGGGCGTCCTCGATGATCTCCTCGATCGGCGAGATCGCATCGGACCAGTCCTGTTCGACGGGGCCGGGGGTTTCATAATGCTCTGTCATGACGCGGGGCAGATAGACCAGCGCGGGGGGCGAGGAAAGGGGCCGCGACGCGCCTGTGCGATTTCGTCCGGGCTCTGCGCGCGCGGGGAGGGAGGGCGCGACGGGAGAGGCGGCGCGCCCCTCCCGCCCGGGGCCGTCAGGTGGGGTTGTCGGTCCGCACCACGACGCGCACCGCGCCCGTCACCTGTTCGGACCAGACGATGCGGAACCCCTTCTGCGCCGGGTTCGAATCCGCGTTGGTATAAAAGAAGTCGAAGTTCGTGTTGCCCGCGCCGTTGAGGATGCGGCCCTCCGGGATCACGGATTCGATGAAGCGCGGCCGACCTTCGAAGGGCAGGAGGTCGCCCACGCTCAGATCCCAGTTCTTTGCGGGGCTGTCCCGGGTGAAGCGGATCGAGGCGGGGTTGAACGTCTCCCTGTTGACCCCCGCGAAGGCATTGCCCTGGAAGAGGATGTTGCGCATCCGGGAATAGTTGAGATCGGCGAAGGTGGTATCGACCCTTTCGATCTTGTCGATCGAGCCGTTGAGCGTCCGGAAGACGTTTCCGGTCACCGAGAAGCCATGCACGAAATGGCCCGGCCCGTAGGGCTTGATGACGATCCACGAGAACCACGGCGCGGGGTTCGACACGATGAAGGTGTTTCCCGTGAGGGTGAGGCCGCCGAAGGAGAATTGCTGTCCCAGCGCGGGCGAGACGCTGTGTTCGTTGGTCCATTCCGTGAAGGCGTTGTCGACGTAGTTGCCGGTGAGGACCGACTGGCAGTTGGGCTGCGTGAAGACGATCCCGCCGGTCCGGACGCCCTGGGCGGTCCCGTCGCCGTGGAAGTAGTGATTGCCGACGATCAGGTTGCCGGAGCCCGACAGCACGGCGAAATGCCGGAAATGCACGACGCGGTTGCCGCGGATCTTCAGGTCGTTGTTGTTGCTGTTGAGGACGATGGACTTGCGGTTCTGCGCGGTGAGCTGGCTTTCATTGGACAGGAACTGACAGCCGTCGACCTGGAGTCCCTGGCAGGCCGTTCCGAAGGAGGTGATCGCCCGGTCCTTGGGCCGGGTGAAGAAGCACTCGCGGAACTGGTTGGACACGCCGTCCTGGGGCAGCATGACGCCCGAGGCCACGCCCTGGAGCTGGAATTCGATATTGTCGAAATGCAGGAGCGAGAGCTTCGCGAAGCCTGAGAAATCCAGCAGGTACCTGAAGCGGCGGAAGGTGAAGCCCTGCCGGCCCTCGGCGTCGTAGAGCGGCTGGCTCAGGGTCACGCTGCTGTTGGCGAGGTTGCGGCTGACGACGTAGACCTCGCGCCCGACGCCGGCGCCCGTCACCAGCATCCCGCGCGTGATGGCGCCCACGTTCGTGACATTGGTGAGCTGCCTGGGGTTCGAGGCGGAATAGCTGCCCTGAGCGGTCACCACGGTGTCGTTCCAGTCGCCGGTCGTGGCGGCGATGAGCTGGCCGTTGCGGATCGCGCGGCGCTGCTCGAAGCTGGTGACGCCGGCGGCGGCGGCCATGTCGATGGGGCCGAAGACGGCGATACGGCGGCCGCCGAGGTCGAGGCTCTCGTGATCCGAGGGGGCCAGCAGCGCCTGGAAGGCTTTCCGGAATGCGATCTCCTCGTCCTTGAAGGCGGCGAGATAGCTCGGGAAGTTGAAGTTTTCACGCATGACGAAGCTGAAGGCCTCGGGCTGGACCACCGTGCCCTCGAAGGTCACGCGGTTGTCCATGGTGACGTGATCGCCGAGGAAATAGGTCCCCGCGGGCACGTTCACCGTCCGCCCGCCCGCGGCGGCGTCGGCGGCCTCGAAGGCGGCGCTGTCGTCGGTGATGCCGTCGCCGCGCGCGCCGTAGTCGCGCACGTCGACGAAGGCGAGGATGTCGCGCAGGAAGATGGAGGTCACGTCCTCGATGCGAATGTCGTCGATGCGCACCACGGCCGAATTCGGTCCGGTCACGTCGAGGCCGAAATGCCCGTAGGAGGCGAAGGGCCAGACCATGTCGACGCCGCCGCGGTTGCCGGTGCCGACGATGGCGCTGATCTCCACGACCTCGCCGTAGGTGTCGAGCTGGGTCGAGGGGCCGGTTTCGGTCACGTTCGGCAGGCGGCTGCCGTTGGGGCGCGCGGGATATCCCGCGATGCGCACGGCGGGGAAGGGACCCGCCACGGCCTTTACCCGGGCGGTCACGCGCAGGTAG
The DNA here is from genome assembly GCF_003789055.1 of Histidinibacterium lentulum. Classification (GTDB taxonomy): domain Bacteria; phylum Pseudomonadota; class Alphaproteobacteria; order Rhodobacterales; family Rhodobacteraceae; genus Oceanicola; species Oceanicola lentulus. The sequence goes on along the minus strand of NZ_ML119082.1, from coordinate 163,142 downwards.
CAGCCCGGGAAGATCGGCGTCTGGCCCATGTGGCGCACCCGCTGGGGGCTCGCGGCGGTCACGATTTCGAGACAGCCCGCGAAATCCTGGTCCGCGGGAACGAACACCCCGGGGCCCGAGCCCGCGTAGGTGGGCGAGCCGGGCGTGCCGTCGCCGGACGACCAGATGTCGAGACCCGAGGCAAAGGGCGGCGGATCGAACACCACCCCATCGGTTATCGCCTTGTTCATGCTATCCCCTCTCCGCCCCCTGGCCGTGGGCGGCGCCGGGGCTCTGACCGCAATGGCGCGAAGGGGTATCGGCCGACGCTTAACGGCCCTTGAGGCCGGCGCGCGGAGGGGGTTGCCGGCGCGGCGGGCGGCCGGCCGGGGGGAGATCAGACGCCGAGGTCGGGATTGGGCAGGATGCGGACGCCGTCGATCCGCCAGCCGTCCGGCGTCTCGATCATCTTGTATTCGAGCAGGTGGAACACGCCCTGAGCATCCTCGATCTGGACCGTCTGGAACCAGGCGCCGCGGCGCATCTCGAGGTCGAGAAACCGGGTGGACCCGTTGGTCCAGACCATCGGATATCCGCGCTGGACCATCATGCCGAAATTGGCGGCGTTGCCGAAGATGCCCTGAATGGTGGGGGAGGCGTGCTCGAAGGCGGCGTTGGCGTCGCGCTCGTTGAAATTGGCCAGCTGGTCCGAGATCACCGCCGCGATGGCATCGGCGGGCGCGTCCTGGGCCATGGCCCGGTCCGCGGGGACGGTCAGCAGAAGAAGGAGTGCGAGGATGCGGAACAAGATGCCCTCCGATCTGGTTTGATTGCACTCATCTAGCCTGTCGCGCCGGTCTGTCATCCCGAGGACCCCATGGAACCGCGGGCGTCGCGCTGATATTGCCGTGATATGGGATATGCTCTCGAATCCAGCGACACGGAGGCCGGACCGTTTCTGCGGCGTGTGGCGGCGGAGCAACTCGACAAGGGACTGGCCGATCTGGAGGCGGCTCGGAGGGGCGAGACCCGGGCGGGCGTCCACTCGGTGCGCAAGCGGATGAAGAAGCTGCGCGGGCTCGTGCGGCTCGTGCGGGGCGCCTTCGGGGACTACGGCCGGATCAACGCGACGCTGCGCGACACGGCGCGGGTGCTCTCTGACGTTCGCGACAGGGCCGCCGTGCTCGAGGCACTGGACAGGCTTCTCGACCGGCAGACCGCGGCGGGGATCGACGGGCGGCGGATCGCGCCGCTTGTGCGGGGGCTCGAGGCGGAGAGGGACCGGGCGGAAGAGGCCCGCGACCTGGGCGACAGGCTTGCCGTGGTGGCGTCGGGGCTGACGGCGCTGCGCGAGGAGGCCCCGGACTGGACCCTGGAAGCCGCGGGCTGGGACGCTTTCGAAGGCGGGCTGACGCAGACCTATGCCCGCGCGCGCAAGTCGATGGAGTCGGCGCGGGAGGATCCGCAGACGGACACGCTCCACGACTGGCGCAAGCGGTCGAAATATCATGGCTATCATGCGCGACTGCTCGCGCCGGTCTGGCCCCGGGGCATGTCGGGCCATGCCGCGGAGGCCAGCAGGCTGTCGGACATCCTGGGCGACCGGCATGACCTCGACGTGCTGGAGCCGCGGGTGGCCGCGGCAGATATCCACGGAGACACGCTGCTGGCGCTGCGCGAGGTGATCGCGGCGGAGCGGGCGCGGCTCGACGGGCTGGCGCAGGTTGCGGGGGGGCGGCTGCTCGCGGACAGGCCGAAGGCGCTCGCCCGCCGCTGGGGCCGCTGGTACGCCCTGCGCGATCAGGCCTGAGCGAGCTCGCCGGCCAGGGCGCGGTCGATAAGCGCCACGGTCTCGGCCACGCCGTAGAGCGCCACGAAGCCGCCAAAGCGGGGACCCTGAGTGGCACCCAGAAGCACCTCGTAAAGGGCGGAGAACCAGTCGCGCAGGGGCTCGAACCCGTGCGCCTTGCCGACGGCGAAGACTTCCGACTGAAGCGCCTCCGCATCGAGCGGGCCGTCCCAGGCGGCGAGCCGGGCGCGCAGGTCCCCGAGCGCGGCGCGCTCGGTCTCCGTGGGGGCGCGGAAGGTTTTGCCGGGCTTCACGAAGTCGTTGTAATAGCGCACGGCGAAGCCCGCCGCGGCGTCGAGATCAGGGTTCGCCTCGGGCGTCGCCTCGGGCGCGTAGCGGCGGATGAAGCCCCAGAGCGTTTCCTTGTCCTCGGCGCCGGCGACGGAGGCGAGGTTCAGGAGCATCGAGAAGCTGACCACCATGGTGGAGGCGGGCACGTCATGCCCGTGGATGTGGAACACCGGGTTGGCGAGCCGGCCCGCCGCGTCCTGGTCCGGATAGGCGCGGAGCTGCTGGTGGTATTCGTCCACGGCCTTGGGGATCACGTCGAAATGCAGCCGCTTCGCCGTCTTGGGCTTGAGGAACATGTAGTAGCTCAAGGACTCCGTCGCGGCATAGGTCAGCCACTCGTCGATCGAGAGGCCGTTGCCCTTGGACTTGGAGATCTTCTGACCCTGGTCGTCGAGGAAGAGCTCGTAGGTGAAATGCTCGGGCGCGCGTCCGCCCAGGATCTCGCAGATGCGGTCGTAGATCGGCGTGTTGGTGGAATGGTCCTTGCCGTACATCTCGAAATCGACGCCGAGTGCCGCCCAGCGGGCTCCGAAATCCGGCTTCCACTGGAGCTTCACGTTGCCGCCCGTCACGGGCAGTGTCCATTCGCGGCCGTCCTCGTCGTCGAAGGTGATCGTGTGGTCGGCCGCGTTCACCTCCTTCATCGGGACGTAGAGCACGCGGCCGGTTTCGGGATGGACGGGCAGGAAGATGGAATAGGTCTGCTGGCGCTCCTCGCGGAGGGACTTGAGCATCACCGCCATCAGGTCGTCGTAACGCTCGACGGCGCGGCGGAGCACGTCGTCGAACTGGCCGGAGCGGTAGAACTCGGTGGCGGAGATGAACTCGTAGTCGAAGCCGAAGGTATCGAGGAAGCGCCGCAGCATGGCGTTGTTGTGGTGGCCGAAGCTCTCGTGCGTGCCGAAGGGGTCGGGCACACTGGTGAGCGGCTTCTGCAGGTGACCGCGCAGGGCGTCGCGGTCGGGCACGTTGTCGGGGACCTTGCGCATCCCGTCCATGTCGTCGGAAAAGCAGATGAGCCGGGTGGGCACGTCCGAGATCACCTCGAAGGCGCGGCGGATCATGGTGGTGCGCAGGACCTCGCCGAAGGTGCCGATATGCGGGAGGCCCGAGGGGCCGTAGCCGGTCTCGAATAGGACATGGCCCTTCTTCGCGGGATCGGCCTCGTAGCGCGCGAGCAGGCGCCTTGCCTCCTCGAAGGGCCAGGCCCTGGAGCCCATGGCGGCGTCGGTGAGGTCGGTCATGCTCTGTCCTTCGAGGGCGGTCGGGGTCCGGCCCCGCGTCCTATTGCGGGGGGCGGGGGGCGTCAATAAGTTGGCCCCGACCCCGCACAGGAGCCGCCGCGATGACCGACAGCCTTACCCTCTCGCCCCAGGACGCGCTGGTGGCGCTGATGGTCACGGTCTCCTGCGCCGACGAGACGATCCGGACCGCGGAGCTGGTGCAGATCACCAACATCATCAACAACCTCCCGGTCTTTGCCGATTACGACACCGACAACATGCAGAGGGTGTCGCGGACGGTCTTCGACCTGCTGGATCAGGAGGACGGTCTCGACGCGCTCTTCGGTCTGGTGCGCAGCGCGCTGCCCGACCGGCTGAACGAGACCGCCTATGCGCTGGCCTGCGACGTGGCCGCCGCTGACGGGGTGGTGGCGCAGCCTGAGAGCCGCATCCTCGAGGAGATCCGCTACGAGCTCGATATCGACCGGCTCCATGCGGCAGCCATCGAGCGGGGCGCGCGGGCGCGCCACATGACGCTCTGAGAGGGATTTCGCCACGGGCTGCGCCCGTGGCGATCCGCGCGCCTGCGGCGCGGTCAAAGAGGCGCGCCTTCGGCGCGACGGGGGCGCTGCCCCCCGTCCGGCTGCGCCGGACTCCCCCGGGATATTTCCGGCCAGAAGAACGAGGGGCGTGGCACGGAGAGCGGCGCGGGGCGGGACGGCCGGGGGAGGGATCGGACGGCCCAAGGGGAGGGGCGGGTCAGCCGGTGTGGACGAGGCCCCAGCGGCGCAGGAGGACCTGCTGGAGGTTGCGCGCCCGGGCGGCATAGGGGCGCGCGCCGTCGGGGATCTCCTCTCCGGTGGCCTTCGCGACCTCGCGGCGCTCGAGATTGCCGCAGAAGATGGCAAAGGCCACGTCGCGGTCCTGGGCGGTGCGGATGTAACCGGCGAGGGCGCTCACGAAGTTCAGGGTCCCGGTCTTGGCGCGCACGCTGGCCGGATAGGTGGTCATCGGCGCGCCCTCGGCGTCGCGCAGGTCATGCTCCTTCAGGACCGGCGACAGGCGGCCCATCACCCCGGGCGCGGACAGGAGGGCGACCATGTCGCGGGCGGCGACGCGCGAGGCGTCGCCGAGGCCGGAATGGTCCACGACGGCGGTCGAGACGCCGTGGGTGCGGGCGAGCCAGTCGTTCATGGCGCGGGCCGAGGAGGGAATGTCGTCGGGCCGTCCGGAGAGCGCGCCCGTGGCGGTAAGCCCCACGACCTCGGCGGTGAGATTCGTCGAATAGCGCAGCATGTCGCGGATGATGGGCTCCATCTCCGGGCTGTCGTGGCGGGCGAGCTCGATGCCGCCGGGCGTCTCCTCGAGGCGCCCGGCCGCGGGCAGCGTCACGCCCTGGGCCTGGGCCAGGGTGCGGAACACGTCGCCCGCGTAGAGCGCCGGGCGGCGGACGGGCAGCCAGCGCGCGCCGCCGTCGCCGAGGGCGGCCCGGGCCACGGTCCAGTCGTCGATCTCGCCGTCGGCGGCATAGGTGTAGATCGGCACGGAGCGGTTCTCGACGCGCATCCGCGCCACGCTCACCACCGGGCTGTGCGCGGCGCTGCGGGCGTCGAGGGTGACGCGGTAGTCCGATCCGGTCCGCGCCCATTCGAAATGGACGCGGTTGAAGTTGAGGTTGAGGCCCGAGACCGCGGGGTTGTAGCCGAGGTGGTCGAGCTGGCTGTCGTCGATCTCGTCCTCGTAGGGCAGGGCGCCGCCCCAGACGAGGAACCGGCCGGTGATCTCGGTCACGCCCGCCGCGCGCAGGTCCACGGCAAGCGCGGCCAGTTCGTCGGTCTGCAGCAGGGGATCGCCGCCGCCCGCGAGGATCAGGTCCCCGTCGAGCCTGCCGTCCGCGACCGGACCGGTGGCGAGGAGCCGCGTGGCGAAGCGGTGGCGCGGGCCCACCGTCTCGAGCGCGTAGAGCGCGGTCAGGGCCTTGGTGACGGAGGCGGGGGGGAGCGCGGTGGCGGCGTCCTGTTCCTCGATGATCTCGCCGGTTTCCACGTCGGCCACGGCGACGCTGACGGAGCCGCCGAGATTGGCCGAGGAGATGATGTCGGCAAGGCTCGGCCGGGCGCGGGGAGCGAGGCGGGCGATCTCCTCGGCGGAGGCGGGACCGGGACGCGGGCGCGGCCGCAGAGAGGTCAGCGGCGCCTCGGCGAGAGCGGCCGTTCCGGCCGAGCCGGCAAGGAGGGCCAGTGCCGCCCGTCGCGTGAAGATCGTCCGCATGGCGGGGACCCTATACGCGCCGGCGCGGCCGCCGCAACAGGTGCGGCGGCCGCGCTCATCACGTCGTGGTGGGCGGCCGGTGAGCGCGGGCCGTCAAGCGGCCTCGGCCTTGGTTCCGGCGGGGGCCGCCGCCTCCTCGATCAGCGCCTTGTGCAGCGTGGCGACGGCGGCGTCGCGCTCCTCCGCGGGCACGACGAAATCGAGGTTCACATGCCGCGGCGTCTGATGCTGGGCGATCACCTCGATGCCCGCGTCCTCGAGCGCCGCGAGCGAGCGGCGGACGCCGCGCAGGCTTCTCAGGTCGCGGCCGATGGCGGAGACGATGGCGACCGAGCGCGCGCCGACCTCGGCCGAGGGGAACTGCTCGGACAGGTCCGCGATCACGCGGCGGGCGGTCTTGAGCGAGGCCTGCACATAGTGGGTGATGGTGTTGGCGTTCGAGGTCTTCGACACGATCCAGACCTTGTGGCGCTTGAGCGCCTCGAGGATGGCGGCGTCATAGCCCTTCACCCCCACCATGTCCTGCTCGAAGAGCTCGAGCGCCACGACGTTCAGGCCGCAGACGATCTCGACGCCCGGCGTTTCGGCGGGCTTGTCGTCGATCAGCGTGCCCGGGTCGTCGGGCTCGAAGGCGTTGGTCACCCGCAGCGGCACGTCGGCCTGGCGCAGGGTCTTGGCGGCCTTGGGATGGATCGCCTCCATGCCCATGTTCGAGAGCTGGTCGGCCACGTCGTAGTTGGTGTGGCCGAGCTTCTTCACCTTGTCCTCGCCGACGAGCTTCGGATCGGCGGAGGAGAGGTGGAATTCCTTGTGGATGATCGCCTCGCGCGCGCCCGTCAGGGCAGCGATCGTGGCGAAGGTCACCTCGGAATAGCCGCGATCGTATTCGCGCATGAGCCCGCCCCTGCACTGGGCATAGCCGGTGACGATGGGCAGCTCCTCGGCCAGATCGACCGAGGACAGGCCGGCGCGGAGACGTTCGTCGAGGGTGGCGCCGCCCTCGTCGCGCCAGCCCGAGAGATCCACCAGCCGCGCGTTGAGCCCGCGACGCTGGAGCAGCAGCACGGTGACGAAGGCCGAATGCGATTCGCCGATGCCCGAGAGCAGCTCGCGCACGTTCAGCATGTGCTCCGACAGGCGGAAATGGCCGTAGGAGCAGAGGCGCTGCAGGTCGAAGAGGCAGGACCGCGCGCCCTCGACCCGCTCGCGCACGAACTCGTCCGCCTGGGCGATGTCGGCCGGGTGGTCGAGCACGGCGCGGTGCGCCTCGCCCATGGCCTCGGCCACGGTCTTCAGCGCGGTCAGCCAGCCCGCGTCGTCCTGGTCGGAGGCGAAGGCGGCGTAGACCCCCGGCTGACCCGACTTCTTGTGCTCGAGCAGTCGGTCGGTGATGCCGCCGAAGGCCGAGACCACGAAGATGCGGTTGTAGGGATCGGTGCCCTCGCGCGCGAAGAGCGTCGGCACGAGGTCCGCGATCCGGCTCATGGAGGTGCCGCCGATCTTCTCGACCGTATGGCCGGAAAACCGGAGGTCGGTTCGTTCGGCGTCGTTAACTGTCTTCAAGAGCATAACTTCCATCCGCCTGGTGAACTTCGTTTCCGGTGACGGGCGGGTTGAACACGCAGGCCAGCACCAGCTGCTCATCCGCCACAACGGTGTGCTTGTCATGCTGGTCGAGGGCGTACATCACGCCGGGCCTGATCTCGTGGGTCTCGCCCGTGGCGAGGTCGGTGATCCGGCCCTTGCCTTCCATGCAGTAGACGCTCTCGAAGTGGTTCTTGTAGTGGAACGTGTGCTCCGAGCCCGCCTCGAGGAAGGTGATGTGAAAGGAGAACCCCATCCCGTCGCCCGCCAGCAACATTCGCACGCTGGTCCAGTTGGCATCCGAGACCACGCGGTCCCGCTCGTCCTCGATGATCCTGTTGTAGTCGCGTACGATCATGGCGTCACTCCGCTGCGATGGGCTGCGGCTGCGCTGCGATCGCCTCGCGCGCGGCCTCTGCGAGGATACCAAGACCCTTGCGGAAGGTCTCGTCCGGCGTGGTCAGCGGCGCGAGCACCTTGACCACCTCGTCATGGGCACCCGAGGTCTCGATCACGAGCCCTTTCTCGAAGGCGCGGGCGCAGATGTCGCCGGCAAGCTCGCCCGAGCCCACGTCGACGCCCTGCATCATGCCGCGGCCCTTGAGGGTCGCGCCCGGGATCATGTCCGCGATGTCGGACAGGGCGGTGGTCAGGATCGTGGATTTCGCCGCGATCTCCTGCTGGAAGCGGTCGTCGGCCCAGAACTTCTCCAACGCCAGGCGGGCTGTCACGAAGGCGTGGGTGTTGCCGCGGAAGGTGCCGTTGTGCTCGGCCGGCTTCCAGATGTCGAGCTCGGGGCGCACGAGGAGCGCCGCGAAGGGCAGGCCGAAGCCAGAGAGCGATTTCGCCAGCGGCACGAGGTCGGGGGTCACCCCCATCTCCTCGAAGGAGAAGAAGGTGCCGGTGCGGCCGATGCCCGCCTGGATGTCATCGAGGATCAGGAGCGCGCCGTGCTTGCGGGCGATCTTCTCGATCCCGCGCAGCCATTCGGCGGAGGCGGCGTTGAGACCGCCCTCGCCCTGCACCGGCTCGATCAGGAAGGCGGCGGGGGCGTCGATGCCCGAGGAGGGGTTGTCGAGCATCTGCTCGATCACGGCGAGCGTGTCGACGTCGCCGAGGGAGCCCTCGAAGGGCATCCGGCTGACGTTCGACAGCGGCGTGGCGCCGCCCGCGCGCTTGCCTGCGTTGCCGGTGGCAGCGAGGGCGCCGTAGGTCATGCCATGAAAGCCGTTGGTGAAAGCGATGACGTTGGCACGGCCCGTGACCTTCCGCGCGAGCTTCAGCGCGGCCTCGACGGCGTTGGTGCCGGTGGGACCGGTCATCATCACCTTGTGGTCCATGCCGCGCGGCTTCAGGATCGTCTCTTCGAACGTCTCGAGAAAGCGGCGCTTCTCGACCGTATACATGTCGAGCGCGTGGGCGATGCCGTCCGAGGTGATGTGATCCACCAGCGCGGCCTTCATGTCGGGGTCGTTGTGGCCGTAGTTGAGCGAGGAGCAGCCGGCGAGAAAGTCGATGTACTCGCGACCGGTCTCGTCGGTGAGGATGGAACCCCTGGCCGTCGTGAAGGTGGTGTCGAAGCTGCGGCAATAGCTGCGCACCTCGGATTCGCGACGGTCAAAGATCGAGTGCGGGACGGTGGCGTCCTTGGGCATGGGATGTCCTTTCGGAGGAATGTGAGAGGGGCTGCGGCGGAGCTCAGGCGGCCCGGCGCGCGGCCTCCTCGAGGTCGATGGTGACCATGTGCTCGGTGGCGTGCCTGCCGCCGAAATGGTCGTCGCGTTCGAAATGGGGCGCGTCGCTGAGACGTGCGCCGCGGGATTGCGCGAAGCTGCGGAAGAGCGCCCAGGAGGCGGCGTTGTCACGGGTGATCGTGGTGCGCATCCGCGTGACACTCCGGCATTCCGGGCGGTCGAGAAGGGCGGCCAGCATCCGCTTGCCGAGGCCGTGGCCGCGCGCGTCCGCATGGACGGCGACCTGCCAGACGAAGATCGTGTCCGGCTCCGCCGGCGGGATGTAGCCCGAGATCCAGCCCAGGGTGCGGCCGTCGATCTCCGCCAGAACGCAGGTATCCCGGAAATGATCGCACTGCAGCAGATTGCAGTACATCGAGTTCTCGTCGAGCGGCGCGCAGGCGCGCACGAGCTCCCAGATGTCGGAGCCATCGTCGCGCCCGGGCTTGCGCAGGCGCGGGCGCCCCTGCAGCCGCGTCAGGCTGGTACTTGCGGGTTCGTCGGAGACATCCTTAGGCATGGCTAACTAACTTCATCCAGACTGCTTCGGTTGGCTAACTAAATATACAAGGAAAAGTTCAAGTCAAGGCGCTATGAGCGTCGTTTTGCCTTGATCGCGGGTCATAAGTGCTTAGTTTGTAAAACTATGACGATGCGTGTGCAATTGAATGGCGGGTCAAGCTCTGCCACTGTCCTACGGAAACCGGGCCTCTTTCCTGACGAGCCGATGGACCGCACCGACGAAAGCCTCATCGCGCTCCGGCGCATCCTGCGGAAGACCGAGCAGTTCGGCCGCGCGCTGGCCCAGGCCTCGGGGCTCACGGCTGCACAGTTCCGTGTGCTGCAGCTGGTCGCGGAGACCGGCGAGACGACCGCAAAGCAGATCGCCGTCCGCATGGGGATCACCCAGGCCACGGTCACCTCGCTGGTGGACAAGCTGGTGAGCCATGATCTCGTGACCCGGGAGAAATCGGCCCATGACCGGCGGATGATCGACATCCGCATCACCGAGGCCGGGCGCGACGTGCTCGAGCGCGCGCCCGACGCGCTCCAGCAGCGCTACGTGCGGCGGTTCGAGGCGATGAAGGATTGGGAGCAGGCCCAGATCGTGGCCTCGCTCGAACGGGTGGCGGCGATGCTCGACGCCGACGACATGGACGCCTCGCCGGTGCTCGACATCGGCGACATCCGGGGCCGAGGCTGACGCTCTCCGGCTTGCGGGAGAGGGCGCGCTGGGGTAGCCCGAACGGGCTGCGGTCCCTTAGCTCAACTGGATAGAGCAGCCGACTTCTAATCGGCAGGTTGAGGGTTCGAGTCCTTCAGGGACCGCCACCTGCATGTGACGCGATCCCGGTTCGGGCACGCTCGGCTCGGGAGGCCGAGACGAAGCCGGCGGGACCGAAGCGCAGTCCCGCCGGCACCTGCGGCAGTCCGGACGGGAGAGAGATCCTTCAGAAGGCCGCCGGGATGGGTCCGAAGCGCGGGGGTTCGACCCGGCGGCGGGAGGCCGACTCGTAGGCCGAGGCGATCCGGACGATGGCGTCCTCGTTGCCGGGCTCGCTGCGGAAGACGAGAGAGAAGGGCAGGCCGGGGGCGGCCAGCTTGACCGGATCGGTGGCGGGCGCGGGGACGTAGCGCTTGCGGTCCTCCGACAGCTTGAAGACGGGATCGTAGGCGGTGTCCACATAGCCGGCCGGAATCAGGATTTCCGTCAGCCCCGCGTTCGGCCCGTAGAAGGATTCGAGCGTGATGTTGTGCATCCCCCCCCGCGGCTGGTTCGCGTGGCCGATCTTGCCCGGCACCCAGGGAGAATGCAGCCGCACGAAGGCGTCGAGCCGGTTCTCGTAGAGCACCATCATGTCCACCCGGCGCAGAAGCTCGCGCAGCATGATCCGCTCGTTCACGCCCTGCCGCCCGTCGAGCCTGTTGCGCATGTCGGAGAGCGCATCCCAGTTGAGGAAGGCGGACCGCTGATCGTCGCCCCAGAATTTCGAGCGCGCGTTGAGGGCGGCGAAATCGGTCAGCGTCTCCTCGAAGCCGAGCTCGGCCCAGTCCGCGGCGCGGCGCATGAGATACTGCTGGATGTGGAAGCGGAACGTGGTGGCCAGCTCCTGTTCCTGCACCGTGTGGATGTCGAGGTTCTTCGGCGGCGCGATGCGGCCCTCGGCGAGCGCCACGCAGTAGTCGATGGGCTTCATCGTGCCGCTGCCGAAGATCTTGGGCGGCTGGTAGGTAGCCTCCGCCCCCGCGGCGACGGTGGGCGAGGCGAGGCTAGGCATGCCGCCGGCAACGAAGGGCGTGGGCTGCACGGCTTCCGCCACCTCCTTGTAGACGGGGGTGCCGTCGGGGCCGAGGCGGAACAGGATGTCGGGCATGAAGACCGGGACGAGCCGCGTCAGGGCCTTGCGGAAATCGACGGTCATGTCCTCGTAGTCTGGGTCGGGCGCGCTCAGCGGATCGCTGGACTGCACGATGGTGGCGCCGAGGTGATCGCGCAGGATCGTCTTGATCTCCTTTTCGGCGGCCGTGACGATGGGCACTTCGGCGAGCGAACCCTCGGGGACGATGAGGGATTCCCTGACAAGACCGATCCGCGTGCCCTCGAGCATTCCTTCGGTGGCGTCGGTGACCAGATGGCTCGCATAGGGGGTCGGCAGCACCGAGGCGCGCGGCACGGTGGTGAAGGGATCGCGCGGGTCGTAGGGGCCGTTCTCGGCATCGGTGAGCGCGTCGATGACGCGGGCGCAGTCCAGGACCGAGCGGCAGATCACGCCGGTGCGGTCGGTGTAGATATCGGCGCCGATGGCGCCGCCGTCGAAGCCGATCATCGCCTTGTGCGGCAGGATCAGCGCCACGGAATTGTGGTTCGACGGCCCCCGGCAGGACGCGCGCGTCTCCTCGCCGAGACTGGCCATCACGAGATTGGTGGAGACCGACAGGGCCGAGCCAGAGCTTGACCCCAGCGAGGCGGACCGGGTGGTGTCATAGGGGTTCGCCGGGTTCCCGCCCCAGGTCGTGCGCTGGTAGCCGAGGGTCGAGGGCAGGATCTTCTCCGGGCGGTGATCACCGCCCGGATCGCCGGCGCGGCCGTTGTATTCGGTGCTCACGGCCTTGGCGTAGATGATCGCGCCCTTCTTGCGGAGTTGCTCGACGAGGATGTGGTCGCGCGCCGGGAAGTCGATGTCATAGGCGGCATCGGCGCCGCCCATGGACCGCATGTCCTTGCAGTCGAAGGGATCCTTGAAGGAGAAGACGACGCCGTAGAGCGGCTTCGCCTCGAAATCGGGATTGCTGCCGTACCTGTCATCCAGTTCCGCCGCCTGCTCCAGCGCGTCGGGATGACGGCGGAAGATCTCGCAGACCGCGGGGGCGCCCTCGGGCAGGGGCCCGTCGTCGGGATGGCGGTCGTAGTCGCCGCGGCAGACGACGGACCGCTCGCCCCGGATGTTCAGGGTCGAGAGCGCGTTGACCTGCGTGCCCTCGGGGATGCCCACGATCATGCCGTACTGCTGCATGACGCCGGGGTCCGACATCGTCGGCTCCATCCGGCCCAGTTCCAGCGGCGTGCCCTCGTAGGCGTCGAGATCGGGATAGATGTCGGAGACGGGGACGGTTTCGGTCGGGAAGTCGAGCGGCGCTCCGGCGCGGACGGTGCCTTTCACGGGGGCGACGGGGGCGCCATCCGCGGTCACGAGGCGGCTCGCCACGCCGTTCATAGCGCGGGCGCGCGCGATGTAGTGCTCGACGATCTGGACGCAGGTCACCTGGCCCGCGGCGATCGCGGCGTGCATCTGGGCGATGGTCGCCTCTTCCAGCCGAAAGCCGGTGGTGGCGGGGGCGGTGTCTGGTGCCATGGCGTCTCTCCTCGATGGCTCGGCGCATTCCCTTTTCATGCATTATATATTTTTGGCGGCGCCGGGCCTGTCAAGCGAATGCAGTGGCGGCCTGCTGCCGGGCAGGGGAGGTGTTTCCTCGGTCCGGGGCGGTCCTTCCCGCGCACGATACCGTCGAGAATGCCTTGAGCGATGCATGAACCCGGCCCCGAAGCTTCGCCGATTTGCTCTTTTAAGTAGCGGGATGCGGGTTTGTACGGCACTTCGGAAAACCGGCCTTCCGCTAGGTGATTCGGCTCGTCGTGCCCGGTCTCCGTCCCGAAGCCGTCCAGTTTTTGAGCATCGCTGCATGAAGGGCGTGCGCAATCGGCCCATGGCGCCGGCGCGGCGGACAGGAAAGCTATATTATATATGATTGACGGCCGATCCGGGCTCAGCGTCGGGACGAGAGGTGACCATGCTGCGAATTTCCCGGATCACGAAAACCTACGAGGGCGCGGAGATCCCGGCGTTGGATGACGTTTCGGTCGACTGCGCTGACGGCTCCTTCACCACGCTCCTCGGCCCGAGCGGCTGCGGGAAATCGACCCTGCTGCGCTGCATCGCGGGGCTCGAGGCTCCGGACGGCGGCTCGGTGACCCTGAACGACCGACCGCTCGTGGATGCGGACCGGGGCATCGTCGTGCCGGCCCACAGGCGCGGGATCGGCATGGTGTTCCAGTCCTACGCGATCTGGCCGCACATGACCGTGGCGCAGAACGTGGGCTATCCGCTGAAGGTGCGGGGGGACACCGATGCCGACATCTTCGGCGCGGTCCGTGAAGTGCTGGAGATGGTCGGGCTGTCCGGCCTCGAGCGCCGCTCGTCCTCCGACCTCAGCGGAGGACAGCAGCAACGCGTGGCGATTGCCCGGGCGGTCGTGAACCGGCCGTCGCTGCTGCTCCTCGACGAGCCCATGTCGAACCTCGATGCCCATCTGCGCCGCCAGCTCGGCGCGCAGCTGCGGGAGTTGCAGCAGCGGCTGAAACTGACGGTGGTCTACGTGACCCATGATCGGGACGAGGCGCTGACGCTGTCGGACCGGATCGTGGTGATGTCCCATGGGCGGATGGCCGACGGCGGGACGCCGGTCGGGCTCTACGGACGGCCGCGGACGGATCGGGGCGCGCTTTCGGTCGGGGAGGCGAATTTCCTGCCCGCGGAGATCGAGGCGGGGGACGCGGTGTGCCGGCTTTTCGATCCGCCGTTGCGCTGCCCGGCAGAGAGCGCTGCGCGGGAGACCGCGGTCCTGCTCAGGCCCGAGTGGATCGATATCTGGCCCGGGGAGCCGCCTGCCGACCTGTCACTGCCGAGGGCGCGGGCGACGATCCGGAGCGTGGTGTTCCGCGGCATGATGACCGAGCTCGCGCTGGAACTGCCGGGCGCGGTGACTCTCCTCGCCCGCATCCAGAGACCGCTCGATCTGGGGCCGGGCGACAGCGTCCGGCTGACGATTCCCCCGGGTCTCGCGGTCGCCGTCGAGCGTTCGGCCGCCTCCCCGACGCGAGGCCCGGAGCATGCCGGGACGACCGAGCCCCTGAAGCGCGGCCCCGTGGCACCGCGCCCGAAAGGACGATTCGCCACGCTCTTCAACCGGAAAACGGAGACACTGCCATGACGTCGACTATCCAGCGAACCCTGCTCGCGGGCCCGCTCGCGCTCGCCGCCGCGCTGGCGCAGGCCGAAACCTACGATCCTGCCCTCGTCGAGGCCGCGCAGGCGGAGGACGGCACGATCTCGTATTACTTCATCCTCGGCGCCGAAGCGAACCGCCCGCTCTACGATGCGTTCAGCGCACAGTTCCCCTTCATCGACTTCGAGGTGACCGGCGGCGATCCGCTGTCACTGGTCGAGAAGATATTGAACGAGAACGCCTCGGGCCAGCCCATCGCCGACATCCTTCAGGGCGGGCCCATGGAGGACGGGATCATCAACGTCCAGAACGGCATCGGCGGCTTCACCCGGCCCCGGGCGGAGGTGGATGTCCCCGAGGAATTCAAGTTCCCGGGCGAGTACATCGTGCCCGACTATTTCACCTTCCACATCGCCTACAACACCAACCTCGTGTCGGCCGAGGACGCGCCGCTGACCCTCGAGGAGCTGACAGAGCCCGAGTGGGCGGGCCGCTTCGGTATCGATCTCGAGCAGATCGACTGGTTCGCGGGGATGCTCGCCTATTACGGCGAGGAGCGGGGGATCGAGATATTCGAGGCCCTCGCCGCCAACGATCCGGTGCTGTTCGCGGGCGCGCAGGGTTACGAGCAGATGGCCGCCGGGGGCCTGCCGGTGGTAGCCAACACCTTCTCCGCCCTCACGGTGGACTACATCGAGCGCGGCGCCCCCATCGGCATCGCGGTCA
The DNA here is from genome assembly GCF_003789055.1 of Histidinibacterium lentulum. GTDB lineage: Bacteria > Pseudomonadota > Alphaproteobacteria > Rhodobacterales > Rhodobacteraceae > Oceanicola > Oceanicola lentulus. The sequence continues at coordinate 147,981 of NZ_ML119082.1, read as the reverse complement.
GTCCCTTCGTGATCGCCCAGCCCGACCTCTACATCGGCGTCGCGAATTCGAACAACCCGGCCTCCACGGCGCTCTTCTTCGAGTTCCTGTTCACCCCCGAGGCGCAGGAGATCCTGGCCCAAGAGGTCTACAAGAACCCGGTGGTTCCCGGTGTCGCGCAGCCGCCGCATCTGGAAGAGGCGCTGGGGCCCGAGGTCGAGAAGTTCTTCGTCACGAGCCAGAACTGGGGCGATTTCGAAGGCCGGATCGACCTCTTCCAGTCGCTCTTCGTGCAGTAACGGCAGGGAGGGGCCCCCGATGGCGCTGATCGACGAGGCAAGCGCGGTGACGCGCCGCATGGGACGGGCGGTGCCGGCAGGGTCACGCCTCGTGGTCTGGGGGCTCCTTCTTTTCCTGGCGTGGCAGGTGGCCATGCCGATCGCGGGCGTCTTCGTGGCCAGCCTCAAGGACCTGCGCCCGCTCGACGACGGGTTCCTGACCTCGCCCCTGGTCCTGGGGAACTTCGGCGAGATCATCGCGTCGGGCGGGCTCTGGCGGGTGACCAGCACGACCTTCGTCTTCGCCTTCCTGTCCTCCACCATCGCGCTGGTGGTGGGCAGCCTCCTCGCGTTCGTCACGGTGCGCAGCGATCTGCCCTTCGGCTGGCTGGTGGCGACGCTGGTGCTGCTGCAACTGACGATCCCCGAACTGCTCGTCGCGATCAGCTGGACCTTTCTTCTCGGGCCGGACCTCGGGCTCTTCAACCAGGGTTGGGCGGCGCTTACGGGGGCGGAGGCGCCGCTCTTCGACGTCTATTCTCTGGGCGGCATGGTGCTGGTCGAGAGCATGATCCTCGTGCCGTTGATCTATCTCTTTGCCGTACCGGCCTTCTCGGCGCTCGACGGCTCCCTCGAGGATGCGGCGGCCATGTCGGGGGCGGGGCACTGGCGGTCCATGAAGTCCATCTCGGTCCCGCTCATCGCGCCGGCACTGGTGGCGACATGGATCATCGCCTTCATGCGTGCCTGGGAGGCGTTCGAGGTGCCATGGGTCCTCGGTCTCCGGGAGCGGATCATGACCTATGCCACGCGAATCTACTGGGACACGGTGACGCCGCCCAGCGACACCGGCATCATCTCGGCCTACGCGGTGCCGATGATCCTGCTCGCCGGGCTGATGGTCTGGGCGCACCGGCGCGTGTCGTCCCGCAGCGCGCGCTATGCGGTCATCTCGGGCAAGCCCGCGCCGCTCCGCAGGCTGCGGCTGACGGGTGTCGCGCGGGTGGCGGTGGCGGCGGTCACGCTCCTCGTGGTGACCTTCGGCATCCTGCTGCCGTTCCTGATGCTGGTCTGGCTCTCGCTCGTCCCCTTCTATCGCCCGCCGTCGCTGGAGGCGCTGTCGGCCGTCAGCCTCGGGTCCTGGGAACGGGTCTTCGTGGCCGAGGGTCTCGGCAAGGCCGTGATGTCGAGTTTCGTCATCGGCCTCGGTGCCTCGGCCGCGCTCGTGGCCCTGTCCGTGCTCGTCGGCTGGGTCTCGATCGTGAGCGGGGCCAGGGGGTCGGGCATCGCGCGAACGCTCTGCTTCCTGCCCGTCGCCCTGCCCAACATCGTGGTCGGCCTCGCGTTTCTCTGGATCTACATGCTGATCGGGGTCCAGACCTCGCAAAGCTACGTCGTGCTGGTGCTTGCCTATGTGACCCTGTTCCTGCCGGTGGTGAGCCAGAATGTCCTGACGCAGTTCGGGCAGATCAACGGCGAACTCTTCGAGGCGCCGCGGCTGTGCGGTGCGCGGGAGATCCGGATCATGGTTCAGATCGCCCTGCCGCTGCTGGCGCCGGCGGTCTTCGCCAGCGTGCTCTACATCCTGATCTGGTCGTTCAAGGAGCTGCCCGCATCGCTTCTGCTCTCGGGGTCCTCGACCCGGCCCATGGCGGTCTTCATGTTCGACCTCAGCCGCAACGGAAGCGTCAGCGTGCTCGCAGCCATCGCGCTGATCACGGTGCTGATCCTGTCGGTGCTGATCGTGCTGTTCCGGCTATTGGCGCGGCGGATCGGTCTGCGGGGGTTCTGAAGGGCGGTCAGTTCCGCTCCGGCGCGATCACGACCTCCGTGCCCCAGTTCCGGCAGGAGTCGCTCAGCGACGGCGGCGGCGGCCTGTCGGTGTAGAAGGTGTCGATCTGCGACAGGGAGCCGATGCGCGCGGGGGCCCGGCGCTGGAACTTGGACTGGTCCGCGACCAGAAAGCTCCTGCGCGACTGTTTGAGAATGGTCTGGCTCACCCCGACTTCCTGGATGTCGTAATCGAGCATGTCGCCGTCCGGATCGAGGGCGGAGCAGCTGATCACGGCGAGGTCGAACTTGAACTGCTGGATCGCCTGCGTCGTGACGGCGCCGACGAGCCCCCCGTCCGACCGCCGCAGCAGCCCGCCCACGACGATGATCTCGCAGGCGGGATTTTCCACGAGGATGTTGGCGACGTTCATGTTGTTGGTCAGCACCATGATCTCCCGGTGCTGCATGAGGGCATGGGCGACGGCCTCGGTCGTCGTCCCGATGTTGAGGAAAAGCGAGCAGCCGTTCGGGATGTCGCGGGCGCAGCGGGCGGCGATCGCGGCCTTCGCCTCGTCGTTCAGGCCACGGCGATCCTCGTATCCGATGTTCGTGATCGTCGAGTGCAGCACCGCGCCGCCGTGCACGCGCTCGAGCTTGCCCTGGGCGGCGAGCTCCGCGAGGTCCCGGCGGATGGTCTGGAGTGTAACGTCGAAATGGGCGGCGAGGCCCTCCACCGACACCCGTCCGTCGCGGCGGGCGATGGTGAGAATCTCGGGCAGACGCATGCTCTGGGACACGGGCGAGCCTCCGCGGATGTCCGTGATGTTCGTTTGAAGGGTATCAGCCGCAGCGGCGAACAGGCAAGGCGGAACAAAGGGCCAACAAAGCGCTTTGAAATCTTCCTTTTACCAAAAAACGAAAAAATTCTTGAAAACAATCCGTCAGACTTGCGCGCTGGTGTTCGTTTCGGCAGGATACCGCACATCGGAAGTCGACCACACGCTTGGGGAGGGCGTCGCTGGTGCCGCAGCATGATCCGCTTCACGCCGACCGTGAGCCCTGTGACCTCTTCGTCATCGGGGGCGGGATCAACGGGTGCGGTATCGCCCGCGATGCCGCGGGACGTGGTCTGACCGTGGTGCTGGCGGAGAAGGGCGACCTTGCCGGCGCGACCTCTTCGGCCTCGACCAAGCTCTTTCACGGCGGCCTGCGGTATCTCGAGTATTTCGAGTTCCGCCTGGTGCGCGAGGCGCTGATCGAGCGCGAGACGCTGCTGCGCGCCATGCCGCACATCAGCTGGCCCATGCGCTTCGTGCTGCCCTATCACAGGGACATGCGCTTCGAGAGCGAGACGCCGACCTCGAAGCTCCTGTCGTTCTTCATGCCGTGGATGAAGGGGCGCCGGCCGGCCTGGCTTATCCGTCTGGGGCTCTTTCTCTACGACCACCTCGGCGGGCGGAAGATCCTGCCCGCGACATCGACGGTGTCGCTGAAGGGGACGCCCGAGGGCGCGCCGCTGCAGGAGCGGTTCGAGAAGGCCTATGAGTATTCCGATTGCTGGGTCGAGGACAGCCGCCTCGTGGCGCTGAACGCCCGGGATGCCGAGGCGCGGGGCGCCACGATCCTGACCGGGAGCAAGGTCGTCTCCGCCGAGGTCCGGGAGGGGCAGTGGTCGGTCACGATCGACCGCGACGGCGAAAGGAAGACGATCGGCGCGAAAATGCTCGTCAATGCGGCGGGTCCCTGGGTCGGGGACGTGATCCACGGCAAGCTCCGGCTCAACAGTCGCGAGAACGTCCGGCTCGTGCGGGGCAGCCATATCGTGACCCGCAAGCTCTACGATCACGACAAGTGCTATTTCTTCCAGGGCACCGACGGGCGGATCATCTTCGCGATCCCCTACGAGCAGGATTTCACGCTGATCGGCACCACCGACGCGGAACACGACGATCCGTCGAAGCCGCCGGTCTGCACCGATGCGGAGCGGGATTACCTCTGCGCCTTTGCCAGCGACTATTTCCGTCGCCCGGTGACGCCCGAGGACGTGGTCTGGAGCTATTCCGGCGTGCGGCCGCTCTATGACGACGGGGCCAGTTCGGCGACGGCCGCGACGCGCGACTACACGCTGAAGGTGGACCGTTCCGCGGGCGCGGCGGTGCTGAACGTGTTCGGCGGCAAGATCACCACCTACCGCCGGCTCGCCGAGTCGGCGCTGGAGGAGATCGCGGGCGTTCTGCCTGTGGCGAAGAAGGCCTGGACCGCCGGCGTGCCGTTGCCGGGGGGGGATTTCCCCCACGACGGGGCAGAGGCGCTGGCACGCGACCTGATGCGGGATCACCCCTTCCTCACGGAGTTCTGGGCAAGGCGGTTGATCCGCGCCTACGGTACGGAGGCGCGCGAGGTTCTGGGAGGGGCGGCGGAGGCCGCCGACCTCGGGCGCGATTTCGGAGCGACACTGACGGAAGCCGAGGTTGTCTGGCTGATGCAGAGGGAATGGGCCCGCACGGCGGAGGACGTCCTGTGGCGCCGCAGCAAGCTGGGACTGCGGATGGGCGACGCCGAGGCGCGGGCGCTCGACGACTGGATGAAGACATACGGAATCGACGCCGCACGCGCGGCGGAGTAGGGGCCGAACTGGGGAGGACGGGACATGTCGCTGGTGCTGGACGGTGTCTCAAAGGTCTATGACGGAAAGACCCACATCTATCCGACGGACCTGACGCTGGAGCGGGGCACGATGAACGTGCTTCTGGGTCCCACGCTGTCGGGCAAGACGACGCTGATGCGGCTGATGGCCGGTCTCGACGCGCCCGCGACGGGGCGCATCCTGTGGGAGGACAAGGACGTCACCGGGATGCGGGTGCAGGACCGCAAGGTGGCGATGGTCTACCAGCAGTTCATCAACTACCCCTCGATGACGGTCTACGACAACATCGCCTCGCCGCTGCGCCTGATGGGCGTGTCGAAGGCGGAGATCGACACCCGGGTCCGGGAGGCCGCCGAGCTGATGAAGCTGGTGCCGTTCCTCGACCGCAGACCGCTGGAGCTGTCGGGCGGGCAGCAGCAGCGCTGCGCGCTGGCGCGGGCGCTGGTCAAGGGTGCGGGGCTGGTGCTGCTCGACGAGCCGCTGGCGAACCTCGACTACAAGCTGCGCGAGGAGCTGCGGGCCGAGATCCCGCGCATCTTCGAGGAATCGGGCGCCATCTTCGTCTATGCCACGACCGAGCCCGAGGAGGCGCTGCTGCTGGGCGGCAACGTGGCGACCATGTGGGAAGGCCGGGTGACCCAGTTCGGCCCGACGCCGCAGGTCTACCGTCAGCCGGGGGATGCGGTCACGGCCCGGGTCTTCTCCGATCCGCCGATGAACTTCACCCGCATCGTGAAGGCGGGAGACCGGATCAGCTTCGGCGAGGGGCAGACGGCGCCCGCCGCAGGTGCGCTCGCCGATCTGGCGGACGGGACCTACCAGGCCGGGTTCCGGCCCGATCACCTGCACCTCGCGGCGCAGGGCGGCGACGGGCTGCATTTCCAGTGCCGGCTCAAGGTGACGGAGATCACCGGCTCGGAGACCTTCCTGCATCTGGAGCATGCGGGCGACCATTGGGTCGGGCTGGTGCACGGGGTCCACGAGCTGGAGTTCGGCGCGCCGATCGAGGTCTGGCTCGATGCCGCCCATGTCTACGTCTTCGCCGAGGCCGGCGATCTCGTCGCCCCCGCGTCCTACGCGACCGCGGCCTGAGGAGGAACGATGGCACAGATCACGCTGGACAACCTCGCGCATTCCTACCTGCGGGACCCGAAGGCCGATGACGATTTCGCGCTGAAGCAGCTCGACCATGTCTGGAAGGACGGCGAGGCCTATGCGCTCCTCGGGGCGTCGGGCTGCGGCAAGTCCACCCTGCTGAACATCATCTCGGGGCTGCTGGTGCCCTCGCGGGGGCGGGTGCTGTTCGACGACAGGGACGTGACCCGCCAGGACACCGTGCAGCGCAACATCGCGCAGGTGTTCCAGTTCCCGGTCGTCTACGACACGATGACCGTGGGCGATAACCTGGCCTTTCCGCTGCGCAACCGGGGCATGGACCCGGCCTTCATCGCGACCCAGGTGCAGAAGATCGCGCGCATGATCGGGATGGAGGACGTCCTGCACCGCAAGGCGCGCGGGCTGACGGCGGATGCCAAGCAGAAGATAAGCCTCGGGCGCGGCATGGTGCGGGAGGACGTGAACGCGATCCTCTTCGACGAGCCGCTGACGGTCATCGACCCGCACATGAAATGGGAGCTCCGCACGCAGCTCAAGGCGCTGCACAACGAGTTCGGTCACACGATGATCTATGTGACCCACGACCAGACCGAGGCGCTGACCTTTGCCGACAAGGTGGTGGTCATGCACGATGGGCGCGTGGTGCAGCTCGGCACGCCCGAGGAGCTGTTCGAGACCCCGGAGCATACCTTCGTGGGCTATTTCATCGGCTCGCCCGGGATGAACCTGATCGAGGCGGAGGTGTCGGGCAGCACCGCGCGCTGCGCCGGTCACGAGGTGCCGCTGGGCGGCGCCTACAAGACGCTTCAGGGCCGCGTGCAGATCGGCATCCGCCCGGAGTTCGTGACGCTGGCCGAGGGCGGCGACGGCCTGCCGGTCACGATCCGCCGGGTCGAGGACGTGGGCCGCCATCAGATCCTCCGCGCGGAGTTCGCGGGCACGCCGGTCACGGCCATCCTGCCCGAGAGCATGCCGGTGCCCGCGGGCGCCGACCGTCTCAGGTTCGATCCCGACCGGATCAACGTCTATGTCGACGACTGGCGCGTGACGCCGCTGCATCCGGTCGCCGACCTTCGGAAGGAAGCCGTCTGATGGACAAGGTGCAGAACAACCGCGCGTGGTTCCTCGTGCTGCCGGTGCTGGTGCTGGTGGCCTTCTCGGCGGTGATCCCGCTGATGACGGTGGTGAACTACTCGCTCCAGGACACGTTCGGGAACAACGTCTTCTTCTGGGAGGGGCTGGGCTGGTTCGAGGACGTGCTCACCTCCTCGCGCGTCCACGCGGCCTTCGGGCGGCAGCTCGCCTTCTCGGCGATCATCCTCGCGATCCAGATCCCCCTCGGCATCGCGATCGCGCTCTGCATGCCCAAGCGCGGGGTCTGGGCCTCGGTCTGTCTGGTGCTGATGGCGCTGCCGCTGCTGATCCCGTGGAACGTGGTCGGCACGATCTGGCAGATCCTCGGCCGTACCGACATCGGCCTTCTGGGCTACGCGCTCGAAGGTCTCGGGATCACCTGGAACTACGCCCGCAACCCGGTCCATGCCTGGATCACGGTCGTGGTGATGGATGTCTGGCACTGGACCTCGCTCGTGGCGCTCCTGGCCTATGCCGGGCTCCAGTCGATCCCGCAGGCCTATTACCAGGCCGCCAAGATCGACCAGGCCAGCCGCTGGAAGGTGTTCCGCTACATCGAGCTGCCGAAGATGCAGGGCGTGCTGCTGATCGCGATCCTGCTGCGGTTCATGGACAGCTTCATGATCTACACCGAGCCCTTCGTGGTCACAGGGGGCGGTCCGGGGAGCTCCACCAGCTTCCTGTCGATCGACCTCGTGAAGACGGCGCTGGGGCAGTTCGACCTCGGACCCGCGGCGGCCTTCTCGATCATGTATTTCCTCGTGATCCTGCTAGTGAGCTGGGTGTTCTACACGGTGATGACCAATCTCGACAAGGCGGAGGGCAGGTGATGGCCGCGACGACCGAAACCGATACCCCCGCCGTCGCGACGCGCGGCATGTCCCTGCCGCGCATCCAGACCCGGCATGTGGTGATGGTGCTCTACCTCGTCTTCATGCTCCTGCCGATCTACTGGCTGGTGAAGATGAGCTTCCAGACGAACCGGGAGATCCTGGGCGGCTTCACGCTCTGGCCGCAGAACCCGACGCTGAACAACTACCGGGTGATCCTGACCGATCCCTCCTGGTACATGGGCTACGTCAACTCGATCATCTACGTCGTGATGAACACGGTGCTGTCGCTGGCCGTGGCGCTGCCCGCCGCCTATGCCTTCAGCCGGTACAAGTTCATCGGGGACAAGCACCTCTTCTTCTGGCTGCTGACCAACCGGATGGCGCCGCCGGCTGTCTTTGCGCTGCCGTTCTTCCAGCTCTATTCGTCGGTCGGGCTCTTCGACACGCATATCGCGGTGGCGCTGGCGCATACGCTCTTCAACGTGCCGCTGGCAGTGTGGATCCTCGAGGGCTTCATGCGCGGCGTGCCCAAGGAGATCGACGAGACGGCCTATATCGACGGCTATTCATTCCCGCGCTTCTTCGTGAAGATCTTCATGCCGCTGATCGCATCGGGCATCGGCGTGGCGGCCTTCTTCTGCTTCATGTTCTCGTGGGTGGAGCTTCTGCTGTCGCGCACCCTGACGGCGGTGAACGCGCAGCCCATCGCCTCGATCATGACGCGAACCGTGTCCGCGTCGGGACTCGACTGGGGCGTGCTCTGCGCGGCGGGGGTGCTCACGATCATCCCCGGCGCGCTCGTGATCTACTTCGTCCGCAACTACATCGCCAAGGGCTTTGCCCTGGGCCGCGTCTGACAGGAGGGCAGAGACCATGAATCTGCAGTGGATGGCATGGACGTTGCCGACGGCGATCTTCTTCGGGGTGATCGCGAGCCTACTCGTGCTCTTCACCATCCTCGCGATCCGGTATCCCGAGACGCCCCGCACGGGCATCCTGCGGATTGAGACGACGCGGGGCGACCGGCTCTTCATCACGCTTCTGGGGTCGGCCTTCATCAACGCGGGATGGCTGGCCCTGACCGGCCTGCCGCAATGGTGGGCGCTGGGAATTTGCGCGGTCTATGCCGCAGCGGTCTTCCGCTGGGTGTGACGGCGCAAAGACGCGCGTGACCGCCCCGGGGAGGCTTCCGGGGCGGGTCGGGCGCGGAACGAAAACCGAGGTTCAATCCAGGGAGGATCAACATGAACCGAATGACAAGACCATCCACCGCGCTCGCCATGGCGCTGACGGTGATGGGGGCGAGCCCCGCCTTCGCCGACATGGACGCCGCGCGCGCGTTCCTCGACGAGCATATCGGTGAGCTGTCGGCCCTGACCCGCGAGGAGCAGGAAGCCGAGATGCAGTGGTTCATCGACGCGGCGGCGCCCCATGCCGGCATGTCGATCAACGTCGTCTCGGAGACGATCACCACCCACGAGTGGGAGAGCAACGTGCTCGCCCCCGCCTTCAGCGCGATCACCGGGATCAACGTGACCCACACGCTGATCGGCGAGGGCGACGTGGTCGAGCGGCTGCAGACGCAGTTCCAGACCGGCGAGAATGTCTTTGACATGTACATCAACGACGCCGACCTGATCGGGACGCACTGGCGCTACGGCCAGACCCGCAACCTGACCGAGTGGATGGAAGGCGACGGCGCCGACTTCACCAACCCCAACCTGAACCTCGACGATTACATCGGTCTTGCCTCGGCCACGGGGCCCGACGGGCTCCTGTACCAGCTTCCGGTGCAGCAGTTCGCGAACCTCTACTGGTTCCGCTACGACTGGTTCAACGATCCCGAGATCCAGGCCGCTTTCGAGGAGGAATACGGCTATCCGCTTGGCGTGCCGGTGAACTGGTCGGCCTACGAGGATATCGCGGCCTTCTTCACCGGGCGCGAGATCGACGGCGAGACGGTCTACGGTCACATGGACTACGGCCGCCGCGACCCGTCGCTCGGCTGGCGCTTCACCGATGCGTGGCTGTCGATGGCTGGCGCCTCCGATCTTGGCCTGCCTAACGGCGTTCCGGTCGACGAATGGGGCATCCGCGTCAACGACAACTTCCAGCCGGTCGGGTCCTGCATGGACCGCGGCGGCGCCACCAACAGCCCGGCGGCGGTCTACTCGATCGAGAAATACGTCGACTGGCTGAACAACTACGCCCCGCCGGAAGCGGCTGGCATGAACTTCTCGGAATCGGGGCCGGTGCCGGCGCAGGGCAACATCGCCCAGCAGATCTTCTGGTACACCGCCTTTACCGCCGACATGGTCGCGGACGGCCTGCCGGTGGTGAACGAGGACGGCACGCCCAAGTGGCGCATGGCCCCCTCGCCGCACGGCGTCTACTGGCAGGACGGGATGAAGGTCGGCTACCAGGACGTGGGCTCCGCCACGATCCTCGAATCCACCCCGGTGGACCGTGCCCAGGCCGCATGGCTCTACGCCCAGTTCATCAGCTCGATGACCGTGGATGTGGCCAAGTCGCACTACGGACTGACGTTCATCCGGGATTCCACGATCAACCACGAGAGCTTCACCGAGCGCGCGCCGCGTCTCGGCGGGCTCGTGGAGTTCTACCGCTCGCCCGAGCGGGATCTGTGGACCGATACCGGGTTCAACGTGCCCGACTACCCGCGACTCGCGCAGCTGTGGTGGCAGTACATCGGGGACGCGTCCTCGGGTGCCAGCACGGCGCAGGAGGCGCTGGACGGTCTCTGCGCCGAGCAGGAAGCCGTGATGGAGCGCCTCGAGCGCGCCGGCATCCAGGGCGAGTTCGGCCCGGCCCTCAACGAGGAGCAGGACCCGGAGTACTGGCTGAGCCAGCCCGGCGCCCCCTGGCCGGCGCTGGAGGACGAGCGCGGCGAGCCCATGACCGTGGCCTATGACGAGCTGATCCGCCGCTGGACGGAATGAGCTGACCCGACCGGGGCCGCTGCGCGCGGCCCCGGGCTCTACGGGCGGAGCCGCGCGGACCGGCTCCGCCCGTTTTGACGACTGCCCCCCGGATGGGGCAGACCCGTCAGGCAAGGACTAATCGGACCGGACTGGAGGAGAAGGGTCATGGGGTACATTCTGGCGCTCGATCAGGGCACGACCTCGAGCCGCGGCATCGTTTTCGACGGGTCCATGCGGATCGTCGCGGTCGCGCAGGAGGAATTCCCGCAGCACTATCCCGCTTCCGGCTGGGTGGAGCACGATCCCTCCGACCTCTGGGCCACCACGGCGGCCACCGCCCGCTCGGCCATCGAGAAGGCCGGCCTCCACGCCTCGGACATCGCCGCCATCGGCATCACCAACCAGCGCGAGACGGCGTTGGTCTGGGACCGCAAGACCGGAAAGCCGATCCATAACGCCATCGTCTGGCAGGACCGCCGCACCGCCGGGTTCTGCGCGCAGCTGCGCGAGGACGGCCAGGAGGCGATGATCACCGAGCGGACGGGCCTTCTGGCCGATCCCTATTTTTCATCGACCAAGGTCAAGTGGCTGCTGGACAATGTCGAGGGCGCCCGCGAGCGTGCGCGGCGCGGGGAACTGGCCTTCGGCACGGTCGACAGCTGGCTGATCTGGAATCTGACGGGCGGGCGTGCCCATGTGACGGATGCCACCAATGCCGCCCGGACGATGCTCTACGACATCCACAAGGGCCGCTGGAGCCGCACGATCTGCGATCTCTTCGACATCCCCGTGGAGATGCTGCCCGAGGTGCGCGACTGCGCCGCCGAGTTCGGCATGACGCGCGCCGATCTCTTCGGGCGGGAAATCCCGATCCTCGGCGTGGCGGGCGACCAGCAGGCGGCCACGCTCGGGCAGGCCTGTTTCGAGCCCGGCATGGTCAAGTCCACCTACGGCACGGGCTGTTTCGCGGTGCTGAACACGGGCGACGCGCCCGTGGCCTCGACGAACAAGCTTCTGACGACCATCGCCTACCAGCTCGGCGGGCGGCCGACCTATGCGCTCGAAGGCTCGATCTTCATCGCGGGCGCCGTGGTGCAGTGGCTGCGCGACGGGCTCAAGGTGATCCGCGCCGCGCCCGAGACGCAGGGGCTGGCCGAGAGCGCCGATCCCGCGCAGGACCTGGTGCTGGTGCCCGCCTTCGTGGGCCTCGGTGCGCCCTACTGGAAGCCCGAGGCGCGAGGAGCGGTCTTCGGCATGACGCGCAATTCGGGGCCTGCCGAATTCGCGCGGGCGGCGCTCGAGTCGGTGGGCTACCAGACGCGCGATCTCCTGGAGGCGATGCAGGCCGACTGGGCGCGGGAGGGGGCGCAGCCCTCGCTGCGCGTGGATGGCGGGATGGCCGCGAACGACTATGCCATGCAGTTCCTGTCGGACATCATCGGTGCGCCGGTGGACCGGCCCGAGGTGCTGGAGACCACCGCGCTGGGTGCGGCATGGCTGGCGGGCACCCAGGCCGGTGTCTGGCCCGGCCGGGACGAGTTCGCCAAGACCTGGGCGATGGAGCGGCAGTTCACGCCCGGGATGGACGAGGGCGCGCGGGACGCGCGCTACGGGCGCTGGAAGCGGGCCGTGACGGCGGTGCTGGGCGTATGACGATAGCGCCCTTCGGCTTCGCCACCGCGGGCGCGATCCGGTTCGGGCGCGGCACGGTGGCGGAGGCCGCCCCTTTTGCGCTGGCGCGGGCGGAGCGGGTTCTCGTGGTGCGCAGCGCCTCGGTGGCGGCTGCGGACACCCTTGTTCGGTCGCTGGGGCAGGGAGCCGAGGTGCTGGAGATCGTGGCGCGGGGCGAGCCCGATCTGCCGGGTTTGACGAGGGATTGCGACGCTGCGCGACCCTTCGCGCCGGAGCTTGTCGTCGCCATCGGCGGCGGCGCGGTGATCGACCACGGCAAGGCGCTGGCGGCGCTCCTTCCCGCGCCCCATGGCGCGCTGCGCCATCTCGAGGTGGTGGGCGAGGGCAAGCCGCTCGACGCGCCGCCGCTGCCGGTCGTGGCCCTCCCGACCACCGCCGGAACAGGGTCCGAGGTCACGCGCAACGCGGTGATCCAGGTCCCCGAGGCCGCGCGCAAGGTCAGCCTGCGGGATCCGCGCCTGTACCCGGCGCTGGCGATCGTCGATCCGGACCTTCTTGCCTCCTGTCCCCGCCCGGTGCTGCTGGCCTCGGGCCTCGATGCGGTCACGCAGGTGATCGAGCCCTTCGTCTGCACCCGCGCCAATCCGGTGACCGATGCGTTGTGTCGGGAGGCGATCCCCCGGGTCCTTTCGGCGCTGAAGCGGCTGATGGCGGGCGAGGGCGGGGAGGAGGACATGGCGCTGACCAGCCTCGTCGGGGGCATCGCCCTTGCCAATGCGGGGCTTGGCGCGGTGCACGGCTTCGCCGGGGTGATCGGCGGCCTGACCGGGGCCGCCCATGGCGCGATCTGCGGCACGCTCCTGCCGGCGGTGCTGCGGGTGAACCGGGAGAGGGTGCGGCCCGGATCGCCCGCGCGCGCGCGGCTCGACTGGGTGATCGGCCAGATCGCGGAGGTCCATGGCGATCTCGGCGGCTTCGAGGCCTGGGCGCGCGATCTGGGGCTGAGACGCCTGTCGGATCTGGGGCTGCGCGCGGAGGATCATGCCCGCGTGGCGGCAGATGCCCGGGGCTCCTCGTCCTATGCCGCCAATCCGGCGGAGCTGCACGACGAGGACCTGAGGGAGATCCTCGCCCGGTCGTGAGGCCCGTGCCCGGAGAGGGTCAGCCGGGCTTGTAGTCCCGGTTGGCCTCGGGATCGTCGAGGGCGGGGCGGAAGGCCGCGAGGTCGTCCCAGAAGGCCTGGGGTATGGGGGTCTCCGCCCAGGCGAGGGACTGATGCACGCGTTCGGGTTTCGTGACGCCGACGATGGTCGCGGTCACGCGCGGATCGCGCAGGGAGAACTGCAGCGCCGCCGCCCCGGGCGCCACGCCGTGGCGGGCGCAGATCCTCTCGATCTCGCGGACGGGGGCCAGCGTCCGGTCGTCCGCTTCCTGATAGGTCACGCGGGGCATCTCGGCGCTGCCCTTGGCGAGCACGCCGCCCGCATAGGGCGCGGCGTTGAAGACCGCGATCCCGCGGGCCTGGGCGGCGTCAAGGAGAGCATCCGCAGAGCGGTTCAGGAGCGTCCAGCGGTTGTGGCTGATGAGCGCGTCGAACGGCCAGTCCGGAAGGAGCTGCCCCATCAGGTCGAGCCGCCCCATGGCGAGGCCGACCGCCCCGGCGAGGCCCTCTTCCTTCAGCCGGAAGAGCGTATCGAGCGCGCCGCCCTTGCCGGTGATCTCCGACAGGTCGCGGCCATATTCGGGATCGTGCAGATGCAGGAGTGGCACCCGGTCGAGCCCGAGACGCGCAAGACTTTCCTTAAAGGAGCGCAGGGCGCGGTCGCCGTCGAAGCGGCCGGTCTCCATGTCCCGGTCGAGCTTCGTCGAGAGCACGAAGCCCTCGGGCAGCCCGCCGCGCTCGCGGAGGGCGGCGCCGATCCGCTCCTCGCTGCGGCCGAAGCCATAGGCGTTCGACGTGTCGAGCAGGGTTGCCGGACCGTCGAAGATCGCGGCGAGGGTCTCGGCGGCGCGGGTCTCGTCCACGGCATAGCCGTAGGTGTCGGGCATGCTGCCGAGGCCCGACGCGCCGAAGCCGAGCGGCGTGACCGTGATCCCGGTGCCTCCGATCTGCCGTTTCTCCATGGGTTTGCCCTCCCTCTGCCGGTCATGGGTGGCAGTCTTGGGCCAGGCCCGGTGCGGCGGCAAGGCGGGTGTGACCCTGGTCCCGGTCGGAGGCGGATCGGTCAGGGTCGCAAGTCGTCGGGAAGGCGTCTCGCCGGGCCGTCGGGGCGGCCCGGCGATGCGCGGCGGCCTGCGGCCTTGATTCCGCGCAGGTGCGGTGAACGGGCGGCGGGCTGGCCGGTCGCCATTGGAGCGCGATTGGTCCGGGCGACACTGGCGACGCGAGGCACGTGAGCCGGGCTTTGGCGGCGCCACCAGCGCCATGGGCCCGGCTTGCCCCGCGGCCCATCCCCCGCGCCGGGGTCGCGCGGGGGGCATGAACGCCGCTCATGTTCATCTGCAGGATTATGAACTTTTCGCCGGGTTTCGTCCTGCTATGGTGCCGCTTCACCCCGACAAGGCCGGCCGATGCATCCCTTCTCCCTTCCGTTCTCCCCCGCAACCGAAGAGCTGCGCGCCCTCGTGAAGGAGCGTATCCTGATCCTCGACGGGGCGATGGGCACGCAGATCCAGTCGCTGGGCCTCTCGGAGGAGGACTATACCGGCAAGGGTTCGGGCCACGTCTGCCGCCATCATTCGGACCACCCGCAGAAGGGCAACAACGACCTTCTGATCCTGACCCAGCCAAAGGCGCTGGAGGAGATCCATTTCGCCTATGCCATGGCGGGGGCGGATATCGTCGAGACCAACACGTTTTCCTCCACCACCATCGCCCAGGCCGACTACGGGATGGAGGAGGCCGTGCACGACCTCAACGCCGAGGGGGCGCGGGTCGTGCGCCGCGCGCTCGACCGCGCCACCGCCGAGGACGGCAGGCCCCGGTTCGTGGCCGGGGCCATCGGGCCGACCAACCGCACCGCGTCACTGTCGCCGGATGTGAACGATCCGGGCTTCCGCGCCGTGACCTTCGACGATCTGCGCGTCGCCTACGGCCAGCAGGTGCGCGGGCTGATCGCCGGGGGCGCGGACCTGATCCTGATCGAGACAATCTTCGACACGCTGAACGCCAAAGCCGCGATCTTTGCCTGTTTCGAGGCCTTCGCAGAGGCCGGGCAGCGGCTTCCGCTGATGATCTCCGGCACGATCACCGATGCCTCGGGGCGCACGCTGTCGGGGCAGACGCCCACGGCCTTCTGGCATTCGGTCGCCCATGCGCGGCCCTTCACCGTGGGGCTGAACTGCGCGCTGGGGGCGAGCGCCATGCGTCCGCATCTCGCGGAACTGGCGGGTGTCGCGCCCGTGGCGATCTGCGCCTATCCGAACGCGGGCCTGCCCAATGCCTTTGGCGAATACGACGAGGGCCCCGAGGACACCGCGCGGCAGGTGGCCGAGTTCGCCCGCGAGGGGCTGGTCAACGTCGTCGGCGGCTGCTGCGGCACGACGCCCGACCATATCCGCGCCATCGCCGAGGCGGTGGCGGGCTTCGCGCCGAGGAGATTCGCATGACACGCTACCTGCGCCTTTCGGGGCTCGAGCCCTTTGTCCTGACGCCTGACATCCCCTTCGTGAACATCGGGGAGCGCACGAACGTGACCGGCTCGGCGCGTTTCCGCAAGCTGATCGTGAACCGCGACTACGCGGCGGCGCTCGAGGTCGCGCGCGACCAGGTGGAGAACGGCGCGCAGATCATCGACGTGAACATGGACGAGGGCCTGATCGATTCGAAGGCCGCGATGGTGGAGTTCCTGAACCTGCTCGCGGCCGAGCCCGACATCGCCCGGGTGCCGATCATGATCGATTCCTCGAAATGGGAGGTGATCGAGGCCGGTCTGAAATGCGTCCAGGGCAAGGCGGTCGTCAATTCCATCAGCCTCAAGGAGGGCGAGGAGGCGTTTCGCCACCAGGCGGGCCTCTGCCTCGCCTATGGCGCGGCGGTCGTGGTCATGGCCTTCGACGAGGCGGGGCAGGCGGACACCTTCGAGCGCAAGACCGAGATCTGCGCCCGCGCCTATCGCATCATGACCGAGGACGTGGGGTTCCCGCCCGAGGACATCATCTTCGATCCCAACATCTTTGCCGTCGCGACGGGGATCGAGGAGCACAACAACTACGGCGTCGACTTCATCGAGGCCACGCGCTGGATCCGGCAGAACCTGGCCCATGCCCATGTCTCGGGCGGCGTGTCGAACCTGTCGTTCAGCTTCCGTGGCAACGACACCGTGCGCGAGGCGATGCATGCGGTGTTCCTCTATTATGCCATCAAGGCGGGCATGGACATGGGCATCGTCAACGCGGGCCAGCTTGCGGTCTACGACCAGATCGACGCGGAGCTGCGCGAGGCCTGCGAGGACGTGGTCCTCAACCGCCGCAACGACGCGACGGACCGGCTTCTGGAGATCGCCGAGCGGTTCAAGGGCGGCGCGCGGGAGGAGAAGGTCCGCGATCTCGCCTGGCGCGACTGGCCGGTGGAGAAGCGGCTGGAACACGCGCTGGTCAACGGCATCACCGAATTCATCGAAGCGGATACCGAGGCCGCCCGGCAGACCGCCGACCGCCCGCTCGACGTGATCGAGGGTCCGCTGATGGCGGGGATGAACGTCGTGGGCGATCTCTTCGGCGCGGGCAAGATGTTCCTGCCCCAGGTGGTGAAGTCGGCCCGGGTCATGAAGCAGGCGGTCGCGGTGTTGCTGCCCTACATGGAAGAGGAGAAGCGCCTTTCGGGCGGCACCGGGCGGCAGTCGGCCGGCAAGGTGCTGATGGCGACGGTCAAGGGCGACGTCCACGACATCGGCAAGAACATCGTCGGCGTCGTTCTGGCCTGCAACAACTACGACATCGTCGACCTGGGGGTCATGGTCCCGCCGCAGAAGATCCTTGAGGTCGCGCGGGAGGAGAAGGTCGACGCCATAGGGCTCTCGGGCCTCATCACGCCGAGCCTCGACGAAATGGTGCATATGGCCTCGGAGATGGAGCGCGAAGGCTTCTCGATCCCGCTGCTGATCGGGGGGGCCACCACCTCGAAGGTGCATACCGCCGTGAAGATCGCGCCCTGTTATTCGGGTCCCGCCGTCCATGTGCTCGACGCGAGCCGGGCCGTGGGGGTTGTGGGTAACCTCCTGTCGGCAAAACAGCGCGACGGGTTCGTCGCGGATCTCCGCAACGAGTATGCCGGGGTTGCCGACCGCCACGAACGGGCCGAGCGCGCCAAGGAACGGCTGCCGCTGGCGCAGGCGCGGGCCAATGCGCTGAAGATCGACTGGACAGGCTACAGCGTGCCGGCGCCGGAGTTCCTCGGTCCGAAGGTCATCGACGACTGGGATCTCGCCGAGATCGCCCGCTACATCGACTGGACTCCCTTCTTCCAGACCTGGGAGATGAAGGGGGTCTATCCCGCGATCCTCGACGACGGGAAACAGGGCGCGGCGGCGCGCGCGCTGTTTGACGATGCGCAGGCCATGCTGAAGCGGATCATCGACGAGCGCTGGTTCGGGCCCAGGGCGGTCGTGGGCTTCTGGCCCGCCAATGCCTCGGGCGACGATATCCGGCTCTTCGCCAGCGAGGACCGGCGGACGGTTCGGGCGACGCTCCACACCCTGCGCCAGCAACATGCGAAACGGCAGGGGCGGCCCAACCTGGCGCTGGCCGATTTCGTCGCGCCCGAGGGGGTCGCCGACTACATCGGCGGTTTCGTCGTGACGGCGGGGCCGGAGGAGACCGAGATTGCCGACCGCTTCGACCGGGCGAACGACAATTACTCGGCGATTCTCGTGAAGGCTCTGGCCGACCGCTATGCCGAGGCCATGGCCGAGATGCTGCACCAGCGCGTGCGCCGACATCTCTGGGGCTATGCCCCCGACGAGGCATTCGAACCCGCCGAACTGATCGGAGAGCCCTACCGCGGCATCCGGCCCGCGCCGGGCTATCCGGCCCAGCCCGACCATACCGAGAAGAGGACGCTGTTCCGGTTGCTCGATGCCGAGACGGCAACGGGCGTGACCCTGACGGAGAGCATGGCGATGTGGCCCGGATCCTCGGTCTCGGGCCTCTATATCGGTCACCCCGGCGCCTATTACTTCGGCGTGGCCAAGGTCGAGCGCGACCAGGTGGCCGACTATGCCGCGCGCAAGGGCATGCCGCTCGAGGACGCCGAGCGCTGGCTCGCACCGATCCTGAACTACAACCCGCGAACCGCCGCCAGGGTCGCGGCGGAATAGCGCCAGGGCCGGTTCGATGGCGGTGCCGCGAGCCGGCGGCGGGGCCGGGCCGTCACATACAGGACCCGCTTCCCGGCAAGGCGAACGTTGCGACGGCCCAGGACGCTTGTGCCGCATGTGGCGACTGGGTAACAGAGTTCGAGGCTCGGCATTACGGGCGGGCGGAAGCGGCACGAGGGCGCGCAGGGATCCTTCACGAAAGGCTAGGGAATGTCCGAACACGATCTGTCCGGCACCGACGCTGACGAGACTGGCGCAGACGGCCAGGGCTACATTGCGAACGAGCTTGCCAAGGCAATGCGCAAGGCATTCAAGCACGTCAGCCAGGACGAAGAGGGCAATATCCCGGCGGAGATCCGGTTGATGATTTCGGACAAGGCATTCATGAAGCGCGTGGCATTGAAGACGATCTCCAAGCTCGAGAAACAGAGCGACCGAGTGACCGTCTCTCTCAGGTGATTGGGCGGGACATGAAGCGGACGCCGCTGATCATTCACGCGGGCACGCCGAAGACCGGGACGACAGCGGCGCAGAACGCGTTGTTCTTCGAAACGAGGGCCCTCGAGAGCTTGCACCTCAGCTATCCGGGGGGAGCCAGCGTCTTCACGAATCCGGACCGGTTGACGGGGAACGGGGCCGCCACAGCGCGGGCCCTGTCGTCCGAGGCCGGCGACCGCATCCATCCGAAAGAGGGCATTTTCCGCCTGCGGCACAGAAGGCTGCTGGAAGAGATCGCCAGTCTGCCGCCGGAGCAGGGCGTGGTCCTGTCTTCCGAGTTCTTCTCGGGTTTCGGCACCAGGAGCTGGCAGCGTCTCTTCGCGGAGTTTCCCCCAGATCGTTACGATGTCTCGGTCATCTTCTATGTCCGTAACCAGGTAGACCAGGTTCAGTCCGCGCTTGGACAAAGCGTCAAGCGCGGTCAGCGGGTCAATCCGGATAGCTTCTTCGTGCGGGCGACCGAAGGGAAACGATTTCTCGATTACGACTGGCTTTTGACCACGTTGAAGGGGCACCCCTTCAAGACGGTCGTGTTTCGCGCCTACGATCGGACCGCGCTTGTCGGAGGCGATATAGGTTGCGATCTGTTCGCGACCCTGGCGTCGTTGGTCGGCGCGGAGCAGAAAACCCCTGTCGAACCGGGAACGTCCGACAGAAACCCGTCTCTCTCGGCGCGCAGCATACGGATGAAGAACTTTCTGAACCGGACCAAGCCGACCGTGGCAGAGAACGACCTTCTTCTGGCGACGCTGAAAGCGATCGATTTCGGGGATCGAAGCAGGCCGGCCTCCTACCTGTCGACCGCCCAGATTGCCCAGATCACGCCGCGGTTCGAGAAGGGCAATGAAAATCTCGTCAAGATGTTCGGCGAGTCATTTGAAGTCATTCGGCACAGCAGGACCAAGGATCTGCCGTTCCTCGATATCAGCGGGCGTCCGCCACCCGAAGAGATCGAGGTGGCAATGACGGCTCTCTCGGCTGCCGCTGTGGAAAATCGCAATTTGAGCCCGTTGGTCCAGCGTGCCGAGCGGCTCGTGAGAAAAGTCAGCAGGGCTGCAGTCTAGTCCCTTGACCACGGATCGTCGGATACTGTCCGCGCCGACTTCGGAGTCAACTTCAATGCGCCCCGGCGCGCCACGCACCGCCGAACAAGGAGACCGAGAACTTGCCCAGGCCCTTCGTAGTGATCTTCACGGCGCGGAGCGGGTCGACTGCGCTCTATGGAAATCTCAAGTCTCATCCGCAGGTCTTCATGCGAGCGGAGGTCTTCGGGAACAAGTTCCTGCCCGGCGAAATGGAGCAGACCGACGATAACAGGATCAAGTTCCTGCGCCGTTACTGGGGTCACTTCAAGAACGGTGGGCAGCCGCCCGACGGACTGTCACGCGGCTTCAAGTTTCAGGTCACCCGGACGGGCGAGCAGTTCACTGCCCCGATGCGATTCGCCAAGGTCGCCAATGAATACCGGCCTGCAGTCATCTGCCTGCGGCGTCAGAACAGATTGAAACAGGCTCTCTCGGCCTTGAATGCGCGGCGGCTTCGTGAGTACTCGGCCATGATGAAACCGGGCAGTAGCTCCGCGCATGTGACGGCGGAAGACGCGGGGATTTTGAAGGCGTTCAGAGAGGAAAGCTTCAAGGTCAACATCGAAGAACTGCGCCAGCTGATGAAGGGCATAGACCGCAACTACAGCTATCTGGACAAGATCGCCGAGAGGTTCGAAGGCCGGCTCGACATCACCTACGAGGATTATGCCTCGGACCGGGATTCTGTCGTCGGCCGCGTCATGGAACACATCGGGGTCGATGCGTCAGCCTGGGAAGCGGGCGATACCTACCTGAAGATCACGAGCGACGATCTGTCGAGCGTCATCGAGAATTACGATGACGTCGTCCATTTCGCGAACGAAAACGGCATTTCTCACATGCTTTGAACGCCGGCATCCATGGCGCTCAGCCGGTTGTCGTCCAAGGAAGAGAAAAACGATGAAGTCTCCTCACATCATCCGAAGCGTCACGAAGGCAATAAGCACGTTTCTTGGCGATCAGGATCAGGTGGCTTCGCTCATAGCACCGTCGCTTGACCGCAGGACCCTTCAGGCGCAGTCCGGCATGACCCTGCCTGAGAAGCTCACTGCTCTGGAGCTGGCGGAAACGTACATGAGCACCCCCGAGCTCCAGACATGCAGCCCCAATCCCGTCTTCAGCGAGCTCGGCTATCGGGCCCGGAACACGGATGTCAGGGAAGCCATCGAGGCAGGAGATCTCGTCTCGGGTTTTGTCCACTTTCTGCTTTACGGGTGTCAGGAAGGACGGCTGCCAAACACCGACCTGGCGGTCTGCTATCAATCACCAGCTGCCCGGTTGCATATTCATGGTAGGGAAGGACGGTATTTCGCAAGATTTATCGAGTACTTCCCCCAGTTCAGCGTCGATGAACTCGCCAGGCGCTATATCGTCCTTGATGGTGTGGAGGAGGAACAGGCCGAGAATTTCTACAAGATGGTTTCTCTGGTCTTCGACCATGATTTCTACCTGGAGCAGAGGCCGGAGTTGCGAGAGTCGAGGCGCTCCGAAGCCCTGGTCGATTACTTCAACCACGGAATGAGAAACGGTCTTTCACCGGTTCGGGATTTTGACGAGGCCTTCTATCTCGCGTTCTATGACGACGTTCGGAACGCTGTCAGGAACGGCGACCTGCTGTGCGGTTTTCATCATTACTACATTACCGGTCAATCGGAAGGCCGTCTGGGACGCCACAAGCTCCGATCAGCGATAGAGGTTCGCGTCCCGAACCTCACCGCTCCCGATCTGGTACGTCGGGTGGACGAGCTCGAGAGCAAGATCAGGGGGGCGAGGATAGTCGAACGCAGCGGCAACGACCGTGTCATTCACGTCGTCTTGCCCGACCTCAATCCCGATATCGAGTTCGCCGGCTACAAGAGCCTGATTGAACTCGTCAAGGAGCTCGGGCGACGGGGCAAGGCGATAAATATCGTCAAGGGAAACAGCGCCTACGATGGCCTGGATTACTTCCTCTACCACAACAGAGACGACCCCGAGACGACCGCAATTTTCAGGAAGATCACCAGCCAGAGCGTGAATTCTGCGGTTCACGTCGGCCGAAACGACCGGGTCATGGCCTATAGCACCTGGGACACGTACATTGCGAAGAAAATCGCTTCGCAGACGACCGAGAAACGCTTCAGCTTTCTGATCCAGGAGTATGAACCGGTCTTCTATGAGTACAACTCGGTGAGATTTCTCTGCGATCAGAGTTATTCGTTTGATTACTTTCCGATCTTCAATTCTCAGCCTCTCGCAGATTTCTTCCGGGACAACAGAATCGGCGCCTTCTCGAGGATGGACGCGGGCGAGACGCCGGACTTCCACGTCTTCGATCATGTGGTTCCGAGGTTCGATCCGGTGACGATCGAGGCCCGGCAGAACGGGCTGTTCTTCATGTATGCGCGGCCCGAGTCACATGCAGGTAGAAATATCTTCGAGATCAATGTTCTGGCGCTTCGCCAGTTCCTGAGGGAACGGCAGCTCGAGAAGCCATGGAGTTTCTTGGGCCTGGGGTCTCTGTCGGAAGTGCAGTCGATCAGCCTCGGTCCCGATCACAGCTTGACTGTCCGGAATCGGTTGCCGTTCTCCGAGTATATGGAGACGGTCAGGAATGTCGATATAGGGCTGAGCCTGATGTATGCGCCGCATCCCAGCGTCGTACCCTATGAGCTTCTTTCGGCGGGCGCTCTCGTCATCACCAATACCTTCCATAATCGGAGTGCGGAGCGGCTGTCACGGGTATCGCCGAACCTCATTCCGGTGGATCTCCGTCTCGACGATATCGTCAGAGGTCTTCATTCGGCCTTCGACCGCGTGGAGGATCTGGAAGCACGTCGTGCCGGGGTCTTCGTTGCCGGATCGCACAGCTGGAGAGCGGTCTGCGCGGAGACGGCGGATCAGCTTGAAAGTCGGGATCTCGTGTGATGTTTGTATTCGCCCATATTCCCAAGACCGCTGGAACGGCGCTCGGACATGCCTTCGATTTCTCTTCGGCGCGGCGGGTTTTCTGGGATTATGACCCGGAGTATCGCTACGCAAGGGCTGTCCAGCCGGAGATTTCAGAGAATATCGGTTTCATCGGAAGCTATTACAGGGTCATTTTCGGCCACTTCTTCGTGACGAAGTACAGGACTCTGCTGCCCGATGCCGTTTACCTGACGTGCATTCGTCATCCTGTCGATCGCGTGGTCAGCCAGTATTATCATCTGGCGGCCGATGGGCGCTCCTGGCAGGGCAGGGCGATTCAGGAGGGGCGAATGGACGTCGTGGATTTCGCGCGAAGCGACAACATTGGGAACGCCCAGAAAGTGCATCTGGATGGCGTATCTATCAGGGATATGGATCATGTCTTTCTGACCGAGCGGCTGCACGAGTCCATGAAGGCGTTCACGGCCAAGTTCAGTTTCGATTTTTCGGTCAGGGCGCCACGCGTGAACACCAGAGCGAATCGGGAAGCCAGTCTGAGGGCCAACACGTCCTTCATTGACGTGACCGAAAGCCACCGAAAGAAGGTCTTCGGCCTTTGTGCGGAGGATGTCGACCTTTATCGGGAAGCGGTCGACCGGCACACCGCCGAGCGCCTCGCCTATTTCTAGGAGAGCGGCCGCGGTCCTCGGAGCGGCTCGAGAACGGATCGGTGCGGATCGCGCGGACGGGGCGGCGCGGTCAGATGACCGCCGCCCTGACCCGTGCCGACACCCATTCGGACAGCACGACGGTCGCGAGGATCACGAGCAGGATCATCGTGACCTGCGGCCATGCGAGCACGTTGAGCGATGCGTTGAGCTTCAGCCCGAGGCCGCCGGCCCCGACGAGCCCGAGGATCGCGCTCTCGCGGATGTTGATGTCCCATCGGAAGACGGTGATGCCCCAGAAGGCCGGGAGGATCTGCGGCACGATCCCGTAGTCGAGCACCTGGGACGGCGACGCCCCCGTCGCGCGGACGGCCTCGATCTGCCGGACATCGGTCTCCTCGATCGCCTCGTAGAGCAGCTTGCCGATGAAGCCGACCGACCGCAGCCCGATCGCGACGATCCCGGCGAGGATGCCGGGACCGAGGATCGCCACGAGAAGCAGCGCCCAGATCAGCGAGTTGATCGAGCGCGACGCCACGATGACGAAGAGGGCGACGGGCCGCAGGAGGAGGGCCGAGGGCGTGGTGTTGCGGGCCGCAAGGAAGGCCGTCGGAACGGCGAGGATCACGCCGAGCAGCGTTCCGAGGGTCGCCATGTTCAGGGTGTCCCAGAGCGGCACCAGAAGTTCGGGCAGGTAGGACAAGCGCGGCGGGAACATGCGGTCCCCGATGTCGGCGGCCTGCCGGGGGGCGTCTGCGACGAAAGTCCAGATCGTCGTCTCGGTCATCACCTGCCAGCACCACACGAACAGCGCCACCAGCCCGAGCCAGCCGAACCAGAGCGCCAGCCGGGCCCCGCGGCTGCGGTGCTCCCATCGGGCCGGGAAAGCGGTCTCGGTCATTGCAGGAACTTTCGCAGGTAGGACGAGCCGTATTCGGCCACCATCACGCAGCCGATGATGATCAGCAGGATCGCCCCCGCACTGTCGTATTCGTAGCGGTCCATCGCGGTGTTGAGCGTGGCGCCGATGCCGCCCGCGCCGACGATGCCGATCACCGCGCTTTCGCGGAAGTTGATGTCGAGCCGGTAGAGCGAGAGGCCGATCAGCCGCGGCATCACCTGTGGCTGGATGCCGTAGTTTAGCACCTGCATCCACGACCCGCCCGTGGACCGGATCGCCTCGGCCTGCGCCTCGTCGATGTCCTCGATGTCCTCGGCAAGAAGCTTGCCGATGAACCCGATGGTCGCGAAGCTGAGCGTGAGGAAGCCCGCGAACGGGCCGAAGCCGAACATCGCGACGAAGAAGATCGCGATGATCACCTCCTGCAATGCGCGGCTGACGGCGATGATGCTGCGGCAGATGTAATAGACCCAGGCCGGCGCGAAATTGCGCGCGGCGCCGATGCCGATGGGAACCGACAGGGCGACACCCACCACCGTGGAGGTCAGTGTCATCGTCAGGCTTTCGACGAGCCCCCGCGAGATATCGGTCCAACGCGAGATGAAATCCGGTTGCAGGAACCCCTGCACGAACCTCAGCCCGCGCTCCATGCCGACCGAGACGCGCGCCCAGTTCACCTCGACGGTACCGATGGCGAGGATCAGGTAGACGAGAACACCCAGCTGGATGGCGTAGCGCCATCCCCGGTGGGTCAGGATCTGCGGCGGGCGGCGCCAGGTGGTGGGATAGGCCGTCATGCGGACAGCGCGGCGAGCCTGCGGGCCGTCTCGGCCTCGGCCTCGCGGTCGTCCTCGCCGTCCTTGCGCATCGCGGTCCAGTCTTCTTCGCCGTAGATCGTGGTCAGCTCGGCCTCGGTCAGCTCTTCCGGTGAGCCATCGAACACGACGCGTCCCGCGCGCAGCCCGACGATGCGCTGCATGAACTGCTGTGCCAGCGGCACGTCGTGGATGTTGACGATGGCCGGCAGCCCGCGCTCTCCGCAGACCTCGATCAGCAGGCGCATGATCTGGCGGCTCGTCTTCGGATCGAGGCTCGCGGTCGGCTCGTCCACCAGCAAGAGCTCGGGTTCCTGACTCAGCGCCCGGGCGATCCCGACGCGCTGGCGCTGCCCGCCCGACAGGGCATCGGCCCGCTTGTCGGCCTGGTCGATCAGCCCGACGCGGTCGAGCAGGCGATAGGCGCGCTCGATGTCGCTGCCGGGAAAGCGCCGCATGAAGCTCTGCCAGAAGCCGACATAGCCGAGCCGCCCGGACAGGACGTTCTCCATCACCGTCAGCCGTTCGACCAGCGCGTATTCCTGGAAGATCATGCCGATCCGCCGGCGTTCCCGGCGGAGCGCCCTCGGCGGCAGGCGGGCGAGATCGACCTCACCGAGCAGGATCCGGCCCGACGAGGGCTCCACGAGCCGGTTGATGCACCGGATCAGCGTCGACTTGCCGGCGCCCGAGGGACCGATCAGCCCGACGACCTGGCCCTTGGGCACTGTCAGGGACACGTCGGTCAACGCCTTGTCGCCGGTCCTGTAGACCTTCGTCAGGCCCCGGAGTTCGAGCATGATGAGCCTTTCGCCGAAACGCGACGGATGCGGGCGATCTCTCGCCCGCATCCCGCCCAGATCAAGAACAGGTTACTGGCAGGCGTAGGACACGCCGTTCGCCTCGTCGATCTGGCGGATGACCGCCCAGTCCTCGGCGAAGGTGATCGGGATGAACTGCGCTTCGCCCGACTTGGAGAATTCCTCCTCCAGCGTCGTGCCTTCCCATTCGAAGCTGAAGAACGCCTCGCGGATCGTCTCCTGCAGTTCCGGGGTCAGGTTGTGCGCGGTGCCGTAGCCCGTGGTCGGAAAGGTCTGCGAGGTGTAGATCACCGTGAGCTGATCCTCGGAGACCACGTCCCGATCCAGCATGCGGGCCTTGACAGAATTGGCGATGGCGGCGGCGGGATAGTCCATGTTGGCCACGCCGAGGATCGAGGCGTCGTGCGCCCCGGAGAAGACCGGCTCGAAATCGGTGCCGGCCACCAGCCCGAACTCGGAAGAGAGCAGGGCCGAGGGAGCCTTGAAGCCCGAGTTGGACGTTTCGGAGGTGAAGGCGAGCTGGCTTCCGGCGAGATCGGCCACTTCCTCGATGCCCGACCCGGGATGGGTGATGATCTCCATCTCGTAGCCGAACGAGCCGTCCGCGGCGGCCATCATCGCGAAGGGACGGAAGCCGGCGCAGGCGACGGCCAGCGGGTTCGAGCCGGTGTTGAAGCCGGCGATGTGCAGACGGCCGGCCCGCATCGCCTCGATCTGCGCCGCGTTCGACTGCACCGGGAAGAACTGGACCGTCTTGCCGGTCGCCTCTTCCATATGCGTCAGGAAGTCGGCCCAGGCCGCGGCGTAGACGGAGGGGTCCTCCACGGGCGTGTAGGCGAAGATCAGGGTGTCGGGGTCCGTGAGTTCGGAGGCATCCGTCGGGATGTCCGCGATCATGTCCCCGTCGGCGTCGGTATAGCGGGCGTCGAGCGCGAACTCGGCGCTGGCCGCGGTGGACAGCATCGCGGCCGCAAGGGTCATGCTGATGATCGTGGTGGTGTTCGCCATTCTCGGTCTCCTGCACAGGTCGATTGCCTCGCAGCTACCTGCCCAGTGTAGCGACAGGATGACTGGCGCCCGCTGCCCTTGCGTCCGGTCCGGCGCTGGAGGAGCGGCTTGCGGGGAAGAGTTCGGCGCGCGGGCCTCCGCCGACCGGGGCCGGTGCCCGGTCGCGGCTCAGGCGAGAAGGCTCAGTCCGAAGACCGCCGCGAGGCCGATCGGCGCGATGCGGAGGAGCCACCCGAGCGCGGTTGCGGTCCGGCGCCGGAGGTTGAACGCCCGACTCAGGCGGGACGGCGGGAACTTCCAGCCGAGGATCATGGAGGTCGCGAGAGCCGCGAGAACGGTTCCGTTCGAGCCGACTGCCTCGTTCAGGGCGTCGAGCACGGGACGCCCCGCGATCTGCCATTCCGGGGCGGCGTAGGACAGCGCGGACGGCACCCCGAGAAGCGTGATGGCTCCGATCCCGGCGATGACGGCCCGGACACTGTCGAAACGGGACCACTGCTCGCGCAGGGCCGCCGTCACGACCTTTGCGCCTCCTATGCAGGACGACAGGGCCGCGAGGAAGAGGAGCCAGAAGAAGGCCGGCGCGAGGAGGCCGCCCCCGGCCATCTCCTCGAAGGCCGTGGGCATCGCGACGAAGGCAAGCTCGGAGCCGGCCCCAGGATCGAGCCCGGCCGCGAAGACGAAGGGAAAGATCGCGAGCCCCGCGAGGATCGCGACCGAGGAGTTGATCGCGGCGATGGAGGCGATCGCCCTCGGCACGTTCACATGCTGCGGCAGGTAGCTTCCGTAGGTGATCAGGTAGCCCTGGCCGATCGTCATCGAGAAGAAGGCCTGGCCGAAAGCGGCGCGCCACAGGTCGAGGTCGGACATCCGGGTGAAATCCGGGCGGAAGAGGAATTCGAGAGCCTCTCCCGCCGCGCCGTCCGTCAGGCCGTAGACGGCGATGCCGACGATCACGAGACCCAGTACCGGCATCAGGAACTGCGCCGCCCGTTCGATCCCGGAGAGTCCCAGGGCGAGAATTCCCCCGACGAGAGCGGATGTCGCCAGGAGCCACCAGACGGACTCGTATCCGGAGGTGAACTCCGCGAAGTCCGGCGTGGCGGAGACCGTGGCTTCCACGGCGAAGCCCAGGGTCCAGCCCGTGATGACGAAGTAGTAGCTGTCGATGGCGAGCGTCAGCAGGACGACGCCGATCCCCACGGGGACGAAGCGGCGGCCGAGCTTGCGGAAACTGGCAACGACCGACCCGTGCGCCTGGCGGCCGGCGACGATCTCGAGGGCGGCGAAGGGCAGGGCGAAACACAGGACGGCCACGGCATAGGCCATGAGGAACGCGCCGCCGCCGTTCTCGCCGGCCAGTGTCGGAAACCGCCAGAGGTTACCGAGCCCCACCCCGGCGGCGGCCGTCGACAGGACGAACGCGCGTTCCGAGGACCAGGCCGCGGCGGGCTGCTCGCCGCGCCGGACGGCCTCGTGGGAGACGTCGGTCGACCCGGCGGCCGGCTGGGGATCCTCGTCCCCCGTCCCGGCCGCGGTCCCCTCCGTCTCGCCCCCGCGTGCCGCGCTCCCGGCCTCCTCGCGAGGTGGCGGATGATCCGGGGCGCAGGATGTCGTCTCGTCCGGCGGTCGAGGCCGGGTCGATGAGAACTTCATTCGGATAACCATGTGCGGACGTGCGCGTCGTCCACCAAACGGAGGAACGGTCGGGCCTGTTCCGTGCCGCCGGCCGCCGTCGGACCAGCCTTCGGGACGCCGAAGGCTCCCGGCGTCCTGTCACGATCCCCGCTGACGCAGGGGGCCGAGACGTTCTGCCCATCGCATGGCAAGGCGCAGCCCGGCGTCTGTCGGGGTCTGTGCCGGCTGTCGGTCTCGAACGGCAAGTCCGGCTCGCTGGCCGAATATGCGTTTGCCGTAGCAGATCAGATGATCGACGGACTGCATCATGAAGACGAGCGCCGGCAGCACCTCCGCATGGGCCGCCTCGGCCGCTTCGGTCTCTCCGGCGAGCCACAGGTCGTGGACCCGGCAGGCATGGTCCACGGCATCGGGGGCGAGCACGAAACCCGAGGCGCCGACGCGCAGGCAGTCGGTCATCTCCAGCCCGCCGCGCCCTCCGAGGCAGGCGATGTCCGGGCCGCACCGCTCGATCAGCGCCGCCATGTCCACGGCGGAGCTTTCGGCCTTCATGAGCTCCAGCCGGACGAGCCGTCCGCGCAGCCAGGCCACATCCTCGGCAGAGAGGGACCGGCCCAGGTATTGCGGCGCGTTCTGAATGCCGAGGGGCAGGTCGATACCCTCGCCAACACGGGCGAAGAAGTCGAGCAGGTCCGCCGCTCCGGCCCGGGGCGGCTGCAGAACCGCGAAGGCCGCGCCTCGGTCGATGGCGTGATGCAGCGCCGCGCGTTGGTCGGCGACGGTGTCGCCCATGATCGTGACGGACAGCGGGCACCGGTCGGCGATGTCCTCCGCCGCCCAGTCGACGACGTCTCGTGCCTCTTCGACGGAAAGCTTCGGGCCTTCGGTGGCGAGGCCGAGAACCGTGATCCCGTCCACGCCGCACGCCAGAACGGCCTCCACCTGCGCGCGCATCGCGCCCCGGTCGAGTTGGCCGCGCGCGTCGAAGAAGGCGTAGAGGACGCAGTGAACGCCCTGCACGCGGGTCGCCGGGGCGGCTACCATTCCGCGACGGACCCGTCCGCGTGGCGCCAGACCGGCGCGCGCCAGTCGTGGCCGGTTTCCGAAAGGCGGATCACCGCCTCTTCGTCCACCTCGACGGAAAGCCCCGGTCCCTCGGGAATGGCCAGGTAGCCGTCCTCGAGAGCCACCGCTGCCCGGTCCGCAACGTAATCGTGCTGGCCGATGGTGCCGTTGTAATGGATGGCCGTGGCGTGCTCCTGCAGCACGGCGTTGTGGCAGAGCGCGTCGATCTGCAGGCAGGCGGCGAACGCGATGGGCCCCAGCGGGCAATGGGGGGCCAGCGCTACGTCATGGGCCTCCGCCTGCGCGCCGATGCGCAGCATCTCGGAGATGCCGCCGACATGGGCGGTGTCGGGGTTGACGATCCCTGCGGCGCGCAGCTCGAAGAGCTGTCGGAATTCGGCGCGGCTGTGCATCCGCTCGCCGCAGGCCAGGGTGATCGGCGTGCCGCGCGCCAGGTCCGCCATGGCGGGGAGCTGGCCAGGCAAAACGGGGTCCTCGACGAAGAGCGGGCGGATCGGCGTCAGCTCCGCCAGCAGGACCCGGGCCATCGGCACGCTGACCCGGCCATGAAAGTCGACGGCGAGGTCGAAGTCGGGGCCGACGGCGTCGCGCAGCGCGCCGATGTTGGCGAGGATCGCGTCGACCTGGGCATGGGAGGCGATCATCGGCACTTCGCCCGCGACGTTGAACTTCGCCGCGGTATATCCTTGGGCGCGCGCGCGGTGGGCATCCTCGATCAGGGTCTCGGCCCGGTCGCCGCCGATCCAGGTATAGGCGCGGATGCGGTCGCGGACCCGCCCGCCCAGAAGGGCGTGGACAGGCTGGCCCAGCGCCTTCCCCTTGATGTCCCAGAGCGCCATGTCGATGCCCGAGATCGCGCTCATCAGGACCGGGCCGTCCCGATAGCAGCCGTTGCGGTAGAGCATCTGCCAGATGTCGGTGATCCGGCCCGGGTCGCGACCGATCAGCATGGGCGCGTATTCCGCGATCTTGGCGGCGAGGGTTGCGGCATGGCCCTCGAGCACCGGCTCGCCCCAGCCCGAGATGCCCTCGTCGGTCTCGATCTTCAGGAACAGCCAGCGGGGCGGGACGGCGAAGGTCCTGAGCGCGGTGATCTTCATGCGGGGGCTCCTGTCGCTTCGGGCGTCACTGCGAGCCCGCCGCGGCGGCCTGCGCCTGCTGGCGCTCGGACCGGGCGAGGCGCCACTGGCCGATGGCGACCGCCGCGACGAGGAGAAGGCCCTTGGCGACGAGCTGGTAGAAGGTGGGGATGCCGAGGAGGTTCATCCCGTTGGCCAGCACCGCGATCAGCATGACGGCGAGCATCGTGCCCACGATCGTGCCCTTGCCGCCCGACAGCAGCGCGCCGCCGAGGAACACCGCGGTGATCGCCTCGAGCTCCAGCCCCTGTGTCCCGGAGGCGGGCTGGCCCGAGCTGGTGCGGGCGGTGACGATCACGCCGGCGAGCCCCGCCAGCGCACCGGAGATGGCATAGATGCGGAACTTCATCGACGTGAGGTTGATCCCGGCGAGCCGCGCCGCAGCGGGATTGCCGCCCATGGAATAGATGGAGCGGCCGAAGACCGTGGTCTTCATCACGATATGGGCGACGACGGCCACGAAGAGCAGGATCAGGAAGGACACGGGGATGCCCGGAAAGCCCTCGGTCTCGAAGACGCGGCCCGAGCCGAGGAAGCGCAGTTCGGGATCGAGCACGCCGACGGGGCGGCCTCCGGGCGCGATCAGGAAGGCCAGGCCGCGGAAGGCCGAGAACGTCGCGAGCGTGGCCACGACCGGGTTGACGCGCAGCACGGTGATGATCGTGGCGTTCACCAGCCCCAGGACCGTTCCGAGGGCCATGCCCCCGGCGATGCCGAGGCCCACCATGTCCGTGGCGTTCACGACCAGAGCGCACACGACGGAGGCCGCCCCCGCCATGGAGCCCACGGAAATGTCGAGGCCGGCGGAGACGATGACCAGGGTCATGCCCACGGCGAGCAGGCCCACCACCGCCATGTTCTGCCCGATGTTCAGGATGTTGCGGGCGGAGAAGAAGAACTCCGACTGCGAGGCGATCAGGGCCACGAGGATGATCAGAGCGATGATCAGCGACAGGTTCTCGGCCCCCACGAAGGCGGTGATCCGTTTCAGCGCCCCGTCCTGCGACGGCGGTCTCGGAGTATCGGTGGTGGTCACGGAAACCTCTCTTGTGTCGTCATGCGGCCGTTCCGAGGGCGAGATTGACGATCCGCTCCTCGGTGGCTTCGTGTCTGGGGACCGGCTCGGAGATGCGGCCGTCCTTCATCACGATGATCCGGTCGGACATCGACAGAAGCTCGGGCATCTCCGAGGAGATCATCATGATGGCGAGGCCCGAGCGGGCGAGATCGTCGATCAGGCGATAGATTTCGGCCTTGGCGCCCACGTCCACCGCGCGGGTGGGCTCGTCGAGGATCAGCAGGCGCGGGGAGGCGGCGAGCCAGCGGGCGAGGACGACCTTCTGCTGGTTGCCGCCCGACAGCTTGCCCACCTCGGTCTCGAGCGAGGGCGTCTTGATATCGAGCCGGCGCACCAGCGGTTCGACGGTCTCCAGCATTTCCGCCTGCCGCAGGATGCCCCATCGCGACAGCTTGTGAAACACCGCCATGCTCGCGTTCTCCATCACCGAGCGGACGAGGATCAGCCCCTCGCCCTTCCGGTCCTCGGGGGCGAGGCCCATGTTGGCGCGGATCGCGTCCGAAGGGGTGCGGATGGTGCGGGTCTCGCCGTCGATGCGGATCGTGCCCGAGGTTCGGGGATACTCGCCGAAGATCACCTTCGCGAGTTCAGTGCGCCCGGCGCCGACGAGACCGGCGAAGCCGACGATCTCTCCGGCGCGGATCGAGAAGCTGATGTCGCGATGCCAGCGGCTCGAGAGCCCTTCGACCTCGAGCACGACCTCGCCCGGCTCCACAGGCTTGCGGCGCATGCCGTGGGCGTCGAGGTCCCGGCCGACCATCAGACGGACGATCTCCTCCTCCGAAGTGGCGTCGATCTGCAGGTCGCCCGTGGGCGCGCCGTCCTTGAGGATGAAGACCCGTTCGGCGATTTCCATGATCTCGTGCAGGCGGTGACTGACGTAGATCACCGCGAGGCCATCGGCCTTGAGCTGGCGGATCAGGTCGAAGAGTCGCTCCGTCTCGCGCTGGGTCAGAGAGGAGGTCGGTTCGTCGAAGGCCACGACCTTGGCGCCCGGTTTCAGCGCGCGCAGGATCTCCACGAGCTGCATCTGCGCCGGGGACAGCGTGCGTCCTTCCTGATCGAGGTCGATGAGCCCGGCGAACCCGTACCGTGCGAGCATCGCCGTCGCCTCGCGGCGCATCCGGGCGAAATCCACCCGTCCGCCGCGGCCGGCGGGCATCTCGCCGATGTAGATGTTCTCCAGCACGCTGACGAAGGGCACGATCTCCGGTTCCTGCCGCACCAGCCGGAACCCGGCCTCCCGCGCCTCGAGCGGCGTCCCGCCGTCGAGCGAGGTGCCGTCCAGGGACACATGCCCCTCGTCGAGCGCGTAATCGCCGGACAGGATCTTCAGCAGGGTGGACTTGCCGGCCCCGTTCTCGCCCACGATGGCGACGATCTCGCCGCCCTTGAGCTCGACCGAGACGTTGCCCAGGGCGCGGACGCCGGGGAAGGACTTTCCCACCGACTTGATGCTCAGATGAACGGACATGGAGACCTGGTTCGGGACGTCGGAAGGGACGCGGGCCGCCGCTGGGAGAAGCGGCCCGCGCGGTCACGGCCTTGCGTCACTCGCAGGGCATGACGTCTGCATAGGTCGTGGGATCGACGATCGTGGTGTCGGCCACCGTGTTGAGCGGCAGCGGCTCGCCCGACTCGATGGAGTCGATCAGGGCGTTCGCCGCCGCCGCGCCCACATCGGTGCCGCTCAGGTAGAGCGCGGCCTTGAAGCCGGTGGGCAGTCCGGCGGCCCAGGGACGACAGGCCTCGTAGGCGCCGAGACCCACGGCGATGATCTCGTCGGGCTGGAAGCCGGCGTTGCCAAGCGCGTTGACAGCGCCGAGAACGCCCTCGTCGTTGCAGGCCACGACGACCCAGCGATCGACCTGCGGATTGGCGGTGATGAGCGGCCCCGCCGCGGTCAGGGAGGCATCGGTCGTGCCATCATAGGGGACCTGCACGATGGCGTCGGGCGACGCGCCTGCCGCAGTCAGTTGCTCCTTCGCGGCATTGGTGCGGTCTTCGCAGACCGACAGGGTCTGAACCTCGACGCTGAGAATGCCGTAGCTTTCGCCATCGAGCCACCCGCTTTCGACCAGCAGTTCGGCGGCCTTCTCGCCCACGCTCGTCCCCATGGCCACGCCGTCGAAGCCGGCAAAGGGCACGGGGTTGCCGCCCTCGTCCATCAGGGGGTCGTCCGTGGCAATGAGCGGGATGCCCGCATCGGCGGCCGCGGTGGCGAGCGCCGGACCGAGCGCCTGGTCCGGCGCGGTGATCGCGATGCCGGAGGCCCCGCCGGCGATGGCGTCGGACATGGCACTGATCGCGAGGTTGGAGTCGAGCTCGACGTTGATCACGCGGCTGTCGTAGCCCCGAGCCTCTGCCGCGGCCTGAAACCCTTCGGCCTGGTCGATGAAATACTGCTGAGTGCCGCTCTTGTAGATCGCCACGATCTCCTGCGCGGCGGCGGCGCCTCCCCACAGCCCGAGCGCGACGGCGGCCAGGCTGACTGTCCTCAGTTTCCTCATGGTGTCCTCCCTATGGTGCCTGTGCCCCTCCTCGGGCAGGCTGGCCTGACGTTGATCATCTGTTTATCTTATTAAGTCAACCGGCTGACGAGAGGGAGAACCACATGCGCCGACTGGAGCGGCAGACAGCCATCGTCACGGGGGCGGGGCAGGGGATCGGACGGGCGATCGCCCGCCGTTTTGCACAGGAGGGAGCGCGGGTGGTGATCGCGGAACTGGACCGCGAGACCGGGGACAAGGCCGCCGGGGAGATCGCCGAGGAGACCGGCGCCGAGACATGTTTCGTCGCCACAGATGTCTCGGACCCCGACAGCGTCGCGCGCATGGCGGCGGCCACCGAACGGCGGTTCGGCCACGCTTCGGTCCTCGTGAACAATGCCGGGATCAACGTGTTTCACAGGCCGCTCGACCTGACGGACGAGGACTGGCGACGCTGTTTCGCGGTGGATCTGGACGGGGCCTGGATCTGTTGTCGGGCGGTGCTCCCGGCGATGGTCGCCGCAGGCGACGGCGCCATCATAAACATCATCTCGAACCACAGTTTCTCGGTGATTCCGGGCACCTTCCCTTACCCGGTGGCAAAGCACGGGCTGCTCGGGCTCACGCGGGCGCTGGCGCTGGAATACGCGTCTGCCGGTATCGCTATCAACGCGATCTCGCCCGGCTATACCGATACCGCTCTCGCGGAGGCCGAGTTCGCCAGGGCGGAGGACCCGGTTCGCGCCCGGGCGGAGACAGAGGCGAAACAGCCCGTGGGCCGCCTCTGCTACCCCGACGAGATCGCTGCGATCGCGGCGCTTCTGGCCAGCCATGAGGCGCGGTTCATGATCGGAGAGAACGTGGTCATCGACGGCGGCGTGTCGATCAGGATGTACGAGTGAGCCGGGGCGCCCGTCAGTCCTCCCGGAGCAACGCGAACCCGTCGTGGGCGTCGTCGATCGCGCGCTGGATGAGCCGCCGCATGGCCCGCTCCGCGCCTTCGGCGTCCCGGGCAATGAAGGCGTCGAAGACCGCCTCGTGCATCGCCTGGCTCTCATCCATCCCGATCATGTCGCTGGTATACCCACGCGCGCGCATCTGCAGATCGATCAGCAACTCCAGCGCGGCCTCGATGACGGAGAACAGCTGGTCGAGAAGCTGCGACCGCACGGCCCCGATCAACGCCCGATGAAAATCGAGGTCGG
This sequence comes from Histidinibacterium lentulum, assembly GCF_003789055.1. GTDB lineage: Bacteria > Pseudomonadota > Alphaproteobacteria > Rhodobacterales > Rhodobacteraceae > Oceanicola > Oceanicola lentulus. The sequence continues at coordinate 112,010 of NZ_ML119082.1, read as the reverse complement.
TCTCGATGAAGCGCCGGCGCCTGAGATCGCGCGGAAGATCCGAATCCGCGAAGACTTCCCGCTTCGCGGCCCAGGCCTCCGACATCCGGGCGCGTGCGGCCTCCGTCGCCTCCAGCGTCGCGGCATAGGCGACCCCCGGCTCGATGACCAGCCGCAGACGCAGCAGATCCTGAAGCAGGCCCTTCCGGTCGCCCGCCCGGATGCGCCATTCCATGACGTCGGGATCGAGCAGCCGCCAGGCGGCTCTCGGCTGAACGCGCGTTCCGTCCGAGGTGCGCGAGCGCAGCATCCCCTTGGCCGACAGTATGCGCACCGCCTCACGCACGACGGAACGGCTGACCTTCATCTCCTCGACGAGGTCCGCTTCGCGCGAGATCACCCCTCCCTCGGGCCATTCTCCGCTCACGATGCGGGCTCCGAGCTCGTTGACGGCGCCCCCGAGAATGCCGCGAACCTCGATCCGCCCCGAGAGCTCAGACTTGATGTTGGTTCCGGTTCGCATCATCTTCGCACAGCTTTATCAGACAAACTGATAGTTGCGATGATCCGCGTGTCCAAGCCCTAGTTGCTCGCCGTGCGGACCGGGTGCCCGCAGATCCGGCCATCCCGTAGCGGCAGCCGGGAAGCCGGCCAACCGGTCACGCCAAGGCTGGTCAGGTGCTCGCGCGCAGGACAAGGTCCGGTCTCAACATGCCATGATCGGCTGCACGGCCTCCGCCAATGCGCGACAGCAACGCTTCTGCGGCGCGGCGCCCGAGCTGGTCGCCGTGCCGTTCGATGCTCGAGAGGCAGATCATCGGATAGCCCGCCGCAGGCCCGTTGTCGTAGCCGATGATCGCCAGTGGCCCGGGCATGTCGACCCGCGGACCTTCGGCGGATCGATGAACCGGATCGGGTGAATGTCGCTCTGGCAGCGGTCTTCGCCTTGCCCTGCTGCTGCCCGCCCGGTTCCGCCATGCCGTCCCCGTCCGTTCTCCGCCCCAGGTGGTCCCCACCATCTGGGTCCTGCAGGGCAGGGCACCATCGGGCAAGGCGGCCGCGACGTGACCCACGCGGAACCGAGCGCCCGAGGCATCGCCATGATGGTCCGGAACGACGCGCTCCAATCCCACCTCACGGAGCGCGAGAACGCCGGTTTCGTCCGTGACGGGGCGGTGCAGCAGCGGCCCAACCCGCGAACCGGTGCCGACATGATCCACCCGAGATCACGGTCTCAGGCATGGACACGGCGCCCTGTGTGACAGAAGTGGCGGAGACGAAGGGATTCGAACCCTCGAGACGGTTTCCCGCCTACTCCCTTAGCAGGGGAGCGCCTTCGACCACTCGGCCACGTCTCCGCCGACGGGTATAACCGCGCCTGCGACCGGGCCACAAGGCGAAATGCCTGGCGCCTGTGCCGGGGCCGCAAGAGGCGCGCACGGGGGCGACTTGCTCCCGCGTTCCCCGAACGGTGGCGGGCAGGGGACGGATTGCGCCGATGCGGGGCGGGACCCGGTGGGAGCGGTCAGCCCGCGGCGGTCATCTCGACCTCGACGAGGAACTCGGGCCTCGTGAAGCCCGAGACGATGACGAGAGTCGAGGCCGGCAGGTGGTCCGATCCGGCCAGCCAGTCGTCCCGGGCGCGCATGTACTCGGCCATGTGGGCGCGGTCGGTGACGAAGGTGTTCAGCCGGACCACGTTCGCGATCCCGAGGCCGGCCGCCTCGACGATGGCGAGCGCGTTGGCGAGGCACAGTCCCGCCTGGTCGTAGACCGAGCCCGGCACCGAGCCGTCCGGAGCGATGCCGAGCTGGCCCGAGGTCATCACGAGCCGCGCCCCGGCGGGTACCGAGATGCCCTGCGCATAGGCGCCGAAGGACGGGTGGATGCGGTCGCAGGTCACGCGGGTCAGCATGGTCGTCTCCCTTGGCCGCGCCATTCTGTCCCACCGGCCGGACGCCCCGTCCAGAGCGCGCGGCGCGTGCGACCTCGCGGACCCGCAGAGCGCACAGGAACGCGGCATTCATGCTTTGGTTCCGGCGCTTTTCTGTGCGATCATCCGTGCAGCCGCAGCAATCCCCGCGCGAGATTTCCCATCCCGGGAAGTTCACGCGACAATCCGGTCAGTTTGTCAGGAGATCCACCCATGAACCTCGTCTCGATGCGCGCTGCCCGTTGCGCGACGATCCTCGCCGCCCTTCCGGCGGCCGCCGCTCCCGCCTTCGCACAGGACCTGACCGAGGTGACCTTCGGCACCAACTGGGTCGCCCAGGCCGAGCACGGCGGTTTCTACCAGTCGGTTGCCAACGGCACCTATGCCGAATGCGGTCTCGACGTCACGATCCTCCCGGGCGGACCGCAGGTGAACAACCAGGCGCTGCTGCTCGCGGGTCGCATCGACTTCTACATGGGCGGCACGCTCAGCGCGATGTTCGCCGTGCAGGAGGACCTGCCGCTGATCGACGTGGCCGCCTCCTTCCAGAAGGGCCCGCAGGTTCTGCTGACCCATCCCGGCCGTGTCGACAGCTTCGAAGGCATGAAAGAGCTGACGATGATCGTCCAGGACGCCGCCACCTACTATGACTGGATGAAAGCGGCCTACGGCTTCACCGACGAGCAGCGGCAACCGTACACGTTCAACGCCGCGCCCTTCATCGTGAACGAGGACAGCGCGATGCAGGGCTACCTGTCCTCCGAACCCTATGCTGTGGAACTGGAAACCGGGTGGAAACCCGACGTCTGGCTGATCGCCGACGCGGGCCACTCCCCCTATTCGACCACGATCCAGACCCTGCGCCAGACAGTGGAGGAGAGCCCCGAGGTCGTGGAATGCTTCGTGAACGGCTCGATTCTTGGCTGGTACAACTACCTCTACGGCGACAACTCGGCCGCGAACGAGCTGATCCTCAGCGACAATCCGGACATGACCCAGGACAAGATCGACTTCGCCATCGCCGCAATGATCGAGAACGGCATCGTCGATTCGGGCGACACGCTGGAGCTCGGCATCGGCGCCATGACCGACGCCCGGATGGAGGAGTTCTACACCTCCATGGTCGAGGCGGGCGTGCTTCCCGAAGGGCTCGACTACACCCGGGCCTACACGACCCAGTTCATCAACCAGGGCGTCGGCCTCGACCTGCGGCCGGAATGACGCCGGAATGAGGGTCGCCCGCCTGGCCGAACGCGCGCCGATCCTGCACATGCGGGAGGTCGACAAGACCTTCGGCGGGGAGGTGGTGGCGCTGCGCCGGATGTCCCTGACAGTCAACGAGGGCGACTTCATCTCGCTTCTCGGGCCGTCGGGCTGCGGCAAGTCCACGGCGCTGCGGCTGATCGCGGGGCTCATGCCGCCCACGGTCGGCCGCATCGAGTGGGAAGGCGGGCAGGGGGCCGACGACCTCGGCGTGGTGTTCCAGGAACCCACGCTGATGCCATGGGCGACGGTGGCCAAGAATGTCTGGCTGCCGTTCCGCCTGCGGGGCCACAGCTACCGGTCGGTCCGGGACAGGATCGAGGAAGCCCTCGCCATGGTCGGGCTCGAGAAATTCGGGAACGCCTACCCGAGGGAGCTTTCGGGTGGCATGAAGATGCGCGTTTCCATCGCCCGCGCGCTGGTCACGAACCCCCGCCTGATCCTGATGGACGAGCCGTTCGCCGCGCTCGACGAGATCACCCGCCAGAAGCTCAACGACGACCTGCTGGAGCTCAAGGCACAGATCGGCGCGACGGTGATCTTCGTCACCCACTCCGTCTTCGAAAGCGTGTTCCTCAGCGACCGCATCCTCGTGATGGCCGCCCGGCCCGGACGCGTGGTGCAGGAGATCGTCGTGGACGAGCCCTATCCGCGCGGCATCGCGTGGCGCACCGCTCCCGAATACGGCCGCATTGCGCGTCAGACCTCCGACGCCCTGCAAGGCACCCTGTACACCAGAGAGGCCGCCGAATGACCGTCTCCGAAACCTCAGCCTCCACCCGCGCCGAGACCGGCTCAGGTCCCATGTACGACGCCGACGAGGAACGCCGCGCCCGCAAGAAACGGGTGGAGGCCATCGCACAGTGGGTCATCCCGATCACGGTCATGGCCATTGCGATCTGGTACTGGGACCGGATCGTGGTGTGGAACGGGATCGAGCCCTACATCCTGCCCCGGCCGGGCCTGGTCATGCGGACGCTGTTCGAGGACTGGGGCACGCTCTCCCAGTCTCTCCTGGTGACGCTCCAGATCACCGGCATGGCCCTTGCCGTCGCCGTGATCGGCGGCGTGGGGCTCGCCATCATCTTTTCGCTCTCGCGCTTCGCCGAGATGTCCTTCTCGCCCTTCGCCGTGATCCTGCAGGTGACGCCCATCGTGGCCATCGCGCCGCTGATCTTCATCTATGTCGAAAGCCGGCTCGTGGGCCTCTTGATGTGCGCGTGGATCGTGGCCTTCTTCCCGATCCTCGCCAACACGACGCTGGGTCTGAAGTCGGCCGATCACAACCTGAGCGATCTCATGACGATCTACCGCGCGAACCGCTGGCAGCGATTGCGCTACCTGCAGATCCCCTCGGCGCTGCCCTATTTCCTCGGCGGGCTCAAGATCGCAGGGGGCCTCGCGCTGATCGGCGCCGTCGTCGCGGAATATGTGGCGGGCACGGGCGGCATCGGGTCGGGTCTCGCCTTCCGCATCCTCGAGGCGGGCTACCGGCTGCAGATCCCGCGGATGTTCGCGGCGCTGTTTCTGATCGCGCTCACGGGCGTGATCATCTTTGCGACAACCTCGCTGATCGCCCATCTCGCCCTTCGGAAATGGCATGAGAGTGCCCTGAAAAGAGAATAACCGAATGCCGCTGCCGAAGATCCCGGACGGGCCCGTCCGTCTGGAGAACCTGACCGTGCCGGGCTGCCTCATGGGCCTCGCGGACAAGATGACGACCATCGACCTGACCCTCTCGGGAGAAACGATCGGGGCGGGCGCCGCCGACACTGTGCTCGACATGAAAGGCGCCATGGTGCTGCCGGCGCTGGTCGACATGCACACCCATCTCGACAAGAGCCATATCTGGCCGCGCACCCCCAATCCCGACGGCACCTTCGACGGCGCCATCGAGGCGGTGCGGGGCGACACCGCCGCGCGCTGGGCCGCCGAGGACGTCCGCACGCGGATGGACTTCTCCCTCCGGTGCGCCTGGGCCAACGGCACCCGCGCCATCCGCACCCATCTCGACAGCCACCCGCCGCAGGATGCCATCTCCTGGCCCGTCTTCGCCGAGGTCCGGGACGAGTGGGCCGGGCGGATCGACCTTCAGGCCGCCTGCCTCGTCTCCTGCGACCATGCGACGACCCCCGAATTCCTGCGCACCGCCGACATCGTGGCGAGCCTGCGCGGCGTTCTCGGCATGGTGACCTATCCGAACGACGAACTGCCGATGCAGCTTCAGGCCTTCTTCACCGCCGCCGAGGCGCGGGGCCTCGACGTGGATTTCCATGTGGACGAAACGCTGGATCCGGCCTCCAACACTCTGCGCAGCATCGCGCAGACGGTGATCGACCGCGGGTTCGAGCGGCCCGTGACCGTGGGCCACCTCTGCTCGCTTTCGACCATGCCGGAGGACGAGGCTCTGGCGACGCTCGATCTGGTGGCTCGTGCGGGACTGAACGTCGTCAGCCTGCCCATGTGCAACCTCTACCTGCAGGACCGCCACGCGGCCCGCACCCCGCGCAACCGCGGCATCACGCTGGTGCACGAGATGGCCGCCCGCGGCATTTCCATCAGCTTCGCCTCGGACAACAACCGCGATCCCTTTTATGCCTATGGCGACATGGACATGATCGAGGTCTGGCGGGAGGCGACCCGCATCGGCCATCTCGACCATTCCGACATCGACTGGCCCCTGTCATTCGTCACCAATCCCGCCGTCGCCTGCGGCTTCGCGCCGCCGTCGCTCGACCCGGGCGCGCCCGCCGATCTCGTGATCTGCAACGCCCGCAGCTGGTCGGAATTCCTGTCGCGTCCGCAGGCCGACCGCATCGTGATCCGAAAGGGCAGGGCGATCAACCGGACCTTGCCCGATTATTCCGAACTCGACCCGCTGATGAGGACCGCATGACCGCGAACATCGAGGCCGCCATCTCGGCGCTGAGCCATCTCGACATCGACACCAAGCCTGCCTCCCTCAAGGCGCGCAGCCGCGATTTCTTCTGGTATTCGCCGGTGCTGAAGGACCGGCTCGATCACGTCATGGCCGATTTCGCCGTCTCTCCGAAATCCGAGGCGGAGGTGATCGAGGTTCTGAAGGTCTGCTATGCCCACGACGTGCCCGTCACCGCCCGCGGCACCGGCACCGGCAACTACGGCCAGGCCATGCCGCTGGCCGGCGGCTGCGTGCTGCACCTGAACCAGATGAACGCCATCAAGGATATCTCCCCCGGCCGCCTCGTGGTCGAACCCGGCGCGCTCCTGAAGGACATCGACGCCGCCACGAAGGCGCATTCCGGGCAGGAGCTGCGCATGTTCTCCTCCACCTGGGCCACCGCGACCATCGGCGGCTTCATCGCCGGCGGATCGGGCGGTGTGGGCTCGGTCCACTGGGGCGCTCTGCGCGACGTGGGCAACATCATCCGCTTGCGCGTCGTGACCATGGAGGAGGAGCCCCAGATCATCGAGATCACCGGCGAGGACCTGCACCGCGTCAGCCATGCCTACGGCACCAACGGGATCATCACCGAACTCGAGATCCCGCTGGCCGCCGCCTACGACTGGGAAGAGCTTTTCGTCACCTTCGACGATTTCGAGGAGGCCCTGCGCTATTCCTACGATCTCGCCTCCTGCGACGGCCTCCTGCTGAAGCTCGTGACGCTGTTCGAGCCGCCCATCGCTCACGATTACTTCCAGCGCGTCAAACCCCATGTGACGCCGGAAAAGACCGTGCTGGCGCTGATGGTCGCGCCGCAGTCCATGCCCGGCTTCGAGACCCATCTGGCGCACTGGTCGGGCGAGGTGATCTACCGAAAGGGCCATACCGACTGGCCTCGGGATCCGGGCCTGATCTTCGAATACGGCTGGAACCACACCACGCTGCGCGCGCTCAAGGTCGATCCCTCGATCACCTACCTGCAGGTGGGCATCGGCACCGAGGACCCCGTGGGCCGCGCGTTGAGGTTGCGCGAGGAATTCAGCCCCGAGGTCCTGCTGCACATCGAGGTCACGCGCCAGAACGGCAAGGTCGGCTTCGGCAGCCTCTCCCTCGTGAAGTTCACCACCGAGGAGCGGCTCGACGAGATCGTCCGCATCCACGAGGCGATGGGCGCGCCAAACTTCAACCCGCACCGCTACACGCTGGAGGAGGGCGGGCGGCAGTCCGTCGATGCCCGCCAGCTCGAATTCAAGCGCCAGGCCGATCCCAAGGGCCTCCTGAACCCCGGCAAGATGATCGCCTGGGACGATCCCGACTGGACCTACGACCGCATGTACGCCTGGCCGGGGATGACGAAGGCCGCGGAATAGATGCCACGCGCGCTCGTCGTCTACGCCCATCCCTGCGAGGAGAGCTTCAACGCCGCCCTGCACCGGGAAACCGTCGCCGCGCTGACCCGCGGCGGCTGGGAGGTGGACGACTGCGACCTCTACGCCGAAGGCTTCGATCCCGTCCTGACTGCGCAGGAGCGGCGTGATTACCACGACACGGCCATCAACACCGCCCCCGTCCAGGGCTACGTCGACCGGCTCCGCGCCGCGGATGCGGTGGTCTTCGTCTTCCCCGTCTGGAACTTCGGCTATCCCGCGATCCTCAAGGGGTTCTTCGACCGCGTCTTCCTGCCCGGCGTCTCCTTCGACCTCAAGGACGGCACGCTCACCGGGAGCCTCGACAACATCCGCAAGCTCGCCGCCGTCACCACCTACGGCTCCACGAAATGGCGCGCTTTCCTCATCGGCGACCCCCCGCGCAAGCTGATCACCCGCGCGGTCTGGGGCGTGACGAAATTCGCCAAGGTCAAGTACCTCGCCCTCAACGACATGAACAACGTCACCGAGGCCCGGCGTAAGGCCTTCCTCGCGAAGGTCGGCAAGGAAATGGAGCGGTTCTGATGCGCGCCCTCGTCGTCTACGCCCATCCCGTCGCGGGCAGCTTCAACGCCGCCATCCGCGACCTCGTGCTCGACAAGCTGCGCGCGGCCGGCGCCGAGATCCGCCTCCGCGACCTCTATGCCGAAGGTTTCCAGGCCTGCCTCACCGGTCCCGAACTCCAGGCCTATCTCGACAGCCCCGCCAACCGCGCGCCGGTCGAGGCGCATTGCGCCGACATCGAATGGTGCGACACGCTGATCTTCGTCTATCCGACGTGGTGGTACGGTCTGCCCGCCATGCTGAAGGGCTGGCTCGACCGTGTGCTCCTGCCCGACGTGGCCTTCCTGATGCCCGACGGCCAGAACAGGACGATCCGCCCCGGCCTGCACCACATCACCCGGCTCGGTGTCTTCACCACCTGCGGAGCCTCGTGGTGGCTCACCCGCATGATCGGCGCGCCGGGCCGCCGCACGCTGATCCGCGGCGTGGGCCTCCTGCTGCATCCCCGGGCGAGAAAGGTCTTCGCCGCCCATTACCTGATGGACAGCTCCACGCCCGAAAGCCGCGCGAAACACCTCTCTCGCGTGGCCGCCCGGATGGACCGTCTCACTGGCGCCCGCGCCCCCGCCGCCCCGATGAAGGAATCCAAGGCATGAGACGCGACTGGAAAGACTACCGCGCCCCCGAGTTCCGCGCGATCGACCCCGACAAGACCATCGCCATCCTGCCCACCGCCGCCATCGAGCAGCACGGGCCGCACCTGCCGGTGGGCACCGACACGATCATCAACGAGGGTCTGCTGGCGCTGCTGAAAGAGCGCGCGCCCGAGGACATGGACCTGCGTATCCTGCCCGTGATGGCCGTGGGCAAGTCGAACGAGCACCTCTGGGCCGCGGGCACCGTGACCCTCACTGCGGAAACCGCGCTGAAGGCCTGGACGGAAATCGGCCTATCGGTCGCCCGCGCCGGCATCCGCAAGATGGTCATCGTCAACAGCCACGGCGGCAACGTCGATCTCATCTCCATCGTCTCGCGCGAACTGCGGGTCCGGGCGGGCATGTTCTGCGTCCGCCTCGGCTGGGGCGCCTTCGGCCCGCCCGAGGGGCTCTGGAGCGAGCAGGAGGCGAAACACGGCATCCATGGCGGAGACGCGGAAACGTCGCTGGTGCTCCACTTCCGCCCCGAGACGGTGGACATGGAGGCCGCCGAGGATTTCCGCTCCACCGCCGAAACCCGGGCCATCCAGCCAATCGGCCCCGTGGCCTACGGCTGGATCGCCTCGGATGTGAACCCGCACGGCGTGTCCGGCGAGGCGCATCTCGCCACGGCCGAGAAGGGCGCGCGGGCCGCCGACAAGATGGTCGCCGACATGATCGCGCTGCTGCGACAGGTCGAGGCGCAGGACCTTGCCCCCTTCGCCCCCGTCGAGACGCCTTTCTGACGCCCGGATAACCGGCCCGAAAATCCCGACATTTCCGGATCTTGAGCTGCACTCCTCACGCCGCTGGACGGGGGCGTGCGCCGCCTGAAACGCGCTCGCACGCCCCTGGCGTCACCCGTCCTGAAGCTGCCCGTTTTCCGCGCTGCAGCGTATGACATCGTTGACATGATGCTGCAGAATCGGGCACCCTCGTGGATGACACCGATGTCATGGCGGTTCGAGCCACCTCGGTGCAGGGGAGGACCATGTCGACGATCTACGATGTCGCCCGTGCGGCCGGCGTGTCGCCGAAGACCGTGAGCCGGGTCCTGAACGGCGATGCCGCCGTCCGGGAACCGACCCGCGAGACCGTGCGCAAGGCCATCGCCGAACTTGGCTACGTCCCCTCGTCGGCGGCCCGCGCCATGCGCTCGAACCGCTCCGGCCTCGTCGGCCTGATCACCGGGGCCATCTCCGAGGGACTTCAGGAAAGCGGCCCCGCCGGTCTGCCGGAAATCGTCATCGTGCGCGGGGTCCAGAAGGCGCTGGCCGATGCGGGGCTCACCGTTCTGATCGCCGATACCGGCGGCCGGCAGGACGCGGCCCCCGGCCTGATGCGCACCTTCGCCGAACACCGGGTGGAGGGCGTGCTCTTCGTCTCCAGCTATCACCAGGTGGTCGAGCGCCCCCCGGCGCCGGGCCTGCCGGTGGTGCTGGTCAACTGTCACGACGGCGGCGCCTCGCCCGCGATCCTGCCCGACGAGGCCGCCCTTCAGCGCGCCGTGACCGAGCGCGTGATCGCCAGCGGCCACCGGCGCATCGCCTACCTGACCCTGGCCAGGGGCATGGCCGCGACGCCCCTGCGCGTCGAGGGCTACCGCGCCGCGCTCGCGCAGGCGGGCCTCGCCGCCGATCCCGAGCTCATTCTCGAGGCCGATGTCCTCGCGGATGACTCCGACCGCGAACTGGCCGCGCTCTCAGCAGCGCTCGACCGGGTGCTGGCGCTGCCGCGGCCCCCGACCGTGCTCCTCTGCGGCAACGACCGCATGGCGATCCGCCTTTATTCCATGCTGCGCGACCGCGGCCTCTCGGTACCCGGCGACATCTCCGTCGCCGGGTTCGACAACTACCGGCTCATCGCCGAAACCCTCGACCCCGCGCTCTCGTCGGTCGAGCTGCCCTACGCCCGCATGGGCGAGGAGGCGGCCCGGCTGCTCGTGTCGATGACGCGCGGGTCCGACGCATCCCCGCCGCCCGACCCGATCCTGGTCGGCGGCGAGGTGTACTGGCGCGACAGCGTCGCCGACCTGTCCGCCAACCCCGAGAACTCACCGTCATCAGGGAGGACCATCAGATGACACGCACGACACTGCTCGCCTGCGCCACGGCACTTGCCGGAACGGGCGCCCATGCCCAGACCGAGGTTTCGATGTGGTATCACGGCGCCGGCAACGAGGTCGAAAGCCGGATCATCAACCAGATCGTGGACGACTTCAACGCCAGCCAGTCCGACTGGGCCGTGACCATCGAGAGCTTCCCGCAATCGAGCTACAACGCCTCCGTCGTCGCCGCGGCGCTGGCCGGAAACCTGCCCTGCATCCTCGACGTGGACGGCCCGATCATGCCCAACTGGGCCTGGTCCGGCTACATGCAGCCGCTCGATATCGACGAAAGCCTGATCGAGGACTTCCTGCCCGGCACCAAGGGCATCTGGGACGGCGAACTCTATTCGATCGGTCTCTGGGATGCCGCCGTTGCGCTCTATGCGCGGGAGTCGACGCTCGAGGCGCTCGGCCTGCGCCGTCCGACGCTGGAAGAGCCATGGACCGGCGAGGAATTCATGGCCGCTCTCGATGCGGCCAAGGCCAGCGGCGATTTCGAGTATCCGCTCGACCTCGGCATGAACGATCAGGGCGAATGGTATCCCTATGCCTTCCTGCCGTTCCTGTGGTCCCATGGCGGCAGCCTCGTCGACCGCGAGAGCTACACCTCCGCCGAGGGTGCGCTGAACGGCGAGGCCGGGATCGCCTTCGGGCAGTGGTGGCAGTCGCTCTTCACCGAGGGCTATGCGCCGGGCACGAGCCAGGACCCCGCTTCCCAGCAGCGGGGCTTCATCGAGGGCGACTTCGCGTTCCAGTGGAACGGCAACTGGCGCGCCGTGGCGACGATGGAAGAGGTCGATGACGTGATCTTCCTGCCCGCCCCCGATTTCGGCGCCGGCAACTACATCGGCGGCGGCTCCTGGCAGTTCGGCGTCTCTGCGACCTGCGAAACCCCCGAGGGCGCCAATGCCTTCATCGAGCACGCGCTGCAGGACGAGTATCTCGCCGCCTTCTCCGACGGCATCGGCCTGATCCCCTCGACCCCGAGCGCGGCGGAAATGACCGAGAACTACGGTGAAGGCGGGGCGCTCGCTGTCTTCTTCGATCTGTCGAACGAGCAGGCGCGCCTGCGGCCGGTGACACCCGGCTACGTCGTGCAGTCGGAGATCTTCACCAAGGCGATGGCCGACATCGCCAACGGCGCCGATGTCGTGGACACGCTCGACGCGGCGGTGGACGAGATCGAGGCCGATATCGCCAACAACCAGGGCTACGGTCACGAGTGATCGCGGTCGGGGCCCCGGCGCGCCCGGGGCCCCGGTCACCTGCGTCCGGTCCGCGGACGAAACGCGCGGCGCCAGAAGGGGAGGGAATGCGGCATGGCCAGCAAGCTCACGACATCGAACCGCGCCGGCTGGCTCTTCGCCGGCCCCGGGTTCCTGCTGATCGCGACCTTCATCATCCTGCCCTTCTTCTTCGCCTTCGGGCTGTCGCTCACGAACCAGCGGCTGATCTCGCCCAATCCCACCGAGTTCGTGGGCCTCCAGAACTACAGCGACATGCTCAGCCTAGCGGTCATCGACCTCGACCCCGAGCGGGACGAGGCCGGCGACATCCTCCGCGACGACACGGGCGCCATCCAGTACCCCCGCGTCCGCGACATCACCCGCTCCGACGACTTTCCCCAGTATCGCGGCATGCGCGAATGGTTCCGCTGGCAGTCGGGCGACACCGCCCGCGTCGTCGTCGCCTCGGACGTGGTGTTCTGGAAGGCGCTGACGAACACGCTCCTCTTCGTGCTGATCGTGGCTCCCACACAGGCGGGCCTCGCCCTGTGCCTCGCGCTGCTGATCAACCAGAAACTGCGCGGCATAAACGTCTTCCGCGCGATCTACTTCATGCCCGTCGTGGTCTCCATCGTCGTGGTGTCGCTGCTCTGGCGGTTCATCTACGACGGCGACGACGGACTTCTGAACAACATGCTCGCCTTCCTGACCTTCGGCGCCTTCGAGGGTCGGGACTGGCTCGGAAACCCCGACACGGCGCTGGGCGCGATCATGGCCATGTCGATCTGGCAGGCCGTGGGCTTTCACATGGTGATCTGGCTCGCCGGGCTGCAGACCATCAGCCCCACACTCTACGAGGCCGCCGACATCGAGGGCGCGTCGGCGTGGCAGAAGTTCCGCTATGTGACCTGGCCCGGCCTCAGGAACACGGCCGTCCTGATCCTGATCGTGATCACCATGCAGGCCTTCGCGCTTTTTGCGCAGATTGACGTGATGACCAACGGCGGGCCGCTCGACTCCACCCAGACGCTGGTCTTCCAGGCGGTGGAACGGGGCTACGGCAGACAGGACATCTCCGGCGGGTCCACGATCTCCGTCATCCTCTTCCTTCTGGTGCTGACGATCTCGCTGATCCAGCGCTGGCTGACCCGGGAGCGCTGAGCCATGGCCACCATCAACCCCGACAACCACGGCCTGCGCCTCGCGGTGCGCTATGCGGTCCTGATCCTCATCGCGGCGATCTTCGTCCTGCCGCTCCTCTTCATGGTGATGTCGAGCTTCAAGCCGACGGGGCAACTGCTGTCCCACACCTCGTCGCTGCGCGCCTTCCTGCCGGTGGGCGACCTCAGCCTCGACAACTACCGTGCCGCCTTCCAGCGCGCGCCGGTGGGGCTCTTCGTCTTCAACTCGGTCCTCGTCACGGGCGTCACCGTGCTCCTCAGCCTTGTCGTCTGCTCGCTCGCCGCCTTCAGCTTCGTCTACCTGCGCTGGAGGGGCCGCGAGCTGATCCTGTCGATCATCCTCGCCACCCTCATCGTGCCCTTCGAGACCATCGCCATCCCGCTCCTGCTGCTCGTCTCGCAACTGCCGTGGATCGGCCTCGACGGCATCGAGACGACCTGGCTCAACACCTACCGGGTGCAGATCATCCCCTGGGTCGCGGACGGGCTGACGATCTTCCTCTTCGTGCAGTATTTCAAGGACCTGCCCGGCGAACTGATCGAGGCCAGCCGGGTGGAGGGCGCCTCCTGGTTCCAGATCTACTGGCGCGTGGTCATGCCGCTCGCCGGCCCCGTCATCGCCACCGCCGCGATCCTGAAGTTTCTCGTCATGTACAACCAGTACCTCTGGCCGCTCATCGTGGTGCAGCAGGAACAGTACCGTCCCGTGATGGTCGGCCTGCAGTACTTCTTCCAGCTCGATACCGCCTGGGGGGAGATCATGGCCTACCTCACCATGATCACCGTCCCGGTGCTCGCCTTCTACCTGGTCCTGCAACGGGCCTTCATCGCCTCCATCGCCTCGACCGGCGTGAAAGGATAAATCACATGGTTCTCGCCCTCGAACACGACTGGATCTGGGATTCGTGGTACGTCCGCGATCGCGATCTCTGGCACGGGTTCTTCCTCAAGGCACCGAAATCCCTCGGCGATCCGCACCTGCGACACTTCAATGTGAGCTACGGCCACGCCACCAGCCATGACCTCGTGACCTGGGAGCATCTGGGCACGACCTTCCAGCCCGTGGAAGGCCCCGCCTGGGACGACTACACCACCTGGACCGGCTCCATCGTGAAGGGCCCGGACGGGCTCTGGCATCTCTTCTACACGGGCGCGCGGAAATCGGAGGAGGGGCTCTACCAGCGCATCGGCCACGCCACCTCGGAGAACCTGCACGACTGGACCCGCGTGGGCGACGGCCTCTGCCTCGACCTCGTGGGGCCGACGGCGGAGCACTACGAGGCCGACCACGCCACCAGCGTGTGGCACGACCGCGCCATGCGCGACCCCTGGGTCATGAAGGACCCCGAGGGCGAGGGCTGGCTGATGTTCTTCACCGCCCGCGCGCCCGGGATCGCCGAGGCCAACGCCGGCGGCGCCATCGGCTTCGCCACCTCGCCCGACCTTTTCGAGTGGACGCTCCAGCCCCCCGTCTTCACCGGCGGCTACGGTCAGCTCGAGGTGCCGCAGGTGTTCCAGGCCGGCGGCAAGTGGTTCTGCCTCTTCTGCACCGCGGCCGAGCATTTCTCGAAGGAGCAGGCCGAGGCCACCGAGGGCGGCCCCGTCACCGGCAACCATTACCTCATGGCCGACAGTCCGCGCGGGCCGTGGCGCATAGCACCCGGCTTTCTCGACGGAGCGCTGCCCTGCCGCCGCTATGCCGGGCGGATCGTGCAGACCGACGACGGCATGGTGATCATGGGCTTCGCCGACCATCCCGACGGCACGACCTTCGTGGGGCATGTGATGGACCCCGAACCGGTGGAGCTGACCGGAGACGGTCTCCTGCGGGTCGTCCCCGCGCGACAGGCAGCGGAGTAGCACAATGGCGGACGTCAGGCTGAAGAACGTGACGAAGAGCTTCGGCACGGTCGAGGTGATCAAGGGCGTCGACATCGACATCGAGGACGGCGAATTCGTCGTCTTCGTCGGCCCCTCGGGCTGCGGGAAGTCCACGCTCCTGCGGATGATCGCGGGGCTCGAGGACATCACCGCTGGCACGCTCGAGATCGGGGGCCGGGTCGTGAACGACATCCAGCCGCGCGAGCGGGGCGTGGCCATGGTCTTCCAGTCCTACGCCATCTTCCCGCACATGACCGTGCGCGAGAACGTGGCATTCGGGCTGACCATCGCCGGGGCCTCCAGGGCGGAAAAGGAGAAGAAGGTCGCCGAGGCCGCGCGCATCCTGCAGATGGAGCATCTTCTGGACCGCCGCCCCTCGCAGCTCTCGGGTGGCCAGCGCCAGCGCGTCGCCATCGGCCGCGCCATCGTGCGCGACCCCACCGTGTTCCTGTTCGACGAACCGCTGTCGAACCTGGACGCGGCGCTGCGCATGGACATGCGCATGGAGATCGGCAAGCTGCACCAGACGCTGGGCGCCACCATGGTCTACGTCACCCACGACCAGGTCGAGGCGATGACGCTCGCCGACAAGATCGTCGTGCTGAGGGGAGGGGAGGTGATGCAGGTGGGCTCCCCCATGGACCTCTACCACCAGCCGGCGAACCTCTTCGTCGCGGGTTTTCTCGGTTCGCCCTCGATGAATTTCATCGAGGTCTCGGTGACCGAGGTCTCGAACGGCATGGCCCGTGTCTCCGCGCCTGCGCTGGAGCCCATCACCGTCGCCACGAAGGGCCGCGATCTCGTCGCCGGCGGCAAGGGCATCCTCGGCGTACGGCCCCAATACCTCCATCCCACCCGGGACGAGGAAGGGATGCTCCACGGCACCGTCGCGCTGACCGAACGGCTGGGGGCCGAAACGGTGATCGACGTCACGCTCCGCGACGGCTCGAAGCTCATCGCCACCGTGGCAGAGGACAAGGTCTTCGAGCGCGGCCAGCCCGTGGGCTTCGACTTCGATCCCGCCGAGGCGCATCTCTTCGCCCCCGAGACGGAGGCGGAGCTCGCCCCGCATTGAGCGCGGCAGACGACCGCGCGCCCTTGGACAAGCCCTGCGCACCGGCTACCCTATGCGCAACGCAGAACAAGGGAGTCCCGCGATGGAGAAGTTCGGCAAGTCCCAGCCGGTGAAGCGGTTCGAGGATCAGCGTTTCCTGACGGGTCACGGGCGGTATGTCGATGACATCGCCCCGAAGGGCGCGCTCTTCGGCTACGTCCTGCGCTCGACCGTCGCCCATGGCGAGATCACGACGCTCGATGTCTCCGCCGCGCGCGAGGCCGAGGGCGTGCACCTGGTGCTGACGCTGGCGGACCTCGAGGCCGAGGGCATCGAGGTCGGCATGGACAGCGACCCCATCGACACCGTGGATGGCGGTGAGGGCGCGCAGCCCGAACGCCCGATCCTCGCGCGCGATCGCGTCCGCTTCGTCGGAGAGCCCATCGCCTTCATCGTGGCCGAGACGCTGGCGCAGGCCAAGGACGCGGCCGAACTGATCGAGGTCGAGATCGACGACCTGCCCGTTCACATGGCGCTGGTCGAGGGCGGCGAGGCGATCCACCCCGAGGCGCCCGGCAATCTGGCCTTCGAATACGGCAAGGGCGACCGGGAGGCGACCGAGGCCGCCATTGCTGCCGCGACCCATGTCGTGACCGTCGACGTCGAGGACAACCGGGTCATCGTCAATTCCATGGAGCCGCGCGGCTGCTTTGCCGAGCTCGACGGCAACCGCCTGCATTTCTGCGTGAACGGGCAGGGGGTCTGGGGCACGAAGAAGCGGCTGGCGCGGATGCTGGGCCTCGACCGCGCGGACGTGCGGGTGACGACGCCCGACGTGGGCGGCGGTTTCGGGATGAAGGGCTTCGACTACCCCGAGTATATCCTCACCGCCCAGGCCACGCGGATGCTGGGCAAGCCCGTCCGCTGGACCGCCGACCGGACCGAGTCGATGCTGTCGGACAACGCGGGCCGCGACCTTGTCTCCACCGCGACGCTCGCCTTCGACGCCGATCTGCGGCTGACCGCCTACAGGGTGGAGAGCATGGCCAACCAGGGCGCCTACAACTCCGAATTCAGCCAGCACATCCAGACCGAGCTCTTCTCCAAGGTCATGCCGGGGGTCTACGACATCCCCACCGCATGGCTCCATGTGAAGGGCATCTACACCAACACCACCCAGACCGACGCCTATCGCGGCGCAGGCCGGCCCGAGGCGATCTTCGTGCTCGAACGCGCCATGGACCACGCCGCCCGCGAACTCGGTGTCGATCCGCGCGATCTCCGCCGCCGCAACTTCATCCCGCCCGCGAAGTTTCCCTACACCTCCGCGACCGGCGTCACCTACGACGTGGGCGATTTCGACAAGGTCCTGACCCGGACCGAGGCCGAGGCCGATCTCGCGGGTTTCGCCGCCCGCCGCGAGGCCTCGCAGGCGCAGGGCCTCCTGCGCGGCCTTGGGCTCTGCTACTACATCGAGAGCATTCTCGGCGACAAGGACGAGCGGGTGAAGGTCGTCTTCGAGGAGGACGGCGGCGTCGCGCTCTACGTCGGCACCCAGTCGAACGGGCAGGGGCACGAGACGGTCTATGCCCAGTTCCTCGCCGACCACACCGGCATCCCCGCCGACCGCATCCGCGTCGTGCAGGGCGACAGCGACCTCATCGCGCGCGGCGGCGGCACCGGCGGCTCCCGCTCGGTGACCACGCAGAACAACGCCACGCTGGTGGCCGTCGGCACCATGAAGACCCGCTTCGCCGCATTCCTCGCCGAGGAGAACGGCGTCGATGCCGCCGAGGTGAGCTTCGACGACGAGACCTTCCGCATCCCGGGCTCGAACCAGACGCCCACCATGCTCGAGGTGGCGGAACTTGCCCGCGGGAAAGGCCGCGAGGATCTCCTGACCATCGCCGAGACCGGCGAGCTGGAACAGATGTCCTTCCCCAACGGTTGCCATGTCGCCGAGGTCGAGATCGACCCGGAGACAGGCGTCACGAAGGTGGTCCGGTACACGGTGGTCGACGATTTCGGCAATCTCATCAACCCCATGCTGGCCGAGGGCCAGGTCCATGGCGGCGTGGCCCAGGGCATCGGCCAGACCATCACCGAACGCGTGGTCCACGACGAGACCGGCCAGCTCCTGACCGCGAGCTACATGGATTACGCCATGCCGCGGGCCTACGACATGCCGTGGATCACGTTCCATTCGGAACCCACGCCCTCCGTGAACAACCCCATGGGCATGAAGGGCTGCGGCGAGGCCGGAACCGTGGGCGCGCTCGCCGCGGTGTCGAATGCGGTGCAGGATGCGCTCTGGGACCTCGGCGTGCGCGGGGTGCAGGCGCCCTTCACGCCGGAACGGGTCTGGCGGATGCTGCAGGAGACACGCCCGGGTGCCGCTGCGTGACCGCCTCCTTGCGCTCCTCGGACGCCGGCCCGTCCGGGCCGAGGGGCGCGGGCGCCACCGGGGCGCCGCGGTCCATGTGGTGGTCCTCGACGGGACCATGTCGTCCCTCGCGCCGGGCTTCGAGAGCAACGCCGGGCTGACGTACCTGCTGCTCCGCGAGGCCGGTCTTTCGGCCAATCTGACCGTCCATTACGAGGCGGGCGTGCAGTGGCGCGACTGGTCCTCGGCCCTCGACGTGGCGGCGGGCCGCGGTATCAACCGGCAGATCGAGCGGGCCTACGGTGTGCTCGCCTCCCGCTACCGGCCCGGCGACCGGATCTTCCTTCTGGGCTTCTCCCGCGGCGCCTACGCGGTTCGGGCGCTGGCGGGGGTGATCGACCTCGTGGGCCTCGTCCGCACCGAACATGCGACCGTCCGCACGATCCGGCAGGCCTGTCGCCACTACCGCTCCGGCGCGCGCGGTCCCGTGGCCGAGGCGTTCCGGCGGCGCTTCTGCCATCCCGAAGTCCGGATCGAGGCGGTGGGGGTCTGGGACACCGTCAAGACGCTGGGCCTTCGCCTGCCGGGTCTCGGGACATGGATCGACCCCAAGCACCGGATGCACAACCAGTTTCCAACCGCCGTCGCGCGCCACAACTTTCACGCCCTCGCCCGGGACGAGACCCGCGACGCCTATGCGCCGGTCCTGTGGCACACGCCGCCGGGCTTCCGGGGCCATCTCGAACAGGTCTGGTTCCGCGGCACCCATGGCGACATCGGCGGCCAGCTCGAAGGCTATGCCCCGGCGCGGCCCCTGGCGAACGTGTCGCTGGTCTGGATGCTCGACCGGCTCGAGGGCGCGGGCCTGCCGCTGCCGGCCGGATGGCGCGAACGATTCCCCGCCGATCCCGAGGCGCCGTCCCTGGGTCTCTGGCGCGGCTGGTCCAAGGTGCTCGTGTCGCGCCATGCGCGCGTCATCGGACGGGATCCTTCGGAACGGTTCCATGCCCCCAAGCCGGACCCCGACACGTCGGTCCCGGCCCACCCCGGTGGGAACGCCGCCGCCTGAGGCGAGGCGCCGTGTCGCCTCAGGCGACTTCCTGAAGCTGCGATTTCGGCGTGACGCCGAGCGCGTGGCACACGTCACGGGTCAGTTCGGGCTTGTTCAGCGTGTAGAAATGGAGCTGCTCCACGCCGCCGCGGATCAGTTCGTCGCAGAGTTCCGTCGCCACCACCGTGGCGAGCAGATCCGTCCGCCCGTCGCGCGCCGCCTTCTCGAAGGAGTCGCACAGCTCCGCAGGGATCGATGTGCCGCAGGAGGCAGCGAATTTCTGCACCCCCTTCCAGTTCTCCACCGGCAGGATGCCCGGCACGATGGGCGCGTCGATGCCCGCCGCGACGCAGGCGTCCCGGAACCGGAAGAACGTGTCCGCCTCGAAGAAGAACTGGGTGATCGCGCTGGTCGCTCCCGCGTCGATCTTGCGCTTGAGCCAGGCGACATCGGCCGTGGTATCGGCGGCCTCCGGATGCTTCTCGGGATAGGCGCCCACATGCAGGTCGAAGGCGTTCATCTCCGCCAGCGCCTCGATCAGCTCCACCGAGCTCGCGAAGCCGTCGCGATGGGCGGTAAACCCGCCGGAGCCCTTCGGCGGGTCGCCGCGCAGCGCCACGATGCCCTTCACCCCCGCCTCGGCATAGCCGCGCGCGATCTCCAGCGTCTCTTCGCGGGAGGCGTCGACGCAGGTGAGATGCGCCGCAACCGGCAGGCCCGAGGTCTTGTGGATCGCGGAGACCGCCTCGTGGGTCAGCTTGCGCGTGGTGCCGCCCGCGCCATAGGTCACCGACACGAAGCGCGGATCGAGCGGCGCCAGGGTCTGAACGGTTTCCCAGAGCCGGAACGACGCCTCGAGCGTCTTGGGCGGGAAGAACTCGAAGGAGACGGCTGGGGCGGGCATGGGGCACCTCGGGCGAAGGGATGCTGCGGGATCTCTGTCTTGCCCTCCCTTGTCTCATGGTCCGCGACGTGAGACAAACTCATGTTCTTCACGACGATCATGAGTTCGGTTCGGGAAATGCATATCGAGTTCCGACACCTCCGCACGATCAAGGCGATCAACGACACCGGAGGCCTCGCGCGCGCCGCCGAGAGGCTCAACATCACCCAGTCGGCGCTGAGCCACCAGATCAAGGGGATCGAGGAGCAGGCCGGGGTCGAGCTTTTCGTGCGCCGCTCGAAGCCGCTGAAACTGTCGGCCGCGGGCCAGCGCCTCCTGGCCGCCGCCGAAGACATCCTGCCCCGGGTCGCGGCGCTCGAAGCGGAATTCGCAGGGCTGGTGCAGGGCTCGGCGGGACG
The DNA here is from genome assembly GCF_003789055.1 of Histidinibacterium lentulum. Taxonomy (GTDB): domain Bacteria; phylum Pseudomonadota; class Alphaproteobacteria; order Rhodobacterales; family Rhodobacteraceae; genus Oceanicola; species Oceanicola lentulus. The sequence goes on along the minus strand of NZ_ML119082.1, from coordinate 91,101 downwards.
GCTCCATATCGCCATCGAGTGCCATGCCTGTTTCGAATGGCTGTTCCCTGTGCTCGAGGGCTTCCGCAAGGCCTGGCCCGACGTGGATGTGGACATCCGCCCGGGCCTCGCCTTCGACGCGCTGCCGGCGCTCGATCGGGAGAAGGTCGATCTCGTGGTCTCCTCGGACCCAGAGAACCTGCCGGGGATCACCTTCACGCCGCTCTTCGACTACGCGCCGGTCTTCGTCTGCTCGTCCGCCAATCCACTGGCCGCGAAGTCCTTCGTGGAGGCGGAGGATTTCCGCGACCAGACGCTGATCACCTACCCCGTGGACCGTTCCCGTCTCGACGTCTTCACAGAGCTTCTGACCCCGGCGCGGGTGGAGCCCGCCGCGGTGCGCCAGGCGGAATTGACGGCGGTGATCCTGCTCCTCGTGGCCTCGAACCGTGGCGTCGCGGTTCTGCCGGACTGGGTCGTGCGCGAGGTGCGGTACAATTCCGATTATGTTACCCGCCCGCTCACGGCGACGGGCGTCACGAAGCGGCTCTATGCGGCGACGCGGACGGAGGATGTCCCGAAGCCCTACATGGCCCACCTGATCCGCCTCGCCCGCCAGGAGGCAGTCAAGCTCCAGCGCGGCTGAGAGGTTTCGCCGGGCCTTCGGCCCGGCGACCCGCCGGAGGGGCTCCGCCCCTCCGGACCTCCCCGGAGTATTCCCGGCCAGATGAGCAGGGGGCGGGGCGCAATATGGGCTTATCTTGTCTTTCATAATTATTTCAATGGCTTGATGGGGCGTCCACGTGTGGACGCCTCGGCGCCCGCCCCTTGCCAGTCCGGCCTTGCGCCGTTAGAGGAACCCGCCCGCCCCGCCTGTCAGGAGCCACCCCATGGCCTTTTCCGCGAACATGACCGTGATGCAGCAGACCGCCCGCAAGGCCGCGCGGGGGCTGCTCAAGGATTTCGCCGAGGTGGAGAACCTCCAGGTCTCGGCCAAGGGGCCCGGCGATTTCGTCACCCGCGCCGACCGGCAGGCCGAGAAGCTGATCCGCGAGGCGCTGAAGGCGGCGCGGCCGACCTACGGGTTCTTCGGCGAGGAGGGCGGCGAGGAGCCGGGCGAGGACCCGACCCGGCGCTGGATCGTCGATCCGCTGGACGGGACCTCGAACTACCTGCACGGCCTGCCGCACTGGTCGATCTCCATCGCGCTGGAGCACAAGGGGCAGATCGTCTCGGGCGTGGTCTACGACCCGGTGAAGGACGAGATGTTCCATGCCGAGAAGGGCGAGGGGGCCTGGATGAACCGCGCGCGCCTGCGGGTTTCGGGGCGGACGCGTCTGATCGAGAGCCTGTTCGCCACGGGTCTTCCCTTTGGCGGGCGCACGGACCTGCCCGAGAGCCTGCAGGACCTTGCGCGGCTCCTGCCCGCCACCGCCGGGGTGCGGCGCTGGGGCTCGGCGGCGCTCGACCTCGCCTATGTCGCGGCGGGGCGGTTCGACGGCTACTGGGAGCGGCGCCTGAACCCCTGGGACAGTGCCGCAGGCATCGTGATCGTGCGCGAGGCGGGCGGGTTCGTGGAGGCGATCACGCCCGATGCGGACGTCTTCGAGGACGGCACGCTGATCTGCGCGGGCGACGGGGTGTTCTCGAAGTTCGCGGCCGTCATCCGGAACGGCTGACCGGGGTCAGCGGCGCCGGCGGACCGTCGGGACGCGGCTCGACTCGAACCGGTAGCGGGCCTCGGGGTGGGGCGGATGGCCGTTCACGGCGTCCCAGTAGCGCGGCCCGCCGCGACGCAGCCAGAGCGGGACGACCATGGCGAGCCCCGCGACGAAGCCGCCGGCATGGGCCCAGTAGGCCACCCCGCCGCCGTCGAGCGGCGTGCCGAGGCCGCCCCCGATCTGCAGGGCGAACCAGATCATCAGCATGATCCAGGCGGGGATCGGGATGATGCGGATGAAGAAGATGATCCAGATCAGCACGTCGACCCGCGCCTTGGGGAACATCAGGAGATAGCCGCCCATGACGCCCGCGATCGCGCCCGAGGCGCCGACCATGGGGATCTGGCTGAAGGGTTCGGCGATATACTGGAAGAAGGCGGCGCCGAAACCGGCGAGAAGGTAGAAGACGATGAAGCCGACGTGGCCCATCTCCTCCTCGAGGTTGTCGCCGAAGACCCAGAGGAAGAGCATGTTTCCGGCGAGGTGGAGCGGGCCGCCGTGGAGGAACATGTGGGTGAGAAGGCCGGTGAGGCCCTCGCCGTTCGAGACGAGGGCCGGGACGAGGGCGTAGTCGTAGTAGAACTGGCCCTGGGGCATCCCGTCGGGGACGAGGAGGAAATCGTAGAGAAAGACCGCCACGTTGATCGCGATGAGGGCGAAGACGACGACGGGGGTCTTCTCTGACGGGTTGTGGTCTCGGATCGGAAACATGCCCGATAGGTGCCGGGCCGGCGGGCCGGGTCAAGGGGGATTGGCCGGGCGTGGCGGCGTTACACGATGTAACGCTTCGTAAGCTATTGATTTGAATAATTTATTTAGAGAGCGACTTTTCGGGTGCGCGGCGCGCGGTGCGAGGCGGGCGGCCTCAGGCGGCGGCGGGGGGACGGGTGGAGACCTCGGCGAGGAGCTGGGCGTTGCCGCCGGCGGCGGTCGTGTCGATGCAGACGTGACGCTCGTGGCAGGCGTGTCCCGTGTCGGGCGCACCGGTCACGAGCGGTACGAGGGGACCGGGCCGGGCGGCGAGGGCGCGCTCCATGGCGCGGGCCTCGGCCTCCGGCCCCCACCAGAGCACGCCTGCAAGGGACGGAAGGCGGGTCAGGGCCTCGGGGGCCAGATGGCCCTCCGCCGCCACCGCGATGCCTCCCAGGGCGCGGATCGCGGTGGCCTGGGCATTGGCGGCCTCCGCCCCCGGGCCGAGGCAGAGAAGCGGTCCGCGGGCGGCGAGCGTGAGGCGGTTCGATTCGCCCGTGGGACCGGGCAGGTCCAGCACCGGCCCCTTGCCCTGGGGCCGCGTGGCGACGAGGGCTTCGGCAAGGCGGTCCGGATCGTCCGGGCGGGTCCAGGCCTCGCCCTGCATCGGCGCGGGCGCGGGGCGGAAGCGGGCGAGGTAGTGCGGACCGCCCGCCTTGGGCCCGGTGCCGGAGAGACCCTCGCCACCGAAGGGCTGACTGCCCACGATGGCGCCGATCTGGTTGCGGTTCACATAGGCGTTCCCCACCTCGATCCGGTCCATGACCTGCTGCACGCGGTCGTCGATGCGGGTGTGCAGGCCGAAGGTGAGCCCGTAGCCGGTGGCGTTGATCCGGTCGATGACGGCGTCGACCTCGTGCGCCCCGAAGGTGGCCACATGGAGCACGGGGCCGAAGATCTCCCGCTCGAGATCCCCTATGCCGCCGACCCTTATCAGGGCCGGGGCGACGAAGGTGCCGGTGCCGGGGACGGGGGTCTCGTGCAGGAGGCGGCCCTCGGCGCGGGCGGCGTCCACATGCGCGCGGATGCCCTCCTGCGCCTCGGCGTCGATCACCGGGCCGAGGTCGGTCTCGTGCTCCCAGGGATCGCCGGCGATCAGCGTGTCCATGGCGCCCTTGAGAAGCTCGATCAGGGCCGGCGCGATGTCCTTCTGCACATAGAGGCAGCGCAGGGCGGAACAGCGCTGGCCCGCGGACTGGAAGGAGGAGGCGAGGATGTCGCGCACCGCATGTTCGGGCAGGGCGGTGGAATCGACGATCATCGCATTGAGCCCGCCGGTTTCGGCCACGAGCGGCGTGCCGGGGGGATGGGTTTCGGCAAGGCTGGTGCGGATGCGCCGGGCGGTGTCCGTCGAGCCGGTGAAGGCGACCCCCGAGAGGCGGCCCGAGCCGGTGAGGGCGGCGCCCACGGTGCCGTCCCCGGGCAGGAGCTGAAGAGCGGTGTCGGGCACGCCCGCCCCGTGCATCAGCGCGATGGCGCGGGCGGCGACGAGGGGCGTCTGTTCGGCGGGTTTCGACAGGACCGCGTTGCCCGTGGCGAGGGCCGCGGCGATCTGGCCGGTGAAGATGGCGAGCGGGAAGTTCCAGGGGCTGATGCAGGCCCATGTGCCCGGCGCGCCGCCGTCGTCGCTGGCGCGAACGGCGTAGTAGCGCAGGAAATCGACGGCCTCGCGCAGTTCGGCCACGGCATCGGGGAGGGACTTGCCCGCCTCGCGGTGGAGGATGGCGAAGAGCTCGCCGGCATGGGCCTCGTAGGCGTCGGCCACGGCGTCGAGGGTGGCGCGGCGGGTTTCGGGCGGGGCTGACCAGGGGGTCGCGGCGTCGAGGGCGCGTTGCACGTCGGCTTCGTCGGCCCAGCGGACCTGTCCGACGATGTCGGAGGGATCGGCGGGGTTTTTCACCTCGAGCGGCGCGTGTTCATCTTTTCTTGAGTATTTTTGGCCAGATGAGGAGGGGGCGGCGGTCCACCGGGTCCGGCGGTGGGCGCCCCGGGCGGCGTCGAGGGCCTCGAGCGTCGGGCGGTGGGTCAGGTCCCAGCCCCGGGAGTTGGGGCGTTCGGGGTGGAAGAGGTCGGTGCCCCTCCGCAGGGGCGCGGCCCGGCCGAGGGCGTCGAAGGGATCGGCGGCGACGGTCTCCGGCGGGACGGTCTCGTCCACGATCTGGTTGACGAAGGAGGAATTGGCGCCGTTCTCGAGAAGGCGGCGGACGAGATAGGCGAGAAGATCGGCATGGGCGCCCACGGGGGCGTAGATGCGGTGCCGCGTACCGTGATCCTTGCGGACGATCTCGTGCAGGGTCTCGCCCATGCCGTGCAGGCGCTGGAATTCCCAGGCCGTGGGGGGCAGGCCCTCGGCCATGTGCAGCACGGCCGCCATGGTATGGGCGTTGTGGGTGGCGAACTGCGGATAGAGCCGGTCCGTGAGGCCGAGCAGCTTCTTCGCGCAGGCGATGTAGCTGACATCCGTGGCGGCCTTGTCGGTGAAGACCGGGAAGGCGTCGAGCCCCATGACCTGGGCGCGCTTGATCTCGGTGTCCCAGTAGGCGCCCTTGACGAGGCGGACCATGATGCGGCGGTCCTGCCGCCGGGCAAGGTCCGCGGCCCAGTCGATGGTGTGGCCGGCGCGCTGGCCATAGGCCTGCACCACGATGCCGAAGCCCTGCCAGCCTGCAAGGCGGGGATCGGCGAGGGCCGCCTCGATCACGTCGAGGGACAGGGCGAGGCGGTCGGCCTCCTCTGCGTCCACGTTGAGACCCATGCCGGCCTCTGCGGCGGCGGCGCAGAGATCGGCGAGGCGGGGGGAGAGTTCTGTCACCACGCGGGTGCGGCGGGCCTCCTCGTAGCGGGGGTGGAGCGCGGAGAGCTTCACCGAGATGCCGGGGTTCGCGGCGATGTCGCCGTGGGTCGCGGCGGCGGAGATCGCGTCGATGGCGCGGGCGTAATCGGCGGCGTAGCGGTGGGCATCGGCCCAGCTGCGCGCGGCCTCGCCCAGCATGTCGTAGCTGTAGGTGTAGCCCTTCGCCTCAATCTTCGAGGCGCGGTCCATGGCGGCCTCGATGTCCTGGCCGAGGACGAACTGGCGGCCCATCTCGCGCATCGCCCGGCCCACGGCGCTGCGGATCACGGGCTCTCCGAGGCGTTTGACGGCGCCGCGGAGGGCGCGGAAGGGCGCTGGGCGGTCCTCGTCCAGCACGCGGCCCGTCAGCATCAGCGCCCAGGTGGAGGCATTGACGAGGCTGGAGGAGGAGTGGCCGAGGTGGCGGCCCCAGTCCGAGGGCGCGATCTTGTCCTCGATGAGGGCGTCGATCGTGGGGGCGTCGGGCACGCGCAGCAGCGCCTCGGCGAGGCACATGAGGGCGATGCCCTCGTCGGTGGAGAGGCCGTATTCGGCGAGGAACACCTCCATCAGGCCGGGGCGGGACGTCGCGCGGATGCGGCGGACGAGATCCGCGCCGCGGTCCGCGATGCGGGCGCGGTCCTCGGGGGACAGGGCGGCCTCGGCGGCGAGGCGCTCGAGCGTGGCGCGCTCGTCCGCGTAGGTGGCGGCGTCGAGGCGCGTGCGGAGGTCGGGGCTGTCGTCGCGGGGCATGGCGGGCTCCTGTGGGGGTTGCGTGACTCTACACCGGAACCGGCGGGACATTCGACGGGAAGCAAGGTATTCGAAGGACGATGTCCTTGATTGGCGGCATGGAGCGGGACGATGGATGACGGGAGCGGGCTCGACCGGTTCGACAGGGCGATTCTCGAGGTGCTGGCGGTGGAGGGGCGGATCAGCCTCACGGAACTTGGGCGCCGGGTGGGCCTGACGAAATCGCCGGCACAGGCGCGGCTGAAGCGGCTGGAGGCGGCGGGGGTGATCCGCGGATACCGGGCGCTGATGGATCCGATCCGGCTGGGGCGGGATCACGTGGCCTTCGTCGAGGTGAAGCTGACGGACACGCGGGAGGCGGCGCTGGCGGCGTTCAACGCGGGGGTCCTGGCGATCCCCGAGGTGGAGCAGTGCCACCTGATCGCGGGGAATTTCGACTACCTGCTGAAGGTACGGACGCGCTCGATGGCGGACTACCGGCGGGTCCTGGCGGAGCGGATCTCGGCGCTGCCGCACCTGGCGCAGACCTCGACCTACGTGGCGATGCAGGCGGTGAAGGAGGAGGGGTTCACGGCGACGTGACTTGGCGGGGGCGCAGGGCGGCTGTCACGCTGCGTCCCATGAAACCGGTCCTGCTGCTTGTCCCCGTCTTCGCCCTGGGCGCCGGCCTCGCGGCGGCCCAGGAGACTTGTCCCGATCCGCCGGATCATGCCGCGGAACTCGAGTCGATCCTCGCCGAGATTCAGGCCGCGCCCGACGAGCGCACCGCGCGGATCCTGTCGGACGATCTCTGGGCGCTCTGGACCGACGCGCCGGACGCTGAGGCGCAGGAGCTGCTGGACCGGGGGATGGCGCTGCGGGAGAGCCATGCCTTTCTCGAGGCGCGGGAGGTGTTCGACCTCCTCGTGGACTACTGTCCGGACTACGCGGAGGGCTACAACCAGAGGGCCTTCGCGAGCTTCCTCCGCCGGGACTATGGCGCCGCCCTGTGGGATCTCGAGCGGACGCTGGAGCTGAACCCGCGCCATGTGGGGGCGCTGTCGGGCAAGGCGCTGACGCTGCTCGGCATGGGGCGGATGGAGGAGGGGCAGGCGGCGCTGCGGGCGGCCCTGGCGCTGAACCCCTGGCTGTCCGAACGCGCCTTGCTGCGGGAGCCCCCGGGTGAGCCGATCTGAAGGATGACGTGGCGTAATTCTGCCAAGGAGGGGGCGGCCCCGTGCGTCAAGGCAAGCGACCACACCCGAAACCGCCGAGGACCCCGCCATGATCCGTCGTACCGCCCTGACCGCCCTTGCCGCCGCAGCCGCGGCCTCTGTCCTGTGGAGCGCAGAGCTGCGCGCCACGTCCGAGCCCTTCGAGGCCCCGACCGCCGGAACCTGGCAGATCGACCAGATCGACGGCGCGCCGACGATCCCGTCGTTCGAGGGTCGGTTGCCTCATCTGACCCTGACGGAGGACGGGCGCATCGCGGGCAGCAGCGGCTGCAACCGGTTCATGGGCCAGATCACCGTCGAGGCCGACGCACGGGTCGAGATCGGGCCGCTCGCGTCCACGATGATGGCCTGCTCCGACCCGCTGATGGCGCAGGAGCAGGCACTCTTCGCGGCACTCGAGTCCGCACAGGCAGCGGGGCTCGTGTCGGAGGGGGTGCTGCAGATGCTGTCGGGTGGCCGGGTCGTGCTGCGCGGCACGCCGATCCCGGATCCGGATGCCGAGTGATCGCCTTGCCCGCCCGGTGCCCGAGGCGCTAGAGAGGCGGCACCCGGGCCCATACTCCAACCGGTAGAGAGAAGGGACTTAAACTCCCTACAGTGTCGGTTCGAATCCGACTGGGCCTAGGGTCATTGCGAATGGGGATTGCCGGGCTTGTCCCCGGCTTGCGGGCCATGGGGCGTGCCGGGCCGAGGCCCGGCCTACAGTGAGGTTTGCCGGGCTTGTCCCCGGCTTGCGGGCCGTGGGCGTGCCGGGCCGAGGCCCGGCCTACAGTGAGGTTTGCCGGGCTTGTCCCCGGCTTGCGGGCCATGGGGCGTGCCGGGCCGAGGCCCGGCCTACAGTGAGGTTTGCCGGGCTTGTCCCCGGCTTGCGGGCCATGGGGCGTGCCGGGCCGAGGCCCGGCCTACAGTGAGGTTGGCCGGGCTGAAGCCCGGCCTGCGGGGCCGGGGGTCAGGACCCGCCGTCGATCAGGCCGGCGGCATAGGCGATGGCGCGCTGGTAGTTGCCGCTGTCGTTCCAGGCCGACAGGACGCCGAAGTTCGCCGTGCCTTCGCTGTAGGGCTGGCCCGCGCGCCAGCCGTTCGCCCGCAGCATGTTCGCGGCGGTCGCCAGCGCGTCGGCGACGTTGTTGGGGTCCCTGCGGCCGTCGCCGTTGGCATCGACGCCGAAGCGGACCCAGTTCCCGGCGAGGAACTGCATGTGGCCGAGCTCGCCGGACGGGCCGCCGCGGCTGTTGCCGGTGATCACGCCCTGGTCGACGAGCTGGAGCGCGGCGAGCGCGTCGTCCTCGAACCGGGGGTGACGGCGGCAGTAGGAGGCGAGGGTGACCGCACCGCCGACGATGGGCGTGTCGCCGGTGAAGCCGCCCCAGGAGGTCTCGTAGCCCCAGATCGACACGAGGATCGAGCCCGGCACGCCATATTGACGCTCGATCGCGTCGAAGAAGGCGCGGTTCTGGTTCAGGCGCTGCTGCGCGCTGGAGACGAAGGAATTGACGCTGGCGAAGCGCGCGGTGAGGAACTGCTCGGGGCTGCGATAGCGGGTGCCGGACTGGGACGACGGATCGCTCTCGAACCGCCAGGTGATGCCCGAAAGCTGTGCCGCATCGAGCGCCTGCAGCCCGCTCGGGCCAATGCCTGCCGCTGCCGCCTCCTGCCTCAGGGCCTGCTTGTAGGCCCCGAACTGACCCTGGCTGGTGATGCAGGGTGCCGCCCCCGCGGCGGATGCGGATATCAGGGCAATGGCGATGGCGGCTTTTCGCATTGTGGTCTCCAGTCATACGAAATCATCGGACGCTAGCATGGGTTGGCGCCTCGATCCAGCATACCCATGTGTACGCGCAATGCGACAGGAGGGTTTCAGGATCGGACGCCGCGGCATCCTGCGGCTGGGCGCTGCGGGAGCGGTGGGGCTCGGCGCGAGCGGGGTCGCGGGCTACCTCTTCGGCCAGGCCACCGCGGAGGAAACGCCGCCGCCGCTCGTCCTGACGGAGGAGGAACGCTCGACCATCCAGCTTTTCCAGGCGGCGCGGGAGGCGGTGGTCGCGATCTCCACGGCCGACCGGGTCGTCGATCCCTGGACACGGCGCAGCTACGACCAGCCGGCCGGCACCGGGTCGGGCTTCATCTACGACACGGCGGGCCACATCGTCACCAACGATCATGTGATCCGCGGGCGCTCCTCCGCCACCGTCGCGCTGGCCGACGGGAGGAGCTTTCCGGCGCGACTCGTTGGGCGGGATCCGGCCAACGATCTCGCGGTGCTCCGGATCGAGGGGAGGGAGCTGCCGGCGCCCCTGCCCATGGGCCATTCCCGCGATCTGCAGGTGGGGCAGGAGGTGCTGGCGATCGGCAATCCCTTCGGGCTGGACTGGACGCTGACCACGGGCATCGTCTCGGCGCTCGACCGCGAACTGCCGGGTGAGCGCGGCACGATCCGGGGGCTGATCCAGACCGATGCCGCCATCAACCCGGGCAATTCCGGCGGTCCGCTTCTCGACAGCGCGGGGCGGATCATCGGGGTCAACACGGCGATCTTCTCGCCGTCGGGGGCCAGCGCCGGGATCGGTTTCGCCGTGCCCGTGGGCACGGTGCGGCGGGTGGTGCCGCAGCTGATCGAGACCGGGCGCTATCGTCCGCCCGGCATCGGGATCGAGGTGGATGCGCGGGTGAACGCGGCGGTGAACCGGCAGGGGCTCGACGGCGTGCTGATCCTCGGCCTGCGGCCCGGCGGCCCCGCCGCTCGGGCCGGGCTCGAGCCGGCGCGGATCGACCGGGCGGGGCGGATCGTGCCGGGGGATGTGATCGTCTCGGTCGATGGCGAGCCGGTGCGGACGGTGGACGACCTTCTGGCGCAGTTCGACCGGCGCGCAGAGGGCGATGTCGTCCGGCTCATGCTCCGCCGGGGACGCGAGGAGCGCGCGCTGTCCATCGAGCTGGAACGGACGATCTAGGAGCGGCCGCACTCCGGTCTGCGCGCGGAGGAATAGCCCGGAGCTCTCCGCCGTCCGCCTGTGCCGGGTCACCGCCGCATGGCCGTCTTCCGGATCGCCGGCCGCCGGGCCGGGCTCGCGCCGCCGGAGAGGCGCGCAGGCGGTCACGGGCAGTCACGTCCGCTCCGGGAGCGTCTTGCAGGGGTCGCCTCGTCATGGCCAGATGTCCGGGCCCGGGAGACAGGCGGGCAGGACCGAAGAGGAGCGGACGATGCAGATACCTCCGGCCGACGACCGGCAGGTCTCCCTTTCGACCCTGCGCACCTGGTTCCTGGGGATCGTCGCGCTGGTGCTCGTGGGCTTCGCGCTGATCATGATGCGGCCGGTCATCGTGCCGGTCTTCCTCGCGCTCTTCATCACGCTGGTGGTCTCACCCGTGGAGCGGCGGATCGCCGATCTCGTGCCGCGCCATATCCGCTGGCCCGGCATCCTCGCGGCGATGCTGGTGATCGTCGCGGTCTTCGCGCTGTTTCTGGGGGCCTTCTGGGTCGGCGCCCGACGGATCGCCGGCGCCATCGGGGCGATGTCGCGGCGGATCGACGCGCTGGTGGGCGAGGCCGATCTCTCGGACTGGTCGGTCTTCGGCCGGGACATCGAGCAGTTGCTGAACCTCGTGGGGGACCGCGGCGTCAACATGCTGTCCTCCACCCTGACCCAGGTGATCAACCAGTCGGCGAGCACGGTGCTGACGCTGATCATCACGCTCTTCCTGACGCTGCTGATGCTGACCGAGGCGCCGCGGGCGGTCGCGAAGCTGCGGGCGGTCAGCGACGAGGAGGACAGCAGCCGCTGGCGCAGCGCCGTGCGCCAGATCGCGCGGAAGCTCCGGCTCTACCTGCTGGCGCGGGCGGCGCTGGGCCTGCTGACCTCGAGCCTCTACACGGCGTGGCTCTGGTGGTGCGACGTCGACCTCGTGCTTGTCTGGGCGCTGATGACCTTTCTCTTCAGCTTCGTGCCCAACATCGGCTCGGTGATCTCGTCGCTTCTGCCGGTGAGCTATGCCGCGCTGACCGGCGACGGGGCGAACCCGCTGGTGATCTTCGGCGGGCTCGTGGTCATCGAGCAGGTCCTTGGCAATTTCGTCGATCCGCATGTCCAGGGAAACCAGGTGTCGCTGGCGCCCATCGTGATCCTCGTGTCGGTCCTGCTCTTCGGCTGGATGTGGGGCGCCCTGGGGGCCATCCTCGGCGTGCCGGTGATGATCGCGGTAACCGTGGGCGCGGCGCATATGGGTCCGACCCGGTCGCTGGCGCTGTTCCTGTCGGACCAGACCACGCACGAGGGGCTGGACGCGGTCTGCCTCGAACGGGCGGACGCCGAACCGCGGACCGCCTGAGCGCGCGCCGTCAGTCCCTCGTGCCGGCGAAGCGCGCCTGCCAGTCCTCCCGCTCCTCGTCGGTGATCTTGCGGAACAGGTTGTCGGGCACGGAGAAGGCATGGCCCGCGGGCAGAGCGGTCAGGGCCGCGGAGAGATTGTCGGGCCAGTCCGTGTCGAGCGTGTTCAGCGCCGAGAGCATCCGTGCCGAGGTCATCGGAATGAAGGGCGTCGACAGCACCGCGTAGACCCGGATCAGGTTCAGCGCGAAGCGGATCTGGCCGGCGGCCTTCGCCTCGTCCTCCTTGATCGTGGACCACGGCGCCGCGGACTGGAGGTATTCGTTGCCCCAGACCCAGAGCGCCCGAAGCGCGGTCGCGGCGCGGCGGATCTCCACCGCCTCCATGGCGGCCTCATAGGCGCGCAGCTTCGCCTCGAACTCGGCCAGCGCGTCGGCCTCGACAGGAATGTCCTCGCCGCCCTCGGGAAGGGTGTCGCCGAATTTCGAGCGGCAGAACTTCGTCACCCGGCTGACGAAATTGCCCAGCACGTCGGCGAGGTCCTTGTTCACGCCGGACTGGAAGCTCTCCCAGGTGAATTCGGCGTCCGAGGTCTCGGGGACATGGGACAGGAGCCACCAGCGCCAGTAATCGGCGGGCAGGAGCGCCAGGGCCTGGTCCATGAACACCCCGCGCCCGCGCGACGTGGAGAACTGGCCGCCGTCGTAGTTGAGGTAATTGAACGACTTGATGTAGTCGACGAGTTTCCACGGCTCGCCCGATCCGAGGATCGTGGCGGGAAAGCTGAGGGTGTGGAAGGGCACGTTGTCCTTGCCCATGAACTGCGTGTAGCGCACGTCCGCGGCCCCCTTGTCGGTGCGCCACCAGCGTTCCCAGTCGTCGCCCTTGCCCGTGTCCACCCATTCCTGCGCGCAGGCGATGTATTCGACGGGCGCGTCGAACCAGACGTAGAAGACCTTGCCCTCCATCCCGGGCCAGTCCTCGGTCCCGCGCTTCACCGGGATGCCCCAGTCGAGATCGCGGGTGATCCCCCGGTCCTGAAGCCCGTCGCCATCCGTCAGCCATTTCTTGGCGATGGAGGTGGTCAGCACCGGCCAGCCCTCGCGCGTGTCGATCCACTTCTCGAGCCGGTCGCGCATGGCGGACTGGCGCAGGTAGAGATGGGTCGTCTCGCGAAGTTCGAGTTCCGTGGAGCCCGAGATGGTCGAGCGCGGGTCGATCAGGTCCACCGGGTCGAGCTGTTTCGTGCAGTTGTCGCACTGGTCGCCGCGGGCGCTGTCGAAGCCGCAGTTGGGACAGGTGCCCTCGATGTACCGGTCGGGCAGGAAGCGGCCGTCGGCGGGCGAGTACATCTGTTTTTCCGTCACCTCGCGGATCAGGCCGTTGTCCGCCAGAACCCCCGCGAAATGCTGCGTGAGCCGGTGGTTCTGGGGCGAGGAGGACCGCCCGAAATGGTCGAACGAGAGCCCGAACCCCTCGGCGAGGTCGCGCTGGACGGCCCACATCTCGGCGCAGTACTCGGCCACGGGCTTTCCCGCCTTGGCGGCGGCGAGTTCGGCGGGCGTGCCGTGTTCGTCCGTGGCGCAAAGAAACAGCACCTCATGGCCGCGTGCGCGCAGGTAGCGCGCGTAGACATCCGCGGGCAGCTGGCTGCCCACGAGGTTCCCGAGGTGCTTGATCCCGTTGATATAGGGAATCGCGGAGGTGATCAGGTGGCGGGCCATGGTCGTCCTGTACTGCGTCGCCGTTTCTCTAGCGCCTCGGCCCATCGAGGGCCAGCCGGTCGCGGGCGCACGGAAGGGGTTGGCAAGGACATGCGGAATCGCTCCTTCTCCCGATTGCGTCGGCGACTGTCCCGGGACTAGGTTTCGTCCGGCAGACAAGAGGAGCGCGGGCGACCTTGGTCGAGACACTCAGGACCCGATCGGCGATGGCGGCCGGGGTCGGGCACGTCCTGGCGCGATCCCATTGCGGAGCCTGCCTGTCCTATCATGCCGTCTGGCCCTACCTGCGGCTGCTCGACCCGCCCCGCGGCGTCGACGCGGACCGGCCCGTCCTCGAGGCAGTTCTCGATCCGCTGCTCTTCGACGGCGCCCGGGTCCTGCTGGCCGGAAGCGCGGATGCCGGGCTTGCGGATTGCGTGCTGGAGATCGCCGGGGAGAGGGCGATCGCCCTCACGGTGATGGACCTATGCGCGACGCCCCTCCTGCAGTGCGAAACGCTGCTGCACGGGCGGGCCCGGGGCGGCCTGACCACGCGCCGCGGGTCGATCTGCGTCGCGCCCGAAGCGCCCGATGCCGATCTGATCGTGGCCCATTCCGTGCTCTCCTTCCTTCCGGCCTCCGACCTCGCCGCGGCGGGGGCGGCGCTGGGCGAGAGCCTGTTGCCGGGCGGGCGTCTCGTCCTGACGACGGGACTCGGACGCGCGGCACCGTCCTTCGACGCCGATACCTTCGGCCGTCATTCCCTCTCACGCTTCGCGGCGGCGTCGATCGCGCTTCCGGAGAGCGAGGCGGCGTTCGGCGTTCTTCTTGACGACTACGCGCGGCAACGGTCGCGCCGCGCCAGCCCCTTTCCGGACCGCGAGGGGCTGTGCCGGTGGCTCGCGGAGGCGGGGCTCGAGCTGGAGACGATGCGGGATCTCCGGCGGGGCAGCGGCTTCGGCCGGGACGGGGCACCCGTGAGCCGGGACGGGTCGGGGGCGCTCGTCGTGGCGCGGAAGGGCCGGACCGGGTGATCCGTTACATCTGCCGGGCCTGGCACCGATACACGATGGACCGCTTCCTGACGACGCTGCCTCCGGACAAGCGCGGGATGCTGCAGATCCTCACCTACGAGGAGCTGTTCGCGACGCGGGAGCTTTCCCCGTCGCACATGATCTTCACCGATTTCGACAGGCTGTCGCCGTTCGAGCTCGAGATCGCCGCCTCCGTCGCCCAGTCGCTGCACGAGACGCATCCCGACGCCCGGGTCCTCAATCATCCCGCCCGCTTCCTGCAGCGCCACGAGCTGCTCGAGTTGCTCTGGAGCAGGGGCCTGAACCCGTTCCGCTCCGCGCGGCTGGACCTGCCGCTTCCCGAACTCAGGTTTCCCGTCTTCCTGCGACGCGAGGGCGACGCGCGGGGGCCCGAGACGGGGCTCCTGCAGACCCCCGACGAGCTCCACGCGAGCATTGCGGGGCTGCGGGACCGGGGCATCCCCCTCCGCGGCAGGCTCGCGGTGGAATACTGCGACTGCCGCGACGCTGAGGGTCTCTACCGCAAGTACGGGGCGTTCCGGGTCGGCGCGCAGATCCTCCCGCAGCACATCCAGATCTCGCGGGACTGGATCGTGAAGAGCCGGTTCAAGCAGGTGACGCCGGCGCATGTCGCGGAGGAGGAGGCCTATGTCCGCGACAACCCGCACCGGGAGGCGCTCCTCGGCATCATGGACCTGGGCGGGGCGGATTTCGGGCGGATCGACTATGCGGTGCTCGGCGGGCGGATCGTCGTCTTCGAGATCAATTCCAACCCGTCCTTTCCCGGCCCCGACCGTCAGGACGCGCGCCAGGATCGCCGGTCCATCGTCCGCGGCCGGCTGATCGACGCGCTGTCCGCGGTCGACACCCCGCTGGCGAAGGACAACCCGATAGAGATCCGCCTTCCGAGGCGCTTCAGCCATGACCTGTGCCCGCCGGCGCCGTTCCAGGACATCGGTCGCGCGCTCTGGGGGTATCCGCTGGCCAGGCGCGTCGCGGAGCGCGTGGCCCGCGTCATGAAAGCCAGAGAAAGTAAAGGTCGCTGAGCAGGGTCAGGGGGCGCCAGAGGCCGGGCGCCTCGCCGGCCAGGAAGCCGGCGAAAGCGGCGAACCCGAGGCCGGCCGGCAGAAGCCACCGACGCCGGAGGGGGGTGAACAGGCTGTAGGCGGCGATCGCATAGGCGGCCGAGGCGAGGGGCGGGCCGACGAGCCAGATCGCGGCGAGATAGGCGCCATAGACCAGCGCCCGGTGCGGCAGGCCCGACCCCGTCAGCCGTCGCTGGCGCCGGACCGTCGCCATGGCGGCAAGGGTCGCGACGAGCCCCACGGCCGCGGCCAGCAGGGGCATCGTGGCCGCCTGTCCCGGGAAGCGGGAGCCCATGGCCAGCGCCGCCAGAAAGAGGGCGATCAGAAAGACGAAGAAGGCGCGGTTGGCGGACGGGTCCGCCCCCTCCGGCCCGGCCGCCGCCCGCGACTCGCCGCGGCGCGCCCCGCGCCGTCCCGGACGCAGATGGGGAAGGACGGCAGCCGCGACCGTCAGCCCGAGGATGACAAGAACCATGGGCCGCCAGAGCGCCTCGACGCCCACGGTAAGCATCGTGCGCGACAGGGCGCCCTCGAGGATCGGTCCGATCACGAAGCCAAGCACGAAGGGCGCGCGCGGCCAGTTCAGCCGGGCGAGGGCGGTGCCCAGCAGCCCGAAGACGACGATCTGGACGAGCGTTTCGGCGCTGCCCGAGAGCGCGAGAGCCGCGACCGTCGCCGCCATCAGGGCGAAAGGGATGACCAGCGCCCGGTGCAGCGTCGCAAGATGGGTCACGAAGGGCGCGATGAGCAGGCAGAGCGGAAAGGCGAGCAGGTTTGCGATCAGGATCACCCAGCCGGCGGTCTCGATGATCCAGGGATCCCGTGCCGCCATGCCCGGCCCGACCTCGATCCCGATCAGGGCGAAGGCGCCGAGAAGGATGGCCATGCTCGTCGTCCCCGGAACCGCGAAGAGGAGCGTGGGCAGCATCGCCCCGCCCTCCTTGGAATTGTTGGCGGCCTCCGGCGCGATGACGCCCTCGACCGCGCCTTCTCCGAAGGGGATCCGGGAGCGGGTCGAGGCGCTGGCGTGGCCGTAGGCGAGCCACACCGCCACGCTCGCCCCGAGGCCCGGCACGAACCCCACGACGATGCCGAGCACGGCCGACCGCAGGGTGAGCCATCCGTTGCGGACCGTCTCCCTGCACCCGGCGAGGACGTCCGCCATCCGGACCCGCGGCCGCTCCGCGCGGGGCGTGCCGCCGCTGCGGGTGGCGATGTCCGATCCGTCCCCGCGCAGCATCTCCGGCACCACGAAGAGCCCGGCGACCACCGCGGCGATGTTCAGGCCGTCCCAGAGTTCGAGCGAGCCGAGCGTGAAGCGCCGGGCCGCGGTATGATCGTCCACGCCCACGGTCGCCGCAAGCAGACCCAGCGCGGCGACCACGAGCCCCAGCGCGAAGCTCCTGCCCGACAGCGCCGCAATGGCGACGAGGCCCGAAGCCGAGAGCGCCGCCACTTCGGCGGAGGTGAACTGCCGGGCGATGAGGCCGCCGAGCGGGGCCAGCGCGAGCAGGGCGATCGCGCCCAGGACGCCCCCCGCGAGCGAGGCCGCCAGGATCGCGCCGACGGCCTCGCCGCCACGGCCCTTCTGCATCATCGGCCAGCCGTCGATGACCGTCGCCGCCTCGGAACTGGAGGTCGGAAGGCCCATGAGAACCGCCGGAACGGACCCGGTGGTGTGGACGACCGCATGCATGGCGATGAGGAACACCGCTGCGGAGGCCGGTTCGAACCAGAGCGCGACGGGGAGGGCGATCAGCAGGCCGATGCGGCCGCTGATGCCGGGAATCAGCCCTCCGACCAGACCGAAGAGGAGCCCCGCCAGGAGCACCGGGCCGAATTCGATCGCGGGAAGGAATGCGTCGGGAATGCCAGCCATCGCGATGTGTTCGGGCGGCCGGACGCGCGGTGGTCGGGCCCGCTAGCCGCAGGTTCCTTCTGTGCTCTCGGCCAGCAGCCTGCCGCATCCGAGCAGCGCGTCCACCTCGTCCCGAAGGCCGTCGCCGAGGCTCGAGAGCCGGCCGAGGCGGGCGGCGATCGCGCCGGCCGGGGCGGGGTCGATGACCACGCCTTCTTCCGCGAAGGCCTTTTCCCTGAACCCCGCGTCGCCCACCACGGCCTCGAAGAGGGCCGTCCAGTGCGCCGCCACCTCGGGCGCCATGCCGGGCGGCCCGGCGAACGGGCGGCCGAGATCGGCCGCGGCATCTATGATGCCGACGGCCCACTCGAGACCGGGATCGCGCAGGTGATCGGCAAGGCGCGGGACCTCGGGCAGGCCCTCGGGCAGCGGATCGGAAGTCAGGCGGAACACGATCCGCCCGGCGCCCGATTCGACGATCGGCTGCACGGCCTCTATCGAGCCGATCTGGCAATCGACCTCGCCGGAGATCACCGCCATGTTCCGCGATCCGCCGGAGAAACCGGGCACCGGCCGGATCCGGCTGCCGCTCAGCGCATTCATCAGCATGGCCTCGACGAAGTGGCTGGACGTGACGGAATCCGCCGACTTGAGGACGATCCTGCGGCCTGCGAGAATCTCCTCCACCCCGTCGATGCTGCTCCCGGTTCCGAGGACGAGGACCCGGTGCCCGCGGGTCACGGAGCCGAAGAAGGTGAAGTCGGAGAAGCTGAAATCGAGCGTGTCGCGCTCCATCAACTGGGCATAGAAGAGGTTGTTGCGCGGAAAGCCTATGACCGTGCCGTCGGCGCGCCCGCGCCAGAGTTCCGAGGCGCCGATCTGGCCGCCGGCCCGGTCGTTGTTCTCGACCCTGAAGCGCGTGCGCGGCAGGAGCGGCTCCAGCGCGGAGATGAAGAGGCGCGAGCTGCGGTCGGTGCCCGACCCGGCCGCCGAGGGGATGATGGCGCGGACGGTCCGCCCTTCGAGGTAGGTCCGGGCCGCGTCGAGCGCCGCGGGCCCGGGGCCCGTCTGGCCCATGGCCTTGCCGCCCGGTGTCACCAGAGCGCCGCACGCCAAAGCCAAAAACTGCCGCCTGTCCATGAAACGCGCCTAGCATCAACCGACCCGGTCCTGCCAGAAAATTCCCGTTCCGCCTCGCACCGGGTGCGGCCTCGGCCCTGCCGGAAGCGCGGGCTAGGACTGAGGCGCCGCGTCCTCCGCGACGAGATGGAGCGGCAGCCACAGGCCGAGGCGGGCGAGCCCGCTGTGCAGCGCCACAGGGGAAGCGGCCAGCAGCCGCTCCGCGCTCATGGCGAGCGTCGGCAAGCCGCCTGTCTCGTCGCCCAGCTCCTGCGGCGCGCCCCGTGGCGTCAGCCGGACGAGGACCGGCGCGAGGTCGCCGGCCTCCGACAGCGCTCGCCACAGATCGAGGTTCGCGCCGAGACCGGGATCGGCGATCAGCGCGCCGTGTCCGCCCGACCCGTAGCGCTCGAGCACCGACCGCAGTTCCGCGGCGATCGTCCGGGCCGTCACCGGGTCGTCCGGCGCGGCAAGCCGCGCCCGGTGCAACGCGGCGATGCGGACCCCCGGATCGGACCCGTCGGCCGGCGGGGGCCGCCTGCAGCCGAGCCGCCGCAGGCGCTCCGCCACGGCGGCGGTCTCCCCTGCATCGCCTCCGGCGACGAGAACGGGCACCGGCGGCGCCAGGGGATCGCGCCGCAGCGGTTCCGGATGCCGCTCGACGCCATAGACCGCGAGCCGGCCCTCGTTTCCGGCGCGTCCGGCGGCCACCGCGTCCCGCAGGCGGGTATCGAGCCGGACCCGCCCCGACCGGATATCGCGGGAGAGCGTCCCGGCATCCGGAAGCGCCTCGGCGAAGGCCTCTTCCGGGCTCATCTTCTGCCAGCGCCGCGACTTCCACGAGGTCATGCGGCCTGCAGCCGGATCGCGCTCGACGGCGTCCGCGATCCGGGCGTTGGAAGCCTCGAACTCTGCCCGGTCGCGGAACGGCGCATGATAGAGAACGATCTCGTCGGTCCGGATGCCGCGGGCCTCGCCTGCGACATCCGCCTCGTGGGCGCCGCGTCCGATCTCCACGAGCCGGGCGGGGTTGAGGATCAGCTTCGACGGAAGCCCGTAGTAGAGGAGCGGCGGATCGAGGGGTGCCGGGTCGAGCTTGCGCGGCTCGGCAAGCTCGAGCACCGGATCGGCGCGCCAGACGAGGGCGTCGGGCCAGTCCATCGCCGCGACGTCCTCGCGCGAGCCCATCAGGTTGCGGCGGCCGCACCGGACGAGATCGACGTCGGCCGGGATGGCCGCGAGCGCCGCGCGCAGCGGTCGGTCCCCGGTCGTCATCCAGAACTCGTCGGCATCGGTCGGCAGCACCCAGTCGGCGCCGTGCCTGTCGCGGGCCAGCTCGGCCATCCGGGTGTGCCAGATCCCCTGCCGGTAGTCGGACGAGGGCTCGTGGAGCAGCGTCAGCGCGCCCGCCGCGGCGAAATCCTCGAGGATCTCCGTGGTCCCGTCGCTCGACCCGTTGTCCGTCGCGATGACGTGGTCGACACCCTGACCGAGATGCCAGGCGAGCGTGTCGAAGACGATGTCGACCTCGTCCCGCACGAGAAGCGTCATGACGATGCGCGGGCCGCTCATGCCGGGTCCTCCCGGTCGAGCACATAGACCTGCCGCGCGCCGTCCGAGAGCGAACTCACGACGATCCGGCGGCCGTCGTCGTCGGGCACCGGATGGAGGTCGCAGCGGAACATCCCGCGCGCCGGTTCGTGGTTCGGGAAGGTCGCGACGGGTGCGACGATCCCCGTCTCCAGATCGATCTCGCGGAGCGCGACGACCGGCTTGTAGGGCACGTCGTAGATCATCCGGGACGGCGCCGAGGGCAGGTGCCGAAGGTGCACGTTGCTGACGAACTCCGAAGGCGCGAGCCGTTCGCCTCCGGGCGGTTCGGTCACCTCGACATCGGGCTTGCGCGCGAGGTACCCGTCCCGCTGGTTCCAGAAGTAGAGATGTCCCGCGTCGTGCCACATCACATGGCTCGCGGCACGGGCGATGACCCGCGGCGCGCGTCCGTCCATCCCGCAGGTCAGCGACACCCCCATCAGTCCGGTCCAGGGTCCGTCCTCGCGGCGCCAGCGCAGCTTCACGGTGAAGCGGCGGCCGTCGGGCGCGATCTTGCAATGGTTGAACCAGTACAGGTAGCGCTGTTCGGCATGGTCGCGCCGTTCGTCGGGCGTGAGCACCCGGTTCAGCACCTCGACCCCCTCTGCGAGCGACAGCGTCAGCCGGCTCCGGCCGGTCCCGAGGTCGATCGACCAGATGCCGTCATCCGCGGGAGCCGCCTCCTCGAGGCCGGGGGCGCCTCCGCCGGCATAGCCGTAGCCGGGGCGCAGCCGGTCGAGCCGGCTGAAGTTCAGGCTGAGGGCCACCCGGCCGCCGGGAGCGATCGCGTAGACCGGACGGTCGAGGACGCGGGCTGCGTCGGAATCGCCGGCGGGGTCTGCGATCCGGGCGACGAAGCGGTCCCCCTCGCGATCGTTCCAGACCAGACTTTCGGTGTCCCCGTCACGCAGCCATTGCAGCATCGGCCCCTGCTGCCAGGACCAGGCCTGCGTCTCCGCGACGGGGCGAAAGCCGCCGGATTCGGCATCGATGACTCCGACCGCGACCTTGTCGTCGGGGGTCAGGGCGCGGGCCGGGGTGTCGCAGCGGACGGCCGCGATCCGCGCGGCAGCGGCGTCGAGGACGGGAATATCGTAATAGCTGTGGAAGTGCCCCGTCCCCGTGGCCGACCCGAAGGTGAGCTGGCGCAGGCGCCAGCCGGGTTCGGCCACGGCCGTCCCGGCGCCCGGGCCGGGCCCGCGCCGGCGACGGGCCACGCGCGCCGAGGCCCGGGCCTGCAGCTCGGCCAGATGGCTGTGCCAGAGCCGCGTCCGGTGCCAGGGACGGAGCGGGGCGAATAGGCCGAGATCGACGCGCGGCCCGCCGCCGTCCCGATACAGCATCGCCTGCAGAGCGTCGCTGTAGCGTTCCGCGGCGGCGGTCTGCAGGCCGCTGGCCCGCCGCCGGTCGAGCTCCGCCGGAAGCCCGGCATGCCACTTGAAATGCGCCACATGAACCGGAAACGACAGCCTGAAGGCCGGGTCCTTGATCCGCGGATCCCCGAGAAACGGCACAAGCTGCCGGATGTCGCCCGCCGCCAGGCGCGCGAGCCGCCGGGCCGGGCCGGCATCGGGGGACGGCCCAGGCGCCGCGGGGTCGGGCCCCTCGTGCGCGGCCAGCGCCTTCGCCCGGGCGACGGTCTCCGGCCGCTCGATCCCGTGTCCGCCAAGCCCGGGCAGCACCGCCGCGGAGCACAGCATGACCTTCACCGTCCCGCCGTGGTCCGCCAGCTCCGGACGACGGCTGACCTGGCACATCAGGTCGCCCTCCAGCGGGAACTGTTCGAACAGGCCCGGCGTCGCCGCAACCGGAGCCAGCCGGCCGTGCGGCGCCAGCCGGTCGATCATCGGCCCCTGCAGCACGTCCGCCGCCTCGGCCTCCATCGTGTCGATCACGGGGGACAGGCCGTCCGGATAGACGTGCAGCTCGTCGACATCGGCGCTCACGAGCCAGTCGCCGGCCCCCGTCCGCGCGCCTTGCAGCGCACGCCGCCGCTGCCACATCTCGCGGCTCGAATAGGGCCCGATCCAGATCGCGGGGTCGGCGCAGCCCCGGCCCGCAAGGCAGGCGCGCGCGGCGTCGAGCTCCGGCACGGAAGCCACCGGCGCGTTCAGGATCGCGTGGATATTGGCTGCCGGGATGCCGAGCCCGGTGTAATGGTCGAGAAAGTGGGGAAGAAGCGCGAGATCCCCGGTGACGCCGACGGCGGTCACGAGATGGACATTTCCCAGAGGCGCCGGGGCCGGCCCCGCGCGCCGGGCACGCGGGGTCTCGAAACGGTACCCCGCCAGGAAGGCGTGCTCTTCGGTCAGCGCCGCGACGCGGTCGCGGGCCTCCGCTGTCCAGTCCACGACATGCCGGGTCGGCCTGCTCTCGCGACTGACGATCGCCGCCGCCCGGCGAGCGGGGTCCGCGGCAGGATCCAGACCAAGGAACCCGAAGAGACGGGTGAACTCGCGCTCGGGATCGGCGACGAGGTCTTCGTGGCGCAGTTCGGCCCAGTCCCGGGGCGGCACCGCATCGCGGACGGTCTCGATCCCGCGGCAGAGCTGCGCGTAATCCTCGACCATCTCGGGCAGGACCTGCCGCGGGATGCGCCCGTCCCGGTCGGCGGCGAACAGCGCGGCGGCGTCCGTCGGCCCGCCTTCCGCGCGCGCGCGGATCCTCAGCCGGTCGTAGTGGCCCCCCTTGCGCAGGCTCATCGTGGCGATGTTGTCGTAGGGATTGCGGACCACGTTGACGATCGCGAGGCGGCGCGGCGCGAGACGCGCCCGAAGCCGCGCCACGAGATCGGGATCGGACAGCGCCCGGCGTGCCATCCAGTCGCCCTTCTTGTCGCCGAGAACGCGCGCCTCCCTCTTCGGTGGCCGGTCCGGCACGGCATAGGACTGCCCGTTCCAGACCTGTCCGCTGTCCCGGAAGGCCTCGGCATAGAGCCGGATCAGCGCCGCGATCTGCCGCGGAGAGAACCCCGCCTGGAAGAGGCCGAAGGCATCGAGTTCATGGGAGACGACCGCGGCGGGATGCGAGTCGAGGGCGGCCCCGACGAGCGAGTGTCCCGACCGCGGAAACCCGACGAAGAGCACCAGAGTGTCGGCCTTGCCCCAGCTGCCACGGGTCAGGGCCGCGCGCTCCGCAGAGATCGCGAGGTGCAGCAGATCCCGGCGCTCGTGCCGGTGCGACTCCTGGCCTTCGAACCGGGGCACGGCGTGCTGTCGTCCGGATTCCAGCGCCCGAAGGACGCGTCGCTGCACTGTCATGAACCTGCGTCGGTAGAGAAGGCTGTGGGGGGCGCTGGTAGTTGAAACCTCCCCGTGGCTCAAGAAGATACCTTCCGCGGCACGGGCGACAGGCGGGATCCCCGCACCGGACCGCGAGCGTCCGCGCTTGTCACGGCCACGGCGGGGGGACAGGAAGGGGCATGAGCTTTCGCAGTCACATGGACCTTGCCCTTGCCGAGGCGCGGGCCGCCGCTGCCCGGGGCGAGGTGCCCGTGGGGGCGGTGGTCTCGGCGCCCGGAGGCGCCGTCGTCGCGACGGCGGGCAACCGCACGCGGGAACGCGCCGATCCCACGGCGCATGCGGAAATCCTCGCGCTGCGCGAGGCCTGCCGCGCCGCCGGGTCCGAGCGGCTCCCGGGATACGCGCTGACGGTGACGCTGGAACCCTGTCCGATGTGCGCCGCCGCCATCGCCGCGGCGCGGATCGCCCGTCTCTACTATGGAGCCGAGGACCCGAAATCGGGCGGGGTGGCCCACGGGCCGCGCATCTTCGCCCATCCCCAGGCGCATCACGCGCCCGAGGTCTATGGCGGGATCGCGGCGGAGGAAGCGGAGGCCCTGCTGAGGGCCTTCTTCGCCGGGTTGCGCTGAGGCTGCCGGCCCTCCTGCCGTCCTAGCCTGACCGGCCGCCGCTGCCGGGCAGGGGGATGACGAGGCCCGAGAATTCCTCGGCGACCACCGAGCGCAGCACGTCGGCGAGCCGGCCGAGGCCGGTGCGCCCTCCCGAGGAGCGGCGCGCGAGGAGGCCGATGTCGCGCATCAGGCGCCCCCGGCGGAACGGGATCAGCCGGACGTCGTCGCCCTTGCCGGTGATCTCAGAGCGCGCGTAGAGGGCGGGCAGAAAGGTCACGCCCATGTTCATTGCCACCATCTGGCGCAGGGCGTCGAGACTGGTGCCCTCGTACTCGGGCAGGAGCCGCGCGCCCACCTCGTCGGCGAGCGCGCCGATCTGGCGGTGCAGCATGTAGGCGGGGTTCAGCGACAGGACGCCCTCGCCCGCGAGGTCGGCGTCGGTCACTTCGGCACGGTCGGCGAGGATGTGCTCGCGCGAGACGGCCAGGAACAGCGGTTCGCGGAACAGACGCTCCACCGCGACATCCGGAGCGGTGACCGGAAGCTGGGTGAGCACGAGGTCATGGACTCCGGTCCTCAACCCGTCGACGAGATCCCGCGGAGCGCCGTCCCGGATCACCAGCTTGAGTTCCGGATGGGCGGCGTGCAGCCGCCGGACGGCCTGGGGCAGGACGTAGGGACCGAGCGTGCCGGTGGAGCCGAGCCGCACCGTCCCGCCGAGGCCGGCGCGGAAACCGGCCCGGAGATCGGCCAGTCCCTCGGCCTCGTCGAGCAGGCGCTGCCCGCGGGCGAGGGCCTCCCGCCCCGCCGGGGTGAGCATCGCGCCGGCGCGTCCCCTTTCGACGAGAGTCACGCCGAGCGCCGATTCGAGGAGGGAGATCTGTTGGCTGAGGGAGGGCTGGCTGACCCCCTCGCGCTCTGCCGCGCGGCCGAAATGACCGGTTTCCGCGAGGGTCACGAAGTACCGGATCTGGCGCAGGGTGAGCGGGGGGACGGCCATGGAACCCACTATAGGTTTTTCCTATCGAAATGAAAGATCGGTTAGGCTTCTCCTTTGGCCCGGGACATCCCACCTATGGTGCGCAGGGGCAGGGGGGAGACCGAGACCATGCAACAGGACCCGTTCATCCAGTCGACCGAGGCGCGGCTCGCGGCACTGCGCCATCAGATGCGGTCTGCGGAGCGCACGACGCGGCTCGAGCAGTCCCGCGCGGTGCCCGACCTCGCCACGCTGCAGCAGCTGGCGGCCGACCGGCGTCATCTTTCGGAGGAGATCCAGCGCTACGAGGGAATCCTGCGCACCCTCGCGCGCACGGTCTCCCCGTTCGGAGCGCCGGGCCGGAGGGGCGGATGACCCCTTGGCTCTGGCTGCGCGCGTCGTCGGTGTTCCAGACCTCGAACCTCGGGGAATGGCTCGACGACGACGCCGTGGCGTCGCGGGCCCACGCCCGCCCGCCCCGGCAAACGGCCCCGGAGGCCGCCCGGAAGGGGGCGGGGTCCGGACAGGCCGAAGGCGCTCTGGCGCGCGGCGGAGGCTGACGCCGAGGCCGTCCCGAGATCCCGGGAAACGCAGGGTTGCCGCCATACCCACCCACCCACACGGTGATCCGGCGGATTTCGGGGAGCGGCCCCGGGGACCTGTCTCCGGGGCCGCCGTCTTTCGGGGCCGGCGCGAGAGAGGCCCCGCGCGGTCCAGGGCCGATCGGGCGCGGGGCGGGCCTGCAGGCTCCGCCGCGGGCGGAGGCTCGGGGCCTACTTGCGGATCTGGCTCATGGGGTTGCGGTAGATCATGCGCCGGACCGAACCGGTCTTCGAGCGCATCAGGATGGTCTCCGCTGTGATGTGCTCCGGCTCGCGCTTCAGCCCGGGAACGAGGCTGCCGTCGGTCACGCCGGTGGCCGAGAAGATCACGTCGCCGGTCACCATGTCGTCGCGGGTGTAGACGCGGTCGAGATTGGTGATCCCGGCCTTCTTCGCCCGGGCCTTCTCGTCATCGTTGCGGAAGAGAAGCTTGCCGTAGATCTGCCCGCCCATGCATTTCAGCGCCGCGGCGGCCAGCACGCCCTCCGGCGCGCCGCCCGAGCCCATGTACATGTCGATCCCCGTGACCTCGGGCTGGGCGCAGTGCATCACGCCCGCCACGTCGCCGTCGGTGATCAGCCGGATCGCGGCGCCGGTGGAGCGGATCTCGGCGATCATCTCCTCGTGGCGGGGCCGTTCGAGGACGCAGACGGTGATGTCGGTCACCGAGCAGCCCTTGGCCGCGGCAAGCGCCGAGACCCGCTCGGCGGGCGACATGGCCAGCGTCACCGTCCCGGGCTTGAAGCCGGGGCCGATGGCGAGCTTCTCCATGTAGACGTCGGGGGCGTGGAGCATCGTGCCGCGCGGGCCCATGGCGATCACCGCGAGGGCGTTGGGCATGTCCTTGGCGGTCAGCGTGGTGCCCTCGAGCGGGTCGAGGGCGATGTCGACCTCCGGCCCCTCGCCGGTGCCCACTTCCTCGCCGATGTAGAGCATGGGCGCCTCGTCGCGCTCGCCCTCGCCGATGACCACGACGCCGCGGATCTCGAGCTGGTTGAGCTGCCGGCGCATGGCGTCCACCGCCGCCTGGTCCGCGGCCTTCTCGTCTCCGCGGCCGATCAGATCGGTGCAGGCGATGGCGGCGGCCTCGGAAACCCGGGCGAGGCCCAGGGAGAGCATGCGGTCGTGGAACTCGGGCACCGGGTGGGTCATGGGCAGGGTCCTTTGTGCGGTATGCCCCGGTTCTTGGACCGTCACGATGACGGGAACAAGACTGGGGGCGCTAACGGGGCCATGCGGTTTCGCCGCGCGTGCCGCGCGGCGACCCGCCGGGGGGCGCTGCCCCCCGGGCGGCCTGCGGCCGCCTCCCCCCGGGATATTTCCGGCCAGAAAAGGGGAAGGCGGGGCCTGTCCGCCGGGCCGGGGCGCCGGGGGGCGGCGGGCGGTCAGACCTGCTCGATGCGCAGGACGACGGGCTGCCCGGCGACGACCCCGGTGGCCGACATGCCCTCGACGGCGGCGTCGATCGCGGAGCGGGTGGTGCGGTGGGTCACGATCAGCACGGGCGCGGTCGTGTCCTCGTGGCCGTACTGGCGCATCCGGTCGATCGACACGCCGGCATCGCCGAGCGCCGCCGCGACCTTGGCGAGAGCGCCGGGGCGGTCGACGAGCGCCATCCTGAGGTAGTAGGGCGCGGGCACCGCCGATTGCGCGGGGCGCACCGCCCGCAGGCTGGCGGCGGGCTGGCCGAAGGTGGACACGCGGATGCCGCGGGCGATGTCGATGACATCGGCGAGCACCGCCGAGGCGGTCGGCCCCTCTCCGGCGCCGGCTCCGCGCAGCACGATCTGGCCCACGGCATCGCCCTCGATCACCACCATGTTGGTGCCGCCCTCGAGCTGCCCCAGCGGCGAGGCCGCGGGCACGAGGCAGGGCTGCATCCGCTGCTCGAGCCCGCGGCCCGTGAGCTGCGCCACGCCCAGAAGCTTGATCCGGAAGCCCATGTCGGCGGCCTGGCGGATGTCGTCGATGGTCACGCTGCCGATCCCCTCGAGCGCGACGCCGTCGAAATCGACCTGGCAGCCGAAGGCGATGGACGACAGCAGCGCGAGCTTGTGGCCGGCGTCGATGCCGCCCACGTCGAGCTCGGGGTCGGCCTCGAGATAGCCGAGCTTGTCGGCCTCGTCGAAGACGGTCTCGTAGGGCAGGCCCGAGGACTGCATCCGGGTCAGGATGTAGTTGCAGGTGCCGTTCATCACGCCCATCACCCGCTCCACCCGGTTGGCCGACAGGCCCTCGGTCAGCGTCTTGATCACCGGGATGCCGCCGGCGACGGCGGCCTCGAAGCGGATGACGTGGCCCCGGGCCTCGGCGGCCTCGGCGAGGGCCTGGCCGTGATGGGCGAGCATGGCCTTGTTGGCGGTGACCACGTCCTTGCCCGCGGCGATGGCGGCCTCGGTGCCGGCCTTGGCGGGACCGTCGGTGCCGCCCATGAGCTCCACGAAGACGTCGATGTCGTCCCGGGTGGCGAGCGCCACGGGATCGTCCTCCCAGGCGAAGGCGGAGATGTCGACGCCGCGGTCCCGCTCGCGCGAACGGGCGGAGACCGCCGAGACGGTGACCGGACGGCCGGCGCGGGCGGCGATCAGGTCGGACTGGTCGCGCAGGATCTTGAGCACGCCCGCGCCCACCGTCCCGAGACCGGCGATGCCGAGGCGGAGCGGCGCGGGTTCGGCGGAGGATGCGGCGGTGTCGGTCATGGGGCGCGAGGTCTCCTGTGGCGGGGCCGTGGCGGCCTTAGCCGGAAAGCGGCCTCAGGGCAACGCGGCGCGAGGCACCCCGGCGTCGAGACGGTCGCGCAGAGGCGCGGGCACCACGTCGCCGCGCAGGCCGGCGGCGCGGGCGCGCAGCGCGGCGGCCCGAGCCTCGAGGGCCGAGGAGACCCCGGGCGCGGTGCGCGCGGCTGCCTGCTGCGCGTCGGCGGCGGCGAGAAGCGGGGACAGGGGCACGAGATCGGGCGGCGGACCGAGGGCCTCGGCGGGAGGGACCGGGATCGCCACGCCGGGCGGCGCGGCGCAGGCCGCCAGGGCAAGGAGGGCGGCGAGGACGGCGGCGGCTCCGCCGGGACGGGCGCGGGCGGGGGGGGCCATGGCGGGGCTCCGTAAGGCGGGCAGGGCTGAGGCATCCTAGGCCGCCCGCGCCGCGCGCGAAAGCCGGTGGTGCGTCCGGTCGCCCGGCGATATGGACCGGCCATGCGATCCTCCGCCCCCCTTCCCGGCGAGCTCTTGCGGCTCGAGTCCTCGCCCCCGCGGCGGCTCTTCGCGCTGGGCGTGCTCTACGGGCTCGGCGCGCTGGTGCTGCTTCTCGCCTTCGGCCCGGTGCCGGGGCTGGCCGCGCGGCTGGCGCTTCTGGGGCTGGGGGGCCTGATCCTCTGGCAGGCGGAGCGGATGCGGCGGGGGACGGCGGTCGCGGTGGTCCTGACCGGAGAGGGACTCTTCGAGAGCGGAGGCCGGGTGATCGCGCGGCGCGCGGAGATGCTGCGGGTCGACCGGAGCCTCTTTGCCTTCAAGCCGACGAACGGCTTTCTCGTGCATCTGTCGGGTTCGGCGCCCGCTGTCTGGTCGCCCGGCCTGTGGTGGCGCATCGGGCGGCGCGTGGGCATCGGCGGGGTCGTCGCCGGGGCGGAGGCGCGGGCCATGGCGGACCGCCTGAGCCTGTTGCTGGAGACCGGGCAGTGACGGCCGCGGCGCCGGATCGGCAATCGAAGGACGACGGCCAGGGACCGGGATCAGGCCGGACTAGCAGGCGTCATTCGTCGGGTTCGAGTCGTTGTTCACGTCCCAGCAGAGCTGCGAGGCGTAGCGCGGGCTGATCGGCGTGATCGCCTGCATCGTGATCGCATCGACGCCCACATTGAAGATCGGCTCGTAGGGCAGGCCCGCCTCGACCAGGATGATCCGCTCGCCGTCGGACATCATCGGGATGGACTCCCGGACGCCGGAGGACCCTGTGAGGTCGGTATCCTTGAGGATGGACAGGTTCGGCCCGCGCGCCTGCGACCAGACGACGTGGTGCCGGTCCGCCGCGCCGTCGTAGCGCAGCACCGAGATGCGGAGCTTGGTGGGCAACCGGGCGAAGGTCATGGCCCGGTGAATGTCGCGCATGGAGCTGATGTAGGCGGCGTTGATCGAGCGGGTCTCGCGGCTCATGGCGTCGGCGATGGCGAACGCCGCCTTGTCGTTGAGCGACTGCGCGCGGAAGGCGTCGAAGAAGATGAAGCTCGCCAGGTAGACCCAGAGCAGAAGGGGCAGCACGAGAACGGCCTCGACGGTCAGGCTTCCGGTTTCGGAAGATCCGAACCGGCGGAGGCGCGGAACCAGCTTTCTGCGACTACTCATCGCGGTGATCCCCTGCTAGACACGTCAGGACGTTGCGTAAACCCGAAATGTGGCATTATTGGGTCAGACGCAGGTCGGTGATGTTCCGGGCGATGGCATTGAAGGCCTGGGTCAGTTCGGCTCCGGCGACGCGGAAGAAATGGGCGGGCGAGGACGCGCATTGTCCCATCACGTTCGCGGCGTGGTTGCTCACTTCGAAACCGACCGCGTAGATGATGATCCCCTGCGCCTTGGACGCGTTGCAGATCGCGGCAAGACGGCTGTCCTTCTCGGAGCCGGAGACGTTCTGGTAGGCCCAGTCCCTGTGGCGCCAGAAGTCGTTGGCGTTCCACTCCCGCGCGTACTGATAATACCACGCGTTGTAATAGAGCGAGGTGAAGTCGAAGACCTCGGCCCAGGACAGTCGGGTGAATTCCCGTGGAATGTCGTCATAGCCGAGGTTCCAGCTCTGGGAGAAATGCCAGGTATAGCGCCAGAAGTTGGACCAGCCGTAGCGCTCCCGCTTGGAGTTGAACCAGCGTTCGTGGTGGTTGTTGTCGCCGTCCGTGCCGTTCCGGCGGTGTTCGGTCGCATGGACCCAGATCTCGCCGTTGTTCTCCCGGTAGATGTTGGACATCCCCCGGAGCGAGTCATCGACCCGGAACTCGGTCGTGTTCTCGCCGTCGGTCATCAGGACGATGACCTTGATCGCCTCGTCGTCGTCGAAGGCGAAGGGACGGTCGCTGAATCCCGCGTCGACCGTCCCCTCGGCGATCAGGCCGTCGAGCACGGGCCCGAAGCTCGGGTCGAGCATCGCCGCGCCCCATTTCATTCCGATATCGATGGACGTGTTCGACTCGATCTCCAGTTGGGAGATCGCCGTCAGCAGCGCGGCGGCATTGTCCGCATAGGGCAGGATCTCGGCCTGGGAGCCTTCGGGGCAGACGAAGAGCCGCTCGTTCGAGCTGTCGAGCTCGCCCCAGGTCGCGAAGGGGTCGAAATGCTGGCTCTGCCTGAGCGGGTTGTTCGCCGCCGGGCTGATGGCCGTGGTGGTGAAATCGGACGCGTTGAAATCCACGCAGCTCGTGTAACCGTGGATGCGGTTGAAGCCGGCATAGAGATCGGCCATCTCGGCGGGCAGCGCGACCTGGGTCGAATAGGGCACCAGCGAGATCGTCACGTCGCCCCATTCGGCCTTGGCGAAGATCGTGTTGACGAACGCGGTCGCCGCGTTCTTCAGCTCGGTCAGTTTCGAGCCGCCCATCGACGCGGAAATGTCGACCACGAGGCTGATCTCGAGGTTGTCCACGCGTTCTGTCGCCGTTGCCGAGGCCGGCTGGATCATGTTGGCGGTATTGAGGATGTTGAAGAAGGGTCCCCCCATGTCCACCTTGCCCTCGAGGGTCACCGTCCGGAAGTTGAGGCCCTCCTCGACGGCCACGCTCAGGAGCTGGTGCGACAGACCCGCCCTATCGAGATAGTCCTCGGCGACCGCCCGCGGATCGAGCGTCTGATCGAGGTCGGCCGCCGCCAGAGCGGCGCGGTCGAGCGTGGCCTGCAGCCGCGTCCGCTGGGTCTCGAGCCGCATGAGATCCACGGCCATCCCCGTGACGGCCATCATCGCGATGAAGAGGAACAGGCTGAAGATGGCAAAACCACCGTCTTCACGGCTGCGGAAACCGGCCACCGCTCCGACTGACATGGACCGCATACGCACCGCCATCCCATGTTCCCTTCCACGTCCAATTGACCTGTGAAGATGCCCGGACTTCGCGGCGCGAATTGGGAGCGGAGGAGACAAGTCGCGGCGGAAGAATGGCAATAAGGCGGCGGGGCCGCGCCCCCTGCGGAGCGCGGCCCCGGGACCGGCGCGACTGTCCTTCGGTGATCAGCCGGGTTCCATCACGAAGATCGAGGTCGAGACGAGCGCATAGGGCTTCTCGCCATCGTCCGACAGACGCTTTCCCAGCCCGATGTTGGGCAGCATCGTATCGAAGAGCGCACAGGCCCGGAGCATCATCACCTGGTGGCTCGCGCCGTTCTGGAAGTTCCGGTTCACCTGCACCTCTTCGCTGCGGTTCACGCAATCGGCATTGGGATCCGGCTGGTTGAAGGCCCAGGGATTGAGGATGATCATCTCCACCTTGAGTTCCGACATGCAGTTCGGGATCACGCCCGTGACCCTGCAGATCATCTCGCGCAGTTCCTCGTCGGACACCTGGTGGCTGGTGCCGAGACGGACCGCCCGCACCGAAATGTCGAGCCCGCGCTCGAGCATCATCTGACGAACCATCACCACCCCGCTTTCGACGGACGACAGCAGCAGGGTGAAGAACAGCGGGAACAGGATCACGAATTCGACGGTGGCGCTGCCGCGTTCGGAGCGGCGCAGACGGCGCAGACGCGCCAGGAGCTTCAGTATCATTGCGTCAGCCTCAGTTCAGTGATCGTTCGGGCGATCTGTTCGAAGGTGGTGATCAGGTCGTTGCCCGCGACCCGGTAGAAATGGCTGTCGGACGAGGCGCAATCGGCCATGACGAGGGCGGCGTCGTCGTTCACCTCGAATCCCACGGAGAAGATCCGGATGCCCTTTTCCTTGGTCTCGTCGCAGATGCGGGAGAGGCGGGCGTTCTTCTCGGTGGTGCCGATGCTCGAGTCGAGAATGCCGTGATACCAGTCGTACCAGTCGTCGTAGCGGTATTCCTGAATGTAGTGGTGGTAATAGGCATTGTAGTAGACCGAGACCCGGCTGAAGAGTTCTTCGTAGGTGAGCTGGCGGACGTTCTCGGAGATCCGGCCGCTGCCGTAGGGCCATTCGGTGTCACGGCGCCAGAAATTCGCCCAGTTGTTGATGCGGAACCGGGGGTTGAACCACTCGTCCGAGGAGCGGCGGCCGTCGCCGTCTGCGTCGAAGGTGTCGACTTCCCGAACCCAGAGCTCGTTGCGCGAGTCGTCGATGTAGACGTCCGACAGGGCGGACATGTCGATGCCGCGGAGCCGGTGTTCCACCGTGTTCATTCCGTCCGTCATCAGCACGATGATCTTGTCCGCCTCGGGATCGTCATAGGCCGCGACGGGATTGACGAGGCCCGAGACGCCGTTCTCGTGGAGCGACAGGATCGGACCCATGGACGGATCCAGAAGGGCCGCGCCCCATTTGAGGCCCACGTCGATGGAGGTGTTCCCCCCGGCCTCCAGCCTGCCGATGAACGCCTCGATGTCGTCCAGATCGTTCTGCATCAGCGCGAGTTCCGCCCAGTCCTGCGGATTGCAGACGAAGGCCCGGCGGGTCTCGTTGCTGAGCGGACCCCAGCTGTAGAAGGGGTCGAAATGGGCCGCCTGGGCGAGGTCGGCGGAGCCGGCGAAGGGCACGTCGCCGAAATCGGCGCCGTCGAAGGAGATGCAGTTCGACCGGCCGTGGTCCCGCGCGAAGCCCGGCATCAGGTCCAGCAGCCCGGCGGGCGCCGCAACCTGGGTCGAGTAGGGGACGATGTTGATCGAGATGCGCTCCGGGCCCATCGTCTCGAGCAGGACGGTCGCAAAGGAGTTGGCCGCGTCCTGCAGCGCCGCGATCTTGGAGCCGCTCATGGACCCGGAGACATCGACGACGAGGCTGACCTCGAGGTCCGAGATCGCCTCCGTCGCGACGGAGGCCGCGGGCGCGCTTATCCGGTCGATCCCGACCATGCGAATGAAGAACATCGGGACATCGGCCTTTGCCTCGGCCGACACGATCCGGCTCGTGGCCGTATCGGTGACCGAGACGCTCACGAGGTTCGAGGCGAGGCCGGCCTTCGTCATGTAGTCCTCGACCACCGCCTCGGGATCGAGCATCTGGTCCAGGTCGGCGGCGGCGATGACCGCGCGGTCCAGCGCATTCTGCAGCTTGGAGCGCGTGTTTTCCGTGCGCATCATGTCCACCGCGAGGCCGGTGACGATGAGCATGGCAACGAAGAGGAAGAGACCGAAGATGACGAACCCGCCGCTCTCGTCGCGGCGCAGCACCAGGAGTCGGCAGGTCATGTCCGCACGCGGCCGCGGGGCGGCAGGATCACCCCGAGGGCCCCACAGTGCGGGACATGTGGCAAGTGGCAGCTCGCACATCGGATCACCTTTCGACCTCGGACGTCCGCGTCGCCCGGCCGGAGCAGGTCGGCGCGCGTCACGGAATCCCGCGTTGCATCTTTGATCACCGGAATATGGCGACGTTAGGGCAGAGATCGAAATTCTTTCAATCATTGCAATGCAATGGCGGCGCAATCTTCCTATGGGAGCCGGTATTGTCACGCGATGGGAAACCGACGCCGCTCCTGTCCGGGTGGACGCGACGCTGCGTCCCTCAGCCGGAGACGGCGCGGGGTCATGCCAAAAAAAACCGCGCTGCGGCTATATCGTTTGCAATTCCCGGTTAGGGTCGGAGCACAGACCAATGCGATATCCGAGGTTCCAATGACCGCCACCCTGCGCCCAGACGGCGAACCCAGCTTCCGCGAGAGCGTCAACATCATGGTCAACCGGGCCATGGCCCTGATGGATCTCTCGCCCGGACTCGAGGAGAAGATCCGGGTCTGCAACGCGACCTACACGGTGCGCTTCGGCGTGCGGCTCAGGGGGGCGATCCACACGTTCACCGGCTACCGGTCGAACCATTCCGAACACATGGAGCCGGTCAAGGGCGGCATCCGCTATTCGCTTGCCGTGAACCAGGACGAGGTGGAGGCGCTTGCCGCGCTGATGACCTACAAGTGCGCGCTGGTGGAGACGCCCTTCGGCGGCGCCAAAGGCGGGCTCTGCATCGACCCGCGCGCCTGGGAGGAGCACGAGATCGAGCAGATCACCCGCCGCTTCGCCTACGAGCTCGCCAAGCGCGACCTGATCCACCCCGCGCAGAACGTGCCCGCCCCGGACATGGGCACGTCCGAGCGCGAGATGGCCTGGATCGCGGACCAGTACCGGCGGATGAACACCACCGACATCAACGCCAATGCCTGCGTCACGGGAAAGCCGACCCACGCGGGGGGCATCCAGGGCCGGGTCGAGGCGACCGGTCGCGGGGTGCAATACGCGCTGCAGGAGTTCTTTCGCCACCGGGAGGACGTGGCGAAGGCGGGGCTGTCGGGCACGCTCGACGGCAAGCGCGTGATCGTGCAGGGGCTGGGCAACGTCGGCTATCACGCGGCGCTGTTCCTCGCGCAGGAGGACGGCGCGCGGATCACCGGCATCATCGAGCACGACGGCGCGCTCTTCGACGAGGCGGGGCTCGACGTCCGGTCGGTCAAGGACTGGATCACGCGCCACGGCGGGGTCACGGACTATCCCGAGGCCGGGTGCAGGGCCGACCCGGCGGCGGTGCTGGAGTCGGACTGCGACATCCTGATCCCGGCGGCGATGGAAGGCGTGATCCACCTCGGCAACGCCGCGCGCATCAGGGCGCCGCTGATCATCGAGGCGGCGAACGGCCCGGTGACGGCGGGCGCCGACGAGATCCTGCGCCAGCGCGGCTGCGTGATCATTCCCGACATGTATGCCAATGCCGGCGGCGTGACCGTCAGCTATTTCGAATGGGTCAAGAACCTGAGCCATATCCGCTTCGGCCGGATGCAGCGCCGGCAGGAGGAGTCGCGCCACCAGCTGATCGTGGACGAACTGGAGCGGATCTCCTCGGACGCGTCGATCAAGTGGACGCTCTCGCCCGATTTCAAGGGCAAATACCTGCGCGGCGCGGGCGAGCTCGAACTGGTGCGCTCGGGTCTCGACGACACGATGCGCGGCGCCTACCAGTCCATGGCCGAGGTCTGGCGCCGCCGCGACGATGTCGGCGACCTGCGGACCGCGGCCTATATCGTGGCGATCGAGCGCGTCGCGGCGAGCTACCGGGCGAAGGGGCTGTAACGGTTTCGCCCCGGCTGCGCCGGGGCGACCCGCCGGGGGCTGCGCGCCCGGCCCGGCCGGGTGCGGCGGGGAGAAAGGGTGTCGCCGCGCTGCACGCGGCGATCCGGGGGCGCTGCCCCCGCCGGCCTGCGGCCGACTCCCCCGGGATATTTCCGGCCAGAAAAGGTCGAAGGCAGGGGCGCGGCGACCCGCCGGGCGCCGTCAGCGGGGGACGAGGTAGTCGGCGGCGACGTAGCCGGTGAGGTTGGGCGCTCCGGCCAGGGCGACGCGGCACCAGGTCTGACCCAGTTCGGTCACGCAGTCGCGGCGGAGGAGCGCGGTGCCGTCGGGCAGGCCGAGGCGCACCTCGTAGCCGAGGCCGGGCCCGGCGCGGAGTTTCAGGAGGTCCGCGCCGGCCCCGGAGACGACCGCCCTGTCGCCCGCGATCCCGGAGGGCGCGCCGCCGCCGCATCCGGAGAGGGCGGCGGAAAGGAGGAGGGCAAGGGGAAGGCGGGTCATGGCGGGTCCTTCGTCTGCGTCGGCCGCAGATGTAGCAGCCGGGCGCCGCCGGGTGCAGCGGAAAACGGCCCAGGGCGGCGCGGCGGCTGCAGGATGTCGCGGACGGGCCGCGCCGCGGCGGGCCATGCGTTGCATTTCGCGTCCGGGGCCGGTTCACTGTCGCTGCGGCGCCGGATGCCGCCGGAGGGACCATGCGCTACTCGGGCTGG
Organism: Histidinibacterium lentulum; assembly: GCF_003789055.1. Taxonomy (GTDB): domain Bacteria; phylum Pseudomonadota; class Alphaproteobacteria; order Rhodobacterales; family Rhodobacteraceae; genus Oceanicola; species Oceanicola lentulus. Next base: position 54,785 of record NZ_ML119082.1, on the reverse strand, counting down.
CGGATCATACGCGAGGCGCTGACCGGCAACCGGGGCTGGGCACCGGTCTGGCGCGATCCCGAACCGAAGTCCGCCTATGACGTGGTGATCATCGGCGGCGGGGGGCACGGGCTGGCCACGGCCTACTACCTCGCCTCGGTGCACGGGCTGCGGGACGTGGCGGTGCTGGAGAAGGGCTATCTCGGCGGCGGCAGCGTGGGCCGGAACACGACCATCGTGCGCGCCAACTACTATCTGCCCGGCAATTCGGAGTTCTATTCCCATTCGCTGAAGCTCTGGGAGGGGCTGGAACGGGAACTGAACTACAACGTGATGCATTCGCAGCGCGGGCTCATCAACCTGTTCCACTCGGACGGTCAGCGGGATGCCTTCGCCCGGCGCGGCAATGCGATGGTCAACCAGGGCGACGACGCGATCCTCCTGGACCGCGAAGGCGTGCGGGAGCTCTTGCCCTATCTCGACTTCGGGCAGGTGCGGTTTCCGATCCGGGGCGGTCTCTACCATCCGCGCGGCGGCACGGCCCGGCACGACGCGGTGGCCTGGGGCTATGCCCGCGGCGCGGATGCGCGGGGGGTGGACCTGATCCAGAACTGCGAGGTCACCGGGATCGACGTCGAGGGCGGGGGTGTGACCGGCGTGCAGACGACGCGCGGGCCGATCCGGGCGAGGAAGGTGGGGATCGTGACCGCCGGCCGGTCGGGCCAGGTCGCGGCCATGGCGGGGCTCAGGCTGCCGATCGAGAGCCATGTTCTCCAGGCCTTCGTCACCGAGGGGCTGAAGCCCGTGATCGACCATGTCGTGAGCTTCGGCATGGGGCATTTCTACATCAGCCAGTCCGACAAGGGCGGGCTTGTCTTCGGGGGCGACCTCGATTTTCATGCCTCCTACGCGGCGCGGGGGAACCTGCCGATGGCGGAGCATGTCATGGAGGCCGCGATGACGCTGATGCCGGTGATCGGAAAGGCCAGGGTGCTCCGGTCCTGGGGCGGGATCATGGACATGACGCCGGACGGCAGCCCGATCATCGACCGCACGCCGGTCGGGGGGCTCTACATCGACTGCGGCTGGTGCTACGGCGGGTTCAAGGCGGTTCCGGCCTCCGGCTTCGCCTTTGCGCATCTGCTGGCGCAGGACCGGCCGCACCCGACCGCCGAGGCGTTCCGGCTGGACCGCTTCGCCACGGGGCGGGGTCTGATGGACGAGGAGGGAACCGGTGCGCAGCACAATCTTCACTAGCCTTCCGGTCTGGGGGCTTCTGGCCCTGTCCGCGGCCGCGGCACCCGAGGGGTGCTATGTGGCGGGACCGGAGGACCTCGGGCCGGAGGCCGTGGTCACGGCCCTTGCGGCGGAGCTCTTCACCGATGCCGGGAGCGGCGAGACCTGGCTCGGCATCCTTGCCGAGATGGCCGAGGAGGGCCGCCCGGCCGAGGAAGGCTTCGGCGGACAGACCCTGAGCCAGACGGCGCTCTGCGAGGAGGGGCCGGACGGGCTGTCCTGCACCGGCTGCGAGGGCGGCGTGTTCCGGGTGGACCGGCTCGACGCCGGGGGGCTGGAGCTCTCGACAGAGGATTTTCACGTCGGCGCGCCCGAGGGCTGCGGCGGCACCACGACCCTGGCCCGGACCTCGGGCGAGACCACGCGTTACAGCCTGCGCCGCGCCGATCCCGAGGCGTGCCTGCTGCCCGGTTACAGAGAAGGAGACCTGTCATGATACGTCCGATGTTCGTCCCCCTGGCCCTTGCCGCGTTGACGCTGGCCGGCTGCGGCCAGCAGGGAGGCCTGTTCGCCGCCGACCGGGGCCCGGCGACTCCCGCCGGGATGGCGCCTTCGGCGGCTGTCGCGAGCCCCGCGGACACCTCGGTTCAGGTGGCGCAGGAATTCGCCCGGGGGCTCAACGCCCGGGTCGGGAGCGACACCGGCGGGGTCCGCATCCTCTCGGCCGAGGCGAACGGCCCCGCGGTGACGGCGGATATCGCCGTGCCCACGCCCGCGGGCGAGATGCTCGAGGAGGAGCGGTCCGAGATCGGCCCGATCTTCGCCGACGCGCTCCGGTCGGGGCTTTGCGCCGAGGAGACGGCGCGGGCCTTCTTCGCGCTGGGCAATTCGCTGACGATCCGGTTCCAGGGCTCGGATGCGGTGCCGCTGACCACCGTGACGCTGACCTCCTGCGACGGCTGAGCCGATGCGGCTCTCCTGTCCCCATTGCGGTGAGCGTGACCGGCGGGAGTTCACCTACAAGGGGGCCTGTCTGACGCCGCCCGGGGGTGACTGGGGTGCGGCGTGGGACGCCTATCTGCACCTGCGGGAGAACCCGGCGGGGGAGACGCGGGACCTGTGGTACCACGAGCCCTGCGGGACATGGGCGGCGGTGACGCGCGACACGGTCAGCCATGCCGTCGCGGGCTCGGTCGCGGCGCGGGACGCGCGATGAGGCTCGGAGGCCGGCACGACGGCCGCGAGGTGCGGGTGCGGTTCGACGGGCGGCGCCTGCGCGCCCGGGAGGGGGAGCCGCTGGCGGCCACGCTGATCGCGAACCGGATCCGGGTGGTCGGGCGGTCGTTCAAGTACCACCGGCCGAGGGGCATCTTCACGGCGGGGTCCGAGGAGCCGAACGCGCTGGTGACGGTCGGCACCGGCGCGGCGCGGGTGCCCAATGTGCGCGCGACGGTGCAGGAGGTCTACGACGGGCTCGAGGCCACGAGCCAGAACGCCTGGCCCTCGGTGCAGAGGGACCTTCTCGCGGTCAACGACCTTCTGTGGCCCATGCTGGGGGCGGGCTTCTACTACAAGACCTTCATGTGGCCGCGCGCCTTCTGGGAGAAAGTCTACGAGCCAGCGATCCGGAGGGCGGCGGGGCTCGGCGCGCTCTCCGGGGAGGTGGACGGGGAGGTCTGCGAGAAGGCATTCGCCTTCTGCGATCTGCTGGTGATCGGTGCGGGGCCCGCCGGGCTGATGGCGGCGAGGGTCGCGGCGCGGGCCGGGGCAAGGGTGATCCTGGCGGACGAGGACCGGGACATGGGCGGGCGGTGCCTGTCGGAGACCTGGGAGATCGGGGGCCTGCCGGGGCATCTCTGGGCGGCGGGGGTGGTGGACGAGCTTGCCGCGATGTCCAATGTCACGCTGATGCCGCGCACCACCGTGACGGGGGCCTATGACCAGGGCACCTATGGCGCGCTCGAGCGGGTCGCGCTGCATCGCCCCGCGGCGCCGGACCTGCCGAGGGAGTGCTTCTGGCGCATCGTCGCGCGGCGGGCGATCCTCTGCGCGGGGGCGCTGGAGCGTCCCGTCGCGTTCCCGGGGAACGACCGGCCCGGGGTGATGACGGCCTCGGCGGTGCGCAGCTATGTCACGCGCTGGGGGGTGGCGCCGGGGCGGGCGGTGACGCTGTTCACGGCGACGGACGACGGCTGGCGCACGGCGCGGGATCTCGCCGCCGCCGGGGTGCGGATCGCGGGCGTGGCGGACGCGCGATTCGACGCGCCGGAGAGCGGCGATTTCCCGGTCTGGCGCGGGGGCAGGGTCACCGGGACGGCGGGCCGGACGGGGCTGACCTCGATCGAGATCGTGCACGAGGGCGGCACGTTGCGGCAGAGGACCGATTGCCTGGCGGTCTCTGGCGGGTGGAACCCCTCCGTGCATCTGACCTGCCACATGGGGGCAAGGCCGGTCTGGGCACCGGAGGCCCTGTGCTTCGTTCCCGCCGAGGGCGGCGTGCCGGGATTGAGCGTCGCGGGCGCGGCGCGGGGCGTGTTCTCCACCCGGGGCTGCCTCGAGGACGGGGCGGCGCGGGCGCGGGAGGCGCTGGAAGCGCTGGGCCTTGCCTGCGGCGCGGTGGAGGTGCCCGGGGCGGAGGACGATCCCTGTCGTGTCGCACCGCTCTGGCATGTGCCGGGCAAGGGGCGGGCCTGGCTCGATCTGCAGAACGACGTGACGGTGAAGGACATCGCGCTCGCGGCGCGGGAGAATTTCCGGTCCGTCGAGCACATGAAGCGCTACACGACGCAGGGCATGGCGCCGGACCAGGGCAAGACCTCCAACGTGGCGGCGCTGGCGGTGCTGGCGGAGCTGACCGGGCGGACGATCCCCGAAACGGGAACGACGACCTTCCGCCCGCCTTTCGTGCCGGTCTCCATCGCCGCGATGGGCGCAGGCGGAGAGGGCAGGGGCTTCGCCCCCGAGCGCCTCGCCCCGTCCCACGAGGCGGCCGAGGCGCGGGGCGCGCCGATGATCGAGGCCGGGCTCTGGTACCGGCCGAGCCATTTCCCGGCTCCCGGAGAGACCGGCTGGCAGGAGGCCTGCGACCGGGAGGTGCGCATGGTGCGGCAGGCGGTCGGGGTCACCGATGTCTCGACGCTGGGCAAGATCGAGGTGAGCGGCCCCGATGCGGGGGCATTCCTCGACCATGTCTACACGGGCACGTTCTCCACGCTGAAGCCGGGACGCGTGCGTTACGGTCTGATGCTGCGCGAGGACGGCTTCGTCATGGACGACGGCACGGCGGCCTGCCTCGGGCCGGGGCGGTATCTGATCACCACCACAACGGCGGCGGCGGGGCAGGTGATGCGGCATCTCGACTATGTCGCGCAGGTGCTGCGGCCCGATCTCGACGTGGTCTCGGCCTCGGTCACCGAGCACTGGGCGCAGTTCGCCGTCGCCGGGCCGACGGCGCGGACGCTTCTGGGGGCGCTTCTCGACGGGCCGCCGGAACTGGCCTTCATGGGGACGGCGGAGGTCTCCGTCGCGGGCGTGGCGGGACGGCTCTTCCGGATCTCGTTCTCCGGCGAGGAGGGCTACGAGATCGCCGTGCCCGCGCGCTTCGGCGATGCGCTCTGGCGGCAGCTCGTGGCGCTGGCCGAGGGGCTGGGCGGCGGACCCTACGGGATCGAGGCGCTGAACGTGCTCAGGATCGAGAAGGGGTTCCTGACCCATGCGGAGATCGACGGGCGCGCCACGGCGCAGGACCTCGGGATGGAGGGGATGCTGTCCGGGGCGAAGGATTTCGTCGGCCGCGCCGCGGCGCAGAGGCCGGGGCTGACAGACCCGGAAAGGCCGCGGCTGGTGGGCCTGCGCCCGGTGATCGCCGGAGAGCCGCTGGTGGCGGGAGCCTACCTCTTCGACGTGGGCGAGGTGCCGAAGCGGGAGACGGCGCTGGGCCATGTCTCCTCGGCCTGCCATTCGGCCACTCTGGGCATGGCTCTGGGCCTCGGCTTTCTGAGGAACGGCGCGGAACGGCTGGGGGAGAGGGTCATCGCGGTGGATCACATGCGCCATGTGATGACGCTCTGCGATGTCACGCGGCCCTGTGCCTACGATCCCGGGGGAGGGCGGATGCGTGGCTAGGCTTCTGGCGCGGGACCCGTTTGGCGGGCTGCTGCCCCTGTCCTGGGGGCAGGTCACGGCAATGGCCGTCGATCCCGGGCCTGTGACACTGATCGCGCCCTATCGGGCAAGCGTCGGAGAGACGCGCGACAGGCTGAGGGCGGAGCTCGCCCTCGACTGGCCCGATCCGGGGCGAGCGACCGGGTCCGGAGAGGCCGCGCTGCTGTCGGTCGGGCCGGGGCGGGCGCTTCTGGTGGGCGTCCCGGCGCCCGACCTGCCCGGCGCCGCCGTGATCGACCAGTCGGACGGCGTGGCCGTGGTGGCCGTCTCGGGTGCGGATGCGCGCGCCGTCCTGGCCCGGCTGGTGCCTCTGGACCTCGACCCCGTCGCGTTCGGCGAGGGCTCCGTCGCGGCGACCCTGGTGGGGCACATGACCGCGACGCTGTGGGCCCGGGGCGAGGCCCTGCGGATCGTGGGGATGCGCTCGATGGCGCGGAGTCTCGTGCATGAGCTCGAACGGGCGGCGCGGAACGTCGCGGCGCGCGAGGCGATGCGAAACCGCTGAAGCGCACCGTCACGGCAGCGCGCAAGGGCTTCCGACCCCGGCGGGGCGGGGCGCCGCGGCCGTTTCCCCCGCCGGACGCGTCAGAGCCCCCAGCCTTCCCGGGCCAGAAGCTCCGTCACGGCCGGCCGCACCGACTGGTCGCCGCGTGCGGCGGCCTCCTCGATCACCGCACGGACCTCGCCCAGGTGGCAGCGGCGGAGGAGGTGCTTCACCGGGCCGATGGAGGCGGGGCGCATCGACAGCGTCCGGAACCCAATGGCGGCGAGGCAGAGCGCCTCCACCGGGCGGCCCGCGTCCTCGCCGCAGAAACTGAGGGGGGTGCCATAGGCATTGCAGCGGTCGATCACCTGCTGGAGGAACCGCAGGAACGAGACGTTCAGCGTGTCGTAGCGGCGGCGGACGCGCTCGTTCTCGCGGTCGGCGGCGAAGAAGAACTGCTTGAGATCGTTGCCGCCCACGGAGAGGAAATCGACCTCCTCGTACAGCACGTCGGGGCTGAACCCGAGGCTCGGCGTCTCGAGCATGGCGCCGACCTCGACCGTTTCGGGCAGGGGGCGACCGAGGATGCGCTCGCGCTCCAGCGCCTTGTCGAGCTCGGCGCGCGCGTCGCGGAACTCGGACAGCTGCGCGATGAAGGGAAACATCACCGTAAGCGGCCGGCCGTTGGCCGCGCGGATCAGCGCCTGAAGCTGCATCCGCAGAACGCCGGGCTTGTCGAGTCCCACGCGGATCGCGCGCCAGCCCAGGGCGGGGTTCGGCTCGTCGTTCGGCTTCATGTAGGGCAGCACCTTGTCCGACCCGATGTCGAGCGTGCGGAAGGCCACACGCCTGCCCTTCGCCGCGTCCATGACCCGCGCGTAGAGCGCGGAGAGCTCCGCCCGGCGCGGCATCTGGTTGCGGATGAGGAACTGCAGCTCGGTCCGGAAGAGGCCCACGCCCTCGGCCCCGGACGTGGGCAGCGACGGGAGGTCCGCCATCAGGCCCGCGTTCATGTGCAGCCCGACATGGGTGCCGCATTTCGCCTCTGCGGGCAGGTCGCGGATCGAGGCATAGCGCTCCTGTGCGCGGGCCTTCATGGCGATCTTGTCGGCAAAGGCCGCCTGCACCGTCTCGTCGGGGCGCAGGTGCACGACGCCCTGCTCGCCGTCCACGAGGATCGGGTCGCCGTTCAGCGCCTCGGTGGTGATGCCCGAGGCGCGGATCACCAGCGGGATCGCCCAGGCGCGGGCCACGATGGTGGCGTGGGAACCGACCGAGCCCTCCTCGAGCACGATGCCGCGCAGGGTCTTGCCGTAGTCGAGAAGGTCGCCCGGCCCGATGTTGCGCGCGACGAGAACGGGATTCTCGGGCATCTCGGCCCCCGTCTCCGCGCCCTGTCCCGTCAGGAGCCGCAACAGCCGGTTCGAGAGGTCATCGAGGTCGTGGAGCCGGTCGCGCAGGTAGGGGTCGGTCGCCTGGGACATGCGCGTCCGCGCGAGGGACTGCTCCTTCTCCACCGCGGCCTCGGCGGTGAGACCGCCCGCGATGTCGGCCTCCATCCGCCTCAGCCAGGAGCGGGAATTGGCGAACATCCGGTAGGCCTCGAAGACCTGCTTCTGCTCCTCGTCCACGCTGCGGCTCGACTCGAGAAGGTCGTCGACCGTGGTGCGCAGCCGCTCGATCGCCTCGGTCAGGCGCGTGCGTTCCCGCGCCGGGTCGTCGGAAACCGGGTTGGTGACCACCACGCGCGGCTCGTGCAGGTAGACCCGTCCTTCGACGGCGCCCTCCTGGGCCACCACGCCGCGGAACATCACCGGCTGGCGGTGCCGGGGCGAGAGCGCGGCCCCTTCGCCGACGAAGGCGCCGAGTTCCGTCATCTCGGCGATGACCATGGCCACCACCTCCAGCGCATAGACCTCGTCGGGGGTGAACTCGCGCTTGTCCTTCGTCTGCACCACGAGCACGCCCAGCACCTCCCCGAGCCGCTGGATCGGGACGCCGCAGAAGCTGGAATACCGCTCCTCCCCGGTCTCGGGCATGTAGCGGAAGCCGCGCTCGGCGGGCGCGTCGGGCGTGTTGATCAGCCGCTTGGCCCGCGCCACCCGGCCCACCAGACCCTCGCCCAGCCGCATCCGCGTCTGGTGCACCGCCTCGGGCTTCAGCCCCTCGGTGGCGCAGAGCTCGAGCGTCTCGGGATCGCGGAACAGGTAGATGGAGCAGACCTCCGCCCCCATCGAGTGGCCGATCAGCTGCACGATCTTGTCGAGCCGCGCCTGGCCCGCGGCATCCTCCGCCATCGCGTCGCGCAACCGCCCGAGAAGCTTGCGGCTTTCGCTTTCGAACTCCACGCTCATGGCTCTCCACCCCGGGCCGCCCGAAGCAGAGGTATAGGGGATGGCGACGGGGAAGGGAAACGGGCAAAGCGACGGACCGGCCCGGGACCGACGGCCCCGGCGCCGCAGCGATGACCGGCCCGACCATCGTCCGGCGCCCCCGTCCGTCCGGACCTCACAGGGCGGCAGGGCCGCCGCTGTCCTCGGCCCGGGCACCAGGGCCGGCCAAGGCCCCCCCGTGCGCCGGTCCTCCATCCATCGGCGCCGGGAGCGGAGGGGCCGCCGGACGCGAGGCCCCGGTCAGTCGGACCCGCCGTCGTCGACGATGAGCACGATCTGCTCGTCGCCCTGCCAGAGGGCGACGACATCCTCGGCGGTGTATCCGACCTCGTCGATCCCCCTCGACACCGCCTCGTTCTCGACGACCTGCCGGTGGTATTCGACGAACTCGCGGGCGCTGTCGGTCAGAACCGCGTCGAGCTCCGCCATCTCCTCTTCCGTGCCCTCGAGCTCCGAAAGCCGCACGACGACGACCTCGAGATCGCCGGTGTCCCCCTGGAAGGCCGCGGCGGGATCGTCGACCCCCTCGCGCATGGCGTCCATGACGTCGCGGGCGGTATAGCCCTTTTCCGCGACGGCGCCGGAGCCTTCGTCCCGGTTCGGATCCCCTCCGAGGTTCTGGGCCGCGGCCGGAGCGGCAAGGAGCAGGGACAGGGCGGTCGCGGCGAGCAGGTGGCCGGTACTGCGGGTCATGGCGGTCTCTCCGTTCGGTGTTCGGGATCGGACAGCGCGCCGGCCGCAGCGCGGCCGGACCTGCCCGACGATCCCTCTCAACGCACGAAAGCCCGATCCGTTGCGTGGCTGCCGCAGCCGGCACGGCTCCGGAGCGGCCCCCGGCGGCTACCCGGCGGGGGCCTTCTCCAGCCCGAAGGCGTCGTGCAGCGCCTGCACCGCGAGTTCGAGGTACTTGCGGTCGATCAGCACCGAGATCTTGATCTCGGAGGTGGTGATCACCTTGATGTTGATGTTCTCGGATTTCAGCGCCGCGAACATCTGCGCGGCGACCCCGGCGTGGCTGCGCATGCCGATGCCCACCACGGAGACCTTGCAGACCTCGGTATCGGCCACGAGGTCGTGGTAGTTGATCTCGCCCCTGGCCTTGGCCTCGGACATGGCCTTCTCGGCCCGCGGCACCTCCTCCACGGGGCAGGAGAAGGTCATGTCCGTCCGCCCGTCCTCGGAGATGTTCTGGACGATCATGTCCACGTTCACCCCCGCCTGCGCCAGCGGGCCGAAGATCGCCGCGGCGATGCCGGGCCGGTCGGCCACGGAAATCAGCGTCATCTTCGCCTCGTCGCGGCTGAAGGCCACACCGGCCACAACATTGCTTTCCACGATATCCTCCTCGTCGCAGACGAGCGTGCCCGCCGCGTCGTCCATCTCCTCGAAGCTCGACAGCACGCGCAGGCGCACCTTGTAGCGCATGGCCAGCTCGACCGAGCGCGTCTGCAGCACCTTGGCGCCCAGCGAGGCCAGTTCCAGCATCTCCTCGAAGGCGATGCGGTCGAGCTTGCGCGCCTTCTTCGTGATCCGCGGATCGGTGGTGTAGACCCCGTCCACGTCGGTGTAGATGTCGCAGCGCACCGCGCCGAAGGCGGCGGCAAAGGCGACGGCGGTGGTGTCGGACCCGCCCCGCCCGAGGGTGGTGATCCGCCCCTCGGGGCTGATCCCCTGAAAGCCCGCCACGACCGCCACCTTCATCCCCTGGGCGAAGCGACCGAGGATGTTCTCGGTCGGGATTTCCTCGATCCGCGCGGCGCCGTGGGCGGAACTCGTCTTCAGGGGCACCTGCCAGCCCTGCCAGGACCGCGCGGGAATATCCATCTCCTGGAGCGTCAGCGCCATCAGCCCCGCGGTGACGTTCTCGCCCGAGGAGACGACGGCGTCGTATTCGCGCGCGTCGTAGAGCGGCGAGGTCTCGCGCACCCAGCCCACGAGCTCGTTGGTCTTGCCGGCCATGGCCGAGACGATGACGATGACGTCATGGCCCTTGGCGACCTCGACGCCCACGCGCTTGGCGGCCCGCCGGATGCGGTCCGGAGTGGCGACGGAGGTGCCGCCGAATTTCATCACAAGTATGGACATCGCCCCTCGCGCGCCCCGAAAATCGCTCCGGCTCTTACGGCGCGGGGCATGGCCCTGCAAGCGCCTCCCGCGACGTCGCCGCCACCCCTGCATTTTTCTGGCCCGAAATATCCCGGGGGGAGCGGCGAAAGCCCCCGGGCTTTCGCCGCGGGGGGCAGCGCCCCCCCCGCCGCCCGGTTCCGCCTCGGGCGGGGCCGGGCTCCGGGCAGCGCGCCGAAGGCGCTCCTCAGCCGTAGGTCGCCAGCATCTCGCGCAGGTCGGAAAGCGTGTTGATCTCGCTCGCGGGCTTGTCGCGGCGCCAGCGCGCCATGCGGGGAAAGCGCAGCGCGACACCCGACTTGTGGCGCGGACTTTCCTGGATGCCCTCGAAGGCGATCTCGAAGACATGTTCGGGCGTCACCTGCCGCACCGGGCCGAAGCGCTGCAGCGTGTTCTTGCGCACCCAGGCGGTGATCTGGCGGAACTCGGCGTCGGTGAGGCCCGAATAGGCCTTGGTGAACGGCACGAGATCGGCGCCGTCGCGCACCGCGAAGGTGAAGTCGGTGAAGAGGTTGGCCCGGCGTCCCGAGCCCGACTGGGCGTAGATCATCACCGCGTCGATGGTCAGGGGATCGACCTTCCATTTCCACCAGTCGCCCTTCTTGCGGCCCGAAAGATAGGGCGAGGACCGGCGCTTGAGCATCAGCCCCTCGGCGGCATGGTCGCGGCTCTCGGCGCGGGTCGCCGCCAGGACGTCCCAGTCCTCCGCCGAGACATCCGCGGAGAGGCGGACCGGCGCGTCGGCGGGCACCGTCGCGACGAGCGCAGCGAGGCGCGCCCGCCGCTCGGTGAAGGGCAGCGGGCGGATGTCGGTGCCGTGCTCCTCCAGGAGGTCGTAGGCCATCAGGATGACGGGGCTCTCCTCCAGCAGCTTCTTCGGCACGGTCTTGCGGCCGATGCGCTTCTGCAGGGCGTTGAAGGGAAGCGGTCGCTCGCCCGCGAAGGCAAGGACCTCGCCGTCGATCACCGTGCCCGGGGGCAGCCAGTCCCGCAGGCGCGCGAATTCCGGGAAGCGGTCCGTCATCAGTTCCTCGCCCCGGGACCAGAGGTGATGCTCGCCGCCGCGCAGCACGAGCTGGCCGCGGATGCCGTCCCACTTGCGCTCCGCGAACCAGTCGGAGGCGGGACCGAGATCGTCGGTCTCCTCGCGCTGGTAGGCGAGGTAGAAGGGGTAGGGCCGGCTCAGGTCCGCGGTGGGATCGGACGCCTCGATCAGGCTTTCCCAGGTGACGCTCCCCGGCGTCCATGCGCCCATCAGGCGGTGGGTCAGCTCCGCCTCGTCCCGGCCCGTGGCCTGCGCCAGCGCGCGGGTCATCAGCTTCTGGCTCACGCCGAGGCGGAACCCTCCCGTCAGGAGCTTGGTGAAGAGGAGCCGCTCGGTCCGCTCCATCCCGTCCCAGGCCGCGAGGATGCCGGACTTGCGCTCCGCCTCTCCGGCCATCGACAGCTCCGCAAGGCGCGCGATCCAGTGGTTGAGGGGGCGGTCGTCCGTCCGGTCGGGCGGCGGCAGCACGAGGCTGATCGTCTCGGCGAGGTCGCCCACGACCGGATAGCTCTCCTCGAAGAGCCAGAGCGGGATGCCCGCCCGCTCCGCCGCCCATTCCCGCAGCGTCGTCGTGGTGATGACCCGGCGCGGGCGGCGGCCCGAGAAGAGCGCCACGCACCAGAGCTTGTCGGCGTCCTCCGCCGTGCGGAAGAACTCCGCGAGGGCCGCCACCTTGACGGTGGTCTTCGTGGACTGGTCGAGGGCGGTGAAGAGGCGGGCGAAGTCCTGCATCGGTCAGGCCGCCGTGTCGCCGGTGCCGCCTCGGGCTCCGGCCCCGTCGCCTGACCCGGCCTCGGCTCCGCTCTCGGCGGCGGCATCGAGGCTCTCGCCCTCGTAATCCGTCTCCACGACGGCGGCGTCGTAGCCGCGGGTCTCGAGCCAGCGGCGGAAGACGGAGGTATAGCCATGGGTGACGAAGATGCGCTCCGCCCCGGTCGCCGCGATGGCGGCGTTGAGGCCCTCCCAGTCGGCATGGTCGGACACGACGAAGCCGCGGTCGGCGGCGCGCCTGCGGCGCACGCCGCGCAGGGCCATCCAGCCCGAGGCGAAGGCGGTGGAGGCGCCGCGGAACCCCTTCGGCCAGGCCCCTCCCAGGGCCGAGGGCGGCGCGAGGATCATCGCACCCGGATGGTCCTTCGCGGTCATGTCCGGGGCGAGGCGGATCGTGTCCGGCAGCGCGATGCCTTCGGCGCGCAGGACCTCGTTCACGTTCTCGACGGCGCTGTGGGTCAGGATCGGGCCGATGGAGGGGTCGAGATCGGTCAGCAGGCGCTGGGCCTTGCCGAGGCTGTAGGCCCCGAGGATCGAGGGGCGGCCGGCCGCGGCATTCGCCGCCCACCAGCCGTTGATCTCCGCGCGCAGCGCCTCGAGCGGGGTCCAGTTGAATACCGGCAGGCCGAAGGTGCATTCGCTGACGAAGGCATGGCAGCGCACCGGCTCGAAGGGTTCGCTGAGCCCGTCCTCCGCGGTCTTGTAATCGCCCGAGACGACCCAGACCTCCCCGCCGACCTCGACCCGGATCTGCGCCGACCCCGGAACGTGGCCCGCGGGATGGAAGGAGACGCGCGCCCCGTCGATCCGGCGGGTCTCGCCGTAGGGGATCGTCGAGACCTCGATCTCGCCCAGCCGGTGGCGCATCACCGCCGCGGTGCGCGGCGTGGCGAGGTAGCGCCCCATGCCCCAGCGCGCATGGTCGGAATGGGCATGGGTGATCAGCGCGCGGTCCGCCGGGCGCCAGGGGTCGATGTGGAAATCCCCCGCCGGGCAGTAGATGCCGCGGTCGGTGAAGGTCAGGACGCTCATGTCCGAGAGGTAGGCCGGCGGGGCGCATCCTGCCAGCCGGTCTCCCGAAGGGAGTATTTCCGGCCAGATGAGGATCAGACCGTTTCGGCGAAATGGGCCGCGATGGCGTCGAGAACCTTCGTGCGGATCGCGGGCGTCTCCATCAGCACCTCGTGCTGCGCGCCTTCTAGCGTGACGAGGCGTCCGCCGGGCCAGCGCGCCATGCGGGCGGTGATGCGCGCGGGATCGACGATGGCCTCCTCGCTGCCGAGGAAGGTGAGTGTGGGAACCTCCGGCGCAGGCATCCGGGCCAGGGCGCGCGTCTCGCTGAGCGCCTCGTGCAGCCAGTGGAGGGACGGACCGCCCAGCGCGAGATCGGTATGGCGCTCGATCTGGTGCTTCATCCAGGCCAGCATGTCGGGGTCCGTGGTCAGCGTGTTGTCGGCGGGATCGGCGCCGAGGACATAGGGCGCCGAGCTCTGCCCCGGCGCCAGCAGATGCGAGAAGCGCAGGGGCTTCGACAGCGCCGAGAGGCCCCAGGCCGCCGAGCGCTTCAGCGCCTGCATCCGGATGCCCCACATCGGCGCGGAAAAGACCGCCCGCGGCGTGGCGTAGCCGCGCATCAGCGCCCGGAGCCCGATGCAGCCGCCCATGGAATGGGCGAGGAGCAGGTAGGGCCGGGGCAGGCCCACGGCCTCGGCATAGGCCATCAGGGCGTCGGCATCGGCCTGGTAGTCGGCAAAGCGGTTCACATGGCCGAGCAGCCGGTCGGGTTGCATGCGCGCGGAAATGCCCTGGCCGCGCCAGTCGATGGCCGCCGCCGCATAGCCGCGTTCGGCGAGCGCGCCGGCGTCGCGGCCATATTTCTCGATGTATTCCGTCCGGCCCGGGAAGATCAGAACGGTGCCGCGGGCGCGCGGGTGCGGCCAGTGCCCGACCCGCAGCCGCAGCCCGTCCGGCGCCGTCACCCAGTGCGCCGCACCGCCGGGGGGGGCGTCCGCGACCTCGGTGAAGAGGGGCGCGGGCTCCACCTCAGCCGAGGATGGCGGCAAGGCGCATCGCGGCGCCCATGTCCCCGTCGAGCTTCAGCTTGCCGGTCATGTAGGCCGCGGTCGGGTTCTGCTCGCCGTCGAGGATCGCCCGGAAGGTCTCGGTATCGGAGGTCAGGGTCACGTCCGCCTCCTCGTCGCCCGCACGGGCGCCCGCGCGGTCGATCATCAGCGCGCCCTCGTCCTCGATCACGAACTTGGCGGTGCCGTCGAAGCCCTCGCCGCCCATCTTCTCGTTCAGCCGGCTCACCGCCTCGGCCACCACGTCGCTCATGTTGCGTCCTCGCGTCTTGTTCACGTCGCCGTTCCGTGACGAGCGGGGGCTGGTGCCGGGCCGCCTGTCCTCTACATTGGGAGATATGACGAGCATGAACGATGTCATCAAACAAGTCGTCGCGTCCTGCGCGGTAATCCTCTGCATGGGCGCACCGGCGACCGCGGAAACGGTCGACGAGATGTTCGAGCGGCTTGCCGCCGCTTCGAGCGCCGAGGAGGCGCGCCGCATCGAGGCGCGGATCGCGACCGAATGGTCGAAGAGCGGCTCGCCGGCGATCGACCTCCTGTGGCAGCGCGGGCGCGATGCGCTGGAGGCGGGCGACGCGCACGCGGCGATCGAGCATTTCACCGCCGCGATCGACCACGCCCCGGGGTTCGCCGAAGCCTGGCACGGGCGGGCAACCGCCTATTTCATGGCCGAAGCCTTCGGACCGGCGCTGGACGACATCCGCGAGACGCTGGTCCTCAACCCGCGCCATTTCGGCGCCATGCGGGGCCTTGCCATCATCATGGAGCAGATCGGGGAGGAGGAGACCTCGATCGAGGTCATGGACCGGATTCTCGCTATACATCCCTTCATGGAGGATGTAGCCGAGGCCCGGAACAGACTGACGCTGAGACTGGACGGCCTGCCGCTCTGACGGCACCGCGGCGTCCGGTCCTCGGGGACGGAGACCATGCAGTCCCGCATCACCGCCCTTCTGGGGCCCACCAACACCGGCAAGACGCACCATGCGATCGAGCGGATGCTGGCGCATCGCACGGGCATCATCGGCCTGCCGCTGCGGCTTCTGGCGCGCGAGGTCTACGAGAGGGTGAAGGCGCAGCGCGGGCCCTCCGTCGTGGCACTGGTCACGGGCGAGGAGCGGATCGTGCCGGAGCGGACGCAGTACTGGGTCTGCACCACGGAGGCGATGCCCGAGGGGATCGGCTGCGAGTTCCTCGCCATCGACGAGATCCAGCTCTGTGCCGATCCCGAGCGGGGCCATGTCTTCACCGACCGGCTGCTGAACGCGCGCGGACTGAACGAGACGATGTTCCTCGGGTCCGAGACCATGCGCGGGGCGATCGCGGCGAAAGTGCCGGGTGTGCAGTTCATGCGCCGGGAAAGATTCAGCGAGCTGAGGTATTCAGGTTCGAAAAAGACAAGCCGGATGCCGCCACGGTCGGCAATCGTGGGGTTCTCGGTTGAAAATGTGTATGCCATCGCCGAGCTCCTGCGCCGTCAGAAGGGCGGGGCGGCGGTGGTGATGGGGGCGCTCAGCCCGCGCACGCGCAATGCGCAGGTGGAGATGTACCAGTCCGGCGAGGTCGATTACCTCGTGGCCACCGACGCCATCGGCATGGGGCTCAACCTCGATATCGACCACGTCGCCTTCTCCAGCCTCGTGAAGTTCGACGGTCGGCGGATGCGGCCGCTCATGCCGCACGAGCTGGCGCAGATCGCGGGGCGCGCGGGGCGGCACATGAACGACGGGACATTCGGCGTCACCGGCGAGGCGGGGGAGATCGACGAGGGCGTGGTGGAGGCGATCACCAGCCACAGCTTCGCCCCGGTCAGGAAGCTGCACTGGCGCAACGCGCGGCTGCGGTTCGGACGGCTCGACGCGCTGATCGCCTCGCTCGAGGAGCGCACCGACGATCCCTGGCTCAGCCGGATGCGCGAGGCGGACGACCTCGGGGCGCTGAAGGCGCTGGCGGCGGATGCCGAGGTGGCGGCGCGGGCCTCGGACGCGGCTTCGGTTCGGCTCCTGTGGGATGTCTGCCGGATCCCGGATTTCCGGGGCATCAGTCACGCGGAACATGCGGGTCTCCTGCGCGATATCTTCGGATTCCTGCACCAGACGGGGCGGGTGCCCGATGCGTGGATGGCGAGGCAGGTGGCGCGGATCGACCGGACGGACGGCGACATCGACACGATCTCGAAGCGGCTGGCGTATATCCGCACATGGACCTACGTCGCGCAGCGCCGGGGCTGGTGCGAGGACGAATCCCGTTGGCGCGAGGAGACGCGCGCTGTAGAAGACCGGTTGTCCGATGCGCTCCACGGCGCTCTGACCCAAAGATTTGTGGACCGGCGCACGAGCGTGCTGATGCGCCGGCTCAAGCAGAAGGAGGGCCTCTTGGCCGAGGTGAACGACAAGGGCGAGGTGACCGTCGAAGGTCAGTTCGTCGGGCGGCTCGAAGGCTTCCGCTTTCGCCAGGACAGGACCGGTGCGGCCGACGAGGACAAGACCGTCCGTCAGGCCAGTCACCAGGCGCTTGCCCCGCATTTCCACCTGATGGCGGATCGCTTCTACAACGCGCCCGACACCGAGCTCGATTTCACCGAGCAGGGCGGCCTGATGTGGGGCGGCCTTGCCGTGGGCAAGCTGGTGCGGGGCGACGATCCGCTGCGGCCGCAGGTGCAGGCCTTCGTCGACGAGGAGGTGGCCGAGGCCGTGGCCCAGAAGGTGGCGCGGCGGCTCCAGCATTTCATCGACCGCAAGCTTGCCAAGGACTTCGAGCCGCTCCTGAAACTGCGGGACGACTCCGCGTTGCAGGGGCTCGCGAAGGGGTTCGCCTTCCGCATGGTCGAGGCGTTCGGCATCCTGCCGCGAGGCGATGTCGCCGCCGAGGTCAAGGCGCTGGACCAGGACGCGCGGGGCGCGCTGCGGCGCCATGGCGTGCGCTTCGGGCAGTTCACCGTGTTCCAGCCGCTCTTGCTGAAGCCCGCGCCGACTCGGCTGCGGCTGGTGCTGTGGTCGCTGGCGAAGGGGTTCGACAATTTCCCGGAGGCGCCGCCCCCGGGCCTTGTCACCGTGCCCGCCTCTCGCGGGGCGGAACCGGGGGTCTGGACCATGTCGGGCTATCGCGCCGCGGGCGACCGGGCGATCCGGATCGACATGCTGGAGCGTCTGGCCGACATGCTGCGCGACCGCGACAGCCGCGGCGGGTTCGAGGCGACGGCGGACATGCTGTCGATCACCGGCCTGACGCTGGAGCAGTTCGCCGGGCTGATGGAGGGTCTGGGCTACCGGGCCGAGAAGGGCGAGCGGGTCAAGGTGAAGACCGCGCCCGCGGCCGCCGCGGCTCCGACGCCCGAGACCGCAGAGGCGCCCGACGCGCAGGTGCCAGAGCCTCCGCCCGAACCCCCGCCGGGGCAGCCCCCGCCGGGCATCCCGCCCGAGGGCCCGCCGGAGACGCCGCCCGACGCGCCCGATCCCGAGGTGCCGCCCGCCCCGCCCGAGCCCGACCTGCCCGAGGTGCCCCCCGGCGTGCCGGACCCGGACCTGCCGCCCGAGATCCCGCCCACGACGCCCGACGAACTCGGGGCCGAGGCGCCCGCGGAGATGGAGGTGTTCTACACCTTCACCTGGGCGCCGAAACGCGACCGCGGCCCGCGCCGCGAAGGCCAGAAGGGACGTCCGTCGAAGGCCGCGCAGGGGCCGAAGGGCGGCAAGGGACAGAAGGGCCGCGGCCCGAAGGGCGCCGACAAGGGCCCGCGCACGGTGACCGCCGCGCCGCCGAAGCCGGACAAGCGGATCGACCCCGACAATCCCTTCGCCGCGGCTCTGGCGGGGTTCAAGACCAACTGAGGCGCGGGTGGAGCCCCGCCCCACGCTGCGCCTCGACAAGTGGCTCTGGCAGGCCCGGTTCTTCAAGACCCGGGGCCTCGCGGCCGCCATCGTGTCGGGAGGCAGGGTCCGGGTGGACGGCTCGCCCGTCTCGAAGCCCGCGCGCGCGGTGGGGCCGGGCGACGTGCTCACCTTCCCCCAGGGTGACGCGGTGCGCGTCGTGCGCATCCTCGCGCTCGGCACGCGGCGGGGACCCGCCCCCGAGGCGCGCGCCCTCTACGAGGACCTGACCACGGCCGCGCCGGACCGGGGCCCGCCGGCGGCCCCGGCGCCGCGCTTCGACGGGGGCGGGCGGCCCTCGGCGAAGGACCGCCGCGACCTGTCGAAGCACCTGGGTCGGGGCGACGCCGAGGGTGGTTGAAGCCACCGTCAACTTCACTTACCACCCCTTTGACTCAAGTTTAGGCGACTTCATGACCTATATCGTCAACGACAACTGCATCGCCTGCAAATACACCGACTGCGTCGAGGTGTGCCCCGTGGATTGCTTCTACGAGGGCGAGAACATGCTGGTGATCCATCCCGACGAATGCATCGACTGCGGCGTCTGCGAGCCCGAGTGTCCGGCCGATGCGATCCGTCCGGACACCGAGCCGGACATGGAGAAATGGGTCGAGTTCAACCGAAAGTATGCCGAGGCCTGGCCCGTGATCATCACGCGGAAGGACCCGCTGCCCACCGCCGAGGAAATGGACGGCAAGCCCGGCAAGATGGAGCTCTTCTCCGAGAAGCCCGGCGAGGGCGGCTGAGGCGGCAGCAGACGGCCCGGACGGGGGAGATGCGCAAGGGTGCTTTCGCAGGCGCCCCGAATATGGTATGCTCCCGCTCAATGCTGCTGGATTCCTGATCCCGAGACATGTCGCACGAACCGACGGAGGCCATGGTCACCGGCGGTTTTCTGTGGTCTCGCGGCCCGGGGGCGTTTTCGGAAGGACCCGCCATGACCAAGACCAAGAAGACCGATTTCTCGCCCAATGATTACGTGGTCTACCCCGCGCACGGCGTCGGGCAAATCGTGTCGATCGAGAAGCAGGAGGTCGCGGGCTTCGAGCTGGAACTCTTCGTCATCTCCTTCGAGAAGGACAAGATGACCCTTCGCGTGCCCACACACAAGGCCGAGGAGGTGGGCATGCGCTCGCTCTCGTCGCCCGATGTGGTGGCCCATGCCATGAAGACCCTGCGCGGCAAGGCCAAGGTCAAGAAGGCCATGTGGTCGCGCCGGGCGCAGGAATACGAACAGAAGATCAACTCGGGCGATCTCATCGCCATTGCCGAGGTGGTGCGCGACCTGCACCGCGCCGACGACCAGCGCGAGCAGAGCTATTCCGAACGCCAGCTCTACGAGGCGGCGCTGGAGCGTCTGACCCGGGAAATCGCCGCGGTGGCCGGCAACGACGAGACCGCCGCCGCCCGCGAGATCGGCGAAGTGCTGGTGTCGCGCGCCGCCTGACCGGCCGACGGTCCACGAGACTGCACAGCCGCGGGTCCTGCCCGCGGCTGTGTCGTTCCGGGGGCTTTTCCGGATTACGCCGTGTCCACAACGCTGCGCAGCGGTCTCCTTCCCCAGGGACAGGGCAAGGGGGCAGGTCGGGTCGTGGCGACGGCGCGGGCGCAATCGGAGTCGTGATCGTGTCGGGTGTCGTGGCCCTTGCTGCGTTCCTGCCCGCGGTCCTCGAGCTTGCCCCTCTGCGGTGGTGCTCGAACTCCTGTTCGGCGTGGTCATCGGCCCTGGCGAGCTCGGCGCTGGCGGTCGCGAGCGGTGCCATGCCGGGGTTGGTGCGGCGCGGCGCTCGTGGCGGGCGCCGTCCTCACGGTCATCGTCTCCCCCGCTCTCGCCACGCGGGTTCTGGCGCGGGACGCGGCCTGGCGGCCTTGCCCGGACCGGGGCCCTGTGACAGGCTTGCCCTAGGGTAAACGGCGGAGAGGACGATGGCGGACCGAAGCCTTGGCCGCACGGCGAAGAATCTCTTCCTTGCCCTTCTCAACGCCACGCTGATCCTTCTGGCCCTCTGTCTCTGGCTTGCGTGGAACGTGCTGTCGACGGCGGAACGGGTGTCCGAACAGATGGCGGTGGCGGCTGGAACCGTCACGCCGCTCAGGGAGGGCATCGAGGCGCTGACCGCCGAAATCGCGGGCGCGCGCGCCGATGTCGCGGACCTGCGCGTCGGTCTCGAAGCCTCGGAGACCGGGTCGGCGGACCAGGTGGCCGAGCGGCTGGCCGGGATCGAGGCGGAGATGGCGCGCCTTCGCGGCGCGCTTCAGGATCTCAGCATCGACCCCGATCCGCTGATCGACCGCGCCATGACCGCGGCCTTCGCCGAACTGCGGGGCCTCACCGCCGATCTGGTGGAGGTGGTGCGACCCGACTCCGAACCGGCACCCGACCCCGCGCCGGGCGGCTGAGCCAGGCACGGAAATCCGAAGAAATTCCTGACCCGTCGTCCCGAAATCCCGTTGCAGGAATTTTTTTTCAGATCAATGAGATGACCCTCCGTCCACGTGTGGACGCCCCGGCAGGACCGGCGGCAGGGCCCGCGCCGGTGCGGGACTCCTCGCTCCCCTCTCCGGTCCATCCACGGCTTGACGAAGCGGCAGGGCGTGCCCCACCGTTCGGCCAACGGATGCGGTCGGCGAGGGGGAGCCACGGATGACCACTTTCGACGGCGCCCCCGGAACCGGGGCGGAGCCTCGCTACTGGCGCCTCTCCGCCTTCGGGCTGACCGTCGCGGCGGTCTTCTTCGTGGCCTCGCTGACCCCTTCCATGATCCCCCGCGCGCCGCTGATGCAGGGCGTGCTTTCCGGGCTGTCCGCCGCGGCCGGCTACGGCCTCGGCGCCCTGGCGGTCTGGATCTGGGGGCGCGCGCTGCTCCTGCCGCTGCCGGAGCCGGGCGAGGACCGGGAAGTGCGCTTCGCCTTCTTCGCGCTCACCCTGGCGCTCGCGCTCTACGGCCTCTGGCGCGCGGCGGACTGGCAGAACGCCACCCGCCGGGTGATGGAGCTGGAGCCCGTGGGCACCGCCCATCCCCTGACCGTCGGCCTCGTCGCCCTTGTCGTCTTCACCCTGCTCTGGGGCCTCGGCAGCGTGGTTCCTCTGGCCGCGCGGCGCGCGGGTCACGCGCTGGCGCGCATCATGCCGGGCCGGACCGGTCCGGTCCTGGGCGCCGTTCTGGCGCTCTGGCTGCTCTGGGCTCTGCTGAACGGCGTGGTGATCCGGCAGGTCATGACCGTGGCCGACGGCCTTTTCGCCGCGATCGAGGAGACCTTCGACGAGGGAAGCGAGCCGCCGGCCGACCCGATGATGACCGGCTCGGAGGCGTCGCTGGTGACCTGGGAGGAACTCGGCAACCGCGGCCGCGACTTCGTCGCGCGGACGCCCGATCCCGCGGAGATCGCCGCCTTCACCGGCGCGGAGGCCCTGCGCCCGGTGCGGGTCTACGTCGGACGCACCTCCGCCGACACCGCCCGCGCGCGCGCCGAGCTGGCGCTGGAGGAGCTGATCCGCCAGGGCGGGTTCGAGCGCGAGATCCTCATCGTCACCACCCCGGTGGGCACCGGCTGGATGGACCCCGGCAGCCACGACGTGGTCGATTTCATGTGGAACGGCGACACCGCCCATGTGGCCGCGCAGTATTCCTACCTGACCTCGGTGCTGTCGATCCTGACAAACGTCGAGTACGGCTTCGACCAGGCCCGCGCGCTCTTCGACGTGGTTCACGACCACTGGACCGCGCTGCCCGAGAACGACCGCCCCCGGCTCTATATCCACGGGCTGAGCCAGGGCGCGCTCAACAGTCAGGCGACGCTGCCCTTCGCGGACATGCTGGCCGACCCGATCGACGGCGCCTTCTGGGCCGGATCGCCCTTCCTGAGCCCGGTCTGGGCCGGCATCCGCCGGGACCGGGAGACAGGCAGCCCGGCGTGGCGGCCGGTCTACGGCAACGGCTCGCTCGTGCGGGTCTCGAACCAGGAGAACACCTACGAACAAGCCGCGGCGCCCTGGGGGCCGATCCGGCTGGTGTTCCTGCATTACGGCAGCGATCCCATCGTGAATTTCGACTTCGCCACGATCTGGCGCGCGCCGGACTGGCTGACCGAGGAGCCGCGCGCGCCGGACGTGGCGCCCGAAATGCGCTGGTTCCCGCTGGTGACCGCCTTCCAGACCGCGCTCGACATGACTGCAGCGCTGGGGGTGGAGGGCTACGGCCATTTCTACGTCGACGACGACTATATCGACGCCTGGGCCGCGCTGACCGATCCGCCGGGCTGGTCGGCGGAGCGGGCCGAGGCCCTGCGCGCCGTCTTCGATGCCCGTCCGCCGCCCTGGTGAGCTGTCAGAGCACCGGCGCGAAGAGCCGGGCCACGGGCGCGCCAAGGCGGATCCGCGCCCGCTGCTCGGGCAGGGTCTTGTCCAGCTGGTAGGCGCGGGCGAAGTCCCGGACGAGGAACGCCTCGACCTCTTCCGCCGCGCGGATGTCGAAGGCGACCGCCATGGCCTCGAAGTTCAGCCGGAACGAGCGGTTGTCGAGATTGGTCGTCCCGATGGCCGCGAGGGTGTCGTCCACCAGCACGACCTTCGAATGCATGAACCCGTCGGTATAGCGCCAGATCTCCACCCCGGCGCGTCGCAGTTCGTCGAAATAGGCGAAGGCGGCGAGCCAGGGGATCTGGTGGTCGATCACCTCGGGCACGAGGATGCGCACCTCCACCCCGCGCAGGGCGGCCTGCTTCAGCGCCGACAGCACATCCGTATCGGGCACGAGGTAGGGTGAGGCGATCCAGACCCGTGTCTTCGCGGCGACGATGGCGGAGATGAAGAAGAGCGCGCCGGTCTCCATCGCGTCGGCGGGCCCGGTGGGCACCAGCAGGGCGGTCATGTTCCCGGCGGCGTGGGGCGGCGTCCAGTCGAGCGCGTCGAGGATCACCTCGTGCTTCGCCCAGTGCCAGTCCTCGGCGAAGATGAGCTGAAGCTGCGCCACGATGGGACCGCTCAGCTCCACATGGGTGTCGCGCCAGTTCCCGAAGGCGGGGTCGAGGCCCATGTATTCGTCGCCGACGTTCAGCCCGCCGGTGAAGCCGACGCGGCCGTCCACCACCACGGTCTTGCGATGGTTGCGGAAATTGATCTGGAAGCGCCAGCGCGGACGGCGCCCCTCCCGCGGATGGGCGATCTCGACACCGGCCCGCGACAGCGTCCTGTAATAGCTGTCGGGAAGTCCGTAGCTGCCGACGGCATCCGCCATGAACCGCACCTTGACCCCGCGCCCGGCGGCGGCGATCAGACGGTCGCGGAAGGCTCGGCCGAGGCCGTCGTCCCGGACGATGTAGAACTGCACGAGGACGTAGCTTTCCGCGGCGTCGATGGCGGAGAAGATGGCGTCGAAGGTCTCCTTGCCGTCGATCAACGATCGGAAGCCGTTGCCCCGGACGGCAGGAAGGGCGGCGATCTTCTCGAAGGGCCCGGGATCAAGGGTCGGCCGGCTTTCCGGAGCGTTGTTCTGCGCATGGTCCCGGAGCGCCTGTATCACCCGCTCGCTGTCGCGCCGCGAGATCAGGTAGCCGCGGTAGCGGTGGTGCCCGAGAAAGAGGTAGAGGATCACCCCGATATAGGGCGCGGCCAGCAGCACGACGACCCATCCCACCGCTCCCTGCGGCGTCCGGGCCGAGGCGATGGCCCGCCAGGCACACCAGACCGCCGCCGCCTGCAGCGCAAGGACGAGGGCCACGAGGAGGGCGGTCCACATCAGGCCGCCCCCCGCCGATCGGGTCTTCTCATCATGTCTTCAGCCAGAATCCGCGGTATCAGGTCCCGCTCCCCGGCGGCTTGCCGGCCTGCTGCGCGGCGCGCTCCGCCCGCTCGGCCGCGGCATTGGCCCGCGCCGTCGCCTCTTCGGTGGCGGCCCGCGTATCCCTGTTCCTCTCGGAAAGCTGCTTGAAGACATAGATCGGCAGCAGGATCGAGGCGAGGAGGCTGCCCAGCCAGACCAAGAGCGTGGCGGCCAGCAGGTTGGAGATGCCGCCGATCTCCATGGAGGGCATGATGAACGCGGTCACGAGGAGGCCGACGAAGATGGTGATGAGCGCGATCCCTCCCAGAAGCTGCGGCATGTGTTTCATCGACATCTTCGTCACCAGCGGGCCCGCGATCGTCTGCACGAGGGAGAAGATCAGCACGGCAACGACGAAGGCGAGGAAATCGATCGTGAACCCGGGCAGAAGCAGGACCGCGACCAACAGACCCACGGCATTCGCGATCAGGTAGGCGGCGGTCGAAATCAAGAGCCGAATCATGTCGGATCTCCCCGTTTTACCCCATTTTCCAGAGGCTAGCCGCGCACCCGTGGCAGGGCAATGGCCGCCGGCCCGAGGCGCCCGGGACGCGGCCGGGGGCATTCGTGGCAGGTGGGTGACCCTGCGTCTTGCCGCAGGGGCCGCGCTCGTCCAATCCTTGCATCGGGTGCGCCGGTCGCCGCGGGATCAGAACCCCGGCGAGACGGGCATCGCCTGCCCCGTCCGTCGACCGCCTCTTGCGGGAGAGACGGGGCACAGAACCCCGGGGTCCGACACCCGGCGCAATCGAGGAGGGAAGCGAGTCATGGATCGTCCCATCGTATCCATCATCACGGGCCTCATCGCCTTCATCGGGGGCTTCATGGCCCTGTTCAATCCGCTCGCGGCGACCCTTACGGCCACCGCGCTCGCCGGATGGTTCTTCATCCTGATCGGAGTGCTGCAGATAGTGGCCGCGTTCCGCGGCGAGGGATGGGGGGCAAAGATCCTCTACGCGATCATGGGGGTCGTCTTCCTGCTGCTCGGCACGAATCTTCTGAGCGAACCGCTCGCCGGGGTCCTGTCGCTGACCCTGCTGGTCGCGATCCTGTTCCTCGTCGGAGGCGTGATCAAGATCGGCATGTCCTTCGCCCTAGGTCTCGGCCAGTTCTGGCCCCTCGCAGTCAGCGGCGTGCTGTCGCTGATCCTCGCGTTCATGATCTTCACCAATTTCCCCGGATCGGCCGTCGTGACCCTCGGCCTTCTGCTCGGGGTGGAACTGCTGTCCACCGGCGTGTCGCTCATCTCCTTCGGGATGGCCGCCCGAAGGCCAGGCACCGCATGAACCGGCCCGGCCGGCCCCTGCAGAAGGCCGGCTGGGCGGACATCCCGCCGATTGACCCGGCATGAGCGCGATGACCTCTCTTTTCCGCGGTCTTGCGGATGCGTTTTCCAGCGCGAAGGTGCGCAGCCTCTTGGCGTTCACCTTCGCCTTGATCGCGCTGGCCACGGTCGTGTTCTGGCTGCTGGAGGACTGGAGCCTCCTGCAAGCCGCCTTCTTCGCCGTGGCGACGATCTCGACAGTGGGCTATGGCGATGTCGTGCCGGAGACGGTGGCGGGCAGGATCTTCTGCATGGTTTATATCCTCGTCGGGCTCGGTGTCTTCGTCGCCGCGGCGACCGCTGTGGCAGAGGCGCTGATTGCCCGCAGGGAACAAGACCTGAGCCCGGGTGGCGACCGTGACGGAAACGGCGGTTGATCCCGGCGGCGTCGAGCTGCGGCGTTCGGGTGGGGGTCCGTCGTGTTCCGGGACAGAAGTGCGGCGCTTGCCGACGACCTCGCCGATCCCCGAGGGCATGACGGACGGCCTGCCTCAGAGAGCGCGCCAGCCGATGTCGGCGCGGTGGAAGCCTTCGGGCCAGTCCACGGCGCGGGCGAGCGCATATGCCCGGTCGCGGGCCTCGGCGAGGGTGGCGCCCCGGCCGGTGGCGGAAAGGACACGACCTCCGGCGGAGAGGGTCCTGCCCTCGGCGGCCCTCGTCCCCGAATGGAAGAGCATCTGCCGACTGTCGCCCGCAAGCGCGTCAAGGCCGCGGATCTCGGTGTCTTTCGCATAGGGTCCGGGATAGCCGCGGGCGGCAAGGACCACCGTCAGCGCGTGGTCGTCCGCCCAGTGCGGGGAGACCTCGGAGAGGCGGCCCTCTGCGCAGGCCTGAAACAGGTCGAGCGCCTGGGCCCCGAGGCGCATCATCAGCACCTGGGCCTCCGGATCGCCGAGGCGCACGTTGTATTCCACGAGCCGCGGCGCGCCGTCCTCGATCATCAGCCCGGCGTAGAGGATGCCGCTGAAGGGCGTACCCTGCCGCGCGAGAACCGCCATGGTGGGGCGGATGATCTCGGCAAGCGCGCGTTCGGCCACGACATCGGTCAGGACGGGAGCGGGGGAATAGGCGCCCATGCCGCCGGTGTTGGGGCCGGTGTCGCCGTCGCCCGCGCGCTTGTGGTCCTGGGCGGTCCCGATGGGCAGCACCGTCTCGCCGTCGACAAGGCAGAAGAAGCTCGCCTCTTCGCCCCGCAGAACCTCCTCGATCACCACCTCGGCGCCGGCGGCCCCGAAGGCGCCGCCGAACATCGCCTCGAGCGCCTCGAGCGCCTCGTCCTCGGTTTCGGCCACGACGACGCCCTTGCCCGCTGCGAGGCCGTCGGCCTTGACAACGATGGGCGCGCCGACCCGGGCAATATGGGCGCGGGCCTCGGCGAGGTTCTGGAATTTGGCATAGGCCGCCGTGGGCGCGCCCGCCGCGTCGCAGATCGCCTTGGTAAAGCCCTTGGAGGCCTCGAGCCGGGCGGCGGCGGCCGAGGGACCCAGCACCGGCAGGCCCGCGTCGCGCAGGCGGTCGGCCACACCGGCTGCAAGCGGCGCCTCGGGGCCGACGATGGTCAGGTCCACGGCGTTCTCCACGGCGAATTGCGCTACGGCGTCGCCGTCGAGGATGTCCAGGTCGGGGGTCTCGGCGATCTCGGCGATCCCCGCATTGCCCGGTGCCACGATCAGCCTGTCGCATTTGGGGTTCTGCAGGACCGCCCAGGCGATGGCGTGCTCGCGGCCGCCCGATCCGAGGATGAGGATGTTCACCGGTCCCGCCTTCGTCTCTTTTCCCAGCCGTCCGCGCGTTCTAGGGTCGGGGTCCGCCAAGGACAAGGGGGCCGCCCGTGGACCTGATCGACGATCCCGCGCCGGGAGGAAACCTGCCGGAATACTCCGTCTCCGAGGTGTCGGGAGCGGTGAAGCGCACGCTCGAGGACGCCTTCGGACGCATTAGGGTCCGGGGCGAGGTCGGGCGCGTGGTGCGTGCGCGGTCGGGGCATCTTTATTTCGATGTCAAGGACGACCGCAACGTTCTGGCCTGCACCACCTGGCGCGGCCAGGTCGAGGGCCTGTCGGTGATCCCCGAGGAGGGAATGGAAGTCGTGGTGACGGGCCGGATGACGGCCTATGGCGGGCAGTCGAAATACAACCTCAACGCCGAGCAGGTGACCGTCGCGGGCGTGGGCGCGCTGATGGCCATGTTCGAAAAGCGCAAGGCGGCGCTCGAGAAGGAGGGACTTTTCGCCGCGGAGCGCAAAAAAGTGCTACCCTACCTGCCAGAGGTTATCGGGGTGGTGACCTCGCCCACCGGGGCGGTGATCCGTGACATCCTGCACCGGCTGAGGGACCGCTTTCCACGCAAGGTGCTGGTCTGGCCGGTCGCGGTGCAGGGGCCATCCTGCGCCGGGGAGGTGGCGCGGGCCATCGCGGGGTTCAACGCGCTGGCGCCGGGGGGCGCGCTGCCGAGGCCCGACCTTCTGATCGTGGCGCGCGGGGGCGGGTCGATCGAGGATCTCTGGGGGTTCAACGAGGAGGTCGTTGCGCGGGCCGCGGCGGCAAGCGCGATCCCGCTGATTTCCGCGGTGGGCCACGAGACGGACACCACGCTGCTGGATTTCGTCGCCGACCGGCGTGCGCCGACGCCAACGGCGGCGGCGGAGATCGCGGTGCCGGTGCGGCTGGAACTGCTGGCCGGGGTCGAGAATTTCGGCGCGCGGTCGGTGCGGGCGGTGGAACAGGGGCTGCAGGCGAGACGCCAGCGGCTGCGGGATCTCGCGCGGGGGCTGGGTCGGCCGCAGGCCCTGGTGGAGCCCGCGCGTCATCGGCTCGACGGTCTCGAGGGGCGCCTGCCCGCGGCGCTGCGGGCGGTGGTCTCCGCCCGGCGGGTCCGGCTGGGAGAGGCGGCGGGCGCCTTGCGGCCTTCGGTCGTGAGCGGCCGGGCGATGGAGGCGCGGCGGCGCCTGATGCGCGAGGCGGCGCGGCTCGGACCGGCACTTGCACGCGGTGTCGCGGCGCAGAGACGCGATTTCGCCAAATGCGAGATGCGGCTTCGGCCGGAGCGGCTGCAGGCCATGCTGGGACAGGAGCGTCGGGCGCTGGACGGACTGTGCGACAGGCTCGCACGGGTGGCCGTCGCGGAGGGCCGGACACGGCGGGAGCGGCTCGGCTCGGTGGACCGCCTTCTGGAGACCCTGAGCTATCGCGCGACGCTGGCGCGCGGCTATGCGGTGGTGCGCGGGGACGGCGCGGTGGTCACGAGAGCCGCGGAGGCGCGACAGTCGAAGCTGCTGGAGATCGAATTCGCCGATGGACGGATGAGTCCCGGCGCGGGATCGCGGCAGAGGTCGCGGAGCGCGGAGGAGCCGCCGGAACAGGGCTCTCTGTTCTGACGGCGGCGGGTCAGGACCCGAAGTTCGGGCAGATCATGTCCTCTGTGCTCTCCCGCGCCTCGTAGAGCGGTGTTCCGAACGGGTCGTCGACGAGCACGGTCCTGAGGCGGTCGCCCTCGAGGTAGACGAACCAGCATTGCGGATCGTCCGGCGCGGTGTCGTAGATGAAGCATATTGCTTCGCCCTCGGGATACCAGCTGCCGATCGCGCAATGGTCGTCGAAGACGGACCAGAGCACACGGCGGTCGTCCATGTAGCGCTCGATGCCATAGGGCTGGCCGTTGGCCTCGAAGGTGAGGGTCCGGCCCTCGACATGGGATTCGAACTCCTCGGCGGTCATGGGGGTCTCCGCCCCTGCAGCACCGGCGGAGATCAGGAGGGCGAGGGTCCCTGTGACGCTGCGGAAGAACTTCATGGCAGAGAGACTGCCCGAGGCGGCCGAGCGATGCCAGACCCGGCCCGTCACGCCGCCGTGAGGGGGGACACGGGGCGCGCGCGCCAGCGGGCGGCGCGGCGGTCCATGAGCCGCCGCCACGCGCCGGGCCAGAGCGCGATGCAGGCCATCACGGGCAGGCTGCGCGGCAGCATGGGGCCGCGCTCGGGCAGGGTCAGGGCCGGATAGGCGCGGCGGGGATGGGCGTGGTGATCCGAATGGCGCGGCGCGTTCAGCAGCATGGCGGAGGTGAGGGGATGGGGGGCGTTCCAGCTGTGCTGCGGCCCCACGGGCTCGGGCTTGCCGTCCGGGCCGGTGGCGCGCTGGAGTCCGTAGTGCTGCACATAGTCAGACAGGAGAAGCTGGCTGCTCGCGAAGCCCGCGAGAGCGATATGCGCGGCGATCCCGCCCCATCCGCCGATGAGCGCAGAGAGGCCGAGGGCGGCCAGCGCACCGCCCGAATAGAGAATGTAGGGGTGGCGCCACGCCGGTTTGCCGGCTCTCGTGCGGCGCGCGGTTTCCGCCCGGAGGCCCGCGCGGAAAGAGCCGATCCAGGCCCGCGGCAGGAAGCGCCAGTAGCTTTCGCCCGGGCGGGCCGAGTTCGGATCGCGGAGGGTGGCGACGTGCACATGATGCACCAGCGGATGGGCGGAGGCGTGGTGGCCGAAGAGGAGCGCGGAGTAGACGGCGACGCCGAGCCCGCGCAGCCCGCGGCTGCCGCGGTGGATCAGCTCATGGGCGTTGGCATTGCCGATCTGGCCGAGGCAGAGGCCCGTCGCCGAGAAGAGCAGCGCCTTTTCGACGGGCTCCAGCGCGTCGCCGGAGAGGGCGGCGACGGACAGGAAGAGAAGGCCGAGATGACCTGAGGCGAGCAGGGCGGACAGCCCGTCGGCCACGGGAAATTCCTCGGCGTCCGGCAGGGCCGGCAGGGTGCGCGCCACGGCCTCGTCCAGCACGAAGGCGAGGAGCGTGATGTAGAGAACCGCGAGTCCCGCCCATGGCCCGCCCCAGAGGGCCGCCGCGGCGATCAGCGGCAGGGGCATGGCCGCGGCAGCGGCGAAGAGGGGCAGCGGCGTCATCATCGGCGCGAGGCTAGCATGTATTCCGTGCGCGAACATGGCCGGGAACGGGCAGAAGCGCGGCAGAGCGGCCCTTTCAAATCGGCGCGGCGGGGGTTACCTCGGTCCGAACCATACGAGGCTGAGAATGGCGTTTTTCCGCAAGCTGAAGGACCGGCTCTTCAAATCCTCCTCGAAACTCGAGGACGGGCTGGAGGCCATCGTCTCCGACGCGGCGGAGGAGGCGCCGCCCGACGCGGCGGAGGAGGCGCCCCCCGCACCGCAGCACGCCACTCCGGCGCCCGCGCCGGTCGCACCGCTGTTGCCCGCCGCGGAGGAAGAGGGCGGGCCGGGGCTTCTCGCGCGGCTCGTGGGACGGGGGGAGGCCGCGGCGCCGCGCCGCGTGCTGGACGACGAGATGCTGGAAAGCCTCGAGGAGTTGCTGATCACGGCGGACATGGGGGTCGACACCTCGGTGCGCGTGGCGGCGAACCTCGCCGAGGGGCGCTATGGCCGCAGGGTCTCGACGCGCGAGATCAAGGAGGCGCTGGCCGCCGAGATCGCCGCGATCATGGAGCCCGTTGCGCGACCCCTGCCGCTTTACCCGGTGACGCCGCAGGTGGTGCTCGTCGTGGGCGTGAACGGATCGGGCAAGACGACGACCATCGGCAAGCTGGCCAGCCAGTTCCGCGCGGCGGGCAAGTCCGTGGTGATCGCGGCGGGCGACACGTTCCGCGCTGCCGCGGTGGAACAGCTCCAGATCTGGGGCGAGCGTGCGGGTGTGCCGGTGCTGACCGCGCCCGAGGGATCGGACCCGGCGAGCCTCGCGTTCGATGCGCTGACGAAGGCCCAGGCGGAGGGTGCGGACCTTCTGATGATCGACACCGCGGGGCGGCTGCAGAACCGGGCCGACCTCATGGAGGAGCTGGCCAAGATCGTGCGCGTCCTGAAGAAGAAGGACCCCGAGGCGCCGCACAACACGCTGTTGGTGCTGGACGCCACGACCGGCCAGAACGCGATCAGCCAGGTGAAGACCTTCCGGCAGATGGCCGATGTATCGGGCCTCGTGATGACGAAGCTCGACGGAACGGCGAAGGGCGGCGTGCTGGTGGCGCTCGCCGATACCTTCGGACTGCCGATCCATGCGATCGGCGTGGGCGAGCAGATCGACGATCTCGCGCCCTTCGATCCCGAGGAATTTGCAGCGGCTCTGGTGGGGCTCGACGCCTAGTCCTGCCCGTCGTTGAGGCCGGTCCGGGTTTCGAGCCAGCCCAGCACGGAGATCACGATCAGCACCAGCACTGTGGCCATGGCGGCGAGCGGAACCTCGCCCGCGCCGCAGGCGAGTCCGATCGCGCCCGAAAGCCAGAGCGCCGCACCTGTGGTGATGTTGCGGACCTTGCCGCCCGAGGTGAAGATCAGACCCGCCGCCAGAAAGGCCACGCCCGCGGTCACGGCCTCGATCAGACGCAGCGGGTCGATGCTGTGGGAGCCATTTTCCCCGAAGGTGAGATCGCCGAGTTCGAGACCGACGATCACGAAGAGCGCGGCGCCCGCGCTGACGAGGACATGGGTCCTGAGGCCCGCCGGCTTGCCCTTGATCTCGCGCTCCAGCCCGATCAGCGCGCCGAGCACGAGGGCCGCGACAAGGCGCGCTGCGGAGACGACGGGGGACACTTCGTTGAACCCGCTCAGCAGGTCGGTCTTCAGGGCATCGAGCACGCGGGCACCTCCGCCGGTCGAACGCGAGGCCGATCCGGCGGTTCCGGCGGCGGTTGGGGCTGGCATCCTCGCGACCTGTCGTTATGTGGGGGGCATGGCTGATCCACGACCGATCCATCCCGTCCTGAAGCAGGTGCTCGAACTCGGGCCCACGATCCTGTTCTTCCTCGTCTACCTGCGGCTGAGGGACGACAGCTTCACCTTCGGGGGGGTGGAGTATTCCGGCTTCATCGTGGCCACGCTGATCTTCGTGCCGATTCTGCTCGCGGCGATGGGCGTGCTCTGGGCGCTCACGGGCAAGCTGAGTCGGATGCAGATCTTCACCGCCTTCATGGTGATCTTCTTCGGCGGGCTGACCGCGTGGTTCAACGACGAGCGGTTCTTCAAGATGAAGACGACGATCGTCTACGGAATAATGGCCGGTCTCCTGGGGATCGGGCTGGCGCGGGGGCAATCCTGGCTGGAGTGGGTGATCGGGGAATTGCTGCCGATGGCCCATGAGGGCTGGATGATCCTGACGCGGCGGCTGGCGGCGTTTCTGGCGGGGCTGGCGGTGGCGAACGAGGTGATCTGGCGGACGCAGTCGACCGATCTGTGGGTCAAGCTCGAGACTTTCGCCTTTCCGGCGGCGCTGATGGTGTTCCTTTGGTGGCAGATCGTGGCGCTGCAGGGCTACCTCAAGGAGCCTCCCGAGGGCGGGGAGCAGAGCTAGGATTTCGGAGCGTCCACACGTGGACGGGGGTCTAAGCCCGTGTTTCACAAAGTGATAGCGCTAACTGTCGCGCAAGTCCACGCGGCTTGCCGCGGCCCGCGGGCGGGACTAAGACCGGGCACATGCCCGCAGCAGGAGCCTGCACCCATGTCCCTCCATCACGGTCGTCATTACCTTGCCATCCCGGGCCCCTCCGTCATGCCGGACGAGGTGCTTGCGGCGATGCACCGGCCCGCGCCGAACATCTACGAGGGGGACCTCGTGGAGACGACGGCGACTCTGGTGCGGGACCTGAAGTGGGTGGCGCGGACCGCGCACGAGGTGGCGATGTATGCCGCCAACGGGCACGGGGCCTGGGAAGCGGCGCTGGCCAACACGGTGCGGCCAGGAGAGACGGTGCTCGTCCTCGCATCGGGGCAGTTCGGCCACGGCTGGGCCGAGATGGCGCGCAGGCTGGGGATCGAGGTGGAGCTGATAGACTTCGGCATGACCGCGCCCGCCGACCCCGCGCGGCTGGAAGAGGCGCTCCGGGCGGATCGCACCCATGTCATCCGGGCGGTTCTGTGCTGCCATGTCGATACCTCGACGGGCATCCTGTCGGACACCGCGGCCCTCGCGGCGGCGCGGGACGCGGCGGGCCATCCTGCGCTCCTGATGATGGACTGCATCGCCTCGCTGGCGGCGGACCGGTTCGAGATGGACGCCTGGGGCGCCGATGTGATGGTGTCGGGCAGCCAGAAGGGCCTGATGACGCCGCCCGGCATGGCCTTCGTCTGGTTCGGGCCCCGCGCGGCGGAGGCGCGCGCGCGGGTGTCGCCAAGCTCCTACTGGGACTGGCGGCCGAGGAGCGCGCCGGAGTTCTACTACCAGCACTTCTGCGGCACCGCGCCGACGCACCACCTCTTCGCGCTGCGCCAGGCGCTGGACATGCTCAAGGCCGAGGGGATGGAGGGCATCTGGGCCCGGCATGACACACTGGCGCGCGCCTACTGGGCGGCCGTCGAGGCCTGGGGGCAGGGCGGGGCGATGCGGCTCAACGTGGCGGATCCCTCGGCGCGGTCGCGGGCCGTCACCTCGGTGCATCTGCCGGGGGGCGAGGGCGAGCGGCTCCGGCGCTGGTGTTCGGAGACGCTGGGAGTCACGCTGGGCCTTGCGATCGGCCGCGAGCCGCGGGACGACTACTTCCGCATCGGCCACATGGGGCATGTGAATGCCCATATGGCGCTGGGCGTCGTGGGCGTGATCGAGGCCGGGCTGCTGGCGCTGGGCATCCCCCATGGCGCGGGCGCGGGACGGGCGGCGGCGCAGGTGGTGGCGGAGGCCGTCAGCCCGCTTCGTCGCGCGGCGGAGTGACGGCGCGCGCCGCCGAGCGGCGCCAGTCGAGAAACCGGATCACGAGGTCCACGGCGGCGACGCCGAGGGCGACGGCGATGGTGCCCGCGATGGCGGCGAGGGTGAAGAACCCCATCAAGAGGATGCCGCCGGTGGTGACCAGAAAGGCCGTGGTATAGTCCGGCGCCCGCTTCGGACCCTCGTCCATGGCGTTTCTCCTGACAGGACTGCCGCAGAGTTTAGCCTGCCGTCCTCGAAGGTCGACTAACGATTTCTTGCAGCCGCGAGGCTGGCGGGGAACACCTCCTCGAGCACGTCGAGGTCTTCGGGGCGGCCGCAACTGATCCGGATGCAGCGGTCGAGGGGCGCCACCCCCGGCATCCGCACGAAGACGCCGCGCGTGGCGAGTTCGTCGAGCACGGCGCGGGAGAGGGTGCCGTCTCCGCCGCAATCCACGGCCACGAAATTGGTGGCCGAGGGCAGGGCGGAGAGGCCGGAGCCGGCGGCGATGTCAGAGATGCGGGCGCGGGCCGCGGCTACCTGCGCCACCACGGAGGCGAGCCAGTCGCGATCCTCGAGCGCGGCGAGGGCGCCCGCCTGGCCCGGCCGCGTCATGCCGAAATGGTTCCGCACACGGTCGAAGGCGGCGATGAGCGGCGCGGGGCCGATGGCATAGCCGACGCGCAGACCCGCAAGGCCGTGGGCCTTGGAAAAGGTGCGCATCCGGATCACGCGGGGGTCCTCGGGCGTCATCGGCGGGATCGCCTCGGGCGGCGCGAAATCGGCATAGGCCTCGTCGAGGATCAGCAGCGCGCCCTCGGGAAGGGCCTCGGCAAGGGCAGCGATGGTGGCGGCGTCGTGCCAGCTTCCCATCGGGTTGTCGGGATTGGAGATGTAGACGAGGCGGGCGCCGGTCTCTCGCGTCTTGGCGGCGAGCGCCTCGGGATCCTCGTGGTCGTTCCGGAAGGGGACGGTGTGGAGCGCGCCGCCGAAGCCTGCGACGTGGTAGTTGAACGTGGGATAGGCGCCGGCGGAGGTGACCACGGGTGTTTCGTGGGTGACGACGAGGCGCACGAGAAGACCGAGGAGCCCGTCGATGCCCTCTCCCACGAGGACATGGGCGGCGTCGACGCCGTGGTGGCGCGCGATGGCGGCGCGCAGGTCGTGGGAGGTGGAATCACCGTATTTCCAGCCCTCGGAAGCGGCGCGGGCCATGGCCTCCACGGCGCGGGGCGAGGGACCGAAGGTGCTTTCGTTGGCGCCGAGCCGGGCGCGGAAGGGCGCGCCGCGGCGGCGTTCGAGCTCCTCGGGGCCGACGAAGGGCACGGAGGGCGGCAGCGACGCCGCGAGGGGGGTCAGTCTGGGGTCATCCGTCATGGGCGGAGGGTGCCCGGCGGCGCGGGGAAGTTCAATCTCTGCCCGGGGCCGCGACAATCCCGCCCGTTTCGGTCGGATTCGGATGACCTCACGCGGGATTTTCTTGAATCCGTGGTAGGGCTTTCCAATATACAGCAGCGAGGGAGCCCCGGGCGGGGTAACCTGTCGACTGGAGGGACTTCTGGAGGTTTCAATGGCTGAATATCAGACCATGCGCACGGCAGCGGGTGTTCGTACCGCGGCTATCGACGAGGGCCTGAAGGCCCATATGAACAAGGTCTACGGCACGATGTCCGTAGGCATGCTCCTGACGTTCGCCGTGGCCTGGGCCGTGGGGACGTCGCCCGAGCTTCTGAGCGTGTTCCGCGATCCGGCGACGCTGCGGCCGAACATCCTCGGCTGGGTGATCATGTTCGCACCGCTGATCATGGTGTTCGCGTTCTCGGCCGCCATCAACCGGCTGTCCGCGGCCGGCGCGCAGCTCTTCTTCTACGCCTTCGCGGCGGTGATGGGCTTGTCGCTGTCGTGGATCTTCGTGGCCTTCACGGGCTTCTCGATCGCGCAGGTGTTCCTCGTGACCTCGATCGCCTTCGCGGGCCTGTCGCTCTGGGGTTACACCACGAAGAAGGACATCTCCGGCTGGGGCGCGTTCCTGATCATGGGCGTGATCGGTCTGATCGTGGCCTCGATCATCAACATATTCCTCGGATCGCCCGCGCTCTACTTCGCGATCTCGATCCTCGGGGTGCTGATCTTCGCGGGTCTGACGGCCTATGACACGCAGAACATCAAGAACACCTACCTCCAGCACGCCGCCCAGGGGGATCAGGAGTGGCTGGGCAAGGCCGCGATCATGGGCGCCCTGGCGCTCTACCTCGACTTCATCAACATGTTCATGTTCCTGCTGCAGCTTCTCGGCAATCGCGAGTAACGGCAGGATCATCGGATCCAGCGGGGGCGGCCTTCGGGCCGCCTCTTTTTTTGTGGGGTCGGGGAGGGCCTTGCCCTCCCCCTTGGCGCCTGCGGCGCCAATTCCCCCTCCCGGATATTTTCAGCCAGAAAAGAGGGGGAGACGGCGCCAGACATGGAGAACGTCCGGCCCGATGGCGCGGGTCTCGTGGAGGGTGAAGCGGGGGGCGGCGGCGAGGCTGTCGAGGCCCAGGGCGCCGATCATGGGCGTGCCTTCGGCGCCGAGGGCGGTGCCCGCGGTGAAGCAGACGAGTTCGTCGACGAGGCCGGCCTCGAGGAGGGACGCGGCGAGGCTGCCGCCGCCTTCGCAGAAGACGGACGTGAGGCCCGCCGTCCCCAGGGCGGAAAGGACCGCGGCGGGGGAAAGCTGGCGGCCCTCGGTGGCGCATTCGAGGAGGTGGACGCGAGGGTCGGAGGACCAGCGCGCGCGGGCCTCCTCGGTGGCCTCGGGGCCGTGGCAAAGCCAGAGGGGCGCCGCGTCGAGCGTGGCGGTGAGGGCACTGGGGAAGGGCAGGTCGAGGCGGCGCGACAGGACCACGCGGACCGGCTGGCGGTCGTGGCCGATGTCGCGGACGGTGAGGAGCGGATCGTCGGTGCGGGCGGTGCCCGCGCCCACCATCACGGCGTCGTGGCGGGCGCGGAGCGCGTGCACGAGGCGGCGGGCGGGGGGCGCGGTGATCCAGCGGCTCTCGCCGGAGGCGGTGGCGATGCGTCCGTCGAGAGAGGCCGCGAGCTTCAGCGTCACGCGCGGGCGACCCCGGGTGCGGCTGAGAAGGTAGCCCGCGAGGTCCGCCTCGGCCTCGGCGCGGCGGATGCCCTCGGTGACGGGGATGTTCGCGGCGCGCAGGCGTGCGATCCCCTCTCCGGAGGTTCGGGGATCGGGATCGCGGCAGGCGATCACGGCGCGGGCGATGCCGGCCTTCGTCAGTTCCGCGGCGCAGGAGGGCGTCGCACCCTCGTGGGCGCAGGGCTCCAGCGTCACATAGGCGGTGGCGCCGCGGGCGTCGGTGCGGGTCAGGGCCTGCGTTTCGGCATGGGGGCGGCCGCCATCGGCCGTGCGGGCGCGCGCGAGGATGCGTCCGTCCCGCACCAGCACGCAGCCCACGGCAGGATTGGGCCAGGTGCGGCCGAGGCCGCGGCGGCCGAGGGCGAGCGCCGCGCCCATGAAGCGCAGGTCGTCCTCCGGCGTCACCCCCTCAGCGCCCGTCGGCGGCGTTCGGACGCAACTCGCTGACGAACTTGTCGAAATCGTCGGCGGCCTGGAAGTTCTTGTAGACGCTGGCGAAGCGCACATAGGCCACGGTGTCGATCCGGGCGAGGCTTTCCATCACGATCTCGCCGATGACCTTGGAGGGGATGTCGGTCTCGCCCATGCTTTCCAGCCGGCGGACGATGCCGGAGATCATCTGGTCCATGCGCTCGGGCTCGATGGGACGCTTCTGCAGGGCGATGCGGATCGAGCGTTCGAGCTTGTCGCGGTCGAAATCCTCGCGCCGGCCGCTCGACTTGACCACGACGAGGTCGCGGAGCTGGACGCGTTCATAGGTGGTGAAGCGGCCGCCGCAGGCCGGACAGAAGCGCCGCCTGCGGATCGCCACATGGTCCTCGGCGGGACGCGAGTCCTTCACCTGTGTATCGACATTGCCGCAAAACGGACAGCGCATGCGGGGTCCCCTTCTCTGCCTCTGGGCATTCCGCCTCTTGGGGGCGTTCGGCCCTTCTTGCCGAGAACTATAGGGAGGGTGGCAGCGCTTGGGTAGGGGGCACGAGGCGCCCCAACATCCTGAGGCCGCGGCCGTGGCGCGGGAGACTCAGCCGCAATGAGACGACGCGCCGTCAGGCGAGATGTGCGGCGACTTCGCGGCTGCGCGGACGGGTCCGATGTTCGAAAAGGTAAACGGATTGCCAAGTTCCCAGCCGCATCCGCCCGCTCTGAACGGGAATCTGCAAGCTGACCGGCAGCACGGCCGCCTTCAGATGGGCCGGCATATCATCCGGGCCCTCGGCGGTATGGCGCAGGTAGCTCATGGCGGGGTCGTCGGAAGGCGGGATGAACCGGCCGAGCCAGGCGAGGAGGTCGCGTTGCACGTCGGGGTCGGCGTTCTCCTGGATCAGGAGCGAACAGGACGTGTGGCGGATGAAGAGGGTCAGGAGTCCCTCGGCCCCGGGCGGAATCCACGCCGCGATGCCGGCGGTGATGTCGGTGAGGCCCGGGCCATCGGTGCGGAATTCGAACGTGGTCTGCATGGAAAGTCGGGGCCGGACGGGCCGGCCCCTCTCCGGTCAGGCGGCGGCTTCGTCGGCGTCCGTCCCGGCCGCATCGGCGGCGACAACGGTGAGGCCGATGCCCGAGCCGTGAAGCTTGCGCAGATAGCGCATGGCGCGACGAGTCTCGGCCTTGCCTTCCGCCTTCCAGGCTTCCTTGCGCTCCTCGGCGGTGAGCTCCGGACGGGTTTCCTTGATGCGCTCGACGAACATGGCGCGCGCGAGGGTGCGGCCAGCCCGGCGCCGCAGTTTCTGCTCTTCGGTGAGCGGGGTCTTGGTGGGTTCCATGGACTTCGGTCCTCTTGTGGGTTTGCGGCGCTGCTCTGCGTGATGGTGCCGCCGGACGGTACCTCACCGCCCTGACGATCAGCATACCGCGTCCGGGCACCCCAGGGTCAGTGAACGGCGGATCCGGGCCGAGATTTCCCGCAGGTGAGTCCGCCATGCCTCATTTCGGCCGGCCGGAGCGGAACGTCGGCGCTCCTGCCGCGATGTCGTTCCAAGAGATCTGGCAAGGAGCAGCACATGAAAGCGCTGACCATCACCGCCCTGATCCTGATCATCGGGGGCGGGCTGAACTGGGGCCTTGTCGGGCTCTTCGATCTCAATCTCGTTTCGGCGCTCTTCGGCGTCGATACCTGGCTGACGACTCTCGTCTACATCCTCGTCGGCCTCGCCGCGATCTATGGCTTCGCGCTTCTGAAGCCGCTGATGGACCACGACCGGACCCGCCACACGACTTGATCGCGGCGTCACTGCAAGCGAAACCAAGGGAGACACACCATGTCCGTTGCACGAGTCACGGAGATTTCCGCCACATCGAGCACGAGTTTCGACGATGCCGTCACGCACGGCATCGAGCGGGCCTCGAAGACCCTGCGCAACATCACCAGCGCCTGGGTGAAGGACAGCAATGTCGAGGTGTCCGACGGCAAGGTCGCGGCCTACCGCGTCAACCTCGCCGTGACCTTCGTGCTTGACGACTGAGCCACGGCAGCCCCGGCGCGGTCAGGACCGCGCCGGGGTCCAGACCGAATAGGCGGTGCCGCCCGGGTTGAGGGGCGTCTCGCCCGTGCTGGTGAACCCGAGCGCCGGCAGGAGGCTGCGCGGATCGCCGCGGTGAGCGCCGAAGAGCGGCAGGCCGGTGTCGAAGGTCAAGGGCTCGACCGTCAGATGGACCTCGTCGATGGCGTCATGGGCGAGGAACCAGTCATGGACCCGGGTGCCGCCCAGGATCAGCCCGGCCTTGAGCGGGTGCACGTCCGACACCAGAGCCTCCAGATCGGCGGGTGCCAGCGTGGCCGGATCGAGCCAGAGCTGACCGGGCCTGCGCCAGTCGCCGGCGCCCGCGGCACCGGAAAAGACGATGCGGCGCCTGTCGGGCCGGTCGGCGGCCTCATGGGTGCGGCGGCCCATGACGGCCCAGTCGGCGGCGGCGACCTCCGACAGGAACAGGCGCTGCTCCTCGGGGGAGGCCCATGTGTGGGGCGACTCCGTGGGGGTGCGGCCGATGAAGCCGTCACGGCTCGTGACCACGACAAGAGTGAAGCGAGGGCGCATGGAGAGCCTTCGGTATGGCACGGGCACCGGGGTCCCGGATCAGTGGAAGATGCCCGCGCCCTGTTCGTCGATCATCTGGCGGGCCTTGCGAAGGGTCGCCTCGACCGCCTCGTCCTGGCTGTCGAGCAGGTCGGCGCGCACCATGTCGTGCCGCCTGATCTCGTCACCCATGGCCTTTTCGATGCGGGCGGCGATGCGCCACTTGGTGCCTTCGCGGACGGGCTCGGGGTAGATGAGAAAGCCGTCATGCTCGGTCGGCTCGGGGCCTTGGGACGCGCTTGAGCTGCCGAACAGGCGGGACCAGAGCGACATGGGCGGTTCTCTCTCTCCTGTGGCGCCGCAAAGGCGCGGGGTCTGTCCTGTGCGGTGCGTCGACCGGCCCGGGCGGGCCGGACGCCGGTGCTATTGGTCGAGGAAGGACCGCAGCTTGCGCGAGCGGCTGGGGTGCTTGAGCTTGCGCAGGGCCTTGGCCTCGATCTGGCGGATACGCTCGCGGGTGACGGAGAACTGCTGGCCCACTTCCTCGAGCGTGTGGTCGGTGTTCATGCCGATGCCGAAGCGCATGCGCAGGACCCGCTCCTCGCGCGGGGTAAGGGAAGCGAGAACGCGGGTGGTCGTCTCCTTGAGGTTCTCCTGGATCGCGCTGTCGAGCGGCAGGACGGCGTTCTTGTCCTCGATGAAATCGCCGAGCTGGCTGTCTTCCTCGTCGCCGATGGGCGTTTCGAGGGAGATCGGCTCCTTGGCGATCTTCATCACCTTGCGGACCTTCTCGAGAGGCATCTGGAGCTTCTCGGCCAGTTCCTCGGGCGTCGGCTCGCGGCCGATCTCGTGGAGCATCTGGCGGCCGGTGCGGACGAGCTTGTTGATCGTCTCGATCATGTGCACCGGGATGCGGATCGTGCGGGCCTGGTCCGCGATGGAGCGGGTGATGGCCTGCCGGATCCACCATGTCGCGTAGGTGGAGAACTTGTAGCCGCGGCGGTATTCGAACTTGTCCACGGCCTTCATCAGGCCGATGTTGCCTTCCTGAATGAGATCAAGGAACTGGAGGCCGCGGTTCGTGTATTTCTTGGCGATGGAGATGACGAGGCGGAGGTTGGCCTCGACCATTTCCTTCTTGGCCTGGCGGGCCTCTTTCTCGCCCTTCTGGACCTGCTGCACGATGCGGCGGAATTCGGAGATGTCGACGCCGACATACTGGCCCACCTGGGCCATCTCGGCGCGCAGGTCCTCGACCTTGCCGGCGGATTTCTCGATGAAGGCCCCCCAGGCGCGGCCGGGGTTCTGGGCCATGCGGTCCATCCAGGTCGGATCGAGCTCGTAGCCGCGGTAGCTTTCGATGAATTCGCGCCGGTTGATCCGGGCCTGGTCTGCCAGCTTCACCATGGAGCTGTCGATCGCCATGATCCGGCGGTTGATGCCGTAAAGCTGGTCGATCAGCGCCTCGATGCGGTTGTTGTGCAGGTGCAGGGAGTTGACGAGTTCGACGATCTCGCCCCGCAGCTTCTGGTAGCGCTGCTCGTCGGCCTCGGTGAAGGAGCCGTCCTCGTTCAGGGTCGCGGACATCCGCGCGTCCTGCATTTCCGAGAGTTCGGAGAAATCCTCTGCGATGCGGTCGAGCGTCTCGAGAACCCTGGGCTTCAGCGCCGATTCCATCGCTGCGAGGGAGAGGTTCGCGCCGTCGTCCTCGTCGTCGTCCTCGTCCTTGTGGATCGGGTTGCCGTCGGCATCGAGTTCCGGGCCTTCGTCGTTGCGGCCGGAGGGCGCCGAGTCGGAGCTGGGCGCGACGACGGGGGCGTCGCCCGTCTCGTCGCCGAGCTGGTTGCCGAAGGTCGTCTCGAGGTCGATCACGTCGCGCAGGAGAATGTCCTCGGACATCAGCTCCTCGCGCCAGATCGTGATGGCCTGGAAGGTCAGCGGGCTTTCGCAAAGCCCGAGGATCATCGTGTTGCGACCGGCCTCGATGCGCTTGGCGATCGCGATCTCGCCCTCGCGGGACAGCAATTCGACCGAGCCCATCTCGCGCAGGTACATGCGGACGGGATCGTCGGTGCGGTCGAGCTTCTCGGTCTCTCCGGAGGAGACCGCGATGTCGCGCGCGCCCTCCTTGGTGACGAGGTCGCGGGACCGGCTGTCATCCTCGGATTCCTCGCTCTCTTCCTCTTCGGTGACCTGAATGCCCATTTCGGAGAGCATCGACATCACGTCCTCGATCTGGTCGGAGGAGACCTGATCGGGCGGGAGCACGGAATTCAGCTGATCATAGGTGATGTAGCCCCGTTCGCGGGCTTCCGAGATCATCTTCTTGACGGCGGTCTGGCTCATGTCGAGGGACATTTCGCCGTCCTGATCGTCTTCCTTGCTCTCGTCGGTGTCTTTGGCGGCCATGTAAGCTCCTCGATCTGCCGGCGGGCCGGCGTCAGGCGATTTTTCCGAATCAAGGGGCGCGGAGGATGATTCGCAAGATGCCCCGGGCTTTTTCTCTGCCGTGTGCCTTGATGTCAGGTAGTCTCACCGCCCGGTTTTTCAAAGCCGATTTCCGTCAGAAGCGCGGCGAATCGGGCCCTTTCGTCACGGTCCACGAGAGCCCCGTTATCCGCCCGCTCATAAGCCGTGCGATCCTCGGCGAATCCGGCCCGACCCGCGCGGTCCCGTGCGCGGCCCGACAGGGCCAGACGCCGAGTCAGATATTCCCCCGCC
Organism: Histidinibacterium lentulum; assembly: GCF_003789055.1. Lineage (GTDB taxonomy): Bacteria > Pseudomonadota > Alphaproteobacteria > Rhodobacterales > Rhodobacteraceae > Oceanicola > Oceanicola lentulus. The sequence goes on along the minus strand of NZ_ML119082.1, from coordinate 11,983 downwards.
CCCTCGCCCGCAAGGTCTGCCTCGGCCTCGGCGATCTCGACCGCGTGACCGCGGGAGGCGGCGAGTTTCGCCAGTTCCTCGCTGAGGCAGAGGCGCGCGGTCTCGAGATCGCCGGCGCGGCGGATGGCGGGGCAGATCGCGATCTGCGGATGGGCGGCGAGGCGGTCGCGCAGGTCCGCGGGCGCCGCCCCCGTCATGAGGTCGTGCGCGATGGCGGCGCGAGCGGGGTCGGAGAAGGCGAGACCTTCGAGATCGGCGGCGAAATCATCCATGACGGCGGGCGTGGCGGCGAGGATGGCAAGGATCACCGTCTCGCGCAGCGCCTCCTCGGAGAGGCCGCCGCGGGCGAGGGCGGAGGTCTTCGCAGGGGGAGGGGTCGCGCGGCGGCGCGCGCCCTTGCCCGGGGAGGCGCGGAAGAGGTCCCAGCGCAGGCGGCGGATCTCGTCCTCGTAGTGCCGGCGCACGGAAGCGTCGCGGATCGTCGCGGTGCGGGTGGCCAGCGCCTTGTCGAAGGCCGCGCGGCGTTCGGGCGTGTCGAGGGGACGGGCCTCCACCTCGCGCTGCCACAGGAGCGAGATCAGGGGGCGGGCGGTATCGACAAGCTCCTGCATGGCGGGGGTGCCGCGCGCGCGCAGCAGGTCGTCGGGGTCCTGTCCCTCCGGCAGCAACACGAAGCGCAGGGTCTTGCCCGGCGCGAGCAGCGGCAGGGCGAGGTCGAGCGCGCGGTGGGCGGCGCGGATGCCGGCGGTGTCGCCGTCGAGGGCGATCACCGGCTCGTCGGCCATGCGCCAGAGGTGCATCAGGTGATGTTCGGTCACCGCGGTCCCGAGTGGCGCGACGGCGGCCTCGAAGCCGTGTTCGGCGAGGGCGATCACGTCCATGTAGCCTTCGGCCACGATCAGCGGCTGGCCCTTGCCCGCGGCGGTGCGCGCGGGGCCGTGGTTGTAGAGGGTGCGCGACTTGTCGAAGAGGGGCGTCTCGGGGGAGTTGAGGTATTTGGCGCCGTCGCCCGGGTCCATCGCCCGGCCGCCGAAGGCGATGACGCGTCCCCGGGGGTCTCGGATCGGGAAGAGGATGCGGTCGCGGAAGACGTCATAGGGCTTGCCGCCGCGATCCGAGCGTTTGGCGAGCCCGGCCTCGATCAGCGTGTCGTCGGGAATGCCTTTTGCGCGAAGATGATCGCCCAGGCCCTGCCAGCCCGGGGGCGCAAAGCCGATGTCCCAGCGGGCCTGGGCCTCGGGCGAGAGGCCCCGGCGGTCGAGATAGGCGCGGGCCTCGGCGGCGGCGGCGGTCCGGAGCTGGAGGCGGTAGAACTTGAGCGCCTCCTCCATGACCTCGGCGAGGCCCGCGCGGCGGTCGGCCTCTCGGCCCGCCTCGGGATCGCGTTCGGGCATCTGCATCCCGGCCTCGCCCGCGAGTATGCGCACGGCCTCGATGAAATCGACGTTCTCGGTCTCGCGGACGAAGGAGATGGCATCGCCCTTCGCGTGACAGCCGAAGCAGTAGTAGTAGCCCTTGCGGTCGTCGACGTGGAAGGAGGCGGTCTTTTCCTGGTGGAACGGGCAGGGCGCCCAGAGATCACCCTTGGCCTGGTTCGACTTGCGGCTGTCCCACAGGACCTTGCGGCCCACGACCTGGCCGAGGCTCAGCCGGCTGCGCAGCTCGTCGAGGAATCCGGGGGGCAGGGACATGCTTCCTTATCGCCCCCGCGGACGGCGCTGTCCACGCGCGCGACGGGTTATCCCCGGGACCATTCACAGGATATTGCGGGAGGTGCCGGTCAGAGCGGCCAGATGAAGGGGATCGCGGCGGAGACGATGACCGCGAGCGACAGGTTCAGCGGCACGCCGACCCGGAGGAAATCGGTGAACTTGTAGCCGCCAGGCCCGTAGACCAGCGTGTTGGTCTGGTAGCCGATAGGGGTGGCGAAGGCCGCGGAGGAGGCGAACATCACCGCCACCACGAGCGGGCGGGGGTCGATGCCGAGGGCGGTGCCGATGCCGATGGCGATGGGGGTCATGACGACGGCGACGGCATTGTTCGACACCACCTCGGTCAGGGTCGTGGAGAGCAGGTAGATGGCGAAGACCACCACGAAGGGCGGCAGGGTCTGGAGCCAGGGAGAGAGCCCGTCTGCGATCAGGACCACGGCGCCGGACTGATCGAGGGCAGCGCCCACGGCGAGCATGGCGAAGATCAGCGCAAGAAGGCGGCCCTCGACGAATTCGAAGGCCTCGTCGGCGTCGATGCAGCCCGTCACCAGCACGATGGCCACGGCGATCACGGCAAGGGCGAGGATCGGCGCCACGCCGAGCGCCGCCAGCGCCACGATGCCGACGAGTGCGCCGATGGCGATGGGCGCATGGGAGCGGCGGTAGGCGCGCGCCGAGGGCTGGGAGACGTCGACCAGTCCCATCTCGACGGCCAGGCGCTGGATGTCGTCGGGCGAGCCCTCGAGGAGGAGCGTGTCGCCGACCCGGACGACGAGATCGTCGATGGCGCGGCCGATGTTCTGGTTCCGCCGGTGCACGGCGAGGACATAGACCCCGAAGCGGCGGCGCAGGCGCAGGGTGCCGAGCGTACGGCCCACCATCTTGCAGCCCGGGGTGATGAGCACCTCGACAGTCGTCGTCTCCACCGCCGAGACCTGATCGACCCGGCGCAGGGACTTGTTGCGCTGGAGGCTCAGGAGCTCGGTCATGGCGGTGCGGAGCACCACGCGGTCGCCTACCTGGAGCGTGACGCCCTTGAGGTTGCGCCGGAGCGAGAGATCGCCGCGGACCACGTCGATGAGCCGCACGCCCTCGCGCTTGAAGAGCTGCACGCCGGTGACCTCGCGGCCGATGAGGTTCGAGTCGGGCGGGATCACCGCCTCGGTGAAGAAGCGCATCCGCGAGCGGTCCGAGAGCAGCGTGGCCATGCTGTCGCGGTCAGGCAGAAGGCGTGGCGCGATGAAGCGCAGGTAGACCATGCCCCAGGCGCAGACGATCAGTCCGAGAGGCGTGATCTCGAAGATCGAGAAGGGCTCGAGACCCTGGCTGCGGGCGACACCGTCCACGAGGAGGTTCGTGGAGGTGCCGATCAGCGTGAGCGTGCCGCCCATGATTGCGGCATAGCTGAGCGGGATCAGGTATTTGGAGGCCGGGCGGCCGAGGGTCCGGCTGAGCTGCACGATGACCGGGATCATCACCACGACCACCGGCGTGTTGTTCATGATCGCCGAGCCGAGAAAGACGGATGCGAGAATGCCCGCGATGGCGGCGCGCGGGTTGCGCTTGGCATGGCTCTGGGCGAAGGAGGTCAGGGCGTCGAGGGAGCCCGTGCGCACCAGCGCGCCCATCACCACGAACATCGCCGCGATGGTCCAGGGCGCCGGGTTCGAGAGCACGTCGAGCGCCGCGTCGTAGGGCAGGACGCCCGCCACGAGCATGAGCGCCGCTCCGGCTATGGCCACGACCTCGGGTGGATAGGCCTCGCGCAGGAAGGCCGTGAACATCAGCACGACGATCCCGAGCGTGATGAGCGCCTCTCCGGTTGCGGAGACCTGCAGTAACTCGATCATGTGGTCCCGTCGTCAGCCCGAAGCGCACCTTGGACCGCCGGTGCTGGCGGTGCAAGCGGCACGCTCCGGCGCGGCTGCACGAGGGCGATGCCAGCAAGCATCAGCGCGAGGGCGAGCCAGATCCAGAACGCGTAGCGTTCGCCCAGAAGGACCATGGACCAGACCACGCCGAATCCGGTCACCAGATAGGAGACCTGCGCCGCGAAGACCGACCCGGCCCGGCCCACGAGCCAGACATAGGTGGCATAGACCGTCGCATGGATCACCCCGATCGCCAGCAGGGCCGCATCGGCGGGACCGGGCGGAAAGGCCGGCACGAAGGCCTGCCCGGTGGCCAGCGCCAGCGGCAGGGCGAGGAACGCGCCGATCAGTGAGGCACCGAAGAGCACCTGAACGGGCCCCATCCCCCAGGTGCCCCAGCGCGCGACCACGTTGCCCTCCACCGCGTAACAGAAGGGCGCGACCAGCGCGACGAGAAGCCAGGGCGCCATGGCGGGGTCGGGCAGGCTCGCCTCGGGCAGGGCGATCAGCGCGACGCCGGCAAGACCGAGGGCAAGGCCGGCGAAACGCAGGGCCGAGAAACGGTCCATCCCCAGCGAGAGCGCGATGGGAAAGGCGAACATCGGCACTGTGGAGATCACGATGGCCATGATCCCGCCCGGCAGCTCCACCGCCGAGCGGTAGCTGGCGGAATTCGGCACGATGGTTCCGAGAACGGCGATCATCGTGCAGAATGTCATCGTGCCGGGGGTGAGCCGCGGAAGCCGGCCCCGGGCCACGAGGATGCCGCCGAGCAGCGCCGCGCCGAGAGCCAACTGCCAGAAGACGAGACCGAAATGGCCGTAGCCCGTGGAGACGGCAATCTTGATCAGCGGCGTGGTCAGGCCCCATCCCGCGCCGAGCGCAACCAGGATGGCGAGCAGGCCCGCCTTGTCCGTCATGGCGCGGGTCCGGCGGGGGCGAGGCGCCCCCCCTGCCGCACGGGAGCCACGCGTGTGGCGCGGCCGGTGCGGTCGTCCGTCTCCACATAGAGGCCCGAGAGCGTCGCCTCGCCCGCGGCGGGTTCGAACCGGCCCTTGGGCATTCCGGTGATGAAGCGGCGCATCGGCTCGTCCTTCTGCATCCCGATGACGCTGTCGTAGTCGCCGCACATCCCGGCATCGCTGAGGTAGGCGGTGCCGCCGGGCAGGATCATCGCATCCGCGGTGGGCACATGGGTATGGGTGCCCACCACGACGCTGGCACGTCCGTCGCAGAAATGACCGATCCCCATCTTCTCGGAGGTGGCCTCGCAATGCACGTCGATCAGCGCCGCCTGGACGAGGCCGCCCGGGGGATGGGCCTTCAGCACCGGCTCGAGCGCGGAGAACGGATCGTCGAAGGGGCGTTTCATGAACACCTGTCCCAGCACCTGCGCGACGAGGATCCGGCGGCCTCCGGGGGCGTCGAACACCCGCGCGCCCTTGCCGGGGGCCACCTTCGAGTAGTTCAGCGGTCGCAGGATGCGCGGCTCGGTCTCGCAGAACTGGAGCATGTCCTTCTGGTCGAAGGCATGATCGCCCAGGGTGATCGCGTCGGCGCCCGCGGCGAGGAGAGCGCGCGCGTGATCGGCGGAGAGGCCCGCACCGTTCGTTGCGTTCTCGCCGTTCACCACGACGAAATCGAGCCGCCAGTCGGCCTTGAGGCGGGGAAGTCGGTCGGCGAGCGCGGTACGGCCGGAGCGGCCCATGACGTCGCCCAGAAAGAGGATGCGCATGACGGTGTGAGGTAGCAGGCGGAGTGGGGCGGGCAAAGAGGGGATGCGCGCCAGGCGCGGAAATGCCGCCGGTGACAGGTCCTTGATAAGGCGACGTTAATATTCGGGCACAATGATCTTCTAGAAGATCATTGCTGCGGCACGATCTTCTAGAAGATCGTGGCGGCTCAGAGGTCGTGCCGATGCGCCGGCCGGTTCGGCGTCCGCGCAGGCTCAGCCCGCCCGGCGACGCATGACCGTGGAGACTGCGAAGGCCAGGGCCGCCGCGGCGACGATCGACGGGCCCGTCGGCGTGTCGGCCTCCAGCGAAAGGCCCAGCCCCGCGATGGCGGCCAGCGCCCCGATGCCGGCCGCCGTCGTCGCCATGCCCTCGGGTGTCCTGGCAAAGGGCCGCGCCGCTGCGGCCGGTATGATCAGCAGCGACACGATCAGCAGCGCGCCCACCACCTTGATCGAGAGCGCCACCAGGATCGCCGTGGCGAGCGTCAGCACCGCCTCCTCGCGGCGCGGGTCCACGCCCGCGGCTCGGGCGAGATCAGGGTCGAGCGTCGCGGTCAGGAGCGCCTGCCAGCGCCAGGCAAGAAGCCCCGCGATCACCGCGGCCCCGCCCCAGATCAGCGCGAGGTCGCCCCGGCTCACCGCGAGGATGTCGCCGAAGAGATAGGCCTCGAGGTCGATCCGCACTCCGCCGGTGAGCGACACCGCAACGAGCCCGATCGCCAGCGCGCTGTAGGCGAGAACCGCCAGCGTCGCGTCCGCGCCGAGCGTGGGGTGGGCAAGCCGTGTCAGCGCGCCGGCCATGGCCAGCGCTGCCACCAGCACGCCGAGCGCGATGGGCAGGCCAAGCGCCAGCGACAGCGCCACGCCGAGGATCGCCGCATGGGCGGTCGCGTCGCCGAAATAGGCCATGCGCCGCCAGACGACGAAGCAGCCGAGAGGCGCGGCGGCGAGCGCAGTGCCCACGCCGGCGAGGGCCGAGCGCACGAGGAAGTCGTCCAGAAGGGTCATTCGGCGGGTTCGGTCCGTCGCCGCGCAGTGCCCTCGGCGGGAGAGTGGGGGCCATGGCCGTGGTCGTGGCCCGGTCCATGGGAATGGTCGTGCTCGTGGCGGTAGAGCGCGAGCGCGCCGCCTGTGCCTGTGCCGAAGAGGGCGCGGTATTCCTCGGCCTGGGCGACATGTTCGGGCGCGCCTTCGCAGCAGATGTGGCCATTTAGGCAGATCACCCGGTCGGAGGCTGCCATGACGACATGAAGCTCGTGGCTCACCATCAGGACCGAGGCGCCGCGCGTGTCGCGCCAGTCCGCGATGCGGCGGTAGAAATCGGCCGATCCGGGCTGGTCGAGGCCGCGGGTGGCCTCGTCGAGGATCAGCAGGTCCGGGTCCGGCAGAAGGGCGCGGGCGAAGAGCACGCGCTGGAGTTCCCCGCCCGAGAGGTCCGCGATCTGGTGCCGGGCGAGCCGCGCGGCGCCCGCCCGCTCAAGCGCTTCGGCGACGCGGGCCGCGGGCGCGGGGCGGGGCAGGGCCATGAATCGGTCCACTGTGAGCGGCAGGGTGCTGTCGATGCGCAGTTTCTGGGGCACGTAGCCGATGCGCAGCCCGGGGGCCCGGCGCACCGTGCCGCGGTCCGGGGTCAGTGCGCCCAGCACCGTCCGCAGGAGGCTGGTCTTGCCCGAGCCGTTCGGCCCCACGAGCGTGACGATCTCGCCGCGGCGGATGGCGAGGTCTATGCCCGACAGCACCGGCTTGCCGCCGAGGCGGAGAGACAGCTCCCGGATGTCGATGAGCGGGGCCGGGGAGGTCACGCGGGCGCCGCGCCCGGGCTGCCGCCTGCGGCGAGGCAGGAGGGGCAGAGGCCCTCGGCCTCGACCACGGCGCGTTCCACGGTGAAGCCGGTGGCCCGCGCGGCCTCTCCAAGGAGGCCTTTCATCGGGTCGGCGGTGGCCTCGGCCACGCGGTCGCAGCTGCGGCAGATCAGGAAGGCCGGCACATGGTCCTCGTGGGGATGGGCGCAGGCGACGAAGGCCGAAAGCCGCTCGATCCTGTGTGCGAAGCCGTTCGTGGTCAGGAACTCGAGCGCCCGGTAGGCGACGGGCGGCTGCGCGCCGAGACCTTCCTGCCGCAGCACCTCCAGCACCTCGTAGGCGCCGAGCGCGCGGTGGCGCTCGAGCAGGATCTCGAGCACGCGGCGGCGCACGGGCGTGAGGTTCAGTCCCGCCTCGGCGCAGCGGGCATCGGCGGCGGCGACGGCGCCGGAAATGCAGCTCTGGTGGTCGTGGCGCTGGAATCCGATGGCGTCCATGCGGCTCTCCGGTCGTTTCGGGGTTGATATGTTATCACATGGCGATTAGCAAGCTGCGGTCTGTTACATTATAACATGGATCGAGAATGCGCCGTTCCCGACTTGCCGTCCTCCGCGCCGTCCTGCTGGCCGGTACCTTCGCCCTGCCGCTTTCCGCTGCTGCCGACGCCCCGCGGGTGATCGCGGATATCGCCCCGGTCCACAGCCTCGTCGCCCGGGTCATGCAGGGCGCAGGAACGCCGGATCTGCTGCTCGAACCCGGCGTGTCGCCCCATGGTGTGTCGCTCAGACCTTCGCAGGCGCGGGCCCTGTCCGAGGCGGAGTTCGTGTTCAGCGTGGGCATGGGCCTTGCGCCCGCCGTGGAGGAAGCCGCCGAGGCGCTGGCGCCCGGGGCGGTGAAGCTGGAGCTGATGGAGGCGCCCGGCACGCTGCATCTCGACATGCGGGAAGAGGCGCTCTTCGGCGGGGCGGCGGGGGGCCATTCCCATGGCGACGACCATGGCCACGGTGAGGCGGCGCACGGCGACCACGGCCACGCGGATCATGGCGACGAGGAACACGGGCATGACGATCATGCTCATGAGCAGGCCGGGCAGGAGGATCACGCGCACGACGACCACGGCCACGAGGACGCCGGGCATGAAGATCATTCTCACGACCACGGGCATGACCATGCCGGCGGGGTCGATCCCCATGGCTGGCTCTCCCCTGCCAATGCCGCGGTCTGGGCGGCGGCCATCTCGGAGGAGCTGAGCGCGGCCGATCCGGAGAACGCGGCGCTCTATGCGGCCAATGCCGAGGCCGCGGTGGCCGAGATCGAGGCGGCCCGGGCGGAGGCCGAGGCGCTGCTTGCGCCGGTCCGGGGGCGGGCATACGTCGTCTTTCACGACGCCTATGGCTATTTCGAGGAGGCCTTCGATATCCCGGCCCTCGGCGCGGTAGCTGCCTCGGACGCGTCCGACCCGAGCGCCAGACGCGCCCTGGAGCTGCGGGACGGGCTTGCCGAGGCGGGGCTGGTCTGCGCCTTCATCGAACCGCAGTTCGACGGCTCCATCGTTCCCGCGATCCTGGGAGACGAGGTGCGCGTGGCGATCGTCGATCCGCTGGGGTCCGAGATCGCGCCGGGACCGGACTTCTATCCCGAATTGCTGCGCAGCATGGCCCGCGCCATGTCGGACTGCCTTTCCGGCGCCTGAGGATCAGGCGCCGGCATAGGCCTCCATGACATCGTCGGAGGCCTCGAAGTTGGTGGTGACGCTCTGGATGTCGTCGTCATCCTCGAGCGCCTCCACGAGCTTCATCAGCTTCGTAAGACCCTCGAGATCGACCTCGGCGGTGGTGACGGGGCGCCACACCAGCTTCGTCGTCTCCGATTCGCCCAACTGCGCTTCGAGGGCGGAGGAGACCTCTCCGAGATCGTTGTCGGCGCACCAGATGACGTGGCCGTCCTCGCCCGATTCCACGTCCTCGGCGCCGGCCTCGATGGCGGCCATCATGACGTCGTCGGCCGAACCCGCGCCGGCCGGATAGATCACCTGGCCCTTGCGCTCGAACATGAACCCCACCGACCCGGTTTCGCCCAGGTTGCCGCCGTTCTTGCCGAAGGTCGAGCGCACCGTGGAGGCGGTCCGGTTGCGGTTGTCGGTCATCGCCTCGACGATCACCGCCACGCCCCCGGGACCGTAGCCCTCGTAGCGGATCTCCTCATAGGTCTCGGCGTCGCCGCCCATGGCCTTCTTGATCGCGCGTTCGATCACGTCCTTCGGCACCGAGGAGGCCTTGGCCTCCTTCACGGCCATGCGCAGGCGGGGGTTCTTGTCGGGGTCCGGATCGCCCATCTTGGCCGCGACGGTGATCTCCTTGGAGAGCTTCGAGAAGAGCTTGGAGCGCGCGGCGTCCTGCCGCCCCTTGCGGTGCTGGATGTTCGCCCATTTGGAATGGCCGGCCATGGTCGGTCCCTCGTCACTTGATCGGAGCGCATATAGGCCAGCGTCCGGGGCGGGGGCAACCGGTGGGTTCGAGAGGACGGGCGCGCTTTTCCGGGCCCGGTCCGGCCGGAACGGAGCGGGCGGGGGAGGTGGTTCGCGCACCCACCCGAGGGCTGCGCTCGGGGGCGTTGCCTGTGCGGGCGGGCTTGGCTAAGTCCGGGAGGCCTCCGCCAAAGCCAGAGCCCGATGCCGAAGCCCTTCCTGATCCTGCAGCTGCGGCCCGAACGGGAGGCGGCGGACGACGAGTTTGCCGCGATCCTCGCCAAGGGGGGGCTCAGGGAGGCGGACACCATCCGGGTGCGGCTCGATACCGAACCGTTGCCGGAGGGGCTGAGGCTTGCCGATACGGCGGGGGTGATCGTCGGCGGCGGGCCCGGCTGTGTCAGCGATCCGCCCGGAGCGAAGAGCCCGGCAGAGGCGCTGATCGAGGCCACCTGTCTGGGGCTGATGCCCGAGATCCTGGAGCGTGATCATCCCTTTCTGGGCTGCTGCTACGGGATCGGCATTCTGGCCCATGCGCTGGGAGGAGAGGTGTCGAAGGCGCGCTATGGCGAGGCGGTGGGGACCTCCGCCTGCCGGCTGACGGAGGAGGGGACGTCCGATCCGCTGCTGGCGGGGCTGCCCGCGGAGTGGGAGGCCTTCGTCGGCCACAAGGAGGCCGTGCAGGCGCTGCCGAGGGGCGCGGTGCATCTCGTCGCCTCGGATGCCTGCCCGGTGCAGATGATGCGGGCGGGACGCCACGTCTATGCCACGCAGTTCCATCCCGAGGCGGATGCGGCGGGCTTCGAGACGCGCATCCGTATCTACAAGGACCGCGGCTATTTCCCGCCCGAGACGGCGGAGGACCTGATCGCCATGTGCCGCGCGGCCCGGGTGGAGGTGCCCGAGCGCATCCTCGCGCGCTTCGTCGAACGCTACGGATGACCGTGGGCCGCCCCGTCGCGGGCATCCTGTGGATGGCGCTGACGGGGCTGTGCTTCGTGGCGGTCACCGCCATCGTCAAGCATGTGGGCGACGATATCCCCGCGCCCCAGGCGGCGTTCCTGCGCTACCTGATGGGGCTCGTGTTCTTTCTGCCCGCCATCGGCGCGGTGCGGCGGGCGGGGATCACCGCCCGGCAGGCGCGGCTCTTCGCGCTGAGGGGCACGTTGCACACGGTGGCGGTGGCCTGCTGGTTCTACGCCATGACGCGGATCACCATCGCCGAGGTCACGGCGATGAACTACCTGACGCCGGTCCTCGTCACCTTCGGCGCGGCGCTGCTGATGGGGGAGGGGCTGCCGCGGCGGCGGTTGATCGCCGTGGTCGTGGCGCTTCTGGGCGCGCTGCTGATCCTGCGTCCGGGGGTGCGGGCGCTCGATCCCGGGCACGGGGCGATGCTGGTCACCGCGCTCTTCTTCGCGGCGAGCTACATGCTCGCCAAGAGGCTGTCGGGAGAGGTGCCCGCGCTGGTGATCGTGGCCGTCCTGTCGGTGACGGTCACGATCGGGCTGGCGCCGCTGGCGGCGGTCGCATGGGTCACCCCGGGAAGGGCGGATCTGGCCTGGCTTTCCGCGGTCGCGGTCTTTGCGAGCGCGGGGCATTACGCGATGACGCGCGCCTTCGCTGCGGCGCCGCTGACGGCGACGCAGCCCGTGACCTTCCTGCAGCTCGTCTGGGCGGTGATCCTCGGGGTCCTGCTCTTTGCCGAGCCGGTGGACCCTTGGGTCCTTGCGGGCGGTGCGGTGATCATGGGCGCGGTTCTTGCCCTCACCTGGCGCGAGGCGCGGGCGCGGGTGACGTCGGGACGGTCACCCCCGGCGATTTGATCCCGGTCAAGGAGCGGTGCCGCGCGGGATGCGAGGGTGAGCGAAAGAACCCCGAGAGGAGAGAGACATGTCGCACACCCCGCACGAACTGGCGGAGGAGTTCCCGTCCAAGATCGAGGAGATGCGCCGCCTGAAGGAGACGAACGCCCATTTCGCCACGCTCTCGGACCGCTATCACGAGATCAACCGCGCGGTGCACCGGGCGGAGACGGACGTGGAGCCCACCTCGGACCAGCACATGACCGAGATGCGGCGGGAGCGGATGCGGCTCAAGGACGAGATCGCGGCGATGCTGGCGGAGGCGCCGGCCTGAGGTGTTTCGCCGGGCTGCGCCCGGCGACCCGGGGGGGGGGGGGGGCCCCCCCCCCCCCCCCCCCCGGGGCGGGCCGGGCGGCGGGGGGGGGGGGGGGGCGGGCGGGGGGGGGGGGGGGGCCCCCCCCCCCCCGCGGATCGGCGCCGCAGGCGCCGAAACCCCTCTACTCCCGCGCCCGCAGCACGCGCGCCGGGCGGGCGGCGAGCGGGCGCAGGGCGAACATCAGCCCCGCCGCGAGGGTGGCCGCCATGCCGCCG
>NZ_ML119081.1 GCF_003789055.1 Histidinibacterium lentulum | reverse complement strand
GTCATGATCCACGCGCCGCTCGAAATCCACCGACGTATGACCCCACGCCGGCAAACGACCCTCCCAACGCCAGTGCGGATCAAGATCCATCGGCTGCAATACATTCGGCGTCAACGCCATGTTCATGACTTGTCTCCCATAAGGACGAGGTCGAGCGCTCCGCCGCCTGCAGGGCGGAGCGGACCTGAAGAAAGGATCACTGGATGCACCAGCCACCGTCGATGTGGATCATCTGCCCGGTCATGTAGTCGCTGTCGGACGAGACGAGGAAGGCCGCCGTGCCCTTGACGTCGTCGGGATAGGAGACGCGCTTGATCTGCAGCGCGTCGCGGACGATGTCCTCGTAGGCCTGGCCCTCGCGCTCCTTGAAGCCGATGTCGATGAGGTCCTTGTCGAGCTGTTCCCAGAGCGGGGTGACCACGACGCCGGGCGCGTAGCCGTTCACGGTGATGCCATGCTCGGCCAGCGCCACCGCGCCGCAATGGGTCAGGGCGAGGCAGCCGTATTTGGAGGTACAGTAGACGGTGACGTCCACCAGCGGCTTCCGGGACGCGATCGAGCCCACGTTGACGATCTTGTAGGGGTAGTCGCGCTTGCCCTGCTTGATCATCTGGCGCGCGGTCTCCTGCATGCCGAGCCACATCGCCTTGGTGTTCACGGTCATGATCATGTCCCAGTTGTCCTCGTCGATGTCCATGAAGAACCGGGGCTTGTTCAGGCCGGCGTTGAAGAGGCCCACGTTGATCTCGCCGAAGGCCTCGACGGTGGCGGCGACGGCGGCGGCGTTGTCCGCGCGCTTGGTGACATCCATCCTGACGGCGATGGCGCGACCGTTGCCCCTGGCGTTGATCGCCTCGGCGGTCTCCTGCGCGCCGGCCTCGTCGATGTCGCCGATGCAGACATTGGCGCCCTGCTCGGCGAAATGGATGGCGTTCGCCGCCCCCATGCCCTTGGCTGCGCCGGTGATCAGGATGTTCTTGCCCTTGAGGCGGCTCTGGTCCATGTCGGTCCTCCCTTAAGTGATCGTTTCGCGCAGGGTGTCCTCGGCGCGGGCCTGGGCCCGGGCCAGCGCGTCTCCCGGACGGGTGACGCCGCGCAGCATGTCGTGGAATTCCTCGCCGCAGATCTGGAAGATCCGGCTGATCTGCGGGATCGGCGGGCGCGGCCAGAACTGCAGCTCGTCGCGCCAGGACATCTGGTCGACGGCCTCGAAGATCGGGCTGAGCCGGCGCACCTCGGGGTCGGCGCCCACGGAATAGCGCGGGTTGGTGCGGCTGCCGTTCTGGACATAGAGCTTCTGGGCCTCGGGCGAGGTGAAGGCGATGAGCGCCTCCACCGCCTCGGGCACGCGCTCGGGCGGCAGGTTCGCGGGGATGCCGAGGACATAGCCGCCCACGGGCGCCACGGGATCGGCGCCGGGGCCGGCGGGATGGGGCAGGTAGCCCGTGTTGCCATGGGCGGAGGACGAGGGGTCGAGCTCGAAATAGGGGGCGAGGAGCGTGTAGCCGTAGGCCATGGCGACCTTGCCCTCGGCATAGGGGCGCACGCGTTCGTACCAGGACATCGACAGGATGTCGGGCGGCGCGAGCGCCAGCAGCTCGAGCAGGAATTCGGCGGCGGCGCGGCCGCGGTCGGTGTCGATGGTCACCTGGGTGTCGCGGTCGAGGCGGTCGGCGTCATAGCCTCCGGCGATGCGCGGCATGTCGATCAGAGGCTGGCCGAAATCGGCGCAGACCATCATGAAGGTGTGTCCCAGAGCGGTGCCGCGGGCGGCGTTCCAGGCGATGCCGTAGCGGCCCCGGCGGGGCGCGTGGAAGTGGCGGGCGGCAGCGAGCATGGCGTCGGTGGTGCCGGGGGCCGCGATGCCGGCCTCGGCGAACCAGTCCTTGCGGTAGAAGAGCAGCTCCGGCGTGGTCTGGGAGGGCACGCCGTAGGGCCGGCCCATCCAGTGCGCACCGCGCCAGCCGGCGGTGTGGAAATCCCCGGGATCGAGGCGCGCGACGTCCATCACCTCGTCGAGGGGACGCAGCACGCCGCGGGTGACGAACTCTCCGATCCAGGGCAGGTCGACGGCGATGAGGTCGTAGCGGCTCTGGGGGCGGGCGGCGTTGCGCAGGGCCTCCTCGCGCAGGCGGTCGATGGAGAAGGCGCGCTGGTGGATGCGGGTGCCGACGATCTGCTCGATCTGGCGCTTCAGCGCGTCCATGACCATGAAGGTCGGATCGCCGTGGACCAGCACGCGCAGGCCCCCGGGCAGGCGGAGCGGCTGGGGCAGCACGCTGGGCGGCGGGATCAGGCCCCGCGTGCCCATGTAGGAGCCGCCGAAGAAATAGTCGGAGCCTCCGGGGCCGGTGCCGCCGAAGGTCTGCTGGCCGAGTCGGCAGATCCGGTCCGAAAGCTGCGCCCAGAAGGTCAGCATGGATTCGCTCGGGTGCAGCGAGAAGGACCGGCCGGTCCGGGACCGCGGCCGCTGCTCGATCAGGCCCTGGCGCTGCATCTCGGCAAGCTTGCGGGTGGCTGTGGCGTAGGGGACGCCCGAGGCGGAGACCATGGTGGAAGCGGTCACCGTCTTGCCCTGCAGGTGGCAGCGCAGGAGATGCAGGCTCATGTTGAGAAAGGGGTTGGGGGCCGTCGGCTCGATCGAGGTGTCGAGCTCGTGCGTCAGCGTCTCGAGGAAGGCGGTGGCGACGTCGAGATCCGCCGCAAGCGGCGCAGCTTGCTGGGACTGCGGGCCCGCATTCGTCTCGGAATGGATTTTTGCATCCGTAACAGACACTTGTTCGCGTTTCTCTGTCGGGTTGCGCCGCTTGGATGGCGTCACGGCCTGATCTCCTTCTGTCAATCGTCCAAAACGATATCCGGGGACATCGCGCACTTGTCCGATATGGATATCAGGAATGTCCGAAATGGACAAAATGACGGAACAACGGTTTGTCCGATTTGAAACTGTAGGGCAGGAGCTGTCGCGAGCGATTCTCGCCGCCCGGAGGAGGGCAGACAGCCCGGACGGAACACCAAAGGGGAGGACCCAACATGAAAGCCAAGACCCTGGCCGCGCTGGCCGCGACGACCGCGCTCGCAGCCCTCGGCAGTGCCGCGGCCGCACAGCAGTACACCATCGGCATCACGCAGAACAACGTGGGCGTCGACAGCTATCAGACCACCTACGAGCAGGCCTTCATCGCCGCCGCCGAGGCGAACGACGACGTGCAGGTCGTGGTGCTCGACGCGGGCGGCGACGTGGCGCGGCAGATCGCGCAGATCGAGGACCTGATCCAGCAGCAGGTCGACGCCATGATCATCTGGCCGACCAACGGCGAGGCCGTGATCCCCGCGGTGCGCAAGGCCTTCCAGGAAGACATTCCCGTCGTCATCACGAACTCGAACATCGCCGAGCAGGGCTTTGATTTCATCCGCTCCTTCTCGGGTCCGGACAACATCACCCAGGGCCAGCGCGCCGCCGAGATCATGTGCGACCGCTTCACCGAAATGGGCATCGAGGACGAGGCGCAGATCGTGCAGATCAGCGGCCAGCCCGGCTATACGACCGCCATCGAGCGGGCACAGGGCTTCGAGGAGCGCCTGCCCGAGGTCTGCCCGAACGTGACGCTTGTCGAGACCCAGCCCGGCGACTGGAACCGCGAGAAGAGCCAGCAGGTGATGGAGGCCTTCCTGGTCAAGTACGACGATATCGACGGCGTCTATTCCGGCGACGACAACATGGGCGTCGGCGCGCTGAACGCGGCGCGGGCCGCGGACCGGGCGGGCGACATCGTCTTCGTGGGCGCGACCAACTTCGCCGTGGGCTACGAGGCGATGGAGGCGGGCGACTACTGGGGCTCGATCTACCAGTCGCCGGTCGACGATGCCGAGGCCGCGCTGCAGACCGCGCTCGACATCCTGAACGGCGAGGACGTGCCGTTCCTGAACTACTTCGACACGCCCAAGATCACCCAGGACAACATGGGCGAGTTCACGAAGCCCGTGTTCTGACGCACCTCCCGGGGCGCCGGGCGCGGGGAAGGTTTCCTGCGCCCGGTACCTTTCAGGGGCCTGAAGACCTGGGAGGGGTCATGGGAAGAGTTACGGGGCGCTCGTGCATCGTCACGGGTGCGGCGCGCGGCATCGGACGTGCCATTGGCGAGGCGCTGCTGGACGAGGGCGCGGACGTCTGTTTCGCGGACATCAACGGGGCACAGGTGGCGGAGGTCGCCGAGGCGAACCGGGCGCGGGCCGAGGCGGGGGGCGGCAAGGTCGCCCATGCCGCGGTCGACGTGACCGACCGGGCGCAGGTCCGGGCGATGATCGACCGGACGGTCGAGGCCTTCGGCAAGCTCGACGTGAAGTTCAACAACGCGGGCGTGAACAAGCCGATGAATTTTCTCGACGTGACCGAGTCGAACTGGAATTTCATCATGGGGGTGAACGGGCTCGGCTGCCTGATCGGGATGCAGGAGGCGGCGCGCCAGATGATCGCCCAGGGGTCGGGCGGCAAGATCGTCAACACCGCCTCGATCGCGAGCCGGCAGGGCTTCGACAACGTGGCACCTTATTGCGCCTCCAAATGGGCGGTCGTGTCATTGACGCAGTCTGCGGCCCGGGATCTGGCGAAGCATGATATCACCGTCACGGGGTTCGCCCCCGGCGTCGTGGCGACCGAGATGTGGGAGGAGGTCGACCGCGACCTCATGGAGATCGGCGCGGCGCAGAGGCCGGGTCAGGCGATGGAGGAATTCTCCGCGGAGATCCTGCGGGGACGGGTCGCGCGGCCGGCCGACATCACGGGGACGACGACGTTCCTCGCGTCGGCGGACAGCGACTACATGACCGGGCAGATCGTGATGATCGACGGCGGCATGACACTGGTCTGAGGGCTGGGAGGAGAATGCAGGATGACCGAGGCGAGCGAAAAGACCCCGTCGACCGGCAGCGCGGCCCGGGGCGGGACGACGGCCGCGACGCCGGCGGGCGGGCTGAGCAAGGCGGGCATCGCGGGGTTCCTTGCGCGACAGGGCATCCTCGTGGCCTTCGTCCTCTTCATGATCGGCTTCACGCTCGCCAACGAGCGGTTCATCAGCCCCGACAACGTGCTGGGCGTGATCCGGTCCTCGGCGATCCTCGGCGTGATGGCGCTCGGGGTCACCTTCGTGGTGATCTCGGGCAATCTCGACCTGTCGGTCGGGTCGATGATGTCGTTCTCCACCATCGTGGTGCTGGACCTGCACGACCAGATCGGTCCGGGCCTGGCCATTCCGGCGATGTTCGCGCTGACGCTCTGTCTCGGCGCGTTCAACGGCTTTCTCGTGGGTTATCTGAAGCTCAATTCGCTCATCGTCACGTTGGGGATGCTGTCGGCGATCCACGGCCTGACGCTGACCTGGTCGGGCGGCAAGAACATGGACATCGCCGACAAGGCGGGCACCTGGTTCTCCGTCTTCGGTCAGGAGCGGGTGCTGGGCATCCCGATGCCGATCCTGATCTTCCTGCTGCTGGCCTCGCTCCTCGGGATCATGCTGGCGAAGACACCGTTCGGACGAAAGGTCTATGCCGTGGGCGGCAACGGCACGGCGGCGACCTTCTCGGGCATCCGCAGGGCACGCACGGTGTTCACCTGCTACCTCATCTCGGCCTTCTGCGTGGCGACGGCGGGGCTGTTGCAGGCCTCCCGCTCGCTGGGCAGCCAGAACACGGTGGGACAGGGCATGGAGCTGGAGGTGCTGGCGGCGGTGATCCTGGGCGGTGCCTCGCTGCTGGGGGGGTCGGGCACGATCTTCAAGACCGTCATCGGTGTGCTGATCCTGGGGTTCATCCAGAACGGTCTGCTGCTGGTGGGGCTGCAGTTCTACGTCCAGTACGTCGTGACCTGGGTCATCATCATCCTGGCGGTCTGGCTCGACATCGCGGCCAAGCGCGGCCGGCTCCTGTCTCCGATAGCGTGAGGGCGAGACCATGAAACCCGGAAGCCTTTCCACCTTCCTGCGCACGGGCGCGATCTGGGCCTTCGTCCTGCTGGAACTCGCCTTCTTCGGCATCGTGGGCGACATGGTGTCCACGTCGAACACGCCGTTCCTCGCGCCCGACAACCTTCTTCTGACGCTGAAGCAGGCCGCCCCCATCGGCATCATCGCCATGGGCATGACGCTGATCATGATCAACGGGAACATCGACCTCAGCGTCGGCGCCACCTTCGCCCTGGCAGCCGTCGTGCTGCTCGACAGCATGAGCTGGCCCTTCATGGCGGCCATGGGAGACTGGGCGATCCCCCTTGCCTGGTTCTTCGCTCTGGCGGTCGGGGCGCTTCTGGGCGCGATCAACGGACTGATCGTGTGGAAGACCGGGGTCGATGCGTTCATCGTCACGCTGGGCTCGATGCTGGGCTACCGGGGCCTTGTCTTCATGTACAACGGCGAGCAGCCGACCAGCAATCTCAACTGGACGCTGGTCGATTTCGCCGAGGCGCAGTTCCTCGGGCTGCACACGCCGACGTGGTTCCTGCTCGCGGTCACGCTCTTCATGTGGTTCCTGAGCACCAAGACGGTGCACGGGCGCAATGCCTATGCCATCGGCAACAACCGCGAGGCGGCGGTGAACGCGGGCATCCGCGTGGGGCCGCACATGCTGATCAACTTCGTCATCATCGGCTTTCTCGCGGCGCTGTCGGCGGTGGTCTTCTATTCCGAGAGCGGATCGGTGAACCCCAACGACGGGCAGCTCTACGAGTTGTGGGTCATCACTGCGGTGGTGCTGGGCGGCACGAAGCTGGCGGGGGGATCGGGCAACGTGATCTCCACCCTTGGCGGTGTCATCGCGATCCAGGTGCTGCGCAAGGGCCTCGGCCACATGGGCGCCGCGACGGAGACGGTGAACCTCGTGATCGGTCTCATCCTGATCGCCGTGCTGTTCCTCGACCGGCAGCTGAACGTGAAGGGCAGGGAGGCCCTGAAGACATGACCGCGCCCGCGCTTCGTCTCGAGAACATCGTCAAGACCTTTCCCGGTGTCCGCGCCCTCGACGGCGTGTCCTTCGAGGTCATGCCCGGAGAGGTGCACGCCCTGATGGGCGAGAACGGCGCCGGGAAATCCACGCTGATGAAGGTGCTGGGCGGCATCTACCAGCCCGACGAGGGCCGCATCGTGGTGGAGGAAAAGCCCGTCACCATGCGCACGCCCATGGAGGCGAAGGCCCAGGGGATCGTCTTCATCCACCAGGAGCTGAGCCTCGCCACGGAGCTGACGGTGGCGGAGAACATCTACCTCGGGGAGCTGCCGCGCAGACGGTTCGGTCTCGTGGACTGGCAGACGCTCTATGCGCGGACGGACGCGATCCTGAAGAAGCTTAAGGTCGGCTTCGACGCGCGCACCATCGTGGGGTCGCTGTCGATCGCCAACCAGCAGATGGTTGAGATCGCCCGCGCGCTGACGGTGGATGCGAAGGCGGTGATCTTCGACGAACCCACGGCCTCGCTGACCGATGCGGAGAAGTCGGTGCTCTTCGACGTGATCGCCGACCTGCGCGGCAGTGGCGTGGGGATCATCTACATCTCCCACCGGATGGAAGAGATCTTCAAGATTACCGACCGGATCAGCGTGCTGAGGGACGGCTCCTATCGGGGGACGGTGAACACGGCGGAGACCGACGAGGATGCGATCACGCAGCTGATGATCGGCCGGTCGCTCGACCTGAGCCGGAACACGGTGCATCACGAGCTGGGCGACGTTGCGCTGGAGGTGCGCGGGCTGAGCTGCGGCAAGCTCTTCCAGGATGTCAGCTTCTCGGTCCGCAAGGGCGAGGTGCTGGGCTTCTACGGGCTGGTTGGCGCGGGGCGGACCGAGATCGCGGAGGCGCTTTTCGGCCTGCGCAATCCCTCGGGAGGGGAGATCCTGCTCAACGGCGAGGTGGTGCGGATATCGTCACCGCACGACGCCATCGCCAAGGGAATCAGCCTTGTCCCGGAGGACCGCAAGGGGCAGGGGCTGGTGCTGGGAATGAACTGCCGGGACAACATGACCCTGCCGCAGGTGGACGACCTGAAGGCGGGGCCCTTCGTGGCCGAGGGGGCGGAGGTCGCGATCTTCGACCAGTACCGGGACCGGCTGGACATCCGCACGCCGGGGTGGCGTCAGACGGTGGGCAATCTCTCGGGCGGGAACCAGCAGAAGATCGTCATCGGCAAGTGGCTGTCGATGCATCCCGAGGTGCTGATCGTGGACGAGCCGACGCGCGGGATCGACGTGGGCTCCAAGTCGGAGATCCACAAGCTGATCCGGGAGCTTGCCGCGCAGGGCTACGCGGTCATCGTCATCAGCTCCGAGATGCCCGAGGTGCTGCATGTCTCGGACAGGATCGTGGCGATGTATTCGGGGCGGATCATGCGGACCTTCACCTCCGAGGAGGTGACCGAGGACAACCTCATTCAGGCGATTTCCGGCATTCGCGCCGACAGGGATGCGCCGGTCGCCGAACCGGCCTGACAGGAGAGACCGACGATGAAGGCAGCGCTTTTCGTGGGCGGCTGGGAGGGCCATGCGCCCACGGCCTTTGCGGACTGGTACGAGGCGCTGTTGCGCGACAACGGCTTCGATGTCGTGGTGCACGACACGCTGGCGCCGCTGGCGGACCCTGCCGGCATGGCGGACGTGGACCTGATCACGCCGATCTGGTCATCGGCCCGCTCCGGCCACCGCGAGGAATTCGGAAACATGACCGCCGAGGAGGAGAAGGGGCTGCTGACGCTCATCGGCGACGGCTGCGGCCTTGCCGGGTGGCACGGGCACATGGGTGACGCCTTTCGCGACCGGCCGACCTATCATTTTCTCATTGGCGGGCAGTTCGTGGCGCATCCGCCGGGCTGGCCCGACAACCTCCAGCCCGAGGAGGATTACATCGACTACGACGTGACGATCTGCAGACCCGACCATCCGCTTGTGCGGGGGATCAGGTCGTTCCGCATCCGGTCGGAGCAGTATTACATGCTCACCGACCCGTCGAACGAGGTTCTGGCGACGACGACCTTTTCCGGCGATCACCTGTGGTGGATCGAGGGGACGGTGATCCCGGTGACGTGGACGAGGCGCTGGGACCGGGGACGGGTGTTCTACTGCTCCATCGGACACGAACTGCGCGACCTGAAGATGCCGCAGGTCACCGAAATGATCCGGCGCGGCGCGATATGGGCGGCCGAAGGCCGGCAGGCAGCGCGGGCGCAGGCGGCCTGAGGCAGCCGGCCGGACGGAGCCCGGACAGGGCCGGGCGATTCAGTTGCTGTGAGCGAAGAGCTGGCCCACACCCATGGCCAGTTGCTCAGGGTGGCCCGACTCGTCGATCAGCACGAAGGCGGAGCGGTCCCGTTCGAAGAGCGCGACGGTCCTCCCCTGATAGTCGAACGAGGTCGGCGGGTCGTCCCGATCGTTCGGGGGCCGCGCCACGGCCATCAGCAGGATCCGCCCGAACTCCGGGGCGTCGACGGTGAGCGCCAGGCCCGGCCGGTCGGGCGTCGCGACGATCTGCACGTCGCGGAGCGTCCAGTCGGCGGGCAGGGGCGGCAGGTCGATCCCGAGGGCGGCGCTGATCTCCTGAGAGTCCAGCACGGTGCTCTTTTCCTGTGACGTCATCGCATGCCGCAGCTCCAGCGCCGCCTTGGCATCGAGGGCCGCCTCGACCAGCGGGTGCGGCGCGGGAGGGCCCGCGCCCTGCCAGGCTGCATGGCCGCCCCAACCGGCGGCAAAGAGCACGGCAGCCGCCGCGATCGGGGCTGCGCGCCGCATCAGGCGCTGGCGGCGCAGCCGATCCTGCAGGCGTCGGGCCTCGTCCACCAGCCTTGCCGGGGAGGGAGTCTCGGCCAGAGAGAGCGCGCGGCGCAGGGCGGCAGTGTTGCGCGCATCCTCCAGGAGCCCGGCCGCCCGCTCCGGCCGTCTGAGGAGGTGATCGACCGCGGCCCATGTCCGGTCCGCATCGGGTCGGCTCTCGAGAGCCGCGAGGAGGTCGGCCTCGAGATCGCTCTCCAGATCGGGGCCACCGTTACGATTGTCGCTCATCGCGTCCTCCGACGATCCTGAGAGAGGGGACCGGCCCGGCCTCGCCTGTGCCGTCCTCGAAGGCCCGGAGCGCCGCGCGGGCGCGGGCCACACGGGACATCAGGGTCCCCTGGGGAATGCCGAGAATCGCCGCCGCCTCCGCCACGGCGAGCCCCTCCAGGGCCACGAGATGCAGGGCCTCGCGCTGGTCCGGGGCGAGAGCCAGAAACCCCGCGCGCAGCTGCGCCAGCCGTGCCGCACCCTCGCCCGACGGCTCGACGAAGGCCGGGCGTGTCTCGGCCCATGCGCGGTCGCGCGCCTCCGCCGCCTGGTGGCTTCGGCGGGTGTCGATGAAGAGATTGTGCAGGATGGTCATCAGCCAGACCTTGACGTCGCATCCGTCGCGGAAGGTCTCCCGCCGTTCCTGCGCCCGCACGAAGGTCGCCTGCACGAGGTCGTCCGCGCTTTCCGCGTCGCGCGTCAGGACGAGCGCGTAACGGCGCAGCGCGTCGAGCTGTCCCACGACATCGAGATCGTCCCTGGCCATCGCGGCGCGGCTCCCTTTCCCTACCGGCGCATCACGCTGGGTCGTTCGCCGGCGCAGGTGTTGCGGCACGATAGGCCGATCCCTTCTCTCCCACAAAGCGTGCATTCTCCTCGCGGATGCGGGCCGCGGCGTCGTCGTAGAGGAACGGCAGGAAGGCGTAGCGGCGACCGCGGCTGACCTTGCTGACCTTGTGCAGAAGGGAGCAGGAGAACACCACCGCGCCGCCCGGCGGGGCCTTGAAGCTTCGCGTCCCGTATTCCGGAAAGCTGACCTCGCCGCCGTCGAAATCGTCGTTGAGGTTGACCGACACGGCGAAGCGGCGGTGCGCGGTGCCCTTGGTCGTGTTGTCCCGGTGCGCCTGGAAATGCCCGCCGTCCTCCGCCGAATAGCAGCTGACGATATAGCGCTCCATCCGGGTGACGCGGAACTGGTGGACCTTGGCGATCTCCGGCACGACGCGGCGCAGGAAGCGGGTCTGCAGGGCGCCGATCAGCTCCTTGTCCTCGATGGTGCAATCCTTGCGCCGCTTGAAGCCAGGGTCCTGCACGCCCACGGTCCGACCGCCGATCTCGCGCATGAAGCCGCTCTCCTCGCCGCCGTTCGTCTCGTAGAGGTCGATCAGGTGGCGGCAGAGCTCCGGTTCGAAGACCCGCGGCAGAAACAGCACGGGCGCCATGATCTCGGTGCCGGCGTAGCGGTCCGGGGGCGGCTGGCTGTCGAGGACCGTCATGACTTCCTCGAGGTCGCTGCGGTCGTTGCGGAACGGGATCGCGGCGAGGACCCGCATGGTGGGGTCGATCACCACCCATTGCCGCATGAGCGCGACGGGGCCTGAGCCGGGGTCCGCGTCCCGCGCCGCGACGCCGTAGAGACGCGAGGCGGTCAGGTCGAAATCCCAGAAGTGGCGGAAGCCGGGCAGGCGGTTCGTGATGCGCCCCGCGGTCTCGTCTTCGGGATCGACGCTGACGCCGAAGAAGGAGGCGCGCGTGTCGTCGAAGATGTCGGGGCGGGCAAGGGCTGCGGCGAGGGCGGCCTCGGAATGGGGATCGGCCGCGGAGCCGTAGAAGCACAGGACGAGATAACGGCCCGCCGCCGTGTCGAAGGTGAACCGCGGGTTGCTGACACTGCGCTGCGTGAAGGTCGGCGCGGGGTCGCCGGGTGTCAGAAGCGTGGTCGTGTCCAGTTGCGGTGCCGGGGTCATGCTGCTCGTCCCTTCATTCCATCGCTCGCATACGAAGACGTCGGGGGGTCTCATCCCGGCGCCGCGGGAAAATTCGTGTCGATCCCCAGACAGAAGGCGATTGAACTCCGTTCGCGCCGCGTGGGACATTGCCGCGCGCAGGGGACCGGGGTTCGAGCGGATGAGAGCGGGGCGGCGGATCAGGGGCGGGTGCGACGGGTCGCGTGGTCTTCGGGGGCGCACGGCGTGATCCGGGTTCTTCATGCATCCGACGTGCACCTGGGAAAGCCGTTCGGCGGCTTTCCCGAGCCGGTGCGGCACCGGCTGCGGCAGGCGAGGCAGGACAGTCTCGGCCATCTGGCGACCGCGGCGCGGGCCGGGGGGGCGAGCCATGTACTGCTTGCGGGCGACACGTTCGACGCGGAGACACCCACCCGGGCCACGCTGCGACAGGCGGTGAACGCCATGGCCGGGCACGATGACCTGACCTGGGTGCTGATGCCCGGCAACCACGACCATCTCGGTGCGGCGGAGATCTGGGGCACGCTCGCGCGGGAGAGGCCCGGCAACGTGATGCTGGCCGTCGAGGCCGCGCCGATGGCGCTGACGGCCGGGGCGGTCCTGCTGCCCGCACCCTGCACGGCGCGCGCTCCCGGCCGGGACCTGACCGAGTGGATGGGCGAGGCGGCGACGGGCGAGGCGGTGCGGATCGGACTCGGCCATGGCTCGATCCGCGATTTCCGGTCGGTGGAGGAAATGGGCGGAGAGGGCGGCGCCGTGATCCCGCCCGAGCGCGCCCGGCTTTCGGGGCTCGACTACCTCGGGCTCGGCGACTGGCACGGGCGGATCGAGGTGGGGCCGCAGACCTGGTATTCCGGCACGCCCGAGCCGGACAGTTTCAAGCCCCATCGCCCGGCCGGGGCGCTCCTGGTCGCGATCCCCGGCCCCGGCGCCGAGGTGGAGGTGACGGAGGTCGAGACGGGTCAGATCGGCTGGACGCGGCTGACGCTGGACCTGCTCCAGGGCGACGACCCTGCAGAGCGGCTGACCGGGGCGCTGCCCGGGCTGGCGCTGCGGGACCGGACAATGATCGACATTCGCGCAAGCGGGCGGACAGGCCTTGCCGCCCGGGCGGCGCTCGAGCGGGCGATCGCGGAGGTGACGCCGGATTTCCTGTGGGCGGAGAGCGATCTCTCCGGGCTTGGCGTGCTGCGCGAAGGCGGGGATCTGGCGCTGATCGACGACCGGGGCGCCGTACGCGATGCCGCCGAGGCACTGGCGGCGGCTGCCGAGGCGGGGGATGCGGTGGCGGCGGCGGCGCTGGCGCGGCTCTATTCCTACGCGATGGAGACTCAATGAGGATCCGCGGTCTGACCCTCGAGAACGTGAGGAAGTTCGCGGGGCGCAGGGTATCCTTCGGGGGCGTGGGCGACGGGATCACGGTGATCTGCGAGGCCAACGAGTTCGGCAAGTCGACCTTCTTCGACGCGATCCAGGCCGTGGCCTTCGAGAAATACACGTCGAAGGGGAAACTGGTCGGCTCGCTACGTCCGCGCGCGGGCGGCGGGGTCCGGATCGTGCTCGAGATCGAGGTCGAGGGCGGTCGCTATGCCGTCGAGAAGCGCTTTCTGGCGAAGGCCGGGGCCTCGGTGACCGATCTCGCGCGGGGAGTGGTGATCGCCCGCGACGGAGAGGCGGAGGACTGGATCGCGCGCCAGGTGGGTGCGGCGGACCAGGGGCCGGCGGGGCTTCTCTGGGTGCGGCAGGGGGTCCTGGGGCTGGAACCGGCCGACGCCAAGCCCGCCGAGCGGGAGCGGCTGACGGAGGCGCGGCGCGATCTTCTCAGCTCGGTGGCGGGAGAGATCGAGAAGGTCACGGGAGGCCGCACGATGGATCGCATCCTGCGCCGCTGCGAGGACGATCTGGGCCTTCTCGCCACGGGAAGCCGGCTGTCGCCCAGGGGTGCGTGGAAAGAGTCCGTGGAGAGCGAAAAGGCACTGGCGGCGGAGCTCGAGGTGCTGGAGCGGCAGTGCGCCGAGCTGGCGGATGCGCTGCGGGAGCGCCGGGCCACAGAGGCCGAGCTCGGCCGAATCGACGATCCGGAAGAACGCCTCAGGCGCGAGAGCGACCTCAACGCGGCGCGGGAGGCGGCGCGCGCTGCGGAGAGCCATGCGCAGAAGATCGCCGCGGCCCGGGGGGAGAGAGATCTCGCCGCGATGCAGGCGGCGGAGGCCCTGCGGCGGCGCGACGGCCTCGCGGAGGCGTTGAAGCGGGTCGGAGAGACGGCAGAGGAGGTTGAACGGGCCGATGCGGACGCACGCGAGGCGCGGGCCCGGCTCGATACCGCGCGCGGCGCCGAGACGGAGGTGCGCGGGCTTCTCGCCGAGGCGGAAGCGGCGGCCAGGGCGTTGCGAGCGGAGCGCACGCTGGCGGAGCGGGCCGACCGGGTCGGGCGCGCGCGGGAGGAGGCGGAGCGGCTCGCCGCAGTGCTGGAGCAGGTGCGCGGGCATCGCGCCGAGGCGGCGGCGGCCAAGGCGCGTGTCGCCGGAAACCCCGTGACGGCGGAGGCGCTTTCCGCGCTGGAGGAGGCTGCCCGCGAGGTGGCGCGGCTTCGCGGAGCAACGGCCGCGGCAGCGGTCAAGGTGACACCGGTCTACAGCGGGACCGCGCGGGTGTCGCTGGAGGGCCAGGCTCTCGAGGCGGGCGTTCCCGTGGCGCTCGAGGACGGGTCGGAACTGGAGTTGCCGGGTATCGGGTGCCTCCGCTTCGACCTGCCGCAGGGGGCCGAGGCGGAGGATGCCGAGACACGGTTCGCCGAGGCGCTGGCGGCAGAGGACGAGGCGCTGGAGCGCTGCGGGGTCGGCACGCTCGCCGAGGCCCGCGCGCGCGCGCAGACGCGGCAGCAGGACATCGGCGCGGCGGAGCTTGCCGATGGCTTGGGGCGCTCGCTTGCGCCGGACGGGATCGAGCGGCTGGAGCAGGCGCTGGCCGCGGCGCGCGCGGTGACCGCCGAGGCGGCCGAGGGTCCCGTTCGACCGGTGGAGGAGATCTCGCGGGATCTCGAAAAGGCCGAGACGCGCGAGGCGGAGCTGCGGGGGCGGCTCGGAGCAGCCTCGGAGGCGGTCGGTGCGGCGCGGGAGAAGGTCGCATCCGCGGAGGCCGCGCTGGCGGGCGCGCGGGACCGGCGCGAGGCGGCGGAGGCCCTGGCGGGCGAGGAGGACACCCGGCAAGGCAGGCTCGCGGCCCTCGCGGCAGCGGCCGAACGGGCGGAGATCGCCGCCAGGGCCGCGGACAGGGCGCATGCGGAGCTGACCGCGGGCGCGCCCGATGCGGCGACCGCGGCGGCGAATCTCAAGCGCGCCGAGGCATCCCACGAGAACGCCCGCAGGCGGCGCGAGCATCTCCTCGAGCGGCGCGCGGATCTTTCGGCGCGGATCGACACGCGGGCGGAGGAGGGCGTGGAGGAACGCCGCAACGAAGTGGCGGACCGGCTGACGGCGGCCCGCGCCCGCGCCGCGCGGATGGAGGCCGAGGTGGCGGCGCTGGTGCGGCTGCGCGAGGCGCTGACGGCGGCGCGCGACGGGGCCCGGGAGGCCTATTTCGAGCCGGTGCAGGAGGAACTGCGGCCGCTCCTGCGCATCCTCCACGAGGATGCGGGCATCGACTGGGAGACCGACAGCATCATGCCGAACGCCCTGCGCCGGGGCGGCGAGACCGAGGAGTTCGAGACCCTTTCGGGCGGCACGCAGGAGCAGATCGCGATCCTGACGCGGCTCGCCTTCGCACGGCTCTTCGCGCGGCGCGGCCAGCATCTGCCGATCATCCTCGACGATGCGCTGGTCTATTCCGACGACGACCGGATCGTGAAGATGTTCACCGCACTGAACAGGGTGGCCATGGACCAGCAGATCATCGTCTTCTCCTGCCGGCAGATGGCCTTTGCGGGGCTGGGCGGGGACAGGCCGCGGATGCGGATGGAGGAGGCCGGCTGAGCGGTCTCCGCTAGAAGGTCTTCGGTCCGAGGATCGCGCGGCTGACCGCCATCAGGTAGGCGCCGTCGTCGATCCCGCCCTCGGGGGCGGCGTGTTTCATGTCGATGGTCAGGAAGGAATGACCGTGGACGAAGGACCAGAGCATGTAGGCCCGGCGCTCCACGTCCGGATCGTCGGGGGGCAGGCCGAGGCAGGCTGCGGCGGCGGAGAGGACCACACCGTAGCAGTCCTCGCCCTTCTCGCGCAGGTCGGGGGCGTTCTCGTGCCCCTCGGTCAGGCCGAAGACGAGACGGAAGACACCCGGCTCGGCCTTCGCGAAGTCCACATACGCGAGGCCGATGGCCGCCACGCCCTCGAGCGAGCCCGCGGGATGCGCCGCCGCACCGCGCTCCATCGCGGCGCGCAGCCGGTCCATTCCCTCGCTCACCACGGCGCGGAGAATTTCGGGACGGTCCCGGAAGTGCTTGTAGGGCGCAGCCGAGCTGACACCGGCGCGGCGCGCGGCCTCGGCCACGGAGAAGCCGTCCGGACCGTGCGTCTCCACGAGGTCGCGCACGGCCTCGATCAACTGCGCGCGGAGGTCGCCGTGGTGGTAGCCGGCCCTGGAGGTCGCGGGTCTTGCGCGGGCGGGATCGTCGGACATCTGCCTGGCTCGCCGATCTGGTAAGTGGTTCTCACTTGAGAATTCGGGCGACGTTAGGCGAGTCTTGACGCGATTGACAAGCGGCGCCTTGGCGAAGGGCGCACAGGGTCCGGAGAATCTGCCCTTGCCAAAGTGAGTGAAACTTACATATGTAAGAGCATCTCACTTCGGGCGGAGGCGCAGACATGGGCAATGCGGCGACATCGGGCGTTCGGCGGGCAGTTCGGCGAAGCCTGACGCTCGCGGTGACGATCCTGATCTTTGCAGGGGCCGGTGCCGCGGTCTTCGCAGGGCTCGAGGTGCTGTCGCACGAGCCCGGCGGTGCAGAGGCACCGCGCGCCCCGATCACCTCCGTGGGGGTGATGCGGGTCGAGCCCCTTCCGGGCTATATGGTCACCCGCCGGTTCACCGGGCAGGTGGAGGCCGCGGCGCGGATCGACCTCGGGTTCGAGTTGGGCGGGCGCGTCACGCAGGTTCTCGCGGACGAGGGCGACCGGGTCGCAAGAGGCGCGGTTCTCGCGCGGCTCGACACCAGCGCGCTGATGCCCGAGCGGGCGGCGCTGGAGGCGGAGTTGGCCGCCCTCGGCGCGGAGGCGGAACTCGCCCGGCTGACCCTGTCGCGGAACGACGCGCTGACCGAGCGCGGCTTTCGCTCGGTCGCCGCGCAGGACGATGCGCGGCTGGCCCTTGAGAGGGCGGAGGCGGGCATGGCGGCGGTGCGGGCACGGATCGCGGGCGTGGACGTGGAGCTGGAGAAATCCGTCCTGACCGCGCCCTTCGCCGCCCGCATCGGAGAGCGGCTTATCGATCCGGGCCGGGCGGTGTCCGCGGGGGAACCGGTGCTGGTGCTCTTCGAGGATGCCCCGCCGGAGGTGCGGGTGGGGCTGCCGCCGGCGCTGGCGGCGGGTCTGGAGCCGGGCGGGAGTGTCAAGGTCGAGCGGGCCGGCGTCGTTCAGCCCGCGGCGATCCGCCAGATCCGGCCGGATCTCGACCCGAGCACCCGCAGCCGGTCCGTCGTGATCACGCTGCCGGATCGGGTGGCGCCGGTTCTTGGCGACACGGTCGCGCTGGTGCTCGACCAGAGCGTGGCGGAGCCCGGGTTCTGGGCGCCGCTCTCCGCGCTGCGCGAGGGCGCGCGGGGAAGCTGGTCGGTCATGGCGCTCGAGTCGACGCCCGAAGGCGACCGCACCCTGCCCGCCGCCGTCGAGGTGATTCACAGCGACGGCGCGCGGGTCTTCCTGCGCGGAGAGCTGCCCCCCGGCGCACGCATCGTGGCCGAGGCACCGGACCGGGTCGCCCCGGGCCAGCTCGTCCTCGCGCTGGCGGAGTAGGCGGGATGGACACGCTCTTCTTCCGGAATCCCCGCCTCGTGCTGCTGGCGCTGCTGGTGGTCCTGTCGGCGGGGCTATCCTCGCTGATCTCGATCGGGCGCCAGGAAGACCCGACCATCACCAACATCTTCGCCACGATCACCACCGCCTTTCCGGGCGCGGACCCCGGCCGGGTCGAGGCACTGGTGACCGCGAAGATCGAGACGGAACTGCGGACCATTCCCGAGATCGCAACGGTGGAGTCGACCTCCGCCACGGGCATTTCGGTGATCGCCGTCGAGCTGATCGAGACGGTGCCGGCCGAGTCCATCGAGCAGATCTGGGCGCAGGTGCGCGATGCGGTCGAGGATGCGCGGCGGGAGTTTCCTGCGGGTGTCCTCGAGCCCGACTTCAACAGCGACGGGGCCGGAGGCTATGCGGCGATTCTCGCGCTGACCCTGTCCGAAGGCTCGAGCCTGACCCGCGCTGCCCGCGAGGCGGAGGCGCTGGCCGACCGTCTGCGGCGGGTACCGGGCACCAGTCTGGTCGATCTGCATGGTCTGCCGGAGGAGGAGGTGCTCGTCACGCTCGATCCCGACCGCGCCGCCGCGCTCGGTCTGACGGCGGACGAGGTCTCGGCGGCCGTCAGGGCGGCGGATGCCAAGGTCCAGGCGGGACGGCTGCGCGGAGAAACGACAGACCTCGTGCTGGGCGTGACCGGGGAGATCACCTCGCTGGACCGGCTGCGCGCCGTGGTGCTGCGCGAGGATGCGGCGGGCCGGGTCACGCTGCTCGGCGATGTCGCCCGGATCACGCGGGGCGCGCGCGACCCCCTGGCCGAGGCAGCGTTCTACGGCGGCAAGCGCGCGATCCTTGTTTCGGCAAAGCTGTCGGACGGGCTGCAGGTGGACCGCTGGATGGCGGATGTGCGCGCCGCGGTGGAGGTGCAGACGGCTGCGCTGCCCTGGGGGCTCTCGGTCGAGACGGTCTTCGATCAGAGCCGCTACACTTCCGAAAGGCTGGCCGAAGTCGGGCTGAACATGGCGCTCGGCGTGGCGCTCGTGGTGGCGGTGCTCTTCGTCACGCTGGGCTGGCGCTCGGCGCTGATCGTGGCGATGGTGCTCCCGGTCGTGTCGCTGGCCTCGCTGGCGACGCTGAATGCGCTCGCCGTGCCGATCCACCAGATGAGCGTGACGGGCCTGATCGTGGCGCTCGGCCTTCTTGTCGATGCGGCCATCGTGATGACCGACGAGGTGGGCAAGCGGCTGAGGGCGGGGCTCTCGCGGCTCGAGGCGGTGGCGGGGTCGGTGCGGCGGCTGACCGTGCCTCTGGCGGCGTCCACCGTCACGACGATCCTGTCGTTCATGCCGCTTCTGCTGCTGCCCGGACCGGCGGGAGATTTCGTGGGGTCCATCGCGATTTCCGTGATCGTCATGCTGGCGTGGTCCTTCGTCGTCGCCGTGACCCTGACTCCGGCCATCGCGGGCCACTGGCTTGCGCCGGGGGATGGCACCCCGCCGCGGGACGGGATCGCGATGCGGTGCTTCCGGTGGCTGATGGCCCTGTCGATGGCCAATCCGCTGCGCAGCGTGGCCCTCGCGCTGATGATGCCGGTGCTGGGATTCCTCTCCCTGCCCGGCCTCACGCCCCAGTTCTTTCCGGGCGTCGACCGCGACCAGTTTCACATCGAGATGGAGCTGCCGGAGGGCACCGCGATCGAGGGAACGCTGCGGGTGCTCCGCGATGTCGACGCGCGGTTGCGGGCGGAAGCGGACATAAGGGATGTGGCCTGGGTGGCGGGACGCTCCGCGCCGGCCTTCTATTACAACATGGTGGGCGAACGGGATCAGGCCCCGGCCTTTGCTCAGGCCCTGATCCGCACCACCTCGCCGGCGGCGACGGAACGGCTGCTCTCGGAATTGCAGGACGACCTGCCGCCCGCCTTTCCGCAGGCGCGTCTGGTGATCCGGGGGCTGACGCAGGGCCCGCCGGTGGATGCGCCGGTGGAGCTGCGGCTCGTGGGGCAGGATATCGACGCGCTCCGGCGGGCAGGGGACGAGATTCGGGCCCTGCTGGCGCAGGTGCCGCAGATCACCGCGGTGCGCACCGGCATCGCCGGCGGGAGCCCGAGGCTGACGCTCGAGGTGGACGAGGCGCGGGCGCGGCTGCTGGGGCTCGATCTGGGCCGGATCGCGCGGCAGATGGAGGCGGGTCTCGAAGGCGTCACGGGGGGCTCGATGCTGGAGGGCACCGAGGAGCTGCCCGTTCGCGTGCGGCTCGGAGCGGGGTTGAGGGGCGATCCGGTGGCCATCGGGGACATGCCGATCCTGCCGCCCAGCGCGGCGCAGGTGGCGGCGACGGGGGCGTTTCCGGCGGTGCCCCTGTCGACCCTCGGCACATTGCGGCTGGAGCCCTCGGAAAGCAAGATCACGCGCCGGAATGGCGAGCGCGTCAACACCGTGCAGGCCTTCCTTCTGCCCGGCGTCCTGCCGGAGGCGGCGCTGGTCGAGGCCATGGCCCGGCTCGAGGCCGGCGGCCTCTCCCTGCCGGAAGGCGTACGGCTGGAGACGGGCGGCGACAGTGACGCCCGCGACAGCACCGTGACCGCGCTGGTGGCGCCGCTGGGCCTGATCGTCACGATGTCGATCGCCGTGGTGGCGATGTCCTTCAATTCGTTCCGCCTGACCCTGATCGCGTTCTCCGTCGCGGGATTGTCGGCGGGGCTGTCCATGCTGGCACTGGCCGCGTTCGACTATCCCTTCGGCATCACCGCGATCATCGGAGTGATCGGCTCCATCGGCGTGTCGATCAATGCCGCCCTCATCGTGCTGTCGGGCCTGCAGGAGGACCCGCGCGCCGCGAGCGGGGACCGTGCCGCGATGGTCGACGTGGTCGCTGGCTCGGCGCGGCACATCGCGTCGACGACGGTCACCACCTTCGGGGGCTTCCTGCCGCTGATCCTGGGCGGGGGCGGTTTCTGGCCGCCCTTCGCCATGGCAGTGGCGGGCGGCGTCGCGCTTTCCGTGACGCTGGCCTTCGCCTTCACGCCGCAGATGTTCGCGCTCACCCTGTCCCGGCGGCGGCCCGGGACGGAGGCGCGAGCCGCGTCGCCGACCGAACCGCTGCCCCTAGCGGTCCACATGGCGGCGGAATGAGCGGCACCGCCGGGTTGCCCTGACGCAGGCCGCGCCTGCCGTCTGTCCCCGGAGGCGATGGCCGGAAACCCGGCGGCTCAGTCTCCGGGCGCGTCAAGGACCTGGATCGGGGGCAACTCCGGATGGTCGATGGCCTGGATCACCGCCCGGGTCAGCACCGCGCCGGCCTGGGCCACATCCTCGTAGACAGACAGGATCTCGGAGCGGAACCGGCGCAGGAACGGCACGGCTTCCTTGGCGATCAGGTCGGCCTCGCGCCCCAGAGTCAGGCCTTCGGACTCGATTCCGGCCGTCGCGGCGATCGCGGCGGAGGTGGACGCGCTGATGATCCCGTCAGGTCGCGGTCCCGTGGAGAATCGCGCGCGAATCCGGGCTTCCACCTCGATGGAGGGGCTGTCGCTGGAGACGCCGTCCAGCACCTCGAGCGTGGCGCCCGCGTCCGCTGCCGCCGAGGCCGCGCCAGCGATCATGTTCATCGCATAGGTCTGGTTCTGCGGCGGCGCGATGAGAAGGAGGCGGCGGCGGCCTCGCGCGATCAGGCGCCGGGCACCGATCCGTCCGAACACGGCGTTGTCGAAATCGACGAACGGATGCCGGTCGCACCACCTGGTCCGGCCATGGGTCGCGAAGGGGAATCCCTGCTCCATCAGGTAGGCGACGCGCGGATCCTCGGGTTCGGTCTGGTTCAGGATGAGGCCGTCGGCCGACCGGGTCTCCACGAGATAGCGGACCGGGTCCATGGCGTTCTGGTCCGGAAAGTAGGGCGTGATGATGAGGTGATAGGCGGTGCCACGGGTGCCCGCGACGATCGCGGTGATCAGGCGCGCAGTGTAGTTCAGCATGTCGTAGTTCGTCGGCAGCACCAGAGCGATCACGTTGGTCTTGCCGGTGCGCAGGCGAAGGCCTGCACGATTCGGGCGGTAGCCGATCTTCTCGGCCAGTTCCTGCACCCGGCGCTTCGTTGCCTCGCCGATGTCCGGCGCGTCGTTGAGCGCGCGGGACACGGTGGGCACGGCGAGGCCGCTGAGTTCCGATATCGTCTTGAGTGTCGGGCGTCCGGGAGGCCGCCTGTCGGTCGGCGAGGGGGTCCGGGGCCCTTTGCGCGCGGTCATGACCGTCTCCTTACGCAAGCCCCCGGCGGCTCACAATCCGGACAGGGGCCGACACGCGGGATGGTCGGTCGATGCGCGGAGCCCAGCGCCGAAAAAAGGGCTTGTTTGGAATTTCTAAATCGATGTAGCGTCTCCTACAACGATTTAGATTCTGGGAGGAGCAAATCGTGAAGGTCATGGGAAAACTGCTCGCCGCAACGGCGATGTGCTCGGGAACGGCCGCGTTCGCGGTCGATCTGGAGGTCTCGCACTGGTGGACATCCGGCGGCGAGGCCGCGGCGGTGGCGAAGTTCGCCGAGGCGCTGAACGAGCGCACCGAGCATAACTGGGTCGACGGCGCGATCGCCGGCGGCGGCGACACCGCGCGTCCGATCATGGTCAGCCGGATCATCGGCGGCGACCCGATGCATGCGTTCCAGTTCAACCACGGCCGGCAGGCCGAGGAACTGATCGAGGCGGGCCTGCTGCTCGACCTGACCGACGTGGCCGAGGCCGAGGGCTGGTTCGACATCGTCAATCCGCCGTCGCTGCTGGAGGCCTGCACCGTCGACGGGCGGGTCTACTGCGCGCCGGTCAACATCCATTCCTGGCAGTGGATGTGGCTGAGCGATGACGCCTTCGAACAGGCGGGTATCGAGGTTCCCAGCGATTGGGACGGCCTCGTCGCAAGCGCGCCGGCGCTGCGCGAGGCGGGCATCGTTCCGCTCGCCGTGGGCGGTCAGTCCTGGCAGCAGTCGGGTGCGTTCGGCGTGATGGCGATCGCGCTCGCCGGCGAGGAAGCCTGGCTGGCCATCAACCGTGACAAGGACGTGGATGTCGCGGGCGGCGAGGCCTATGCCCGCGTGTTCGAGGCCTTCGGGAATGCGCGCGATCTGGCGGCCGGACTGAACGTCTCGGACTGGAACCAGGCCACCAACGCGGTGATCACCGGCCAGGCCGCGGCGCAGATCATGGGTGACTGGGCGCAGGGCGAATTCGCCGTCGCCGGACAGGTCGCTGGCGAGGATTATCACTGCCTTCCCGGCCTCGGCGTGACCGGGATCCTCGATACCGGCGGCGATGCCTTCTACTTCCCTGTGCAGGACGACCCCGAGGTCGAGGCCGCTCAGAAGGAGCTGGCCGCGCTGCTGCTGTCTCCGGAAGTGCAGGTGTCGTTCAACTCCGCGAAAGGCTCCCTGCCGATCCGGGGCGATGTCGATCTGGGCACCGTGAACGATTGCACTCAGAAGGGTCTCGAGCTTCTGGCCGCGGGGCAGACGCTCCCCTCGGGGAACGCCCTGCTGACGCCCGACACGAACCAGCAGGTCAACGACCTGATGACCGAGTTCTGGAGCGATCCGAGCATGACTGCCGCGGAAGCGCAGGAGCGTTACGTCGAGATCATCGCCAACGCGGACTGATCCGCGAGCATGCGCCTCGGCCGGATGACCGGCCGGGGCGTTTCTCCGCCTTCCGTGACACGACGGCCCGAGACCCTCCAAAGGGAGACCGCCATGGCACTGGTCCAGAACGGCGCGCGCGCGGAGAGCGCCGCGACGCGAGCGAAACCGCCTATCCGGCTCTTTCGCAACCTGATGCCCAAGATCGCCTCGATCCCGATGATCTTCACCGCGCTGGTGGTGTTCGTCGGCGGGACGATCTGGACCATCGTCTATTCCTTCACATCCTCGGGCCTGCTGCCCCGGCTCGACTGGGCAGGACTGCAGCAGTATGAGCGTCTCTGGGAGACACGGCGCTGGATCGTGTCGATCCAGAACCTCGCGATCTACGGGATCTGCTCGCTCGTCCTGACGCTGCTCCTCGGCTTTGTTCTGGCGGCGCTTCTGGACCGGAAGATCCGGTTCGAGGACGCGTTTCGCACGATCTTCCTCTATCCCTTCGCGCTGAGTTTCATCGTCACCGGCCTGATCTGGCAGTGGATCCTCAATCCCGAGTTCGGGATCCAGGGTATCGTCCGCGGTCTCGGCTGGGAGAGCTTCAACTTCGATCCGCTCTACAACGCCGATATCGTGATGTACGGCCTGCTGATCGCCGGGCTCTGGCAGGGCACGGGGCTGATCATGTGCATCATGCTGGCAGGGCTGCGCGGCATCGACGAGGACATCTGGAAGGCCACGCGGATCGACGGCATCCCGACGTGGAAGACCTATGTCTTCGTCATCATCCCGATGATGCGGCCCGTGTTCGTGACCTCCGTGGTGCTGATCGCGAGCGGGATCGTGAAGCTCTACGATCTCGTCGTCGCGATGACCGCGGGCGGGCCCGGCATCGCCTCTGAAGTGCCCGCGAAATACGTCATGAACAACATGTTCGGCGGCCAGAACATGGGGCAGGGCTTCGCCGCCTCGACGATGATGCTGCTGAGCGTGGTCATCATCCTGGTCCCTTGGGCCTATCTCGAATTCGGAGGCCGGAAACGTGGCTGATCCCGGTATCCTCGGCTCGACCCTCCCGGCCGCCGACGCGGTGCGCGAGCGCCTCTCCGGCCCCCACGGCCCGCGGCCGAAGCGCGCCCTGAGCGGCACCAACATCATGCTCTACGGCACGCTGCTGATCGTGGCGATGTATTACCTGCTGCCGCTCTATGTCATGCTCGTCACCTCGGTGAAGGGGATGCCGGAGATCCGTCTCGGCAACGTCTTCTCCCCGCCGATGGAGATCACCTTCCAGCCCTGGGTGAAGGCCTGGGCGGAGGCCTGTACCGGTATCAACTGCGACGGGCTGAGCCGCGGCTTCTGGAACTCGGTCCGCATCCTGATCCCCTCGGTGATCCTGTCCATCGCCATCGCCAGCGTGAACGGCTACGCGCTCTCGATGTGGAAGTTCAGGGGATCGGAGCTGTTCTTCACCATCCTGATCCTGGGCGCCTTCATTCCCTACCAGGTGATGCTCTATCCCATAGTCATCATGCTGCGCGAGGCGGGGCTCTATGGATCACTGACCGGGCTGGTGCTGGTGCACGTCGTCTTCGGCATGCCGATCAACACGCTTCTTTTCCGAAACTACTTCGCCGCGATCCCGTCCGAGCTCTTCAAGGCGGCGCGGGTCGACGGGGCGGGGTTCTGGGGGATCTACTTCCGGATCGTGATGCCGATGTCGCTGCCGATCTTCGTGGTGGCGCTGATCATCCAGGTCACGGGCATCTGGAACGATTTCCTGTTCGGCGTGACCTACATCTCGAGTCCCGAGCGCTATCCGATGACGGTTCAGCTCAACAACATCGTCAACTCCGTGCAGGGCGTGAAGGAATACAACGTCAACATGGCGGCGACCCTGCTGACCGGTCTCGTTCCCCTCGTCATCTACTTCGCCTCCGGCAGGCTCTTCGTCCGCGGGATCGCGGCCGGGGCGGTGAAAGGCTGATCCCATGCATTCCGTCGAAATCCGCAATCTCGATCTCAGCTTCGGCGGGCTCGGGGTACTGAAGAACCTGAACCTCGACATCCGCGAGGGGGAGTTTCTCGTCCTCCTGGGCTCCTCGGGCTGCGGCAAGTCCACGCTGCTCAACTGCATCGCGGGTCTTCTGGAGGTCACCAACGGGCAGATCTTCATCAACGGCAGGAACGTGACCTGGGCCGAGCCCTCGGAACGGGGCATCGGCATGGTGTTCCAGTCCTACGCGCTCTATCCGCAGATGACGGTGGAGGGGAACCTCAGCTTCGGGCTGCGCAATGCGCGGATGCCGAAGGCGGAGATCGAAAAGCGCGTGACCCGCGCCGCCGAGATCCTGCAGATCGAGCCCCTGCTGAAGCGCAAGCCCGCCGCGCTGTCGGGCGGCCAGCGGCAGCGCGTCGCCATCGGTCGGGCTCTGGTGCGGGACGTGGACGTGTTCCTCTTCGACGAGCCCCTCTCGAACCTCGACGCCAAGCTGCGCGCGGACCTGCGGGTGGAGCTCAAGCAGCTCCATTCGCGGCTCGGCAACACGATGATCTACGTCACCCACGACCAGATCGAGGCGATGACCCTGGCCGACCGCATCGCGATCATGCGCGGCGGCGTCATCGAGCAGCTGACAAGCCCGGACGAGATCTACAATCGCCCCGTGAACAAGTATGTCGCCGACTTCGTGGGCTCCCCGTCGATGAACTTCATGGAAGGTGTGATCGACGGCGGCATCTTCCGCGTGGGCGAGGCGCGGATTCCGCTCGACCGCTACCGGGCCTCCGGCCGCGGCGACATGAGCGGACCCGCGTGGATCGGCGTGCGCCCCGAGCATGTGGTGACCGGCGACGCCGCGGAGGGTGCGGCCTATGCCGCGGAGGTTCCGGTGGAACTGGTGGAGCCGATGGGCTCTGACACGCTGGTGTGGACCACCTTCGAGGGATCGCGCTTCAGGCTCAGGATGGACGGGCAATCCCAGGTCAGAAAGGGCGACCGGATGCGGATCGGCCTTGCTCTGGAGCAGTCCTCGCTCTTCGACAGCGCCTCAGAGGTGCGATTGTGATCCAGGGCTCTGCCGGTTCGATCGACCTTTCCGGGACATGGTCGCTGTCGGACGCCCGGGGCGACCACGCCCTCGAGATCGAGCTGCCATGCGATGTCATCACCGCGCTGGAGAGAGCGGGGCGGATTCCGGATCCCTACCACGGCAGGAACGAATACGGGCTGCGCTGGATCGCGGAACGGGACTGGACGCTGAGGCGGCGGGTGACGCTGACCGATCCCGAGGTGGCGCTGGTGCTTTCGGGGGTCGACTGCGTGGCCACGGTGCGCGTCAACGGCCGGGTCGTGCTCGAGACGGCGAATGCCTTTCGCGGGTATCGCGCCGATCTCGGCGGGGTGGCGCAGGCGGGCGAGAACGAGATCGAGATCGTTCTGCAGTCCAGCGTCGCGGCTGCCGAGGCGGCCCAGCAGGCGCAACCCTTTCCGGTGCCCTATCACAAGGCAAACTGCCCGATCCCCAACGGCAACATGCTGCGCAAGGTGCAGTGCGATTTCGGTTGGGACTGGAACATCGCGCTGGCGCCCGCGGGCATCTATGGCGACATCCGGATCGAGCCCGCGCGCGCGCCGCGCGTGACCGGGCTGACGGTCACGCAGGACCACGAGCCGGGCCATGTTACGGTGACGGTCGCCGGAGAGGCTACGGACGCGGAGGGGCGCCTGTGCCTCGTGTCGCTCGCCGCGCAGAGCGTCGAGGCCCCGGTGACGGACGGCCGGTTCGAGGCGCGCATCGGGATCGACGACCCGCAGCTCTGGTGGCCGGCGGGGCAGGGGGCGCAGGTGCTCCACGACCTGACGGTCACGCTGGGCGGCACGTCTGTGAAGCGGCGGATCGGCTTGCGCAGTCTGGATCTCGTGTCGGAACCCGACGAGATCGGGCGCAGCTTCGGCTTTCGCGTGAACGGACGGGATGTCTTCGCGCGCGGCGCGAACTGGATTCCCGCCGATGCGCTGCCCGGGCGGATCACCAAGGAGAAGACGCGACACCTCCTGCAGTCGGCCGTCGATGCCCACATGAACATGATCCGCGTCTGGGGCGGCGGGCGCTACGAGCCGGACTGGTTCTACGATCTCTGCGACGAGCTTGGACTGATGGTCTGGCAGGATTTCATGTTCGCCTGCCACCTCTATCCATCGACCCCGGAGTTCCTCGACGAGGTGGCGGGTGAGGTGCGCGAAACCGTCGCGCGGCTTCAGCATCACGCCTCGATTGCCCTCTGGTGCGGCGACAACGAACTCATCGGCGCGCTGACGTGGTTTCCCGAGAGCGTGCAGAACCGCGACCGCTATCTCGTGTCCTACGACCGGCTGAACCGCACCATAGAGGCGGCATTGCGAGAGACGGCACCCGGCGCGAACTGGTGGCCCTCCTCGCCCAGCCCGGGGCCGATGAGCTTTGGCGATGCCTGGCATGACGACAGCGCGGGAGACATGCATTTCTGGTCGGTCTGGCACGAGGGGCGGGATTTCGACCATTACCGGGACGTGGCGCCGCGCTTCTGTTCGGAATTCGGCT
Source organism: Histidinibacterium lentulum (assembly GCF_003789055.1). Taxonomy (GTDB): domain Bacteria; phylum Pseudomonadota; class Alphaproteobacteria; order Rhodobacterales; family Rhodobacteraceae; genus Oceanicola; species Oceanicola lentulus. The sequence continues at coordinate 610,528 of NZ_ML119081.1, read as the reverse complement.
TTCAATCCTATCCGTCGATGTCCGTGATCCGGCAATTCGCCGATCCTGCCGATTTCAACATCGCCTCGCCGGTGCTCGAAAGCCACCAGAAGAACGCCGGCGGCAATGCCCGGATCGCGGAGACGATGTTCCGCTATTTCCGGTTTCCGAAGGATTTCGAGAGCTTCGTCTATCTCAGCCAGGTGCAGCAGGGCCTCGCCATCCGAACGGCGGTCGAGCATTGGCGGTCGCTGAAACCGCGCTGCAAGGGAACGCTCTACTGGCAGCTCAACGACACCTGGCCGGTCTGTTCATGGTCGAGCCTAGACTATGGCGGCGGCTGGAAGCTGATGCACCACATGGCGCGGCGGTTCCATGCGCCGGTGCATGTGGTGGCCGTGCCCGAGGGGGAGCAGATCGTCCTGAAGGCGGTGAACGACACGGGCGCGCCGGTGGCGGTGGAGGTGACGGCAGAGGCGCTGTTCCTCGATGGCCGGGCCGAAACTCTGGCGGAAGCCGGGGCGACCGTCGGCCCCGACGCGGCGCTCGAGGTGCTTCGGGTGCAGCGCGCCGCGCTCGGCGAGGCAAGGCTCCTCGGCTGGGCCTGGCGCCATGAGGGCGGGGCGGGCGCGGAGCATTCCGCGCCGAGGCCCTACAAGGCCTACGGTCTTCTTCCGCCCGGCATCGGGATGCGCGTGGCGCAAGTGCGGGATGCCTGGGAAATCACGCTCGATGCGGCGGCGCTCGCTCTGTTCGTGAGCCTTGAGGCGGACCGTCCCGGACGCTTCTCCGACAATGCGGTGACGCTGATCCCCGGCCGTCCCGTGACCATCACCTTCCGGCCCGAGACCAACGGGCCGGAGCCTGCTTTCACCCTGCGTGATCTTCACGGCGCCACCATGGCCGCCTGAAACAGACCGATCCAAGACAGACTGGACACGACGATGACGGACTTCTCCTATCAGCTCTACAGCTCCCGTAACTTCGGGCCGCTCGAGGACACGCTGCGCATGGTGGCCGAGTTCGGCTATGGCGCGGTGGAGGCCTTCGGCGGCATCTTTGCCGAATGCTCCGATCTTTCCGCGCTGCGCGCCACGCTGGATGACTGCGGACTGACGATGCCGACGGGGCATTTCGGCTTCGAGATGGTGCGCGACCAGCCCGACCGGGTGCGCGACATCGCCAGCGCCATGGGCATGTCTGCGGTCATCGTGCCCGCCGTCGGCCCGGACCTGCGGGTGCAGAGCGCCGAAGGCTGGCGCAGCTTCGGCCGGGCGCTGGCGGAGGCGGGCAAGCCGCTGCAGGACGCGGGGCTGACCTTCGGCTGGCACAATCACGACTTCGAGTTCGCCGCCGTCGAAGGCGAGGACAAGCCTCTCGACCTGATCCTCGCGGGCGATCCCTCGCTCGTCTGGGAGGTGGACGCCGCCTGGATCGTGAAGGGCAAGGAGGACCCGGCGCAGTGGATCGCCAGATACTCCGACCGGATCATCGCGGCTCATGTGAAGGACATCGCCCCGGAGGGAGAGGCCACGGACGAGGACGGCTGGGCCGACGTGGGGCACGGGACGATGGACTGGACCGCGCTCATGCAGCAGTTGCGCGGCACGCCCTGCCGCCATTTCGTCATGGAGCACGACAATCCGAGCGATGACCGCCGCTTCGCGCGCCGGTCCATCGAGGCCGCACGCGGTCTCTGAGAGGGGAAAGAGCAATGCAGGAACTTGGCGTCGGCATCATCGGATGCGGCAATATCTCGACGGCCTATCTGAAACTCGCGCCACTCTTCCGTGGCATCACGGTGCGGGCGGTGGCCGACATGCTGCCCGAGGCGGCGAAGGCGCGGGCCGAGGAATACGGCGTGCGCGCGGAAACCGTGGAGGGGCTTCTCGCGGCCGAGGACATCGACATCGTAGTGAACCTCACGATCCCCGATGCCCATTACAAGGTGACGCTGGCGATCCTCGAGGCCGGCAAGCACGCCTATTCGGAGAAACCGCTCGTGCTGTCGCTCGACGAGGGCAAGCATCTCCGCTCCGTTGCGGACAAGCGCGGGCTGAGGATCGGCTCCGCCCCGGACACCTTTCTGGGCGGTGCGCATCAGCAGGCCAGGGCGGTGATCGACGAGGGGCGGGTCGGGCGAATCGTCTCGGGGACCTGTCACGTCATGAGCCACGGCATGGAGCACTGGCATCCGAACCCGTTCTTCTTCTTTCAGCCCGGTGCGGGGCCGGTTCTCGACATCGGGCCCTACTATGTCACGAACCTGATCCAGCTCATCGGGCCGGTGAAGCGGGTCGTGGCGCTGGCGGGGGCCGCCACGCCCACGCGCACGGTCACCTCCGAGCCGCGCAGGGGGGAGGTGATCGAGGTTGCCACGCCCACCAACATCCACGCGCTGCTCGACTTCGAGAACGGGGCCGCGGTGACGCTTTCGGCCAGCTGGGACGTCTGGGCGCACCGGCATGGCAACATGGAGCTCTATGGCACCGAAGGCAGCCTGATCCTGCCCGATCCGAATTTCTTCGGCGGCACGATCGAGATCTCGGGGCAGGGGCCGGAGTTCGCGCCGCTGGAGCCGTGGTCGCATCCGCTGGGCGTTCCGAACCAGGACCACCGGCAGGGACCGATGGCCAACTACCGGACCGCGGGCCTTGCCGACATGGCGCAGGCCATCGGCGAGGGGCGGGAGCACCGCTGTTCGATGGACCTTGCCCTCCACGCGGTCGACGTCATGACCGGCATCCTGCGTTCGGGCGAGACCGGCGGTTTCGTCGAGATGACCACCACCTGCGCCCGTCCCGAGGCACTGGGCCCCGAAGCGGCCCGCGCGCTTCTCGCCGAGGCGCCGGTGGCCGCATGATGACCGCGGCCCCGCCCCTCGCACCGGCGGGGCCGCCCCTTGCCCTCAAGTCTCAGAGCGTACAGCCATGATCCGCAACCCGATCCTGCCCGGCTTCAATCCCGATCCGTCCTTCTGCCGCGTGGGCGAGGATTACTACATCGCCACCTCCACCTTCGAATGGTACCCGGGCGTGCAGATCCACCACAGCCGGGACCTCGTGACCTGGACGCTGGTCGCGCGGCCGCTGAACCGGGCGGGGCTGCTCGACATGCGGGGCAATCCCGACAGCTGCGGCGTGTGGGCGCCCAGCCTCAGCCATGCGGACGGGCGGTTCTGGCTGGTGTACACGGACGTCAAGCGGCTCGACGGCGCCTTCAAGGATGCGCACAACTACATCACCACCTGCGAGACGATCGACGGCCGCTGGAGCGATCCCTGGTACGTCAATTCCTCGGGCTTCGATCCCTCGCTCTTTCACGACACGGACGGCCGCAAGTGGTTCGTCAACATGCAGTGGAACCACCGGGGCAACGGTACGGGCGGCAACCCGGCCCATGCCAGTTTCGACGGGATCCTCCTGCAGGAATGGTCGCCGAACCGGGGCCTCTCGGGAGAGATCACCAACATCTGGCCCGGCACCGACCGCGGACTGACCGAGGCACCCCATCTCTTCCGGCGCGACGGCTGGTACTATCTCACGACCGCCGAGGGCGGCACGGGTTACGACCACGCCGTCAGCATGGCGCGCGCGCGGGATATCCGGGGGGCCTACGAGACGCACCCGAACCTGCACCTGATGACTGCGTCGAATGACCCGGATCATCCGATCCAGCGCACGGGACACGGCCAGTATGTGGAGACGCCGGACGGGCAGGTCTACCACACCTTCCTGATGGGGCGTCCGATCCCGGGGGCGGATGGCACCGGACGGTTCTGCCCCCTGGGTCGGGAGACCGGCATCGAGCGCTGCGTCTGGGGCGAGGACGGATGGCTCTATCTCGAGGGCGGCGGGCTCCTGCCGCGCGAGGAGGTACCGGGTCTTGCCGAGGCGCAGCCCGCGTCGCCCGCCGCGTCGGAGCATGTCTTCGACGGTGACAGCCTGCCGATGGAGTTCCAGTGGCTGAGGACCCCCGAGCACGAGCGCATCTTCCGCCTCGGCGACGGCGCGCTGACGCTGATCGGACGCGAGAGCATCGGAAGCTGGTTCGAACAGGCGCTGGTTGCCCGGCGGCAGGAGCATCACGTCTACGAGGCCGAAACCGAGGTCGCGTTTGGCCCCGAGACCTATCAGCAGGGGGCCGGGCTGACGACCTATTACAACCGCCACAAGTTCCACGCGCTGGTCGTCACGGACGAGCCGGGAGAGGGACGGGCGCTCCGGGTCCTTTCCTGCCCGGGGGACTGGCCCGATGCGGCGCTGACGCAGTTCCCGGATCTCGCGCGGCTCGCCCCGGGGCCGGTGCGGCTGCGGGTCGAGATCGATCGTGCGGTGCAGCGGTTCTCCTGGGCGCAGGGCGATGGCGACTGGCAGAGGATCGGCCCCGATCTCGACGCCTCGGTGATCTCCGACGAGGGCGGGCGTGGGGAGCACGGCTCCTTCACCGGCGCCTTTGTGGGAATGCTGGCCTACGACACCAGCGGACGCGCCAGAGAGGCCCGGTTCACCCGCTTCGCCTATCGACCCCGGTGACGGGCGCCGGTCAGTAGGTCGCCCGACCGCCCGAGAGGTCGAAGACCGCGCCGGTGGTGAAGGAGTTCTCCTCCGAACAGAGCCAGGCGATCATGGCGGCGGCCTCATCGACCTCGAGAAACCGCCCCCGCGGTATCTTCGAAAGCATGAAGTCGATATGGCTCTGGGCCATCTGGTCGAAGATCCGCGTGCGCGCGGCGGCGGGCGTCACGCAGTTGATCGCGATGTCGGCGCCCGCGTGCTCCTTTCCGAGCGTCTTCGTCAGGGCGATCACGGCGGCCTTGGAGGCGGAATAGGCGCCGGCATTGGGATTGCCCTCCTTGCCGGCCACCGAGGCGATGGTGACGACCCGGCCATAGCCGCGCGCCGCCATCCCGGGCAGCACCGCGCGGCAGCAGTGAAAGACGCCGTGGAGGTTGATGTCGACGATCCGGTGGAATTCGGCCACGGGATAGTCGGTGACGGGTGCATTGCTGCCCGCGATCCCCGCCGAGCACACCAGCATGTCGATCCGACCATGCCGCGCCGCGGTCTCCTGCGCGGCGGCCTCGACGGCCTCGTGATCGGTCACGTCGAGCGGGTGCGCTTCGGCCCGTCCTCCGAACGCCGCCGCGGCGTCTTTCGCGCGCGCGCCGTCGATGTCCCAGAGCACCACATGGGCGCCCGCCGCGTGCAGCCGCCGCGCCACCGCATGGCCGATCCCCTGCGCGCCGCCCGTGACCGCCGCCACCTGTCCCGTCATGTCGTAGGTTGCCGTCCGCCGTCCCGTCATCCCGACCGCCCTTTCCGATGCCCGTCCGATGTCAGCCTTTGGCGACGTGGTCCCTGAACCGGTCGGCCCAGTCGGGATGCCAGCGCGACAGCGGCGGGCGGTTCTCGATGATGTCGCCCATGGCCCAGGCCATGCGCTTCTCGTCGAGCTCGCGCGTGACGTCGTTGTCGGGGCAGAGAATGTAGAAGTCCCCGCGCTCCATGTGCTCGATGAAGAAATCCGCCGTCTGCTCCGGCGTCCAGGCGCCGGAGGGCTTTTTCGTCCGGTCGCCCCGGGTGAGATCGGTGTAGACGAAGCCGGGGATCAGCAGATGCGCCGTGATCGCGCAGCCCTCGGTGTTGCGCAGCTCATGGGCGAGGGCCTCGGAGAAGGCTTTCACGCCGGCCTTCGCGGTGTTGTAGGCCGGATCGCCGGGCGGCGTGGTAATGCCCTGTTTCGAGCCCGTGTTGACGATGGCGCCGGGCCTGCCGCGGGCGATCATGCGGGGGGCAAAGACGCGGCTGCCGTGGATCACGCCCCAGAGGTTCACTGCGAAGACCTGCTCCCAGGCCTCTAGCGGCCCGAAGAGCGCCGAGCCCGGCTGGATCCCCGCGTTGTTCATCAGGACATCCGTGCCGCCGAACCGCCCCGCCACCTCCGCTTCGAGGGCCTGGAGGGCGGCCAGATCCGAGACATCCGCCGCAGAGGTCATCACCTCCGGTGCTCCGGCCTGCCGGACGGCCTCCGCCGCCGCTTCGAGACGCGCCTCACGCCGGTCGACGAGAACCACGGTCATGCCCCGCTCTGCGAAGCGGCAGGCGGAGGCGAGACCGATGCCGGAGGCGCCTCCGGTCACGACGGCGGTGGCTCCGGCGACGAGGGCTGGATGGGACATGGACGTTCTCCTCTTTGCGCCGCGCCACCCTAGACCCTTGGGCGGAGCGGGCAAGGCGGCGATGGCGCGGCCCATGCCTCCGAGCGGATTGACGTCTGCATATAATTCCAATATTCACGAAATATGGAATCACTGATCGTCACGCGCCTTGCGACCCTTGGCCATCCGCAACGCCTCGCGCTGTTCCGCCTGCTTATGCGGCGCTATCCCGACCGGGTGCCGGCGGGCGAGATCGCCGAGGCGCTGGGGCTGAAGCCCTCGACGCTCTCGGCCTACCTTTCCGCCCTGATGCAGGCCGGTCTGGTGACGCAGGATCGGGTCGGTACCTCGCTGCGCTACGCCATCGCCATGTCGCAGGTGCAGGGCACCTTCGACTTCCTTCTCCGGGACTGCTGTCGCGGTCGGCCGGACATCTGTTCGCCATTCTCCCTCTCCTCCATCACAGGACCCGACCCCATGGCTGATCCCAGGTACAAGGTGCTCTTCATCTGCACCGGCAATTCGGCGCGCTCGATCTTCGCGGAGTCGATCCTTCGCAAGGAGGCGGGGGACCGCTTCGAGGCCTTCTCCGCCGGCACGCTGCCGCGGTCGGAGCTGAACCCCTTCGCCCTCGAGGTGCTGGGGCAGAAGGGCCACGACATCTCCGTCCTGCGCTCGAAGAACGTGGCGGAGTTCCAGGGCGCGGGCGCGCCGCATTTCGATTTCGTCTTCACCGTCTGCAACCAGGCCGCCAACGAGGAGTGCCCGGCCTGGACCGGCCAGCCGGTGAGCGCCCATTGGGGGATGCCCGACCCGGTGAAGGTCGAGGGAACCCATGCGGAGAAGAGCCTTGCCTTCCACCAGGCTTACGGCGCGCTCCACAACCGCATCCGGGCCTTCGCCGCGCTGCCCATCGCCTCCCTGGACCGCATCGCGCTTCAGCGGGCGGTGGACGAGATCGGAACGACCAGCGCCGGCGCGCCGGCATGACCGTCTATGCCCTGAACGGCCTCGGGCGGATCGGAAAGCTGGCCCTGAAACCCCTGCTGGAGCGGGGGGCGGAGATCGCCTGGATCAACGACGCCGTGGGCGATGCGGCGATGCACGCGCATCTGCTGGAATTCGACACGGTGCACGGGCGCTGGGATGCGGCGTTCTCGTCGGATGCGCAGAGCGTGACCATCGACGGGCGGCGTCTGCCCTTCGTCGGAAGCCGCGATCTGGCGGCACTTCCTCTGAAGGGGGTCGACGTGGTCATCGACTGCACAGGCGTCTTCAAGTCCGAGGCGGCTCTGGCGCCCTATTTCGACGCGGGCGTGAAGAAGGTGGTCGTCTCCGCCCCCGTCAAGGACAGGGGCGCGGCCAACATCGTCTACGGGGTGAACCACGGGACCTATGATGCGGCGCGGCACCTGATCGTGACCGCGGCCTCCTGCACCACCAACTGCCTGGCCCCGATTGTGAAGGTCGTGCATGAGAAGATCGGCATAAGGCACGGGTCGATCACGACGATCCATGACGTCACCAACACACAGACCATCGTGGACCGGCCCGCCAAGGACCTTCGGCGCGCGCGTTCGGCGCTCAATTCGCTGATCCCCACGACCACGGGCAGCGCCACGGCGATCACGCTGATCTATCCCGAGTTGAAGGGCCGGCTGAACGGCCATGCGGTGCGGGTGCCGCTCCTGAACGCCTCGATCACCGATTGCGTGTTCGAGCTGGAGCGGGAGACGACGGCCGAAGAGGTGAACACCCTCTTCAGGGCCGCCGCGGAGGGGGAGCTGAAGGGCATCCTCGGCTACGAGGAGCGGCCGCTCGTCTCTGCCGATTACGTCAACGACACCCGCTCGGGGATCGTCGATGCGACCTCGACCATGGTGGTGAACGGCACGCAGCTGAAGGTCTATGCGTGGTATGACAACGAGATGGGCTATGCGCACCGGTTGGTCGATGTCGCGCTGATGGTCGGGGCCGCGCCGTGAGTCAGCGGCCCGAGGGCCTCTCGGCCTATATCTCCGTCACGGCGGCCTACTGGGCCTTCATGCTGACGGATGGCGCGCTGCGGATGCTGGTCCTGCTGCATTTTCACACCCTCGGCTTCACTCCGGTGCAGCTCGCGTATCTCTTCGTGCTCTACGAGATCGCGGGGATGGTGACGAACCTCTGCGCCGGCTGGATCGCGGCGCGGTTCGGGCTGACGTCGACGCTCTATGCGGGGCTCTCGCTTCAGGTGGTGGCGCTTCTGGCGCTGGCGCAGCTCGATCCGGGATGGGCGATCGGAGCCTCGGTGGCCTTCGTCATGGTCGTGCAGGGCGCCTCGGGTGTGGCCAAGGACCTGTCGAAGATGTCCTCGAAATCGGCGGTGAAGATCCTGGCGCCTGCCGAAGGCGGAGGGCTCTTCCGCTGGGTCGCGCTGCTGACCGGGTCGAAGAACGCGGTCAAGGGGCTGGGCTTCCTGCTGGGCGCGGGGCTTCTGGCCACCGTGGGGTTCGTCTGGGCGGTGCTCGCGATGGCGGCGGTGCTGGCGGTGATCCTTGTGGCGGTGCTGATCGCCATGCCGCCGGGGCTGCCGAAGGGGAAGAAGGGCGCGAAATTCTCCGAGGTCTTCTCCAAGTCCGCCAATGTGAACTGGCTGTCGGCGGCGCGGGTGTTCCTGTTCGGCGCGCGGGACGTCTGGTTCGTCGTGGGCATCCCGATCTATTTCTACGCGGTCCTGTCGGACGGCACGGTGGAGGGCAACCGTGCGGCCTTTTTCATGATCGGCAGCTTCATGGCGGTCTGGATCATCCTCTACGGCGCGGTGCAGGCCTCCGCGCCGAAGCTCCTGCGCGCGGGAAGAACGCCGGAGGGAGAGCTTGTCGGCAAGGCGAGAGGCTGGGCCTGGGCGCTGGCGGCGATCCCCGCGACGCTGACGGCGGCGGCGTTCCTCGCGGCGCAGCCACAGCCCTGGCTGACGGCGCTGCTGGTGGCGGGGCTGCTGGCCTTCGGCGCGGTCTTCGCGGTGAACTCGGCCCTCCATTCCTACCTGATCCTGTCGTTCACCAGGGCCGAACGGGTGACGATGGACGTGGGCTTCTACTACATGGCCAACGCGGGCGGGCGGCTTCTGGGCACGGTGCTGTCGGGGCTGACCTATCAGGCGGGGGGCCTTGCGCTGATGCTCGGGACAGCGACGGTCATGGTCGCGCTCTCGGCGCTGGCGGCGGGGCGGCTTCGCGCGGATCACCCCGAGGTCACGCCCGCATGAGCGTCTTCGAGCGCTACCTGACGCTCTGGGTCGGGCTGGCCATGGCGGCCGGGATCGCCATCGGCACCGCTGCCCCCGCGCTGGTGCAGGCCGTGGCAGCGGCGGAGGTGGCGAGCGTCAACCTCGTCGTCGGGGTGCTGATCTGGGCGATGGTCTATCCGATGATGGTGGGCGTCGATCCGTCGAGCCTGAAGGACGTGGTCAAGCAACCCAAGGGGCTCGCGATCACGCTGACCGTCAACTGGCTGATCAAGCCCTTCACCATGGCGGCCCTCGGCGTGCTGTTCTTCGAGGTGGTCTTTGCGGGTCTCATCGCGCCCGAGGATGCGCAGCAGTACATCGCGGGGCTGATCCTGCTGGGGGCCGCCCCCTGCACGGCGATGGTCTTCGTCTGGTCGCAGCTCACCCGGGGCGACGAGAGCTATACGCTCCTGCAGGTGTCGGTGAACGACGTGGTGATGGTCTTCGCCTTCGCGCCCATCGTGGCGATCCTGCTCGGCGTGACGGACATCGTCGTGCCGTGGGAGACGCTGGTGCTGTCGGTCGTTCTTTTCGTGGCGCTGCCGCTGGCGGCGGGGCTCTTGACCCGGCGGATGCTGGGCAGCGCGGAGCGGATCGCCGCGTTCCGCGACAGGGTGAAGCCTTGGGGCGTGGTCGGGCTCATCGCCACGGTGGTAATCCTCTTCGGACTGCAGGGGCAGGTGATCCTCGACCGGCCCATGGTGATCGCGCTGATCGCGGTGCCGATCCTGATCCAGTCCTACGGAATCTTCGCGCTGGCCTATGGGGCGGCCTATCTGATGCGTGTCCCGCACCGGGTCGCCGCGCCCTGTGCGCTGATCGGGACGTCGAACTTCTTCGAGCTGGCGGTGGCCGTCGCCATCAGCCTCTTCGGGCTCAACTCCGGCGCGGCGCTCGCCACGGTGGTGGGTGTGCTGGTGGAGGTTCCGGTGATGCTGTCGCTCGTGGCCTTCGCGAACCGCACGCGGGCGCGCTTTGCCTGAGCCTCATCGCATCAGCACCACGGGCACCTTGCACGAGCGGACCATCTCGGTGGTGGTCGAGCCGATGACGAGGCTGCGGATGCGGCTGTGGCCATAGGCGCCCATGACCACCATGCCGAAGCCCTCGTCGTCCACCATCTTGCCGAGTTCGGTCTCGGGCTGGCCCGACACGATCCGGGTGCGGGCCTCGATCCCGGCGGCTTTCAGCAGCGCCTCGGCGTCCGCGAGGCCCTTCTTCGTCTGCTCTGTCTCCGCGCCCACCGTGACGACCGTGACCGCAAGTCCGGCAAAGAGCCGGCTCCTCGCGATATGGTCCACCGCCTTCATGGCCGAGCGTCCGCCGTCATAGGCGACGAGCACCGTCTCGACGGGCTTGAAGGCGCGGGAGGCGACGAAGACCGGGCGGTGCGCCGCGCGCACGATGCGTTCGAGGTTCGAGCCCAGGTGCGCCTTCGCGAAATCCGCCGCCTCGCCGCGCTTGCCGATGACGATGAGGCCGGCGTCGGCCTCGATCTCGCCGATGGCCTCCACGATGTCGCCGTGGCGCAGGCGGGTGGTGATGTCGGTGACACCGTCCCGGTCCACGATGGCGCGGGCATCCTCCAGGATGGCGCGTCCGCGGTGGCTCGCCAGCTTGGCGCGCTGGGCGTCGAGTTCGGCCAGTTCCTCCATCAGGCGTGTCCGCGCGCCGAGGCGGATGGAGCCCGAAAGATCCGTCGAGGCGGGCGCCTCGCGGCGGCCGAGGACGTGGATCAGCTCTACCGGCATGGCGGTGCGCTCGGAGATCCAGGCAGCGTGGTGGCAGACGCTCTCGGAATAGATCGAGCCGTCGATCAGCGCGATGATCTTGTCGGTCATGGCCATTGCTTCAGTGCTCCATCAGCGTGTCCATGGCGCCGGGCTTGTCATGGATGGCAAGCCGGTCGACCAGGGTTTCGGTGGCGTCGTTCATGCCCACGACCTCGACCTCCGCACCGTCGCGCCGGAACTTCAGGATCGCCATATCGAGCGCCTGCACGGAACTGATGTCCCAGATATGCGCGCGGCTGACGTCGATGACCACGCGCTCCGGCGCCTCGCGGAAGTCGAAGGCGTTCATGAAATCCTCCACCGATCCGTAGAAGAGCTGACCCTCGACATGGTAGGTGCGCACGCGCCCGTCGGGGCTGACCTCGGTCCGGACGGCGAAGAGCTGCGCGATCTTGCCGGCAAAGAAGATGCCCGACAGCAGCACGCCCACCAGCACCCCGATGGCGAGGTTGTGGGTGTAGACCACCGTGGCAACGGTCGCGAGCATCACCACCGACGAGGAGCGGGGGTGCAGGCGCAGGTTCCGGATCGAGGACCAGGAGAAGGTGCCGATGGAGACCATGATCATGATGGCCACGAGGGCAGGCATCGGGATGATGCTGACGAGATCGCCGAGCCCCACCACGAGGATCAGCAGGAACACCCCCGCGACGAAGCACGACAGCCGCCCCCGCCCGCCCGATTTCACGTTGATGATCGACTGGCCGATCATGGCGCAGCCCGCCATGCCGCCAATGAACCCGGTGGCGGTGTTGGCAAGGCCCTGGCCCACGCACTCCTGGTTCCGGTTCGATTTCGTGTCGGTGAGGTCGTCCACGATGTTCTGCGTCATCAGGCTTTCGAGGAGGCCCACCACGGCCACGGCGACCGCATAGGGGAAGATGATCTGAAGTGTTTCAAGGTTGAACGGGATGTCCGGCAGAAGGAACACCGGCAGCGTGTCGGGCAGGGCGCCCATGTCGCCCACGGTCCGGACGTCGAGGCCCAGGGCGAACGTCAGCGCCGTCAGGACGATGATCGTCACGAGGGGCGAGGGCACGGCCTTCGTGAGCATCGGGAAAAGGTAGATGATGGCGAGACCGGCCGCCACGAGCACATAGGTGATCCAGGTCACCTCGCGCGGGTCGAGTTCGGGAAGCTGCGCCATGAAGATCAGGATCGCGAGCGCGTTGACGAAGCCGGTCATCACCGATTTCGAGACGTAACGCATGACGAAACCGAGCCTCAGCAGCCCTGCGCCGATTTGCAGAAGACCGGCGAGGACGGTGGCGGCGAGCAGGTACTCCAGCCCGTGATCGCGCACCAGCGTGACCATCAGCACCGCGGTCGCGGCGGTGGCCGCCGAGATCATGCCGGGCCGCCCGCCCGCGATGGCGGTGATCACGGCGATGGAGAAGCTGGCGTAGAGCCCGACCTTGGGGTCGACGCCCGCGATAATGGAAAAAGCGATGGCCTCGGGGATGAGGGCGAGGGCTACGACGAGGCCGGCCAGAAGGTCGGCGCGGATATTGCCCAGCCATTGCGCGCGATAGGCGTCGAATGAAATCATGCGGTTCGTTCCGATACCGGAGGGCCGTCTTGTGCGGCCGGCGCGCGAGGCGCGCTTGTCTTGGTTGTCCGGCGGATCGGCGGCCGGAAGAGCCACCCGGGGTCAGGCCCGGGTCCAGGTTCGCTGCGATGCCGCATAGGCGCTCGCGGCGGGGAGCGCAACCGGGCACTGGCGCAGACGGACGGACCGTGTTCCCGGGGATGCGCTTTTCCCACGGGCGCGGGGACCTTGACATGTCTCGCATGGTCCGGGACCTCCCCGCGCGGGTCGCCCCGCACGGGAGGCGGCCGTCAGTCCCAGTTCAGCGCGCGGGGCAGCTTGCGGTAGCGCGCCAGCGTGCCGATCAGCCCCAGCGGGAAGAACATCAGCGTAAGCGCCATGATCAGGCCCGTGGCAAGGATGTTGATCGCCGAGGCGCCCAGCGTGGCCACGAAGAACTCGTTGAAGGCCACGATCAGCACCGCGCCCACCACCGGCCCCGCGATGGTGCCCTTGCCGCCGAGAATGCACATCAGCGCGGGCCAGACCGAGAAGTAGAGGATGTGCACGAAGATGTTGGGCCGCACATAGGTCAGGTATTCGCCCCAGACCGCGCCCGCCATGCCGAACATGAAGGCCGAGATCGCGAAGGCCAGCACCTTGTAGAACCGCGTGTCGATGCCCGCGCTTTCGGCCTTGATCTCATCCTTGGAGATGGCGCGCAGCCCCAGCCCGAACTTCGAATGCTTGACGCGGTAGGCCACCCAGACCCCGAAGGCCGCCATCACGAGGAAGGCGTAGTAATAGGGCAACTTCGCCCATTGCACGGGGAGGTCGTTGATGGGCAGGGACAGGCCCGCCGCGCCGCCCACGAACTGCCATTTCTCGAAGAGGATGCGGCAGATCATCACCAGCGCCAGCGACGAGATGATGAAGGACGGCCCCCGCACCCGCAGGGTGATCAGGCCGATCATGTAGCCCAGCAGGCCCGCGACGAGGCCCGCGACCGGCGCCATGATGATCGTGGAGACGCCGTAGCGGGCGAGGATCATGCCCGCGAAATAGCCGCCCACCGCGAAGAACACGCTGTGCCCGAGCGAGATGTAGCCGGTGAACCCGCCGAGGATGTTCCAGCCGGAGGCCATCGTGACGTACATCAGCGTGTAGAGCACGAGGTGGATGGGATAGTTGTAGTTGCCCACGAACTGCATCAGCGGGAACAGCGCCAGAATCACGAGAAGCAGGACGGGCAGCCAGGTCACGCGGGTTCGGTCCGCGGCCTGCGCCAGCGTTTCGTTGTAGGCCTTCCGGGCGGCAACGATCTGATCGACGGTGTCGTAGCTGGACATCAAGCGAGCTCCGGTTTTTCGCCAAAGAGACCCTGCGGCCTCACCAGCAGGACGACGAAGAGCGCGACGAAGAAGGTGAGTGTGGAGAGCGTCGCGCCGAAGAAGAAGCCGACGAAGGCGGCCACGACCGAGAGGATGTAGGCCGCAACGACGGTACCGAGGATCGAGCCCATGCCGCCGAGGACGACGAGGCTCATCAGGATCGCGATCCATTCCCAGTGCTTCGAGGGGAAGAACGAGAAGACGAAGGACACCAGCGCCCCCGCCGCGCCGGCGAGCGCAAGACCGATGGCGAAGCTGACGAGGCCCACGAAATTGACGTTGACGCCCAGAAGCTCCGCCGCCTCGCGGTTCTGGGTGGTGGCCCGGATCGCATAGCCGAAGCGGGAGTACTTGAGGTAAAGCGCCAGCGCCCCGATCAGCACGAGGCTGACGATCCCGGCATAGAGCTGCCCGAGCGGGATGAAGACATTGCCGATGAAGATGGCATCAACCGCGTAGTCCGGCGTGGTCACGCGCTGGGTGTTGGTGAAGGCGGTGGCCAGCGCCCCCTCGAAGACCATCGCGAAGGCGAAGGTCAGAAGCACGGTCATCTCCGAATACTTGGCCGATTTGGCCTCGCGCTCGAACACGAGCTTGTAGAGCAGGACACCCGTGGCCGCGAGAATGACCATGGCCACCGGCAGCATTACGATCGGGTCGATGCCGTAGAGGCGGAAGCCCCAGAACGCGACATAGGCGCCCATCATGATCAGCGAGGGATGCGCGAGGTTCACGATGCGCATGACGCCGAAGACGAGGCTCAGCCCCGCGCCCATGAGCGCGTAGACGCCGCCCAGGGCGAGGCCGAGGATCAGGATCTGAAGGATGTCCGCCATGTCATGCCGCCTTTTTCGCGCCCAGATAGGCCTCGCGGATGCGCGGATCGGCGAGCACTTCCTCGGCCGGCCCCTCGAACAGGGTGCGGCCAAGGTCGAGCACGACGCCCCAGTCGGCGCACCGGAGGCCCATGAGGGCGTTCTGTTCCACGATCAGGATGGTGATGCCGTCCGCGGCCATCACCCGGATGATGTCGAAGATTTCCTGCACGATCTTCGGCGCAAGGCCCAGCGACGGCTCGTCCAGCATCACGATCTCGGGCCGCAGGATCATCGTGCGGGCCATGGACAGCGTCTGCTGCTGGCCGCCCGACATGGTGCCCGCATGCTGGTCGCGGCGTTCCTTGAGAATCGGAAAGCGCTCCTCGATCTCGTCGATCCGCTTTTCCAGCAGGCGCTTGTCGGTCATCGAGAAGCCGCCCATCCGCAGGTTCTCGCGGACGGTCATCTTTGGAAAGAGCGCCCGCTCCTGGGGCACGAAACAGATGCCTTTGCGCAGGACCTGGTCGGGGCGCAGGCCCTTCAGGCTCTCGCCCTTGAAGGTCACCTCGCCCGAACGGATCTTCAGCATCCCGCAGATCGCCTTCAGCAGGGTCGACTTGCCGGCGCCGTTGGGGCCGATGATGCAATGCACCTTGCCGGGCTGCACGTCCACGGAGGCGCCGTTGAGGATGGCGGGGCCGTCGCCATAGCCCGCGACGACGTTCTTGACCGTCAGCAGGCTCATGCCGCGTCCTCCAGCGCGCCGCCGAGATAGGCCTCGAGCACGGCGGGGTTCTTCTGCACCTCCTCGGGTGTGCCGTCGGCGATGACGGTGCCCTGGGCCATGACGACGACGCGGTGCGACAGGCGCATGATCAGCTCCATGTTGTGCTCCACGATCAGCACGGTCATGCCCTTGTCGTTGAGCGCGCGGATATGGCCGACGATCTCTTCGAGCAGGGTGGGGTTCACCCCGCCCGCCGGCTCGTCGAGCAGGATGATCTTGGGATCGCTCATCAGGAGCGCGGCGAGGTCCATCAGCTTCTTCTGGCCGTAGCTGAGGTTCGACCCGTCCTCGTGGGCGATCCGGGTGATGCCGAGAAAATCGAGGATGGCCATGGCCTTGTCGATCTCCGACGGGCTCATGGCGGGCTTGAAGAGGTCGCGCCATCCGCTGATCTTCGACTGGCAGATCACGTTTTCCAGCACAGTCATGTCCGCAAGGTTGCGGCTGATCTGGAAGGTGCGGCTGAGGCCCTTGGCGGTGATCCTGTGCGGGCGCAGGTGGTCGATGCGCTCGCCGTCGAGCCAGACCTCGCCAGCGGTCGGCGTCATCGTGCGGCTGATGCAGTTGAACGCGGTCGTCTTGCCCGCGCCGTTGGGGCCGATCAGCGCGGTGATCCGGCCCTTCTCGGCGCTGAAGCTGCAATTGTCGACGGCGCGGATGCCGCCGAAATGCTTCGACAGTCCTTTGACTTCAAGCATGGAGGGTCTCCCCCGGTTGGGGAGCCCGGGCCGCCCTGGGCCCGGGCTCTGGCAGGCTCAGAAGCCGTCCTTGGGATGGTTGAGGGGCGAGGTCTCGAATTCGTCCGTCGGGAACACGAACTGCAGCTCGCCGCCGTTCCACTGGGCCATCAGGAAGGGCTTGTCGACGGGAAGCCCGCGCTCGTCCCAGGCGAAGCGGCCGAGGATGGTGCGCACCGGGTCCTCGTTCGTGCGCGCATAGAGCCATTCGCCCATGGCGGCGTTGTCTGTGGAGCCCGCGCCGATGATCGCCTGCTCGATGCCCTGGCAGACCGCGAAGGGGATCGCGGCGTCCTCGTCCGGGAAGTCGCCGTAGCGTTCCTGATAGAGTTCCACGAAATCGGCGTTGGAGAAGGGCTGCCCGCCCAGGACGCCCTCGTAGGGGGCCGCCGCGTGCCAGGAGGTGTGCACGAGGATCGCCTCGGAGGCGTCGTTGGTGCCCTCGAGGAATTCGGCCTGGGTGCCCTGGCTGTAATAGACCATCTTGGGCTCGGCGCGCACGGTCTGCAGCGCGCGGGTCACCTGCACGGCCTCCTCGGCGGAGGCGGTCAGCGCGATGATCAGCTCGGCGCCCGAGCGCTTCACCGAGTTGGCGAGGTTGAGCCAGTCGTTGAAGCCTTCCTCGGGCCATTTCTCGGTATAAACCACCTCGATCCCCGCCTCGGCGAGATAGCCGGGGGCCATGTCCTCGACCACCGACCCGTCGGCGGGGTCGATGACCTGAAGCCCCAGCAGGCCTGCCTCGACGGCGTTGGCGAAGAAGTCGTCGGCCACGACCACGGCGGCGGTGGTCGGACGGTCCTCCTCGGCGATCAGTTCCTGGATCATGTCGGTGACCGAGGAGCCGATGTATTCGGCCGCGTTGGGCTGGAAGTAGAAGAGGTTCTGGTGGCCTTGCGTATAGATGCGCAGCGCGCCGCCGGCGGGGGCGGGGTGCACATATCCGTTCCGCGCGAGGATGTTGGCGACCGGGAAGGTCAGCCGCGACGAGAAGGTGCCGAAGACGGCGTCGACCTGGTCGACGTTGATGAACCGCTCGTACTGGTTGATGGCGGTCGCGGGGTCGGAGCGGTTGTCCGACGTGATCAGCCGCACGGGCTCGCCGTTGATGCCGCCGCGCTCGTTGATCAGATCGACGCAGAGCTGGTAGCCCTGATCGTGTTTCGCGCCCGAGATCGAGAAGGCGCCCGTCAGGGGCAGCGAGGCGCCGATGACGATCTCCGCCATGGCGCCGGTTGCCATCATCGCGCCAACGGCGCTTCCGGCAAGAAGCTTATGAATGGTCATGTTTTCCTCCCTAGCGAACCGGCGCGGCTTTCCGCGTCCGGCAGATGTTCCGTCCCGGCTCCTCCTTCCGGGATCGGATCGGTTCGTTCGGGCCGCTGTTCTGCCGGACCAACGGGAGGGGGAGGCCGGACGCGTTCGCGGCCACCTCGGACCTCCGATCCGCCAAGATCGCTGCGGCCTGGCGCCGTGCGGCCCTCCCTCATCAGATGTGCAAACGGTTGCATAAGGCTAGTCGCCGCGAAGCGGTTCGGTCAAGAAGGATTTTCGGGCGTCTGCTGGGACGGGAAACACACCGGCATCCGGGACCTTTGCATATTTAAAACAACTGCTTGAATTCTGATGTTCAAGCGCCTCGCAGGCAGGGGCGAGGGGCCGCCAGCTGCCCGAAGCGGAGCGGCAGGCGGATGATCGGCAATCGTTTTCTGGCGGGAGGCCGGCGGGCGCCTGCGCCCGCGCCTGACGTGGGAGGGGACGATTCGCAAAGGTTCAGTAGGCGCCCTTGCCGCTGAGCACCGCCCCGACCGTCCGCAGCATCACCCAGATATCGGTCCGCACGGAGGCGCGGCGGACATAGGCGAGATCGAGGCCGATCATCTCGTCGAAGCTGACATCGGCACGTCCGGACACCTGCCAGAGACCGGTGATCCCCGGACGCACCCGGTGGCGCAGATGGGCGTGCTCGGGGTAGGCGCGGACCTCCTCGACCAGCGCGGGGCGCGGCCCGACCAGCGACATGTCGCCCTTCAGGACGTTGAAGATCTGGGGCAGCTCGTCGAGGGACCAGCGCCGCAGCACCCGTCCCACCGGTGTAATCCGGGGATCCTGGCGCAGCTTGAGACACAGGCCCTCGCGGTCGCTCTGGGCCAGCATCTCCGCCCGACGCGCCTCGGCGTCGCGATACATGGAGCGGAACTTGATCATCCGGAAGGTCTTCCCGTTCAGCCCGACGCGGGTCTGCACGAAGAAGACCGGGCCGCGAGAGGTCAGGGCGACCGCGAGACCGATCGCGAGCATCACCGGCCAGATCGCAAGAAGGATCAGAGAACTCAGGGCGATATCCATGTACCGTTTCGCGCTCAGTCGGCTCGGAGCCGGGCGCAGGAGGGCAGGGTCGAGTGAGGTCATGGTCATGACGGCGGTTCCTTGGGGAGAGAGGGATCAGGTTCTGACGGCCAGCCAGGGGTCGCCGGGCAGGGCGTTGCGCATCACCGCGACGCTGCCGTTGCGGGGAAGGCTGTCGAAACGGTCGATTTGTGACAGGACGGTGGATTTCCGGTCCTTGGGGCGGAGAGCGAGGACGCCGACATCCGCTGCGGAAAGCAGGAACTGGCAGGAGAGCCGCTCGTCGAGGCTGCCCGCCGAAAGGATGATGACATCCACGGACCGGGCGAGGTCCTCCACCGCACGACGCACCATCGGTGCCGACACCGCCCGGTCGTTCAGCGCATCGGCGGTTCCGGCGGAGACCTCCCAGAGGCCCCAGGCCTCGTCGGCAGGCGGCAGGTCGACCTTGCAGCCGGACAGCATGTCGCTCCAGCCGGGCTCGGCATTCCGGTCGGAGACCAGTCCCAGATCGGCCTCGATGAAGAGAACCCTCATCCGCGACCGCGCGTAGCTTTCGGCCAGCGACCGGGCGAGGCCCGTCGTGCCTCCGGTCTCGGCGCGGGCGACCGCGATAACGGGGGCCTTGTTCACCAGCCGAGGTCGGCGCAGCGGCTGGAGCTGCAGTTCGTTGCGCAGGCGATCCGCGGCAAGCGCGTCGGCGTCATCGGCGGCGGAGACCTGAATCACGCTGACGCGGTGTTCGACGGGCGTCAGCGTCTCGGCAAAGCGGACGCGCCGCTCCGTGAACCCGAGGACAAGGGCGATCAGGAGCGCAAGCATGCCTCCGCCGGCAAACCCCCCGGCCGCAAGCATCTTGCTGCTGTCCTCGGCGGGTTCGAGCGGCCGCGTGGGCGGCGACATCAGAACGGTGAACCCGGGCAGGGCGCGGCCGGATTCGAGGCGGATCACCTCGAGGGCCCGCCGGGTCTCGCCGAGCAGTTCCTCGGCCTGCTGGATCTCTCGCTCGATACGGTCGAGTTCGATGCGGCGGAAGTTGAGATCGCGCGCCTCGAGCCGGGCGGTTTCGAGCTGGGCCTCGACCCGCTCGTAGAGACCCCGGATCTCGGCGATGTTGGTGTCGGCCGCTCCGGATCCCGCATCGGTCAGCGCCCCGGTCTGTCCGAGCACGCGGATCTGCTCGCGCCGGTCGGACAGTGCCCGGTCGACTACGGCGACCTCTTCGAGAAGCGAGCGCTCCCTCTGAAGGAACCGGGGGTTGGAATGGCTCTCGAAATTGGACCGGAGCTGCACGAGCTCGCTCATCACGAGGGATCGCTGCGCGGCGAGTTCGCCCATGGTGCGATCGAGCAGCGTCGCGCGCATGATCTCCTGGTCCGCTGCATCGGCGGATGCGGAACCGTCCGCGGATTCGAGCGCGGCGAGCGTTGCGCCGATCTCCGAGAACCGGCCCGCGAGGGCGTCGATCTGGGCGACTTTCTCGATATGGGCTTTCGTGATCGCGCTCGCGCCGAATTCGCCGCCCACGTCGAGCTGGTCCGCGCGCAGTTCCTCCAGACGGGTGACCAGTTCCTCCTCCCGCTCGTGAAGCTCGGTCAGGCGGACGCTTGACCGTGCGTCATCGGCCTCGGTGTTCAGCGCCATGTAGGCGGCCACGACCGCCTCGAGCTTCTCGGCGGCGAACGAGGTATCGCGGCTCAGCGTCCTGAGAACGATCAGGCTGTCGTTGCGCCTGATCTCGATGGATCCCGTCAGGTCCGCCACCGAGAGGCCCGCCGCAAGGTCGGGCCGGGTCGCGGACAGCAGCTCCACCGCCCGCCCCATGACCTGGTGCGAGGCCACATAGCTGGTCTCGGCCTTCACGAAACTGTCGAAGGTCTTCAGGACGGAATCGTCGCCGGTCGCGTAGAGGATGTTCGATTCCTGGGGAAACACCCTCAGGATCGCCTGGGATTCGTAGAGCTGGACGCCCGACAGGTAGCCGCCGACGGCGAGAAGGCCGCCGAGGAGGGCGCCGCCACCCAATGCCGCGCGCCAGCGGCCCCGCATCGCCCTGACGGCGACGCCGACGGGGTTCGCCTCGGGGGCGTCGGCGACCGAGACGGGGGCGGCATGTTCCTGCCCCTCGTCGGGGACGATGGCGATGGCGGCGGCGTTCATCTGCCTAGCCCACCCTGCGCGTGGTCAGGTCCCGCTCCCAGCGCGGGGCAGTGGCGTTCCGCCGTACAAAAAGGGAGAGGCGCACCCAGATCGTCAGCATCAGGAAGAACAGGATCGGCGGCGCATCGGAGGGAGAGACGAGCGCGTGCCGCAGCATCCGGCGACCACTGCCGCGCTCCGGGCTGATCTTGCCCATCCGCGTCACTTCCTGCGCGCCCCGCAGGCTGCGGCGGCGGACGCCGAGCAGGCTCGCCAGCGTCTTCGGGGCGCGGGCCACGAAGCGGCAGTCGGGCACGAAGGCGATCTCCGCGGGGGTGAAGCTGCGGCGGATGAACTCGTCGTCGGCGGTGATCTCGGGCAGCGGAAAGACCCGCGCTGCCCCTTCTGCGGACAGGGCGAAAACCCCGCCGAACTTGCCCTGGGCGAAGTAGGGGTTGCTGCGCCAGCCCTCGTAGAAGAACCGGACGGCGGCGGAGACCTCGGATGTCTCGACGTCCATCTGTCCGCAGGCCGCGAGGACGGTCCCCCTGGAGAGAGGCGCGAGGAGGGCGAGCAGGGACTCCGCGGTGACGTCCAGATCGGCGTCGAGACATACGATGGGCGCGCCGGGAATGGCCGCGCGGTATCCGAGGTTCAGCGCATGGCATTTGCCGGCGCGGTCGGTTTCGATGACCTTCGCCTGCGGCAGCGCCGCCCGCGCGCGCGCGGCGGTGGCATCGGTGCATCCGTTTGCGATGACGATGACCCGGACCAGATCGAGCGGCAGTCCGCGTGAGAGGTACCAGAGCGTCCGGCCAAGGATGTCCGCCTCGTTATGGGCGGGGATGAGGATCGTCGCGACGGTCATGCCGCGGCCCTCGGGGTCGTGGCGTCGGCATGGCCGGACACCGGCCGGTCCTTCCAGACGAATTCTCGCACGAAATCGAGAAGCGGCCTGGTGGCGACCGCGGTGACGAGGTCGCGCCGGCGATCGGCCTCGAAGTCTCCCGCCAGCGCCGAGTCGAGTTGCGCGTGCAGCTCTTCCTCGCTGCGGGCGACGGTGACGTTCGAGAGCCGCGCCATTTCCCGAAGGGTGTCGAGCTGGTGGTCGTTGCGGTGCTCTCCGTAGCGGGCGAGCCGCGGCATCAGGATCAGCGGCTTGCCGAGCTCGGCGGCGGTGAGGATGGTCCCCATCCCGGCATGGCCCACGACAACGCGGGCCTCCGTCATCCGGGCCCGGAATTCGGCCTGACTGACATGCCCGACGGTGGCGATGTTCTGAAAGCGGAGCCTGCTGGTGCCGGTCTGGGCAAGCACCGGAATATCGGGCCGCCCGGCGGCCCAGCTGTCGAGGGAGAGGAGCAGGCGGTCGAAGGGCAGTTGCGTGCCCACGGTGGCGAAGATCATGGCGGTGTCCTCGGGGATCAGTGGGTCAGAGCACGGCGCCGCGGTAGTCCGCGCCGGTGTGCTCGGCGACGGCGGGCCATTGCGACAGGACGCGGTCGGCGACACCGAGCGCGAGGCGCGCGGAGACCGACAGCTCGCGGGCGTTGGCGATCGAATCGATGAACAGGGTTCGCGCGCCGATCAGCCGGCCAAGCCGGATCGCGATCACGCCGCCGGCGGCACCGGTGGAGACGATGACGTCGGGCCGCACCCGCAGCACGATGATAGCGAGCCGCGCGATGCAGAGCGCCAGTCGGACGGGGGTGGTCTTGTTGGCGTCGGGATAGACATGGACCTCGCCCGCGCCGATCTGCTCGCTCACCGTCGGATCGGTGGTGGCATAGTGCACCTCGGCCCCCTCGAAGGCCGACGTCAGGCGCTGCATCTGCACCCAGTGGCCGCCGCCGGAAGAGACGGCGAGGACCACGGGACGGGATCGGGAGGGGACGGGCATCGGGCGGTATCCTTGGCTGGCTGTTGTCCTGCCACCTGAATACCGCGCGATAACTCCATGATGTTATGGAGATAAAAGCCAGAGAGCCGGCGAGTCCGGACAGGTCCCGCTATACTTTCGGAGCATGTCCGGCGCATTCCGGGCGCGCGGTGATCTCCTCGTAGAGCCCGATCAGCCCGTCGGCCTTGGCGGACCACAGGCCCTCGCGCAGGACCTTGGCGCGCGCCCCCTCGCCCAACTCCGCCCGCAGCTCCGGCGGGTCGGCGAGTCGTCTGAGCGCGGCGGCGATGTCGGCGGCAAAGCGGTCCGGATCGGTGACGGGCAGGCGGAGGCCCGAGGCCTCGTCGACGATCCATCCCGGCCCGCCGCGGTCGGCGGTCACCACCGGAAGGCCGTGGCGCATCGCCTCGTAGAGCACGCCGCCCGCCGGTTCGCGGAAGGAGGGGAAGCAGAAGACGTCGTGGCTGGCATAGAGCGCCTCGACGCTCTCGCGCGGGATGCGGCCCAGGAACTCGACCCGCGCGGCGACGCCCAGACGCTCCGCCTCGGCGCGGCAGAGCTCCAGCTCCTCGCCGTCGCCCGCGCTGGTCAGCGTCACGCCCGGCAGATCGGGCAGGAGGGCCAGCGCCCGGACCACGTCGCGCAGGCCCTTGGTGCGGACGGCCCGCCCCACATGGAGCACGCGCAGGCGGCCGGGCAAGGAGGGCCGGGCTCGCGCAGGCGCGACATCGTCGACGCCCAGCTCGAGCACCGCCTCGAAGCGCCGGAGCGGCATCGCCCCCAGCACGTCGCGCACATAGGGCGCCACGCCCAGCACGCAGGCGGCGCGTCCGTAGCTGCGCCGGAGCCAGGGATCGTGCCGGAACCTCCAGCCGTCGAGGGCGCGCAGGCGGGTGAAGAGCGGCGCGCCCGCCCCCTCGGCGCGGAAAGCCTCGGGCGTGTCGAGAGCGCCGCCGAGCGGACCGATGACATAGGGGATCGCGAAATGCCGCAGCGGCGAGGGATAGCGCGCGGCCTGCGGCATCAGCTGGTGCGCCACGTCGAAGCTCTCGCCTTGGGCGAGCGCCGCCCGCAACCAGCGGCGGACATGGCGGGCATAGACAGGCCAGGCCGGTTTCAGCATGGCGTTCAGCCGATCGTGTCGCATCGCCCAGCTTGGCTCGGGCCAGGTCACGACCCGCGCCATGGGCAGTTGCCCGGCGACCGGGGTGCGGCCCGGCCGCTGGAACGTCAGCACCGTGAGATCGACACGGCAGGCCAGCGCCTCGGCCCATTTGAAGGCCATCAGCGCCTCGCCCACGTCCGTTCCGTCGATATTGGGCGCGATCAGCAGGACCTTCATCATCGGGCGGTCCCTCCGGCCACGCCGGGCCAGGCCTGCCGCAGATCGGCGACGACCGAGCGGAAATGCCGCGCGCGCGCCGCGGCGCTCTTGCGGCCCATGAGCCGCAGCGCGGACCAGAAGCCCGCCCGGGAGATGTTGTGCAGCGACAGGATCCCGTAGCAGGCAAGGCCCGCCGCCAGCCCGCCATGCTTGCGGTGCAGGCGCGTCGTCCCTTCGGTCATCAGCACGTCGCGGCGGTGATCGAGCCGGGCGGCCGAGCCGTTGCCGAAATGGGTGATCGCCGGGATCGGCACGTAGACGAGCGCCCATCCCGCGCGGGCGAAGCGGTGGCACCAGTCGGTCTCCTCGCCGTAGAAGAAGAACGCCTCGTCCAGCAGTCCGACCTCTTCCATCGCGGCGCGGCGGATGATCATGGCGGCGCCCGAGATGACATCAACCCTCCGCTCCGAGCTGCGGTCCCAGCCCGTCATGCGGTAGCCGTCGAGCCGCGCGATCCGCGTGAGGCCAAGGGTCTGCATCGAGAGGAATTTCAGCGAGGGAAAGGCGCTGCAGGAGGGCTGCACCGTGCCGCCGGTATTGAGCACCTTGGGCCCCATGACGCCGACACGCGGATGCGCGTCGAGCCAGGCAACGGCCTTCGGCAGCACGTCGCCATGCACCAGGGTGTCGGTGTTCAGCAGCATCACGTGGCGGCCCCTCGCCTCGCGCAGGGCCACGTTGTTGCCGGCGGCAAAGCCGAGGTTGCGCGCGCTCTCGAAGAGCCGCACGCCAGGGAACTCGGCCCGCAGCATCGGCACCGATCCGTCGGTCGAGGCATTGTCGACGACGAGGACCTCCGCCTCGAGCGGCCCGAGACCGGCCAGGACCGTGTGCAGGCAGTCCCGTAGCAGGCCTTCGGTATTCCAGTTCACGATGACGATGGACAGATCCATGGCGGTTTTCCTCGGGGAGATCAGAAGAGACGGGCGGGGCGCAGGGGGCGCCGGGGCGCCGGGCGGGGGGCGGAGGTCTGCGCGGCGCCGGGCGGGGCATCAAGGAGCCATGCTCCCGAGCCGATGAGAAAGAGGAACAGCACGAAAAGCGCGTTCCACAGGTGCACTGTTGCCGCGGCGACCGTGATCCCGAACAGCGTAAAGGCCCAGGCATGACGTGCGCGCCGCCATTCGGGCGGGAGCCCTTTGCGCTGGGCCACGGCCCAGATCAGCCCGAGCAGCAGGCCCAGCAGCATGAAGAACGCGGGCAGGCCATAGCGCACCGCCACCACCAGCCAGAAGTTGTCCATGCTGTCGGACATCCAGACCGGCCGCTCCCAGTCGCCGAGGCCGATGCCGAAGAGCGGGTGCCGCGCGACCTCGGCGGTCCCGTATTCGAAGATCAGGATGCGGTTGTAGGAGGACTGCTTGGAAAAGGTGAAATTGTTGACGAAGACGTGGAACGGCGTCTTCGACGAGAAGAGGTCGATCGCAAGATAGGTCAGCCCGAAGAGGGTGAAGAGCGCGGCCCAGCGTCCCTGCACCTTGCCGAGCACGCGCTCCCAGGCGGCGACGAAGCCCTGCATCATCAGCACCACGTAGGGGCCGCCCGAGGCGGACATGAAGGTGGCAAGGCCCACGCCCCCGACCTTGGCCATGCCCGTGTAATTGGTGAACCGCCGTTCGGCGACCACGAAATAGGCAAGGGAGAAGGCGGCGGCCGAGAAGACGCCGTAGAGGATCGGATGGTCGAAGGGGCCGAAGGTCCGCTCGAGGCCCATGCGCGGCTCGATGAAGGGGGCCATCGGTCCGCCCACCGCGCCCGAGATCCCGTCATGCAGGATGTGGATGCCGGTCAGCGCCTCGGGCACGGTGAACAGCAGCGTGGCGAGGACGAGCATCACATAGGCCCGCGCGACCGCGGCGAAGTCCTCGTACGTCCGGATGTAGACCCGGGCGAGCAGGTAGGCGCCCGCGAATTCGACGATGTAGATGCCGCCCGATTCGATCCCCTGCGCAAGGCCGCCCCACTTGATCAGCGCCAGAAGCGCCCAGAAACAATGGCCGAAGACGAGAAGGTCGAAGACATGCATCCGGCCCGCCCGCCCGGAGACGAGCTTCAGGAGCATCGGCAGGAACATCACGATCAGAACGACCCGGTAGACCGACAGGCGCAGCCCGCCCGCGCTGACCGACACCGCCGTGGGCAGCATGATCGCGACAAGGAACAGCGCGATCGGCAGCGGCACGCCGAACACCCTCCGGACGGAGGACCGGGAAGCGGCCTCGGCGGTCATGGGTCAGGCCGCGGCCCTGCGGCGGCGGGTGAGGGTCGGGCGCTCCACCAGATCCCAGCTCGCGGCGGCCAGCGGCAGCGTAGCGAGCAGGCTCACCGCTGCGAGGGCGGCGGGGCCGATCCCGGGCATGAGGTGCACCACGGTCTGCGCCACCGGCCAGCCGTAGATGTAGACGCCATAGGAATAATCGCCTGTCAGCCGCCGCTCGGGCGCGCGGAGCGCCGCGACGAGGGCGGCATGGCCCAGCACGGCGACGGAGACGGGCCAGAGGCCGAGGCCAACGAGCGGCAGGCCCGTCAGCGCGACGCCGGGGCGCAGCGCGAGGCGGTCCCGGAAGACATGGGCCGCCATGCCGAGGGCGAAGGCCGCAAAGAGCGGCGCAAAGGTCGCCGCGCGGCCCGGCAGGCTCTCCGCCGCGAGGGCGGCGAGGGCCGACAGGACGACCAGCGCCGCCACCGCGCGCGGACGGCGCGCGCCGCCGAGCCTGACGAACATGAGGCAGAGCGCATAGGCCGCGACCTCGTGAAAGAGGCTCCAGAGCGGGCCGTTGAGCACGAGGGGATAGGGATTGGCGGCGAAGGCGCCCGTCAGGCGGTGCTCGATCGACACGAGGGTGAGCGCGCGCAGGAACCAGGCGGCGCTCTCGGCGGGCCCGGCCGTTGCGCCACAGGCAAAGGCAAGGCCCAGCGTCGCGAGGAGCGCGACGCCAAGGCCCGGCACGATCCGCCGCGCCCGCGCCGCCCAGAAGCCGGCGGGGCTGCGCCGCTCGGCGCTCGCGGTAACGAGAAGGCCCGACAGGAAGAAGAACAGCCCCACCGCCCAGCCGCCGAGGGCGTGCCCGGTCAGGGCGGAGAGCGGCTCGGCCGTGCCCGGCCCGAGAGCGAGAGGCCAGGCGTGGCTGACGACGACCGAGGCCGCCAGCACCAGCCGCAGCGTGTCGAGATTTCCGGTCCGGCCCGAGGCCAGCGCCTGTCCCAGGGTCATTGCGCGCTCTCCGCGATCCGGACGCGGCGCCACAGGCGCTCGCGCAGCACCCGCTTCCAGGTGCCGAGCAGCGACTGGACCTGCGCGCGGCGCGGCAGGTCCAGCCACTGGCGCCGCAGCTTGCGCCCGCGGTCCCGGGGGGCGGGCAGGCCCACGGCCCGCATCGCAAGGCGGCGGCCCCATACGGCGCCATGGGTGGCGGCAAGATTGGGCTGGGCGCGGGCGATGATGTCGCGCGGTCGCGGCTCGGCCGTCAGCGCGCCGGCGGCAATGGCGGCCTCGACGAAGGCCTTGCCGCGCGGCGTGCGGGCGACGATGAGCGAGCGGCCCGCGTCGGTGTTCCCCGCGGGCGGCGCGTGCCAGGGATCGCCGACCGAGATGTCGGCAAAGGCGCCGGTGTGATCGGCGCAGACGCGGCAGCGCCAGCGGCGCTCGGACTGCAGGACCTTGCCCCAGCCCTCCGCGTAGGAGATGCCCTCGCTCTCGTTCCGGGTGCCCTCCGCGTCGATCCAGGCGGCCTGCATCAGGCCGGGCCAGCCGTCGCCGCGATAGCGCAGATCGACGAGGCGGCCGTCCTTCGGCACGCCCAGCCGGTCCAGCAGCCGGTCCGTGGCCACGAGGTTGGGCGCGCCCGCGCAGAAGATGGCGATGGTCAGGGGGATCTTCGCCTTCAGGAAGGGGTCGGACTGCGCCGCCTTGTGCACCGAGGCGACATCGCAGGGCTTGCCGACGAAGGCCACGCGCTCCGTGCCGCCTGCGATCCGGCCAAGGCTTTCGGCCGGGCTCGCCTGGGCGTAGCGGGAGCCCGCCCCGCGCAGCAGACCCGCGCGGTCGCGGCTGATCACCGCCGCGTTGAGCCGGGGATCGTCGGCGCGGGCCGCCACATGGGCGACGCCGTCCGCCGTCCCGGTCGCAAGGGCGTGAAGGGCAAGGGCGGTCACCGCGCCGCCCGAGGAGCCGCGGTGGCGTATCTCGTCGTCGCTGGCCCAGCCTTCCCAGGCCGCCAGCACCGGGCCCCAGTCCTCGTCGATGGCATCCGTCCGGGGCAGGCGGCCCCAGTCGCTCTGGGCGCCGGCGCAGAGGGACACCGCTTTCGCGGCCGCCTCGCGGGCCTCGGCGCTCTGCACCACCACCGGGCGGCGGCCGTTGACGGGATCGTCCACCATGCGGATCAGCCCGGGAAAGGCCCCGGCGCAGGCGCCGCATCCGGTGCAGAGATTGCGGGCCACCGTGCGGGTGATGGGATCGGCGCTCATGCGAGGGACTCCTTGGCAAGGGGCAGGGCGCGGCGGGGCGCGGTCAGCAGATGGGCGCGCAAAGTGGCCCCCGCCTCGCCCGCCGCCGCGGCGGCGGCGATGGCGGCGAGCGGCAGGCCGAGGGCGGCGCAGGCCGCGGCGGGGATCAGCGCCAGCGCGCGAACGAGATTGGCCCGCGCGGGATCGCCGGTCCGCCCGGTCGCCACGGCGCGCTGCGAATAGGGCGTGCGCAGGACGCGAAAGCCAGCGGCAAGGCCCACGGC
The DNA here is from genome assembly GCF_003789055.1 of Histidinibacterium lentulum. Taxonomy (GTDB): domain Bacteria; phylum Pseudomonadota; class Alphaproteobacteria; order Rhodobacterales; family Rhodobacteraceae; genus Oceanicola; species Oceanicola lentulus. The sequence continues at coordinate 581,559 of NZ_ML119081.1, read as the reverse complement.
AAGGGCCAGCGCGGTGTCCACCCGGAACTCCTGCCCGTAGATCCGCGCGATGGCGGACGGGCCGAGGAGGGTGAAGCCCGCCGTGAGACCCAGTGCGAGACCGGCATGGGCCGTCAGGATGCGCGGCCAGACCGCCTCGAGCCGGCCGCGCGAGAGCGCTTCCCGCAGCTGCGGCAGGACCAGAGAGCCCGCGGCCCGGCCCACGATCTGCGCGGGCAGGAGCGCCAGTTGCAACACGACACCGTAAAGGGCGAGCGTGGCCCAGTCATGGGCGCCCGCCACGATCAGGCGGTCGGCATAGAAGGTCAGGAACAGCAGCACCGCGTTCAGCGCGAGCGGCGCGCCGAAGCGCCACACCCGCATCAGGGCGGGCCGCGACAGCCGCAGGCGGTAGCGCCGGACGGCGACGCCATGGGACAGCAGGGCGAAGGCCGCGCCATGGGCGGTCAGCACCAGCGCCATCGCCCGGTGATCGCCGGTCAGCGCAATGGCGGGAAGGATGCTGGCCGCCATGGCGAGGGTGGCACCGCCCTCGACCACCGCCATGGCGCGGTAGCGATAGCCCCGCTCCGCCCGGCGGAAGTCGAGATGGGCAAGGCCGCGCAGCAGAGGCACGGCGGCGAGAAGGGCATAGGAGCCGGCCGCAGGCCCGTCCCCGAACGTCAGCGCCAGCACGGGCGCGGCGCACAGGAGCGCCAGCGCGCACGCGAGGCCGCGCAGCACCATGGCCCCCTGCAGGTCGGCCTGAAGGCGCGCGCTGTTGCCATCGGGGGCCTGCAGCATGAGCCGGTCGGCGCCCAGATCGCTGACCATCTCCACAAGCCGGACCGTCAGCGCGAGCATCATCGCCCGGCCAAGCTCGTCCGGGCCGATGGCCCAGGCAAAGGCCACCGACCGGCCGAGGGCCGCGGCCTCGGCGAGGGCCGGCACGGCCCAGGCAAGGGCGCGGCCCCGGAACAGGGGAGACGGCATCGGTCTCAGAGCCCCGCCTGCCGGGCGATGACGTCCATCTCGCTTGCGGCGCGGGCGCGCAGACCCGCGATCCGCCGCGCGAGATCGACGCGGCGCGCATGACGTCCCGCGTAGGAGGCGGCGGCCCGCGCCGCCACGGCGCGCGCGTCGAGGTTTCGCAGGTCGGCCACCTTGTCCTCGATGCCGCATTCGGCGAAGACACCCCGCGCCTTGTCGGTATAGCCAAGCCCCAGCGTCGGCACGCCCGAGGAGAAGGCGCCGATTGTGGCATGCATCCGCGCCCCCGCGAACCAGTCCAGCCGCGAGAGCACCCATTTCAGCTCGGTCGCCGAGAGGCGCTCCTCGAGCACCCGCACCCGACCTGCCCCCGGCGCGCCAAGGCGCGCCTTCAGCGCCCGTGCGGCATCGAGATCGCTCTCGGCATCGCCGCCCGGCCGGTGCACATGGGGCACGAGAAGAAGCCGCAGGGCCTTGTCGGCGGTCAGAAGCGCGCGCGCCGTGGCCTCGATCTGGTCGGTGTGATCGGCGGCCAGCCCGAAGGCCCTCCGCGCGCCCGGCGCGTCGTTGCAGAGCAGGCCAGACACATTCAGCCCGGCTATGGGCTCGGCCTCGCGCGCGGACAACCAGTCCATCGTCTCGCGGTCGAGGCCCTCCGGCGCCTTGCCGGGCAGCGCGACGGCCACGTCGACGCCCAGCCTGTGCCGCTCGGGGTCGAAGGCCTCGCCAAGCGCCCATTGCAGGAAGGTGAAGCTGTCCTGGTCCCGCACCCAGACCGCGGCGGCGCGGCCCAGCACCTCCACCGCCTCGGCGGCATGGGTCGGGTTCCGGAATGGCCCCAGCTTCTGCGGCAGCAGGATCAGCGGCACGCCGGCGTCGAGCGCGAGGCGCTTCGTGAGGATCATCGCGCGGAACCGCTTCGGCCCGTAGACATCGGTGAAGCTGTCCCCGCCCGAGATGTCGAGAACGGCGCGCGAGCCCGAGACAACCCGCGCCGGAACGGAGCGGGCGACGCCCATCCGCAGCAGGACATGTGAGGTGCGCAGGTTGTCGCCCCGCCAGAGGCGCTTGTGATGGGTCAGGCCCATCAGGTTCACGCGCGCGCCGCCCAGGGTGGCGGGCCGCAGGCCGCGGCCGTGATCCGCAACGGTCAGTTCCCGCGCGCCCCGGCTCCAGAGCCCGGCCACGACAGAGTGACAAAGGGCGCTGACGCCCTGGTTGCCGGTATCCGGCGCTGCGTTCAGAAGGGTGATCATCCGGGACCTCGTCAATTCGAGGCGTGGGATAACCTGCTGTTCTCGCCGGGTCTTCCGCGCATGGGGAGTACCGGCGCGCCGGTGGGAGAGGGGGACCTATACCGATGGGTAGGCCAGGCTGGCCGGACATGGAAAAGCCGGCGGGGGAGCCGCCGGCTTCGGGTCGGTCCGTCAGGCTCGGTCAGACGAGGTCGCGGTCCCGGGCGATCATCGCGGCATGGGTGCGGTTCTTGGCGTTGAGCTTGCGGCAGAGCGTCTTGACGTGAAGCTTCACCGTCGCCTCGTGCAGATCGTGCGCGATCGCGATTTCCTTGTTCGCCTCGCCCCGGCAGATGCCCTTGAGCACGTCAAGCTCCCGGCTGGTCAGGATCGCCGCCGCGGCCTGGTTCTTCTGCTGCACGAAATGAAAGGGGGCGTAGATCTCGCCGGCGGCCATGAACTGCGCGGCGCTGATCATCGATCTCGAAGCCAGGGTCTTCGGCACGAACCCGGCGGCACCGGCCATGATCGCCTCCTCGGCAAGCGCCCGTGTCGCCGTCCCGGACAGGATCGCCACAGGCTTGCCGTCGTTCGCCGCGCGCATCCGGCGCAGCCCGTCGAGGCCGCTCATGCCGGGCATGTTGTAGTCGAGAAGCACGAGGTCGAACGCGCCCTCCGCTTCCACGATCTTCAGCGCGTCGGGAAGTGTCCCGGCCGTCGCCACCGCCGCGCGGGCCTCGCTTGCAAGGAATGCCGCGATCGTCTCGCGCACAAGATCATGATCGTCGGCGACTAGGATGCGCATCTCGTTCCTCGTTACGGGCCAAACCATGCAGGATCATGCTGCAGTATGACCGAAAATTGCGTCATTATTCGAACCCGATTGCGGCATGAGCGGCGACGTCGGCACTGCATCGGCACGACCGGGACGTCCGGAGATACCGAGCAGATTGCCATATCGTCAACGTATCCGATCCGTCGCCAGGAAAGGCAATGGACGAGCACACCTATACGGAAGTATGGCGGGTCATCCGATTGCGCCGATGACGCACAGATCGTTTTGTGCCAAGACGCTTCCGCACAGGGACGGGAGCCTCGAAATGGACCACGCTGCACCGGCGCGCATGGACGTCAGATTCTGCTTCGCCGGTCTTCTCATGACCTTCGGAACGACAGTCTTCGCGCTCGAGCCCGTCGAGGAAGACGTTCTTCTCACCGTCACCGGACAGATCTCGGTGACGAACGCCGATGGCGCCGCGGAGTTCGATCTTCCGCAGCTTCTCGAGATCGCGCCTTCCCGCATCGAGACCACCACCATCTGGACCGACGGGTTGCAGACCTTCGAGGGCGTCGAACTGGCCGATCTCATGGCTCTCGTCGGGGCGGATGGCAGCGCGCTCCGGGCCGTGGCCCTGAACGATTATGCCGTCGATATCCCGATCGAGGACGCCGTCGAAGGCGCGGCCCTCGTCGCTTATCTGCGCAACGGTGCGCCCATGAGCCTGCGGGACAAGGGGCCGCTGTGGATCGTCTATCCCTATGACAGCTCGCCCGAGTTCCAGACAGAGCAGATCTACTCCCGGAGCATCTGGCAGCTCGCGCGGATCGAGGTCCTGCCCTGATCGAGGCCCTGAGCCGGTCCGCAAGGACAGGGGCGCCGTCCGGCGCCTCGAACCGGCGACGGCTCCTTCTTGCGACCGTCGTGGCGTCCGTGTTCGCGGTCACCTTCGGGCTGCTGTTCCAGATGGCCCAGAACATCCGCGGAGAGATCGACGCCCTCGGCATCGCCAATTCGGACAGCACCCAATGGTCTCTCGCCCAGGTGGACGTGGAACTCTTGGCACTTGCCGTGGCGATCAAGGACGGCATCGCCGACAAGGGTGCCGCCATCGGAGAGGTCCGCACGCGGTTCGATGTGCTGTACAGCCGGATCAGGACGATCACGACCAGCCCGATCTATGCCGGACTCAGACAGGATCGCGAGGCGGCGGCGGCGCTGTCCCGGCTGGTGGACTATCTCGACGAAAGCGTCCCGCTGATCGACGGCGACGATGCGGCGCTGGCCGCCGCGCTTCCCGCCTTCGCCGACCGCACCGAGGCGATCCGGCCAGATGTCCGGCAGGTGACGTTGCGCGGTGTCTCGGTGCTGGCGCGCGAGGCGGATCTGCAGCGCGCGGCCGTCGCCACCACGCTGACGACGGTGTCGCTGCTGACGGCCGCGCTCTTCTTCGTGCTGATCATCATGCTCGCGATGCTCGTGTACTACGTCAGGCGCGAGCGCCGGCGCGCCATCGAGGAGGGCCTCGTCAAGGCGCGGCTCGCCTCCATCGTCGGCACCTCCCTCGACGCGGTCGTCGTGGTCGACGCGACCGGCAGGATCCTCGAGTTCAACGCCGCCGCAGAGACCATCTTCGGCTACTCGAGGGCAGAGGCGGTGGGCGCGAAGATGGAGGACCTGATCGTCCCCGACCATCACAGGACCGCGCATCTCGCGGGCATGGAGCGGTACCATCGCACCGGGGAGCGCCGCGTGGTCGGCAAGGGCCGCATCCAGATCGAGGCGCGTCGCAAGAGCGGCGAGATCTTTCCCGTCGAACTGTCGATCTCCACCGCGGCCTCGGAGGGCGGTGAGATCTTCGTCTCCTTCGCCCGCGACATCTCGAACCGCGTGACGTCGGAGCGCGAACTCATCAAGGCCCGCGACGAGGCGGTCGCGGGGGAACGGGCCAAGGCCGACCTGATCGCCGTCATGAGCCACGAGATGCGGACACCCCTGAACGGCATGCTCGGCACGCTCGACCTGATGGACGTGGAGGGGCGCAGCGCCAAGGACCTCGAATACCTCGACATCATCCGCGCCTCGGGAAAGCAGCTTCTGCACCATGTCGACAACGTGCTGGAGATCTCGCGGGTCGAGGCCGGCAAGATCGTCCTCGCGCAGGGGACGATGTCCCTGCGGGCCCTGGTGCGGGAACTCGTGGACGGTCAGCGGGCCGCGGCCGAGCATCGCGGCAACACGCTTGCGCACAGGGTGAAGGCCCATGGTCACGACTATGTCGTAGGCGATCCGAACCGCATCCGCCAGGTCCTGCTCAACCTGATCGGCAACGCGATCAAGTTTACCCGCAACGGCACGATCTGCGTCGAGGTGGAGCGGCTCGGCGACAGCGACATCGTCGAGTTCCGGGTGATCGACGACGGTATCGGCATCGATGCCGCGGACAAGGACCGCGTGTTCGAAGAGTTCGTCACCCTCGACGCGTCCTATTCGCGCGCCGTTGGCGGCACGGGCCTGGGGCTCGCCATCGTGCGGCGGCTCGTGGGGGCGATGGGCGGCGACGTGGGCCTCGAAAGCAAGAAGGGGGCGGGCAGTCTCTTCTGGTTCCGCCTTCCGCTGCCCTCCGTCTCCAAGGCTCCACCCGCCGCCGCGCCCGGGACCTCCGACGCGGCCCGCCCGGCGGCGGCCAAGCTTCTCGACCCGCTCAAGGTCCTGATCGTGGAGGACAACCGCATCAATCGCGTCGTCCTGCGCGACCTTCTCGAACAGGATGGACACCAGGTGGACGAGGCCCATGACGGAGAACAGGGCCTCAGCATGGCCGGCCGGAAGTCCTACGATCTCGTGCTCATGGACATCTCGATGCCCGTCATGGACGGCGTCGCGGCGACCCGGGCGATCCGCCGGAGAGAGACGCCGGGCACGCGGCTGCCGATCGTCGCCCTGACCGCCCATGCCGGCAGCGCCGACAAGGAGCGCTTTCGCGCCGCGGGCGTGGACGACATCCTGGTGAAGCCGATTTCGCGGCAGTCCCTGCGGCTCATTCTCGAGCGCTTCTCGAGGCGCGACCCGGCGCCTGCGCCTGACGACGGTGCCGCGGACCAGGCCGGTCTGCTGGACCGCGCCCATCTCGAGGGCCTTGCCGAGGCGCTGGGCCAGGCGAAGATCGGGTCCCTGCTGGGCGAATTCCTGGCCGAGATGGATGCGGCCATCGAGGGGATCGCCACCGGCCTCGAAACCGGCCGGATCGACGGGGATCTCGCGGCGAAGGTCCACAGCGCGGCGGGCTCCTCGGCCCTGTTCGGCGCCGCCGGCCTGCGCCGGGAACTCGCCGAACTCGAGGACCGGATCCGCGGCGGGGCTCCGTGCGACGAAAGCCTGGGTCAGGTCCTGCGGGACACCTGGTCCCGCACCGCCCGCGACCTGCGCCGCCATCCCGCGTCTACGGGCGAGGTCGGGGCCGCCTGACGGGACCGGAGCGACAGGGCCCCCTGCGACGCGGAGAGATGGTAGGCCCGGAGGGATTCGAACCCCCAACCTAAGCGTTATGAGCGCTCTGCTCTAACCGTTGAGCTACAGGCCCGCCGCGGATCTGCCTAGCAGAGCACCGCGAGCGGTCAAGCCGCGAGCGCGCGCCGCGTTGCCGGTCCGCCGGGGATGGGGTATCGCGCCTCAGCCGAGCGAGGAGTGCAGGATGACGGACAAGACCGGGCTGAGCTACGCCGAGGCGGGAGTGGACATTGCCGCCGGAAACGCGCTCGTGGAGCGGATCAAGCCCGCGGCGCGCGCCACGGAACGCCCCGGCGTCATGGCTGGTCTCGGTGGGTTCGGCGCGCTCTTCGATCTGCGCGCGGCGGGCTATGCCGACCCGGTCCTCGTGGCCGCCACCGACGGCGTCGGAACGAAGCTGCGCATCGCCATCGACACCGGCGAACTGGAAGGCGTGGGCATCGACCTCGTGGCCATGTGCGTCAACGATCTCGTCTGCCAGGGCGCGGAGCCGCTCTTCTTCCTCGACTACTTCGCCACCGGCAAGCTCGATACGGAGAGCGCGGCGGCGGTGGTGGAGAGCATCGCCGAAGGCTGCGTCCGGGCGGGCTGCGCCCTGATCGGCGGCGAGACGGCGGAAATGCCGGGCATGTATCCCACCGGCGATTTCGACCTCGCGGGCTTCGCCGTCGGCGCGATGGAGCGGGGGGCCGCGCTGCCCGCAGGCGTGGCAGAGGGTGACGTGCTTCTGGGGCTCGCCTCCGACGGCGTGCATTCCAACGGGTTCTCCCTCGTGCGCCGGATCGTGGAGCGCGAGGGGCTGGCCTGGGATGCCATGGCGCCCTTCGGCGAAGGGCCACTCGGCGCGGCGCTGCTGACGCCGACCCGGCTCTACGTGAAACCGGCGCTTGCCGCGATCCGGGCCGGAGGCGTGCATGCGCTGGCCCACATCACCGGGGGCGGGCTGACGGAAAACCTGCCGCGGGTGCTGCCCGACGGCGTCGGCGCCGAGATCGACCTCGGCGCCTGGCGGCTCCCACCGGTCTTCGCCTGGCTGCGCGAGGCCGGCGCGCTGGATCAGGCCGAGCTTCTGCGCACCTTGAACGGAGGGATCGGCATGGTGGCCGTGGTCGCGCCCGACCGGGCCGAGGCGCTGGGCGCGCTCATCGAGGCCGAAGGCGAGCGCGTCCTGCCCATGGGGCGCGTCGTGGCGGGGCAGGGGGTGGCCTACCGCGGCACGCTCGCGTGAGCCGGCGCGTCGCCATCCTGATCTCGGGCGGCGGCTCGAACATGGCCGCGCTGATCGCGTCCATGACGGGCGATCATCCTGCCCGGCCCTGCCTCGTTCTGTCGAACGTGCCGGACGCGGGCGGCCTTCGGCGGGCGGCTGAGGCCGGGGTACCGGTGGCGACGGTGGATCACCGTGCCCACCGCGGGGACCGGCCCGCCTTCGAGGCAGCTCTCCACCGCGAACTCGTGGCGGCGGGGGCGGAGATCGTCTGCCTTGCGGGGTTCATGCGGGTCCTGACGCCGGGTTTCGTCGGCCTCTGGGAAGGGCGGATGCTGAACATTCATCCCTCGCTCCTGCCGAAGTACCCCGGCCTCGACACCCATGCCCGCGCGCTTGCGGCGGGGGATGCCGAGCATGGCTGTACGGTCCACGAGGTGACGGCCGATTTGGACGCGGGGCCGGTGCTGGGCCAGGCGCGGCTGGCGATCCGCGGGGAGGACACGCCCGACACGCTCGCCGCACGGGTCCTGCCTCTCGAGCACAGGCTCTATCCGGCGGTGCTGCGGCGCTTCGCGGCGGGCGACCGGAGGCCCGTCCTGATCGAGGCGGGCGCCTCCCTTTCCAATCCGCCGCCCCTCGCCTAAGAGGAGCAATCCGTCAGCCGGGGCCAGACCGAAGGACAAGATGCGCACCATCACCACGACCGCCGACCTCGCCGAGTTCTGCCGCCGCGCCTCGGGTGCGCCCTATGTCACGGTCGATACGGAATTCCTTCGGGAACGCACCTACTATCCTCAGCTCTGCCTCGTGCAGCTGGCCTTTCCCGGCGACGGCAAGACGGACGCCGTGCTGGTCGACCCCATCGCCGGCGATCTCGACTTCGCGCCGCTCTACGATCTCTTCCGCGATCATGGCGTGGTGAAGGTCTTTCATGCCGCGCGGCAGGATCTGGAGATCTTCTGCGTCGAGGGCGACGTGATCCCCGAGCCGCTGTTCGACACGCAGGTGGCGGCGATGGTCTGCGGCTTCGGCGAGCAGGTGGGCTACGAGACGCTGGTGCGGAAGATCGCGCGGGCGAACCTCGACAAGTCCTCGCGGTTCACGGACTGGTCTCGCCGCCCGCTGACCGAGGCGCAGCAGAGGTATGCGCTGGCGGACGTCACGCATCTGCGGGTGATCTACGAGGAGCTGAAGGCGCAGCTTGACCGGTCGGGGCGGATCAAGTGGGTGGCCGAGGAGATGGCGGTCCTGAAGGACCCAGCGACCTACCGGGTCGATCCGGAAGAGGCCTGGCAGCGGGTCCGGACGCGGACGAATTCGGCGCGGTTCCTGGGCATCGTGCGCGAGCTCGCGAAGTTCCGGGAAACCTACGCGCAGACCCGCAACATTCCGCGGACCCGGGTCTACAAGGACGATGCTCTGGTGGAGCTGGCCTCGACGAAGCCCGCGACGCTCAACGATCTCGGACGCTCGCGGCTTCTGCTGCGGGAGGCGCGGAAGGGGGAGATCGCCGAGGGGATCCTCGCCGCGGTGGCGGCGGGGCAGGCGGCGGATGCGGCGAGCCTGCCGGAGGTCGATGGCGAGCGGGACAAGATGGTCGTCAATCCGGCGCTGGCGGACCTGCTGCGGGTGCTGCTGAAGGCGAAGGCGGAGGCGGAGGGGGTCGCGCAGAAGCTGATCGCGACCGCCTCGGAACTCGACGAGATCGCCGCCGGGCGGCGCGATCTGCCGGCCCTGAAAGGCTGGCGGCGGGAGGTCTTCGGAGAGGACGCGCTGAAGCTCGTCGCGGGGCAGATCGCGCTGGCGGCCAGGGGCTCGGACGTGGTGCTGGTGCCGCTCTGACCGGCGTTACACGATGTAACCGGCTGGAAGTACCTGATTTAAAACGGAATTCCGGAAGAAGTGAAATCCGGCCGTCGCGGCTCAGCGGCGCGCGGCGCTGAGCGCGTTCTCGTTGGCGACCACGCGCACCGAGCTGACGAAGGGCAGATCCGCCTCGTCGATCATCACGGCGGAGGTCAGGCGGCGCTGGCCGATGGCGCCGCTTTCGGGGATCTCGGCCCGGAAGGCATAGACCAGAGTGCCGCCCTCGAACCCGATCCGGGTCAGCTGGGCGTTGAAGGCGCCCGCGGCAGGGGCGATGCCCTCGGCGGTGACGATGGCGCCCGAGGAGGCGGGCTCCACCCGCAGCTCCGTGACCCGGCTGACGAGCGGCCTGCGGTCCACGGTGCCGCCGCGGCGGAGCGGATCGACGAGGGGCGGAAGCTGGCTGCGGTCCACCGCCACGGGCGTGGCCGGTCCGAACAGGGCGGAGGGCCCCGAGACGCTGCCGAGGCTGCCGAGGCGGTCGCAGGCCGAAACGGCGAGCCCGGCGATCAGGATGGCGAGAGCGGCACGGCGCATGTCTTTTCCCTGTCCGTCTTTTCCGCCTCCTAGCCGATCCGGCCGGGCTGGGAAAGCCTGCACTGGACGACCGGGCCCCTCGGGCATAGATCGCGGCAGAACGGCGACGGAGACGACATGGCCCAGGAGGCGTTCGAAGACATCGCGGAGACCTTCGAGTTTCTCGACGACTGGGAGGACCGCTACCGGCATGTGATCGAGCTGGGGCGGGCCATGGACCCGCTCGAGGAGGCGTTGCGTGTGCCCGCGACGAAGGTCGAGGGCTGCGCGAGCCAGGTCTGGCTCGTGCCGATGATCGAGGGGGAGGGGGCCGGCGCCACCTTCCGGTTCCGCGGCGACAGCGACGCCATGATCGTGCGCGGCCTGATCGCCATTCTCCATGCGCTCTACGACGGGCTTCCGGTGGCCGAGGTGGGTCGGGTCGATGCGCGGGAGGAGTTCGGCCGGCTGGGGCTCACGGACCACCTGTCGGCGCAAAGGTCCAACGGGCTCCGGGCGATGATCGAGCGGATCCGGGGCCTCGCGGCGCAGGCGGCGCGGTAGGGCGCAGGTCGCCCGGACGCGGTCGTCCGGGCACGCCCGGCGTGCGGGACGCGGGGCGTGCCGGGCCGAGGCCCGGCCTACGGCGTGATGCGGGTGAGGGCGGGGGCGAGGTCGCCGTAGCCGGTGAAACGGCGCTCGAAGGCGAGGCCGAGGGCGCGGGCCGCGGCGCGGGCCTTCTCGGTGAGGGCGGCATCCTCGGTCTGGGCGAGGTAGACCAGCGTCTCGTAATGGCCGAAATACATCTCCCGCAGCTCGGGATGGCGGTCGAGGCCGAGGGGCCGGGTGACGAAGGCGTCGAACTGGCGCGCGAGGAAATCCGTGACGTAGAAAGCCGTGATCTCGTCACGGGCCGCGAACCGGTCCAGCCCGTCGAAGAAGGCGTAGCAATGGGGCCCCGCGATCATCCCGGCGCCGTGCTCGGCGCAGACCCGGGCGAGCGCCCCCCCGGTGCCGCAATCGGCATAGGCCACGAAGACCGACCAATAGCGGCCCCGGGCGGCGGCGAGCGCCGCCTCGACGGCCGGCGCGATGCGCTCGGGGTGATTGTGCAGGATCGCGGGCAGGCACTGGAGGTCAAGGTGCGACCAGCCGTTCGCCCGGATCAGCGCGGTGATCTCGTGGGCCAGCGCCCCGCAGGCCAAGACCAGCACGCGGCCCGCCCCGCCGGGCGACAGCCCCTCGGCGGTCAGGGCGGCATCGTCGAGGTCGTCCTCAGCGGCCCGCGTCACGGCGGGCGACCCAGAGCCGCAGGAGCAGCGCCGCGACCAGCGCCACCGGCAGCACCGAGGCGGCACCGGGCAGCAGTGCAAGGCCGGCGACTGTCAGCGCGGCGAGGGCGATCACCGCGAGAAGCATGAGGGCGAGAGATCGGACGGGCATGGGGCCTCCTGTTCTGGTCCACAGATGGGCCCCCGGCGCGGCGCTGAAAAGGGGTCAGGTGGCGCGGCGCAGCTCGCGCATCCGCCCGTGGCTCTGCTGGAGATGCTCCATCATGTCCTGCAGCATCTGCTGGTCGCGGGCGCTGTCGGGTTGGTGGATCACCCGGCGGAAGAGCTCGAGCGTGCGCTCCTCGTGCTCTTCCAGCGCGTCGATCAGGGTCTTTTCCGTATCGCCGATCATGGCGCCCACGCGATTGGCGAGTTCGTAGGTCTTCTCGGTCGCGTCGACTTCCTTCACCTCGCCGCCCACTTCCTCGACCATCGCGGCGAGTTGCACCGCGAAGCCGTCGCGCAGGTCGGCATTCTCGACGAAGATCGCCTCGAGATCGGGTTTCTTCAGCTGTCGCGCGGCCTTGCGGTAGAAATTCGCGCCGGTCTTCAGCGTGGCGATGATGTCGTTGAGATGGTTCAGTCTCTGGGACATGGGTCGGGCTCCGGTGTCGGCTGTTTGCGCGACAACGGGACGCGGACGCTTCGAGTTCCCTCGGGTCGCCCTGTCAGGCGCGGGCGGCGATCCGGTTGTGCTTGCGCGCGACGAAGGCCTTGGCCGTCTCCACCGCCACGGCGGCGTCGCGGCAATAGGCGTCGGCGCCAATGGCGCGTCCGAATTCCTCGTTCAGCGGCGCGCCGCCCACGAGCACGATGTAGTCCTCGCGAATCCCCTTTTCCTTCATCGTGTCGATGACGACCTTCATGTAGGGCATGGTGGTGGTCAGGAGCGCCGACATGCCCAGGATGTCGGGCTGCTCTGCCTCGAGCGCGTCGAGGTACTTGTCGACCGCGTTGTTGATGCCGAGGTCCACCACCTCGAAGCCCGCGCCCTCCATCATCATCGACACCAGGTTCTTGCCGATGTCGTGGATGTCGCCCTTGACCGTGCCGATCACCATCTTGCCCATGCGCGGCGCGCCGGTCTCCACGAGAAGCGGCTTCAGGATCGCCATGCCGCCCTTCATCGCGTTGGCGGCCAGAAGCACCTCGGGGACGAAGAGGATCCCGTCGCGGAAGTCGTTGCCGACGATGGTCATGCCGCCGACGAGCGCCTTCGTCAGGATGTCGTAGGGCTGCCAGCCGCGCTCGAGCAGGATGTTCACGCCCTCCTCGATCTCCTCGCGGAGGCCGTCGTAGAGGTCGTCGAACATCTGCGCGACGAGATCGTCGTCGCTCAGCTCGCTCAGGATGATGTCGTCGTCTTGGTCGGACATGGGCGCCTCTCGGGCCGGGCTGCGCCCGGGGGGTGACAGTGTGGCGCACGCTGCCCCGAACCGCCCGGGGCGGCTGGGCGAATTCCGACATCAGATGACGACTGACCGACGCGGGCGCAAATGAATCCGGTCCATGCCCGGGGGAAGGGGGGTTCCTTTGTTCTCCATTTGTTCTATTCTGCGGCCCGTGTCCGAGATCCCGCCGATTCCTCCGGAACGCCGCCGCGGCCGGGCCGCCGCGACGAACCGCACCAACCGGTTCGAGCGGTTCGTGACAGAGGCGGTGGACGATGGCTGGGAGAGGGAGGAGGCGCTGCCGCCGCTCCGGACCGAGGTGACGGAGGAACGGCCGAGGAGCGCCGTGACGCGCAACAGCTCGCCCGACGTGGGCTTTGACCGGTCGGTCAACCCCTATCGGGGCTGCGAGCATGGCTGCATCTACTGTTTTGCGCGGCCGTCGCACGCCTATCTCGGCCTCTCGCCCGGGCTCGATTTCGAGACGAAGCTGATCGCGCGGCCGGATATCCCCGAGGTTCTGGCGCGGGATCTGTCGCGCAAGGGCTACCGGCCGGCGGTGCTGGCGATCGGGACCAACACCGACCCCTACCAGCCGGTGGAGCGGGACCGGGGCATCATGCGCCGGGTGCTCGAGGTGCTGCGGGAGTTCCGGCACCCGGTCTCGGTCGTCACCAAGGGCGCGCTGATCGAGAGGGACGTGGACATCCTGTCGGAGATGGCAGGGATGGGGCTGGCGCGGGTCGGCATTTCGGTCACCACGCTCGATCCCGCGACGGCCCGCGCGATGGAGCCGCGCGTGCCCGGCCCCGCGCGGCGGCTGCGGGCGATCCGGGTGCTGTCGGAGGCGGGCGTGCCGGTGCGGGTGATGGCCTCTCCGGTGGTGCCGGCGCTGACCGATCACGAGCTCGAGGCGATCCTCGCCGCGGGGGCCGGGGCCGGGGCGGTCGCGGCCTCGGCGATCGTGCTGCGCCTGCCGAGGGAGGTGGCGGGCCTGTTCCGCGACTGGGTGGAGGAGGCCTATCCGGACCGCGCCGCGCGGATCATGAGCCGGGTGCGGGAGCTGCACGGCGGGCGCGATTACGACCCCGCCTTCGGGCAGCGGAAGACCGGTCAGGGCGAATGGGCGCGGCTTCTGCGGATGCGGTTCGAGGTGGCGCTGCGCCGGACCGGGCTCAGCGAGGAGATGACGCCGCTCAGGACGGACCTGTTCCGGGTGCCGCCCCGGGCGGGGGACCAGCTGTCGCTGTTCTGAAAGGGCGAGGGCGACGGGTCGGTCAGGGCAGGACCTATGCCCGGCCCAAGGGGGGAGACCCGGCCATGACGCAGGCGCCGGGGGCGAGGAGCGCAGCCGTCTTTCCCCATCCCCCGGACGGCTTTCCTCTCGCCCTCGCCGCGCCGGGCTGGCAGGGTGCCGCCATGGCATCGGATTTCTGGAACGAACGCTACGCGGCCTCGGAGGGCTATCTCTTCGGCACCGAGCCCGCGGCCTTCCTGGCGGCCCAGGCCGCGCATCTGCCGCCCGGTTCCGAAGTGCTCTGCGTCGCGGACGGCGAGGGGCGGAACTCGGTCTGGCTCGCCGCACGGGGCCACCGTGTGACGGCCTTCGATGCCGCCGCCGCCGGGGTGGAGCGGGCGCGGGCGCTGGCCGCGGAGCGCGGTGCCGAAGTGGCGCACGAGGTGGCGACGATCGAGGGCTGGGACTGGACCCGGCCCTTCGATGCCGTCGTGGCGATCTTCATCCAGTTCCTCGACCCCGCGGCGCGGGAGGCCGCCTTCGTCCGGCTCGGCGGGGCGGTGCGGCCCGGGGGGCTTCTGCTGCTCCACGGCTATGCGCCGCGGCAGGTGGGCTATGGCACCGGCGGCCCGCCCGCCGCCGAGAACATGTATACCGAGGAGCTGCTCGCCGCGGCCTTCGCGGGATGGGAGATCCTTCGGCTGGCCGATTACGACGCCGAGATCCACGAGGGGCGGGGGCATTCCGGCCGCTCCGCCCTCGTCGATCTCGTGGCGCGCAAGCCGGGCTGACCAGAGCCGCAGGGTGCGCGTCCATGCGCGCCCCGACGCCCTGTCAGACCCGCCGCCTGCCGCGCCGCTCGCGGGCGGGGGCGCCGGAGGTGTCGCCGGTCCCGTCGTCGGCGGAGGAAAACGCCCCCAGGGATCCCGCGATCTCCTCGAGTGTGGGGGCGGGGCCCGGGGCGCGGGTCTCGAGGGCGGCGCGCATGGCGCGCAGGTGGTCGGGCGTCGTGCCGCAGCAACCGCCGATGATCCGCGCGCCCGCATTGCGGGCCATCACCGCATAGTCGGCCATCAGCTCGGGCGTGCCGTCGTAATGGATGTGGCCGTCGTGGTACTTCGGAATCCCCGCGTTCCCCTTGGCGATGACGGGCAGTTCCGGGCCCGCGGCGGCAAAGCCCAGAACAGTGCGCAACAGATCCGAGGAGCCTGTCCCGCAATTGGCACCGAAGGCGCGCGGCGGGTTCGGCAGCTTGCCCACCATGCGGACCATGGCGCTCGAGGTCATGCCCATCATCGTGCGTCCCGCGGTGTCGAAGCTCATCGTGCCGCACCAGGGCATGTCCGCGAGGGCGAAGGCCTCTGCGGCGGCGCGGAATTCCTCGGGGGCCGAGATCGTCTCGAGCCAGAGCACGTCGACGCCCCCGGCCTTCAGCGCCTCGGCCTGTTCGTGGAACATCTCGACGGCGGCCTCGTGGGTCAGCGTGCCCATGGGGGCCATGATGTCGCCCGTGGGCCCGACGGAGCCCGCGACGACGACCGGGCGGCCCGCGCCGTCGGCGACCTCGCGGCCGATCTCCGCGGCGGCGCGGTTGAGTTCGTCCACCCGGCCCTGCGCGTCATGAAGCTTCAGCCGCGAGGCGTTGCCGCCGAAGCTGTTGGTCAGGAACAGGTCCGATCCCGCCTCCACCGCGCCCCGGTAGAGCGCGGCGATCCGGTCCGGATGCTCCACGTTCCACAACTCGGGCGCATCGCCCGACTGCAGCCCCATGTTGAAGAGCGTGGTCCCGGTGGCCCCGTCCGCGAGGATCCAGTCGCGGGCGGCAAGCATCCGGTCGAGCGGGGTCTGGGCTGAAGCCTCAAGCATGGCGCGTCTCTCCAGGGGTCATTGCCCCCCGTGCCATGCCGCCCGGGCGGGCGCAAAGGCAAATCGCGCGGGCGGCGGCCCGGACGGCGTCCGGTCAGCCGGCTTCCTGCATCAGCTGGGCCTTGGCCTCCGTCAGGCATTCGGCCATCTTCGCGCGGATCTCCGCGTCGGTCGCCCGGTCGCCCAGATCGCCCGTGAGCTTGCGCACGACGTCCTCGTGGCCGGCCTCCTCGAAATCGGCCTTGACCACCTCCATGGCATAGGCCTGCGCCTCGTCGCCGGACTTGCCCAGAAGACCCGCGGCCCAGAGGCCCACGAGCTTGTTGCGGCGGGCCTCGGCCTTGAACTGCATTTCCGCGTCATGGGCGAATTTCGCCTCGAAGGCGTGTTCGCGGTCGTCAAAGGTGCTCATGGTCGGTCCCCCGGCACAACATTCATCCCTTGGCCCGGGATATGGCCCAGTGCGCGCGCCCATGCAACCGCGCCCGTGCCGCAGGCGGGCGCGGGGCGCGGCGCTTGGCAAAGCGGGGGTCTTGGCATATGGGGAAGCCTCGCGTCCCTGCCGCAACCCGGCGGGGCGTCCCCTGATTGCCGAGGTTCCGGATGGCGCGCCGAAAGAAGATCTACGAAGGCAAGGCGAAGATACTCTACGAAGGCCCCGAACCGGGCACGCTTGTCCAGTATTTCAAGGATGACGCCACCGCGAACAATGCCGAGAAACACGCGGTGGTCGAGGGCAAGGGGGTTCTGAACAACCGCCTGAGCGAGTTCTTCATGACCGGCCTCGGCCAGGTCGGCATCCCGACCCATTTCCTGCGCCGCCTGAACATGCGCGAGCAGCTGGTGCGGCAGGTGGAGATCATCCCGCTCGAGGTGATCGTGCGCAATTTCGCCGCGGGCTCCATGGCGCGCCGGCTCGGGATGGAGGAGGGCACGCCGCTGCCGCGCCCGATCATCGAGTTCAGCTTCAAGGACGACAAGCTGGGCGATCCGCTGGTTCCCGAGGAATACATCATCGCCTTCGGCTGGGCGACCCAGGCCGATCTCGACGACATCGTGGCGCTGGCGCTGAGGGTGAACGACTATCTCTCGGGCGTCATGTACGGCGTCGGCATCAAGCTCGTCGACTTCAAGATCGAGGTGGGCCGTGTCTGGGACGGCGATTACCAGCGCCTCGTCGTGGCCGACGAGATCAGCCCGGACAGCTGCCGGCTCTGGGACATGAGCTCGGGCGAGCGGCTGGACAAGGACGTGTTCCGCAAGGACCTCGGCAATCTCACGGATGCCTATACCGAGGTGGCGCGGCGTCTGGGCGTGATGCCGTCCAACGCGACGCACATGCCGAAACCGACGCTGATCAATTGACGGCGCGGGCGGGCAAGGTCCTGCCGGCGCGAGGGGAGGGGCCATGAAGGCGCGGGTGACGGTCATGCTGAAATCCGGGGTTCTCGACCCCCAGGGCGAGGCGGTGCGCCATGCCCTGGGCGCGCTGGGATTCTCCGGCGTGGAGGGGGTGCGGCAGGGCAAGGTCATCGAGCTCGACCTCGCCGAGGGCACCACCGAGGCCGAGGTGGACGAGATGTGCCGCAAGCTCCTCGCCAACACGGTGATGGAAAGCTACCGGATCGAGTTCCCCTGATGCGCGCGGCCGTGCTGGAGGCCGTCCGCCAGCCGCTCGTCTGCCGCGAGATCGCCTCTCCCGACTGTCCGCCCGATGGCGTGGTCCTGCGGGTGCTGGCCTCGGGTGTCTGTCGCAGCGACTGGCATGTCTGGACCGGCGCGGACCCGGTGCCGCTGCCCTTCGTGCCGGGGCATGAATTCTGCGGCGAGATCGTGGAGACCGGCCGGGAGGTCGCGGGCTGGACCCCGGGCGAGAGGGTCGTGGCGCCGTTCATCCTGGCCTGCGGCGCCTGTCCCGATTGCGCCTCGGGCCACCAGACCGTCTGCGCGCGGCAGGTGCTGCCGGGCTTCACCGCGCCGGGGAGTTTCGCGGAATACCTGGCCGTGCCCCATGCGGCGGCGAACCTGGCGCGGCTGCCCGGGGGGCTCGATCCGGCGCTGGCCGCGGTGCTCGGCTGCCGCGCGACGACGGCCTGGGCGGCGCTGACCGGGCCGGGGCGGCTTCAGGGCGGCGAGTGGCTGGCGATCTTCGGGGGCGGCGGCGTGGGCACGGCGGCGCTGATCCTCGGGCTGGCGCTGGGGGCGCGGGTCGTGGTGGTGGACGTGGTGCCCGGGAAGCTTGCGCAGGCACGGGCGCTCGGCGCGGAGGCGGTGGTGAACGCCCGCGACGGAGACGCGGCCGAGGCGGTGCGCGAGGCCACGGGCGGCGGCGCCCATGTGGCGCTGGAGGCGCTGGGACGGCCCGAGACGGTGGAGGCTGCGCTGCGCAGCCTGCGCCACCGGGGCCGCATGGTGCAGGTGGGCATGCCCGCCGGAGAGGCCGCGCGCATGGCGCTGCCCTGGGACGTGCTCTACGGGCGGCAATTGTCGGTGCATGGCACGCGCGGCATGGCGGCGCATCGCTATCCGTCGCTGCTGGGCCTGATCGAGGCAGGGCGGCTGGACCTCTCACCGATGATCGGACGGCGGATCGCCCTGTCGGAGGTGTCGGGCGAGCTCGCGGCCATGGACGGGCCGACGCCGCCGGGCGTTGCGGTGGTCACCGATTTCGGCGGCTGAGATGGGCGCCATCCACTTCCGGCTGGCCGCGGCCGCCTTGATGCGGGGCATGGGCTGGCGGGCGCGCTGGCGGATCGTGGTCTTCGTCTTCCCGGTGCTCTGCCTTGCCGCGGCCGCGCTGCTGGCGCTGGAGGCGCTGGTCTACCAGGTGAGGTCGGAGCGGGTGACGGGCACGGTGGTCGAGCGATACGCTTGGCCGGGAGAAACGATTTTCGACCGTGGACGGATCAATTACGAGCCGGTCTTCACCTACAGCATGAACGGTGGGGCCTACCGCGCCAGTGTCGGCAGCGGGCATTCCTCCTTCGATCTCGATATCGGCGAGACGGCGGCGATCCGCGCCATCCCGGGCCATCGCGGAAACGTGCGGATCGACAGTTTTGCGGGAATGTGGTTCGTGCCCGCCGTGGTGGCCGCGATCGGGGCGGCCGCGCTCGGGCTCGCGGCGCTGGTCTGGTCCGGGCTGACGCGGATTTTCTGGAGAGGAACGGGCGGATGAAGGCAGGCGTGATCGTCTTTCCGGGGTCGAACTGCGACCGGGACATGGCCGTGGCCCTGCGCGCTGCGGGCGCCGAGGTCGAGATGGTCTGGCACAAGGAGACAGCCCTTCCCGCGGGCCTTGATCTCGTGGCGGTGCCCGGGGGCTTTTCCTTCGGGGACTACCTGCGGTGCGGCGCCATCGCCGCCCATTCGCCCGTCGCCACGGCGCTGCGGGCCCATGCCGAGCGCGGCGGCTATGTCCTCGGCGTCTGCAACGGCTTCCAGGTGCTGACCGAAACCGGCCTCCTTCCCGGCGCGCTGATGCGCAACTCGGGGCTGAAGTTCGTCTGCCGGACCGTGGCGCTCGACGTGGTCACGGGCGACAGCGCCTTCACCGAAGCCTATGGCGCCGGCACGCGGATCGCTCTGCCCGTGGCCCATCACGACGGCAATTTCCAGGCGGACGAGGCCACGCTCGACCGGCTCGAGGGCGAGGATCGGGTGGCCTTCCGCTATGCCGAGGCGGTCAACGGAAGCGCCCGCGATATCGCCGGGATTCTCTCGGAGAACCGGCGCGTTCTGGGGATGATGCCCCATCCCGAGCGGGCGGTGGACGAGGGCCATGGCGGCACCGAGGGACAGGCGCTTTTCCGCTCGATACTGGGTGTTCTTCAGGCCGCCTGAGGTGCTGCGCTTGTGACCGGGCGGCCACGCCCGTAAAATGGATCAATGGCGAGCAAGACCGATGACATCCCGCGCGTTGGCGCGCGCTGGCCCTTGCGCACGGCATTCGCCGCACTCGTGGTCGTGGCCATCGTCACGGTCTACATCACCAACCAGTTCCTGACCGAGCGGTTCACCGAGACCACGAAGAACCGCGCGGAGATCCGCTCCACGCTCTATGTGGGCAACCTGATGAGCGAGCTGCAGCGCGCCTCCATCGTGCCGCAGCTCCTGGCGCGGGATCCGCAGCTGATCGGCGCGCTCAATTCCGCCGATTACAGCCAGTCCACCCAGCGGCTGATCTCCTTCGTCGACGAGATCGGCGCGGCCTCCCTGCTGCTGCTGGACCGCGAGGGGCGGGTTGTCGCCGCGACCGACCGCAACCGGCTGGGCGAGGGGCACCGGCAGTCGGCCTTCTTCGTTGAGGCCCTGCGCGGCTCCTCCACCGTCTTTACCACATCCCCGCGGGACGAGGGGGGCTACGCCTTCGCCTATTCGCGCAAGGTGGAGGACAAGGGCACGGGCCTCGGGGTGATCGTGGTCATGGTCGATCTGGCAAAGCTGGAGCGGCAATGGGCCGGGGTCGCCGACGCGGTGCTGATCACCGACAGCGAGGGCCGGATCGTTCTGTCGACGGAACCGCGCTGGCGGGGTCTGTCCGAGAGCGAGGCGCTGGCGCGGCAATCTGCGCCCTCGGCCATCGAACGGGCGATCCGCGTGACGCAGGACTGGTCCGCGCTGCCGATCGACGCCTACCTGCGCGGCGAGGCGGTGATGCGGGTGGAGACCCGGGTGCCGTTCCGCGGCTGGCGGATGGTCACCTTCACCACCTACGCCAGCGTGCGCGAGCGGGTGAACGGCGTGCTGGCGCTGGAGATCATGGGCTTCGCCATCCTGCTGGCGGGCGTGTTCTGGGCGATGAACCGCAAGGCCCGCAGCCGGGTGCTGTTCTTCCAGCGCGAATCGGCGGAGCTCAGGCGGCTGAACCTGCGGCTCCAGCGCGAGATCGCGGAGCGCAGGCGCGCGGAGGCGAACCTGCAGGTTGCCGAGCAGACGCTGGCCCAGTCGTCGAAGCTGGCTGCGCTGGGGGAGATGTCGGCGGCGGTGAGCCACGAACTCAACCAGCCGCTCGCGGCGATGAAGACCTATCTGGCGGGCGCGCGGCTTCTCCTGAGCCGAAAGCGGCCGGAGGAGGCGCTGTCCTCCTTCCAGCGGATCGACGACCTGATCGACCGCATGGGAGCGATCACCCGCCAGCTCAAGAGCTACGCGCGCAAAGGGGGCAGCCAGTTCGAACCGGTGGACGCGCGCGCCGCGGTCGAATCGGCACTGTCGATGATGGAGCCGCAGCTGTCGGTGCGCGAGGTGGTGATCACGAAAACCCTGCCGTCCACGCCCGCGCTGGTCTGGGGCGACCGTGTGCGGCTGGAACAGGTGATCATCAACCTGCTGCGCAACGCCCTCGATGCCACGAAACAGGCCGAGGAGCCGAAGGTGGACGTGCTTCTGGCCGTGGGCGAGACGATCCGGCTGACGGTCCGCGACAACGGTCCGGGCATCGAGGATCTCGATGCGCTGTTCGAGCCGTTCTACACGACGAAGGAGCCCGGCGACGGCGTCGGGCTCGGGCTGGCGATCTCCTCGGGGATCGTGGGCGATTTCGGTGGCCGGCTGACGGCGCGCAACGCCGCCGCCGGAGGTGCGGTGTTCGAGGTCGACCTGCCGGTGTGGCAGGACGAGGCCGACGACCTCGACGCCGCGGAATGACGAGGAGAAGGACGCTATGGCCCAGGCCATGAAGATCGCCGTCGTCGACGACGAAAAGGACATGCGCCAGTCGATCAGCCAGTGGCTGGCCCTGTCGGGCTATGACACCGAGACCTTTGCCAGCGCCGAGGAGGCGCTGAAGGGGCTGGGGCCGGATTACCCGGGCATCGTCGTGTCGGACATCAAGATGCCGGGCATGGGCGGGATGCAGTTCCTGAAGAAGCTCAAGGGGATCGACAGCGCTCTTCCGGTCATCATGATCACCGGCCATGGCGACGTGCCGATGGCGGTGGAGGCCATGCGCATGGGGGCCTGGGATTTTCTGGAGAAGCCCTTCAACCCGGACCGGATGACGGAGCTTGCCAAGAAGGCGACCCAGGCGCGGCGGCTCGTGCTCGACAACCGCGCCCTGCGGCGGGAGCTGTCGGACGGCCAGGCGATCATGTCGAAGCTGATCGGCGCGAGCCCGGTCATGGAGCGTCTGCGCGAGGATATCCTCGATCTCGGACAGGCCGACGGCCATGTGCTGATCGAGGGCGAGACGGGCACCGGCAAGACGCTGGTGGCCCATGCGCTCCATGCGGTGGGGGCGCGGGCGTCGAAGAGCTTCATCCTGCTGAGCTGCGGCGCCTTCGACGAGGAGGCGCTGACCCGGCGCCTGTTCGGACCGGCCCAGCCCGAGGAGCCGATCCCGGCGGTCGAGGAGGCGCGGGGCGGGACGCTGGTGCTCGAGGACATCGAGGCGCTGACGCCCGCGCTGCAGGCGAAGCTTCTGACCGCGCTCAACGCGCAGGGCACGCCCGCCGAGACCCGGATCATCGCGATTTCCAACATGCAGGACGAGGGCCGCACGCTGGAGGATGCGCTGCGCGCGGATCTCTTCTACCGGCTCGCCGCGTTGCGCGTCACGGTGCCGCCCCTGCGCCAGCGCGGAGAGGATATCCTGACGCTGTTCACGCGCCTGTCCGAGCAGTTCTCCGACGAATACGGCTGCACCGCGCCCGAGCTGACGGCGCAGGAGGCGGCGCAGCTTCTGCAGGCGCCCTGGCCCGGGAACGTGCGCCAGCTCGTGAACGTGGCCGAGCGCGCGGTGCTGCAGAACCGGCGCGGGACCGGGACCATCGCCTCGCTGCTCATGGCCGACAATGCCGAGACCGCCCCCGCCATGACCTCCGAGGGCAAGCCGCTCAAGGAGTTCGTGGAGGCGTTCGAGCGGATGCTGATCGACAACACGATGCGGCGGCACAAGGGCTCGATCGTGTCGGTGATGGAGGAATTGCAGCTTCCGCGCCGGACGCTGAACGAGAAGATGGCGAAGTACGGCCTGCAACGCTCTGATTACCTGTGACAGCGCCTCTCCCCGGTGGCAGGCCGCGGGCGGGCCGGGCTTGAGCCCGGCCCGCGCCCCACCGCCGCCAATTCGGCATTGTAATCGACGCGGCCTTTCCCTTATCTAGACGAACGGCCGCCGCCGCGACGCTGCGGTTCCCGGCCGGACGAATTCGCTGTTGCAGGCGCGGATGGCCCAGGCTTTTCGGGCCGCTCCTCCGACAGACCGATTGGCCTCTCGTGGGCCCGACGCACCGCCGGGAGCTAGTCGCCCGGCCCGAATTGGCCCGCGCGCGCAGGCGCCGGACCGGAGAAGAAACGCGATGAGGCGCGCGCGGCAAGACAGAGGCATGGCCGGGGTCCCGAGGGACGTCATGGCACGGCCTCCCGCATCGTCTCACGCCTTGATCAGACACGTCCGGACCTGTCCGGCGCCCCGAGGGGCGCCGCCGGGCCGCGCGTGCAGACGGATAACATGGCAAAGAAAATGCTCATCGATGCCACCCACGCGGAAGAGACCCGCGTCGTGGTGGTGGACGGAAACAAGGTCGAGGAATTCGACTTCGAAGCCCAAGCAAAGCGTCAGCTAGCCGGCAACATCTACCTCGCAAAGGTCACGCGGGTCGAACCCTCGCTGCAGGCGGCCTTCGTCGACTACGGCGGAAACCGGCACGGCTTCCTGGCCTTCTCGGAGATCCACCCGGACTACTACCAGATCCCGGTGGCGGACCGGGAGGCGCTCCTGGCCGAGGAACGCGAGTTCGCGGAGCGCGAGCGCGCCGAGGAGGAGGAGGGCGAGAAGCCCAAGCCCAAGCGCCGCACGCGGTCGCGCTCCCGCTCCGCAAAAACCGAGGACGGCGATGCGGTCGCCACCGCCGAGGCCAGCGGCATGGAGACGATCGACCTCGGCGAGGAGGAGGGCGATGGCTTCGAGGCCGGAGCGCCGGGAGAGGCGCTGAGCCCGCGCGAGACGGTGGAGGACACCCCCGTCGAGACGCCCGCCGCCGGCGAGGAGGATGAGGCCGAGGACGACGCGGAGGCCGCCGACGCCGCCCAGTCGGAGATCGAGTCGGTCACCGGCGACGACACCGAGGAGATGCGTCCGGTCCGCAAGACCCGCCCGCGCAAGTACAAGATCCAGGAAGTCATCAAGGTCCGGCAGATCCTGCTGGTGCAGGTCGTCAAGGAGGAGCGGGGCAACAAGGGCGCCGCGCTGACCACCTACCTGTCGCTCGCCGGCCGCTACTGCGTGCTGATGCCCAACACCGCGCGGGGCGGCGGCATCTCCCGCAAGATCACCAATGCCGCGGACCGCAAGAAGCTAAAGGAAATCGCCTCCTCGATGAACGTGCCCCAGGGCGCGGGGCTGATCATCCGCACCGCCGGAAGCCAGCGCACGAAGACCGAGATCAAGCGCGATTACGAGTACCTCCAGCGGCTCTGGGAGCAGGTCCGCGAGCTGACGCTGAAAAGCATTGCGCCCGCGCCGATCTACGAGGAAGGCAACCTCATCAAGCGGTCGATCCGCGATCTCTATTCCAAGGAGATCGACGAGGTCATCGTCGAGGGCGAGGCCGGCTACCGGTCGGCCAAGGACTTCATGAAGATGATCATGCCGTCCCACGCCAAGAACGTGAAGCAGTACATCGACCCCATGCCGCTCTTCGCGCGCTACCAGGTCGAGAGCTATCTCGCCTCCATGTTCAACCCGACGGTGCAGCTGCCCTCGGGCGGCTATATCGTGATCGGCGTGACCGAGGCGCTGGTGGCCATCGACGTGAACTCCGGCCGGGCCACCAAGGAAGGCTCGATCGAGCAGACGGCGACGAAGACCAACCTCGAGGCCGCCGACGAGGTGGCGCGCCAGCTGCGCCTGCGCGATCTCGCCGGGCTCATCGTCATCGACTTCATCGACAT
Organism: Histidinibacterium lentulum; assembly: GCF_003789055.1. Classification (GTDB taxonomy): domain Bacteria; phylum Pseudomonadota; class Alphaproteobacteria; order Rhodobacterales; family Rhodobacteraceae; genus Oceanicola; species Oceanicola lentulus. Next base: position 556,755 of record NZ_ML119081.1, on the reverse strand, counting down.
GGACGAGCGCAAGAACAACGCCGCCGTGGAAAAGCGCCTGAAGGACAAGCTGAAGACCGACCGCGCCCGCATCCAGGTGGGCCGGATCTCGGGCTTCGGCCTCCTCGAGATGTCGCGCCAGCGCCTGCGGCCCGGCATGATCGAGGCCACGACCCAGCCGTGCCCCCATTGCCACGGCACCGGCCTTCTGCGGTCCGATGACAACGTGGCGCTGGGGATCCTGCGCCAGATCGAGGAGGAGGGCGTCCGCGGCCGCTCGCGCGAGGTGCTGGTGAAGGCGCCCGGCGGGATCGTGAACTACCTCATCAACCAGAAGCGGGAGCATATCTTCGGGATCGAGGCGCGCTATGGCCTGTCGGTGCGGATCGAGGTCGACCCGCTGCTGATCTCGCCCGACTTCACCTTGGAGAAGTTCAAGACCGCGACCCGCAGCGTCGCCGAGATCGTGCGGACGGTTGTGTCCTCCGACAGTTCGATACTGGCCGAGCCCGAGCCCGACGAGGATCCCGTGGACGAGGATCAGGTCGAGGCGGAGGAGGCTGTCGCCGAGGCGGGCGAGGCCCGGACCGGCGACGGCGACGAAGGCGGCGACGAGAAGCCCAAGAAGCGCCGCCGCCGGCGTCGGCGGCGGAAGGGCGGCTCCGGCTCGGATCAGAACGGCGAGGGACAGGAGTCCTCGGGCGAGGGCGAGGGCGAGGGCGGCGACGAGGCCGACGAGACGCCGGACCCCGTGGCGGCCGAGCCGGCCCCGGCCGCGGAACCGGGCGACGAGGAGGTCAAGCCCAAGCGGACCCGCACCCGGTCCCGCAGCCGGCGCAAGCCCGCCGCGGAAGAGACCGCCGCGGCGGCCGAGGCCGATGTCGCGCCCGCCCCCGTGGCTGAAGCCGCGGCGGAGACGCCTGCGGACGAGCCCGCGGCGCCTGTCGCCGAGGCCTCGGCCGACGAGCCTGCGGCTGAGCCCGGGGCCGAGGTTGCGGCAGAGGAGCCCGCACCGGCCGAGGAGCCTGCCGCCGAGGCTCCGGCCGAGGAGCCCGCCCGGGACTCCGCGGCCGAAGCGCCCGCCGAAGCCGAGGAGCGGACACCCGAAAGCGTCGGCGCCGAGGAGCATGACGGCAAGCCCAAGCGCCGCGGCTGGTGGTCGCTGGGCCGCTGAGGCCCGGCGCCTAGCCCTTGCGGATCTCGTAGACCTGCCAGCGGCCGGTCGCGTCCTCGCCGTCCCCCGTGGACAACAGGACGTGGCCGGCCTCTGCGCAGAAATGCGGCACGTCGATCACCGCGACCGGATCGTCGGCCAGCATCCGCACCACTTCGCCCGGCGCGCGCACGGCAAGCCGCTTTCGCAGGCGCAGGACGGGCAGGGGGCAGATCAGCCCGCGCGCGTCGATCTCTTCGGCGATGTTGTCCATGCCGCCGCGCCTAGTGCCTCCGCGGGCGGCGGTCCAGTGCGGCATGTTGCAGGGGGCTGTCCCGAACGTGACAGAAGGGCGCGTGACGCCGCCCGCGGCGGCCTCTAGAGGTAGTGCATGGACTCGATGCTGCTTCTCGATGCGACGCTCGTTCCTGCGCTGGCCATCGCGGCCTTCGCGGGGCTGCTGTCGTTTCTCAGTCCCTGCGTGCTGCCGATCGTGCCGCCCTATCTCGCCTACATGGGCGGGGTGACGGTGACCGATCTCGACGGCGAGGCGCGGGCGCGCAGCCGGGCGACCCTCTCGGCGCTGTTCTTCGTGCTGGGCCTGTCGACGGTGTTCCTGCTGCTGGGGATGGCGGCCTCGTCCTTCGGGCGGCTGTTCCTGCAGGCGCAGGACTGGTTCGTCATGGGCGCGGGCCTCGTGATCATGGTCTTCGGGCTGCATTTCCTCGGCGTCTTCCGCATCGGCTTCATGGACCGGGAGATGCGGATGGAGGCGGGGGACCGGGGCGGGTCGGCCTTCGGCGCCTATGTGCTCGGCCTCGCCTTCGCCTTCGGCTGGACGCCCTGCCTCGGGCCGATCCTCGGAGCGATCCTCGGCCTTGCCGCCTCCGAGGCGGACGTGGGCCGGGGGTCCGTGCTGCTCGCGGCCTATGCCCTCGGGCTCGGCATCCCGTTCATCCTCGTCGCGGCATTCTTTCCGCGGCTGAAGGGCGTGATGGCCTGGATGAAGCGGCACATGGACCGGATCGAGAAGGTCTCGGGCGTGCTTCTCTGGACGGTCGGCTTCATGATGGTGACGGGCCAGTTCTCCGATTTCGCCTTCTGGCTGCTGGAGACCTTCCCCGCCCTCGGGATGCTCGGCTGAGGCCGTCTCAGGCGCGGACGCCCGCGGCCTCCTGCACCTTCTCCGAGGGGCCTTCCAGCTGCACGCGGGTCAGCGCCGCGACAAGCCGCACATACCGCTCCCGGCCGCAACAGAGATCCGAGAGATCCCCCGCTTCGGTGGGCAGGCCCAGCTCCGCGGCGGCCTTCTCCGCCGGCCCCCCCAGTTCCGGGAAAAGCTCGTCCCAGACCGCCTGAGCCTCCCGCGCGAAGATCCGCGCGCCCACGGGACCGAGGCCCTTGGCGCATTGCAGCCGCTTCAGGGTGCTGCCATTCGACCGAGCCTTGCGCAGGTCGCCGGAAAACCGGTCACGGAAGATGGCGGCGGTCTCCCGGAGGTAGTCGGCGGTCGATTCGTCGTAACGCGCGTAGCCGTTCCGGTTGAGCACCCGCACCACCTCCCGGCGGTCCGCATCGAGCAGCGCGTCGATCTTGTGCAACCCCGCCTCCCGCAGCGCCGCCGCGCCCTTGACGGCATTGCCGGAGGAAATCCGCGCCGAGAGCAGGATCGACCCGATCAGCCAGTGAAACAGCTCTTGCGGCGTCTCGCGGAAGATGTCCGCGCCGATCTGCTCGGAATAGAGCCGACCCTGGGTTTCGATCAGCGCATCGACGAGATCCTTGCGGGACATGGCAGCCTCCGGTTTTCGCGTCAAACGGGCAAGCGCACAGGATGTTCCGGGCTTCGGCGGACAATGTGCTTATTCTGGCCAGATTCTTTCGCTAGCGTGGTCACGGTTCAGCGAGGAACGAGCGGAATGGCGGACCGCGAGGTCAGACGACGGCAGGTCTTCTACATCCCGGGCTACGACCCGATCCATCCGCGTCGGTATCGGGAACTCTACCGCAAGGAGGGCGCCGCGCAGGCGCAGATCAGCGGCTACGACATCGCTCTCGCGCCGAAGCGCGGCGGCGGGCCCTACGGCTGGCACGTCTCCGGCCGGATGGACGGCGCCGAGGTGGAGACCGACGTCGAGGTCCTGGTCTGGTCCGACATCGTGCGCGGCTCCATGCCGGGCTCGATCCCGGCGACCTATCTGCAGCTCCTGCGCTGTTCCTGGACCTACATCGCCTCGGGCGCGCTGCGGCGGCTGATGTGGCTGCGCAAGGGCCCGGTGATCGCCGCGCTCTACCCGGTGGGAATGCTCCTGCTGCAACTGGGGATCGCGCTGGGGCTCGGCGCCGTCGCGGGGCGGCTGGGGCAATGGCTGCTCGGACTGGTGATCGAGAACGCGGCGGCGGGCATCGCTTTGCGGCTTCTTCTTCTGGCGGCGGTCGCGGTCGCGGTCCTGCGCTGGTTCAAGGCCCGCGACAACCGACTCTTCGCCTATTACCTCATGCACGACTACGCCTATTCCGCCCAGTGGAATGGCGCCAACCCGCCCGAGCTCGAGGCGCGCATGGCGGCCTTCGGCGCGCGCATCGCCGAGGCGCTGACCGGAGACGTGGACGAGGTGCTTGTCGTGGGCCATTCCTCGGGCGCGCATCTGGGCGTGTCGATCCTGGCCGATCTGATCCGACAGGGCCGCGTGCCCGCGAACGGCCCGGTCCTGTCCTTCCTGTCGCTGGGGCAGGTGATGCCCATGGTGTCCTTCCTGCCCGAGGCGCACCGGCTGCGCGCCGATCTCGCCTATCTCTCGACGCGGGAAGAGCTGACCTGGGTCGACGTGACCGCCCCCGGCGACGGCTGCGCCTTCGCGCTCTGCGATCCCGTGGCGGTCTCCGGCGTGGCCCCCCGGGGGCAGCGCTGGCCGCTGGTCTTTTCCGCGGCCTTCACCCGGACCCTCAGCCCCGAGCGCTGGAAGGAACTGCGCTGGCGTTTCTTCCGGCTCCATTTCCAGTATCTCTGCGCCTTCGACCGGCCCGGGGATTACGACTATTTCCGCATCACCGCGGGGCCGCTGACCCTGCGCGCGCGCTACGCGGGCCGCAGCCATTCGAAAAGCCGCATCACCCGGCCCGCCTCGAAATACACGAGCCAGCAGGCCGCATGATCCCGCCGAAACCGCGCTCGCGCCCCGATCGCGTCTCGCTCTGGCGCTACATGCGGCTGTTTCGGAAGGACATCCTCTCGGCCCAGCCCGAACGGCTCTACCGGGCCTGGATGGCCGAGTTCCGCACGCCATTCTTCCGCTCCTACCTCGCCAATGACCCGGCGCTGGTGAAGCTGGTCCTGAGCGAACGGCCCGACGATTTCCCGAAATCCGACCGCATCGGCGCGGGGCTCAGGCCGCTGCTCGGCGACTCGGTCTTCCTCACGAACGGTGCGCGATGGAAACGCCAGCGGCGGATCATCGACCCGGCCTTCGAGGGCGGGCGCCTGCGCGACACCTGGCCCGCCATGTGGGCGGCGGGGCAGGCGGCCGTGGCGCGGCTGGAGCGACTGGCCACCGGCGATCCGGTGGAGATCGAGGCCGAGACCAGCCATGCCGCCGCCGATGTCATCTTCCGCACGCTCTTCTCGCTGCCGATCGAGAACGAGGTGGCGCGCGCCGTCTTCGAGGAATTCCGCGCCTACCAGCGCAGCCAGCCGATCCTGAACCTCGCCGCCTTCCTGCCCGGCCCGCGCTGGATGCCGCGCTTCTTCCGCCGCGAGACGCGGGCCTCGGCCCGGCGCATCCGGGGCCTGATCGAAGGGCTGACCGCCGCGCGGCTGGCCGCGATCGAGGCGGGCACGGCCCCCGACGACCTTGCGACCAAGATCATGACGACCGCCGATCCCGAGACCGGGGAGCGGTTCGACGTGGGCGAGATGGTGGACCAGGTCGCGATCTTCTTTCTGGCGGGTCACGAGACCAGCGCCTCGGCGCTGGCCTGGGCTCTCTACCTGCTGGCGCTCTACCCGGACTGGCAGGAGAAGGTGGCTGAAGAAGCCGGGACGCTCACGGAGAGCTTTTCCTCGCTCTCGAAACTGCGGGTGACCCGGGACGTGTTCCGCGAGACCCTGCGGCTCTATCCGCCGGTGCCGATGATGGTGCGCGAGACGACACGGCCCGAGACCTTTCGCGGACGGCGCGTGCCCGCGGGGGCGCAGGTGGTGCTGTCGCCTTGGCATCTGCACCGGCAGACGCGGCTCTGGGAGCGGCCCGACGCGTTCGACCCCGGCCGCTGGACGACCGAGTCCGGCAGGGCCTGCGCACGCGACGCCTACATGCCGTTCTCCGCCGGTCCGCGGGTCTGCACCGGGGCGGGCTTCGCCATGGTCGAGGGCGTGCTTCTTCTCGGCCTCCTCTGCCGCGCCTTCCGGATCGAGACCGTGGAGGGTCGGGTGCCCGAACCCGTGGCGCATCTGACGGTGCGGGCGCGAAACGGAATCTGGCTTCGGTGTGTCCCGCGCGGGGGCTGATTCGGCCGCCGGCGCGACGCTCCGCGAAACACTCCTGTCGCACGCTGCGGGATTGGTTCCGCCGCGTGTACGGGGCAGGGCGCCGAAGTCGGGATTGGGGCAGCATTATGGCTGCTTTCGGACAGGGCAACCTTGTGTCGAAAACCCGACTAAGAACCTGAAGATATTTAAAGAATTGCCCTTCTGTGCGCGCGTTCCCCGGAGAATGGGGCGCTTTCTGGGCATTCCAAACCTATGCCGTTTCCCGGATAACCATCGCGCTGGATGGGGGTGATGACATGCAAAGGTATGGGACGATGCGCGCTCTTGAGGAGATGACGGACTCGCCTCGGCCGACCCCGGGGCTGAGAAAGACGATCGACACGATTCTGCGGGTCATGCGCCAGTCGCCGGACTCCGATGGTGCGCCGCCGGCAACCACGGCGGATGCCGCCGAGCTGATGAGGATGTTCCGCGACGATCTGCAGGCCGGGCGCGAGGACGCCGAGCCCGCCGGACGGCAAGAGCGGATGTCGCCCGAGCAGGAAGAGGCCGCGGACCTTCTGCGGATTCGCCGGGCCCTCTACGAGGCCTGACGCAGCCTTTCCTCGAGATCGCGCAGAACCGCGACCCGGATCGCCGAGGCGAGGCCGGTGCCCGGGTCCCGCGCGGCGTCGATCTCCGCGGCCAGCCGGTTGAGCGCGAGGCCCCGGGTCTCGGCCATGGTCCGGAACGCCTGCCAGAAATCCTCCTCGAGCGAAACGCTGGTGCGGTGGCCGCTCAGGGTCAGCGAGCGTTTCACGGGCCGCCCGCCGCCGCTCATGCGCCGTCTCCGCCTTCGTCCTCGAACCTGTGGGCGTCGAGGCCGCGGCGAAGCCGGTCCGCCTCCGCCGCCTCGCGCAGACGTTCGGCCTTGGTGCGGCCATGCCGGGCGGCGTTCTCGTCGGCGCGGGCCTTCCTCTCGGCCCGGTCCCGGGCCTTGCGCGCCTGTCTCAGGTTGACGATCTCGCTCATTCCCGGCGGTTTCCCTTCGTCGTTCCGTCTGTCTAGCCGCGGGCGCCGGTCGATGCCACGGGGTTCGGTCCTCGGGCCGGTTGACCGGCTGCCAAGACGGGACCAAAGATGCCGTGTCGTTCCCTTGCGTCACAGGACCCTGTCATGCGTCTTCTCGTTCTCTGTCTCGGCCTCGCCCTCTCCGCCGAGGCGGCCCGCGCCGAATGGACCTACGATCCCGCGCCCCTCCCGGCGGGCGAGGCCCTTGGACCCGGGCCGGGCGGCCTTTCCCTCGCCGTCTCCTGCGGCAACGGCGGCCTGCCGGCGGTCGAGGTCCGGGGCTGGGAGCCGCCCAAGGGCATGGAGCCCCTGTTTGTCCTGAGCGTGGACGACGGCGCCGAGGAGCTGATCCCCGGCGCATGTCTCCCCGGGTCGGCCCGCTGCCTCGTCAGCTTCGAGACGCTGGACCAGGCGCAGGGATTCGTGCGCGCCCTGCGCCGGGGCAGCCGCGCGGATATCGGCCTCTACCGCAACGGGATGCTGGGCACGGTGGGCCTCACCGGCTCCGACGCCAGCATCGGCCGGGTCGGCGCGGGCGGCTGCGAGCTTGACTGACCTCCCGCGCCGTCCTGCGGATCAGAGCGCCGCGCCTCTCATTCTTTGGGCCTGAAATATCCCGGAGGGGTCCGGGGAGGCAGAGCCTCCCCGGCGGATCGGCTCGCGCAGCGAGCCGAAATCGATAGTCCCTCACGTCGGCCCGATCATCTTCTCGGGCCGCACCACCTCGTCGAACCTTTCGCCCGTGACAAAGCCCAGCGCCACCGCCTCCTCGCGGAGCGTCGTGCCGTTCTTGTGGGCGGTCTTGGCCACGGTGGTGGCGTTGTCATAGCCGATTTCGGGCGCCAGTGCCGTCACCAGCATCAGGCTCTCGCGCATGATCTTCGCGATCCGCTCCTCGTCGGCGCGGATGCCCACCACGCAATTGTCGGTGAAGGCCACCGCGGCATCGCCCAGAAGCTGCATGGACTGCAGGACGTTGTAGGCCATCATCGGCTTGTAGACGTTGAGCTCGAAGTGCCCCTGGGAGCCGGCGAAGCCCACGGCGGCGTCGTTGCCCATGACATGGGCGCAGACCTGGGTGATCGCCTCGCACTGGGTCGGGTTCACCTTGCCCGGCATGATCGAGCTTCCCGGCTCGTTCTCGGGCAGCATCAGTTCCCCGAGGCCGCAGCGGGGGCCGGAGCCCAGGAGGCGGATGTCGTTGGCGATCTTGAAGAGGCTCGCCGCCACGGTCCGAAGCGCGCCCGACATCTCCACGAGCGCGTCATGGGCGGCGAGCGCCTCGAACTTGTTGGGCGCGGTGACGAAGGGCAGACCGGTGATGCGCGCCATGTTCGCGGCGACCTGCTCGCCCCAGCCCGGCGTGGTGTTGAGCCCGGTGCCCACGGCGGTGCCGCCCTGGGCGAGTTCGTGGATCCGGGGCAGGGCGGCCTTGACCCGGGCGATGCCCATGGCGACCTGATGCGCATAGCCCGAGAATTCCTGCGCGAGGGTAAGGGGGGTCGCGTCCATCGTGTGGGTGCGGCCGATCTTGATGATGCCCTCGAACTCCCGGACCTTCTCGACGAGCGCCGCGTGCAGCTTCTCCAGCCCCGGCAGGGTCACGTCCCGGGCGGTCATGGCCACGGCGATATGCATGGCCGTGGGGAAGGTGTCGTTCGAGGACTGGCCCATGTTGCAGTGATCGTTGGGATGGACCGGGTCCTTGGAGCCGATGGTGCCGCCCAGGATCTCGATCGCGCGGTTGGCGATGACCTCGTTGGCGTTCATGTTCGACTGGGTGCCGGAGCCGGTCTGCCAGACCACCAGCGGGAAATGATCGTCGAGCTTGCCCGCCACCACCTCGGCCGCCGCCTCGACGATGGCGTCGGCGCGGCGCGGGTCGAGCTTGCCGTTCTCGCGGTTCGCCTCGGCGCAGGCCTGCTTGATCACGCCGAGGGCGCGGACGATGGCCACGGGCTGCTTCTCCCAGCCGATGGGAAAGTTCAGGATCGACCGCTGGGTCTGGGCGCCCCAGTAGCGGTCAGCGGGAACCTCGAGCGGGCCGAAGCTGTCGGTCTCGGTGCGGGTGGCGGTCATGGCGCTCCTCCGTGTATGCGGCTGCATACCGGATAACGGGGCGCACGGGTTCCGGCAATCGCGCAAACGCCGCGCCCCGCGTCGCAGCGCGCGCGGGGCTCCGGCCCTACTTGCGGAAGCGGTCGAGGCTGACGACCTCGGCCTCGCGGGGCTTGCCTGGCTCGGCCTCCTCCTCGGCCATCTCGGCCATCGGCGCTTCGGCAATCTCCTCGTCGTCCTCGTCCTCGTGCTCGGCGTCGTCCTCTTCCTGAGTCTCGAAACGGAGGCCGAATTCAACCGACGGGTCCACGAAGGTGCGGATCGCGTCATAGGGGATGAAGAGCGGCTCGGGGCTGTCGCCGAAGTTGAGCGTGACGGCAAACCCGTCCTCGCCCACGTCGAGATTGTCGAACCAGTGCTGGATCACGATGGTCATCTCGTCCGGGTAGCGGTCCGAGAGCCAGTCGGCGATCTCGACGTCGGGATGCATCGTGTCGAAGGTGATGAAGAAGTGATGCGCCCCCGGCAGACCGTTCTTTGCGATCCCGTCAAGCACCTCGCGGATCAGCCCGCGCATGGCCCGGTGCATGAGATTTCCGTAGTCGATGGAGCGGGACACGGGGTGCGGTTCCTTTCGGCTTGTCCTCTCACCATACGGGATTCGAAGGCGGAGGAAAGGGGTCAGGCGAGGCCGAGCGCCCCCGCCGCGAGACCGGCCGCGCTTGTCGCGGCCAGGGCGGCGGGCAGGGGCCAGCGCCGTCCGATCAGCAGCAGGGCGGCGAGAGCGACGAGGGCTAGGGCGATGGGCTGACCGCTCGGCAGAACCGGCGCGGTCAGGCGGACGGGCCCCGTCTTCAGGACCGTTGTCTCGGCGAAAAGGACGTGGATCGCGAACCACAGCGACAGGTTGGCGATGACGCCGACCACCGCCGCCGTCACCGCCGCCAGCGCGGCGGAGAGACGCGGCTGGCCCTCGAGCCAGTCGATCAGCGGCGCGCCGGCGAAGATCCAGATGAAGCAGGGCACGAAGGTGACCCAGAGCGTCATCAGCGCCGCCGCCGCGGCAAGGGCCGGGCCGCCCTGAAGCGCGCCGGTGAGCTGGCCCACGAACTGCGTCACGAGGATCAGGGGCCCCGGCGTGGTCTCCGCCAGCCCCAGCGCGTCGATCATCTGCGCGGTGGTCAGCCAGCCTTGGTCCTGCACGACGGTCTGCGTCATGTAGGCCAGCACCGCATAGGCCCCGCCGAAGGTCACCACCGCGAGTTTCGAGAAGAAGAGGCCCATTTGCAGCAGGAGATCCGCCCCCGCGGCCCAGGCAAGCAGGATCGGCGCCGCCCAGAGCGCCCCGCCGATCAGCAGGACGCGCAGGAGCGCGGCGCGGTCCACCCTGGGCGGGGCCGTGTCGGCGGCGGCGGCAGGGCGCAGCGCGCCCCAGAGCGCGGCGAGGCCGATCACCAAAGGGAACGGCAGGGCGAAGACGTAGAGCGCGAGGAAGGCGAAAACCGCGAGGGCAATCGCGGCTGTGTCCGTCAGCGCCTTTCGCGACAGGCGCAGGATCGCCTGCACGACGATGACGACGACGGCGGCCTTCACGCCCAGGAAGGCCGCCTGCACCAGCGGCAGGGTGCCCCAGGCGGCGTAGAGCATCACGAGGACCGCGATCACCAGCGCGCCGGGCAGCACGAAGAGCGTGCCCGCGATCAGCCCGCCCGGAATGCCGCGCAGGCGCCAGCCCGCATAGGTGGCGAGCTGCATCGCCTCGGGACCGGGCAGCAGCATGCAGAAGCCGAGCGCGCGCAGGAACTGGTCCTCGGTGAGCCAGGACCGGGCTTCCACCAGCTCGCGGTGCATGAGCGCGATCTGCGCCGCGGGCCCGCCGAAGCTGAGACAGCCGATGCGGCCGAAGACGCGGAAGAGATCGCCGTGAGTCATGGAGACCCCTTTGCCTGCGCCGGCGTTAGGGGCAAGGCCGCCGGGGCGCCGTCACGAAAGCTTCACGCGCCGGGCCCCGTACGGGCTGCTGGCAGACCTCGCGCGGGCGGCCTGCGGCGAAGACGACGGCAGGCCGCGCGGGGGTGAGGGCGACAGCGCCGCGTCAGGTCGCCGGCGCTATGGCGACGAAACCGCCCGTCTCGCCCTCAAGCACGCCGTGCTCGGCGCCGGTGGGCTTCAGCATGGCCTCGAGGAGGATCGGCACAGGAGTCCAGTAGGGGATGTACCACTGCTGGTCCACTTCGAGGATCAGCACCCGGTCCTCGCCTGGATCGTAGGCGCCGATCAGGGCCACATGGGGGCCGTCCCAGTCGCCGGTGACGACGCCCTGGTTGTAATAGACGAGAAGCGCATCCTCCGCGCTTGCCTCGTTCGCGGCGAGGCGGGCGCGCAGGTCCGCGAGCGTCGCGTCGTCCTCTGCGGCAGGCTGCCAGCCCGTCGCGGCGAATCCGGTCATGCCCGTGGCGGCGAGGGACGCGGCGGTGAACTCCTCGAGCTGGGCGAAGGTCACGCCGTCACCGCCCTCCGCGGAGATCGCGGTCCAGGTCTCCGAGCCCACGAGATCGAGGAGCTCGGGTTGGCTCAGGACGGTCTCGGACGCCATGCCGGGCAGGCCCCGGAGCCCGTTCAGCGCCGCGGTGACCGACGCGATGCCGCAGGCGGAGGTGGTGAACTGCGGCTTCACGAAAGACGAGAAGGCCCAGTAGTCCGGCGCCGCCGCGGCGCGGAGATACTCCGTCGCCTCGGTGATGGACACCGCATTGGGGCCGAGTTTCGGATAATCCTCGGCATCCTCCGCCGAGGCGGGCAGGGCGAGGACGGCCATGAGGGACACGAGGGGGACGACGCGCATGGGATGCTCCTGAAGCGGGGTGACGTCGAAGCAGGACGCTAGGGCCCGCCTCGGGTCCGCGGAAAATGCAAAATGAGCGATGGGGAGCGGAAAGTGCAGGCTTCTGTTGCCAGGTGCCTGCGAACCCCGCCTTACGCTGCTAGGCGCAAGGGCTTAGATTTCGGTCTTGTCACTGCTTAAGCAGCGACGGCAACCGGAGCACGATTGTCGTTGGCAATTATGCTTTACGGACCGATAACGGTGGTACCTCACCGGGACAAAGCCGCGTCTTTACACGTTCGTCGATCCTGTTTCGGCCCCATGTCCCGCCAACGCCGGGTGTCTGGTGGAGCCGCCGGGTACCGCCCCCGGGTCCGATCCGCTTATTTCACGCGCGTTTATGTCCATAGTCTCTTGCGAGACAGGTCCAATGTAGGAGGCTGCCGCGCCGGACTCAAGGGGCCACCTGCGGTCTCGGAACGCACAGGCTTGCCGCAACGTCCGCCCGCGGGCAGGATGCCGTCGCGGGCCATCCTGCGGCCCGCTGCGAGCGGAGGGATGGACAGCATGGACGCGCAGTTCTGGGGACGGGCCGCCGGTATTCCGGCACTTGCAGCGCTGGCCCTGACGGGGGCGGCGGCTCTCGCGCAGGAAAGCTGCCCGGGACGCTATCCCGCGAATACCGAAAGCCATACCTGCGTCTGCGGAACGGGGGACGTGAGCGGCACCGTCTGGGGCAGCGGGCCCTACACCGCCGACAGCGCCCTCTGCGCTGCGGCGGCCCACGCAGGGGCTTTCGACCCCGACACCGGCGGAGAGATCACCGCCCGTCTCGCACCCGGCGAAGCGTCCTATTCGGGGTCCGAGCAGAACGGCGTGACCACCCGGAACTGGGGCGCCTATTCCAGCAGCATCATCTTCGACGTGGCGGTGACCATCCCGGCGGGCCTCGAGATGTGCGGGGCCTACCCGGTCAGCGTCCCGGAATATGCCTGCGGCTGCGCGGCGGGGGAGGCCTTCGGCGCGGTCTGGGGCAGCGGACCCTACACCGCCGACAGCGACGTCTGCGCCGCGGCGCGCCATGCGGGCGTGATCGGCACGGGCGGCGGGCCGGTCATGGCAATGGCCTTCCCGGGGCTGCTGCAATATCTTGGATCGACCCGGAACGGCGTGGAATCGATGGATTGGGGGACCGACGCGCTGAGCTTCGTCTTCGACGCGAACCGATGATGCTCAGAGGTTGATCAAGAGGGCCAGCGCCGCGACGACGGTCTCGGCCCCGAAGAACGCCCATTTCTTCGTCGTCCGTCCGTCGAGCGCCAGCGAGGTGAGCCGACCGATGGCGGCCCCGCCCCAAGCGAAGCCGATCATCGCATAGGCCAGCGGATCGCCGAGGATCAGCGCGCCCGCGCCCAGCCCGACGAAAAGCGCGCCCGAGGCCGCGCGCACCTCGCCCGGACCCATCGGCGTAGGGCCCGGCTGCAGATCCACGACCTTCATCGTGTAACCGGGAGCGAGCCAGCCGATGAGGCCGAAGCCGATGGAGACGAGGGCGAGGAATGGATTGAAGACGTCCATCGGGCAAAACCTTGAGCATTGGGGAACGACGCTCCAACGCCCTGCGTCGTGCGCCGTTCCCGGCCGAGGCTTGGGAAGAAAAAAGGGCGGCCCGCATCGGGGCCGCCCCATCGCCGCGCGTCGGCGGCCGTATTGTGCCGGATCAGAAGCCGGCCTTGATCAGCTCGAACGCCTCGGACTGCTTGTCGCGCAGCTCCTGGCTCATGGGGAGCTGGGCGAGGACCGGCCCGTCGATGCTCTCGAGGCCCGCGGCCTCGAGCTGCTCGGCGCTGATCTCGCCGGTCAGGGCCGCCTGGTTCGACGTGCCGAAGCCCGCCTCGAGCAGCGGCATCGCGCTTTCCGGGGCGAGGAGCGCGTTGAGGTAGTCGTAGGCCTTGTCCTCGGAGCCGGGCGCATCGACCATGTTCACATAGCCGCAGAGCCAGAGCGAGGAGCCTTCCTCGGGCTCGCGCTCGAAGGCGATCGGGCGGCCTTCCTCGACCATGGTGGGATAGGTCTCGTTCCAGGCCCAGGACACGAGGACCTCGCCGGTGGACAGAAGCTGCGACAGTTCCGCGGGATCGGTCCAGTAGGTGCGCAGGTTCGGGTGGATCTGCCGGAGCCAGTCGCTCGCCGCCTCGAACTCGGCGTCGGTCACGTCCTGCCAGTTGGTCACGCCGGTGGCGAGATAGGCCAGGGCGTAGGCGTCGTCGACGTTGTCCGGGATGGTCAGCCGGCCCGCGAACTCCGGGTTGTTGAACACCTCGAGGGTTGAGACGGCCTCTTCGGACACCTCCTCGGGGTTGTAGGCGATGGCGGTGGAGCCGAAGTCGGTCGGGATGAAATAGGCCTCCTGCTCGCCCGAGGCCACGGCCTCGCCGGTCAGGTCGCGGTTGAGGTCCGCGAAGGCGTCGATGCGGCTGGTGTCCCAAGGCTCGATGATGCCCGAGGCGATCCATTTCGACACGGAGCCCGCACAGATATGGGTGACATCGGCCTGGAAGCCCGAAACGAGCTTCTGGAAGGCCTCTTCCTCGTCGCCGAAGAAGGAGAAGGTCGGCGAGGCGCCGTGCATCCCGATATAGGCCTGGTGGTAGGCGGGATCCTCGAAGCCCGGATAGTCGAACACGAGAAGGTCGGCGTCCTGGGCCGAGACAGAGGCGGCGGTCAGCGCGAGGGCGGCGGCGGAGCCGAGCAGCGTACGGGTAATCATGGTGTCGTCTCTCCTCGAAGAACCATGGCAGATCGCACGGGACGCTAACATGCGCGGACAGGGCTGCAAGGGTGATCTGCTTGCGCTGCGCCGCAGCGCTTGTCACAGTCGGGTCATGCACAGGGGTTGACCATCCGGTCCGCCGAACGCCGAGGTCGCAGGCGGCGGCGGATCGTGGAGAACGGACGGGAGAGGCGGTCGCGATGATCACGCCGGAGTATTGCCGCACCATGGCGCGCTACAACGCCTGGCAGAACGAGGGGCTGAAGCGCGCCCTGATGTCCCTGCCGCGCGAGGAGCTGGAGCGGGACCGGGGGGCGTTCTTCGGCTCGATCTGGAAGACGGCGAACCATCTGCTCTGGGCCGACCTGATCTGGATGAGCCGCTTCGACGGCGGCGAGGCGCCCGCGGGCGGCATCGGCGGCAGCGTGGCGCTTGCCCGGAATGCGGCCGACTGGGAGGCGCTGCGGTTCCGGACGGACGGGCGCATCCGGGTCTGGGCCGACGGCCTGAAGTCCCTCGACCTCGTGGGCGATCTGACCTGGATGTCGGGCGCCGCGGGGCGCGAGGTCTCGCGTCCGGTCGCGCTTTGCGTGGCGCACATGTTCAACCACCAGGCCCATCATCGCGGCCAGCTCCACGCGATGCTCACGGCGGCGGGCGTAAAGATGCCGGACACCGACCTGTTCCTGATGCCCGCCGGCCGCTGACGCCGGCCCGCCAAGGAGGATTATCCATGTTCAAGGCCCTTGTCGTCGAGAAGGACGAAGACGGCACCACCCGCGCGGCCGTGCAGGAGCTGTCCGAGGACAGGCTGCCGGAGGCGGAGGTGACGGTGGACGTCGAATACTCGACGCTGAACTACAAGGACGGGCTCTGCATCGGGCCGGGCGGGGGGCTGGTGCGCAGCTATCCCCATGTGCCGGGGATCGATTTCGCGGGCACGGTCGCGGCCTCGGACGACCCGCGGTATGCGCCGGGCGACAAGGTGGTGCTGACGGGCTGGCGCGTGGGCGAGGCCCATTGGGGCGGCTATTCCCAGAAGGCGCGGGTCAGGGCGGACTGGCTCGTGCCGCTGCCCGAGGGGCTGACCACGCGGGACGCGATGGCGGTGGGGACCGCCGGGCTGACCGCGATGCTGGCGATCATGGCGCTGGAGGATCACGGGCTCGAGCCCGGACGGGGGGAGGTGCTGGTGACGGGGGCCTCGGGCGGCGTGGGGTCCGTGGCGACGGCGATCCTGTCGCATCTGGGCTACGAGGTCGCAGCGGTCACCGGCAGGCCCGAGAACGAGGCCTATCTGAAGGCGCTGGGCGCAAGCCGCCTTGTCCCGCGCGAGGACCTCGCGGAGACCGTCAAGCGTCCGCTCGAATCCGAGACCTGGGCGGGCTGCATAGATGCCGTGGGCGGCGCGATGCTGGCCCGGGTGCTGGGGCAGATGAAGCATGGCGCCTCCGTCGCCGCGGTGGGCCTCGCGGGGGGCGCGCACCTTCCGGCCACGGTGATCCCGTTCCTGCTCCGCGGTGTGAACCTCTTGGGGATCGACAGCGTGACGCAGCCCTATGCCAAGAGGGTCGAGGCCTGGCGCCGCATCTCATCGGACCTGCCCATGGACCGGCTCGAGGGCATGATCCGGCCAGCGGTGCTGGAGGAGCTGCCCGAGCTGGGCGCGGACATCCTCAAGGGCCGGGTGAAGGGCCGCGTCGTGGTGGACGTCGCCGCGGGCTGATCCTGCCGCAAGGGCAAAAAACGACCTTCGCCTGTCGGTTTCGGTCAAAAAACTGCCGCGCGGGCCTGTCGTCGGCGGAGTTTCGCTGCTAGCGTCCTTGTCTCAACGGGGCGTCACAGGCGGACCGGTCCGGTTCGCGCGGCGCCACGCCGTCCTGCAGGGCGGCGCAACGGGTGTGGCCGGACCCTGGCCGCCCCACCAAGAAACGAGAGGGACGGCGCGGGCGCCGGCAGGCTCGCTCGTGTCTCTCCAGCACTGCGGGAGAGCACATGTTCTCGAAAATCATGGTGCCGGTCGACCTCGGCCATGCGGACAAGCTTGGCAAGGCTCTCGGCGTCGCGTCGCAGATGGCGCGGAATTCCGGCGCCGAGGTCGTCTATGTGGGCGTGACCGGATCGGCACCGACCCGGGTGGCGCACACGCCCGAGGACTATGCCGCGAAGCTCGACGCGTTCGCGGCGGAACAGGCGGAAACGGGGGGGCATGCCGCCGCGGGTCACGCGATGGTCAGCCACGACCCCGCGACCGATCTCGACGCGTCCCTCGCGAAGGCCGCCGAGGAGACCGGCGCGGATCTCGTGGTCATGGCCACGCATGTTCCGGGCGCCTTCGATGCCTTCGGCCCGAACCATGGCGGCGCGCTCGCGAGGCATTCCAAGATCTCCGTCTTCCTAGTCCGCGGCGCCTGAGCGCCGGACTGCAACCGAATCCGAGGGGGGCCCATGGCCGACACCAGCACAGACCAAGGCATACCGGCGCCGGAGGGCGCCCATGACCTGATCGAGACCGATTACGAGATCGGTCAGGACAACATCGAGACCCAGATCGGGCCGCTCGGGCTCGACATCCACAACCCGGTCTTCTTCATTTCCGGGCTCAGCATCATCGCCTTCGTGGCCTACGCGCTGGTCGCGCCCGGTCAGGCGGCGGAGTTCTTCGGCTGGCTGCGGCCGATGCTGACCTCGAACTTCGACTGGTTCTTCATGAGCGCGGCGAACATCTTCGTCATCTTCTGCCTGTTGCTGATCGTGACGCCGCTGGGCAACGTGCGCCTCGGCGGGGTCGATGCGCGGCCGGACTACTCCTACCTCGGCTGGTTCGCGATGCTGTTCGCGGCCGGCATGGGCATCGGGCTGATGTTCTTCGGCGTGCTGGAGCCGGCCTATTACTTCGCCACGCCCTGGGGGGACGAACCCCTGGGCACGGTGCGACCCTTCACCGAGGACGGCGCGCTGATCGCCGGCAATGTCGAGGAGGCCCGGCGCATGGCGCTGGCCGCGACCTCCTATCACTGGGCGCTGCACCCCTGGGCGATCTATGCCGTGGTGGCGCTGGCGCTCGCGCTCTTCAGCTACAACAAGGGCCTGCCGCTGACGATCCGCTCGGCCTTCTACCCGATCCTCGGTGAACGCGTCTGGGGCTGGTGGGGCCATGTCATCGACATTCTCGCGGTCTTCGCCACGCTCTTCGGTCTCGCCACCTCGCTGGGCTTCGGCGCGCAGCAGGCCAATGCGGGCATGGAGTACATCTATGGCGTGCCCAACACGATCACGGTGCAGGTCATCCTGATCGTCGCCATCACCATCGTGGCGCTGATCTCGGTGCTGCGCGGTCTCGACGGCGGGGTGAAGCGGCTGTCGGAGATCAACATGGGCCTCGCGCTCCTGCTGCTGATCTTCGTGCTCTTCGCGGCGGGCGCGGCCACGATCCTCACCGAGTTCGTGGCCGGCATCGGCGCCTATTTCCGCGAGGTGGTGCCGCTCTCGATGCCCTTCGGCCGCGAGGACGACGGCTACCGGCAGGGCTGGACGGCCTTCTACTGGGCCTGGTGGATCAGCTGGTCGCCCTTCGTGGGCATGTTCATCGCCCGGGTGAGCCGTGGCCGGTCCGTGCGCGAGTTCATCACCTGTGTCCTGATCATCCCGAGCCTCGTCTGCGTCCTGTGGATGGCGGTGTTCGGTGGCGCGGCGATCAACGACATGGTCGCGAACCCGGGCACCTCGGCGGTGATCGCCAACGTGATCGAGACCTACAGCCCGGAGCTGTCGCTGTTCGCGATGCTGGAAAGCCTGCCGCTGGCGGCGATCACCTCGACGCTGGGGATCATCCTCGTGATCGTGTTCTTCGTCACCTCGTCGGACTCGGGGTCGCTGGTGATCGACACGATCACCGCGGGCGGCAAGATCGACGCGCCGGTGCCGCAGCGGATCTTCTGGTGCACGTTCGAGGGTCTGGTGGCCATCGCGCTGCTGATCGGCGGGGGACTGGGGGCCCTGCAGGCCATGGTAATCTCCACCGGCCTGCCGTTCACCGTGGTCCTGCTGCTCATCTGCTATGCGATCGTCCGGGGGCTGATGAGCGAGCGCGCGCTCCTCAAGTCGACGCCGCCCGCCTCTCCGGCGGAATAGGCGCGAGGCGCCCGGACCGCGCGACGGCGACAGGTGGCGTCCCGAAGACCGGGGCGCCGCCTTTTCGTCGCGCGGCGGCGGCTTAGGTTCGCCGCCATGACCGATGCGTCCCTGATCCTGTGGTTCCGCCGCGACCTGCGGCTTTCCGATCACCCGATGCTGACCGCCGCCGCCGCGACGGGCCGCCCTCTGATCCCTGTGTTCCTTCACGACGAAGTGGTCGAGAGCCACGGCGCCGCTCCTCGCTGGCGGCTCGGGCTCGCCGTGGAGAGCTTCGCGGCGCGGCTCGAGGACAGGACCGGGCTGCGCCTGGTCCTGCGCCGGGGCCGCGCGCTCGAGGTGCTGCGCGGGCTGGTGCGGGAGACGGAGGCCGCGGGGGTCTGGTGGACCCGGCTCTACGACCCCGACGCGATCCGTCGCGACAAGGAAGTGAAGTCGGAGCTGAAGGCGGACGGTGTCGAGGCGCGGTCCTTCCCCGGGCACCTGCTCTTCGAGCCATGGACCGTGGAGACCGGCACCGGCGGGTACTACCGGGTCTATACCCCCATGTGGAAGGCCGTGCGGGGCCGCGATCCCGGTCCGCCCGAGGCGGCGCCGGGGCGGCTGCGGCCGCCGGATCGCTGGCCGGATCCGGACCGGCTCGACGACTGGGCCATGGGCGCCGACATGAACCGCGGTGCCCGCGTGGTGGCGGGCCATGTGCGGGTCGGTGAGGAGGCGGCGCAAGGCGCGCTCGGCGCCTTCGTCGCCCACAGGATCGCCGACTACGGCGCCGCCCGCGACCTGCCGGCGGTCGAGGGGACCTCGGGTCTCAGCGAGAACCTCACCTACGGCGAGATCGGGCCGCGGACCTGCTGGGCCGCCGGCCGGAGGGCCATGGAGGAGGGCAAGGCCGATGCGGAGACCTTTCTCAAGGAGCTCGTGTGGCGCGAGTTCGCCTATCATCTCGTCTATCACACTCCCCGTCTCGTCTCGGGCAACTGGCGGGAGGAATGGGACGCCTTTCCCTGGTCCGAGGACGAGGACAGCGCCGAGGTGACGGCCTGGAAACAGGGGCGGACAGGCATGGAATTCGTCGATGCCGCGATGCGCGAGATGTATGTCACGGGCCGGATGCACAACCGCGGGCGGATGATCGTGGCCTCCTACCTGACCAAGCACCTGATGGCGCACTGGCGGATCGGCCAGCGCTGGTTCGAGACGCATCTGACCGACTGGGACCCCGCGTCGAACGCGCTGGGCTGGCAATGGTCGGCGGGGTCGGGGCCGGACGCGACGCCCTATTTCCGGGTCTTCAACCCCGAGACCCAGGTCGAGAGGTTCGACCGCGACGGCACCTATCGCCGGCGCTGGATCGCCGAGGGACAGGCGCGGCCGCCCGCGACGGCCCTGGCCTATTTCGACGCGATCCCCCGCAGCTGGGGCCTCTCGACCGACATGGCCTATCCCTCGCCCGTCGTCGGGGCGACGGAGGGGCGCGAGCGGGCGCTTGCGGCATACGGCGCCCGCGGGTCCTGAGCACCGGCGTCCGGGACGGCTCCGGCCGCAGGGCGAACGGCGCGCCCGGCAGGGCTGCGGCCCGATGCTCCGGAGCTGTCCGTTTCGCCTTCGAAAACGCCATGCGGGACCGGGTCTTGAGCCCCATGCTTCAAGTAGCCCCCGGGGCAGGTTTTGGGGGGTGACAGGTGCGGGCAAGCGGAGTAAACGGGCGCCAGTTGAGGGGACGCCGGATGACCGCACACCTGCACATGGCTGCTTCCGGCGATGCGAGGGATAACAAGATGAAGGCCGAGGTTTTCCTCCCGGACGATTACAAGCCCGCCGAAGACGAACCATTCATGAACGATCGCCAGATGGAGTATTTCCGGCGGAAGCTCCTGACCTGGAAAGCCGAACTCCTCGAAGACAGCCGCGACACGATCGAGGGGATGAAGGACAGCACCCGCAACATTCCCGATATCGCCGACCGCGCCTCGGAAGAGACCGACCGGGCGCTGGAGCTGCGCACCCGCGACCGGCAGCGCAAGCTCGTCTCCAAGATCGACGCGGCGCTGCGCCGGCTCGACGACGGCGAATACGGCTATTGCGAGATGACGGGCGAACCGATCAGCCTCAAGCGGCTGGACGCGCGCCCCATCGCCACCATGACCCTCGAGGCGCAGGAACGCCACGAGCGGCGCGAGAAGGTCCATCGCGACGACTGAGCCGATGAGCGCCGCGCCCGCCTCCCGCCCCGTGGCCGTCATCGGCGGCGGGATCGGCGGGCTGGCGACGGCCCTGGCCTTGCGCGCCCACGGGCTTGACGCGGCCGTCTACGAACAGGCGGAGGCCTTCGCCGAGGTCGGCGCGGGCATCCAGATCACACCCAACGGCGCGCGCGTCCTCAATGCCCTGGGCCTCGAGGACGCGGCTGCGGCGAAAGGCCTTCCTCTGGAGGCGGTCGAGCCCATGGACGGTCTCTCCGGTCGTCGCGTGGCCCGGTTCGACCTCGGTGGCCAGCCGGGACCGCCCTACCGCGTGTTTCACCGTGCCGATCTCATCGACATCCTGGCAGGGGCCGCCCGCGCGCGGGGCGTCGGCCTCCATCTCGGCGCACGGATCGCCGCCGTCGCGCCCACCGGCGCGTTCGAGGCCGGGCCGTGGCGGGTACCGCCGGGGCTCACGGTCGGCGCGGACGGGGTGCGCTCGCGCGTCCGGCCGGTGCTCGACGGTCCGGGCGATCCGGTCTTCACGGGCCAGGTGGCCTGGCGTGCGGTGGTCGAGGGCGAGGCGCCACCGGTCGCGCGGATCTGGATGGCGCCGGGCCGCCATGTGGTGACCTATCCGCTGCCGGGCGGGCGGGTGAACATCGTGGCCGTGCAGGAGCGGCGGGAGTGGACCGCCGAGGGATGGCACCGGGAGGCCGATCCGGGCGATCTGCGCCATGTCTTCCGTGGCATGACGGGCCGGGTCACGGGTCTTCTTGCCAAGGTCGACCGCTGCCTTGTCTGGGGCCTCTTCCGGCATCCCGTCGCCGGGGTCTGGCACCGGTCCTCGGGCGACGGTGCGCTCGCGCTGGCGGGGGACGCCGCCCATCCGACGCTGCCCTTCCTGGCCCAGGGGGCCAATCTCGCGCTCGAGGATGCCTGGGTGCTGGCGCGCCATGCCGCCTCGGGGACGCTCGACGCCTACGGGTCCGAGCGGCGCCGGCGGGTCAGCCGCGCGATCGAGGCCGCCAATGCGAATGCGCGCAACTACCACCTGCGCGAGCCCGCGCGCAGCGCCGCGCTCATGGCTCTCGGCGCGATCGGGCGGGTGGCGCCCGGTGCCTTCATGGGGCGTCTGCGCTGGCTCTACGGGC
Source organism: Histidinibacterium lentulum (assembly GCF_003789055.1). Taxonomy (GTDB): domain Bacteria; phylum Pseudomonadota; class Alphaproteobacteria; order Rhodobacterales; family Rhodobacteraceae; genus Oceanicola; species Oceanicola lentulus. Next base: position 534,955 of record NZ_ML119081.1, on the reverse strand, counting down.
ACGACGTCACCGCCTGACCGCGGAGGTCCCGGTCTCATCTGGCCTGACATACTGGAACGTGACGAGCCCCGGTCGCTCAGGCCGCGAGGTCGATCACCACGGGAACATGATCGGACGGCTTCTCGCGGCCGCGCACCTCGCTCTCGATGCGGATGTCCTCGATCAGGTCGGCGGCCTGGGGCGTCAGAAGGACATGGTCGATGCGGATGCCGTTGTTCCGCTCCCAGGCGCCGGCCTGGTAATCCCAGAAGGTGTAATGACCCGGCGCAGCGGTCTTCGCGCGGAAGGCCTCGGTGAAACCGAGGTTCAGCAGGCGCCGGAAGGCGGCGCGGCTCTCGGGACGGAAGAGCGCGTCCTCGCGCCAGGCCTCGGGGCGGGCGGCGTCGCGCGCGTCGGGGATGACGTTGTAGTCGCCGGCCATGACGGCGGGCATCTCGGAGGCGAGAAGCGCGCGGGCGCGGGCTTCGAGCCGTTCCATCCAGGCCAGCTTGTAGTCGAACTTCGGCCCCGGGACGGGGTTGCCGTTGGGCAGGTAGAGGCCGCAGAGGCGCAGGGAGGTCCGCTCGCCCGTGACGGTAGCCTCGATCCAGCGCGCCTGGATGTCCTCCTCGTCCCCCGGCAGGCCGCGGGTGACGTCCTCGAGCGGCAGCTTCGACAGGATCGCCACGCCGTTGAATCCCTTCTGACCGTGGGTCTCCACGTTGTAGCCCCGGTCCTCGAAGGGCTCCCGGGGGAAGGTCTCGTCGACCGACTTGATCTCCTGGCAGAGCACCACGTCGGGGGCGGCGGCGTCGAGCCAGTCGAGCACGGCCGCCAGCCGCGCCTTGACGCCGTTGATGTTGAATGTCGCGATCTTCATGGGAGCGATCCTGCCTTCAGCGCCGGCGGACCGCCAGAGGGAAGCCGCCTATTCGCGACCATTCGCCTCCGATTGCGCGCGAAGAGTCGGGGCGCTCAGATCGAGAACGATGTGCCGCAGCCGCAGGAAGAGGCGGCGTTCGGGTTCTGGATCGTGAACCGCGCGCCGATCAGTTCCTCGGAGAAGTCGATCACCGCATCCGCGAGGAAGGGAAGGGAGGTCTGGTCGATCACCACCTTCTCGCCCTCCGCCTCGAGCACGAGGTCGTCCTCCGCCGGAGCGTCGAGGTCGATGTTATACTGAAAGCCCGAGCATCCCCCGCCCTCGACGGCCACGCGCAGGGCCTTGCCCTGCGACGCGGCGCCGATCTCGGCAAGCCGCTCGAAGGCACGGGGGGTAACCCTTGGGGGGACGGTCAGCATCTGCTCTCTCCGCGGAACATCTGGGTCGAAGGTAGGCCCCCCGCCACGCCCTCGCAAGGGGCGGCGGGGGGAACGGCTCACCAGATGCCCTGCATCGCGGCGCCATGTCCGGGCGGCAGAACGATCACCGTCGCGCCGTCGCGCACGCGGTCGTGCAGGTCGATGGCATCCTGATCCAGAAGCCGCACGCAGCCCGAGGAGACGGCGCGTCCCAGATGCTCCGGCTCGCAGGCCCCGTGGACGCGGTAGAGCGTGTCCACTCCGTCCTGGAAGAGATAGAGCGCCCTCGCGCCAAGGGGATTGCCCGGACCCGGGTCCATGCCGCCGTTGGCCACGGAATAGGGCTCGAGCGCGGGGTTGCGGGCGATCATGCTGTCGGGCGCCTTCCAGCGCGGCCAGTGGCGGCGGAACTGCAGCCGCGCCGTGCCGTGCCAGAGGCGCGCCGCCGAGCCGGTGCCGGCACCGTATCGCATGGCGGTCCCTCCTGGCTCCACCAGATGCAGGACCCCCGCGTCGGGATCGACGATCAGCGTCCCGGGCACCTCGTCGGGATAGGGGTTCTCCACCCGCTGCCGCCAGAGCCGCGGCGGCACGACCCCCTCGGGCACGGCGGGGACCGGAAAGGGCTCTGTGGTGATGGCGCCGTAGAATTCCGGCAGGGGCGGGGTCTCGGGCGCCACGAAGGCGAGGGCGTTCATCGGGGGCTGGGACTCTCGCGGCGCGCAGGCGGCGAGGGTCGCGGCGGGAGCCGCGAGGCAGAAGAGGCGTCGGGTGATCATTGTCCGTCCTTTCGGTCCGATCCGTCAGGTGACGCGGGAGGGTCCCGCGCCGCGTCTTGCAGGATCAGGCCGCGCGGGGCGGTCGCTGAGGACGGTCGGGGACGATGCCCTCGGGCAGGTGCGGGTCGGCAAGGACCGTGCGGATCTCGCGACAGGATCTGCGCTGGCCCTCGAGCGGCGCTTCGGGCGGAAGGGCGCCAGACCCGCATGTGGGGCCGGTGAGCGAGGGTCCGAAGCAGAGCCGCGCGGGCAGGGCCTGACGCACGGGTTCGTCCGGGGCGACAGCGACGGTAACGTCGGGCCCGGCCCCCACGCCGGACAGGGCCGCGGCGATGGGAGGGGGCAGGCCCTCGGCCCCGGCACCCGCGCGCACCGCCGCGCCCCAGGGCAGGAGCGACAGGCAGAGGAACACGATGCAGAGGCGGCGCGCGAGACCCATGGTCTCCACATGCCAGACGCGGCTCCGGTGTCGAGGGCGGCCCCCCGCTCACATCGCCGTGGTGGCCTTTGGGCCGCGGCCCCTCGCCAAGGCCGGCATGTGCTGCTAGTCCGGCGCGGCGGCGGGCAGGCCGCGGGACCACAATACGGGGGCGGAATGGCAGCGCCCTATGCCTGCGATGCGGGAGTGAGCCGCGGACGGCTCCATCCCGAGGATGAAAGCGCCTTCCGGACCCCGTTCCAGCGGGACCGGGATCGCATCATCCATGCCTCGGCCTTCCGGCGGCTGAAGCACAAGACGCAGGTCTTCATCGAGCACGAGGGCGACTATTTCCGCACCCGGCTGACCCATTCCATCGAGGTGGCGCAGGTGGCGCGGACGCTGGCGCGGACGCTCGGTCTCGACCAGGACCTGACCGAGGCGGTGGCCCTGGCCCACGATCTCGGTCATCCGCCCTTCGGCCATACCGGCGAAGAGGCCCTCGCGCGGCTGATGGCGCCCCATGGCGGGTTCGACCACAACGCCCAGGCGATCCGCATCGTCACCCATCTCGAGCGCCACTATGCCGAGTTCGACGGGTTGAACCTGACCTGGGAGACTCTCGAGGGCATCGCCAAGCATAACGGTCCCGTCCCGACCCCCGTCCCCTGGGCGCTTGCCCTGTACGACGCGCATCACGATCTGGAACTCGGCACCCACTCGAGCCTCGAGGCGCAGGTGGCGGCGCTGTCGGACGATATCGCCTACAACAGCCACGATCTGCACGACGGGCTGAGGGCGGAGCTGTTTTCGACCGACGAGCTCGCGGAGCTTCCGGTTCTGACAGGGTGTTTCGCCGAGGTGGACGCGATCTGGCCCGGTCTCAACTACTACCGACGCCGCCACGAGGCGCTGCGGCGTTTCTTCGGCATCCTCGTGGAGGACGTGCTGGCCGAAAGCCGCGCCCGCATCGCCGAGACCGCGCCGCGGAGCCCGGAAGAGGTGCGCGCCGCAGGCCGGATGCTGGTGCGGTTCTCGCCGGCGCTCTGGTCCGATCTGAAGGTGATCCGCGGGTTTCTCTTCGAGCGCATGTACCGTGCGCCCGAGGTCGTCGAGATGCGCGCGCAGGTCACGCAGGTGATCGACGAGCTCTTTCCCGCCTTCCTCTCGGACCCGTCGCAGCTTCCGAAGCAGTGGCGCAAGGACGTGGAGGCGGCCGAGGGCTGCGAGACCACGCTGGCGCGGATCGTCTCGGACTACATCGCCGGAATGACCGACCGCTTCGCCATCGCCACGCACCGGCGGCTCACCGGGCGCGACGTGGTCACGGCCCGGGTGTGACGTCAGCGGCGGGCGTCGCCTGCCTGTCGCGGCGGCCCCGGGCCAGCATAAGCACTCCTGCCAGCCACCAGGCGATCAGCGCGGCACCCCAGCCCCGGGCTTCGGCCTCAAGGGCGGCATGATCCCGCGCAAGGTCCGGAGCGCCGGGTGGCAGTCCGGCCTGACCGAGGGCCAGCATGGGCGCGAAGGCCCCGACGGCGAGAGCGGCCACCCCGGCGGCATGGCTCCAGAGGATCCAGCCGGGGAGGGCGGGCGACCAGAGGCGGTTGAATGCGGCGAGGCTGACGAGCAGTGCCGAGGTGGCGGCGGCGAGGTGCCACAGCGCGGCGGGGGAGCTGACCGCCGGGCTCTCGCCGAGAGCGACCGAAGCCCAGCCGAAGAGACCGAGCCCGAAGGCCGCGAAGCACCAGAGATAGGGTGTCGCGGGGCGGTCCTCCTCCATGAGCTGCATCGAGGTGACGGCGAGCAGGGTCAGGAGAGGCGGGACCGCCGCCGGGGCGCCCGCCTCCGGCCGCCAGAGGATCAGGGCCGCCGCGATCAGCGTGAGCACCGCCATCATCGGACCGGTCCAGCCGAAGCCGGGCAGCGCGGCCGCGAGCATGACCGCGCCGAGACCGGCGAAGGCCGTGGCGAGGGTGACGAGGCGGGCGGGGGTGATCGCCTCGGCAAGCCCGAGGGGCAGCAGGTCCGCGCGGGGCAGGTCCGACAGGGAGAGCCGCAGAGGTCCGGACGGTCCGAACGCCGCGCCGACCGGCAGCAGGACCGCGGCGACGGCGGCGAGCAGGGCCACGGTCCCGGCCATCGGTACGCCCGCTCGGCGGGCGACGCGCGCGCTCAGGCATCCTGCCAGCGCCGCAAGGCAGAGGGACGCCGTTCCATGGACTGAACCGAGGACGAGACGGAGGTCCGATGCGGCGCCGCCGGTCCGGCCATCGGGACCGACGAGCATCCGCGAAAGACCGGGAGTCGCCAGATCCCAGCGCATCACGAGCACGCTGCAAAACCCGAGGGCCGCGACGGACAGGAGAGCGGTGGTCGTCGCGCGCATCGCCTTTCCTCCGCCGAACCTTCCCCTCCGTCCTAGCCGGGCCGCGTCGCGCGAGGCAAGCACGAGCGGCCTGCGTTGCACTCCATCTCCGGCGCCGGTAGGAGGCGGCGAACGTCAGGAGATGCGCCGCGATGAACCTCTTCACCGATATCCGCGAGCTGGTGCTGGACTGCCTCGGAGCCATGGTCGCGGCGGGCGGTCTGCCGGGAGGCCTCGATACCGCCGCTGTCACGGTGGAGCCGCCGCGCGACGCGGGGCATGGCGACATGGCGACGAATGCCGCCATGGTCCTCGCCAAGCCCGCCGGGCTGAAGCCGCGCGACATCGCCGAGGGGCTGGCGGCGCGGCTGGGCGAGGACGCGCGCATCGCCTCGGCCGAGGTGGCAGGGCCCGGATTCCTGAACCTGAGGCTGGAGCCGTCGGCCTGGGGCGGCCTCGTGCACGAGGCGCTGGCGAATCCCGCCTATGGCCGGTCGGACATGGGCGCGGGCCAGCGGGTCAACGTCGAATTCGTCTCCGCCAACCCCACCGGGCCTCTCCATGTCGCCCATGCCCGCCATGTGGCGGTGGGCGATGCGCTGGCCTCTCTGCTCGACTACGCGGGCTACGAGGTGACGCGCGAATACTACATCAACGACGGCGGCGCCCAGGTCGATACCCTCGCGCGGTCGGTCTACCTGCGCTACCTCGAGGCCCATGGCGAGGCGGTGGAGTTCGCCGAGGGCACCTATCCGGGCGACTACCTGATCGACGTGGGCGAGGAGCTGAAGGCGCTCCACGGCGATGCCTTCGTGGGCCAGCCCGAGGAGGTGTGGCTCGACGAGGTGCGCGCCTTCGCCACCCAGGCGATGCTCGAGGGGATCAAGACCGATCTCGCGGCGGTCGGGGTGACCATGGACCGCTACTTCTCCGAGAAGAGCCTGTACGGCACGGGCCGGATCGAGGCGGCAATCGAGCGGCTCCGGGACAAGGGGCTGATCTACCGCGGCGTGCTGGAGCCGCCCAAGGGCCGCGTGCCGGACGACTGGGAGCCGCGGGAGCAGACGCTCTTCCGGTCCACCGCCCATGGCGACGACGTGGACCGCCCGATCATGAAATCGGACGGCGCATGGACCTACTTCGCCCCCGACATTGCCTATCATTTCGACAAGATCGAGCGCGGCTACGACCAGCTGATCGATGTGCTGGGGGCGGACCACGGCGGCTATGTCAAGCGGATGAAGGCGGCAGTGGCGGCGCTCTCGGACGGCGCTGTGCCGCTCGATGTCAAGCTGATCCAGCTGGTGAAGCTGTGGAAGAACGGCGAGCCCTTCAAGATGTCGAAGCGCGCGGGCACCTTCGTGACCATGGCCGACATGGTGGAGCTGGTCGGGCCCGACGTGATGCGGTTCCACATGCTTACCCGCAAGAACGACGCGCCGCTCGATTTCGATTTCGACAAGGTCACCGAGCAGTCGAAGGACAACCCGGTCTTCTACGTGCAGTACGCCCATGCCCGGGTGAAGTCGGTGCTGCGCAAGGCCGCCGCCATGGGCTGCGACACCGATGCGGAGACGCTGGCGGGGCAGGGTCCCGTGCCGCTCGCGGAAGAGGAGCTGGCGCTGGCGCGGAAGATCGGCGAATGGCCGCGGCTGGTGGAGATCGCCGCACGCCTCCATGAGCCCCATCGCGTTGCCTTCTACCTCTACGAGCTGGCCTCCGAGCTGCACGGGCTCTGGAACCGGGGCAACGACGAGCCGGCCCTGCGCTTCCTCCAGGAGGGTGATTCTGCGGCAACACAGGCGAAAATTGCGCTGCCGGCGGCCACGGCGATTGTTATTTCCCACGGGCTTGGTATCCTTGGAGTGACCCCGGTGGACGAGATGCGGTAGTCAGCGTCACCACGCTCCCCTCTGTGAGCAGACGACCAAGCCGCGCAGAATGCCTCTGGGGTCGAGCAGGACCCGAAGATCACCGGCGGATCCAGCCGCCGGGGCAAAGAGGCAGACATGGCAGACTATACCTATGAGGCCGAGGCCTCCGGCTCGGGCGTTTCCGCCGGATCACTCGTGAACATGGTCGGAGCGGCCCTGTCGCTGACCCTTATCGCCGGCATCGGCGTCTGGGGCTACAATCTCGTGTTGCGCGATGTGTCGGGCGTGCCCGTGGTGCGGGCGATGGAGGGACCGATGCGGATCGCCCCCGACGAGCCTGGAGGCGAGCTTGCCGCGCATCGCGGTCTCGCGGTCAACGCCGTCGCGGCCGAAGGCGGGGCCGCCCCGCCAGAGGATCGGCTGATGCTTGCGCCCGTGGCGGTAGACCTCGCGGCCGAGGACCTGGCCGTGGCGCCCGCGACCGACGACGCAGCCGACGCGGACGAGGCGGTGTCTGCCGTCTCCGGCATGATCGCCGCGGCTACCGCGGCCGACGCGCCGGTCGAGGACCTCGCGGCCCTCGAAGACCCCGCGGCGGCCGATCCGGATGCGCCGCTGAGTCAGGAGGATATCCTTGCCCTTGCGGACCAGATCGCCGCAGGTCTGACCCCCATGTCGCGGCGCAATGCCGAGGACGTGCCTGACGTCATCCTGTCCATCGACGGCACGCCCGTCCGCGAGAACCTGTCCCTGGGCGGCGCGGAGGTGATCCCCGCCTCGGTGCCCGGCGTCGCGCGCTCGCTGCGGCCGCAATCGCGGCCGATGCGGCTCTCGTCGATCGAGCCCATCGCCGCGGAGACCGCCGCCGTCCCCCCGACGCTCGACCCGCAGTCCATCGCTCCGGGCACGGCGCTGGTGCAGCTCGGCGCCTACGACAGCGAAGCGGTGGCGGCGGCGGAATGGGCGGCTCTGGCGGGCCGTTTCGGTGCGCTGATGGCCGGCCGGCCGCGGATCGTCCAGGAGGCGGAGACCGGCGGACGGACCTTCTGGCGACTGAGGGCGGGAGGCTTCGACGATCTCGCCGACGCGCGGCGCTTCTGTGCCGCCCTCGTGGCCGAGGATGCGGTCTGCATCCCGGTGTCGGTGCGCTGAGATGCCCCGGCGGGCGGTCGCCTTCGGCTGCGAAGGTCTCCGCCTGACGTCGGCGGAGCGGCAGTTCTTTGCCCGTGCGGACCCGTTCGCCTTCATCCTCTTCGCCCGCAACATCGAGGCGCCGGGCCAGCTGCGTGCCCTGACCGCCGAGCTGCGCGACACCGTGGGATGGGAAGCTCCGGTCATGATCGACCAGGAGGGCGGGCGCGTGCAGCGGATGCGCGCCCCGCACTGGCGCGAATACCTGCCTGCGCTGGACCAGATGGCGCGGGCGAAGGACCCGATGCGCGCCATGTGGATCAGGAACCGCCTGATCGCCGCCGAGCTTCACGACGCGGGGATCGACGTCAACTGCGCGCCCGTCGCCGACCTTCTCGAGGAACACACGCATCCCGTGCTGCGCAACCGCGTCTACGGCGGCGAGATCGCTACCGTGGTCGAGGCTGCGCGCACCTGTGCCGAGGCGCTGCTGGCGGGCGGCGTCCTGCCGGCGCTGAAGCATATCCCGGGCTATGGCCGGGCCTCGGTGGACAGCCACCTGGACCTGCCGCGCGTCTCTGTTTCCGCCGAGAACTTGGCCGCCCGGGACTTCGCGCCGTTCCGTGCGCTGCGCGACCTGCCCATCGGCATGACCGCCCATATCGTCTTTGCGGACATCGACCCCGTCCATCCCGCGACGACCTCGGAGCGGATGATCCGGCTGATCCGCGAGGAAATCGGGTTCAGCGGCCTTCTTTTCACCGACGACGTGGGCATGAACGCGCTGTCGGGTCCCGTCGCCGATCGCGCGGCGGCAAGCCTCGAGGCGGGCTGCGACATCGTCCTGCATTGCAGCGGCGACCTCGCGGAGATGCAGGCCGTGGCCTCCGCCTGCCGGCTGATGGACGGGGCCGGGAACGCCCGCGCGGATGCCGCCCTGTCGAAGCGCAAGGCGCCCGTTCCCGTTGACATCCCGGCGCTGGAGGCGGAATTTCGGACGCTGCTGACCTGAGGCGCCGATGAGCGACGTTCCTCCCCTTCGCCCTGCGGGCCCCGATCCCGACGCCGTCGCCGCGCGGCTGGCCGCCGAGGCGCTGATCGTGGATGTGGGCGGCTACGAGGGGCCGCTCGACGTGCTTCTGACGCTCAGCCGCGCGCAGAAGGTGGACCTGAGGCAGATCTCGGTTCTGGCGCTGGCACAGCAATACCTCGCCTTCGTGGAGGAGGCCCGGACGCTGCGGATCGAACTCGCGGCGGATTACCTCGTGATGGCGGCCTGGCTCGCCTTCCTGAAATCGCGCCTGCTGCTGCCGCCCGACCCCGAGGAGGAGGGGCCCTCGGCGGAGGACCTCGCGGCGCATCTGGCGTTCCAGCTCGAGCGGCTGGAGGCGATGCGGACCGCCGCCGCGCGGCTCATGGCGCGCGACCAGCTGGGGCGCGACCGCTTCGGCCGCGGCATCACCGAGGATGTCACGCGGGTGCGGCGGGTGCGCTGGACGGCCACTCTCGTGGACCTGATGCAGGCCTATGCCCGTATCCGCACCAAGGACGAGTTCCGCCCCTATGCCTACGACCGCACCAACCTTCTGACCCTCGACGAGGCGCTGGAGCGGATGCGGCCGCTGATCGGCCTCGCCGGGGACTGGGTCGATCTCTGGAGCTACCTGCCGCAGGGCTGGACCGCCGATCCCGTGCGGCGCCGCACCGCCACCGCCGCCACCTTCGCCGCCTCGCTGGAGCTGGTGAAGGAGGGCCGGGCGGAGCTGCGTCAGTCGGACACCTTTGCGCCCATAGAGCTGCGACGGCGGACATGAGCGGGGCGACCGAAGGTGAGGGCCCCGCCGCGGACCCGTCCCTGTTCGAGGCGCCGCCGCTTGCGGAGCAGGAGCGGATGGTGGAGGCGATCCTGTTCGCCACGGCGGGCCCGGTCACGATCCGCGAACTGGTGGGGCGGCTGCCCCATGGCTGCGAGCCGAAGACCGCGCTCGAGAACCTGCGCCGGCGCTACGAGGGGCGCGGTGTCAATGTCGTGCGCGTGGGCGAGGCCTGGGCGATCCGCACCGCGCCCGATCTCGGCTTCCTGATGCGCCAGGAGGTGGAGGAGACGCGCAAGCTCAGCCGCGCCGCCATCGAGACGCTGGCGATCATCGCCTATCACCAGCCGGTCACCCGCGCCGAGATCGAGGAGATCCGCGGCGTGGGCGTCAGCCGGGGCACCATCGACCAGCTTCTGGAGATGGACTGGATCCGCTTCGGCCGCCGCCGCATGACGCCGGGCCGGCCCGTGACCTTCATCGTGACCGAGGCCTTCCTCGACCATTTCGGCCTCGAGACCGCGCGCGATCTGCCCGGCCTGTCGGAGCTGCGCGCCGCGGGACTGCTGGACAGCCGCCCGGTGCCCGGAACGGGCGACGAGGACGACGAGACGGACGGGACGGAGGGCCAGAGCGATCTCTTCGAGGAATAGCCCTTTTTGTGCCACAGGAAACGATTAGATACCCCGCCAGGCAGTCGGGGCGGAAAGGGCAGACATCATGGACCGGATCATATCGATGGTGGTGCGCATGTTCCTCGGCCGGGGCATGCGCGCGGCGATGAGCGAAGGGAACCGCCGTCAGTCCCGCCGGGATGGCGGCGAGGAGGCGTCCGGACCGGACCCGCGCCAGGCGCGCCAGACCAGGCAAAGCTCCAAGAACGCACGTCAGGCGATGCGCGTCATGCGGCGGATGGGCCGGTTCTGACCGCCTCGCGCCCCTGAGCGGTCCACGGCCTCTCTCGGTGCGGCGGGACGACAGCCCGCGCCGGTTCGTGGCGCGCGGCCGCTCGGAAGGCTGGACAGGCGGCGCGGCTGTTGCTACCGGAGCGGCATGAAGAGCCCCCGCACCCTCATTCGCTGCATCATTCCCTGCTGACCTCCGTCCGCGGGCCGCTCTTTTTCGCACTCACGAAAATCGCCGGAGCCCGCGGGCCAAGCCACCGCCCGAGGCCCCATGTCCGACGCCGCCCCCCCGATCCGCCTGCGCAACACCGCCAGCCGCAGGGTCGAGCCCTTCGTGCCGCTCGATCCCCGGAACGTGCGGATGTATGTCTGCGGCCCCACGGTCTACGACCGGGCCCATCTGGGCAACGCGCGGCCTGCGGTGGTCTTCGACGTGCTGTTCCGGCTGCTGCGCCATGTCTACGGGGCGGAGCATGTGACCTATGTGCGCAACGTCACCGACGTGGACGACAAGATCAACGCCCGCGCCCGCGAGACGGGCCGCGCCATCGGCGAGATCACCGCCGAGACGCTGGACTGGTATCACCGCGACATCGGCTTCGCGCCGGAGGTTCCGGGCGCGCTCGGCTGCCTGCGGCCCACCCATGAGCCGCGCGCGACCGACTGGATCGGTGCGATGGTGGAGATGATCGCGCGGCTGATCGCGGGCGGGCATGCCTACGAGGCCGAGGGGCATGTGCTCTTTGCGGTGGAAAGCTACCGGGACTACGGCGCGCTGTCGGGGCGGTCGGTCGAGGACATGATCGCGGGCGCTCGGGTCGAGGTCGCGCCCTACAAGCGCAACCCGATGGATTTCGTCCTGTGGAAGCCGTCTGACGCCGACACTCCCGGCTGGGACAGCCCCTGGGGCCGGGGCCGCCCGGGCTGGCATATCGAATGCTCGGCCATGTCCTACGAGCTTCTGGGCGAGAGCTTCGACATCCACGGCGGCGGCGGCGACCTGATGTTCCCGCACCACGAGAACGAGCGCGCGCAGTCATCCTGCGCCCATCCCGGGGGGTCCTTTGCCCGCTACTGGGTGCATAACGAGATGCTCCAGGTCGAGGGGCGGAAGATGTCGAAATCGCTCGGCAATTTCTTCACCGTGCGGGATCTGCTGGACCGCGGCGTGCCGGGAGAGGTGATCCGGCTGGTGATGCTGGGCACCCACTACGGCAAGCCGATGGACTGGACGGATCGGAAGCGCGAGGAGGCGGAGGCCACCTTGCGGCGCTGGCGCGCCCTGACGGCGGGGGTTTCGGCCGCTGACGCGGCCGATCCGGGGCTCGCTTCGCTCGCCTCCGAGGCGGTGCTCGCTGCGCTCGCCAATGATCTCAACACGCCGGGCGCGATCGCGGAATTGCACCGGCTGGCGGGTGAGGGAAAGGCCGCGGAGTTGAAGGGGTCGGCGGCGGTGCTGGGGCTTCTGGGGGAAGAGCTCGGCGGTTGGGATTGGAGGGCCGTCAAGCAAGACTTCGGTGCCGTCCAGTTCGTTGGCGATGGCGACGAACATCACGGCGCATTGGCCCGAGATATCGCGGCTCGTTGGGAGACTTTGCGGCAAGCGAAGGATTACGCGCGTGCGGATGAGTTACGCGGGTTGGCGGCGGACGCAGGGCTGGAGCTTCGGTCCGTAAAGGGTGCGGTACAGGCCGTGAAGACCGGTGATCTCGATATAGCACAACTGGAGGCGTTGCGATGACCGGCACCGTCGAGGGGGGCGCTGCCCCCCGGCCTGCGGCCTCCCCCCGGGATACTTCAGGCCAGAAAAGGGAGGGGGCGGTGCGCGAGCGGCTGTATCTCTACGACACCACGCTGCGGGACGGGCAGCAGACGCAGGGCGTCGACTTTTCCGTCGAGGAGAAGCTGCGGATCGCGGCGATGCTCGATGCGCTGGGGGTCGATTACATCGAGGGGGGCTGGCCCGGGGCGAACCCGACGGACAGCGGATTCTTCGGGCGCGTGGGCGAGACGCGGGCCCGGATGACGGCCTTCGGCATGACCAAGCGCGCCGGGCGCTCGGCGGCCAATGACGAGGTGCTGGCGCAGGTCGTGGGCGCGGGAACGGGCGCGGTCTGCCTTGTCGGCAAGACCCACGATTTCCATGTCGAGACGGCGCTCGGGATCACGCTCGAGGAGAACCTCGAGAACATCTCGGCGAGCCTTGCGCATCTCGCGGGGCTGGGGCGGGAGGCGCTCTTCGATGCCGAGCACTTCTTCGACGGCTGGAAGGCGAACCGGCCCTATGCGCTGGCCTGCCTTGCTGCCGCGGTGGACGCGGGCGCGCGCTGGGTGGTGCTCTGCGACACCAACGGCGGCACGCTGCCGGCCGAGATCGGCGAGATCGTGTCGGATGTGATCGCGGCGGGCATCCCCGGAGACCGCCTGGGCATCCACACCCACAACGACACCGAGACCGCCGTGGCGGGCACGCTGGCGGCGGTGGAGGCGGGGGTGCGGCAGGTGCAGGGCACGCTCAACGGGCTGGGCGAGCGCTGCGGCAACGCCAACCTGACCTCGCTCATCCCGACGCTGCTGCTCAAGGAGCCCTGGGCGAGCCGCTACGAGACCGGGGTGAGCCGCGAGGCGCTGGCGGGCCTGCGCCGGGTGAGCCGGACGCTCGACGATATCCTGAACCGGCTGCCGATGAAGCAGGCGCCCTACGTGGGCGCCTCGGCCTTCGCGCACAAGGCGGGGCTTCATGCGAGCGCGATCCTGAAGGATCCGACCACCTACGAGCATGTGGACCCGGCGGCGGTGGGCAACGCGCGGGTCGTGCCGATGTCGAGCCAGGCGGGGCAGTCGAACCTGCGGCACCGGCTGGAGGCGGTGGGGCTCGAGGCGGCGAAGGGCGATCCGGCGCTGGGACGGCTGCTCGAGCTGATCAAGGCCCGCGAGGCGCAGGGCTATGCCTATGACAGCGCGCAGGCCTCCTTCGAGCTTCTGGCGCGCGAGGAGCTGGGCCTGATGCCGCGGTTCTTCGACGTGGAGCGCTACCGGGTGATCTCGGAGCGGCGGCGGAACGCGAAGGGGGAGCTCGTCATCGTGTCGGAGGCGGTGGTGACGGTGACGCTGCCGGGGCCGCGGCAGACGACGAGCTTCTACCAGAACGAGAACCCGACCGATCAGCAGGACGCGGGGCCCGTCAATGCGCTCGCCGTGGCGCTGGCGATGGATCTGGGACCCTACCAGGACTTCATCGCGGGCTGGCGGCTGGTGGACTTCAAGGTCCGGATCACCGGCGGGGGCACCGAGGCGGTCACGCGGGTCATCCTCGACAGCGAGGACGGCGAGGGGCGGCGGTGGTCGACGGTCGGGGTCTCGGCCAACATCGTGGACGCCTCCTTCAACGCGCTGGTGGATGCGATTCGCTGGAAACTGGTGCGGGACGGGGCGAGGGCCTGACCGGTCCCACGTTGGGACCGGACGCAAGGCGTTGAAAAGGAAATCGGAAATCGTTGACGCCGATTTCCGGTCCGGGCCGGAGACCGGCTAGGCTATCCTCTGTGCGACCCGACGGGGGAGGATCTGCAATGCGTGGCGTGTCCATGGCCCTGTGCCTCGTGACGGCTCTGGCCCTCGGGGGCTGCGAGACCGGCGAGGGGGGCGGGGTCCCGGAGGGCCAGCCCTACGTCCGCAGCATCGCGACGCTTCCGTCCGGCGCCTCCACGGTGGTGACGATCACCGCGGATGACAGGGTCACGCGAAGCGAACTGGGCGAGGGTGCGCGCGTCCCGCGCATCACCCGCCTGCCGCCGCGGGCGGGCCGTCATGCGGAGGCGCGGGCGCTGGTCGAGGCGGCCTTTCCCGGCATCCGCGAGAGCCAGTCGGCAGACCTCCTGCCGCTCTGCATGGGCGATGGCGGTACCCGTGGGGTCGAGGTCTCGCCTCCCGTGAACGGGCTCGACGGGGTCTATTACGACTGCTGGGAAGATGACGTTCTGGACCTGATGGTGGCGGTCGGACGGCTGATGCGGGAGTGACGCGCGGATCGCGCTCACCGAATCGCGCGCCGCCGCCTTATCCTCGGTCCGTCCGCCACTGGGGGAGCCGCGATGACGCCTGCCGCCCGCCGCCTGTGCCTCTGCCTCGTGCCGGTCGTGTCCGTCGCGCTCGGCGCCTGTGCGCCCGCCGTGCCGGAGGACCGGCCCTTCGTGCGCGTCTCGAGCGGGAGCACCTTCTCGGGCCTGACGACGGTGACCATCACCGCCGACGACCGCGTGCTGCGTGAGGATCACGAGGTGACGCCCGACGCCGGGGGCACGCGGACGCGCCGCCTTGCGGCCGAGCCGGGACGCCATGCCGCCGCCCGCGCGCTGGCAGAGGCGGCATGGCCGGACCTCCTCGCCGCGACCGCTGCGCTGCCCGAGGACCGTTTCGCATCCTGCCCCACCGACCTCGGGACGCAGAGCGTGACCGTCGAGCCGCCGATCGCGGGCGTCGCCACCGTCGAGGGCGCCTGCGGACCCGAGGGCGTCCGCGACCTCATGGCCGGGATCCTGCGGCTCGCGCCCTTCCCCTGAGCGGGCCTGCGCCGCGCGGGGGTGGCGGCGGCGGCGGATCGGGGTATCTGCGGGGCATGAGCCCAGCCCGCGTTTCGCCCCGATGAGCCTTGCCGCCTGTGCCGAGATCGTCCGCAGGGGCGATCCTGTCCGCTTTCGCGCGGCGATGTCCTGTCCGCCGCCGGCGCGGGAGGTGCTGTTTCCGCTCTATGCCTTCAACGTCGAGGTCTCCCGCGCGCCCTATGCGAGCGAGGAGCCGATGATCGCCGAGATGCGCCTGCACTGGTGGCGCGAGGCGCTGGAGGAGATCGGCGCGGGCGGGCGGGTGCGGTCCCACGAGGTGACGGACCCGCTGGCGGCGCTGGTCCGGGAGAGGGGGCTGCCCGTCGAGGTGCTCGACCGGGCGGCGGCGGCGCGACGCTGGGACATCTGGCGTGAGCCCTTCGAGGACGGGGCGGCCTTTTCGGCGCATCTCGAGCGGGTGGCGGGGGATCTGGCCTGGGTCTCGGCGCTGGGTCTCGGGGCCGCGGCGGCGGAGGAGGAGGAGGCGGTCCGCGCCGGGGCCTGGGGCGCGGGGCTTGCGCGGTGGTTTCTCGCGGTGCCCGAGATGGAGGCCCGCGGGCGGATGCCCCTGCCGGACGGGCGGGAAGAGACAGTGCGGGCGCTGGCGCGGGAGGGGCTGGCGCGGCTTGACGCCGGGCGGGCCGCGCGCACGGAGGGGGCGGTTCTCGCGCTCCGCCACGGGTGGGACGCGGGCGCGGTGCTGAAGGCCGCGGCGCGCGAGCCCGGGCGGGTGAAGGACGGGCGCCTCGGGCCGGGGGAGGCGCGGAGTGCGCTGAGGCTCGCCTGGGTGGCGGTGCGGGGGCGGTGGTAGCCTTGTCCCGGGTGCGGTGGGCGGTGGGGTGGAACCCCACCCTACGCGGACAGGCGCGGGTGGTCTGGACTGTCAGGCGGTGCGGGGCTTCAGCGCGAGCCAGATGAGGGCGCCGCCCGCAAGCGCCAGAAGCGGGATCATCGCGAGGTTGACCGCCGTCCAGCCTTCCTGTGCGCTGCCACCCGTGCAGTTCATCAGCCCGCCCGAGGCCAGCGAGGCCAGCGTCACGCAGCCGAAGACCAGCATGTCGTTCATGCCCTGCGCCGCGCCGCGCTCCTCCTCGGTATGGGCTGAGGTCAGCAGCGTCGTGGCGCCGATGAAGCCGAAGTTCCAGCCGATGCCGAGCAGCACCAGCGCGCCGAAGAAATTGCCGAGCGTCACGCCCGAGAGCGCCACGACACCCGCGGCGGCGAGGATCAGCAGGCCGAGGGCGATGATCCGCTCGGTGCCGAAGCGGGCGATCAGGTGCCCGGTGACGAAGGACGGCGCGAACATCGCCAGCACATGGGCCGAGACGATGTCGTTGGCGCGGTCCGTGGTGAAGCCGCAGCCGACCACGGCAAGCGGCGTCGAGGTCATCACGAGGTTCATCAGCGCATAGGAGACCATGCCGCAGATCACCGCGGTCAGCACCCGCGGATCGCGCAGGAGTTCCATCCGGGTCCGCCCGGCGCGCGGCGCGCCCTTGGGGCGCTGCGCGGGGCGAGGCAGGTCCAGCCCGAAGAAGAGGAGCGCGCCCAGAAGGTTGATGGCGATAACCGCGAGATAGGTGCCGAGGAAGGGGACGACGAAGGCGGTCTGCACCAGCTTGTTGAGCTGCGGTCCGATGATGGCCGACAGGAGCCCGCCCGCGAGCACATAGGACACCGCCTTGGGCCGGAAGCCGGCCGATACGCCGTCGGTGGCCGCGAAGCGGTAGAAATTCTGCGCGGCCATGTAGATGCCGGTCAGGTAGCTGCCCGCGAGGAAGATCGGGAAGGACCCGATGTAGAGCGCCCACGCCGCGAGCGCCGCGCCCGCCGCCCCGCCCGCCGCGCCCACGAGGAACCCCGCGCGGCGCCCGAAGCGCTGCATGTAGGACGACAGCCACGGCGCCGTGGTCATCGAGCCGAAGACGATGAGGCTGATGGGCAGGGTCGCAAGGCAGGGATTCGGCGCCAGCATCCCGCCCGCGAGGCCCCCCACCACGAAGATCATCGGCATCTGGCTGCCCAGCAGGGCCTGGGCCGCGACGAGGATGCCGACGTTTCGGCGGGTCCGGCGGTCGGTGCCGTCCCGGAGGTCGGCGGTGTCGGGCAGGGCGGTCATGGGAGACGGATTACGCCCGGCGCGGGGCGGCGTCCAGTCATGTCATGTCTATGATATGTGCGAAGGAGCCGCTGACCCGGCCCTCGCAGAGGCCCATGTCGGGCAGCGGGGTGCCCTCGGCATCCTCGGCGCGCCAGAGGGGTGGTCCCTCGGCGCCGAGCGTGGTGGCGTAGTGGAACTCGTGGCCGGTGCAGGGGGTCTTGAAAGGGCCGGCGAGGGGCGTCAGGCGGCGGTAGCCGAGGTGGAGCCTGCGCTCGGCGAAGCTGGTGGCGAGACCGAGGAGGCCCGCCATCCTGTGGCGGGTGCCTTCGGCATCGGTCAGGCTTTCTCCGAGGGTCATGTAGCCGCCACATTCTCCATAAATTTCAGTTATTTGCGAGGCGTCTTTCAGGCTGTGCAT
This sequence comes from Histidinibacterium lentulum, assembly GCF_003789055.1. Classification (GTDB taxonomy): domain Bacteria; phylum Pseudomonadota; class Alphaproteobacteria; order Rhodobacterales; family Rhodobacteraceae; genus Oceanicola; species Oceanicola lentulus. The sequence goes on along the minus strand of NZ_ML119081.1, from coordinate 517,262 downwards.
GAAGGTCTTCGCGGCGGCAAGGCGGGCGGCGTGAAGCTCGGGATAGCCGCCGGGGAGATAGACGAGATCGACGTCGCCGGGGACGGGTTCGTCGGCGAGGGGAGAGAAGAACCGGACGCGCGTGCCGGCCTCGTGCCAGTCGCGCAGGAGGTGGGGATAGAGAAAGGAGAAGGCCGCGTCGCGGGCGACGGCGATGTGGCGGGGCCGGGGCCGCGGAGGCAGGGCGGCGGACTCGAAGGGGGCGGCGAGGGCGATCAGGGCGGAGAGGTCGATATGGTCGGCGATGCTGGCCGCGGCATCTTCGAGGAAGGCCTCGAGGGCGGGATGCTCGGCGGCCTGGACGAGGCCGAGGTGGCGCTCGGGCAGGGCGAGGGCCGGATTGCGGGGCAGAGCGCCGAGGACGGGCAGGCCGAGGGGAGAGAGCGCGGCGCGGAGCATGGCCTCATGCCGGGGAGAGCCCACGCGGTTCAGGAGGACGCCGGCGAGGCGGACGGACGGGTCATGGTCGCGGAAGCCCCGGACGAGAGCGGCGACGGAATGGCTCTGCCGGGCCGCGTCCACCACGAGGATGACCGGCAGGCCGAGGAGGCGCGCGAGATCGGCGGTCGCGCCGCGGCCTTCGGGCGGCGCGCCGTCGAAGAGGCCCATGGCGCCCTCGATCAGCAGCAGTCCCTCGCCCGAGGCCAGCGCACGCAGGCGGTCGGGGGTCATGGCCCAGGCGTCGAGGTTCACCGACGGCACCCCGCAGGCGGCGCCGTGGAAGGCAGGGTCGATGTAGTCGGGGCCGGATTTCGCGCCGCGCACGGGGATGCCCCGACGCGAGAGCGCGCGCAGCAGGCCGAGGGTCACGGTGGTCTTGCCCGATCCGCTCGAGGGCGCGGCGAGCACGAGGCCGCGGGGCATCAGGCGCTTTCGGCGGGGCGGCCGAGATCGAGCGGGTCGAGGTTGCGCGGGCCTGCGCCCGTCGCCAGGGCCTGCCAGTCGAGGGCCTGGCGCATGAGGGCCGCCCGGCCAACGCAGATGATCGCGGGGGGCTCGAGGGCGGCGGTCGCGATATCGGCCTCGACGGTGCCGAGGGTGGTCTCGAGCACCTGCTGGCCGTCCAGAGTGGCGGTGGTGACGACGGCGACGGGTTCCGACGCGGGGCGGCCCGCGGCGCGGAGGGCGGCGGCGATGGGGCGGATGTGCTTCATGCCCATGTAGATCACGATGACCGGGCTTGCGCGGGAGATCGCCTCCCAGTCGAGCGAGAGCGGCGCCTCGCCGGACTGGTCATGGCCGGTCACGAAGGTCACCGACTGGTTGATGTCGCGGTGGGTGACGGGAATGCCTGCATAGGCCAGGCCGCCGATTCCGGCGGTGATGCCCGGGATGATGCGGATGGGCACACCGTGCTGCACGAGTGTCTGCGCCTCCTCGCCGCCCCTGCCGAAGACGAAGGGATCGCCGCCCTTGAGGCGCAGCACGCGCCTGCCCGCGCGGGCGTGCTCGACGAGCGACAGGGAGATGTCACGCTGCTGCGCCGAGGGCTTGCCGCCGCGCTTGCCGGCGTAGACGTGCTTCGCCTGGGGCGCCCAGGCGAGCAGGGCCTCGGACACGAGGGCGTCGTAGACCACGATATCGGCCTGGCGCAGGGCATTAAGCGCATGGAGCGTCAGAAGCCCCGGATCGCCCGGTCCCGCGCCGCAGAGCCAGACCCAGCCGGGCAGGAGTTCGGGCCAGTCGTGATCGGGCAGGGGCGTCATGGCACCGGGATACGACAGGCGGCGGGCGGAGGGAAGCGGCGAAGGGCGGGGTGGCCCCGGGGCGTGCGGGGGAAGGCCGGGTTCGGTCTGCGGAGGGTGTTCGACCGTTTCCGGGAGGGGGGGTGGGTTGGAAACCCACCCTACGAGGCTTCGAGGGCCCGGATGATGGGAGAGAACTGCTCGGCGGTGAGGCTGGCGCCGCCGACGAGGGCGCCGTCCACATCCGGCACGGCGAAGATCTCGGCCGCGTTCGATGCCTTGACCGACCCGCCGTAGAGCAGGCGGATCTCGGCGGCGGAGCTGGGGTGACTGCGGCGCAGCTCGGCGCGCAGGAAGGCGTGAACCTCGGCGATCTCGTCGGTGGTGGCGACCTTGCCGGTGCCGATGGCCCAGACCGGCTCATAGGCGATGACCGTGTCGGTGCCGGTGGCGGAGGCGGGGACCGAGGCCGCGAGCTGCGCGCCCACCACCTCGAGCGTGCGTCCGGCCTCGCGCTCCTCCAGCGTCTCTCCGAGGCAGACGATGGCGACGAGCCCCGCCGCATGGGCCGCCTCGGCCTTGGTGAGGACCTCCTCGGAGGTTTCGCGGTGATCGGCCCGGCGCTCGGAATGACCGACGATGACATGGCTCGCCCCGGCCTCGCGCAGCATGGGGGCCGAGATGTCGCCGGTATGCGCGCCGGATACCGCGGCGTGGCAATCCTGCGCGCCCACGGCCATCGGATGCTCGCCGCGCATGGAGGCCATGGACCAGATCAGCGTCGCGGGCGGGCAGAGCAGGATATCGACCGAGGGGTCGGGATGGGCCTTCACCAGGCCGTCGACCTCGGACATGGCCGACATCGACCCGTTCATCTTCCAGTTTCCGGCGGCGAGCTTTCGGCGCATGGGAACACTCCCTTTCTGTTCGGTCCACCCGATAGCAAGGAAGCCGGGACGCCGGAAGCCCGGGAGCCCGGCGGGAGGTCAGGCCCGCCCGGCGCGCTCCGCCTCGAGTTCGGCGACATCCTTGAACTTGATCGACTCGCCGCAGCCGCAGGCGTCGGTCACGTTCGGATTGCGGAACTTGAAGCCCGACTCCAGCAGCGAGATCTCGTAGTCGATCTCGGTGCCGAAGAGGAACATCTGCGCCATGGGCGCGATCATCACCCGCGCGCCGTCCTGATCGACCACCTCGTCATGAGGGTCGATCTCGTCGGCATAGTCCATCGTGTATTCCATGCCTGCGCAGCCGCCCTTCTTGATGCCGACGCGCAGGCCCTGGTGGCCCTTGCTGTCCATCAGCTTGCGGATCTGCGCCACGGCGGCGGGGGTCAGGGTGACGGCCTGCTTGCCGGGGATCGAGAACATTGCGGGCACCTCCGGTCCTTTGCTTCGAACCTAGGCGTTCGGAGGCGGTCTCTCAAGGGGACCTCGGGTCGCGGAGCCGTCGGCGAAATGGGCGGCGAGGGCATCGAGGGCGGCGCGGATCGGCGGATCATGGCGGGCCTCGTGATGGGCGACGAGCCATTGTTCGCGGTCCAGCTCCGCGATCGGCTCCGACAGGCGCAGGAGGCCGGGAGTCGTCTCGCCCACGGCGAGCGGCAGGACCACGCGGCCGATCCCCGCCCGCGCCATCTGCACCGACAGGGCGGGCGCGTTCGACCGGGTCACGATCCGCGCGCCGTGGGTCTCCTCGATCCAGCGGGCCGAGGGGGTGAGGGCGGCGTCGAGAGAGGCGCCGATCCAGCCGGTGATGTCCGCCTCGGCGGCATAGACGGCGAAGCGGGTCAGCCCGACACGCCGGCCGGCGAGCCAGGGATGATCGGGCCGGGCGTTCCTCAGGCCGATGTCGATCTCGCGGCGCGCGATGTCGAGGCTGCGCTCGGCCTGCACGATCTCGGGCAGCCAGATCGCGCCGGGCCGCCAGATGCGGGGCAGGGCCTCGGCGAGGGCGAGCGCGGTCCAGGTGCCCGCAGAGATGCGGACCGGAACCGGGCCGCGGGCGGCGGCCTGCCAGCGCGCGACGCCGGCGGCGGCCTCCTCCATGGGCCGGGCGCGGATCAGGAGCTCGCGGCCTTCCGCGGTCAGCGCATAGCCCGCCGCGCCGTGGAGGAAGAGCCGGCGGCCCAGCGTCGTCTCGAGCCCGCGCAGGCGCCGGGAGAGCGTGGCGGCGCTGACGCCCGTCGCGGCGGCGGCGCGCGACAGGGAGCCATGGCGGGCGATGGCGGCGAAATAGGCGAGGTCGGTCCAGTCGGCGTTTTGCATGAGGGTAAGGCGGCTTTCGCGATCGGGGGCTCGGCCCTGCGGGGTCCCGGAGGTAGGTCGGCTTCATAGCCTTCTGGAGATGAACGCCATGCTGCCTGTCATTCCCCCCCTCGATATCCCCTCCCAGCCTGCCACGGAATACCGCGCGGAACAGGCAGCCTTTGCAGGAATGCAAAGCGTCTTGCGCAGGCGGCGCCGGAGGGCGGTGGTGCGGGGGCTTATCCGCGCAATGGCCGGGCGGGATTTCCGGCGACGATGGCGCCCGGCGCCACGTCGCGCGTAACCACGGCGCCGCCGCCTATCACCGCGTCCTCGCCGATGGTGACGCCGGGCAGGATCAGGACGGAGGCGCCGATCCAGACGTTCTCGCCGATGTGAATGGGCCGGCCGTTCTCCAGCCCCTGCCGGCGGATCTCGGGATCGCGCGGATGGTCGGCGGAGATGAGCTGCGTGTAGGGGCCGATCTGGGTGCCGCGGCCCACGTGGATCGGGCAGACGTCGAGGCAGACCACGCCGAAGTTGAGAAAGCAGTCCGGGCCGAAGTGGATGTTGATGCCGTAGTCCACATGGAAGGGCGGGCGGATCACCACGCTGTCGCCGCCCGATCCCAGCAGCTCGGCCAGGAGAGCCCGGCGCGCGGCCTCGTCGCCGTAACGTGTGGCGTTGTAGGCCGCGGCGAGGCTTTGGCCGCGCTTGCGGGCGGCCACCAGTTCGGGATCGCCGGGGCGGTAGAGGTCTCCGGCGATCATCTTTTCCATCTCGGTCACGGGCGGGCTCCGGTTCGGTGTCATCGCGAGGGAAGGCCGGACGCCGGGCTGAAGCCCGGCCTACGGGTAGCGGGACCGCACGTGCGGGGTGTAGGCCGGGCTTCAGCCCGGCTTGCCCGCCGGATGATGGCAGAGCCGGGGCCAGGAGAAAAGGGCGCCCCGAGGGACGCCCTTTCCGGCAATCGGACATGGGGGTTCAGAGGCCCTTGCAGTTGGCGTAGAAGGTGGTGGTCGCCGGCCAGTCGGAGAACACGCCGACCACGCCCACATCCTGGGCGAGCACGTCGAGCAGCTCGAAATAGACGCCGTCGTTGTCGGTCGCCTCGGCGATGGACTGGAAATACCAGCCGCCGCCGGTCGCCAGCGGGCCCGAGCGCTCCAGCGTCCAGGTGATCAGCGTGAGGCCGGCGGCGTTTGCTTCCTCTGCGTAGACGGAGGGCACGATCTCGCCCGCGTCGTTCAGGGTGACCAGCATCCAGGTCGGGGGGGCGAGGTAGTTGACGCCCATCTCCGCCAGTTCCTGCATGGTGGGCATGAAGGTCGAGGCGTCCATTGGGTCGATCAGGCCCTCGTCGTCGTCGGAGGCCTCGTAGCGGTCGTCGAGATACACCGCCTGGGCGCCGAACTCGGGCTCGTTCTCGATCCAGTAGAGCACGTCGGAGAGGTTGAAGGACTGGAGCCAGACCCGGGAGGGGTCGATGCCGGCGGCCTTGTACTCGTCCACGAGCTTCTGGGCGTAGTCCTCCTGGGTGAAGCCGTTGAAGGGCATCTCCACCGAGGGCGCCTTCAGCTCGGGCGTGAAGCCCGCGCCGAAGCTGTCGAAGAGCGCGATGGACTGGGCGTGGGTCATCAGCGTGGTGTCGCCGGCATAGAGATCGGTGCGCCAGGCGGCGGTGCCGTCGAGATACTCCTCGACCGTGGTCGCGGCGCCGTTGGCGGCGTCCATCTTCGGCTCGAGCGTCATGAATTCGGCGAGCGTCAGCTCGGACGTGCGGCACTCGGCGGTGGCGGGCGTCTCGCCGTCCGCGGGCGTGAAGGGGGTCACGCAGGTGTCGGCGAGATCGGTGGCAAGGATGTTCGTCGTGGTGTGCAGGTCGTTCTGCGCGTGGCGGCAGACGAGCTCCAGATCCTCGGTGAAGGTCACGTCGCATTCGAGGATGCCCGCGCCCATCTGGGCGGCGGCGAGGTTCGATTCGACGGTGTGCTCGGGAAAGAGCAGCGGCGCGCCGCGGTGGCCGATGGAGAAGGCGGATTGCGTCGGGGTCTGGCCGAGGCAGGCGGTCAACTCGTCCTTCAGCGGGCCGTCGTCCATCTGGTTGATCAGGAAGGCCGGACGCGGGCCGTAGGTCAGCGCGCCGACCTCGGGGAGGGACATGCCGTGGGTCTCGGCCTGAAGGGCGGCGGGGGCGGCGATGAGCAGCGCGGCGGCGGCGGTGGTGAAACGGACGGCGGACATCGGGGTCTCCCTCTTGGTGTCGTGACCGGCAGAGAGATGGCGAGGGGCCGTGACAGCCGGCTGACGGGTCGATGACGGGGAGGTGACGGAGCGGTGAACTTGTGGCGACGGCCGCGGAGGTGCCGAACCGGCACCATCCGCCGCGACGGCGTCGGGCGGGCATGTTCCCGGCAATGCGGACGGAAAGTCAACGGCGTGGGCCGGGCATGTGCCCGGAATGGCGGCACTATATGAACGGGGACAGCCGGGCTCAGGCCCGGCCCACGACCCCGGAAATCCGGCGTGCTACATGAACCCCAGTTCGAGACGCGCCTCGTCGGACATCATGTCCATGCCCCAGGGCGGGTCCCAGGTCAGCTCGACGTCCACCTGCTTCACGCCCGGAAGCGGCTCGATCGCCGACGCCACCCAACCGGGCATCTCTCCGGCCACCGGACAGCCGGGGGCGGTCAGCGTCATCATCACCTGCACCGCGTTCTCGTCGTCGATCTCGATCGTGTAGACGAGGCCCAGATCGTAGATGTTCACCGGGATCTCGGGATCGTAGACGCTGCGGCAGGCCTCCACCACGCTGTCGTAGAGCGGATGATCGGTGGACGAGGGCTTGATGAGCGGCGTGCCCTCGAGGGGCGGCGACTGGTCGGTCATGGGAGGCATCTGTCCGGCTTGTTCCGAGCATTAAGGTAGGATTTCCCGCGCCCGGCGTAAAGGGAGGGCCGGCAGAAGGGCTCAGCCCTCGCCCGTGGCGCGTCGGCGGCGCTTCAGGGGGGCGGGTTTCACCCGGTGCTCGATCTCTTCGTAGAGAGCGGCGGCGAGGTTCTTTTTCGAGGCCTTTTCGATACCCTCGAAGCCGGGACTCGAGTTCACCTCGAGGATCTTCGGCCCGTCCTTCGAGCGCAGCAGATCGACGCCCGACAGGTTCAGCCCGAAAGCCCTGGCGGCCTTCACGGCCGCCGCGCGTTCGGCGCGGGTGATCTTCACCGCCTCGGCGGTGCCGCCCCGGTGGAGATTGGAGCGGAAATCGTCGCCTGCAGAGGTCCGGCGCATGGCGGCCACGACCTTTCCGGCGATCACGAAGCAGCGGATGTCCTCCCCGGCGGCCTCCTTGACGAAATCCTGGACGAGGAAGTTCGCGCGCAGGCCCCGGAAGGCGTCGATCACCGATTGCGCGGCCTTCTTTGTCTCGGCCAGCACCACGCCCTTTCCTTGCGTCGATTCGAGCAGCTTCACGATCAGCGGTGCGGTGCCCACGAGGCCGATCAGGTTGTCGGTGTCCTTGGGCGAGGAGGCGAAGGCGGTGGTGGGCATCCCGATCCGGTGCCGCGCGAGCACCTGGTGGGCGTGGAGCTTGTCGCGGCTCGCGGTGATGCCCGCCGAGCCGTTCACGCAGAAGGTGCCGAGCGTCTCGAACTGGCGCAGGACGGCGGTGCCGTAGGCGGTGATCGAGGCGCCGATGCGGGGGATCACGGCGTCGTAACGCGGCAGTCGCTGGCCGTCGTAATGGATCTCGGGGGCGAGGCTGTTGATCGCCATGTAGCAGCGCGTGGTGTCGATCACTTCCACCGAATGGCCGCGGTTCTCGCCCTCGTGGACGAGGCGCTGGGTGGAATAGCTGTTGGGCTCGCGGCTCAAGACGGCGATCCGCAGCGCGCGGGCGGGCTGGCTTTCGCGGATGCGGGCGGCGGAATAGACGTCGTAGCTGCGCTCGGGCCTGAGGAAGCGTTCGGTCGGCGCCACCACCACGTCCTCGCGCAGAGCCTGGCGTCCGAGGAGCATCCGGCTGCGCATGTCGCCGCGGTGGGTCAGGGTGATCTCGATGGGCCAGCTCTGGTCCCCGCCCACGTCGAGCAGGGATTCGATGACGAAGCGCATCTCCGTCTCGCCGTTCGAGGAGGTCACCTCGCGGCGGTCCACGATGGTGGCGGAGCAGGGGATCGAGAGCGCGTCGTTGCCGGGCAGGGGATGGACGGCGAAACGGACCTTGGGCGCGCGGGCCGGGCCGAATGTCTCGATGTCGAAGGCATGGAGCGCAGAGGTCCGCGCGCCGGTGTCGACCTTGGCCTTCAGCGTCGGCAGGCCGAGGTCGGGCAGGCCGAGCCATTCCTCCCAGCCGAGGCGGATCAGACCGGGCTGCATGTCGTCGGGCATGTCGCTCTCCAGGGTTCCGGGGGCCTCATGTGGCCTTTGGGCGGTTCGCTTGCCAGGGCGGTTCGGGTGCCCCCTTACCCCGCGAGGCCCCCCGGGGCCAGCGCGGGCGCGGCGGACCACAGGGCATTTCCCGCGTTCCGGGACGGCGTGCCGCGATTGCGCGCGGGCGGGCGAGGGGCTAACCGCGCTGTCATGACGACGCGCTTCTCCTTTGCCCTTCACGCCACCGACGGCGCGGCCCGCACCGGCGTGATCTCCACCCCGAGGGGCGAGATCCGCACACCCGCCTTCATGCCCGTGGGCACCGCCGCCACCGTCAAGGCGATGCTGCCCGAAAGCGTGCGCGCCACGGGCGCCGACATCCTGCTAGGCAATACCTATCACCTGATGCTGCGCCCCACCGCCGAGAGGATCGCGCGGCTGGGGGGGCTGCACCGGTTCATGAACTGGGACCGGCCGATCCTGACGGATTCGGGGGGATTCCAGGTGATGAGCCTCGCGGAGCTACGGAAGCTGACCGAGGAGGGGGTGACCTTCCGGTCCCATATCGACGGCGCGCGCCACGAGCTCTCGCCGGAGCGGTCGATGGAGATCCAGCGGCTTCTGGGCTCGGACATCGTGATGGCCTTCGACGAATGTCCGGCCCTGCCGGCGGAGCGGGGGCGGATCGAGGAGTCCATGCGCCTGTCGATGCGCTGGGCGCAGCGCTCGCGCGATGCCTTCGGGGACCGGCCGGGCCATGCGCTCTTCGGCATCCAGCAGGGCGGGCTGGAGCAGGACCTCCGGGCCGAGAGCGCGGAGGCGCTGCGCGGCATCGGGTTCGACGGCTATGCCATCGGCGGCCTTGCGGTGGGCGAGGGGCAGGCGGCGATGTTCGGCTGTCTCGATTACGCGCCGGGGCAGCTTCCTCAGGACAAGCCGCGGTATCTGATGGGCGTGGGCAAGCCCGACGACATCGTCGGCGCGGTGAAGCGGGGCGTGGACATGATGGACTGCGTCCTGCCCTCGCGCTCGGGGCGGACCGGACAGGCCTGGACGCGGCGCGGGCAGGTGAACCTCAAGAACGCGCGCCATGCGGACGATCCGCGGCCGCTCGACGAGGCGTGCTCCTGCCCGGCCTGTCGGGGCTATTCGAGGGCCTACCTGCATCACGTCTTCCGCGCCGGGGAGATGATTTCGGGAATGCTGCTGACCTGGCACAACCTGCATTACTACCAGGACCTGATGGCCGGCATGCGGGAGGCCATCGCGGGGGGAAGGTTCGAGGCATGGGAGGCCGGGTTTCACGCCGCGCGGGCAGAGGGGGATATTCCCGCGGTGTGACCATGCGGGGACGGCCCGGTACGGGCGGGGGCGAGGCCCGGCGGGGGATCGTCGGGCTCGGCCGGGTTTGAGCTCGGCCTGCGGCATGGGCCACGGGTCGTGCGGCTGGCCGTGGGACGTCTTCCCGCTTGCGGAGCGCGGGGCGCGCCGTCATGGTTGGCCTGAAAGGGCGGCGGTTGATTTTCCGCCCCGCGCGCCCCACGTCTTGCCCCTGACAGGGAACGGCCCATGGTCGCCGCGACGGGACCCGGCCGTTCTGCCGAGAATAACAAGGACACGAGCATGCAAGAGCCTCTGAGCCCCTCCTATCCCGTCCTGCCGCTGCGCGACATTGTGGTGTTTCCCCACATGATCGTGCCGCTCTTCGTGGGGAGGGAGAAATCCGTCCGCGCGCTCGAGGAGGTGATGCAGGACGACAAGCAGATCCTGCTGTCGAGCCAGATCGACCCCGGCGTGGACGAACCCTCCGCCGACGAGATCTATCGCACGGGCGTGCTGGCCAACGTGCTGCAACTTCTGAAGCTGCCCGACGGCACGGTGAAGGTGCTGGTCGAGGGGCGCGCGCGGGTGCGGATCACCGGGTTCGTGGAGAACGCCTCGTTCTTCGAGGCCTCCGCCGAGTATCTGGCGGAGGACGACGGCGACCCGGCCACGCTGACGGCTCTGACCCGGTCGGTGGCGCAGGAATTCGAGCGCTACGCGAAGATCAAGAAGAACATCCCCGAGGAGGCGCTGGCGGCGGTCGGCGAGGCGACCGAGCCGGCCAAGCTGGCCGATCTCGTGGCGGGGCATCTCGGCATCGAGGTGGCACAGAAGCAGGACATCCTCGAGACCCTGACCGTCGCCGAGCGGCTGGAGAAGGTCTTTGGCCTGATGCAGGGCGAGATGTCGGTCATGCAGGTCGAGAAGAAGATCAAGACCCGCGTGAAGAGCCAGATGGAGCGCACGCAGCGCGAATACTACCTCAACGAGCAGATGAAGGCGATCCAGCGCGAGCTGGGCGACGGCGACGAGGGCCAGAACGAGATCGCCGAGCTCGAGGAGAAGATCGCGGCGACGAAGCTGTCCAAGGAAGCCCGCGAGAAGGCCGACGCCGAGATCAAGAAGCTCAAGAACATGAGCCCGATGTCCGCCGAGGCCACGGTGGTGCGCAACTACCTCGACTGGATGCTGTCGATCCCGTGGGGCACCAAGAGCCGCGTGAAGAAGGATCTCGGCCGTGCCGAGGCGATCCTCGACGCGGACCATTTCGGTCTCGAGAAGGTCAAGGAGCGGATCGTCGAGTATCTCGCCGTCCAGCAGCGGTCGAAGGCCTCGAAAGGGCCGATCATGTGCCTCGTGGGTCCGCCCGGCGTGGGCAAGACGTCGCTCGGCAAGTCGGTGGCGAAGGCCACGGGACGCGAGTTCATCCGCATCAGCCTCGGCGGCGTGCGGGACGAGAGCGAGATCCGCGGCCACCGCCGGACCTACATCGGCTCCATGCCCGGCAAGATCATCCAGGCGCTGAAGAAGGCGAAGACCACCAATCCGCTCATCCTGCTCGACGAGATCGACAAGATGGGGCAGGACTTCCGCGGGGATCCCGCCTCGGCCATGCTGGAGGTTCTCGACCCCGAGCAGAACTCGACCTTCGTCGATCACTACCTGGAGGTCGAATACGACCTCTCGAACGTTATGTTCCTGACCACGGCGAACTCCTACAACATGCCGGGGCCGCTGCTCGACCGCATGGAGATCATCCCGCTCGCGGGCTACACCGAGGACGAGAAGCGCGAGATCGCGCGCCAGCACCTTCTGCCCAAGGTGATGAAGAACCACGGTCTGAAGGCCAAGGAATTTAGCATCTCCGACGGGGCGCTGACCGCGATCATCCGCACCTATACCCGCGAGGCGGGCGTACGGAACCTCGAGCGCGAGATCGCCAAGAGCGCGCGGAAGGCCGTCACCAAGCTGGTGAAGAAGGAAGCGCAGGTCATCGAGGTGACCGAGGACAATCTCGGCGATTTCCTGGGCGTCCCGCGGCACCGCTACGGTCTTGCGGAGAAGGAGGACCAGATCGGCGTCGTGACCGGGCTCGCCTACACGTCGGTGGGCGGCGAGCTGCTGAACATCGAGGCGGTGCGCCTGCCGGGCAAGGGCCGGATGAAGACCACCGGCAAGCTCGGCGACGTCATGAAGGAATCGATCGACGCGGCCTCGAGCTACGTTCGCTCGATCGCGCCGCAGATCGGGGTGAAGCCGCCGAAGTTCGACACGCTCGACATACACGTCCACGTCCCCGACGGCGCCACGCCCAAGGACGGACCGTCGGCGGGTCTGGCCATGGTCACGGCCATCGTCTCGGTGCTGACGCAGATTCCGGTGAGGAAGGACATCGCCATGACCGGGGAGGTCACGCTTCGCGGCAATGCCTCGGCTATCGGCGGGCTCAAGGAGAAGCTTCTCGCGGCGCTCAGGGGCGGCATCACAACGGTGCTCATTCCCGAGGAGAACGAGAAGGACCTGCCCGAGATCCCCGACAACGTGAAGGAGGGGCTGACGATCATCCCCGTCTGCCACGTCTCGGATGTGCTGAAGCACGCGCTGGTGCGGCAGCCCGAGCCCATCGAGTGGGACGAGGCCGCCGAAGAGGCCGCCGCCGCCGAGGCGGCCCTCAAGGCGCGGGACGAGACGCTGGGGTCGACCCGCGCCCACTGAGCCGAGCGGCCCTTGTCGGGCCAGGCTGAAAAACGACAGAGGCGGCTCCGGGCGGAGCCGCCTCTTTCCGTTGCCGGGGCCGGCAGCCGTTCAGTTGCCGAGGATGCCGATCGCGATGAAGAACAGGGCGATGATATGGATCGCGGGATCGGGATTGACAGTCTGTGCGGTCTGCGGGGGTGGCGGAGGCGTGACATCCGCAAGCCCCGCGGCAAGGCTCGGTCCGGTCAGACTCAGCGCAAGAAGCGCTGCCAGGGCGGTTTTCTTCATTCCAGGTGCTCCGTAACGTTGGCAGACAGTCAGGCAGACCGCTCGAGGTTAGTTACCCACATGCATGCGGTCAATCGACCTTGGGTCATTGCTCGGCTAGAGTGGCGCCGGAGCCGATACGAAGAAGGGGCGGACCCATGGCGAGACGGGGCAGCAACGGGGCGACGACCGACATGAACGGCGAGGGACCGGAGGGAATGGGTCTCGACTGGCTGACCGAGGACGGGCTGGAGCCGCCTGCGGCCTCGGCCTCGGCATCGACGACGGCGAAGGCGGTCACCGTGGCGGGACCCGAGCTGAAGAAGAAGGAGCTGATCGACCGCATCGTGGCGCGCTCGGGCCTGAAGCGGCGGGAGGTGAAACCGGCGGTGGAGGCGATGCTGCAGGAACTCGCCGCCGCGGTGCAGGCGGGCGAGGAGCTGAACCTTCCGCCTTTCGGCAAGCTGAAGATCACGCGCTCGAAGGACCTTGCCAACGCGCGGGTGTTCCACTGCCGCCTGCGGCAGGCGGAGGGCGGCACTGCGGCCGCGGAGCCTCTTGCAGAGGCGGACGAGGAGGGCTAAAGCCTGCGCCCACGGGTGATTAGCTCAGTGGTAGAGCGCTTCGTTCACATCGAAGATGTCGGGGGTTCAAATCCCTCATCACCCACCATCCCCCTTTCCTCTCGGGTCACACCAGCCCCAGAAGCCGCCACCACAGCCATGTCAGCGGCATGCCCAGCGTCAGCACGGCAAGGGCAAGCACGGCGCAGACAAGGGTCAGCGGCTTCAGCGGGATGCGGCCGAGGGCGATGGCGAGGATGAAGGGCGGCGCCTGGTAGGGCAGGATCGTCGTGGCGATGCCGATCAGATGCGTCGTTGACACGATGTTGATCGGCCAGCCCGTGGCAGTGGCCATTTCCCCGGCAAGGGGCGCCAGGAGCACGGGGGCGGCGGGGGCGGTCGTCAGGTGCGAGACGAGGATCGACAGGCCGGTGATGGCGTAAAGATCGCGCAGCCCGCCCGCCTCGCCCAGGTGCAGGAGCGGCACCGTCGCCCCGGCGAGCGCGTCCGCAAGGCCCGTATGGCCCGCCACCGCGCTGACGGCGAAGACGGCGGCGAGGAAGAACGCGACCGACAGGTCGATCTTCGTGCGCATGGCGGTGGCGTCGAAGATGCCGAAGGCGGGCCAGAGCACGAGGGTCGCGCAGCCGAGCGCGATCCAGGCGGGCGCGATGCCGTGCCAGGTGTCCGTCGCCCAGAGCGCCACCGCCCCGAAGAGCAGCAGCAGAAGCCGCGCCTGGGCCCCGCTCAGCGGCTCGGGCGGCCGGGCCTCGGGGCGTGAGGTGGGCGGCGTGCCGCCGCGCGCGAAGAGGATCATCAGCGGCACCAGCACGGCGAAGCGCACGAGGTTCACGGGCATCTGTTCGAGAAAGAAGGCGCCGTAGGTGGTGGTCACGCCGTAGAGCGCCTCGATTGCGCCCACCTCTATGATCGCGGGCAGGTTCGCGGGCAGAAACGGGTAGGTGGGCAGGAGCGTCGCCGTGGCGGCGGTGATCGCGAGGCCGATCTGCTCGCGCGAGCCGGAGCGGTAGCCCATCGCCTCGGCCAGAGAGACCGCGATGGGTGTCATCACCACGGCGCGCGGGATCGCCGATGGCACGATGAGCGCGAGGCCCAGGCCCCCCAAGGCCAGAAGCCAGACGGCGCGGGAGTAGGAGGCGCCGGTGCGCCGGTGGATTCGGTCCGCGACCTGGCGGCCGAGGCCGGTTTCGGTCACCGCGGTGCCGATCACGAGCCCGCCGAAGAGAAGCCAGAAGCCCCCCGTGGCGAAGCCCGAGAAGATCACCTCGGGCGGTGCCGCGGCGAGGGCGATGAAACCGAGGAAGGTCGCCGCCGCGGTCACCGCCTCGGGCAGGACGCGGGTGGCAAAGAGGAGGATCGAGGCCGCGGACACCGCCGCGACCCGGATCATCATGTCATCGGGGCCAGTCGCGAGGACCGTCAGGGCGGCGCCCGCCACGACGAGCGCGGCGAGTCCCTGGGCAAGGCTGGGACGCATGCGGGCGCTGTCGGCCCCGGATCAGAGGCGCACGGAGGCGGGCACCTCGAGCGCCGGGTTCTCGCCGTCGAGGAACTCCACCGTGGTGAAGGCGAGGGGCGTATCGCCGATGTTCTCCAGCGAATGAGCCATCGATTCGCCCGCGCCATAGTGGAAATGGCGGGTCTCGCCCTTGAAATACTCGGTATCGGCGATGCGGCCGTCGGCGAAGTAGCTGCGGGCCTTGCCGGCGGTCAGCGCGGTCCAGAAATAGGGCATGACGTGGCGGTGGAAGTGGAACCGCCCGCCCACGGGGATCTCGAGGTGCCAGACGCGGACGCGGTCGGTCTCGGACAGCAGCGTCGTGCCCACGCAGCCGTTGTCCACATGAGCCAGAAGCTCGTCATGGAGGCCGGGCGGCCAATGCGCGAAGGCGGCGGGGTCCTGCGCCATCTCGACGTGATCCGTCCTGGGGGCTGCGCCGTCTGCCATGATCTGTCCTCCGTAGCGTCCTTGGTCCGTGATCTTCTGCGATCGGCATGCAACCGCCGCTCGCGACGCGGCGATTGACCTCGGCCCTCCCGCGCTTCTATTTATCATTCGATAAATCAAGCGCCGTGTCCAGCGGCTCGACGCAGGGAGAGACGAGATGACCGACAGGACTGAAATCCGGGCGGAGCTGCGCCGGTTCCATCTGGGCGAGGCGCAGGTGACGACGGTGCTCGACGGAGTCGTGATGCGGGACGCGGTGCGCCCGCCGTTCTGCCTAGACAAGTCCGACGACGAGCTTCAGGCCATCGCGGCCGCGAACCGCCTGCCCTGGGACCGGATGGCCCATGGTTTCGTGCCGACTCTGGTGGAGACCGCCGGTGAGACGGTGCTGATCGACGCGGGGTTCGGCGCGGCGGGCCATGCGGACGGCACGGGGCAGCTGGTGGAGCGGCTGGGCCGGGCAGGGGTCGCCGCGGCGGATGTGACGCTGGTGGCGCTGACCCATGTGCATCCCGACCACATCCTCGGTCTGCGCGGTCCGGACGGGGATGCGTTTCCCAATGCCCGCTACGCCATCGGCCGGATGGAGTTCGACGAATGGAAGAGCGGCGCCAGGGTGCCGCCGCAGCGCGAGAAGAACCGCGAGATGTTCCTCGACATCGTCGTGCCCCTCGCGGAGCGCATGACGTTTCTCGAGGATGGCGACACGGTCGTGCCGGGTCTGACCGCCGAGGCGGCCTTCGGCCATTCGCCCGGTCACATGATGTACCGGCTGGAGAGCGGCGGGCGGCAGGTCCTGATCTGGGGCGACATCGCCAATCACTACGTGTTCTCGCTGCGTCATCCCGAAAGCCCCGTCGCCTTCGATGACGACCGCGAGCAGGCGATCGCGACCCGGAAGCGGGTCCTCGACATGGCGGCGGCGGACGACCTGATGGTGATCGGCCATCACATGCCGTTCCCGGCGCTCGGCTTCGTGGAGAGGGACGGCCCCTCGTACCGATGGGTGCCAGAGACCTACCAGACCTCGGTCTGACTGGCGCCGCGCCGCGGCGAAGCGAATCACTTGACGGCGAAGGACCAGTTGTCGCACCGTTGGTGAAATATCAGGGGGATCCATGAATTCCGGTCTCATACGTCATCGGGTGTTCGAAGAGCTGCGGCAGGATATCCTGACCTGCGGGCTCAAGCCCGGTGAGGAGCTGCGGGAGGTGGAGCTGGCGAAGCGCTACGGCGTGTCGAAATCGCCGATCCGCGACGCGCTGCAGAAGCTGGAGTTCGAGGGCCTGATCGAGATCGAGCCGCGGCGCGGGCACCGCGTCGCGCCCATCGCGGTGGGGGATGCCGAGGATATCCTGGAGATGCGTGCGGTCCTGGAGGCCGCCTGCCTGCGCAAGATCGCGGCCGAGGCGACCAATTCGCAGCTGGCCGCGCTGGACGACTTCCGTGAGGCGGATACCGGCAACATGACGGCCTTCGCCCGATACAACCGTGAGTTTCACAGCACGATCGCGCGGATGTCGGGCAACCGGCGTCTGGCCGAGAGCGTCGAGAAGCTTATGGAGAACTACGACCGGCTCTGCCTCGTGTCGCTGGGGCCGGTGCTGGACGGGGAGGACCGGGCCTCTCTCGCGCTCAAGGATCACCTGGCGATCATCGACGCGTTGCAGGCCCGGAACGCGGCCGCGGCCGTGCGCTGCTCGACCCGGCATGTCCGCCGCTCGCGGATGCAGATCATGCGGAAACTCGACAGCCGGCCGATCGTGGGGTGACGGCGATGCGTGAGGTGTACCAAGGGATACCGATAGCGCTATCAGTGAAATATCAGAAGGCCCCGGCAAGACAGGCCGCCGGGGACCCAGGGAGGCAAGATGAACATGCAAGCCGCTGAGGCCCGCGTCGGAAGCGACGAGATCGTCGTATCGGGCCGCAATGTCGGAAAAACCTTCGCCGGCGGCAGCGTCGTGGCGCTGGAAGGGGCGAACTTCGAGATACCGAAGGGCAGCTTCATCTCGCTCGTCGGCCCGTCGGGCTGCGGCAAGTCCACGCTGCTGCGCCTGATCTCCGGGCTGATCGAGCCCTCGAGCGGGGATGTCACGGTCCACGGCACCAAGGTGACCGGACCACGGCAGGACATCGGGATGATGTTCCAGAAGGCCACGCTGCTCGACTGGCGCACGGCGATCGAGAACGTGCTTCTGCCGACCGAGATGACGCGCAAGGTCACCAAGGCCGACCAGAAACACGCCTCGGACCTGCTGAAGCTGGTGGGGCTGAAGGATTTCCGCTTTGCCTTCCCGAGCCAGCTTTCGGGCGGCATGCAGCAGCGCGTGGCGCTGGCGCGGCTGCTGCAGACCGGCGCCGACCTGCTTCTTCTCGACGAGCCCTTCGGGGCCTTGGACGAGTTCACCCGCGAACGGCTGAACGTGGAGCTGATGCGGATCGTGGGCGAGGTGGGGGCCACGACCATCTTCGTCACCCACAACATTGCCGAGGCGATCTATCTCGCCGACCACGTCTATGTGATGACGCCGCGGCCCGGCCGGATCGCCTCGGTCGTCGATGTGCCCTTCGAACGGCCGCGCCCGCTCTCGCTGCAGACCTCGCTGGAATTCAACCAGCTCGTGGCGCAGGTGCGCGAGATTCTCGGCGAGGATCACTGATGGCCGTGAGCGACAGCACCCTTTCCGAAGGCGCGGGCGGCGGCCTCTCGCTGCGCCAGCGCCGTATCCTGACCCATGCGGGGATCTTCCTGACGCTGATCGCGCTCTGGGAGATCGGCAGCCGGGCAGGCTGGCTCGATCCGCTGTTCTATCCGCGGCCCTCGAACATCCTGCGCTCTTTCTGGCTGATCTATGTCCAGAACGGCAACGTCTGGTACCATCTCTACGCCACGATGATCCTGGTCTTCGCCGGCTTCGCCGCGGGGTCGATCCTGGGCGTGGGTCTCGGCGCGCTGGTGGGGTTCAACCCGCTGGTGCGGCGGTTCATCAAGCCCTACGTCATCGTGCTCGAGGCCACGCCGCGGATTGCCGTGGCGCCTCTCCTGATCGCGGCGCTGGGGTTCGGTGCGCCCTCGAAGGTCGCGATCATCATGCTCGTGTGCTTTTTCGCCCCCTTCATCAACACCTTGTCGGGCGTCGTGAACGTGGACGAAGACCGGCTGGAGCTGTTCCGCAGCCTCGGCGCGTCGAAATGGCAGACACTGCGAAAGCTGGTGCTGCCCGACGCCGTGCCCGTCATCATGGCCGGGGAACGGCTGGCCCTGACCGCGGCGCTGTCGGGCGCGCTGGTGGCGGAGTTCATCCAGCGCAACGAGGGGATCGGCTCGCTGATCCTCGTCTACACCCGCAACCTCAACATGGCCTCGGCCTTCGCCTGCATCTTCACCCTGACGATCCTCGGCTTCCTCATCTTCCGCGGCATGGAGTGGGTCGACCACCATGTCGCCTTCTGGAAGCACGAGCCCGGGCTGGAGCGGGTCGGACGGCGCCGCCGCCGCAAGATGAAGGAAGCTCTCGATGAGTGACGTCAGCCAACGCCCCTCGCGCCTGACCGGCGGAGCCTTCGGGCTGCTGCCGCACCTGCTGCTCTTTGTCGCGATCCTGGCCTTGTGGGAACTCGCGGTGATGACCGGGGTGATCACCTCGATCATGATCCCGCAGCCGTCCGCCGTCGCCGCGGCGATCTGGAAGCTCTACGTCACCGAGCGGACGATCTACGAGCATTTCTTCATCACCCTGACCGAAGCGGTGGTGGGCTTTCTGATCGGTGCCGCGGTCGCGGTGTCGCTGGCCGTCGCCTCGGCGCTGAACGAGCCCTTCAAGCGCTACGTCTCGCCCTACGCCATCGTGCTGAACGTGACGCCGGGCATCGCGCTGACGCCCGTGATCATCGCCTGGTTCGGCTACGGCATGGGATCGAAGATGGCGCTGGCGGCGATCATCTCGTTCTTCCCGATCTATGTGAACACGCTGACCGGCCTCGTGCAGCGCCATGGCGACAGGGAGGATCTGTTCCGGTCGGTCGGCGCGACCGACCGCCAGGTGTTCCTGAAGCTGCGGGTGCCCTCGGCGCTGCCGCTGATGTTCGCGGGCTTCAAGATCGGCCTGACAACGGCGCTGATCGGCGCGGTGGTGGCGGAGTTCGCCCAGGCCACCGCCGGTGTCGGCGTGCTGATGAGCCGGTTCTCGTTCCAGCTCAACATGGCGTCGTCCATCGCGGCGCTGCTCAGCATGACCCTGATCGGGCTCATCCTGTTCTACTCCATGGAATTTCTCGACGACCGCGTGGTGTTCTGGCGTCGTGAATCGCGCAGGGCCGCCGCGTCCCGCGCTAAGGCCCGGCGCTGGACGGCGCTGATGGGCAAGGAAGAAGACTGATCCCTGGGAGGTTTGGGAAAATGACCAAGTTCAACACACTGCTTGTTTCGACGGCCATCGCCGTCACGTCGGTCCCGGCAATAGGTCTTGCTCAGGACATGACCACGGTCAACATGATCAACCCGCTGCCGCGGTCCACCAACTTCTACCCGCTGGTGGTGGGCGAGGCGCTCGGCTATTTCGAGGAGGAGGGGGTCATCGTGAACCTGCTGCCCTCCGATACCTCGATCCCCTACGTCGCCTTCGTGCAGAACGGCCAGGCCGATCTCGCGATGCTCGACCCCGTGGAGACGGTGAACGCGCTCAACGCGGGCGCGCCGATCAACACCGTCTACGAGGTGATGCAGAACGCCCCCGAGGGCATCGGCGTGCCCGCGGGCAGCGACGTCGACTCCATCGAGGATCTCGTGGGGACCACCGTGGGTCTCGTGTCCGACCGCGACCGCTCCTTCCTGCAGGCCGCGCTGAACACCGTCGGCGCCTCGATCGACGATGTGGAGACGGTGGTTCTGGGCGAAAGCGGCCCGACGCTCGCGGCCGCCATGCGCGACGGCAACGTCTCGGCGATCTCGGGCGCGGCCCCGGACTGGATCTCGCTGATCGTCAACGGGATCGAGGTCGACCTGATCACGCCTCCCGAGCTGCTGACGAGCCCGGCGAACACCTTTGCCGCCAACGCCGACACGCTGGAAGAGAAGCGCGACGCGATGGAGGGCTTCCTGCGCGCCTGGTCCAAGGGCATGTACGTCGCCGCCGTCAACCCCGAGGCGGTCGCCGAGATGCTGCGCCAGGCCGTGCCGGAAGAGTGGGAGAACGAGGACGCGGGCCAGCTCTACCTCGACATGTCGATCGGCATGAACCTCTCGACGACCGAGCGCCTGGGCGATGTTCAGCCCGACGTCTGGAACAGCATCCAGCCCCAGTTTCTGGAGTCCGGTGCGATCGAGGAGATCGTGCCGGCCGAGGACTTCCTGAACGACATCTACATCGAGGCCGCCAACGATTTCGACCGCGCCGAGGTCGAGGCCGAGGCCGCCGCCTGGATGGAAGAGAACCAGTAACACCCCCGACGACCCCGGGCGCGACGCTCCCCGTGCCGCGCCCGGCACCTGCCCCCGCCCCGAGTGGCGGGGGTTCTTCCGACAGGACCCCATTTCCGCCGGCCCCCGGCCGGCCCCGTTTGCAGCAGACCAAGGACAGACCATGACCCACAGCACCATCGACACGGCCGAAATGGGCGATGCGGTGAACCGCTACGGCCCCACCGCAGCCCGCCCGCGCCCGGACGGTCAGAAGCGGCTGAACAGCAAGACCGTGGACATGCATGCCCATGTGGCGATCCCGGAAGCGGCCCAATACATGGCGCCCCATGTGGACGCCTCGCGCATCGCGATGGTGAAGCACTCGAACGAAGAGACGACCGCCATCAACGCCCAGCAGGACAAGGACCGCGGGCCCGTGGCGATCAGGGATCTCGACGACCGGCTGGCCGTGCTCGACGCCCAGGGCATCGACATGCAGCTCGTCGCGCCGCCGCCGCCGCAGTGCTACTACCAGTCCCCGATCGAGCACGCGGTGGTCGGAACGCGGATGCTCAACGACGGCATGGCCGAATGGGCGGCCCGCCGGCCCGACCGCTTCATGGCCCTCGGGTCCGTGCCGTTCCAGGACCCGGACGAGTCGGTGACGGAACTGACGCGCTGCATGGGCGAGCTGGGCATGAAGGGCGTGATGCTGCTGACGAACTGCGACGGCGAGGAGCTGGGCGCGGACCGCTTCCGCCCGTTCTGGGCCAAGGCCGAGGAGCTGGGCGCGCTGGTGATGATCCATCCCAACGGCTTCACCGAGGGCGACCGGCTGCACGAGTACTATTTCTCCAACGTCATCGGGAACCCCTTCGAGACGACGCTGGCACTGCATTACCTGATCTTCAACGGCATCCTCGAGACCTATCCCGATCTCAAGATCCTCGCCGTGCACGGCGGCGGCTACCTGCCCGCCTATTCCGGCCGGATCGACCATGCCTGGGGCGCGCGAAAGGACAGCAACGCCGGTCTGCCGAAGCCGCCAACGGACTATCTGAAGAAGGTCTATTTCGACAGCGTGGTCTTCACCCCGCACCAGCTGAAGTACCTCGTCGAGGTCTTCGGCGCGGACAAGATCATGATGGGCAGCGACTATCCCTTCGACATGGCCGACTACGACCCGGTGGAGCACATCGTCTCGACCGATCTGACGGACGAGGAGCGGGCAAAGGTCGCCGGCGGCACCGCGCTGCGGCTGCTGGGTCTCGCGGACTGAGACCGGACCGATGACGGGACCCCGGCGCGACCCGCGCCGGGACCACAGCCAGAACAGAATGCGAGGAGGAGTGGCGATGAAGGTGGGAATCGTGGGCCTCGGCATCATGGGCAGCGCCTATGCGCGCAATCTCGTGAAGGCCGGTGTGAGCGTGGAGGGGGCCGACCCCTCGGAGGCCGCGCGCGAGAAGGCGGCGGGGCTCGGCGCGGTGGCGCATGAGAAGGTCGGGCCGTGGCTCGCCGACTGCGACTTCGTCATCCTGTCGCTGATCTCGCCGGGCGTGCTGATCGAGGTGGCGGGGGAGCTGGCGCAGGTACTGAAACCCGGGCAGATCGTGCTCGACACGGGCACCTTCGCGCTGGCGGACAAGCTCGCCGCCAAGGAGGCACTTGAACCCGCGGGCGCGGTGCTGCTCGACTGCACGGTCTCGGGCACCGGTGCCCAGGCCTGGGAGGCGGATCTCGTGTTCATGGCCTCCGGTCCCGCAGACGCGGTGCGGGGCGCGACGCCCATGCTGGAGCGGATCTCGAAATCGGTGATCCATGCCGGCGAATTCGGGGCGGGCATCGCGATGAAATTCGTGGCGAACCATGCGGTTGCCCTGCACAACGCGGCGGCGGCCGAGACGCTGCACTATGCCGAGGCGCTGGGGCTCGACCTGCAGCTCGTCTACCGGATGCTGTCAGGGGGCGCGGGCCAGTCGAAGATGTCGGACCTGCGGCTGCCGCTGATGATCGAGCAGCGCTACGAGCCGCCGACGGCGAGCCTCAAGATGTTCGAGAAGGATCTGCGGGTGATCGGCGAGGATCTCGCGGCCCACGGCCTCGACCTGCCGATCTTCGACGCGGTGCGGGCGCTCTACAAGGAGGCCGACCGGACCCTGCCCGAAAGCTACGACACGGCGGCGGTCTACGAAGTGTACCGGGCCTCCGGGAGCTGATGCCGGCCGATCCGCTCACCCTGGGCGGGATCGCTCTGGCGATCCTGTTCGCGGGGTCGATCAAGGGCGCGATCGGCATCGGCTTTCCCGCGGTGGCGATGTCGATGCTGCCGCTGATGATCCCGCCGGCGCTGGCGATCACGATACTGGCCCTGCCGATCGTGGTCACCAACGTGCAGCAGGTCTTCACGACGCCGGGCTGGCCTGCCGTGATCCGCAGGTTCTTGCCGGCGGGCCTGACCATCGTGGTCGTGACCTTCTTCGTGAGCCGGTCGCTCGAACTCGCCTCGGCCTCGGTGATGGAAGTGGTTGTGGGCGTGTCGCTGATCCTGTTCTCGGGAGCGGCTCTCTTCAACATCCGCATTCCGGTCAACGACGGGGTGGCCTGGCAGGTGGCGGCTGGCGCGGTGTCGGGGATCATCGGCGGGCTGTCGGCGGTGAAGAGCCCGGCGATCATCTACACGGCCGCCCTCGAGTTGCCGCGGGACACGTTCGTCGCCGCAGTGGGCTTTCTCTTCCTCTGCGGTGGGGTGGGGCTCCTGACGGGCCTCGCGACGACGGCGCTGCTCGACACGCAGACCTTCCTTGCGTCTGTGGGGGCGACGGCGGTGGCCCTTGCGGGGTTCGCGCTCGGGTCCGAGGTGCGCAAGCGGCTGCCGCTCGCTGCGTTCCGGTCGGTGCTCTTGTGGATGATGATGCTCCTCGGCGTGCGGGCGATTGCGGTGAACCTGATCTGAAGGTCGTCGGGGGGCTGGCACCCTTTCCGACGCAGGCTCCGGCGCCCATGGTCACGGAGGGTTGCGCCGCGCGGTCGCCCGACCTGCGGACGCTCCCGGCGGCGCCGCGCGGAATCACGACCGCGGGACGGGCCGGGGTGAGCCCGGCCCGGCCCGTCGCGGCGGGGCTCAGCCCGGCCGCACCACGCTTTCCGTCTCGGCCGACCGGACGATGGCGTCCAGCACCTCGATGTTGTGCACCTTCTCGAAGTCCGAGAACACATAGTCCGCCTCGCCCCGGATCGCGGCGGCCCAGCTCTCGAGGTTCGCCGTCACCGCGTCGGACCACTCGATCCGGTCCACGCTGCGGTCCTCGAGGCTGCGGTAGCGTTCCATCGTCACCTCGCCCCCGGGCGTGTCGGGATGCGTGGCGTTGCGGATCTCCACCCACATGTCCGAGCCGAAGACATGGGTGCGCAGGAAATGCGGCGTATGCAGGATCGCCTGAAGAGTCGCGGTCATACCCGCCTCGAATTTCAGCTGCACCGTCACCACGTCGCCCGTCTCCCAGCCGAGGCTGCGGGAGGTGACGCTGGCCGCCACCGTGTCCACCCGGCCGAAGAACCAGATCAGCAGGTCCGTGAGGTGAATGCCCATCTGGGTCATACCCGCCGCCGGCGCATGGGCCTTCGACGTGCGCCAGCTGTCGGCGCCGAGGTGGATCAGCTTGTCGTGGCTGAAGGCCAGTTCCGAATGCATGATCGTGCCGAGCGCGCCCTCGTCGAGCAGGCCCTTGAGGCGCTGCACGGCGGGCTCGAACCGGCGTTCGTGGCCGATGCCCAGAACAAGCCCCGCCTCGCGGCAGAGGCGCACGCTTTCGCGGGCGCCCTCGGGCGTCAGCGACAGGGGCTTTTCGCAGAAGACGTCGCAGCCGGCCTCCACGGCGAGGCGGACGTGGAGGTCGTGCTGGTCGTTGGGCGAGGTCAGGATCACCGCGTCCACGTTCTCCATGGCCAGCGCCTCCTCGTAGGAGGAGATGGGCATGAGGCCCGCGGCGCGGATCGTGTCATGGGCGGCCTCGGCGGGCTCCACGACGCAGACGAGGCGGAAGCCCGGGTGATCCTTGAGGCGCCGGGCGATGTGCTGGCCCCACCAGCCATATCCGACGAGAGCGACGCGCAGCATCATTTGGTCTCCTTCCTGTTCGGGTCCACGAGGCCGCAGAGCCCCACCATGGAGGCGTCGAGCGGGCCGAAGCCCTCTCTGGCGGCGGCAGCTGCCTTGGCGCGGGTGGCGGCGATCACCGTCCCGGGCCGGCCGGTGGCGGCGCAGGCCTCTTCCATCAGGCCCATGTCCTTCAGCGCCACCTCGAGGGCGAAGTTGACGCCCCCCGGTTCTCCGGTGCGCAGCATCTCGAGGATCGGAGGCACGCGCATCTTCGCCGCCCCGATGGCGCCGGAGCTGTCGGCGAGGATGTCGAGCGCCAGCTCGGGGTCGATCCCGCTGCCGATGGCAAGGCCGAGCGCCTCTCCCAGCGCGGCCCAGTAGACCATGAGCGGCAGGTTGATCGAGAGCTTCATCGCCGCGCCCGCGCCCACGGGGCCCACATGCTCGATCCGCCGCACGAGCTGCTGCATCACCGGCATGACGCGCTCGAGATCGTCGGCCTCGCCGCCCGCGAGGCCCAGGAGCTTGCCCGCCCGCGCCGGGGCGATGGTCCCGCCCACGGGGCATTCCACGAGCCGCCCGCCCGCCTCGCGCACGGCGGCCTCAAGGCGCCGGATCGTGTCGGGCGCGGTGGTCGTCATCTCCACGATGGTTGTGCCGCCCAGCGGCGCGGAGCAGAGGCCGCCTGTCCCGAAGTAGACCGCCTCCAGCGCGGCGTCGTTGGCCATGATCGAGAGCACCACGTCGCGCCCGGCAGCGACCGCGGCGGGGCTTTCGGCCACCTCGGCCGCCAGCCCCCCGGCCTTGTCCGCGCTGCGGTTCCAGACCAGCAGTTCGGCGCCCGTCTCCTCCAGCCGTTCGGCCATGGCCCGGCCCATGCGCCCGAGGCCGATCAGTCCGACTTTCATTCCTGTCCCTCCCCTGACAGCGGCGGAGCCTGCGCCGCATCCCCCGCGCCTCGGCGAAGACTACCCGTCAGCACGCTGTATCCCATGGCAAAATCGCGCTCCGGCATCATTCCTTCGAATGCACGGGTTCGGCTTCCGCGATGCCGCGCAGGTCGTCCCAGTCGGCGAGCACGTCATGGGTGTGCCGCGTCAGGCATTCGGCAAGGAGCTGCGCCGCACGGGCCGGCGGCGCGTCGGATTTCTCCACAATCACGTAATCGAGGCTCATCGGCGGATCGGCGATGACGTTGAGCTGCCGCGCGCGCCCGTCGCGGTCGGGATGGCAGATCGCCGAGGGCAGGATCGCCATCCAGTCGCTGGCCGCCACCAGCTCCAGCGTGGCGAGCATGCCGTCCATCTCCATCGTCTCGGCCAGATGCACGCCATGGGCCTGCAACAGGCTGTCGATCCCGCGCCGCCGCACGTTGAGCCGCGAGGGCACGATCAGCCGCGCGCCCGACAGCGCCGCGATGGACACGGGCGAAAGATGCGCCGCGCCGGGCAGGGCGCCGGGGCGGGAGACCAGCATCTCCCGGTCGCGGGCGACGAAGCGCGCGGTCAGCCCCGCGGGCAGATCGCCCGCCGGGACCATGGCGAATTCGATCTCGCCGTCGAGAACCCGGCGCATCAGGCTGTAGCTGTATTCCTCGAGCAGCGAGAGCTCGACACCCGGATGATCGGCGTGAAAGGCGTCGAGCGCGGCCTTCAGCACCGAGCGGGTCAGGGAGGGGATCATCCCGAACTTCACCATCCCCGCCACCTCGGCGCGCAACTCCTTCACCCGCGCCTCGGTGGCGTGGAGCGCCTTCAGGATCGACTGGCCCTCGCGATAGACGATCTGGCCGGCGGGGGTCAGGGTGAACTGCTTGCGGTCCCGGTTCAGCAGCTCGGTGCCGAGGCGCAGCTCCAGCGTCTTGACCTGGGTCGACATGCCCGATTGCGTCGCGTTCTCGCGCAGGGCGGCGCGGGAGAAGGACTGTTCCTCGTAGACCGCGATGAAGGCCTGGAGGCCGCGCAGGGAAATGGTGGGCAGGGGCATGGCCTATCCGAAAATGATATGGTGCGGATGATCCTTTATCATTTTGCGCGATGTGTCGAGCGCCCTATCTTCGGATCATGCGAACGGTTGCAGCACGGGACCTTCCGGTGTTGCAAGGCCGACCGAGGCCGACATGGATTGAGGCCGACAAGGAGAGACAGATGCTCGACGCCGGACTGATCGACCCCCGCGCCCTGCGCAATGCCTTCGGGCGCTTCGCCACCGGGGTGACCGTGGTGACCATGCGCGACGACGAGGGCCGTCCCACGGGGGTGACCGTGAACAGCTTCTCGTCCCTGAGCCTCGAGCCGCCGCTCCTGCTGTTCTCTCTCGGGAATGCCCAGGTCAGCCGGCGCTGGCTGAAGGACGGGCGGCACTTCGCCGTCAACGTGCTCGCCGCCGACCAGGAACAGGTGGCCTGGCAGTTCGCCAAGCCCCGCGACGACAAGTTCGAGGGCGTCCCCTCCTTTCCCGGAGAGCGCTGCGACGTGCCCTGCATCGACGGCGCGATCGCGCGGTTCGAATGCCGGCACCATGCCTCCTATCCGGGTGGCGACCACGAGATCATTGTCGGCGAGGTCCTGCACCTCGAGACTGCCGGGGGGGACCCCATGCTGTTCTACTCCGGCAAGATGGCAAGGCTTGCCGAATGACGCCAGCCGGAGGACGACCGGGGCGGGCGCCGCCCTATGATCCCGACGCCTTCACCGACGAACAGAGACGGGTCCATCATCTGATCGCCTCCGGACCCCGGGGCGATGTGGTGGGGCCTCTGCGGGTCTGGCTGACGAGCCCGGGTCTTGCCGAGACGGCGCAGGCGCTGGGACAGTATGCGCGCTACGACAGCGCGCTGCCGCCGCATCTGTCGGAGCTCGCGATCCTCGTGACCGCGCGCATCTGGTCCTCGGGCTTCGAGTGGGCGACCCATGCGCCCATCGCCCTCGCATCGGGTGTGCCCGAGGACGTGGTCGAGGCCATCGCCCATGGGCGCGCCGCGATCCTGGGTGACGACGAGGGGCAGGCCGTCTTCGACTGCTCTGTCGAGCTGCACCGGGATCGGGCGATTTCGGATGCGGCCTATGGCCGGGGCCTTGCCGCGCTCGGCGACAGGGGCATGGTCGACCTGGTGGGGATCTGCGGCTATTACACGCTGATATCCATGACGATCAACGCCTTCAACGTGCCCGACGGAGACGGCCCGTCGCTGCCGGTGCTCGACATGACACCCCAGGAGATGTTCCGCACCTGAGGGCTTGCCCGTCCCGTTCCCTGGCCTTAGTTATAGGTCGATAAATAAGCGGGAGGGTGCGGAGTGGCAGCGCGGGCGATCATCGGGGGCGGGTCCATCGGCGGGCTTTTCGCGGCGGCGGCTTTGCGCCGGGCGGGCTGGGAGGTCGATGTGTTCGAGCGCGCCTCGGCCGAACTGTCGGGCCGGGGCGCGGGTATCGTCACGCATCCCGCGCTCGTCGAGGCGCTGGAAAGCGTCGGGGCGGGGACACACGATCTGGGCGTCGCGGTGGAAGAGCGCGTGGCCTTCGACCGCCAGGGCGGCCGGGTCCGGGCGATGGAATTCCCCCAGATCGTGACCTCCTGGGACCGGGTGCACCGGCTCCTGCGGCCGCTGGTGCCCGAGGGGCGCTATCATCTGGGCCGGGTCATCGCGGGCTACGAGGAGACGGGCGGGAGCGTGATCGTCCGGTTCGAGGACGGCAG
This sequence comes from Histidinibacterium lentulum, assembly GCF_003789055.1. GTDB lineage: Bacteria > Pseudomonadota > Alphaproteobacteria > Rhodobacterales > Rhodobacteraceae > Oceanicola > Oceanicola lentulus. Next base: position 488,894 of record NZ_ML119081.1, on the reverse strand, counting down.
CCGCGAGGAGGCCGATCTCGTCGTGGGCGCGGACGGCTTCCGGTCGGCGGTGCGCGGGCAGTTCCAGCCCGCCGTGGCGCCGACCTATGCGGGTTATGTCGTCTGGCGCGCTCTGGCGGCCGAGGCGGAGCTGTCCGAGGAGGTGCGGGCCTCGGTCTTTCCCGCCTTCGGCTTCTTCGCACCCGCGGGCACGCAGATCATCGGCTATCCGATCGCCGGACCCGAGAACGATCTGAGACCGGGGAACCGGCGCTACAACTTCGTCTGGTACTCCCCTGCGGATGCAGGAAAACTCGACGCGATGCTGACCGACGCGACAGGGCACAGGCACCGCGTGACGATCCCTCCGCCGCTGATCCGGAACGAAGTCCTGGCGCAGATGCGCGAGGAGGCCGAGGCCTGGCTGCCCCTGCCGTTCGTCGAGATCCTCGAGGTCAGCGAGCGACCCTTCTTCACGCCGATCTACGATCATTGCGTGGAGGTCATGGGCGCGGGCCGGGTGGCGCTTGCCGGGGATGCGGCCTGCGTGGCGCGGCCCCACATGGGGATGGGCGTGACCAAGGCCGCCTGCGACGCGCTCGCACTCGCGCGGCACCTCGGGGACGGCGGCGACGTGGCGGCGGGCCTCGCCGGCTATTCCGCGGAACGCGTTCCCGCCTCGCGCCTCGCCCATGAGCGGGCGCGGGAGCTTGGCAGTTACATCTTCGGCAGCCCGAGAGAGACGAACCCCGACGGCCGCGCCAACCCGCGGCTCGAGGAGATCATGCGCACGACGGCTGTGGCGATCTGACACCGGGGCGGGGGTCGTGGTGCGCGGGACCACGCTCCCGACGCGGCGCCGGGCGGGGCGCCCTGCCCGGAAGCGGCCACGAAGCGGCGCGGGCAGCGCACGACCGTCCCCGCGACCTGGCGCTTGTTGACCGTCCCGCGCCGCCGGATGATCTGCGGGTCGTCGCCATGTCGTGGGCCCTGAATTCGTGGCGGGGCCGTCCAGGGTCCCGCGATTCCCGGAGCGTTGCCGAGCCGGGGCGATGGGGGCGCGCGACCGAACACCCTGGGCCAGTTGCGCAACGCTTTCGCGTTCCGCTATATATTTCAATGGCCTAGAGGAGCGTCCACATGTGGACGCCCCAGGCGATGCCGGTCAGGCCACCCGCTCTGCCGAGAGCCGGACCATCTCGGAGGTGTACCAGTCGCCGATTTCGGAGGCGGTCATCATCGCCGTACCCTGGTGGCCCATGACATGGTCGAGCAGCTTCTCGAAATATCCGATCCGGTGCGGCACGCCCGTGATGTAGGGATGCACGGAAATCGCCATCACCCGCGGCACGCCGGTCTCCTCGGCCTCCATCATCAGCCGCTCGAACTGATCCCGGCCGCGGCGGAAGAATTCCTCGGAGACATGCTGCTGAAGCGCATGGATCGTGATGTCGTTGACCTCGACCGTGTAGGGCACCGTCGTGATGTCCCCGTGCGGGGTGGAGATCGTCTGCGGCAGGTCGTCGATCACCCAGTCGGCCACATATTCGATGCCGTTGAGCCGCAAGAGGTCCAGCGTCTCCTCCGTCTCGGTCAGGCCCGGGCTCTCCCAGGAGCGGGGCGAGACACCGGCGAAGGCACGGATCGCCTCGCAGGCGTCGCGGATCGCGGCGGGCTGGTCCTCGAGCCGGTGCATCGGCCCCTGAACGAAGCCGTGACCCATCATCTCCCAGCCCGATTTCAGGCCGGCTTCGGCCACGCGGGGATAGCTGCGGCAGACATTGCCGTTGACCGCCATCGTCGTCGGAATCTCGCGATCCGTCAGCGCCTTCCAGTGACGCCAGAAGCCGGCGCGCATCCCGTATTCGTGCCAGGACCAGTTCGGCACGTCAGGCAGCAGCGGCTGGCCCATGGGCGGGGACAGGACGGTGCGCGGCATGGCGCGCTCGATCTGCCATTCCTCGACGTTGACGATGACCCAGACCGCCACCTTCTTTCCGCCGGGCAGGCGCAGGGCAGGGCGGTCGACGATGGCCTGGTAGGGAATTCGGTCGGTCAGACGCATGTCAGAGCTCCAGAAAGTCGCGGAGGGCGGCGTCGAAGGCGGCGCGGCCGTCAAGGTTCACGATATGGGCGGCATCCGCCACGCAGACATAGCGCGCGTCGGGCGTGGCAGCGGCCATGGACTCCATGGCGGAGGCGGGCGCGCCCATGTCCTCGGCACCAGCGACGTAGAGCGTCGGGATCGTGAGGTTGCCGAGGTGCCGCAGGTAGTCGAGGCCCTGCAAGGCCGCGGCGCATCCGGCATAGCCGTCCACTGTGGTCTCGAGGAACTGGGCCCTGAGCGCCTCGGCGGCCTCGGGCTCGGCCTCCTGGAAGCCGGGGGTGAGCCAGCGCTCCAGCGTGCCGGGCCAGATCGCGGCCATGCCGCCCTCGCGGATCTTGGCGACGCGGTCGTCCCAGCTTTGCACGAAGGGCGGGGGCGCGTCGGCGCGGGCGGCGGCGACGACGAGCCTCGTCAGCCGCTCGGGCGCCCGCAGGCCGAGGCCGAGACCGGTCATGCCGCCCAGCGACAGGCCCACATAGGCGGCGCGGCCCACGCCGAAGGCGTCCATCACCGCGAGCACGTCATCGACGAGATCGTCAAAGCTGTAGGGGCCGGGGGGCGTGTCCGAGGCGCCGTGGCCGCGCGTATCGTAGCGGATGACGCGGGCGGTCCGGCCGAGCCAGTCGGCCTGGTCGTCCCACATCGCCCGGGTGGCCCCGAGGGAGTTCGACATCACGACCACGGGCGCGCCCGGGGCCTGTCCGCTTTCGACCGCGGCGAGGCTCCAGCCGCCGCGGTCCACGCGTCTGTCCGTCATTGGGCCGCGACCTTTTCGCGGTCGATGGCGGCGTTCACGATGGGCAGGGCCTTTTCGGCGAGCAGGATCATGGACTTGCGGCCCAGTTCCTTGTCGGCCCAGTCCTTGCCCGCATAGAGCAGGGTGCCGAAATCGCCGACCTCCTCGCGCAGGGCGAGGATCTCGTCCGCGACCTTGTCGGGCGTCCCCCAGATCACGCATTCGTCGAGCACGCCCTCGAGCGTGACCTCGTCGTCGTGCATGTTCTGGTCCGCCTTGAAGAGGTTCGCGCGGCCATGCTTCTTCATCTTGGTCAGCAACTGGCTGTAGTAGAAGCGGTAGGGGCTCTGCGGCCCGAGGGCGTATTCGCGCGCCGTCTCCATGTCGTCGGCGACGAAGACCGAGCGCGCCACGCGCCAGTTCGCCGGGTCCGCGGGGCGGCTCGCCCGCTCGCAGCCCTCGACGTATTTCGGCCAGTGGGTCTTGACCCACTGCTTTAGCAGAAAGTTCGCGGATATCGGATCCCAGCCCCGTGCGGCCGCCTCGGTCACGCCCTTGGAGAAGGGGGCCACGGCGGTCACCACGATGGGCGGATGGGGCTGCTGGAGGGGTTTTGCCATGATGCCCTGACCGATGTCGAGCATCTGGGTGCGCTCGGTCGAGATCGACCAATACTTGCCCTCGATGTTGTAGGGGGCCTCGCTTTCCCAGATCTTCAGGACGGTGTTGATCCCCTCGAGGAACATCTCCTGACGGTTGGCGTCGAGGCTGCCGAAGGCCTCTGCGTCCGAGGCCAGGCCGCCCGGAGAGATGCCGAAGATGAGGCGCCCGTCGAGCATGTGGTCGAGCATTGCCACCTGGCCGGCCACGGCGGCGGGGTGGGTGTTGGGCAGGTTCACCGTGCCCGTGCCGAGGCGGATCTGCTTCGTCGCATGGGCGATCCAGGCGATGAAGCTGATGCAGTGGGTGATGTTCTCCGCCTTGTCGGTCGTGTGCTCGCCGACATAGGCCTCGGCGAAGCCCAGCTCGTCGGCAAGCAGGAACGCCTCGCGGTCCTCGTGCAGGCATTGCCGCCAGTCCTTGTCCAGCGGATGGATCGGCATGGTGAAAAAGCCAAGTTTCATCGTCGCGCCTCCCAGCATCTTTCGGGGGAAGATAGGCCCCGGGACCGTTCGGGAAAAATCATGATATCGGGTGGCGGGCATCGCAAAATCCGATGCCTGCCGGGTCTACATGAGCAGCGCGGGCAGTTGCGTGGCGAGCCACGGCACGGCCAGCACGATGAAGGCCGCCACGAGGATCAACGCGAAATAGGGCGCCGATCCGAGGAAGATCTTGCCCAGGGTCGCTGTGGGGTCGGGGACCGATCCCTTGACCGTGTAGACGAGGATGCCGAAGGGCGGCGTCAGCAGCCCGGCCTCGATCACGAGGATGCCGAAGATCGCGAAGGCCAGCGGATCGACTCCCAGTCCGACGGCGATGGGCGCGAATATCGGCACCGTCAGCAGGATGATCGACACGCTGTCCACAAGCATTCCCAGCACCAGCCAGACGAGCACCATCAGAAGGATGATCGTCGCGGGCGACAGCTCCGCACCCAGAAACAGGCCCTGGATGTAGTTGACGCCGCCGCCGAGTGCGAGCAGGCGCGAATACATGGACGCGGTTATCAGCAGGAACATGATCGGCGCCGTGGTGCGCGCCGCCTGGTAGAGAGTGAACTGGAAATCGCGCCAGCCCATGCCCTTCACGACGCCGAGGATCAGCGCCGTCACCGCGCCGAAGCCGGCAGCCTCGGTCGGGGTGAAGAAGCCGGACCAGATGCCGCCGATCACCACGAGGATCAGCGCGAGGATGCCGAGGCCGCCGATCAGCTCGGAGCGGACCTCCTCGCGCGTCGGTTCGACGAGGGGGGCGCTGTACGCGGGGGCGAGGGCGGGTCTGAAGACCGCAGCTGCGATCACGTAGAGCGTGAAGAGTGCCGCCAGCAGCAGGCCCGGCAGGATGCCGGCCATGAAGAGGGCGCCCACGCTCATTTCGGTCAGGATCGCCCAGACGATCAGCAGGATTGACGGCGGGATGAGCATGCCGAGGCAGGAGGAGCCGGCGACAGCGCCGAGGGCGAAGGTCTGGTTGTAGCCGAGCGCCTTCATCTGCGGATAGGCGATGCGGCTGAAGGCGGCGGCGGCGGCGATGGACACGCCGGTGACCGCCGCGAAGACGGTGTTGCCCGCGATCGTGGCGATGGCGAGCCGGCCGGGCAGGCGGCGCAGGCCCCGGTCGCAGATGCGGTAGAGATCGGCCGCCGCGCCGGATCGCCAGATCACGTCGCCCATCAGCACGAAGAGCGGGATCACCGCGAAAATGTCCTTTCTCACGGCATCATAGGCCGTGCTCGACAGGATCGAGATGGCCGCCTCGAAGGGAAAGCCCATCAGGAGCATGCCGAGGAAGGAGCAGACCGCGAGGGCCACGCCGATGTGCACCCCGAGGAGGATCAGCACGATCAGCAGGCCGAGCATGTAGAGAACGATATCGCCGCCCATGATCCGTGTCCCTCAGTGTTCCGCGGACTCGATGGCGCCCGGCGCCTCGAGCTCGTTTTGCAGGCGGCCCGTCCAGTCGAGCACGATCATCCAGGCATAGGCCACGGCGACGAAGGCGGACATGACCAGGATGGCGCCGCGAACGGGCCAGGTCGGCACCCGGAGCGAGCCCTCGCCCTCGTACTCGCCGATGCGGTAGGCATCCTGGAACGACGGCCAGCTGCCCCAGACCAGCCCCACGAAGACCGCGCAGCCCAGAAGCATCGCGAAGGTCCGCAGGAGCTTGCGCGCGAAGGGCGGCAGCGCGTCGGCGAGGATCGGCGTGCGCAGCATGGAGCCCGAGTAGATCGCGAGCGGCAATTGCAGGAAGGCGATGGTGACGATGGAGTTCTGCAGGAGTTCCTTGGTTCCCGGGATCGGGCTGTTGAGCAGAGTCCGACCGAAGACGTCGCCCACCACGAGAAACGCGAGCAGCAGCGTCCAGATCGCGGATACGATATGAAGGGCGCGTGCGGCGCCCACCTGTGGATTCATCCTGCCCTCCCTGTCCCTTTCGGCCCTGTCCGCCAAGGGTCCGTCGAGGCTAACGTTCCGACCCGGCCGGTCAAGGCTTAATTAGCGGTCGATAAATAATTGATGCAAACCTTTGCGGAGATGCTTGACCGATGAGGGAGCCTGTGCTGACCCTTGTCAGGTTAACGAGCGATAAACAGGCGGGGGCTCAGGCCCCGGGAGACGCCGGAGGAGTACCGCTCGCGGCAACTGGGAGGACGACTTGCCATGACCACGACCATCCGCCTCGGGGCGGGCACCGCTCTTGCGACCACGCTCGCCTTCGCCGCCGCCGGTGCGGCCACGGCCGACACCTTTACGCTGCGCATCGGTTCGGGCCATCCGAACGGCCCGTCCGTCTATGTGACCGATGTCGCCAATTTCTTCGTGCCCGAGGTCAAGCGCCGCGTCGCCGAGGAAACCGAGCACGAGATCGAGTTCGTCGAGGGCTATGGCGGCGCGATCGCCGGCGTGGCGGAGACGCTGGAATCCGTGCAGAACGGCATTCTCGATATCGGGGCCTATTGCATCTGTTTCGAACCCGCAAAGCTGTTCTTGCACAATTTCCCCTATTACGCGCCCTTCGGACCGCAGGATTCCGCGCAGCAGATGGAAGCCGTGCGGGCCGTCTACGACCAGATCCCGTGGCTCACCGAGCAGTTCACCCAGGAATACGGCCAGGTGCTGCTGGGCCTGCACGGCTGGGACGACTACCACCTCGGCACGACGAACCCCTGGGAGTCCGTCGCCGACCTTCAGGGCGTCAAGATCGGCGGCGCGGGTCCGAACCTGCCGTGGCTGGAATACGCCGGCGCGATCCCCGTGCAGTCGACATTGCCCGAGGGATACCTCTCGCTGCAGACCGGCGTCTACGACGGCTGGCTGATGTTCCCCTCGGCCTATCTCGGCTTCAAGTACTACGAGCCTTCGCCCTACTACACGCTGATCGGGTTCGGCGCGATGGGCGTGAACGCGCTGACGATGAACCAGCGGAGCCTCGAGCGCCTTCCCGAGGATGTGCAGCAGATCATCCTCGAAGTGGGCGCGGCCTACGAGGCGCAGGCGGGCGAGAGCCTGAACGCCGCCCAGCAGCGCGGCCTCGACGGGCTGGCCGAAGCGGGGGCCGTGATCACCGAGATCACCCCCGAGGTTCGGGCCGAGTGGGCGGCCTCGCTGGCCGAGTTCCCGGCAGCGATGGCGGCCGATGCCAACGGCCGCGGGATGCCCGGCACGGAAGTGATGAACGCCTATCTGCAGGCTGCGACCGACGCGGGCTTCGACTGGCCGCTCGACTACACCATCGAGTGACGCACCGCGGGCGCCCCCTGCGGGGCGCCCACCATTCCGGCCCGACCGGGGCCAGGCGCGCCGGCGGGCCCCCTCCAGAGGAGAGCCGACCATGAGCACCCCGGACCCGACCGTTGAAGAGATGCAGGCACGCGTCGCGCGTTTTGCCTCCATGACGCCTTCGACCCAGGCCTTCGTCGATACCCGCATCCCCGACTATGCCCGCGACATATACAACGTGATCGGCCGTGGCGTGACCGAGGACCCGGGGCTTGCGCCGGCAATCGCGGACAGCCGGAACTTCTCGATCACCTACGTCGGCGCGGAGCCCGGGAAGGGCGCGGCGCTCCATGCTCACGAGACGGTGGAGGTGTTCATTCCCCTGACCGGCCGCTGGGCCGCCTATTGGGGGGAGGCGGGAGACAAGGAGATCGAGATTGATACCTTCGACGTCATCTCCTTTCCGCCGGGCATCTTTCGCGGCTTTCGCAACATCGGGACCGAGAAGGCGCTGCTGATGGCGATTATCGGCTCGAAGCCTGAAACGGGGGATGGGGGCCGGGTCGACTGGGCGCCCGAGGTGCTGCGGCAGTCGCACGAAACCGGTCTGCGGGTGAACGCGGCGGGCGATCTCGAGACGTCGGACTGAGACCGATCGCGCCGCGGCCTGCCGCGGCGCCCCCCTCCCGGTTCAGAGCCGGCCCATGGCCCGCAGCACCCGCTCGGGCGTCATGGGCTGCTGCCAGATCGAGGCGCCAAGCGGCGCCAGCGCGTCGTTGACCGCATTGAGAAGTGCCGCGGGTGCACCGCCCGTGCCGGCCTCGCCCGCGCCCTTGGCGCCCAGCACGGAGGTGCTTGTCGGCGTCTCCACATGGGCGACCTCGATGTCGGGCATCTCGGCGGCCATGGGGACGAGATAGTCCGCCATGGTGGCGGTCAGGAGCTGACCCTCTTCGTCATAGAGGCATTCCTCGTAAAGTGCCCCACCGATGCCCTGCACCACGCCGCCGCGGACCTGTTCGTCGACCAGCATGGGGTTGATGACCGTGCCGCAATCCTCGACCACCCAGAAGCCGAGAACCTTCACGAAGCCGGTCTCGGCATCGACCTCCACATGGGTGGCCATGGCGCCGTTGGTGAAGACGAAGGGAAAATCCGTCACGCGGTAGTGCCGCGTGGCGATCAGCTCGGGTTTCAGGTCGGGGGGCAGTTCGTTGCCGCGATAGTAGACCGTGCGCGCAAGATCGGAGAGCGCGATCCGCTCCGCCCCGGTTGTGGCATCGACCACGGTTCCGTTGCGGATATCCAGGACGCCGGCCTCGGCCTGGAGGAGCGCCGCGGCGACCTCGAGCACCTGGTGCTTGAGCGCGTCGGCGGCGAGCAGCATCGCCTCGCCGCCGATGCCCGCGCCGCGGGAGGCCCAGGTGCCGCCGCCGTAGGGCACGGTGGCGGTGTCGCCCGTGGTGACCTTGACCCGCTCGATGGGCACGCCGAAGCGGTCGGCGGCGATCTGGGCGAGGATGGCGTTGGTACCCTGGCCCTGCTCGGTGACCGAGGAGGAGACATGCAGCGCGCCGCCCGCGTCGAGCCGGCAGGTGGCGCCGTCCTGGCTGGCGATGGGCGCGCCGCCGATCCCGTAGAAGGCGGGCGAGGGGTTGGTGACTTCGACCATGGAGCAAAGGCCGATGCCGCGCAGGACGCCGCGCGCGCGGGCCTCCTCCTGGTCCCGGCGCAGGGCGTCGTAGTCCATGAGCTCCACCAGCTTTTCGAGCGTCTTCTGGTGCGAGAGGTCGGCCAGCTTCATGCCGGAGGCCGAGGCGCGCGGATAGCCGTCGTCTGGCATCAGGTTGAGCCGGCGCAGCTCCACCGGATCGCGTCCCGTGGCGCGGGCGACGTCCTCGAGCAGGCCGTCGCAGACCGCCATGGCAATGGGGTGGCCCACGGCCCGGTACTGGCACATGAGCGTCTTGTTCTGGAACACCACCCGGCCGCGGGCGCGGTAGTTCTCCATCATGTAGGGCGCGCCGGTGAGGTTCAGCACCTGGTTGCACTCGATGGCCGAGGTGCGGGGATACATCGAATAGGGGCCGATCCCGGTGATGTCGTCCATGTCGATGCCGACGATCCGGCCTTCGGCATCCACGCCCATCCGCGCCTTCACGACATGGTCGCGGGCGTGGATGTCCGTCAGGAAGCTCTCCTGCCGGTCGGCCACGAATTTCACGGGCCGTTCCAGCATCTTCGACAGGGCGGCGCAGGCGATCTCGTCGCCGTAGGTATGGACCTTGATGCCGAAGGAACCGCCCACGTCGCCGGAGACGACGCGCACGTTCTCCTCGGCCATCCCCAGATGCCGGGACAGGATCACCTGCAGCATGTGCGGCGCCTGGCCCGAATAGTGCATGGTCAGCACCCCCTCGCCGGGGTCGTAGTCGCAGACCGTGCCTCGCGCCTCGAGCGTGACGCCGGTATGGCGGCCGAAGCGGAAGGTGCGTTCCACCACCGTCACGCCCGGCGCGGCGAACGCGGTGTCGATATCGCCCACGTCGACCTTGCGTTCCCAAGCGAGGTTCGAATCGTAACCCTCGTGAATCCTTGGGGAATCCGGTTCAAGAGCCGCCTCGGCGTCGAGCACGGGGGGCAGTTCCTCGTAGTCCACGTCGACAAGGTCCGCGGCGTCCTCGGCCTCGGCACGGCTGCGGGCCAGGACCACGGCGACAGGCTCCCCTTGCCAACGCGCGACGTCCACCGCGACGCTGTGCTGCGGCGGCGAGCGCAGGCCCGCGAGGTGGCTCAGCACGCCGACCCAGGGCGTACAGTGCTCGGCGATCTCCGCCCCGGTGTAGACCGCCGCAACGCCGGGCATGGCGCGGGCGGCCTCGGTGTCGATGGCCTTGATGCGCGCATGGGCGTGGGGGCTGCGCACGAAGACGGCGTGAAGCATCCGGGGCAGCCTGATGTCGTCAAGGTACTTGCCCCGGCCTGCGAGCAGGCGGGCGGCATCGGCGCGGGGCACCGCGCGGCCGATGTAGGAATTGGGGCGGTCGAGTTCGCTCAGGGGGCCGGTCATGCGGCGTCCTCCGCCTTGCTGCCTGCCACGTCCGCGATGGCGTCGACGATGGATTGATAGCCGGTGCATCGGCAGTAGTTGCCGCTGATATGGGCGCGGATCGCGTCGCGTTCGGCGCTGCCGCCGCCCTCGACCCAGGTCACCGCCGAGGCGAGCATCCCGGGCGTGCAGAAGCCGCACTGCAGGGCGTTGCGCTCGGTGAAGGCACGGGCGAGGGCGGCGGACCTGCCGGAGGCGGCGAGGCCCTCCACGGTCACCACCTCGGCGCCGTCGGCCTGCACGGCGAGGGTCAGGCAGGCGCGTGTCGTCCGGCCGTCCATCAGCAGCGTGCAGGCACCGCACACGCCGTGCTCGCACCCCACATGGCTGCCGGTCAGTTCGAGTTCGTTTCGCAGGAAATCGACGAGGTTCATGCGCACGGGCACGCGGGCGGTGACGCTCTCGCCGTTGACGGTCAGGGTGATTTCGCGGGTCTTGTCCATCACATCGCCTCCAGAGCGCGCTTGAGGACCACGCCGGAGAGGTGCCGGCGCATGTCGGCGCTCGCCTTGGTGTCGGCAAGCAGATCAAGGCCCTCGAGCGCCGCGGTGACGGCGGCTTGGGCCTCGCAGGCGGTCAGGCCTTCGAGCGCGGCCTCGAGATCGGGCAGGCGGACGGGCGTCGCGGCGATGCCGAAGAACGCCGCTCGGAGGCTGCGGATCGGGTTCGGGGAAAGGGCGGACAGGGCGACCCCCGCCATGGCATAATCGCCGTGCCGCTGGGCGAGTTCGTGAAACCCGTAGACCCGGTCCGCTTCGGCCACGGGGACATGGATCGCGACGATCAGTTCCTCCTCGCCGCAGGCGGTCTCGTAGAAGCCGGTGAAGAAGTCGTCGGCCGCGACCCGGCGGCTGCCTTCGGCTCCGGCCACCTCGATCTCTGCGGCGAGCACGCGCATCACGGCGGGAAGTTCGGCCGCGGGATCGCAGAGCGCGATGCTGCCGCCAATGGTGCCCCGGTTGCGGATCGCGTCATGGGCAATATGGGGCAGCGCCATGGCGACCAGGGGCAGGGTGCCGCCGAGGTCCGGCCAGTCCTCGAGGTCGCGGTAGCGGGTCATCGCGCCGATGCGGACGGTGTCGCGCGTCCGTTCGAGACCGCGCAGTTCGGCGACATCGGAAAGATCGATCAGGATCTCGGGCGCGGCGAGGCGGAAGTTCATCATCGGCATGAGACTTTGCCCGCCCGCAAGCGGCTGGGCCTCGGTGCCGTGCTCGGCCAAGAGCGCCAGCGCGGCCCCCAGGTCCGCAGGGCGCGCATAGGCAAAATCCGGTGCTTTCACCCGTGTCTCCTCACTCTGTTGCGAGGTCGCTTGCGTGGCATGCGGCTCTCGCTTACTCCTCCGTCGAAACAAGTTATCGGTCTATAAATAAAGTTCAAGCCTCGAGCTGCCTGCCCGAGGGGAACAGGGAGGGGGAAATGGCGATCAGGCCCAAGACACAGGTGACCATGAAGAAGAGCGCGCACGGGCAAAGCCATACCCGCACGATGTCGCGCAGCCGCGATGTCTACTCGATCGTCGACGAGCCCGCGGAGCGCGGCGGCACGAACCTCGGCCTGACGCCCACGGAGACGCTGATGTCGGCTCTGATGGCCTGCACTAACGTCATCACCAACAAGATCGCCCATGCCAGAGGCGTCGCCATGGGGGAGATGAGGATCGCGCTGGAGACCGATTTCGACCGTCGCGGCGTCGGCCTGATCGAGGAGGTCGACGTGCCGTTCACCGAGGTGCGGATGTCGGTGGAGGTCGAGACCGGGGCCACCGAGGCGCAGCTCGCGGAGATCCGCGCCGATCTTCAGAAGTTCTGCCCGCTGGCGAAGGTCATTCGCGCCGCGGGAACCCCGATCACCGAAACCTGGACCGCGCTTCCGATGCCGGCCGCAAAGGAGCATGCATGATGTCGACGAAACCGATGCCCGATACCCGGGCCCCCGCCCTGTCCCTGCCGCTCGTGGGCGGCGGCACCTGGACGCTCGCGGAGCGGAACCCGGAAAACTTCACGATGGTCGTGGTCTACCGCGGTTATCACTGCCCGGTCTGCAAGAGCTACCTGACCAAGCTCAACGGCCTGATGGATGCCGCCGCCGAGGCCGGGGTCGAGACGGTCGTCGTCTCGATGGACAGCGCCGAGAGGGCCGAGGCCGCAAAGGCGGAGTGGGACCTCGACCGGCTGACCATTGCCTACGGGCTGACGGTGGAAGACGCGAAGGCATGGGGGCTTTACGTTTCCACCTCGATCAAGGAGGCCGAGGCGCAGACCTTTGCCGAGCCGGGCCTGTTCTGGATCAGGCCGGACGGGCGGCTCTATCTCATCGACATATCGAACATGCCCTGGTCCCGGCCGGACGTGGAATTCCTGCTGTCGAAGGCGCGGTTCGCCGTCGACAACGGCTATCCGGCGCGGGGTACGGCGGCGGTGTGACGGGGGCGGCGGGCCGGGCAGAAGCCCGGCCTACGGGTGGCTTGGAGCGGGTCCCCAAGGGCGTGGGCCCGGCTTCAGCCCGGCTCCGGCCAGACCTCTACTCCAGTTCCTCGACGATGCTCAACTCGCGCTCCGCGGCGCCCCTGGCGAAGCTCAGCGCCTCCTGGTAGGCGGCCGAGAAGTAACAGTCGTGGGCTGCCTGCATGGACGGGAAGCGCGCCACCACGTTTCGCGGCCGGTCCGGCCCCTCCAGCGTTTCATAGGCACCGCCCCGGGCGATGAAGACGCCCCCATGGGCCGCGATGGCCTCGGTGGCGCGGCGGGCGTATTCGCCGTAGGCCTCGGCGTCCGAGACCTTCACATGGGCGATCCAGAGGGCCGTCGGCATCACGAGCCCTCCAGCACCTTCGCCGCGGCGGCGAAGCCCGCCTCGGCCTTCGAGGCGTCGCGGGCGCCGCCCTGGGCGAGATCGGGACGGCCGCCGCCGCCCTTGCCACCCATCTCGGCCACCGCCGCGTGCAGCAGGTCCACCGCCGAGACGCGCGCCGTCAGATCCTCGGTCACCCCCGCGGCTACGGCGACCTTGTCGCCGGTATCGGCCACCAGCAGCACGGCGCCGGAGCCGAGCCCCGCCTTCATCTCGTCGATGAGCGGGGGCAGGTCCTTGCCTGTCACGCCGGTCATGACCTGGGCCACGAATTTCAGCCCGTTGACCTCGCGCGCATGGGGCCCGTCAGCGGCGCCTCCGCCCATGGCGACCTGACGGCGCAGGTGCTGCAGCTCGTTCTGCAGGGCGCGGCGCTCCTCCATCAGGGATTTCACGCGCGCGACGGTATCCTCGCCCGACTTCAGCAGGGTCTCCACCTCGGCCAGGGTGCGGTCGCGGCGGCGCAGCTCGGCCATCGCGGCGGCGCCGGTCAGCGCCTCGATCCGCCGGACGCCGGCGGAGGAGGCCGCCTCGGTGGTCAGCACGAAGAGCCCGATGTCGCCGGTGCGCTGCACATGGGTGCCGCCGCAGAGCTCGATGGAATAGGTCTGCCGGTCATGCCCCTTGCCGCTCGCCGCGCGGCCCATGGAGACGACGCGGACCTCGTCGCCGTATTTCTCGCCGAAGAGCGCCTGCGCCCCGATGGCGCGCGCCTCGTCCGGGGTCATGATCCGCGTCACGACGGGCGTGTTCTGCCGGATCATCGCATTTACTTCGGCCTCTATCTCCTTGATCTCGCTCGGCGAGACGGCCTTGCCATGGCTGAAGTCAAAGCGCAGGCGGTCCGGCGCGTTGAGCGAGCCGCGCTGCGCGACGTGATCGCCCAGATGCGACCGCAGCGCCTCGTGCAGAAGGTGCGTCGCGGAATGGTTGGCGCGGATGCAGCTGCGGCGGTCATGGTCCACCTCGAGCCGCGCGCCGGTTCCCGGAGCGATCTCGCCTTCGGTGACCTCGGCGGAATGGACGTGAAGACCCGCTATCCTGCGGCAGTCCGTGATGCGGGCGCGGCCGGACTCGGTCTCGAGCGTGCCGGTGTCGCCGACCTGGCCGCCGGACTCCGCGTAGAACGGCGTCTGGTTCAGGACGATCTGCACCGTCTCCCCCTTGGCGGCACGGCCCATGCGGCCGCCCGGCCCGGCGAGGGCGGTGATCTGGCCCTCCGCACGTTCGGTGTCGTAGCCGAGGAACTCCGTCGGGCCCGTCTCGTCGGCGATGTCGTACCACAACGCCTCGTCGGCCTGGGCGCCCGTCCCGGACCAAGCCGCGCGGGCCTTGGCCTTCTGCTCGGCCATCGCGGCGTCGAAGCCCGCCGTGTCCACGGCGATGCCGCGGGCGCGCAGGGCGTCCTGCGTGAGATCGAGCGGGAAGCCGAAGGTGTCGTAGAGCTTGAAGGCGGTCTCGCCCTTCAGCTCCGCGCCTTCGGTCATCTCGGCGGTTTCCTCGTCGAGGAGGCGCAGGCCGCGCTCAAGGGTCTGCCGGAACTGCTCCTCCTCGGCTCGCAGAGTCTCCTCGATCATCGTCTGGCGCTCGCGCAGTTCGGGGTATGCGCTGCCCATCTGCGCCACCAGCGCCGGCACCAGCCGGTGCATGAGCGGGTCCGCCGTGCCCAGCAGATGCGCGTGGCGCATCGCCCGCCGCATGATCCGGCGCAGGACGTAGCCGCGGCCTTCGTTCGACGGCAGCACGCCCTCGGCAATGAGGAAGGAGGTGGAGCGCAGGTGGTCCGCGATCACCCGGTGATGGGTGATGTGCTGCGCGCCCGTGCCTGTGGAGGAGGCATGGGCCGAAGCGTCGATGATGGCGCGGAAGAGGTCGGTCTCGAAGACGTTGTTGGTGCCCTGCAGCAGCGAGGAGATGCGCTCGAGCCCCATGCCGGTGTCGATGGACTGCGCGTCGAGTTCGCGGCGGCTGCCGTCCTCGAACTGCTCGTACTGCATGAAGACGAGGTTCCAGATCTCGATGAACCGGTCGCCGTCCTCCTCGGGGGATCCGGGCGGGCCGCCCCAGATGTGCTCGCCGTGGTCGAAGAAGATCTCCGTGCATGGGCCGCAGGGGCCGGTCGGGCCCATCTGCCAGAAATTGTCCGAGGTCGGGATGCGGATGATCCGCTCGTCTGGCAGTCCGGCCGCCTTCTTCCAGATCTCCGCCGCCTCGTCGTCGGTGTGATAGACGGTGACCAGCAGGCGCTCGGCGGGGATGTCGAGCTCTTTCGTCACCAGCTCCCAGGCGAAAGGGATCGCTTCGGACTTGAAATAGTCGCCGAAGGAGAAATTGCCGAGCATCTCGAAGAAGGTCAGGTGCCGCGCGGTATAGCCCACATTGTCGAGGTCGTTGTGCTTGCCGCCGGCCCGGACGCATTTCTGGCTTGTTGTGGCGCGCTGATAGTCGCGGGTCTCGACGCCGGTGAAGAGGTTCTTGAACTGAACCATGCCCGAATTGGTGAACATCAGCGTCGGATCGTTGCGCGGCACGAGGGGCGAGCTGTCCACGACCTCGTGACCCTGCCGGGCGAAGTAGTCGAGAAAGGTCGAGCGGATGTCGGCGAGGCTGGTCATGGACGGGTCCCCTGGAAGTGCCGCAGAGGTCTAGCGCCCCTCGGCAGGGCTGTCCACAGTCCCCGAAGGCGCGCGCGCCCCTGCATTTTCTGGCCGGAAGTATCCCGCGGGAGGCCGCCCCGCGGGGCGGCCAGGGGGGGAGCGCCCCGAGTATTCGCTGGATGCTCGCAGCCGATCCTTCGCAAGAGGGATCGGCGCCCGGCTCAGCTCGCGGCGCGGGCCTGGCGCTTGCGCTCGTGGGGGTCGAGGAAGCGCTTTCTCAGGCGGATCGCGTTCGGGGTGACCTCGACCAGCTCGTCGTCGTCGATATAGGCGATCGCCTGTTCCAGCGTCATCTCCACGGGTGGAGTCAGGCGCACCGCCTCGTCCGATCCGCTGGCACGGACGTTGGTCAGCTTCTTGCCCTTGAGCGGATTCACCTCGAGGTCGTTGTCGCGCGAGTGCTCGCCGATGATCATCCCCTCGTAGACCTTGGCCTGGGGGTGGATGAACATCTTTCCGCGCTCCTCGAGATTCCACAGCGCATAGGCCACGGCTTCGCCGTTCTCCATGGAGATCAGCACGCCCTGACGGCGGCCCTGGATCGGGCCCTTGTGCGGCGTCCAGCCGTGGAAGATGCGGTTGAGTACGCCCGAGCCTCGTGTGTCGGTCAGGAATTCGCCGTGATAGCCGATCAGCCCGCGCGAGGGGACATGGGCCACGATGCGGGTCTTGCCCGCCCCGCCCGGCTTCATCTCCACGAGATCGCCCTTGCGGACGCCGGTCAGCTTCTCGATCACCGCGCCGGAATACTCGTCGTCGACGTCGATGGTGACTTCCTCGACCGGCTCCATGCGTTGCCCGTCCTCCTCGCGGAAGATCACGCGGGGACGGGAGATCGACAGCTCGAAGCCTTCGCGGCGCATGTTCTCGATCAGCACGCCCATCTGCAGTTCGCCCCGGCCCGACACCTCGAAGGCCTCGCCGCCGGGCGTGTCGGCAACCTGGATCGCGACGTTGCTCTCGGATTCGCGCATCAGCCGCTCGCGGATCACGCGGGACTGCACCTTCTTGCCGTCGCGGCCCGCGAGGGGGCTGTCGTTGATGCCGAAGGTGACGGTGATCGTCGGCGGATCAATCGGCTGGGCGGGGAGCGGCAGGTCGACCGAGGGATCGCAGAGGGTGTCGGCCACGGTGGCCTTCGACATCCCGGCTATGGTCACGATGTCGCCCGCGACGGCCTCGTCGATGGCCTGCTGCGACAGGCCGCGGAAGGCGAGGATCTTCGAGACGCGGAAGCTCTCGATCTGCTCGCCCTTGCGCGACAGGGCACGGAGGGTGGCACCGGCCTTCAGCCGGCCCGACTCGACGCGGCCCGTCAGGATGCGGCCGATGAAAGGATCGGCGCCGAGCGTGGTGGCGAGCATCCGGAAGGGCTTGTCCGCGGCCTCCGCCTGTTTCGGCGGCGGGACATGCGCGAGCACGAGCTCGAACAGGGCGGAGAGGTCCTGTCTCGGCCCGTCGAGCTCGGTATCGGCCCAGCCTGAGCGGCCCGAGGCGTAGAGGTGGGGAAAGTCGAGCTGATCGTCGTCGGCGCCGAGCGCGGCGAAGAGATCGAACACCTCGTCGAGGGCGCGGTCGGGTTCGGCGTCGGGCTTGTCGACCTTGTTCAGCACGACGATGGGCCGCAGGCCGAGGGCGAGGGCCTTTGAGGTGACGAACTTCGTCTGGGGCATCGGGCCCTCGGCGGCGTCGACGAGGAGGACCACGCCGTCGACCATCGACAGGATCCGCTCCACCTCGCCGCCGAAATCGGCGTGACCGGGGGTATCGACGATGTTCACGCGCGTGCCCTTCCATTCCACCGAGGTGGCCTTGGCGAGGATGGTGATGCCGCGCTCGCGTTCGAGGTCGTTGCTGTCCATGGCACGTTCGGAGACCTGCTGGTTCTCGCGGTAGGTACCCGATTGCTTCAGAAGTTCGTCGACGAGCGTCGTCTTGCCGTGGTCGACATGCGCGATGATCGCGATGTTGCGAAGGTCCATGTCTCTGTCCTGGGAGGAGGGGTTGCAGGCCCCTTACTATGCTGCCGCTGCGAAAGAAAGAGGAGATATGCGGCGGTCCCGGGCCGGGGCACATGGTCAAGTGACCGAAATCAATATGATATTCGCGAGAGCTGCGAAATTGGCTGGTCTGCGGGCACGCGCGGTCCGCTCCGCGGTGGCTTGCAGGAACGGGATTGTCCGGTCCCGAGGCTCGGCTTACGACAGCCGTCACGGGGCCAGGACGGGGATCCGGGATGGGGCATCGGCCGGAACGCATCGGTCCGGCGGTCCGGCGCGCAAGGGAAGTATGGTGCGCGCATGCGCAAGGACGGGGGACGAACCTGCGCCCGGCGGACCGGGAAGGCAGGGCCGAGCCGAGCGTGCCGGATCGCGACCCGCCTCCGCGCCGCGTTAAAGGCGACGGGATCGGGGCGATGCGGCCGGGGACTGCGGCACATCCTGTGGCGGACCGGGCATGATGGGCCGCGGGCGGCGGCGGTTCCTGATGGCCGGCGCGGGCGCGCTGGGAGTCCTCGGGCTTGGCGGCGCGGGCGCGAACGTCCGGTCGCCGCGGCGCATTCTCGTTCTCGGGGCCGGGCTGGCGGGGCTCGCGGCGGCGCGGGCACTCCATGACGCGGGCGACAGGGTGACCGTGCTCGAGGCGCGCGACCGGATCGGGGGGCGCGTCCGGACTTCGCGCCTCTGGCCGGACCTGCCCGTGGACCTCGGGGCGAGCTGGATCCACGGTCAGCGCGGCAACCCTCTCACGGCGCTCGCGCGGGAGGCCCGCGCGCAGGTGGTGGCGACGCGCTACGACGCGGCCGTCCTGCTCGGACCGGAGGGGGCGGAGATCGACCCAGATCTGCGGCCCGCCGAACGCCTCCTCGCGCGCGCACTGGCCGCGACCGAGCGGCTCGACGCGGACGTGTCCGTGCAGGAAGCGATCGAGGCTTCCGCCGACTGGCAGGGCGCGGATGCAGGTCTGCGGCGGCTGGTGGCCCATCTGGTCAACAGCACGCTGGAACAGGACTATGGCAGCCCGGCGCGATTCCTTTCGGCCTGGTACGGGCAGGAGGGGCGCGACTTCGGCGGCGCGGACGTCCTGTTTCCGGGCGGGTTCGACCGGATCGCGACCCATCTCGCGGGAGGGCTCGACATCCGCCTTTCGACCGAGGTGCGGTCCGTCGCCCCGGGCGAGGTGCGGCTGTCGGACGGCGGCACAGTGGGGGCGGATCACGTCATCTGCACCCTCCCGCTCGGCGTCCTGCAGGGCGGCGGAGTGCGATTCGGCGCGCCCCTCGCCCACGGCAGGCAGGCGGCGCTGGACGGGCTGCGGATGGGGCTTTTGAACAAGTGCTGGCTGCGGTTCGATCGCGTGCGCTGGCCCGATGACGTCGACTGGATCGGCTGGCTCGGGCCGCGACCGGGCTACTGGGCGGAATGGGTGTCGCTGGCGCGGGCCTTGCGCGCGCCCGTGCTGCTGGGCTTCAACGCCGCCGATCCTGCGCTCGATCTCGAGCGGCTCGATGACCGAGACACGGCGGCTGCTGCGCACGAGGCCTTGCGGGCGATGTTCGGAACGGGATTTCCGGCACCTGTCGCCGCGCAGGTCACCCGGTGGGGCCGGGATCCGCTGTCCCTGGGCAGCTACAGCTACACCGCCGTCGGCACGAGCCCTGCCACGCGCCGGGCTCTGGCCGGAGCGGAGTGGGACGGGCAGCTCTGGTTCGCGGGAGAGGCGGCGTCGGCGGAGTATTTCGGCACGGCCCATGGCGCGGTGCTGTCAGGGCGGGAGGCGGCGCGAGGTGTTCTCGGCCATCGGTAGGGTACGGCGCGGTGCGGCTTCGGGAGACGAGACGGCGCGCCGGAGCGGGCGGCGGACGGAGGGTGACGCGGCGACCGGTCGCCGGCAGGACGCGGTCGCGCTGTTTCATCGGAGCGTCCGGCACCATAGATGACGGCATGACCGGGGGTCCGGTCATGTCTGCCGGTGGCCGCAGCAAGCGGTCCCCGGTCCGTGTTTCAAGGCGAGGCAGAGATGGCCGACGAAAAAGCCCGGCTGGATCGTCAGCTCGAAGCCATCGCAAGGAGCGTGCCCCCCTCGCGCCGGATGATCCATTCGCTCCTGCACGGACGCCTGCGGCGGATGCGGCTGCCCGTCGCCTTCGCGCTGATCCTCGGCGGAATGCTGTCGATCCTGCCGGTCCTCGGACTATGGATGCTGCCGCTGGGCCTGCTTCTGCTGGCCGTGGATGTGCCTTGCCTCCGGCCCGTCGTCTCCCGCGTGCTGATCCGCATCCGGCGGTGGATGGCCGTTCGTCGGCATCGCCGCACCCTGGAGCGATGAGGCCGGGCGGCCTCTCGGACGCGGCGGGTGGCAGGGTCCGGCCGCTCAGTGCGGCGCGGTCTTCGAGAAGAGGTGGATGACGAGGATGCCGCCGAGGATCATCGCGATGCCGAGGAGCGCGGGCCAGTCGAGGCGCTGGCCGAAGACCAGATAGCCGATCGCCGCGATGAACACGATCCCGAGACCGGACCAGAGTGCGTAGACCACGCCCACGGGCATGTACCGCAAGGTGAGCGCCAGCAGATAGAACGAGGCGGCATAGGCCAGCACCACCACGACGGACGGACCGAGCCGCGTGAACTGCTCGCTGGCCTTGAGGGCGGTGGTGCCCACGGTCTCGAAGAGGATGGCGATGGCGAGGATGAGATAGGGCATGGAAGGGCAGTAGGGGCGCGCGGCGTCGGGCTCAAGCCCGTCATGTGGCAACGTAGCGGTCCCGGCGGTGGTTCACCGCGATGACGAGGTTGAGCACCACCGCGCCGAAGAGCGACCAGAGCACGATCGACGCCGGAAAGAGCAGGAAGCCCACGCCGAAGATCAGCGCATCGGCGATAAGCTGCACATAGCCTGCGCGGAAGCCCGTCGTGTCCTGCACGAGGAGCGCCACGACGCCGATGCCTCCGAGCGACCCCTTGTGGCGGAACATGGCCAGAAGTCCGATGCCCGTGACCGCGCCGAAGAGGAGCGCGGCAAGCGGTGTCGCGATCGTGCCGATGGTCCAGCCGAGCGGCAGGAGTTCGGTGACGAGCGAGAGCAGCGTGACGGAGGCGAGGGATTTCAGGGTGAATTCCGGCCCGAGGCGGCGCCAGGCGAGGATGTAGAACGGCAGGTTCACCACGAAGAACACCGCGCCGAAGGACCAGCCGGTCAGGTAGCTCAGGATCACTGCGATGCCGGCGGTCTGGCCCGTGATCAGCCCGGCATGGGTCAGCACATGGAGCCCGACGCCGCAGAGAAACACGCCGAGGCCGAGACCCTGGACGTCCTCGAGGGCGGAGTGCTTCTGGGGCTCTGGCTGCATTCAGGAAGGATAGGACAGCAATGCTGACCTGTCAATGCGGGCGGTGGTGGAGCCTGCCTCCAGAAAGGACAACGGCCCGTCCCGGATAGTCCGGGACGGGCCGGGGCAGGCGAAGGAACCTGCGGGAACGGGTCAGCCGGCAAGGGCCTTGTTGAGGTTCTCGTCCACCTTCTCGAGGAAGCCCATGGTGGTGAGCCACTTCTGGTCGGGGCCGACGAGAAGCGCGAGGTCCTTGGTCATGTGGCCGCTCTCGACGGTGTCCACGATGACCCTTTCCAGAGTCTCGGCGAAGTTCAGGAGTTCCGCGTTGTCGTCGAGCTTGGCACGGTGCTTGAGGCCTCCGGTCCAGGCGTAGATCGAGGCGATGGAGTTCGTGGAGGTCTGCTCGCCCTTCTGATGCTGGCGGTAGTGGCGCGTGACCGTGCCGTGGGCGGCCTCGGCCTCGACGATCTTGCCGTCCGGCGTCATCAGCTGGGAGGTCATCAGGCCGAGCGAACCGAAGCCCTGGGCCACGGTGTCGGACTGCACGTCGCCGTCGTAGTTCTTGCAGGCCCAGACATAGCCGCCGGACCATTTCATCGCCGCGGCGACCATGTCGTCGATCAGGCGGTGCTCGTACCAGATCTTCTTCTTCTTGAACTCCTCCTCGAACTCCTCCTCGTAGACCTTCTGGAAGATGTCCTTGAAGCGGCCGTCATAGGCCTTGAGGATCGTGTTCTTGGTGGACAGGTAGCACGGCCAGCCGAGGTTCAGCGCGTAGTTCATCGAGGCCCGGGCGAAGTCGTAGATCGACTCGTCGAGGTTGTACATCGCCATGGTCACGCCGGAGGAGGGCGCGTCGAACACCTCCTTCTCGATGACCCGGCCGTCGGCACCCTCGAACTTTATCGTGAGCTTGCCCTTGCCGGGGAAGAGGAAGTCCGTCGCGCGGTACTGGTCGCCATAGGCATGGCGGCCGACGACGATGGGCTGGGTCCAGCCGGGCACGAGGCGCGGCACATTGCGGCAGATGATCGGCTGACGGAAGATGACGCCGCCCAGGATGTTGCGGATCGTGCCGTTGGGCGAGCGGTACATGCGCTTGAGCCCAAACTCCTCCACCCGCGCCTCGTCAGGGGTGATCGTGGCGCATTTGACGGCGACGCCGACCTCTTTCGTCTTCTCGGCGGCGTCGACGGTGATCTGGTCGTCGGTGCGGTCGCGCTCCTCGATGCCGAGGTCGTAGTAGAGCAGGTCGATGTCGAGATAGGGCAGGATCAGCTTGTCCTTGATGAACTGCCAGATGATCCGGGTCATCTCGTCGCCGTCCATTTCGACGATGGGGTTGGCTACCTTGATCTTGCTCATGGGGTCCCTCGTTTGGCGCTTGGGTAGGGTTCGCGGCGGCAATAGCGCAAAGGGCGGCGTCGGGAAAGGCCGGTATACGGTCGTATACGAATTTGCCGCAGGGTTTTCGGAAAGGGTCGGATCGGCGAAGGGGGCCGGGCAGAAGCCCGGCCCACGGGAGGGGATCGGTTGCGGTCGGCCTAGGCCGGGCCTCAGCCCAGCCCCCGCCCGGAATCGCGCGCGAGCGGGTGGTGTTCGAACACCAGATCGCGGAGGCGCTCCTCGAGAACATGGGTGTAGATCTCGGTCGTGCCGACATCTGCATGGCCAAGGAGCGTCTGGATCGAGCGCAGGTCGGCGCCGCCCTGCAGCAGATGCGTGGCGAAGGCGTGGCGCAGGGTGTGGGGCGTCACCGTGGCGGGAGAGACGCCCGCCCTGACCGCGATCTCCTTGATCAGACCGAAGAAGCGCTGTCGCGTCAGGTGCCCGGCGGAGGAGGGCGAGGGAAAGAGGAAACGAGACGACGCGGCGCCCCTCTCGCGGCGGGAGAGGTCATCGACGTCGTCGCGGCGGGCGAGCCAGTCCGAGAGGGCCGCGCGGGCGGCCGGAGAGAGGGGGACCATGCGCTCCTTGTCGCCCTTGCCGCGCACGAGCAGCATCCGCGGGTCGCCGCGCGCGGCCGCCACCGGCAGCGAGACAAGCTCGGTCACCCGCATGCCCGTGGCATAGAGCAGCTCCATCAGGCAGGTGTCGCGCAGGGGTTCGGAGGTCTCGCGGGCGGCCGCAAGAAGCTGGTCCACATCCGCCACCGAAAGCGTCTTCGGCAAGCGGCGGTCGCGGCCGGGGCCTGATATCTCGATGGCGGGATTGCTGGAGCGCCAGCCTTCCTCGAAGGCGAACCGGTAGAGCTGGCGGATCGCCGACAGGCGCCGGGCACGGGTCGCGCGTGACAGGCCGTGGGCCTCGCAGTGGATCAGGTAGCGCTCGATCGCGTCGCGGTCGGCAGTCGCGAAATGGCTGTCCTGGCGGGCGAGCCAGCCCGCGACGTCGCGCAGGTCGCGCCCATAGGCGAGGAGCGTGTTGCGGGCGGCGTCGAGTTCGGCAGCCTGGGCCTCGAGGAAGGCCTGGATCCAGTGCTCCATGGGGCGGGCGGCGGCTGCCTCCGTCACGGGGCGCGCTCGAGCAGCAGGAGTTGCAGCGCCGCGCGCCGGGCGGTGTCCTCGAGCCCGACCGCGCGGAAGAAGGCCAGGGCCTCGGTCAGGGCGCCGGGATCGCCGGACTGTCCGGAATCGAAGAGGGCGATGGCGCGCAGGATCGCCTCGCCCAGCCGGTCCTCGCCGACCATGTCCATGAGCCGATCCGGCGCGGGCATGCCCTCGAAGGCGGTCTGGATCGCGGCGGCGGGCTGGCTGCGGGGAGGTTCGGGCAGGGGGGCTCCGGTGGCGACGGCGATCCAGAGCCGCTCCTGCTCTGTCGCGGGGGTGCGGTCGCGGGCGATCTCCTCGTAGGCGTCGCTGAGCAGGCCGATGCGGAACGCCAGCGTCGCGGCCTCTCCCTCGAGCGGGATATCGGCGAGGCGCGGGGCGAGAAGCCGCGCGAAGGACACCTCGATCCGGGCGGCCTGCATCGCGGTCCAGGCCCCGGGCAGGGCCCCGGCGACCGCTTCGGCGTCATTCGCGGCGAGGGCCGTGTCGAGATCCTGGATCGCGGCGGCCCGGTCCCAGACCGAGCCCGAGGCGGCGGGGCGGCGCAGGGTGTAGAGACCGAAGAGGACGGCCTCGTCCACCGCGCCCATCCGCACCAGCCGTTCGGCGGCCTCGAGCCGCGCCTTCCAGCCATTGATCTCCCGCAGGTCGGCATGGGCGAAGGCGCGCGGCAGATCGAGGGTGGAGAGTGCCTCGCCGATGCCCTCGCGCATGCGGAAGTCGAGCGGCGTGGGTCGCTCGGGGATCGGCAGGGGCGGCAGGCCCTCGAAGAGCTGCGGATCGAGGAACCGCGTCAGGAGCGCGTCCTCGCGTGCGGTCACGTCGCCGAGCGCGCGCGCGGTGTTCAGCGTCAGTGCGGCCGCGGGCCAGTCGCCGACATGGGCGAGGCAGAAGATGCGTGCCGAGAGGGTGGGCGCGAGCTCGGGACGGGAGGCCATCAGGCGGCAGGCCTGACCCTCGCGCCCGGTCAGAAGCGCCACGTCGAAGTAGCGGCGGAAGAGGGCGGGATTGTCGGGATCGGTCGCGGCCAGAAGTTCCCACGCCGGATCGAGCGCGCCGAGGTCCAGAAGCTTGTCGATCCGCGCGAGAAAGAGCGCGCCGTCGGGGCCCGCCGAGGCGGGGGGATCGGCTTCGGCCAGGAGCAGCACGCGCAGAAGGTCGCGCATGGCGGGCAGGGTGTCGATCCGCTCGGCGGCGATCAGGGCGGCGAGCGTGTCCACCGCGGAGCCCGACCAGAGGCTGCGCGGCAGACCGGTGACGGACGGGGCCAGAAGGCCGAGCGGATCGGGAGAGGCGGACCCGAGGGGCAGCACCGTGACCTGCGGCACCGCGGCGGTTTCGGCGATGGGCGCCTCGCCCTCGGGCCGGGGACGGGGACGCGCCGGCGCTGCCGTCAGCGGGTCGGGAGCGCTCACGCTTTCCGACAGCCAGTCGATCGCCGAGAGCGGACGACCCGTCTGGTCGCCCTCCTGGGCCGCGGCGGACTGGGGCAGCGTCAGGGCCAGCGCGAGGAAGGCGGCCGTGGGGCTGGTCCGGTTCACTCCGCGGGCTCCAGCGTCAGGGGGATGATCACCTCGCCGCTGGGCGGCGCGAAATCGTCGGGAAAGAACACGGGTCCGATGTAGGCATAGGCCACAAGGGCAATGCCGCCCAGCAAAGCGAGCCAGAACAGCAGCTTGATCAATCGCCACAGCATCCTCTGCCTCCTCGTCGCCTGCCCGGTCCCGGGCCGTCCCGGCGGGCGGTCGCCGACCGTCGCCTTGCCCTGTCGGGGTCTCTATAGACATCCTTTGGGCGGAGTTCACGCCCTCCGCGTGTTTCCCGACCCATTGACGGTAGAAAATCGCCGGCACAGGGTCGACCGACGGTCTTGAGGGGTTTTGTGCGTCATGGAGGAGAGGTCGCCGGGACCGGACGGTACGGGACGCGGGTCCGCGGGGACGAGGCCCGGCGGGCGGCTCCTGCGGACGGTGACGCTCGTGGGGATGATGGGCTCGGGCAAGACCGCCGTGGGCCGCGCGCTGGCCGCGCGGCTGGGCGTGCGCTTCGTCGATTCCGACGAGGAGATCGAGCGGGCGGCGGCGGCGAGCATCTCGGAGATATTCGCGCGGGACGGCGAGGGGTTCTTCCGGGACCGCGAGGCGGAGGTGATCGCGCGGCTGCTGGGCGGCCCGGCGGTCGTGCTCTCCACGGGGGGCGGCGCCTTTCTGGCGGAGCGGAACCGGAGGGCGATCTCGGCCTCCGGCGTCGCCGTCTGGCTCGACGCCGACCTGCCGCTGTTGTGGGACCGGGTGCGGCACAAGACGACGCGTCCGCTGCTGCGCACCGCCGATCCCAGGGCGACGCTCCGGGCGCTCCACGCGGAGCGGACGCCTGTCTATGCGCTGGCCGATCTCGCCGTGAAGGCCGATCCGGCCTATGCGATCGAGGACATGACGGATGCCGTGATTCGCGCGCTTGCGGCGCGGCCCGACGTATTGGAGACGCGCAATGCGGGATGAAGCGGGGCCGCTCGAGACGGTGCGGGTGAACCTTCCGGGTCGGGCCTACGACGTGCGGATCGGCGCGGGGCTTCTGGAGCGGGCGGGAGCGGAGATCGCGCCGCTTCTCGGGCGCCCCCGGGTCACCGTGCTGACCGAGGAGCGGGTCGCGGCGCTGCACCTGCCGGCGCTGGAGGCGGGCCTGGCGGCGGAGGGCATCGAGGCGGTTTCGCTGGCGCTGCCGCCCGGAGAGGCCACCAAGGGCTGGACCCAGCTCAGCCGGGCCGTCGACTGGCTCCTGGAGCAGAAGGTGGAGCGGGGCGACGTGGTCCTGGCCTTCGGCGGCGGGGTGATCGGCGATCTGGCGGGATTTGCCGCCGCCGTCCTGCGGCGCGGCGTCCGGTTCGTCCAGGTGCCGACGACATTGCTGGCTCAGGTCGATTCATCGGTGGGCGGCAAGACGGGGATCAACGCCGCCGCGGGCAAGAACCTGATCGGGGCGTTTCACCAGCCGTCGCTTGTGCTGGCGGACACGGCCCTGCTGGCGAGCCTGTCTCGGCGGGATTTCCTCGCCGGATACGGCGAGGTGGTGAAATACGGGCTGCTCGGGGATGCGGAGTTCTTCGCCCGGCTCGAGGCGGCGGGGCCGCGGCTGCACGAGGACGGCGCGGCGCTGATCGCCGCCGTGACGCGGTCGGTGGAGATGAAGGCCGAGATCGTGGTGCGCGACGAGACCGAGCAGGGGGACCGCGCTCTGCTCAATCTCGGGCATACCTTCTGCCATGCGCTCGAGGCCGCGACGGGCTATTCGGACCGGCTGCTCCATGGCGAGGGCGTGGCGATCGGCTGTGCACTGGCCTTCGATCTGTCGGCGCGGCTGGGGCTCTGCTCGCAGGAAGAGCCGGTCAGGGTCAGGGCGCATCTGGCGGCGATGGGGATGAAGGCGGATCTGTCGGACATCCCCGGGGACCTGCCGGGGCCGGAGGTCCTGCTGGGGCTGATGGGGCAGGACAAGAAGGTGGTCGCGGGGCGGCTCAGGTTCGTGCTGGCGCGGGGGATCGGCGAGGCCTTCGTGACGGCGGACGTGCCCGCGGAGGCGGTGCTCGCGGTGCTCGGGGAGAGCGCGCTCGCGTGACGGGGCGGTTTTCGGCGCGTGGGGTGGCGGATCGTAAACCCGCCCTACGGGGATTGGGCGGGGGTGTGAGAGCGTCCTGTCAGGGGTGATCCGACGGAGGTGGCGGGCTTGACACCCGCCAGTCCGGGTGGCGCGGGTGTCAGAAAGGGATTTCGTCGTCGATGTCGGCGCCGGACGGGCCGCCGTAACCGCCCGAGGAGGGGCCTCCGCCACCGCCGCCGCGCTCGTCGCCGTAGCCGCCGCCATAGCCGCCACGGTCGTCACCGTAGCCGCCGCCCCCTCCGCCGCCGCCATCACGGCCGTCGAGGAAGGTCATCTCCCCGGCGTAGGGGCGCAGGACGACCTCGGTCGAGTAGCGGTCCTGACCGGACTGATCCTGCCATTTCCGGGTTTCGAGCTTGCCCTCGATATACACCTTGGAGCCCTTCTTCAGATACTGCTCGGCAAGGCGCACGAGGTTCTCGTTGAAGATGGCCACGGTGTGCCACTCCGTCCGCTCCCGGCGTTCGCCGGTGTTGCGGTCCTTCCAGGTCTCGGAAGTGGCGATCCTGAGGTTGCAGACCTTGCCGCCGTTCTGAAAGGTCCGCACCTCCGGGTCGCGGCCCAGATTGCCGATGAGGATCACCTTGTTCACGCTGCCGGCCATTGCCCGCCTCCCGCTTCCGTTCCGAGTCGTTTCGCGACACTAGGCATGACGCGACAAGGTTAACAGAGCCTGAGCGCCACGCCGCCGCGGAAAACGGACGCGGAGGATTGGCGCAGGCGCCCGCGCCCTCTATGGTCGCAGGGTCATCGGCCTCGGGGACACGGGATGAGACTTGCTTTGGGATTGTCGGCGGCGTTCGCTCTGGTAGCGGGCGAGAGCATGGCGCAAAGCCTGTCGACCTCAAACCGGGCCGCGATCCTGCGCTCCCAGCTCGACGTTCTCGATACGCGGGCGGCACAGCAATATGCGGGCTCCGTCCGGCTGCAGCCGCCACGGGTCGTGGTTCCGGGCTCGCCGCAGGACCTCGGGTCGGTGCGGTATCAGGGGCGCTACTCCGGACCCTTCCTCGATCTTGCCCGGTCCGCGGCGATGAAGCACGGCATCCCGCCCGACCTGTTCCTGCGTCTGGTACAGCAGGAAAGCGGATGGAACCCGAGGGCGATCAGCCATGCGGGCGCGCAGGGCCTGGCGCAGCTCATGCCGGGGACGGCGCGCTATCTCGGCGTGCGCAATGTCTGGGACCCGGCCGAGAACCTCGACGGGGGCGCGCGCTATTTGCGCGAGCAGTTCGAGACCTTCCGGGACTGGCGCCTGGCGCTGGCGGCCTACAACGCCGGCCCCGGAGCGGTGGAGCAGTACGGCGGGATCCCCCCGTTCCGCGAGACGCAGAATTACGTCCGGGTCATTCTCGGAGACTGACCACTAGGTCGCCGTCCGCGCCTTCTGCCTGAGCTTGCGACCGAGGGTCTCCACATCGTCGCCGGCGACCTTGGGTACGATCCGGTAGGCTGCGTTGACGAAGCAGAAGAACGCGAACCCGAGAAGCCCGAGGCAGAGCAGCACAACGAGAACCTGCCCGAAAGGCTGGCCGTAGAGCCAGCCGAAGGTCTGGCCGAGTCCGCCTGCCTCGCTGGCATCGGCCTGCAACGCGGCGGTCACGAGAAAGCCGCCGACGATGGTCACCACCACGCCCTGGGCCGCGACGCCGGCCTTGAGCACCGGGTTCAGCCGCAGTGTCGCGGGGTTGGCGCGGAGGTGCTTGTGGTATTCCTCCTTCCAGGCCTTGCGGAGATAGTAGAGTCCGGCGCCGATCGTCGCGACCCCCGCAAGCCCGACCAGCCAGCGGCCGAAGGGCTGGGCCATCACCGCGGCGGTGCCCTCCGCGACGGAGGAGCCGCCGCCCGAGCCGCCGGTGCCGAAGGCGATGAGCAAGGCGCCGATGCCGAGCGCGCCGTGGATCACGCCGGTCGTGACCATTCCGAGACGCGCCACGGTCCCCTCTCCGTCGCTGCCGTAGGCCTCGAGGTCCCAGGCGGCATCGACGAGGCGCCAGACCATGTAGGCCAGAAGCCCCAGCGCGATGAGGACGAGGAGCGTGGTCCCGCCCCAGCCGGACTCGATCTCCTGCAGCGCGGACCCGGTGCCCTGGGCCGAACCGCCGCGCCAGATGGCCCAGAGCGAGAGCCCGGCGACGGCAAGATAGACGAGTCCGCGCCCGGCATAGCCGCTGCGCATGACGGGGACGGACCACGACAGATCGGTCTGGGACATGGGGACCTCCTTTGCGGAGGCAATGACTTCCGGGCCCGTCTGTTCCGGCGCGCAGCCCGACTCCGGCGTTCAGCCCCCCGACACGCCGCGGCGGCGGACGCATTCGCCCACACGGGTCATGGCGGCGAGGGAACCGGCCAGATCGCGGCGCAGGAGGCGGCCCCCGATGTCCACGGTCAGGGCATCCCCGAGGCGAAGCTGCTCGTACATCGTCGGCGGCACCCGGGCGATAAGCCAGTTGCCGACGCGCACCGGCTGGAGCTCCCAGGGGCGGTTGTCGATGACCGCGAGGATCGTGCCGTCCCGGGCCACCCGGTTCTCCTCGTCGACGACGGCGATCTGCCAGGCCACGCCGTCCGAACCGATCCGGACGCGGTTCCTGTCCTCGCCCCGGGTCGCCGTGCAGAAGGAGAAGCCGCCGGCATCGCGCGCCGCGGCGATGCGCCAGCCGCGCACCGGGTCGGAATAGGGCGCGATGCGGCTCGCCTCGCCATGGTGGATCGGGACGAAGCCCTGGGCCAGGGCGGGGCCGGCGAGAAGGCTCGCCGCGAGGAGGATTGCCGGCGCGATCTTCGGTCTCATCTGACGTCTGGTCCTTCCGTTCCGCGGGAGGGCTCCGGCGGCACGGCGGAGGTGCGGCGCGGACCCGAGGCCCCTTGCCTGATCCTGCGACGGCGGGGAGGCGAGCGCAACCTGGCGCGGCAGATGCATGACGCGTCCGGTGGCGCTATTCCGCGGCGACGGTGAACACCGGCGCCATGGAGGCGCGCTCCGCGTCCGAGAGCCAGCACTTGATCTGGTGGCCTTCGGCGACGGTGACCTGGGGCGGGACCTCGGTCTCGCATCGGTTGTCCGGAACCTTCGACTTCCACCGGCACCGGGTCTGGAAGGGGCAGCCCGGAGGCGGGTTCATCGCCGAGGGCACGTCGCCCTCGAGCACGATGTGCTGTTTCGTCACACGCGTGTCGGCGACGGGCACGGCCGACAGCAGCGCCTCGGTATAGGGATGATAGGGCGGGGCGAAGACTTGTTCCGTCGTGCCCAGCTCCACCACATGGCCGAGATACATCACCATCACCCGGTCCGAGAGATACCGGACGATGGAGAGATCGTGGGAGATGAAAAGCAGCGTCGTCTTCTTGTCGCGCTGGATGTCCATCAGCAGGTCGGTGACGGCGGCCTGCACCGAAACGTCGAGCGCCGAGACAGGCTCGTCCGCCACCACGATCCGCGCGTCGCCGGCGAAGGCGCGGGCGATGCCGACGCGTTGCTTCTGCCCGCCCGAAAGCTGCCGCGGCATCCGGTCGGCGAATTCTCGGGGCAGTTTCACGAGATCGAGGAGTTCGAGCATCCGCTGGCGCCGCGTCGCCTGGGTGTCGCCGATGCCGAAGATCTCCAGCGCGCGGATGATCTGGTTGCCCACGGTCATCGAGGGGTTGAGCGTGTCGAACGGGTTCTGGAACACCATCTGGATATCCGAGACGGTGGACGTGTCGCGCTTCTCGATGGCCACGTCGCCGATGCTGCGGTTGTCGAGGAGGATCTGGCCGGAGGTCGCGGTCTCGAGGCCCATGAGGACCTTGGCGAAGGTGGACTTGCCGCAGCCGCTCTCGCCCACGATGGCCAGGGTCTCGCTTTCCCGGGCCTCGAAGCTCAGGGTCTCGTTGGCCCTGACCACGCGTTTCTCCTTGCCGCCGAAGAGGGCGGAGGCGGCGACCTCGTAATACTTCCGCAGCGCATCCATCCGGAGAACGACCCGGCCCGGTTCGGTCCTGTCTCCGCGGCTCGCGGCGGGCGGAGGCGCGCTCCAGTCGATCTCGTGGGTGCGCAGACAGCGGGTCTCGTGGCGGTCGTCTCCCGGCACGCCCAGCATCGGGATCGCCTGCGCATTGCAGCGCCCCTCCTCGAAATAATCGCAGCGGGGCCCGAAGTTGCAGCCCGGGGGGCGTTCGTGGGGCAGGGGGAAGTTGCCCGGGATCGCCTTCAGCGGCCGCGTCGTCTTGTCCGCGCCGGGCAGCGGGATCGAACGGAAGAGCGCCTGGGTGTAGGGATGGCGCATCCTGTCGAACACGTCGCGGATGGAGCCCGTCTCCACCGCCTCGCCGGAATACATCACGCAGATCCGGTCGCAGGTCTCCAGCACCAGCCCGAGGTTGTGGGAGATGAAGAGCATGGAGGTGCCGTACTTGCGGCCGAGCTCCTTCACCAGATCGACCACCGCCGCCTCCACCGTCACGTCGAGCGCGGTCGTGGGCTCGTCGAGGATCAGAAGCGACGGGTTCGCCATCAGCGCCATGGCGATGACGATGCGCTGCTGCTGGCCGCCGGAGAGCTGATGCGGATAGGCGCGCAGGATGCGCTCGGGATCGGGCAGCTTCACGTCGCTGACGACCTCGAGGGCGCGCCGCCGGGCGTCCTTCTCCGGGAGGCCCTCGTGGATCATCGGCACCTCCATGAGCTGACGACCGATCTTCATGGCGGGATTGAGCGAGGCCATGGGCTCCTGGTAGATCATCGCGATCTCGCGGCCCCGGATGCGGCGCAGCTCCTCGGGAGACATGTCGTTCAGGTCGCGGCCCTTGAAGCGGACGCTGCCGCCGGTGATGCGGCCGTTGACCCCGAGGTCCTGCATCACGCCGAGCGCCACGGTGGACTTGCCGCAGCCGCTCTCGCCCACGAGGCCCATCGCCTCGCCGGGGCGGACGGTGCAGGAGAAATCCATCACCGCCGGGATCTCCCGCAGGCGCGTGAAGAAGGAGATCGAGAGGTTCTCGATTTCGAGGATGGGCGTGTCGGTCATCGCGGTCTCTTTCTTCTGGGTTCGCCGCCTTCGGCGGCGATCCGCCGGGGGCTCCGCCCCCGGACCCCCGGGATACTTGAGGCCGGAAAAGGGGGGGAGGGTCTCATTCGGCGAGGTCGTTCGTTCGGGCGTCTCGCGGGCTCAGTCCTTCAGGCTTTCCTCGCGCAGGCCGTCGGCGAGGAGATTGAGGCCCAGCACCATGGTCAGGAGCGCGAAGGCGGGCGGCAGGGCGGGGTGGGGGTAGACGGAGATCAGGCGGCGGCCGTCGTTGATCGTCGTGCCCCAGTCCGGACTTTCTGGGGGCAGGCCGAGGCCGAAGAAGCCAAGCGTGCCCAGAAGGATCGTCGTGTAGCCGATGCGCAGGCAGAAATCGACGATGAGGGGCCCGCGGGCGTTGGGCAGGATCTCCCAGAGCATGATGTACCACGCCCCCTCGCCGCGGGTCTGGGCGGCGGCCACGTAGTCGCGTGTCTTGATGTCGAGGGCCAGGCCCCGGACGATGCGGAACACCGTGGGCGAGTTGACGAAGACCACCGAGACGAACACGACGAGGATACCGCCCGGCACGTCGAAGAGGTCGAGCCAACCGAGGCCGGGGATGTCGATGCGGCTGCCGGCGGCGTTCACGAGGCTGAAGTAGAGGACGAAGAGAAGTCCGAGGACCACGGCGAGGAGCGGAGTCCGCAGGCCGGGCCGGGTGTAGTAGCGCGAGTTCAGAAGGACCGCGAAGAACACGAGGGGGAAGACGAAGAGGACCGCCGCCATGTAGGACGGAATGCCGGTCTGCACGATCTCCGGGGTCACGAGGAGATAGAAGAGCAGGATCACCGGGAAGGCGAGGATGAGGTTCGCGAGGAAGGACAGCACCGTGTCGAGCCGGCCTCCGTAATAACCCGCGGGCAGGTCGAGGGTGATGCCCACCATGAAGGCGAAGACGGTGGCGACGGGGGCCACCTGCATGACCACGACCGAGCCCTCGACCATTCGGGTGAAGACGTCGCGGGCGAGGTTGTCGCCGCCGAGGAGGTAATGGGGAAAGATGCCTTCGGGGCCGCCCGTGACGGGCGTCCCGGGGGGCTCGTTCTTCATGGCGACGATCTGCTGGAGCGGATCGTGGGTGGCGATCATGTCGAAGAGGCCCACGAAGACGGCGGTGAAGACCCAGAACATGACGAGGCCGAAGCCGATCATGCCGATGGTCGAGTCAAAGAGCTTGCCGTAGAGCCCCGTGCTGCGCTTCGTCGCGATGGAGAGGGCGAAGGTGGCGAGAAGGGCGATCCAGACCGGCAGGAAGCGCGCGGAGACGGCGCCGACGATGCCGGCCTCGCCATAGGGCATGACGATGCCGCCCACGAGATAGGCGAGAAGGACGAGGATCAGCGCGCCGAAGCTCCACTTCATCGCCTGGTCCGCAAGGCCGACGAGGCCCGGCGAGCGCGCGAGGGTACCGTCGGCTTCGGCCTGCAGGGTGGGGGCGGGCGCGGCGAACGACAGGACGAACTGCGCCACCGCAGACAGCACGAAGGCCACGGCGGCGATGGCGAGAAGCGGGTTCAGGACGACCCCGAGCGCGCCGGTCCAGGTGAGCGGGTCCATGGGCGGGCCTCCTTACGAAATCCGGATGCGCGGGTTGAGGTAGACGTAGCCGATGTCGGACAGAAGCTGGGTCACGAGCACGACGAAGACCGACACAACCGACACGCCGAGCAGCAGCTCGATGTCGTTGTTGCCGGCGGCCTGGACGAGCGTCCAGCCGAAGCCCTTGTAGTTGAAGATGGTCTCCACGATCACCACGCCGTTCAGCAGCCACGGAAACTGCAGCATGATCACCGTGAACGGGGCGATCAGCGCGTTTCGCAGCGCGTGCTTCAGCACGATGTTGCGGAAGC
The DNA here is from genome assembly GCF_003789055.1 of Histidinibacterium lentulum. GTDB lineage: Bacteria > Pseudomonadota > Alphaproteobacteria > Rhodobacterales > Rhodobacteraceae > Oceanicola > Oceanicola lentulus. The sequence goes on along the minus strand of NZ_ML119081.1, from coordinate 454,626 downwards.
TGACGCCCTTCAGACGCGCCGTGCGGATGTATTGCGCGGTCATCACCTCGGTCATCGAGGCGCGGGTCATGCGGGCGATATAGCCCATGCCGTAGAGGGCGATGGTCATCACAGGCAGGGTGAAGTTGACGAAGGTCGCCTGTTCCATCGCGGAGGTGGCCGAGCCGTTGAACCATCTGAGCCCCACCGCCGAGGAGGCGAAAACGGCGATGAAGACGACGCCGGAGACATATTCCGGTGTCGCGGTCGTCAGGATCGACACGGTGGAGAGGGAGCGGTCGGTGCGGCTGCCCTCACGCATGCCCGCGAGCACGCCGATCACGAGCGCGCCGGGCACCATCACCAGCATCACCCAGAACATCAGCTTGCCGGTCAGCGCGAGGCGGGTCGCGATGATCTCTCCCACGTCGTCGCGGAAGACGGTGGAGTAGCCCCAGTTGCCCTGAAGGACGCCGCAGAGGTTGGTTTCGCCCTCGGGGAGGTCGCCGGTCTCCAGCTCCCCGAAGCATTTCGAGCGGACCGTGCCGTCCCGGCCCTCGATGACCCATCCCGGGGTCACGCCGAGCCACTGGCCGTACTTGACGATGGTGGGCTGCAGGTAACCGCGATCGCGCAGGAAGCTCTCCACCTGGGCGTCGGTCATGCGGAAGTTGCCCTGGGTCTTCGCCAGCTTCTCCAGATTCGGGGAAAGGTTCGTGAGGAAGAACACGATGAATGTCAGGCACAGTGCCGTCAGCAGCATCACGCCCAGACGTCTGAGGATGAACAGACCCATCCCGGCCCCCCCTGTCCTGGTCCGGTTCCGCTGCCGGTTCCGGACTATATGCCCCGGCAGGTCCGGAGCGCGCAAAGAAAAGGGCCGAGCCCGCCATGGCGGGCGCGGCCCCGACCATGGATCACCCGGCGAAGCCGAACCTGTAGAGCCGTGGCATGTAGGCGATATGCATGTCCGCGCCCACCACTTCGGGCCTGTGGTGGCGGTAGAGCGACCGCCAGTAGGGCTGGATCGTCACGCCCTCCTCCACGAGGATCGCCTGCAGCCGGGCCATCACCTCGCGCCGCGCGTCGGCGTCGGCGATGGCATTGGCCTCCGCCAGGAGCGAGTCGAAATCGTCGCTGGCGAAGCCGAACTCGTTCCACGGTTCGCCCGACCGATAGGCGAGGCCGAGGATCTGGGTGCCGAGGGGGCGGTGGTTCCAGTTTGTGGAACTGAAGGGAAAGGTCGTCCAGTTGTTCCAGAAGGTGCTGCCCGGAATGACGGAGCGGGTGACACTGAAGCCCGCGTCGCGCAGTTGAGCCGCCACGGCGTCGGTGGTGTTGCGGCGCCAGTCGTCGTCGATCGAGACGAGCTCGAACTCGAAATCGGCCATGCCGGCCTCCTCGAGCAGCGCGAGGGCGGCGGCGGGATCGTGGGGCAGACGCGGCACCTCGGCATATTCGGGATGGATCGGGGCGACGTGATGGTTGTCTGCGGGAACGCCCCGCGCGGCATAGCCGAGATCGAGGCAGACGGTGTTGTCCACGGCCTTCACGAGAGCCTGGCGCACGCGCTTGTCGGCATAGGGACGCATCCCGTCCACCTCGGCCAGCTGGTTGGGTCGGATCACGATGGTGGCGCCGGAGACCACCTCCCTGCGGGTCCAGCCGAGCGCGTCGAAGAGGTCGATGAAGTCGCCCACGGACTCGTAGACGAGGTCCACCTCCCCGGCCTCGGCGGCGGCGAGCCAGGACACCGGGTCCTGACCGTAGTCGATGAACTCGATCCGGTCGAGCCAGGCGCCCTTGCCCGCGGCGTAGCCCCACCAGTCGTGATCCTCGTTGCGCACGAGGACCGACCGCACGCCGATCGCGTGTTCGACGTTGAGATAGGGGCCGGTGCCCTTCTGGGTCGAGAGGATATCGGCGGGATCGTAGTCCTGGGGCACGATGCAGGCGGGATAGTCGCCCATCCCCGCGATGAGCGTGATGTCGGGGGCGGGCAGGTTGAGGCGCACGGTCAGGTCGTCCACCACCTCGATGGCGCCGTCCATCGCCTCTCCGGTGGCGTCGTCGATGATGACGGCGAAGCGCCCGGCCATGGAGTTGCCCTCGGCGTCGCGCTGGCACCAGTTGCGGATGTTGAAGGCCACGTCCTCTGCTGTGAAGGGCGTCCCGTCGTTCCACGACACGCCGGGGCGGACGTTGAGCGTGTAGTGCATGGCGTCATCGCTGACCTCCCAGCTTTCGAGCAGCATGGGGGTGAAGGAGCCGTCGTTGTTGTACTCGACGAGATATTCGAGCCAGCCCGAGGCGACCCAGGCCATCTCGCTCCAGTCGAATGTGCGCGGGTCCTTGAGCTGGCGCACTTCCATCTGCATCCGAAGCGTGCCGCCGCGCCGGGGCGCGGCCGCGGACTGGGCGAGCGCGGGGGCGGACAGGCCGATCAGGGCGGAGGCCCCGGCGGCGGTGAGGCCGAGGGCGGTCGTGCGGGCCATGAATTCGCGGCGGTCGAGCTTTCCGGCGAGGGCGTCGCGCGCATGGATCCTGGCGGCCGGGTGGACGGGGCCCCCGGTCAAGGTCTGTCGGATCATCTCTGTCTCCCTGTCCCGCGATCGGGGCCGCTGCGCGACCGGGCCTGTACAGGATGTCGCCCGATTGCGACGTTTCCTGCGATGTCTGCGCCATATTCGGCATTTTTTGGCCGGTCGCGTCAACAGATGCGGGCGTCACGAACGGGTCAGGAAGCTGGGGAAGCCCGTCCGGACAAGGCGATGTGCGCCGCGGCCTACCCGGCGGCGCGACGGAAGTCCGAAGGGGTCATGCCCGCGGCGGCCTGGAAGGACCGGGTGAAATAGGCTGCCGAAGTGAAGCCGAGGCCGGAGGCTATGTCCTTGATCGGCTTGCGGGTTTCGCGCAGGAGCTGTCTCGCTTCGAGATGGACGCGCTGATTGAGGATGGTCAGCGCGGACTTGCCGCAGCTTTGCTTGCAGACGCGCGTGAGATGGGTCGGGGTCACCCCGAGATCGCGGGCATAATCCGCAACACTTCGCCCGGTCCGGAAGTCGCGCTCCACCAGATCGGTGAAGGCCGCGGCAAGGCGGGCCCTGCTGGTCTCCCGGCGGGACTCGGGCTCTGCGGTGCTGCACTGCCGCTCGAAATAGACCGACAGGAGACCGGCCTGGTAATGGGCGGCGCGGGTGGCGGCGGGACGGTCGGACCGCAGTTCGGCCTCGAGCCCGTCCATGATCGTGACCAGCTCCCGTTGCGCCGCGACGTCGCGCAGGCGCAGGTGCACCGGGTCCTCCGGCCAGTCGTCGGCCATGGCGCGGGGAATGGTCACGAGCTGGCCATAGGCAGTGGGGCCGAGTTCGATGCCGTACATGGTGCCTGCGGGCACGAAGATCAGGTTGTTCGGACCATAGCCGGAGGTCAGCCCGGCGACCGTGATTCGGCCCTGGCCCTTGTGGATGAAGATCAGCCGCGGGGTGGAATGGGCGCGCATCGCCTCGGTGCGCCAGCGTGACACCATGGCGGAGTTGCCGATGCTGCGGAGGTCGAGATGGCTCTCCTCGCGGATCGGCTGAGTGTTCATCGCGTTCATGGCGGCGAAATCCCGGACGTCAGGCCCCGGGCGAGCATCGCCCCGGAGCTGTGGCAGGTTCAAGGCCCAAGCGGGGCGACGCAGGGATTCGCTGTGGACAATCCTGTGGTCAATCGGGGGACGGAAGGGGGATGACAGACCAGCTTTTCATGCGATTCCGAAACCATGTCCGCTGCCGCTTCGCGTACTGACGTGTTGCGAGGACGACGCGCTGCCGGACCGCGTCGATATCGAGCAGACCATCCGCATGAGCGATGAGCTCTGCCGCGCCGATCGCCTTCGCGCTCTGGTGGGCAGGGTCCCAGCGCGGGCGCATCGCGCGGGCCTCCTCCAGCACGCCGGCCGCCAGCATCGCGTCGAACCGCGCGGCGATGCGGGCGTCGAGCCAGGGCACCTCGGTGCGCAGGACAAGGGGGACCGCAGCGGACAGGGGCAGGTCGGGCGGCGGCGTCTCCGCCTGCCAGTCCGCGATCTGGCGACCGGTGGCGCGGGCCACTTCCCAGGCGCGCTGGACCCGGGCGCGATTCTGAAGGTCCAGATTGGCGCGGGTCGGGGTGTCGAGCCCGGCGATGAGCGTGTCGAGGCTCAGAGTGTTGGCCTCAACGCGCACCTCGGCGGGGGTCGGGGGGATCTCGGCAAGCCCCTCCGTCAGGGCGGAGAAGAAGAGACCGGTGCCGCCGACGATGATCGGGCGCAGGGGACCCGACAAAACTGGGCGCAGATCGCGCAGCCAGTCGCCCGTGGAATAGCGGGCGTCATGGGGGACGTGGCCGTAGAGCGCGTGGGAGGCGCGGGCGAGATCCCGCGCATCCGGGCGGGCGGTCAGGATGCGCCAGCCGTCGAAGACCTGCAGCGCATCCGCGTTGACGATCACGCCGCCCCGCTCCTCGGAAATCCGCAGGGCGAGGGCCGACTTGCCGCTCGCCGTCGGCCCCGCGATCAGCACGGGCCGGTCATCCGGGATGTCCGGCAGCGCGATCCCGCTGAATCGCGGAAATAATCCGGGGTCGGGCATCGGCCGCGGGCCCTCGCGCCATTGACAGGGGCCCCGTATCCGACAATTTGCGCCCGACGCAAAGAGGAGGCGCAGCCGACATGGACGACAGCGACAAACCGGCCTTCAAGCGCGTGCTTCTGAAAATCTCCGGCGAGGCGCTGATGGGCGACCAGGGCTACGGCCTCCATCCGCCGACGGTGGAACGCATCGCCAGCGAGGTGAAGTCGGTCCACGACCTCGGCGTCGAGATCTGCATGGTGATCGGCGGCGGCAACATCTTCCGCGGGCTCGCGGGCGCGGCGCAGGGCATGGAGCGGACGACGGCGGATTACATGGGCATGCTGGCCACGGTGATGAACGCGCTCGCCGTGCAGTCGGCGCTGGAGGAGCAGGGCGTCTTCACCCGGGTGATCTCTGCGATCCGGATGGACGAGGTGGCGGAGCCCTATATCCGCAGGCGCGCGGTGCGGCACCTGGAGAAGAAGCGGGTCTGCATCTTCGCCGCCGGCACGGGCAATCCCTATTTCACCACCGACACCGCCGCGACGCTCCGCGCCAACGAGATGGCCTGCGAGGCGATCTTCAAGGGAACCAAGGTGGACGGGGTCTATGACAAGGACCCCAACAAGTTCCCCGATGCGAAGCGCTACGACGAGGTGACCTACGACGAGTGCCTGCAGAAGCACCTGGGCGTGATGGATGCCTCTGCCATCGCGCTGGCGCGGGACAACGACCTTCCGATCATCGTCTTCTCGCTCGACGAGCCCGGCGGTTTTCGGGGAATCCTTGCAGGCAAGGGCACTTACACCCGCGTTCACGGCTGACCGCGGCCTTCCTGCCGCGCCCGCGCGCGGCGCTCGAGCCGGGCCTATACACCCGGGACTCCGGCGGGTATAGGACGAGGCGGACGAAAGTGCAGGCAAGACACGATGTCAGAAGAGTTCGAGCTCGATACCGATGACCTGACGCGGCGCATGGACGGCGCGATGAGCAATCTCCGGACGGAGTTCGCCTCGTTGCGCACGGGCCGTGCCTCCGCCTCCATGCTGGAGCCGGTGCAGGTCGAGGCCTACGGCCAGATGACCCCGATCAACCAGGTGGGCACGGTGAACGTGCCGGAGCCGCGGATGGTGACGATCAACGTCTGGGACAAGTCGATGGTCGGCAAGGTCGAGAAGGCGATCCGCGAAAGCGGTCTGGGGATCAACCCGCAGCTCAACGGCACGATCATCATGCTGCCGATCCCGGAGCTGAACGAAGAGCGCCGCCGCGACCTGACCAAGGTCGCGGGTCAGTATGCCGAACATGCCCGCGTCGCGATCCGCAACGTGCGCCGGGACGGCATGGACCAGATCAAGAAGATGAAGGCGAACGGCATGTCCGAGGACGACCAGAAGCTCTGGGAGACCGAGGTTCAGGAGCTGACGGACAAGTACATCAAGGCTGTGGACGCGGCGCTGGAGACGAAACAGGCCGAGATCATGCAGGTCTGATCCTGCAGGCCCGCGTTGCGCGGCCCGGTACGGACGGATGACGGAGCGGCCCGCCACGGCGGGTCAAATTGGAGGCCCGGCGAATGGCCAAGGATCTGACCGGCGGCGGACCGCGTCACGTTGCGATCATCATGGACGGCAACGGCCGCTGGGCGCAGAAGCGCGGGCGGCCGCGGCTCTTCGGTCACCACGCCGGCGCCCGCCGGGTGCGGGAGATCGTCGAGGCCTGCCCGGATCTGGGCGTCGAATACCTGACGATCTTCGCCTTCTCGACCGAGAACTGGAAGCGCACACAGACCGAGGTCGCGGGCCTGATGGGCCTTTTCCGCCGCTACATTCAGCGCGAGGCGCGCGACCTGTTCCGCGAAGGCGTGCGGGTGCGGTTCATCGGCGACCGGATCAAGCTTGACGACAAGCTGGTGGCGCTGATGGATGAACTGGAGCTGATGACGGCGGGGAACACGCGGGTCAACCTGACCATCGCCCTGAACTACGGCGGGCGCGACGAGGTGACCCGGGCCGCCCAGAGGCTCGCCTTCGAGATCGAGCAGGGGCGGCTCGGCTACAAGGATGTGGACGCCGAGACGCTCGCACGGTTTCTCGACACGCGCTTCCTGCCGGACCCGGATCTGGTGATCCGCACCAGCGGCGAGGCCCGGATCTCGAACTTCCTGCTCTGGCAGTCGGCCTACGCGGAATACGAGTTCATCGACACGCTGTGGCCGGATTTCACCGCCGAGGAGTTCGCCGGCGTCGTGGCGCAGTATGCAGCGCGCGACCGTCGCTTCGGGGCGGTGAAGGCCTGACGGCTTGGCACGTCTGCCGACGGATCCGGTGGTCCCGGCGCGATGGACCGACCTGAGGCCGAGGCTTCTGTCGGCCCTCGGACTGATTGTCGTGGGGCTGGGCGCGATCCTCGGCGGCGGGGTGTGGTTCCAGATGCTTGCGGTGTTCTGCACCGCCGTGATGATCTGGGAATGCTGGATCATGATCCATCCGGACCGCCCGACACCCGGCATGTTGCTCGCGGCGCTGACGGCCTCGGTGATCTCCGGACTCTTGTCGGTCGACCGGGTGTGGCTCGTGCCCTTCCTCCTGATCGCGCCGGTGATCGGCATGCTGGCGGCACGGCGCGAGCGGCTGACCTTCGGGGTCTTCGCGCTGATGATCCAGGCGGCGGGCTGGGGTCTCGTCGTGTTTCGGCAGGATTACGGCGCGACATGGATACTTTGGCTGATCCTCGTCGTCGTCGTCACGGATGTCGCGGGATACTTCGCCGGGCGCGCCCTGGGCGGGCCGAAGTTCTGGCCGAAGGTCAGCCCGAAGAAGACCTGGTCGGGCACGGTCGCGGGCTGGATCGCCGCGGGCGCGGTGGGCGCCGCCTTTGCCGCGGCGGGCGCGGGGGGCTGGGGACTGGTGGTGTTCTCGATGTTCCTGAGCCTCGCGGGGCAGATGGGCGACATCGCCGAGAGCGCCCTGAAGCGGCGGATGGGCGTCAAGGACAGTTCGGCGCTGATCCCGGGGCACGGCGGGCTCTTCGACCGGTTCGACGCGCTGCTGGGGGCGGCGGTCACGATGCTGCTGGTCGATCTGCTCTTCGACTGGCCGGGGAGCGCGTTTTGAGAGGGATCAGCGTCCTCGGGGCGACGGGGTCCATCGGGCAGAACACGCTCGACCTCGTGCGGCGGTCGCCCGGCATGTTCCGCGTGGTGGCGCTGACCGGCGGGCGCAACATCGACAGGCTGGCAGCCGATGCTGTGGAGTTCGGGGCCGAGGTCGCGGTGACCTGTCACGAGGAGCTCTTCGCGCCCTTGCGGGCGCGTCTCGCGGGCTCCGGCGTGGAGGCGGCGGCGGGGCAGGCGGCGCTGGTGGAGGCCGCCTCCCGGCCTGCGGACTGGGTGATGTCCGCCATCGTCGGCGCGGCGGGGCTGCTGCCGGGGCTGGAGGTGATCCGGCGGGGCGGGACGCTGGCGCTCGCCAACAAGGAGACGCTGGTCTGCGCGGGTGCCCTCGTGATGCGTCAGGTGGCGGAGCACGGGGCCACGCTGCTGCCGGTGGACAGCGAACATTCGGCGATCTTTCAGGCGCTGACCGGCGAGGACATGGCGGCGGTGGAGCGGATCGTGATCACCGCCTCGGGTGGTGCCTTCCGCGACTGGCCGCTCGAGAAGCTCGCCGCGGCGACGGTGGCGGAGGCCTCGAGCCATCCGAACTGGGCGATGGGCCAGCGCATCACCATCGACAGCGCGTCGATGTTCAACAAGGGGCTCGAACTGATCGAGACACGGGAATACTTCGGTATCGACCCCGCGCGGATCGAGACCGTGATCCATCCCGAGTCGCTGATCCACGCGCTGGTCGGGTTCCGGGACGGCGCTCTGATGGCCCATGTCGGCGCGCCGGACATGCGCCATGCCATCGGCTTCGCCCTGAACTGGCCCGAACGCCGCCCGCTGCCGGTCGAGCGGCTCGATCTTGCGAAGATCGGCCAGTTGACCTTCCGCGCACCCGAAGCGGCACGCTATCCCGCGCTCGCCATCGCCCGGGCCGTGATGGAGACGGGCGGGCTCGCCGGCTGCGCCTTCAACGCGGCCAAGGAAACGGCGCTCGACGGCTTCATCGCGGGGCGGATCGGTTTTCTGGACATGGCGGTTGTCGTCGAGGCAACGCTTGACAGGATGTCGGCCGGTCCGGGCCTTCAAATCGCCGGTTTCGATCTAGATATGGTGCTCGAGACCGACCGCGACGCGCGGCGGGTCGCCGGCGAGGTCATGGGCCTCCGCGACTGACCGCGCAGCAAACAGAACATGAAGGCCTGACCGTTTGGATCTTACCCAATTCCTCCCCCAGTTCGGTGGCGTGGCATTCACGATCGTCGCCTTCATCGTCGCCCTGTCGATCATCGTGGCGATCCATGAGTACGGCCATTACATCGTCGGCCGCTGGTCCGGGATCCATGCAGAGGTCTTCAGCCTGGGTTTCGGTCCCGTGCTCTTCAGCCGGAGGGACAGGCACGGCACGGTCTGGCAGGTCGCCGCACTGCCCTTCGGCGGCTATGTGAAGTTCCTGGGCGACGCCAACGCGGCAAGCGTGGGGTCCGATGACGCCGGGCTGACTGCTGCGCAGCGCCGGCGGACGATGCTGGGCGCGCCGCTCTGGGCGCGGTCGGCCACGGTGGCCGCGGGTCCGCTGTTCAACTTCGCGCTGTCCTTCCTGATCTTCGCCGCGGTGGTGCTGGTCCAGGGGCGGGCGGCCGATCCCCTGACCGTGAGATCCATCGACCCGCTGCCGCCTTCCTATGTGCAGGAGCTGCAGCCCGGGGACGAGATTCTGGCCATCGCGGGGCGCGAGACGCCACTGCTCGAGGAGTTCGACGGGTTCATCGAAACGCTGCCGCTCGACCCGGTGATGGATTACCGCATCCTGCGCGACGGGCAGGAAATGACGGTGCGGGGGCCCTTTCCCTATCCGCCCATGATCCAGGGCCTGTCGCCGCAGTCGGCCGCCATGGACGTGGATCTGCGCGTCGGTGACGTGATCCTGACCATCGACGGCGAGGAGGTCCGCGCTTTCGAGCGGCTGCGCGAGATCGTCGGCGAGAGCGACGGAGGCCCGCTCGCGCTGGAGGTCTGGCGCAACGGGGAGGTGCTCGATTTCACGCTGGTGCCGCGCCGGGCCGATCTGCCTCGCGCCGAAGGCGGGTTCGAGACGCGCTATCTCATCGGCATCAACGGCGGACTCTTCTTCGAGCCGGCGACTGCCACGCCCGGGCTGTGGGAGGCGATCACCTATGGCGCGGGCCAGGTGTGGTTCATCATCACCAGTTCGCTGTCGGGGCTCTGGCATATGATCACGGGGGCCATCTCGACCTGCAATCTCGCGGGTCCCGTGGGGATCGCGGAGACCAGCGGCGCGATGGCGAGCCAAGGCGCGCAGAGCTTCATCTGGTTTGTGGCGCTCCTGTCGACGGCGGTGGGGCTGCTGAATCTGTTCCCGATTCCGGTGCTCGACGGCGGACATCTCGTGTTCCACGCCTACGAGGCCGTCGCGGGCAAGCCGCCCTCGGACGGCGTGCTTCGGGTTCTGATGGCGGTGGGGATCTCGCTCATCCTGACGCTGATGATCTTCGCTCTGGCGAACGATCTGTTCCTGTGTCCCTGAACCGGCCCGCCGCGGCCCTTTTTCTGCCTCATTTGTCCGGCAGAACCGGTCGGGTCTGAAAAGCAGATCCGGGACTTGCGCCATGCAGACGCTGACCAATGGATACCAGGGGCTGAGCCTGCTGATCGGTCTCAACTGGGACCGTCTGATCTACCTTGCCACCATCGCCGCGGCGCTCTGGGCGGGGTCCATGATCGGCAAGCTCGCGGGGCTCTGAGGCCCCTCTTCGGCCCCTCTGAGGCACAGCGGCACCAGACCGCGCGAAGGCGGTCTTCTCGTTTTGACAACCCCCCCCGATGCCGATACCACCCAAGGAACCGGGAGTATGATGGGCGGGGAAGATGCACCGTACGCCACGTCGCGCAAAGGCGCGTGTTTTCAAGCTCGATCATGTCCTGGCCCTGGTGCTGGGAAGCGCCCTGGCCAGTCCGGTCGCGGCGCAGACCTACGCCTTCAATTCGGTGGCGATCGAGGGGAATGCGCGCATCGATGACGCGACGATCCTCGCCTATGCCGGGATCGCCCGGGGGGAAACGGTCACCGCGGCAGAGCTGAATGACGCCGCCCAGGCGATCCGCGCGTCGGGCCAGTTCGACCTCGTCGAGGTGACGCCGCGGGGATCGACCCTTGCCATCACCGTGCGGGAGCTGCCGGTGATCCGCGCCATCGGCATCGAAGGCAACCGCAGCATCCGGGACGAACAGATCCGCGCGCTTCTCGGCAGCCAGGAGCGGCGGGTCTATTCGCCCGCCCAGGCCGAGGCCGATACCGCCGCGATCACCCAGGCCTATGCCAACGAGGGCCAGGTCAACGCCATCATCCGACCCCAGATCATCCGCCGGGACGCCAGTACGGTGGATCTGGTGTTCGAGGTCAACGAGAGCGGCGTGTCCGAGATCGAGCGCATCAGCTTCGTCGGCAACCGCGCCTTCAACGAGGGGCGTCTGCGCCGGGTTCTCGAGACCAAGCAAGCGGGCCTGTTGCGTGCATTGGTCCGGCGCGACACCTATTCGCCCGAGCGGTTGCAGTTCGACCGGCAGTTGCTGACGGATTTCTACAATTCGCGGGGCTATGCCGATTTCCAGATCCAGAGCGTCGACGTGCAGCTGACACGGGAGCGCGACGCCTATCTCGTGACCTTCTTCGTGCAGGAGGGTCAGCAGTTCCGCATCGGCGAGACGGGCGTGGTCTCCGAGGTCGCCGGCGCAGACCCCGCGGAATTCGCGGCCGCAACGCGGCTCAGGTCCGGGCAGGTCTATTCGCCCACGCAGATCGAGACGGACATCGCCCGACTGGAGACGCTGGCGATCCGGAAGGGTCTGAACTTCGTGCGGGTCGATCCCCGGATCGACCGCGATCCGCAGGGCAGGCTTCTGAACGTGACCTACGCGCTGGTTCCGGGCGAGCGCATCTTCGTCGAGCGCATCGACATCGAGGGCAACACCACGACGCTCGACCGGGTGATCCGGCAGCAGTTCCGCACAGTCGAAGGCGATCCGTTCAATCCGCGCGCGATCCGCGAAAGCGCCGAGCGCATCCGGGCGCTGGGGTACTTTGCCAATGCCGACGTGAACGCGCGGCAGGGCTCCACGCCGGACCAGGTGGTGATCGACGTCGACGTGGTGGAGCAGCCCACGGGCTCGCTCTCCTTCGGCGCCAACTTCAACAGCGACGACGGCGTGTCGCTGATCGCCAGCTTCTCGGAGGACAATTTTCTCGGCCGAGGCCAGGAGCTGGCCTTCGACGTGTCCCTGGGCGAGGACCGGCAGAACTTCCGGGTCAGCTTCGCCGAGCCGGCGCTGCTCGGGCGGGATCTGCGGTTCACCTTCGGCGCGAGCTACCAGACCACCGACAATGCCAATGCGCTCTTCGACACGGAGACACTCCGGATTCAGCCGGGCATCGTCTTTCCGGTCAGCGACAACGGCCGGCTGGGGCTGTTCTACGCGCTCGACATCACCGATATCACCGGCGTTCAGGGCGATCCGCCGGACCCGCCGGAGGACCGGGCCAGCCTGCTCATCTTCGAGGATGCGGCCGAGGGCCGGGTGGCCACGCAATCGGTCGGCTATCAGTACAGCTGGGACAGCCGCCGCGCCGGCCTCGACCGGAACTCCGGCATCGCGCTGCGGTTCAGCCAGGAATTCGGCGTCGGCGACGCGAATTTCGTGAAGACCGAAGCCTCGGCGCTGGCGCAGACGCGGGTCCTGAACGACGAGGTGACGCTGACCGCCGCGATCGAGGCAGGCAACCTGTCCTACAACGACGGGGACAGCCGGATCACCGACCGCTTCTTCCTTGGCTCGCGCGACATTCGCGGTTTCGAAGCGCGGGGGATCGGTCCGCGCGATGCGGATACGGACGATGCCCTGGGCGGCAACCAGTATGCGGTGGCGCGCCTCGAGGCCCAGTTTCCCTTGGGCCTGCCGGAGGAATACGGGATCAGGGGCGGGGTCTTCCTCGACCATGGCGCGATCTGGGACGTGGGCGACACGACGGGCGTCAACGTGCTTTATGACGAGTTCAGCGCCCGGACGGTCGCAGGCGTCTCGATCTTCTGGACCACGCCCCTCGGGCCGCTGCGGTTCAACTTCACCGAGCCGCTGGACGTGCGGGACAGGGACAGGACCAAGGACTTCGATCTCACGATCTCGACGAGCTTCTGACCATGACGGCCCGCGGGCTTCGCGGGGCGGTGACGGCCGCCGCGGCCTGTCTATGGGCGGCTGCGGCGTCAGGGCAGGAGGTCGGTCCGGCGCCGCCTGACCTCTCTGCGGGCGAACCGGTGGCGCAGCCCTCGGAGGTCGTGCGCAGTCCGGTCCTGACCATAGATGCGGATCTGCTGTTCTCGGAGAGCCTTTTCGGCCAGCGGCTGACGGCGGACATCCAGGCCAGTTCCGAGGAGCTGGCTACGGAGAACCGGCGGATTGCCAGCGAACTCGAGGCGGAGGAGCGTCGTCTGACGGAGCGCCGGGGCGAGATGACTCCGGACGCGTTCCGGGCCGAGGCGGAGGCCTTCGATGCGAGGGTCCAGCGCATCCGCCAGGAGCAGGACGCCAAGGAGCGCGCTCTGGGGGCGCAGGTTCAGGCTGCCGAGGACGCCTTTCTCAACGCGGTCAGGCCCGTGCTGGGCCAGCTGATGGTCGAGAGGGGGGCTGCGGTGATCCTCGACCGCCGGACCGTCGTGCTGTCGGTCGGCGCCGTGGACATCACCGACGCGGCCATCGCCCGGATCGACGCCGAAATGGGCGAGGGAATGTCCCTGCCCGAACTCGAGGGCCCGCAGGACTAGGGAGACGCAGGGCACCGCCGGAGATCGCTGTGCGCCGAGCCCTGTCGGGGGTCATGGAACCAATCCGAGGCTGTCTCGCTTGGCCCGGCATGACACCGTTCCCGAGAACCCGCCGCAGCCGCCGCTCCCGCGACACGGGGAGGGTCGTTCTATTCGCCGGGCTCGCCCTGATCGGCGCGGGCGTCGCCTGGGGTCTTGCGGCTCAGCGCGGCAGTGGCACTCGCTATCCGGTCCGGCCTCTGTCCTTCCGGCGCGGCGGTGGGTGAAAGACGCCTTCCCGCGGCGGGGCGGCCCGCGGACTGGAGCATCGTGGACGAGGCCTCGGACGAGTCCTTTCCGGCGAGCGATCCGCCGGCCTACTGACGGTCTCGTGGTCGTCCGCTCGGCTGCGGGACGCGGGCGCCGGTGAGACCTCGGCCGGCCTCAGAACCTGTCCGGCGCATAGGGGGAAATCGGGATGGGCGGCGTTTGCCCGAGGATCAGCGCCGCGACGAGGGCCGCCGTGCCTGTGGATTGCGTCAGGCCGAGGTGACCGTGCCCGAAGGCATAGATGACCCGGGGCGCGCGCGGGGCGCGGCCGATGACGGGCATGCTGTCGGGCAGAGAAGGGCGGAATCCCATCCATTCGGTGCCGCCCGAAGGATCGAAGCCCGGCAGCAAACGGGCGGCCTTGGCGGCGAGGGTCTTCGCCCGGCGCATGTCGGGGGGACGGTCGAGGCCGCCCAGTTCCACCGCGCCGCCGACCCGCACGCCGCCGCCGATGCGGCTGACGGCGAAGCCGTGGTCGGTGAAGGTCAGGTGGGTGCGCAGGTCGATCCGCGGCTCGGCATAGGTGGTGTTGTAGCCGCGTTCCGTTTCGAGCGGGATCCGGTCGCCGAGGTGACGCGCCAGCCGGTGCGACCAGGCACCTGCGGCGACGACAACGCATGACGCGCGGAGGGACCCTGCGTCCGTGTCGACCTCGACCGCTTCGGCCGAGAGGCGCAGGGCGTGGACCTCGGCCGTCCCGATCCGGCCGCCGAGGGCGCGGAGTTGCTCCGCCAGATGTCCGGTCCATGCGGCGGGGTCGGTGACGTTGATCCATCCCGGGGTATAGGCCGCGCGGGTGAAGCGGGAGGCGAGACCGGGCTGGATCTCGGCTATCGCCCCGGCGCTTTCGAGCGTCTCCACGGCGATCCCGTGGCGCCGGCGCAGGGCGAGGGCCGGGGCTGCGGCGCGATAGCTGGCGGGGCTGTCGAAGAGCTGGAGCTGGCCCTCGCGCCGCAGGAAGCGCTCGCCCGAGACCTCTGGCAGCAGCCGCTCGAGCGTGGATCGGGACAGGTCCATGAGCGCGGCCTGGGCGGTGACGCCCGCCCTGTAGCGGCGGGGCCGGCTTGCCCGCCAGAAGCGCCAGAGCCAGGGCGCGATGCTGAAGGCATGGGACGGAGGGACGGAGAGCGGCCCCAGGGGATCGAGCAGCCACAGCGGGGCGCGGCGGAGGATGCCGGGGGTGGCGAGCGGCTCGATGTCGGTGAAGGCGAACGCGCCTGCATTGCCGCGTGAGGCCTCGGCGGCGACGCCCCGGCGATCGATCACCCGCACCCGACGGCCCGCACGCTGCAGGGCGAGGGCCGTGGTGATGCCGATGACGCCGGCGCCGATGACGAGAATGTCGGTCTGGTCTGGGCTGGCCATGGATGCCTGCAGCGGAACGGGGTTCGACCCCGGATGCCACAGCTGCGTCCCCGGAGCGAGAGCCTTGCGGACTGGCGTCGCCCAGGTGACCTGTGGCACTCCGGTCGGGCCGGGCGCAGTGCCGGGCCGCAGGGAGTGATGCCATGACCGAATTGCCCCCCGTTTCCGTCGAGGCTCTCGAGGCCCGGATCGCCGCGCTCTTCGTCCGCTGCGGCGTGCGGGCGAAGAGTGCGGCCTCCGTGGCGCGGGTGATTGCCGCGGGAGAGAGGGATGCCTGCAAGTCCCATGGCGTCTATCGTGTCGAGGGCTGTCTGAGGGTGATCGCCGCGGGCAAGGTGGTGCCGGACGCGGTTCCGCGGGTCCATGATGGCGGCGGCGCGGTGATCGAGGTCGATGCGGGAGGGGGCTTCGCCAACCCCGCCTTCGATGCCGGCGCGGACCTGCTGGCGGGGCGTGCGCGGGAGCTGGGGCTTGCCGCGCTCGTGATCCGCGACTGCCTCCATTTCTCGGCGCTCTGGTCCGACGTGGAGGCGATGGCGGCCCAGGGCTGTGCCGCGATCTCCATGTGTCCGAGCTATGCCGTGGTCGCGCCCGCGGGCGGCACCACGCCGCTGCTGGGGACCAACCCCTTCGCCTTCGGCTGGCCGAGGCCGGGACCTCACCCCTATGTCTTCGATTTCGCCACCAGCGTCGCGGCTCGGGGCGAGATCGAGCTGCACAGGCGCGCGGGCAAGCCGATCCCGGAAGGGTGGGCGGTGGATGCGGAGGGGCGGCCGACGACGGACCCCGACGCGGCCCTCGCGGGGGCGATGCTGCCGTTCGGCGCGCACAAGGGCTCCGCCATCTCGACGATGATCGAGCTCCTCGCCGGGGCGATGCTAGGAGAGTTCATGAGCCGGGAGGCGCTCGACTTCGGTGGCGGTGCAGGCCTGCTCCCCCGGCACGGGGCCCTGGTGCTCGCCTTCGACCCCGCGCGTTTCGCGGCGCGCAGCGGGCGCGATCCACTGGCCGAGGGCGAGCGCCTGCTCGACGCCATCGCCGGGCAGGGCGCCCGTCTGCCATCGGAAAGGCGCTTCGCGGCGCGGGCCGTGTCACTGCGGGAAGGGATCGCCCTGACGGAGGCCGAAGACGCCCGGCTCGGGCGGTACGAGAGGCTTGGGCTCGCGGGGCTGGAGAGCTGAGCATGGCGACGGCTCCGGGAGGAAGGCAGCCATGACCCCCGCCGCCCGCGTCGCCGCGGCGATCGGCATTCTGGACCGGTGGCTGGTCGGCGCGCCGCTGGAAGCGGCCTATACGGCTTGGGCGAAGGCCTCCCGGTTCGCCGGTTCGGGCGACCGGGCGGCCGTGCGCGACCTGCTCTATGACGCCGTGCGTCGGAAGCGGTCCTATGCGGCGCTCGGCGGTGCGGAGACGGGGCGCGGGCTGATGCTGGGCGCCGTGCGGGCCGCGGGCACCGCGCCGGAAGAGGTGTTCACCGGAACGGGCCACGGGCCCGAAGCGCTGAGGACGGACGAGGTGACGGCCGGCAGAACGCCTCTCGGCGCCGAGGCGCTGGATTTGCCGGACTGGCTCCTGCCGTCCTTCGAGGTGGTCTACGGCCCGCGCACGGCGGACGTGCTGGAGATCCTGAGGGAGCGCGCTCCGGTCCACCTGCGGATCAATCTGCGCCGTCTGGGCAGGGCAGAGGCAGTGCGGCGGCTTGGATCGGAGGGCATCCGGGCCGTGCCTCACCCGACCGTGGAGAGCGCGGTCGAGATCACCGAAGGTACGCGGCGGCTGGCGCGCAGCGCACTGCTGACCGGGGGGCTGGCCGAGCCTCAGGACGCCTCTTCGCAGGCCGTGGTGGCCCGTCTCTGCCGGGAGGCGCCGGTCCGCGTGCTCGACTATTGCGCCGGCGCTGGGGGCAAGGCGCTGGCCTTCGCGGATCTCTCGGAGGCGGACATCGTGGCCCATGACATTGCGTGGCGCCGCATGGCCCCGCTCGAGGGGCGCGCGGCTCGGGCGGGCGCGCGGGTCCGCAAGGTGGCCCCGGAGGCGCTTGCTGCCGAGGCGCCCTTCGATCTGGTGTTCTGCGATGCGCCCTGTTCCGGCAGCGGAACGTGGCGGCGCGATCCGGAGGCGAAATGGCGGCTGACGCCGGAGCGGCTGGCGGAGCTTCAGGCCATGCAAAGGACGGTCGTCCGCGCGGCCGCAGCCCATGTCGGACCGGGCGGACGGCTGGCCTATGCCACCTGTTCGGTGCTGGCCGAGGAGAACGAGCAGCTCGCCGGGGCGGCCGCCGAACTGCTGCCGGGCTGGACCGAGGAGGACCGGCTGCGGCTCGACCCGGGGCCCGCAGGAGACGGGTTCTTTCTCGTGTCGTTCCGCGCGCCTCGGTAGGCTGCAACCTTTGGTTGCGCCGGCGAAGCCGAGAGCCCATGATCCCGCGCAGGCATTCATCGCCCGTTAAGGGATCTGGGGTCTTCTTTGCGGGTTCGAATCGAGGGGATGGGACCGTGTCGCAAGCCGATGCAGCGCGCAATGCGCCGTCCTTCGGGCAGGCCGGGCCCGATGCGCGTCCATGGGCGGTGCTTCTCGTTTCGGGCGCCGCGCTCGTCGCCAGTGCCGTGGCGACGGAGCCGCTGCAGATCCGTGCGCTGCAGGTCGCGGCGGCAGTGACCGCGCTTGCGGGGATCGCGCTGTTCCTGTGGCAGATCGCAGGGCGCAGGCGACGCGACATCCTGCTCGAGGCTGCAGGTCTGCTGATCGAACAGGATCGCACCGTGGCCTTCGTGACCACGGGCGAGGGCGATATCGAGGCGCGCAATGCCGCCGCGCGGGACAGGTTCCGCGATCCGTTCGTCGACACGCTGGGCTATGTCCTGACCGATATCTTCGCCAATCCCGGTGCCGTGCTCTTTCGCCTCCAGAGCCGCGCCCATGCCGAAGGGCACGCGGCGGAGGATATCGTGACGCGGCGCGGGCCGGTGCGCTTGACGGTGCAGCGGATCGGCACCGACGCCTACATCTGGCGGCTGGACGAGACTGTCGGCAAGGGCGGTCCGGCCCGCGCGGCCGAGGCGTTGAGCCTGCCGATGCTGACCGCCGGACCCTCGGGAACGATCCTCTACATGAACGAGGCGTTCCGGCGGGCCGTCGGCGGACGCGCGAAATCGCTCGAGGCGGTGTTCGAGGATCTGCCTCTCGTCAGCGGCCGCCGGCACCGCCTGCGAGGTCCCGACGGTCCGGTGGAGACGCTCGTGGCCGAGGTGACGGGGGCGGGCGGTCGGCGGGAGATCTACCTTCTCCCGGTGGCGGCGGCCCGGGTGCAGGCACCCGGCTGGCAGGCGATCGAGGATCTGCCCGTGCCCTTGCTGAAGGTCGCGGCCTCCGGCGACGTGCTCGAGGCGAACCGCCAGGCCCGGGCCCTGCTGAGGGCCGACATGGCGGGGCCGCTCCGGCTCGGCGACGTGCTCGACGGTCTCGGCCGGCCTGTCGGCCAGTGGCTGCGCGATGCGGCTGCGTCAGAGGCGCCCGTCGCGCCCGAGTTCCTGCGCGTCACCAACCGCCCCGAGGAGACGGTCGTCCAGGTCGCGCTCAACCGCGTGACGGACGCGACGGGCGCGCACATGATCGCGGTGCTGAAGGACGTGACCGATTTCAAGTCGCTCGAGATGCAGTTCGTCCAGAGCCAGAAGATGCAGGCCGTGGGCCAGCTCGCGGGCGGGGTGGCCCATGATTTCAACAACCTGCTGACCGCGATCTCCGGCCATTGCGACCTGCTCCTTCTTCGGCGCGACCAGGGCGATCCCGATTACGGCGATCTCGTGCAGATCCACCAGAACGCGAACCGCGCAGCAGGTCTCGTGGGGCAGCTCCTCGCGTTCTCGCGAAAGCAGACGCTGCGGCCCGAGGCGCTCGACCTTCGCGATACGCTGGCGGAGCTCACCCATCTCCTGAACCGCCTCGTTGGCGAGCGGATCCGCCTGACCCTGACGCATGATCCGGGGCTGAAACCCATCCGCGCGGACCGGCGGCAGCTCGAGCAGGTACTGATGAACCTGGTGGTGAACGCCCGCGACGCGATGCCGGACGGAGGGACCATACGGATCGCGACCCGCACCGAACGTCTGACTGCGCCGCTTCGCCGGGACCGGGCCACGGTGCCTCCGGGAGAATGGGTGACGGTGCAGGTGATCGACGAGGGCAGCGGCATGCATCCCGATGTGCTCCCGAAGATCTTCGAACCTTTCTACACGACGAAGCGCACCGGTGAGGGCACGGGGCTCGGCCTCTCCACGGCCTACGGCATCGTCAAGCAGACCGGCGGGTTCATCTTCGCCGACAGTGTCCCTGGCGAAGGGACGACCTTCACCCTCTATTTCCCGGCCCAATGCCCCCGGCGCGACCGACCCGCGGCCCCTGTGGAGACGGCCCGCAGGCCCGAGCGCGCGGATGACGACGTGGCGGAGGGGGTGGTTCTGCTCGTGGAGGACGAGGCGCCCGTGCGCGCCTTCGCGTCCCGCGCGCTGCGCCTGCGCGGCTATACCGTTCTCGAGGCAGAAAGCGCGGAGGCCGCGCTCGACATGCTCGCGGGACCCGAGATCGCCGTCGACGTCTTCGTCACGGATGTGGTCATGCCAGGAAAGGACGGCCCGACCTG
Source organism: Histidinibacterium lentulum (assembly GCF_003789055.1). Classification (GTDB taxonomy): domain Bacteria; phylum Pseudomonadota; class Alphaproteobacteria; order Rhodobacterales; family Rhodobacteraceae; genus Oceanicola; species Oceanicola lentulus. The sequence goes on along the minus strand of NZ_ML119081.1, from coordinate 434,787 downwards.
GGTCCGCGAGGCGCTGTCAGAACGGCCCGACACCCGTGTGGTCTTCGTCTCGGGCTATTCCGAGGACGCGGTGGCCGAGAACCACGCCCAGATCCCGAACTCGCTCTTTCTGGCAAAGCCCTTCTCCCTGACGCAACTGACCGACATCGTGGCGCGGCAGATGCCGCCACCGCGGCTGCATTGACGGACCTCCGACCAGGTCCCGCCATGAACTCCGGTGCGCCATCGGGGGGGGAACGGGGACACCGCGAGAGGACCTTACGACATGTCCATGGCTCGGCCGCGCGACGGGCAGCGCAGGACGGCACGGATCGAGGCGGCATCGTCCTGGAACCGGGCATCTGGCCACCGGGCGGCGATCCCGCGGGTACCCCGCCGCCGGGGATCAGGCCATGAGCTCCACGAGATGCGCCGCGGATCCGATCAGGGCGGCATAGTCGTCGTCGATCACCGATACCGAGAAATTGGACATGAATCCTGCGAACCGGCCCTTGTCGCGGAAGGCCTCGTCGAAGCCCATGTCGTCCAGATGGGGCGCAAAGGCGCGCGCCACCCCGCCGATCAGGTAGACCCCGCCGAAAGGCAGCTGGATCAGCGCGAGGTTGCCGCAGACCGTCGCCAGCATCCGGGTGAAGAGCCGCGCCGCCGCCTCTGCGCGCGGATCGGCACCGGTGCCGACGGAGGCCATGATGTCCGCGGCGCGGACCTCGCGCGGATCGCCCGCCTCGGCGCCGAGCCAAGCGTAGACCCGTTCGAGCCCGCGGCCCGAGAGAACGTCCTCCACGCCGGGAAACCCGTGCACCGAGGAGACATATTGCGCAAGCCGCAACTCCTCCTCGGTGCGGATGGGCAGGTTTGCGTGCCCGCATTCGGAGGGGGCGACGAGCCGCCCGGCGGGCGTTTCATAGACGGGGGCTGCATTGAACCCGGTTCCCACGCCGATCACGAGCTTCGTCTCGTGGGGCTGGGGCTCCGGTCCGGAAACCAGGGTCCGCAGGTTCGCGGGATCGAGATGGCCGAGCGCATGGCCCTGGGCCTGCAGGTCGTTGAGGATCGCCACGGTCTCGGCCCGCGCGGCACGGGCCACCGTCTCGCGGTCGATCGTCCAGTCCACGTTGGTGAGGGTCGCCCGCCCGTCGCGCACCGGTCCCGCCACGGCGACACAGGCCGCCGCGCAGTCCACATCGCCTTCCTCGGCGATATAGCGGCTGAGAACGGTCTCGAGGCCGGGATACTGCGCATTGCGGTAGCGGCGCACGGTGTCGGGCAGCACCCGCCGCCCCTCCGCGAGGGCAACGCGGGTATTGGTGCCGCCGATATCGGCGACGAGCGACAACGTGTTGGCTGGGTGCATCGGTGCGGGGTCCTTCACGCTGTCAGCATGGCTTTCAGGGCCAGATAGGACGCCTTCGGCCGGCGCTGCAAGCTGGCGAAGTCCACATGGATCAGGCCGAACCGCTTTTCATAGCCGAAGGCCCATTCGTAATTGTCGAGGAGCGACCAGTAGAAGAAGCCGCGGACATCGGCGCCTTCCGCGATGGCGCCGCGGACCGCCTCGAGATGGTCCGTCACGAAGGCCTCACGCTCGGGGTCGTTTATCGCGTCGCCCTCGACCTCGTCGGCCCGCGCCATGCCGTTCTCGGTGACATAGAGCGGCAGGCCCGGCAGATGATCGCGGGAGATCCGGGTGAGGAAGTCGCCCAGCCCCTCGGGATAGATCTCCCAACCCATCTGGGTGCGCGGCAGATCGCCCTCGCGCATCTCGACTGCGGGCCAGGGCGTGCCCTCGGGGGCCGCGGCGGCGAAATGGCGGGTGTAGTAGTTGACGCCGAGCCAGTCGATCGGCCGGGCGATCTCTTCCATGTCGTCCTCCCAGCCCTTGGGCATGTGGGGGGCGAGGCCCTCGAGCACGACCTCGGGATAGCGGCCATGGGCCAGCGCCTCGAGAAACCAGCGGTTCATGATCCCGTCCCACCGGTCGGCCGCGGCGGCATCGGCGGCGCTGTCCGAGGCCGGGCGCGTGTGGTCGAAGTTGAGAACGATGCCGCAGTTGTCCTGACCCATCTCGCGCAGCCGGGCGAGGCCCCGGCCATGGGCCTTCATCACGTGATGCATGGATCGGGCCGTGGCGCGGATATCTCGCAGGCCGGGGGCGTGGTGTCCGATGAAATGCGACAGGAACGAGACGCACCAGGGCTCGTTGAGGGTGGCCACGGCGGCGACGCGGTCGCCGATCCTTTTTTGGATCACCTCGGTGAAATCGGCGAACCAGTCGGCTACGTCGGGGTTGGTCCAGCCGCCGAGATCGGCCAGCGCCGAGGGCATTTCCCAGTGGTAGAGCGTCTGGAACGGCTTCAGCCCCCGCTCGAGGCAGGCATCCACGAGGCGGTCGTAGAAATCGAGACCCTCGGCATTGGGGGTGCCGCGGCCCTCGGGCAGCACCCGGGCCCAGGAGGTCGAGAAGCGGTAGGCGTCGAAGCCGCCGTCGCGCATGAGGTCGAGATCTTCCTCGTAGCGGTGGTAATGATCGCAGGCGCGTGCGCCGTCCTCGGCGCGCACCACGTTGCCCGGCGTGGCTGCGAAGCTGTCCCAGTGGCAGGGGCCCGCGCCGCCATGCGCGTGCCCTTCGATCTGGTAGGCGGCGGTGGCCGCTCCGAAGAGAAAGCCCGGGGGAAAATCTGTGCGCGACAGCGGCATGATGGCTCCGTTCGTTGGGGCCGCGGAAGCGGCCGGACATCAGGGTTGGGTCAGGCGGGCGCGGGTCCGGTGGAGCGGCCCACCACGAGAGACGCCTCGAGCAGCTCCTGCCGGTGCGGCGCGTCCGGGTTGGCGATTCGCTCGATCAGGAGGCTCGCGGCCTGCCGGCCGGCCTGCCGGACCGAGGAGCGCGTCGCGGTGTAGATCGGTACGTCTCCCCCGTTCTGCAGGTAGGAGAGCGCATCGTCGTGGGTGACGATGCTGATGTCGCGGCCCATGGTCAGCCCGGCCTCCTGCACCGCCTGATGGATGCCGAGGGCGGAGATGAGAGAGGCCGACAGGAAGGCCGTCGGCGGATTCGGCAGGCCGAGCATGGCGCGGGCGGATCTGTAGCCATGGGCATCGGTCATCTGCGCACTGGAACAGAGCGCCGGGTCGACCGCAATGCCGGCTTCCATGATCGCGGCCTCGTAACCGCGCCGCCGACGCCAGGCGAAATCCATCTCCTCGTCGCCGTTCACCAGCCCGATGCGGCGGTGGCCGAGGTCGAGAAGGAAACGCGTCGCACGGCGGAAGGCGGAGCGGTTGTTGACGTCCACCCAACTGTATTCGCCGTCATATTCCGAGGACCGGCCATGCACGACGAAGGGCAGGGCGATCTCGCCCAGGAGTTCGAGCCGGGTGTCCTCGCGGCGCACCTCATGGACCACGATGCCGTCGACGGCGCCGCGCGCCTTGAGGCTGCGATAGACGTCGGCCTCGTCGCCGTCCGCGACCGTCGACAGGATCATCTCGTAGCCGAAGCGCGCATAGGTCTCGGCCGCACCCGCGATGAAATCGCCGAAGACCGGATTCACCATGGCGTCCTGACGGCTGATCGGGATGACATGTCCGATGCTCATGGCCTGACCGGTCGCAAGGCCCTTTGCCCGGGTATTCGGGCGGTAGTTATGCTGCCGTGCAGCGGCAAGAACACGCTGTCGAGTCGCCTCCGATACCTCCGGGTAACCGTTGAGCGCGCGGCTCACGGTGGTCGGGCTGAGGCCGAGATTCTGGGACAACTCCTTGAGATTCATCGGCACAGGATCTTCCAAAGCGCTTTCAATGCGCCGGAACCTTATGCGAGGCGGCAAGGCCGCGCCAAGGGGTTTCGGCACATCGACTTTTTCTGCGGATGCGAGATAATTGGGCGAACGGGCCGCTGCGCGATTGAACATTGACAGCCCAGCCGAGTCGGGCGAGGGTCGCGGGTGTCCAAAGCGCTTTGGGGCTTGCACGCCTCATGGCGCCTGACGCGACACAAGCGCAAGAGCGCAATTCGGGAGGTAACATACCATGAAACGTACGTTCTACACCGGCGTGGCGGTGGCGGCCCTGTTGGCCGGCGCGGCCTCGGCGCAGGATCTCGTATTCCCGGTCGGAGAAGGCGACTTCTCCTGGGACAGCTACACCGAGTGGGCGGAGAACGCGCCCGATCTCAGCGGTCAGACCGTCACGGTCTCCGGCCCCTGGTTGCAGCCCGAGGATGACGTGTTCCGCTCGGCCGTCGCCTATTTCGCCGACGCGACCGGGGCGCAGGTCATCTATACCGGCTCTGACAGCTTCGAGCAGCAGATCGTGATCGACGCGGAAGCGGGCTCCGCGCCCAACGTCGCAGTCTTCCCGCAGCCGGGTCTTGCCTCGGACATGGCGGCGCGCGGCCTCCTGCATCCGCTTCCCGACGGCATGGCCGACTGGGTGGCCGAGAACTATGGCGCCGGCGACAGCTGGGTCGCCCTCGGCACTTTCGAGGGCCAGGACGACGAAGAGGATCTCTACGGCTTCTTCTACAACGTGAACGTCAAGTCGCTGGTCTGGTACAACCCCGAGAACTTCGAGGACTTCGGCTACGAAGTGCCGGAGACCATGGAAGAGCTTCGCGACCTGACCGAGCAGATGGTCGCCGACGGCGAGACGCCCTGGTGCATCGGCCTCGGATCGGGAGCCGCGACCGGCTGGCCCGCGACCGACTGGGTCGAGGACCTCATGCTGCGGACGGTCGAGCCCGAGGTCTACGATGCCTGGACCACGAACGAACTGCCGTTCAACGACCCGCAGGTCGTGGCCGCGATCGAGGAATTCGGCTGGTTCGCCCGTGACGACGAAAAGGTCGCCGGCGGCGCTAGCGCGGTGGCCTCCACCGACTTCCGCGACAGCCCGGACGGTCTCTTCTCGTCGCCGCCGCAGTGCTTCATGCACCGCCAGGCGTCGTTCGTGCCGGCCTTCTTCCCCGAGGACGTCGAATTCGGCCTCAACGCCGACTTCTTCTACTTCCCGGCCTACGAAGGCCGCGACCTCGGCAGCCCGGTCCTGGGCGGCGGCACGCTGATGGCGATCACCGATCCTTCGGATGCCACCGATGCGCTCTTCGAGTTCTTCAAGCTGCCGCTGGCGCACGAGATCTCCATGGCGCAGACCGGGTTCCTGACGCCCCACACCGGCGTGAACCTCGACACCTACATGAACGACACGCTGCGCGGTCAGGGCGAGATCCTGGTCAACGCGACCACCTTCCGCTTCGACGGGTCCGATCTGATGCCCGGCGGCGTCGGCGCCGGCACCTTCTGGACCGGCATGGTGGACTTCGTGGGCGGCAAGGATGCCCAGCAGGTGGCCGACGAGATCCAGGCCAGCTGGGACGCGCTCAGGTAAACAGCTCAAGAGGACCGCGCCCGGCGACGACATGCCGGGCGCGGCCCGCCGCTGCTGACGAACCGGGAGGAGGACCCCATGAACCCAGCACTTCAGGGTTTGATGACCATCGCTGTCGGCGTCGGCGGATGCCTGGCGTATTTCTATTTCTCGAACCTCGTTCTCGACCGGTTCATCTTCCCGGCGCGCGGCGCGCAGGCCGGGCGGAACATCAACCGGGCCAACATGGTCCGACCGTGGCTTTTCGTGTTTCCCGCGTTCTTCTTCCTGCTGCTCTACCTCGGGTATCCCGTCTTCGAGACGCTGCGCCTGTCGCTGACCGACCGCGCCCTCGGCGGCGCCTTCGTCGGCTTCGCCAACTACGAGCAGATGATGAACGAGCCGAAGTTCTGGGAGGCCATGCGCAACAACATGCTGTGGCTGATCGTGGTCCCCGCGGCCTCCACGGCCTTCGGCCTGCTCGCCGCGCAGCTGACCGACAGGATCGGCTGGGGCAATATCGCCAAGTCGCTCATCTTCATGCCGATGGCGATTTCCTTCGTCGGCGCGTCCGTGATCTTCAAGCTGATCTACGAGGCGCGCCCCGTCGATGCCGCGCAGATCGGCGTCATGAACGCGGTCTGGCTCAACTTCGAGGGCGGCATCTGGTCCTTCATCTTTCTGAGGGTATTCCCGGCGATCCTCTGCGGAGCCTTCGCCGTGATCGCGGCCTATGTCGGCTATCTCGCCGCAAGACCGCTCTGGGAGGACCGCCCCGGCCCACGCGAAGGCGTGATGATGAAGGGCGCGCGCGCCTTTCTCGGGCTCTTCGGGCTCTGGCTTGCATGGGTCTCGGTACGCGGCGTCTGGGGCGTCCTGACCGCGTCACTGCCCTATGGCGAGCCGATCAACTGGCTGACCCTGCCGTTCTACAACAACTTCCTGCTGATGGTGATCCTGATCTGGATCCAGACCGGTTTCGCCATGGTCATCCTCTCCGCAGCCCTGCGCGGCATCCCGGAGGAGACCATCGAAGCGGCGATCATCGACGGGGCGAAGCCGCTGCAGCTCTTCTTCCAGATCAAGGTGCCGCAGATCATGGGCACGATCGTCGTCGTGTGGACCACGATCACGCTCGTGGTGCTGAAGATCTTCGACATCGTCTTCGCCATGACCAACGGCCAGTGGGAGACGCAAGTTCTCGCCAACTACATGTATGACAAGCTGTTCCGCGCCAACGACTGGGGCGTGGGGTCGGCGTCGGCCATCGTGATCATGGCCCTCGTCACTCCCATCCTCGTCTGGAACGTCCACAACGCCCGCAAGGAGATGCGCTGATGGCTACGCAGGAAAACATCGACCGCGGCGTGTTCCAGAGCAGTTCGCGCGGCTTCTTGCGCGGCCTCTTCAAGGCCAAGTCGACCGATGACGGGATGGCGGGCCAGAAGAGCGGGCTGATGTGGGCCGTTCACATCAGTGTCGTGGCGCTGGTCCTTCTGTGGATCTTCCCGACGGTCGGACTGCTCGTCTCCTCCTTCCGGACAGCCGACCAGATCTCGAATTCCGGCTGGTGGGCGTCTCTCACCGCGACGGAGCAGACCATCCAGCTCCGCACGGCGGGGGCCGAGGCGGCAGAGCTCGTGGACGGGGTCTACGTCATCGAAGGCAATCTGCTGACCGACGACAGGGGGCCGGGCGCCGGGCTCGAGCTGAGGAGTTTCGGCACCTCCGCGCGGAATCCGAGCGCCTATGCGATCGGCGAGACCGGCGAGGACAACGGCGAGACGATCACCGTGAACCCGGACGGGTCCTACGTCTATACCTCGGTCGAGGAGCCCTCCAGCAGTGGCAGCCGTGTCTTCGTGAACGCCGTGATCCCGCCCGAGTTCACGACCCAGAACTACGACACAATCCTGTTCTCGGGACGGGGCCAGGACAACATGTCGAGGGCGTTCTTCAACACGCTCACGGTGACGATTCCCGCGACGATCATTCCCATCGTCGTCGCGGCCTTCGCCGCCTACGCGCTGGCGTGGATGGAGTTTCCGGGCCGGGCGCTTCTCGTCGCGCTCGTGGTGGCCATGCTCGTCGTGCCGCTGCAGCTCGCACTGATCCCGCTTCTGCGGCTGCACCTCGGGATCGGGATCGGGAAGGGATATCTGGGCGTCTGGCTGGCCCATACGGCCTTCGGGATGCCACTCGCGATATATCTCTTGCGAAACTACATGGTCGGTCTGCCGAGGGACATCATCGAGAACGCCAAGGTGGATGGCGCCACGGATTTCCAGATCTTCACGCGCATCATCCTGCCGCTGTCCTTCCCGGCCCTCGCATCCTTCGCCATCTTCCAGTTCCTCTGGACCTGGAACGACCTCCTCGTGGCCTCCGTGTTCCTGATCGACGCATCCGGCCAGACGACCGTGATGACCCGGCAGATCGTGGAGCTTCTGGGCACGCGCGGCGGCAACTGGGAGATCCTCGCGACGGCGGCCTTCGTCTCCATCGCGGTGCCTCTGGCGGTATTCTTCGCCATGCAGCGCTACCTTGTCCGGGGCATCCTGGCCGGGTCCGTGAAGTAGAGAGGGTTCATGAGCCTCGCTGAAGCGGCGGCGCCCGTGGCGCATCCCGAACGAGACCCGGACTGGTGGCGGGGCGCGGTGATCTACCAGATCTATCCGCGCTCCTATCAGGACAGCAACGGCGATGGCGTCGGCGATCTCGCCGGCATCGCGCAAAGGCTGCCCTATATCGCCTCGCTGGGGGTGGATGCGATCTGGATCAGCCCGTTCTTCACCTCACCGATGAAGGATTTCGGCTACGACGTGTCCGATTACAGGGACGTGGACCCCTTGTTCGGGTCGCTCGCGGATTTCGACCGGGTGATCGAGGTGGCGCACGGGCTGGGGTTGCGGGTGATGATCGACCTCGTGCTCAGCCATTCCTCTGATCAGCACCCGTGGTTCACGGAGAGCCGCGCGAGCCGAGACAACGACCGGGCCGACTGGTACGTCTGGGCCGATGCCAAGCCGGACGGGACGCCGCCCAACAACTGGCTGTCGATCTTCGGCGGATCGGCCTGGCAATGGGACAGCCGGCGGGAGCAGTACTACCTTCACAACTTTCTCGTCTCCCAGCCGGACCTGAATTTCCACGAGCCCGAGGTGCAGGAGGCGCTGCTCGACGTCGCGCGGTTCTGGCTGGATCGCGGAGTCGATGGATTTCGCCTCGATACGATCAACTTCTACATCCACGACAAGCACTTGCGGGACAATCCTCCGCTGGCGCCCGAGCTCCGGAACTCGACCATCGCGCCCTCGGTCAACCCCTATAACTACCAGGAACACCTCTACTCGAAGAACCAGCCCGAGAACCTCGACTTCCTGCGCAAGCTGCGTCGGGTGATGGATCCCTACGGCGCCGCCGCCGTGGGCGAGGTGGGCGACGCGCAGCGCGGTCTGCAGATCATGGGGCAGTACACCGCCGGCGACGACCTCATGCAGATGTGCTATGCCTTCGAGTTCCTGTCGAAGGAGCAGCCCACCGCGGCCCGTGTCGCCGAGGTCATGACCCGGGTCGACATGGAGGCGGCGGACGGCTGGGCCTGCTGGGCCTTCTCGAACCACGACGTCATGCGCCACGCCTCGCGCTGGAACCTGAGCCACGAGGCAAACCGGATGCTGGCCACGCTGATCCTGTGCCTGCGCGGGTCGGTCTGTCTCTACCAGGGAGAGGAACTGGGCCTGACCGAGGCGGATGTCTCCTACGAGGACCTGCAGGATCCCTACGGAATAGAGTTCTGGCCGGAGTTCAAGGGCCGCGACGGATGCCGGACCCCGATGCCGTGGGAGCCGTCGAACCAGTACGCGGGGTTTTCCGACGTGAAGCCCTGGCTCCCTGTGCCGGTCAAGCACCTGCACCGCTCGGTCGCCGCCCAGGAACAGGACCCGGAGGCGATGCTGCACCATTACCGGCGGGCCATCGCGTTCCGCCATGCCAATCCGGTGCTGATGAAGGGCGCCCATGACGCCGTCCGGCACGCCGGACAGGTGGTCTATTTCACGCGCGCGGGCGAAGGGGCGGAAATGTTCTGCGCGTTCAATGTCTCCGGACATGCCGGAGAGATCGCGCTGCCGGACGGGCGCTGGCGTCGCACCGGAGAGGAACTCGGTTCGGCGGAGGTCGGACCGGGCAATGTGGTCCGGCTCGCGCCGTGGCAGGTCTGTCTGGCGCTGCGCATAAAGGATTGAAGGCTTAGGGAGGGACGACGATGGCCGATTTGAAGCTCAGGGATGTCGCGAAGACATATGGCGGGACCGTCGATGTCCTCAAGAACATCAACCTCGACATCAAGAAGGGCGAGCTGATCGTCTTCGTCGGGCCGTCGGGCTGCGGGAAGTCGACGCTCCTGCGGATGATCGCGGGGCTGGAGAAGATCTCGGGCGGGACGCTGGAAATCGACGGACAGGTCGTGAACGACGTACCGCCTGCGCAGCGCGGGATCGCGATGGTGTTCCAGTCCTACGCGCTCTACCCGCACATGACGGTGCGGGACAACATGACCTTCTCGCTCAAGCTGGCGAAGAAGTCGAAGGAGGAGATCGACGCGGCGGTGGCCAAGGCCGCGCGGATCCTGCAGCTCGAGCCCTATCTCGACCGCCTGCCCAAGGCGCTGTCGGGCGGGCAGCGGCAGCGGGTGGCCATCGGGCGGTCCATCGTGCGGGATCCGAAGGTCTACCTCTTCGACGAGCCGCTCTCGAACCTCGACGCGGCGCTGAGGGTGGCGACCCGGCTGGAGATCGCGCAGCTGAAGGAGTCGATGCCCGACTCGACGATGATCTACGTCACCCACGACCAGGTGGAGGCGATGACTCTGGCCAGCCGGATCGTGGTTCTGGCGAACAAGGGCATCGCTCAGGTGGGCTCGCCGCTCGAACTTTACGAGCGGCCCGAGAATGAGTTCGTGGCGCAGTTCATCGGCTCGCCCGCGATGAACCTTTTTCCCGGCGAGATCGTGGAGACGGGTCCGCAGACGAAGGTGCGGCTCGACAGCGGCGGCGTCGCGGTGGCGGCGATCGCGACCCAGGACGCGGACAAGGGGATGAAGGTGAAGGTCGGCATCCGGCCCGAGGATTTCGTCGAAGCCCACGGCGATGCCGCCTTCACCGGGACCGTGGACATCACCGAGGCGCTCGGCGAGGTGACGCTGATGTACTTCCAGAGCACCATCGAGGGCCAGACGGTCATCGCGAAGCTGCCGGGCATCCACCGGGACCTGCGGGGACGCGAGGTGCACCTCGCGGCGGCGCCCGACAAGGTCCAGATCTTCAACAACGGCCGCTCGCTGCACTACCGGTGACGGGGCGTCCACATGTGGACGCTCTCGCAAGCAATTGACAAGAAAGAAAAACAGCCGTGGACAGCCGCGACTGTTAACCGTTCGGACCCCGTGATCCCGGCCCGCCGTGCTTTGCGGTCATGGGGCCGCGGCATCGGCCGGGAGACTCCAGAGACTGGCGCCGCGCGGGCGCGCAGGTCAGGGGATGATGCGGGTGTATTTCGTGCCTTCGAGCGTGGCGCCGACCCGAAGCCCGGCCTGGGCGAACACCAGCGCGATCACAGGCGAGCGCGAGGTCAGGGTTTCCGCCGCGAGGTTGTCGGCATTGTCGCGCAGCGCATAGGTGACGTTGGCGCCCGCGACCCAGCCGTCGGAGCGGCGGAAGTCGGCGAGGGCGTCCTCGGTCATGAAGAAAAGCACATGGCTGTACTGCTGCGCACCGATCTGGAGCCCGGTGGAGACGGTGGCGGCGGAGTAGTAATCCACCGTCTGGCCCGCCACGCGCAGGGCGCCTCGGCCATAGGCCCCGCCGATGCCGAGCCCGGCCTCGGTGATCAGCGGCATCACCAGCATGCCGGTGGATTTGGCCAGGAGATCCGCGGAGGAGGGATAGCGGCTCTGCATGAAGGAGAGGGTGCTGTCGACGCGGGCGTCGATCATCGGGCCGTTCTGGTTGCCGACGCCGTTGCCGCAGGCCGCCAGAAGGAGCCCTGAGGCCCCGCCCGCGGCGAGGAACACCCGTCTGGAGAGGTGGGTCATGGTTCTGCCTCGATTAGCCTCTGTCGCCGGCCTTTGGCGGCCGATCTGGTGGGGCGGACGTTAGCCCAAAACGCGGGGCCTGTCACGCGGGACGACGCCGCAAGCGGATTCGCGCGGGGTCGGGGGGCGAGAGGACCCGGGGCGGGCCGGGTGTGCCGGGCTTCAGCCCGGCCCCCCATCCGTCCTCAGCCGCCGAGAAGCTCTGCCGCTTCGGGGGCGAAATAGGTCAGGATCCCGTCGCAACCCGCGCGCTTGAAGGCGGTGAGGCTTTCGAGCATGACCTTCTCGCGGTCGAGCCAGCCGTTCTGCGCGGCGGCCGTCAGCATCGCGTATTCGCCCGAGACCTGGTAGGCGAAGAGCGGCACGCCGAAGGCGTCCTTTACCCTGCGGCAGATGTCGAGATAGGCCATCCCGGGCTTGACCATGATCATGTCCGCACCCTCGGCGAGGTCGCGCTGCACCAGCCGAAGGGCCTCGTCGGAGTTTCCGGGATCCATCTGGTAGGTGGTCTTGTCGCCCTTGAGGGCGCCCGAGGCGCCCACCGCATCGCGGAACGGGCCGTAGAAGGCGGAGGCGTATTTCGCGGTATAGGAGAGGATCGCAACGTCCTGGTGGCCCGCCTCCTCGAGCGCCGCGCGGATCGCGCCGATGCGGCCGTCCATCATGTCCGAGGGGCCCAGCATGTCGGCGCCGCACTCGGCCTGGACCAGCGCCATCTTCACCAGCGCCTCGACGGTGCGGTCGTTGACGATGTGACCGTCCTCCACGAAGCCGTCCTGCCCGTCGATGTTGTAGGGATCGAGGGCGATGTCGGTCATCACCGCGACCCCGGGCGCCGCCTCCTTGGCCGCGCGGATCGCGCGGTTGGCGATGTTGTCCGGGTCCCAGGCCATGGCGCAATCGGCGGTGCGGGCGCTTTGTGGCGTGTAGGGAAAGATGCAGATCGCGGGAATGCCCAGGGCCTCGGCCTGTTTCGCGGCGCGGGCGACGCGGTCCACCGTCAGCCGACTGACGCCCGGCATGGAGGGGATCGGCTCCTCGGCGTCCACACCATCGGTCACGAAGAGCGGCCAGATGAAATCCGATGGCGCGAGCGTGGTCTCGCGCACCAGCGCGCGGAGCGCGGGCGTGCGGCGCAGGCGGCGCAGGCGGGCGGTGGGGAAGGGGGCGACGGTCGGTTTCATCGGGCGACGGGCCTTTCTTGTCACAGGAGACCGGGTGCCACGGATATTCCTGTCCGGCAAGTCTGGGCTTCGCCGGGTGCCAAATGTAGGGTCCGCGCCAAATCGAACCCAGGCAGGCCGGGCGTGAACTGGACCCAGACGATCTTCGAAGTCATCGACATGCGGTCCTTCTCGAACCTCTGGTTCTGGATCGCGCTGGCGGTGGTCTGGTCCTCGGCCAGCCACTACGTTCTCGGCGTCCCCTTCGACATGATCACCCGGGCGCGGCGGCATGGCGGCGAGGCGCAGCAGGATCTCGAGGACATGGTGCGCATCAACGTGAACCGCATTCTCTATATCGGGCAGGTGTCGGGCCTGCTGCTCATGGGCTTCGTCTGTTTCGTGCTGACGGCGCTGGCGATCCTCGGATTCTTCTACGGCGTCGAGTTCGCCCAGGCGGTGTTCCTGATCGCCCTGCCGATGTCCTTTGTCGGCGCGCTGTCGGTGCGGACGGCGGGGCGGATCGCGAGGGAGGCGCCCGAAGGCGAGGCGCTGCACCGGCGGCTGATCCGTCACCGGCAGGCGGTGCAGTTCATCGGCATGGCGTCGATTTTCGTCACCGCGCTCTGGGGCATGTGGAAGAACCTCGACCGGTCCTTCCTCTTCAACACGTTCTGAGCGCTCTCGCCGCCGGTTGACTTCCCCCCCGGTGCCAGTACCTGAGGCGCCATGTCCCAGCTCACAGAAATCAGCGTCGGCGGCGCGCCCGAAGGCTTCGACGCCCGGCTCGTGCTGTCCGAGATCGACAAGAGCGGCGGCCCGGTCATCCATGTCGCCCGCGACGACAAGCGCATGGCCGCCATGGCCGATGCGCTGCGCTTCTTCGCGCCCGGCATGCCGGTGGTCACCTTCCCGAGCTGGGATTGCCTGCCCTATGACCGGATGTCGCCCAACCCGAACGTGTCGGCGGCGCGGATGGCGGCGCTGGCGGCGCTGGTCCACGGGATGCCGGAGAGGTTCGTGCTGCTGACCACGGTCAACGCGGCCACGCAGAAGGTGCCCGCGCGGGCGGTGCTGAAGGATGCCGCGTTCCGAGCCCGGGTGGGCGACCGGATCGACGAGGGCCGGCTGCGCGAGTTCCTGGTGCGTATGGGGTTCTCCCAGGCGCCCACGGTGGCGGAGCCGGGCGACTATGCCGTGCGCGGCGGGATCATCGACATCTATCCGCCGGGGGAGACCGGGCCGGTGCGGCTCGATCTCTTCGGCGACGTTCTGGATGGCGCGCGGCGCTTCGATGCGGCGAGCCAGCGGACGATCGAGAAGCTGGACCGGGTGGAGCTGGCGCCGGTCAGCGAGGCCATCCTCGACGAGGCGGCGATCACCCGGTTCCGGCAGTCCTACCGGCTGGAATTCGGCGCGGCAGGGACCGACGATCCGCTTTACGAGGCGGTCAGCGCGGGGCGCAAGCACCAGGGCATGGAGCACTGGCTGGGGTTCCTCCACGACCGGCTGGAGACGCTGTTCGATTACCTGCCCGGCGCCTCGGTCACGCTCGACGACCAGGCGGCGCCGATCCGGGACACGCGCTGGACGCTGATCGAGGATGCCTATGAGACGCGGCGGCTGGCGATGGAGGGCAAGTCGCGCCACGACACGGTCTACAAGCCCGCTCCGCCGGCCTCGCTCTATCTCGACGATGCGGCCTGGACGGAGGCGCTGGGGCAGAGGCGCGTGCTTCAGTTCTCGCCGAGCCCCCGCGCCTCGGGGCCCGTGTCGATCGACGCGGGCGGGCGGATCGGGCGCAATTTCGCGCCGGAGCGGCAGCAGGAGAAGATAAGCCTTTTCGGCGCGTTGGCGGATCATGTTCGCGCGAAGCTTCAGGATGGTCCGGTGGTCGTCGCCTCCTATTCCGAGGGCGCGCGGGAGCGACTGTCGGGGCTGATCGAGGACGAGGGGCTGGCGGAGACGATCCCGGTCACCGACTTCACGCGCGTAGGCAAGAGCGGGCTGCATCTTGCTGTCTGGGCTCTGGAAACCGGGTTCGAGGCGCCGCTGGACGGGCGCAGGCTGACGGTGATTTCCGAGCAGGACGTGCTGGGCGACCGGCTGATCCGCAAGACCAAGCGCACCAAGCGCGCCGAGAATTTCCTGACGGAGCACCAGAGCCTTACGCCGGGCGACCTGGTTGTGCACGTCGATCATGGCGTGGGGCGCTATCTGGGCATGGAGGTGGTGACTGCGCTGGGGGCGGCGCATGAGTGCCTGAAGCTCGAATATGCAGAGAAATCGACGCTTTACCTGCCGGTGGAGAATATCGAGCTTCTGTCGAGGTTCGGCCACGAGGAGGGACTTCTCGACAGGCTGGGCGGCGGCGCCTGGCAGGCGAAGAAGGCGCGGCTGAAGGAGCGCATCCGCGAGATGGCGGAGCGGCTGATCCGCGTGGCGGCCGAGCGCGCGCTGCGCACGGCGCCGGCGCTCACGCCGCCCGAGGGGATGTGGGAGCAGTTCCTCGCAAGGTTTCCCTATGACGAGACCGACGACCAGCTGAGCGCCATCGAGCAGGTGCTGGAGGACATGGAGGCCGGCACGCCCATGGACCGCCTGATCTGCGGCGACGTGGGCTTCGGCAAGACCGAGGTGGCGATGCGGGCGGCCTTCGTGGCGGCGATGTCGGGCGTCCAGGTGGCGGTGGTGGCGCCGACGACGCTGCTGGCGCGGCAGCACGCGCAGAGCTTCCGTGAGAGGTTCCGGGGCTTTCCGGTCAACGTGCGGGCGCTGTCGCGGTTCGTCGGGCAGAAGGAAGCGGCGCAGACGCGGGAGGGGCTGGCCTCGGGCGACGTCGACATCGTGGTGGGAACCCATGCGGTGCTGGCCAAGGGCATCCGGTTCCGCAACCTCGGCCTGCTGGTGATCGACGAGGAGCAGCGGTTCGGCGTGGGGCACAAGGAGCGGCTGAAGCAGCTTCGGACGGATGTGCATGTGCTGACGCTGACAGCGACGCCCATTCCCCGCACGTTGCAGCTGTCGCTGTCGGGGGTGCGGGAGCTGTCGATCATCGGTACGCCGCCCGTGGACCGGCTGTCGATCCGGACCTACGTCAGCGAGTTCGACACGGTGACGGTGCGCGAGGCGCTGCTGCGGGAGAGATACCGGGGCGGGCAGAGCTTCTTCGTCGTGCCCCGGATCAGCGATATCGCGGAGATGGAGACCTTCCTGCGGGAGGAGGTGCCGGAGGTGAGCGTCGTCGTGGCCCACGGGCAGATGGCGGCGGGAGAGCTCGACGACCGGATGAACGCCTTTTACGACGGCAAGTACGACGTGCTTCTGGCCACGACGATCGTGGAGTCGGGGCTCGATATTCCGACCGCCAACACGATGATCGTGTGGCGGGCGGACATGTTCGGGCTGAGCCAGCTCTACCAGATCCGGGGCCGGGTGGGACGCGCGAAGACGCGGGCCTATGCCTACCTCACGACGAAGCCGCGGGCGAAGCTGACGGACCAGGCGTCCAAGCGTCTGCGGGTGCTGTCCTCGCTCGATACGCTGGGGGCGGGGTTCACGCTGGCCTCCCAGGATCTCGACATTCGCGGGGCGGGGAACCTGCTGGGCGAGGAGCAGTCGGGCCAGATGCGGGAGGTGGGCTACGAGCTCTACCAGTCGATGCTCGAGGAGCAGATCGCGAAGATCCGGTCCGGCGAGGCGGAGGGGATCGTGGACGACGGGCAATGGGCGCCGCAGATCAACCTCGGCGTGCCGGTGCTGATCCCGGAGGAGTATGTGCCGGACCTCGACGTGCGGCTGGGGCTGTACCGGCGGCTCTCCAACCTCACGACGAAGGTGGAGCTGGAGGGCTTTGCGGCGGAGCTGATCGACCGGTTCGGCAAGCTGCCGCGGGAGGTGAACACGCTGATGCTGATCGTCAGGATCAAGGCGATGTGCAAGCGGGCGGGGATCGCGCAGCTCGACGGCGGGCCGAAGGGCGCGACCATCCGCTTTCACAACGACAAGTTCGCCTCTCCGAAGGGGCTGGTCGAGTTCATCGAAGGTCAGAACGGGCTCGCCAAGGTCAAGGACAACAAGATCGTCGTGCGGCGGGACTGGAAGAGCGAGGCGGACCGGATCAAGGGGGCCTTCGCCATCGCAAGGGACCTCGCCGAGAAGGTGCAGGAGAAGGCGGCCGCGTGAGCGTTACACGATGAAACGCCGTTCAATCTATTGAATATAATAGGTAATGTCGCTCAAGGTGCCGGACTGGCCCAGCGGAAAAGCCGGAACAGGCGGCCGTCGAGCACGGCGAGGCCGAGGGCGAGGAGGGCGAAGCCGCCATAGGCCGTGGGCTCCAGCGTCTCGCCCAGCACCAGCGTGCCGAGGAGGATCGCGGTGGGGGGGATCATCAGCGTGACCAGCATGAGGTTGCCGCTCCCGGCCATGGCGAGGACGCGGTAGTAGAGGAGATAGGCACCCGCAGTGGCCACCAGCGCGAAATAGGCGATGCTGCCCAGGGTGCGGGGCGCGAGCGTGAGGTCGGGCGGGCCCTCGAGGGCGACGGCGAGCGGCAGGGAGACCAGCGCCGCGCCCGAGAGCATCCCCGCGGCGGCGAGGATCGGCGGCAGGCCAGACAGGCGCTTGCGCGCCCAGATCGCGGCGACGGCATAGCTGACCGTCCCGGCGATGACGGCCAGTTGCGCGAGCGAGGTCAGGTCGAGGCCCCGGAGCGCGCCGGGCCCCACGGCGAGGGCCACCCCGGCGAGGCCCAACGTCACGCCCGCCGCGCGCCGCGCGGTGAGCCGCTCGTCGGCGAAGACGAGGGCGGCGAGGAGCACGCCCCAGAGCGCCGTTCCCGCGTTGAGGATCGAGGTCAGACCGGTCTCGATATGCTGCTGGCCCCAGGCCATCAGCAGGAAGGGGATGACGTTGTTGAGGCAGCCCATCACGAGGAACGCGCCCCAGACCCTCGGCGCGCGCGGCAGCGGCAGGCGCAGGGCGCAGGCGACGAGCCAGAGCGAGAGCGCCGCCCAGACCGTGCGATGCGCCACGACCCAGGCCGGCCCGATCTCGAAGAGCGCAAGGCGGATCGAGAGGAACGACGCGCCCCAGATCAGGGCGAGGAGCGCCAGCTCGGTCCAGGCGCGGGGGGAGAGGGAGGTCTGGGTCATGGGGGCGACAAGGCCCCGGCGCGGGGCGCGCCGCAATCCGGTTTCTGCGGGTTCCGTGCTCGGCTGCGGCGCAGGACGCAAGGGAACGCGGCGTCACTTGAGCCAGCGCAAGGACAGCCTTCCCCGGAGGGGGGACACTTCGGGTCCGCGCGCGGGACGCGCGGGGTCAAGGACAGGGAGAGAGGGATCATGTTCGAATTCACGCAGAAGACGGCGCTCGTGACGGGGGCGGCCTCCGGGATCGGGAAGGCCATTGCCCTCGAACTGGCGGCGAGCGGCGCCACGGTTGTCGTCTCCGACCTCGACGAGGCGGCCTGCGGGCGCGTTGCGGAGGAGATCGCGCGGGCTGGCGGGCGGGCGCTGGCCCGTGCCGCGGACGTGTCGGATGCGGCCGCGATGGAGGCGGCGGTCGCCTTTGCCGAAGCCGAGACGGGCGGGCTGCATCTGGCGGTCAACAATGCGGGCATCGGCGGGGCGCAGGCGCCCGTGGGGGAGTATCCGCTCGAGTCCTGGGCGCAGGTGATCGGCGTGAACCTCAACGGCGTGTTCTACGGGATGCGCTACCAGATCCCCGCGATGGAGCGCGCGGGGGGCGGTGCCATCGTCAACATGGCCTCGATCCTCGGCAGCGTGGGGTTCGCCAATTCCTCGGCCTATGTGGCGAGCAAGCATGCGCTCCTGGGCCTCACGAAGACGGCGGCCATGGAATATGCGCAGAAAGGCGTGCGGATCAACGCGGTGGGCCCGGCCTTCATCCAGACGCCGCTGCTGACCGACAACCTGAGCGACGAGATGCTGGCCGGGCTGGCGGGCCTGCATCCGATCGGCCGGATCGGCACGCCCGAGGAGGTCTCTGCCCTGACCTGCTTCCTGCTGTCGGAGCGGGCGAGCTTCATCACCGGAAGCTATCACCTGGTCGACGGCGGCTATACCGCGCCCTGACCGCGGACCGGCGGGGCGGCGTCAGGCGCGGGTGCGGCGGGCGAGACCGGACCATGTGGCCGCGAAGATGATCGCGCCGCCGAGAAGCACGAGGGGGTCGAAGGGCTCGGCGTAGATCGCCATGCCGAGCACCGTGATCAGCGGCAGCCTCAGGAAGTCGATGGGCATGATCACCCCCGCGGGGGCCAGCGACAGCGCCGAGGTCAGGCAGAAATGCGCGGCGAGACCGGCGCAGCCGATGACGATCAGGAGGGGCGCCTCGGTGCGGCCCGGCATGGCGATGTCGCCGTCGATGCCCGCGCAGATCACCCCGAAGACCGCCTGCATCACCGTGAGCCAGAACAGGATCGAGGTGATGCTGTCGGTCCGCGTGAGCCTGCGCGTCAGCACCGCCGTCAGCCCGAAGCCGACCGCGCAGGCGGCGGCGGCCATGAGCCCGGGGCTCAGGGTCTCGGGCGAGGGACGGGCGACGATCAGGACGCCGAGAAAGCCCACCCCGGCGGTGACCAGCGCGCGGGTGGTGATCCTTTCGCCGAGGATCGGCACGGCGAGGAGCAGCGCCCAGATCGGCGTCGTGAACTCGAGCGCGAAGAGCTGCGCGAGGGGGATCGTGGCGACGGCGAAGAACCAGAGGTTCTGGCCGGTGAAATGGGCGAGGTTGCGGACGCCGTGAAGCCACAGCCGCTCGGCGCGGACCTGCCGGATCGTGCCGGTGGCGGTGGCCACGGTGAGCACGATGACGATGCCGACGACGCTGCGCCAGGTCATGATCTCGAAGGTGTCGAGCGAGAGGCTGACCGCGCGGCCCGCCAGAGCCATGGAGGTGAAGGACACCACGGCGCCCAGCATCCAGAGGCCCGCGCGGGCAGTGTCGGTCAGGCGGGGCGGGGCGAGGTCGGTCACGGGGCGCGCTCTGGCTGGGGGCCGCCGACCTCTGCCCCGACCGGGGGGCGGGTGCAAGGGGCCGGGGTCAGTCGACCCAGCGGCAACAGGCGGTGAGCGGGCGCAGGCCGCCCGACGAGGGCACCGCGATCTCGAGCGAGAGCGGCAGGTCGATGCCGATGATGCGGCAGGCGCGGGTCTCGAGCCAGAGATCCCAGCGCTCCCGCGCGGTGACGAGTTCGAAGCCGCGAAAGCCCTCGAAGCGGTCGGTCAGCGCGGGGTCGAGTCCGAACTGCCCGTCTCCGAGATAGTCGAAGCGCACCACGTCGCCGGCCTCGACGGAGAACATGAAGCCGGGCCGGGAGCCGAGGCAGTGCAGTCCCGGGGGATCGGCGGGGGCGGTCCCGGCGAGGAGGGCCAGCGGCAGGGCGAGGGCGGCTGCGCGGAGCATGGGGAGAGGGTGGCGGCCCGCGCGGCGCCTGTCCAGCCCCGCCGCCGTCAGGCGAGCCACCAGTCCGGCAGGCGTTCGGAGAGCCCGATCAGATCGGCGGCGGACCAGAGCAGCGCGCGCAGGGCGTTGGGTCCCCAGCGCAGCGCCTCGTAATGGGCCTTCTCGAGCAGCTCGGAGGGGTCGGTCATGGCGGCGGGATGGCAGGTCGCATCCACGGGCGTGCCCGCCCAGGCCATCGACGCGGCCGCGCGCCAGAGGTGGAAGCCGGAGCTGACCAGGACGATCGTGTCGGCGTCGGCGGTCTCGCCGCGGGACAGGAGCGCCGATTCGAGGGTGGAGCGGGAATGTTCCTCGGCGGTCACGAGGTCGGGGGGGACACCCTCGGCGATGGCCTTGTCGCGCATCGCGCCCCCGGCCGAGACCGGGGATTGCGGCAGCCCGTCGCCGGTCATGTGGAGCCGCGCGACCGTCCCGGCCTCGTAGAGCCCCACGCCCGCCATCAGGCGGTCGGCGGTCACCGGGCCGAGCGTGCCCCCGGCCTGCATGCCCGACGACAGCACCACGGCCAGGTCGAAGCGCGCCTCCCGGGTCTTGAGGGTGGCGCAGGAGGGCGTCAGCAGCGCCGAGCCGAGGCCGCCCGCGAAGCCGATGCCATAGAGGGCCACGGCGATCAGGACGAGGCCCGCGAGGGTCCGCAGCAGGCGTCTCATGGCGACCGCCCGCCGCGATCCTCCCGGAGGAGGCCGCTCAGCCGCATCGTCCCCGGAGGTCCGGGGTGGCCCGGCGCGCGGGGCGGGGGCGGGCGGCGGTCATTCCCATTCGATCGTGCCGGGCGGTTTCGAGGTGATGTCGTAGGTCACCCGGTTGATGCCGCGCACCTCGTTGATGATCCGCGTGGCGGTCTCGCCGAGGAACTCGTGGGAGAAGGGGTAGTAATCGGCGGTCATGCCGTCGACGGAGGTCACCGCGCGCAGGGCGCAGGCGAAATCGTAGGTCCGCCCGTCGCCCATCACGCCCACGGTGCGCACGGGCAGGATCGCGACGAAGGCCTGCCAGATCTCGTCATAGAGGCCATGGCGGCGGATCTGGTCGATGAAGACCGCGTCGGCCTTGCGCAGGATCTCCAGCTTCTCGCGGGTGATCTCGCCGGGACAGCGGATCGCGAGGCCCGGACCGGGGAAGGGATGGCGGCCGATGAAGCTCTGGGGAAGGCCGAGCTCGTGCCCGAGGGCGCGAACCTCGTCCTTGAAGAGCTCGCGCAGGGGCTCGACCAGTTTCAGACCCATCTTCTCGGGCAGGCCGCCCACGTTGTGGTGGCTCTTGATGGTGACGGACGGCCCGCCCGAGGCCGAGACGCTCTCGATCACGTCGGGGTAGAGCGTGCCCTGGGCGAGGAAGGCCGCGCCCTCGATCGTGTCGGCGTGTTTCTGGAACACGTCGATGAAGAGCCGGCCGATGGTCTTGCGCTTCGTCTCGGGGTCGGAGACGCCCTCGAGCGCGCCGAGGAAGAGATCGCTTTCGTCCGC
Organism: Histidinibacterium lentulum; assembly: GCF_003789055.1. Taxonomy (GTDB): domain Bacteria; phylum Pseudomonadota; class Alphaproteobacteria; order Rhodobacterales; family Rhodobacteraceae; genus Oceanicola; species Oceanicola lentulus. Next base: position 413,206 of record NZ_ML119081.1, on the reverse strand, counting down.
GTGGATCAGCGGGATGTTGTAGTGGTCGCGGAACATGCTCAGCACCTGCTCCGCCTCGTTGAGCCTGAGGAGGCCGTGGTCCACGAAGACGCAGGTGAGCTGGTCGCCGATGGCCTCGTGGATCAGGACGGCGGCGACGGAGCTGTCGACGCCACCCGAGAGGCCGCAGATCACCTTGGCGTCGCCGACCTGGGCGCGGATGCGCTCGATGGCCTCGTCCTTGAAGGCGGCCATGGTCCAGTCGCCGGTGAAGCCCGCGAGCCGGACGAAGTTCTCGTAGAGGGTCCGTCCATTCGGCGTATGGTGCACCTCGGGGTGGAACTGCACGGCGTAGAAGTGACGGGCGCGGTCGCCGGTTATCGCGAAGGGGGCACCGGGCGAGGTGCCCAGAACCTCGAAACCCGGAGCGATTTCAGCGACATGGTCGCCGTGGCTCATCCAGACCTGCTCGCGACCCTCGAGGAACCAGCCGGTCAGCAGGTCGGGATGCGCGTCGCCCTTGCGCTCCACATAGGCGCGGCCGAATTCCGCCGTCCCGTCGCCGCGTTCGACGCGGCCGCCCAGCATCTGCATCATCACCTGCTGGCCGTAGCAGATGCCGAGGACCGGCACGCCGAGGTCCCAGAGTTCCGCCGGCGGGCGCGGGCTGTCCGCGTCGATCACCGATGCCGGGCCGCCCGAGAGGATCACGGCCTTCGGGGCGAAGTCCCGGAGGGTGTCGGCCGTCACCGCGTTGAACGGGCGGATCTCGCAGTAGACGTTGAGCTCGCGCAGGCGGCGGGCGATGAGCTGGGTCACCTGGGAGCCGAAATCGACGATCAGGAGACGGTCGTGGTGGGACGCGGGCAGGGTCATGGGAAAGCGGGTAGCGGCAAGGCGGGGGGGAGGCAAGCGGGCAGGGGGCCTTTGCCGGGCATCCGGGTGGAGGTAGAAGCCCGGCCTCCGGGTGGGGGGATGGACAGGCCAGGCTTGAGCCCGGCATTCCGGGGAGAAAGCGGGACGGGGGGCCGGGTTCGGGGCATGTCGCTTTTGACACCGGGAGGGCGCAATCCCGCGACATCCGCCCCGCGGCGCGGCGTATGACGCGCGGACGATGCGGCTCCGAGAGGTATGGCGATGACCGAAGCGACGACGACCCGCAGGGGCAGGGGCGGCGGCGGGGCTGCGCGGCGGGCGGAGCGGACGGCGGTCCGGATCGACTGCGCCCGCTTCATCGAGCGCAACATCCCGGATTTCGAGGTGCTGACCCCCGAGGCCATCGAGATCATCGAGGCCAATGCCGACCGGGTGCTTGCCGAGATCGGGGTGAACTTCGTGGAGAACCCCGCCGCGCTCGAGCGCTGGCGGCAGGCGGGGGCGGAAGTCACGGGGGAGCGGGTGCGCATCCCGCCGGGCCTTGCGCGGCAGCTTTGCGCCACGGCGCCCGCCAGCTTCACCCAGGCCGCGCGCAATCCCGAACGGTCGGTGGAGATCGGCGGGCGGAACCTTGTCCTTGCGCCGGTCTACGGGCCGCCCTTCGTGCGCGACATCAGGGGCGGCCGCCGCTATGCCACGATGGCGGATTTCGAGACGCTGGTGAAGCTGGGCTACATGTCGAAATGGCTGCACCATTCCGGCGGCACCGTCTGCGAGCCCACCGATATCGCGGTCAACAAGCGCCATTTCGACATGCTGCTGGCGCATATGACGCTGTCGGACAAGCCCTTCATGGGATCGGTGACGGAACCGAGCCGGGCGCGCGACAGCGTGGAGATGTGCGAGATCCTTTTCGGGAAACAATTCGTTTCCGAGAACGTGGTAATGACCTCGCTCATCAACATCAATTCGCCGCTGACCTTCGACGCGACAATGATGGGCGCGCTGGAGGTCTATGCCGAGGCGGGGCAGGCGACGATCATATCGCCCTTCGTGGTGGGGGGCGCCATGGCGCCTGTGTCGGTCGCGGGCACGCTGACGCAGGTGCTGGCCGAGGTGCTGGCGGGGGTCGCCTACAGCCAGCTCGTGCGGCCCGGAGCGCCGGTGATCGCGGGCACCTTCGTGACCTCGATCGACATGAATTCCGGCGCACCCACCTTCGGCACGCCCGAGGCCGCGCAGATCACCTATGGCATGGGCCAGCTCGCGCGGCGCCTGCGGCTGCCCTACCGCTCTGCGGGCGCCTTCAACGGCTCCAAGCTGCCCGATGCGCAGGCGGCCTATGAGAGCGCCAACAGCCTGCAGGCGGGGCTGCTGTCGGGGGTCAACTTCATGCTCCATGCCTGCGGCTGGCTGGAGGGTGGGCTGGTGACCAGTTTCGAGAAGTTCGTGATGGATGCCGACCAGCTCGGCGCGCTGCACAAGTTCGCCGCAGGCATCGACATCGGCGAGGAGGCGCAGGCGATGGCCGCGCTGGAGGAGGTGGGTCCGGGCGGGCATTTCCTGGGCTGCGCCCATACCCAGAGTCATTTCAAATCAGCGTTCTGGCGGTCCGATCTGCTGGACTACAAGCCCTTCGAGCAGTGGTTCGAGGAAGGCGGCTCGGACACCATGTCGCTCGCGGCCGCGCGGGTCGAGAAGCTGCTGGCGCAGTACCAGAAACCGCCCCTCGACCCCGGGATCGCCGAGGCGCTGTCGGACCATGTCGCGCGGCGCAAGGCGGAGATGCCCGACGCCTTCACCTGAGGCGGAGCCCGGCTCAGCCGGGCTCGGAGGGACCGGCGACGGGTCCGGGCCGGAAGACGGCAAGGAGCCGGGTTTCGGCCATCACCGCGACCAGCACCTCGACGTGACGCGCAACGGAGTAGTCCGCGGCCCCGGCGCGGCGGCGGGCGTCCATGCTCTCCTCGATGTCGAGCAGGCGGATCAGCGCCGTGCCGGTGCGCGGCAGGCTGCTGCCGGCCATTCGCAGGATCCGGGGCAGGTGAATGTCGCGGATGTAATCGTCGAGGCCGAAGCGCGCGGCGGTGACCAGAAGCCTCGGCCGGCGCAGCGCCGAGACCATACCGTAAAGATCCTGCATTCCAGTTCCCTCGCAGTCGTTGGATGACGGGAGAATATACAACCCTAACGTGTGTTGCGTGTGGATAGAATTCTGAGAACGCAGCCCTCAGGTCCTGTTATCGGGTGCAATCGAAAGTCGTCCCGTGCCGGGGGACATTAAGACTTGGGTAACCAATACAACTCAAGGATGTATTCTCGGGGCGGTTGCGCCGGTCGTTCGGCGCGGGGGCGGACCCGGAACAAGGATACAGCGCATGGGCCAGCAGACAGCGGAGTTTCGTCTGGATATCGGGGATTTGCCGGGCTGGGTGCCCGATGCCGTCGGGCATTACCTGGCCCATGTGGACGGAGGCATCCCGATCCGGGCGCTGGCCCGCAGGATCGACGTCCACGCCTCCACCGTCTTGCGCCAGATCCGGCGGATCGAGGCGCGGCGGGACGACCCGCTGGTTGACGGCGGTCTCCGGCGGCTGGCGCGGGCTCTTGGGGACAACTCCTGGGACAGCCTGGGGATCGCGGACGGGGACCTGCTCGACGGGGAACTGATCCGGGTGCTGCGCCGGCTTTGCGAGGCGGGGGCCACGCTGGCTCTGGCGCGGGAGATGGAGCGGGCCGTGGTGGTGCGGGACGCGTCGGACGGGGAGCCCGCGCGCACGGCGATGGTCGAGCGGCCCACGGCAGAGGTGCTGGCGCTGCGCGATCTCGTGGAATGCGAGGATCTCGACGCGCGCATCCTGCGGTACCGGGTGACCGGGGCGGGGCGCTCTGAACTGCGGATGCGGATGGCCGCGCGGGAGAATGCCGCGCAGGAGCGCACCCAGGCGGGGCTGGCCGAGGCGCGGCGGCGCGCGCAGACGGGCGGTGCCGTCCGGGCGCGGCATCCCTTCGCGGAAAGCCCGCTCGCGAGCCTCGCACGGCGGCGCGACAAGGACGGAACGCCGTTCCTGGGCAAGGGGCTCGTCGCCGCCGGAGAGCGGCTGCGCGAGGATTTCGAACTGGCGCAGCTCGAGGCCGAGACACCGCCCGAATGGCTGAAGCTGGTGCGCGGCGAGACGGTGGTGCTGCTGCCGGACCGCGGCCACGGGCAGGCGCGGGCGCGGGTCGCGAGCGCGCTTGGCGCGCTGGGGCCGGGGCTGGGGGATGTGGCGCTGCGCTGCTGCTGCCTGCTCGAGGGCATGGAGGAGACCGAGCGCCGCATGGGCTGGTCCGCGCGGTCGGGCAAGATCGTCCTGAGGATCGCGCTGCAGCGGCTGCGGACGCATTACGACAGCCAGCCCGCCCACAGGATCGGCTGAGGTCGCGGGCTCAGCCCGCGACGAGAGCGCCCACGCCGTAGGCCACCACCGCGCAGATCCCGCCGACCGAGAGCGTTTCCGCCATGCCGCGCAAGAGCCGTTCCCGCGTCACGACAGCGCGCAGGATCCCCAGGAGCGCCAGCGCCGCGGCGGTGGCGGCGACGGCAAGGCCGAAGGTCCCGGGCGCCAGCGGGTCGCGCAGCATGTAGGGGATCAGCGGCAGGAAGCCGAAGAGGATGAAGGAGACGAAGGTCGAGAGCCCGCCGAGATAGGGGCTGCGCTCCGGGCTTTCCGGCATCTCGAGTTCGTAGGTCATCATCAGGTCCGCCACGAGGTCGGGCGAGGCCACGAGCTCCCGGCTCACGCGACGGGCGGCGGCGGGATCGAGCCCGCGCTCCTCGAGGATCTGGACGAGTTCGGCGCGTTCCTTCTCGGGATGGTCCTTCAGCTCCCGCAGCTGGCCCCTGCGCTGCCGGTCGTGGAGCACGGCCTGGGAGCGTGCGGCGAGCACCTCTCCGAGGCCCATGGAAACGCCGTCGGCGAAGAGGTTCGCAAGGCCGAAGACGAGGACGGCGATCGCGCCGATCTCGGCCGTTCCCGCGGCCTCGGCCCCCGCGAAGCCCGAGACCACGGCGAAGGTGGTCACGATCCCGTCGTTGCCGCCATAGACGATCTGGCGCAGGAAATCCCGCGGGCCGCCGAGCCCGTGTTCCTCCCGCCGGTGGCGGCGCCAGTTGATCGTCATCTGCCCACCCGAACTTGCGCCGCGAGCATGCCGGGGGGCGGGCAGGAGGTCAAACCCGCCTGACGTCGGGGGCCTCCATAATCCGCCTCGGGTTAAGTCAAGTTTTATCAGGTATTTGTCCTCGGTTTTCCGCCTCGGGCGCGGGTCTTGCGGCATCTGTGCCGGATCGGAACCTATGCCCCGGTTCTGCCGCGTGCGGGCCGGAAAACCGGCGCGAATCGCGCCGCAATCTGTCGGGCATGGGGCGCGCTTTCCGCTCCCGAACCGGCGGCACGGACCGCTCAGACAGCAGGAGACATGCGATGTTTGCACATCATTCCAATGCGTTCGCCATCGGCATTCCGGCGCTTTGCGCGAGCGTGGGGCCCATGGGGCTGTTCGCGGGCACGAAACTCGAGACCGAAACCGGCTGGCGCGACGTGGCGGAGCTGACCCCGGGCGACCGGCTCTACACCATGGACGGCGGGCTGCGGCCTCTGCGCGCGCTGCGCGCCGAGGCCGGCACGGACGACGCGGTGCGCCTGCCTGCGGGCGTCCTCGGCGCGGATGCCGAAACGAGCCTGCCGCCCGGGCAGTTGCTGCTGCTCGAGACGGGCTGGGCCATCGACTGGCTGGGGACCCCGGTGGCGCTGGTGCGGGCGGCGGATCTCGTGGGGCATCTCGGCATTCGGCGCAGGGCGGCGCCGGCGACGACGCTGCTGGCGCCCGTGCTTGGGGAGGAGGAGGTGCTCTTTGCGGCGACCGGGCTGCGCGTCTTCGCCGCCGGGGCCGCGACCCTCATCGGTCCGGAGCATTTCGCGCTGCTGACGCGCGAGGAGGTGGGGCCCGTGCTGGAGGCCGCGCCGTGCCGCGCCGCCTGACCCCCGCGTCCCGGGCAAGGCCGCCATGTGCGGCGGCCTGCCCGTGGACAGCCGGGGGGCGGAGGGTTATGTCCGTGGAAATCCCGGAGGAATGCCCATGGCCCCGCGCGACCTGAAGCTGCCGGCCGATCGCCACCCGGAAAAGGCGCACCGGCAGGACAACGCCCAGCCGAAGAAACCCGGCTGGATCCGGGTGAAGGCGCCCACGTCCGAAGGCTATCGCCAGACCCGCGAGATCATCCGCGAGCACAAGCTGGTGACGGTCTGCGAGGAGGCGGGCTGTCCCAACGCGGGCGAGTGCTGGTCGCAGGGTCACGCGACCATGATGATCATGGGAGACATCTGCACCCGCGGCTGCACCTTCTGCAACGTGGCCACGGGCAGGCCCGACGAACTCGACGCCTTCGAACCGGGACGCGTGGCGGATGCCGTGGCGAAGCTGGGGCTGAACCATGTCGTGATCACGAGCGTCGACCGCGACGACGTGGAGGACGGCGGCGCCGAGCATTTCGCCCGCACGATCCGGGCGATCCGGCACCGCGCGCCGGACACGACGATCGAGATCCTGACGCCGGATTTCCTGCGCTGCGGTCCGGAGGCGCTGGAGGTGGTCGTGGCGGCGAAGCCCGACGTGTTCAACCACAACCTCGAGACGGTTCCGGGGCTTTACCCCGAGGTGCGGCCCGGGGCGCGGTACTTCCATTCCCTGCGCCTCCTGCAGCGGGTGAAGGAGCTGGACCCGTCGATGTTCACCAAGTCGGGGATCATGGTGGGCCTTGGCGAGGACCGGCAGGCGGTGGGGCAGGTGATGGACGACATGCGCGCGGCGGATGTCGATTTCCTGACCATCGGCCAGTACCTGCAGCCGACGCCGAAGCATCACCGGGTGGACCGGTTCGTGACGCCCGAGGAGTTCGCCGCCTACGAGAAGGCGGCCTATGGCAAGGGCTTCCTGATGGTCTCGGCGACGCCGCTGACGCGGTCCTCCTATCACGCGGGCGACGATTTCGCCCGGCTGCGGGAGAACCGGCTGCGAAAGCTGGGACAGACCGCCTGATCCGGGTGACTTCGTCGATGGAACCCGCCTTCCGGCTGCGCTAGCTGCGCCGGATCATGTCCAGTTGTGGGTCGTGGGCTCGGGCGCGCGATCCGGAGGGGCTGATCCCGCAACCGGGAAGGGCAGTCGAGGCCTCGCCTGTTTCCCGACAAGGAACGGGCGGCCCCGAAGGACCGCCCGCGCCGCCTCGCGAGGGAGGGGAGATCAGTCGCAGACCCATTTCATCGTGTGGAAGTTGAACTCGAAGCTCTGCATCGGCACATAGACGAAGTTCTGCAGGCATTCGTGCATTGCCTGCTGGCCCCGCTGCGTCAGCAGGAAGACCGCGACCTGATCCTCCACCAGCTTGCGCTGGAGCGCCTTGTATATCTCGTTCTGCTCCTCGACATCGGCCGTGGCCCGCGCCGCGTCGATCATCGCGTCGACCTCCGGATCGAGCACCCATTCCATGCTCGCCCAGGTCCCCGCGGCCCGGCTGTGGTACTGCGGAAAGAAGTAGCTGTCCGGCGAGGGATAGGTGGCACCGTAGAACACCTGGTTCATCGCCGGCGTCTGTTCCACGTCGCTCGCAAGCTCGGTCATCCGGTTCCACGGCTCGGGCCGCAGGAGCACGTTGAACCCGATGCTGTCGAGGATCGACTTCTGCAGGAGCGCGATCTCCTCCTCGAAGGCGAGGCCCGCGACGTACATCATCTCGATGTCGATCGGCACCTGGTCGGCATAGCTCGACTGCCGCACCAGTTCCGCCGCGGCCTCGAGATCGAAGACCGGCAGGGCCACGTCCTCGGGGAAGGCGTCGGCGAAGACGGGCGGCATCGGTCCCGCCAGCGGCTCGCCCGGCAGCAGAACCTCGCGGATCGTCTCGTAATCCGTCGCCAGCGCCAGCGCGCGGCGGATCAGCACGTCATCGGTCGGCGGGCGCTGGTTGTTGAGCTTGAAATAGAAGTTGTCCGCCGTCGGATAGACCTCGATCCGGTAGTTCTCCATGGCGCCGATGGCGTCGTAGGTCTCCTGCGCCTGCGCGTCCGACGACAGCGACAGCTCGCCCGAGGCGGCCAGCGCCCGCACCGTCGCCTCCTCGTTGGTGACGACGAAGCGCACCTCGTCGATGGACTGGTCGTCCCAGCCGAGGTGATAGCCCTCGTAGGCCTTGAGCGTCATCGCCGCGCCCCGCTCCCAGCTGTCGAGCATGAAGGCGCCCGCGCCGGCCGAATTGTTGGCGATGAAATCCTCCGCCCAGGGATCGTCCTCGGTCGCGTTCTCCTGCGCGAGATCCGAGTTCACCACGAACAGGATCGGCGTCGTGGTCAGGAAGGGCGAATAGACGCGGTTGAGCGTGATCTGCACCGTCCTGTCGTCCACCGCCGTGACCGCGCCCGCGTCGAGCACGTCGGCGAAGAGATAGGCCGGCCCCTGGTTCAGCGCGACCAACCGCTCGATGGACCAGACGACGTCCTTTGCCTCGACCGGGCTGCCGTCCTGGAAGGTCGCGCCCTCCTTGAGGGTAAAGGTCCAGGTCAGCAGGTCCTCGCTCACCTCCCAGCTTTCGGCCAGAAGCGGCTGGATCGCGCCGTCGCCGTCGACCGTGGTCAGCCCCTCGTAGAGGTTCACCCCGGCCATGTATTCCGTGTAGTCGTTGATCTTCGCCGGGTCGATGGTGCCGAAGATCTGCACCACGTTCACCGTCACCACGTTCTGCGCCAGCGCGGCGGATGCGCTCAACGCCAGCGCCGCCGCGGCCCCCGTCAAGGTCGTCTTAAAGGTTGTCATGGTCCCGTCCTCCATGTTGGTAGTTCAGTTTCTTTCAATGTCTTCAATTGGTTGATACTGATGCGCATAGCCGAAATAGCCCGGCCCCACCAAGTCGAGCCCATGGGGGCTGCGCCATTTGGGATCGCAGGGCAGGCCAAAGGCGATGACCCGGAACCCGTATCCCATCTGTTCGGTGGTGATCGGCTGGCCGGTCTCGAGATCGAGCAGGCAGATCAGGTCCGGCGTCATCGCCAGCGGCCGCCCGGTCTCGTCCTCGGCCACCAGAAACTCGTTCTGGAACTTCAGCGTCAGCACCCGCCCGGCATAGGCCTCGAGCCCCTCGAGCCGCGCCTGGCCCCGCGCGAAACCGCCCTCGGTGCGCCGGTCCACATCCGTCACGCGCCCCTCGAAGAGCCGCACGCCGTTCAGCTCCCGCGCCAGCAGGTCCGCCGGATTGCGGTTCGCCGCCTGTTCGGTGGTGATGATCCGGCCGATGTTGTGGATCAGGCTCAGCGAGCCGCGCAGGATCGCCTCCTTCGCCTGTCTGCCGGTCATGGGATAGAGCGCGATCAGCCCCGCGCCCCCCATCTCCACCGTGATGACCCGGGCGAATTTCTCGGTCGAGAGGTTGTCGACCGTGTTCAGAACCAGCGCGTTGCCCTTCTCGTCGGCCATGGCCATCGGGCAGGCGTGAATGCCGAACATGGTCATCGACACCATCTGCAACTCGGGAAAGGCGCGGCCCATCCCGTCGCCGTCCACGATGGGCAGGCCCGCCGAGGCCGCGACCGCGATGGGGATGGTGGAATTGAGCCCCCCCGCCTCGATGCAGAAGATGGCGTCGGCCTTGCGCCCCAGCACCGCCTCCAGAGAGCGCAGCGCGTTGATCGCCTCGTCGCCCCTCGGCAGCTTTTCCAGCATCACCGTGGGCGCGCCCATCATCGCGACGGGCACCACAAGGGCATCGTCGTCCAGCGCCTCCACGTCCAGCACGGGCACCGGCCCGTGCTCGGCAATGGCCTGTTCCGCCATCAGCTTGCCGATATAGGGATCGCCTCCGCCCCCGGTGCCCAGAAAGGCGCCGCCGAGGGCGATATGGGCCATGTCGGCCCTGGTGATTTCCGTGATCGGCCTCATGCTGCTCTCCCCCCTGCCGCCGGCATCGGCTCATAGGTGATGTCCGGATATCCGAAGGCCGCGGGCCCCACGATCTCCAGCGCCTCGGGACTGCGCAGAAGATCGTGGCAGGGCAGGCCCAGCACCGCGATCCGCTGCCCGTAGCGCAGCATCTCGGTCGTGATCGGCAAGCCCGTGTCGCTGTCGAGCACGACGATCAGGTCGGGCACGCAGGCCTCCACGACGCCGCCCCTGCGGAAGACGAGGAATTCGTTCTGCAGGTCGATATGCCCGCTCTCTCCGGCGAAGTCTCCAAAGCCCTCGAGCGTCAGGTGACCCACCGCGAAGCCGCCCTTCAGGTGCCGCTCCAGATCGACGATCTTGGCCGTCATCAGGAGCCTGCCGTTCTCCTGTTCGATCACCGTCCTGATCGGGTCGAGATGGGCGCGATGAGCATGGAGAACCGCGCGCCCGAGGTTCAGCGCCTGGGTGATCGTGTTCGGAATCGCCACCCGCTTGACGAAGGCCCCCGACATCGGCGCCGTGGCCAGCCCGCAGGCCGCGCCCATGGGCACCACCGCGGCCCGCGCGATATGCTCCAGCCAGTGGTCGGTCGGCGTGTCGCGGATCACCACGATATTGCCCTTCTCGTCGGCCATGGCGGCGGGCACCGCGCGGTGGCCGTAAATGGACCAGGTGGTCATCTGCATCTCGGGAAAGGCGCGGCCCATCCCGTCGCCATCCACCACCGGCAGCCCCGCCTGCGCTGCGGTCAGCATCGGCTCCATGGAATTTGCCCCGCCGATCTCGGCGGAAATGAGGGCATCGACCCTGCGACCGGTCTCCTTCTCGATGGCCTTGAGCGCGCGCAGGCATTCCTCGCCCTGCTCGATCTTCTCGACGCCCACCACCGGCGCGCCCATCCCGCCAAGACTGACGACAAGCGCGTTGTCCGCCAGTTCGGACAGCGGAATGACCGGGATGCGCCGGCCCTTCTTCAGCTCCTCGCGGCACCGCAGCTTGCCGATATAGGGATTGCCCCCGCCCCCGGTTCCGAGGATGGCGGCGCCGATCTCGATGGCGTCGAGGTCGGTGTCGGTGACCTCTCGCAGAACGTCAGCCATGCATCGACCCCACCACCTTGAGCCGGATGCGCGTGGCATTGCCCGGAAGATAGGCCAGCGGCACGTCCTCCTGATCCAGCAGCTCGATGCTCGCGGGGTCGGCGCCCGCGGCGATGGCCTTGTCCGTCGCCTCCTTGCGGGCCTCGGCCAGCGCTTCCTCACGGCTTTTCGAGGCAAGGCTGAAGATGCGGTCCACCTCGCCGCTGATCTGCCCGATGGCGGCGCCCACGGCATTGGCCACGCTGAAATGCTCGGGCCGGATCACCGGAAGGTCGCCCACGCGGTCGGGGATCAGGATCGAGCCCCCGCCCACCGCCAGAACCGGGATCGGTTGCGGCGAGACGCGCATCCGCTCCACCGCGTTCAGGATCAGGGCGTTGATCTTTTCCTTGATTGATTCCAGATCGTTAGGCATGCGTCCACGTGTGGACGCATCTCCGACATCGGCCAGACCCAGCCCCACGGCCACGTCCGTCGCCGTCAGGGTCTGCCCCCCGAAACAGATCGCCTCCCGCGTGATCCGGTAGCCCACCGACTGCGGCCCGATCTTCACCGCGTCGCCCTCGCCCGAGATGATCGTCCCGCCGCCGAGCGCGATGGAGAACACGTCCGGCATCCTGAAATTCGTGCGGACCCCGCCCACGTCCACCGTGGTCGAGGCCGGCCGCGGGAAGCCCTTCACCAGCGCGCCCACATCCGTCGAGGTGCCGCCCACATCCGCCACGATGGCATCCGCCTCGCCCGACAGGAACGACGCGCCCCGCATGGAATTCGTGGGCCCCGACGCGAAGGTCAGCACCGGATAGGCCTGCACGAACTCCCGGCTCATCAGCGTGCCGTCGTTCTGGGTGATGTAGTAGGGACAGGTCAGCCCCACCGCCTCCAGCGCCCGCCCGAAGGCCGCCACCGTCCGCTCGCTCAGCGCGCGCAGGCTCGCGTTCATGATGGCGGCGTTCTCGCGCTCCAGGATGCCGAGCCGCCCGATCTCGCTCGACAGGGTGAAATCCGCCCCCGGCAGCCGCTCCTTCAGCCGCGCCGCGGCCTTCCTCTCCATCTCGTCCGAGACCGGCGAGAAGACGGAGGTGACCGCCACCGTGTCGATCCCCGCCGCCCCGATCTCGGCGGCGATCCGGTCGAGCTCGGCCATGTCGAGCCCGCTGATCTGGCGTCCGTCGAACTCGTTGCCGCCCCTGGCCATCCAGAAGCGCCCGCCGACGGCCTCGCGGATGTCCTCGGGCCAGTCCACCATGGGGGGCAGGCACTGCGCCGCGGGCAGACACAGCCGCACCGCCGCCGTCCGCGCCATGTGCCGCCGCTCCACCACGGCGTTGGTGAAATGGGTGGTCCCGATCATCACCGCCGAGACCCGCTCCTTCGGCGCGCCCGACTGGTCCAGCACCTTGGTCAGGCTCTCCACCACGCCGCCCATCACGTCCTCGGTGGTGGGGGATTTCACGCCCGCGAGGATGCGGTCCCCCTCCATCACCACGGCGTCGGTGTTCGTCCCGCCGACATCGATCCCGATGCGAAACATTCAGTGCCCTCCCAGCGCGGTAGAGGTGGCCAGCACCGCCGCGCGTTCTTGCTTGGTTACTTGTGGTTTGAGCGCCTCCTCCTGCTCCGAGATCACCGGGATCGCGGACAGCAGAGCGCGGGTGTAGGGATGGCGCGGCGCGTCGAAGATCTCCGCGACGGCGCCCTGTTCCACGACCTCGCCGCGCAGCATCACCGCGACGCGGTTGCAGAAATTGCGCATCAGGCTGAGGTCGTGGGAAATGAAGACATAGGTGAGATCGAGCTCCTCCCGCAGCCGGTGCAGGAGGTCGATCACCGTCGATTGCACCAGCACGTCGAGCGCCGAGGTCGGCTCGTCCAGCACGAGGATGCGCGGCCGGACCGACAGCGCCCGCGCGATGGCGACGCGCTGCTTCTGCCCGCCGGACAGCTCGTGCGGATACATGTTCGCGTAGTCGGCCGGCAGATCGACCATCTCCAGCAGCTCGCCAATCCGCCGCCCGATGCCCGCCGTCTCGTGGCCCGTGAACTTCAGCGGCACGGCGAGCTGATCGGCCACCGTCCGCCGCGGGTTCAGCGAGGAGCCGGGGTTCTGGTAGACGATCTGGATGAGCTTGCGGAACTCCTCGGTGCCCGCAAGGGCGGAGACCGCCCGTCCCTCCACCTCGAGGATCCCGGAGGTGGGCTTGATCAGCCCCAGCATCATCTTGGCGAGCGTGGTCTTGCCCGAGCCGCTTTCGCCCGCGATGCCGAAGATGTCGCCGGGCATGATCTTCAGGGACACGTCATTGACAGCCTGAAAGCGCCCGGTCACCTGGTTGAACCAGCCGCCCCTGGTGAGGAACGCCTTGCCCGCGCCATCGGCCTCGATGGCGGGCGCGCGGCTTTCGCGCAGGTTCGTGACGGTCCTGACGCCGAGTCCGTAGAGCGGCGGCACGGCCTCCATCAGCCGGCGGGTGTAGGGGTGAACCGGATTGGCGAAGACTGTCGCCCGCGTGCCCTCCTCCACGATCCGGCCCTTTTCCATCACATAGACCCGGTCCGCCATCTCCCGCACCACGCCGAGGTTATGGGTGATCAGGAGCAGCGACAGCCCTTCCTCGGCCACCAGCCGATTGAGCAGCGCCAGGATCTCGGCCTGCGTCGTCACGTCGAGGGCCGTTCCGGGCTCGTCCGCGATCAGCAGGCGCGGCTTGTTCAGAAGGGCCATGCCGATCAGCACGCGCTGGCGCATGCCCCCCGACAGCATCATCGGATAGCTGCCCAGGATGCGGTCGCCCTCGGGGAGCTGCACCTTCCACAGCGTCTCCACGATATGCGCGCGTCGCTCCGCCCTGGGCCGGGTCCGCCCCTCGCGGATGTCGGCGAAGCGGACGATGTCGTCCATCTGCCGCCCGACCGTGAGCACCGGGTTGAAGGACAGCATCGGGTCCTGAAGGATGATCGAGATCCCCGTGCCCTTCAGCCGGTTCCGCTCCTGTCTTGACAGATCGAGCAGCGACCGGCCGTCATAGCGGATGGCACCGCCCTCGACGACACCCGGCGGCATCGGCAGGGTTCCGATGATCGTGCGCATCGTCACCGTCTTGCCCGAGCCCGACTGCCCGATGAGGGAGACCCTCTCTCCCTCGCCCACGGTCAGGCTGACGCCGTGCAGGATGCGCCTCTGCGTGCCGTAGGCGCGAAAGCCGATGGTCAGGTCCGCGACCTCGAGCAGGGGCGCGCTCACAGTTCCACGTCCAGCATGTCGCGCAGCCCGTCGCCCAGCAGGTTGAAGCCGAGGATCGCGTAGAGAATGGCAAGACCCGGCATCACCGCCTGCCACCACATGTCGGGCATGTATTCCGACCCCGTCGCCACCATGGTCCCGAGGTCCGGCGTGGGGGGCTGGATGCCGAGGCCGAGAAAGGACAGCGAGGCGCCGAAGAGGATCACGAAGCCCGCATCGAGCGAGGATTTCACCGCGATGGCGGGAATGCAGTTCGGCAGAAGCTCGCGGAACAGGATGTGCCGGTGCGTGGCCCCCGCGACCTTGGCGGCCTCCACGTAATCCTCGTTCATCTGCGCCTTGACGATCCGGTAGATCAGCCGCGTGTGCCAGGTCCACCAGAGCAGGGTAATGGCGATCATCGCGTTGACGAGGTTCGGCGACAGCACAGCCGTGATCGCCAGCGCCATCGCGAGCGGCGGCAGCGCCAGCATCACGTCGGTGAAGCGCATGATGCCGGTCTCGATCCAGCCGCCGAAATAGCCCGCGCAGAGCCCCAGCACGACACCCAGCGGCACGGCCACGCCCAGCACGCCCACAACCAGCCCCAGCGAGACCCGGTAGCCATAGAGGACGCGGCTCAGGATATCGCGGCCCACGTTGTCCGTGCCCATCGGGTTGTCCCAGGACGGCGGCGCGTGGCGGTTGCGGAAATCGACGAAACTGCCGGCGCTTTCGGGCGAGGGCGCGAGCCAGGGCGCAAAGATCGCCGCGACGAAGACGCTGAGCACGATGAAGGCGCCGATCATCGCCGAGGGATTGCGGGTGAAGCGCCAGCGCGCCATCTGCCGCGCCGTCATGGATCGTGTCGGACTCAGCGGGCCGTCTCCGTCCGGCAGCGCGCTCATTCGCCCCCCTTCGCCCGAAGCCTGTGGCGCGGGTCCAGAAGGCCGAGGATCGTGTCGATCACGAGGTTCGCGACCACGAAGAACACGCCCGAGACGAGCACCACGCCGATCACCGCGTTGAGGTCCTTCTGCAGGATCGTGCGCACGCCGTAGCTGGCGATACCGGGCCAGGAGAAGACGAACTCCACGATGAAGGCGTTGCCGATCAGCGAGGCGAATTCGAGCCCCAGGATGGTCAGCGGCGCGACCGAGGCCACGCGCAGCATGTAGCGGAAGGTGACCACCCGTTCCGGGATGCCGTAGGCGCGGGACGCCTCGATGAAATCACGGCTGGAGACCTCGATCATCGCGGCGCGGGTGATCCGCATGACCTGCCCGATGCCCGCCGCCGACAGCGCCAGCGCGGGCAGCATGAGGTGCC
This sequence comes from Histidinibacterium lentulum, assembly GCF_003789055.1. Lineage (GTDB taxonomy): Bacteria > Pseudomonadota > Alphaproteobacteria > Rhodobacterales > Rhodobacteraceae > Oceanicola > Oceanicola lentulus. The sequence goes on along the minus strand of NZ_ML119081.1, from coordinate 397,726 downwards.
GCAGAGCATCGCCCACCACGTCCCAGCGGCCGGCGATGGCGCCGTCCACGATGAGCAGGCCCGTGATATCCGCGCTGAACCCGAGGCTCGGATCAATACGACCCGTGACGGGAAAGAAGCCGAAGTAATAGGCGGCAAGCAGTTGCAGCATGATCGCCAGCACGAAGCCCGGCGTGACGACGCCGATCAGCGAGATCACCCGCGTGACATTGTCGATCCAGGTGTTGCGATAGACCGCCGCCAGCACACCGAGGGGGATCGACAGCGCGATCTGCAGGACGACGGTGAACAGCACCAGCTCCAGCGTCGCGGGCAATGCCGCCATGATGTCGTCCCTCACCGGGCGCGAGGTGAGCAGCGATTTGCCCAGATCGCCCTGCGCCAGACCCGAGAGGTAGGTCCAGAGCTGCACGAGGAACGGCTCGTCGAGACCCATCTCCGCCCGGAGCTGCGCCACCTGGTCGGCGGTCGCCAGAGGCCCCAGCGCGATCCGTGCAGGGTCTCCGGGCACGATGCGGGCGATCACGAAGATAAGGACCGCCAGCCCCAGAAGGACGAAGAACAGCGACAGGGCGCGGCGGATCAAGTAGGGCAGCACGGGTGACGGACCTCCGGGCTGCAACCTTGCAAGCGTGGGGGGGCTGGTTCACCTGCCAAAAGGTCCAGAAAGTCAGGAAAGCGGCCAGGATTCGGTAAAAACCTCGTTTTCTGGAAGTGAGTCAATGAGTTGCTTGCGGTTTGCGAATTCGAGCCCACGGTAGAGCGCGGAGAGGTGATACTTCACCGTCGCCTCGCTGATGCCCAGTTCGCGGGCGATCTGCTTGTTCGTTGCGCCGCCCTGTAACGCCGACAACACGCGATACTGGCGCAGCGTCACGCCCCGGGCGGCCAGATCGGGTGGAATCACGTAAGATTGCTCCACGGCGCGCAGGATGCGCGCGGTCATTCGCGCCAGCGGCCGGTGCCCCCGGGCGAAGCGGCCCGAGGCGAGCCGCGCGCCCAGGCCCGCGAAGACGTCGCGATGTTCCAGAAACGGCGCCGTCTGACCTTCGTCCACCGCCAGCCACAGCGCCCTCTCCACCTTGCGGCGGCGTTCGGCCCCGGTGGCGGCCTCGGCCTCATGGAGCGCCATGACGATGGCGCCGCGCGGCCCCGGCAATGCCGCTGGGTCTGGCCCTGCATGTCCCAGAGCCACGCGCGCCTCGACGTTCATCACCGCACCGATGGCGCTCTGCACGGGCTCGGCGGACAACGCGAGCAGGTTCGCCTCCGCCTCCTGCCGCCGCCAGTCGAGCCGCGCGATCAGCACAGCGAGAATGTCGAGCGCCGCCGACGACGTGCCGTGCCGCCGCGCGTAATCCGCCTGAAACGCCTCCAGCTCCTGGCGCGCGCGGGCGGGGCCGGACAGGAAGAAGGCGCTCATCACCGAGATCCGGCCAAGCTGCACGAAGACCTCCGACCAGCTGTCCCCGCGCAAGAGGCTCGCCCGCAGCGCCCCGGCGCGATCCGGGATCGTCTCCAGCCGGCCGGTCTCGTAGGCGATTGCGAGGTGGATGATCTCGATCAGATCCCGCTCGTTGGCGTAGAGCACGCCAGACCGTTCCAGACAGTGCTCTGCCGCCGCGAGACTGCGTCGCGCCGACCGCAGCCGCCCCTCGACCACGCCCAGATCGGCGAGGTGAATATGGATGAAATGCTCTAGATAGCTGTGATCCGCCTCCCGGTAGCATGAGATCGCCCGCTGCCCGGCCTCGCGCGCGGCCTTCAGCCGGCCAAGGCGCACGAGCATCACCAGCATGCAGTTGTGGTAGAGGCCTTCCAGCAGCGGCTCCGACACGGGCAGGCGGCGCTCGAGCGCGATCCAGCCCGCCAGGCGCTCCTCGCTCACCGGGCCGCCGAGATGGATCTCGACCATGAGCGCATAAAGATCGAAGAGCGCGGTCTTGCGGAATTCGATCTCCGGCGCGTCGAGATAGGATCGCGCCCGCCCGGCCCGGCCCTGTTTCACGAGGTAGAAGACGAGCGCGCCCAGCACCGACTCCCGCCTGCGCCACAGATCGCCCGGAAAGGCATCAAGGAGCCGCCCCAGTGCCGGATAGCCGTTGCGGAAGGCAAACAGCGCGCCCCCAGCCGCCTCGAACACCTCGAGCGCCCGCGCCTCCCCGCGCGACTCCAGCAAGCCGAGGATGCGCCCGGCAATCGCCTGTCCCCTGTCGGATGTCCCGTTCGTCATGGCCTGATCGTGTCCCCGCCCGGCCGCGCGGGCAAGACCCGTCACTCCGCCGCGGCGGGGTCGACCGATGCTGGCCGAGCACGCGTCAGGCGAACCGTTCCGCCAACCGGACCTTCCCCCGGACGGGCGCGATGCAGGCACGGCGGCGAGCGGGGCTCAGACGTTTCCCGAGGCGGCCTCCCGAAAGATAGACGTCCCGAGCGTGAGGCCCTGATCGAGGACTGCGACGAAAACGACTGAGAACGTGTGCCACACCCGGGATGCGCCTCCGGCGGGAGTGTTTCGGGCCAGATGAGGACGCGGGGAGCGGGGAGACCGGGAGGGTGGCGCGCGATTGACCGGCCCGCGCGGCTCTGGCAGACCGGTGCGGTCGGAGCCAGCAAGGGCGGTCCATGAAGGTCATCATCTGCGGCGCGGGGCAGGTCGGCTGGCAGATCGCGCGGCACCTCTCCGGCGAGCGCAACGACGTCACGGTTGTGGACAACAACCCCGATCTCGTGCGGCGGGCCACCGACACGCTCGACGTGCAGGGGATCGCGGGTTTCGCCTCCTATCCCGACATCCTGAAGGCGGCGGGCGCCGAGGATGCGGACATGATCATCGCCGCGACCCATTCGGACGAGGTCAACATGGTCACCTGCCAGGTGGCCCATTCGGTCTTTGCCATCAACCGCAAGATCGCGCGGCTCAGGTCGAAGTCCTATCTCGACGCGATCTATTCCGATCTCTACCGGCGCGATCACATGCCCATCGACGTCGTGATCAGCCCCGAGCGCGAGGTCGCCGAGGCGGCGCTGAGGCGGCTCGCGGCGCCGGCGGCCTTCGACACCGAGCAGTTCCTCGGCGGGAAGGGCACGCTCCTGGGCATCCGCATCACCGAGGAGACGCCGGTGGTGAATACGCCGCTCCGGCAGCTCACCGACCTCTTCTCCACGCTCCGGGCCATCGTGGTGGGGGTGCGACGGGACGGGCAGCTGTTCGCGCCGGCGCCGGGGGACCAGCTCTTCGTGGGCGACAGCGCCTATGTCTTCTCTGCCACCGAGGACGTGCCGCGGACGCTGGAGATCTTCGGCAAGACCCAGCGCAAGCAGGAGCGGGTCGTCGTCATCGGCGGCGGCAACGTGGGCCTTGCGGTCGCGCGCGCGCTGGAGAGCCGGGCGGAGCGGATGCGCGTGAAGGTCATCGAGAAGGACCGCCGCTGTGCCGAGCGCGCCGCGGACGCGCTGGAGCGGACCATCGTGCTCAATGGCGACGGGCTCGACGCGCTGCTCCTGCGGGAGGCGGGGATCGAGCGGGCGGATGCGGTGCTGGTGGTCACCGACGACGACAAGACCAACATGCTCGCCGCCGTGCGCGCGAAGAGCATGGGCTGCCCCATGGCGATCTGTCTCTCGAACGATCCGAGCCTCGTGCCGCTGATGGACCCCCTGGGGATCGACGCCTACATCAACCCGCGCGCCACCACCGTCAGCTCCATCCTGCGGCATATCCGGCTGGGGCGGGTGCGGGCGGTCTATTCCATCGGCGATGCCGAGGCGGAGATGATCGAGACGCAGGTGCTCTCGACCTCTCCCATGGCCGGGCGGCGCATCCGCGAGATCGAGTTTCCCGAGGGCGTGCTGGTGGGCGGGGTGGTGAAGGCCGGCAGATATGTCCGTCCCGGTGCCGAGACCCGGATCGAGGAGGGGGACCTCGTGGTGCTTTTCGCCATGGCCGACGACGTGCGCGAGGTGGAGCGGCTGTTGCAGGTCTCCATCGACTTCTTCTGATGGCGCGCCCGCGCCGTCCGACCGGCCGGCCGGCCTGATGCGCGCGCCGCGCTCGGATCGCAGACGGCCGCGGCAGCCGATCTTCGTGCTGCTGATGGCCATGACGGCGCTGGCCATGGTCGTTCCCGGCCTCAACGCGCAGGTCACCGGGGACCGCGCCGCGATGGAGGTGTTCCTGACCTCGGCGCTGCTGGTGGGGCTGACGACCGGCATTCTCGGCCTTGCGCTGCGGGGGCGCGTTCCCGACGAGGGCGCGCCGGCGCAGCTGATGGCGCTCCTCGGTGCCTTTACCGTGCTTCCGCTGCTGATGGCGCTGCCGCTCTGGCGGCTGGCGCCCGGGGCGAGCTATTTCGACGCCTGGTTCGAGATGGTTTCGGCCTTCACCACGACGGGCGCGACGCTGTGGGACGATCCGGAGGACCTGTCACGCCCGGTGCACCTGTGGCGCGCCATCGTGGGCTGGCTCGGCGGGCTGGTGTTGTGGCTGGCGGCCATGGCGATCCTGGCGCCGCTGTCGCTGGGGGGCTTCGAGGTGCGGGCGAGTCTCGGGCGCGGCCGCAGCGCCGCGGGCTTCAGCCAGGTGACGCGGACCGCCGGACCCTACGAGCGGCTCGACCGGTTCGCGGCGCAGCTGATCCCCGTCTACGGCGGCCTGACGCTTGTCCTGGCGCTCTTGCTGATCCTGTCGGGGCAGACGCCGTTCGTGGCGATCTGTCACGCGATGTCGGTGATGGCCACCTCCGGCATCTCGCCCGTGGGCGGGCTGGCGGCCGGGGGCGGCACGCTTCTGGCGGAGGTCGCGGTGCTGGGGTTTCTCGTCTTCGCCCTCACGCGGCTCAGCTACGGTCTCGCGCTTCCGGGGGAGAGCGGGTCCCGGTTCGCCGACGATCCGGAGTTGCGGATGGGCCTCGTGGTCGTGGCCGGCACGGCGGCGGTGCTGTTCCTGCGGCACTGGTTTGGCGGGGTGGACGGGACCAGCGCCGCCGCGGCGCTCCAGGCGCTCTGGGGCGATGTCTTCACCGCGGCGTCCTACCTCGTGACGCTCGGCTTCGAGAGCCGGTACTGGGACAGTGCCATGGCCTGGTCGGGGCTCGGCACGCCGGGGCTGGTGCTGCTGGGGCTCGCCATTTTCGGCGGCGGGATCGGCACGACGGCGGGGGGCGTGAAGCTGCTCCGGGTCCATGCGCTCTACAAGCACGGGCTGCGCGAGATGGAGCGGCTGGTGCATCCGTCCTCGGTGGGCGGCGCGGGCCCCGAGGCGCGACATATCCGCCGGACCGGGGCCTCGATCGCCTGGATCTTCTTCATGCTCTTCGCGCTGTCGATCGCGGCCTTCATGCTGGCGCTCTCGCTTGCGGGCCTCGATTTCGAGCAGGCGCTGGTGCTGACAGTCGCGGCCCTGACGAACTGCGGGCCGCTTGCCGCCTCGGGCGGGGCCGCGCCGATCTCCTATGCCGGAATCGGGGACGGGGCGCGGGCGGTGCTGATGGTGGCGATGGTCGTGGGCCGGGTCGAGCTTCTGGCGATCATCGCGCTTCTGAACCCGGAGGCCTGGCGCAGGTGACCGAGCGAAATGGGGCTGGAAACTCCCGCGACGTCTGCGCATACTCTTTCGGCGAGGGAGGGTGGCCCGGTGGGGTCATCGACTGACACAACCGGAAACGGCTCCAGAAGCCGAACAAGAACAAAGGGCTGGCCATGGCCTCTGACAAGCAGAACCTGCAGGATGCGTTTCTCAATCATGTGCGCAAGACGAAGGTTCCGGTCACGATTTTCCTGATCAACGGGGTGAAGCTGCAGGGTGTGATCACCTGGTTCGACTCGTTCTGCGTGCTCCTGCGCCGGGACGGACAGTCGCAGCTGGTCTACAAGAGCGCGATCTCCACGATCATGCCGAGCCAACCCGTCAATCTCTACGACGGCGACGATTGACCGCCCCCCCGGAGGACGCGGCCGAGGACAAGGGCGACCGGCTGGAAAAGCCAACCCGGGCGCTGGTCCTGCATCCCGAGATCAAATCCGACCCGCGGCGACGGCCGGCGGGACATGCGCTCGAGGAGGCGGTGGCGCTGGCCGCCGCCCTTCCGGGACTGGAGGTCGTGGGCGCCGAGGTGGTGCCGATCCGCGACGTGCATCCGGGCCAGCTCTTCGGGACCGGCAAGGCGGACGAGCTGGGCCGACGGGTGAAGGCCGACGAGATCGGGCTGGTGCTGATCGACGGGCCGGTCTCCCCGGTGCAGCAACGCAACCTCGAAAAGGCATGGGACACCAAGATCCTGGACCGTACCGGGCTGATTCTCGAGATCTTCTCGGATCGCGCCGCCACGCGCGAGGGCGTGCTGCAGGTGGAGATGGCGGCGTTGAGCTACCAGCGCACGCGGCTGGTGCGCGCCTGGACCCATCTCGAGCGCCAGCGCGGCGGGCTGGGGTTCGTGGGCGGCCCGGGCGAGACCCAGATCGAGGCGGACCGGCGCGCCATCGACGAACAGATCGGGCGGCTGAAGCGGCAGCTCGAGAAGGTCGTGCGCACCCGGACCCTGCACCGCAAGAGTCGGGAGAAGGCGCCCTATCCGGTGGTGGCCCTCGTGGGCTATACCAACGCGGGAAAGTCCACGCTCTTCAACCGGCTGACCGGCGCGGACGTGATGGCGAAGGACATGCTCTTCGCCACGCTCGACCCGACGATGCGCAAGTTGCGCCTGCCGACGGGCGACGAGGTGATCCTGTCGGACACGGTGGGGTTCATCTCGGACCTGCCGACGCAGCTGGTGGCGGCATTCCGGGCAACGCTGGAAGAAGTTACAGCGGCCGATCTCGTGCTCCATGTCCGCGACGTCGCCCATGAGAACACCGAGGAGCAGGCCGAGGACGTGCGCGCGATCCTTGCCGATCTCGGGATGACCGACGCGGCGCCGGTGTTCGAAGTCTGGAACAAGATCGACGCTCTGGACGGCGAGGCGCGGGAGCGGCGGCTGGCGATGGCGGCGCGCACCGAGGATGTCTTCGCGGCGTCTGCCCTGACCGGAGAAGGGCTGGGGCCGCTTCTGGAGGCGGTGGCGGCCTCGGTCACGGAGCCGCGCCTCATCGAGGATATCGACCTCGCCTGGTCCGAGGGACGCAAGCGGGCCTGGCTCTTCGACCAGGGGGTGGTGACCGACGAGGCGGACACGGAGACTGGCCACAGGCTCACGGTGGACTGGACCGCGCGCCAGCGTGCCCGGTTCGCGCGATTAAAGTGAACCGATTTGCCTCGGTCTGCGTCTCCTCCATGAAGGGGACCCCATGACGATCATCGTACTCTATCTCGCCACCGCGTTCGTGTTTCTCGCCCTCGATGCCGTGGCCCTGACCAACATGCTCCGCCCGCTCTTCGAGCGGCATATCGGCGACTGGCTGGTGGAGGGATTCCGGCTCGGGCCGGCGGTCGTCTTCTACCTGTTCTACATCGGGGTGCTGGTCTATTTCGTGAGCTGGCCCGCGCTGCGGGACGGCCATTCGCTGGGGTGGGTGGCGCTTCATGCGGGCCTGCTCGGGGCGTTCGCCTACGGCACCTACGAATTCACCAACTACGCCACGCTGGCGCGGTGGCACTGGCAGATGGTGGCGGTGGACGTGACCTGGGGGACGATCCTGACTGCGACGGCGGCGACGCTGGGCGTGGTCGCGGCCCGCGCCCTGAGCTGACGCCGGTCGGGCGCGGCGGGGAAATGCCGCAGCCGCGCAGGCGTCGGGATCTATGTCCAAGGCTGCGGGGCGGCGGTAGACTCGGGCCATGGCCGCAGCAGATCCCGCATTGGTCCGACGCGGAGGCGACGGGACGTCCGGGTCCGCACAGGACCCGGAGAGGCCGTGGCACAGCCGGACGACCGGGGAAACCCTGGAGGCGTTCTCGACGGGTCCGGACGGGCTGTCGGAGGCCGAGGCGCGGGACCGGCTCGGGACGGCAGGGCCGAACCGGCTTCCGGAGCCGCCCCGGTCCGGTCCGGTCGTGCGGTTCCTGCGCCAGTTCAACAACCTGCTGATCTACGTTCTGCTCGCGGCGGCGGTCGTGACCGCCGGCCTCGGGCATCCGGTCGACACGGGCGTGATTCTTGCCGTGGTGCTGGTGAACGCGATCATCGGCTTCGTGCAGGAGGGGCGCGCCGAGGAGGCGCTTGCCGCGATCCGCGGAATGCTGGCGCCAGAGGCGCGGGTGATCCGCGACGGCCGGCGGCGCAGCGTGCCCGCCGATGCGCTGGTTCCGGGCGATCTCGTGATCCTCGAGCCCGGCGACCGGGTACCGGCCGATCTGCGGTTCATCCTCGCCAACGGCCTGCGCATCCAGGAGGCGGTTCTGACCGGCGAGTCCGTCGCCGTGGAGAAGACCACGGAGCCGGTCGGGGAGGACGCGGCGCTCGGCGACCGCCGGTCGATGGGGTTCAGCGGCGCGCTGGTGGCCGCGGGCAGCGGGCGCGGGATCGTCGTGGCGACGGGCCCCGCCACGGAGATCGGCCGGATCAGCGGGCTGATCCAGTCGGTCGAGACCACGACGACACCTCTTCTGCGGCAGATGAACGTCTTTGCCCGCACCGTCACCCTGGCGATCCTCCTCGTGGCCGCGGCGATCCTCGCCTTCGGCGTCTTCGCCGCGGACATGCCGTTTCGGGAGGTGTTCATGGCGGTCGTGGGCCTCGCGGTCGCGGCCATACCCGAAGGCCTTCCCGCGATCCTCACGGTCACGCTCGCGATCGGCGTGCAGGGGATGGCGGCGCGAAACGCGATCGTCCGGCGGCTCCCGGCGATCGAGGCGCTCGGCTCGGTCTCGGTGATCTGCTCGGACAAGACCGGCACCCTGACGAAGAACGAGATGACGGTGGCCTCCGTGGCCACGGCGGGGTGCGGCTACGGCGTGGAGGGCGCCGGATACGCGCCCCATGGCGGCATCGTGCAGGACGGCCGCGAGGTGACGCCGCAGGAGCATCCGCTGCTCGGCGAGCTCGCCGCGGGGGCGGCGCTCTGCAACGATGCCGAGCTGGCCGAGGCCGGCGGCGCATGGACGGTCTCCGGCGATCCGATGGAGGGCGCCCTCGTCACCTTCGCCTGCAAGGCGGGACTCGATCCCGCGGCGCTGCGCGCGGCAAACCCGCAGACCGACGCGATCCCGTTCGACGCGGCGCACCGCTTCATGGCCACGCTGCACCACGATCACGAGGGCCGCGCGGCGGTCCATGTGAAGGGCGCGCCGGAGCGCATCCTGTCGATGTGCGCCACCGAGCGCCGGGATGCGGACGGCACCGGCCCGCTCGACCTCGACCGGTGGCACCAGCGGGCTCTCGAGATCGCGGAGCGGGGCCAGCGGGTCATCGCCATCGCCACCCGGCCGATGCCCGCGGACGTGCGCGGGCTCCGGTTCGAGGACGTGGAGGGCGGTCTGACGCTTCTGGGGCTCGTGGGTCTGATCGACCCGCCCCGCGAGGAGGCCATCGCGGCGGTAGCCGAGTGCCGGACGGCGGGTATCGCGGTGAAGATGATCACCGGCGATCACGCCGGAACGGCCCGCGCCATCGCCCGCCAGCTCGGCCTCGAACAGGCGGACAGGGTTCTGACCGGCGCCGAGATCGACGCGCTGTCGCCCGAGGAGCTGCGCGCCGAGGTCGCGCGGACGGATGTCTTTGCCCGGACCTCGCCCGAGCACAAGCTGCGGCTCGTTGAGGCGCTGCAGGCGGGGGGCGAGGCGGTCGCCATGACGGGGGACGGGGTCAACGACGCGCCGGCCCTCAAGCGCGCCGACATCGGCATCGCGATGGGCCGCATGGGCACGGATGCGGCGAAGGAGGCGGCCGAGATCGTTCTGGCCGACGACAATTTCGCGACGATCGCGGCGGCCGTCAGGGCGGGCCGGACCGTCTACGACAACCTCAAGAAGGCCATCGTCTTTCTGCTTCCGGTCAACGGCGGCGAGTCGCTGGCGCTGATCGTGGCGCTGCTTCTGGGGCTCACGCTGCCGATCACGCCGGTCCAGATCCTCTGGGTGAACATGGTCAGCTCGGTGGTTCTGGCCATGGCTCTCGCCTTCGAGAGCGCGGAGCCCGACATCATGCGCCGCCCGCCGCGCCCGGCGGACGAGCCGATCCTGTCGCGGTTCGTCCTGTGGCGCGTCGTCTTCGTGTCGCTGCTGTTCTGCGCCGGCATCTTCGGGATGTTCTCCCTCGCGCAGGCGCGCGGCGCCACCCTGGAGGAGGCGCGCACGGTCGCGGTCAACACGCTGGTGGTGATGGAGATCTTCTATCTCTTCTCGGTGCGGTTCCTGAACACCACGTCGCTCTCCGTCCGGGCCGTGCTGGGGACGAAGCCGGTGCTGGTGGCCATCTCGGTGGTGACGGCGCTGCAGTTCGCCTTCACCTATGCGCCGTTCATGGCCACCTTCTTCGACACCCGGCCCCTGACCCTCGGGGAGGGGCTCGCGGTGCTCGCGGTCGGGCCGGTCCTGCTTCTCGTGCTGGAGGTGGACAAGCGCATCACCCGCCGGCGCCCGGCCCTCCGCTGAGCGGGCGGTCGCGCGGCGGCCCTGTCAGCGCGAAGCGGGCTCGGGCCGGAGCGTCGTGATGCCCGTCGCGCCGCCCCGGGCGAGGGCCGGGTCGAGGGACATCGGGATGTATTCGCCGCGCCGCCAGAGCCCGCCGAGATCGTCGTAGTGGCGCGACAGCGGGTGGCCCGACTGGCCGGTCGCGATGACGAAGACGGAACTGTCGGGATCGGCGAAGTCGTAGACGCCGCGATAGGCAGCGGCGTGGACGTTGAGGAACGGATGCGGCCCGGTGCCGAGGGTGCGGCCGCGCTGGAGCGTGTGATCGCCGCCCGAGGTGGACTGGCGGATGTTCACGAACCAGCGCAGGAGCGGCACCTCGCCCAGCACCGGGTGATCGTGCGTCGCCTCGTGGGCGTCGCCCCAGCGCAGGGTCTCGAGGCTGGAGCCGTAGGTCTCCTCGACCCAGACCAGGGCGTCGTCGAGGGCGAGGCGCGACATCTCGAGGCAGGTCTCCTCGACGGCCGACTGGATCACGTTGCACCAGCGCGACGCCCCGTCCACGTCGCGGAACACGCGCTCGATGAAGAGCGGCTCCACATGGGTGAATTCCTCGGCGAGGGGGCCGAGTTCGTCGCGGATAAGGCGCTGCTGCAGGAAGCGGACCCAGGCGGCGTAGAGGAGCGGCTCGGGCAGGTGCTCGTTCATCTCGCCGTTCCATTCGGCCAGCAGCGCCAGCGCCATCTGGCGGCGGCGTTCGGGCGTGCCTTCGGGCGCCGCCTCGCCGGTGAACCACAGGTCCGCGCCGATCAGCGGCAGGAGCGAGCGGGCGGTGAAGCTGACCGTGTCGAGCTGCGCCTCCATGAAGCTCTCGCGGGTGTGCACCTCGCGGGTCTGCATCAGCCGCTGCCAGCGGTTCACGCGCTGCGTGTCGCCCCAGTCGAAGCTGACGTGGCGCGGGAATGGGGCATCGAGGATCTTGTTGTTGGTATGGCCGACGAGCCCGCCGGGCGGATCGACCCATTCGGGATTGGCGCTGGCGGGGAACATCCCCTGCCAGCGGTTTTCCTGTCGCCAGCCGGGCGAGGGCAGCCGACCCCGGGACTGGTGATCGGGGTGGCGTTCCGGCATCGCACCGATCAGGCGCAATGCCACGCGGTTGCGGTCCGCGAGGGTCAGCATCATCGCCGGGGCGACGAAGCGTTCCGAGGCCTCGATCGCCTCTTCCACGCTGGTGGCGCGCATCAGGTCGTAGGCGGCCGTCACCGAGGTGTCGTCGGGATCGAGCGCCGTCCAGGCGACGGAGGTGACATGGCCTGGCGGGCGGATCGTGCCGAGGTCGAACATGTCGGGCGGCAGGACCGGGCCGTTCTCGGTCCAGCGCAGCTGCAGGGTCACCGGGCTTTGCCCGCGCACGCCGACGATGCTGTCGCGGGCCTCGAACGGCGCCCAGCCGTCCGGCGTGCGGTAGCGCGTGGCGTCGGCGGAATCGACCTCCTCGATATAGACGTCGGCATCGTCGAGATAGGCCGAGGTGATGCCCCAGCCGATCTCTGCCGAGCGCCCGGCGAGGATCAGCGGCACGCCGGGGATCGTGGCCCCGATCACGCCGCCCGAGCTCAGCTCGAGTCGCGCGAGATAGAAGATGGAGGGCGCGGTGAGGCCGAGGTGCGGATCGTTCGCCAGCAGGGTCGAGCCCGCCGCCGCGCGGGCGGGGGCCGCGGCCCAGGCATTGGACGCGCCCGCAAGGGGCGGCGCGGCCACGGGCCAGAAGCCGTCCTTCGGCGCGGGGGTGGAGGCGGCGTAGCGCGGCGCGCCGGGGGCCAGGGCGCGGTAGCGGGGCAGGGCGGCGACGCCGGGGCCCGGCGCGTCGGGCAGGATGTCGGAGACGCGCCCGTCGTCCAGCATCAGCGACACCCGGGCGCGCAGCACCTCGCGGCCGATCTGGTTCTGCATCTCCAGCGCCATCAGCTTGACGATGGCGATGCTGTCGGCGGCCGCCCAGGGCGAGACGGCATGGTTGAAGAGCCACATCTCGGGCGCGCCGCGGCCCCGCGCGCCCTCGTTCACCTCGCCGAGCCAGGCATTGACGCCTGCGGCATAGGCGTCGAGCGCCGCGCGTGCCGCGGGCGACTGGTCGGGCACCGAGGCCACCGCCGTCCCGTAGAGATCGAGCCGGCGCATCAGCTCGTCGGTCTCGAGCGTGCGCGGGCCGAAGAGCTCGCTCAGCCGGCCCTGGGCGGTGCGGCGCAGCATCAGCATCTGCCACATGCGGTCCTGCGCATGGGCGAATCCGAGCGCATAGAAGACGTCGGCATCGGTCTCGCCGAAGATGTGGGGCACGTTGGCGTTGTCGCGCACGATCTCCACGGGGGCGGAGAGACCCGCGGTCTCGTAGGTCGCCTCATAGTCGGGCAGCGAGCGCGCGGCGAACCACCAGGCCAGCACCAGCATGGCCACGGTCAGCGCCACGAGACCGGTGGCGATGCGCAGAAGCCAGCGGAACAGGAGGCTCATGTCGGGCGGGCTTTCAGGGGCTGGTCATCGCGGTTGCGGCGGGGCGGCGTTGACCGCGCGCCGGCTGTGGCTAGGGTTGCGCCCGGCTTTAGGCCGTCAGGCGGAAAGGGACAAGAGAATGGCTGCATGCGCGTATCTGGGACTGGGCGTGATGGGGGCTCCGATGGCGCGGCATCTCGCCGGGGCGGGGCATCAGCTCTGCGTCTACAACCGCACGGCGGCGAAGGCCGAGGCCTGGGTCGCGGCCCATGGCCATCGCGCGGCGGACTCGCCGCGCGAGGCGGCCGAGGGCGCGGAGATCGTGCTGGCCTGCGTCGGCAACGACGACGACCTGCGCAGCGTCTGCCTCGGCGAGGACGGCGCATTCGCGGGCATGGCGGAGGGCGCGCTCTTCGTCGATCACACGACCGTCTCGGCGCAGGTGACGCGCGAGCTGGCCGAGGCAGCGGCGGCGCGCGGCATCGGCTATGTGGACGCGCCGGTCTCGGGCGGGCAGGCGGGGGCGGAGAACGGGCAGCTTGTCGTCATGTGCGGCGGTGCGGAGGCCGATTTCGCCCGGGTCGAGCCCGTGATCGCGGTCTATGCCAAGGCCTGCCGGCTGATGGGGCCCTCGGGCGCGGGTCAGCTCACGAAGATGGTCAACCAGATCTGCATCGCGGGGCTGCTTCAGGGCCTGTCGGAGGGGCTGCATTTCGCCGAGAAGGCGGGGCTCGACGGGCGCGCGGTGGTGGAGGTGATCGCGGGTGGCGCAGCGGGGTCCTGGCAGATGGCGAACCGGCACGGCACCATGCTGGACGGTCAGTTCGACCATGGCTTCGCGGTGAACTGGATGCGCAAGGATCTCGCCATCTGCCTTGCCGCCGCCGAGGAGAACGGCGCGAGCCTGCCGGTCACCGCGCTCGTGGACCAGTTCTACAAGGACGTGCAGAAGATGGGCGGCGGGCGCTGGGACACCTCCTCGCTCTTCGCCCGGCTCAGGGGTATCGACGGACTCGGGGGCAGGGACTGAGGCCCGGGCATCGTAGCCCGGACGAACGGGGTAGAGGCCTTCCCGCCCTTCCGGCGGGGGTCCCGGAGGCATCGCTCTCACGGTCGTTTCTCGCGTGACACAAGGCAGCGCGACCGCGGGCTCAGCGCAGCAGGATCGCACGGAAATCGTTGACGTTGGTGCCTGTGGGACCCGGGGAGAAGAGGTCTCCGAGCAGGTCGAAGGCCGTCCAGGCATCGTGCCGGGCAAGAAGGCGCGCGGGGTCCGCTCCGAGACGGCGCAGCCGGGCGCCGGTCGTGCCGTCCGCGAAGGCGCCGGCATTGAGTTCCGAGCCGTCGATCCCGTCCGTGTCCGCCGCCAGCGCCGCGACGCCCTCCACGCCCTCAAGGGCCAAGGCCAGCGACAGCAGGAACTCGGTGTTCCGCCCGCCCCGTCCCGCGGCCTCGCCCAGGGTCACCGTGGTCTCGCCTCCAGACAGCAGGATCACCGGGCGCGCGAAAGGCCGGTCGCGGGCGGCGATCTCGCGGGTAATGGCGGCAAGCACCCGGCCGGCCTCGCGCGCCTCGCCCTCGATCGCGTCGGACAGGATCACCGCGCGCCAGCCCTCCCGCTCCGCCGTCGCCTGCGCCGCCTCGAGGGACTGGCGGGCGGAGGCGACGACATGGACCTCGTCCCGGGCGAAGGCGGGGTCCGCCGGGTGGGGGGCATCCTCGGGGGCGGCGGCGAGATAGGCGCGGATGGGCTCGGGCAGGGCAATGCGCCATGCGTCCGCGGCGGCGAGCGCCGCCGCGCGGTCCCGCGCACAGGGCACGGTGGGGCCCGAGGCGACCTCGGCGGGATCGTCGCCGGGCACGTCCGACACCACGAGGCTGACCACCCGCGCGGGATGGGCTGCGGCGGCGAGGCGGCCGCCCTTGATACCGCTCACCTGCTTGCGGATCGCGTTCATCGCCGAGATCGGCGCGCCCGAGGCAAGGAGCGCCCGGGTGAGCGCGATCTCGTCCTTAAGCGTCAGCCCCGGGGGCGGCGCGGGCAGGAGCGCGGAGCCGCCGCCCGAGACGAGGGCGATCAGAAGATCGTCGGGCGTCAGGCCCCGGACCGCCTCGAGAAGCGCCGCGCCGGCGGCGAGCCCCGCCGCGTCGGGCAGGGGATGGGCCGCCTCGAGGACGCGGATGCGGGCGGTGGGGACGGCCTGTCCGTGGCGGGTGACCACGACGCCCGAGAGCGGCGCGTCCCACAGCGCCTCGAGCGCGCGCGCCATTTCCGCCGCGCCCTTGCCCGCGCCGACCACCACGGTGCGCCCGCGGGGGCGGGGCGGCAGGACGTCGGCCATGGCGCGGGCGGGATCGGCGGCGCGGACGGCGGCGTCGAAGAGGCGGGTCAGAAGGGCGCGGTCGCGGGCATCGGGCATGGCGGCAGTCATGCACGCCCCGGGTCGGGGTGCCAGTGGAACATCAATTGGGGAGGACCGATGGAGCGGGTGATGAGATTCGAACTCACGACCCTTACCTTGGCAAGGTAATGCTCTACCCCTGAGCTACACCCGCATCCGTTCGGTGAGCGGGGATTTATAAAGAACCGCGGGGGGCCGCAAGGGGAAAATCCGCGATTCTCGCACGTCAGACCGGTGTTCCGTCCTCGCGGGGTTTCGCCGCGCGTGCCGCGCGGCGATCCGAGGGGGCGCTGCCCCCTCTGGCGAAAGCGGGGCTTTCGCCATTCACCCCCGGGATACTTCCAGCCAGAAAAACCCAGGACGGGGTTCCGGGGAGGGCTGCCGCGCGCGGCCGTCCTGCGACGGGGGGCGCGGTCATTGGGCCGGCGCCCGGCCATGGCGCGCCGCCCGGGAGGACAGGGCCGTGGCCCCCTCCTCATCTGGCCGGAAATACTCCGGGGAGGTCCGGAGGGGCAGCGCCCCTCCGGCGGATCGCCGGGCCGCAGGCCCGGCGAAACCGCCTGCGCCGCCCTAGTCGTATTCGACGAGGAGGTCCTTCGCGTCGATCTGGGCGCCCGGGGTGACGTGGACCGCCTTCACCGTGGCCGCCCGTTCGGCATGAAGGCCCGTCTCCATCTTCATCGCCTCGATGGTCAGCAGAAGGTCCCCCTCCTTGACCTTCGCGCCGGCCTGCACCCCGACCGAGGCCACCACGCCCGGCATGGGCGCGCCCACATGGGCGGGGTTGCCCTGCTCGGCCTTGGGGCGCCTGACCGTCTCGCCCGCGACCTTTCGGTCGGGGACGCGGATCGTGCGGGGCTGGCCGTTGAGTTCGAAGAACACGCGGACCTCGCCCTCCTCGTTGGTCTCGCCGAGGGCGGAGAGGCGGATCTCCAGCGTCTTGCCGGGGTCGATCTCCACCGAGATCTCGGCACCGGGCTCCATGCCGTAGAAGAAGGTGGAGGTGGGCAGGGTGCGCACGGGGCCGTAGGTCTCGTGGCGGCGGGCGTAGTCGGTGAAGACCTTGGGATACATGAGATATGCCGCCAGATCCTCGTCGTCGGCATCATGACCCAGGGCCTCGGAGACCGTGGCGCGGGTGGCCTCGAGATCGGCGGGGGGGAGGTGTTCGCCGGGGCGGTCCGTGAAGGGCTGCTCGCCCTTCAGGGCCTTCTTCCGGATCGCCTCGGGCCAGCCGCCGGGGGGCTGTCCGAGCCCGCCCTTGAGCATCTCGACCACGCTGTCGGGGAAGGAGACGTCCTTGTCGGGATTCTCCACATCCGCCCGGCTGAGGCCCTGGGAGACCATCATCAGCGCCATGTCGCCCACGACCTTGGACGAGGGCGTCACCTTCACGATGTCGCCGAACATCATGTTCACGTCGGCATAGGCCTGGGCGACCTCGTGCCATTTCTCCTCGAGCCCGAGGCTGCGGGCCTGGGCCTTGAGGTTGGTGAACTGCCCGCCGGGCATCTCGTGCAGATAGACCTCGGAGGCGGGGGCCTGCATGGACGATTCGAAGGCCGCGTAGTGGGCGCGCACGGCCTCCCAGTAGTTGGAGATCGCGCGGATCGCGGCGATGTCGAGGCCGGTGTCGCGCTCCTGGAACCGCAGCGCCTCGACCACCGAGCCGAGGGTGGGCTGGGAGGTGTTGCCGGAAAGCGCGTCCATGGCGCTGTCGACGCAGTCCACCCCGGCCGCCTGGGCGGCCATGATCGTGGCGATGGCCGCACCCGAGGTGTCATGGGTGTGGAAGTGGATCGGCAGGTCCACCGCATCCTTCAGCGCCGAGATCAGCGCCGTGGCCTGGGCGGGTTTCAGGAGGCCGGCCATGTCCTTCAGACCCAGCACATGGGCGCCTGCGGCCTCGAGGTCCTTTGCCATGGCGACGTAGTATTTCAGGTCGTATTTCGCCCGGTCCGGGTCGAAGATGTCGCCGGTGTAGCAGATCGAGCCTTCGCAGATCTTGCCGCTCTCGATCACCGCGTCCATCGCGACGCGCATGTTCTCCACCCAGTTGAGGCTGTCGAAGACGCGGAAGACGTCGACGCCGCTGTCGGCGGCGGTCTTAACGAAGAACTGCACCACGTTGTCGGGATAGTTGGTGTAGCCGACGCCGTTGGAGGCGCGCAGGAGCATCTGCGTCAGGATGTTGGGCATCTTGGCGCGGATGTCGCGCAGGCGCTGCCAGGGGCATTCCTGCAGGAAGCGGTAGGCCACGTCGAAGGTGGCACCGCCCCAGCATTCGACCGAGAAGAGCCCCGCCATGTTCGCGGCATAGGCGGGCGCCACGCGGACCATGTCGATGGAGCGCATCCGGGTCGCGAGCAGCGACTGGTGGCCGTCGCGCATGGTGGTGTCGGTGATCAGGAGCTTCTTCTGCGCCTTCATCCAGCGCGCCACGCCCTCGGGCCCCTCGCGGTCGAGGATCTGGCGGGTGCCCTCGGGGGGCGTGTCCGTGAGCGCCGCGGGCGGGACCGGCTCGCGCGCGTCGGCGCGGGGGCGCTGGCGACCCTCGGTCTCGGGATGGCCGTTGACAGTGATGTCGGCGATGTAGGTCAGGATCTTGGTCGCGCGGTCCCGGCGCGGCTTGAACTCGAAGAGCTCGGTCGTCGTGTCGATGAACTTCGTCGAGTATTCGTTGTTCAGGAAGGTGGGGTGTTTCAGCAGGTTGATGACGAAATCGAGGTTGGTCGACACGCCGCGGATGCGGAATTCGCGCAAGGCGCGGTCCATGCGGGCGATGGCGGCCTCGGGCGTGGGCGCCCAGGCGGTGACCTTTTCCAGGAGCGAATCGTAGTAGCGGGTGATGACCGCGCCCGAATAGGCCGTGCCGCCGTCGAGGCGGATGCCCATGCCGGTGGCGCCGCGGTAGGCGGTGATCCGGCCATAGTCGGGGATGAAGTTGTTCATCGGATCCTCGGTGGTGATCCGGCACTGGATCGCATGGCCCTCGAGGCTGACATCGTACTGGCTGGCGCAGCCCGTGGCCTCCATCAGGCTCTTGCCCTCGGCGATCAGGATCTGGGCGCGGACGATGTCGATGCCGGTGACCTCCTCGGTCACGGTGTGTTCGACCTGCACGCGGGGGTTCACCTCGATGAAGAAGAACTCGCCCGTCTCCATGTCCATCAGGAATTCGACGGTGCCCGCGCATTCGTAGTTCACATGGGCGCAGATCTTCTTGCCGAGGTTGCAGAGCTGCTCGCGCTGCGCGTCCGAGAGATAGGGCGCGGGGGCACGTTCCACGACCTTCTGGTTGCGGCGCTGCACAGAGCAGTCGCGTTCCCAGAGGTGGTAGATGTTGCCGTCCTTGTCGCCGAGGATCTGCACCTCGACATGGCGGGCGCGGGTGATCATCCGCTCGAGATAGCCCTCGCCGTTGCCGAAGGCGGCTTCGGCCTCGCGGCGGCCTTCGCGGACCTTCTCCTCGAGCTCCTCGGGCTTCAGGATCGGGCGCATCCCGCGCCCGCCGCCGCCCCAGGAGGCCTTGAGCATCATCGGGTAGCCGATCTCCTCGGCGGCCGCGCGGGTCTTCTCCATGTCCTCGTCCAGCACCTCGGAGGCGGGGATGACCGGCACGCCCGCCTCGATGGCCACGCGGCGCGCGCTGGCCTTGTCGCCGAGGGCGCGCATGGTCTCGGCGCGGGGGCCGATGAAGGTGATTCCGGCGGCGTCGCAGGCATCGACGAAGGCGGGGTTTTCCGACAGGAGGCCATAGCCCGGGTGGATCGCGTCGGCGCCGCAGTCGCGGGCGACGCGGATGATCTCCTCGATCGACAGATAGGCCTGGACCGGGCCGAGGCCCGCGCCGATCCGATAGGCCTCGTCCGCCTTGAAGCGGTGGAGCGAGAGCTTGTCCTCCTCGGCGTAGACCGCGACCGTCCGCTTGCCCAGCTCGTTGGCCGCCCTCATGACCCGGATGGCGATTTCGCCGCGGTTGGCTATGAGGATCTTCCGGAAATCGGCCATGACGGGCTCCTGACGTTCGCACTCGCAGAAATTTGTAGGGGCAAGCCGGGGGAACGTAAACTGGGCGTGACAGGAAGGCCGCGCCGTTAACGAATGTTAACGACGCGGACCCCGCTTCGCTTGCCGGACGCGGGTCCGGGATCCATGTAAAGGGCATGGTTTTCGAGACGGAACTGACCGCGGCGCTCTGCGCCTTCGTGCTGGGCGGCGAGGTGGAGGTGCGGCACGACTTCACGCTGGCCGATGATCGGAGCCATATCCGCGTCGATTGCGAGACCGAGAGCCATGTCTACGAGGTGGGCCTCGATGCCCGGACGTCCTCCTATGACAGCGTCAGTCAGGCGCTCTTTGCGGCGGAACTGACGGGCAAGCTGCCCGCCGTGGTCATCATCGACACCAACGGGATCGAGGATCACGAGGAATACCGGGTGCGCGTCGCGGCGCGGGCGGCGGGGATCACCTATCTGACGATCGACCGCGACTTCCTGATCCGGATGCAGATGGCCTGGCCCTTCAGGCTGCGGAAGGAGCATTTCCTGGGCCCCGACGAGCTGGCGGCGCTGAACTGACGGCTGGGGCAGGGCGCGCGATCCGGGGAATTGCCGGAACGGATCGTGAACGGACCCTTTGCGCGCGGGGCGATCTGCGCTAGGATCGCGTCCCATGAGCAGTCATTCCGAAGAAGACGCCTTCGAAGGCGCCGTCTCGCTCTCCGCGCGCGCGATGGCCGCGCGGCCGGCGCCCTATCTCGACGATCTCAACCCCGCGCAGCGGCAGGCGGTGGAGGCGCTCGACGGCCCCGTGCTGATGCTGGCCGGCGCGGGCACGGGCAAGACCAAGGCGCTGACGAGCCGCATCGTGCACCTGCTGGCGCAGGGCCGGGCGCGGCCCGACCAGGTGCTGGCCGTGACCTTCACCAACAAGGCCGCGCGCGAGATGAAGACGCGCATCGGCCGGATGCTGGGCGAGACGGTGGAGGGGATGCCCTGGCTGGGCACGTTCCACGCGATCTGCGTGAAGCTGCTGCGCCGGCACGCGGAACTGGCCGGGCTGAAATCGAACTTCACCATCCTCGACACGGACGACCAGCTGCGCCTGCACAAGCAGCTGATCGTGGCTGCCAACATCGACGAGAAGCGCTGGCCGCCACGGATGCTGTCCGGGATCATCGACGGCTGGAAGAACCGCGCCTGGACGCCGGACAAGGTGCCTGCCGCCGAGGCGGGGGCCTTCGATCACAAGGCGGTCGCCCTCTATGCCGAATACCAGGCGCGGCTGCGGGAGCTGAACGCCGTCGATTTCGGCGATCTGCTCCTGCACATGGTCACGATCTTCCAGACCCGCGAGGACGTGCTGGCGCAGTATCAGGCCCGGTTCCGCTACATCCTCGTGGACGAATACCAGGACACGAACGTGGCGCAGTACCTGTGGCTGCGGCTGCTGGCGGGCAAGGCGCACAACATCTGCTGCGTGGGCGACGACGACCAGTCGATCTATGGCTGGCGCGGCGCCGAGGTGGGCAACATCCTGCGCTTCGAGAAGGATTTTCCGGGCGCCACGGTGGTGCGGCTCGAACAGAACTACCGCTCGACGGGTCATATCCTTGCCGCCGCGTCGGGCGTGATCGCGGCCAACAAGGGGCGGCTTGGCAAGACGCTCTGGACCGCGGGGGAGGAGGGCGAGAAGGTCCGCCTGATCGGGCATTGGGACGGCGAGGAAGAGGCGCGCTGGGTCGGGGAGGAGATCGAGGCGATGCAGGGCGGCACCCGGGGCATGGCGCCCATGTCGCTCGACGACATGGCGATTCTCGTGCGGGCCTCCCACCAGATGCGCGCCTTCGAGGACCGCTTCCTGACCATCGGTCTGCCCTATCGCGTGATCGGCGGCCCGCGGTTCTACGAGCGAATGGAGATCCGCGACGCGATGGCCTATTTCCGCCTCGCGGTCAGCCCCGAGGACGATCTCGCCTTCGAACGGGTGGTGAACACGCCCAAGAGGGGCCTCGGCGACAAGGCGATCCAGACGATCCAGACCACCGCGCGCGCCAATGGCGTGAGCCTTGTGGAGGGCGCGCGGCTCTGCGCGGAGGACGGGCTGGTGAAGGGCAAGGGGGGCGCCGCGCTGGCGCTGCTGGTGAAACAGATCGGGCGCTGGCACGGGCAGGTCCTCGACGAGGCGGACACCCATGTGGAGCTTGCCGAGATGATCCTCGACGAGAGCGGCTACACGTCCCATTGGCAGAACGACAAGACGCCCGAGGCGCCGGGCCGGCTCGAGAACCTCCAGGAACTGGTGAAGGCGCTGGAGGAATTCGAGAACCTTCAGGGGTTTCTCGAGCATGTCGCGCTGATCATGGACAACGGCAGCGAGGCCGAGGGCGCGAAGGTGTCGATCATGACGCTCCATGCCGCCAAGGGCCTCGAGTTTCCCGCCGTGTTCCTGCCGGGCTGGGAGGACGGGCTGTTTCCGTCCCAGCGGTCCATGGACGAGAGCGGTCTCAAGGGCCTCGAGGAGGAGCGGCGGCTGGCCTATGTGGGGATCACCCGCGCCGAGGAGCTGTGCACGATCTCCTTTGCCGCGAACCGCCGGGTCTACGGCCAGTGGCAATCGGCGCTGCCGTCCCGGTTCATCGACGAGCTGCCCGAGGCCCATGTGGAGGTGCTGACGCCGCCCGGCCTTTACGGCGGCGGCTACGGGGCGGCGGGGATGGCGGCGGCTTCTCCGGTGCTGCAGGGGATGGCGGGGTCCGAGCTGCACCATAAGGCGAGCCGGGCCGATGTCTACAACTCGCCGGGCTGGCGGCGGCTGCAGACGCGCAGCCAGGAGCGCGGCATGTCCCAGCCGCGGGAGGCGCGGGCCATGACGATCAATCTCGAGGCGGTCTCGGCCTTCAGCGAGGGAGACCGGGTGTTTCACCAGAAGTTCGGCTACGGGCGCGTGACCGGGATCGAGGGCGACAAGCTCGAGATATCCTTCGAGAAGGCGGGCACGAAGAACGTGGTGGGCCGCTTCGTGGTGCCCGCGGCGCAGGCGGACGACGTGCCCTTCTGAAGCTTGCGGTGCGCCTGCGGCGCGCTGCCCTGAGCCCGGCCCCCGCCTGTGGCGGGGCCCGGGCGGGAGGGGGGCGCTGCCCCCCACCACCGAAAGCCGGGGGCTTTCGGCGGTCCCCCCGGGATATTTCGGGCCAGAAAAATGGAGGACGAGGTCCGGGCCGGTGGCGGCCGGGCAGACGGGCGCGGCGCGCGGTCAGTCGGTGCGGCCGATGGGGCGATCGGGAATCCGACCGTCGCCGAAGGCGTCGTCGGCGTGGAGCGGCTCCTCGCCGTCGGGCAGGCTGCGGGCGCTGTCGTCGATGCGCTCGTCGTCGCGGGTTTCGTCCATCACCGCGTCGGCGGGCTCGAGGCCTGAAATCCAGTCCGCGATCTCGGCATCGGCGCCGAGTTCGTCGAGCCCCAGCGTGTTCTGCAGGAGCCGGTTCACCTCGGCGCGGTCGCCGTCGGTGGCCAGAAGATCCGCCTCGTCGAGTTGCGGCCAGCGGGTCAGGGCCCGCGGCACATGGGCGGTCCAGCGTCTTTCTATGGTGGTCCAGTCCATTCGTCCCTCCCGTGGGTGCGTGTCGGGATGGAACGGAGGCCGGCGCGTCGGGGTTCCGGTCCTCGCCGCGTCAGGCGCGCACCATCACTGTCCGGCCGAGGCGGCGGCGGAAGACGGCGAGCCAGTCGTCGAGGGTCTCGGCGGCCTCGCAGCGGGTGAGCTCGTGGGCATCGGCGAGATAGGTCACCAGCTTTTCGCGATCGCCGCGGAACCGGCGCAGGGCGGCGGCGTCGAGATGGCGAAACTCCTGGGCGAGTTCCTCCGCCACGGAGTGCCAGATTTCCGTTACCTGTTCCCAGGGCATGCTCTCCTCGCCTCCTCTGCTGAAGAGAGAACCTGCGGGCTTGGGTGCCGCAGCGTGAAGCAGCCTAGCAAAAGCGGGCCGTCGATCAAGCGCGGTATGCGAATGGATACGGCAGAAATCTCCTGGGCAGACCAAGGACGGCCCGTGACGGGCCGCCCCTTCGATTATTCCGGATCAGCCTTCCTCGTACCACCACACGTCGGGCTGCCAGTTCGTCCAGTCGCCGAAGAGGGGGATGGTCTCTGGGTAGTGCAGGTTCGCGTCATGGGCGATGCGGCTGATGTTCCACTGGTAGATCGGGATCACGTAGCGGCCCGCCGTGAGCACCCGGTCCAGCGCCTTCGCGGCGGCGTAGAAGTCCTCGGTCTCGGCGGAGGTCAGCAGCCGGTCGACGAGACCGTCGACGGCGGCGCTTTCCACGCCCATCAGGTTGCGCCCGCCGGGGACCTGGGCCTGGGCGGAGCCCCAGTAGAGGTACTGTTCCGTGCCCGGGCTGAGCGAGAGGGCGCGGCGGAACCATGTCATGTCGAAGTCGTAGGCGTCGGTGCGTTCCTTGTACTGGGCGCTGTCGACGAGCTGGACCGTGGGAAAGATCCCCACCCGCGCCAGGGTCTGGACATACATGTCGATGATCGCCTGGTTCTCGGAGCTGCCGGTCTCGAGCAGGATCTCGAAGGTGAAATCCTCGCCCTCGGCATTCCTGAGCACGCCGTTCTCGACGGTCCAGCCGGCGGCCTCGAAGAGGTCGAGGGCGGCGGCGATGTTGGCGCGGTTGCGCTCGCTGCCGTCGCCCACCGGCAGGGCATAGCCCTCGATCGCGCCCGGGGGCAGGTCGTCGTACGCCTCGAGGAATTCGAGCACGCGGCCCGTGGCGGGGGTGCCGGGCTCCATCCCGAGGGGAGAGTTCGAGAAGTAGGAGGTGATGCGGGGCTGGGCGCCGCCGGTCATGGTCTCGTTGATGAACTCGAAGTTGAAGGCATGGATCATCGCGTCGCGCACCCGCCAGTCGGCGAAGAGCGGATTGCGCGTGTTCATCACGAAGCCGGTCATGCCGGAGGGGCGGGCATGGGGGATGATCGACTTGACGATCTCGCCCTGCTGGACGGCGGGGAAGTCGTACTGGCTGTCCCAGCGGCCCACGTTGAACTCGCGCTGGGTGGTGACGATGCCGGCCTTGAAGGCCTCGAAGGCGGCGGTCTCGTCGCCGAAGAATTCGAGCCGGTATTCGTCGATGTTGTAGGTACCGGCGCGGAACGGCACGATGCCCCAGCCCCAGTAGTCCGGGTCCCGCCGGAAGGACACGTAGCGGCCGAGTTCGTAGTCGCCGATCACGTAGGGCGCGGAGCCGATTGGCACGAGGCTGTCGCCTTCCTCGGCGAAGTCGATCCCCTCCCACTGGGCCTTCTTCAGGATCGGGCGCATGCCTGCGATCAGCGCAAGCTCGCGGTTGTCGGTGTTGAAGGTGATGCGGACGGCGCGGGGCCCGGTCTGCTCGATGCGCTCGATCGCGGTCCAGAGCGAGGCGTAGCGGGGATTGCCCTCGGTGCCCAGGGTCTCGAAGGACCAGATCACGTCCTCGACCGTCACCGGGTCGCCGTCGGAGAATCGCGCCTCGGGGCGGAGGGTGAACTCCACCCATTCGCGATTCGGGCCGGTCTCGACGGTTTCCGCGAGAAGCCCGTAGAGCGTGAAGGGCTCGTCGAGCGAGCGTGCCATCAGGGTCTCGTTGAGGTGAAAGCGGATCTGCCAGGGCACGTTTCCCTTGCGGATGTAGGGATTGAGCGAATCGAAGGTGCCCACATTGGCCTCCACGATGCGGCCGCCGACGGGGGCATCCGGGTTCACATAGGGCATGGCCTCAAAATCTGGGGGGAGGGCGGGCTCGCCGTACATAGCTATGCCGTGGGCGGGCTCCGCCACGGCCTGGGCGCCGAGCAAGGTGGCGAGCGCGAGGGTGGCGGCGCCGGCAAGGCGCGGGATCGGTTTCATGGTCATCGGCTCGGGTCTCCCCCTGCTGCTCTGGCTGTTTTGTCGGGAGCCTAAGGGTGTCCGCCCGCCTTATCAAACTTTTAGCTTGGCCTCGGGCGCCGGATTGCTTATACAGGCGGTACTGCTCGATAGGTTTCTTGCCTGTATGAAACCTGCCTCAATAACTTAACGCCCGCCTTGTGCGGGCGTTTTTTTTGGTCGGGCGGGCGGCGAGGTTATGTTGGACGCATCACGGCCCGGCCGGTGCCGCGTCGGGCGCGGGCGCGTCGCGCCGGGCGTTCGGCCCTTCATTTCGCGGACGCAGCATCTATGCTGCGCGGGAAACGGGGACCAAAGGACACGCGACATGAACCTCAAGGGAAAGACCGCCGTCATCACCGGATCGAATTCGGGGATCGGCCTCGGGATCGCACGGGCCCTGGCCGGGGCGGGGGCCGACGTGGTGCTGAACTCGTATACCGACCGCGACGAGGATCACGCCCTCGCCCGCGAGCTGGGGGCGGAGTTCGGCGTCGCCGTCCGCTACATCCGCGCAGATCTCTCGAAGGGCGCCGAGGCGCGCGGGCTGATCGAGGAGGCGGGCGCCTGCGACATCCTCGTGAACAACGCAGGCATCCAGCAGGTGGCGCCGATCCCCGAGTTTCCGGTGGAGAAATGGGACGCGATCCTCGCGATCATGCTGAGCTCGGTGTTCCATACCACCGCCGTGGCCCTGCCGATGATGCGCGCGGCGGGCTGGGGGCGGATCATCAACGTCTCCTCGGCGCACGGGCTCCGGGCCTCGCCCTACAAATCGGCCTATGTGGCGGCCAAGCATGGCGTGGTGGGGCTCACCAAGGTGACCGCGCTCGAGACGGCGGAGGAGCCGATCACCTGCAACGCGCTCTGCCCCGGATACGTGCTGACGCCGCTGGTGGAGGCGCAGATCCCCGACACGATGGCGCAGTACGGGCTCGACCGGGAGCAGGCGATCCGGCAGGTGATCCTCGAGCGGCAGCCGTCGAAGGACTTCGCCACGCTCGAGCAGCTGGGCGGCACCGCGGTGTTCCTGTGTTCGGACCATGCCGCGCAGATCACCGGCACGACGCTGTCCATGGACGGCGGCTGGACCGCGAAGTGACATGAAGGACGCGGGCACCGGGACCAAGCGGATCAACCTCGCGCTTCAGGGCGGAGGCGCCCACGGCGCCTTTACCTGGGGCGTGCTCGACCGGCTTCTGGAAGAGGAGCGGCTGGAGATCGCGGCGATATCCGGCACCTCGGCCGGGGCGCTGAACGCCGCGGCGCTCAAGGCCGGCATGATTCACGGCGGCCGCGAGGGCGCGAAGGCCGAGCTGGACTGGCTCTGGAGCCAGGTGGGCGCAGTGAACGATCCCGCCCTCTCGGACTGGCTCGCCGCCCTGGGACCTTCGGCGCCGGCCATGGCCAAGGCGCTGGAATACAGCCCCGGCTGGCAGGTGGCCGACGGGATCATGCGGATGATGTCGCCCTATGCCTACGGGCCACTCGTGCGCAATCCGCTGGAGCGGATCGTGGAGCGGTTCGACTACGACGCCGTCTGCGGCGCGGGGGGGCCGGAGCTGCATGTCTGCGCCACCAACGTGCGCTCGGGCAAGGTTCGGGTCTTCACGGGAGCGGAAATCTCGACGCCCGCGATTCTCGCCTCGGCCTGCCTGCCCACCCTGTTCCAGGCGGTGGAGATCGACGGCGAGGCCTACTGGGACGGCGGTTACACCGGCAATCCCGCGCTCTTTCCGCTCTACGCGCCGCATCTGCCCGACGACCTGCTGGTGGTGAACATCAACCCGCTCTACCGCGAGGCGCTGCCGCGGGACCCGCAGGCGATCCAGAACCGGATCAACGAGATCAGCTTCAACTCCTCGCTGCTGCGCGACCTGCGCGCGATCAATTTCGTGAAGCGGCTGATCGCGGGAGGGCGGATGCCCGAAGGCGCGATGAAGGACGTTCTGGTGCACATGATTGCCGACGACGGGCTGATGAACCGGCTCAGCGTGGCGACGAAGATCGTGCCGAACCCGGTGGTGCTCGCCCGCCTCAAGGCGGCGGGGCGCGCGGGGGCGGCGGCGTTCCTCGAGACCCACTGGGATGACATCGGGGCGCGGGGAACGGTCGATCTTCAGGCGATGTTCGGCTGAAGCGGCGGCGCGCCGGGTGCGGACCGGGCGCCCGAAGGGAGTATTTCCGGCCAGATGAGGAAGGGGCGTGCCGCGGCAGGTCAGAGCGCGAGCACGAGGCCGGCGGCGAGGGCCGGCATGGTGACGCCGATCCCGGCGTCGCGGAGCCCCCTGGCGCGGGGGGAGGTCATGACCGGCGCGAGGAGCCGCGCGCCGTGGCCTGTACCGACGAAGAAGAGCGCCGGGGCCAGGGCCGCGCCGGCGCCGAAGGCGGTGCGTTCTGCGCCGGTTGCGAGGGCCGTGGCGAGGGTGCCGATCAGCCCCATCGTGTAGAGATAGACATGGGGATTGAGCGAGGACAGCGCCGCTTGCGTAGTGCCCGCGGTGCGCCGCGCTCAGCCGCAGGACACCGTGGGCCGCAAGAAGCGCCGCGCCGCCGAGGTGAGGATCGCGGACGGGCAGGGCCGCGGCCAGCGCGCCGAAGCCGGCCACCCCCGCGGCGCTCAGCAGCGCGTCAAAGAGCGTGCAGAAGAGGCAGAGCTGCCAGTCATGGGCGCCGGTCCTCCCCCGGCGCAGCAGGACGGCGTTCTGCGGCCCGAAGGCGACGATGAGCGACAGGCCGGTCAGGAACCCGGCAAGGCCCGCGGCGGTCGTCGGGCTCAGGCGTCCTCGTTCTCGCGCCGGTGGGCCTCACGGGCCTTGTGGGCGAGACGCTCGGCCTCGTGTTCGAGCACCTCGGGCATGGTGTCCTTTTCGCCGGGATGGACGAGACCGGCGGAGATCACCAGCTTGGCGGCGTCCTCGATCGTCATGTCGAGCTCGATCACGTCCTCCTTGGGGAAGAACAGCAGGAAGCCCGAGGTCGGGTTCGGCGTCGTGGGCACGAAGACCGACAGCATGTCCGCGCCGTGTCCCTTTTCGCGGACCTCTCCGCGGGTCTGCGTGGAGATGAAGCCCACGGCCCAGATGCCCTTGCGCGGATACTCGACAAGGCAGGCCTTCTCGAAGCTGGTTTCGGTCTGGGCGAAGATCGTTTCGGCGATCTGCTTCACCCCGTTGTAGACCGAGCGGACCACCGGAAGGCGGCCCACGAGGTTCTCGCCCACGGCGATGAAGCTGCGGCCGATGATGCCCTTGGCGACCCAGCCCACGAGCACGGTGAAGACGAGAAAGACCACCACGCCGAGACCGCGGACATTGACCTCGATCCGGTCCTCGCCCTCGAGCCCGAGAATCCGGTTCAGGAGGTTGTTCGGCAGGTAGGGCTCGGGGATGAAGGGCCAGACGAAGCCGTCGACCCAGCCCACCACGGTCCAGATCAGCCAGACCGTGAGACCCACGGGCGCGATCACCACGATGCCCGTCAGGAACGAGTTGCGCAGACCCGCCAGGACACGCGCGAACAGGCGCAGGCGCGTGCGGCCCTGGGGGAGTTCGGGGGAGGGCGTGGTCAAGGCCGGGGCATCACATGCAGCTCGTTTCGGGGTATCTATGACGGGGTCGGGGCCGGCACAACGGCGCGGGCGCCGATTATGGCTCCGCCGCGGAAGACGCGCCCAATTCCCGGGCGATCGCCGCGGCGAGGCGCGCATTGTTCAGCACCAGGGCGATGTTGGCGGTCAGCGACCGCCCGTCCGTCATGTGGAAGATGCGGTCGAGCAGGAAGGGGGTCACGGCCTTGGCGGCGATGCCCCGCGCTTCTGCCTCGGCGAGGGCCATGGTGATCGCGGGCGCGAGGTCGTCTGAGGGGATCTCGTCGGCCTCGGGGATCGGGTTCGTCACGAGCTGCCCGCCGGGCAGGCCGAGCGTGGCGCGCATCGCATGGGCGCGAGCGATCTCCGCCGGGTCGTCCATCCGCAGCGGCGCGGGAAGGCCGCTGTCGCGGGACCAGAAGGCGGGCAGACGGTCCGAGCGGTAGGCGATCACCGGCACGCCGAGCGTTTCCAGCACCTCGTAGGTCTTGGGCAGGTCGAGGATGGCCTTGGCGCCGGCGGCCACCACGGTCACCGGGGTCTGCGCCAGTTCCTGAAGGTCGGCGGAGATGTCGAAGCTCGTCTCCGCGCCCCGGTGGACCCCGCCGATGCCCCCCGTGGCGAAGACGGCGATGCCCGCCGCACGGGCCGCGATCATCGTGGCGGAGACGGTGGTCGCGCCGCTGCCGCCGCGGGCGAGGCAGGCGGCGAAGTCGGCGCGGCTGAGCTTGGCCACGTCCGTCGAGCGGGCGAAGCCTTCCAGCGTCTCGGCGTCGAGACCGACCCGGATGCGGCCCTCGATCACCGCCATGGTCGCGGGCACGGCACCCGCGGCGCGGACCGCGTCCTCGGCGGCGCGGGCGGTCTCGAGGTTCTGCGGCCAGGGCATTCCGTGGGTGATGATCGTGCTTTCGAGCGCCACGAGCGGCGCGCCCTCCGCCAGGGCGCGGGCGACCTCGGGGCTGGGCGTGAGGGGCAGGGTCATGGATCGCGGTCTCCGGAGACATGGGCGGCGGCGGCGAGGAGGGCGGCCTCGAGGGAGGCGGCCGGGTCCGCGCCCGCCAGGTCGGCGACGACATGGGCGGCCATGAAGGTGTCGCCCGCGCCGGTGACGCGTGCGACGAGCACCTCGGGCGGGGTCCGCTCGAGGCAGAGCCCCGGCGTGGCGAGGGCCGCCGGGCGGCCGCCGTCGGTCACGAGGACCCGCGCGACGCCGCGCGCGACAAGCGCCCGGGCGGCCTCTGCGGCGGTGTCGAAGGGGGTCAGGGCGAGAGAGCCGGCCTCTTCGAGGTTGACGTAGAGCGTGGCCGAGGGATGGCCCATGAGCGCCTGGAGCCGCGTGGCCTTGCCCGGGGAAGCGGGGGCCACGCGCAGGTCCGCGCGGGCGAAGAGCGGAGAGGCCGCGATCTCGCGCAGGAGCGCCTCCGTGAGGTTGCCGTCGAGGACAACCGGCCCCGCCCAGGGGGCCTCGGGCGTGCCGAGGCGGCCGTCCGAGAGCGGCGCGAGGATGCGGGCCCCGGCCCGCTCGAGCGAATGGGCGTCGGCAATGGCGGCCACGAGGCCGCCCGCCCCCTCGATCGCCATGTAGGCGTCGGTCGGCAGGTCATCGGAGCGGTAGATGAAGCCGGTCTCGATGCCGAGCGCGCCGGCCTCCTGCATGAGCTCGTCCCCCGCCGCGTCGCGGCCGAGGACCGAGAGGAGCGCGGGGCTCAGGCCGAGTCGGGCCAGGGTCATCGCCACGTTGAGCGCGACGCCGCCAGGCAGGCGGACGATGCGGCCAGGGACGTCGGAGCCGATCCGCATGGAGGCGGGCGAGCGGCCGATCACGTCCCAGAGCACGGAGCCGATGCAGAGGATGTCGGGGGCGGAGCGGGTCATGGCGCCTCTTGCCGCGCCGCGCGGGGGGCGTCAATCGCCCCCGGGAGGGGGTGTCGCCGCGCTGGCGCGCGGCGATCCGGAGGCTCTGCCCCCGTCGCCCGTCCCGGGCGTCTCCCCGGCCAGAAAAGACAGCCGGGGGCGGAGCTGCAGGGGTGGCGGGGGTGCTTGACGGGTGGCGGCAGGATGGCGAGGCTTGGCGCGGGGGAGGAGCGGGTGATGAGCGATGCGATGACGGGTGCCGTTCCGCCGCCGGCCTCGCCGCGGCCCGAGGTCCGGCGGGTGACCCTGGCGGACCTGAGGGACTGCCTGGCGCGGGGGGTGGCGGATTTCCGCGCCGCGCCGGCCTTCGGCGTCTTCTTCTCGGCGGTCTATGTGCTGGGCGGGTTCCTGATGGTCTGGCTCGGCGCAGGGCATGTGACCTGGACGCTGGCGACGTCGCTGGGATTTCCGCTGGCCGCGCCCTTCGCGGCGGTCGGGCTCTACGAGGTGTCGCGGCGGCTGGAGGCGGGGGAGCGGCTCGACTGGGGCGGGGTCCTCGGTGTGGTCTGGGCCGAACGCGGGCGGCAGATCCCCTGGATGGGCGCGATCATCGTGATCTATTTCCTGTTCTGGACCTTTCTCGCGCACATGATCTTCGCGCTCTTCATGGGGCTGTCGGTGATGACCAACGTCAGCGAGAGCTGGGAGGCGTTCCTGACGCCGCGGGGGCTTGCGATGATCGCGGTGGAGGTGGCCGTGGGCGGGGTGCTGGCGTTCCTGCTCTTCTCCCTGACCGTGGTCAGCCTGCCGCTGCTGCTGGACAGGGAGGTGGATTTCGTCACGGCGATGATCCTGAGCGTGCAGACCGTGAAGGCGAATGCCGTGGTGCTGGGCGCCTGGGCCGCGCTGATCGCGCTGGCGACGCTGCTGGCGCTGCTGCCCTGGTTCCTGGGCCTCGTGGTCGTGCTGCCGGTCTTCGGCCATGCGACCTGGCATCTCTATCGCAGGGCGCTGGCCACCCCGGTTCCGTCCTGAGGCCGCGGCAGCCGGCCCGCGGGACCCCGAAACGCAGGAAGGCCCCGCCGAGGCGGGGCCCGATCGGCGCGCCCGGAGGCGCGGGTCAGAGGATCACGACTTGTCCTGGGAGGCGGCCGGCTGGGGCGCCTTCGGCTTTGCACTGCCGCTCGTGGAGAGCGGATCGTCCTGGCGCTGGACCGATCCCTCGAAATGGGCGCCGGACTCGATGGCGATGGTCTTGTGGATGATGTCGCCCTCGACCCGCGCGGTGGAGGTCAGGCGGACCTTTAGGCCGCGGACCCGGCCAACGATGCGGCCGTTGATCACCACGTCGTCGGCGATGCATTCGCCGCGCACGGTGGCGCCCTCGCCGATGGTCAGGAGATGCGCGCGGATGTCGCCGTCGACCTGGCCCTCGATCTGGATGTCGCCCGATGTCTTGAGATTGCCGGTCACGGTGAGGTCGGCCGACAGGATCGAGGCGGGGGGTTTTGCCTTGGGGGCGGTGGGCTTGTAGTCCGAGGAGGCCGGCACGGCGGGCTTACCCTGGTCCGATGCGGTGGTCTCGCCGGCCTTGGGGCCCGGCTCGTTGATCTTGCTCTTAGAAAACATCCTGTCCGGCCCGTATATAGATCATGGGGTTCACAGGCCGACCGCCGACACGCACTTCGTAGTGGAGATGAGGGCCGGTCGACCGTCCGGAGTTGCCCATATCACCGATCCGCTGTCCGCGCGAGACCCTTTCGCCCACGCTGACGCGAATCTGGTTGAGATGGGCATAGCGCGTCTCGATGCCGAACTCGTGCTGGATCTTGATGAGGCGGCCGTAGCCCGAGGCCCAGCCGGCCTCGATGACGACCCCGTCGGCGGTGGCGTAGATCGGCGTGCCGATGGGGGCCGCGAAATCGGTTCCGTTGTGCATCCTGCCCCAGCGCATCCCGAAGCCCGAGGTGTAGCGGAAGCTGTCGCGCACCGGCATGGCGAAGGGCGCGCGTTCGGCCGCGATGCGGTAGAGGTTGATGCGGTCGAGTCCGTCGAGGATCTCGTTGGCGCGGGCCGCGTCCGCATCGGGCGCGCCGCGGGTGGAGAAGCTGAGCGGGGTCAGCGGACCGCCGGTGCCGGAATAGCCGCGGCGCACGGCCGTGAGCAGGGTGTCGGGGTTCAGCCCGGCCTCGCGGAACATGCGGTCGAGCGGTTCCACCGAGATGGTCATGGCCTCTTCGAGCTGGCGGAAGATCTCGTCGTTCTTGTCGCGCAGGAGGCGGAGCTCCAGTTCGGCCTCGGCGGCGAGTTCCAGGGCCTCCGCCGCGTCGGCGGCGATCGTGTCGCGGGCCTCGGCGGTTTCGGACAGGGCGGCGGCGACGAGATCGAGCATGCCGGTCATGTCGTCGCCCGGAAGTCCGGTGCCGCCCTCTTCGAGCCGGGCGGCGAGGAGAACGGCCTCGCCCCGTGCGGCATCCCGCTCGCGGCGCATCTCCATCAGCTTGGTCTGCATCACGTCGATGCCGGTGCGCAGTTCGTGGGCGCGGGTCTCGGCCTCGAGGAGTTCGGTCTGCATGACGCTGACCTGATCGAGGGTGGTGGCGAAGCGCTGCTGCGCGGCCAGCGCCTCTTCGGCGCGGGCGTCCCGTTCGGCGGAGAGCGCGTTGAGCCGATCCTCGTAGATCATCTGGTCGCGAAGCGCCTGGGCGCGATAGCTGCCGGCCCCGATGCTGTCCATCAGCAGCACGGCGGTGGCGACGATCGTCCATCCGACCACCAGCGTCGCCCCGAGCCAGGCCACGGCCTGCGTCTCCGATTTCAGGCGGATGAAACGGGTTTCGGTATCCGACCGGATGAAGAGCCGCTTTTCCGGAAACCGGCGTTCGAGCGCGGAATGCACTCCCTGCATCATTCGAGATCTCAAGGTCTCAATTCCTGTCCCTACTCCTCGCACGGACAGCCTGCCCCCACCCGCGCAGGTCGGGTCTAGACGGGGGTCCCCCATGTCGCAAGCCTTGCGCCGCCGCAGGGGGCCCCCGCGGGCGGGACTGTGGCGCCATGGGCGAAATCTTGCCGAAACCGGGCCTTAAGGCGCGTCGGAAAGCGGCCAGTAGAAATCCGGCGGCATCCCGGCTTCTGCGCGCTTCTCCTCGTTGAAGGGCGGTTTCGTGCCGCCGGGGAAATAGCGCCGGACAAGGGCGTGAAAGGTCTCGGTCGGATCGAGGTCATCGCGGCCGCAGAGGAAGTTGAACCACTTGGCGCCGTAGGCGACATGATGGACTTCCTCGGCGTAGATGATCTCGAGCGCGGAGACGACATCCTCGTCCCCGGCGCGCCGGAAGAGGTCGATCATGCCGGGCGTCACGTCGAGGCCGCGGGCCTCGAGCACCATGGGCACGACGGCGAGGCGCGCGAGGATGTCGCCCGCCGTATCCTCGGCAGCGCGCCACATGCCGGCATGGGCGGGCAGCGCGCCGTAGTGGCTGCCGCGGGCCTCGAGGCAGTCGCAGAGCAGGGTGAAGTGCTTCGACTCCTCGTCCGCGGCGCGCACCCAGTCGTCGAAGAAGCCCGGCGGGAAAGGGATTCGGGAGAAGCGGGCGACCATGTCCCAGTGCAGGTCCACGGCATTGAGCTCGATATGGGCCACCGCGTGAAGCATGGCGAGACGGCCGGCCTCGGAACCGGGCTTGCGGCGGGGGACGTCTCGGGGCGGCAGGAGATCGGGCTTTTCCGGGCGAGACGGGCGCAGCGGCGGGGTGGCCTCGCCGACGATAAGCGGCGTGCCTGCGGCGCGGGAGGCCGTCCAGGCGGCCGCATGGCGGCGGGAGAGCGCGGTCTTGGCGCGGCCGTCGGCGGTGGTGAGCACCTCGGTGGCCATGTCGGCGAGGGTCCGGGGCATCGCGATCTCCGTCGTGGCCGGTCTGCCCGCCTCATGCACCCCCGTGCCGGTCCTCGTCCAGTGTGCGCAAGGGGGCCGAGCCGCGCGTGACATGCGTGGACCGGACCGGCGGGGCCGGTCCGGTGCCCCCGGCTCAGAGCGCCTTGACGGCCTCGAGCACCTCCTCGACATGGCCGGGCACGGAGACCTTGCGCCAGGCGCGGGCGATCCTGCCGTCTCCGTCGATCAGGAAGGTCGCGCGCTCGATGCCCATGTAGGTCTTGCCGTACATGCTCTTTTCCTTCCAGACGCCGTAGCGCTCGCAGACGTCTCCGTGTTCGTCCGACAGGAGGGCGACCTTCAGCCCGTGCTTGTCGCGGAACCTGTCGTGCTTCGACACGGAGTCCTTGGAGACACCCAGAACCACCGCGCCCGCCTCGGCAAAGGCGTCGGCATGTTCCGTGAAGCCCAGGGCCTCCCTGGTGCAGCCCGGGGTGTCGTCCTTGGGGTAGAAGTAGAGGACGACGGGCCTGCCGCGCAGATCGGCGAGGCCGATCTCGCCGCCGCCGTCGCGGGGCAGGGTGAAGGGGGGAGCCTCGGCGCCCGCTTCGATGATCATCGTGTCCGACATGTCTCTCGTCTCCGTGGTTGGACCTCGTCCCGCTTTCGTTCTAGGCCGCGGCACAGCAGAATAAAGCGCGGACGGAACGGGAGCGGATGAGCGGGGCGGACGAGCCAGGGCAGGCGGGGCGCAGGCGCGGGACGGGGCGGCGGGCGCGGCGCCTCGCGCGCGCGGGGGCCGCGGCGCTGGCGCTGCCAGTTGTTTTCGCCGTCGTGGCCGCGCTGGTGCTCTTCGGGCGCGACATCTCCGCGCCGAGCTGGGTCGTCGAGGAGGTGGAGGCCCGCGCCGCGGCCCTGACCGGCGGAGAGCTGAGTGTCGGGCATATCGCGGTGACGCTGGGGCGCGACTTTCATCCGCGCGTGCGGCTGTCGGATGCGGTCCTGAGGGATGCGGACGGCACGGACGTGGCGCGCATTCCGAAGGTCGATGCCCTGATCTCGCCGCGCGGCGTGCTTTTCCGGCGCACGCTCCTGGTGCAGCGGATCGAGGTTGCGGGCGCCGTGGTCGACCTGAGCCGGGACGAGGACGGGCGGCTGGCGGTGGCCTTCGGCGTTCCGGACGCGGAGGATGCGCCCGACCTCGCGGGTCTTCTGGGAGCCCTCGACCGGGCCACCGCGCGGGCGGAGCTCGAAGCGCTCGAGGAGATCCGGGCCGAGGGGCTGGTGCTCAATTACGTCGATGCGCGGGCGGGCCGGAGCTGGACGGTGGACGGCGGCAATCTCGCCGTCACCTTCGGCCGCGCGGACCTGGAGATCGCGGCGGACCTGTCGGTGATGTCGGGACTGGCCGAACCGACGGCACTTTCTGCGCGCTACGTGTCGCCGCGGGGGCTGGAGGCGGCGGAGCTGTCGCTGACCGTGGAGCGGGCCATGGCCGCCGACCTGGCCAGCCAGGCGGCCGCCCTGAGCTGGCTTGCGGTCCTCGACGCGCCGCTGACGGCGAACCTGCGCGCGAAGCTGGACGACGCCGGCGCCCTGAGCGACTTCGACGCCTCGCTGGCGCTGGGGTCCGGGGCGCTGAGGCCCACGGCGTCGGCCCGTCCCGTGCCGTTCGACGCCGCGCGCACCTATCTTGCCTATGATCCGCACGACGGCGTGGTCCGCTTCGACCTGATCGAGGTCGAGGGGGCGGCGGGCCATCTGGAGGCGAGAGGCCGGGCCTATCTCGGGGACATGGAACAGGGGTTGCCGGAGGAGATCCTCGGGCAGTTCGAGGTGGCGCGGGCGTCGGCCAATCCCGGGGCGCTCTACGGCGCGCCGCTGGAGGTCACCGGGGCGAGCGCGGATATCAGGCTCGAGCTGCGGCCCTTCCGGCTCACGGTGGCGGGCGCGCGGGCGCTGCTGGCCGCGCCGGGGGACGACGTGGCGCAGGTCACGCTGGCGTCGGCTCCGGGCATGCCGGAAGCGGTCCGGTCGGGGACGGAGATCCTCGGCGGGGCGCGGGTCTGGACCGGGCCGCAGGGCTGGCACGTCGCTGTGGACGGGTCGGCGGACGGTATCGGCCTGCGGCAGGCGCTGAGCCTCTGGCCCGAGGGCTGGAGGCCCGGCGTGCGGTCGTGGCTCGAGGCCAACATCCTCTCGGGCGAGATGCGCGACGCCACCGTGGCGCTGCGGGCCGAGCCGGGGTCGGACCTGCTTCTGGCAACCGATTTCACCCTCGCCGGAGCGGAGGTGCGGTTCCTGCCCCGGATGCCCGTGCTCGAGGGGGTGGACGGCTTCGTCGAGATCGTCGGACGCAGTTTCGCGGTGTCGCTCGACAAGGGCAGGGTCGTGGCGCCCGAGGGCGGCACGCTCGATCTGGCAGGTTCGACCATGGTGATCCCCGTGATGGGTCTCCCCGGTGCGCCGGTGGAATTCGGGCTGGAGGCGGCGGGCCCGATCCCGGCCCTCCTGTCGGTGCTCGACCAGCCGCCGCTGCGGCTGATACAACGGTCGGGTCTCGACACCGACGTGGCGGAGGGGACGGCGAAGGTCTCGGGCCGGCTCTTCATGCCGCTGGTCGAGGACCTCAGCCCCGAAGCGGTGAGCTATGTCATGGCGGCGGAGCTCGCGGGCGTGGACGCCGACGGCCTGATCCCCGACCGCCGGCTGACCGCGGCGCGGCTCGATCTCGCGGCGACGCCCGACGGGCTGGAGATCGCCGGCCGGGCCGAGGTCGACGGCGTCCCGGTGGAGGGGGCCTACCGCAAGGCCTTCACCCGCGGCGCCCCCGGCATCGTGGAGGCAGGGGTCGCGCTCTCTGCCGCGACCCTCGACAGCTTCGGCATCGCCTTGCCCGCAGGCGTGGTGACGGGGCAGGCCGAGGGGCGCCTGACCATGAGGATGCCCGAAGGCCGGGCGCCGGACTTCTCGCTGATCTCCACGCTTCAGGGGGTGCGCCTGTCGCTGCCGTGGATCGGCTGGAACAAGCCTGCCGGAGATACCGGGGCCTTCGAGATCGCGGGCACGCTGGGCCGCGATCCGAGGATCGACCGGCTGTCGCTCTCGGCGGGCGGGCTGGAGGCGCGGGGGCGGATCGATCTGGGACCCGGAGGCACGTTTCAGGCGGCGCGATTCGACCGGTTGACGGTGGGAAGCTGGCTTGACGCGCCGGTGACCCTGCGCAGCCGGGGCGAGGGCAGGCCGGTGGCGGTGGACATGCCGGGCGGGCGTCTCGATCTGCGCCGTGCGAGGTTCGGCACCGGCGACGCGGAAACCGGCGCGGGAGGGCCGCTGTCGATCCGGCTCGACCGGCTGCAGATCACCGACACCGTGGCGCTGACGGAGTTCGTGGGCGCCTTCCGGTCCGAGGGCGGGCTTGGCGGGACCTTTACCGCGCTGGTCAACGACGGTCCGGAAATCCAGGGCAGTCTGGTCCCGTGGCAGGGGCGCACCGGCGTGCGGCTGACCTCCCAGGACGGGGGCGCGGTGCTGCGGGCGGCGGAGCTTCTGCCCAATGCCTCGGGGGGCGGGATGGAGTTGATCCTGCAGCCCGCGGGTGGCGAGGGCACATTCAACGGCTCGCTGCGGATGACGGATCTGCGGGTGCGCGACGCGCCCGCGATGGCGGCGCTTCTTAACGCGGTGAGCGTCGTGGGCCTCCTGCAGCAGCTCGACGGGCAGGGTCTGGCCTTTTCGGAGGTCGATGCGCAGTTCCGCATGTCGCCCGAGGCCATCGTGGTGACCGCGGCGAGCGCGGTTGGCCCGTCGCTCGGCGTCTCGCTCGACGGCACCTACGAAATGGCGAGCCAGGTGATGGATTTCCAGGGCGTGGTCTCGCCACTCTACCTGCTGAACGGACTCGGCGCGGTGCTGACGCGGCCCGGCGAGGGGCTGATCGGCTTCAACTTCCGGCTTGGCGGCACGGTGGGGCGGCCGCAGGTGCAGGTGAACCCGCTTTCGGTGCTGACGCCGGGCATGTTCCGGGAGATATTCCGCCGCCCGCCTCCGCAGGTGGGTCAGTAGCGCCGGACGGGGGGCCTCATGAAGCTGAGCGAGTTCGATTTCGATCTTCCGGAGGCGCTGATCGCCACGCGCCCGGCGCGGCCGCGGTCCTCGGCGCGGCTGCTGCTGGCTGAAGGGGACGGGATCGAGGATCGACTCGTGCGGGATCTCGTGGAGATCCTTCGCCCCGGCGACCGGCTGATCCTGAACGACACGAGGGTGATCCCGGCGCGGCTGACCGGGGAAAGACGCAGGACCGGGGAGGCCGGGGAGAGCGCCGCCCGGATCGAGGTGACGTTGCTGGAGCCGCAGCCGGACGGGCTGTGGACGGCGCTCGTCAAGCCGCTGAGGAAGCTGAGGGAGGGCGAGGAGGTGGTGTTCTCGCCGGACCTTGCGGCCCGTCTCGAGGGGCGGCGCGACGGGCAGGGTCTCTTGCGGTTCAACTGCGCGGGCGAGGATTTCGACCGGGCCCTCGCCGAGGCCGGGGCGATGCCGCTGCCGCCCTACATCGCGGCGCTGCGCGCGCCGGACGAGGCGGACAAGGAGGATTACCAGACGGTCTGGGCAAGCCGGCCCGGCGCCGTGGCGGCGCCGACCGCGTCGCTGCATTTCGACGCGCCGCTTCTCGAGGCGCTGGAGCGGAGGGGCGTCGCGTTCACCCATGTGACGCTGCATGTGGGGGCGGGGACCTTCCTGCCGGTCAAGGTGGACGATGTCTCCCTGCACCGGATGCACGCCGAATGGGGCGAGGTCAGCGAATCCGCCGCCGCCGAGATCACCGCGACGAGGGCCGCGGGCG
This sequence comes from Histidinibacterium lentulum, assembly GCF_003789055.1. GTDB lineage: Bacteria > Pseudomonadota > Alphaproteobacteria > Rhodobacterales > Rhodobacteraceae > Oceanicola > Oceanicola lentulus. The sequence continues at coordinate 358,239 of NZ_ML119081.1, read as the reverse complement.
GGCGGGTGCTGCCTGTGGGCACCACCGCGCTGCGGCTCATCGAGAGCGCGGCGGACGGTCGGGGCGGGGTCAGGCCGTTCCGGGGGGATACGGACATCTTCATCACCCCGGGGTTCGAGTTCCGGGTGGCGGACGGGCTGATGACGAATTTCCACCTGCCGAAGTCGACGCTGATGATGCTGGTCTCGGCCCTGATGGGCGTGGAGCGGATCCGGGCGATCTATGCCCATGCGGTGGCGGAGAGGTACCGGTTCTTTTCCTACGGAGACGCGTCGCTCCTGTTGCCGAAGGGATGAGGGGGACGGGGCAGGCGGACCTTGGCCAAGGCCATGGGGGCGGGGCGTCTTGTCGGACGCGCCGTCGGGTGGATGCGTGGTGGGGGCCGGGTGGCGGGGTGGAACCCCGCCCTGCGGTTGAGGGTGACCGGGGTCGGGGCGCGGGTGCCATTGACCGGGCGGGGGTCCGGCGGTAGGGCCGCGGTCCGGCGGCGACATGGTGATGTCGCGCAAAGGTGCGACCCCCGGCGGGGCGACGCGGCATGGGGTCCGGACTCGGGGGACGCCGGAAGGGACGACGACAGATGATTTCGGTTCTCGGATCGGCCTGGCCGCTGCTGCTGGGGCTCTTCATGCTTATGGTGGGCAACGGTCTTCAGGGCACGCTTCTCGGCGTGCGCGGCGATATCGAGGGGTTCGGCACCTTCGAGATGTCGCTGGTGATGTCGGCCTATTTCGTGGGCTTTCTCGGCGGCTCGCAACTGGCACCGGGGCTGATCCGCCGGGTGGGTCATGTGCGGGTCTTCGCCGCGCTCGGTTCGGCGATCTCGGCGATCCTGGTCCTGTATCCCACGCTGGTGGACCCCTGGGCCTGGATCGCGGGGCGCATCATCATCGGCTTCTGCTTCTCGGGGGTCTATGTCACCGCCGAAAGCTGGCTCAACAACGCGGCCACCAACGAGACCCGCGGGCAGGCCCTGTCGCTCTACATGATCGTGCAGATGGGCGGGATCGTCTCGGCGCAGTACCTGCTGCTGCTGGGAGACGCGGGCGGGTTCGTGCTGTTCATCATTCCCTCGGTGCTGGTGTCGCTGGCCTTTGCGCCGATCCTGCTGTCGGTGTCGCCGACACCGGCCTTCGAGGCGACGAAGCCGCTGAAGCTGCGCAAGCTCGTGGAGGCCTCGCCGCTGGCGGCGATCGGCATGATCCTGCTCGGGGCGGTCTTTTCGGCGCAGTTCGGCATGGCCGCGGTCTATGCGACGCAGGTCGGGCTGAGCCTTGCGCAGATCTCGGTGTTCGTCTCGGCCTTCTACATCGCGGCGCTGGTGGCCCAGTATCCGATCGGCTGGCTCTCGGACCGGCTCGACCGGCGGCTCCTGATCGTCGGGATCGCGCTGGTGGGCGGGGTGGGCGGCCTCATCGGTGTCCTGCTTCCCCCGGACTTCTGGGTGCTCGTTGTCGCGGCGGCGCTGATCGGCGGGGCCTCGAACCCGCTCTATGCGCTGCTCATCGCCTATGCGAACGACTATCTGGAGCGCGAGGACATGGCCGCGGCCTCGGCGGGCTTCGTCTTCATCAACGGACTCGGGGCGGTCGCGGGGCCCGTTGCGGTGGGCTGGCTGATGGGCGCGATCGGCCCCTACGGCTACTGGCTCTTCATCGGGGTGCTGATGACTGCTCTGGCGGGCTACGGCCTCTACCGGATGACGCGTCGTCCGACCCTCAGCGACCCTGGCGCGACTGTGCCCTATCGGCCCGTCCTCGCGAATGCGTCGCCGGTTGCGGTGGAATTGGCGCAGGAGGTCTATATCGAGGCCGACACCGAGCTCGCCGAGATCGCGGAGCGGGCCGGGGACACCAGATCCGGCTGACCGCCGGCCGCGCGGAGGAGACATCGCCATGACGCCCCAGGACATCCTCGACTTCTGGTACGAGGACATGACGCCCGAGGAGTGGTTCTCCGTCTCCGAGACGCGGGACGCGGAGATCACCCGGCGTTTCGGCGCGCTCTGGGAGACGGCCGCCTCCGGCGGGCTGACGCGCTGGCTCGCGAGCCCGAGGGCGACGCTGGCCTACGTGATCGTGACGGACCAGTTTCCGCGCAACATGCACCGCGGCTCGCCCCGCTCCTTCGAGACCGATCCGAAGGCGCGGGCCGCGGCGAAATCCGCGCTCCTGCGGAGGCTCGACGCGCGGCTGAGCCAGAGCGAACGCTACTTTCTCTATATGCCGCTCATGCATTCGGAGACCCTGCCGGACCAGGACCGCTGCGTGCGGCTGATGCAGCTGCGCGTGCCCGACAATGCCCCGGCGCTGCTTCATGCGCGGGCGCATCGCGAGGTGATCCGCCGGTTCGGGCGGTTCCCCTTCCGCAACGAGGCGCTGGGGCGGGTCACCACCGATGCCGAGCGCGCCTTCATGGAGGCGGGCGCCTACGGGGCGGTGGTGCGGGAGATGGACGCCGCCGCCTGAACGGGGCGGAACGCCCGCATTCGAGCCAAATCCCCCGGGTCCGGGCCGACAGCGTTAAGGCTGCGGCAAGGCGGCTCGTCTATGCGTGATGCCGGGGCATGGGCGAAAGAAGGGCCGGTGAGCATCAAGCAGGGCACCGAGCAGTGGCGCGAGGACTGGGCCATGGCTCCGGTCGACGAGGCAGTCGTGCCCGAGGCCCTGGGCATCGCCAGCGAGATCATGGACGTCATGGAGCAGGGGATCGTGGTCTGGTCCGCGGCGGGCCTCTGCGACCTGCACAACGCCCGGGTCTTCGACGTGCTGGGGCTGGAGACGGGCGATCTCGGCCCCGGCATGTCAAGGGAGGCCTTCCGCGCGCGGCTGCACGACCTTGGCGTCGCCATCGACCCCGAGGCCGAGGCGACGGCCGGCGAGCGGATCGCCGACCGTCTGCCCTATACGCTCGACTTCAACCTGCCCGACCGGCGCGTGGTGCGGGCCAGCGCCCGGCCGACCCAGTCCGGCGGCTATGTGGTGAGCCTGTCGGACGTCACCGACGCCCGCCGCGCGGCGCGCGATCTCGTCGCGGCCCAGGAGGAGATGCAGGCGGTCGAGGAACGGGCGAGCCGGGTGCTGGCCCATGAACGCGCCCGCCAGACGGAACAGAGCCAGCTGTCGACGCTCGACGAGTGGCTGCAAAGCTGCAAGACACTGGACGAGCTCTACATGATCGTCACGCGCTTCATGGGGCGGGTCATGACCGGCACCGAGGGCGAGCTCTACACCTTCTCCGGCAGCCGCGACGTGCTCGACGGCGTCGGCAGCTGGGCCACCGGATCGCTGCATTCCGATATCGCGCCCGACAGCTGCTGGGCCTTGCGCCGGGGCAGGGCCTATGAATACGACCCGCAGGGCATCTGTTTCGTCTGCGGTCATGTCGATCCTGCGCCCGATGCCGACTATCCCGACCAGTATGTCTGTGTGCCGGTCGTCGCACACGGGGACACGGTGGGCCTCATGCATGTCCGCTTCGACCCCGGGGTGTGGACGGGGCAGGCACTCGCCGACAAGATGCGCTTCACCCGCCAGTGCGCCGAACACATCTCCATGGCGATCGCCAACGTCCGCCTGCGTGACGAGCTGCACGACCAGTCGATCCGCGATCCGCTGACCGGCATCTACAACCGTCGACATTTCATGGATGCGATGCGCCGGGAAATGTCGATCGCCGACCGTCGCGGGACACCCCTTGGACTGATCTCTTTCGATGCCGACAGGTTCAAGGATTTCAACGACAACCACGGTCATGACGCGGGTGACGCGGTGCTCCGCGCCCTCGCCGCCGTCACGCTCGAGGTGCTGGTCCATGGCGAGATCTGCTGCCGCGTGGGCGGCGAGGAATTCGCCGTGCTGCTGCCGGGACGGACCCTCGCGCAGACCCATGCCGTGGCGCTCCGGCTCTGCGAGGCCGTGGCGGCGATGGGCGTGCGCTACGCGGACGGGGTCCTGCCGCAGGTGACGATCTCCGCCGGCGTGGCGGAATATCCTGTGTCGGCCGCGAAGCCGGAGGCGCTGATCAAGCGGGCGGACGAGGCGCTCTACCGTGCGAAGCAGGAAGGGCGGAACCGGGTCGCGGGTCATGACGGCGCCCCGGACGCGGCCCCGCCGCGGCGCCCCGCGCGGCCAGAGCCCTGGCATGAACCCGCGCCCGCCATGGGGACGGGCGTGTCCGACGACGCGCCCGCCCGGGGCCTGCCGTCCGCGGGTCCGTTGCCGGAGGATGCGGGCGATGCGCTCGCCGATCCGCCACCCCGCCCGACCGAGCTCGCCTCCGCCGGGCCGGTTCCGCTGCCGGAGCGGGGCGGCATGGCGGCGCCGCGGTCCGGACGCGATCCGCCGTCGGAGGGGCCGGAGCGGCCCCGTCCGTCCGCGCCGCCTGCCTTTCTCCGCGGCCCGGTCCCGCCGCGCGACAGCGCCCTGGCGCCTCCGCAGATCCCCGAGGCCCGGGCCGCGGCATCGCCCGCTCCGCCTGCCGCGCCGCGCTCCCTCGGCGCAGACCCGCTGCCCTCGCGCGGCCCGCGCCCGGGCGGAGGGACCTGACCGCCGCCATGCAGGGACCGGGGGGCGGCCTTTCCCCGCAGGCCGGTGGCGGGCGGCGGCAGGATCGTCTAGCCTCTCGTGAAGTGCCCGAGCGGAGGACAAGATGGCCAGGAACTTCGACATGATCGTCATCGGCGCCGGACCCGGCGGCTACGTCGCGGCGATACGGGGCGCGCAGCTCGGTCTGAACGTCGCCTGTATCGAGCGCGAGCACCTGGGCGGCATCTGTCTCAACTGGGGCTGTATCCCCACGAAGGCGATGCTGCGCTCGGCCGAGGTGTATCACCTGATGCACCGGGCGAAGGATTTCGGCCTGTCGGCCGAGGGGATCGGCTACGATCTCGACGCCGTGGTGAAACGCTCCCGCGGCGTGGCCAAGCAGCTCTCGGGCGGCATCGGGCATCTGTTCAAGAAGAACAAGGTCACGACGGTGATGGGGGACGCGCGCCTCGCCGGAAAGGGCCGCGTCACCGTCACCACCGACACGGGCGAAGAGGAGCTGACCGCGCCCGCCATCGTCCTGGCCACCGGCGCCCGGGCGCGGGAGCTGCCGGGGCTCGAGGCGGACGGCGATCTCGTCTGGACCTACAAGCACGCGCTGCAGCCGCCGCGCATGCCGAAGAAGCTGCTCGTCATCGGCTCGGGCGCCATCGGCATCGAGTTCGCCAGTTTCTTCAACACGCTCGGCGCCGACACCACAGTGGTGGAGGTGATGGACCGGATCCTGCCCGTGGAGGACGAGGAGATCTCCGCCTTCGCCCGCAAGCAGTTCGAGAAGCAGGGGATGACGATCCTGCAGAAAGCCATCGTCAAGAAGCTCGACCGCGGCAAGGGCAAGGTCACCGCCCATATCGAGTCCGGCGGCAAGGTCGAGACGCGGGAGTTCGACAGCGTGATCTCCGCCGTCGGCATCGTCGGAAACGTGGAGGGGCTGGGCCTCGAGGAGGCCGGCGTCACGGTGGATCGCAGCCATGTGGTGACCGACGAATACTGTCGCACCGGGGTGGAGGGCGTCTACGCCATCGGCGATCTCGCCGGCGCGCCCTGGCTTGCGCACAAGGCCAGCCACGAGGGGGTGATGGTGGCCGAGCTGATCGCGGGCCGCAACGACGTGCATCCGATCAAGCCCGGGTCCATCGCGGGCTGCACCTACTGCCATCCGCAGGTGGCGAGCGTCGGCCTGACCGAGGCTCAGGCGAAGGAGAAGGGCTACGAGATCAACGTGGGCCGCTTCCCCTTCATCGGCAACGGCAAGGCGATCGCGCTGGGAGAGCCCGAGGGCATGGTCAAGACGATCTTCGACAAGGCCACCGGCGAGCTTCTCGGCGCCCACATGGTCGGCGCGGAGGTGACCGAGCTGATCCAGGGCTATGTCGTCGGCCGCCAGCTCGAGACCACGGAGGAGGACCTGATGGCGACGGTCTTCCCGCATCCGACGCTGAGCGAGATGATGCACGAAAGCGTGCTCGACGCCTACGGCCGGGCCATCCACTTCTGAGCTGCACGCCCTGGCCGCGCCCCGGCCCGGGGTCCGGGCGCGCGCGCCTCGTTCATCTGGCCGGAAATACTCCCTTCGGGAGCGCCCCCTGTCCGGGACGCGCCGCCTGCGGGATGCCCCGCCGGGCGCGCGGCACGCGCGCCCGGCGGATCGCCCCGGCGCAGCCGGGGCGAAACACCTCACTCCACGGTGATGGTCCGGGTGCCGAGAACCGTGTCGGGTGAGGCATCCATGAAATAGCGCAGCTCGTAGGTGCCCGGCGCATCGGGCAGGGGCACCTCCAGAGGATTGCCTTCACGGGTGTAGCGGTAGGTCTCGTAGCCGTCGCTGCCGGGCACGGCCACGCCGATGTAATCCCGGTCGTAGTCCGGGCCGTCATGGCCCACGAGCAGGGTGCCGCCGGCAGGGCCGCTGTCGGGGGCCACGAGGGTGACGGCGACGTCGTCCACCTCGATGGCGCGCACGGCCAGGACCTTGCGGTCCTGCCGCATGAAGTACCGCAGCTCGTAGCTGCCGGGCTCCGGCGGCATGACGATCTCCAGCGGATTGCCTTCCCGGGTATAGGTGAAGGTCTCGTAGCCGTCCTCGCCGGGCACCGAGACGCCGATGTAGTCGTTGTCGTAATCCGGTCCGGTCCAGTCCACCTGCACTCTTTCGCCGATCGCGGCCCGCTCAGGCGCCGTCAGCTCCGCCTTCACGGGGTTCACGGTGATTGGCGCGGTCGCAAGCACGCTGCGGTCCTGCCGCAGGAAGTAGCGCAGCTCGTAGCTGCCGGGCTCCGACGGCATCAGGAGGTTCAGCGGATTGCCTGCGCTCGTATAGGTGAACTCGACATAGCCACCGTCGCCGGGGATGGAGACGCCGATGTAGTCGTTGTCGTAGTCGGGTCCGGTCCAGCCGACCTGGATGGTCTCGCCCGCAACCGCCTCGGTCGGAGCGACCAGGTCGGCGCCCACCGCGACCACCTCGATGGGGCGGCTGGCGAGCACGCTGCGATCCTGGCGCAGGAAGTAGCGCAATTCATAGCTGCCGGGTTCGGTGGGCATGACCAGGTCGAGCGGATTGCCCGAACGGGTGTAGCTGAAGTTGACGTAGCCGTCCTCGCCCGGGATGGAGACGCCGATGTAGTCATTATCGTAGTCCGGCCCGGTCCAGCCGACCTGGATGGTGCTTCCGGCGGTCGACGACTCCGGCGCCACGAGGTCCGCGCCGACCGCGACCACCTCGATGGGACGGCTGGCGAGCACGCTGCGGTCCTGCCGCAGGAAGTAGCGCAGTTCATAGCTGCCGGGTTCGGTGGGCATGACCAGGTCGAGCGGATTGCCCGACTGGGTATAGCTGAAGTTGACGTAGCCGTCCTCGCCCGGGATGGAGACGCCGATGTAGTCGTTGTCGTAATCTGGTCCGGTCCAGCCGACCTCGATCGTCTCGCCGGCCGTGGCCTGCTCCGGCGCGGTGAGCTGCGCGCCCACCTCGACCACCTCGATGCTGCGCACAGCGAGCACGCTGCGGTCCTGCCGCAGGAAGTAGCGCAGCTCGTAGGTTCCGGGCTCGGTCGGCATCAGGAGGTCGAGGGGGCTGCCCTCGCGCGTGTAGGTGAAGTTGATGTAGCCGTCCTCGCCCGGGATCGACACGCCGATGTAGTCGTTGTCGTAGTCGGGCCCGGTCCAGCCGACCTCGATCGTGCTTCCGGCGGTAGCCTGCTCGGGAGCGGTGATCTCGGCCTTGACGACGCTCACGCTGACCGGCGCGGTGGCGAGCACGACCCGGTCCTGGCGCATGAAGTAGCGAACCTCGTACTCGCCGGGGTCGGGGGGCATGAGCAGGTCCACAGGATTGCCCTCGCCGGTATAGGTGAAGTTGATGTAGCCGTCCTCACCCGGGATCGACACGCCGATGTAATCGTTGTCGTAATCCGGTCCGTCCCAGCCGACCTGGATCGTCTCGCCGGCCATGGCCTCGGGCCGGAGGACGAGCTGTGCGGTCACCGGAGTGACCTCGATGGGCGAACTGGCGAGCACGACGCGGCCGTCGCGGCGATGGTAGCGGACCTCGTAGCTGCCGGGCTCGGAGGGCATGAGCAGGTCGAGGGGATTGCCCTCCTGCACATAGGTGAAGTTGACGTATCCGTCCTCGTCGGGGCGCGAGACCGCGATGTAGTCGTTGTCCTCCGCCGGACCGGTCCAGCCGACCTCGACGGTGGCGCCCATGGGCGCGGATGCGGGGGCGACGACGGTGGCCTGGGGCAGGGGTTCCTCGAAGACGAGAACGATCTCGCGCGGTTCGTCCACGAGGACGAAATCCTGGCTCTGTTCGGTTTCCGCCACGGTCCAGTAGCCCGTCACGGTATAGGCGCCGCGTTCGAGCGAGACCGTGGCGGGGTTTGCGGGGTCGATCTCCGTCCCGTCGCCGGCGGGGGTGATCTCCCACAACACCGGGTCCGTGATCACGGGACCGTCGGCGCTGCCGATGCGGGCGGTGAAGGTCACGTCTGTCATCTGCGGCGGGGCGGGGAACACGACCGCGGCCGTCACGTCACCGGGGCCCGTGACGGAAACGGAGGTCTCGCGGGACATTTCGCCGACGGTCCAGAAGGCCTCCACGTTGTAGCTGCCTTCGGCCATCCCGGGCAGGGTGAAGGGATTGCCGGCGCCCTCGTCGGTCAGGGTCGTGCCGTCGGCGGAAGTGACCGTCCAGAACACCGGATCGGCGATGGTCTCGCCCGTGTCGAACCGGGCGGTGAAGGTGCCCGTGACGGAGACCGGCTCGGGCTCCACCACCACGGCAAGCGCCTCGGTCAGCTCGCTGGCGTTGGCGGCGGTGGTGAAGGTGCCGCCGGTCTCCTCGGCAATGCACTGCATCTGGGCCAGTGCCTCGGGGTCCGATCCCACATCGAAGCCGATGACATGGGCGGTGAAGTCGATGCCGGCCTCCTCGAGCGCGCGCATGGCCGAGCAGGGGTCCGGGTTGCAGGTCTCGATCCCGTCGGAGACGAGCACCACGGTGGCCTTCTCCTCGGTGAAGCGCAGGGCCTCGGCGGCGGCGATGATCGCATCGGTCATCGGCGTGCTGCCGCGGGGGTTCAGGCCGTTGACCACCTCGACGATCTGCCCGGCGGTCCCTGTAGCCGGCGCGATCACCGTCTCGATGTCCGTGCAGTCGCCGCGGGTCCGGTGGCCGTAGACCGTCAGGCCGAGGTTCTGATCGGCGGGAAAGTCGCCCAAGACATCGGACACAACCTCGCGGGCGATGACGATCTTGTTGACCCCGTCGATCTGGCCCCACATCGAGCCCGAGCCGTCCATCACGAGGATCGTGTTCGGCCGCTGTTGCGCGGCGAGGGAGAGCGGCGTGAGCAGAAGGACGAGAAGCAGGAACAAGGCGCGCATGACTGACTCCGGAGATTCGCTGGGACGAAAGTTGCATGCCCGAAGGGCATTTGGCAATTTTTCGCCGTCCGACCCGGGTCAGACGTAGGCGATCAGACGTCCGGAGAGCAGAATCGCGGGCCAGAGCAGGAGCGAGAGCAGCGCGGCGGCGCGCATTCGGGCGATACCGAGGCGAGAGAGCCGCGCATGCAGCGCGAGATTGATCAGCGCCGCCGCGAGCAGCCCCATCTTGATCCGAAAGGCGGTGTTGCCGATGTAGTCGGTCGCCTGGGTCGCGAAGAGGGCGACGCCGAAGAGGAGCGCCAGGACAAGACCTCCGGCGGCCCAGACGCGGAGCCGCCCGATGTCGCGGCGACCGCGCAGCAGTGCCACGTCCATCGGTACGACCGCGCCCACCAGCAGCGCGAGACCGAAGATATGCCCCGCATTGACCAGCGGATAGGTCCAGCGCGAGGCCTTCAGGTGCTGAGCGAGGGCAGTGGCCTCGAGCGCCTCGGCCAGCCCCGTCACAGCCGTTCGGGATAAAGAGGATAGGTCTCGCCGTCGATCACGACGGCCTCAGCCTTCATCCGCTGATCGGCCGGGTCCGCCGAGCGTTCGCCGATGATGACCAGCTCGGCGCCGGGGGCGAGCATCTCGTCGGTGAGTCCCGCGCGGTCGTTGCGCCAGGGCTGGCCGACTTCGACAGTCCAGGTCTCGTCGTCGACCTGCATGGTGAGGACGCCATGCGGATTGCCGAGTTGCGCCTCGGTGACGCGGCCGGTCAGCTCGAACTGGCCGCCTTCGGTCCACCGCCAGCCATGATGAGCCAGGGCCGGAAGAGCGGTGGCAAGAGCGAGGATCGTTGCGAGGGCGAAGCGTATCATGAGCTGTCTCCGGTTGGATTGCCTTTGCCAAACCTGCCATGGAGGGGCCCGTTCCGGTAACGTCACGGTTTCGTGAGGATCCGGGGGCTTCGTGCCGCCGGACCTGGGGGGATGGCGGTGCGCGCGGGACAGCGCTAGGGGCGGGGGATGGACAGGGACAAGACCGACTGGCTGCTGATCGGACTGCTGTGGGCGCTCGGCCTGCTGGCGGCGGGACAGTTCGCCAAGGTGGCTCTCGCGCTCGAGGCCCTGGGCCGGAGCTACCCGGGGGCGCCGCTGCCGCTGGCAGTATCGGCGCTGAGCATCACGGGGATCGTGTTCGGTGTCACGGCGGGCGTGATCGTGGCGCGGCTGGGCCTGTCCCGGGCGCTGATCGGGGCGATGGCGCTGGGGGCGGTCGCATCCCTGGCGCAGGCGCTGCTGCCGCCGTTTCCGGTGCTGCTGGCGCTGCGGCTCCTCGAGGGTGTCGCGCACCTTGGGATCGTCGTCGCGGCCCCCACCGCCATGGCGATGGCCGCCAGTCCGCGGGACGAGCCCGTCGCCATGGGTCTCTGGGGCACGTTCTTCAGTCTCGGATTCGCGCTCTGGGCGGTCGTCGTAGGCGTCCTGCCAGACCCGAGCGCGGGCTTCGTGCTCCACGCGGTGGCGCTCGTGGCGCTGGCGCTGCCGCTGTGGCGGCGGCTGCCGCCCTCGCCGCCGGTGGCACAGGACCGCATGGCCTTCGTGGCCCGGCATCTGGAGATCTACCGGGCGCCGAGACTCGTGGCGCCGGCGCTGGGGTTTTTCTGGCACACGGCGCTGTTTCTGGGGCTGCTGACCTTCCTGCCCGGATTCGTCGGGGGCTGGACCGCGCCGCTCCTGCCCCTCGTCGCGCTGGTGGGGACCTTCGGCGCGGGCCTCGCCGCGCGCCGGATCGCGCCCCGGGCGGTGATGATGACCGGGTTCGCCCTGTCGCTGCTGGGCCTGGCGGTTCTGCTGGCGGTGCCGGAGGAGGCGCGAGGCGCGGTCGCGCTCTGTCTCATCGTGGTGATCGGGATCGTTCCCGGGGGCGCCTTCGCCGCCGTGCCGGCGCTCAACCAGAGCCGGGCGGACCGGGCGCGGGCAAACGGAGCCATGGCCCAGCTCGGCAACGTCGGAACGGGCGTGAGCGTCCCGTTGATGGCGGCCACTCTGGGCGCCGGGCTGACCGGTCCGGTGGCGGTGGCCGCGGTGCTCTCCGCCCTCGGGCTGGGCGTGGTCTGGCTTATCCACCGAAAGATCGCGTGAGGCGCTGGATATCGCGTTAATGTTCCCGTAACGTTCCGCCTGCGTGGTGGCCGAGCGCGGAGCGATGCACTAAGTCACGGCGGTCCCGAACAGGAGGGCGGCATGGCCGAGCTCAAGTACATCGAAGTCCGCGGCGCGCGCGAGCACAATCTCAAGGGCATCGACGTCGATATCCCGCGCGATCAGCTGGTCGTCGTCACCGGGCTTTCGGGGTCGGGCAAGTCCAGCCTCGCCTTCGACACGATCTATGCCGAGGGTCAGCGCCGCTATGTCGAATCGCTGTCGGCCTATGCGCGGCAGTTCCTCGACATGATGGAAAAGCCCGACGTGGACCACATCTCGGGGCTGAGCCCGGCGATCTCCATCGAGCAGAAGACGACGTCGAAGAACCCGCGCTCCACCGTGGGCACGGTGACGGAGATCTACGACTACCTGCGGCTTCTGTTCGCGCGGGTGGGCACGCCCTATTCGCCGGCCACCGGCCTGCCCATCGAGGCGCAGCAGGTGCAGGACATGGTCGACCGGATCATGGGCATGGAGGAGGGCACGCGCGGATACCTGCTGGCGCCGATCGTGCGGGACCGCAAGGGCGAGTATCGCAAGGAATTCGCGGAGCTGAAGAAGCAGGGCTTCCAGCGGGTCAAGGTGGACGGGGCGTTCCACGACCTCGACGATCCGCCGGCGCTCGACAAGAAGTTTCGACACGATATCGACGTCGTGGTGGACCGGATCGTGGTGCGCGAGGGTCTGGAGACGCGGCTGGCGGACTCGCTCAGGACGGCGCTCGACCTCGCGGACGGCATCTGCATCCTCGAGACCGCGCCGCGGGAGGAGGAAGGCGCCGAACCGGAGCGGATCACCTTCTCCGAGAAGTTCGCCTGCCCGGTGTCGGGCTTCACCATTCCCGAGATCGAGCCGCGGCTGTTCTCGTTCAACGCACCCTTCGGCGCCTGCCCGGCCTGCGACGGGCTGGGGCAGGAGCTGTATTTCGATCCGGCGCTGATGGTGCCGGACGCAGCGCTGTCGCTGGAGAACGGGGCCATAGCACCGTGGCGGAAGGGCAAGAGCCCGTATTTTCTGCAGACGATCGAGGCCATCGCGAAGCATTACGACTTCGATCCCAAGACGCCCTGGCGGGATCTCCTGCCGCATATCCAGCAGATCTTCCTTTACGGCTCGGGAGAGGAGGAGATCCGGTTCCGCTATGACGAGGGCGGCCGCGTCTACCAGGTCAGCCGCGTCTTCGAAGGCGTGATCCCCAACATGGAGCGGCGCTACCGCGAGACGGACAGCGCGTGGATCCGCGAGGAGTTCGAGCGGTATCAGAACAACCGGCCCTGCGGGACCTGTGGCGGCTACCGGCTGCGCGAAGAGGCGCTGGCCGTGAAGATCGGTCCCGCCAGAAGCGAGCATCCGGGCGGTATGCATGTGGGCGAGGTCGTGCAGATGTCGATCCGCGAGGCCTTCGACTGGTGCGGCAAGGTGCCCGACAGCCTGACAAGGCAGAAGAACGAGATCGCCCGTGCGATCCTGAAGGAGATCCGGGAACGGCTGGGGTTTCTCAACAACGTGGGCCTCGATTACCTCACGCTGAGCCGCAACGCCGGCACGCTCTCGGGCGGCGAGAGCCAGCGAATCCGGCTGGCGAGCCAGATCGGGTCGGGGCTGACGGGCGTGCTTTACGTTCTGGACGAGCCTTCCATCGGGCTGCACCAGCGCGACAACGACCGTCTGCTGACCACGCTGAAGAACCTGCGCGACCAGGGCAACACGGTGATCGTGGTGGAGCATGACGAGGAGGCGATCCGCGAGGCGGATTACGTCTTCGACATCGGACCCGGGGCGGGGGTGCATGGCGGGCAGGTGGTGGCCCACGGTACGCCCGCGGAGATCGCCGCGAACCCTGACAGCGTGACCGGCGACTACCTTGCCGGGCGGCGCGAGATCGCGGTGCCCGCGACCCGCCGCAAGGGATCGAAGAAGAAGATCACGGTGGTCAAGGCCTCGGGCAACAACCTGCAGGACGTGACGGTGGATTTCCCGCTGGGCAGGTTCGTCTGCGTGACGGGCGTGTCGGGCGGGGGCAAGTCCACGCTGACCATCGAGACGCTGTTCAAGACGGCGTCGATGCGGCTCAACGGGGCGCGGCAGGTGCCGGCGCCCTGCGAGACGATCAAGGGTCTCGAGCATCTCGACAAGGTCATCGACATCGACCAGCGCCCCATCGGGCGCACGCCGAGGTCGAACCCGGCGACCTATACCGGAGCCTTCACCCCGATCCGCGACTGGTTCTCGGGCCTGCCGGAGTCGAAGGCGCGGGGCTACAAGCCCGGACGGTTCAGCTTCAACGTGAAGGGCGGGCGCTGCGAGGCCTGCCAGGGCGACGGCGTCATAAAGATCGAGATGCACTTCCTGCCGGACGTCTACGTCACCTGCGAGACCTGCCACGGCGCGCGCTACAACCGCGAGACGCTGGAGGTGAAGTTCAAGGGAAAGTCCATCGCGGACGTGCTCGACATGACGGTCGAGGATGCGCAGGAATTCTTCAGGGCGGTCCCGTCGATCCGCGAGAAGATGGACGCGCTGATGCGGGTGGGCCTCGGCTACATCAAGGTGGGCCAGCAGGCGACGACGCTCTCGGGCGGCGAGGCGCAGCGGGTGAAGCTCTCGAAGGAGCTGGCGAAGCGGTCCACGGGTCGGACGCTCTACATCCTCGACGAGCCCACGACGGGGCTGCATTTCGAGGACGTCAAGAAGCTGCTCGAGGTGCTGCACGAGCTCGTCGAGCAGGGCAACACGGTGGTGGTGATCGAGCACAACCTCGACGTGGTGAAAACCGCGGACTGGATCGTCGACATCGGACCCGAGGGCGGTGACGGTGGCGGGCGCGTGGTGGCGACCGGCACGCCGGAGGACGTGGTCACTGTCGCCGAGAGCCATACCGGCCGGTACCTGGCGCCCCTGCTCAAGACGGGGCGGGTGGCGGCGGAGTAGGGCGCGCGCGTCTCGCCCTTGCGGGCGAGTCTCGCGGGCGTGGCGAGGGACGCGACCGTCCTCGCCCCCCCCGGGAGCCTTGGTCCGGAGGATGCCGGCGAGGGGGTGCGGCGCGCGCCCGGGCGCGCCTCACAGATCGGCGTGGAACTCCTCGATGAGGTGGCGCACCACGGCGCGCATCTGGGCGTCCCGGTCCTGACCTTGCGCCTCCGCCGCGTCGCGCACGGCGCGCTGACGTTCCGAAGACGTCCCGCCCTGCAGGATGTCGCGGGTGGCCTCGAGCTCGGCCGTGCAGCCCAGGGCGTCGGCATCCTCCGTCACGAGGTCGATCAGTTCCTCGAGGAGCGCGGGGACGGGAACGATCTCGCCGCGACCGAAGTCGATCAGCCCGCCGCCGACCCCGTAGCGCTGCGCGCGCCAGCGGTTCTCGGCGATCAGGAAGTTGTCGTAACGCCGCCAGCGCTGGTTCGAGCGCCGGAGCCGCCAGAGCATCCGCGCGATGCACTGGGTCGCCGCGGCGAGGGAGACCGCATGGTCGAGACGGGGGGAGACGTCGCAAATGCGGGTCTCCAGCGTCGGAAAGCGGTGGGAGGGGCGGATGTCCCACCAGATCTTCGTCGCGTCCTCGATCACGCCGATCTCGACGAGGGCGGCCACGGAACGCTCGTACTCCTCCCAGTTCTCGATGCGTGGCGGCAGGCCGGTGCGGGGCAGGTTGTCGAAGACCGAGATACGGTAGCTGGCCAGACCGGTGTCGATGCCCTGCCAGAACGGCGAGGAGGTGGAGAGCGCGAGGAGGTGCGGCGCGAAATAGGCCATCTGGTTCAGGAGATCGGCCCGCAGGCTGTCGTCGTTGAGGCCCACATGGACATGCATCCCGCAGATCAGCATGCGCCGCACCACGCCGCCGAGATCGTTGCGCAGCTGGTTGTAGCGTTCCTTGTCGGTGTGGTGCTGGGCCTTCCAGTCCGCGAGCGGATGGCAGGAGGCGGCGATGGGCGAGAGGTTCCAGCGCGCGGCGTGGCGGCTGACGCTGGCGCGGCAACGGCGCAGGTCGTCGCGGGCCTCGGGAATGGTGCGCGCAACGCGGGTGCCGATCTCGATCTGGCATTGCAGGTATTCGGGGCTGACCTGTTCGGCGAGGTCCTCCTGGCAGGCCTCGAGCAGGCCCTCGGGGGCCTCTCGCAGGGCGAGGCTGTCGCGATCGACGAGGAGGTATTCCTCCTCTATCCCCAGGGTGAAATCGGGCTCCGCCATCGCGTGCTCCCTGCCGTCGTCGCCGCATCAAAGCACAGGCGGCACCCGTGGCAAAGCGGAGGGTCTCAGGCGGGCAGCCTCAGGTCCGCAAAGCTGCGTTCGCTGCGTCCCAGCAGTTCGAGCGCCCCGATCTCGTCCTCGGCGATGGCGACCGTGACCCCGGGCAGGCCCTCCCAGCTGCGCTGGCTGATCCGGGCCATGCGGTAGGAGACGGGCGTGGGCGCATAGTAGACGACGAGCGTGTTCTCGTCGTGTTCGCGAAAGAGGCTGGCCTTTTCCGCCTGGAGCTTCATCACGCTCACAAGGTCGTCGTCGAAGCTCTCGATCGCGGACAGGTCCACGAGCTGGGGCTGGCCCGGCGTCCGCTCGGGATGGCGGGCGTAGGCGGCGAAGGCCCGCAGCGTCTCGGCGGTGTCGACATGGTAGAGATAGCGGACGTAGACGAGGCCGCCGGGAATGAAGTGAAACGTGACCGCCAAGGTTCCCTCCCGTCAGACTACCCGACCGGGTTTACCGATCGGGCGCGAAAAGGCAACCTTTGCGAAGCCTTGGCTCAGTCCATAGCCTTGAAATTGAACTCGCCGCCGTCCTTGATGCCGGAGAACCACCGGGCGGTGACGGTCTTCGTGCGCGTGTAGAAGCGGAAGGCGTCGGGGCCGTACTGGTTGAGGTCCCCGAATGCGGATTTCTTCCAGCCGCCGAAGGTGAAGTAGCTGAGCGGCACCGGGATCGGGAAGTTGATGCCGACCATGCCCACGTTGACCCGGCTGGCGAAGTCCCGCGCCGTATCGCCGTCGGCTGTGTAGATCGCGGTGCCGTTGCCGTACTGGTTCTTCATCACAAGGCTCAGCGCCTCCTCGTAGGAGCCGGCGCGGACCTGGGTCAGGACGGGGCCGAAGATCTCCTCTCGGTAGATGTCCATCTCGGGCGTCGCGCGGTCGAAGAGCGAGGGGCCGACGAAGAAGCCCTGCTCGTAGCCCTGAAGCTCGAAGCCGCGGCCGTCGACGACGAGGTCCGCGCCCTGGTCGACGCCGGACTGGATGAGGCTCTCGATGCGCTCTTTCGCGGCGGCCGTGATGACCGGGCCGTAATCCACGTCCTCGCCGGCCGTGTAGGGGCCGACCTTCAGCTTCTCGATGCGGGGAACGAGTTTCTCGACCAGCCGGTCGGCGGTCTCCTCGCCCACGGGCACGGCGACGGAGATCGCCATGCAGCGCTCGCCCGCCGCGCCGTAGCCCGCCCCGACGAGCGCGTCGGCGGCCTTGTCGAGATCGGCGTCGGGCATGACGATCATGTGGTTCTTCGCGCCGCCGAAGCATTGCGCGCGCTTGCCCGTCGCCGCGGCCCGTCCGTAGATGTACTGCGCGATGGGGGTGGAGCCGACGAAGCCCACAGCCTGGACCGTCTCGTCGTCGAGCAGCGCGTCGACCGCCTCCTTGTCGCCATTGACCACCTGCAGCACGCCGTCGGGCAGGCCCGCCTCCTTCAGCAGTTCGGCCAGCAGGATCGCGGTGGAGGGCGTGCGCTCGGACGGCTTCAGGATCATGGCGTTGCCGGAGACCAGCGCTGGCGCCATCTTCCAGAGCGGGATCATGGCGGGGAAGTTGAAGGGCGTGATGCCCGCCACGACGCCGAGGGGCTGGCGCATGGCGTAGAGGTCGATGCCCGGGCCGCCGTTGTCCATGTACTCGCCCTTCAGAAGATGCGGCGCGCCCATGCAGACCTCGACCACCTCGAGCCCGCGCTGCACGTCGCCCCGCGCATCCGGCAGGGTCTTGCCATGCTCGCGGCTCACGCATTCGGCGAGCCGGTCCATGTGCGCGTTGATGAGCGCGCCGAACTTCATCATCACCCGCGCCCGGCGCTGGGGATTGGTCGCGGCCCAGGCGGGCTGGGCGGCGGCGGCCCTTTCGACGGCCGCGCGCACCTCGTCCGCGCTCGCAAGCGGGACGCAGGCCTGCACTTCGCCGGTGGCGGGGTTCATCACGTCCGCAAATCGGCCCGAGCTGCCGGGCGTCCGCGCGCCGTCGATCCAGTGGTGAAGCTCTTCCATGGCGGTATCCTCCGAATTTCCGGCAGTCTAGTCTTGCGCAAATGCAGGGAACAGAGAGAATGTGGCAAAGTCATCTTGCAGGAATGCCTGACCCCATGTGCCGCCATCCCGCCGCGCCCCTGTGCGCCCGCCCCGGCCGGGGGCGTGTCCCCAGTCCTCATCTGGCCGGAAATACTCCTCTTCCGGACCGGCAGCGCGGGTCCGGGCGGTTCGGGCGATGAACTGGGACGACCTGCGCGTCTTTCTGGCCGTCGCGCGCACGGAAAGCCTGACCGGGGCGGGGCAGGTGCTGCGGATGGACCCGGCCACCGTGGGGCGGCGGGTTGCGCGGCTCGAGGAAGGGCTGGGACGGGCGCTCTTTGCCCGGAGCCCGAGGGGCTATGCGCTGACCGACCTCGGCGTGCGGTTGCGGGACCACGCGGTGCAGGCGGAGGCGGCGCTGGATGCCGCCCTCGAGGAGGGGCAGGGAGAGGCCGGCCTGACCGGAACGATCCGCATCGGCGCGCCGGACGGCTGCGCCAACTTCCTGTTGCCGCAGGTGGTGGCGCGGCTCGCCGAGGAGAATCCGGGCCTCGACATCCAGGTGCTGGCCGCGCCCCGGGTGGTGAACCTGTCGCGGCGGGAGGCGGATCTCGCGATCACCGTCTCTCCGCCCAAGACCGGGCGGCTGACGGTCCAGAGGATCACGGGCTACCGGCTGCATCTCGCCACCCATCGCGACTGGGCGGGGGGCGATCCGCTGGCGTTGCCGCTGGTAGGCTACATCCCCGACATGATCTTCGATGCCGAACTCGACTATCTCGGCGAACTGGGGCGCGAGCGGGTGGCGCGGGCGTCGAACTCGGTGGCGGTGCAGCTCCAGATGCTGCGGCAGGGCGGGGCGGCGGGGATCGTGCACGATTTCGCGCTGCCCTTCGCCCCGGAACTGGTCCGGGTGCTGACGGACCGCCTGTCGCTGGAGCGGGCCTTCTACCTCGTGCGGGATGCCGCCGACCGGCGGTCGGACCGGATGAACCGGCTGGCGGAGGTGCTGATCGCGGGTCTGCGCGCGGAAGTGATGCGCCTGGAGCGGATCGCGGCGGGGGATCAACCGTAATCGGACCAGTCGATACCGTGGCGCCGGGTGAACCAGAAGAAGAGCGGCATCTCCATGGCGAGCATCGTCAGGAACGAGAAGACCCACCAGCGCGTCTCGACGAAGAGCAAGTCGAAGCGCAGTCCATGGCCCGCGTAGAGCAGGCCCGCTACCAGCAGGGCCGCACCCGTGATGGCGACGTCGCGCAGGCTGATCGCCAGCGCGGTCTTCTCCTCGAGGCCCGGATAGACCCAGAAATACCCGAAGGCGAGGAAGGCGGCGTTGATACAGAGAAGGACGGCTTCGGGCGGCATCGCTTTCCCCGCGGCAGGACGCTTGACAGGACGGACTTTCAGGGTGGAGCCTGTGCGGATCAAGCCGGTTTTGGGAGGACATGGCATGACGGTGGCGAAAATTCTCAAATCGAAGGGCAACGACCAGGTCGTCTGCATCGCGCCGGAAAAAACCGTCGCCGACGCCGCCCTCATGCTGTCGGAAAGACGGATCGGCTCGCTGGTCGTCTCCAGCGACGGCAAGACGCCCCTCGGCATCCTGTCCGAGCGCGACATCGTCCGCGAGATCGGGCGGCGCGGGGCGGGCTGCCTGCAGGAGCGGGTCGAGGCGATGATGACGACGCGGCTTGTGACCTGCACCCGCGAGGACAGGGCCGACGGCATTCTCGCCACCATGACCCAGGGACGGTTCCGCCACATGCCGGTCATGGACGGCGAGGCAATGGTCGGTCTGATCACGCTGGGCGACGTGGTGAAGTACCGTCTCGAAGAACTCGAGATGGAGAAGGGCGCGCTCGAAGGCATGATCATGGGTTTCTAGAGCGCTTCGCGTTCAGCGGACCTCCCGGGCGCGGTGGAACGCGCCCTGCGGGGCGACCGCTGCATCGCCCGCGTGGGGCACGGCCTGAACCCGGTCGACCGCGAGACGCTACGGGGCCCGGCTTGCACGCCCCTGCGCAATCGTGCTCTCTGACCGCCGACGGACGCGTCCGGCGGGCGGCGAAGGAGAGGTGGGATGCGGGTGGCGCTTTATCCGGGGACGTTCGACCCCGTCACCTATGGCCATATCGACATCATCCGGCGGGCCTGCCGGTTGGTGGACAGGTTGGTGATCGGCATCGCGATCAACCGGGACAAGGGGCCGCTGTTCACCCTCGAGGAGCGCGTGGCGATGGTCGAGGCGGAAAGCCGCGCGCTCTCGGGAGAGACCGGGACGGAGATCGTCGCCCATCCTTTCGAGAACCTGCTGATCGACTGCGCGTGGGACGTGGGCGCGCAGATCATCGTTCGGGGCCTGCGCGCGGTCGCGGATTTCGAATACGAGTACCAGATGGTCGGCATGAACCGGAAGCTCGATGACAGCATCGAGACGGTGTTCCTCATGGCGGAGGCGGAGCATCAGGCGATCGCCTCGAAACTCGTCAAGGAGATCGCGCGGCTGGGAGGGGATGTCTCGAAATTCGTCAGCCCGCCGGTGGAGGCTCTTCTGGCGGAGAAATACGGCTGAGGCCGATGCTCGGAATGCTTCTCGGGCTGTACCTGCTCTATGCGCTGGCGGCCTCGCTGATGGTGCCTGCGGCGATCTATCCGTTCTTTCCCGACCCCGGGCGGATCGACGGGTTCGAGAGCGTCCGGGTCGAACGGGAGGACGGGAGCGCGCTGGAGCTGCTCGTGACCGAGGGGCCGGAGGGCGCGCCGGCGGTGCTCTATTTCATGGGCAATGCCGGGAGCCTCGCTGCCTTTGCGCCGATCCTCGCGCGGCACCGGGCGGCGGGGCGCAGCGTCGTGGCGATGACCTATCGCGGTGGCGGCGGGACGGAGGGGCGTCCTTCGGAGGCCGGGCTGAAGGCCGATGCCCTGACGGCGCATGACGCCGTGGCGGCCATCCTGCCCGGGCATGGCCCGCTGGTAGTCGAGGGGTATTCGCTGGGCACCGGCCTCGCGCTGCATGTGGCGGCGCGAAGGGAGGTGGACGGGGTGATCCTTGCGGCGCCATACGGGCGGCTTTGCAGGTTGATGACGCGGCGGTCGGGCGTGCCCGCCTGCCTGGTGCCCTGGATCGACAGGTGGCGGTCGGATCGCGATGCGTCGGAGTTGACCGTGCCGGTCCTGATGCTGCACGGCGACGAGGACGTGCTGATCCCGCCCGGCGAAGGCCTGCGCCTGGCCGCGACGCTGCCCGAGGGGGTCGGTCGCTTCGAGCGGCTGGCCGGTGTGGGGCACAACGATCTTACGGCGGCGCGGGATTACTGGCCGACGGTCGAGGGGTTCATCGCCGGACTGGCGCCGTAGCGTCGGGCGGAACAGGGCGCGCTACGCGCCGTTTGCGGAACATGACACGTTTGATGATGCTGCTCTTCGCAGGGGCCGCGCTGGCCCCGGCCGCCGCCCTGACGCAACCCGCGCCCGACGAGATCCGAAATGCCGTCCACGACGGGGGACCTCTGCCCGAGGGGCAATCCGGGCTGACCGTCGTGACGCAGGTGCTGCTGGACCGGGCCGGGATCTCTCCGGGGATCATCGACGGATGGCGGGGACCGATGTCGCGCTCGGCCATCCGGGCGTTCGAGGCGCGCGAGGGTCTGCCCGAGGACGGGCGGCTCGACGCCGAGGTCTGGGCGGCGCTTGGCGGCGACGACCGGGCGCCGGTCCTGCAGGATCATCGGGTGACGGCCGGGGACACCGACGTCCGGGGGATGCCGCTGCCCGAGGACTATGCCGAGCTCGCGGAGCTGGACTGGCTGGGTTACGTCCGGGTCTCCGAGAAGATCGCCGAGGACTATCACATGGCCGAGGACCTGCTGATCGCGCTCAACCCCGGCGCGGATTTCGTGGAGGGAGAGCGGCTGACGGTCGTGGCACCGGGCACTGCCGAGGAGCACGAGGTGGTGCGGGTGGAGGTGCGCAAGGCCGAGGGTCGGCTCGCTGCCTTCGACGAGGCGGGAGACATGGTGGCGAACTATCCCGTCACGGTGGGATCGGACGATCTGCCCTCGCCCTCGGGGACCCACGAGGTGGTCGGGATCGCCATCGAGCCGACCTATGCCTACAGGCCGGACGAGAATTTCCAGCAGGGCGACAACGACGAAGAGCTGACCCTGCCGCCGGGTCCGAACGGCCCGGTGGGAATCGTGTGGATCGATCTGTCGAAACCGACCTACGGCATCCATGGCACGAGCGAGCCCGCCGCGCTGTTTCAGAACCAGAGCCACGGCTGCGTGCGGATGACGAACTGGGATGCGCGGGAGCTGGCGGATATGGTCTCGCCCGGAACCGAGGTCGTGTTCCGGTGAGGGCGCTGGTGCTCTGTTCCGTGCTGGCGGCGGGACCTGTGGCGGCCCAGACGGAGACCGCGCCCGAGACGTCGCCCGCGCCGCCGGTGCGGCCCGCCGAGAGCCTCGCCGAAGAGCGACCGGCGCCGCGGATCACCGGCGAGGAGGAGGTGACGGTCGCGGACCCGCCGGAGATGCCGGACTTTCGCCGTGTCGCCGCGGAGCCCGATGTCTATGCGGAGTGCCTCGCGGCGCTCGATGCGCTCGGCACGGTCTACGGCGAGAGGGAGACGATCGCGGAGCCGGACGACCGCGACTGCGGGATCGTGAACCCGGTGACCGTTTCGCAGATTCTGCCGGGTGTGGCGCTGTCGCCGCCGGGGCCCATGCGCTGCGAGACGGCGCGGGCGCTGGCGGAGTGGACGCGGGACCATGTGCTGCCGGTCACCGGGAGGCTGCCACGGCGCGGCGCTCTCGAAACGCTGGAGACCGGGTCCACCTATGTCTGCAGGCGGCGGAACAATGCGGAGGAGGGCAAGCCGTCGGAGCATTCCTTCGGCAATGCGGTGGACATCATGGGGATGACCTTTGCCGAGGGACCGCCTCTCGATATCCGTCTGAGGGAAGGCGACGGCGACCTCGAGGAGGCGGCGCAGCGGGCGATCCGGGGTGCGGCCTGCATTCACTTCGCCACGGTGCTCGGGCCGGGGACGGATGCCTCGCATGAGGATCACCTGCATCTCGACGTGGTGCAGCGGCGGGGCGATTTCCGGCTGTGTCAGTAGGCCGGACAGGGAAAGGGCCGCGCTCCGGTGTCGGAGGCGGCCCGTTCGATCTGGCAGTCCGTGCCGCGCGGTGCGGGGCAGGTCACCGGCCGTAAACGGCCTGGTAGGCGATCCGGTCGGCGTCGCCGGGATAGAAGCCCAGATCCTCGATCGCGAAGTCGGCAGGCAGGTTCGCGAGTTCGCGGCGGGTGCGGTTGTAAAGGGCGCGCTTCTGAACGGCGCTGAGGAGGGTCGAAAGCATTTGGCTGTCCCTTTCTGACTTTGGCTGTGGCCGTTGCGTTCGACCCGAGATGTAGTGATGCCGCAGTGCAGCGCAATCGACAGTTTGCGCTAACGGCCCTGCATCCGCTGCATGGCTGAACAAGGGGTCCGGTCGAGGCGTTTCCGACGGGTGTGATCCGTTGGAGAGAAAGATGCAACAGCCGCCCGCGACGACGCTTCCCGACGCCACCATTCCGTTCCGGCGCGATCCTTACGGCTATGCGCGCCGGACTGCCGACGCCCTCGGTACCGACGTGTTCCGCACGCGCCTCATGCTCCGCCCCGCGGTCTTCTTTCGCGGGGCGGAGGCGGCGGAGCTCCTTTACGACGAACAGAAGTTCACCCGGGCCGATGCGGTGCCGGGGCGCATCGGGTCGGTTCTGTTCGGAAAGGGCGGGGTGCAGGGGCTCGACGGGGACGCGCACCGGGCGCGCAAGGCGATGCTGATGTCGCTGATGACGCCGCAGCGGATGGAGGCGCTGGCGGGCCGGGTGCGGGAGGGTCTGACCGAGCGGCTTGCGCGGGCGGATGATCTCTGCGTGGGCGAGGTCGCGCGCGACGCGATCGCCGAGGCGGTGCTCCACTGGGCCGGGCTGGGAGACCTGACGGGCGAGGCGGCGGAGAAGAAGGGCCGGGAGATGTCGCGGCTTTTCGGCCATGCGGCCGATGCGGGGCCTGTCCATCTGCGGGCACGGCAGACGCGGCGGCGGCTCGACGCCTGGGCGGCCGAGAGGGTGACGGCACTTCGTGAGGGCCGGGCCGCGGCGCCGGAGGGCAGCGCGCTTGCGGTCACCGCGGCATGGCGCGGACCGGATGGCGAGGTCCTGGTGCCGGAGGTGGCGGGCGTGGAGCTGCTCAACGTCCTGAGGCCCATGGTTGCGGTCGCTCTGTGGGTGGAGTTCCTCGTTCATGCCCTCGCGGTGACCGGGGCGAGACCGGCTACGGAGGGCGAGCGGCGGACTTTCGCCCTGGAGGTGCGGCGGCTTTACCCGTTCTTTCCGGTGCTCGGGGCGCGCACCCGTGGCCCGGTCTCGGTCGGCGGGATGGAGCTGCCGGGCGACAGCCGCGTGCTGCTCGACGTGCCGGGGACGAATACCCATCCGGGCACATGGCGCGATCCGGACCGGTTCGATCCGTCGAGGTTCGAGGGGGCCGAGCCCGGACCCTTCGACATGGTCCCCCAGGGCGGGGGCGATTTCGGGACGGGCCACCGCTGCGCGGGCGAATGGCTGACCGAGCGGTTGATGCTGGCGGCGCTGGAGGTGTTCGCGGATCGCGTCGCCTGGACGGCCGGGACACAGGACCTTGACCTGACGCACGCGGCGGTGCCCCCGAGGGTCAGGGGCGGGATGCGGATCCGTGTCCTCGGGGCCGCTGCCTGAAAACGGGATCGCCCCGGCCTGGGGGCCGGGGCGACCGGGTCATGTGGGCGCGCGGATCAGATGAACCTGGCCATCGCCACCGCGGTGTCGTTCATCCGGTTGGAGAAGCCCCATTCGTTGTCATACCAGGTCAGGATGCGGCACATGGTGCCTTCCATGACCTTGGTCTGGTCGGTGTGGAAGATCGACGAATGGGGGTCGTGGTTGAAATCCATCGACACGAGCTTCTCGTCAGTGAAGCCGAGGATGCCCTTCAACGGACCGTTCGCGGCGGCGCGGATCGCGTCGTTGATCTCTTCCACCGTGGTCTCGCGCTCGGCCTCGAACGTCAGGTCCACGACGGAGACGTTGGGCGTGGGCACCCGGATCGCGACGCCGTCGAGCTTCCCGTTCAGTTCGGGCAGCACGAGGCCCACGGCCTTGGCCGCCCCGGTGGAGGTCGGGATCATCGACATCGCCGCGGCGCGGGCGCGGTAGAGGTCCTTGTGCATCGTGTCGAGCGTGGGCTGATCGCCGGTGTAGCTGTGGATCGTCGTCATGAAGCCGCGCTTGATGCCGATGCTGTCGTTCAGAACCTTGGCGACCGGCGCGAGGCAGTTCGTGGTGCAGGAGGCGTTGGACACGACCAGGTCGTCGGCGGTCAGGCTGCCGTCGTTGACGCCGTAGACGATGGTCTTGTCGGCATCCTTGCCCGGAGCGGAGATCAGCACGCGCTTGGCGCCGGTCTCGAGATGGGCCTGGCAGGCGTCCTTCGAGGTGAAGATGCCGGTGCATTCCATCACCACGTCGACATCGGACCAGGGCAGGTCGGCCGGATTGCGGATGGCGGTCACCCGGATGGGGCCGCGGCCCACGTCGATCGTGTCCTCGGTGGTCTTGACCTCGCCGGGAAAGCGGCCGTGGACGCTGTCGTAGCGGATCAGGTGGGCGTTCGTTTCCACCGGCCCGAGATCGTTGATCGCCACCACCTCGACATCGGTGCGGCCCGACTCGATGATGGCGCGCAGCACGTTGCGGCCGATCCGGCCGAACCCGTTGATTGCGACTTTGACTGCCATGGAATGATCCTCCTGATCGGTGTTGGGGGCGCGCGGTCCCGTCGGGGCCACACACCGCAATCCGCTGCCCTAGTCAACCTGCCGCCGGGCGGGAGGTTCAGTCCGGGTCAGCGCCAGAAGGCGAGCCAGCCGATCAGGGCGAGCAGTTCGCGCCCCAGAAAGATCAGCGCCGCGCCGTCCTGAAGGACGAGATCGGCGGCGACGAGGGCCGCGATGGCGAGAACGATCCAGAAGGTGGGGGAGCGCAGCATGAGCGTTGTGGTGACAGCCGGTGCGCGTCAAGGCAAGTCGCGGCGGGAACCGGAAGGGCGGTTGCGGCGCTGGGGTCGCGGAGGGACCGGCGATGACGGCAGAGACGACGGGGACGCCGACATGGCGAGACGGAGCGGCGCTTGCCGCGCGGCTGCTGATCGCGGCCCTGTTCGCAGGCGGCGCGGTGCAGAAGATCATGGACCCGGCCTCCTCGCAGGAACTTCTGAGCCTGCGGGGCCTGCCCGAGGTGCTGATATGGCCTGCGCTCGTCTTCAGTGCCGGGGCCGCGGGGGCGCTGGTGGCAGGGCGCTTCGTGCCAGCGGCAGCCCTGGCGCTTGCGGGGTATTCCGCGCTCACCAGCGTGTTTCACCTGCAGCCCGATGACCCGTGGCAGATGACGATCTTCGTCAAGAACTGGAGCATCGCGGGCGGATGCCTCGCCCTCTCGGCGCTGGGTCCGGGGCGCTTCCGGGTCTGAGACGCGGCCGGTTCGGCGGCGGGGCAGGGCGGTGGGTTGGAAACCCACCCTACGCCTTGTGTCAGCGTTTGCGCCACCGTTGCCGCCGGACCTGTGCCCTAGCCGAGGAGCGCGCGGACCCTGACGGCGGTGGCCTCGGCGGTGATGCCGAACTCGCGGTAGAGAACGTCCTCGGGCGCGGAGGCGCCGAAGCTCGACATGCCCACGAAATCCGCCTTCTGCTCGCGGCCGCGCTCGCCCGTCAGCCAGCGGTCCCAGGGCTGGCGAACGCCGGCCTCGATGGCCACGCGCACCGCCGAGCCGCCGGGCAGGACCCGCCGGCGGTAGGCCTCGTCGGCTTCGGCGAAGAGTTCCATCGACGGCATGGAGACAACGCGTGTGCCGATGCCCTCCGCCTCGAGGAGATCGCGTGCGGCCATGGCCACGGCAACCTCGGAGCCCGTCGCCATCAGCACCGCCTTGCGCGGCCCGGTGGCGTCGGCGAGGACATAGGCCCCCTGGGCCGAGAGGTTCTTCGACTTGTGATCGGTGCGCAGGGTCGGAAGTCCCTGCCGGGAGAGCGCGAGAACGGTGGGCCCGTCCGTGCGGTTCAGCGCGATCTCCCAAGCCTCGGCCACCTCCACCGCGTCGGCGGGGCGCAGCACGACCATGTTGGGTGTCGCGCGCAGCATGGCCAGATGCTCGACCGGCTGGTGGGTCGGGCCGTCCTCGCCGAGGCCGATGCTGTCATGGGTCAGGACGTAGACCACGGGCGCGCCCATGATCGCCGAGAGCCGCATGGAGGCGCGGGCATAGTCCGAGAAGACGAGGAAGGTGCCGCCGTAGGGCCGCACGCCGCCATGGAGCGCCATCCCGTTCATCGCGGCGGCCATTCCGTGCTCGCGGATGCCGTAGTAGACATAGCGCCCGGTGCGGTCCTCGGGCGAGAAGACGCCGAGACCCTCGGTCAGGGTGTTGTTGGAGCCGGTGAGATCGGCCGAGCCGCCGACGGTCTGGGGCAGAACGGGGTTTATCACCTCGAGCGCCTTCTGGGATGCGGCACGGGTCGCGAGCTTCGGGGCCGCCTCCGAGGTGTCCTTCTTCAGCTTGCGGATCGCCGAGGCGAGTTTCGCCGGCATCTCGGGGGAGAAGGCCGCGTCGAGCTTCTTTCGCTTCGCCTCGGACAGGGCCGCAAGACGCGAATCCCAGTCCGCACGCGCCGCGCGGCCGCGCTCTGCGGTGGCCTCCCAGAGCGCCTTGATCTCCCCGGGGATCTCGAAGGGGCCGTGCGGCCAGCCATAGGCCTCCTTGGCGGCCTGGAGCTGATCCGCGTCGGTCAGCGCGCCGTGACCCTTGGCGGTGTCCTGGGCGGCGTGGCCGAGCGCGATATGTGTCTTGCAGGCGATCATCGAGGGCCGCGGATCGGCCTGGGCGGCGCGGATCGCCTCGGCGATCGCGTCGGGGTCGTGACCGTCGATGGCCTGGACGTGCCAGCCCGAGGCGGCGAAGCGCGCCTGCTGGTCGGTGGTGTCGGCGAGCGAGACCTTGCCGTCGATGGTGATGCCGTTGTCGTCGAAGAACACGACGAGCCGCGAGAGCTGCTGGCGGCCGGCCAGCGCGATGGCCTCGTGGCTGATGCCCTCCATCAGGCAGCCGTCGCCGGCGAAGACCCAGGTCCAGTGGTCGACGACCTTGTCGCCGAAGCGCGCGCGGAGCATCTCCTCGGCCATGGCGAAGCCGACGGAATTCGCGAGGCCCTGGCCCAGCGGCCCGGTGGTGGTCTCGATCCCCTCGGCGTGGCCGTACTCGGGATGGCCCGCGGTGCGGGAGCCCCACTGCCGGAAGTTGCGGATCTCCTCGAGCGTCATCTGCTCGTAACCCGTCAGATGCAGCAGCGAATAAAGCAGCATCGAGCCGTGGCCGTTCGACAGGATCACGCGGTCCCGGTCGGGCCAGTTCGGCGCGGACGGGTCGAATTTCAGGAAATGGCGGTAGAGGACCGTGGCGATATCGGCCATGCCCATGGGCATCCCGGAATGGCCGGAATTGGCGGCGGCCACCGCGTCGAGGGTCAGGGCACGGATGGCGGTGGCCATCGACCAGTGTTCGGCATGCGCATCGCTGCGGGCGGCGATCTCCACGGGGCTCTTCCTTTTTGGCGGTCGAAGGGTCGCCCGCGTCTTAGCAGCGCGGGGCGCAAGTTCAAGCATGGCTGCCAAGTGCTTGGCACCATTGAGCTCGGGCCATTTGCCGGTCCGGATGGGATGGCTTACGCTCCAGTTCCGAGCGCCCGATTCGAGGCTGGGCGCGAAAAGCGGGCAGGCCGCGGAACCGCGACGGGCAGACCAAAGACACCGGCGGCGGACGGCGCAGGGCACGAGGAACGGGCGTATGGACGACATCGCAGAGCTGGAAGGCCGCATCACCCGCGCGCTCGACAGGATCAGGGCAGGGGTGGAGAGCATGGCGACGCCGCCGGCGGCCCCGCCCGCGGAGGCGCCGGACGTTCCTGCGCTGGATGCCGAGGCCGTGGCCGCAGCGGAAGCCGCGCGCGAGGAGCTGGAACAGCGTCTCGAGGAGGAAAAGCGCGCCAGCGCCGCTCTCGAGGCGCGCGTGGCGCGGCTCAAGGAGCGGCAGGACGAGAAGATCGCCGGGCTGGAGGAGGCGCTCCGGGAGGGGCGCGGCCGTCTCGCCTCGCTGGGCGAAGAGATGGAGCGGATCAAGCAGCTGAACGCCGAGCTGCGCGCGGTGGCGGCCAGCCTGCGAGAGGCGATGGCCCGGGACGTGGCCGAGGCGCATCTGGTCAACAAGGCCATGCTGGCGGAGATCGACAGCCTCAAGGCCCTGCGCGAGACGGAAGTTGCGGAGATCGACGCGGTGATCGCGGAGCTTCGACCGCTGGCCCGGGAGGGAGCATGATGCCCCAGGTGGAGATCACGATCGGCGGGCGCTCCTTCGAAGTGGCGTGCCAGGAGGGCGAGGAGGCGTTCCTTCACGCGGCCGCCGGGATGCTGGATCACGAGGCCTCGGCCCTCGCCTCCCAGATCGGGCGGCTGTCGGAGTCGCGGATGCTTCTGATGGCCGGGCTGATGCTCGCCGACAAGACCGCCGGGCTCGAGGACCGCCTGAAGGCGGCGGAGCGGCTCGCCGCCGACCTGCGCGGGCAGGTCCAGTCGCTGGAAACCCGGGCCGTGCCGGAGCCCGAGCGGGTCGAGGTTCCCGTCGTGCCGCAGGAGGTCACCGAGACCCTGGCCGAGCTTGCCGCCCGGGCAGAATCGCTGGCGGACGAGATCGAGGAGCGCGCCGCAGGCTGACCGCCCGTGCAGAGGGCAGGCTGGATCGGCTCCCGTCCAGCCTGCAGGTCTTCCGCAGTATCAGGCGTTGGCTTCGCGGATCTTCTCGGCGGCGTCCTTCGAATAGGCGATGTTCTTCGCCTCGAAGAGCTGGTCGAGTTCTCCCGACAGCGTCATCTCGGTGACGATGTCGCAGCCGCCCACGAATTCGCCCTTCACATAGAGCTGGGGGATCGTGGGCCAGTCGGAGTAGTCCTTGATTCCCTGGCGGATCGCCTCGTCGGCGAGGACGTTCACATCGGCGAACTCCACGCCCATGTAGTTCAGCACACCGGCCACGCGGCTGGAAAAGCCGCATTGCGGCATGGTCTTCGTGCCCTTCATGAAGAGCACGACGTCATTCGAGGTGACGGTGTCCCGAATCCGGTCTTCGGCGGTGGCGGTGGTCAAGGTGTCTCTCCGTTCTGTACCCGGGGCTCTGGCCCGGTGCGGTCCATGTCTGACGAGCGGTCTTCCGTCTCTTCGTCTGCGGGCGGTTCGTAGCCCGGAGCGGTCTCGTCGATCGGAAAGTTCGCCCGCGCGTTCCCCGAGGGGCCGTGGCGTACCCAGCGCCGGTATTCCATGCGGGCGGCCTGGGTGAAGACCGCGGCGAAGGGCAGGAGGAGTATGAGCGGCAGTAACTTGATCGCGTACCTCTCAATCCGGTTCGTTGGTGTGTCAGTCGGGCGCCCGCGTGGTGAGCGCCAGCGCGTGGAGGTCGCCGTTCGAGCCGTCCATCTTGCCCTTGAGGGCGGCATAGACCGCGCGCTGCTGCTGAACGCGGTTCAGGCCGCGAAAGCTCTCGTCGACGACCTGGGCGGCGAAATGGGCGCCGTCATCGCCTTCGACGGTGATCTGCGCCTCGGGGAAGCTCTCGCGCAGGAGCGCCTCGATCTCATGGGCGGTTATGGGCATCGGAACCTCATGTCTGAGCCGAAAAGGTAGAGACTGCGCGCCCGCCTCGCAAGGGGAGGTGCTATCCGAGAGCGCTCTCGAAGGCGGAGAGATAGAGCCGCGACAGCTCGGTCATCGGGGCGGAACTGGGCCCGACCCTGAGGTCGTCGCCGGTGAACCGACCGACCGAGGTCAGGGACACACCCGCCCGCCCGGCCCGGATCATCAGATACTCGGCCTGGTCGAAATTGCAGGCGATGAGGTAGCGCCCCTGGTCCTCGCCGAAGAGGGTGGGCGTGTCGGCGGCATCGAGCACGATCCCGCAGCCGCCGGCATGGGCCATCTCGAAGGCCGCGAGCATCAGCCCCCCGTCCGACAGGTCGGTGCAGGCGCGGACATGCCGGGCATTGTCGCGGATGAAGCGGCCGTTGCGGGCCTCGGCCTCGAGATCGACGGGGGGCGCGTCGCCTTCCTCGCGGCCGAAGACCTCGGCGAGCAGCGCCGACTGGCCCAGATGACCGCGGGTCTCGCCCAGGAGAAGGGCGACATGGCCCTCGCGCGCGGTGCCGTCGATGACGGTCTCCCCGACGTCGATCAGGCCCACGGCGCCGATGGTGGGCGTCGGCAGGATCGCCTGGCCGTCGGTCTCGTTGTAGAGCGACACGTTGCCGGACACGATGGGCATGTCGAGCGCGCGGCAGGCGGCGCCGATCCCTTCGATGGCCCCGACGAACTGACCCATGATCGCGGGCTTCTCGGGGTTGCCGAAGTTGAGATTGTCGGTCGCGGCCAGAGGCCGCGCCCCGGTGGCGCAGAGATTGCGGAACGCCTCGGCCACGGCCTGCTTGCCGCCCTCGACCGGGTTCGCGGCGACGTAGCGGGGGGTCACGTCGGAGGTGAAGGCGAGCAGCTTTTCCGTCCCGTGGACGCGCAGGAGCGCCGCGCCGTAGCCCGGGCCGCGGCGCGTGTCGCCCATCACCTGGCTGTCGTACTGTTCCCAGACCCATCGTTTGGACGCATGGTTCGGATTGCCGATCAGGACCTTGAGCGCATCCACGGGATCGAGCCCGGGAATGTCGGGGGTCTCTCCGGCGGGGGGCGCCGGCTCCCAGGGGCGGTCGTATTCGGGGGCGGCACCGGAGAGGGCGCGCAGCGGCAGGTCGGCCCGGGTCTCACCCTTGTGGAGGATCAGAAAGCGGTCCTCGGGGATGGTCTCGCCCACCACGGCGAAATCGAGGTCCCATTTCTCGAACACCGCGCGGGCCTCGGCCTCCTTCGTCGGATCGAGAACCATGAGCATCCGCTCCTGGCTTTCCGACAGCATCATCTCGTAGGCGGTCATGCCCTCCTCGCGGCAGGGGACGGCGTCCAGATCGAGGCGGATGCCGAGGCCGCCCTTGTCGCCCATCTCGACAGCGGAGCAGGTGAGGCCCGCGGCGCCCATGTCCTGGATCGAGATGACGGCGCCGGTTTCCATCAGCTCGAGACAGGCCTCCATCAGGCGCTTTTCGGTGAAGGGATCGCCGACCTGCACGGTGGGGCGTTTTTCCTCGATGGTCTCGTCGAACTCGGCGGAGGCCATGGTGGCGCCGCCGACTCCGTCGCGGCCCGTCTTGGCGCCGAGATAGACCACCGGCCGCCCCACGCCGGAAGCGGCGGAATAGAAGATGGCGTCGGCCCGGGCGATGCCGGCGGCGAAGGCGTTCACGAGGCAGTTGCCGTTGTAGGAGGGATGAAACCGCACCTCGCCGCCCACGGTGGGCACGCCGAAGGCATTGCCGTAGCCGCCGATCCCCTCGACCACGCCGTGAACCAGCGTCCGGGTGCGCGGATGGTCGGGCGCGCCGAAGCTGAGGCTGTTCATCGCCGCCACGGGCCGCGCGCCCATGGTGAAGACATCGCGGAGGATGCCGCCGACGCCCGTGGCCGCACCTTGCGTGGGTTCGATGTAGGAGGGGTGGTTGTGGCTCTCCATCTTGAAGACAAGCGCGAGCCCGTCGCCGATGTCGACGACGCCCGCGTTCTCGCCGGGGCCGCAGATCACCTGAGGACCCTCCGTGGGGAGGGTGCGGAGCCATTTCTTCGAGGATTTGTAGGAACAGTGCTCGTTCCACATGGCCGAGAAGATGCCGAGTTCGGTGAAGGTCGGCGGCCGGTTCAGGAGCCGCAGGATCTCGGCGTATTCCTCGGGCTTCAGCCCGTGGGTCGCGATCAGCTCTTCGGTGATCTCGGGGTCGGTCATGCGCGTCGGTCCGGCTGCCAAGGGTCCGCCTCGTCTATGTCAGGCCCGCGGGCGGAGCAATGGCGGCGCCCGTTTCCCGCCGCGTTCCACCTGACGTAAGGACATGCGACTGGAGGTCCCGATATCGTCATCCCCGCCGGCCGATTATGCGTCCGAGGACTTCGTGGAATGCTCGACCCGTTCGCTCACGGACAGGAGCTCGCCATCGGCCATTGGCGATGGGACCTGCGCGGGGGCGAGGTCGCGTGGTCGCCGGAAATCATCGAGATCTACGGTCTCGTTGGACTGGAGCCGTCCGAAGGGCCGGGACGGGCCGGTCTGGCCGCGGGGGTCTTCGAGATAAAAAAAGCCGGGCATGAAGCCCGGCTAAGTCCAACAGGGAGGTATGAAGGAGGCAAGACCTTGCCGCCTGCAAGTGACGAAATAAGCGGCAGGTTCTGAACGATCAAGTTCATTGCTGCTTACGCAGGCACAAAGCCGCCATGCGTTGCGGTCATGCCTCACGGAAGGGAAGGCTCAGGCGACCTCCTTGTCGCGCAGTTTCCGGCGGTGGGCGATGATCTCCTCCTGCACGAAATCGCGGAAGGCGGCAACGCGCTTGGATTGTCGCAGCTCTTCCGGATAGGCAAGGAAAACAGGCACTTCGGCGCTTTCCACATCGGGAAGGACGCGCACCAGCTCCGGGAAATCCTCGACCACATAGTCGGGCAGGACACCGACTCCGAGATGGTTCTTCACCGCCTGAAGCACGCCGAAATAGTTGTTGACGGTCAGCAGGCTGGGCAGATCGTAGCTGAGGAGGTGCTGGGTCAGCGAGGCGGAGGCCGAGACCTGCGCCGAGTTGGGATTCTGGCAGACCAGCCGCAGGTTGCGGAGGTCCGAGAGCTCTTTGACGGGCGGCATGGAGGCGAGGTAGTCCCGGCTTGCGAAGAGCCGCATGTGGACGCTCATCAGCCGCTTGCGGATCAGATCGGCCTGGGACGGCTCCTTCATGCGGATCGCCACATCGGCCTCGCGCATGGGCAGGTCGAGCACGCGCTCCTCGAGCATGAGGTCGATCTTCAACTCGGGATAGGTCTCATAAAGCTTCACGAGGCGGGGCGCGAGCCAGAGCGTGCCGAACCCGATGGTCGTGGTTACGCGGAGTTCGCCGAAGACCTCCTCCTCGCTGTCGCGGATGCGCGCGGAGGCGGCTTCGAGCCGCTTGTTCATGGACTTGGTGGCGTCGAACAGCAGTTCGCCCTGCTCGGTCAGGATCAGCCCGCGGGCGTGTCGGTGGAACAGGGTGGTGTTCAGGCTTTCCTCGAGGGCGCGAATCTGGCGGCTGACGGCAGACTGGCTGAGGTGCAGCCGGTCGCCCGCCGCGGTCAGGCTGCCCGCGTCCGCCACGGCGTGAAAGATCCTCAGCTTGTCCCAGTCCATGTCGTTCCCCCGTGCGCGCGGTCCCTTGTTAGCGCCTGACATGGGGATCAGGCAAATCCGATGCGAGTCGCGACGTCACCAAAGAGGAGTCTTTGCTCTTTCTGTGGGCCAATTGCCCGGCTATCACTACGGCCACAGTCATCCTTCGAAACGGAAGCCATGGACGACCGTCACGTCGCTCGGGATATCTCCTACGCTCCGTCCGCCACCACACGGGGCGGCAGGCTGGTCATCCGGGTGATGGAGAACGTCACCGGGCGGCTGTCGCTGATCGGGCTCGCCATGGGCTATGACCGCGAGGTCGCGCAGGGCCGTGATTTCTGGCAGGTGATCTGCGATCGCTACGGCATAACCGTCGAGGTGATGGGCGGCAGCCTCGAGAGCATCCCGCGCGAGGGGCCGCTGGTGGTGGTGGCAAACCATCCCTACGGCGTTCTGGACGGGCTCATCATGGGGCGCATCCTGAGCGAACGCCGCGGTGGGGATTTCCGGGTGCTGGCGCATCACATCTTCCGCCGCGCTCCGGATCTCGAACGGGTGATCCTGCCCATCAGTTTCGACGACACCAAGGAGGCCGCGCGCCAGAACCTCGAGACCCGGGCGGAGGCGCTGCGGTATCTGGGCCAGGGCGGCGCCATCGGGATCTTTCCGGGCGGCACGGTGTCGACCGCCGGAAAGCCCTTCGCGCAGCCCATGGACCCGGGCTGGCGCACCTTCACCGCCAAGATGATCGCGCGGTCCGAGGCCACCGTCGTGCCGATCTTCTTCGAGGGGGCCAACAGCCGCCTGTTCCAGATCGCGAGCCATGTGCATTCGACCATCCGCATGGGCATGCTGATCCGCGAATTCCGCAGACGGACGGGAACGCCCTGCCGGGTCGTAGTCGGGGAGCCGATGCCGCGGGCGGAGATCGACGCCCTGCGCGGGGATCCCAGGGCGATGATGACGCATCTGCGTCGCGCCACCTACGCGCTCTCGCCAAAGCCCATCTCCTCTGACAATCTGGGCGTCGAGTTCGAGGACAAATACAAGGCCCGCCCAAAGGGCCGTCAGAGGGGCACGAGGCAAGATGGCAGTGGGGATCTTCGATAGCGGGCTTGGCGGGCTGACCGTGCACGACGCGGTGGCGAGGCGGTTGCCGGACGTGCCGCTGGTCTATTACGGCGACAACGCGCACGCGCCCTATGGCGTGCG
The DNA here is from genome assembly GCF_003789055.1 of Histidinibacterium lentulum. Classification (GTDB taxonomy): domain Bacteria; phylum Pseudomonadota; class Alphaproteobacteria; order Rhodobacterales; family Rhodobacteraceae; genus Oceanicola; species Oceanicola lentulus. The sequence goes on along the minus strand of NZ_ML119081.1, from coordinate 322,729 downwards.
GGACAGCGACGACATCTTCGAGCTGACGACGCGGGGCGTGGCGCGGCTGTTCGAGGCGGGCTGCGATCTGGTGATCCTCGCCTGCAACACCGCCTCCGCGGCGGCCCTGCGGCGGATGCAGGAAAGCTGGGTGCCGAAGGACAAGCGCGTGCTCGGCGTCTTCGTACCGCTGATCGAGGCGCTTACGGAACGGCAGTGGGGCGACAATTCCCCGCCGCGCGAGGTGGCGGTCAAGCATGTGGCGCTGTTCGCGACGCCCGCCACGGTCTCGAGCCGCGCCTTCCAGAGGGAACTCGCGTTCCGGGCCATCGGCGTCGACGTCGAGGCGCAGGCCTGCGGCGGCGTGGTGGATGCGATCGAGGAGGGGGACATGATCCTCGCCGAGGCGCTGGTGCGGTCCCATGTGGATGCGCTGAAGCGCAAGATGCCGTCCCCGGACGCCGCGGTTCTGGGCTGCACGCACTATCCGCTGATGGCCGATGTGTTTCAGGACGCTCTCGGACCGAAGGTCATGGTGTTCAGCCAGGCCAATCTCGTTGCCGAAAGCCTTGCCGACTACCTCGGGCGACGGCCGGAAATGCTGGGCAGCGGCACCGGGCACGCCTTCCTGACCACGGGCGACCCGAAGAAGGTGTCGGCCCGCGCTACCCAGTTCCTGAGGCGCAAGGTCAGTTTCGAGGCGGCCTGACGGGGTGGCTCAGGCCGGGCCGAACCAGGCGTCGAGGCGCGGCACCAGGGCGTCCCAGAGGATCGGCGCCCCGCGCCGTACCTTGTCCCCAACACGCGTTTCGAGCTGGGCGCGGGTGACGGAATACTCCGTCCACGTCCCGCCGCCGGTGGCGAGATTGGCCAGCACGGGCTGCACGCGGTCGATGGACCTGGCAAAGACCGCGTCCACGCTCCGGGCGGCCTCGAACTCGTCCCAGATCGCGCGGAGCGCGGCGTCCTGGGGGGAGGGAAGCAGGCCATAGAGCCGTTCGGCGGCGCGGAGTTCCGCCTCTTCCTGTGCCGCGGGGTCGTGGTTGCCGTGGATGGGCGCATCGCCGGCGTCGATCTCGACGAGGTCGTGCAGGAGCAGCATCCGCACGGCCCGGGCAGGATCGGGCGGGTCGACCGCATGCTCTCCCAGCGTGAGGGCGAAGAGAGCGAGGTGCCAGGAATGCTCGGCCGAGGTCTCGCGGCGGGTGCCGTCGAAGATGGTGGTGCCGCGTAGGACCGATTTCAGCCGGTCCGCCTCGGCGAGGAACCTCAAGCGCGCGCCGAGAGGGTCGGGCGCGGGCCTGCCGCGGCCCGAAAGCAGCGCCGCGAGATGGGCGTGAAGCTCCGGCCAGTCGTCCGCCAGCGCGGCGGCGGGACCGATGTCGAGGGCCGTCGTCAGCGCCTCAAGCTCGGGGCGGGCGAGCGGCCCCGCGCCGATCTGCTGCATCAGGTCCTGGGCAAGCGCGATGCGCCGGAGAGCGCGGGCCTCGGCAGTGGCGGCGGCCGAGGCCTCCTGCCGGAGGGACTCGAGCGTGGCAGCCTGATCGGGAGGCAGCAGGGCGATGGTCTCGACGGCGAGATCCGCGACGAGGCAGAGCGCGATGAGCCGGTCCGGCGCCCCATCGGCGGGACCGGCACAAAGCAGCGCCCAGAGGGCGCGGTGCCAGGCCCGTTCGGCAAGGTTCTCGCGGCGGCTGCCATCCATCAGGACGGCTTCGCCGGTCGCGGTCTTCAGCCGGTCCGCGGCGACGAGGAAGGCGAGGTGACGGTCAAGTCTTTCGGTCATGGCCTGCAAGCTGCACCAGCAGCAGGCGGAGGCCAAGCCCGATCGCGGCGATCACCGCGGCGGCGCCGAGCGGTGTGAGCCCGGTATCGCATGTCGGCGTCGGTCCCGCCACCACGGCGATGGCGAGACCTGCGACGAAGAGGGCGAAGAAGGAGCGTTTGAGCCGCCTCGAGCGCGGCCCCGGGCCGGCGCGGACCGTCGGAACGGTGAAAAGGAGGAAGAGCGCGAAAAGCAGGGCCAGGGCCGACAGATCCGCGAGCTGGAACCGCTGCGGCGGCCAGAGCGCAAAATCCGACCCGGCGGCGCCGATGGCGCATCGGTTCGACCGGAAGACGAGCGCCGCGAAGATCGCCAGAGCGAAGCCCGCCGCCTGCATGACGGCGAGGGCGAGGCGCCGCCCGGGGCCGGGTCGGGGGTAGTGGGCCATGGCGAGCCAACGTCGGAGCCGGGCGGAGAGGTTCCTTCCGCGGCGGTCAGAACTCCGATCGCATCCGGCGCGCGGCCGGAGGCTCCACTCCGGGGGCCAGCATGTCGTCGAAAAGGTCCCGCCTCGGGAAGCCGTCCCATGGGTAAAGACCGTGGCAGGCGTTGAGAAAGGCTTCCACGAGGCCGGGCTCGGTCACCGAGTCCGGGACGGTCACGCCGGGACGGGGGAGCGTGTCGTAGCCGATGACGCTCCAGTGACCCTCGACGAAGGGTGCCACGGGCACGCGGAGGGCGGCGACGACCTCCTCCCGCGCGATCCGGCGCGGAGCGGTGTCGCGCGACAGGGTCAGCAGGATGTCGACATGGTCCACCGACGGCGGGGCCGCGACCTGCGCGAGGGCATGGTTGCCGTCGAGAAGCGGGACGAGAAAGAGGTCGGCCTCCTCGGGCGCGGTCACGAGGACACCTCAGTCATCGCCGCCGGGCGAGGTCGGAACCGGCGGGTCGGTGCGGCTCTCCGCTTCGGCGAGCCTGCTCTCCAGGAGCCGTTCCGCGCGGGTCACGGCGAGGCGGACCCTCACGGCGGTCAGATAGGCCTCTTCCGTGGTGGGCGAAGAGGCGCCGATGGCTTTCGCGATCTCGACGTAGAGACGGTCGTCCCCCAGCCGCTCCATGGCCTCGATGGTCTCGCGGGCGAGCTTGTCCGCCAGGTCCTCGGTGATGCCCATCTGCTTCCGTCTCCTTGGTCGGCCACCGTCCCCGCCGCGGCGGCAGGAGCCGCAACAGGCTTGGCGCCCGCGCAAGGGCGAGCCCGCACCGAGGCGGCGCAGCCGGGCCTAGCGCGTGGTTTCCGTCAGACGCCGGCGCACATAGCCGCTGACATGGTCGATCATGGTCTCCATGTGCGGATCCTCGAAGAAGTGGCCGGCGCCGCTGATCTCCTCGTGGGTGATGGTGATGCCCTTCTGCTCGTGCAGCTTGCCCACCAGCGTCTTGGTGTCCTGGGGCGGCGCCACGCGGTCGGCGGTGCCGTTGATCACGAGGCCCGACGAGGGGCAGGGCGCGAGGAAGGAGAAGTCGTACATGTTCGCGGGCGGCGAGACCGACACGAAGCCCGTGATCTCCGGCCGGCGCATCAGGAGCTGCATCCCGATCCAGGCGCCGAAGGAGAAGCCCGCGACCCAGCAATGCTTCGAATTCTGGTTCATCGACTGCAGGTAGTCGAGCGCGGAGGCGGCATCGCTGAGTTCGCCCACGCCCTGGTCGTATTCGCCCTGGCTCCGGCCCACGCCGCGGAAGTTGAACCGCAGCACGGTGAAGCCGATCTTGTGGAAGGCGTAATGCAGGTTGTAGACGACGCGGTTGTTCATCGTGCCGCCGAACTGCGGATGAGGATGCAGGATGATCGCGATGGGCGCATCGCGGACCGGCTGCGGATGATAGCGGCCTTCGAGACGGCCCTCGGGGCCGGGAAAGATCACCTCGGGCATGGTTTGTCTTCTTTCGTCCCTCGGCTCTTCGTCGGGCGCGCCGGCGATCGTTGACGCAATCGCTCGGATACCTTAGAAGAATTCTAAACTGCGAAGTCCCGGGATCGGGGCTTGTGGGGAGGTAGCGATGCGGGCAGGCGGCGTCAATGCCGCGCCGCGAGGCGCTGGCCTGCCGCGAGGTCGCGCGTCGAGGAGGGAGGGGACGGATGAAGCTGAGCACCAAGGGACGCTATGCGATGGTCGCTCTGGTCGATCTCGCCCTCCAGCCGGCGGGCGCGCTGACGTCGCTGGGCGCCGTCGCGCAGCGGCAGGACGTGTCGCTGCCCTATCTCGAGCAGCTCTTCGTGAAGCTCAGGCGCGCAGGCCTCGTGGAGAGCGTGCGGGGACCGGGCGGCGGATACCGGCTGGCGAAACCCGCCTCGGAGATCCGGGTGTCCGACATCCTCGGCGCGGTCGACGAGACGGTGAGCGCCATGCACAAGGGCGCCGGCGCCAGTGGAGGGCTGTCGGGATCGCGGGCGCAATCGCTGACCAACCGCCTGTGGGAGGGCCTTTCGGCCAACGTCTATGTCTTCCTTCACCAGACGCGCCTGTCGGACGTGGTGGGCAACACGCTTGCCCCGTGTCCGGCGGTCCCGTCGCTTTTCGAGGTGGTGGATGAGGCGTCCTGATCCGGTTTCGCCGCGGTTCTGCCGCGTCGACCCGCTGGGGAGGCGCTGCCTCGCCAGACCCCACCGGGATACCTCCGGCCAGAAGAGCGGGGGGCGGACGACGGGGTCTCGGGGCGTGGCTCTGCCGTCCTGCCGGGGCGGTTCGGCATGAGCGGGCGGGTCTATCTCGACTGGAACGCCACAGCACCGCTGCGGCCCGAGGCGCGGTCGGCCATGGCCGAGGCGATGGACGTCCTGGGCAATCCGAGTTCGGTCCATGCCGAGGGGCGGGCCGCGCGGGGGTTGATCGAGCGAGCGCGGGCGACGGTCGCCGACGCGGTGGGATGCACGCCCGCCGAGGTGGTGTTCACCTCCGGGGCCACGGAGGCGGCCTCCGTTCTCGGGCGCCTGCCGGAGCAGCAGGACGTGCTGGTGGACGGGACCGCGCATGACGCCCTGTGGGCCCATGCCCGGATCGAGGCCTCGTCCGAGCGGCCACAGGGGCCGGGACATGTGCTCGCGATGGGGCTCGCGAATTCGGAGACCGGGATCGTGACCGGGCCGCCGGAGAAGGTGGCGGGGCAATGGCCCTTCGGCCCCGAGGTGCGGGCGGACAGGCTGCTGCTGGATGTGACCCAGGCCGTTGGACGCATCCCGTTTTCCTTTGCCTGGTCGGGAGCGGATGTTGCGGTGCTGTCGGCGCACAAGTTCGGCGGGCCGAAGGGCGTGGGCGCACTGATCCTGCGCGACGGGCTCGACATCAGGGCGCTCCTGAAGGGCGGTGGGCAGGAGATGGGGCGCCGGTCGGGCACCGAGAACATCATAGGGATCGCGGGGATGGCGGCCGCGGCCGAAGCGGCTCTGCGCGATCTGGCGGAGGGTGTCTGGGACCGGGTGGCGCAACTTAGAAATATTCTAGAAAAGACCATTGCTGAATCCAGTCCGGAGACTATTTTTGTCGGGAAAGAGCTCAGGCGGCTGCCCAACACCAGCCTGATGGTCACGCCGGGCTGGAAAGGCGAGACCCAGGTGATGGCGATGGACCTTGCCGGGTTCGCCGTCAGCGCGGGGAGCGCCTGCTCGAGCGGAAAGGTGCGCGAGAACCGGGTGCTCGCCGCCATGGGTTTTGCCCCGGAGGAAGCGGCCGGCGCCCTGCGGGTGTCGCTGGGACCGACGACGACGGAAGACGAGGTTCTGCGCTTCGCCGAAGCCTGGACCGCACAGAGAGCCAAGCGCCGCGCCCGCGCGGCCTGACCGAGGAAGGACGTCGGATGACTGTACTGGACAATCTGCAGGGTCTTCAGCCGCAGGACGTCAAGGAAGGCGTCGACGCGGACACCGTGGAAGCGGTCTCGAGGCTGGCCGGCAAGTACAAGTACGGCTGGAACACCGATATCGAGATGGACTACGCGCCGAAGGGCCTGTCCGAGGATATCGTGCGGTTGATCTCTTCGAAGAACGACGAGCCCGAGTGGATGACCGAGTGGCGTCTGCAGGCCTATCGCCGCTGGCTGAAGATGGAAGAGCCCGACTGGGCGATGGTCGAGTATCCGCAGATCGACTTTCAGGACCAGTATTACTACGCGCGGCCGAAGTCCTTCGAGAACAAGCCGAAATCGCTGGACGAGGTCGACCCGAAGCTGCTCGAGACCTACAAGAAGCTGGGCATCCCGCTGAAGGAGCAGGCGATCCTCGCCGGGGTGGAGGGCGCGGGCGACGTGGCGACGCCCGAGGACAATTCCGAACGCAAGGTCGCGGTGGATGCGGTGTTCGACAGCGTCAGCGTGGGGACGACCTTCCAGAAGGAGCTGAAGAAGGCCGGCGTCATCTTCTGCTCGATCTCCGAGGCGATCCGGGAGCATCCCGAGCTCGTCAGGAAGTATCTCGGCTCGGTCGTGCCGCAGGGCGACAACTTCTACGCTGCGCTCAATTCCGCGGTCTTCTCGGACGGCTCCTTCGTCTACGTCCCGCCTGGCGTGCGCTGCCCGATGGAGCTGTCGACCTATTTCCGCATCAATGCAGAGAACACCGGCCAGTTCGAGCGGACGCTGATCATCTGCGATCGCGAGGCCTATGTCTCCTACCTCGAAGGCTGCACTGCGCCGCAGCGCGACACCGCGCAACTTCACGCCGCGGTCGTGGAAATCGTGGTGCTCGAGGATGCGGAGGTAAAGTATTCCACCGTCCAGAACTGGTTTCCCGGCGACGAGGAAGGCCGCGGCGGCATCTACAATTTCGTCACCAAGCGCGCGGATTGCCGCGAGGACCGCGCCAAGGTGATGTGGACGCAGGTGGAGACCGGATCGGCGGTGACCTGGAAGTACCCTTCCTGCATCCTGCGGGGCGACGACAGCCAGGGCGAGTTCTACTCCATCGCGATCACCAACAACATGCAGCAGGCCGACACCGGCACCAAGATGGTGCACCTGGGCAAGCGCACGAAGAGCCGGATCGTGTCGAAGGGGATCAGCGCGGGCCGCGCGCAGAACACCTATCGCGGCCTCGTCTCGATGCATCCGAAGGCCGAGCACAGCCGCAACTACACCCAGTGCGACAGCCTGCTGATCGGGGACAAGTGCGGCGCGCACACGGTCCCCTATATCGAGGTGAAGAACAACACGAGCCGGGTCGAGCATGAGGCGACCACCTCCAAGGTGGATGACGATCAGATGTTCTACTGCCTCTCGCGCGGGATCGGAGAGGAGGAGGCCGTGGCGCTCATCGTCAACGGCTTCGCCAAAGAGGTTCTGCAGGCCCTGCCCATGGAGTTCGCCATGGAGGCGCAGCAGCTCGTGGCGATCAGCCTCGAAGGTTCCGTCGGCTGACGGCATGACCGAGGTCACGCTTCCCCGGCCAGAGACGACCGACGAGTCGTATTTCGACGCCGGGGCGGCGCTGGCCGCGCTGGAGGCGGGGGAGCCTGTCGCGTTTCCCCCGTTCGACCTGGTCCATTGGGGCGGGTTCTGCTGGTGCCTCAACTACCGGCGCGATCCCGTCCAATCCGCCTTGCGACAGGGCCGCTTCTACGAAGAAGGCCAGCTTGCCGTGCTGAAGCGGCACCTGAGAGGCGGCGCCCATGTCATTGATATCGGGGCAAACATCGGCAATCATTCGATCTGGTTCGCGCGGCGCGCGGGCGCTGCGCGGGTGGTGGTCGCCGAGCCGAACCCGCTGGCACTGGCGCCGCTCATGGCGAATGTTCTCGTGAACGGACTGCGGGAGGTGATCGACCTGACGCGGATCGGGGTCGGCCTGTCCGACGAGGCGGCCGCCGGGCTGAGGATGAAGCGGCACGACCGCAATCTCGGCGCGACGCGGATGTTTCCCGAAGGCGGGGATCTGCGCGTCGTCCGGGGCGACGACCTGTTTGCGACAGAACGGCCGGACCTCATCAAGATCGACGTGGAAGGCATGGAAATGAAAGTTCTTTCCGGCCTCGAGTCGATCGTCTCGGATCACCGCCCGTTGCTTTTCGTGGAGGTGGACGCGGCGAACGAGGGCGCCTTTGCCGACTGGTGCGCGTCTCGGGATTACGGCGCCGAACGGCTCGCGGCCACCAGCGATCACGGATCCAACTGGCTGGCAACCTGCAGAAGGTCGGGAGGATGACGGGCCGGCGTGTGACGACTGACGGACAGCGTGTTCTGCGCCATTCCGTCCCCTCGCGGCGGAGGCTGATCTGGGCTGCGCGCAATGTCGGGTTCCGCTGTCCGGTCACTCCCGAGTTCGGGGACCCCGCCCCATGTCTCGGCGCGCAGCGGGCAAGGGGGCGCGCCATGACCTTCGGGACTGGCCTCACGAAACGGTTTGCATGTTGACGGCGCCGGAGGGGACGAACCGCAGATCGCGCGCGCGCGCGCGCCTGCTGACCTTGCGACGCGCGAAGGACGGGATCGCGGGAGTGCGGGGTCGATGAGCGAAACCGGCAATGCCCGGGGCGATGGCACGCCCGTTTTCCACCGACCGGCCCCCGGCCAGCGGCCGCGGCTGACGCTTCCCGAGAGGGAGGCAGACTGGCTGTGCGAGATGTACGCCCGGGCCGAAGTCATCCTGGAATACGGCGCGGGCGGCTCGACCGTGATCGCCGCGGAACTGGGCAAGCGGGTGACAGCGGTCGAGAGCGATGCCGGATGGGTGGAGCAGATGCAGGGCTGGTTCCGCGCGAATCCAGTCCCTTACAGGCCGGTGCTGCACCATGTGGACATCGGTCCGACGACACGCTGGGGAATGCCGCAGAACCATCTGCGCTATGGCCAGTTCGTGAAATACCCGCTGGAGATCTGGGATACGGACATGCCACAGCCGGATCTGGTGCTGATCGACGGTCGATTCCGGGTCGGATGCCTGCTGGCCTGCCTGTTTCGGTCGCAGGCCCCTGTTACCGTGCTGTTTGACGATTACGTCACACGCGAGGAATACCACGTGGTCGAGGCCTTCGCCGACCGGGTGGCGAACCGGGGGCGCATGGCGCGCTTCGAGGTCACGCCCCGCGCCATACGCAACGATGAATTGCTCGAGGTGATCGGGCTGATGCAACGCAAGCGGTGAGGGCGCCGCAGACGGGAGAAGAAAATGCTGAATATCAAAGGGCTGGAAGTCAAGCTTGAGGAAGAGGACAAGCAGATCCTGAAGGGCGTCGACCTCGAGGTCGAGGCGGGCTCGGTCCATGCGATCATGGGGCCGAACGGATCGGGAAAGTCCACGCTGAGCTATGTCCTCTCGGGGCGGGACGGCTACGAGGTCACGGCCGGCACTGCGATGCTCGAAGGAGCGGACCTTCTCGACATGGACCCCGAGGAAAGGGCCGCGGCGGGACTGTTTCTCGCGTTCCAGTATCCGGTGGAGATCCCGGGGGTGGGCAACATGACCTTCCTCAGGACGGCGGTGAACGCCCAGCGCGTTGCCCGCGGGCAGGAGGAGATGTCCTCCGCGGATTTCCTCAAGCTGGTGCGGGCCAAGGCAAAGGAACTGCAGATCGAGCCCGACATGCTGAAGCGGTCGGTCAACGTGGGCTTCTCCGGTGGCGAGAAGAAGCGCAACGAGATCCTGCAGATGGCGGTGCTCGAGCCCAAGATGTGCATCCTCGACGAGACCGACAGCGGGCTTGACGTCGATGCGATGCGGCTCGTGTCGGACGGGGTGAACGCGCTCCGCGACGCCGGCCGCGGCTTTCTCGTCATCACGCATTACCAGCGGCTTCTGGACCATATCGTGCCCGACGTGGTGCATATCATGTCCGACGGCCGGATCGTGAAATCCGGCGGGCCTGAACTGGCCCTCGAGGTCGAGAAGAACGGCTATGCCGACATTCTGAATGAGGTGGCCTGATGGCCCGGGCAGCGATCCGACAGCAGAAGATCGACGCGACCGAGGAGCGGCTGAGCGGGCTCAGCCTGCCGGAGAGCGGCGCATGGGGGCAGGAGGCCCGGGAAGCGGCGCTCGAGCGGCTGCGGTCTATGGGCCTGCCGCACCGGCGGGACGAGTACTGGAAATTCACCGACCCCGGCACGCTCACCCGGGCCGAAGCGCCGCCGGCTGCGCTTCTCGACGCGGACGAGGCGGCGGTCTTCGATGATGTCGATGCAGTGCGGGTGGTGTTCGTCGACGGTGTCTTCGACCCCGACGCATCGTCCGACCTCACCATGGAAGGCATCGAGATCGTGCGACTCAGCGATGCGATGGCCAGCGACATCCACTGGGCGCGCGACCTGTATGGGGTGCTCGAGGCGCGGAGCCACGAGAACGTGCCGCGTCCGCTGGCGGCCTTCAACACCGCCTTCGCCACAGATGGAATCGTGATCCGGGTGACGGCGACGCCTTCGAAGCCCGTTCAGGTGAAATATCTCCGCAAGTCAGAGCGTTCCGACGCGATCCTCCACCACTGCGTCAAGGTCGAGACCGGCGCGTCACTGACCCTTCTCGAAAGCGGACCGGCTGCGGCCCGCTTTTCCAAGGGGCTGGAAGTCGATGTGGCGGACGGGGCGCAGATGCATCTCGTCAAGACGCAGGGCCGCGACCACGAGCGCCGCGCCGTCACCGCGACCTTTGCCCGTCTCGGAACGGAGAGCGTGTTCAAGGCGTTCTGCCTTACTGTGAACGGTGTGCTGACTCGCAACGAGGTGGTGGTGGACCTGACGGGTGACGACGCGGTGGCCCATGTCGCGGGTGCCTGTCTGGGCGACGGCGCCGATTTCCATCACGACGACACGGTCTTCATCACCCACGACGCCCAGCGCTGCGAAAGCCGGCAGGTGTTCAAGAAGGTGCTGCGGAACGGCGCCACCGGCGTGTTCCAGGGCAAGATCCTGGTGAAACCGGGCGCCCAGAAGACGGATGGCTACCAGATCAGCCAGTCGCTGCTGCTCGACGAGGCGAGCCAGTTCCTCGCCAAGCCGGAACTGGAGATCTACGCCGACGACGTGGCCTGTTCCCACGGCTCCACGTCGGGCGCCATCGACCGCGACGCGCTCTACTACCTGCGCGCCCGCGGCGTGCCGGAAGGGATCGCCCAGGATCTCCTGACCCTGGCCTTCGTGGCCGAGGCGCTTGAGGAGATCGAGAACGAGGCCTATGCCGAGGCGCTGCGCGAACGTCTGGCGCAGTGGCTGGAGCGGCGGCGGGAGCGCAAGCAGGCCTGATGGCTGTGACAACCGATATCGCGCGGACGTGGCGCGGCCCGCGCCGCGTCATGCGGGATCTGCTGGCCAAGGGCGAGCGGGAGGACCGCGCGATCGTCTATCTGATGGCGGCCTGTGTCCTGCTGTTCATGGCGCGCTGGCCGGTGCTGGTGCGGGCGGCCGAGGGGATCGAACCCTTGCCCGGTCAGGATGGCGCAAGCCTGACGCAACTTCTGACCTACGGCTTCTTCGCCACCGTGATGATCCTGCCGCTGATGCTCTACGGCATAGGCGCCCTGGCGCATCTGGCAGCACGGGCCCTGGGCGGGCGCGGGACCTTCTACCGGGCACGGCTGGCGCTGTTCTGGGCGCTCCTCGCAGCGAGCCCGGTGGCGCTGCTTCACGGCCTCGTGCGCGGGTTCATCGGCCCCGGCTTCGAGGCCATGCTCACCGGGGCGCTCTGGGTCGGGGTCTTTCTTTGGTTCTGGATCGCGGGACTGATCGAGGCGGAGCGCGGCATATGACCGATGCGATGCAGGGCTTCGGCCGCCTTCTCGTTCAGACCGTCAGAGACCCGGCAGCGGTGGCAGGGCTGATCACGGGGGCCCGGCTGTCCCGCGACGTGCTGTGGTCCGCGCTCGCGCTGGTCACAATCCTGTCGGTGCTGCTGGTCGCGCTGATCGGTCTCGCGCTGCCCGCGGACCCGGTGGATGCGCCCTCCGGACCGCCGATCACGCCGCTGACCTATGCGCTGATCCTCGGCGGCTCGCTGGTGATCACGATCTTCGCCCTGCACTGGACGGGCCAGATGCTGGGCGGCACCGGGGCCTTCGAGGACACGCTGGCGCTCGTGGTGTGGCTGCAGGTGCTCCTGCTGGCGCTGCAGACCGTGCAGGCGGTGCTGCTGATGCTTCTGCCACTGCTGGGGTCGATCGCGGCGCTGGCTTCCGTGGCCATTGCCCTGTGGGTTCTGGTCAATTTCATCAATGTCGCGCAGCGATTCGACAGTCTCGGACGCGCCGCGCTGACGCTTGTCGCCGCCCTTCTGGGTGTCGGAGTGGGGCTGTCTGTCCTGCTCGGCCTCGTCGGGGCGAGCGTCTGAGAGAGAGGGTCGATGTACGACGTCGAAACCATCCGCGCCGATTTCCCCATCCTGGGGCGAGAGGTGAACGGCAAGCCGCTGGTCTATCTCGACAACGGCGCGAGCGCCCAGAAGCCTCGGGTCGTCATCGACGCGGTCACGCGCGCCTATGCCGAGGAATATTCGAACGTTCATCGCGGCTTGCACTATCTTTCGAACCTCGCCACCGAGAAGTACGAGAGCGTGCGCGGAACCGTGGCACGGTTTCTCAACGCGGGCTCGGAAGAGGAGATCGTGCTGAACTCGGGAACGACCGAAGGGATCAACATGGTCGCCTACGGCTGGGCCATGCCGCGGATGGAGGCGGGCGACGAGATCATCCTCAGCGTGATGGAGCATCACGCCAACATCGTGCCCTGGCATTTCCTGCGCGAACGTCAGGGCGTGAAGATCACCTGGGTCGATGTGGACACCACCGGCGCGCTCGATCCGCAGAAGGTGCTGGATGCGGTCACCGACCGCACGAAACTGATCGCGGTCACGCATCTGTCGAACGTTCTGGGCACCAAGGTGGACGTGAAGGCAATCTGCGACGGCGCGCGAGAGAAGGGCGTTGCGGTGCTGGTCGACGGCAGCCAGGGCGCGGTCCACATTCCCGTGGACGTGCAGGACATCGGCTGCGATTTCTATGCGGTGACCGGTCACAAGCTCTACGGGCCGAGCGGGTCCGGCGCGATCTACGTCCGGCGGGAGCGGCTCCGGGAGATGCGGCCCTTCATGGGCGGCGGCGACATGATCCGCGAGGTCACGAAGGAGAGCGTGGTCTACAACGATCCGCCGATGAAGTTCGAGGCGGGGACGCCCGGCATCGTGCAGACGATCGGGCTGGGCGTGGCGCTCGACTACATGATGGGGCTGGGGATGGAGAGCATCGCCGCCCATGAGGACAGTCTGCGCGACTACGCGCGGGATCGGCTGACGGGGCTGAACTGGCTCAACCTGCAGGGGACCACGCCCGACAAGGCTGCGATCTTCTCCTTCACCCTTGAGGGTGCTGCCCATGCGCATGACATCTCCACGATCCTCGACAAGAAGGGCGTGGCCGTCCGCGCGGGGCAGCATTGCACCGGGCCTCTCATGGAGCATCTCGGGGTGTCGGCGACCTGCCGCGCCTCGTTCGGTCTCTACAATACGACCCGCGAAGTGGATGTCCTCGTCGAAGCGCTGGAACTGGCGCACGAGCTTTTCGCCTGACGGTCGCGCCCTTTCGGCGTTGCGACGGCCCGAGGGCGCTGCTATGGAGCGCCGAGGCACCCGTAGCTCAGCTGGATAGAGCGCTGCCCTCCGAAGGCAGAGGCCAGAGGTTCGAATCCTCTCGGGTGCGCCATTCTCCACGGTTTCGTGCGGTATCCGGCCCTCCGACGGTGTCCTGCGCCTGCTTCTCGGCGGGCAGCAGGGGGCACGATCGGTGGTGGAGCGGGAGGAGAGGGCATTGCCGGAAACTGACTGAGACGGTTTCCGCTTCTCGAGAACCTCGATGCCATGGGCTGAAGTGCCGCGTGACGCTGTCGACCGGTTTCAGAGCCCCTCGATCGTGAACTCGGGCGCGCCTTGCCAGACGAGCTTCCAGCTCGCGCCCGGGCGGACATTCTGGATGATGCCGGGATCGAAGGCGACGAAGCACCGTCCGTCCGGGTGGCGCACGGAGGGGTAGATGAGCCCGCGATGCCCCTCTGCCCGCAAGTCCGCAGCGAGGCGCTGCCCGGCCGGATAGCCCCGCTCGGGGTCGGGATCGAGCGCAAGATGCGCGTCCCCCTGCAGATCGGGGAAATCCCCGATGAAATCCGCCAGCAGTTCCACGTAACGCGCCTCGTCCTCGTAGCGGCCGATGAAACCCAGCTCGCGGGTGCGGTGAAAGCCGACCTCCTGCGCGCTCGTCAGCGTCTCCCAGGCGCAGTACCAGGCACCGCGGTCGCCGGAATTGAACCGGTTCCCCGAGGGTCGGGTATAGGTGAAGGCCGCGTTGACATGGCTCTGCCCGTAGAGGGTCAGGTCATGGGACCGCCGCGCGAATGCCAGTTCGCGCCGGTCGAGCGCGGGGCTGCCCTCGCGTTCCGCGATCAGGCGGGCGCTCGTCTCGCCTTCGATCCCGGCTAGGATCGCCGCCTCCTCGTCGCTGTCCACGAGGCCCCGCAGCACAGGCGGCTTGTGATGGGTCTCGGGGATCAGCCGGACAAGGGCGCGGTCGTTGACCGACGTGATCCTCAAACCCCGCCCCGCAGTGCATCCACATAACCCCGCACGCGCAGGATCTTGGGCAATCCCCCTTCGATCATCGCGTCGACGGGCCGCGCGCCGTCGAACTCCGGACCACGGTTCGGCAGTTTCACCCAGTCGCGCGAGATCGGTTCATCGAAATACAGCTCGAGCGACTTGTAGAGGCCGATGAGCGCGGAGAACCGCAGCATCTGGTCCCGCGTCAGATCCCCCGCAAATCCGGGCTTCCTGGCCCGTTTCCAGGTTGAGTCCGACATGTCCGCAAGCGCGGCCGCCTCGCGCAGGGTCAGAGACCATGCATCCGCGATCCGGGCAAAGGCCTTGAGCGCGACGCGCTGCCGATCCGGTGCGGTCCGGTCCAGAACGGGATTCTGCATGGTCTGCCACTCCTTCGACCCTCGCATGGCAGATAGGATCATATGGACCCGCAAACAAGTCCATATGATCCTATCTGTTGCGCGCGGCCGTCACCCGGCCGGGGGCGGGAGGCCCATCCCATGTCAGCCGGTCAGGACCGGCACGAGGATCATCGCATTGCCGAGTCCGTGCAGCAGCATGCAGGCCGGCAGATTGCGCCGCCACAGGTAGAGCGCGTAGATCAGCGCGACGTTGAGGCCCTGGTACAGCAGCCAGTGCGGCCCGAAGAACAGCAGATGCGGCGCGACGAAGAGCGTGAGGCTCACCGCCGTGGCGAGCCTCAAGCTGCCGGTAAGGGAGGCCAGTCGTTCGATCGGATACCCGCGATAGAGCACCTCTTCGGTCACGGCCGTCGTGACGATCAGCGCGATCAGGACGGGCAGCGGCAAGGCCAGCAAGAGATCCATGCCGCCGGACGGGGCAGGTGGAACCAGGGATGTCAGGATCGAGGAGAGTCCCGTCGCAAGAGCGAAGAACCCGACCGCCCACCCGAGGTCCGCGGCGCTCGGCCTCCGCAACCCGATCGACTTGGGGCCGAGGCGCTCGACCGTCACGATGAACAGGAGGATCAGCGCGACGGCCAGCCAGTTCCAGAGGAGGACAGACGGCGGCCCGCGGAAGAAGTCCGCCTCGATCCCGGTTACCGCAACGATCCGGTTCGCATAGATCGGCAGAAAGGCGATCCCCAGTCCGACGAGTGTTCGAAGGCCCCGTCTGCCCCGCAGGTCCGTGTCGCCGAAAGACATCGTCCATCCCGCTCCCTTCGGATCGCCGGCGGCGCCGCACCGTTGCGTCCCCGTCGCAGACCGATTCCTTCCAGGTGATGCTCTGTGCGGGTCCGCTCACGGGTGGCCCGGATTGCCGGGGCGATCGTTGACGATCTATTCCTGCCTTCGCCGGATGGGCCGGGCCGTCAACCCCGTTCCGCCTCCCTGCACAGAGGGCTTGCGGCGCCCTGGACGACGTCGAAGGGCTATGGTGGGGCGACGGGTCCGAGGTCACGCCTGTGACCCGTCCTCCTCCGGGGCAACGACGGGCCAGTAGGTGCCGAAGGCCCAGAGGTTGCCTTCCGGATCGCGGCAGGTGAACTCGCGGCCGTGGCCGGTGTCCCGCAGCGGCTGCACGATATCTGCGCCCGCCGCCTCGGCCCGGGCGCAGGCGGCATCCGCGTCCGACACCGCGACGTAGATCGCGTCGGTCCTGCGGGATTCGGGGCTGCCGACGAGCCGGCCATAGTCGTCGTCCTTGCTCTGGCCGATCATGATGATGGAGCGCCCGAGCCGCAGCTCCGCATGGGCGATGGAGTCGCCGTCACGGAAGACCGCGTGCTCGGAGAAGCCGAAGGCCGCCTTGAGCCAGTCCAGCATGGTGGCTGACTCGCGAAAGCGCAGGGTCGGGAATATGCAGGGGGCGGTGTTCATGCGACGGTCCTCCGGGTCTGATGGAGGGCAGCTTACGCCGGAGCGGCGACGCGATCTTGAAGGAAAGTCGCCTCCGCGCGCGCATCTCCGACTGCTCAGAAATGGATCAGGGACCGCGGCGTGCCTCCGCCCAGGGCCTGAAACTCCCGCGTCATGTGCGCCTGGTCTGCATAGCCGCCCGCGGCGGCGATATCCGCGAGATCTGTGCTGCCTCCCGCCGCACGGATCGTCGTCAGGCTGCGCCGGAACCGCAGGATCCGCGCCACGGTCTTGGGCCTCAGTCCGATCTCGTGCTGAAACCGGCGCGACAGATGCTTGCGGCTGACACCGAGCTCCGCCGCAAGCTGCTCCACGCGCAGCGAAGCGTGGGCGCGCATCATCAGCGTCCAGGCGCCTTCGGTCAGCGCGGACGGCGCGTGGAGAAACCGCCCCTGCAGGAACCGCTCGACCAGGGCGAACCGCCCCGGCCAGTCGTCGGTGGCGCCGAGATCGTCGCGCAAGGCCCGTCCGACCGGTCCGAGCAGTGCGTCGACCGGGACGAGCTGCGCGGCGATCTCCGACAGCGGCAGGCCGAAGAACCGGAGGGCCCCCAGCGGCGTGAAGTCGATCTGGATGCATTCCGCGTTGCCGGTCGATCCGATCCGGACGGGCCCCGACGTCAGTCCCGCGACGAAGTCCGCGTGGCGGTCGCCGTCCGACGGACCCGGCTCCAGCGCGATCGTGAAGGCGTCGCGAAAGCTGATGACCATGGGAACCACGAGGGAGGCGGGCTCCCGCTGCACAGCTGCCATGCCCGAGCGTTCCTTGTATCCGGTCATGCCGGCCACGAGCCCGTGCAGCCATGCAGGGCAGGGGTGACGGTGCATGACGGGCGGGATGTTCCGCTCGGGCATCGACCAGAAGACCTCCATCTCGGATCCTTCCGAACCCTTGTATCACGCCGTCGCGCACGCGGCGAAACGGGGAGAGGCGGATCCGATGCGGCCCTGCGAACAGCGACTCCGGTCGGATCGTCATGCCAGGCGCTTCGCAGATGCTTCAGCCGGCCTCGGGTGTGCCCATTTCGGGAGGCGAGAGCGTCGAGGGAGCGGCCATTGCCAACATGGTTGAAATCATAGGCCATCACCTATTGAATGAGCCGCGAACCGCATGAGCCGCCGATGACACGCGTATCTCCGAACCAGGATCCCTTCCGGGCGATCGCCGATCCCAACCGCCGGCAAATGCTGGACCTGATGCTTGCCGAAGAGCGCACGGTCGGGGTCCTCGCCGACCATCTGGGGATCGCCCAGCCCTCGGTGTCCCAGCACATGCAGGTGCTGCGACTGGCAGGGCTCGTGGACGCGAGGACCGAAGGACGGCGCACGCTCTACAGCGTGCGGGCTGCCGAGCTGCGGCGGGTCGCGGACTGGATCGCGAAATACGAGGCGTTCTGGTCGGACCGTCTCGACGCGCTGGAAGACCACCTGTCGCGCATGAAGAATTGAGGACGCCCCGACAATGAAGGACATCGAGATCAGCCGCACCCTCGGCTATCCCCGCGAGATGGTCTGGCACGCCCTGACCGACAGTGGCCAGCTCGCGGCCTGGCTCATGCCCAACGACTTCCGTCCCGAGGTCGGACACCGGTTCACCTTCACGACCAAGCCCGCCCCGGGGTTCGACGGGATCGTGCGGTGCGAGGTGCTGGAACTGTCGCCGCCCGAGCGCCTCGTGATCAGCTGGCGGGGTGGCGGGCTCGACACGCGCGTGAGCTTCGATCTGGCGGAGACGGACGAAGGCACGCGCCTGACCCTGCGCCATTCGGGCTTCGCCGGCCTTTCGAACGTCATCCCGCGCATCGCCCTCGGCTTCGGCTGGAAAGACCTGCTGTGGAAGAAGCTCCCCGGCCACCTGGGTGCCGCTGGCCAGTCAGCCCCCGTGGCCAATTGACGGCGAAGGGCCCACTTGGGCCTGTATCTGCCCACGTCAGGACGCATTGCGTGCCGGGAGCGCCCATGCCGTGCCGAACGCGACCAGCCCGAGGACGGGCGGCGCCCAGCCGATGTTCACGATGTGGTACGCGAAAAGGCTCAGGCCGAGAAGGGCGAGCAGGAGGAGGAAGAGCAGTGCCCTGCGTCGGGAGGATCGACCGCCCAAGCCGCCTTCGGCTTTCCAGACGAGGTATCCGCCGGTCGCCGCGGCGGTGGTGGCGACGACCGCATTCGCCGGAAACGGCAGCATGACCTGAAGAATCAGGACGGCCCAGATCGCGCCGAGCGCCGGACCATACCACCCTGGCGGGCCTGTGCCTCGCAACGCGGCTTTCTCTTCGTCCGTGGTCTTCATCTCGGTCGGTCGTCCTGCCCGGGTTCGCCCTCTGTCACCTGAACCTCCTTCGCTCCCGTCGTGGCGTCGCGCCGCCTTGAAGGCCCGCGACTTGACGACTGCGGGGACCAATAGTACGAACCTGCGTACTAACGTATTTATGGGCCGAGTTCAATGGACGACCCCTCAGGTCTGGCCGACCGGATTGCCGCGCTCGAGGCGCGGGTGGCGAAACTGGAGACCCCCGACGCGCTGTCGCCGCGCCTGGCGGCGGACGCAACGGTGCTCGACTGGCTGCGGACCGAGGCGCCCGAGGGCGGGGGCGTGGCCTTCGCGGGCACCCTGGCACTTCCGGGTGGCCGCCGGGTGGAGTGGCAGATGGGCCATCCGGCGAGCGGGCTCCTCGAGGCGGACTGGCGCGACATCGCGCCTGCGCTGGCCGCCCTCGGCCACCCGGTTCGGCTGCTTCTTCTGAACGCGGTGCTGGCCGGCACGCAGGAGACCGCCGCGCTGGCCGAGATCCTGGGCGACGGCACGACCGGGCAGTTGCACCATCATCTGCGCGAACTGACGGCGGCGGGCTGGCTGCGGGCCGAACGCCGTGGCCGCTACGACATCCCGGCCGACCGGGTGGTCCCGCTGCTCGTCGCCATCGCCGCCGCGGGCGGGCCGCAGACGGGGCAGGTGCGACAATGACCGACGACACCTTTCGCTGCGACCTGTCCATCCGGTTCGACCCATGGGGCCATGCGGACGACGATGAGCTCGAGGTCCTCGTGCCTCTGCCCGCGGATGACGGCCGCCAGACGGTGCGCGATCTGCGCGCACCCGAGGGCACCGACATTTCGGATGCGCACGGACACCGCCGGATGATCCGTCTCAAGAGGGGAGAGACCGTCGAGGTCTCGGCCCGGATGGAGACGCGCCGCCTGCGCCCTGGCGACCATCTCGACCTGCCGCCGCCAGGGCCCGTGGACCGGGCGCCGGGACTGATGACGACACCGGACGCGGCGCTGCGCGCGCTGGCCGACGAGAGCCTGCGCGGCGTCGAGGGGCAGGGCGCGCGCATTGCGGCGCTCGCCCAGGCGGCGGCCGGGGCGCTGCGCTACCGCTACCCGAAGGACGCCCGCGGCGCCGCCCTGTCGCTGGCACGGGGCTGGGGCGATTGCGGCGAGTATGCCTTCGTCTTCGTGGCCCTCTGCCATGTGGCCGGCATTCCCGCGCGCCCCGTCTTCGGGATGATCGTCGCCCCGTGGTTCCGCACGCCGCATGCCTGGGCCGAGGCATGGGACGGCGCTGGCTGGTGCCCGGTCGACCCCAATCTGGTGCGCGAGGGCGGCTATCTCGGCCCCCTCCTCGAGACCGGTCGCGCGCCCGAGGCCCATATCGGCGCGCTCGATCCCTACCGCGTCGTGCTCTCGCGCCACACCGGCATCCCCTGGCCCGGTGCGCCGTCGACGCGGAGCGGGAGCGTTCCTTCGATCACCCTCGCGGTCGAGGGGCTCGGTCCGGTGACGTTCTGGCACGAGGCGCCGCTCTGGAACGGTTCGCCCGTCGTACCCTACCTGCAACTGCCCTGGCCGATGATCCGCCACCCGTCGAGGGCCACGCCCCTGAACCTGCTCCGCCGCCAGCGTGCGTGGCGATTCCGCGTGGGGGCCCCCTCGCGGCTTCTTCCCCGCAACCCGCTGGTCTGGACGGATCTGCTGGTGCTGCACCCGCTGAAGGGCCTCGCCGTCGTGATGATGGCGCCCCTGGTCGCGTCAGCAGTTCCGCCGCTGGCGCCGGCGCTGGAGATCGTCGTCTGGGCCTGGCGCCTGCTGTTTCCGGTCGGGATGCTGCGCTACCTCCTGCTTCTCCGGCTTCGCTCCGCCGGGTGGCTCAGGCTGGAAGCGGCCCTCGGCCTCGCCTCCCCAAGGACGGGCGGCAAGTTCACCGAAAGGACCGGATGACATGACGCTCCTGCACGTCTCGATCAGCGCGGAGAACCCCGAGCGCGTGTCCACCTTTCTCGCGACCCTGCTCGGCGGCGAGGCCCTGCCGTTCCCGCCCTTTCCCGACTCCTGGATCGCCTTCGCCGGACAGGACGACGGCACGGCCATCGAGGTCTATCCGCTGACCCACCGGCTCAAGATCGGGCCCGAGGCGATCGCCTGCGAGGCGGGACCGCCTGACGCCAGCCCAAGCTTCGCCCATGTCGCGATCCGATCCGCGTTCGGACGCGAGGAAGTCCTCGCCCGTGGCGCGGCCGAAGGCTGGACCACGCGGCTCTGCAACCGCGGGCCGTTCGACTGCGTCGAGATGTGGCTGGAGAACCGCCTGCTCGTGGAGGTCCTCGATCCCGCCATGCAGCGCGATTACGCGCGCGGCATGACCATGCAGAACTGGCGCAGGATGTTCGGGCTGGGATGAAGGGCCCGTGGTCAGAACGCCGACGAGGTGGACAATCCCTCTTCAGGGGGGTGGACGGTCGGGTCTGGATGACGCACGCAGAGGCCGCCGGGGGCCGAGGCGTGCAGGACCTGGTCGGCAGGTCGGGGACCAGCATCCGGGGAGGGGCGCACCATGCGGATGGAACCGGAAACCGGGGCGTTGTCGTCCACCGGAGGCAGCCGGCAGCGATCCGCAGGACCGGCGCCGGGCCGGGGCCGACACCCGCGGGATCCGTCCTGTGACATCGACCCGGCGAACCCCGCAGCCTGTGAGCTCTGATCCCGGCAGGAACATCGCATGGACGGACTGACAGCCTACCAGCTCACCCTGATCGCGCTCGGCGCGATCGGGTTCGGCATCTGGCTTCTCGTGAAGGGCGGGGATGTCACCATCGCCGCGGCGGTGCGGATCGCAGAAAGCTCCGGGCTCTCCAAACTCTTCATCGCGGCGACGATCGTCGCCTTCGGGACTTCCGCTCCGGAGCTGTTCACCTCCGTCAACGCCAACCTGAGCGGGTTTCCGGGGATCTCGGTCGGCAACGTGATCGGATCGAACATCGCCAATGTCCTCGTGGTCGTCGGCGTCTCCGCGGTCATCGCACCCGTCCTGATCGACCGGCGGGAGGTGCGCGTCGACACCTGGATGATGGTGTTCGCGACCCTGGCCATGGCGGCGGCGGTGTGGGCCGGCAGTCTTCCGACCTGGGCGGGCCTCGCCATGATCGGGACGATCGTCGCCTATGTGGTCTGTCAGTACAGGGCGAGCCGGATCGACGTCGAGGAGGATGAGACCGACGAGCCTCTGGCCGGAAACCCCTATGTGCTCGTGACCGTCGGCATCACCACGCTGGTCCTGGGCTCGGAGATCCTCGTTCAGGGGGCGGTGGCCGGCGGCCATGCGCTCGGCGTGCCGGAGGCGGTGATCGGCATGACGGTGATCGCCTTCGGGACCTCGCTGCCGGAGCTGACCGCCTGCGTGGCCGCCGCCCGCAAGGGACAGTCGGACATGATCGTCGGCGGGATCGTCGGGTCGAACATCTTCAACATCCTGTCCGTCATGGCGATCAGCGCCGCCCTGAAACCGCTGATCATCGAGCCGCGTTTCGCGACCATCGACCTGCCCGTGGTGCTTGTGGTGACCGCTGTCTTCACCGTCTTCCTGCTGACGATCGGCCGGATCGGCCGGACCGCGGGGATTGCAATGATCGCTGCCTATCTCGCCTTCGTCGCGGTTCAGTACGGCTGGAGTCCCGAGATCCATGCCGGACTTGTTGCCCCCTGATCCGGAGCCCCGCGGCCGGGCTACCGGTTGGCGTCAGGAGAACCTCGGCGGCCGTTTCTCGAGGAAGGCCCGGCAGCCTTCGGCGAAATCCGGGCCCCCGAACGAGGCGTCGTAGGCGGCGCGAAGGGTGTCGGGTTCGGCGTCGGCCCCGGCGCGGATCGCCTCGATCATGGCCTTGGCCGTGCGGATGGACACCTGGGAGAGCCCCGCAAGGGTCTCGGCATAGGTCAGCGTCTCGGCGTCCAGCGTTTCGGGAGGCAGGCAGCGGTCGGTCAGGCCGATGGCGAGAGCCTCTTCGGCGCCGATCAGGCGGGCGGAGAAGAGAATGTCCTTGGCCCGCGCGGGCCCCACCAGGGTCACGAGCTGTCGTGTGGCGCTGAAGGAATAGGCGAGCCCCAGTCGCGCCGGCGGGATGCCCAGCCGCGCGTCGGAGGCGGCGAAGCGCAGGTCGGCCGAAAGGGCGAGGCCGCACCCGCCGCCGACGCAGGCCCCGCGGATGCGGGCGATCACCGGCTTCGATAGGCCCGCTACGGCGGTCTGACCTGCATGGACGACCGCGTTGGTCCGGCCTGCCTCATCTGGCGTGGCGTAGCTCTCGGCGAATTCGCTGATATCGGCGCCGGCGCTGAAGGTATCGCCCTCGCCGGTCAGGATCAGGACCCGGATGCCGTCGTCGCGGTCGATCCGGGCGCAGAGTTCCGGCAGGGCCGCCCACATCGCCCGCGAAACCGCGTTGCGCCTTTCCGGGGCCGACAGCGTCAGGACCGCGACCGGACCGGGCGCGAGCCGCAGGCGGCCGTCTGCATGGAGTTCTTCGGTCATGGCGCCCCGTCCTCTCTGGTGGTGTCAGGTCCCGTTAGCCGATCGCGGCCGGCGGCGGCAGGTGTTTGGCTCGAATGTATCGCAGGTTGCGGCGACAGGAGCGTTTTCTCCCGGGCCGCAATGAGGCTATTGCCTTGGGATGGACATCGTTCTCGTCACCACGGTCATTGCCTCGCTGTTCCTCGTGATCGGCGCCGCGGAGCCGATCGCGGCTCGCCTGCGGCTGCCCTACAGCGTGATCCTTGCGGTTCTTGGCGTTCTCATCGGGGTCGGGGCGCTGTTCTTCCTGCGGACCGAGTTGACCGATGCGCTGAACCCGGTGGCGGAGGCGATCCTCGGGCTGCCGATCCGGTCCAACGTCTTTCTCTATGTCTTCCTCCCGACGCTGCTCTTTCAGGCCACGTTGGGGATGAACCTGCGACGGATGCTCGACGACTGGGTGCCGATCCTTGTCCTTGCAGTGGTCGCGGTGGTCGTGGCGACGCTGTCCGTGGGGTACGCGCTGGCCTGGGCGAGCGGGCTGCCGCTGGTGGCCTGCCTGCTGATCGGGGCCATCGTCTCCACGACCGATCCCTCGGCTGTCGTCACCATCTTCCGCTCGATCTCCGCGCCGCGGCGGCTGGCACGGATCATCGAGGGAGAGAGCCTCCTGAACGACGCCGCGGCCATCGCGCTCTTCGGCCTCTTCGCGGGGTTCGTGATGCTCGGCGTCCCGGATCCGAGCCTCCTCGAAGCGCTCGCACAGTTTCCCCTGCTGATCGTGGGGGGCGTGCTGACGGGCTGGCTGGCGGCGCGGGTCGCGATCTGGATCATGGCTCTCTTCGTCCGGCACCCGCTCGCGCAGATATCGATTTCCGCGGCGCTGCCCTACCTTGCCTACATCGTCGCGGAGCAGAGCATCGGGGCCTCTGGCGTTATCGCGGTGGTCGCCGCGGGGCTGACGCTGAACCTGATCGGGCCCGGACGCCTGCCTCCTCAGGCCTGGGCCTACCTGCGCGACGTCTGGGACCTGCTCGCGCATTGGGCGGGCGCCCTTATCTTCATCCTCGCGGCCCTGCTGATCCCGCGCCTGCTCGAGGAGGTGCGCCTCGAGGATTTCGTCCTCCTCGGAGTGGTCATCCTCGCCGCCATCGCCGCACGGGCCGTGATCCTCTTCGGATTGCTTCCGCTGCTCACGCTGATGAAGGCCTCGCCGCCGGTCGAGCGGCCCTATCGCATCGCGATCCTGTGGGGCGGGCTGAGGGGGGCCGTGACGCTGGCGCTGGCCCTCGCCGTGACCGAGAGCTTTCGCGTGCCCTCCGATATCCAGAGGGTGGTCGGCATTCTCGCAACGGGGTTCACGCTCTTCACGCTGATCGTGCAGGGGACGACCCTGCGCTGGATCATCGGGCGGCTCGGGCTGGACCGGCTCTCGCCTCTCGACGAGGCCCTCTCGCGGCAGGTCGTCGCCGTGGCGCTGCAAACGGTGCGCGAGGATGTGGCGCGGACCACCGAGAACTACGAGCTGAGCCACGACACTGTCCGCGCGGAGGCCAAGCGCTTCGGGGAACGGCTCGACGCCGCGGTGAAGGCGGCGGAGGACAGCGTCGACATCCTCGACCGCGACCGGATCACCCTCGGGCTGATCGCGCTTGCGGGGCACGAGCGGGACGCCATCCTTGCGCGCGTCCGGGAGCGGACGATCTCGGCGCGGATGGCAGAACAGGTGCTGTCGGATGCCGACCGGCTGATCGAGGGGGCGCGAAGCCAGGGCCGCAGCGGCTATCAGCGCGCGGCGCGGCGGAGCGTGGCGTACGGGTCCGCGTTCCGCGCGGCGCTCCTGCTCCATACGCGGCTCGGTCTGTCGCGTCCCCTGGCGCGGCTGACCGCGGACCGGTTCGAGCTCCTGCTGTCGCAGCGCCTGATCCTGCGCGACGTGGAAGACTTCATCGACGGGCGGATCCGGCGCATCCACGGCAGACGGGTGGCGGAGTTGCTGCAGGAGTTGCTGGCGCGGCGCACAGAGGCGGTCGCGACGGCGCTGGAGGGGTTGCGGCTCCAGTACCCGGGCTATGCCGAAGAGCTCGAACGCCGCTTCATCCGCCGCACCGCGCTGCGGCTGGAAGAGCGCGAGTACAGCGCGATGCGGGAGGACGGGTTGATCGGGGCCGAGGTGCACACGGCGCTCATACAGACCCTCGACGCGCGGCGGGCGGCGGCGGAGAGGCGGCCGCGGCTCGACATCGCGCTGAGGCGGGCCGAGCTGGTCGCGCAGTTCCCGCTCTTTGCCGACCTCGACGAAGCGGCGCTGAAGCGGCTGGGACGGGCGCTGCGGCCGCGCTACGTCAACGCGGGCGAGCCGATCATCCGCCGCGACAGCGTCGTGCGGAGCGTCTATTTCATCGCCTCGGGCGCGGTGGAGCTCGAAACGGCGAACCAGTCCTGGCGGCTGGGACGCGGTGAGATGTTCGGCCAGCTTGCGATCCTGATGAAGCGCGCCCGCCGGGCCGAGGTTCGCGCCATCGCGCCCACCACGCTCCTCGTGCTGGACGAGGCGCGGTTCCGGCGGCTGCTCGCGCGGAGTGCCGCGCTGCGGGCGGCCGTGAGGGCCAGTGCGGTGAAGCGCGGCATAGATCCCGAGGCGCTGATCTCGGACGCGATGGCGGCCGAGTGATCTGGGCCTGGTCACCGTCATCGGTTCACGCGTGGACGCATGGTCAAGTGCATGGTTGCAATAACGAAAAAGGTTAACGGCGGGAATCTGTCCGCGGCACTCTGAAGCTTCGGTTCGACTCGGCCGGTCGCGGTTCCGCCGATGGGCGGATTGCCCGGTCCCGCTCTTCCATCGCCGTGACGGCCTTTGCCGGGATGCCCGTCGAGACCGGGTCCAGCGCATGAAAAAGGGCGCCGGCGGCTATGCGCGGGCGCCCGGTTTCCCGTCGCGTCGGGGATGGCCCCGTCAGCTGCCCCAGGAGCGGACGTTGCCGCAATCCATGTGCACGAAATTCGAGCCGGAGTACCGGCCGACGCCGCCGGCGCGGCAGGAGGCGGCGGCCTGGGCGATCTGGCTGACCGAGCGCGAGCGCATCTGCAGGTCCGCCGCCTGGCCCTGGAGGTGCAGCGAATTGCGGGCCACGCCGTTGCCGCGGGCGCGCAGCATGGCGTTGGTCTGGGGGGACCGGTAGCCGGAAATCAGGGTAAAGGGCTCATCCGTGCGCAGGAGCCGGTGCGAGGCCGCCATGATGTCGATGGTGCGGGTGTCGATCTGCATGACATGGCCGTTCCGCCAGTCCCGCATGAAGTGATTGATCTCGCGGACCGCATCGCCGACGTAATGTCCGTCGATCCAGTAGATCATCTCGATTTTCTCGCCGGTGCGACCGGAATACATCGAAAGTCGCCGCACGTCGCCCGCACCCCGAAGGAACCCGGAGGCCATGGAGTAGGTTGGAGCTGCAGTAACCGCCGAGGCTGCGAATGCACGCAGGATCGCACGTCGAGAAAAGCTCGAAGGGGCCTTGTCAGTCATGATTAGTGCCTGTCCCGTCGCTTCTTGCTTTGATGCCCGGACGTTGCCGGACGCTGCCATCTCATCCCCAGATGCAGATCCAGTATGACATGACTCGAATCGTTTACCAAGCCGGTTGTAGTCCCGGTTCCGTTAAGATGTGCCAAATCGGCGAGATTCTGCTGAAAGCGTGAGCGGTCCGATCCGGGCCGGACGGGCGGGTCCGGGGCCCCGGACACATGACAGGTGCGCAACGGCAACGAAAATTCCGACCGCCGGCCTGTAACGCGGGCGTGACTGGACTGGACAGGCCCGGACGGTCGCATCATCACTCAATGAGACAGGATCGCGGGACGGACTGGAGTGACAAGAGCATGAGTTGGGACGCAAAATCGTTCAGGCGTGGGCTTGCCGCCGTCGCTGTTGCCCTTCTCGTCACGGGGGCCGGCGCGCCAAGGGCGGAGGCGAACCTGCTTGTCTCTCTCTATGCGCAGGGCGTGGCCGAGGCAGCGGCGCGGCGCGACGATCTGGCCGCCTTCTACCGGAGCCGCGATTTCGAGGGCATCTGGACCGGGACCGACGAGGCCTCGGAACTGCGCCGCATGGCCTTCATCGCGGCGCTCGGCGATGCGCCGATGCACGGCCTCCCGGCCTCGCGCTTCAACCCCGAACGGGCCATGGGTATTCTGGCGGGGGCCACCACGGCCGACAGCCGCGGCCGCGCCGAGGTAGAGCTGACCGCCTACTTCCTCGCCTATGCACGCGCCCTCAACACCGGGCTGATCGCGCCCTCCAGCATCGACGCGAATTTCAAGCGCGAGGTCCAGCGTCTGCCGACGCAGGTCATCCTTGCGAGGTTCCTCGAGAACCCGCGGGCGCTTCTGCATTCGCTGCCGCCGTCCTCGCCTGAATACCAGCGCCTGATGCGCGCCAAGGTCCGGCTGAGCGAGGTGATCGCAACCGGCGGCTACGGGCCGGGCGTCCAGGGACCGCTCGGCCTCGGCGACAGCGGGGCACAGGTCGTGCGGCTCCGCGACCGGCTGATCGCCATGGATCTCCTCGAGCCGACCCTGACGGCCACGTTCGACGGCACGATCCTCGACGCGGTCCGCCGGTTCCAGGAAAGCGTTGCGCTCGAGCCCGACGGCGTGGTCGGCGGGGCGACGGTGACCATGCTGAACATGTCCGCCGAGGACAGGCTGGAAAGCGTTCTGGTGGCCATGGAGCGCGAACGCTGGCTGAACAACCTCGAGCGCGGCGACCGGCATGTCTGGGTGAACCTCACCGATTTCTCTGCCCAGATCCGCGATTTCGACAGCGTGACCTTCGAGACGCGGGCGGTCATCGGCGCCGGGCAGTTCGACAAGCAGACCTACGAGTTCTCCGACGAGATGGAGTACATGGAGCTCAACCCGTACTGGTACGTTCCGCGCTCGATCATCAACCGGGACTATGGCGGGCGGGTGCCGAGCGGGTTCCAGGCGATCGACAGCCGGGGCCGCATCGTCCAGACGAGTTCGGCGCAGAACGTCAGCGTGCGGCAGCCGCCGGGGCCGAACAATGCGCTGGGGACGGTCAAGTTCATGTTCCCGAACCCCCACGCGATCTACCTGCACGACACGCCCGCGCGCAGCCTCTTCAGCCGCGTCGTGCGGGCCTACAGCTCGGGCTGCATCCGTCTGCACGAGCCGCACGAATTCGCCTATGTCCTTCTGGAGCGGCAGGTGGAGGACCCGGAGTCCTATTTCCAGGGTATTCTGCGGACCCGGCAGAACTCCCGGATCACGCTCGACGAGCCCGTCCCGGTGCATCTCGTGTACCGGACGGCCTTCACCTCGCCGGACGGGCAGCTGCATTTCCGGAATGACATCTACAACCGGGATGCCCGGATCTGGGCGGAGCTGGAGCGGCTGGGGGTGGCGATCACCGCTCCAACCGGCTAACGCTCGCCCCGGATCGGAGCCGGGGCGCGATGGACCACAGTATCGAAGAGATCGCGGCGGCGCTGGGGGCGAGGGCCTTCGGCGCTGTCTCCTTGCGCGTGCGTGGGGCGGCGGAGCCTTCCGCCGCGGGGCCGGACGAGCTCGCGCTCGCGATGACGCCGGCCTATGGCGCGGCGCTGGCGGAGGGCAGGGCGCGGGCGGCCGTGATCTGGCCGGGCGCGGACTGGCGGGCGCTGGGGCTCGAAGCGGCGATCGAGGCGCCGCGCGCGCGGCTCGCCATGGCGCGGCTGACGCAGGCGCTGGACCTGCGGGAGACGGGACCGGGCGGCGTGCATCCGTCTGCGGTCGTGGCGGCCTCTGCCGTGCTGGGAGAGGGGGTCGCGGTCGGACCGCTGGCCATCGTGGGCGAGGCCGCCCGGATCGGGCCGGGGACGGTGATCGGCGCCCATGCGAGCGTGGCGGAAAGCGCCGTGCTGGGCAGGGACTGCCGGATCGGCGAGGGCGTGCGGATCGGGCGGAAGGTGCGGCTCGGCGCCCGGGTGATCGTGCAGCCCGGCGCCGTGATCGGGGGCGACGGGTTCTCCTTCGTGACCGAGCAGCCCTCCAACGCGGAGCGCGCGCGGGAACTCCTCGGCGCGGAGCGGCTCGAGCCGCCCGAGGATGGCACCTGGCACCGCATCCATTCGCTGGGAGGCGTGGAGATCGGGGACGACGTGGAGATCGGCGCGAATACCTGCGTCGATTCCGGAACCATTCGCCCGACGCGGGTGGGACGGGGCACGAAGATCGACAATCTCGTGCAGATCGGTCACAACGTGGTCCTGGGCGAGGACTGTCTCGTCTGCGGCATGGCGGGCATCGCGGGCTCCTCGGTCATCGGGGACCGGGCGGTGCTCGGCGGGGCGAGCGGCGTCAACGACAATATCACGGTGGGCGCCGATGCCGTGCTGGCCATGGGGACCATGGCGGTCAGCCGGGTTCCCCCGGGGGCCGTCGTCATGGGGTATCCCGCGATGCCGATGCCCGCGCATCTGGCGAGCTACCGGGCGCTGCGCCGTCTGCCGCGGGTTCTGCGCGACTTCGCGTCCCTCACGAAGACGGTTCCAAAGGACGGGGATAGCGACTAGATCGGCCACACTTCGGGTTACGGGGCAGGAGACGCGGGCATGGATGTTCGGGACAGGGTGATCGCGATCATGGCCGAACAGGCGCTCATGGAGCCGTCGGATATCGAAGGAACGATGACGCTCGAGGATCTCGGGATCGACAGTCTGGGCCTTGTGGAGAGCATCTTCGCCATCGAGGAGGCCTTCGACATCTCGATCCCCTTCAACGCCAACGACCCCGCCGCGAGCGCGTTCGACATCTCCTCCGTGGACACGATCGTGGCCGCGGTCGCGGAGCTCGTACGCGAGCAGCGGGACGCCTGAGCGGGTGAAGCGCGTCGTCATCACCGGAGCCGGCACGATCAACGCGCTCGGCCACGACGTGCCCGCCACGCTCGAGGCGATGCGCGAGGGGCGTTGCGGGATCGGTCCCATCGACGTGCGCGACGTGGACCGGCTGTCGGTGCGGATCGGCGGGCAGGTGAAGGGTTACGATGAGCACGCCCATTTCAACCGGCAGCAGATCGCGCTTTACGACCGGTTCACCCAGTTCACGCTGCTGGCGGCGCGGGAGGCGATCGGACAGTCGGGGCTGACCTTCCAGGGCGAGCTTGCCGCCCGGTCGGGCGTGGTGCTGGGCACGGCGGGCGGCGGCGTGAATACCTGGGACGAGAATTACCGCACCGTCTACGAGGAGGGGAAGAACCGCGTCCATCCCTTCGTCGTGCCGAAGCTGATGAACAACGCCGCGGCCTCTCATGTCTCGATGGAGTGGAACCTCAAGGGTCCGTCCTTCACCGTCGCGACGGCCTGCGCCTCGTCCAACCACGCGATGGGTCAGGCCTTCTGGCTGGTGCGCTCGGGCGCGTCCGAGGTGATGGTCGCCGGCGGGTCGGAATCCATGCTGTGCTTCGGCGGGGTGAAGGCCTGGGAGGGGCTGCGGGTGATGTCGAAGGATGCCTGCCGGCCGTTCAGCCTCGGCCGGAACGGCATGGTGCAGGGCGAGGGCGCGGGCATCTTCGTCTTCGAGGAGATGGAGCACGCGAAGGCGCGCGGCGCGGAGATCCTGGCCGAGGTGATCGGCTTCGCCATGACCTCGGACGCCTCGGACATCGTGATGCCCTCGAAACAGGGCGCGGCGAGGGCCATCAGCGGGGCGGTGAACGACGCGCGGATCGCGCGCGAGGAGGTAGGCTACATCAACGCCCATGGCACCGGCACGGCGGCCAACGACAAGACCGAATGCGCCGCGGTCTCGGATGCCTTCGGCGCCCATGCCGACGCGCTGATGATCTCGTCCACGAAATCCATGCACGGTCATCTGATCGGCGGAACCGGCGCGGTGGAGCTGCTGGCCTGCATCATGGCGCTCCGGGACGGGATCATCGCACCGACGGTAGGCTACGAGGAACCCGACCCCGAATGCGCGCTCGACGTGGTGCCGAACGAGGCGCGGGAGGCGAAGGTGGAGGTGGCGCTGTCCAACGCCTTCGCCTTCGGCGGGTTGAACGCGGTGCTGGCGCTGAGGAAAGTCTGAGGCCGGAGGCAGGCGGCCGGTCGGCCGCCTGCCAAGCCAGCGCGCCGCTTACTCGTTGGCGGCGCTGAAGCCCGCGGTGAAGCCCGAGAGCGACACGTCGAGCAGCACTTCCTGATCCGGCGCGGCGGCGGGGACGAGGCGCACCTGGGCCATCGCGCCACGGCGGAACTGGTCGACCTGGGCCGAGGTCAGGCCGATCTGTGCGACGCAGCCCGCAGCATTGCAGAACCGGAAGGGGTAGCGACGCGCCTCTCCGCCGTCGACGCTGATGACGATCTGCTCTGTCAAAAGCGTCTCGAGCGGAGCGACGATGGTGGCGCCAGCGACCGCCTCGCCGCTGTCCGGCAGCGGCACGACCGAGATCTCGGCGACCTCGTTGCCCTCTGCGTCGCGCAGGAGCTGGTAGAGGTCGCAGGGCTCCGCCTGACCCTCGGGCGTACGGATGCAGCGCAGGCCCCAGTCGGTGAACTCCTCCCGGATATAGGGCTGGCCCACGCGCGGCTGGGCGACCACGGGTTCGCCGAGGTCGAGGTCGAGGCCCGGGGAGGCCTCGCCGGTGCCGGCGTCCGCCTCGGGCGCAGGCTCGTCGCCGGTATCGGTCCCGGTTTCGGGCGCGGTCTCTTCGGAGGTTTCGGTCTCCGTCGTCGCCTCCTGGGCGGCGGCGGGCAGGGCGAGGGCGGCGGCGAGCGCCAGCGCGAGGATCGTGTCGGTCGGTCGGAACGGCATGGGTCGCCTCTGTCTCGTGGTCTTCGGATCGGGTCTCTAACACGGCCGCGGCGGCATGTCAGGCGCAAATCCGGAGCCGATCACGCGCAACGCAGGTCCTTGCCCGGCCAAAGAAAAAGGGCCCGTAACGGACCCTTTCCCCTGTTCTCCCTGTCGGACTTGGCCGACTTATGCCGGCACGCTAGCGGCGCTCTCTCTGGTCGTCAACAGCTTGTAACAGGATTTGCCGCGCCATGATTTCCGTCGGGCGAGCGGACGGAAAAATCCGCGCCCGAAGGCGCGGCCAGTCTGACAGGGAGGGAAGTCATGCCCGCCCGACGACCGGGGGCAGGCCGCTCCATGCTGGCAGAGACGGATTAAGAAGGTATTGTCGTCCGGAACGCGCAACGGGGCAGGGCAGCAACGGACATGACGGAAGGCGTCTTCATCGGCGGCGGCGGGCCGGACCACGCCGTGCCGCAATACCTGCGGTTCGACATGGCGAACCGTCACGGGCTGATCGCCGGGGCCACGGGCACCGGCAAGACGGTGACGCTGCAGATCCTGGCCGAGGGCTTCTCCGCCGCGGGGGTTCCGGTCTTCCTGTCGGATGTGAAGGGCGACCTCGCGGGGCTTGCGAAGGCCGGCTCGCCCGAGGGCAAGCTCCACGAGCCCTTCCTGAAACGGGCCGGGATCATCGGGCTGGACCTGGTCTATGGCGCGCCGCCGGTGGTGTTCTGGGACCTGTTCGGAGAGCAGGGACACCCGGTGCGCACCACCGTGTCGGAGATGGGGCCGCTTCTGCTGGCGCGGATGCTCGAACTGACGGACGTGCAGGAGGGCGTGCTCAACGTCGCCTTCCGCGCGGCGGATGACGAGGGCCTGCCGCTGCTGGATCTGAAGGATCTCCGGGCGCTGCTGCACTGGTGCGGACAGAACGCGCAGGATCTGTCGCTGCGCTACGGGAACGTGGCGACGGCCTCGGTCGGCGCCATCCAGCGTGCGCTGCTGGTGCTGGAGGAGCAGGGCGGAACGCATCTCTTCGGCGAACCCGCGCTCGATCTTGCGGACCTCATGGCGGTTGACGAAGGGCGCGGTCGCGTCAGCGTTCTTGCGGCCGACCGGCTCATGCGCTCGCCCCGGCTCTATGCCACCTTCCTTCTGTGGCTGTTGTCGGAGCTTTTCGAGACCCTGCCCGAGGTGGGCAACCCCGAGAAGCCGAAGCTGGTCTTCTTCTTCGACGAGGCGCATCTGCTGTTCGACGACGCCCCGAAGGCGCTGGTCTCCAAGGTGGAGCAGGTGGCGCGGCTGATCCGGTCAAAGGGCGTGGGCGTGTTCTTCGTCACCCAGAACCCGGCGGATGTGCCCGACGATGTCCTGGGCCAGATCGGCAACCGGGTGCAGCACGCGCTCAGGGCCTTCACCGCGAAGGACCAGAGGGAACTTGCGCGCGCGGCGGAGACCTATCGCGCGAACCCCGCCTTCGACACGGCGGAGGCCATCGCGGCGGTGGGGACCGGCGAGGCGGTGACCTCGATGCTGGACCTCAAGGGCGTTCCGGGGATCGCGGAGCGGACGCTGATCCGGCCGCCCGCCTCGCAGCTTGGGCCGGTCACGGCGGAGGAGCGGTCGGCGGTGATGGCGGCCTCGCCCGTGGCGGGGCGCTACGACGTGGCGGTGGACCGGGAGTCGGCGGCGGAGATGCTGGCGGCCCGGGCCGCAGGGGCGGCGGCGGAGGCGGAGAAGGCGCTGGCGGCCGAGCCCGCGGACGACGGTCTGACCCGGGCGCGGCGCTATTCGGGGGCGCGGAGCTTCGGCGGCGCGCACAGCCCGGGCGGCGCGGGCACCGGCCAGAGGATCGGCGCCGCCATGACCGACGCGCTGGCGAAGGAGTTGAAGGGCACCACGGGCCGCAGGATCGTGCGGGGGCTCTTCGGGACGGTCTTCAAGGGGCGCTGAGCCCCATTGGCGGAAGGACCCGGCGCGGCTAGGGTCCGCGCGATGAGCCGCAAACCCGAGGGAGAGCTGCGCCGGGGCTGGACCACGGGCGCCTGTGCCACCGCCGCGACGCGCGCGGCGCTGATGCGGCTCTGGGGCGGGGCGTGGCCCGGGCAGGTGCAGCTCCTGCTGCCGAGAGGCGAGCGGCCGGTCTTCGAACTGGCGCATTCCGCGGAGGGGGAGGGCTGGGCCGAGGCGGGCATCGTCAAGGATGCGGGCGACGATCCCGACGTGACCCATGGCGCGCTGATCGTGGTGCGGGTGGCGGCCTCGGCCGGCGGCGTGGTGTTCCGCGGTGGAGAGGGCGTGGGGCGGGTGACGAAACCGGGCCTGCCGGTTGCCGTGGGAGAGCCCGCGATCAACCCGGTGCCGCGCGCGATGATGGAGGAGGTGGTGGCGGACCTGGCCTCCGAGCATGGCCGGCCGCCGGATGTGGAGATCACCGTCTCGGTTCCGGGCGGAGAGGCGCTGGCGCTGAAGACATGGAACCCACGGCTGGGGATCGAGGGGGGCCTGTCGATCCTCGGGACCACGGGGGTGGTCCGGCCGTTTTCCTGCGCGGCCTGGATCGCGTCGATCCATCGCGGGATCGACGTGGCGCGGGCCTCGGGGCTGACCCATGTGGCGGGCTGCACCGGGGCGACCAGCGAGCGGGTGGTGCAGGCGCTTTTCGGTCTGCCGGATCACGCGATGCTCGACATGGGGGATTTCGCCGGAGGAATGCTGAAATACCTGCGGCGGCATCCCGTGCCGAGGCTGACCATCGGCGGGGGGATCGGCAAGATGGCGAAGCTGGCGCAGGGGGCGGGGGACCTCCATTCCGGGCGAAGTCAGGCGGATTTCGAGACGCTGGCGCTCTGGGCCGGGGACGCGCGGGTGCGGGAGGCCAACACCGTGCTCGAGGCCTACGGGATCGCGGGCGAGCCCCTCGCCAGGGCCATCGCCGAGGGGGCGCGGGCAGTGGCGCAGGGCATGGCCGGGGAAGAGGTCGCGGTCGACACGGTGGTGATCGACCGGGCGGGCACCGTGCTGGCGAGGGCCGGGTGATCCTGCTGCTCGCCGGGACCGCCGAGGCGCGGGCGCTGGCGGAGGCGCTGACGGCGGAGGGTATCGCGACGGAGGCGTCGCTGGCGGGGGTGACGCGGGCGGCGCGGCCGCTGGCGGTTCCGGTGCGGACGGGCGGCTTTGGCGGGGCGGAGGGCTTTGCCGACTGGCTGCGGGCACGGGGCGCGCGCGGATTGGTCGATGCGACCCATCCCTTCGCGCTGCGGATCGGGCCGCGCTCCGCGGCGGTCTGCCGGGCGTTGGGTGTGCCGTACCTGCGACTGTTGAGGCAACCCTGGGCCGCCGGGCCGGGCGACGACTGGCGCGAGGTCGCGGGACCGGAGGAGGTCGCGCGGATCGTGCCCGAAGGGGCAGCGGTGTTCCTTGCGCTCGGGGCGCAGCATCTGGCGGACTGGGCCTGTCTTGCCGGGCGCAGGGTCGTGGCGCGGCAGTTGGACCCGCCCGAGGGACCCGCGCCCTTCGCGGGGCTGGAGCGGATCGCGGCGCCTCCCGGGGAGAGCGTGGCAGAGGAGGTGGGCTTTCTGCAAAGAAAAGGAATCGAATGGGTTGTGACGCGCAATTCAGGTGGCCCCGCCCGGGCGAAGCTGGCGGCGGCGCGGGAGCTGGGCCTGCCGGTGCTGATGATCCCGAGGCCGCCCCCGCCGGTCGGAGTGGAGGTCGTGGCGGATGTCGCGGGGGCGATGGACTGGGTGCGCGCGCTGTGATCCAGACCATCGACGACGAGGCCGCGCTGAGGCGCGGCGCGGCGGCGCTGGTGGCGCTCGAGCCGCGCTTTGCCCCCGCGGTGGCGATCGGATTGCCGCTGAGGCCCAGGACCAACGGCTTTGCCGAGCTCTTTTCGACCATCGTCTACCAGCAGGTGTCCATGGCTTCGGCTCAGGCGGTCTGGACCCGCTGCGAGGCGGCCGGGCTGACCACCGGGGCGGCGCTGGCCGCGGCCACGGACGAGGCGCTGCGCGCGGTGGGGCTGACGCGACCGAAGCAGCGGGCGGGCAGGGCCCTCGCGGCCGCGGACATGGACTTCGCCGCGCTCGAGCGGATGCCCGACGACGAGGCGCTCGCCCGGCTCATGGCCCTGCACGGGGTCGGACCCTGGACGGCGCAGGTCTATGCGCTCTTCGCCCTCCGGCGGGCCGATATCCTGCCCGCGGGGGATGTCGCCCTGCAGGAGGGCGCGCGGTCGCTTTTCGGGCTGGGCCAGCGTCCCGATGCGGCGGCACTCTCGCGGATGGCGAAGGCCTGGGCGCCCTGGCGGTCGGTTGCCGCGCGGGCGCTCTGGGTCTACAGGTTGCGCGAAACGGGGCGGGAGACGGTCTGGTGACACGGGCGCTTGAGGCACATCGCAGGGAAGCGCTGTCGGGGGAGACCCGGTCGGCCGTGGTGTTCCTGCACGGCTACGGGGCGAACGGCGCGGACCTGATCGGGCTCGCGGAGCCGCTGGCGGAGCATCTGCCCGACACGATGTTCCTTGCCCCCGATGCGCCCGAGGCGTCGATCGCGGCGCCCGGTATGCTGCAATGGTTCCCGATCCCCTGGATCGACGGATCTTCGGAGGAGGAAAGCCGCTCGGGCATGGTGCGCGCCGCGGCGGATCTCGACGCGTTTCTCGACGGGGTGATGGTTGACGAGGACCTGCTGCCCGAACAGGTGGCCCTCTTCGGTTTCAGTCAGGGCACGATGATGGCGCTGCAGGTGGCGCCCCGCCGCGAGGATGCGGTGGCGGCGGTCGTGGCCTTCTCCGGCCGGCTGCTGGCGCCCGAACTGCTGCCCGACGAGGCGGTCTCCCGTCCGCCGGTGCTGCTGGTCCATGGCGACCGGGACGATGTGGTGCCCGTGGAGGCGCTGCCACAGGCCGCCGAAGCCCTGCAGGCGGCGGGCTGGTCGGAGGTCTATGCCCATGTCCAGAAGGGCACCGGCCACGGCATCGCGCCGGACGGGCTGGGCGTGGCGCTCGCCTTCCTGCGCGAAAGGCTCGGCGTCGCGCGCTGAGCGCTGCCGCGGGCAGGACCGCCACGTCACCGTTCCGTGACAGAATCGGCCTATCAGCTGTCCACAGGGGCGTAACCAGATGTGGGACTTGTCCAACGCGTTGCGCCAGATATAGTCATGGCAGCCCCGCTCCGTGCGGCATGCGACCATCCCGGACGGGCGGGCCACAGGGCGGAACGGGATCAGCGGGCGGGCCGCGGGGCGGCGCGCCGGAGAACGGAGAGCGGTCGATCATGCAGGCAGACTTCAGGACCCAGTTCGTGCGAGAGCCTGCGGGCATGAGGCATTATCCCGCCCTAGTCCTGAACGCGGACTACCGGCCGCTGTCCTACTATCCCCTCTCCGTCTGGCCCTGGCAGGAGGCGGTGAAGGCGGCCTGGCTCGACCGGGTCGACATCGTCGCCGAATACCAGGAGGTGGTCCGAAGCCCGAGTACGGTCATACGGATCCCCTCGGTGGTGGTCCTCAAGGATTTCGTGAAACCTCAGAAGCGCGTGGCCTTCACGCGCTTCAATCTTTTTCTGAGGGACGAGTTCTGCTGCCAGTACTGCGGTGCCAAGGGCGATCTGACCTTCGATCACGTGGTGCCGCGCGCCCGCGGCGGCGTCACGAGCTGGGAGAACGTTGTCGCCGCCTGTTCGGGCTGCAACCTGCGGAAAGGGTCGAAGAGCCTGCGCCAGTCGGGCCTGAGCCTGCGCAAGCCGCCGCGGCGGCCCGGCGCGGAGGAGTTGCGCAATCTCGGCCGCAAGTTCCCGCCGAACCACCTGCATGAAACCTGGCTCGACTATCTCTACTGGGATGCCGAACTGCAGGCCTGATCTCCGGGCCGGAGCGCCCGGGTCGGGTCACGGGGTTGCACGGTCGGACAGGGCGGGGTTTGCTGGACAGGTAGACGGCGCGGCGCTAGACGGGCGGGTGTTAACGCTAACGGCGCCCTGAGGGCAGAGAGGTGCGGGTCATGGTTTCGCGCGTCATTCCGGTCGATGCATTCGACCTCGTGATCTTCGGCGGCACCGGGGATCTGGCGCGGCGCAAGATCCTGCCCGGGCTTTTTCGCAGGTTCCTTGCCGGACAGATGCCGGCGGAGGCGCGGATCATCGGCGTCGCGCGCTCGGAGCTCGACGACGAGGGCTACCGGACGGAGGCGCGGGCCGCGATCCTCGAATTCGCCGGAGAGGAGGCCACGGATCGAGAGAGCCTCGACGCCTTTCTGGGCACCCTGAGGTACCTCGTGGTGGATGCGCGCGGAGAGGGAGGCTGGCCGGAACTCGCGGCGCTGATGCGCGCGGACGTGGTGCGGGCCTTCTACCTCTCGGTCAGCCCGGCGCTCTTCGGGGACATCGCCGGCCGGCTGCACCAGCACGGGATCGCGGACAAGGCGAGCCGGATCGTGGTGGAAAAGCCCTTCGGCCGCGATCTGGCCTCGGCCAGGGCGCTGAACGCCTCGCTGGCCGAGCATTTCGACGAGGGGCAGATCTACCGGATCGACCATTACCTCGGAAAGGAGACGGTCCAGAACCTGATGGCGGTGCGGTTCGGCAACGTCCTTTTCGAGCCGCTCTGGAACAGCCACTACGTCGACCACGTCCAGATCACCGTGGCCGAGACCGTGGGCGTGGGCGGGCGCGGCGAATATTACGACCGCTCGGGCGCCATGCGGGACATGGTGCAGAACCACCTGATGCAGCTTCTGTGCCTCATCGCCATGGAGCCGCCCAGCCAGTTCGACGCGGATGCCGTTCGCGACGAGAAGCTGAAGGTGATCCGGGCGCTTCAGCCCGTCGATTACCACCAGATCGTCCGGGGACAGTATGACGCGGGGCAGGGCACGCCCTCCTACCGGCAGGACGTGGAGAACCCGCGCACCCATACCGAGAGCTTCGTGGCCCTCAAGACCCATATCGCCAACTGGCGGTGGGCCGGGGTGCCCTTCTACCTGCGCACCGGCAAGCGGCTGAAGGGGCGGGTGAGCGAGATCGCCGTGGTGTTCAAGGACCTCGGCCATTCGATCTTCGAGGGCGACGAGAAGCGGCACCGCAACATCCTGTCGATCCGGCTCCAGCCGAACGAGGGGATCGACCTGCAGGTGACCATCAAGGAGCCCGGTCCCGGAGGGATGCGGCTGATCGACGTGCCGCTCGACATGACCTTTGCCGATGCGCTGGGGCCCGAGAGGAACGACGTGTCGGACGCCTACGAGCGGCTGATCATGGACGTGATCCGGGGCAACCAGACGCTCTTCATGCGCGGCGACGAGGTGGAGGCGGCCTGGGCCTGGACCGATCCGATCATCGACGGCTGGCAGGCCCGCAACGACGTGCCGAAGCATTACGACACCGGCTCGCCGGGGCCGGAGGATGCGCTGATGCTGATGCACCGGGACGGCCGGAGGTGGCGGGAAATCCGCGGGTGATCGCCGTCTCTGAAACGCTTCGGCGTAGCGTCTCAGGCGATCGCGGGCAGAGTCCGGGGCAGGGTGCGCCTGAACGCGCACCAAAAGGAGGGCTGAAGCACCCCGTGCATCGCCGGTTGCGGTCGGTGAGCCGGGTTGGCAGGGGTGGGGACATCATCCGACGGAGACGACC
Organism: Histidinibacterium lentulum; assembly: GCF_003789055.1. GTDB lineage: Bacteria > Pseudomonadota > Alphaproteobacteria > Rhodobacterales > Rhodobacteraceae > Oceanicola > Oceanicola lentulus. Next base: position 283,327 of record NZ_ML119081.1, on the reverse strand, counting down.
ATGGAACTGAAGGAATATCCCGACGCCGAGATGATGATGATGGACCTCGCGGACCGTCTCGCCTCGGAATTGCGCGCGGCGCTGGCGCAGCGGGACACCGTCTCGCTGGCGGTGCCGGGGGGCACGACGCCGGGACCTGTCTTCGACGTCCTGTCGGGCATGGGGCTCGACTGGGACCGGGTGCATGTCATGCTTACGGACGAGCGCTGGGTGCCCGAGGACAGCCCGCGATCCAACACGCGGCTTCTGCGCGAGCGGCTGCTGACCGGGCGGGCGGCGGCCGCGCGGCTGGTGCCGCTCTACCTGCCGGGGGCCGAGCCCGAGGACCGGCTGGACGAGATCGCGGAGGGGCTGGCGCCGGCGCTGCCGCTCGACGTGGTGCTGCTGGGCATGGGGGCGGACATGCACACCGCCTCGCTGTTCCCCGGCGCCGACCGGCTCGAGGAGGCCCTGACGGGCAGTGCGCCTGTCGTGGCGATGCGTGCGCCCGGCGCGCCCGAGCCCCGCGTCACGCTGTCGGCAAGGGTGCTGCGCGAGGCGATGTCGCTGCACATCGTGATCACCGGCCGGGAGAAGCGCGAGGCTCTGGAGCGCGCGCGGCACCTTACGCCTCAGGAGGCACCGGTCGCCGCAGTTCTGAAACAGGCGATGGTGCATTGGGCGGAGAGCTGACCATGTGGGACGATCTGAAGGCGCATGGCGCGCGGCTGAAGGACCGGCGGATCGCGGACACGCTCGACGCGCGGCGGGCGGAGGCTTTCTCGGCCGAGGCGCTGGGGCTCCGGTTCGACTATGCCAAGACGACCCTCGACGAGGGCGCCCGGGCCGCGATCTTCGCGCTCTTCGACGCCGCGGGCGTGGCGGAGCGGCGGGAGGCGATGTTCTCGGGCGAAAGGATCAACGAGACCGAGGGGCGCGCGGTCCTGCACACGGCGCTGCGCAATCTCGACGGCGGCCCCGTCATGGTGGACGGCGTCGATGTGATGCCGGGCGTTCTGCGGACGCTCGGGCGGATGGAGGCCTTTGCGAGGGACGTGCGCGAGGGGCGCTTCACCGGCGCGGGCGGGCCGATCACGGATGTGGTCAACATCGGCATCGGGGGCTCGGACCTTGGCCCCGCCATGGCGACGCTGGCGCTGGCGCCCTGGCATGACGGGCCGCGGTGCCATTTCGTGTCCAACGTGGACCCGGCCGATATCGCCGGGGTCCTGCGCGCCTGCGACCCGGCGACGACGCTGGTGATCGTGGCCTCGAAGACCTTCACCACGATCGAGACCATGACCAACGCCCGCACCGCGAAGGCCTGGATGGCCGAGCGCGTGGCGGAGCCCGCGGCGCAGTTCGCGGCGCTCTCCTCGGCGCTGGAGAAAACGGGCGCCTTCGGCATCGACGAGGCCCGCGTCTTCGGCTTCGAGGACTGGGTCGGCGGGCGCTATTCCATGTGGGGTCCCATCGGCCTGTCGCTGATGATCGCCGTGGGACCGGAGGCGTTCCGCGCGGTCCTGCGCGGCGGGCAGGCGATGGACCTGCATTTCCGCGCGGCACCCTGGCAGGAGAACCTGCCCGCGCTGCTGGCCGGCGTGGGCATCTGGCACAATCAGGTCTGCGGGCATCCCACGCGCGCCGTGCTGCCCTACGACAACCGCCTGGCGCGGCTGCCCGCCTATCTCCAGCAGCTCGAGATGGAGAGCAACGGCAAGGGTGTGTCGATGGACGGGGCGGACCTGCCCGTGCCGTCGGGGCCGGTGGTCTGGGGCGAGCCCGGCACCAACGGGCAGCATGCCTTCTACCAGCTCATCCACCAGGGCACGCAGGTGGTGCCCTGCGAATTTCTGGTCGCGGCCCGGGGGGCGGAGGAAGATCTGCACCATCAGCACCGGCTCTTGGTCGCCAATTGCCTCGCGCAGTCCGAGGCGCTGATGCGGGGGCGCACGCTCGAGGAGGCGCGCGAGGCGCTGCGCGGCAAGTTCGAGGGCGCCGAGCTGGAGCGGCAGGCGCGGCACCGGGTGTTCCCGGGCAACCGCCCCTCGGTGACGCTCGCCTACCCGCAGCTCGATCCCGAGACGCTGGGCAAGATCGTGGCGCTCTACGAACACCGGGTTTTCGTGGAGGGAACGGTGCTGGGGATCAACTCCTACGATCAGTGGGGCGTGGAACTGGGCAAGGAGCTGGCCACGGCGCTGCAGCCCGTGGTGGAGGGCGCGGCCCCGGCGGAGGGCAAGGACGGCTCGACGGCGGGGCTGGTCGGGTTTCTCCGGCGCGAGGGGCTTTGAGGGATGGTGGGTTGGAAACCCACCCTACGGCTTCGAACCGCCGTCGAGGGCGGTGGGATCACGATCCACGGTCCGACGTGTCGGGAGCGCTTGGAGCGGGTGAAGGGAATCGAACCCTCGTCGTAAGCTTGGGAAGCTTCTGCTCTACCATTGAGCTACACCCGCGCGCTTGATCTTCCTATTTGCGGCATGGGCGACGGTCAAGCAGGATCGGGTCGCAGGGGCCGCTCAGCCGGTGCGCCGCCGCCGACGGCGGCCTCCGTCGGCGTCGCCATGGCTGTTGAACGACAGGTCGGGCAGGGGCGCCGCGGCGCGCAGCAGGGCAAAGGGCGCGGTGGCGTGCGGGATCGCGTTGGCGGCCACGAAATGCTCCTGGAAGCGTGGCTCGATGGCGGTCTCGACCTTGGTGATCCGCTGCACCTCGCGCTCGATCTTCGCGCGGGCGGAGCGGGAGCAGAGGGCGATCCGCGCGCCGGTGCCCGCGGCGTTGCCAGCCGAGGTGACCTTGTCGAGGGGCACGTCGGGGATCATCCCCAGAACCATGGCATGAAGCGGCGAGATATGGGCGCCGAAGGCCCCGGCGAGGACGACGCGGTCGACGGTGTCGGTCCCGATCTCGTCCATGAGCAGCCGCGCGCCCGCATAGAGCGCGGACTTCGCAAGCTGGATCGCACGGATGTCGCCTTGCGTGACGGTGATCCGGGCGCCGCCTTCGGTGCTGGCGTCGTGGAGGAGATAGGCGTGGGTCCGGCCCTCGGGAACGGAGCGGGGCGTGCCGGTCCGGTCTGCGCCGCCGATCAGGCCCGAGGCGTCGAGAAGGCCCGCCATCCGCATCTCGGCCACCGCCTCGATGATGCCGGAGCCGCAGATGCCGGTGACGCCCGTGGCGGCTGTGGCCTCGGCAAAACCCTCCTCGTCCGACCAGAGCTCGCAGCCGATGACGCGGAAGCGCGGCTCCCTGGTGACGGGGTCGATGCGCACGCGTTCGATGGCGCCCGGGGCGGCGCGCTGGCCGGAGCTGATCTGCGCGCCCTCGAAGGCCGGGCCGGTGGGCGAGGAGCAGGCCAGCACGCGCTCGCGGTTGCCGAGAAGGATCTCGGCATTGGTGCCGACATCGACGATGAGGACGAGGTCCTCGCTCGCTCCCGGGTCCTCCGACAGCGCCACGGCGGCGGCGTCCGCGCCCACATGGCCCGCGATGCATGGCAGGAGGTAGACCCGCGCGCCGGGAGCCAGTCCCGTCAGCCCGAGGTCCGAGGCGGCAAGCTCCATGGCGGAGGAGGTCGCCAGCGCGAAGGGCGCCTGGCCCAGCTCCACGGGATCGATACCGAGGAGGAGGTGGTGCATCACCGGGTTGCAGACAACGACGGCCTCGACGATCCGGCCTTGGTCGGTGTTCGACTCCTCGGCGAGACCGGCGGCCAGCGTGGCAAGAGCCCCGCGGACAGCGGCGGTCATCTCGGCATCGCCGCCCGGGTTCATCATGGCGTAGGACACGCGGCTCATCAGGTCCTCGCCGAAGCGGATCTGGGGGTTCATCGCCCCCGCCGAGGCCACGACCTCGCCCGTGGCGAGATCGGTCAGGTGGGCGGCGATGGTGGTGGAGCCGAGATCGATGGCGAGGCCGAGAAGCGGCCCTTCGAAGAAGCCGGGCCAGACGGCGGTGACGCGGTGGGGGGCGCCGTCGCGGGGCTGGTGGAGGGCGAGCGTCACGCGCCACTCGCCCTGTCTCAGGGCGGGCTGGAGGCGGGTCAGCACGGGCAGGTCGATCGCGACTTCGGCGATGCCCCACTGGTCCGACAGGGCGCGGGCGAGGCGTTCGAAATCGCCGGTGGGCTCGTGCATGTCGGGTTCCGCAACGTCGACCATGACGAGACGGGTCGCCGGGTCCATCTCCATGGCGCGGAGGGCGGCCTCCTTGCGCACGACCTGGCGGTGGACCTGGCTTTCGGGCGGAACGTCGATCACGATGTCGCCCAGGACCTGTGCCTGGCAACCGAGGCGGCGGCCCGGTTTCAGGCCGCGTTTCTCGTCGTAGCGCTGTTCGACCGCGTTCCAGCCGGACAGGGCGCCTTCGGAAACGGTGAGGCCGTGTTTCGGGAATTGGCCGAAAGACGGCGACACCTGGCATTTCGAGCAGATCCCACGGCCCCCGCACACCGAGTCGAGATCCACGCCCAGCTGCCGCGCGGCGGTCAGGACCGGCGTGCCGACAGGAAAGCGGCCCCGCTTGCCCGTGGGGGTGAAGATGACGAGCGGGTCCTGGGTCATGGGGTCTTTCGCCGTGGTTAAGGTGCTGCGGACCTTAACTTGCGCCATGGCAGGGGGAAGGGCGGCGCGCGCCGGGTCGCGGTCCGTTTGCGGCAGCGATCACCGTTTCGGCCCGGTTTCGCCATCTCCGCGCCACGTCCGGCCCGGAGCCTTCGCGCTCTCCGATCGCTCAATCCGGAAAGGTCGAGGCATCCGTGCTGCCAGAGTCGCTTCTCCACGCGCCGGAGCCCGGCGAGATCATCCTCGTTCTCACGACCGGTCTCATGCTGATCGCCGCTGCCGCGATGTTCGGTCTGCGCTGGCGCTTCGACACGCGGATGCGGCATCACTGGCAGGCGATGCGCGGCCGGGCCACGCTGGGTCTGCCGCGCGCGGTCGCGCCTGTGGTACCCGAAGAGGTCGCGGAACTGCGGGAGATCGTCACGGGGCTGGTCAAGTCCGGGCGCTGGCGGACACTCGGCGCGGTGCTCGAGATGCTCGCCGCGCGGCCGATGGATGCCGCCGATGGCCGCAGGCTCCACGACGCCGCCGTCGATGCGGCACTGGCGCCGCTGGGCCGGGCCCGCGGGCTGACCGCGCTCGACGCGGCGCTTGCACCCTATGCACGGGCCGCCGAGGACGGCACGCCCGCGCTCGTCGCTCTCGAGGCGCGGGCCCTGGCAGCCGCGATCGCCCGGGCCGAGGCGCAGGCGGGAGAGGCGGGCCGCGCCATGGCGCTGACCTGGGCCGGCCGGATCGAGACGCTTGCCCGGTCCCGGCCCCTCGACGCGGCGGTGCTGCCTCTTCTGGCCGAGGCGCTTTATGTGGCCGCGGCGACAGCCTCCGACCTGACCGGCATCTGTACGGCGTTCCGGCGCTGGCAGGCGGCCGATCCGGGCAATGCAAGGACCTATGTGACCCATGCGGCGCGGCTCGCGGCGCTGGGTCCGCCGGCGGAGGAGGAACTCGGGCGGCATTTCTGCGAGGCGGTGGCGGCGTCGCGGTTCCTCGGCGGACCGGGGCCGGTGCTGCGCGCCCGGCTCGCGGCGGCAGAACGCGGCGGACGGTCGCTCGCAAGCCTGCCGGGGCACACGCCGAGAAGCCTTCTCGCGGCGCTCGACGAGGTGGCAGAGGGGCCCGGCGGCCAGGCCATCGTCAATGCCGTGGGCGCCCAGGCCCTGAAGGATGGCGACGAGAGCCTCGCGCGCGCGGTGGTGGCGCAGCACCTGACGCTCTGGATCCCTTCGCTGTGGCCGGATCGGGAGGGCTTTCTCGCGCTCTACTGGCGTGCGGCCGGTCGCTATGCGGGGCTCGGCGCGCCTGGCGCAGAAGGCGATCTGCGCCGCGCCGCCTCCTGATCTCACCGCATCTGGAGGAGCACGCGACACCGGGCCCGACATATGGGTCGACGCGAGGTGTTCCCCCCGGCCGCGTCCTGCGATAGACGCCGCCAACCCCGGCAGAAAGGAAGCGAAAGATGGAGATTCGCGAGGCTCTGACTTTCGATGACGTGCTGCTCGTCCCGCAGGCGAGCACGGTGCTGCCCGCGCAGGCCGATACCCGCACCTGGGTCACCCGGCAGATCGCGCTGAACATCCCGCTGCTGTCCTCGGCGATGGACACGGTGACAGAGGCGCGGATGGCGATCACCATGGCGCAGGCGGGCGGCATGGGGGTGATCCACCGCAACCTGGAGCCGGGAGCGCAGTCGGACGAGGTGCGCCGGGTCAAGCGCTTCGTGTCGGGCATCGTCTACAAGCCGATCACGCTGCGGCCCGACCAGACGCTCGCCGATGCGCGGGACCTGATGGACCGCTACCGGGTGACGGGCTTTCCCGTCGTCGACGCGGACGGCCGGGTCCTGGGGATCGTGACCAACCGCGACATGCGGTTCGCCGAGAACGAGCTGACGCCGATCCGGGTGATGATGACGAGCGAGAACCTCGCCATGCTGACAGAGCCCGCCGACCTCGACGAGGCGCGCAGCCTGATGAAGGCGCGGCGGATCGAGAAGCTGCTGGTCACTGACCGGGACGGGCGGCTGACCGGCCTCCTGACCCTGAAGGACACCGAACAGGCCGTGATCAACCCCACCGCCTGCAAGGACCGGCTGGGGCGGCTGCGCGTGGCCGCCGCGACCACCGTGGGCGACGCGGGACAGGCGCGGTCCGAGGCGCTGGTGGATGCGGGCGTCGACATGCTGGTGATCGACACGGCCCATGGCCACAGCGCGGGGGTGGCCGATGCCGTGCGCCGGGCCAAGAGGCTGTCGAACGAGGTCCAGGTCGTGGCGGGCAACGTCGCGACCGCCGAGGCGACCCGCGCGCTGATCGACGCGGGCGCCGATGCGATCAAGGTCGGCATCGGGCCGGGCTCGATCTGCACCACCCGGGTCGTGGCGGGCGTGGGCGTGCCGCAGCTGACGGCGATCATGGATTGCGCTGCCGCGGCAGGCGACGTTCCGGTGATCGCCGACGGCGGGATCAAGTATTCGGGCGATTTCGCCAAGGCGATCGCCGCGGGCGCCTCCTGCGCCATGGTCGGCTCCATGATCGCAGGCACCGACGAGAGCCCCGGCGAGGTGATCCTCTACCAGGGCCGCTCCTACAAGACCTACCGCGGGATGGGCTCGCTGGGCGCCATGGCGCGGGGTTCGGCGGACCGCTACTTCCAGAAGGACGCGGCCTCCGACAAGCTCGTGCCCGAAGGGATCGAAGGCCAGGTGCCCTACAAGGGCTCCGCGAACACGGTGCTGCATCAGCTCGTCGGCGGCCTGCGCGCGGCGATGGGCTATACCGGCTGCGCCACGGTGGAGGAGATGCGCCGGAACTGCCGCTTCGTGCGGATCACCGGCGCCGGCCTGAAGGAGAGCCACGTCCACGACGTGCAGATCACCCGCGAGAGCCCGAACTACCGGATGGGATGACCGTCGGCACATGGCTTGTCCACTGCGGACAGACGCAGTGAAGGCCGGGCCGTTCCTGCGGGGGCGGAAACCGCGGGCCTTGTGCTACCCGGCGGCGATGACCGCAGTCAGGGCGTCGAGCAGGCGCCTTTCCCGGATCGGCTTTCCGATGTTGACCGCCCCTTTCAGGACGTCGCTGCTGTCGATATTCCGGAAGTCATAGGCCGAGGCGAGAACGAACGGCACGGAAATCTCCCGAAGCCGCTCGGCCACGGGGGCCACGGACTGCCCGCGCAGGTTGACGTCAAGCACCGCGACGTCGGGAGTCAGGGTGTCGAGCAGGCGCAGGGCGGCCGGGACGGAGGTCGCCGATCCGATGACACGGTGTCCGTTCTGCTCCAGCATCACCTCGATATCCATGGCGATCAGGACCTAGTCCTCGACCACCAGAACGGAAGCGCCGCGGCAGGGTGCGGGCGGGTCCGCATGCTGCATTCATCCTCCAGGTGCGGTTCACTCCCGCGGGAAACTCAGCGTGACCGACAAACCGTCCGGCTCATACCGAAGTTCCACTTCCCCGCCGAGCTGGTGCTCGGCCGCGACTTCGATCAGACGGGTGCCGAAGCCTTTGGCCGCGGGCGGCGCGACGGGCGGTCCGCCGCTCTCGCGCCAGCCAAGCCTGACGAAGGATGTGCCATCATGCTCGTCCGGGGTACACCAGCCGACGGCCAGACGCCCATTATTCCCGGAAAGTGCACCGTACTTGAGTGCATTGGTCGCCAGTTCATGCAGGATCATGCCGAGCGGCATCACCTGGTGCGATGCGAGCGTGACCGGCGGGCCGTCCTCGATCGTGATGGAGGTGGACCGGCCGAGATAGGGCTCGAGCACTGCGTGTGTCAGCGCCGCCATCCCGGTCGCGTCCTGACCGCTCGACACCTCGAGCGAGCGCGACAGCGCATCGAAGCGATCGAGAAAGGCGGAGCGGTATTCCTCGGCACTGCGGCCCTCGGTCCGGGTCTGACGCGCCAACGCCTCGACGAGCGACATGATGTTCTTGATGCGGTGGTGGAGTTCCCCGATGAGGACCTCCTTCCTGTCCGCCGCGTGCCGCCGTGCTGTCGCGTCGACGATGCTGAGCAGCAAAACCCGCCGCCCGAGATCCGGATGCACCAGCCGCTGGGCGCTGACCAGCATCGTGCGGCGACCGATGTGGGGGAAATCAGCGGTCACCTCGTAGTCGAAGAGCGACGCGCTGCGCGGGATCACTTTCTCCAGAAGCAGGCGCAGCTCCTCGATGGCCCAGTGGCCGTCGCCCAGTTCCGTGAAAGGGATATCGATGGTCGACTCCCGGTCGGTGTCGAAGGTCCGGTAGAAGGCGGGATTGGCGGCCAGGACCGTGAGGTTCGAATCGAGCACCAGCAGCGGATCGCGCACGGTGTCCATGACACCCTGGGCCTGGGCATGTGCGGTCCGCAGCAGCCGGTAAAGGTCGTCAAGGTTCAAGGTTCTTTCTCATCTTGCGGTTTTTGCTACATAAATGCACGGATGCCCCAAAATGTGCAAGTCGCATGCCGCGCCGCCCGCGGTCCTCAGGGTGCGACTGCGGGCGGAACGACGGGGCGTGCTCGCCAGTTTCCTGATGCACATGATCGTCCCGGCGCGCCTTCACCGCGCGGATCTTCTCAGAGGGGAACGAGCTGCGGGGAGGCCTCCTGGGCCTCCATGTCTCCGCTCTCCCGGACCAGGACGTCGCCGTCGCCAGCCTCGGCCCGGATCAGGCGATGACCCGGGACGAGATCCGTCTGGTCGAACACCGCGCGCGGCCCTGCCGGAAGCCTCGCTCGGTGCTCGCGTGACCGGAGTCCTTGAGCGGGGGTGGTCTTCCGTCCGTCCCGGACCAGCGCAAGCCCGCCGCTCCGGCGTCCCGGCCGAAGGTCATGGATGCGTCAGGCAGGCGATGGCCCATGAAACCACGCGTATGGATGTCTGTCTGATGCGCGGGCCGTCAGGGTCAGATCACCGGCGCGGGCCCGACCCGCCGCAGGGGACGGGCATGATGGCGTCAAGAAGGTTAACAGCCGCGGCTGTCCACGGCCGTTCTCTATTTTTATCAATGCTTTGCAAGGGCGTCCACATGTGGACGCCCTGCCGCTTCGGCGGGCGCGCGGGGGTCGCGGGCGCGATCCTCACTCGGCCGCGAGGGGGGCGGCGCGGTCCCGCAGGAGCGCGAGGACCCGGGCGGCCGCAGGCGTCTCGCTGTCATCCGCGCGCCGAACGAGCCCGTAGGACTTCACCCGGATATCCGTTGCGATGTCGAGCCGGGCCAGCCGGCTCCCCAGTCCATCCTCGCCGATGTAGAAATCTGCCACCGCCCGGGCCAGCGGCCCGATGGCATTCGTTTCGTTGATGAGCGCCAGGGTGAACATGGTGGACGTGGTCCCGAGGACCCGCTTCGGCAGGGGATACCCCCGGGCCAGAAGGTAGGTCTCGGTCGTCTGCCGCAAGAGCCCGCCGGGCGGCTGCATGACCCAGTCGTGTTCCAGGCATTCCTCGAGGGTGAGGTCGGTCCGGCGAAACAGCGGGTGATGCCGCCGGACCACCAGGGCGATCGGCTCTTCCTCGATGGGTTCGAACAGGAACGGCCGGCTGTCTGCGCCGTCGGGGATCCGGCCGATGAAGAAATCGAGGTCGCGCGACAGGAGCGCATCGGCCAGTTTCGCCGAGGTATCGACAGTCACCGCGATCTCGATGCCGGGATAGGCGACCCTCAGGTCGCGGACCACGGGGAGCAGCAGCTGCAGCGACGGTCCGGTGACCGAACCCACCCGCACGATCCCGCTGACCCCCAGGGCGGCCTGAGTGACCCGCTCGTTGATCAGATCCAGATCGTTGAGCAGCCGCGTCGCGTCCCGCGCCAGCGTGCGGCCCGCTTCGGTGAGCGTCACGCCCCGTGGATGGCGCCGGTAGAGCGGGGTTCCGACGATCTGCTCCAGTTGCGCGAGAAGGCGCGAGGCGGCGGGCTGCGTCAGCCCCACACGCTGGGCGGCCGCGGCGACCTGCCTCGTCTCCGCCAGCGCCGAGATCAGGCGCAGGTGGGTGATCTTCAGCCCGCGACGGGCAAGGACATCGGACCGGACATCCCTTTGCTTCGGATTGGTCGGGGGCATGGGGATCTCCGCGGGCTCAGTCGGCCCGTTCTGGCGGGGCAGGGGGCCGGCCGCAAGTCGTGACATGCCAAAACGGCATAACCAGATTCGCAATCGGAATTATTTCGGAATGTATCTGGTTGCTATGCCTGTGTCAGAGGGCTCCACAGGGTCCGCGCCGGGAGGAGACGGTGCGAGGCCGGAAGCGAGCGGAGCCCGGTGGGGGAACCGACATGCTCTTGTCGCAGTACCGCCGTGAAGACGGCGGCATCCGGCTCGTTGCCCGCGAAGGGCACGAGGCCTTCGAAGTGCGGACCAACGACACGCTCCGCGATCTTGCGCTGGCCTGCGCCGCCTCCGGCACGAGATTGCGGGAGAGAATTCTTGCCCTGGGCCTGGGCGCGCCTGTGGACCTCGCCGCGGCCTATGATGGCGGACGGCTTTTGCCCCCCTTGACGCATCCCGACCCCGCGCATCTCTTCGTCACCGGAACCGGTCTGACGCACCTGGGGTCCGCCTCGACCCGCGCCGCGATGCATGCGACCGCACCCGAGGACGAGACCGACTCCATGAAGATGTTCCGCATGGGCCTCGAGGGGGGCAAGCCCTCCAACGGCGCTGCCGGCGTTCAGCCCGAGTGGTTCTACAAGGGCAGCGGCGATGCGCTGGTGGCACCGGGTGCGGCGCTCGAGCGCCCTCTGTTCGCCGAAGACGGCGGCGAGGAGCCTGAGATCGCGGGGCTCTACGTGATCGACAGCGAGTGTCGCCCGTTCCGGGTGGGCTTTGCCCTGGGCAACGAGTTCTCCGATCACATCATGGAGCGGCGGAACTATCTCTACCTTGCCCATTCGAAGCTGCGGCAGGCCTCCGTCGGACCCGAAGTGCTCATCGGCGACCTGCCCGAGGACATCTCCGGCACGAGCCGCATCCGCCGGGGGAACGAGACGATCTTCGAGAAGCCGTTCCTCTCGGGGGAGGCGAACATGTCCCACAGCATCGCCAATCTCGAGCATCACCATTTCAAGTACGACATCTTCCGCCGGCCCGGCGACGTGCATGTCCACATGTTCGGCACCGCGACACTGTCCTTTGCCGACGGGGTCGCACCTGCAGACGGCGACGTCTTCGAGATCGAGGCCGTGCCCTTCGGCCTGCCCCTGCGCAATCCGCTGAAGGTGACCGCCGGCCCCGTGCCCGAACCGCGCACCGCCATCCACGTCCTGTGATATCGCCATGACGTTCACACCAAAGCCCTGGCCCCGGAAGCTGCGCAGCCAGGACTGGTTCGGCGGCAGCCGACGGGACGCGATCTATTACCGCGGCTGGATGAAGAACCAGGGCCTGCCGCACCACCTTTTCGACGGTCGGCCGGTCATCGCGATCCTGAACACCTGGTCGGAGCTCACGCCCTGCAACGCGCACCTGCGCGACCTTGCCGAACGGGTGAAGCACGGCATCTACGAGGCCGGCGGGTTTCCCGTCGAGGTGCCCGTGCTGTCGGTTTCCGAAAGCGCCATGCGCCCCACGGCGATGATGTTCCGCAACCTCGCCGCCATGGGCGTGGAGGAGCAGATGCGCAGCCAGCCCATCGACGGCGCCGTGCTGCTCGTGGGCTGCGACAAGACCACGCCGAGCCTGCTGATGGCCGCGGCCTCCACCGATCTGCCCTCCATCGTCGTGTCGGGCGGGCCGATGCTGAACGGCTACTTCGCGGGCGAGCGGGTCGGCTCCGGCACGCATCTGTGGAAGTTTTCCGAGGCCGTGAAGGCAGGGAACATGAGCGCGGGCGAGTTCGAGATGGCGGAAAGCTCCATGTCGCGCTCGCCGGGGTCCTGCAACACCATGGGCACCGCCTCCACCATGGCGTCCATGGCCGAGGCGCTGGGCATGGCGCTGTCGGGCAACGCGGCGATCCCGGCGGTGGACAGCCGGCGGCGCATGATCGCGCACATGTCGGGCATGCGCATTGTCGAGATGGTCAAGCAGGACATGAAGCCCTCCGACATCATGACCCGCGACGCCTTCAAGAACGCGATCCGCACCAATGCCGCGATCGGAGGCTCCACCAACGCGGTGATCCACCTGCTGGCGATCGCGGGCCGCGTGGGCGTCGACCTGACGCTGGACGACTGGGACGCCTGGGGCCGTGACGTGCCCACGATCGTGAACCTCATGCCGTCGGGCAAGTACCTGATGGAGGAGTTCTTCTACGCGGGCGGCCTGCCGGTGGTCATCAAGACGCTGGGCGAGGCGGGGCTGCTGGAGCGGGACGCGCTCACCGTCTCGGGCCTCACGGCCTGGGAACAGGTGACGGAGGTCGTGAACTACAACGACGACGTGATCCGCCCCGTGGACAAGGCGCTCACCGCCTCGGGCGGGATCGCGGTGGTCAAGGGCAACCTCGCGCCGAACGGCGCGGTGCTGAAGCCTTCCGCGGCAACGCCGGAACTCATGGTGCACCGGGGGCGCGCGGTCGTCTTCGAGGATATCGACGACTACCACGCGCGGATCGGCGACGAGGATCTCGACATCGACGAGACCTGCGTGATGGTGCTGAAGAACTGCGGTCCAAAGGGCTATCCGGGCCTCGCCGAGGTCGGCAACATGGGTCTGCCGCCCAAGGTGCTGCGCAAGGGCATAACCGACATGGTACGCATCTCCGACGCGCGGATGAGCGGCACCGCCTACGGCACGGTGGTCCTGCATACCGCGCCCGAGGCGGCGGCGGGCGGGCCACTCGCCGTCGTCCGCAACGGCGACATGATAGAGCTCGACGTGCCGAACCGGCGGCTTCATCTCGACATTTCCGAAGCAGAGCTGGCCGCGCGGCTGTCCGCCTGGACCAATCCCATCGAGACGCCCGCCGGCGGCTATGCGCGGCTTTTCCACGAGCATGTTCAGGGCGCAGACACGGGCGCCGACTTCGACTTCCTCAGGGGCTGCCGCGGCGCGCCGATCCCGAAGGATTCGCACTGATGGCGCGCAGGATCGCCCTCGCCGGCATCGGCAAGATCGCCCGGGACCAGCATATTCCGTCCATCGCGGCGTCGGATGACTGGGAACTTGCGGCCACGGTCTCGCGCTCGGGCGGCATCGAGGGGGTGGAGACCCACGCGACGATGGAGGCGCTGCTGTCGGCGCGCCCGGACATCGAGGTGGTCTCGCTGACGATGCCCCCCGCGTCGCGCTACGGCTACGCGAGAGCCGCGCTGGAAGCTGGGCGTCACGTGATGCTGGAGAAGCCGCCGGGCGCCACGCTCGCCGAGGTGCAGAACCTTGCGGCCATCGCCGAGGAACGGGGGCTGACGCTTTTCGCCTCGTGGCACAGCCGCGAAGCCGCCATGGCCCGGACGGCGCGGGACTGGCTCGAAGGGCGGGACATCCTCAGCGTCGAGATCGAGTGGCTGGAGGACGTGCGCCGCTGGCATCCGGGGCAGGACTGGGTGTGGGAGCCGGGAGGACTCGGTGTGTTCGATCCGGGGATCAACGCCCTGTCGCTGCTGACCAAGGTCCTGCCACGGCCGATGCACCTGACCGCCGCGACGCTGACATATCCCGAGAACCGCCAGACCCCGATCGCCGCCGACCTGAAATTCGTTGGCCCCGGCGCCGCGACCACCCGCGCGCGGTTCGACTGGCGGCACGATGGCGACCAAACCTGGGCTATCCGGATCGCCACGGATGCGGGAGAAGCGGTGCTGTCGGACGGCGGCGCGTCCCTTGCCGTGGATGGAGCGCCGGTCGCAGCGGGCGCCGATGCTCTCTCCGGCGAATATCCGCGCCTTTACGGGCATCTTGCGACGCTGATCGACACGAGCCGGAGCGACGTGGACCTTGGCCCGATGATCCATGTGGCCGACGCCTTCGCGCTCGGCCGGCGCGAGACTGCCGCGCCGTTCCACTTCTGACCGAATTGAAAGGACCCCAGCATGACCGAGAGCCAGCCGACCGGACGCCACCTGATTGCGGGCCAGTGGGTCGAGGGCGGAGAGATCTTCCGGTCCGCCCCCGCTTCCGGTGAGCCGCTGACCGTCTGGTCCGGGGGGCGCACGGAGATCGACGCCGCCATGCGCGCTGCCGAGGAGGCCTTTGCGACTTACGGCTGGACGGCGCGAGAGGACCGGGCCCTGCTGCTGGAGGCCATCGCAGAGGAGATCGAGGCGCGCGGCGCGGCGCTGACCGCCATGGGCACCGCCGAGACCGGCCTGCCGGAGGCGCGGCTGAACGGGGAATGCGGACGCACCACGGGACAGCTGAGGCTCTTTGCCGAGCACATCCGCAAGGGCGACTACCTCGACCGCCGGCACGACGCGGCGCTGCCCGACCGAGACCCCCTGCCGCGTCCCGACCTGCGGGTGATCCAGCGGCCCATGGGTCCGGTCGGGGTCTTCGGCGCGTCGAACTTTCCGCTCGCCTTTTCGACGGCGGGCGGCGACACGACCGCTGCCCTCGCCGCGGGCTGTCCCGTGGTCTACAAGGGCCATCCCGCCCATCCGGGCACGGGCGAGATCGTGGCGCAGGCCATCGCGGCGGCAATCGCCAAGACCGGAATGCCGCCCGGGACCTTCGGCTTCGTCCAGTCGAACACCACCGAGGCGGGAGAGGCCCTCGTCACCCATCCTCTGACCCGGGCAGTGGGCTTCACCGGGTCGTTCCGCGGCGGCAAGGCGCTGTTCGATCTGGCGATGAGCCGGGACGAGCCGATCCCCTTCTATGGCGAACTCGGGTCGATCAACCCTGTCTTCGTGATGCCCGCTGCGCTTTCGGCCCGGGGAGAGGATATCGCCAAGGCTTGGGTCGGCTCGCTGACCATGGGGGTGGGCCAGTTCTGCACCAATCCCGGTATCCTGATCCTGCCCGCAGGGTCGGAGGCCGATACGTTCGTCGCGGCCGCGAGGGGCGCTCTGGAAGCGATCCCGGCCCAGACCATGCTTACCGAGGGCGTGGCAGAGGGCTACCGGACCGCGGTCGCCGCCGCCGCGGGAGGAGCCACGACGCTTCTGCGGACGGACTGCTCGGGGCGGGAGGGCGCGCCGGCGCTCTTCGAGGTCTCGGGTTCGGACTGGCTTGCCCATCCAGAACTTGCCCAGGAGATGTTCGGCCCCGCCGGGATCGTGATCCGGGCCGAGAGCGCCGCGCAGGTCATGGAGATCGCCCGGGCGCTCGATGGCCAGCTGAGCGCGACGATCCAGATGGACCCGGGCGACACGGAGGCGGCGAAGCCGCTCATGCCGGTGCTGGAGCGCAAGGCGGGCAGGGTGGTCGCCAACGGCTTTCCCACCGGCGTCGAGGTGGCGGACGCCATGGTCCACGGCGGGCCGTTTCCAGCCTCGACCAGCTTCGGTGCGACCAGTGTCGGCACGCTCGCCATCCGGCGTTTCCTGCGCCCCGTCTGCTACCAGAACATCCCCGCCGATCTGCTTCCCGCCGATCTCCGCGACTGAACGAGGAACATCATGAAGGTCACAGCCGCCATTCACCGCCAGTTCGAGATCGCCCGGATCGACGACCGGCTCTATGCCGCGTTCATCGAGCACATGGGCCGCGCGATCTATTCCGGCATCTACGAGCCCGGTCACCCCGAGGCGGACGAGATGGGCTTCCGCCGGGACGTGATGAAATTCGTCAAGGACCTGAAGATCCCCGCGATCCGCTATCCGGGCGGCAATTTCGTCTCCGCCTACGACTGGAAGGACGGCATCGGTCCCAAGGAGGACCGCCCCGTGCGGCTGGACCTCGCCTGGCGGTCGAAAGAGACCAACCAGGTCGGGATCAACGAATTCGCCTACTGGGCGAAGGAAGCGGAGATCGAGATGATGCTTGCCATCAACCTCGGCTCCAAGGGCCTGCAGGACGCGCGCGAGTTCGTCGAATACGTCAACCACCCCTCGGGCAGCTTCTGGTCCGACCTGCGCCGCAGCCACGGCGTCGAGGACCCCTACAACGTCAAGATGTGGTGTCTCGGCAACGAGATGGATGGCCCCTGGCAGATCGGCCACAAAGAGGCCCACGAATACGGACGCCTCGCCGACGAATGCGCCAAGGCCCTGCGGCAGCTGACGCCGGGTGCGGAGATGATCGTCTGCGGCTCGTCCAACGACCAGATGCGCACCTATCCCGAATGGGAGCGCGAGGTTCTGGAGGAGTGCTACGAGAACGTCCACTACATTTCGCTGCACAAGTATTTTGGCAATTCGTCGAAGGACACGCTGAACTTCTTCGGCAAGATCGAGGAGACCGGCCGCTACATCCAGGCGATCGGCGGGGTTATCGACTACGTCAAGGCGAAGAACCGCGCCAAGAACGACGTCCACATCTGCTTTGACGAGTGGAACGTCTGGTACCACATCCGCGAGGACGACACTCGGCGCTGGAAGACCTGGGACTGGCCCGAGGCGCCGGACCTGCTCGAAGAGGATTACAATTTCGAGGATGCGCTCTTTGTCGGCGGGCTACTGAACGAGTTCATCCGCCGTTCGGACCGGGTGAAGATCGCCTGCATCGCCCAGCTGGTGAACGTCATCGCCCCGATCCGCGCCGAGAAGGGCGGGCCCGCGTGGCGGCAGACGATCTATTGGCCCTATCAGATGGCCTCGCTCCATGGCCGGGGCACGGCGCTGCGGGTGGCGGTGGATGCGCCGACCTACGATTGCGAGGTCGGCAGCGACATCTCCTACATGGACATCGCCGCGACCCATGACGCCGCCGCGGGCACCGTCACCGTCTTCGCGCTGAACCGGCACCTGAGCGACAGCGCGGAACTCGACATGGCGCTGACCGGGTTCGGCGATACGCGGGTCGTCATGCACAAGGTGATGGAGGGCCACGACCTGGCGGCCACCAACGGCCCCGACCGCCCCGACGCCATCGCCCCCGTGGACGGATCGGGCGTGGGTGTGGAGGACGGCGCACTGAAGGGCCGGCTGGCGCCGCTCTCCTACCACGTCATCAAGCTTCAGGTGGCATAGGGAGACGGAACCATGGCGATGGGAGTGAGCCTGAAGAACGTCAAGAAGAGCTTCGGCGCGGTCGACGTGATCCACGATGTCTCCATCGAGATCCCGAAGGGCGATTTCGCGGTGTTCGTCGGGCCCTCCGGCTGCGGCAAGTCCACGCTCCTGCGGATGATCGCGGGTCTGGAGGAGACCTCGGGCGGCCGCATCGAGATCGACGGCAAGGACGTGACGGACGAGGAACCGGCGGACCGCGGCGTGGCGATGGTGTTCCAGAACTACGCGCTCTATCCGCACCTTACGGTCTACGACAACATGGCCTTCAGCCTGCGCCTGGCCAAGGCCAAGAAGGAGGAGATCCGCGAGAAGGTCGCCGAGGCCGCGCGGATCCTCCAGCTGACGGAGCACCTGGCGAAGCGCCCGGCAAAGCTCTCGGGCGGGCAGCGCCAGAGGGTCGCCATCGGCCGCGCCATCGTGCGGCAGCCGTCGGTGTTCCTCTTCGACGAGCCGCTCTCGAATCTCGACGCGGAGCTGCGGGTGCAGATGCGGCTGGAGCTCGCCCGGCTGCACCGCCAGATCGGTGCGACGATGATCTACGTCACCCACGACCAGGTCGAGGCGATGACGCTCGCGGACGACATCTTCGTTCTCAAGGACGGCTGGGTGCAGCAGGCTGGCTCGCCGCTCAAGCTCTATGACGACCCGGACAACCGCTTCGTCGGCGGCTTCATCGGCTCGCCTGCGATGAACTTCTTTGCAGGCGAGGTCTCCGGAGGGGGCGGAGGCCGGATGGAGGTTCGGACCGAGGTCGGCGGCAAGGTCTTCACCGCGGCCCGCAGGGGCGAGGTCTCGTCGGGCCAGAAGGTCACCCTGGGCATCCGCCCCGAGCATCTGAAGCTGAGCGAGGAGGGGCTGCGGGCCAAGGTGGACATGGTCGAGCAGCTGGGCGGCGTGTCCTACCTGCATGTGAAGCTGGAGGACGGCAGCAACGTGGTCGTCGAGCGTCACGGACTGCGAGAGGCGCTCGAAGGACAGACGGTCGGCCTCGCGGCCGATCCTGACGACATCCTCGTCTTCGACCAGGAGGGGCGGAGGTTGAGGTGAGACCGGGCCGGCGCAGATGCGCGGACCCACAGCGATCAACTGGGAGGAGAGAACCATGATCCGCTTGAAGACGATGCTCGCCGCCACCGCGGCCACGATGCTGTCGCTGCCGGCGATGGCCCAGACCGAGGTGGTCTGGTGGGATTTCCTGGGCGGCGGCGACGGCGTCCGGATGAAGGCGCTGATCGAGCGCTTCAACGAGGAGCACGACGACATCCAGATCACCGGCACGACGCTGGAATGGGGCGTGCCCTTCTACACCAAGGTCCGCACCTCGGCCGCCGTAGGCGAAGGGCCAGACATCATGACCTATCACCTCAGCCGTGTGCCGCTGGCGCTGGAAGAGGGCGTGCTGTCGCCGATCACCGACGAGGATCTGGAGATGGCTGGCCTCTCGGGAGACGATTTCTTCGACAGCGCGGTGAGCGCGGCCAGCGGGCCGGACGGCACGCTCTATGCCGTGCCCTTCGACATTCATTCCATCGTGCTCTACTACAACAAGAGCTATTTGGAAGGGACCGAGTTCCTCGACGAGGACGGCAACCTGACCGGCATCGACAGCCTCGATGACTTCAATCGGGCGCTCCAGCACGCTGCCGACAACGGATCGACCGATCCTCTCAGCTTCCAGACCGGCGGACCGGGCGGCGTCTGGCGCGTGTTCTACACGCTCCTCGGCCAGCAGGGCGGCGAGATGATCGTCGACGGCGAGGTCCTTCCGGGCGACAATGCCGAGAAGGCCGCCACGGCGCTTCAGGTGATGCGCGACTGGCGCGATGCGGGCTTCATTCCCGAGCAGGCCGAGTATCCCGCCTCCGTCGCGCTCTTCACCTCGGGCCAGTCGGCCTTCCACATGAACGGCGTCTGGGAAGTGCCCACTCTGGTGGACATGGAGGCCAACGGGACGCTCGGCTTCGAGTGGGGTGCGGTGCAGGTGCCGGTGCTGATGGATCAGGAAGCGACCTGGGCCGACAGCCACGCGCTGGCCATCCCGAACCAGCCCGCAGCGCCGATGTCCGACGAGAAGCGCGAGGCGGTGATGACGGTGATCGGCTGGATGAGCCAGAATTCGATCAGCTGGGCCTCCGCGGGTCACATCCCGGCCTATGTGCCCACCACCGAAAGCGCGGAGTACCAGGGCATGGAGCCCAACGCGACCTACGCCTCGCTGGCGCAGTCCGCGTTCTTCGATCCGCGCAGCGAGATCGCCGGCGTGGCCTCTCCCGCATATGACGTAGCGTTGAACGTCATGGTGCCGCAGATCCACGGCTTCTTCGACACCGACGAGGCCCTCGAGCAGATCCGCGACGAACTGGGCCGCGCCCTGCGCTGACCTGAACCGGGGCGCGCGGTCGATGGATTGCGCGCCCCATCCCGGACACCGCCCGCTCCGAACCTCGAGAGGCGCCATGGCCAGACCCAACAAGACGCTCCGGCGCAACCTGATCGCGCTCTCCCTCGTCGCGCCCTTCACACTGACCTTCCTGCTGGTCTTCGCCTGGCCCACCTTCAAGGTGATCCAGCTGAGCCTGACCGATGCGCCGCTGATCGGCGACGGCACCTGGGTCGGTCTGCAGAACTACCGCGAGTTGCTCGACGACCGGATCTTCTGGGTCGCGCTCAAGAACAACGGATATTTCCTCGTCCTGACGATCGTTCCGACGACCGTTCTTGCGCTGCTGATCGCGCTGGCCGTCAACCGCCTGAGGGGCTGGATGCAGCCCTTCATTCTGGCGATCTTCTTCCTGCCCTACATCCTGCCCGTCTCGGTCGTGACGCTGGTCTGGCAGTGGATGCTCGACTTTCAGTTCGGCGTGCTGCAGCCGATGATCGAAGCGATCTTCGGCAAGCGCACCGCCGTCTTCCGGGACCCGACCTGGGTGATGCCGGTCATCGCCCTGGTGACGATCTGGTGGACCAACGGCTTCAACGTGCTGCTTTTCCTCGCCGGTCTGCGCAACATTCCCACGGAACTCTACGAGGCCGCGGCGCTCGACGGTGCGACCCCCCGGCAGCGATTCTGGCGGGTGACCTGGCCGCTGCTCTGGCCGGTGACCGCTCTCGTGCTCACGCTTCAGCTCATCCTGCAGCTCAAGCTCTTCGACCAGGTGTATCTGTTGAGCCAGGGGGGACCGTTCAACACGAGCCAGGTCCTGCTGCTTCTCGTCTACAACGAGGCCTTCCAGCAGAACAACGGCGGTTACGCCTCGGCCATCGCGATGGTGCTCTTCGTCATCATCCTCGTGGTCTCGGTCATGCAGTTCCAGCTCTTGCGCATCGGGAGGCACAGATGAGCACCACCCGCCGTATCGAGAACGCGCTCCTCACGCTTCTGACGCTTGTCGGTGCCGCGATCTGGTTCTTTCCGCTCTACTGGGCGGGCGTCACGTCCCTGCGGACGGAGGATCGGGTGGTTTCAGCCGATGCCGGGCTGCTGCCGGACCAGTTCAACCTCTCGTCGATCTCGGACGCGCTCTTCAACACGCGGATGCTCACCTGGTACTGGAATTCGGTGGGCACCTCTCTGATCCTGACCGTCATCGTGATCGTGTCCGGCATGATGTGCGCCTATGCGATCAGCCAGATGCGGTTTCCCGGGCGGCGGCTGCTCTACGGGATCGTCCTTGCCAGCTTCATGATCCCGGCACAGGCACTGGTGGTGTCGCAGTTCATTCTCATGTTCCAGATGGGCCTCATCAACACCTGGGCCGGCATCATCCTGCCGCAGCTCATCGTTCCGGTGGTGATCATCGTCTACAAACAGTTCTTCGACAGCGTGCCGAAGGAGATGCGCGAGGCGGTGCTGCTCGACGGCGGCGGGGAATACGCGCTGCTGTTCCGCGTCTATCTGCCGCTCAACTGGGGGATCACAACGGCGCTTGCCATCGTCACCTTCATCGGGGCGTGGAATTCGTTCTTCTGGCCGTTCCTCGTGGTCACGACCGAGGCCAAGATGACCATTCCCGTCGGGATCACGCAGGTCAGCGACGCCTTCGGGGTCTACTATGCCCGGCTGATGTCGGTCGCCCTCCTCGGGGCCATGCCGGTGGCGGTCGCCTATCTGCTGTTCCAGCGCCGCGTCACGGAGGCGGTCATGATCTCCTCGGGCGTGAAGGGGTGAGGCGCGGAGCGCCGGACCACGGGTCCGGACCGGCGCCGGACGCCGCGCCGGCGACCCCGGCAAGGGCGCATCGGCGCGCGGCGAGATCGCATCGGACCGATGAAGCTTGATCCGAGCCGACCCTGAGGACTGGCCTCGGCGGTGTCGAAGGACACGCGTCGATGCGCGCGAGGTCGGGCCGGAGCGGGCCTCACAGGGGTGCGTCCGCGCGCCGCGAGGCCTGCGCCGCCCGGCTGAACCCCTGCATTTCTAGAAAGGGTCACGCCGCGTCAGACAGGCCGGCGTCGACCAAGTGCCGTCAAGGAATTCTAGGGAACCGGACCGCGGTGCCAGTGGTCGGGCGACCGGGTCGGACCTCGATATCCCCACCATCCCTAGAGACACGTCAGGGAATATGGCGGAGAGACAGGGATTCGAACCCTGGGACCCCTTGCAGGGTCAACGGTTTTCGAAACCGCCCCGTTCGACCACTCCGGCACCTCTCCGCGTGGGGCGCGATGTAGCTATCCGGGCAGGGGCGTTCAAGCCCCGATCTCGGGCCTCGGGCGGGCCTTGACAGGGCAGGGGTCGGCATGGATAAGCGCGGCTTCAACGAACGCCCCCAGTGCCGGGGGTGCGCAGCCACATGGCGGGGTTGGATCACCCCCGGGAACGTCCCCGAACGGGGAGGCCGGACGGCGCGGCAGAGAAAAGGAATGACGCGATGTTTGCGGTTCTCAAGACCGGCGGCAAGCAGTACAAGGTCGCCCCCGGCGACGTGATCCGGGTGGAGAAGCTGGCGGCCGCTGCCGGCGACAAGGTTCAGTTCAACGATGTCCTGATGATGGGCGCCACCGTGGGCACGCCCTTCGTAGAGGACGCCGGGGTGCAGGCCGAGGTGATCGACCAGATCCGCGGGCCGAAGACGATCAACTTCGTCAAGCGGCGGCGGAAGCATTCCTCGAAGCGTACCAAGGGTCATCGCCAGGACCTGACGCTGGTCCGGGTGACGGAGCTGCTGGAGAACGGAGCGGGAGCTTCGGGCGTCATGGCGGCCGTCGGTGCGGGCAGCGTTTCCGCCTCCGCGATGGCCGCCGCCTCGCCCAAGGCGGCCGCCCCGAAGGCCGAGGCGCCGAAGAAGGCGGCCAAGGCCAAAGGTGCCTCCGAGGCGGAGGCGAAGCCGTCCGAGCCCGTCACGACTGACACTGCGGCGGAGCCCGCGGCACAGACCGAGGCGACCCCCACGGCCGACACCGGCACGCGGCCCGGCAACCTGCTCGATGCGGCGCGCGACGGCAAGCCGGACGACCTCAAGAAGATCTCGGGCGTCGGTCCGAAGCTCGAAGGTCTGCTGCACCAGAACGGCGTCTATCATTTCGATCAGATCGCCGCTTGGGGTCCCGAAGAAATTGCCTATATGGACGACAAGCTGTCGTTCAAGGGCCGCATCGCCCGGGACAACTGGATCGACCAGGCGACGCAGTTCGCCGCCGAGAAGGAGTAAAGGCCAATGGCACACAAGAAAGCAGGCGGTTCCTCGAGGAACGGACGCGATTCTGCCGGCCGTCGGCTGGGCATCAAGAAGTTCGGCGGCGAAGTAGTCGTTCCGGGCAACATCATCGCGCGCCAGCGCGGCAACAAATGGTGGCCGGGCAACGGCGTGGGCCAAGGCAAGGATCATACGATCTTCGCCACGGTCGAGGGCAATGTGACCTTTCACAAGGGTCTGAAGGGTCGAACCTTCATCTCCGTGCTTCCGGTCGCGGAGGCTGCCGAGTAACTCGATCTTCATGGGATCAGAAGACAGGGGGACCGGCGGCTTGGCGGTCCCCCTGTCTGTTTTCAGGGCGCATCACGTCGCGCCCCGTCATCGGTACGTCGCGGGACCCCGACAGGAAACCGCGAAACGGGAGGAGGAACCCGCTCGATGTTCGACACCACAGAAGACCCGCCCGTCATCGAGGCAGAACGCTTCGTGCTGCGTCCGCTCAGGCGCTCGGATGCCGGGCTGATCGGGCTTTATGCCGCGGATCGGCGCATGGCCGAAATGACCCGCGCGATTCCGCATCCCCTGCCGCCCGGTGCGGTGGACGCGATGATCACCCGTGCCTCCGCCCCAGACCGCAAGGAGGACACCTGGGCGATCGACGGCGCCGCGACGGGCCTGGCGGAACTGGTGGGGACGATCTCGCTGGGCCGGATGGACCGGGAGCAGTCCGAGATCAGCTACTGGATCGCGCCACAGCTGTGGAACGCGGGGCTCGCCACTGAAGCGGTGCGCGCGCTGATCGCAGCGAACCCCCACAACGCGCGACAGATCTTCGCCGAAGTCTTTCAGGACAATCCGGGGTCCGCTCGGGTGCTCACGAACTGCGGTTTCGAGTATCTCGGAGACGCCGAGGCCTATTCGACAGCCCGGCGTGCAATGGTGCCGACCTGGACCTACGCGCTCGCCGTGCAATGACGGTGCGGACGGAGCGGTTGCTGCTCCGCCCCGTGGAGCAGAGGGATGCCGCTGCGATCACGGCGGCCTTGCAGGACTGGGAGGTCACGCGGTGGCTGTCCTCGGTGCCCTGGCCCTACGCACGCGAGGATGCGGAGTGGTTCATCGCCGAGGCAGAGGCGGGCCGGGTGGCGCCGCTCGCGATCATGCGGGACGACGCGCTTTTGGGCATCATCGCGACGGACGACGAGCTGGGCTACTGGCTCGCCCGGGCCCATTGGGGGCAGGGTTACATGCCCGAGGCGGCTGCGGCGGTCGTTGATGCCTTCTTCGAAAGCAGGGGGGAAAACCTCGCCTCCAGTCATCTTGAGGGAAACGCACGCTCCGCCGCTGTGTTGAGCGGGCTCGGGTTCCGCGAGATGCGCCGGCAGATGCGGCCGAGCAGACCACTCGGACGGGAGGTTGCTTCGGTCGTGGTCGAGCTCACCCGCGCGGACTGGCAAGCACGCCGGTCCGGGACTTGAGGGCCTCTGCGACTTGGCGTAGTGGGTCGGCTTCATCGCCCGGAAAGCGACCTTCATGAAGTTTCTCGACCTCGCGCGTGTCCACATCCGCTCCGGTAGCGGCGGAAACGGGTGCGTCTCGTTCCGGCGGGAGAAGTTCGTGGAATACGGCGGGCCGAACGGCGGCGACGGCGGGCGCGGTGGCGATGTCTGGGCGGTGGCGGTGGACGGGCTCAACACGCTCATCGACTTCCGCTACCAGCAGCATTTCTTTGCCAGGAACGGCCAGGCCGGCATGGGCCGCGCCATGACCGGCAAGGATGGCGACGACATCGTGCTGCGGGTGCCCGCGGGAACCGAGATCCTGGACGAGGACGAGGAGACCGTGATCGCCGATCTGACCCGGCCGGGTGACCGCGTCCTGCTGGCCAGGGGCGGAAACGGCGGCTGGGGCAACCTGCATTTCAAGACCTCCACCAACCAGGCGCCGCGTCATGCCAATGCGGGTCAGCCGGGGGTGGAACGCACGCTCTGGCTGCGTCTGAAGCTGATCGCGGATGTGGGTCTGCTGGGTCTACCGAATGCGGGCAAGTCGACTTTTCTGGCGGCGACCTCGAACGCGCGTCCGAAGATTGCGGATTATCCCTTTACCACCCTGGTGCCGAACCTCGGTGTCGTCACGTCCGACGGGGCCGAGTTCGTGGTTGCGGACATTCCCGGGCTGATTGCGGGGGCGAGCGAGGGCAAGGGGCTGGGCGACGTGTTTCTTGGCCATGTGGAGCGGTCGGCGGCGCTGCTGCATCTCGTCGACGGGACGTCCGGCGATCCAGTCGGCGACTGGCGAACAATCGTCAAGGAGATCGGCAACTACGGCGCGGGCCTCGCCGCGAAGCCGCGGATCACGGTGCTGACCAAGATCGACACGCTCGATGCCGAGGAGCGGGCGTTTCTGGTCGAGGAACTGGAGGCCGGGGGCGCCGGGGAGGTCAAGACCATGTCCTCGGTCTCCGGGGAGGGTGTTCCCGACGTGCTGCGGGCCCTGCGCAAGATCGTGGGCGTCAAGGCGCCTGGCGATGCGGAGGCGACCGGAACCGCCGGGGCGACAGAGGATGAAGGACCTTGGGAGCCCTGACGAAGGCGCGACGGCTCGTCGTGAAGATCGGTTCTGCGCTGCTCGTGGACCGCGGATCCGGGGGCCTGCGCTCGACCTGGTTGCGGTCCCTGGCCGAGGATGTGGCGGCCCTGCGGACGCGCGGGGTGGAGGTGGTGCTGGTGTCCTCCGGGTCCATCGCGCTGGGACGTGGCGTGCTGGGGCTGGGATCGGCGGACCTCGCGCTGGAACAGTCGCAGGCGGCGGCGGCGGTGGGTCAGATCCGGTTGGCGCGCGCCTATGAAGAGGTCCTGGCGCCCCATGGCCTGATCGCGGCGCAGGTTCTGGTGACTCTAGAGGACAGCCGCGACCGGCGGCGGTATCTCAATTCGCGCGCCACCTTCGAAACGCTCCTCGGCCTCGGTGTCACGCCCATCGTCAACGAGAACGACACCGTGGCGACGGACGAGATCCGGTATGGCGACAACGACAGGCTGGCCGCGCAGGTGGCAGTGACGGTAGGCGCAGACGTGCTCGTGCTGCTGTCGGACGTGGACGGTCTTTACACGGCGAACCCTGCGCTCGATCCGGCGGCGACCCGATATGACGTGGTCGCGGCGATCACGCCGGAGATCGAGGCGCAGGCGGGCGATGCAGGCTCCGGCCTGTCCAAGGGCGGCATGAAGACGAAACTGATGGCGGCGCGGGTGGCGACGGAAGCGGGCTGCGCCATGGCGATCACCCTGGGATCGCCCGAAAACCCATTGAGACGTCTCGAAGACGGCGCGCCCGCGACATGGTTCGCGGCGCAGACCACGCCACAGGCGGCGCGCAAGCGCTGGATCGCGGCGATGAAGCCCCAGGGCGAGATCACCGTGGATGAAGGGGCCGCGCGGGCGCTGTCGCAGGGCAAGAGCCTTCTGCCGGCGGGTGTGACGGGCGTCTCGGGTCAGTTCGGGCGCGGCGAGCCGGTGGCAGTGCTGGGGCCAGGAGGCCAGAGGCTGTGTGCAGGGCTGACCCGTTACACCGCGGCCGAGACGCGGGCGATCCGGGGACACAGAAGCGCTGACATAGAGGCGATCCTTGGTTACAAGGGCCGCAGCGTGCTGATCCACCGGGACGATATGGTGGGCTAGCATGATCTTCATGCACGACATCAGGGACGCGCCGCAAGATGAAGGACAATAACGACATTGCCGACCTCATGGCGGAGATCGGTCAGCGCGCCAGGGCGGCGGCGGCGATCCTTGCCTCAACTTCCTCGGAGGCCAAGGAGCGGTCGTTGACCGAGGCCGCCGATTGCCTGCGCCGAAACGCCGGCGTCGTGATGGAAGCGAACGCGAGGGACCTCGAGTACGGGCGCGAGAAGGGGCTGACGGCGGCGATGATGGACCGGCTCGCCCTCGATGCGGACCGGATCGAGGCGATGGCGGCAGGGCTCGAGGCGATCGCGGCGCAGGCCGATCCCGTCGGCGCTACAATTGCGGAATGGGACCGGCCCACGGGGCTCCATATCCGCCGGGTGCGCACGCCGTTGGGCGTCGTCGGGGTGATCTATGAAAGCCGACCGAACGTGACCGCGGACGCGGGTGCGCTCTGCCTCAAGTCCGGGAATGCCGTGATCCTGCGCGGCGGATCGGAGAGCTTCCATTCCTCCTCCGCGATCTACGCCTGCCTCGTGGAGGGGCTGAGAGCCGCGGGTCTCCCGGAAGATGCGGTCCAGCTCGTGCCCACGCGGGACCGAGCCGCGGTCAGCGAGATGCTTGCCATGACGGACAGCATCGACGTGATCGTGCCCAGGGGTGGAAAGGGCCTCGTTGGCCTTGTCCAGCGCGAGGCGCGGGTTCCCGTCTTCGCCCATCTCGAGGGGATCGTGCATGTCTATGTCGATGCCGCCGCAGACCCGGACAAGGCGCTCCGTGTTGTCATGAATGCGAAGACCCGGCGCACGGGCATCTGTGGAGCTGCAGAATGTCTGCTGGTGCATCGGGGCGCCATCGACCTCGGACAGCGGATCGTGGACATGCTGATGGAGGCGGGCGTCGAGGTGCGGGCCCAAGGTCTGAAGGGGAGTTTGCCGGCGACCGCGGACGACTGGGGGCGCGAGTATCTCGACATGAAGATCGCCGCGAAAGTTGTTGACGACATTGACGATGCTATCGCGCACATCCGCCGGTACGGCTCTCAGCATACCGATTGCATCCTGACGGAGGACCAGGCGGCGGCCGACAGGTTCTTTTCCCGACTCGACAGCGCGATCCTGATGCACAACGCCTCGACGCAGTTCGCTGACGGGGGAGAGTTCGGGATGGGCGCGGAGATCGGCATCGCCACGGGCAAGATGCATGCGCGGGGGCCTGTGGGCGCGGAGCAGCTGACGAGTTTCAAGTATCTCGTGAGCGCTGACGGCGCCGTCAGAAGCTGATTCCGAGGTCCGTGTCGCCGCCTCTGACCACGCTCAAGGTCCGGCCGATGGCCTTGGTGGCGGCCGGCAGGAGCAGGAACTGGATGCCCGCCGGGGTGATCGTGGAGCCGTCGGTCTCGTCCGAGAGGACGCCGAATGCGGCGGGATCGACGCGGAGTGCGGGACCTTCGCCGGATATCCGCCAGTGCCCGCCGAAGAGTTGCGCGCCCACGGTTCCGCCCCGCGGCAGAGCGGTCTCGACACACAGCATGGCGAGGAGGGCGGCCTTGATCTCTGCCCGGGGGGCCGCTTCGGACACCGACCAGCGATAGGTCAAGCGGGTGCCGTGGCCGAGGTCCTGTAGCATGCCCTGGACGTCCCGGTTGTCGATCAACTGTCCGTTCCCGGCCCCGAAGGCGAGGCGGAAGAGGCGGATCCTTGCGCGTGCATGGGTGACGCTGGCATTGATCAGATCGAGTTCCGGCGAGGTTCCGCACGACAGTTGAATGAGCTCCAGCCCGTTGCCGATCGCGCCGAGCGGGCTAATGAGATCATGACAGATGCGGGACGCCACGAGCGCGGTCAGATCACGATCCATCATTGCCGACAAATCCCTGTGTGGAAAGGAAACGCCGAGATGTCCGATCCGAACGACCACCTCAGCCCGGGGATGCTGGTGCGGCTACCGGCGAAACCGGATTGGGGGGTGGGGCAGGTGCAATCGAACATCGCGGGTCGTATCACGGTGAATTTCAGCGAAGAGGGCAAGGTCGTCCTGGATGGGCGGCAGGTCGTCCTCGATCTCGTCGCGCTTGATCGGGAGTGATGAAATGCAACCCTTGGTAGCATGATTGTTTATTCTTGCAACCAAGAATTGGTGGGCGCGACGGGTCGTCACGTCAGTGGCACACTGGTCCGTGATATTGCAAACCTGCACCGGCCCTCCTAGAGAAACCCGGCCCCGCCCAGTCCATGATTGGAGAGCCACGTCGCCATGATCGCCGCTGAACCCGATTTCGCGGTGCGGCTTGCCGCCGGTCCGGCAGATGTTCGCGCGGCGCAGGCCCTTCGTTGAGGAACTGGGCGGAGACGGCCCTCTGGTGGACCATTCCGCCGGGCTGGAGAGGGACAGCTTCGACGAAGTCGCGGCGCATCTCCTGCTCATCGACCGGGCGCGTGGCGGGCGGGTCGTCGGGACCTACCGTCTGATGGACGCGGCAGCCGCGGCGGCAGCGGGGCGGTTCTACAGCGAGGCGGAGTACAATCTTGGCCCGCTCCGGTCCGGAGGACGCCGGCTGCTGGAGCTGGGGCGGTCCTGTCTCCTTCCAGAGTATCGCGGCGGTACGGCCATGCACGTTCTCTGGCTCGCGCTGGCCGAGCATGTCGCCCGTACCGGAGCGGAAGTGTTGTTCGGCGTGGCGTCCTTTCATGGCACGGATCCGTCCGACCTCGCGCAACCCTTGTCCTACCTGCACCACAATCATCTCGCGCCGCCCGACCTGCGGGTTACGGCGCGACCGCCGGGCGCGGTGGCGCTCGATATCCTTCCGGCGCATCAAGTGGACCGGCGCGCGGCGCTGCTCGAAGTGCCCGCGCTGATCAAGGCCTACCTGCGGCTGGGCGGGACCGTGGGTGCAGGGGCTTGGATCGACCGGGAGTTCAACACGACGGATGTCTGCATGCTGATGGACACGGCGCGGCTCAACCTCCGCAGCGCCCGCATCTACGGGCGTGAAGGTGTTGCTGCGGACAGTGCCGGATGACCTGGACTTCCGACGCGCCACCGCCGGCGCGAGTCCACGGCTCGCTTCTGCTTGCCGGGGCGCGGGGGGTGGCGCTGGCGGTGGTGACCTTCGGGGGACTCGCGGTTCTGCTCTTCCTGCGGCTTTTCGAATGGCCGTTCTGCCATCCGCGCCGGCCGGTGACGCCGTGGATCACGCAAGGGGTCTGCCGGACGGCGATCCGGATCCTCGGGATCGACTACCGCGTCGAGGGCGCGCCGATGCGGGAACCGGGCGCCGTGGTCGCCAATCATTCGTCCTGGCTGGACATCTTCGCGCTGAACGCCTGCCAGCGCATCTACTTCGTCTCGAAGGCCGAGGTTCGCGACTGGCCCGGCATCGGCTGGTTGGCCCGGGCCACGGGAACGGTGTTCATAGACCGCGACCGGCGTGAAGCACCGCGTCAGGTGCGGTTGTTCGAGGAGCGGCTGAGCGCGGGTCACAGGCTCGTTGTGTTTCCCGAGGGCACGTCCACCGATGGCCGGCAGGTCCTGCCGTTCAAGCCTACGCTTTTCGCGGCCTTCCTCGCCGAACCTCTGCGCGAGATGCTCTGGATTCAGCCGGTGAGCCTGATCTACGGCGCAGCCCGGGGCGACGATCCGAGGCGCTACGGATGGTGGGGTGACATGGCGTTCGGCCCCCATCTGCTGACCGTGTTGGCCGCGAGGAGGCAGGGCACAGTGATGATCGTCTTTCATCCGCCCCTTCGCGTGGCCGCGCATCCGGACCGAAAGGTGCTGGCGAGACTGGCGGAGGTCCGGGTGCGCGACGGGGTGGAGGCGCGGCTCACTCCACGCCCGGGATCGCCTTGAGATAGGCCGCGATGGCCTCCCGGTCCGAGGCGGGAAGCTGCGCCATGTTCTTGACGACCGAGGTCATGCTGCCTCCGGCCACGTCGAAGTCCGGGGTGAAGCCCGTGTCCAGGTAGGCCACGATATCCGCCTCGGACCATGTCAGGACAGCGGGTGTGATGTTCGGGATCCGGCCTTCTCCCGAAGGATTGGGTGCCCCGGCCATCCACCGGGTCGTGTCGAGCCCGCCGAGGGCTCCCCTGGGGGTATGGCATTCCGCGCAATGACCGAGGCTCTCGACGAGGTAGCGGCCGCGTTCGATTTCAGGCGTATCGGCGGTTTCGAGGACCCAGTCCGGCGAGACGTAGAGGCGCTTCCACAGACCCACAGTGCGGGCGATCGAGTAGGGAAAGCTCAGCTCCCGCGGCTCGTTCTCGCGATCGGAGTGGGGCAGGGTGCGGATGTAGGCGGCGATGTCGACCAGATCCTGCAGGTCCGCCCGGGAGTAGGATCCATAGGGGAAGGCAGGGTAGTAGTGCTGCCCGTCTGGCGAAACGCCCGCGGCCATGGCGTGGACAAGCTGAGCATCTGTCCAGTCGCCGACGCCCTGGGGTGATGGGGAGATGTTGGGCGCGACGAAGGTGCCGAAGGCTGTCTCGAAGCGCTCGCCGCCCGACAGGACCGGAGGAACCCCGGCGTCGATATCGGCCTCGGGGTCGATGTGACAGGAGGCGCACCCGGCGGCCGCGAAGCTCAGCCGGCCAGCCTCCGGGTCGCCCACAAGTGCCGCGTGGGTTTCCGGTTCGCGGGCCGGGGCGCTCAGCACCCAGCCCGCCCCAGCGATCAGGAGGGCGAGAGCCGCCCCCCACGGTAACAGGCGCATGCGATCAGCGGCTTTCCTGGAACGTTTCGTGGCAAGCGCCACAGGCACCGCCGACGTCTCGCATGCCGGCAAGTCCCTCGGGTCCGGTGCCGGCCGTCGCCGCGAGGGCCGTCGCCGCGGCGAGGAGGGCCGCCTTGGCCTCTTCGAACCCGGCGCTGTCCTCCCAGATGGCGGGCAGGGCGCGGCTGTCCTCATAATCGGCGTTGCTGCTGCCCTCGGGCCAATAGGCCTGCTGGCTCACCGAGGCGAGGGCCACGAGGTCGGCCGCCGCGATCGCCGCCATATCGGCATCATACTCCATGTCGCCGCGCGCCATGCCGCCGAGAATCCCGAGGTTGTGGGCGTAGAGCTGCATGTGGGACTGACGCGCGCTCATCGCGGCGGCGAGAGGATCGCGGTCCTGCGCGAGAGCCGGCGAAACGGTCGCTGCGAGGGCGATGGCTGAAACAATAACTGTGCGATGCATGTGTGCTGTGTTCCGGTTCTGAGGAGCTGACGTTGGGGGACCGTAGCACCCCCGACCCGCAAGGCCAGTCACAATGTCGCATGGATCGAGCGTCAGCGCGCAGACCCGTGTTCAGCGCTGCTGGGCTGCATTGCGGGGGCCGACCGGGTCGAGTTGGGCCCAGGCGGGCCAGCCGACCCAGCGTTCCACCGAGGCGACGACGATTCCCGCCACGATCAGGCTCAGCACCAGCTTCACCATTTTCTCCGAGGGCGGGCGGGCCTGCCATTTCTTGGCCCGCATCAACCAGCGCATGTAGTGCATGGTCCTCTCCTCAGCTATCGCCGGTGAAGCGTACCTTGCCGATATAGGGCAGGTTGCGGTTTCGTTGGGCATAATCGATGCCGTAGCCCACCACGAACTCGTCAGGGATGGCGAAACCGGTCCAGTCGGCCTTGAAATCGACTTCGCGACGGGCGGGCTTGTCCAGCAGGGCGATCGTCTTCAGCCGCGCGGGCTCCCGGGTCAGCAGGTACTCCGTGGTTCGCGCCAGGGTGTGACCCGTATCGACGATATCCTCGACGAGAAGGACGTCGCGTCCGCCGATCTCGCCCCGCAGGTCCTTGAGAATGCGTACCTCCCGGCTGGACTGCATCGAGTCGCCGTAGGAGGAGGCCTCCAGGAAGTCCACTTCCACCGGCAGGCGGAGTTCGCGCACGAGATCGGCGATGAAGACGAAAGACCCGCGAAGAAGTCCCACGACAACGAGCTTCTCCGTTCCGGCGAAATCGGCCTCGATCTCACGGGCGAGCGCCTCGATCCGCGCGGCGATGGTCTTGGCCGAGATCATCTCGTCGACCACGTAGTCGGTGCGCACCATGGCGGCCCTCGTCCAGTCCCTGACTCGCGCAGCATAGTGGGCGGGGCGGTCGTGTCACGAGGGAGTCAGTCCGCGCTGCGACGTCGCGCCCGACTTGCAACGCCGCCCCGGCTGGCAGACATGACGCCCGAGAAACGGACCGAAAGCACCATGCCCAGTCATTCCGAGACCCGCGTCCTGCCCTACACGCCGCAGCAGATGTACGATCTCGTCGCGGACGTGGCCTCCTATCCGGAGTTCCTGCCATGGACTGCCGCCGCGCGTGTCCGCTCAAGAGAGGATCACGGCGACCGGGAGGTGATGCTGGCGGATCTCGTGATCTCGTTCCGGGTCTTCCGGGAGAAGTTCGGCTCCAGGGTCACCCTCTGGCCCGGGGATCGGGTGATTGACACGGAATATATCGACGGCCCGTTCCGCTACATGGAAAGCCGGTGGCGGTTCGAAGACGATCCGAACGGCTGCAAGGTCCGGTTCGACGTGGATTTCGAGTTCAAGAACAGGCTGTTGCAAGGCGCTGCGGGGATGTTCTTCAACGAGGCGATGCAGCGCATCGTGCGCGCCTTCGAGCGGCGGGCCGGGGCCCTTTACGGCTGAGAGCGCTTCGTCAGGGCTTAAAGGCCGATCTTCATCACGATGTCGGCCGGCGAGAGACCCGCCTCGCGGTAGGTCGATATCCCCCGAGCATCATCCCGTTTCGCGAGCCTGCGGCCGCGTTCGTCCCTGATCAATTCGTGGTGGTGGTAGCGTGGGGTCGGCAGGCCGAACAGCGCCTGAAGCAACACCTGCACCGGCGTGGCCGTGAACAGGTCCTCTCCGCGCACGACATCGGTCACGCCCTGCCGGGCGTCGTCCCAGACCACGGCCAGGTGATAGGCGACGATGCCCGTCAGCCTGCGCCCCAGGACGATGTCACCGGTTCCAGTCACGAGGGCCATCCGGTCGATCCGATGATGGCCCGGATGAAGAGGACCGGTTTCCTCGAAGCTGAGGTCAGCCGCCGCGGCGACGGCGCGACCGATGTTGAGGCGCAGCGCGTCGCCGTCCCGCCGGTCCGACATGGGCCGCGCGCGGCAGGTTCCCGGATAGACGATGCCGTCGGGCCCCACGGCAGGGGCACCTTCCTGCGGGGCCGAAAGGGCGGCCCGGAGGTCGGTTCGCGTGCAGGAGCAGGGATAGACAAGGCCGCGTTCGGCGAGATGAGCAATGGCGGTCTCATACTCTCCGACGTGATCGGACTGGCGCAGGACGGGTCGGGGCCAGTCGAGGCCGAGCCAGTCAAGGTCCTCGAAGATCAGTGCCTCCCATTCGGCGCGGCAGCGGTCGGCGTCGAGATCCTCGATCCTTAGAAGGAAGGTGCCGCCCGCATCCTTCGCACGCTGCCAGGCGGTCAGGGCGGAGAAGGCATGACCGAGATGCAGAGGCCCCGTGGGCGACGGCGCGAAGCGGGTGATCACGGGACGCGAGACGCCATGAGAGGGTCGGTTTGCCCGGGGTGCATGGACGTCAAGCGGGCACCGGAGCCGTCACGCGGGCACCGGAGCGGCGGCCGTCGCCGCGAGCCAGGCTTGCCAGTCGACCTTGGCGCGATCGGTATAGGCCCGGTAGCGGTCGGTGCGGCCTCGACGCCCGGATTTCAGCCCGGATACAGGAGGAAACAGCCCGAAGTTCACGTTCATGGGCTGGAAGGTCTTCGCATCCGCCCCGCCCGTGATGTGGGTGACGAGCGCGCCCGTGGCGGTGGTGGGCGGAACCGGGGGCAGGCTGCGCCCCGTGATCTCGGCCACCGAAAGGCGCGCTGCAAGAAGTCCCATGGCGGCGCTTTCGACATAGCCCTCGACGCCGGTGATCTGCCCGGCGAAGCGGATGTTGGGCCGTGATTTCAGCCGCATCTGCTCGTCGAGCAGGGTTGGGGAATTGAGGAACGTGTTGCGGTGGATGCCGCCGAGCCGTGCGAACTTTGCCTCGGAAAGGCCCGGGATCATGCGGAAAACCTCGGCCTGGGCGCCGTATTTCATCTTCGTCTGGAAGCCTACGATGTTGTAGAGCGTCCCCAGCGCATTGTCGCGGCGCAGCTGCACGACGGCATGTGGTTTCACCTCGGGTGCATGTGCGTTGGTGAGGCCGCGCGGCTTCATCGGGCCATGCCGGAGCGTCTCGCGGCCGCGCTCGGCCATGACCTCGATGGGCAGGCAGCCGTCGAAATATCCGGCCGTTTCTCCTTCGTGGAACTCCGTCTTGTCCGCCGCCAGCAGCGCGTCGACGAAGGCCTCGTAATCGTCCCGGGTCATCGGGCAGTTGATGTAGGCGCGTTGCTCGGCCTCGGTCTCGCCCTTGTCGTAGCGCGATTGCTCCCAGGCCACCGACATGTCGATCGTGTCGGCATAGACGATGGGCGCGATCGCATCGAAGAAGGCCAGCGCCTCGGCCCCGGTTTCCGCGCGGATCGCCTCTGCCAGCGCGCCGGAGGTGAGGGGGCCCGTGGCGATTATCCAATGACCGTCGCGAGGCAGTTCTTTGATCTCGGCGGCAACGGTTTCGATGCGGGGATGGGCGCGCAGGCGCTCGGTGATGGCGGCGGAGAAGGCGTCGCGGTCCACGGCGAGCGCGCCGCCTGCGGGCAGGCGGTGACGGGCGGCCATCTCCATGATCAGCCCGCCCGCGGCGCGCATCTCCCAGTGGAGCAGACCCACGGCGTTCTGCTCGTCGTCGTCGGAGCGGAAGGAGTTGGAACAGACCATCTCGGCGAAATCGCCGGTCCGGTGCGCGAAGGTGCCCACGGCGGGGCGCATCTCGTGCAGCACGACGCGGCAGCCGGCCTCGGCGGCCTGCCAGGCGGCTTCCGACCCGGCGAGCCCGCCGCCGACGATGTTCAGGGTCATGTCAGTCATGGTGCGGACCTAGGGCATCGGGCCAGCAAAAGAAAGGGTCGCTACTGGGCGAGGGCCGAGCGGGACAGCGTCACGAGCACAGCGGCGATCCGTTCCAGCGCGGCAGTCTG
The DNA here is from genome assembly GCF_003789055.1 of Histidinibacterium lentulum. GTDB lineage: Bacteria > Pseudomonadota > Alphaproteobacteria > Rhodobacterales > Rhodobacteraceae > Oceanicola > Oceanicola lentulus. The sequence goes on along the minus strand of NZ_ML119081.1, from coordinate 247,375 downwards.
GCCTTCGACCGCCGTGCGTGCCTCCTCCTGGCTTGCCGCCAGCTTTGTGTTCTTTGCCGCCACCTGTTCAAGATAGCGGCGTTAGCTGCGCGACTGGAGCCGGGGCGTGACGACGAGGACGGCAAGAGCTGCTCCGGCGAGGGCCGGAACGAAGAGCGAATCCTCGCCTGTCACTCCGTCTCGCCCTGGTCCGCGATCCAGGCGACGCTGGCCACTTCCTCCCCGGGGCGGGTGTCGAAGACCTTCACCCCGCCGGCCGAGCGCGAGCGGAATGAAATGCCGTCCACCGGCACCCGGATCGACTGGCCCATGTTGGTCACGAGCATGATCTGATCGTCCAGTTCGACCGGGAAGGAGGACACCACCGGCCCGCCGCGTTGCGCCTTGTCCATGGCGGTGACGCCCTGGCCTCCGCGCCCGCGCACGGGATAATCATGGCTCGACGACAGCTTGCCCTGGCCGCGGGCGGTGATGGTCAGGATCAAGTTTTCCGCCGCAGACATCTCGGCAAAGCGGTCGAGAGGAAGCTGGCCGACCTCAACCGGAGCTTCGTCCTCTTCGCGCTCGCCGTCGTCGGGCGCGCCCATCTGCGCGCGGCGCATCTTGAGATAGGCCTCGCGCTCTTCCGGGGTGGCTTCGAAATGCCGGATCACCGACATGGACACGACACGGTCGCCGTCCTGCAGGCGGATGCCGCGCACCCCGGTGGAATTGCGGCTGTTGAAGACGCGCATGGTCGGGTTGCCCGCGCTGTCGACCCCGCCGATATGGAAGCGGATGGCGCGCCCCCGTGCGGTGACCAGCATCATGTCGTCATCCTCGGAACAGATGCGCGCGCCGATCAGGCTGACCGATCCGTCCTCGGGCAGTTTCATGGCGATCTTGCCGTTGCGCATGACGTTCGTGAAGTCCGACAGGCGGTTGCGGCGTACGTCGCCGGCCGAGGTGGCGAAGACGATGTTCAGATCGGCCCATTCCTCCTCGTCGCGGTCCACCGGCATGATTGCGGCGATGCTGACGCCCTGGGGGATCGGCAGGATGTTGACGATGGCCTTGCCGCGCGAGGTGCGCGCGCCCAGGGGCAGCCGCCAGGTCTTGAGCTTGTAGACCATGCCGTCGGTGGTGAAGAACAACAGTTGGGTGTGGGTGTTGGCGACGAAGAGCGTGGTGACCACGTCCTCCTCCTTGAGATCCCCCCCGGCGAGGCCCTTGCCGCCGCGCTTCTGCGCACGGAATTCGGCGAGCGGCGTGCGCTTGATGTAGCCGCCCTGAGTGACGGTGACGACCATGTCCTCGCGCTCGATGAGGTCCTCGTCCTCCATGTCGCCGGCCCAGTCGACGATCTCCGTGCGGCGCGGGACGGCGAAGCTGTCTTTCACCTCCTGCAGTTCGGAGGACACGATGGCGAGAATGCGCTCTCGGCTTGAGAGGATGTCGAGATAGTCCTTGATCTTCGCGGCCAGCTCTTCGAGCTCGTCGGTGACTTCCTTGACGCCGAGCTGCGTCAGGCGCTGAAGACGCAGATCGAGGATGGCGCGGACCTGCCGGTCGGACAGGTTGTAGGTGCCGTCCTCGTTGATCGTGTGGGTCGGATCGTCGATCAGGCGGATGTAATCGGCGATGTCATGGGCGGGCCAGCGGCGCGCCATGAGCTTCTCCCTCGCCTCGGCGGCATCGGCGGAGCTGCGGATGGTGGCGACGACCTCGTCGACATTGGAGACGGCGACGGCAAGACCGCAGAGGATATGGCTGCGGTCCCGCGCCTTGTTCAGCTCGAAGGCGGTCCGGCGTGCGACCACGTCCTCGCGGAAGTCGAGGAAGGCCGACAGGAACCCGCGCAGGGTCAGCGTTTCTGGGCGGCCGCCGTTCAGCGCCAGCATGTTGCAACCGAAGGAGACCTGCATCGGGGTGAAGCGGAAGAGCTGGTTCAGCACCACTTCGGGCGTCGCGTCGCGCTTGAGCTCCACCACGACGCGGACGCCGTGACGGTCGCTCTCGTCCTGCACATGGGCGATGCCCTCGATCTTCTTGTCGCGGGCGGCCTCGGCGATCTTCTCGATCATGGAGGCCTTGTTGACCTGATAGGGGATCTCGTCGAGCACGATGGCGAAACGATCCTTGCGCAGCTCCTCGACCCGGGTCTTGGCGCGGATCAGCACCGAGCCGCGGCCCGTCAGATAGGCCTTGCGCGCACCGGACCGGCCAAGGATCAGCCCCCCGGTGGGAAAGTCCGGCCCGGGGACATACTCGATCAGGTCCTCGCTCGTGAGGTCGGGATTCTCGATCAGCGCCAGCGTCGCGTCGATCACCTCGCCGAGGTTGTGCGGCGGAATCCGGGTCGCCATGCCCACCGCGATCCCCTCGGCCCCGTTGACGAGGATGTTGGGATAGCGCGCCGGCAGGACCATCGGCTCCTTGCGCTCGTTGGCGTAGTTCATGACGAATTCGACGGTGTCCTTGTCGATATCCGTCAGCAGGCTTTCCGCAGGCTTGTCGAGGCGGCTTTCGGTGTAGCGGTAGGCCGCGGGCGGATCGCCGTCCATGGAGCCAAAGTTGCCCTGGCCGTCGATCAGAGGCAGCGACATGGAGAAGTCCTGCGCCATCCGCACCAGTGCGTCGTAGATCGCGCTGTCGCCGTGAGGGTGGTAGCGGCCCATGACGTCGCCCACAGCGGTCGCGGACTTGCGATAGGGCTTCGTGTTGACCTGGCCGTTCTCCCAGAGCGTGTAGAGAATCCGGCGATGCACCGGCTTCAATCCGTCGCGCAGGTCCGGAATCGCCCGCGCCACGATGACCGACATCGCGTAATCGAGGTACGACGTCCGCATTTCGTCCTCGATCGAGATCGAGGGACTTGCCGGAGCCTTGGGCCCGCCGCCCATTTCGTCATCGTTTTCAGGATGTTGATCGTCGTCGCTCACGTCACTGCCTGTTCTGGTCCGAGGACTATATCTTGTTGAAAATGCTATACCATTATCAAGGACTGGGGTGCAATGGCGGCTGGTGGGCGGCTCGCCCCGCATTGGCAGCAGCCAAGGACGACGGCTGACAAAACCTTGTTATTGTTGACTTTTCGGGGGCGCGTGCTTCGATTCTTACAGAATGACAAGAGCGGAGCAGAGCCATGACCGAAACCGAGATGCTGCTGAAAGGCTACGGGCTGACCACGGCGGAGATGTTCTACCGGATGCCGGACTACCCGAGCGTCCTCAACACCTTTGTCTGGCAGGACTACGACATGGCCCCGGACCACGACCGGCTGATGGCCTTCGTGGATTACTGGAAGGCGGAGATCGAGGGACCACTGCACTCCGTCAGGTTCACGCACCGCAAGCTGCTGGCGCCCGGCCGGTGGCAGCATCAGGTGGGCGAGTTCACGCTGCACTGACCCCTTGCGAGCCGCCCGATCAGCGGTCGGGTGCCAGGCACATCCGGGCGTGGATTCCGGGTGAGCCCGGAACTTTCAGTCCATTCCTCGGTAGGGCTGGACGTATTGCAGGGCCATGTCCCAGGGAAAGAAGATCCAGGTGTCCTGGCTCACCTCGGTGATGAAGCTGTCGACCTGATTGCGGCCCATGGGCTTTGCATAGACGGTGGCGACATGGGCGTTGGGCATGTGGGAGCGCACCACCTCCAGCGTCTTGCCGGTGTCCACGAGGTCGTCGACGATGAGGATGCCCGTCCCGTCGCCCACAACGTCCATGTCGGGGAACTTGATGACCTTGGGTTCGGTCTGGTCCTGGTGGTTGTAGCTCTTGACCGAGATCGTATCGACCATGCGGATATCGAGCTCGCGCGCCACGATCATCGCGGGCGCCATGCCGCCGCGGGTGATCGCCACGACAGCGCGCCATGCGCCGTTGTCAGGCCCGTGACCGTCGAGCCTCCACGCAAGAGCGCGGGCGTCGCGGTGGAGCTGGTCCCAGCTGACGTGAAAGCCTTTTTCATGGGGCAGACGGTCCTGCATCGAGGATCTCCTTGTTACGGGGTGGCGACGTCAGGAAACGCCACGAGGACGGCGGAAAAGGGCAGGGTCCCGTCTAAAGCCGGCAGTTCCGCTAACGTCAGCCCCTCCATGGGATCAGCCTTCCTTGCGCTTCGTCACCACGTCGATATCCGGCGCGTCCACCGCCTTCATGCCCACGACGTGATAGCCCGCATCGACATGGTGCACTTCGCCGGTGACCGCGGAACCGAGGTCTGACAGGAGGTAGAGAGCCGAGCCGCCGACATCCTCGATTGTCACGTTGCGACGCAGGGGCGAGTTCAGTTCGTTCCATTTCAGGATGTAGCGGAAATCGCCGATGCCCGAGGCGGCCAGTGTCTTGATCGGACCGGCCGAGATTGCGTTCACGCGGATGCCGTCCTTGCCGAGATCCTCGGCCATGTAGCGGACGCTGGCCTCGAGTGCGGCCTTGGCGACGCCCATGACGTTGTAATGAGGCATGACCTGTTCCGCGCCGTAATAGGTCAGCGTCACCGCAGAGCCGCCCTCGGTCATCATCTTCTCCGCCCGCTGCATGACGGCGGTGAAGGAGTAGACGGAGATGTCCATCGACATAGCGAAGTTGCCGCGCGAAGTGTCCACATAACGGCCGCGCAATTCCGACTTGTCGGAAAAGCCGATGGCGTGCACGAGAAAATCGAGGCGGTCCCAGTGCTCTTTCAGCTCGTCGAAAAGCGCGTCGATGCTCTCGTCTGTGGCCACGTCGCATGGCAGCACGATCGAGGAGCCGACCTGGGCGGCCAGCGGATCGACCCGCTTCTTGAGCGCCTCGCCCTGGTAGGAGAACGCAAGATCAGCGCCCGCATCGGCGCAGGCCTTGGCGATGCCCCAGGCAATCGACTTGTCGTTGGCGAGTCCCATGATCAGGCCGCGTTTGCCGCGCATCAGTTCAGAGCCCATTTGCCGATCCCGTCCCATCGTTGAGCCCGCGCCGCCGGGGCTTGGCTGGCAATAGGCGATTGACCCCCGGGCTTCAAGGCGGCGTGCATCCGCTGGTGGGCGCTTGTGGACGGCGCGACAATCGCTTACGACTTGCAACCGTTTTCCGGAACAGGGTTTTCATGTCCGACCGCACAGGCATATTCGCAGGCGACGATCCGTTCGAGATCGCCCGGCGCTGGCTGGGGGAGGCCGGCGCCAGCGAGATCAACGATCCAAACGCCATGGCCCTCGCCACGGTCGACGAGAGCGGCCTTCCCAATGTGCGGGTGGTCCTGCTGAAGGAGATCGAGGACGATGGCTTCGTGTTCTACACGAACTACGATAGCGCCAAGGCCCGTGAACTGGAACATGCCGCGAAGGCAGCTGCCGTCTTGCACTGGAAATCCCTGCGCCGGCAGGTGAGAGTGCGCGGAATCGTTGAACGTGAGGATGGCCCGAAGGCCGACGAGTATTATCGGAGCCGCTCTCTCAAGAGCCGCATCGGAGCCTGGGCATCGCGCCAGTCCCGCCCGCTGGAAAGCAGGACGGCGCTGATGGCCGAGGTGGCGCGACTCACACCGCGCCTTGGGCTCGACCCGGAACGGCCGCCCCATTGGGGGGGCTACCGGATCAGGCCCGTGGAGTTCGAGTTCTGGGCGGACGGGGCGTTCCGCTTGCACGATCGTTTTCGCTGGTCGAGAGCCCCGGGGGAGGAGCGCTGGACGATCCTGAGATTGAACCCCTGATTGAGAAGGACATGTGTCCGGATCGGACGCTGGCCTTGCTGACGAGGACGCGCTGTTTGCGCATTCTGGAATTGTTGGGGACAGGCTGCAGCGGCGACTTCGAGGGAAGCGCGTGCAGAAGCTACGCAGGACGTGGGTGGGATGCAGGAAGACAACCGCGACGCTGAGATCGTGAGAGGGTGCGTGAAGTGGTTCGACCCCGGCAAGGGGTTCGGATTCATCGTTTCGGATGAAGGTGGAGCGGATATTCTTCTTCATGCGAACGTCTTGCGGAATTTCGGACAGTCCTCGGTCGCGGATGGATCGGAGATCGTGGTCGAGGTGCAGACGACGCCGCGGGGCAAGCAGGCCCTCGCCGTCCTGGAGATAACGCCGCCCGAGACTCCGTCTTCCTCCGGCCTCGCGGATCTGGCCGGGCTCGATCCCCAGGAGATCGCCGCCGCGCCGGTCCGGCCCGCGCGGGTCAAGTGGTTCGACAAGGCCAAGGGGTTCGGTTTCGCGAACATCTTCGGACTGGCGGAAGATGTCTTCGTCCATATAGAGGTGCTGCGACGGTCGGGCTTTGCCGACCTGCAGCCCGGTGAGGCGGTCGGGCTTCGGGTCATCGACGGCAAGCGCGGCAAGATGGCGACGGAGGTGGTCTCATGGGAAGCAGCGATGGAACTGCCGCGCGACGAGTGATGCCGCAGCTGCGGGCCGGACTGATCAGTCTGGCGTTGATGTCGGTAGCGGGCGGGGCAGGGGCCCAGGCTCTCTGCGCAGAGGATCGGGTCACCGTGATCGGCGACTGGGGCCAGGCGCGGTTCACCGTTGCCGTGGCCGATGAACCCGCCGAGCGCGCGCAGGGCCTCATGTTCGTGGAGGAAATGGGCACCCTCGAAGGGATGCTGTTCGTCTACGACGCACCTGAAACGGTCAGCTTCTGGATGCGGAACACGCTCATCCCGCTCGACATGCTCTTCGCCGCGCCCGACGGTACCATCACACGGGTCCATGAAAACGCCGTTCCCCTCGACGAGACGTCGATTCCCGGCGGGGACGACGTGCAGTTCGTGCTGGAGATCAACGGCGGAATGGCGGCCCAGCTCGGGATAGAGCCGGGCGACCTGCTGCAGCATCCCGCCATCGGCCCCGACGCGGCGGCCCCCTGCAGCTGAGGCAGCCCTTTCCAAAGCCGCCGCACCCGCTTAGAGGTGCGGTACGGTCGGGGCGTGGCGCAGTCTGGTAGCGCACCTGTTTTGGGTACAGGGGGTCGTGAGTTCGAATCTCGCCGCCCCGACCATCGTTTCGGTGCTTCCCTCTGATCGCGACCGCCTCCGGTGCGCATCCGGATCCTGTGTCTCCCGAGAGGTGCCCTCGCAGGTCGCGTTGCAGCCTCGTCTCAGAGCGGACGGCCCCCGGCCCGAACAAGGACCGAGCGGATAGCGCGGTCGAGTTCCGCATCGCCGAGGCGGATGACTTCGACACCGCCCGTCCGTTTCGGAACGCGGATGTAGGTGTCTGTGCGAACCAGGTGACCTCCGCCCTCGGGCGCGCTCGAGACGGCCGTGACGAGACGGGGCAGATCGTCGACGGTTCCGTCGTAGCGGAGAATCAGCGCGGCGGCCGCATCGACGGGAGGCAGCGATTCGCAGCGCAAGCTTGCGTCGTCGGGCCGCACGATCTGCTGGCCCGGCCCGGCCCAGGCCGCCGCAACGGCAAAGAGCAACCGTTCCGGAAACTCGGGAAAGAAGGCTTGCGGTCCCTCGGGCCGGGGCGCGGGCAGGCGCGCGCTCTCGCTCGGCGGCGGGGGCAGGGGCTCGGGCGGTGCGAGGCCGGTGCTGCATCCGGTCAGCAGCGTCGCCGCGATGCCCGAAAGAGTCGCTTGGCGCATGAGTCCTCCAGTCAGGAAACTGGAGCGTTGCACGATTGCAGCGCCCGAGAATAGGGGAGACCGGCCGACCGGCGCCTGTGCCGCACCCATTGTCGTTTGCCGTAGCAAGCCGGAATTCCGCTGCGCGCAGCCACTTATCCACAAGACTTCAGAGGCTGGTGGAACCCCTCCGCAGAGGCGCGCGGTGGATCACCGTGTGGAGGAATCGGGGACAACCGCCTGTCTCACCCGTCAATCTTAAAAAAGGCACATCTAGGCTAAATTTCACGTTGACCCCCTAGGGCTGGTTGCTGCAGTTTGTGCTGGCCGACCGCGAGAACACTACATCTAGTAGGGCCGCGGCGCGAGGGACGAGACTACTCAAGAGGTACATGGCGGGCCAGCGGGTCCACCGGCGCCGGCGCAGGAGCGTCGGCGGCCTCCGTACCACGCGCCGCCTTGCGGATCGAGGCAGTTGTCGAACGGAGGCGAGCAGCCGTCTCCGGGGGAAAAAGGACAAGGACCGCGATGAAGATCGAACGTCGATTCACGAAGGCCGGGCAGGACGCATATTCGGCACTGGAGTTCCGGATCACTTCCTCTGAGATCCGCAATCCGGATGGCAGCACCGTGTTCAAGCTGGATCGGTGCGAGGTGCCCGCCGCGTGGAGCCAGGTCGCGTCCGACGTCATCGCGCAGAAGTACTTCCGCAAGGCCGGCGTGCCCTCGAAGATCGAACGCATCAAGGAAAAGGGCGTGCCGGAGTTCCTGTGGCGGGGCAAGCCCGCCGAGGGTGCCGTCATGGGCGGCGAGACATCCGCGCGGCAGGTGTTCGACCGGCTTGCGGGCGCCTGGGCCTACTGGGGCTGGAAGGGCGGCTATTTCTCCTCAGAAGCCGACGCGCGGGCCTACTACGACGAGATGCGCTACATGCTGGCGACCCAGATGGGCGCGCCGAACTCTCCGCAGTGGTTCAACACCGGACTGCACTGGGCCTATGGCATCGACGGTCCCAGCCAGGGACACTACTACGTCGACTGGAAGACCGGGAAGCTCACGAAGTCGAAGACCGCGTACGAGCACCCTCAGCCCCATGCCTGCTTCATCCAGTCCGTCGCGGACGATCTGGTGAACGAGGGCGGGATCATGGACCTCTGGGTCCGCGAGGCGCGGCTCTTCAAGTACGGCTCGGGCACGGGCACCAACTTCTCCTCCCTGCGCGGCGAGGGGGAGCGGCTGTCGGGCGGCGGCAAGTCCTCGGGCCTCATGGGGTTCCTGAAGATCGGCGACCGTGCCGCCGGTGCGATCAAGTCAGGCGGCACCACGCGGCGGGCGGCGAAGATGGTGATCGTGGACGCCGATCACCCCGATATCGAACAGTTCATCAACTGGAAGGTCATCGAGGAGCAGAAGGTCGCTTCGATCGTGGCCGGCTCGAAGATGCACGAGCAGAAGCTCAACGCGATCTTCGCGGCCATCCGCACCTGGGACGGGGCAGAGGCCGACGCCTTCGATCCCAAGGTGAACGGGGGTCTGAAAGAGGCGATCCGCGAGGCCAAGAAGGTCGCCATTCCAGAGACTTACGTCAAGCGGGTGCTCGATTATGCACGCCAGGGGCATACGAGCATCCACTTCCCCACCTACGATACCGACTGGGACAGCGAGGCCTACAACTCCGTCTCCGGCCAGAACTCGAACAACTCGATCCGGGTTACCGATGCCTTCCTGAAGGCCGTCGAGGAGGATGCCGACTGGAACCTGATCTCCCGGATCGACGGATCGGTGACGAAGACGGTGAAGGCCCGTGACCTCTGGGAGCAGGTGGGCCATGCCGCCTGGGCCTGCGCAGACCCCGGGATCCAGTTCCACGACACGGTGAACGCCTGGCATACCTGCCCCGAGGACGGCGAAATCCGCGGCTCGAACCCGTGCTCCGAGTACATGTTCCTCGACGATACCGCCTGCAACCTGGCCTCCATGAACCTGCTCACCTTCTACAGGGACGGGCAGTTCCGGGCAGAGGATTACATGCACGCGACCCGCATCTGGACGCTGACCCTCGAGATCAGCGTGATGATGGCGCAGTTCCCGTCGAAAGAGATCGCGCAGCGGTCCTATGACTTCCGCACGCTCGGCCTCGGCTATGCCAACATCGGCGGCCTGCTGATGAACATGGGACTCGGGTACGACAGCCCCGAGGGCCGGGCGATGGGCGGGGCACTGACCGCGCTGATGACCGGCGTCAGCTACGCCACCTCGGCGGAGATCGCCGCCGAGCTCGGGCCATTCCCGGGTTTCGAGAAGAACCGCGCGCACATGCTTCGGGTGATCCGCAACCACCGCCGCGCCGCCTATGGCGAGACCTCGGGCTACGAGGGGCTGGCGGTGAAGCCGGTCGCCCTCGACCGGGACAACGTGCCGGACCGACGGCTCGCCGCCCTTGCCGCCACCGCGTGGGACGAGGCGCTGAACCTTGGCGAGGCCCATGGCTATCGCAATGCACAGGCCACGGTGATCGCACCCACGGGCACCATCGGTCTCGTGATGGATTGCGACACCACCGGTATCGAGCCCGACTTCGCGCTGGTGAAGTTCAAGAAGCTCGCGGGCGGAGGGTATTTCAAGATCATCAACCAGTCCGTTCCGGCGGCTCTGGAAAAGCTGGGCTACGGCCCCGCCGAAATCGAGGAGATCGTGGCCCATGCCGTCGGCCACGGCACCATGGGCAACGCGCCGGGCATCAACCATGCGATGCTTCGCCAGAAGGGTTTCGGCGATGCCGAGATCGAGAAGGTTGAGGCGGCCCTTCCCTCGGCCTTCGACATTCGCTTCGTCTTCAACCAGTGGACGCTGGGAGACGAGTTCTGCCGCAAGACCCTGGGCCTCGGCGATGCGGAGCTGTCGGACCCCGGCTTCGATCTGCTGCGTCATCTCGGCTTTGCGAAAGCGGATATCGACGGCGCCAACGACCACGTCTGCGGCACCATGACCCTGGAAGGCGCGCCGCACCTGCGCGAGGAGCATTACAACGTCTTCGACTGCGCCAATCCCTGCGGCAAGAAGGGCAAGCGCTTCCTCAGCGTCGAGAGCCACATCCGGATGATGGCGGCAGCCCAGAGTTTCATCTCGGGCGCGATCTCGAAGACGATCAACATGCCGAACACGGCGACCATCGAAGACTGCCAGAAGGCCTACGAGCTGAGTTGGTCCCTCGGGACAAAGGCCAACGCCCTCTACCGCGACGGCTCCAAGCTGAGCCAGCCGCTGGCATCGGCGCTGATCGAGGATGACGAAGAGGCGCGCGAGGCGCTGGAAACCGGCTCCATCCCCGAAAAGGCGACCGTTCTGGCCGAGAAGATCGTGGAGAAGATCATCATTCGGGAAGTCGAGCGGACCCAGCGCTCGAAAATGCCCCACCGCCGGCGCGGCTACACGCAGAAGGCGGTGATCGGCGGCCACAAGGTCTACCTGCGCACCGGCGAATACGAGGACGGGCGCCTCGGCGAGATCTTCATCGACATGCACAAGGAAGGCGCAGGCTTCCGGGCGATGATGAACAACTTCGCCATCGCGGTCTCCGTCGGCCTGCAATACGGCGTGCCGCTGGAGGAGTTCGTCGATGCCTTCACCTTCACCAAGTTCGAGCCCGCGGGCATGGTGCAGGGCAACGCGGCGATCAAGTCGGCGACCTCGATCCTCGACTACATCTTCCGCGAGCTGGCCGTCAGTTACCTCGACCGCACGGACCTCGCCCACGTCAAGCCCGAGGGCGTCAGCTTCGACGACGTGGGACGTGGCGCCGAGGAGGGCGTGTCGAACATCCGCGAGGTCCCCGACAGCCGCGCGGCCTCGCCCATCGACGTACTGCGGCAGGTCGCCTCCTCGGGCTACATCCGCAAGCGGGTGCCTCAGGAGCTGATGGTGCTGAACGGCGGGGCGGGCGGGGCGGTGGCCTTCGCCGGCAGCGACCCGGTGGCGACGCTGCAAAGCCTCGTGCCCGAGGCCGGCGCCGCCGCGGCGACCTCCACATTGGCACTCACAGCGCGGGACAAGGCCAAGATGCAGGGCTACGAGGGCGACCCCTGCGGCGAATGCGGCAACTACACGCTCGTGCGCAACGGCACCTGCATGAAGTGCAACACCTGCGGCGCGACGAGCGGGTGTAGCTGAGGAGAGTAATTATGGAAATCGCTGCGCACCTGACTGTTGGTGAACATGTCGAGCCTGTTTCGATCAGAGTCACTGGGGATGTATCATCAGCCGACTATCATGTTCCGCTGGCCCTTCTGCGTAGGTTCGAAAAAGGGACCGGGATTGTACACCTACGGCTGCTCACTGATGGTTGGAAATCGTCTGTCTCCTTCAGGTATCTGGACGGACTGAGAGCGCACTACGGAAATAGAATGGTCGGTTATCACGGTCTTCCGGATGTACCCTGTTCATTCGAATTGCGCCGAGACGACGATACTTAATCAGATACGGGGGGACCGGGCAGTCAGGCAAGTATTGCTCCCCTCCCGTGCCCGCCCTCCGAGGAGGGCATGCAGTTCAGGCCGCAGGCAGAAACCGGGCGGTACATAAATCGAGCCTGAACGGCAAAACTCAAAGGGGGCTTCGGCCCCCTTTTTTCTGTGCCGCATGTCTCTGCCCCTCGGGGGGGCGCACCGACGGGGCGCGCGCTCCGGTCCCTTGTTCTCTGGTCTTCAAGTATCCTCGGGGGTCCGGGCGCGCCGCCCCGCTTAGGCCGGACGGCGTCAGCCGGACGGAATCGAGAATCCGGGCGGCGCAAGCTCGAACCCCTCGAAGCGGAAGCCGGGGCTGACCGTGCAGCCGACCAGCGTCCACGCTCCTGTCGAGCGCGCTGCCTGCCAGTGACCCGCGGGCACCACGACCTGCGGGCGCGCGCCCGAGATCAGATCCGGACCGAGCACATGCTCGGACGCCGGACCCTGCTCCGTTTCGGCCATGGACAGGATCAGCGGCGCGCCCGCGTAGAAGTGCCAGGCTTCATCCGCATCGACGCGGTGCCAATGGCTCGTCTCGTCCTCGGCAAGCAGAAAGTAGATCGCCGTTCCAGTGGACCGCGTGCCGTCCTTGGCGCGTGTTTCCCACGTCTGCCGATAATGTCCACCCTCCGGATGGGGTATCAGCCCGAGAAGCGTGATGATCCGCGCCGCGCTCGGCCCTTCGGTCGCTTCTTGCATGATCCCGCTCCTGACGCTCCTTGCCCGCAGTGTCGACCACCGGACCCTCTACCCGCAACCCCGCCGGTCGGTCATGGCGCCGGTCGGCTTTCGGGTCCGGACCCGGAACATAGGGCAATCCGGGCTGTTGTGGGATCAGAACCGACAACAGCAAACGACAAGGAGATCAGCCATGACCCATGCGTTGAAACTGACAAGCGCCACTGCCGCCCTCGCTCTCGGGCTCGGGAGCGCGGCCTTGGCCCAGGACACCGCCTCCGAAGGCGATATGTCGATGAACGGGGACGGCGCGCAGATGGCGGGCTACGAGTCGGGCCGCATGAGCGACGCCAACATGGAAAACCTGATCCGCGTCAGCGAGATCACCGATGGCGTGGTCTACACCGTCGAGGTCGGGGACGACGAGTGGATGTCGTGGGATACCTACGAGGGCGCCGAGGCCGAGCTCGACCAGATCGGCAACATCGCCGATGTCGCCATTTCGCCCGATGGACGGATGACCGGGATCATCGTCGAGACCGGCGGTTTCCTCGACATCGGTGACAGCCACGTGCTGGTCAACCTGGGCGACATCAAGCTGATGGATAGCGGCGACGCCAATTCCTACAGCTATGTCACCCGCCTGAGCGAGGAAGAGCTGCAGAACCTGCCCGATGTCGGTGAAAACTGGTTCTGAGGCACGTCCCTCGAAGCAATCCCGAGAGAGGGGTCCGGTCGCGCCGGACCCCTTTTTCGTCCGGAGTTCAGGTCTTGAGGATCGTGCGGCCCGCGTAGACGGCAGAGGCACCGAGACCCTCCTCGATGCGGATGAGCTGGTTGTACTTCGCCAGCCGGTCGGAGCGGGCGAGGGAGCCCGTCTTGATCTGCCCGCAGTTGGTGGCGACCGCGAGGTCCGCGATGGTCGCATCCTCGGTCTCGCCCGAGCGGTGGGACATGACGTTGGTCATGCCCGCGCGGTGGGCCATCTCGACCGCCTGAAGCGTCTCGGTCAGGCTGCCGATCTGGTTGACCTTCACCAGCATGGAATTGGCTGCGCGCCGCTCGATGCCCATGGCGAGGCGCTTGGGGTTCGTCACGAACAGGTCGTCGCCCACCAATTGCACCTTGCCGCCTAGCGCCTCCGTGAGGGCGGTCCACCCTTCCCAGTCGTCCTCGGAGCAGCCGTCCTCGATGGAGATGATGGGATAATCGGCGACGAGCGCCTGAAGGTAGGCGACGTTCTCGTCGGTGGTCAGCGTCTTGCCTTCGCCTTCCATCACATACTTGCCATCCTTGAAGTATTCCGTGGCGGCGCAGTCGAGCGCGAGGAAGATGTCCTCTCCGGGCGAGTAGCCCGCGGCCTCAATGGACTTCAGGATGAAATCGAGCGCCTCGCGGGTCGAGCCGAGGTTCGGCGCAAATCCGCCCTCGTCACCGAGCCCGGTGGAGAGACCGGCGGAGGACAGCGCCTTCTTCAGGGTGTGGAACACTTCGGAGCCCATGCGCACCGCCTCGGCGATCGAGGTGGCGGCCACGGGCATGATCATGAATTCCTGGATGTCGATCGGGTTGTCGGCATGTTCGCCGCCGTTGATGATGTTCATCATCGGCACGGGCAGGGTCCGGGCAGACGTGCCGCCCACGTAGCGGTAGAGCGGCTGGGAGGTGAAATCGGCCGCGGCCTTGGCCACCGCGAGGCTGACGCCGAGGATCGCGTTGGCGCCGAGACGGCCCTTGTTGTCGGTGCCGTCGAGCTCGATCATCGCCATGTCGATCTCGACCTGTTCGGTCGCGTCGTAGCCCAGGATCGCCTCGGCGATCTCGCCGTTCACGGCGGCGACGGCGTCAAGAACGCCCTTGCCCATGTAGCGGCCCTTGTCGCCGTCCCGGCGCTCCACCGCCTCGTAGGCGCCCGTGGACGCGCCCGAGGGCACGGCAGCGCGGCCCATTGTCCCGTCTTCGAGCGTCACATCGACCTCGACGGTGGGATTGCCGCGGCTGTCCAGGATCTCGCGGGCGTGGATGTCGATGATGGTGCTCATGGGATCGGTCCTCCGGATGGGAGTGTTTGCGCTAACGTCGGCTGTCCCGACCGGTCATAACGTGGGCTGAGGCGGGAGGGAAGCGCGGGCTCGGGCATTGGCCTGTGCCTCGCGCCAGAAGGCGTAGAGCCCCGAGCCCACGATCAGCGCGGCGCCGGCATAGGTCCAGGCATCGGGTCGCTCGCCGAAGATGAGCGTGGCCACGAAGAGAGCGAAAAGTATGCGGGTGTACCGGAACGGTGCGATCACCGACATCTCGCCGATCCGGGTGGCGGCGACGATGGTGGAATAGGCGAGCATCCCGACCGCAAGCGTGGCCACCAGACCCAGCAATGCCATGGACGAGGGCACGACGAGCCTTTCGCCAGTGAGTCCCAGGAGAAGGACCCCCGACAGGATCGTCGTGGCGAAGGCGGCCCCGGAAAGCTGGTTGGAGGGCACACCTGCGGGGATCCGGCGGGTGGCGAGATCGCGCGCCGAGAGACAGACCACGGCGACGAGGGCAAAGAGCGAGTTCGGGTCGAATTCCGCGGCGCCCGGCCGGATGACCATCATCACCCCAACGAGGCCCAGACCCACCGCCGTCCAGCGGCGCCAGCCGACCTTTTCCCCCAGAAACAGCGCCGCCCCCGAGACCACCGCCAGCGGCACGGCCTGCAGGATTGCCGTCGCGGTGGACAGGTCTCCGAGGGTCAGCGCCGCCACGAACCCCGCGGTCCCCAGAAGCTCGCAGGCCGAGCGAAAGAGAACCGCCCTCGACAGAAGCGCCCGGGTGAAAAGCGACTGCCCCCGGTGCCGCAGCAGCAAGGCGAAGCCGATGGTGCCGAAGAGGCCCAGCGTGATCATCACCTGGCCCGCCGGGATCAGCGTGGCGGTACCCTTGATAAGGGCGTCCTCGATGGAAAAGGCCAGCATGGCGCCGACCATCAGGGCCGCGCCCCGGAGGGTGTCGCTCATGACGCCTCGTCCGGCGCGCCTTCGTCCAGGGGTTCTCCCCAGAGCTGCAAACGGTGCCCGGTCAGCCGGTAGCCCAGCTTGCGCGCGATCTTCTCCTGCAGCTTCTCTATCTCGGGATCGACGAACTCGATCACCTCGCCGGTGCGCTCGTCGATCAGGTGGTCGTGATGGGCGCGGCTCGCCGCCTCGTAGCGGGCGCGTCCGTCGCCGAAATCGCGTTTCTCGAGGATGCCCTCCTCTTCGAAGAGCTTCACCGTGCGGTAGACGGTGGCAAGGGAGATGGACGCGTCCTGCCCCGAGGCGCGGGCATAGAGTTCCTCGACATCGGGGTGGTCCTCGGCGTCCTGCAACACGGCGGCGATGGTCCGGCGCTGGCCGGTCATCCGGAGGCCCTTGTCCTCGCAGCGTTGCAGGATCGTCTTCGGCATGGGCGGTCGTCTTTCGGTGATGCGTTCAGGACTAGCGCAGCGGGCCGGCCGGGGCCAGAGGGTCGGGTCTGGCCCGATCATTCTTCGAAGACCCTGCAAGTCCAGACGAAGAACGGTCTTGCTGGCGGGTTCAGCCGCCCGAAAGCTGCACGAGCGCGTGGCGCTTGCGGCCCGCCGAGAGCTTCACCGGAGTGGCAAGGCGGCCTGCGTCGAGAACGAGGCCCGGGTCGGTCAGGGGCGCGTCGTCGATCCGGGCGCCGCCCTCGGCGATGAGCCGCTTGGCTTCCTTGCCCGAAGCGGCAAGGCCCGTGCGCACGATCGCCTGCACCACCGACAGCCCGTCGCCCAGCTCCGCGGCGCTCAGCGTCAGGGTCGGCAGGTCCGCGCCGACGCCGCCTTTCTCGAAGACCTCCCGCGCCGTGGCTTCTGCCGCCCTGGCGGCGTCGGCGCCGTGCAACAGCGTCGTGACCTCGTTCGCCAGCACGATCTTGGCCTCGTTGACCTCCGCGCCACCAAGGCTTCCAAGACGCTCGCACTCGGCAACGGGCAGCTCGGTATAGAGCTTGAGGAAACGGCCCACGTCGGCGTCGGTCGTGTTGCGCCAGAACTGCCAGAACTCGTATGGGCTCAGCATCTCGCCATCGAGCCAGACCGCGCCGCCCTGGCTCTTGCCCATCTTGCGCCCGTCCGAGGTGGTCAGGAGCGGGGTCGTCAGCCCGTAGATCTCGCGGTCGAGCACGCGGCGCGTGAGGTCGATGCCGTTGACGATATTGCCCCACTGGTCGGAGCCGCCCATCTGCAACAGGCACCCCTCGCGACGGTAGAGCTCGAGAAAGTCATAGGCCTGCAGGATCATGTAGTTGAACTCGAGGAACGACAGCGACTGCTCGCGATCGAGGCGCGACTTGACGCTCTCGAAGGACAGCATCCGGTTCACCGAGAAGTGCCGGCCGATGTCGCGAAGGAAGTCGAGGTAGTTCAGCCCGTCGAGCCAGTCGGCATTGTCGAGCATGGCGGCGTCCGTCGCCCCGTTGCCGTAGGCTAGGTAGCGCGCGAAGACGCGCTTCATCGCGGCGATGTTGGCGGCGATCTCGGCGGGCCCCAGAAGCGGGCGCTCCTCGGAGCGGAACGAGGGATCGCCCACCTTGGTGGTGCCGCCGCCCATGAGGGTGATCGGCCGGTGTCCGGTCTTCTGGAACCAGCGCAACAGCATGATGTTCAGCAGGTGCCCCACGTGGAGCGAGCGCGCAGTCGCGTCATAGCCGATGTAGGCGGTCACGGGTCCGGCCGAGAGTGCCTCGTCCAGCCCCTGGTAATCGGTGCAATCGGCCAGGAAGCCGCGCTCCATGATGACGGCCATGAACTCCGATTTCGGGTGGTAGGTCATCGGTCTCTCTTGTCCCCGCCCTCGCTGCGCGGCACTCTATAGGGCGAGGCAGGAACGAGGGAAAGCGGGTCATGGCGAGAGAGCCCTGGCGCAGCGGGCCGGTCAGGGTCGCGGGCGCGATGTCGGGCACCTCGCTCGACGGTGTGGACGTGGCGGTGATCGTCACCGATGGCCACGAGATCCTCGAGATCGGCGAGACCCGCTACCGGCCCTATTCGGTTACCGATCGCATGGTCCTGAGAGACGCGCTCGGGCGCTGGCCGGGCGAGGCAGGCGTGGCAGAGGCTGCGGAGGTGGTCGACGAGGCGCACATGGTCGCACTGGAGGCCATCGAGGCGGATCTCGTGGGCTACCACGGGCAGACGCTGGTGCACGACCCCGACGGCCGCCGCACCCACCAGGCGGGCGACGGGCAAGCGCTGGCGGACTGGCTGGGCCTGCCGGTGGTCTGGGATTTCCGCTCTTCCGACATGGGATTCGGAGGGCAGGGGGCGCCGCTGGCCCCATTCTACCATTTCGCCATGGCGCGGAGGATCGGCGCCACAGCGCCGCTTGCGGTTCTGAACCTCGGGGGGGTCGGAAACCTGACATGGATCGACCCGGCCGCTGAGGGGCCCGAGGCGGACGGCGCCTTGCTCGCCTTTGACACCGGTCCCGCCAATGCGCCGCTCGACGATCTGCTGCATGTGCGGGGACTGGGCACGATGGACCGGGACGGGGATCTGGCCGCCTCGGGGACACCCGACGAGTCGGTGGTCGAGACCTTCCTCCGCCATCGCCACTTCTCCCGGTTGCCGCCCAAATCACTGGACCGGGCTGCTTTCGCGGCTCTGGGAGCCGCGGTGGAAGGGCTCTCGGACGCCGATGCCGCGGCCACGCTCGCCGCCTGTGCCGCCGAGGCCGTGATCGCGGGTCTGAGCCTGTGCCCCGCCCCGCCCGAGCGGCTGCTGGTTGCGGGGGGCGGGCGGCACAACCGCGCCGTCATGGCGCGCCTCGCGGCGGGGACGGGTTGCGCTGTGGAGCCCGCAGAGGCCGCGGGCTTTGACGGCGACATGCTCGAGGCCCAGGCGTTCGCCTATCTTGCCGTGCGGGTAGCGCGCGGTCTGCCCACCTCGGCGCCCGGCACGACCGGAGTCGCTGCCCCCGTGGGTGGCGGCCGCCTCAGCCGGCCCGCCGAGGCGGGGACGCTCCGCACGGGAACGTGACGGGACGGAGGTCAGTGCCGCAGAAATCTGCCGACGCCGGACCAGCGTTCCGGCAAGGCCTTGCCGAGACCGGTTCGACACGGAACCCTGAATTGAACCTTCTCGGATTTCACGTCGTTCGTGCTGAGTGAGCGCCGCAGTTCCGCGGCTCGCTCGCCTGAGGCATCAAGACCCGGAACAGAACATGACACCGCACAGACCCCTTGCCCTTTCCGCGCTGCTGGCAGCGCTTTCCGGTCCGGCGCTCGCTGCCGGCCTGGACCAGACCCCGCCCGATTTCGTGGCCCCCGCCCCGCAGCCGGCAGCGCCGACCTATGCTCCCGGGAATGACTGGACCGGCTTTTATGGCGGTGTGCAGCTTGGCTACGGCCGGATCGACGACCGGACCGACCCCGAGGTCTTCGACGATGACTTCGCCGGCGCGACCTACGGCGGCCACGTCGGTTACCTCTACGATTTTGGCCGTGTCGTCGTTGGTGCCGAACTGGACCTGGAGGGCACCAACCTCGAAGACGAGGCGACCGGGCTGAACGTCGACCGGCTGGCTCGTGCCAAGCTGAGGCTCGGCTTCGATGCGGGCCGCGTGCTGCCCTACCTGACCGGTGGCGTGGTGCAGGCGACGACCAGCGGTTTTGCCGACCTCGAGGACACCGGGGGCTTCGCCGGCTTCGGCGTCGACTATCAGGCGACCGAACGCATGCGCGTCGGCGCCGAGGTCCTGCAGCACCGCTTCGAGGACTTCGACGACACGGGCATCGATTTCGACGCGACCACGGTCTCCGCGCGCGTCAGCTTCAACTTCTGATCGCGAGACATCCCGGGGTCAGACACCATTCCCATCCCCAGGGACCCCCCCCGGGATCAGCGGCGCCGCACCCCCAATCGCGGCGCCGCTTCCCGTTTCGACGCGCCTCGTGACCTGCTCGCCATTGGAGGTTGACCCAGGCACGAGATAGGCCGCTGCGACAAAGGCATGGGAACGACGCAGACGCCGCCGATGACCCTTTCCGCGCCCGTCGGCCGTCCTCTGCGACACTGCCTTCATGAACCCCTGTCAGGGTGACCGCCACAGCCTGCTGACGCGAAGGACCCGTCAGGCCCGCTTCGACGGACCTCTCGATCCGCCCGCACGATCCGACCGGAGAACCAAACGCGGGGCGCCCCGCCGCTTTCAAGCGCGGGTGACACCGCGCCCGGTCACGCGGAATTGCCGTTGCAATCCGAGCGTATCGTGGTGAAGGGTTGCGGAACGCGCGGCGGCGGGGACGGCATGGCGACACGGGGCGGGCTTGGACAGGAGGCACGGCGGAGCATCGCTCTGCTGGCCGCACCCTTTTCCTATGCGATCCTGCTTCTCGCTATGCCGCTTGGCGCCGTTGTCCTGTTTTCGTTCTGGACTCAGGACTTTCTCGACATCGACACGACCTTCACGCTGGCCAACTACGAAGAAGCGCTGAGCCAGCCGATCTACCGGATGCTTCTCGGCCGGTCGCTTTGGATCGCGGGGGCGGTGACGCTGGTGACCGTCGTCCTCGCTTTTCCGATCGCCTATTTCGTCAGCTTCTACGTCGCCCCCAGCCGCAAGTCGCTGTGGCTTTTTCTCATCACCATCCCGTTCTGGACCAGCTACCTGATCCGCGTCTTCCTGTGGAAGGTGATCCTCGGGTTCAACGGCGTTCTGAACACCAGTCTTCAGGGACTCGGGTTCATCGACGAGCCGCTGACCTTCATCCTCTACAATGCCAACGCTGTGGTGATCACGCTCGCCCATGCCTTTGCCCCATTCGCGATCCTGCCGATCTTCGTGGCGCTGGAGCGGATCGACCGGTCGCTTCTGGAGGCGTCTCAGGACCTTGGAGAGAACAAGGTGACCACGTTCCTGCGGGTGACGCTGCCGCTTGCGATGCCCGGCGTCGTTGCGGCGACGCTCATCGTCTTCATCCCCACGATCGGGGATTACGTCACCCCGAGGCTCGTGGGCGGGCCGGACGGGCTGATGATCGCCAACATGATCCAGACCCAGTTCCTGAGGCTGAACAACGCGCCCCTGGGCGCCACGCTCGCGATCCTTGCCATGCTGTCGGTGACGGTGATCGCTCTGCTGTTCATCTGGCTCAATCGCAAATGGCTGAGGACCCGATGACGCTCCGATTCTATGCCGTTGCCTACCTGATCTTTCTCTACGCGCCGATCGCGCTCCTTCCGATCTTCGCGTTCAACGACGGCACGATCATCGCCTTTCCGCTGCAGGGCTTCACCACCCAGTGGTTCGGGGAGTTGCGCACCACGCCGGCGCTGCACGAAGCGGTGAAGAACTCCCTGATCATCGCGGTGAGCAGCGCCGTCATCGCCACGCTTCTGGGCATCTGCGCAGCGCGCGCGGGGCAGATGGAGACCTTTCCCGGCAAGGGCGGCGTGATCGGGTTCATCATGCTGCCGCTGGTGTTGCCGGAGATCATCGTCGCGGTCTCGCTCCTCGTGGTGATCGTGCGGGTCATGGGATTGCCGCTCGGCAACTGGACGATCATCCTCGCCCATGTCCTGATCTGCATGCCCTTCTGCATCGCGGTGCTGAACGGCGCCTTCGCTGGGCTCGACAAATCCATGGAGGAGGCGGCGATGGATCTCGGCCAGTCTCGATGGGGCGCGTTCCGGCTGGTGACGCTGCCGCTCATCGCTCCGGGCATCGTATCGTCGCTGCTGATCTCCTTCACCATCAGCCTCGACGAGTTCATCATCGCCTTCTTCCTGTCCGGCAATTCGCCCACGATGCCTGTCTATATCTGGGGGCTCCTGCGCTTCCCCGAAAAGCTGCCGGTGGTCATGGCGCTGGGGACCATCCTCGTCGCGCTGTCCATCGTGCTTCTGACCATCGCCGAGACGATGCGCCGCCGCGGCCTGCGCCGGGCCGGCCTCAAGGATACCGGAGGGTTCCTGTGAACGAACTGATCCGCCTTCGCGGCATCCACAAGTTCTACGGCGATTTCCACGCCCTGAAGGGGATCAATCTGACGATCCGCAAGGGCGAGTTCTTTTCGCTGCTCGGGCCGTCCGGCTGCGGCAAGACCACGCTTCTGCGCACCATAGCAGGCTTCGAGGACCCCACGGAGGGCACGCTCTCCATCGACGGGCGGGACATGCGGCGCGTGCCGGCCAACGAGCGGCCCACCAACATGGTGTTTCAGTCCTACGCGATCTTCCCGCACCTGAGCGTGGCCGAGAACGTGGGCTTCGGACTGCGAAAGGACCCGCGGTCGAAGGACGAGAAGACCCGCGCCGTCGGTCGCGCACTGGAAATGGTGGGGCTTGCCGGCTATGGCACGAGGCGCGCGACCGCACTTTCGGGCGGCCAGCGCCAGCGCGTGGCGCTGGCGCGCGCGCTGATCCTCGAGCCCAAGGTCCTCCTGCTCGATGAACCGCTCTCCGCGCTCGACAAGAAGATGCGCGAGCAGATGCAGGTGGAGCTGATCCGCCTGCAGCGCCACGTGGGAATCACCTTCATCCTCGTCACACACGACCAGGAGGAAGCTCTGGTCATGTCGGACCGGATCGCGGTCATGTTCGAAGGTGAGATCGGCCAGCTCGCCGATCCCGAGACCCTGTACCGGCGGCCGGTCTCGAAGAAGGTGGCGAGCTTCATCGGGATGATGAACTTCCTCGACGGTCGGGTGACGGCGGAGGGGCCGTCGATCGCCGTGGAGGTCGCGGGGTTGGGCCGCTGCGAGGTGCCGGCCGAACAGGCGCCCGGCGGCATCTCTGCGGGCGCGATCACGGTCGGCATCCGGCCGGAAACCCTGGCGATCCTCTACGAGGGGGAAACCACCGACCGCCGGGTGGTCGACGGTGTGGTGGACGAGGTCGTCTATTACGGCGACATGACCTATTACGATGTCCGGGTCGACGGGGTGGAGAAGCCATTGACCATCTCGATGAAGAACCTGATCGGGCGGCCCGTTCTGGACGTCGGCGCAGCCACGCGGGTGGTTTGGGACGCGCGCTCGCTGGTGCTTCTGGCAGGATGACGGCGCGGGGACAGGATGTATCCGCGGGTCGGGAGCCGCGCAATCGGGTTTCGGTATGACGGATCTGGCCATCGTCTTCTGGCTGGACCTTCTGGGGACGTTCGTCTTCGCGATCAGCGGCGCGATGCTCGCGGTCCGCCGCGGGCTCGACATCTTCGGGATTGCGGTGCTGTCGGTAGCCGCCGGTCTTGCGGGCGGGATCGTCCGGGATCTTCTGCTGGGCGCCGCACCACCCGCGGCTTTCGCAGATCCGCGCTACCTCGCGGCGGCGCTGAACGCGGCCCTCGCCGGTTTTCTCTTCCACCGGGTGATCGACCGGTTGAGCCGACCCGTCATGCTCCTCGATGCGCTCGGTCTGGGCCTCTTCGCCGTGGCCGGATGCGGGAAGGCGCTGGATTTCGGGATGGGACCGCTGCCGGCAATACTGCTCGGAGTTCTGACGGCGGTGGGCGGCGGTGTCGTGCGGGACATGCTGGTGGCCGAGGTGCCCCGCGTCCTGCGCGAGGAGGTCTACGCGCTGGCCGCCCTCGTGGGGGCGACGATGGTCTGGGCGGCGGAGGCCCTCGCGTTCGATCCCCTGTGGTCCGCCACGGCGAGCGTCGCGGCGGTCGTCGCAGTGCGCGTCCTCAGTGTCGTCCTCGGCTGGCGTGCGCCCCGGGCCCCCGGATCGCAATAGGTCTCAGTCGAACGGGATGGACACCCGCAGGCCATAGGTTTCGAGCCCCGGGTTGATGTCCTGGGTGTCCGAATTGGATCGGTGATCGTAGTAGAGTCCTATGCGTATATCGTTCTCGAAGGCATAGGCCACGCCGAAGGAGCCCCGGAACTGCAGCTGACCGCCCAGGTCGGGTCCGTTGCCAGGATCGTAGTATCCCGGGATCAGGCTGCCTTCGTAGTAGAGGCCCGTACCCCAGAGCGGGACCTCGCTGCGAAGCCCGAAGCCGACCCATGTACTCTCGTCGGAGGTGACCGAGACCGCGGTCACGGGCTGGAAGGGGCCGCGGGCGGCTGGCAGGGCATATTCGAGATAGACTTCCTCGCCCGCCCGTCGTTCCTGGAATTCGACCGCTCCGGCCTGGAGCGACAGGCGCGGGGTGGCATCGCGCACGGCGAGGCAGCCGCTGGGGCAATGGGTATAGCCCATCTCGGTCAGGGCCGTGACGAGATAGATGATCGCCAGGGTGCCGTCCATCGGCTTGCTCCGCAGGTTGCGCCGCGATTCACACTAGTGACGACGCGAGGGGACTGCCAGCGCCGTTCATTCCGCGCCGTGTCGTCGTGGACGACCCCACGGAACGACAGACCAGCGCGGGCACGCCTGGTTTCAGGAAGACTGACTGGCCTTGGCCGGCAGCGCCGACCGCAAGGCCTGCCGGCTCTCAATCGTCGTCCGCCGCGGCTCGCATGAGCGGCGCATCGGCATCGGGAGGCAAGAGGCCGAGACCCCTCAGATAGACGCCGATCCCGGTTTCCAGCAGGTCCTCCGGCGGGAAGGGCGAACGTGTGCCCGGAGAGCCCCGCGCGAAGAGCTCCACCACGCCGTGGCTCATCGCCCAGATATGGGCCGAGAACATCTGCGGCGGCGGACGTTTCTCGGGCGGGATGTGGCTGGCGAGATCCGTCGCTGCTTTCTCGAGGACGGCCATGGCGCGGGTGGCGGCGGCGTGCAGCTCAGGCGTGCGCTGGATCGAGATGCCGCTTTCGAACATCGCAACGTAATGCCCCGGGAACCGCCTTGCGAAGGCGAGATAGGCACGGCCCGTGGCCTCGAAGGCGGCGAGAGCCGAGGGCTGACCGCCGGCATAGGCATGGTCCATGAGGTCCCCGAAGATGGCGTAGCCCTGCTTTGCTGCCTCGGCGATGAGGTCTTCACGGCCCTCGAAGTGGCGGTAGACGGCGGCCGGGGTAACGCCGGCGCGCTTGGCCGCCTCGGACAATGTGAACCCGGTCGGCCCCTTCTCCTCGATCAGCTCGAGCGAGGCCTCCACCAGCGCCTGCCGCAGGTTGCCGTGATGGTACCCGCGTTTAGGCATCCCAGATGTCGGGGCCGCGACAGATGTCGAGGTCGATCGCCCCGATCCGTTTCGACCGTTTCCCCGCATAATCGATGCGGCTCAGGACGGTCTGCACCGCGGCGATCCGCGCACGGCTCTTGTCGTCGGAGCGGACCACGGTCCAGGGCGCGACATGGGTATCCGACCGGCGCAGGGTCTCGGTGATCGCCATGGAGTATTCATCCCATTTGCGCAGGCCCTCGATGTCGATCCAGCTGAGTTTCCACTGCTTCAGCGGATCGCCTTCGCGCTTGAGAAATCGGCGCAGCTGCTCGGCGCGGCCCACGTTCAGCCACAGCTTCACGAGGTAGATGCCCTCGTCGACGAGCATCTCCTCGAAATGTGGAAGCTGGCGGAAGAAGTGCTCGCGCTGGCGGTGCGTGCAGAACTGGAAGACATGCTCCACCACGCCGCGGTTGTACCAGGACCGGTCGAAGAGAACGATCTCCCCCGCGGTCGGCAATTGCTCGATGTAGCGCTGGAAATACCACTGGCCGGCCTCGATGTCCGAGGGCTTGGAGAGGGCCACCACGCGGGCGACCCGGGGGTTGAGATTCTCCGTCATGGCCTTGATCGTGCCCCCCTTGCCGGCGGCGTCGCGTCCCTCGAAGACGATTACCACGCGCTTGCCCGACTGCCTGACGTCGGCCTGCAGGCGCACGAGCTCCTCCTGCAAAGGGTCCATCGCCGCCTTGTAGTCCTCCTTCGACAGACGCACGCTGTAGGGATAGCTGTCCGAAAGGATGTCGCGCTTCTCTCCCGTCCGGATTGCGGCGCGCAGCTCGTCGGGGGCCTCCTTCTCGAGGTAGTGAGTGATTGCGCCGTCGAAGGGAAGCTCCATGTCCGTCTCCGTCCCTGTGGTGCCGGACATCCTGCCCCCGCCTGCCGCCGTGCGCAATGTGGCCCTGTCAGTTCAGCCCGGCGCGCCGTGCGGCGCGGTCCACTGCCTCGGCCACCGCCTCGGGCGCGACGTTCTGAGGAATGTGACCGATACCCGGAAGGGCCATCAGATGGGCCGTGGGCGCCTGGCGGGCAAGAGGTTCGGCATGGATCTCGAACGGGACGGTGGTATCGGCCGTGCCGTGAACGATCTCCAGAGGGACCGTGATCGTGGCGTAGTGCGGCTGCAGGGCGGTGATCTCCTGCTTCAGCGTGGCGCGCTGCGCCGCATTGGCGCGCAGGCTCTCCGGCCGGGTGATCAGCGGCGCGCCGATCGCCTCTGCATAGCCGGGCGGCATCTCCTGTGGACCGAAGACACCCCGGATCTGCTGCGCGACATAGTCGGGAGGAACCCACGCCGAGATCAGCGGCACCGCCAGGGCGCTCCCCAGGGGATGCGAGGTTAGGCGGTAGAGCGCGGGCAGATCCCCCTCCCAGCGCTGGGAGGGGGAGGAGACGGCGACAAGGGCCGAGAGGCTCGCAGGATGACGGGCGGCCCAGGCCAGCGCCACGGCGCCGCCGTAGCTTTGCCCGAGGACGATCGGCTTCTCGGCGCCAAGCTGCGCCGCTGCTGCCTGCAGAACGCGGGCCTGTGCCTCGATCCCCTCCTTGCCCTGGAGGCGATCGGAATAGCCGAGGCCGGGGCGATCGAAGGCGATCACGCGGTAGGTGCGGGCGAGGATCGGCGCGAGGCGGAAGGTCATGTCCCGGGTATTGCCGGACGATCCGTGTATCAGGACCACATCCGGCCCCTCGCCTGAAACCACCGCATGGATACGCCGGCCCTCGACCGTGACGAAGCGACCCTCGGGAGGATAGGCGGCCTCGCCCGCCTTCACCCTGGCAGAAAGGCGCAGACCGGTCGCGACCGTGCCGAGGGCGATGACGGCGGCAAGGCCGAGCAGGGTGGCACGCAGGAGCATGAGGCGCAGATATGGCAGGCCGAGCCGATATCCATGGGCAATCCCCGGATCACGACGTCACGGACGTCAGGGCCGGCGCCGAAGTCCCCGGGGCAGGTCGGGGCATGGAACTGTCATTCAGCGGCGCAGGTCGGTGGACCGGCGGCCGATCTCGCCCATGTCGAAGGGCGTCGTGAGGTAGATTTCGGAGATCCAGTTGCCATACAGAAGATGCGCATGGCTGCGCCAACGGTTCTGGGGCTTCTTCGTCGGATCGTCGCCGGGATAGTAGTTGCGCGGCACGGCGATGGGCTCCCCCTTCACGGCGTCGCGGTCGTATTCCTCCTTGAGGGTACCGCTGTCGTATTCCAGGTGATTGAAGATGTAGAGGGCCCGGTGTGCGGGATCCTCGACGAGGCAGGGTCCGACTTCGGGACTGTCGACCAGCACGCGCAGGCCCTCATGCGCCTCGATCTCGTCGCGGCGCATCTCCGTCCAGCGCGAGACGGGGATCACCATGTCATCGGAGAACCCCCGCAAGAGCGGGCTTTCAGGCGCGCAGAGCGCATGGCGGTAGCAGCCGAAGGCCTTTGCGCTGAGCAGATGCTTGGGCACCCCGTGGAAGTGGTGGATCATCGCCATTCCGCCCCAGCAGACGCCGAAGGTCGAATGGACATGGGTCTGGGTCCAGTCGAAGACGCGGGTCAGTTCGTCCCAGTAGGTCACCTCCTCGAAGGGCAGGTGCTCTATCGGGGCGCCCGTGATCACCAGCCCGTCGAAGGTCTCACCCGAGGCCGCGACGTCGGCAAAGGGGCGGTAGAAGGCCTCCATGTGCTCTGCGGCGGTGTTCTTCGTCTCGTGCTCGGTCATGCGGATCAGGTGGAATTCGATCTGCAGGGGGGTGGCGCCGATCAGCCGGGCGAACTGCGTCTCGGTCTGGATCTTCTTGGGCATCAGGTTCAGGAGGCCGATCTTCAGCGGCCGGATATCCTGCCTCTCGGCAAGCGCCTCGTCCATCACCATCACCCCTTCGCGGGAGAGGACGGTGTAAGCGGGAAGGTCTGCGGGCAGCTTGATCGGCATCGGAAGTCCTCAGGCAGCGAAGCCCCGATGGAGTAATGCGGGCGCGCCCCCCGCACAAGCCGGGCAGGGCGGTCAGTCCCGCTGGCGGCGGGCGAGGGCGGCGGCGACCATTTCGACCACGTCAGCCGCGTCACGCGTCGCGGAGACCTCATCGGCTGTGACGCTGACGCCCCAGCGCGCCATGGCGGCGTAGAGCGGCGCGCGGTGGGCGAGGGCGCGGGCGTAGGTTGCGCGGATGAAGGCGTCCGGATCGACCTCGTGAGGCGCGCAACCGGTCTCGGCGAGATAGTCGCGCCAGCAGCTGTCGAGAAAGTCCGGCTGGTAGTACATCGGCTTCGGCGCCGCGTCGAAGCGCCGGATCAGCGTTTCGGTATGGGCCTCGCTGCCCACGAGATGCACCATGAGGCACCGGTCCGAGAGATGCCGCAGGATCGGGTCGCCCGGATCTGAGGGATCCACCACCTCGCAGATCGACCCGCCGGAATCGCAGATGAAATGGGGATAGCCGTAGAGCGTCTCCGCCCGGTCGATGAAATGCCCGGTGTCGAGCAGCGCCGCCCGCTCCGCATCGCGGTGCAGGGCCTGCCGCAGACGGTACTCCTCGATGGGCAGGCCGCCCCTTGCGGGATCGCCGGGCTTTCCGAGGTAGGTGGAGAGTGGGGCGAGATTGTCGAAGGTGATGTTCGAGCCGATGTAGATCGAATCGCTCATCAGAAGGTCACGCAGCAGCGGCACCGACATGGCCAGGCGCTTGGCGTTGTCGGCGATGGCCTCACCCATGTAGCGCGTGCCGATGCGGTAATCGACCGAATAGTGGAACCAGTCGCCGGCGCCGCGCAGGAGCGAGGCGAGGCGGGTCTTGCCGAGGCCGGACATACCGAACACCAGCAGGCGTTTTCGGTCGGAGGCCGTCCAGTCGTGGGGTGAGGTGTAGAGCATGGGCGGCATCGGTAGGGCCGGTCACAGGAATCTTCTAGAAGATTCTTGCCTCCCCATGATCTTCCAGAAGATCATGGGGCCTTAGCGTGCGCCTCGGATCCAGCCGCCGCCCAGAACGCGGCTGGTCCCGGGCTCGTAGAAGACGCAGGCTTGACCCGGCGCCACGCCTTCCTCGGCCACCGCCAGTTCGACCTCGGCCTCGGTCTCCGAGAGCGGCCGCAGGACCGCCTCGGCCGGTGGACGGGTGGAGCGGATCTTCACCGCGATCTCGCGCTCGGTTTCGCCGGCGAAGTCCCCGTCGCCGAGCCAGTTGACCTCTCTGATCGGCACCCGCCGCGTCGCGAGCATTTCTTTCGGCCCGACGATGACCCGCCGCGCCTCCACGTCGAGACGGACGACATAGAGCGGCTCCGACAGCCCGCCGATGCCGAGGCCGCGTCGCTGGCCGACAGTGTAGTGGATGACCCCCCGGTGCTCACCCAGCACGCGCCCGTCGGCGTGAACGATCTCTCCGGGATCGGCGGCGCCCGGGCGCAGCTTCTCGATCACGGAGGCATAATTCCCGTTCGGAACGAAGCAGATGTCCTGGCTGTCGGGCTTGTCGGCCACGGAAAGGCCGTGCCGCGCCGCGAGTGCCCGGGTTTCCGCCTTGCTCCTCAGGTGGCCCAGCGGAAAACGCAGGTAGTCGAGCTGTTCGCGCGTGGTCGAGAAGAGAAAATAGGACTGATCCCGTGCGGGATCGGCTGCTGCGTGAAGTTCAGGGCCGAGCGGTCCGTCCATGCGCCGGATGTAATGGCCTGTGGCCATGCAGTCGGCCTCCAGATCCTTCGCCGTTTCCAGCAGGTCCCTGAACTTCACCCGTTCGTTGCAGCGGATACAGGGAACGGGCGTGGCGCCGGCCAGATAGCTGTCTGCGAATTCGTCGATCACGCTTTCCCGGAAGACGTTCTCGTAATCGAGCACGTAATGGGGAAAGCCCATGGCCTCGGCCACGCGCCGCGCATCGTGGATGTCGCGCCCCGCGCAGCATGCGCCCTTCCGGGCCAGCGCCGCACCATGGTCGTAGAGCTGCAGGGTGATGCCCACGACGTCATAGCCCTCGGTGGCGAGTTCCGCAGCGACGACCGAGCTGTCGACGCCACCCGACATGGCGACCAGCACCCGGGTCTCGGCGGGCGGCTTGGCGAAGCCCAGGGAGTTGAGCTCAGTGTCGAGGGGCATGTCGGCTCCGGTGCGGCGGGGGCGGGGAAAGAGCCGCAAATATAGGAAAATCCGAGATACTCTCAAGACCCGGTTTCACCCGCGCTTAAGACCCCTCGCGCCAGTCTCTCCGCGATGGAACGACAGAAGGCGGGATCGACGATGTATCTCAGGAAGGTGGAAGGGCCGCGGTCGGTCAGGCTTGCCGACGGGTCGGTGATGACCCGGGCCGATCTGCCCTCCGTGAAGACGGTGCGCTGGGTCGCCTCGCGCAAGGCCGCCGTGGTGCGCGCGGTTTCGGCGGGGCTCCTGCTCCGGGAGACGGCGTTGAAGATATATGGCCTTTCGGAAGAGGAATTCGACGGCTGGCGCTCTGCGGTCGAAACCCACGGCGAGGCGGCGCTGCGGGCGACGGCGCTGCAAAGGTATAGACAACCCTAGGTAGAACATCTACCGTCGCGGAGGACGGTAACGCCGGCTTAACCATTCTGCGCCAGAACTGGCGACAGGAACGAGAGAGCGGAGAACCCTGATGCGCGTCCTGCTGGTAGAAGACGACCCGACGACCTCGAAGAGCATCGAGCTGATGCTGACGCACGCCAACCTCAACGTCTACTCCACGGACCTCGGCGAGGAAGGGATCGATCTTGCCCGGCTCTACGACTACGACCTGATCCTGCTCGACCTGAACCTGCCCGACATGAACGGCCTCGAGGTGCTGCGCCAGTTGCGCGTCGGTCGTATCGACACGCCGATCCTCGTCCTGACCGGCGAGGAAGCGACGGAAAGCAAACTGAAAAGCTTCGGTTTCGGCGCCGACGACTACCTGACGAAACCGTTCCATCGCGAGGAACTCGTCGCCCGGATCCACGCCATCATCCGCCGCTCCAAGGGCCATTCGCAATCGGTGATCCGGACCGGGCGGATCCTGGTCAATCTCGACGCCAAGACGGTGGAGGTGGACGGCGCGCCGGTTCATCTGACCGGCAAGGAATACCAGATGTTCGAACTGCTCTCCCTGCGGAAGGGGACGACCCTCACCAAGGAGATGTTCCTCAACCATCTATATGGCGGCATGGACGAACCCGAGTTGAAGATCATCGACGTCTTCATCTGCAAGTTGCGCAAGAAATTGAGCCATGCCACTGGCGGCGAGAACCATATCGAGACGGTCTGGGGGCGGGGCTATGTCCTGCGCGACCCCGATCCCGAGACGCTGGGCGGGAGCCGCCTTGCGGTCGGCGCCTGATCTGCGGTCCTGCGGTCGCGGGTTGACCCGGAGCAGGGCCTGCACCCGGTTGTGACCGGCTCATGTCCCGCGACTCCCTTCCTCGCATGCCCTGGGCCGCTTTGCAGTGACATGATCGCGCCGTGAAGTCCGGCAACCGGCGCGCTCGCAGGCGGCTTGCGCCGGCGCCGCCTCCGGCTGGCGACGCGACGTTCCCTCCGGCCGGTCCAGCGACCCGCCCCTGCCTTGCGGTCTGGACGGCTTGCCGCGGTCGGTCTAGCACCATCGTGGCGAGAAGCGGGACGGATGAGGGGCAGGCGTTATGGCCGACAGACCGGCGGTGAGCGAACTTACGGAAGCTCAGGCCCGGATCGAACTTGCGCGGCTGGCGGACCTGCTGGCCGCGGCCGACCGGGCCTACCACGTCGAAGACGCGCCCCATCTCAGCGATGCCGACTACGATGCGCTGAAGCGGCGCAATGCCGAGATCGAAGCACGGTTTCCCGGGCTGAAGCGCGCGGATTCGCCGTCGGACATGATCGGCGCGGCCCCGGCGGAGGGGTTCGGCAAGGTCACACACCGGGTCCGGATGATGTCGCTGAGCAATGCCTTCGATACCGGCGAAGTCCGCGAGTTCGACGCCTCCATCCGCAAATACCTCGGACTCGGAGCGAACGAACGGCTGACCTATACCGCGGAACCGAAGATCGACGGGCTGAGCCTGTCCCTCCGCTACGAGGCGGGCCGGCTCGTGCAGGCCGCGACCCGCGGCGACGGACAGGTCGGCGAGAATGTCACGCGCAATGCGCTGACGCTGAAGGACATCCCGGACCGTCTCCCTGATGGCCCCGAGGTTCTGGAGGTGCGGGGCGAGGTCTACATGAGCCATGCCGACTTCGCGGCGCTCAATGCGCGGCAGGAGGAGGCGGGGGCAAGGACCTTCGCCAATCCGCGCAACGCCGCGGCGGGTTCGCTGCGGCAACTCGATTCCGAGATCACGCGCCGGCGCCCGCTGCGGTTCTTTGCCTATTCCTGGGGCGAGGTCTCCGCGCCGGTCGCCGTCACCCAGCACGACGCGATGGCGCAGTTCCGGGCCTGGGGCTTCCCGGTCAACCCGCTCACGGAACTCTGCGAAGATGTCGATGCGCTCCTTGCCCATCACGCGCGGATCGAAGCGCAACGGGCGACGCTGGGCTATGACATCGACGGTGTGGTCTACAAGGTCGACGACATCGCGCTCCAGGAGCGACTGGGGTTCCGCTCCACCACGCCCCGCTGGGCGCTCGCGCACAAGTTTCCCGCCGAACTCGCCTGGACCCGGCTCGAACGGATCGAGATCCAGGTCGGCCGGACCGGTGCCCTTTCGCCGGTGGCACGCCTGATGCCGGTGACCGTGGGCGGCGTGGTCGTCTCGAACGCCACGCTGCACAACGAGGATTACATCGCCGGCAGGGCCGCCGATGGCACGCCGATCCGGGACGGCAAGGACATCCGCGAGGGAGACTGGGTGCAGGTCTACCGCGCCGGCGACGTCATACCGAAGGTCGCCGACGTGGACCTCTCGAAGAGGCCGGAAGGGGCACAACCCTACGACTTTCCCGAGACCTGTCCGGAATGCGGCTCTGCCGCGATCCGCGAAGAGGGCGATGCGGTCCGCCGCTGCACGGGGGGGCTCATCTGCCCCGCACAGGCCATCGAGAAGCTCAAGCATTTCGTGAGCCGCGCCGCCTTCGACATCGAGGGGCTGGGCGCGAAGCAGATCGAGATGTTCTGGTCCGACACCGCCCTGCCGATCCGGGAACCGGCAGACATCTTCACTCTTGCCGAGCGCGATGCCGGTAATGTCTCGAGACTGGAGCACCGCGAAGGCTACGGCGCGACCTCGGCGCGCAACCTCTTCGCTGCGATAGAGGAACGGCGGACGATCCCGCTGGCCCGCCTGATCTTCTCTCTGGGGATCCGGCACGTGGGCGAGGTGGCTGCAGGTGATCTCGCGCGGCATTTCGGCACCTGGGAGGCGCTCGCTTCCGCCGTCGATGCGGCCGCACCCGCCGCGGCGCGCCACGCGCTGGCGGAGGACGCGGTCATCGCCGAACGCGAGGCCGCAATGACCGAGGGCCGGCGCGCGCGGGTCGGCGAGACACGCGAGAGGATCTGGACGGACCCGCCGCTTCCCGAAGCGGCCCGCGCAGCCTGGGAGGACATCGTGGGCATCGACGGGGTCGGCGCCACGCTCGCGCAGAGCCTGGTGACGACCATGGCCCAGACGGAGGAACGGGCGTCGATCGACCGTCTGGTCGCTCACCTGCGCGTCGAGCCCGCCGAACGGCCCGCCGCCGACAGCCCGATCGCCGGCAAGACCCTCGTCTTCACCGGAACCCTGGAAAGGATGAGCCGCGCCGAGGCAAAGGCGCGGGCGGAGGCCCTCGGCGCGCGCGTGTCTGGCAGCGTCAGTGCCAAGACCGACCTCGTGATCGCGGGTCCGGGGGCCGGCTCGAAGGCGAAGAAGGCCGCCGAACTCGGCATCGAGACGATCGACGAAGAGGCCTGGCTCGCGCTCGCGGGCCGCGCATGAGCGGAAGACCCGAACCGCTCTGGCCCCTTTTCTCGGGCCTCGAGGTGCTGGATGGGATCGGGCCGAAGACGGCGAAAACCCTGGTTCAGGCCGGGATCGCGACACCCAGGGACATGGCCTACACGCTGCCCTATGCGGGAACGGACCGGCGGCTGAAATCCTCGATCCGGGAGGTCGTGCCGCCGGCGACCGTCACGGTAAAGGTGCGCGTGGGCCGGCACATGCCACCCACCGCCCGCGGTCGTCCCTACCGCGTGGCGGTGGACGATGCGCAGACCGAGTTTCTGCTGGTCTTCTTTCACGCGCGCGACGACTGGCTGCGCCGGCAATTGCCCACGGGCCAGACACGGATCGTCTCGGGCCAGGTGGAGCTGTTCGACGGCGTGGGCCAGATGGTCCATCCCGACCACATCCTGACGCCCGACGAGGCGCTGACGATCCCGGAGTTCGAGCCGATCTATCCGCTGCCCGGCGGCGTCACGCAGAAACTGATGTTCCGGGCGTCGCGGGCGGCGCTCTCGCTGGCTCCCGAGCTCGACGAGTGGATCGATCCGCCGCTCATGGCGCGGCAGGGCTGGCCGGGCTGGCGTGAGGCGCTGGCCGCTGCCCATGCGCCGCGGGGGCCTGACGACCTGATCGCCACCGCCCATGCCCGTCAGAGGCTCGCCTATGACGAACTCATGGCGCATCAGCTGACACTGGGTCTGGCGCGCCAGACGATGCGGCGCGGAAAGGGGAGGGAGACGCGGGGCACGGGCGCACTGCGGGACAAGGTCCTGAAGGCGCTGCCCTACAGCCCGACCGGGGCGCAGTCCCGCGCCATCGCGGAGATCGAGTCGGATATGGCGGGTCCGCGCCGGATGAACCGCCTGCTGCAGGGCGATGTCGGCTCGGGCAAGACGCTGGTGGCCTTCATGGCGCTCCTCATTGCGGTGGAATCGGGCGGGCAGGGGGTGATGATGGCCCCCACGGAGATCCTCGCCCGGCAGCATCTGGAGGGGCTGTCGCCGCTGGCCGCCGATGCGGGCGTCCGGCTGGAGTTGCTGACGGGCCGCGACAAGGGAGCGGAACGGGAGGCGAAGCTCGCGGCCCTGGCGGCGGGAGAGATCGGCATTCTCGTGGGGACTCATGCGGTGTTCCAGAAGGACGTGGCATTTGCCGACCTGCGTCTCGCCATCGTGGACGAGCAGCACCGTTTCGGAGTGTCGCAGCGCATGGAACTGGGGGCGAAGGGCGCGCGGGCGGATGTACTGGTGATGACCGCGACGCCCATTCCGAGGTCTCTGGCGCTGGCGCATTACGGCGACATGGACCTCTCCGTCCTCGACCAGAAGCCGCCGGGCCGGACTCCGGTGAAGACGTCCGTCGTCTCCGCCGCTCGGATGGTGGAAGTGGTGGAGCATCTGCGGCGGGCCGCCGGCGAGGGGCGGCAGGCCTACTGGGTCTGCCCTCTGGTGGATGACAGCGAGGCGAGCGAGCTGACATCGACCGAGACACGATACAAGGCCCTGCGCGCCGCCCTCGGCGAGGATGCCGTGGGTCTGGTCCACGGACAGTTGCCGCCCGCCGAGAAGGACGCCGCGATGGCACGCTTCGTGGCGGGCGAGACGCGGGTGCTCGTCGCCACGACGGTGATCGAAGTCGGGGTGAACGTGCCCAATGCCTCGATCATGGTTATCGAGGGCGCCGACAGTTTCGGCCTCGCGCAACTGCATCAGCTGCGCGGGCGCGTGGGACGGGGGGCCGCCGCCTCCACCTGCCTTCTGATGTATGCGCCGCCCTTGTCCGAGACGGGGAGGCGAAGGCTGGAGATCCTGCGCGAGACCGATGACGGTTTCCGGATCGCCGAGGAAGACCTTGCCATGCGCGGGATGGGGGACCTGATAGGCACCGCGCAATCCGGCCTACCCAGGTTTCGCGTGGCGGATCTGGAGCGTCAGGCCGCGCTGATGGAGCTTGCCCAGTCCGATGCGCGGGCGCTTCTCAACACCGATCCGACACTCGAAAGCGACCGGGGTCGGGCCGCCCGAATGCTGCTCTGGCTGATGGAACAGGACAGGGCGATCCGCCTGCTTTCGGTCGGCTGACACGTTTTGTTCCCCGATGTTCATAGAAAGTTCTGGACAGTCGGCGCCGAATATGAGAACAAAGGGTCAACAAACAGCAGGCACACCAAGGAGGCGAGACGATGGCACAGACGATCCGGACGGCGCTTCACCGCTCCCGCGACACTCTTCTGGCCGATACGATCGGCGTCCTCTCCCTAGTGGTTCTCCTGTTCGTCGGCCTTTCCCTGCCCGGACTGGTCTAACCCTCTGCCCGAGCCCTTCGCGCCGGCCCGTCTTGCGTCGCACCTGCCTGTCCCCGCGGCGCTGGACCCATGACTGCCTGTCCCACGGTTCCGGGGTTGCCTCCCCTGCCGACGGGTCCGGACTCCGCGATACGGTTCTGCCTGCCGCCGCCATGCCCGTCCCGGCATGTGCGGCGGTTTTTTCTTTCGCTGGAATGAAGGACGTCACGCGCCCGAGACGGACCCTTCAGTCACGGGCCGACCGCCACGCGTCAGGCGTTCGCCCGCTCTCGCGCATCCTCGAACGCCTTCAGGGTCGCGTCGAAGGCCAGAAGGATCGAGGCATGTCGGTTGCGGTAGTCGCGAGCCGGCTCCAGCACCTCGAATCCGTCCCAGGGCGCCGCCGGCACCGGGCCGCCATCCTTGAGCATAGCGGCAAGGGCATCGCGGCCGGCACAAACCTCATCCTCGGTACGGCCGATGATGTTGGCCCCGACCACCGCAGCGGAGGCCTGACCCAGCGCACAGGCCTTCACGTCCTGCCGGTAATCCGCGATGCGGCCATCGTTGAGCATCAGATCGACCGTGACGGTGGACCCGCACAGCGGCGAACGCGCCCGGGCCGTACCTTCGGGCGCCTCGAGACGCCCGACCCGGGGCATGTCCGCAGCGAGCGCGAGGATGCGCCCGGAGTAGAGTTTCATCAGCTCGGCTTCGGCCATTGCGTTGCCTCCATCCCGCATTGCGTCGTAGATAGGGCCGTTCGACGCCCGCGCAAAGGAGCAATGCCATGCGGTTCGATCCGGCCTCGCTTGAATTCGACGCGCAGGGTCTGATCCCCGCGATTGCGCAGGATGCAGAGAACGGCCAGGTGCTCATGCTCGCCTGGATGAACGCGGAGTCGGTCGCCCGGACCCTGGAAGAGGGTCGCGTGGTCTACTGGTCGCGGTCGCGCGCGGCATTCTGGCGCAAGGGCGACACCTCGGGGCATGTGCAGGAACTCGTGGAGATGCGCCTCGATTGTGACCGCGATTGCCTGTTGCTCCTGGTGCGTCAGACGGGTGCGGCCTGTCACACCGGGCGACGCAGCTGCTTCTTCACCGCGGTGCGCGAAGGCGAAGAGCAAGAGATCGCGGCGCCGCTCTAGGCGGCGTCCGCCATGGCGCGCAGCAGCGCGCGCAGGGCATCGGACGGTGTCTCCACGTCCCAGATCTCTTCGCCGATCCCGAAGAAATCCGTTATTGGAGAGAGGGTTCGGATGGTCTCTTCATCCAGGTTCCCTTCCGCGACCACGGGAACTTCGATCATGTCGGACCACCACTGGAAGAGGTCCGGCTCGGCCCGGCTGCCGTCGCCGAGGGCCGAGGCGCCCGCAGGGCCGAAGCTGACGTAATCGGCACCGGCCTCGCCGGCGGTCATTCCGTCATGGCTGGAACGGCCGCAGAAGGCGCCCACGATGGTATCGGCCCCCAGCTTCTTGCGCATGGCACGAACCGACCGGGCGCCGTCCGTCAGGTGGACACCATCAAGACCGAGGCGCTCTGCAAGGACGGCGTGGGTCTCGATCACCAGCGCGACGTCCCGCGAATGGGTCACCTCCCGCAGCGCATCGGCCGCGCGGCAGATGACGTCCTCGTCACGGGTGGCCAGCGCCAACCGGACGC
Organism: Histidinibacterium lentulum; assembly: GCF_003789055.1. Lineage (GTDB taxonomy): Bacteria > Pseudomonadota > Alphaproteobacteria > Rhodobacterales > Rhodobacteraceae > Oceanicola > Oceanicola lentulus. The sequence goes on along the minus strand of NZ_ML119081.1, from coordinate 209,752 downwards.
AGGCCACCTCGGCCAGGTCGAGACAGGCCGCAAGCCTTGCAGGGAACGTGGATAGCTCGAATGCGGGAGGCGAGATCAGGTAGAGCTGGGGCGGCCCGGAGGCGTCTGTCATGGCAGGACTTCGTCGGTTCTTGCTGGAGCCGCGGCGCGGCGGTTTGCCGCTCGTAACAGGGAAATCCTGGCTTGGCTACTTCGGCGGTAGCGTCGCCACGTCGGCGGGGGCCAGGCCGAGGAGACGCCCCCGCAGGTCATCGTCTGCCATGGTTTCCGCGCCGGCGGTCACGAAACCGCCCATGGGCCTGCCGGTCGGCGCCAGTCGCTATACGCCGGAGGAGCGAGCGCCTCGTCCTCGCCGGCCCGTCCCCCCGGAGATGCCGGCATCGTCCAGGGCGCCAGAGGCCATGTTGCCGTCGAGCATGGAGGAGAGCGCGCCGAACATGCGCCGTTCGGCGACGGGTCCCGCGTCGGCGAGTTTCCTGCGCAGGAGGGCGGCGAGTCCGGGGTCGAAAGCCATGGCAACTGCCTTGTCCGGGGGGGCGCCTCGGCGTATCACGCCGCGGCCCCGAAGGAGAGTGCCCATGTCCGATCCCGTAGCGCCGGCATTCGTGCTGATCCGTCCCCAGATGGGCGAGAACATCGGCGCCTCTGCCCGGGCCATGTGGAATTTCGGTCTTGACCGTATGCGGCTCGTGACGCCGAGGGACGGCTGGCCGAATCCATCCGCCGTGGCACTGGCGAGCGGGGCGGGGCGGCTACTGGACGGCGCGCAGGTCTTCGAGAAGGTGGCGGAGGCGGTGAGCGACTGCACCTATGTCTACGCCACGACCGCGCGTCCGCGGGAACTGACGAAGCCGGTGCTGACGCCCGAGGCCGCCATGCGAGACGCCGCGGCGCGGGTGGCCACGGGGGAACGCGTGGCGGTGATGTTCGGCCCGGAGCGGGCTGGGATGGAGAACGAGGATATCGCCCGGGCCTCGGCCATCGTAACGGTCGACGTGAACCCCGATTTTCCCTCGATCAACCTCGCGCAATGCGTGCTTCTGCTCGCCTATGAGTGGCGACGGGCGACACACGAGGCCCTGCCCGAACGGCTGGAGGGTCAGCGCACCGATCTGGCGACGCGACTGGAGATCGAACGGCTGGGCGACCATTACGAGGAACGGCTCGATGAAGCAGGGTTCTTCTTTCCCGCGACGAAAGCGGAGGGAATGCGGCTCAATCTGCGCAACCTCTGGAGCCGTCTGCCGTTGACTCAGGCCGATGTTCAGATGCTCCACGGCATGCTGCGGCAGATGATACGCTGGAAGGAGCGCGGCTGACCCGCGTCCCGATGAAGCAAGGCGTCGGCTTGCGGGGGTCACGGGTCGAGCCTAGCTTGCCGCGCAAAGGAGCGAGGCATGGCAAAGAAACCGAGGGCGATCTTCGAGGACGTGGCGACGCCCGGGCGTCAGCAGGCGGCGGCCACGGGTGCGATCGAGCGCGCCGGCGGCAGTGGCGCACGCGGGGCGGTGCGAATCTGGCTGATGGTGCTCTTCGCGCTGGTCGTCGTGATGATCGCGGTGGGCGGCATGACCCGGCTGACGGATTCCGGGCTGTCGATCACCGAATGGGCGCCCGTGACGGGCGCGATTCCTCCGCTGAATGCCGAGGACTGGCAGCGCGAATTCGACCTCTATCGCCAGATCCCCGAATATCAGCTGCAGAACGCGGGCATGACGCTCGACGAGTTCAAGGTGATCTACTGGTGGGAATGGGGCCACCGGCAGCTCGGGCGCTTCATCGGCCTCGTCTGGGCTCTGGGGTTCCTCTGGTTTCTGTTGACCCGGACCCTGCCGCGCGGCTGGACCGGGCGCCTTCTGCTGCTTGGCGGTCTGGGCGGGCTGCAAGGGGCGATCGGCTGGTGGATGGTATCCTCGGGGCTCGAGCCCGGGATGCTCGACGTGGCGTCCTACCGGCTCGCCATACACCTGGGATTGGCCTTCGTGATCCTCGGCCTGATCGCCTGGTACACGTTCCGGCTCGCACGGCGGGAGGCGGATCTGCTGCAGGCGCGCCGCTCCGCCGAGGCGCGGCTCTTCGGCGGGACAACCGGGCTCATGCATCTGGCGTTCGTCCAGATCCTGCTCGGTGCGCTGGTGGCGGGCATCGACGCGGGCCGGATGTTCCCGACCTGGCCCGACATGGGCGGCGGCTTTCTGCCGCCCGAACCGATGGTGCTCGACCCGTGGTGGCGCAACTTCTTCGAGAATGCGGGAACGGTGCAGTTCGTCCACCGGATGGCGGGTTATCTGCTCCTCGTGCTTGGTGTCGCCGTCTGGCTGCGCGGGTGGCGCTCGCCGAACGGGCGCACGCGATTTGCCATGAACGCGGTTCTGGCGGTGATCCTGCTGCAGGTCGTCATCGGCATCGTCACGGCGCTCTACTCGGCGCCCTGGCAGCTGGGGATTCTGCACCAGGCGACGGCTGTGCTGCTCTGGGTCCTTATCCTGCGCGCGCGGTTTCTCGCGCGCTATCCGTTGCCGCAATCCCTGCGAGGTACCGCATGACCACTCCCTTCGACGACCTGATGGCCCACGCGCGCGAGACCGCCGCGCTCGAGCAGGTGGCCGGGAGGCTCGGCTGGGACCAGGAAACGGTGATGCCCCGGGGGGCGGCAGCCCAACGGTCCGAGGAAATGGCGGCGATGGAGGGCGTCCTCCACGCCCGTCGGACCGATCCGCGGGTGGGCGACTGGCTTGCGGCGCTAGAGACGGACACGCTGACCGCCGAAGATCTTGCGCAGGTGCGGCTCATCAGGCGCGCGTTCGACCGGGCCACACGGGTGCCCGCGAGGCTCTCGGCCGAGATCGCGCGGGTGACCTCCCGAGCCCAGGGCATCTGGGCCGAGGCGCGGGCGGCCGACGACTTCGACGCCTTCGCCCCCACGCTCGCCGAGGTGGTGTCGTTGAAGCGCGAAGAGGGGGCGGCCCTCTCGAACGGCGGCGACGTTTATGACGCGATGCTTCAGGATTACGAGCCCGGCATAACCGGGAACGAACTCGACGCCCTCTTCGGACGGCTCCGTCCGCGGTTGGTGGCGCTTCGGGAGGCGGTGCTGGCGAGGCCTCCCGCGCCGGCGCTCACCGGCGTGTTCGACGAAGCCGCACAGATGCGGCTGTCGCGCAAGGTGGCGGGGGTCTTCGGCTACGACATGAAACGCGGACGCGTGGACAAGGCAGTCCACCCGTTTTCCTCCGGTTCGGGACAGGATGTGCGGATCACGACGCGGACGGCGCCCACGGACCCCTTCAACCGCCTCTACTCGACGATCCATGAGGTCGGGCATGCCGCTTATGAGCAGAACGTCGATCCCCGCTATCTTCTGACTCCCCTCGGCTCCGGCGTCTCTATGGGCGTGCATGAAAGCCAGAGCCGCATCTACGAGAACCAGCTCGGCCGCAGCCGCGCCTTTCTGGGCTGGCTCTGGAGCGAGATGCGCGATGCGTTCGGCGACCTGGGCCTGGCCGACGAGGACTCGCTCTACGCAGCCGCGAACGGGGTTCACCGGGGCTACATCCGGACCGAAGCCGACGAGGTGCAGTACAACCTCCATATCCTGCTGCGCACCGACCTCGAGCGGGCGCTGATCTCGCGCGAGATCGAGGTGAGCGATCTGGAAGAGGCCTGGAACCGCAGGTTCGAGGCGGATTTCGGTTATGCCGTCGACCGACCGTCGAACGGTGTCCTGCAGGACGTCCACTGGTCGGTAGGGCTCTTCGGCTATTTTCCGACCTACACGCTCGGCAACGTCTATGCGGGCTGCCTGCACGGGGCGCTGCGCAAGGCGGTCCCTGACCTCGACGCGCATCTCGCGGCGGGCGACCTTGCGCCAGCCACGGACTGGCTGCGGGACAAGCTGCAGCGGCATGGCGGACTGCGGGAGCCTCTCGACACCATAGCGGCCGCAACCGGAGAAGCGCCCACCGAGGAGCCGTTGCTTGCCTATCTCGAGACGAAGTTCGGCGCGCTCTACGGGCTCTGAGTATCGGATCATTTGCGACTGATCCGAGCCGAATGGTCGCGAATATTGGGGGGCCTCAACACACCATCCGGATGGGTCCCGGCGCACGGACCACGAGGAACTGACCGCCAGCCTCGCGCATGTGGAAACCCCGCGACCGGACTTCGTCCAACAGCCTGTCACGACCGATCTCGCGGTCGACCCAGTCGATCTTTCGACGCACGATGTCGCCCGAACGGGCGGATTTCGTGGTGGACATCTGCCGCATCCACAGGTCGGGATCGTGGGGAAGGATCGGGGCGTCTCCCATCGCTCCACCCGCACGGACTTCGGTTAACGCATCACTAGGCGCGGCGCCTGCGCCGCCGTCCGCCGCCTCCCGCCTCGTTGCCCGCCTTGGCGGCCTCGGCATAGGGCGTGCCGGCCTCGACCTGCTCCATGACGCGTGCGAACCCGATCCAGCTCGAGCCGTTCGGGTCGTGGTTCATCAGCATGTTCGCCGCCCGGATCGCCTCCATCTCGACCGGCCGGACCGGGTTCATGATCGCCGAGGTCATGCCGGATGCGATGGCCATGGGCAGAAAGGCCGCATTGATCCCGTGGCGGTTCGGAAGGCCGAAGGAAATGTTGGACGCGCCGCAGGTCGTGTTGACCCCGAGTTCCTCGCGCAGCTTGCGCACGAGGGCGAAGACCTGCTGTCCGGCGGAGGCCATCGCTCCGATGGGCATCACCAGCGGATCGACGACGATGTCATGGGCCGGGATCCCGTAATCCGCCGCCCGCTCGACGATCTTCTTCGCGACGGCAAAGCGGACCTCGGGGTCCTCGCTGATGCCGGTGTCATCGTTGGAGATCGCCACCATCGGCACATTGTACTTCCTGACCAGCGGCAGGACGAGCTCCAGCCGCTCCTCCTCGCCGGTGACCGAATTGAGCAGCGGACGGCCCTCGCAAGCCTCGAGACCCGCTTCGAGCGCCCCGGGAACCGAGCTGTCGATACACAAGGGGACGTCCACAAGCCCCTGAACCAGCTCGATCATCCGCCGCATCAGCGGCGGCTCGGTCTGGTTCGGATCAGGGTTCGAGTTGTAGACGACGCCCGCGTTGACATCGAGCATCGTGGCTCCGCAGGCGACCTGCTCCAGCGCATCCCGCTCCACGGTGGAGAAATCGCCCGCCTCGAGCTCGGCGGCGAGCTTCTTGCGCCCCGTCGGATTGATGCGCTCGCCGATGACGCAAAAGGGCTCGTCAAAGCCGATCACGGCGGTCCTTGTCTTCGACTCGACGACGGTGCGGGTCATGCACGGGGCTCCTTTCAGGGGTGGTTGAAGAGCGCCGTTTCGAGCGCAGGATCGGAGAAGTCGCGGATCACGAGCCGGGCTCCGGCGGCGCGCAGCGCCTCGGGCGCCAGGCTCGAGGTCAGGCCCACGGCATGGGCCCCCGCGGCAGAGGCCGAGGCGAGACCCGCGCGGCTGTCCTCGAAGGCCACCGCGCTGGCCGGGTCCACGCCCAGCCGCCGCATCGCCTCGGCATAGGGAAAGGGATCGGGCTTGCCGCGCGGACAATCGTCGCCCAGCACGATGGTGCCGATGCGGTCCGAAAGCCCGATCGCGGCGAGCATGGCGTGGGCGTTCTGCGTCGGGGCGTTCGACACGACTGCGACGGGCCAGGCTTCTGCCTCGGCCCGGTCGAGGAGGGCAAGCAGCCCGGGCATGGGTTCGGCCGAACGGCCCAGCCTTTCTCGAAAGCGGGCTTCCTTCAGGTCGGCCATGGCCGAGGCATCGGCGGCGGGAAAGAACTCGCCGAAGATGTCGGCATTCTGGCGGCCGTGCAGATGGCCGATGTAGAACGCCTCGTCGATCTCCCGGCCATGCTCGGCGAAGAGCTCGACGAAGACCGCAGCATGGAGCGGGTCGGTCTCCAGCATGGTGCCGTCGAGATCGAAGAGTAGCGCAGGCATGTCCGGTCAGGCGCTCGCGGTCGTGGCGGTGCGGCCCGCTTGCCCGCCAAGACCGCCCGCCCATGTCGCCGCAACCTCGATCCCGCCGAGCGGGAACAGATGGACCTGAGCGATGCCGAAGCCCGGATGGGCGGCCTTGTGGGCCGCGAGCGCCGCCAGGAGTTCCGTGGGTTCGTAGGGCAGAAGAAGTTTGGTGACGTCCATGGCGCGTCTCTGCAGCACCCGCAGGGACGGGCCGACACCGCAGGCGATGGCGAAGCGGATCATGGTCTGGAGTTTCGCGGGGCCGGCGATGCCGACATGAACCGGAAGGTCGATGCCTTCTTCCGCAAGACCATCGACCCAGGAGATGATCGGGTCGGCCTCGAACGCGAACTGCGTGACCAGCGCCATGTTCGCATCGGTGCGCTGCGAGAAGTCGTGCTTCCAGCGCAGGGCGGCCTCCACGTTCGCGTGGCCGCCCTCTGGGTCGATGTCACGGTTTCCCTCCGGATGGCCGGCCACATGGAGCCGGGTGAGCCCCGCACGATCGAGAAGGCCGGACTCGAGAAGCTGCATCGACGAATGAAAGGCACCGCGCGGCTCGGCCAAACCGCCGGCGAGCAGAAGAGCGCCGGTCACGCCCGCCTCCCCCTGGTAGCGGGCAATCCAGTCGGCGAGTGTGGCGGTATCCGCGATCAGTCTCGCGGGCAGGTGCGGCATGACTTCGAAGCCCTCGGCGGCGAGCCGTCTCGCCGTGCTCACCATGTCCTCGATCGGCGTGCCGTCGATATGGGCGATGTAGACGCGCGTCCCCGCGGGCAGGAGCGCGCGGAAATTCCCGACCTTCGCGGCGGTGCGGGGCATCACCTCGATCGAGTAGCCCGACATGAACTCGGCCGGGCCGCCGGGGAATTGGCCGAACCTCGCAGCTGAGGCGGTCTTGCGGCGAAAGTCGAACAGGGCCATGAGCGTGTCTCCGATGCGCATCCGGGTTCAGGCCCGGCCGTCGTTTCCGATAAGGGCCATCAGCCGGCCGTCGTCGTAATCCGCCTCGAGGCCTGCCGCGATGTCCTTGGCAGCTTGACGGTCGTCGCCCTCGACCTCGATCGGATCGGCCCTGCGCCAGTCCGCAAGATAGGCGTCGGTTCCGGTGGCGCCGCTCTTCATCGCGGCGCGGTCGATGGCCTGCTCGAACCGCTCGGCGAGCGGGAGCTTCACGGCGCGTCGCCCCTTTCCGGCCATGACCTGAGCCGGAATGTCACGCCAGTAGACAATGGTGACCTGCGCCATGGACCTCTCCGGAGGATGCAACTTCCTGATGCTCTCATAGCGATGCGGCCGACACCGTCACCGCCGGAATTCGACGGAACGGCGCGACTGCGCGACGGCCGGCATGCCACGAGTAGGAGGCGGGGGACAGGGATGGCCGACAGAATATCGAGCCTGCGCCGGTGCGGCCCGCGCATCCCGGGCGGCCATCGCGGGTCTGTCACAAAGCTTGCCAGATGGGACGCGGCTGAATAATCTGATGCCAACTCATGATTGGAGGGCGTGACTGATGGCGCCCAGGCGTCCCAAGGGTGCGGGCGCCTTCCCGAAACCGGTCGAAGGCGCCGCCCCCGCTCCGCCGGATCCCGCGACGCTCTATGCGGCGCTGGATCTCGGCACGAACAGTTGTCGGATGCTGATCGCCCAGCCGAAGGGCAGTCAGTTTCATGTGATCGACAGTTTCTCGAAGTCCGTTCAGCTCGGCTCCGGGCTTGAGAGGTCGGGTCGGCTCAGCCGTGCGTCCATGGGGCGGACGATCGGAGCCATTCGGATCTGCATGCAGAAGATCCGGCGCCACAAGGTGAGCCGGATGCGCCTCGTGGCGACCGAAGCCTGCCGTCGCGCCACGAATGCAGCCGAGTTCATTCGGGAAGTGCGCAGCGAAACCGGTCTCAGCCTCGAAATCATCCAGCCCGAGGAGGAAGCGCGTCTCGCGGTGATCTCCTGCGCGCCTCTTGTGTCGACCCGGACCGAACAGCTTCTTGTGGTGGATATCGGCGGCGGATCGACGGAGCTTGTCTGGATCGACCTGACCAAGGTCCCCCGGCACGACAGGCCGAAGGCGATCATGCGGCTCCATTCCGGGTTCAGGCAGGACCCGGGACCATTTCCGGCCGCCAAGGTGGTGGACTGGATCTCCGTGCCGCTGGGCGTCGCCACGCTGCGGGACCAGTTCCGCGACGTTGAGGACGACAATGCACGGTTCGCGCTGATGTCCTGGTTCTTCGAGGAGAACCTCGCGGAGTTCGCGCCCTATGCGTCCGAGCAGGTCAAGGAGGGGTTCCAGATCATCGGCACATCCGGGACGGTCACGACCGTCGCGGCCTCCCATCTGGGTCTCAGGCGCTACGACCGGACAAAGGTGGACGGGCTTCGGATGACATCCGAACAGATCGACGCGGTCATCCGCTCCTACCTCGCCATGGGACCCGAAGGACGCCGCACCGATCCGAGGATCGGTAAGGACCGGCATGCATTGATCATGTCCGGCTCGGCGATCCTGCAGGCTCTGATGCGGCTCTGGCCGACGGACCGCCTGTCGGTCGCCGACCGGGGCTTGCGCGAGGGGCTGCTTTACGCGCAGATGTCGGCCGATGGCGTGCTCGAGGACGGGCCGTATTGAGCGGCTGAGTATCCGCGAATACTCAGGCTCGAATTCTCGCGAAAATTCGGCGGAGCGACATGGCGAAGCGCACACGGAAATCCAGCGGGCGGGGCGAGCGGGACCTGACGGTAAAGGTCAAGTCCGCCCGCGGACGAAAGTTGTCGTCCACGCTCTGGCTGCAGCGCCAGCTCAATGATCCTTATGTGAAACGCGCGAAGGCTGACGGCTATCGCGGACGGGCAGCATACAAGATCCTCGAACTCGACGACCGGTTCCGATTCCTCGTGCCCGGCGCACGCGTCGTGGACCTCGGCGCGGCGCCCGGCGGGTGGAGTCAGGTTGCGGTGTCACGGGTCAATGCGCTCGGGGAGAAGTCCGGCAAGCCCGTGGGTCGGGTGCTCGGCATCGACCTGCAGGAGATCGAGCCCATCCCGGGAGCGGAGCTGCACCGGCTTGATTTCCTCGAGACCGACGCGGACGCGCAGGTAAAGGCATGGCTCGGTGGCCTGGCGGATGTGGTGATGTCGGACATGGCTGCCGCCTCTTCCGGGCACAAGCAGACCGACCACCTGCGGATCGTCGCCCTGTGCGAGGCGGCGGCGCAGTTCGCCTTCGATGTGCTGGAGGAGGGCGGGACCTTCGTGGCGAAGGTGCTCGCAGGCGGCGCGGAGGGCTCTCTCCAGACCCTGCTCAAGCGCCGTTTCGAGAGCGTGGCCAACGTCAAGCCGCCCGCCTCGCGGTCCGACAGTTCCGAGAAGTTCGTCGTTGCCCGAGGATTTCGCGGGCGCGACGGATCGGACGGGCTGGAAGATGCCACGGATGGTGACGTGCCCGGCTGAGAGGACGCGAGGCGCAATGCCTCGGATCGGACTCAGGCGTCGAAGGCGCAGATGTCCCGGCCGGAGACCACCGCCGTCAGCCAGACGGCACCCGCGCGCTCGCGCACAGCGATGCCGTAACCGGCGAGACGGTGGCGCCATTCACGCTCCGAGACGCACCGGTTGCGCTCGTCGCGGGCAAAGCGGCGGATGTCGTCGGGGTTGCTCATGTCTGTGGGCATCTGTTTCTCCGGGCTTCATGGGTGCCGTATGGGCAAGGCCATCTGAGCGCCCGATGGCGGCGGGATGCGGTCCACAATTGGGAAATCTCGCGGCAATTGTTTCCGCTCGGCGAAACGCCTCAGTCCCCGCCGAGCAGCGCGTCGATCTCGTCGCCCGACGCCGCGCGTCCGAGTCCCACGAAGCGGCCGTGCTCGAACATGTCGCGGCCCGCATCGACGATCACGCGATGGGTCACCCGGGCGAGAGAGGATCCGAGGGAGATCCTCGCCACGCCGGCTTCGGCGAAATCTTTGACCGTCTGATTGGCGAAGCGCCCGCTGACCAGCGCGTTGACCGGAAGCGTCGTCTCCGCGCAGATCCGGCGGAGGTCGTCCATATGGGCCGGTCCCGGGGCGTAGAGGACGTCCGCACCCGCGGCCTCGAAGGCACGCAACCGGCGGATCGCCTCGTCGATGCCGTAACCTCCGCCCAGCATCCCGTCGGCACGCGCCGTCAGCACGAAGTCGCGGGGCAGGGCGCGCGCGGCCTCGACCGCCGCCGCGACACGCTCCACGGCAGCCTCGAAAGGGTAGGGCTCGGTCCCCGGCAGACGGATGTCCTCGAGGGTCATGCCGGCGAGACCCGCCTCCGCCGCGAGCCGGACGGTCTCGGCCACCGCTTCGGGGGCGTCTCCGAACCCGTTCTCGAAATCCCCCTGCACGGGGACCGAAACGGCCTCTTTCAGCCTGACCGCATGATCGAGCGCCTCGTCACGACTGACCCGTCCGCCGTCGGAACGGCCGAGCGTGAAGGCATGGGCGGCCGAGGACGTCGCCACGGCCTTAGCGCCGAGGACTTCCAGAAGACGGGCGGAGCCCGCGTCCCACGCATTTGCCAGAACGAAGGGCGCGCCGCGGCGGTGCAGGGCGCGGAAGACGGCGCCGGGGTCGTCGGTCATGGAAAATCCGCTCGGTCTGGGTACCGCCAGACCCTAGGCGCGCACCCCCTGCCGGGCAAGCCTCCTCTGAGCTCAGGCCAGACTTCCGGCGGCGAAAGGCCGGGTCGGCCGGTCGAAGATTCGCCGCCCGAGAAGGGAGGCGGTCAGATCCACCATCAACGAGGCGGTGCGTCCGCGGTCGTCGAGGAACGGATTCAGCTCGACAAGATCGAGCGAGGCCACGAGACCGCTGTCGTGCAGCAATTCGAGCACGAGATGCGCTTCGCGGAAGGTGGCGCCCCCGGGCACGGTCGTCCCCACGGCGGGCGCGATCGCCGGATCGAGGAAATCGACGTCGAGCGAGACATGCAGCAAGCCGTCGGCCGCCGCCACCCGTTCGAGAAATGCCCTGAGCGGCGCGGCGATGCCTTCCTCGTCGATGCGGCGCATGTCGACGAGTGTCGCCTCGGTCTCCTCCAGCGCGGCACGTTCGGGCGGGTCAACCGAGCGCAGACCCACGAAGCAGAGATGGCCGAGAGGCACCGGCCTCTCTATGGGCGGAAAGGCCTCGAACCCGGGCAGGCCCGCCGCATAGGCGACGGGCGTTCCGTGCAGATTGCCGCTTTCGGTCGTCAGCGGCGTGTGGAAATCCGCATGAGCGTCGAGCCAGAGCACGAAAAGCGGACGGTCGAGCGCCCGGGCATGCGCCGCCATGCCGGCAAGGGACCCGAGCGAGACGGCATGATCCCCGCCGAGAAAGATCGGCAGGCCCCGGGGCGCGACGTCCCGGGCGGTCTCGGCGAGAACGCGCGTCCAGCCGACCGTCTCCGCCAGACCGTGCACCATCGGGTTCGCCGGCGACGGCACGTCCGCGGCCGCGGCGCTGAGGTTGCCCATGTCGGTGACCCTGTGCCCGAGCGAGGCCGCCGCCCGCATGAGGCCCGCCACCCGCAGCGCATCCGGCCCCATCAGGCAGCCCCGGGCGCGCTTGCCGCAGTCGAGCGGCGCGCCGATCAGGAAGATGTCTCTCGTCATGGTTCCAGCCTACCCGGACGTGCCCCGGGATGAAATGGACTCACGCGGGCCGCCGCGCCGTTGCCGCGAAGAACCAGATCACGGCCAGCGCAAAGCTCGCAGAGGCGTTCCAACTTGCCATGGACAGGCCGAGGACCTGCCAGGCGACCTCGTCGCACATCACGACAGGATCGACCGCCGCACTGCCGGGCAACAGGCTCTCCGCCGAGAGGCCGCTGAGCCCACCTCCGCTGGAGCTGCAACTCGCGGGTCCCTCCCACCAACCGCGCTCCACCCCGGTGTGATAGACGCCGAAAGCGCCGGTCGTCAGCGCCGCCAGCGCACCGAGCACGGCCGCCGGGCGCAGAGGCAGGATGGTCAGCGCCAGCACCCCGAACAGGATCGCCGCCGCATGGGGCCAGCGCTGCCAGAGGCAGAGCTTGCACGGCGCATAGCCCAAGGCCTGAAATCCGAAGGCGCCGGCCAGCAGGACGAAGGAGCCTGCGGTCGCAAGAAGGACGAGCTGTCTCTCGGTCATGATCTTTCCGGTATCGGCTCAGAGATAGGTGACGGCCGCGAAACCGCCTGCAAGAAGCAGGCAGAAGAGAATGAACATCAGGCCCAGGCGCCGCTCGATGAAGGCCCGTATCTCCTCTCCATAGTACCACAGAAGCCATGCGACGAGAAAGAACCGCAGGCCGCGGGCGAGGATTGACGTCACGACGAATGTCGCCAGCGGCAGGCCGGTCCAGCCCGACATGATGGTGATGACCTTGTAGGGAAAGGGGGTGACCCCCGCAATCAGCACGGGCCAGAAGCCGAAGTCGTTGAAGCGTACGTTGAACGCCTCCATCGCATCGCCCTTGCCGAGACTCTCCAGAACGGGCCGGCCGATCTCGTCATAGGCCGCGAAACCGATCCAGTAGCCGGCGATCCCGCCCAGCACCGAGGCAGTCGTGCAGAGTGCCGCGATCACGAAGGCGCGGTGTGGCGCGGCGAGGATCATCGGGATCATCAGCACGTCGGGCGGGATCGGAAAGACCGAGCTTTCCGCAAAAGCAACTATGGCCAGGGCCCAGAGCGCGTAGCGTGTCTGACCGAGCGTGATCGTCCAGTCGTAAAGCCGTCTCAGCATGGTCCTGTCCGCTCTGCCCGCCGCCTTAGGGCACGGGCAGCGCCGACGGTCAAGCGCGCCGCCCCGCGTTGACGCGCACGAGGCGCGGGCGTAAGCGAGTCCCGCTGGCCGGTGTGGCGGAATGGTAGACGCAGGGGATTCAAAATCCCCCGATGGCAACATCGTGAGAGTTCGAGTCTCTCCACCGGCACCAGTTCGGAATTTCGCATGGTCGGGCCGCAACGGAGCGGCGGGGCCTTCCGGACCGGTCCCTGGGTGGCGACGGCCGGGCCGACGTCGGCGGTCTCTTGAACGCGCCCCGGGAGAGTGGTTTCTGAAAGGTGCCAGATAGGAGTGGCATCATGAGTCTCGAACCAGACATGGCCGCGCCCCTGAGCATGAGGACCGACGCGGAGACGATCCGGCGGATCAAGTTGGACGTCAGACGCCGTCTGCATCGGTCCCTGGACCACCTGATCTTCGAAGCGGCGGCGGATCAGGTGCCGCCGGCGCTGTCGCGCGAGCGGCTGGCGGCGTTGACCCTGTCCGAGCCGTTCCCGTCTCCGATCGTGTTCGCGGCCCATGCCGCCCTGCTCAGGGCGGCCGAAACCGATCGCGCCGATCTCTTCGCGCGCGACAGCGCGGCGCTCGCAGCCCTGCCCGAGGGCGAACATCACGCGCCCGAAGCCCCGGTGATGGCGCTCCTGCACGAACGGGCGCTGTCGCCGGCGGCCTGCGAGTTCCTGAAACGCGCGTTTCTCGACGACATCGGCCTGACGGCCGACCTCGTCGGGCCGTCCGAGGAGGAAGCCGACCGCGCGGCGGATCTGGTCGGACTCGCGCTTTCAGGGTTCGGCCAGGCGCTGCCCGAGCGCCACGCCGAATTTTCCGCGCTCGTCTGCATGATCGTCCTTGCGAAGCCGGGACCCGAGGCGGATCGCGGCTTTGGCGGTGCAACGGTCTTCGACGCTTTCGGGGCGGTCCTCGTGAACGTGGAGGCGCTGAAGTCGCCGGCGAGAACGCTGATGACGCTCGTGCATGAAGCGGCGCACCAGCAGCTGTTCCTGTGTCATCTCGACGACCCGGTACTTCTCAACGACGCGGAACCGCGTCATGTCTCGCCCCTCCGAAAGGAGCCGCGGCCCATGGAAGGGGTGTTTCACGCCGCGTGGGTCTCGGCGAAGATGGCGCTTGTCGCAGACGCGATGCTGCGGTCCGGCAACAGCCCGCAATGGGTCGCGGAGCTCGCCGCCTATCGCGAAAGCTCCATCGCAGCGGTGCAGGACGCCCTGCCGACGATCGAGGCCGGAGCCGAGTTCACGCCACTCGGGGCCGAGTTGTTCCGGGAACTGCGCAGCACGGCGGAGGCGCTGTGAACGAGCCTCAGGACCTCGGGCGGGTCTTTCTGAACCATCTGGGGGCCGACCCGATGGCCGTGTTCGCCGAGTCCGGGCCGCGGACGGCGACCCGCGCCGACGTCGCCGCCCGGGCGGCGACTCATGCCCGGAGGATCGGCGCCTCGGGCGTCGGTCAGGGGGATCTGGTGGCGCTCGCCTGTCTCGACAGCCTGCACGCGATGGAGGCCACCATCGGCTTGTGGTCTCTGGGGGCGGCGCCTGTGTATTTCGACATCCGCCAGCCTCCCGCCGAGATAGCGGCCGCGGCGCAGAGGGTGGGCGCTCGGGTGGTCCTGACCGACATGCCCCGGCTCGCGGGCAGGGACGGGATCGCGGCGCTGGACGAGCCGTCAGGGACCCCGGCGCAAGTTCTGCCGTCGTCTCCCGAGAACGCGGCAGACCTGCCGGCAATCTGGGTTTCCTCATCGGGAACCACGAAGACGCCGGTCCACCAGGCCCGCACGCACCGGTGGATGATCGCCGCCATGAGAGATGCGGAGGTCAAGCTGCGCTCTCATCCGCTGCCGCCGGCGCTGGTCGTGGGCAGCCTCGCATTCGGCGCGGTCGCGAACACCTGGTTGCGCGCGGTCATGGGCGGAACACCCGTGCTCGCGATGCCCCTCTTCCACCATGTCGCAGAACTCGACGCGGCGCTGATGCGGCCGGACATCCGCTTCGCTGCGCTGCCCCCGGTGGTCCTGCGGGATCTGCTTTCGCTGCACAGGGACCGGGATGTTGCCGCACTGGGACCTGCCTATCCCCAGCTCGAGTCGCTGGTGTCCCTCGGCGGTCCGATCGCCCCTGAAGACCTCAGACGGATGCGGGACCTGCTGTCGCCCACCGCGCGCAACGTCTATTCGCTCACGGGTGTCGGGCCGGTTGCCTATCTCGAGGGCGAGGCGATCGACACGCGGTCGGGCTCGGTCGGGAAGATCCTCGACGGCGTTGCGGTGACAGTGACCGACGACGAGGGAAACACGCTGCCGCCCGGGCAGAGCGGACATATCACCGCCTGTAACACTTCCATGGGAGGGCCAGCCGTGGCGACAGGCGATGTCGGGCGGCTCGACCCGGACGGGTTCCTGACCATCATCGGCCGCTCGGCTCAGCTTGCCTGCCGCAACAGCGTGACGGTCAATCTCTCCGTGCTGCAGGACCGCGTCCTCGCCCATGACGGCATCAGGGACTGCATGGCCTTCGCCGTACCCGACCCCGCCGACGGAGGCGACCGGATCGCGCTCGCCGTCGAGACGGCACTCTCGCGGAGAGACGTCGTGCTCTGGCTGAGATCGGCGATTCCCGCGCTGCAACGGCCCGATCTGGTCTGGGTCAGCGCCGAGCTGCCCCGCACACCCTCGGGCAAGATCGCTCTGCGGGAACTTCAGGCGCTGATGGCGCGCGGAGTGCAGGAAGGGACCTGTGTCTTTGTCGCGGTCTGACGGCATCCCCGACCTCGAAGCGGTGGTCGCCGCGGTCTTCGCAGCGGTCTTCCCCGATGCAGATATCACGCGGGAGAGCGATTTCTTCGACCTCGGCGGCGACTCGGGTGCGGCTCTGGAGATCGTCCTTCACCTCGAGGAGAGGCTGGGGCGTCCGGTGCATCCGGCGGCGCTCTTGCATCACCCCGTGGTCGGGGACCTCGCGTCATTCCTCATGGCGGAGGCCGATTCCACCTCGTCGAAATAGGACCGCAGCCCCGCAGCGACGCGCTCGACCGTGCCCACTTCGAAGTATCCGCCGTGAGAGACCCCCGACAGCACCTCGCGCCTGTGCGGACCGAAACCGCGGCTTGCCGCGTCGGGATCTTCGCGGAAAGGATCGCTCTGCGGGTCCTCTTCGCCGTAGAACAGCAGCTTGGGCAGATCGAGCCGGTCGCCCGGCCGCGCGTTGATGAAGGCGAGGGCCGGAACCACGGGCCGCTCGCGGTTGAGCCGCCGCACGACCTCCATCGCAATGGACGTGCCCTGGCAATTTGCGCCCACGCAGAGGAGACCGTCGCCCACCGCCGGGCGGAGCGCATCGGCATAATGGGCCGCCAGTCTTCGCCCGACGTCCAGCTTCAGCGACGCCTCGGGGACGATCATGTGGAGCGAGCGGCCATAGATCAGCGGCTGGTCGGGGCCGAGGGCCGCGGCGAGGCGCTCGGGTTCGCGCTTCGAGTTGAAGATCCAGAACAGGGGAGTACGGCTCCCGCCGGGATTCAGCCGCCGCAGCACGCCCGCGGAGTCGAGCGGTGTCCCGGACCATTGCTCCATGAGCCGCGAGAGCGCCCTCAGATTGTCGGAAAAGTCGGCGGGCATGTCCGGTCCGGGGTCCCCCATGACGCTGTCAGGACCGGACTTCCGGTCCCTCGCGAAGCCTGACCATCGAAGAGGCGGACACGCAAGGCCGGCGACAGAAACGGTGCCCGGCAGGGAACTGTTGCGCGATGAGCTGGCGCGTGGTCTACTTCGTTCGTCGAGGGCCAATGATCGCCGCCGACGTGCAGGAACCGGCCAGCCGAAAGGAAGCCCCATGAAACTCGATACGAAGAAGACCCTCCGCCTGTACGGTTCCGCCGCTGCGGCCAGCCCCAAGGCAAGCTTCGAGCCGACCGAGAACTGAACCGACGCGGTCCCGGTCGTCGAACCGACGACGCGGCCGGGAAGATCTCATGGGGCAGCACGGCCGCTTGCGCGCCCCATCTGCGCGGCGTCCTGCCGGAGCCGGTCGAGGACCGGTTCGGGCGGCTCCGCTCATCGGGACCTGAATCTCCAAAGAAGCTTCGACCCGACTGCCGTCGGGCGGTTCGCGCAGGTCGCGGTCGAGCGTTCAGGTCCAGGCGTCCTTCTCCGCACTCAACTGTTCGCCGGAACCGCCGGGCGGGGTCACGCATCCCGGGACACACTGCGACGCAACTCGCCTCGCGGGCGGGGCGGCCCGTAGGCGCGCCGGGGACGCGGCCCCCCGGACGCAGGCGCGCGCCGGGTCATCTTTCGTCAAGCGCACCATGGCGCGATTCGGAAAGCCTCCGTCGGAAGCCTGTCCAATCCCCCTCAGCTGTCCCGGATTGGTTCCCCACTCTGAACGAAATTAAGGCACCGAGATGGCGCCCTATGCCTTCAAGGCTGCCATGTCGAAGGCCCCCACTGTCTACGGAGGATGCACAATCCTCCGGCGAGTGACCTCCGATCCGGGACCGGAGATGCACAAGGTTCAGTGACAACTATAGGAAAATTGCGTGGACTCTGTCTGCCGCAACCTCTCACTCGGGCGCGCAACCGTTTCCCCATCCGGTCCGGAGCTGCCTTGAAACCGGCCCGCCAAAGCCACGAACGACCCCATTTGCGCCACAAGTCGGACCAGAATCCGCTTTGTCCGGTCGGACCGCCGGCATAAGACATGAGAGCCCGACTGGGGGGCAATTGGTCGCTGGGGGGCGACCGGGCAGGCGGACGCCAGGACGCGGACGATCTGCTTAAACGGTGTCTGCGGGTTCGAAGACCGTAAGGACATGTGGCCGTGACTCCGTTCGGAGACGGCTTTTGCAAGGCGGCCCGTTCGCGGGTTCGAAACGGCGTGGCCAAACTGGCTGCGGCTGCATGTAACAGCCCGGCCATCGGATGCCGGAAACGGTGTGGAGACGGAAAATGTCGGAACCGATTGCGATCAAGAACAGTTCGTTCGAGAAGAACAGCCTGAAGGACGGCAAGTGGGATCATGGCGTCGTCGACTGGCACAAGTCGGGCTCCGTCGGAGAGTTCAATCCAACCGCACACCAGCTCCCCCAAGGCGTTATCGACGGCCACAACGTGGCCTATCTCAGCGGCCACGGGGCGAAGCTCTTCCAGACGCTCGACGAGAAGTACGAGGCCGGAAAGGTCTACGAGTTCTCCGTGGACATCGGTGACGGCTCGTTCAGCGGCAGCGGCAACATCTCCTACGAGGTCAATGTCTATGCCGGTCACACGCTGATCGGCACGGTCTCGGGCAAGACCGGTGACATCAATTCGCTCAAGTCGGTCACGGTGGATACCTCTGGCAGCAACGATCCGTCCCTGAACGGGCACAGCCTGCGGATCGAGATCGTGAACAAGAGCGGCGGAGATCTTCTGATCGACAATGTGAAGGGCTCCGTCCACGACGTCGTCGAACTCGACGGCACGGTCCAGGGCACCGAGGGGGACGACCTGATCGACCTCGACTACGACGGCGACCCGCAGGGTGACCGGATCGACAATGCCGATGCGATCCTGCCGGGCGCCGCGCCCGATGACGACCTTGTCTTGGCAGGCGCAGGTGACGATACGGTCTTCGCTGGCGAAGGCGATGATGTCGTCTATGGCGGCGCTGGCAACGACACGCTCTCCGGCGAGGCCGGCAACGACACCCTCTTCGGGGACAGCGATCTCGACACCGAGACGCGGGGCCGCGAAGTGCTGGAATGGTCGAAGTCCGGCTTCAAGGACGACCAGGAGGTCACCGGCTTCACGCAGAACACCGGCAGCGTCTCGGTCCAGGTCTCCGTATCCAAGGCCAATTCGGGCCTCGATATCGAGTACGAGGACGATGACCGGATCAATGTCGATGGCGTCGATACCGGCGACCTCGGACCGATCAACGACACGAGCACGCTGAAGTTCAGATCGTCGTCGAGCAAGGAAGACGGCAAGGTCACTCTGAACTTCTCGGAAGAGGTCGAGAACGTCTCGTTCCGCATCGCCGATCTGGACTTCGACGCCTCCTTCTCGATCTTCGCCTTCGACGCCGCCGGAAACCCGGTGCCGGTGCAGTTCGTCAATGCAGGCAAGAACGTGAAGGTGGTGGACCGGGACGGCGACGGCACTCTCGAGGCGGTCAAGGACACCAACAGCCACGACGGTCAGAGCACCACCTCCCCGGACAACTCGGTCGGGGTCGAGATCGCCGGTCCGGTGAGCAAGGTCGTGCTGTCCTACGACGCCCTCGGCAGCAAGACGTCCGGCACCAACATCTCCGACATCTACTTCGACGCGGTCACCATCGAGGAAGGCGTGACCGGCACCGGCAACGATGTGCTCTTCGGCGGTGAGGGCGACGACACGCTCTTCGGCGAAGCCGGCGACGACACCCTGTTCGGCGGGTCGGGCAACGACAGCATCGACGGCGGCAGCGGCAACGACCTGATCTACGGGGACAACGGTCCGTCTTCGGGCACCGGCGCACCGACGGGCCCGAACCTGATCAAGAACGGCTCCTTCGAGAACACGACCGGCATGGCCAAGACGGGCTACGGGTTCGTGTCGACGAGCGGCGTCATTCCGAACTGGTCGGACATCAACGGCGAGGAGATCGACGTCCACAATGACGGGCGCGGCGGGCTCAACGCCACCGACGGCAAGAACTGGCTGGACCTCGAGGCGAGCCCCGGCAACAACCGGATCGGACAGGACGTCCACGACGTTCAGTCGGGCGAGACCTACCGTCTGACCTTCGATGCCGGCGACGGCGATTTCCTTCCGTCGAGCGGCTCTGCCGAGAACCTGGTCAAGGTCTACTGGGGTGGTGAACTCATCGCCACGATCGACCCGCCGCAGGGCAGCTTCCAGACCTTCACCTTCGACGTGGTGGGCGGCGCCGGCAACGGCTCCAACCGGCTCGAGTTCGCAGGCACCGGCAAGGAGGACAACTTCGGCGCCTCCATCGACAGCGTGTCGCTGTTCCTGCTGGATGACGGAACCGGGGCGGACGGCAACGACACCATCTTCGGTGGCGACGGCGACGACGTGGTCTTCGGCGGCGGGGGTGATGACAGCATCCGCGGCGGCAACGGCGACGATACTCTGTCCGGCGATGCCGGTGACGACAGCATCATCGGCGGCGACGGGAACGACGTGATCTTCGGCGGCGACGGGGACGACACGCTGGACGGGGCCAAGGGCGACGACAGCATCTTCGGCGGTGCGGGCGACGACTCGATCCAGGGCGGCGAAGGCGACGATTACGTCGAGGGCGGCGCGGGAGACGACCGCATCGTGACCGGCATCGGCAGCGATACGGTCTACGGCGGCGACGGCGACGACTTCATCAACACCGGAAATCACGCGTCCCCGGCTCTCGACAGCGGCTTCCCTCCCTATCTGGGGCTCCCGGGAGTGGCGCCGGACGCGAACCCTGACGACGACAAGGACCTGGTGTTCGGCGGAGCGGGGAACGACACCATCCTCACCGGCGACGATGCCGACACGATCTACGGCGGCGAAGGGGACGACTTCATCGACGCGGGCATCGACAACGACCTTGTCTACGGCGACGAAGGCGACGACACGATCATCGGCGGCCAGGGCGAGGACGTGATCTTCGGCGGTGCCGGTAATGACCTGATCTATGGCGGGCTCGAGGCCGACGTCGGACTGATCGACGACACCGGCAATCCCTTGCTCGACGATCCGCTTCCCAACGACAACCGCGACACGATCTACGGCGGAGACGGCGACGACACGATCTTCGGCAGGGACGACAACGACACCCTGTACGGCGATGCGGGCAACGACCTGCTCGATGGCGGGATCGACGACGACGAGCTCTACGGCGGTGACGGAGACGATACGCTGATCGGCGGGCAAGGCGACGACCTCCTCGTCGGAGGTGAGGGCAACGATACGGCCTTCGGCGGCGACGGGAACGACACGTTCATCGACGGCGCGGGCTCCGACACCTACTTCGGCGGCTTCGGCAACGACACCTTCTTCGGCGGAACCGGCGGAGATCTGGTGATCGGTGGCGAGGATCCCGACGACGAGGACATCGACGTTCTCGACCTGACCGGCTCGGGTGTCGTGTCGATCGACCGCAAGATCGACGTCGGCGACGGCGAGGACGATCCGGAATCGGGCCTCGTGACCTTCGAAGACGGCACGACCATGATCTTCCGCGAGATCGAGACGGTCATTCCCTGCTTCACGCCGGGCACGACCATCGCGACGCCGCGGGGCGAGGTGCTTGTCGAGGAGCTGAAGGTCGGGGACCGGATCGTGACCCGGGACAACGGCCTGCAGGAGATCCGCTGGGTCGGCCAGAAACGGTTCACCGGCCGCGACATGGCGGCGACGCCGCACTTGCGCCCAGTGCTGATCAAGGCCGGAACCCTTGGCCATGGCCTGCCAGAGCGGGACATGATGGTCAGCCCCAACCACCGGGTGCTGGTCACCGGCGAGAAGCCGCAGCTCTACTTCGAGGAAACTGAGGTACTCGTGGCGGCCAAGCACCTTGTCGGCAAGCCCGGTATCCACCGGGTGGACGTGGCGCAGACGACCTATGTCCACTTCATGTTCGACCGTCACGAGGTGGTCCTCTCTGACGGCGCATGGACGGAAAGCTTCCAGCCAGGTGACTGGACGATGAAGGGGATCGACGCTGGACAGCGTGCCGAGATCCTCCAGCTCTTCCCCGAACTGGCCGAGCGCGAAGGCCTCGATGGCTACACCTCCGCCCGGATGGCGCTGAAGAAGCACGAGGCGCGCCTCCTCGTGGACTAAGACGGACCTCCCCGCGTACTTGTGGCGCGGGGCGGACCCTGACCGGGAACTTCCGGAAAGCGACTGTTGCGCGGGTTTCGGCCGGACGGGTGCCGAGGCTCGCGCATTCCGTTCCGGATGTGGGTTGCAGGCCGCCTGGCCCGGGTCGCGACGAGGTCTGTCCAGCCCGGGCTTCGCCACCGTTCGTACATGGGTCAGACCGGTTCCAGAGGGTGAATCGTAAACCGCGCAACGATGCAGGACCAGCGGGCGCGACTGTTCGGGGAAAACAGCCAAAGACCTGACATCATTTGCATTTTTGGCGAGAATAGGCAAAGGCAGTCGCAGCGGGCGAGACTCCGCGACGCCCGATCCGAAAGAGGCCCATGACATTCGACACTCCCCCCGACCCGGCTCGCACGCGGCCCCTTTGGCTCGCCGCGCGGACGCTTGTCGCGACGGTGCGCGGGGAAATGCCGGTCGAACAGCTGCAGCCGGGGCTTCGGGTCTTGACCCGCGCGGCAGGGCTGGTCCGGGTGCTTACGGTGGGCACCGATCCGGGACGCGGCCCGAAAGGTCCGAAGGCGGTCATTCTGCCGCCGGGGGCCCTCGGCCAGGGCCTTCCGGAACGCGAACTGACCGTCATCGGGGATCAGCGGCTCCTTGTCTTCGGCGCGCGCGCCGGGAACGCCGGTGACCGGTTCGTCGCGGCGGCGGAGCTGGCGGTCGCCCGCCACGTCGAGGAGAACACGTTGATCCGGCTTGAGCTTCTCGTCGAGGGTCCCGTGGCGATCCTCGCCAACGGCGCCTGGCTTGGCTCGGCCCTTGCCTGCGACAGGGCCTGTGCGAGGGCCGGGGCGGACGAACCCGCCTGACCGCGCCTACCTCGAGAGGAAGGCCTCCCAGTCTTCGGGGCTGTCGAGATCCTCGCAGGCCCGCCGGCCTTCCAGCGGAACCTCCGTCAGCTCCTCCCGGTGAGCCCTGACCACCGCGGCCGCGCCATGGTCCCCATAGAGGTGCGCGAACTCCGGCAGCAGGTCGTGCGCGAAAAGGACCGGATGACCCGGCGTGCCGTCCTCGGCGGTGGCGCGGCAGATAAGGATGCCGGGTGTGCGGGCCGCGACGAGGCGCTGGAGATCGGCGGTTTCGATACCCGGCATGTCCGGCAGC
The DNA here is from genome assembly GCF_003789055.1 of Histidinibacterium lentulum. Taxonomy (GTDB): domain Bacteria; phylum Pseudomonadota; class Alphaproteobacteria; order Rhodobacterales; family Rhodobacteraceae; genus Oceanicola; species Oceanicola lentulus. The sequence continues at coordinate 187,010 of NZ_ML119081.1, read as the reverse complement.
ATCACCAGCAGATCGCGGTCGGCCTCCAACGCTGCCAGTGCGCCCGCGCGCAGGGAACGGGACAGGCCCTCGTTGGCATCCGCAAGGGTCTCCGAGCGGAGCCGCCCTCCTGCCGTCGCCATCAGCCGCAGCACCAGCGCGGTTCGTGCCGGTCGATCGGGGGGCAAGGTGACGAGGACGGGCCACCCGGTCCCGAGCGCCTGAGCGACCTGCCGCCCTAGGAGCGGCACGCCCTCCACCGGCCGGGTCAGCTTGTCGGCGCCTCTCATGCGTGACGAAGCCCCTGCGGCGGGTATGAGGATCAGCGGCCCTTCCGTCATCACCCGAGCGTCCTTTCCCCTTCGGCATGGAACGGAGGCCGCGTCGCAGGCCGCGCCGGCCGCCGCTCGTCCAGGAACTCGTTTCTCATCCCGAGACCGTCCCGGGCCCGGTCGCGCGGGACGAACCCCGAAGCGACCGACACGCCCGCCCGGGGCGGATACCCGCCCGAGGTGCAGAGCCCCTGCACCCGACCGTCGATCCAGATGGGCTCATGGCCCTGTACATGGGCATCGTCCACGGCCGCCGTGAAAGCCTCAAGCACGCGGTCGCGCAGCACCGCTCTCTCGCTGTCCGCTCCTGCGCTGATGGGCCTGTCGGCTTCCCACAGGGTTTTCCACAGGCTGCACTGGTTCATCGGGGGGCAGTAGAGCCGGAAGCCGGGGTCGTCTCCATAGCTCATCCGATGCACGAGGCAGGTCACCTGGCGTACCGCCATGGGTCGAACATCGAGAAGGCGCGGATCAGTCGGATCGCGGGTCGCCAAGGCGAGCGGATCGTGCGTCCGGAGGCCGGCAATCTGAAAGCCGGTGACCCTGACTGATACATTCTCAACATCGACGTCATCCTCGAGATGCGTCTCGAACCATCGCAGGTGGATTTCCTGCGCACCATAGCTGCCGGCACGCCGGAATTCGGTCTCGCTCAGGCAGGAGATCGTGAGATCGCTCATCAGCCGGCCGGAGGGCGACAGCATCGGCGGGAGGGCGAGCGGGTTGGGCCGCGGGACTCGGCCCGCCATGATCCGGTCGAGCCAGCCGCGCGCGTTCCGGCCGGACACGCGGAATTTCCCGAAGTTCTGCAGTTCGTTCTTGCCGACGGAGTTACGCACAGGCCGACCTTGGCGGTCCGTGGCCTCCCGGGAGTTGGACCGGCGGAAGAGGGCGGGGTCTCGACGCGGGGCTGGGCATGCGTTTTCATCCGGGGGCCTCCGGGTACTGGTCTCGGGGTCAGAGTAGGGGCTGCCGGGGGTCGGGGCCATGGCCCGAGGCGACGGATCGGCCCGTCGTGGGCGACCTGTCCGGCGGGACCGGCTGCACGTCCGTGGCAGCGTTACACGATGAAACGGCATGTAACTGCATGTTTTCATTGTATTTTATGGCCTCGCCCGTGGAGTCCGTCCAATGGAGCGGGAATTTCCGATCCGCCCGCGCCCGAGGCTCAGCAGCTCTCGATGCCCCGGATCAGCAGCGCCATTCCATGATCCACCGTGGCCGCCCGGACCCGGTCCCGACCGAGGGCGCCGAAGTCCACGGTCTCCGTCATCGTCCCGGAGCGCGTCGACAGTCCGAAACAGACACGCCCCTCGGGCTTCTCCGGCGTGCCGCCGCCGGGCCCCGCGATGCCGGTGACGGAAACCGCCACGTCCGCGCGTGCGCGCGTGCGCGCGCCCTCGGCCATCTCGCCGGCGGTTTCCTCGGAGACGGCGCCATGGGCGGCGAGCGTCTCGCTACGCACCCCCAGCAGGTCGCGTTTCGCGTCGTTCGAATAGGTGACGAACCCGTAGTCGAAGATGGCGGAGGCCCCCGCCGCGTCGGTCACCCGGCCCGCGAGGAGACCACCCGTGCAGCTTTCCGCAGTGGTCACTTTCAGGCCGCGGGCGCGTGCCAGTTCCACCAGCCGGCTCACAGGATCACCGGCAGATGGGCCAGCGCGGCCAGCACGATCACGCAGAGCCCGGCCATCGCCCCCGCGATCAGGTCGTCGAGCATCACACCCCAAGGGGTCTGCAGCCGGTCGGCCCGGCCCACGGGCCCCGGTTTCCAGATGTCGAAGGCGCGAAAGAGCAGGAAGGCCGCGATCCAGCCCGGCCAGAGCGCGGTGATCTCCGACCCCACCCACCAGGCGCCGAAGCTGACGGGCAGCAGCGCCACCCACTGGCCCGCCACCTCGTCGATGACGATCCAGGACGGGTCCTCATGGGCGCCTCGGGTCAGTTCGGTCGTGGCCCAGGTGCCCGCCGCGATGACCAGAACGAGCACCGCCAGCACCAGGAACGGACCGCCGGCCCAGTGCAGCAGCAGAAGCGCGGGCAGGGCGGCGAGGGAGCCCCAGGTGCCCGGGGCGGGCTTCAGCAGGCCCACATAGAAGAAGGTGGCGATCAGGCGCGTCACGGGCGCACCAGGGTGACGGTGGCCAGCGCCGCGATGCCTTCCTCGCGTCCGGTGAAGCCCAGCCGCTCGGACGTGGTGGCCTTGATGCTCAGGCGGTCCGGAGCGATCTCCATGATCTCGGCGGTGGCGGCGACCATCGCCGCGGCATGGGGGCCGATCCTCGGCCGCTCGCAGACCAGCGTCAGATCGGCGTTCGAAATGGCGTAACCGCGTTCGCGGGCGAGGCCGCAGGCGTGGCGCAGGAAGATCTCGCTGGCCGCTCCCTTCCATTGAGGATCGCTCGGCGGGAAGTGGCGGCCGATGTCGCCGGCGGCCAGCGCGCCGTAGATCGCATCGGTCAGCGTGTGCAGGCCCACATCGGCGTCCGAGTGACCCTCGAGCGCGCGGTCATGAGGAATGCTCACGCCGCAGAGGATCACCGAGTCCCCCGGACGAAAGCGGTGCACGTCGAAACCGTTGCCGGTGCGGATGTCCATGGGTCACTCCCTGGGGCGCGCGCCGGAGCGCGGCTTGTGCTCTCGCCCTTCCTTGCCGTCCTGCGCGGCCACGTCCAGCCCCGGGATACGCGAAATTCGGTTGCTGCGCGACGGGCGGCCGATGATCGCACATCGTCTGGCCGGCCTGAACTTTGGGCATCGGGAGCCGTATGCACTTCAACGCCGCACAAAAAACAGGCAAAGGCAGGAGGCGCACCGGCTTCCCGCCGCAGGATATTGAGGTTCGGCGCCGGGATGATAGGTCTCTTGAGCATTCGCACAAAGTTTTGGCACATGACCGCCTTCGCAGCACAAGAATCGCCGGGGCTCGATCTCGGATCGGAGCGGCTGACGCCGCCCGTGGCGCTCGCCCCTCTCGCGGGCATCACCGATCTGCCGTTCCGGCAGCTCGTCGCGGGTTTCGGTGCGGGCTGGGTCGTGTCCGAAATGGTGGCGAGCCAGGAAATGGTGCAGGGTCACCTCGGGTTTCGCGCGCGGGCGGAGCTGGGATTCGGCGAGGCGCGGACGGCGGTGCAACTTGCCGGGCGGGAGGCGCACTGGATGGCCGAGGCCGCGCGGATCGCCGAGGCGAACGGCGCGCGGATCATCGACATCAACATGGGCTGTCCCGCGAAGAAGGTGACGACGGGGCTGTCGGGATCGGCGCTCATGCGCGAGCCCGACCATGCGCTCTCGCTCATCGAGGCGGTGGTGCGGGCCGTCAGGGTGCCCGTGACCCTGAAGACGCGGCTTGGCTGGGACGACGCCTGCCTGAACGCGCCCGACATCGCGCGGCGCGCGGCGGAGGCGGGCGTCCGGATGGTGACGATCCATGGCCGCACGCGCTGCCAGTTCTACAAGGGCGCCGCAGACTGGGCCGCCATCCGATCCGTCGTCGAGGCGGTGCCCGTTCCGGTGATCGCGAACGGAGACATCACCGGACCGGCGGCCGCGCGGCGCGCGCTCGCGGCCTCGGGGGCGGCGGGGGTCATGGTGGGACGGGGCGCGCAGGGGCGGCCCTGGGCGGTGGCGGAGATCGGCCATGCCGTGTTCGGCGCACCGGCCCCGAAGGTGCCACGGGGAGCGGCGTTTCTCGACATGGTGTCAGGGCATTACGAGGCGATGCTGAGGTTCTACGGGCGGGCGCTGGGCGTGAAGGTCGCGCGCAAGCACCTCGGGTGGTACATGGACGAGGCGGGCACGCCGGGGGAGCTGCGCCGGCCGGTGCTGACCGGCGACGATCCGGGCCGGGTGCTGCGCGACCTGCGGCCTGCGCTGATGGCAGAGGCCGCGGCATGACGATCCTCGATCCCGGGCTGTGGAATTCGCTGCCGGTCCCCGCGCTGCTCATCGCGCCCGACGACACGCTGGCGGAGACGAACCCGGCGGCGGAGCTGTTCCTGAACCTGTCGTCGAAGAGCCTCGCGGGTGCGCCGCTCTGGGACAAGGTCATGATCGACGCTGCGATCGAGGAGCCCTATGCGCGGGCGCGGGCGCAGCGGACCTCGCTCTTCGTCAACGACGTGGACGTGGGCTCGGGCGAGCGGCCACCGGTGCAGTGCAACATCCAGTTCGCGCCGCTGCAGGGGTCGGACGGCTACATGCTGATGATGATCTCCCCGCGGGAACTGGCCAGCCGGGTGACGCTGAACGCCCAGTCGGGCAAGGCCGCGCGCTCGGCCATCGGCATGGCGGAGATGCTGGCCCACGAGATCAAGAACCCGCTCGCCGGGATCACCGGGGCGGCGCAGCTTCTGTCCATGGGGCTGACGAACGGGGACCTGGAGCTGACGGATCTGATCGTCGAGGAGAGCCGCCGCATCGTGAAACTTCTCGAGCAGGTCGAGGAGTTCGGCAACCTGCGCCCGCCGCAGACGCGGGCGGTCAACGTGCATGACCTCCTCGACCGGGCGCGGCAGTCGGCCAGCGTGGGCTTCGGCGCGCACATGGTCTTTCTCGACGACTACGATCCCTCGCTGCCGCAGACATGGGCCGATCCGGACCAGCTTCTGCAGGTTTTCCTGAACCTGCTGAAGAACGCGAGCGAGGCGGGGGGCGAGGGCGGCGTCATCAAGCTGCACACCTTCTACGAACAGAGCCTGAGGGTGCGCGGCAAGGACGGGGAGCCGGTGCGGCTGCCGCTCCAGGTGGAGATCATCGACGACGGGCCGGGTATCCCGCCCGAGATCGCGGGAGAGATCTTCGAGCCCTTCGTGTCGGGGCGCGAGAACGGCACCGGGCTCGGCCTCGCGCTCGTGTCGAAGATCATCGCGGACAACGGGGGCTGGATCTCGGTGGACAGCATCCCGGGGCGGACCGTGTTCCGGCTGTCGCTGCCGCTCGTGCCCAAAGACGCTCAAGACGTGGAAGAGGACTGACCCATGGACGGAACCGTTCTGGTCGCCGACGACGACCGCACCATCCGCACCGTTCTGACCCAGGCGCTGACCCGCGCGGGCTGCAAGGTCCATGCGACCTCGTCGCTGGTCACGCTGATGCGCTGGGTGGAGGAGGGCAAGGGCGACCTCGTCATCTCCGACGTCATCATGCCCGACGGCAACGGGCTGGAGCAGTTGCCGCTGATCTCCGAGAAACGGCCGGGGCTGCCGGTCATCGTGATCTCGGCGCAGAACACGATCATGACGGCGATCCAGGCGGCGGAGAAGGAAGCCTACGACTATCTGCCGAAACCCTTCGACCTGCCGGACCTGATGAAGCGGGCGGGCAGGGCGCTCGAGGTCAAGCGCCGCGCGCCCGCGCCGCGGCCCGAGACCACGGAGAGCGGCGAGGGCGATCTGCCGCTCGTGGGGCGGACGCCCGCAATGCAGGCGCTCTACCGGCTGGTGGCGCGGGTGATGAACACCCAGCTTCCGGTGATGATCGTCGGCGAGAGCGGGACCGGAAAGTCGCTCATCGCGCGGGCGATCCACGACTTCTCCGACCGGCGCACGCTGCCCTTCGTGGTGGCGACCGCGGCCGATCTGGCGGGGGCGGACGGGCCTTCTGCGCTCATCAGCCGGGCCCGGGGCGGCAGCCTCGTCTTCGACGAGGTGGGCGATTTCCCGGAGGAGGCGCAGGCGCGGATCGTGCGGATGCTCGACGCGCTGTCGGACAGCGGACCGCGGATCATGTCCACGAGCCAAGTCGACCTGATGGGGCGGCTCGAGGCCGGGCATTTCCGCGAGGACCTCTATTACCGGCTGAGCGGCGTCACGCTGACCGTGCCGAGCCTGCGGGAGCGGGTCGACGACATTCCCCTGCTGGCGGAGCATTTCCTTGTCCGCGCCGAGCGGGAGGGCGCCAATCTCAAGCGTCTGAGCCCCCAGGCGCTCGATCTGGTGCGGGCCTACTCCTGGCCCGGCAACGTCCGGCAACTGGAGAACGCCGTGCGCCGGCTGGTCTATACCGCGACGGAGGACGAGATAACCCGGACGGAGGTCGAGCATGTGCTCGGCAACCAGCCCGCGATGGAGCCCCTGTCGGGCGCCGCGGAGGGCGAGAAGCTCTCCGCCTCCGTGGCCAAGCATCTGCGTCGGTATTTCGACCTGCACGGGGGCGTCCTGCCGCCCATGGGCCTCTATCAGCGCATCCTGAAGGAGGTGGAACTGCCGCTCATCGAAATCGCGCTGGATGCGACGGGCGGCAATCAGGCCAAATGTGCCGACCTCCTCGGGATCAACCGCAATACCTTGCGTAAAAAGATAACGGACCTCGATATTCGCGTGACACGCCGCCGCAAGTTGATGTAAAGCCGCCACAGAACCGTGGCGAAGCGACCATGTCGCGAGAAGACCACGGCAGCATGGCGGTGGGGTCACAGTGTGGCCCGCAGGACAGGGCGAACAGGTGCGGCGGTCCCTCATGGATCTCAAGCTCGGCCGGCTGAGTCGGTGGCGCCGCAAGAGGCCCGCCGAGACCATGATGACGTTCACACTGGTGGCCCTGGGCCCGATCCTCGCGATCCTCACGCTGATGGCGTTCGGGCCGTTCGGGGACGGCGGCGCCTCCGGCTGGCTGCGACTGATCCTGACCGCCGACCTCGTCTATGTCCTGGTGATCGCGGCCCTTGTCGGGCAGCGAGTCTTCTTCATGGTGGTGGCGCGGCGGCAGCGCTCCGCAGGCTCGCGGCTGCACCTGCGGTTGACCGGCGTCTTTGCGCTGCTGGCGCTGATCCCGACGGTGCTGGTGGCGGTCTTCGCCGTCGTCACCATCAACATCGGTCTCGAGGGCTGGTTCTCCGACAGGGTGCGCAACGTCGTGGGTTCCTCCCTCGCCGCGGCGCAGGCCTATGAGGAAGAGCACCGACAGCAGGTCTCCCGGGACGGGCAGGCGCTGGCCAACTACCTGGAGAACGAGCGGCGCGGCGAGCTCTACATGTCGCCGGGCGAGATCCGGCAGGCCCTCGGCCGGGTCGAGGCGCAGATCGAGCGCGGGCTGACGGAAGCGTTCGTGATCGACGGCACCGGCGAGATCGTTGCCCGCGGCGCGCAGTCCTACCTCTTCGATTTCGAGCGCCCCGAGCCCGAGGTGATCGAGGCCGCGCTCGAGAACGGCATCGCCATCATAGAGGACTGGTCCAACAACGAATTCCGCGCCCTGATCCCGCTCGACGGCTTCGTGGACCGTTTTCTCTATGTGAGCCGGGCCGTGGACGGCTCGATCCTCGCACTGCTCGACGAGACGCAGGAGACGGTGGCGCTCTATCAGCAGCTCGAACGCGAACGCGGGCGGGTGCTCTTCGAGGTGGGCCTGATCTATCTCGGCTTCGCGGTGATCCTGATCCTCGCCGCGATCTGGCTGGGCCTCTGGTTCGCCGAACGGCTGTCGCGGCCGGTAGGCCGGCTGGTCGTGGCCAGCCAGAAGGTCGGCGCGGGCGATCTCGACGTGCGTGTGCGCGAGGAGTCGGGCGACGACGAGATCGCCCAGCTCGGACGTCATTTCAACGCGATGACCGCGCAGCTCAACACCCAGCGCCGGGAGCTTCTGGACCGCACCGAGCAGATCGAGCGGCGTCAGCGGCTCTTTCACAGCGTGCTGTCGTCGATCAGCTCCGGGGTCGTGGGGCTCGATCCCCGGGGCCGGGTGACCTTCGTCAACCATTCCGCCCAGCGGCTCCTCGACTTCGATCCGGCGGGCGAAGCGGTTTCCGTGGCAGTCGCCGTGCCAGAGTTCGGGCCTCTCTTCGACCGGCTTCGCCGGGAAAAGCGCGCCGTGGTGCAGGACCAGATCGACCTCGTGCGGTCGGGCAAACAGGAGAGCCTCCTCGTGCGGATGTCGCCCCGGCGCGTGGCCTCGGGCAAGGTCGAGGGCTACGTCGTGGCCTTCGACGACGTGACGGACCTGGTCAGCGCCCAGCGGATGGCGGCCTGGGGCGACGTCGCGCGGCGCATCGCCCACGAGATCAAGAACCCGCTCACCCCGATCCAGCTCTCCGCCGAGAGGATCAAGCGCAAGTTCGGCCGCAGCCTCGAGGGGGCAGACGCCGAGGCGCTCGAGCAGATGACCGGGGTCATCGTGCGTCAGACAGACGATCTGCGCCGTATCGTGGACGAGTTCAGCAAGTTCGCCCGGATGCCGACCCCGGAGCGACTGACGAACGATCTCACGGCGCTGGTGAAGGGGGCGGTGACGCTGCAGGAGGCGGGACAGCCCGAGGTCCGCTTCCGCGCCGACCTGCCCGAGGTGGCGGTGATCGCCCAGGTCGATGCCACGATGATCGGCCAGGCGCTGACGAATTTGATCAAGAACGCCGGAGAAGCAATTGAAAGCTATCGTGAAACCGGAGCAGAGGTCGAGGGCGAGGTGCGGGTCGTCATGACCCTCGGAGAGGGCGAGGCGCGGATCGAGATCTCCGACAACGGGATCGGCCTCCCCGAGGACCGCGCGCGGCTCTTCGAGCCGTATGTGACCACCCGCGAGAAGGGCACGGGCCTCGGCCTGCCCATCGTCAGGAAGATCATCGAGGAACATGGCGGGACGCTGACCCTGACCGACGCCGAGCCCTTCGGGCCCGACGGCAGGCAGGGCGCCTCGGCCGTCGTCACCCTGCCGACCGCGCCCGCGAGGGTGCGCGAGGCGGAAAAAGAAGCAGTATGAGGTAGATTCATGGGCGATATTCTCATCACCGACGACGAGCGGGACATCCGCGAGCTGATCGCGGAGATCCTGCACGACGAGGGGTATTCCACCCGCGTCGCGGGCACGTCCGACGCCTGCATGGCCGAGATCGCCAAGGACCCGCCCGCCATGCTGATCCTCGACATCTGGCTCAAGGACAGCGCCATGGACGGCATCGACATCCTGTCGAAGGTCAAGCGCGAGCATCCCGACATTCCGATCGTCATCATCTCGGGCCACGGCAACATCGAGATCGCGGTCGCCGCGATCAAGCAGGGGGCCTACGACTTCATCGAGAAGCCGTTCAAGATCGACCAGCTTCTGGTGGTGATCCGCCGCGCCATGGAGACGAGCCGCCTGCGTCGCGAGAACCTCGAGCTGAAGCGCGGCGAGCGGGGCACCACGGAGCTTCTGGGCGAGAGCGCCGCGCTGAAATCGCTGCGGTCGCAGCTCGAGAAGGTGACGCGCTCGAACGGGCGGGTGATGCTGACCGGGCCGGCGGGCGCCGGCAAGGAGATTGCCGCGCGCTACATCCACGCGAAATCCACACGGGCGCAGGCGCCTTTTATCTGCGTCAACTCCGCCTCGATCGAGCCCGATCGGATGGAAGAGGTCCTTTTCGGCCGTGAAAGCCCCGAGCGGGGGATCGAGCGCGGGCTTCTCGAGGAGGCGAACGGGGGCGTTCTCTATTTCGACGAGGTGGCGGACATGCCGCTCGGCACCCAGTCGAAGATCCTGCGGGTGCTGGTGGACCAGCGCTTCCAGCGCGTCAACGGACACGAGAAGGTGCAGGTGGACATCCGCGTCATCTCCTCCACCAACCGCGACCTGCCCGCCGAGATCGCCGACGGGCGGTTCCGGCAGGAGCTCTATCACCGGCTGAACGTGGTGCCGATCTCGGTGCCCTCGCTGGAGGAGCGGCGCGAGGACATCCCGCTTCTGGCGGAGCATTTCATCGAGATGTTCAACCGCACCCAGGGCCTGCCGCTGCGGCCCTTGGCCGAGGACGCGCGGGCGCTTCTGCAGACGATGACCTGGCCCGGCAACGTGCGGCAGCTGCGGAACGTGGTGGAGCGGGTGCTGATCCTCGGCGACAGCACGGGCGAGATCACGGCGCGGGAGCTGCCCTCCACCGACGACCGCTCGGGACCGGAGGAGGACCGCGTGGTCCTGTCGGGCGGGCTCGCCACGCTGCCGCTGCGCGAGGCGCGGGAGCTGTTCGAGCGGGAATACCTGCTGACCCAGATCAACCGCTTCGGCGGCAACATCAGCCGCACCGCGGCCTTCGTGGGCATGGAGCGCTCGGCGCTGCACCGCAAGCTGAAGAGCCTCGGCGTGGTGACCTCGAACAAGGCGGGCGCGCGGGTGGCGCATGTCGAGGGGTGATCCGGAGCGGGTGGGTGGGGTCAAACCCCACCTGACATGGGTGACGACCTCGCGCCTCTCTTTCGGAGGGTGGCGCGGGTGACTGGGCGGGAGCCTCCGGCGGGGATATTTCAGGCCAGAAGAAGCCGGGGTGAGGCGCTTCGGGCCGCACGGCGCGCATATCGGGGCACTGGCCCGGTCGGGACCTGCTGTCAGTCCGGATCGGTGTCGCGGCGGATCTTCGTCGTGAGCCAGAGGGCGAGCGCGGCGAGGGTGAAGGTGGCGAGCGCGTGGGGCAGGGGCGTCCCGTCGAAGGCGAGACCCACGGGCACGGCGATCGCAACGGCGCCGAGGGTGCCCACGGCGCTCACCACAGTGGCTGCAAGCCCCGCGACATGGCCCATCGGCTCCAGCGCCAGCGCGTTGAGATTGCCGATGCAGAGCCCGGCCTGGAAGAACAGGCTGACCGTCCAGATCACGTAGAGCGGGAATTCCACCGCCTGCGGCAGGGGCAGGGCGAGCACGGCGATCATCGTGGCGGAGAACGCGATCTGTGCGGTGAACATGCCCTTGATCATCGCCCGCATGCCCAAGGTCACCACATAGCGCGCGTTCACGAAGCTGGAGCTCGCGGCCAGCACCGCGATCAGGCCGAACCAGAGGTGAAAGCTGTCGCCCCGGCCGTAGGTCTGGTCGAAGGCGAGCTGGGTGGTCTGCAGCGTGGCGAAGAGCATTCCGAGCACGATTGTCTGCACGATGGTCGAGAGCCGCGCGGTGGGATGGGCCCACATCTCGCGCAGGGCGGCGGCGATATCGGTCGGGCTGTAGCGGCGGCGGGCGGCCTCGGGCAGGGTCTCGGGCTGACGCAGGGCGAGCCAGGCCGCGCCGAGAAGCGCGAAGACCACGAAGGCGGGAAAGATGCCGCGCCAGCCCACCGTGGCGATGATGCCGTAACCGAGCGTGGGCGCGATGGCCGGGACCAGCGCGAAGACCATCATCACGAAGGACAGTGTCCGCGCCATCTGCCGCCCGGAATAGAGATCGCGCACCATGGCCATGGCCGCCACCCGCGGCGCCGCGGCGCCGAGGCCCTGGATCAGCCGCGCCGCGAGCATCGTCTCCAGCGTGGGCGCGGCCCAGGCGAGAAGCGCACCGCCGATATAGAGCACCGCCCCGCCGAGGATGACAGGCTTGCGGCCGAAACGGTCGGACATCGGCCCGGTGATCAGCGTGCCCAATCCCATGCCGGCGATGAAGGCAGACAGGATCAGCTGCGCGCGATTGGGCGCCGCGGCCGACAGCTCGGCGCCGATCTGCGGCAGGGCGGGCAGCATGGCGTCGATGGAGAAGGCCACGGTCGCCGTGAGCATTGCCACGAGGGCGATGAACTCGATCTCCGAGAGGCGTCGTCGGGGGTCGGTCGCCGCGGCGGGCCGGGTGGTGTCGGTCATCGGTCGTCCTCGTCCGCCGGTTTCTGGCGCGCCTGCTGCCGGTCGTGGCGCTTCTGACGCTCGGCCTCGGCGCGGCGCAGCGTGCGCCGGGTCTCGGCCTTGCGGATGATGGCGAACTGGCCCAGCTGCTGGATCGCCACCACCACCACCGCGATGCCGAAGAAGATCAGGACCGTCGTCGCGATCTTTCCCAGCGCCGTTGCGGGGATGAGGTTGCCATAGCCCACGGTCGACAGGGTCACCACCGTGAAGAAGTAGGACTCGAGCCAGGTCCACCCCTCGACGTGGCGGAAGAACACGGTGCTGCCCGCGACCACGAGGATCACGATGAGCACGAGCAGGAGGGCGCGGCGGCCCGTCACGGCGCGGAGTCGTCCGGCCCGTCCATCAGTTCGGCGATGACCCGACGCCAGAGCTCGGGGGGCTGCGCGCCGGGCACCGCATGGCGGCCGCCGACGATGAAGGTGGGCACCGCCGTCACGCCCATCTCGCGGACGCGGGCCTCGCGTTCGGCGATCTCCTCCCGGTCCGCGTCGCTGGCCAGGAGCCGCAGCACCACCGCCGCGTCCATGCCCGCGCCGTCGGCCACGTCCGCGAGCACGTCGGTCTCCCCGATGTCGCGGCCGTCGCGGAAATAGGCCTCGAAGAGGCGCTGGACGACGAAGCTCTGGCAGCCCTCGATCCCGGCCCAGTGGATCAGCCGCTGGGCGTCGACGGTATTGGGCACCCGGGTGATGCCGTCGAGGTCCAGCACCACGCCCGCTGCCTCGGCCCGCTCGCGCACCGCCCTGTAGGCGTCGCCGCCGGCGGGATCGCCGAACTTGGCCCGAAGATAGTCGGCGCGGTCCATGCCTCCGGGCGGCATGTCGGGATTGAGCTGGAACGGGTGCCAGACGATCTCGAACGGGTTGCCCGCGGTCTCGAGCGCGCGGTCGAGCTGGGTCTTGCCGATCAGGCACCAGGGGCAGATCGGATCGGAGATGATGTCAAGCCTGACCATGGTCGGCCTCCCAATGGGTTCTGAGCGTCCGGCGCTGGAGCTTGCCGTTCGCGCTGCGGGGCAGGGTCTCGCGGTGGATGTAGAGGCGGGGGTGCTTGTAACGGGCGAGACGCGTCGCGGCATGGGCCGCGAGCGTCGCTTCGTCGAGGGGCGTACCGGTGTAGAAGAGGCCGATGACCGTGGTGTCGGGGCGGGGGCGGAGATCGCAGGCTGCGGCCTCCTCGATGCCGGGATGGGCCTCCATCGCGGTCTCGATCTCGAGGGGCGAGACCCTGAGCCCGCCGGCGTTGAGCATGTCGTCGGCGCGCCCCTCGTAGATCAGGGCGCCCTCTTCGGTTTCGCGGGCAAGGTCGCCGGTGAGGAACCAGTCGCCGTCGAACCGGGCGGCGGTCTCTTCGGGCGCGTTCAGATAGCCCAGCATCAGGCCGGGGTCGCCGCGATGCACGGCGATCTGGCCGGAGCGCAGCGCCGTGCGCCGGCCCTGCTGGGGAAAGCCGAGGGTCCCCGGGGGTGCCGGGCGCAGGGGTGAGCCCGACACGAAGGTGGAGCATTCGGACAGGCCGTAGGCCTCGTGGAGCGCCGTGCCGGTGGCTGTCGCCCAGGCCCTGCGGATCGTCTCGGGGAGCTTCTCGCCCGCCGAGAGACCGTGGCGGAGGGTCGGCAGGGTCGGCAGGGGCTGCCGCAGCATCCGGCGGAAGACCCCGGGTGCGGCCGCGAAGATCGTGGCGTCATGGCGGCGCAACAGCAGCGGCAGAAGATCGGGGGCGCTGCCGGCTGCCGGGATGAGCGCGGTCGCCCCGAGCGTCCAGGGGTCCAGAAGACCGGTGCCGAGCGTGAAGGTCCAGTTGAAGGCGCCGGCATGGAGGAGGCGGTCCGACGGCAGGAGGCCGGTCCAGCCAGCGTGCATGGCCGCGCGGGCGAGGATCGCACGGTGGGCATAGACGACGCCGCGGGGGCGGCCGGAGGTGCCCGAGGTGTAGACGATGTAGCCCGGCCGCTCGGGATCCCCCCGGTGCCAGGGTGCAGGGGGCAGGGCGGCCATGGTCCGGAGGGTCTCGCCGGCGAGGACCGGGGCCGGATGGTCGGGCAGGGCGGGGCCCTCGCCCGCGAGGACCGCGGCTGGCGCGAGGTCCGCGGCGATGGCGGTGATCTCGGGCACGGTCAGGGCGGCGGAGGTCGGCACGGGCACGAGGCCGGCCGCGATTGCGCCGAGGAAGGCGACGGGGAACCCCGGCGTGTCGCCGAGGCGCATCAGCACGCGGTCGCCGGGGACGAGGCCCGCCTCGAGAAGGCCGGTCGCGGTACCGCGAACCGCGGAGATCAGCCGCCCGTAAGACCAGCGGTCGGCGCGGGAGGGGCCGAGGACGCAGAGCGCCACCCGGTCGGGCATGGCCGCGCCTGCGGCCAGCACATGCTCCGCAAGGTTGAAGGACACGGCAGGGGGGCGCGGCATGGACAAGGGGCTAGCGCCGGGTGGACGGAGTTGCAAGAATTGAGGCTTGGGGCTACTGGCAGGCGCATGACCACCCGGGATCCCATGAGCCTCATCCGCATCGCCCGCGCCGGGGGGCGCACCGAGCTCGCGCCGCCTCTGGATCTCGGGCAGCGGGTGCGGGCGCTCCGCAAGGAGCGGGACTGGACGCTGGAGCAGGCGGCGCGGGAGGCGGGACTGGCGCGCTCGACGCTCTCGAAGATCGAGAACGGGCAGATGTCGCCCACCTACGAGGCGCTGAAGAAGCTCGCGCTCGGCCTCGGCATCACGGTTCCCCAGCTCTTCACGCCCCCCTCCGACACCTCGGCGGCGGGGCGGCGGGTGCTGACGAAGATGGGAGAGGGGACGGCCCACGCCACGGCCACCTACGAGCATACGCTCCTTGCCGAGGAGCTGAGCCAGAAGCGGATGCTGCCCTACCGCGCCCGCATCCGCGCGCGCAGGATCGAGGAGTTCGACGGCTGGGTCCGGCACGACGGGGAGGAGTTCCTCTATGTGCTGACCGGGGAGATCCGTCTTTACACCGAGTTCTACGAACCGGTGGACATGCGTCGTGGCGACAGTGCCTATTACGATGCGGCCATGGGGCACAACGTGGTCTCCGTCAGCCCCGAGGATGCGACGATCCTCTGGGTGACGTCGCTGGCGTAGCCGAGGCATGCGGTGCGGCCCGCTGGGCCGCGCTGCCTGTGCCGGCCCCCGCCTCCGGCGGAGCCCGGCGGAGGGGGCGCTGCCCCCTTCGTCGAAGGCCCGGGGCTTTCGACGCCCCCGGGATACTTCAGGCCAGAAAAACCGGAGGCGCGGCCCCCTGGGAAGGGTCAGCGCTCGGGGACGAGGCCGCGCGGGCTGAACCGCAGCACCAGGAGCAGGACGAGGCCCATGGTCAGCAGACGCATGTGGGCTGCGGAGCCCATCAGATGGTCCGCGAGCGCGCTGCCCTCGGGCATCAGCGAGGTGACCGCGGCAAGGAGCGCGGCGCCCATGGGCTCCACCTGGACCCAGAGCCACCAGACGAGGAACCCCCCGATCACCGCGCCGTAGTTGTTGCCCGACCCGCCCACGATCACCATCACCCAGATCAGGAAGGTGTAGCGCAGGGGCTGGTATGTGGAGGGCACGAGAAGCCCGTCGAGCGTCGTCATCATCGCCCCCGCCATGCCGCAGACCGCGGAGCCGAGGATGAAGATCTGCAGGTGGCGGCGGGTGACGTCCTTGCCCATGGCCCCGGCAGCGGTCTCGTTGTCGCGGATCGCGCGCATCATGCGGCCCCAGGGCGAGTTCAGCGCGAGCTGGGCCAGGATCAGCAGGGCCACCAGCACGACGGAGAACATCGCCGTGTAGCCGAGCTTGATCGAGATGTTGGCCGCGTCCACCACGCTGACCCCCCAGTCCGAGGCGAAGGCGATGAAGCCCGGATCGGCCTGGAGTTCCACCGCGTCGGGCACCGGGCGGGGGATGTTGTTGACGTTCTTGACGCCGCGCGACAGCCAGTCCTCGCTCTTCAGGATCGCGATGATGATCTCGGCGATGCCGAGCGTGGCGATGGCGAGGTAATCCGAGCGCAGGCCGAGGGCGGTCTTGCCGATGATCCAGGCCGCGCCCGCGGCAAGGAGCCCGCCCACGGGCCAGGCGAGAACCACCGGCAGGCCGAGCCCGCCGAGAAAGCCGGTGGCCGCCGGGTCCACGGCCTCGACCGCGGTCCGCGCCGGATCGAAGACCGAACGGTAGATCGTGAAGCCCACGACGATCACCGCGAAGGTGGCCCATCCCCGCCAGCGGGCCGGCGCCGCCCGGAACGTCAGGATCGCGGCCACGATGGTCGCGGCGCCGAGCGCCATGGCCGCGAGGATGCCGAGGCCCCCCGCCTCCCAGGCCGGGCCCACGGGATCCATGGCGATGAGCACCGTGGCGAGGCCCCCGAGAGCCACGAAGCCCATCACGCCCACGTTGAACAGCCCCGCAAAGCCCCACTGCAGGTTCACCCCCAGCGCCATGATCGCCGAGACGAGGCCCATGTTCAGGATCAGCAGCGCCGAGTTCCAGCCCTGCACCATCCCCGTTCCGAGGATCAGCAGCGCCACGAGCCCCGAAAAGAGCGGAATGCGAAGGGAGTTGCTCATACGGCCTTGCCCTTGAAGAGGCCCGTGGGCCGGATCAGCAGCACCACGATCAGGATGATGAAGGAGACTGCAAACTTGTATTCCGTCGCCAGAAGCTGGACGAGGCCCGCGGGTTCCCATGCCTCCGGCAGGAGGTAGGAGAGGATCTTGCGCAGCGGATAGGTGATCGCGACCTCAGCGAAGGCGATGATGAAACCGCCCGCGATGGCTCCGATGGGCGAGCCCAGCCCGCCGACGATGGCCGCGGCGAAGATCGGCAGCAGGAGCTGGAAATAGGTGAAGGGCTTGAAGGTCTTGTCGAGTCCGTAAAGCGTGCCCGCGATGGTCGCGAGCGCGGCCACCAGAAGCCAGGTCACCATGACGACCCGTTCCGGGCTGATGCCCGACAGCAGGGCCAGGTCCTCGTTGTCGGAGAAGGCGCGCATCGACTTGCCGGTGCGGGTGCGGTTCAGGAACCAGAAGAGCGCCGCGACGACGATGATCGCGGTCACGATGGTGATGGCCTGGGTGGTCCGGAGCGCGAGGCCCTCGTCGAGGCCGGACCAGTCGCGGAAGGCGTTCGCCGACAGGATGAAGCGCTCGCCATCGGCGAAGCGCTGGTCGTCCACGCCGATCACGAAGCGGGTGAGACCGTTGTAGACGAACATCACCCCCATGGAGACGATCACGAGGATCACCGGCGCCGCCCGCTGCGCGCGGTAGAAGCGGTAGACGAAGCGGTCGGTCAGCAGGAGCAGCGCGGCCGCGCCCAGGATGCCCACGGGCATGGCGATGAGGGCGGTGGGCAGGGGGCCGAGGCTGACGCCCGCCGCCTGCAGCGCCCAGGTCAGGAGGATCGTCACCATGGTGCCGAAGGCCATGGTGTCGCCATGGGCGAAATTCGAGAAGCGCAGGATGCCGTAGATGAGCGTGACGCCGAGCGCGCCGAGCGCCAGCTGCGCGCCATAGGCGGTGGCCGGGATGACCACGAAGTTCATAAGCGCCACGAGGGCGTTCAGCATATCCGTCAAGCTCAGCGTCCCCCGCCCCCGGACGGGTCGTCGCGACGACCCGGATCAGGCAGCGGTTGTAGGCCGTGGCCGGGGAGGCTGCAACGAAAAACCCGGACGGTGCGGGGCCACGACGCCGCGATCAGGCGTCGCCGTCGTCCTCGCCGATGGGAAGGCAGGCGCCTTCGAGCGTCGAGACGAGTTCGCTGTTGACGAAATAGGCGAGTTCGGAGGTCAGATCGGGCAGCAGGGTCAGCACGTATTCCGACGACCCGAGCGACAGGAAGGCGCGGGTGCTGTCGTCCCGGTCGCGGGCGGGTTCGAACACCGGCACGATCTGGATGCCCCAGTGCACGCTGCCCTGCTGGTCGGCGCCGAACTGCTGGGTGCCGCCCGCACCGGAGTCGCTCCCCTCGACGACCGTACCGGGGGTCTGGTCCGCCCCGTCGTTCGCATTTCCTTCGCCCTCGACCGCCACCTGCGGCGCGAAGAGGGTCAGACCGGTCTCGTGAGGGGCGCAAAGCCCATCGGGCACGCAGGCCCGGACATAGGCGCAGGCGTAGCTCTCGGCCGCGGCGGGACCGGCGAGGACGGCCATCGCGGCGGCGGCGGGCAGGGCAGGGAACAGGCGGGTCATCGGCGAAACATCCGTTCTGGGGCTCGTTCCGCAGGGATCGTGAGTGCCCAATGGGTCGCGAATGGGGCGCGGGCGCGGCGTCGGTGTGGCGATCGTCCGGGCGAGGCCGGTGTCAGCCGCCGAGGAAGCTCTTGCGCACCTCGGGGTCGGCGAGGAGTTCGCGCCCGGTGCCGGTGAAGGCATTGCGGCCCTGGACCAGCACATAGCCGCGGTCGGCGATCTCGAGGGCCTGGCGGGCATTCTGTTCGACCATCAGGATCGGGATGCCGGTGCGGCTGACCTCGATGATCCGGTCGAAGAGCTCGTCCATGACGATGGGGCTGACGCCGGCGGTGGGCTCGTCGAGCATCAGCACCTTGGGCCGGGTCATCAGCGCGCGGCCCACGGCGACCTGCTGGCGCTGTCCGCCCGACAGCTCTCCGGCGGGCTGGCGGCGCTTGTCGCGCAGGATGGGAAAGAGGTCGTAGACCTGCTCCATGGTGGGGCGGATGTCGTCGCGGCGCAGGAAGGCGCCCATCTCGAGATTCTCCTCGACGGTGAGCGAGGTGAAGATGTTGCGCACCTGCGGCACGAAGCCCATGCCGGCGGCGACGCGGTCCTGGGGCGAAAGGCGGCTGATGTCCTGGCCGTCGAGCACGACCCGGCCCTCGCGCAGGTCGAGCATCCCGAAGACGGCCTTCATCGCCGTGGACTTGCCCGCGCCGTTGGGGCCCACGATCACGGCGATCTCGCCCGGGTCCACCGAGACGGTGCAGGCGTGCAGGATATCCGCCCCCCTGCCATAGCCGCCGGTCATGTCGATTCCGGCGAGAAAGGCCGTCTCGGTCGAGGGCGTGGCCTCGCCCTTCAGCGACGAGGACATGCTCGCCCCGTCGCGCGGATTGGCGATGGAGCGGTCCTTGTTGCCGCGGTCGGAATAGGCGTCGGTCACAGGCTCGTCCTCCGTCGTGCCGTCCCGGGCGGGAGGGCACATGGCTCAGCCGCCGGGCGGCATCGGGTTCAGCGGGCGCGGATCGGGGCGGTCCGAGGGCACCGTCCAGAGATCCGGATCGCGGGGCGGCGGCAGGCGCAGGGCGGCAAGCGCCGCGTCATGGGTGCGGGCATGATCGGCCGTGAAGGCTGCGCCGGTATCGTAGGTCAGCACGTAGACGGCAAAGCCGTCGCCCAGCACCACGGTATCGGCCACGGTCACCGCCTCGTCGCCATCGCCCAGCGCATAGACGACCTGCTCGGCGGCGCGGTCGGTGAGGGCGACGCGGTCGCGCGCCAGCTCCGGCAGGCCCTCCGTGAGACCACGCTCCGCGGCGAGAAAGGCGTCGAGCTCGCGGCGCACGAACCACGGATCGGTCGTGGCGGAGGCCGAGAGCACGGCCACCTCCACCCTGAGGCCGTAGGGGCCGAGCGCGGCCAGAAGCGCGGTGCCGTCGGGCGTCTGCTCGATCGCATCGGGAGCGAGACCTGCCGCGGCGCCGCAGAAGGCCACGCCGGAGGGCAGGGCGGTGCAGCCCTCTTCGGCCCGCAGGTCGAGCCCCACGATCAGCGCGAGCGCGAGAACGGCCGGGAGCTTCACGGACGCACCCCCAGGGCCGAGATGGCGTCCCTGTGGAGCGCGGAATGGGTTTCGTCGAGATATTCCGCCTCGGCGCGCGTCTGGATCAACGCCACGCCGCCGCCGGTGGACACGATGGTAAGCGCGAAGACCAGCGGCTCGTCGAAGCTGCCCGACACGAAGGCGACGCGCAGGGCGAGGCCGGCGCCGGTCTCGGGGCGGTCCTCGAGGATCGGCCGGAAGGCGGACAGGTCGTCGCCGATCAGCCGCTCGGCCATGTCGGTCACCGTCAGGCGCAGCTCCTCCGCGGAAGGGTCCTCGGGCACCTCGACGGCCTGGATCGAGAGGGTGACGTCTCCGGATGTCAGGGTGAGGCCGATCTCCGCCGTCTCGAGCGGAACGCCCTCCCATCCGGTGCCCCCGGGACAGAAGGCAAGGTCCGCGCCCAGCTCGGTGCAGCCCTCCTGCGCGAAGGCCGCCGCCGGCCCGATAGCGAGGCCGAGCGCGAGGACCGGCAGCATCGGTCTCAATCCACGCCCTCCAGGCCGCGCAGGGCCTCGAGCGCGGCGGCCGCGAAGCCGGAATGGGCCTCGGTGACGTAGCCGGCCTCCCGGACGCCGGTCTGGACGAGGAACGTGCCCGCCGGCGCGCCGACCAGGGTCACGGTGATCGCCGAGATGCTGTCGCCGCCCCCGACGAGGAAGGCGAGACGCGCGGTCTCGGCGCCGGGATGCGCCGGCCGGTCCTGGAGGAGCGGCTGCATCGCGTCCATCCCGCGGTCGAGGAAACTCTGCGCCACCTCGTTCGCGGCCTCGCGCAGGGCCTCCGGTGTCAGCCGCTCGGGATCGTGGCGCATGATGGTGACGAGCTGCACGGTCCCGGCGTCCGCACCCTGGATGCGGGTCTCCATCTCCGCGAAGGTCCAGCCGTCGAAGACCTCGGCGTCCGGGCAGAAGCTCACCGTCGTGCCGGCGAGGTCGTAGCATTCCAGCGCGGCAAGAGGCGGGGCGAGGAGCGCGAGACCGAGGGAGGGCAGGAGCGTCCGGATCACGCGCCGGCCCCCGCCAGCTTGCCCTTGTTCTTGAGCCCGGTGCCGAGATAGGCCTCGATCACCTGCTCGTTGGCCTTGATCTCGTCGAGCGTGCCTTCGGCAAGCACCTTGCCCTCGGCCATGCAGATGACCGGGTCGCAGAGCCGTCCGATGAAATCCATGTCATGTTCGATCACGACGAAGGTGTAGCCGCGCTCCGCGTTCAGCCGAAGGATGGCGTCGCCGATCGTGTTCAGCAGCGTGCGGTTCACGCCGGCGCCCACCTCGTCGAGGAAGACGATGCGGGCGTCGACCATCATCGTGCGGCCCAGTTCCAGCAGCTTCTTCTGGCCGCCCGAAAGGTTCCCCGCCTTCTCGTCGGCCAGATGATCGATGGTCAGGAAGTCCAGCACCTCGTCGGCCTTCTGCGCGAGGGCGCGTTCCTCCTGCGCGATGCGTCCGCGGTGGAACCAGGCGTTCCAGAGCGTTTCCCCGGACTGGCCGCCGGGCACCATCATCAGGTTCTCGCGCACGGTCATGGAGCTGAACTCGTGGGCGATCTGGAAGGTGCGAAGCAGGCCCTTGTGAAAGAGCTGGTGCGGCGGCAGGCCGGTAATGTCGTCGCCGTCGAGGATCACGGAGCCCGACGTGGGCGGCAGCAGCCCGGCGATGACGTTGAAGAGCGTGGACTTGCCCGCGCCGTTGGGACCGATGAGACCGGTCACAGAGCCGCGCGCGATCTCGAGGCTGGCGCCGTCGACGGCGCGAAAGCCGCCGAAGGCCTTCACCACGTCGCGCACCTCGATCATCGGTCCGGCCATCCCTGTCCCCTTCGCCCCTCCGCGGTCCCGTCCGCGGTATCCTTCATCCTGCCCCGGAAAACACTGCGGTGCATGGATAAACGGCGCGGGGTATGCCCCGCGCCGTCAATTGGGTCAAGACCGGCCCCGCACGGGGACCGGCAGGCCGTCCGGCCTTACTTGAATTCGACCGTTTCGTAGGCGGAATCGGTCACCGTGTAGTGGCGATAGGTGCCGGCGGCTTCACCGGGTCCGATCAGTTCCACGTTGGTGGCGCCGACATAGTCGATCTCGCCCCCGTCGGCGAGGATCTGCAGCCCGCGGGCCAGCTCGCCCGGCAGGATCGGCTCGCCCGGCGCATTGGCCACGTTCATGATGTTGGCGGCGATGGCGGCGGGGGTCGCCTCTCCGCCGGCCTGCATCGCGAGCGCGATCAGGGCCGCGGCGTCATAGCTCTCGCGGGTGAAGGAGCTGCCGAAGTTGATGCCCGCGGCCTCTGCGGCGTCGTTGAACGCATCGGTGCCTTCGCCTTCGGCCCAGGGCACGGC
Organism: Histidinibacterium lentulum; assembly: GCF_003789055.1. Lineage (GTDB taxonomy): Bacteria > Pseudomonadota > Alphaproteobacteria > Rhodobacterales > Rhodobacteraceae > Oceanicola > Oceanicola lentulus. The sequence continues at coordinate 165,004 of NZ_ML119081.1, read as the reverse complement.
GCCCATGGAGCCTTCCATCACGTCGCCCAAGCTGGCCAGCAGGGCCTCGCCATACATGCCGTCGCCCATCAGGAAGGTGTCGAAGGCGCCGGTGTCGGTCGCGGCCTGGATCATGCCCGCGCCGCCGCCGTCGGAATAGCCGAGCACGGCCAGCACCTCGCCGCCCGCGGCGTCGGCCGCGGCGACCTCGGCGGAATAGTCCGCCTTGCCGTCCTCATGGGGCGCGGCGATCGTCACGGTGCCGCCCATCGCCTCGAAGGCCGCGGTGAAGCTGTCCGAGAGGCCCTTGCCGTAGTCGGAATTGGTGTAGCTCACCGCCACTTCTGACACGCCGGCGTCCATGGCGATCTGCGCCAGCACCTCGCCCTGGCGGGCGTCGGACGGAGCCGTGCGGAAGAAGAGGTCGTTGTCCTCGGCCGTGGAGAGCGCGGGCGAGGTGGCGGAGGGCGAGATCATCGGGATGCCGTTCGGCACCGCGACGTTCGAGAGCACCGCGCCGGTCACGCCGGAGCAGTCCGCGCCCATGATCGCGACGACGCCGTCCGAGGTCACGAGACGCTCGGCCGCGGCGGTGGCGGCGGCGTTGTCGATGCAGGTCGAATCCGCGCGCACGGACTCGAGCATCATGCCGCCGAGCACGCCGCCGGCCTCGTTGATCTCGTTGATCGCGAGTTCGGCCGAATCGGCCATGTGGGGCGTCAGGCTTTCGATCGGGCCGGTGAAGCCCAGGATGACGCCGATCTTGACGGTCTCACCGTCGGACTGGGCGAAGGCCATGCTGCCGGCGAGGGTCGCCGCGGAGGCGAGAAGCAGTCTTTTCATTCAGTTACTCCCTGATGGAACCGTTATTCCATCCGGAAACCTAAAACGGCCCGCCGCAAAAGGAAAGAAGCAGCGTAGCGGCGGGCAGACGCTTGGCCCGGCGCGCACCCGGGGCTAGCCTTCCGCGAGCGATATCACCGGAGGTTCCGATGCCCGTCGACGCCACAGCTTCCCCCCGCGCCGCCCGACTCGCCGCCGTTCTCGCCCTCTGCCTCGGACAGTCCTCCGCGGCGGAGCCCATCGTGCCCGCCGTCTTCGCCGATTACGACAGCTACGAGAGCTATGTCGTCGACACGATCAGCGTCCGCGACTTCGCCGGACTGGTGGTGGCCCTCGGAGGGGGCAACGAATACTCCGCCGAGGAGCTCGTGGCGGTGAACGCCCAGCTCACCCGGGCCCTGCCGAGAGATTTCGAGAACCAGTCGCTCATGAGGGCGGTGGATCACGGGAACGGGTTTCGCGAGGAGGCGCGGGCGTTCTGGACGGGCAAGCAGTACGGCTACTTCTACGCGCTGCTGCACGACCGGGGCGAAGAGCTCGTCGTGATCCGCTTCGAGGTGAACACGAGCGCGGGCTACATCATGCAGCAGTTCTGATCCCGCGCCGCGGGAGGCCGTCCGCCCTGATCCCCTCGGGCCCTCAGACCGCCATCCGCGCCCCGTGGGCGCCGCGTTCGCGATAGGGCGTCGTGTCGTAATGGGCGCGGTAGCATTTCGAGAAATGCGACGGCGAGGTGAAGCCGCAGGCCAGCGCCACGTTGATCACGCTCATGTCGGTCTGCATCAGCAGGTTCCGCGCCTTCTGCAGGCGCAGCTCCATGTAGTAGCGCTTGGGCGAACGGCTGAGATAGCGCCGGAACAGCCGCTCGAGCTGCCGCGTGGACATGCCCACGTCCCGCGCGAGGATCGAGGGGCTGATCGGCTCTTCTATGTTGTGCTCCATCATCTGGATGACCTGGCTGAGCTTCGGGTGCCGCACGCCGATCCGGGTGGGGATCGAGAGCCGCTGGGTATCCTGGTCGGTGCGGATCGACGAATAGATGAGCTGGTCGGCCACGGCCGTGGCCAGCTCCTCGCCATGGTCGTCCGCGATGATCTTCAGCATGAGGTCGATGGAGGCGGTGCCGCCCGCGGTGGTGATGCGGTTGCCGTCGATCACGAAGACCGATTTCGTCAGCGTCACCTCGTCGAACTGCTCGGCGAAGCTGTCCTGGTTCTCCCAGTGGATCGTCGCCCGCCTGCCCTCGAGCAGCCCCGCCCTGGCGAGGCTGTAGCCCGCGGTGCAGAGCCCGCCCATGGTCACCCCCTTGCGCGCCTCGCGCCGGAGCCAGGAGATCAGCCGCTTCGTCGTGGCCTGCTGCACGTCGATGCCGCCGCACAGAAGGACCGTATCCTCCCGGTCGAGCTCGCCGAGGTCCATGGTCAGCGCCAGAGAGATGCCGGCCGAGCAGGTCGCCGTCTCGCCGCCCTCGCCGGACAGCTCCCAGGAATAGAGCTCCCGCCCCGCCATGCGGTTGGCGATGCGGAGGGATTCCACCGCGCAGGAGAAGCAGAGCAGCGTGAACCGGTCCAGTAGCACGAAGACGAAGCGGCGCGGCCTCGACGGCGGATCCGCGATGGGGACCGTCTGTATCTCGATGTCCATGGCGGGAGGTCCAGGCTTCCGAAAACGTCGCGGGACCACATCAGCTTTCCCCGCCCGGATCAAGGGAAGCCCGGCCGCGCCGCCGCTTTTCGCGGTTGGCGCTGGGGGTTGACCGGTCTATAGGAGGCGCCCGGAGCCCCATGGCCGGATGCGCATGGGACCAGACGCGGGAGACCAGACATGAGCGAGTGGCAGAAAACCGACTGGCGCAGGAAGCCTCGGGTGCAGATGCCCGATTATCCCGACACCGCGGCGCTGAACGCGGTGGAGGAGAAGCTCTCGAAATATCCCCCCCTCGTCTTTGCCGGCGAGGCGCGCCGCCTGCGCAGCCACCTCGCCAAGGCCTCCCGCGGCGAGGCGTTCCTGCTGCAGGGCGGCGACTGCGCCGAAAGCTTCAAGGATTTCAGCGCCGACGCGATCCGCGACACCTTCAAGGTCATGCTGCAGATGGCGATGGTGCTGACCTACGGCGCCAAGGTTCCCGTCATCAAGGTGGGCCGCATGGCGGGCCAGTTCGCCAAGCCGCGCTCTGCCCCGACCGAGATGAAGGGCGACCTCGAGCTGCCGAGCTACCGCGGCGACATCATCAACGAGCTCGACTTCTCCGAGGCCGCGCGGCTGCCGAACCCCGAGAAGATGCTCCAGGCCTACACCCAGGCCGCCGCCACGCTGAACCTCCTTCGCGCCTTCTCCACCGGTGGCTTCGCCGACGTGCACCGGGTGCACCAGTGGACGCTCGGCTTTACCGACCGCGAGGAGAGCGAGCAGTACCGTGCCATGGCGGACCGGATTTCCGACACGCTCGACTTCATGAACGCCGCCGGCCTCAACGGCGACACCAACCATGAACTGGCCACGGTGGAATTCTACACCTCGCACGAGGCGCTGCTGCTGGAATACGAGGAGGCGCTGACGCGGATCGACTCCACCTCCGGCAAGTGGCTGGCCGGATCGGGCCATTTCATCTGGATCGGCGACCGCACGCGGCAGCCCGACGGCGCCCATGTGGAATTCTGCGCTGGCGTGCAGAACCCGATCGGGCTGAAATGCGGACCCTCGATGACCTCGGGCCACCTCAAGGCCCTGATGGCGAAGCTGAACCCGGGGAACGAGGCGGGGCGGCTGACGCTGATCACCCGCTTCGGCGCGGGGGCGGTGGGCGAGCATCTTCCGCGGCTGATCAAGGCCGTGCAGGAAGAGGGCGCCAACGTCGTCTGGACCTGCGACCCGATGCACGGCAACACGATCAAGTCGGCGACGGGCTACAAGACGCGTCCCTTCGATTCGGTGCTGCGCGAGGTGCGGGAATTCTTCGATGTGCACCGCGCCGAGGGCACGATCCCGGGCGGCGTGCATTTCGAGATGACGGGCGCGGACGTCACCGAATGCACCGGCGGGGTGCGCGCGGTCACGGACGAGGATCTCTCCGCCCGCTACCACACCGCCTGTGATCCGCGGCTCAACGCCTCGCAATCGCTGGAACTCGCGTTCCTCGTGGCCGAGGAGCTGACCGCGCGGCGGGCGACCCTCACCGCGGCCCGCGCGGGCTGAGACGGCCGACCGGGGCCGGGGCGCGCGGCCCGGCCTCAGTCGTTGTCGACCACCAGTCTGAGGAACGGACGCTCCGCCTCTGCGAGTCCGGGTTCTGCGAGTCCGGGTCGCGACGGTGCACGACGTAACCGTGCGGCCGGGATGCCGGGTCGGTCTCCCCGGCGCCGGGTCGGACCGGTCAAGGTCACGGTCTCGAGGCGCATCGGCCCCGGCGCGATCTCGAGCGACAGGCGGCCCGGTCTCGTGCGCCCGGAGACGGCGAGCACGCCGACCGCATGGATCACCGCCCCGTCGTCGCCGCGGAGCGGCAGCAGAAGCAGCCGCCCCGCGCGACTGCCGAGGCCGAAACGCCCGGGGTTGCGCAGGGGGAGGTCGAGGATCGAGGGATCGTCGAACAGGCGCGCCAGATGGGTCGCAAGCGGTGCGCGCGCGGCGCCCGAAAAGAACACCGACAGCGGCATGCCCCGGGGATCCATGCCCAGAAGCGCGGTCACCTCCCGTCCCGCCACGCGCAGGCGGGCGACGCCGGGCGCGACGCGCGACATCAGGAACGCATGGGGCAGGGCCTCTCCGACCCGGGTGAGGTCGAGGTCCCGGCGCAGCGGGACGGTGCCGGCGTGCTGGCGGAGCTCGGACCATGCGGCCTCGACCTGCGCGAAGACGGCGGCAGACGGGACCGGCGCATCCCCGTTCGGTTCGTGATCGCGCATGTCAGGTGCCTCCCCCACCGCAGTCGGCTTCGATCTTCATTCTTCATTAAGTCTACGCGGGATTCGCGGGAAGATGGCTATCGAAGTGTTAACGGGTTAACGCCTTGCCCCCGTGCAGCTGTCCTCGTAAGTCCGCCGGAGCCGGACGAGCCGATGGGAGCGCTGCCACCGTGACCCTTTCCATGACCGCCTTCGCCAGCCGGCGCGGCACCCACGAGGATCGCAGCTGGGCCTGGGACCTGCGCGGCGTCAACGCCCGCGGGCTCGATCTGCGGCTCCGGGTTCCCGACAGCGTGCCGGGTCTCGAGGCAGCGGCACGGGCCGCGATCTCGGCGCGGCTTGCGCGGGGCGCGGTGACGCTGTCGCTGAAGCTGGGGCGCGACGGGGGGGCGGCGTCGCTGTCGCTCGACGCGACACAGCTCGACCGGGTCCTGGGCGCCTTGCACCGAATCGAGGAGCGGGCGGCGGCCACGGGCCATGCGCTGGCGCCCGCGACGGCCGCCGACATCCTCGCCACGCGGGGCGTGATCGCCACCAAGGAGGCCGAGGACGATGCAGAGCTCCTGCCCGCGCTGATGGCCGATCTCGAGACGCTGCTGGACGAGTTCGTCACGATGCGCGCCAGCGAGGGCGCGGCGCTGGAGCGGCTGATCGAGGGGCAGCTCTCGGAGATCGCGCGCCTCGTCGACGCCGCCGCCGAGGCCGCCGAGGCCCGCCGCGACGAGGCCCGCACCGCCCTGCGCGAGGCTCTGGCCCGGGTGATGGCCGAGGTGGAGGCCGACGAGGCGCGAGTGGCGCAGGAGCTGGCGCTTCTGGCGGTGAAGCAGGACGTGACCGAGGAGATCGACCGCCTGCGCACCCATGTCGCCGCCGCCCGCGCGCTTCTCGCCGAGGGGAAGCCCGTGGGGCGCCGCCTCGACTTCCTTGCGCAGGAGTTCAACCGCGAGGCCAACACGCTCTGCTCCAAGGCGCAGTCGAAGGCGCTGACGGCCCTCGGGCTGGAGCTGAAGGCCGCCATCGAGCAGATGCGCGAACAGATCCAGAACGTGGAGTAAGCCCTTGGCCCGCCGTGGACTTCTGATCATCCTCTCGTCGCCCTCGGGGGCGGGCAAGTCGACCCTCTCGCTGCGGCTGCGGGCCTGGGACCCGACGATCCGGTTCTCCGTTTCCGCCACCACCCGACCTCCGCGCCCCGGCGAGGTGGACGGGCAGGATTACCATTTCCGCAGCGAGGCGGAGTTCAAGCAGATGGTCAGGGAAGGTCGGATGCTTGAACATGCCCATGTCTTCGGCAATTTCTACGGCAGCCCCCGCGGCCCCGTGGAGGAGGCCATCGGGCAGGGCTGCGACGTGCTCTTCGACGTGGACTGGCAGGGCGCGCAGCAGGTGCGCAACTCGCCCCTGAAGGATTCCGTCCTGTCGATCTTCCTTCTGCCGCCCTCCATCACGGAGCTGCGCCGCAGGCTCGAGGAACGCGGCAAGGACACTACGGAAGTTATTGAAAAAAGGATGGAAAAAAGCTGGGATGAGATCAGCCACTGGGACGCCTACGACTATGTCCTCGTCAATGACGATCTCGACGCCACCGAGGCGCAGCTGAAGACCATCGTGACCGCCGAGCGCCTGCGCCGGCCGCAGCAGCCGGGGCTCGTGGACCATGTCCGCCGGCTTCAGACCGAATTCGAGGAGAGCCTGTAATGCTCTATGCCCTGGGCGACCGCCGCCCCGACATTGACGACAGCGCCTGGGTCGCACCCGGCGCCCATGTGATCGGAACCGTGATCCTCGGCGCCGATGCTTCGGTCTGGTTCGGCGCCACCCTGCGCGGCGACAACGAGCCCATCGAGGTGGGGCAGGGCTCGAACGTGCAGGAGAACTGCGTCTTTCACACCGATCCGGGCTTTACTCTGACCATCGGCGCGGGCTGCACCATCGGGCACAAGGCGATGCTGCATGGCTGCACCATCGGGGAAAACACGCTGGTCGGCATGGGCGCCACGATCCTGAACGGCGCGCGGATCGGCGCGAACTGTCTCATCGGCGCGGGCGCGCTGGTCACCGAGGGCAAGGACATTCCCGACGGCAGCCTTGTCATGGGCATGCCAGGCAAGGTGATCCGCGCGCTCGACGAGGAGGCCATCGAGGGTCTGCGCACCTCGGCCCGCCGCTATCAGGAGCGCGCGCGCCTCTTCCGCGCAGAGCTGAGGGCGCTGACATGAGCCCGCGCCGTCCCGCCTGGCCCGGCCATGCCGGCGCCATCCCTCTCGTCTCGCCGCTCCAGCCCTCGGTCGTCTATCGCTCCGCCGATCCCGACGCGCTCGATGCGCAATATGCCAGCGGCGCGGGCTATACCTATGCCCGCGAGGGACATCCCAACGCCGATGTGCTGGCAGGGCTGATCGACGGCATGGAGGGCGCCGATGGCGGTTTCGTCACCGGGTCTGGCATGGCGGCGATTTCGGCCATGTTCCTCGGCCTTCTCAGGGCGGGCGATCATGTCGTGGGGGCGGACCAGCTCTATGGCCGCACGCTCCGGATGATGAACGCCGAGCTGCCGCGGCTGGGCATCGACACCACGCTCGCCGATGTGACGGACGCCGCCGCGATCCGTGCCGCGATCCGGCCTGAGACGAAGCTCGTGGTGGTGGAGGTCGTCTCCAACCCCACCATCCGCATCGCGGACATGGAGGGCATCGTCGCCGCCACGCGGGAGGCAGGTGTGCTTCTGGCGGTGGACAACACGTTCACCACGCCCGCGCTCTACCGTCCCCTTGCCGAGGGCGCCGATATCGTCATCCATTCTGTCACGAAGCTGCTGTCAGGTCATTCCGACACCACGCTGGGCTATGTCGCGGCGCGCGATCCGGCGCTGACCCGTGCGATGTGGGAGGCCAACGAGACCTGGGGCCTCACGCCCTCGCCTTTCGACTGCTGGCTGGCGGAGCGGGGCATGATGAGCTTCGAGCTGCGCCTCGCCCGGGCGGAGGCGAATGCCGAGGCGCTGGCCGAGGCGCTGACGGGGATGCCCGGCGTCCGGCGCGTGCTCTGGCCGGGGCGCGCGGATCACCCGGATCACAACCGCGCCATGGCCGTGTTGGGCGGGCGCGGCGGCAACATGCTCAGCTTCGAGGTCGAGGGCGGCCGCGAGGCGGCGAATGCTCTGGTGCGGGGGGCAGAGGGCATCGCCTTCGCGCCGACGCTGGGGGATGTCTCCACGACTCTGTCGCATCCCGCCTCCTCCTCGCACCGGGCGGTCCCGGCGGAGGCGCGTGCAAGGGTCGGTATCTCCGAGGGCTTCTTTCGCGTCTCCGTGGGGATCGAGCCCCCCGAGGACCTGATCGCCGCCTTCCGGCGCGGAGTCGAGGCGGCTAGTGCGGCGGCGGCGCGGGGCGGCGCAGGGTGACCACGTCGGCGGCGAGCACGACGTCGAAATCGATGCAGGGCGCGGCGCGGCGGACCTCACGCCGCACGAGGCCCGGGTTCGGCAGGTCGTTGGCCACCGCGCGATAGCGTCCGAGGAAGCCGAAACTGGCCAGTTGCTGCGCCACGTCGAGCGCGTCGAAGCCATTGGCCATGAGCGGCGACAGGACCATGTCCACCTCGGGCCCCGTACCGAGAAAGCGGCCCAGCTCGCCGTAGTCGCAGAAGTGGAAGCCGGGCATCTGCGCGGGGCGTCCGCGGTGTCCGCTCCAGGCCGCCCGTGAGCCCACCACGAGAACCACAGGCTCCAGCATGGGCGCTAGCCGCACCGCCTGACACATCGGTCCGTCCCCCTCACCGGCCCATCAGCCCCGGAAGGCTGCCCCAAGGGCCGTTTCTGTCCCTCGGAGATCAGGATTTTCGGTCGCGGGCCGGGCTGTCAACATTTATGTGAGACGGGTCCCGTGCAGCGGAGGGCCTGAGGCAACCGTTTTCCGGGCGGCTCCGGCCATGTGAGGATCAGATGAGCACATTGAGCGATATCGAGGCCCTCGTCTCGGCGATGCCGGTGCCGGTGATCTTTCTCGGCCCCGACGGGCGCATCCTCGCCGCGAACCCGCCGGCGACGGGACTGATGGGGCACGAGGGCAGGGGCCGGCACTACATCACGGCCCTGCGCCAGCCCGAGCTTCTCGACGTGGTGGAGCAGACCTTCGCGGATCACGCACCGCGCAAGACCCGGTATCTCGGCACGGCCGGGCGGCGCGACACGACCTGGCGGGTGACCGCGGCGCCTGCGCGTCTGGCGGGCGGCACCGGGGTGCTGCTGACCTTCGAGGACGTGACGGCGGTGGAGGAGGCGGGGCAGATCCGGCGGGATTTCGTAGCCAACGTGAGCCACGAGCTGCGCACGCCGCTGACGGCCCTGCTCGGCTTCGTCGAGACCCTGCGCGGCCCCGCGCGGGAGGATGCGGCGGCCCGGGACCGCTTCCTCGGCATCATGGAGCGGGAGGCCGCCCGGATGGCCCGGCTGGTGGAGGATCTGCTGTCATTGAGCCGGGTCGAGGAGAACGAGCGGCTGCGCCCGGTGGAGCCGGTGGTCCTGTCGGACCTCGTGCTCGAGGTGGCCGAGATGGTCCGCCCGCTCGCGCTTCAGGCGGGTCTGGAGCTGCGGGTGCGCGTCCCCGACGAACGGGTGGAGGTGCCGGGCGACGCCGAGCAGCTGCGGCAGGTCATCAGCAACCTGCTGGAGAACGCGATCAAGTACGGCCGCGGCGGCCCTGCGGTGGAGCTGTCCCTCGGCAAGCCCCAGCCGGAGAGCCCGCTCCGGACGCAGGGGGTGCGCCTGTCGGTCCGCGATCACGGCGAGGGCATCGCGAGCCACCACATCGCACGGCTGACCGAGCGGTTCTATCGCGTGGACAGCCACCGCTCCCGCGAGGTGGGTGGCACCGGGCTCGGCCTCGCCATTGTCAAGCATATCGTGAATCGCCACCGTGGCCGCCTGCGAATCGAGAGCGAGCCGGGGCAGGGGAGCCGCTTCACGGTGATTCTGCCAAGCGGCGATCCGGGATCGGGCGGCGTCCTCTGACGTAGCGGAACGGCGCCGGGCGGCGGGGTTTCAGGCATGATCGGGGATGATGTCGCGGGTCACACCACAAGATATCGCGCAACCCGCGCCTTCCTGCCGCAATTTACGCGGCGGCTTCCCGGCATGTCATCAAACTTTTACATGAATGTCACATAGGTGAAGCGTCCGATCCATAGCGGTCGCCGCGAGGGGGCGGCCGGGTTGCCGCCCCGCTCGCAACAACTGACAGGAGCTTCCCATGTCCTTTGCGAAACTGACTGCCTCGTCGGTCGCCATCGCGGCTGTCTGTGCGTCCGCCGCCGTCGCCCAGTCGCGCAACAACGTGCAGATCTCGGGTTCGTCGACGGTTCTGCCCTACTCCTCCATCGTGGCCGAGGCGTTCGGCGAGAACACCGACTTCCCGACCCCCGTTGTCGAAGGCGGCGGCTCCTCGGCCGGCCTCGCGCGGTTCTGCGAAGGCGTGGGCGAGAACACCATCGACATCGCCAATGCGTCGCGCGCCATCCGCGAGTCGGAGATCGAGACCTGCGCCGCCAACGGCGTGACCGACATCATCGAGGTCCGCTTCGGATATGACGGCATCGTCTTCGCGAGCCAGATCGACGGCCCCGAGTTTACCGCCTTCACCCAGGAGCAGTGGTACAACGCGCTGGCCGCCGAGCTGCCGGTGGACGGCGAGATGGTCGCCAACCCGAATACCACCTGGGCCGAGGTCGATTCGTCGCTGCCCGACGTCGCCATCAACACCTTCATCCCCGGCACCCGTCACGGCACGCGCGAAGTGTTCGAAGAGAACGTGCTTCTCGTCGGTTGCGAGGAGTCGGGCGCGCTCCAGGCGATGATCGACATGGGCATGTCCGAGGATGACGCCGAGGGCGCCTGCATCTCCGTCCGCACCGACGGCGTGTCGGTCGACATCGACGGCGACTACACCGAGACCCTGGCCCGCATCGCCGCCAACCCCGACGGCATCGGCGTGTTCGGCCTGTCGTTCTACGAGAACAACACCGACACCCTGAAGGTCGCCACCATGGGCGGCGTCGCGCCCTCGACCGAGACCGTCGCCTCCGGCGAATATCCCGTGTCGCGTCCGCTGTTCTTCTACATCAAGGCGGCCCACATCGGCGTGATCCCCGGCGTGAAGGAATACGCCCAGTTCTTCATGTCCGACGAGATCGCCGGCCCCGGCGGCCCGCTGTCGAACTATGGCCTCGTGCCCGACCCGGCGATCGCCGAGACCCAAGCGAAGATCGAAGCCGAAGAGACCCTCTGAGGTCCCATGCGGGAGCGGCCCCCGGGCCGCTCCCGCACCCGTCGCGCGGACGAAAAACGCGCATCGGATCCCGCCGCGGTCGCGGGACAGGCTGACCGGACCCCGGGCGGTCGACCGCACCACGAGATGTCCCCGCAGGAGCCTTCATGCCCGCCTTCTGGATCCTAATCATCGTCTTTGCCGTCGCGGCCGCGGGCTACGTCCTCGGACGCAGGCGCGCGATGGTCTCGGCGGGGGGCGACATCCGCAACCTGCACTCGCTGCCGGGCTTCTACGGCACCAACGTCGCCCTGAGCGGCCTTGTCGCGGCACTCGTCGTTCTCGCCGTCTGGACGGTGGCGCAACCCGTGCTGATCGAGCGTTCCGTCGCCAACAGCCTGCCGCCGGACTCCTATGCCTCCACCGCCGAACGCTCGCTGATGATGGCCGATGTGCGCCGGGTGGCGAACGGGCTGGATCAGGCCGTCGAGCAGGGCGCGATGACCGAACAGGCCTCGCGCGATATCCGGACGGAGTTCACCGATATCCGCACCCGGCTCGGCGAGATCGGGGTGGCCCTGGGATCGAACGTCACGGCCGCGACCCTGCGGGCCGCGCAGCGATACCGCGCCATGTCCGCGACCGGCGATCTGTGGAAGACGATCCTGGTCCTCGCGCTGTCGCTGGGCGGCACGGCCATCGCGCTCGCCCGGACCAACATGGACTTCCGCGCCCGCCCCACGGTGGAGCGCGGCGTGCTCGTCCTCCTGATCGCGGCGGCCTGCATCGCCATCGCCACGACCCTTGGCATTCTCTTCTCGCTGATCTTCAACACGATCGAGTTCCTGCGGCTTTTCCCGCCTGCGGAGTTCTTCTTCGGCACCACCTGGTCGCCCTCGTTCACGGGGCGCGGCGGCGGCTCTCAGCTCGGCATCCTGCCACTCTTGTGGGGCACGCTCTACATCTCGGTCGTCGCGCTGCTGGTGGCGGTTCCGATCGGCCTCTTCGCCGCGATCTACCTGTCCGAATACGCCTCGCCCACAGTCCGATCCTTCGCCAAGCCGCTCCTCGAGGTGCTGGCCGGCATCCCCACCATCGTCTACGGCCTTTTCGCCCTGCTGACGGTCGGCCCGCTCCTCGTGGACGTCTTCGGCGCCGGCGGCCTGCTGGGCGTAGGCTGGATGCGCGGCGGGACCGCGGTGATGACCGCCGGCCTCGTCATGGGCATCATGCTGATCCCCTTCGTGTCCTCGCTGTCGGATGACATCATCAACTCGGTCCCCCAGGCGATGCGGGACGGCAGCCTCGGCCTCGGCGCCACCCATTCGGAAACCGTGCGGCAGGTTGTCCTGCCCGCCGCCTTGCCGGGCATCGTGGGCGCCATCCTGCTGGCTGCGAGCCGCGCCATCGGCGAGACCATGATCGTCGTGCTCGGGGCAGGGGCCGCGGCCGCCCTGTCGCTCAACCCGTTCGAGGCGATGACGACGATCACCGCCAAGATCGTCAGCCAGCTGACGGGTGACGCCGATTTCACCTCGCCCGAAGCGCTGGTCGCCTTCGCCCTGGCGATGACCCTCTTCGTGATCACCCTCGGCCTCAATGTCCTCGCACTCTGGATCGTGCGCCGTTACCGGGAGCAGTACGAATAATGACCGACGCGACAGCGCCCCTTCCCGCGGCCCGTGCGACCGGCAGGAAGTCGAGTTCCATCCTCGAGCTCGACGCCCGAACACGGCGCCGCAACGCCGCCGAAGCGCGGTTCAAGACATACGGAATCATCGCGATCTGCCTCGGGCTCTTCTTCCTCGTCTGGCTGCTCTCGGCCATCGTGCGCAACGGCGTGCCGGCCTTCACCCAGACCTTCGTGACGCTCGAGATGGAGCTGAGCGCGGAAGAGGTCGCCGCCGCCGAAGCCTCGGTGGTCAAGACCTCGGCCTACCGCGACATGATCCGCGCAGAGCTGATCGAACAGATGGAGCTCAACGGCATCGAGACCGACATGACTCCCGAAGTCCTCGGTCAGCTTCTGTCCTCGGGGGAGGCGAACCAGCTGAGGACTTGGGTTCTCGAGAACCCGTCGTCCATGACCGAGGGCGCAACCGTGACCCTTCCCTTCCTCGCGGCGTCGCGGGTGGACGGCTATGCGAAGGGGCGCGTGACCCGGGAAAGTCTCGCGCGGGACTCGAACCTCTCGCCCGCCCATCTCGACCTCGTCGACCAGCTCGAGGAGGCGGGCATCGTGGAGCGCCGCTTCAACCTCGCCTTCATCACCGGCTCCGACGCCTCGGACGCGCGGCCCGAACAGGCCGGGATCGGCGTGGCGATGCTGGGCTCGTTCTTCATGATGCTGGTGGTGCTGTTCCTGTCGCTGCCGATCGGCGTGGCGGCCTCGATCTACCTCGAGGAATTCGCGCCGAAGAACCGGATCACCGATTTCATCGAGGTGAACATCTCCAATCTTGCGGCGGTGCCCTCCATCGTCTTCGGCATCCTCGGCCTCGCGATCTTCATCCAGTTCATCGGCCTGCCGCAGTCCGCGCCTCTCGTGGGTGGCCTCGTGCTGACGCTGATGACTCTGCCCACCATCATCATCTCCACACGGGCCTCGCTGAAGGCGGTGCCGCCCTCGATCCGCGACGCGGCCCTCGGCGTCGGCGCCTCCAAGATGCAGTCGGTGTTCCACCACGTCCTGCCGCTGGCGATGCCCGGCATCCTCACCGGCACGATCATCGGCCTCGCGCAGGCCCTGGGAGAGACCGCGCCGCTGCTCCTCATCGGCATGGTCGGCTTCATCGCCTCGAACTACCCCGACGGCGTGGCCTCGGGCTTTCTCGATCCGAACTCGGCGATGCCCGCGCAGATCTACGAATGGGCCAAGCGGGCGGACCCCGCATTCTACGAGCGCGCCTGGGGCGGCATCATCATCCTGCTGGGCTTCCTGCTGACCATGAACATCATCGCCATCATCCTTCGCCGCCGCTTCGAGCGTCGCTGGTAATTCCGGACAAGGACCTGCAACATGGACGATCTCAGACTGACGGAGCGCAGCGTGGACCAGACCGACATCAAGATCTCCGCCCGCAACGTGCAGGTGTTCTACGGCGACACCCATGCGATCAAGGACGTCGACGTCGATATCGAGGACAAGACGGTCACCGCCTTCATCGGCCCCTCGGGCTGCGGGAAATCGACCTTCCTGCGCTGCCTCAACCGGATGAACGACACGATCGACATCTGCCGCGTCGAGGGCGACATCACCATAGACGGAGAGGACATCTACGACAGGCGCGTGGACCCGGTGCAGCTCCGCGCCAAGGTCGGCATGGTGTTCCAGAAGCCGAACCCGTTCCCCAAGTCGATCTACGACAACGTCGCCTACGGCCCGAAAATCCACGGTCTGGCAAAGAACAAGGCCGAGCTCGACGAGATCGTCGAACGCGCCCTGCGCCGCGCCGCGCTGTGGAACGAGGCCAAGGACCGGCTCCAGACCCCCGGAACGGGCCTTTCGGGCGGCCAGCAGCAGCGGCTCTGCATCGCGCGTGCCGTGGCGACCGAACCCGAGGTCCTGCTGATGGACGAGCCGTGCTCGGCGCTCGATCCGATCGCCACGGGCCAGGTGGAGGAGCTCATCGACGAGCTGAAGCAGGATTACTCGGTCGTCATCGTGACCCACTCGATGCAGCAGGCCGCCCGCGTCAGCCAGAAGACCGCCTTCTTCCATCTCGGAAACCTCGTGGAATACGGCGAGACCGGCAAGATCTTCACCAATCCCGAAGACAAGCGGACGGAAAGCTACATCTCCGGACGGATCGGCTAGGGCAGGGCGCCTTGCCGCAACAGCCTCGAAGGGCAGTGCAATGATCAGTGACGAACAGCATATCGTCTCGGCCTACGACCGGGATCTCGAGGCGATCCAGGCCCATGTGATGCGCATGGGCGGTCTCGTGGAGGCCGCGATCCTCGACGCCGCCCGCGCGCTCGAGACCCGGGACCTCGAACTGGCCGAGAAGGTGCGCAAGGGCGACAAGACGATCGACCAGCTCGAGGAGCGCATCAACGAGGAATGCGCGCGCACCATCGCGCTGCGCGCGCCCGTGAGCCAGGACCTGCGGGTGCTGCTGACGGTCTTCCGCCTCTCGGGCAGCCTCGAGCGGGTGGGGGACTACGCCAAGAACATGGCCAAGCGCACCTCCGTCCTCGTGGAGATGCGCCCGATCCAGGGCTCCGACGCCGCCCTGCGCCGGATGTCGCGCGAGGTGCAGCTGATGCTGAAGGACACGCTCGACGCCTACGTCCGCCGCGACGCCGACCTCGCCGAGGACGTGCGCCAGCGCGATCTCGACGTCGACCAGATGTACAACGCGCTGTTCCGCGAGTTCCTGACCTTCATGATGGAGGACCCGCGGAACATCACCGCCTGCATGCACCTGCATTTCATCGCCAAGAACGTGGAACGCATGGGCGATCTCGTCACCAACATGGCCGAGCAGGTGATCTATCTCGTCACTGGCAAGGTTCCCGACGACACCCGCCAGAAGGGCGACGAGACGCCGTTCATGAATTTCGACGACGAAAGCCAGTGAGGCAGGACGGATGAGCCCGGCGCAGCCCCATGTGTTGATCGTGGAGGACGAGATGGCCCAGCGGGAGATGCTGGGCTACAACCTCGAGGCCGAGGGGTTCCGCACCTCCAAGGCCGAGGACGGCGAACAGGCGCTGGCGCTGGTGGAGGAAGACACGCCCGACGTGATCGTTCTGGACTGGATGCTGCCCAATCTGTCGGGGATCGAGGTCTGCCGGCAGCTGAAGACCAGGCCAGAGACGCGCGGCGTGCCGATCATCATGCTCTCCGCGAAATCCGAGGAAGTGGACAAGGTCCGCGGGCTGGAGACCGGCGCAGACGACTATGTCGTGAAACCCTATTCCGTGTCGGAACTCATGGCCCGCGTGCGCACCCAGCTGCGCCGGGTGAGGCCCTCGACGGTTGGGCAGGTGCTGACCTACGAGGATATCGTCCTCGACAGCGAGACCTACCGCGTCAGCCGGGGCGACAAGCCGCTGAAGCTGGGGCCGACCGAGTTCCGCCTCCTGTCCACCTTTATGGAAAAGCCCGGCCGCGTCTGGTCGCGCGAGCAGCTCCTCGACCGGGTCTGGGGCCGCGACATCTACGTCGACACGCGCACGGTGGACGTCCACATCGGGCGGCTGCGGAAGGTGCTCACCCAGCACGGCGGCAGCGATCCCGTGCGCACCGTGCGCGGCGCGGGTTACGCGCTCGGCTGAACCGCGAGACCGGCCCGCAAGGGCCGGACGAGCGGCACTGGCATCCCCGGAAAAATGACGTCACCCTCCCGAAAACCGCCGGGGGACCTTCATGCCATCGAGTCGCACGTCACCATCCTTTCCCGATGCCGAATACTGGGATCGCGTCGAGAAGACCCGCGCGGCCATGGAGGCCGAGGGGCTCGACGCGATCATCGTCTCGGACCCGTCCAACATGGCCTGGCTCTCGGGCTATGACGGCTGGTCCTTCTACGTCCATCAGGCGGTCTTTCTCAGCCACGAGGGCGAACCGCTCTGGTGGGGCCGGGGCATCGACGCGGCGGGGGCGCTCAGGACCGTCTTCATGGAGGAGGACAGCATCTTCGGCTATGCCGACGACTACGTCCAGAACCCGGACAAGCATCCTATGGAGGACCTGGCGAAGCTCATCGAGGCCTACGGTCACGGCGGGCAGAGGATCGGCGTCGAGATGGACAATTACTATTTCAGCGCAAAGGCTTACCAGGCACTCTCAAAGCATCTTCCGAAGGCGAAGCTGGTCGACGCCACCGGGCTCGTCAACTGGCAGCGCGCGATCAAGTCCGACACGGAAATCATCTACATGCGTCGCGCGGCCGACATCGTCACCGCCATGCATGCCCGCATCCGCGAGATGGCCGCGCCGGGCCTGCCGAAGCATCAGCTCGTGGCCGAGATCTACCGCACCGGCATCGCGGGTGTTGGCGGTCACTGGGGCGACTATCCCGCCATCGTGCCCATGGCCCCCTCGGGCCTCGACGCCACCGCGCCGCACCTGACCTGGGACGACACGCCGCTCCGGACGGGCGAGGCGACCTTCTTCGAGATCTCGGGCGCGCACCGGCGCTACCATTGTCCGCAGTCGCGCACGCTGTTCCTCGGCGCGCCGCCGACGAAATACATCGACGCGGAGAAGGCGGTGACCGAGGCCACGGAGGTGGCGCTGGAACAGGCGCTGCCGGGCAACCGCTGCGAGGACATCGCCGCGGCCTTCAACGCGACGCTCGCGCGGTTCGGCTATGTGAAGGACAATCGGTGCGGCTACGCGATCGGGCTCAGCTATCCGCCGGACTGGGGCGAGCGCACCATGTCCTTCCGGGCAGGCGACCGCACGATCCTGCAGCCGGGGATGACCTTCCACTTCATGCCCGCGCTCTGGCTCGACGACGGGGGCATCGAGATCACCGAGCCGATCCTGATCACCGAGACCGGTTACGAGAAGCTTGCAGGAACGCCCGGAGGCCTTGTGGTCAAGGACTAGGGGGCCGTGGCGCAGCCTCCATAAGTCGGATAATCAGTATTATGTCAAATATTCGGAAAGCGGGCGGTTGCGCCACCGGGGCCGCCCGGGCACCGGTGGCTGCGTCACATGTCAGCTCTCGAGTTCGGTCTCGAGCTGCGCCTGAAGCCGCGCGTTCAGAGCGGCATCGGTCTGCGCCGCCGTGCTGATCGCCATGTACTCCTCGACGGTGATGCCCTGGGTCGTTTCCACAGCTTCGGCCATGGCGACCTGAGCCTCTTCGACGAGAGCCGTCCGGGCAGCGTCGTCGGCGGCCGCCTCGATCAGCGGCTGGTATTCGAGAGCCACCTGTTCGACATTCAGCGCCGCAGCGATGAAGGATGCGACCATCTCGTCGGTCACCTCGGCCGTGCCCATCGGCGCATCGCCCGCCATCGGCGCGTCGCCGGTCATCGGCATGTCCATGTCGCTGTCCTGGGCCAGCGCGGGCATCGAGACGAGGCCTGCCAGCGCCGCGGCGGCGAAAATCCGGGTGGTGATCATGTGGTGTCCTTTCGGGTGTGATCGGTCAGAACCCCTTCGGGGCTGCCTTGGCACCTATGGACCTGCCCGGAACCGCGCAAACGGGCCGGCGGCGATGCGCCGTCCCGCTCGGCGCCGGTCGGCAGCACCCCGCCGACCGGCGCATGTCATGCAGTTTGCGAGGAACCCCCCGCAAGTCTTGGGGATTGTTGCCCTTCCGGCGCTACATGTTCGCGTCAGCCCAGGCTTGGACCTCTGCCGCCACCTCTTCCCGGGACCAGTCGTTCGCCGGCCCGACGAAGCTGTCGTCAAGGAACGTGTCCACCGGCACGACCTCCTCGAACGCCCCGGTCGCGACGAGTCGCTCCTGGAGCCCTTCCCAGACCTCCGGCTGCAGTCCGCCGAACTGCTCCGTCTGCGGCAGCGTCACCTCGATGGAGGCGGTCAGGAAGTTCTGTCCGAACTCCTCGCTCTCCCATTCCTCGGGCACCGCCCGGCGGGAGATCTCGGCCAGCACCTCGCGGTCGAGCTCGCCCACATAGGCCCCCTTGGACCAGGCCCTCAGGAAGCCTTCGACGATGTCGCGCAGCTCGTCCTTGCGGTCGGTGCTGATGACGAAGTTGCCCGCGGGGCTCAGCAGCACCGCCTCGGGGGTGATCAGCCGGATCTCGATCCCGTTGGCCTGCAGCGCCAGCCAGTCCGAGGAGGCGCCCGAGATCGCGGACACGGTCTGGTTCTGGAACGCGGCGGCCAGCGTCGGACCGCCCTCACCCACCACGACCGTCTCGACGTCGTCGAGCGACATGCCCACGGCATAGAGCGCCTGGGCGAGGAACGCCCGGTCGCGGTCGGTCACGAGGCCCACGGTGGTCCCGGCCAGTTCCTCGATGCTCTGCACCGGACTGCCCGCCGCGACCGCGATGCCCTCGGGCGCCTTCTGGTTCGCCTCGTAGATCACCTCGACCGCGACATCGGCCGAGACGGCCGAGAGCGTCTCGCTGGCGTCGAGGATCGCGAGGTCCGCCTGCCCGTTCTGCACGAAGGCCACATAGGGGATCGAGGTCTCCGATGGCAGCAGCTCCACCTGGATGCCTTCTTCCTCGAAATACCCCAGCGCCTCCCCGGCGATCAGCGGATAGAAAATCGTGGAGCGCGGAAGCGGGTTGATCATGGTGACCGTGGTCAGCTCCTGCGCCGCCGCCGACACGGGCAGGATGCCTGCGGCCAGCGCGGCCGCGACGAGGGTTCTCGATGTCTGCATGTGGTGGTCCTCCCGGCATCCGGCGGGCACGTCCGCCCGACCGAACGCGATTCGTTGAGCTTCGATCTGTGCAAACGATTGCACAGGAACCCGCAAAACGGGCGATGAACTGACAACAACATCTCTTTACGTTGACAGATCGCCCGCGCCCGCGTCAAGTCGTCCCCTGCGCGGGTGGCGCCAGATCCCGAAGAAAACGGGCGGGCCCGTTAGGACCCGCCCGCAAGACGTTGATCTGAAGAAGATTTCAGCCTTGGGAAACTTTCGCGACCTCGGCCGCGAAATCTTCCTTCTGCACCTCGATGCCCTCGCCGACCTCGAGCCGGACGAAGCCCGTGACCGTCACGCCCGCCTCGGTGGCCGCCTGGCCGACGGTGACATCGGGGTTCACCACGAAGGCCTGGTTCAACAGGGTGACCTCGGCCATGAACTTCTTCATGCGGCCCTCGATCATCTTCTCGATCACCTGCTCGGGCTTGCCGCTCTCGCGGGCAATGTCGATCTGGACCTGACGCTCCTTCTCGACCACGGCGGGATCGAGATCGGACTCGTCGAGCGCCGCGGGGTTGACCGCCGCGATATGCATGGCGACCTGACGGGCAAAGGTCTCGTCCGCGCCGTCGATGGCAACGAGCACGCCGATCTTGCCCATGCCCTCGGTCGCGGCATTGTGGACGTAGGACACGACCTTGCCGCCCGTGAGCTTCGCCATCCGGCGCACGGTCATGTTCTCGCCGATCGTGGCGATCTTGTCGGTGACCACGTCCTGCACGGTCTTGCCGCCCATGTCGGCCGCCAGCAGTTCCTCGAGCGAGGACACGGTCAGCGCCTTGGCCGCGATGCCGCGCACCATCTCCTGGAAATCGGCGTTCTTGGCGACGAAGTCGGTCTCGGAGTTCACCTCGACGGCCACGCCCGTGCCGCCCTCGACGGCAACGGCGACCAGGCCCTCGGCGGCGGTGCGGCCGGATTTCTTCGCGGCCTTGGCGAGGCCCTTGGTGCGCAGCCAGTCGACGGCCGCGTCCATGTCGCCGCCGGTCTCGGTCAGCGCCTTCTTGGCGTCCATCATGCCGGCGCCCGTGCTTTCACGGAGCTCTTTCACCTGTTGAGCGGTGATGGCCATTGCTCTTCTCCTTTGGCATCTGGGTAGGCCGGGCTTAAGCCCGGCCCACGACAACGGGGTGACGGGTCACCGGGCGGGTCAGTCGACCTTCTCGCCCGGCTCCTTGTTGTCGAGATCGAGGGGCGCGTCCTCGGGCACATTGGCCACGGTGGCGTCGCTCGGCGTGTCGTGACCGGTTTCGACCCCGGCTTCCCCGGCGGCCTGGGCGGCTTCCTCGGCGAGGTATTCCTCGGCGAAGGCCTCCATCTCGCCCATGTCGACGCCCGCGGCGCCGAGCTGGGCCGACATGCCCTCGAGCGCGGCGCGGCTCACGAGATCGCAGTAGAGCGAGATCGCGCGCGCAGCGTCGTCGTTGCCGGGGATCAGGTAGTCCACGCCCTCGGGCGAGCAGTTGCTGTCGACCACGGCCACGACCGGGATGCCCAGCTTCTTGGCTTCCGCGATGGCGAGGTCTTCCTTGTTGACGTCGATCACGAACAGCAGGTCCGGAACGCCGCCCATCTCGCGGATGCCGCCCAGAGAGGCGGTCAGCTTCTGCTGCTCGCGCTCCATGCCGAGGCGTTCCTTCTTGGTCAGCCCCTCGAAGCCCATGCCCGCGGCCTCGTCGATGGCCTTCAGCCGGCCGATGGATTTCGACACGGTCTGCCAGTTGGTCAGCGTGCCGCCGAGCCAGCGATGGTTCATGTAGTACTGCGCACAGCGCTCCGCCGCCTCGGCGATCGGCCGCTGGGCCTGACGCTTGGTGCCGACGAACAGGATGCGGCCGCCCTTGGCGACGGTGTCGTGCACGGCCTGAAGCGCGCGGTCCAGCATCGGGACCGTCTGCGTGAGGTCGAGGATGTGGATGCCGTTGCGGGCGCCGTAGATGAAGGGGCCCATCTTCGGGTTCCAGCGCTGGGTCTGGTGGCCGAAGTGCACGCCAGCCTCGAGCAGCTGACGCATGGAGAACTCTGGAAGAGCCATGGTCGTGTCCTTTTCCGGTTTCAGCCTCGGCGGGGGATCAGGGCCGTCATGGTCCCAACCGGTGGACGGTGCGGGATGTCTCCCCGAACCGCCCGCCCCCGCCTGCGGGTTAGGTGCCGCGCCCTTAGACCACTCGGCTCCCGGACGCAAGGGTTCCCCCTGCCCCGCCCGTCAGCCGGAGCCGGTCAGCCCCTGCGCCAGCCAGTACGCTCCCGCAAGGGCCGCGAGCGCGCCGCCGCTGCGCCGCAGGCCCTCCGGATCGCGCGAGCCCGCCAGCGCCGGCAGCGTCAGCACCGCCGCGGCGAGCGCCGCCAGCGGCAGGAGCGCGCGCGCCGCCTCCGGGCCGGCCGCTGCGGTGATCGAGAGGGCTAGGACCGGCATCAGCACAAGCCCGATCCAGAACCCGCCCTGCCCCGCACTTCGGCCGCGCAAGCCCGAGGTCAGCACATAGAGCGCCGCCCCCACCGCCAGCGCCGCGACCAGCACCCCCGCCGCGATCCCCGCGACCGTCAGCGGATCAGCCAGAAGATCGAGCGGCCGCAACTCCATCGGATCGCGCGCCAGGACGGCCCCCTGCACGAGCCCCAGCCCGGCCGCGAGCGGAACCCGACCGGGCGCCGCCGCCCCCCGCAGGAGCGCATCCGCCCCCACGAGCATCAGCCCCGCGCCCGCGAGCCCGGTGCCGAACGCTGACCCCGGCACGACCCTGACGCCCGCCGCGGCGACCAGCCCCAGCGTCGCGGCACCGCCCCAGACCGCCCCCAGCCGCAGCATGCCCGCGAGCCCCGGCGCGAGCAGCGCCAGCGACGCGACGAGCGCCGCATGGACGGCGCCCAGCGGCAGGATGCGGTCGATGCCCGCCACCACCGCCACAGCGACGCGCTCCAACCCCGCCCTCGCGCCGCCGCCCAGCGGGATGGGCTCCGAGATCAGGCCCGGCTCGAGATAGCCCGTATAGGGCGCCTCCACCCCCTGCTGACGCAGCACCAGGTCGCCGAAGCGCGGCGCCCAGCCCACCTCGACGGCCCGCGTGCCCGGGGGCAGAGCGGCCTCCACCAGGAAGATCGAGGGACGCGCCAGATCGGGATCGCCCACGTCCCCGGGCTCCACCGAGACGAGCCGCAAATCGAGAGGCCGGCCATCGCCGCGGACCACGATGCCCTCCGCCATCCGGGGCCAGAACGCGCGGAAGGCGGCGGCAAGCTCCTCCGGCGGCAGGGCGCGCAGCGCGTCGTAGGCATCGTCGCGCTCCGCTTCGGACGTGTCGGTCAGTCCCTCGAGATCGATGCCCGCCACGAAGGCCTCGAGATTGGCCGCAACGGTGAAGACGAGCGCCCCGCCTTGCCGCTCCATGTCGGCGATGGCGGGGCTCACCTCGTGGGCCAGGGCCGCCCGCGGCGCGCAGAGGACCGCCATCACCGTCACGGCGAGGATTGACGCGGGGACGCAGGACCGCAGCTTGCGGGCGAACCACGGGAAGATCGTCATGTGCATCCTCGCCTTCTCGCTGGGCTTGCCGCGGTCACCGTCTCCGCCGCGGCGCACGACTTCCGGATCGAACACCTCGCCTGCCGGATCGTCGCGGACGGTAACGTCACCGGCCACCTCGTCAACGGCGAGACCTTCGGAGGCGTCACCCATTCCGACCTCCCCCGGCGGTGCACCCGCCTCGGCCTGGCGACCGGCGGGCAGATCGGGCCGGTCGAGGGGCGGCTCGGGGACAGCCCGCCCTCAACGTGGCGGCGCCCGCGGAGGCGCTGGAGGTCGTCGCCCCTGTCTCCGTGGTCGAGGTGGTGCGCCATGCCGAGTTCGCCGCCTTCCTGCGCTTCACCGCGCACAAGGACCTCGGCGACCCGGAAGCCCGCCACCGCGCCGCGGGCGATGCCGAAACCGGCTTCGGCAAGGCCTTGGGGCGGCCCCGACGCGGCCGCAGGCCGCACCATGTCCCTACCCGCCCGTCACCCGTCGCGGGGCGAGGGCGCCGAGACAGGCCTCCACCTGGGCCTCGGTCGTCACCGCGCCGGACAGCTCCAGCACGGGCTCGCTCCGCGTCGAGAGCCAGCTCAGGTGGCGGTGGAGCGACCGCCCGCCGAAATAGGGATCGTCATAGGAGGACGCCCAGTCGAGAAACGCCCGGTGGGTGCGCTCCATGTCGCCGCCGGGGCCGACGCGCGCGCCGAACCGCGCCTGCTCGCGTCGCCTGAGCCGCAGCATCCTCTGCGCCGTCGGAAGCCGCAGGAAGATGACGAGGTCGAGCCCCGCCAGCACCGGATCGCCCCAGCCGTCCGCCGAGCCCGAGAGCACCCAGCCTTCCGGACCCTGCGCCGCCGCGATGAGCGCCAGCCGCTCCGACACGCTGCGCTTGACCGTGTAGGGCGGGTCCACAGGCGCCCAGTAGAACGCGTCCGTGTCGAGATGCGCGACGCCCAGCTCCCCGGCCAGAGCGCGGCCGAGGGTCGTCGTCCCCGTCCCCGCGCCCCCCGTGATGTAGACGCGCGGGCCCAAGCCTACTCCTCGGCCCGCGCCTCGGCCCGGGACTTGCCCGAAACCTCCTGCGCCAGGGTCGCGGCCATGAACCGATCGAGATCCCCGTCGAGCACCCCCGACGTGTCCGAGGTCTCCACCCCCGTGCGCAGATCCTTCACCATCTGGTAGGGCTGCAGCACATAGGAGCGGATCTGGTTGCCCCAGCCCGCGCTGCCCTTGGCGTCATGGGCCTCCTGGATCGAGGCGGTGCGCCGTTCCAGCTCCATCTGGTAGAGCCGCGATTTCAGCGCCTTCATGGCGATGTCGCGGTTCTGGTGCTGGGACTTCTCCGAACTCGTCACGACGATCCCGGTGGGTTGGTGGGTGATCCGCACCGCCGAATCGGTCGTGTTGACGTGCTGCCCGCCCGCGCCCGAGGAGCGGTAGGTGTCGATGCGGATATCGGCCGGGTTCACCTCGATCTCGATGTTGTCGTCGACCACCGGATAGACCCAGACGCTGGCAAAGGAGGTCTCCCGCGTGCCCTTGCCGAAGGGAGAGATCCGCACCAGCCGGTGCACGCCGCTCTCGGACTTGAGCCAGCCATAGGCATTGGCGCCCGAAATCTTATAGGCCGCCGACTTGATCCCCGCCTCGCCGCCGGCTTCCTCGGATTGCAGCTCCACCTTGTAGCCATGGGCCTCGGCCCAACGGACATACATGCGCTGGAGCATCTGCGCCCAGTCGCAGGCCTCGGTGCCACCCGCGCCCGCGTTGATCTCGAGGAAGGTGTCGTTGCCGTCCGCCTCGCCGTCGAGCAGCGCCTCGAGCTCCTTCTGCCCGGCCCGCGCCTTCAGGGCGCGCAGGGCCTCCTCCGCCTCGCGCACCACATCGGCATCCTCCTCCGCCTCGCCCATCTCGATCAGTTCGATGTTGTCGTCGAGCTCCCGGGCGATGCTCTCGTAGGTCTCGATGGAATCCAGCAGCGCCTGCCGGTCCCGCATCAGCTTCTGCGCAGCGGCGGGGTCGTTCCACAGCGCGGGATCCTCCACGCGCGCGTTGAACTCCTCGAGCCGGTGGGCCGCGGTCTCCCGGTCCATCCGCTGGGCGAGCAGGCCCAGCGACTTGCGGATGTCCTCGACGATGCTCTGGATCTCGGCGCGCATGTTGCCCTCTTTGCGGTCTGGGGGCCCTGATAGACAATGCGTATTTCCGTCACAAGGGACGCCGCGGACCGCCGGCCGCGCGGCGTGACGCACCGCCGCCGCATTACGGCCAGCGGAATTAACCAAACGGCAACCAATTTCGCGCAATTGGTAAAGGCGGCCGGGGGCGGTTCTCGTCCGGCGGCCCGGCAGCTTGAGACGAGGGAGACGACGCGCGCGATGTTCAGGACCTGCCCCCCTCTTGTCCCCTTCGTGGTCGCACTTCTCCTCCCGGGGCTCTCCCCCGCCCAGACCGTCGTCGAACCGCCCCCGGCGCTACGGGCTGCACCGCCGGCCCAGCTCTCGTTTCCCGCGACGTTCGGCGTTCCGAGCGCGGTCGCCCCCCGCGCCGGAACCGCCTTCGTCGGCGCCAGTTTCGCCCACCCCCGCGCCGGCATGAAGGGGCTCGGCAGCGACGGCGACCTCGTCCTCGGCTACAATACCGGCGATCCGATCGACGGCGTCAGCCTGACCTTCGGCCTCGCCCTGACGGGGCTGGAGCCGTTCGGCGACGCGGGCGCATTCAGCGTCTCCGCCTCCCGCCTCCTGCGCGCGGGCGGCGCATCGGCGACCTTCGCAGGGGTCTCGCTGTCGAATCTCGCCCCCTGGGGAGAGGCCGCGGACCGGCCCGAGATGTCATCGGTCTACGTCTCCCACCTTGTCGGCCTGCCGGCCGCGGGCGCGGAACTGCCGCTGCAGATCAGCCTCGGCTACGGCACCGACACGACCCGCGCCGCGGACGGCTCGGGCCGCCTCGACGACGGCGCCTTCCTCGGTCTCGGCCTCGGGCTGACCCCCTTCGTCAGCGGCAGCGTCTCGGCGACCGAAACCCAGGTCAACCTCGGCGCGACGGTCTCGATCCCCCGGACCGGGGCCAGCCTCAGCCTCGGCGTTCTCGATGCCGCCGATGCGACGGATCACCGGCAGGTCAGCCTCTCCATCGCGCTCGGGTTCTGACCGCCTTCCCGAAAGGACATGCCATGTCGTGCAAACCCCTCGTCCTCGCCGTCGCCCTCGGGCTCGCCCTGCCCGCCGCCGCGCGCGCCGGCGACACCGTGACCGACAACCTGCCCGGCGGCGCGGTCCAGCAGCCGGGCGCGGGCGCCGTGGCCGCTCAGCTGAATGCGGCGCCGCTGCCGACGATGATCGCTCCCGGAGGCCAGCCGCCGCCCACGGGCTCGGGCACCGCGGCTCCGACCTCTCCCGGCGCCACGCCGCTGCCCGGACCCTTTGCCATGCGCAGCACCCGCGGCCGCTCCTTCGCCACCGCCTCGCCCTTCATCGGCCGTGTCCTGAATTCCTACGCCCGGCCCTAGGGCGCGCGCCGCGCCCCCGTCCCGCCCTCAGTACAGCCCGCCCGAGGACAGGGTGCCGAAGGACGCCCGCGGGCCGACCTCCACGTTGCGCCCGGTGGAGGTGGTCACCGTGGTCGACACGCCGCGCGCCGCGCTCACCTCGTCCACCAGCGGCAGATCGCCGGCCATGGCGAAGCCGCCGTCGAAGGTGATCCCGAAGATCGGCTCCTCGCCGGGGCGGAAGCACTCGTTGACCACGTTGCCGCCCGAGGCGCCCGCGGGCAGCCGGGCCCCGGAAAAGCGGTCGATCGGAATGAACTGACAATCCTCCGGCACGACGAACTCGCCCCCGCCGTAGCGCCCGATCGCCTCGGCCATGAATCGGTTGAAGACCGGCCCGCAGATCCCGCCGCCCGACGCGCCCGACCCCAGGCTGCGCGGCGTATCGTAGCCGATGTAGCAGCCCGCCACGATGTTCGAGGAGAAGCCCACGAACCACACGTCCTTGGCGTCGTTGGTGGTGCCGGTCTTGCCCGCGACCGGCACCGGCAGGTTCACGGTCCGCGCCGCGGTGCCCCGCTCGACCACCCCCTCCAGCATCGAGACGAGCTGATAGGCGGTGATCGGGTTGATGACCCGCTCCCGGCTGGAGGTGATCCGTGGCGCCTGGCCCTCCGGCAGATCGGCGACCGAGCAGTCGACACAGGTGCGCTGGTCGTGACGGTAGACCGTGCGGCCATAGCGGTCCTGCACCCTGTCCACCAGCGTCGGCTCCACCCGCTCGCCGCCGTTGGCGAACATCGCATAGGCGGCGACCATGCGGAACAGCGTGGTCTCGTCGGCACCGAGGGCCGTCGACAGGACCCGGGACATGTTATCGTAGACCCCGAACCGTTCCGCATAGCGCGCGACCGTGTCCATCCCGATCTCCTGGGCAAGCCGGATGGTCATCAGGTTCCGCGACTGCTCCACCCCGGTCCGCATCGGCGTCGGGCCGTAGAACTGGTTCGAGGCGTTCTGCGGCCGCCACAGACCCTGGGGCGTGTTGATCTCGATGGGCGCGTCCACGATGATCGACGCGGGCGTGTAGCCGCTGTCCAGCGCCGCCGCGAAGACGAAGGGCTTGAACGCCGAGCCCGGCTGCCGCAGCGCCTGCGTGGCGCGGTTGAACACCGAATCCTGGTAGCTGAAGCCCCCCTGCATGGCGATCACGCGCCCGGTGTTCACGTCCATCGCCATGAAGGCGCCCTGCACCTGCGGCACCTGCCTGAGTGTCCAGCGGATCAGGCTGCCGTCGCTGTCGGAGGTCATCTGGCGCACATGCACCACGTCGCCCACCTCGAACTCGGCGAAGAAATCGCCCGGGAGCCACGAGATATCCTCCCGCGGCACGCTCACCCGGCCCTCGACACCCTCGACCCCGAGGATCATCTGGCCCTCCTGCCGCTCGATCACCACGGCCGGCAGCCAGGGGTTCTCCAGCACGATGTCCCGCGCCACGTCCACCTCGGCCAGCGCCACGCGCCACGCCGCCTCGGTCTCCAGCAGAGCCGGGTCGATGCTCTCCCCCGTCCCGCGCCAGCGCCCGAGGCTCCGGTCGTAGGACTCCAGCGCAATGCGCAGGCTCTCGGTCGCCACCTCCTGCATCTCCGGGTCGATCGTCGCCCGGATCGCAAGCCCGCCCGAGAAGAACTCCTCCTCCCCGAACTCGAGGCTCAGCTGCCGCCGGATCTCGTCGGTGAAATAGTCCCGCGGCGGCAGGTCCGAGCGGAACGAGGGGATATCCCCCGACTGCACCGTGCGCAGCGGCAGCGCCACCTCGGCCCGGTAGGTCTGCTCGTCGATATAGCCGTTCTCGAACATCTCGCGCAGCGTGTTGTCGCGCCAGAAGACCGCCACGTCGTAGTCGCGCACCGGGTGCCGGTTCGACGGCGCCTTGGGCAGCGAGGCCAGGTAGGCCGCCTCGCCCGGCGTCAGTTCGTCCAGCGACTTGTTGAAATAGGTCTGCGCCGCCGCGGTGACGCCGTAGGAGTTCTGCCCCAGAAAGATCTCGTTGAGATAGAGCTCGAGGATGCGCTCCTTCGACATCGACTCTTCCATCCGCGCGGCGAGCAGGATCTCCTTGATCTTGCGCTCCGCCGTCCGGTCGCTCGACAAAAGGAAGTTCTTCATGACCTGCTGGGTGATCGTGGAGGCGCCCCGCAGGTTCTCCCCCCGGGTGCGCACCGCGTCGTAGAACGCCACGACCATGCCGCGCACGTCATAGCCCGAATGCTGATAGAAGTTCTTGTCCTCGGCCGAGATGAAGGCCTGCTTCACGAGGTCCGGGATTTCCTCCGCCGGCGTGAACAGTCGCCGCTCGGTGGCGAATTCGTCGATGATGTCGCCTTCGGGATTGTAGATCCGGCTTATCGTCTTGGGCGTGTAGGACGCGAGGGTGTCATAGCTCGGCAGGTCCCGCCCGTACATGTGGAACACGGCCCCCACCGTGAGACCCGCCATGAAGACGCCCAGCACCACCAGCGAAAACAGCGCGCCGAGAATGTTCATGATCGGTCGGAGGATCAACGTCAGGCTCCACGCGGCGCAAGGGTTGCCCGCTTATAGGCGCGGGTCCGCCCCGGGTCAAAAGCCGGGGCGGCCTGCCCGGCCCTTTTCCGCCTGCCGCAACGATCACGCTTGCGTGCCCTTGCACCGCGGCCCGCCGCGCGCGAGATCAAGGCCATGTCAGACGCCATGACCCCCGAAGAGATCGCCGCCCTCTACGACCGCATCGCGCCCGACTGGGCCTCCGCCCGCAGCCAGGCCCTGACCGAGCGCCGGTGGCTCGACCGCTTTCGCGCCCACATGCCCGTCACCGGCCGGGTGCAGCGGGTCCTCGATCTCGGATGCGGCGCGGGCCGGCCCATGGCGCGCTACCTCGCGGAACGGGGCGCCTCGGTCACGGGCGTCGATGCCGCGCCCGCCATGGTCGCGCTCTTCGCGGAGAACATGCCCGGGCACGCGGCGGTGAAGGGCGACATGCGCAGCCTCGACCTGGGCGAGACCTTCGAGGGCCTTCTCGCCTGGGACAGCCTCTTTCACCTCGGCCCCGACGATCAGCGCGCGGCCGTGCGGACCATGGCGGCCCATGCCGCGCCGGGCGCCGCGCTCATGCTCACCACCGGCCACCGCGCCGGCGAGGCCTGGGGCGAGGTCGCCGGAGAGCCGGTCTGGCACGCAAGCCTCGATCCGGGCGAATACCGCACGCTGCTGACCGAGGCGGGCTTCGACGTACTGGCCTTCGTCCCCGAGGACGAAAGCTGCGGCGGCCATACCGTCTGGCTCGCCCGCCGCCGCCGCCCGGCGGATCTGCCGCCCGAGGGCTGACCGCCGTCCGAACCGGCACCTCCGGCTGTCGCGCGCGACAGCCTCAGGCACGCGGGATCACCCCCCGGCGCCGCGTCTCCGCTCGTGTGGCAGCAGGATCCGCAGGGTCGTGCCGCCCTCGCTGTTCCAGCTTCCCTCCGCGCCGATCTGCCGGATCAGCGCCTCGATATAGCTCAGCCCCGACGCTCTCCCGCTCGTCCGCGGCTGATCGAGCGCATCACCCAGCCCGTCGCCGCCGTCGCTGAGCTCGACCTCGACGCCCTCCTCGCCGTTCACCACGGACAGGAAGACGTCGCATCGGTTCTCCCGCACCGCGTGCTTCAGCGAATTGGTCATGAACTCGTTGGCGATGATGCCGAGGGGGATCGCGGCGCCGCTCTCGACGACGATCGACTCGATCCGCGTGCGCAGGTCGCAACGGGTGGTCCTGTCGGACCCGAACGACGCGATCTGCGAACAGAGCGCCGAGAGGAACCCGCCCAGCTCGATCTCGTCGATATCGCTCGAACTGGTCAGCAACTCGTGCAGTTGCACGAGGGTCTCGATCTGCCCGAGGATCAGCGCAGTCTCGTTGCGCACCTCCGGATGATCGGTCCGGGTGTTCCGCGTGCGGATGAGGCTTTGCAGGACCGACAGGTTGTTCCTGACCCGGTGCTGCAATTCCCCCAGCGCCCGCTCCCGTTCCTGCACGGCGCGGCGCAGGGCGTCCGATTTCGAGAACCGCTCGATCGCCGCGCCCACGATATTGGCGTAGCCCTGCAGGAACTCCACGTCCGACTGCGTGAACTCCCGTTCCTCGCGGCTATCCACCTCCAGGAGGCCGAACGGCGGCGCGCCCTCGCTGCCCGGGATGATCACGTTGACCATGGACTTGACCCCGTGGCGCTTCAGGAAGGCCGGATAGTCGAACCCGTCCTCCTCGAGTTTGGACGAGACCGCCGGCTTTCCGTGATAGAGCGCGAACCCCTCCGAGGACGTTTCCGGCCGCGGCACGACCTCCTCGCCGACGATGCCGTCCTCCCAGCCTATCCCCGCCACGACGCGCAGGTGCTGCCCGTCATCCTCGAGTCGCAGGACCTTCGACAGATCCGTTTCCAATGCCTCCGCGCAGCATTCGCAGGCCTTGGTCAGGATCTCGTCGAGGGACTCCGACTGGAGCGCAATTCGTCCGAATTCCACGATCACGCTGCGCTGCGCGAGCAGCGCCCCGGTCGTGACCTCCCTGGTCGCGCTCATTCACGGCCTCCATCCCAGCAGGAGTGGACCCTAGAGCCGCGACGCAACCGGCGCAATACGGGGTCCTTCATCCTCCCCGGACACGGAAGACACCCGTGGCCGTGGCCACCAGCGTGCCCGCCCCGTCCCAGAGACGCGCCTCGGTGAAATAGGTCCGCCGTCCGCCCCCCGTCACCCGCCCCTCGGCCATCAGGGCGGAGCCCCGGGCCGGGGCAAGGTAGTTCACGCTGAGCGACAGGGTCTGCGACATCGGCCGCTCCGCTCCCTCCGCCTCGCCGGGGAACACCCCGGCATAGCCCATGGCGCTGTCGAGGATCGTCGCGTGGACCCCGCCATGGGGCACGCCGTGGCGGTTCATCAGCGCCGGCGTCACCGCCATCTCGAACCGGGCATAGCCCGGCCCCCAGCCGGTCAGCCGGTGCCCCAGATGCTCCTGAAACGCCGAGGACGGCTCGGCCAGCGCCTCCGTCAGCGGATGCAGGTTCTCGGGCCAGGCTGTCCTCAACGGTCGCTCCCCGGGCCGATTCCCCTGTGCGGGTCCGCCCCGCGGATCGGTCCATTAACACTTTTCATGCTTCTTTTCATGTTCTTCCATCCGGTCTCAACGTGGGACCGCCTCACTGCCGCCGCAGCGGCGCCCGCGCCGCCTCCTCATCCGCCCAGGCTTCGATCCCCCTAACGAGCCCCTCCACGATCGTCGCCCGCCCCGCCGGATCGGTCAGCCGCTCCCTATCGTCCGGATGGCTCAGAAAGCCCGCTTCGACCAGCACGGAGGGAAAGTCCGCCGCCCTCAGCACCGCCAGCACCGCCTCCCGCCGCGGCCGCGAGTTAAGCGTCGCCCCCGACCCGCGCAGACCCTCCACCAGCGCGTCGGCCAGCCGCAGCCCCTCTGGCGCGGTCTCGATCCGCGCCAGATCCATCAGAACCGCCGCCACCTCGTCGTCCTGCCCGCTCAGGTCGAGCCCCGCCAGCAGGTCGCCCCGCCCGTGCCGCTCCGCCAGCCGATCGTTGGCCTCCTCCGCGCCCTCCTCCGCCAGCGTGTAGACCGAGGCCCCCGTCGCCTGCGGCCCCTCCAGCGCGTCGGCATGGAGCGAGACGAACAGATCCGCCCCCGCCTCCCGCGCGAGACTCATCCGCGCCGACAGGGGAACGAAGGTATCGTCGGCCCGCGTCAGCACCGGCACCATCCCCGCCCGCGCCACAGCCTCGGCTAGCTCGAGGCCCAGCTGCAGCATCAGGTCGGCCTCCGTCACCCCCTCGTATTCCGCCCCCGGATCCACGCCGCCGTGGCCCGGATCTATCGCCACCACCACGACCCCGTCGTCGGCCGTGAGAGCCTCCGCCGGCGGCGCGGGCAGCGGCCGGTCCCAGAGCCCCGTCTCCGGCGCCCCCGACCGTGCCGCGAACTCTTCCGGATCGACGCGCGACAGCCGCAGCTCCACCACCGCCTCCCCCGTCGCCGCATCGGTCCGCATCGCCGCCGTCCTCACCGCCAGCGGCCCTGCGAGATCCACAACCATCCGGCTCCAGCCGGGGGCGAAGCGGCCCATCCGCAGCGCCGTCGCCCCCTCGGCTCGCAGGAGCGCCGCCGGCTCGGCGCCGCCCCAGTCGACCTCGCGAAAGTCCATCACCAGCCGCGGCGGCCCGTCGAGGGTGAAGACCCGCCACGGTACCGCCTGCGACAGCGCGAGCCGCACTTCGAGGTCCTCGCCCAGGTCCGCCACGACGCTGCCGGTCAGGTCCAGTCGCGCCAGCCCCGTGAAATCCTGCGCCGTCGCAGCGCCCCCGAGCCACAGCGCGACGAGCGCCGCCACCAGCCTCCTCATTCGGCAGCCGCCCGGCGCGCGGCCATGAACCGTTCGAGCCGCGCCAGTCCTTCGCGGATATCGGCGGTCGAGCGAGCGTAGGAGAACCTCAGCCACCGCCTTCCGCGGGCCGGGTCGAAATCCACCCCCGGCGTCACCGCCACCCCCGCGCCGTCGAGGATCTCGCGCGAGAAGGCCAGCGCGTCGTCGGTATGGTCGCCCACGTCGGCATAGACGTAGAACGCCCCGTCCGGCGGCGCGAGAGCGGCGAACCCCGCCCGCGGCAGCCCCTCCAGCATCAGCCGCCGGTTCTCGGCATAAACCGCCACGTTCGCGTCGAGCTCCTCGGTGCAGTCCATCGCATGAAGCGCCAGCCTCTGCGCGGCATGGGACGGGCAGATGAAGAGGTTCTGCGACAGCCTCTCGACCGTGCGGACCATGGCCTCGGGCACCACCATCCAGCCCACCCGCCAGCCGGTCATGGAGAAGTACTTCGAGAAGGAGTTGACGACGACCGCCTCGTCGGTGACCTCGAGCGCGCTCACGGCCCTCTCTCCATAGGTCAGACCATGGTAGATCTCGTCCGAGATCAGCGCGGCGCCGCTTTCCGCAGAGGCCGCCGCCAGGCCGGCGAGGTCCTGCCGCGACAGCATCGTGCCGGTCGGGTTGGCCGGGGAGGCCACCAGCAGCCCGTCGAGCGCGTGGGCCGCCACATCATCGGGGACAGGCTGGAAGCGGGCGCCGAGCGAGGTGGGTATCCCGACCGGCGTCATCCCCAGCGCATGAAGGATCTGCCGGTAGGACGGGTAGCACGGCTCGCCCAGGCCGACCCGCGCGCCGCCGTCGAACAGCGCCGTGAACGCGAGGATGAAGGCGCCCGAGGCGCCCGCGGTCACGACAACACGGTTCGGGTCGAGGTCGAGGCCATACCAGTCGCGGTAGTGGCGCGCGATGCGGGCCCTCAGCTCGGGCAGTCCGAGGGCCACCGTGTAGCCGAGCGGCCCCGCCGCCATGTCCCGGGCAAGCCGGTCCAGCGCGGCCGCGGGCGCGCCGGTGCCGGGCTGGCCGACCTCCATGTGAATGATGGAGCGGCCCGCCGCCTCGGCGGCGCGGGCGGCCTCCATCACGTCCATCACGATGAAGGGATCGACGGCGCCGCGCCTTGATGTTCGCATGACCCTACCTCAAGCTTTGTCCCGGTGTGCCAAGGGCCGCACGGGCTCGTCAATGCGCCGCGGCCTTGGCAGTGGCACCGTTTCGTGATGGAAGGGCCGCGTCGCCCGAGCCCTGGAGACCCTGAATGACCCGCAGCCGCCTTGCCGCCCTCGCCCTTGCCGCGAGCCTCGCCACGCCCGCCGCGGCCTTCGATCTCGAGGCGATGACCGATGCCGAGCGCGCGGCCTTCCGCGCGGAGGTGCGGGCCTACCTGCTCGACAATCCCGAGGTGCTGATGGAGGCGATCGGGGTGCTGGAACAGCGCGAGGCGATGGCACAGGCCGAGGCGGACCGGATGCTGGCCCGGGAAAACCGCGAGGCCCTGTGGAACGACGGGCATTCCTGGGTCGGGGGCAATCCGGACGGGGACGTGACCATCGTGGAGTTCGTGGACTACCGCTGCGGATTCTGCCGGCGGGCGCATCCCGAAGTTGAGGCACTGCTTGAACAGGACGGCAATATCCGCCTGATCATGAAAGAATATCCGATCCTCGGAGAGTCCTCCCTTGCGAGCTCCCAGTTCGCCATCGCGGTCAAGCGTCTGCATGGGGACGCGGCCTACAAGGACGTTCATGACGCGCTCATCAGCCTGCGCGCCGATGCGACGCCGGAGACGCTGGCGCAGCTTGCGGAGGGGTTCGGGTTCGAGCCGCAGCCGATCCTGGACGAGATGGGGTCGGTCGCCGTGGCGCAGGTGATCGAGGAGAACCGAGCGCTTGCCCAGAGGATGCAGATTTCGGGCACGCCCACCTTCGTCGTGGGCGACGAGCTCCTGCGGGGCTACCTGCCGGCAGCGCAGATGCAGGTGGTGGTGGACGAGGTCCGGGCCTCAAGCGACGGCTGAACGCCGGGGTCCCGGGGGCGTCCACACGTGGACGCCCCTTAAGTCTTTTCTTTGAAAGATAATTTTCAGACAAAGTCAGCCGGAAGCAGTTACACGCGCCTGCCAATCCAGACAGCCTGCCCGACAACGTGTAGTGCGTCAGTGTCAACTTCATAACTAGCGTATGCGGGATTGGCTGCCAGGACGCTCACTTGGAATCCATTAGGTGCCCGATCCAGTTTCCGTATCTTAACCGCAGAACCGTAGCCCACGGCAAACAGACCGTCCCGGTCAGTACTGTTCCGGGACCGATCTAGAAGAACTACATCGCCGTCCATCAGAACGGGCACCATCGCCTCTCCACGTACAGCGACAACACAAAGCTCCTGATAGGGTGAATTGGTCAGCCGCCGCAGGAAATCAGATGGAAACCCGAAAGCCTTAAGTTCATTCGGCACATGTAGGCGATCCCCTCGACATTCGATTGCATCAATCTCAAAAAGGGGAACATACGTAATATTATCAGTGCTTTGCGTCAATTTCAAACTGTCGCCGTCGAGATCGCCGCCCTCGCGAAGCCAGTCCCCGGTCACTCCCAACACCTTCGCCACGGCGTCGATGGCCTCGTTGTCAGCCCCACGCTCCACCGGCTTCCCGCTCTCTGCCCGGCGCTCCCAGTTGCGGATCAAGTCGCCCGAGCGACCGGCCAGAATGCCAACTTGGCGCTTCGACAGGTTCTTGGCTTTGCGACGCTCTTCCACCCGAGCGAGCATTTCTTTCAATACCATCGTCATCCTCCGAAAGGGCGGTCAGCCAACCTCAACCGCATGGGACGAAAATATACCGCAAACTCCCATAAATCAACCGCTCCATTAGGTTAAGATGCAGAATTACGCTTACTGTCTCCCCTGCAAGGAGGGGACCGATCTCGCCCGCAACTTTACAAGAACATCAGGTTTATGGGCAGAGTTCTGCCAGGACGACATATGGAGACGACCCGCTGCACGACTTCGCCCCAGCCTCGGTGCGGTTCCAGTACCCGCTCGGAGCCGTCATTCTACGGTCATCATGGGGGTTGTGCGGCGCCAGACACTGCTCATGCCTTTACCTTGCGTCACTCTAGCGATCGCCAGCTTCGTCCTGAAAGGAGTATCCTGAAGAGTTGACGTCCTGCGGCCCCTAGAGGCTGACCTATTCCGCCGCGGCCTTCGCAGCGTCCAGTTCGGCGGCCTTCTTCTCGACCTCTTCCACGATGTGTTCGATCATCCGGTCGTTCGACATCTTGTGGCTCTGCTTGCCGGCGAGATAGACCATGCCCGCGCCCGCGCCGCCACCGGTGAAGCCGACATCGGTCATGAGCGCCTCGCCGGGGCCGTTCACGACGCAGCCGATGATCGACAGGCTCATGGGCGTCTTGATGTGGGCCAGCCGCTCCTCGAGGATTTCCACGGTCCTGATGACGTCGAAGCCCTGCCGCGCGCAGGACGGGCAGGAAATGATGTTGACGCCACGGTGGCGCAGTCCGAGGGATTTCAGGATCTCGTAGCCGACACGCACCTCCTCCACCGGATCGGCAGAGAGCGACACGCGGATCGTGTCGCCAATCCCCATCCAGAGCAGGTTGCCGAGGCCGATCGCGCTCTTGATCGTCCCGGACATGAGGCCGCCCGCCTCGGTGATACCGAGGTGAATGGGCGCGTCGGTGGCGTCGGCGATGCCCTGATAAGCGGCGGCGGCGAGAAAGACGTCGGAGGCCTTCACGCTGATCTTGAACTCGTGGAAGTCGTTGTCCTGCAGGATGCGGATGTGATCGAGCCCCGACTCGACCATCGCTTCGGGACAGGGCTCGCCGTACTTCTCGAGGAGGTGTTTCTCGAGGCTCCCTGCGTTCACGCCGATCCGGATGGAGCAGCCGTGATCGCGGGCGGCCTGGATGACCTCCCTGACGCGTTTCGCATCGCCGATGTTGCCGGGATTGATCCGCAGGCAGGCCGCCCCGGCCTCGGCGGATTCGATGCCGCGGCGGTAGTGGAAATGGATATCGGCCACGATGGGCACCGGGCTTTCGCGCACGATCTCCTTCAGAGCCTTCGATGACGCTTCGTCGGGGACGGAGACGCGGACGATATCCGCGCCTGCCTCGGCGCAGCGCCGGATCTGCTCGACAGTCGCCTTCACGTCGGTGGTCAGGGTGTTGGTCATCGTCTGCACCGAGATCGGCGCATCGCCGCCCACGGGAACCGAGCCTACCCATATCTTGCGGCTCTCCCGGCGGTAGATGTTGCGCCAGGGACGGACGGGATTGAGCGACATCGGACCTCTCAGAATGCTCTGCGACGGGAACCTATGCCCCTCCGGCGGACCGGACAAGCCGTCACTCCGACGCGGGAGCCTCGTCGGCCGGTCCGACCTGGCGGGCCTGGGCCACGCGCACCCATTCCGCAAGGTCGTTGTCGGCGTTCAGATCAGCGACCTCGTAGCGGTCCCGGAGGGCATCGGCGGAGAGCGCGACGTTGGAACTGACCGATCCGTTGGGGCCGACCGGGCCGTAGTGCTGGCCGTTGACCGCGAAATAGACCGCGCCCGACTCGCCGATCCGAAGGCGCGCGGGCTCTTCCGTCTGGGGCACCACATAGGTGTCGCCCGGTTCCATGATCCGTTCGTAGATCGTGGAGCCATCCGGCCCGGTCACGCGGACCCAGGCGGTGCGCACCGCCACCAGTTCCACCGCAGGGGTCGGGTCCTGGGTAACCTGCACGCCGGAGGGCGACAGCGCCGGAACCGCGGGGTCGCTCAGGCCGGCGACCTCGGCGGACTCGTCCGTGGCGGGGAGCGAGCCGGTCGCCTCGGCCAGCGCCGCCGCGATCGGGTCGGACGTCGCGAGGGCCGCATAGGCGGAGGCCGGCTGGGCGGGATCGGTCTCTATGCCCGCCACCAGTGCACCGACCGCAGACGGGCTCAGTGTGGAAATCGGCGCATCCCGCGCGACCATGACCGGGACGTCAAGGGCCTGCGGACGGTACAGACGGTCCAGCGCCTCGGGGCTCGGGGCGGATCCGGACCCGATGGCGGCCCGTTCGCTGCCCGGCGCGGAGAGGGCCGCGCCGCCGGCGAGCGGATCGACCTCCGCCACCACGGTGGGGGCCTGCTCGACCGGGGCGAACTGGACGCGCTGCACCTCCTGCAGGACGGTCCAGCCGCCGTAGCCCAGCCCGCCGATCAGCGCGAGGAGCACGAGCACGGAGCCCACCGCCCCGGGCTCCACCCGGGACAGGAACGCCTCTCCGGCGGGGACGAAGGGCGTGGTGGGCGACGCGAACATGTCGGTGTCCGTCGCAGGTTTGCGCTGTTCGCGCTTCTGCTTCACGGCGGAGGCCGCGGGCGACATGCCGTGGGTCGTCTGAAAGCCGCTTTCG
The DNA here is from genome assembly GCF_003789055.1 of Histidinibacterium lentulum. Taxonomy (GTDB): domain Bacteria; phylum Pseudomonadota; class Alphaproteobacteria; order Rhodobacterales; family Rhodobacteraceae; genus Oceanicola; species Oceanicola lentulus. The sequence continues at coordinate 126,774 of NZ_ML119081.1, read as the reverse complement.
GCGCAGAACGTGGAGAAGGCCCATTCCGGATCCATCCCGAGATACCGGGCATAGGACCGGACGTATCCCGCGATGAAACCGGGCGTCTCGAAGGCGGAGGGATCTGCATTCTCGATCGCGGCGATGTAGGCGGCCTTGATCTTCAGCTCGCGCTGAACGTCGAGCAGGCTTTTTCCAAGCGTGGCCCTCTCGCCCCGCATCAGATCGCCGAGCCGGAGGTCGAACGCGTCGAAACCGACAGGTTCCTCGACGTGCACTTCCTTACTGCGCCAGGGGGTGCGCCCGATCATTCGCCGTCCTGCTGCCCTTGTTCCCCAAGATATCCGCGAGCCGTCGATTCGATCCAGCAAGGGATTAATCAGTGGGTAGCATAGCCGGAGGACCTGCGCACCCGCCGAAAATGACTAACCGGCAAGTTCGGCACGATTCAGCGCGCAGGCCGACCAGAGGGCGTCGAGACCACGCACCAGTGCATCCATTTCGCGCGGTCCGTGAACCGGCGAGGGGGTGAAGCGCAGTCGCTCCGTCCCGCGCGGCACGGTCGGGAAGTTGATGGGCTGGACGTAGATCCCGTGCTCCTCGAGCAGGCGGTCGGAGATCGCCTTGGTGTGCAGGGGGTTGCCCACGATCAGCGGCACGATGTGGCTGCCGTGGTCGATGATCGGCAGGCCCAGCATCTTCAGCCGGGTCTTGAGGATCTTCGCCTGGGTCTGGTGCTGGTCGCGCCGCTCCTGGTCGGTCTTCAGGTGGCGCACGCTGGCCGCGGCGCCGGCGGCCACGACCGGCGGCAGGGAGGTGGTGAAGATGAAGCCCGGCGCATAGGAGCGGATCGCGTCGCACATCCGGTCGGACGCGGCGATGTAGCCGCCCATCACGCCGAAGGCCTTGCCCAGCGTGCCGTTGATGATGTCGACCCGGTGCATCAGCCGGTCGCGTTCGGCCACGCCGCCGCCGCGGGGGCCGTACATGCCCACGGCATGGACCTCGTCGAGATAGGTCAGCGCGCCGAACTCGTCGGCGAGATCGCAGATCTCGCGGATCGGGCCGAAATCGCCGTCCATCGAATAGACGCTCTCGAAGGCGATGAGCTTGGGCGCCGCGGGATCGTCCGCCTCGAGCAGCGCGCGCAGGTGGGCGAGGTCGTTGTGGCGGAAGATGCGTTTCGCCCCGCCGTTGCGGCGGATGCCCTCGATCATAGAGGCGTGGTTGAGGCTGTCGGAATAGATGATGAGGCCGGGAAACAGCTTCGGCAGGGTCGAGAGCGTCGCGTCGTTGGCGATATAGGCGGAGGTGAAGACCAGCGCCGCCTCCTTGCCGTGCAGATCTGCGAGTTCGGCCTCGAGCCGCTTGTGGTAGACCGTGGTGCCCGAGATGTTGCGCGTGCCGCCCGAACCCGCCCCGGTGGCGTCGAGCGCCTCGTGCATGGCCTCGAGGACGGCCGGGTGCTGGCCCATGCCAAGGTAGTCGTTGCCGCACCAGACGGTGATCGGCCGCTCCGTCCCGTCGGTCCGGCGCCAGGTCGCGTGGGGAAACTGCCCGCGCTTGCGCTCGATGTCGATGAAGGTGCGGTAGCGGCCTTCCTCGTGCAGCCTGGCAATGGCCTGGTCCAGGTGCGCCTCGTAATTGGTCACGCCGCTTCCCCTTCTGGAACGTTTCTAAGCCTCATATAGTCCCCCCGGACCATGAACAACCGCCCGAGGATGCGCCACATGTCGCATCTCCGGGACCGGGAATTTTCCGCGTTTCCCATGGTGAACAACGGGTTCAGCGGTCCGGCGACATGCCGGTGCAGACTGGTTACCGGTGCGGGCGGGTGCGGACCTTGACTCAGGTCAAGCCGCGGCGCGACCTCTCCCCCTCGCGCGGCCGCGCTGCTAGGCTCGCGGCGAACCCGCCGAAGGAGCCTTCATGACACTCGCCCCAGTGCTCGACCGTATCGACCGTGACCTCGACTCCGCGCTGGAGCGGCTGATGGCGCTTCTGCGCATTCCGTCGATCTCAACCGACCCCGCCTATGACGGAGAGGTCGCCCGGGCGGCGGACTGGCTGGTAGAGGATCTCAGGTCCATGGGATTCGATGCGCAGGCGCATTCCACGGCGGGCCATCCGATGGTCGTGGGCACAGCCGGGACCGGCGCGCCGCATCTGCTGTTCTACGGCCATTACGACGTGCAGCCCGTGGACCCGCTGTCGCTCTGGCACCGCGACCCGTTCGACCCGGCGGTGGAGGAGACCGACACCGGCCGCGTGATCCGGGGCCGGGGCGCCGCGGACGACAAGGGCCAGCTGATGACCTTCGTCGAGGCCTGCCGCGCCTGGATCGCGGTCCATGGCGCCCTGCCCTGCAAGGTCACCATGTTCTTCGAGGGTGAGGAGGAATCGGGCTCGCCCAGCCTCGTGCCGTGGATGAAGGAAAATCCCGACGCGATCCGGGCGGACCTCGCCCTGATCTGCGACACCGGCCTCTTCGACTCCGAGACGCCGGCGATCACCACGATGCTGCGCGGCCTCCTCGGCGAGGAGCTGACGATCACCGGACCGCGCATCGACCTGCATTCGGGCATGTACGGCGGGCCTGCCCGCAACCCGATCCGGGTGCTCTCGCGGGTGCTTGCGGCGCTCCACGACGATCAGGGCCGCGTCACCGTGCCCGGCTTCTATGACGGCGTCCCCGAGATCCCCGCGGAAATCCGTGCGCAATGGGACGGGCTGGGCTTCGATGCGGACGCCTTTCTCGGCGCCGTGGGCCTGTCGCAGCCTGCGGGCGAGGCCGATCGCACCGCGCTCGAGATGATCTGGTCGCGCCCCACCTGCGAGATCAACGGGATCAGCGGAGGCTATACCGGCGAAGGCTTCAAGACCGTGCTGCCTTCGAAGGCGAGCGCCAAGATCAGCTTCCGCCTCGTCGGCACCCAGGACCCCCACGCGATCCGGAAGAGCTTCCGCCGGATGGTCGAGGAGATGCTGCCGCCCGACTGCACGGCCAGCTGGCACGATCACGGAGCCTCCCCGGCCTCCGTCATGACGACGGACGACCCGGCCTTCGAGACCGCGCGGCGGGCCCTCAGCGCGGAATGGCCGAACCTCGCGGCCTTCATCGGCTCGGGGGGGTCGATCCCGGTGGCGGGCTACATCAGGTCGATTCTCGGGATGGAGTCGATGCTGATCGGATTCGGACGCGACGACGACGCGATCCACAGCCCGAACGAGAAATACCACCTCTCGTCCTTCCACCGCGGTGCCCGGTCCTGGGTGCGGATCCTCGACGCGCTGGCGAAGGGCTGACCGGCGTGGAAGCTCCCGGAATGGCCCCGCATCGTCAGGGGGGAAGTGGCGCGGTTGACGGGGCTCGAACCCGCGACCCCCGGCGTGACAGGCCGGTACTCTAACCAACTGAGCTACAACCGCGCGTAGCGGGGCGGATAGCTCAGCGGTGCGCGGGCGTCAACGCGGATGATCACGGCGGAAGACGGGGCAGCCCCTGTCTTGCGCACGGTCCGGCACCAATCCGCTTCGGACACAGGGTCAATCCGGAGGGCGGAGGTTCGCGGGTCTCCGCCCCGCACCCCGGGATGGTGACTGCCGGAAAAGAGAAGGACACCGCCATCGCGGACGAGGGCGGAGGCGGCCCGATCCGCAACTTCCGGCTGCGGCGTCGGCCGATCGGGCGCCGACCGGGCAATCAGACCGTGGCCCCGGTTCGCCGGAGGAAAGGGGGGAAGTGGCGCGGTTGACGGGGCTCGAACCCGCGACCCCCGGCGTGACAGGCCGGTACTCTAACCAACTGAGCTACAACCGCGCATCTCGTTCGGCGCGTCTGCGCCTCGGAGTGAGCGGGGTTCTAGGGGGCCACGAGTCGGGGGTCAAGCGGCAATCGTCGCACTCGGTCGTTGCCGCTCCGCCATGCCGTCGCGGACCAGCCTCCTCCCGGGCTCGATAATGCTTGCGAAAACGTGATCTGCGGCGAATCGTTCTTCCTGCCTGACTGCCTGTTGTCCTTGGGGAAACCGATTCGATGACTTTCGACCGCCGGACGTTTCTGTCCGCAGCGGGCTGCGCCCTGACGGCCGCCGCCCTGCCCTCGACCGCCGCGGCGCAGGGGGTGATTTCCCTGCCCGACGACCTGGTGGCGAACGACCATGCCACGGTCACCGCGGTCGCCACGGCGCAGCCCGTCGTCGCGATGACCTTCGACGACGGCCCCCATCCCTCGCTGACACCGCAGCTTCTGGACATGCTGGCCGCGCGCAACATCAAGGCGACGTTCTACCTGATCGGGAACCGGGTGGCGCAGTTCCCCGCCATAACCCGGCGCATCGCCGCGGAGGGGCACGAGATCGGCAACCATTCGTGGTCCCATCCGTTTCTCAACGGGCGCTCCGACCTCAGCGTGATCCGCGAAATCGATGCCACAACCGAGGCGATCTTCGATGTCACGGGCAGGCCCCCCGTCACCTTCCGCCCGCCCTACGGCGCCTTCACGAATGCGCAGAGGCGGATGCTGCACGCACACCGGCGTCTGCCGACGATCCTGTGGTCCGTGGATCCCCAGGACTGGCGGCGACCGGGCTCGGGCGTGATCGCCAGCCGCATCGTCAGCCATTCGCGGCCCGGGGCGATCATACTCACCCACGATATCCATTCGGGCACGATCGCTGCCATGCCCGCCACACTCGACGGGCTGACGGGGCGCGGCCTGCGCTTCGTCACCGTCAGCCAGATGCTTGGCTGGCCGCTCTGGCAGAGCCGCCATTTCCGCCGGGTCGCCGCCTCCTAGAGGCTGTCAGGCCGGGAGGGGGATGAACTCGGCCTTGTCGTCCACGGGCAGCTGGAACCGTCCATGTTCCCAGTCCCCTGCGCGCCAGGCTTCCTTGGCGGCCTCGATCCGGTCCATCGAGGAGGCGACGAAGTTCCACCAGATGTACCGCGGCCCGCCCATGGTGGCCCCGCCGAGCAGCATCAGCCGCGCGCCCGCGGGACCCGCCTTCACGCTGACCTTGTCGCCGGGGCGGAAGACAAGCATGCCTCCGGCGTCATGCACCACGCCGCCGCTCTCGATGGAGCCCTGCAGGATGTAGATGCCGCGGTCCTCTTGGTCGTCCGGCAGGGGGATCGCGGCGCCAGGGCCGAGTTCCGCATCGGCGTAGAACATCTCCATGGGCACCTGCGCCGGGGCAGTCTCGCCATATGCGGTGCCGAGGATCAGGCGCAGGGCCTTGCCCTCCCCCTCGATCACCGGAAGCGCGTCCTTCGGGTTGTGGACGAAATCGGCGGGGTCGTCCTCGTTGGCCTCGGGCAGGGCCATCCAGGTCTGGATGCCGAAGAGATCGGTGCCGCGGGCGCGGACCTCGCCGTCGATCCGTTCCGAATGGGTGATGCCGTGCCCGGCGGTCATCAGGTTCACCGCCCCGGGCTCGATCCACTGGTCGGTGCCGAGGCTGTCGCGGTGATGCATCGTTCCGCGGAAGAGGTAGCTGACCGTGGAGAGGCCGATATGGGGATGGGGGCGCACGTCGATGCCCTGGCCGGTGAGGAACTCCACCGGGCCGAACTGGTCGAAGAAGATGAACGGGCCGACCATCTGCCGCTGCGGCGCGGGCAGTGCGCGGCGCACCTCGAAGCCGCCGAGATCGCGCGCCCGCGGGATGATCACGGTCTCGATCGCGTCCACCTCGTCGCCGGTGGGCGTATGGGGGTCCAGTGCCGGATTCCAGCTCATCGGTCGTCCTTCCCTCTTCGTCCCGGTTCATACTCTAGGATGAACGGGGCCCTCGGTCACGCCGCAGGGACGCAGACGGGCTGTGCGGAGGAAGGTGGTGGGTGGTGAGGGGCTCGAACCCCCGACATCTTCGGTGTAAACGAAGCGCTCTACCAACTGAGCTAACCACCCCCGCGGGCCGCGCCGGATTAGACCGAGGGGGCCTGCCGCGCAAGGTCCGGCGGTGCGAGGGTCTCGTGGCGGCCGGCGGCGATGCGGAAGATCACGCCCTGCCCGCCCGGCAGGTCGGCAAGCCGGTCCGGGGTGCGGCCGGTGGCGATGGTCCTGAGAACGCGCGAGGTGATGCCGTGGGTGACGATCACCGTGGGGCGGCGGAGATCCGCGAGGACGGCGGCGCAGCGCTCCCAGAGGGCGGCGAAGCCCTCGCCTTCGGGCGCGCGGGCGTAGCGGTCGAGGAAATGCTCGTCGGGAGCGGGCGGCGGGGACAGGGCGTCGGCTTCGGCGCGGGTGAGGCCGGCCCAGCGGCCGACCCCGATCTCGCGAAGGCGGGGGTCGGGGACGGGGGAGAGGCCGGTGGCGGCGGCGACGGCCTCGGCGGTCGTCAGGGCGCGGCCCTGGGGGGAGGTCCTGAGGTCGTGGGTTGCCGGGCCGATGCCGAGCCCGGAGAGGAGCGCGGCCATGGCTCGGGCCTGGTCGAGGCCGAGGGGCGTGAGGGGCGAATCGAGGGCGCCCTGCCAGCGGCCCTCGGCGTTCCAGGCGGTCTCTCCGTGGCGGAGGATCAGGAGTTCCGGGAAGGTCGGCATGGAGCGGGTCCGGGCGTTTCACGATGAAACGCTTTACAAGCCTTTGTTTTGAAATGGAATATCGGAAAATCGCGATTGCGCCGGATCGGGGTCCGGCAAGGGGCGGAAAAGGCTGTGAAATGAGGGGCTTGGGCCTGATGACGCGGGTGGAGCCGGGCCGAGGCCCGGCCTACGGCGGGTTATTCGGGGCGCAAGTCGCTGTAATCCGTGGCGATCCATCTCTGCCAGGCGGGGCGCTGCGCCAGACGCGCGCGCCAGTCGTGGAGGCGCGCGGAACCGGGCGCGAGGCCGGGCGCGATGTCGAAGAGGCGATACATCGGCGTGCCAAGGGCGATGTCGGCGAGGCCGAAGTCCGCCCCCGAAAGCCAGCCCGTGCGCCCGAGGCCCTCGTCCATCACCGACAGAACCCCGGAAAGCTCGCGCTCCAGCGCCTCTGCACGCGCGGCGGAGCGCTCCTCGGGGCGCAGGCGGACGCGCTGGTAGAAGAGGCCGATGAAGGGCGGCATCAGGGTGGAGGTGCCGAACTCCATCCACGGGTCAGCGGTGGCGAGGCTGGCCGAAAGCGCGTGTTCGGGATGGCGGCGCGCGAGGTGGCGCAGGATGGCGTGGCTTTCCCAGACCCCCTGCCCCGCGTCCTCGAGCACCGGGACCTTGCCCGCGGGCGTGAGCGCGCGGAAGGCCGGATCGTCGAGGCCGCCGTGGCGGCCCCCGACGACGCGATGGTCGAAGGGCAGGCCCAACTCGTCGAGCGCCCAGAGCACCTTCTGGACGTTGACGGAGGTGGGCCTGCCCCAGAGGATCACTTGATCGCCTGGGGATTGATCGGCGAGCCCGCGGCGCCCGGGATGTGCAGCGGCGGCGCGGAGAAGAAGAACTCGTAGACCCCGTCCTCGGCGCAGTCCTCCGCCAAGTCCTTGACGTAGAAGATCTCGCCCATGGAGATGCCGATGGCGGGGATCACGACCCAGTGCCAGGGCTGGTTGGCCTCGTCGGTCTCGTTCGGGCGCACCTCGCAGCCCCAGGTGTCGGCGCAGATCGCGGCGATGTCGTGGTTCTTGATCCAGTGCGCGGTCTCGAAGGCGAGGCCCGGCGCATCGCCGCCCGCGTAGCCGGTCCAGTCGCCCTTGGCGAGGCAGCGCTCCTGGTGGCCGGTGCGGACGATGACGAAATCGCCCTTGCGGATCTCGACGCCCTGGGCCGCGGCGCAGCCGTCGAGATCGGCGTTGGTGATGGGATAGCCGTCCTCGAGGCTGTCCACGCCCTTCCACCGGGCGATGTCGAGGAGCACGCCCCGGCCCACCATCTTGTCGCGCACCTTCTCGATGCCGAGACGCTTGGCGCCGGCCACGGTCACGTCGGTGGCGGGATAGCCGTTGTACATCTTGTCATCGAGGAAGATGTGACAGAGCGCGTCCCACTGGGTCGAGCCCTGGCAGGGCAGGTTGATGGCGTCGTCGGCATAGCGCAGGTAGGCCTTGCCGTCGCCGTCCTGGGCGCCGACCACGGCGTCGGTGCCCGTGGCGAGCATCTGGTGGATCATGTTCCAGCGCCCGCCGAAGAGCCCCGACTGGATCTTCTGCTTGAGGTCGAGGCCGAGCGCGAAGCACTTGCCCTTCTTCACGAGTTTGGCCGCGTTCACCACGTCTTCGGGGGTGACGTTGTTCAGCGTGCCGATCTCGTCATCCTCGCCCCAGCGGCCCCAGTTCGACAGCTCTTTCGCGGTGCGGTAGATGTCGTCGCGTGTCAGTTTCGTCATCGAGGTCTCCTCCCTGCCCGGCCCGCTGCCGGCGTTATTTATCGAGTGAAAAATTAATCCGCCGGAGTGTCAATCGGACTTGTGAGCATCCGGACCCGGCCGTAGCTTATCGGTCGATAACAAGGGAGGGACAGATGGCCGAGGTGAAGAGGATCGACGTCGTGTTCGAGGGAAGCGGGCGCGCGACGGGCAAGATGCGCAATGACATCAAGGTGGACTGGCCGGCCCAGGGCGAGAGTTTCGACCTCGCCACGGACGAGGGTCCGTTTCACGGGGGAGACGGCACGGCGCCGCCGCCCCTGGCGCTGTTCACCGCGGCCCTGACCGGCTGCCTCATGACGCAGATCCGGGCCTTCTCGAAGCGCCTGAAGGTGCCCGTGGGCGAGGTCGCGGTAAAGGCACGGCTGCACTGGTATTGCGAGGCGGAACCGGGCGCGCCCTATGTGAGCCACCCGGTCGGGTTCGATCTCGACGTGGATCTGGACAGCCCCGCGCCGATGGCGGATCAGGAAAGGCTGCTGGAGGCCGCGAAGAAGGGTTGCTTCCTGGAACAGACACTGGCGCAGGGCCTTCAGGTGGGACATCGGCTGAAGGACGGCGAGAGCTGGGTGGACGCCTGACGGAGGGGAACATGCCCGACGACAAGAGCCCGGACGGTACGGAGGGGGCGCGGCGCAAGCGGCTACCCTCGTCCGAGCGGCGCGAGGAGTTCATCGCCAAAGCGGTGGAGTTCTTCGCCGAGGAAGGGTTCGAAAGCTCCACGCGGGGACTTGCGCGCCGGCTGGGGGTGACGCAGCCCCTGCTCTACCGCTATTTCCCGTCGAAGGACGACCTGATCTCCGAGGTCTATGACGCGGTCTATGTGGGGCGCTGGCGACCCGAGTTCGAGCGGCTGATCGCCGATCGCTCGCGGCCGCTCGAGGACCGGCTGAACGCCTTCTACGGGGTCTATACCGAAGTGATCTTCAACCGGGAGTGGATGCGGATCTATCTCTTCTCGGGCCTGAAGGGCGTGGACATCAACCGCCGCTACATGGGGCTGGTGCGACGGCGGATCCTCGAGCCCATCGTGGCCGAGGCGCGGGCGGAAGAGGGACTGCCGGAGCGGCCCGCGACGGATGCGGAGATCGAGTTCGCCTGGGTGATGCACGGGGGCATCTTCTATTACGGCGTGCGCGACCTGATCTACGAAAGCGCGGTGTCGGCCGACAAGACGGAGGTCATCGGCGACGCGGTGGCGGCGCTGCTGTTCGGACTGAGGCGCCGGTTCGGGATGGAGGACCGGAAGGCGCCGGGGGGGCCGGGCCGAGGCCCGGCCTGCGGTTGAGGGCGGCGCGGGGCTCCGCGCGGTAGAGGCCGGGCTGAGGCCCGGCCTGCGGCGCGGGTCTACATCTCCACGAGGTCGTCGTCGTCCGTGCCGTCGACCGCATCGAACTCGAGCCCGTGGGCGGCGCGGATCTTGTCCTCGATCTCCAGCGCGGTGGCGGTGTTCTCCTTGAGGAACGTCTTGGCGTTCTCCCGGCCCTGGCCGATGCGCTCGTCCCCGTAGGAGAACCAGGCGCCGGATTTCTCCACCACGCCGGCCTTGACGCCGAGGTCGAGAAGCTCGCCGGTCTTGGAGATGCCCTCGCCGTACATGATGTCGAATTCCACCTGCTTGAACGGGGGGGCGACCTTGTTCTTGACCACCTTCACACGGGTCTGGTTGCCGACCACCTCCTCGCGGTCCTTGATCGCGCCGATGCGGCGGATGTCGAGGCGGACGGAGGCGTAGAATTTCAGGGCGTTGCCGCCGGTCGTCGTCTCGGGCGAGCCGAACATGACGCCGATCTTCATGCGGATCTGGTTGATGAAGATGACCATGCAGTTCGAGCGGCTGATGGAGCCGGTCAGCTTGCGCATGGCCTGGGACATGAGGCGGGCGTGGACGCCGACGGAGCTGTCGCCCATGTCGCCCTCGAGCTCGGACTTGGGCGTGAGGGCGGCGACCGAATCGACCACGACCATGGAGACGGCGCCGGAGCGCACGAGCGTGTCGGTGATCTCCAGCGCCTGTTCCCCGGTGTCGGGCTGGGAGATCAGCAGCTCGTCGAGGTTCACGCCGAGCTTCCTGGCGTATTGCGGATCGAGCGCATGCTCGGCGTCGACGAAGGCGCAGACGCCGCCCTTCTTCTGTTCCTCGGCGACGCAGTGGAGCGTGAGCGTGGTCTTGCCCGAGGATTCGGGGCCGTAGATCTCGATGATGCGGCCCTTGGGCAGGCCGCCGATGCCGAGGGCGATGTCGAGGCCGAGCGAGCCGGTGGACGTGGCCTCGATGTCGGCGAGCTTGTTGTCGCCGCCGAGGCGCATGATCGAGCCCTTGCCGAACTGCCGCTCGATCTGGGCGAGGGCGGATTCGAGCGCCTTCTCCTTGTCGGGATTCTGTTTGCCTGTCTTCATCGCGAGAAGGTCTGCCGTTGCTGCCATTGGTGGCGCTCCTTATCCCATGCAGACCGAGGGGCCTGCAATCGCTGCTTCGTTCACCTCTTGTTCCCGGATGTATGGGACCAAAGGGAGAACATTTCAACTCGAATTTTCCCCCTCATCCTGTGCGCGGGAGTGTTAAGGAAGGGTTCACGACGGGGCGAACGCGGGATCAAGGTGCTTATGCTGGTGTTCTGGAAGGAAAAGCTGGTCTTTCTCGCGGTGCCCAAGACGGGGACGACGGCCCTCGAGGGCGCGCTGGCGCCCCGCGCCTCCATGGTGATCCGCGATCCGCCGGAACTGAAGCATTCCGCGATCTACCGCTACCGCCGCTGGCTCGAACCGTTCTTCGAGAAGGCGGGCCGGCAGGAGATGGAGACCCTGGCCGTGGTCCGCCATCCGGTGGACTGGCTGAAGAGCTGGTACAGGTACCGCCACCGGGACGAGCTCGCGGGGCATCCCAACTCCACGCGCGGCCTGAGTTTCGACGAGTTCGTCACGGATTACTGCCGGGCGGAGCCGCCGCCCCATGCCCTGGTGGGCAGCCAGGCGACGTTTCTCCTGGATCGGGACGGAGGACTCGGGGTGGACCACCTCTTCCGCTACGAGGAGCTCCCCGCGCTGATGGCCTTCATCGAGGCCCGTCTCGGCCTGCGGCCCGAGACGAAACGGCTCAATGTCTCGCCGCCGATGGAGCTTGCGCTCTCTGCGGAGGTGGAGGCGCGGTTCCGGCAGAGGCGCGCGCGGGAGTTCGCGGTCTGGGAGAGGGGCACCGGCGAGGACGCGGGCGCCGCGGTGACCGCGGGTCTCCGTGAGGGGCGGCCGGAGGACGGGTGATCAGGCGGGGCGCCTGCGGCGCGCCTCATGCGCTTGCCCCGCCCGGTGGGCGAGGCAAGCGGGGGGCTCTGCCCCCCACGCCGAAAGCCGGGGGCTTTCGGCGACCCCCCCGGGATATTTCCGGCCAGAAAAGACAGGGTGTCGGGACATCCGGGAGACGCGGCGCCGCACGCGACCGGGCGTCCCGGCCGCCTCATCGGGCCGGTCTAGTGTACCGGCATCTGTCCCGCATGGGACATGAACGCCGGCGGAAAGTCGCTCCAGTCCGCGAGGATCGTCACGTCGTCGGCCCAGTCGGAGAGATCGGCGCCCGCGAGATGGCCGGCGCCCGCGTAGAGCAGCGCCCTCATGCCGGCCGACCGCGCCGCGACGAGGCCGGAGGGGCTGTCCTCGACCACGAGGGTGCGCAGGGGATCGGCGCCCATCCGGCGGGCCGCGAGCAGGAAGAGATCGGGCGCGGGCGGCGGGCGCGCGACCTCGGCGGCGCTGAAGGTCCGGTCGCCGAAGAACCGGTCGAGCCCGGCTGCGGAGAGCGTGGCCCCGAGCCGCTCCGGACCGGAGACGGAGACCGCGCAGAAGGCGGGACGCAGACCGGCAAGCAGGGGTGGAAGGCCCGGCGTCGCCCGCAGATGCGGGCGGTAGTCCTCGAGCAGGCGCCCGCGGCACCGGGCGGCGAAATCCGGCGGAAGATCCGTGCCGAGGCAGCGCGCCAGAGGCGGCACCGCCGCTGTCAGGGCGCGGCCGCCGAGAAGATCGCCCAGCAGCCCGGCCCCGGCGGACAGGCCCAGCCCGGCGAGTTCGTCGGCCACCGCCGCGCGGACGGGACCCTCGCTGTCGACGAGAACCCCGTCGCAGTCGAATATGACCAGATCGACCGTCACATGCCCGCCCGTTGCAACCGCGGGTAGAGATTACTCCAGCGCCGGCGCGAAAGCGAGCCTGTCGGACTCGCAGGGCGGATGGCCATGGCGATCCTCCAGGGGATCGCGGCGCCCCGGCCGACCGGTCCCGCGTCGCGCCGCGCGGCGGAGGCGGGCGGGATCAGAGATCCCTGAGGAAGTCGAGGGTCATGGCGACCGCCTCCGCGCGGGCCGCGGGGTCGAATTCCAGAAGACTGAGATCGGATTTCTCCTGCTGGTCGAAGCCATGGGTGACCCCGGTGAAGGTATGCACGCCGACCTCCGCCCCTGCCGCGCGCAGGCCGCCGGCGATCTCGAGACAGCGCTCCTCGTTGGTGATCATGTCCCCCTCCACCAGCAGGAAGAGATAGCGCGGGTCCTCGGGCAGGTCGCCGCGGTATCCCACCGCCGCGGGGCCGCAGTAGGGATAGTAGAGGACCGCGCCCACGACACCCGTATGGGGCGGGCTGGCGAGTGCCGCGGGCCAGCCGGTCAGCAGGGGCGGCACCACGCCTTCGGCGGAGAGGGCGAGGAAGTCGAGAGAGGCCCAGCCGCCGTGCGAGAGACCGATCAGGACGGCGCGGCCGGCGTCGAGCTCGGCGCGCGAGCGGATCTCGGCGAGGGTCACGGCCACGTCCGAGGCGCGCTCGGCCCCGTTGAGGAGCTGGCCGGTGCAGACGAGACGCCAGAGCTGGTTCTCGCCGAGGCCGCGGGGGGTATGGCTGTCGACCTTGACCGAGGCCCATCCGATGCCGGCGAGTTCGCGGGCCAGGAGGTCGAGATTGCGGCGCGGGCCGTCGCAGCCCGAAAGCAGCATCGCCACGGGATGGGGTCCCTCGCCTTCGGGCAGGGTCCAGACCATCTCGGGCGCGAGGTCCTGCAGGAGCTCGCCGGGGTCGAGTGCCACGGCGCTCCAGCCCAGCCTTCCGCGGAAGCTGTTGAGGGTGACCGCGGAAAAGAGCAGCGCCACGACCGCAAGGGCCCAGATCAGCCGACGCTTCCAGCGTGTCATTCCCTCTCTCTCCCGTGCGGTTCGCCGGCGGCCCTGTCCGGAACGGCCCGATGCGGACGAGCGGCTCCGCCGGACGCCGTGGGACATAGCCCGCAGGACGGCGGGGCGCTACCGCCAAGTCAGCCCCGGGCGTCTCGGAGCGGCGGTCGGTCCGGCCGGGTGCGGGGTCGCGGGCGGCCACGGGGCAGGCGGCGGCGCCGGCTGTCGGCGGCGTCGGACCGGCATGGACCGCCCTGCCCCGTCCGCGCGCCCGCATGCGTCCCTCCGCGCGGGGGCCGCCGTCGCGGGCGGAGGCTTTCCGCCGACACCGGCCCGCGCGCGTCGCCGCGTCAGGTTGCTGTCAGCACGCCGCGCGTAAGCGATGACTGTCCCGCGGCTTCCGGGCTCGCGGAGCGATCAGACATGAGGAGCGACAGAGATGGACATCAACGGCAACAACGGACCGAACAGGCTCAACGGCACCAGCCGCGACAACGATATCTACGGCCGCGGCGGCAATGACACGCTGTTCGGCTTCGGCGGCGACGACGATCTGTACGGCGGATCGGGCAATGACACGCTGTTCGGCGGAACCGGGGACGACGATCTCTACGGCGGCCCGGGCAACGACAGGCTCGAGGGCGGTCCCGGCGACGACGACCTCGAGGGCGGCCCCGGCGCGGACGTCTTCGTCTACTCCTCCGGCCACGACGAGATCGAGGACATGACGCGCGAGGACCGGATCGTCCTCGATCCCTCGCTCGGCATCCGGAGCTTCTCGCAGCTGATGAGCCTTGCCCGGCCCCACGACGACGGCGACGACACGCGGTTCGTCTTTTCGAGCGGCAACACGCTGACCCTCGAGGATGTGCGGATCGGACAGGTCACGGCGAGCATGTTCGACTTCTCCGGCAGTCCCGGCGGTGGGTCGGGAGGGACCGGGACCCAGACCGGATCGAGCGGGTCCGGCGGCCCGGTCGGAAGCGGGCCCGGCTCGCAGGGCATCTCGTTCAGCTTCACCGGCACGCCCCGGGCCGACGACATCACCGGCACGAACGGCAACGACTTCCTGAAGGGGCGGGCCGGCGACGACGACATCCGGGGGCTGGGCGGCGACGACCGCATCCTCGGCGGTATCGGGTCGGACGATCTCTACGGCGGAGGCGGCGACGACCGCATCTTCGGCGAGGGCGGCCATGACGACATCGAGGGCGGCTGGGGTCGCGACCGCCTTTGGGGCGGCGCGGGCAACGACGAGATCGACGGCGGCGGCGGCAACGACACCATCCTCGGCGGCATCGGGCGCGACGAGATCGACGGCGGGACCGGCGACGACCGCATCTTCGGCGAGGGTGGCGACGACGATCTCGACGGCGAGGAGGGCAACGACATCCTGCACGGCGGCAACGGCAACGACGATCTGGACGGCGGCGAGGGCAACGACAGGCTGTTCGGCGGGCTCGGCCATGACGAGCTCGACGGAGAGGAGGGCAACGACATCCTGCTGGGCGGCAACGGCAACGACGTTCTGGACGGCGGCGAGGGCAACGACATCCTGCACGGGGGGCGCGGCAACGACACGCTCGAGGGCGGCGCGGGGGCCGATACCTTCATCTTCACCCAGGGCCGCGACGTGATCGAGGATTTCACCGAGGCCGACACGATCCAGATCCGGGCATCGCTGGGCGTCTCGGATTTCGGAAGCCTGATCGCCCGGGCGCGCAACGTGCGGGACGATGACGACGACGATGTCGACGTGCTGATCACCTTCGGCAACGGCAATTCGCTGCGGCTGGAGGACGTTCGGGTGTCGTCGCTCGACGCGGAGGATTTCGTCTTCCTGTGATCGCGGACGGGTGCGGCCCGCGCAGGAACCGCACCCGGTCGTCTTCAGGCGGCGCGACGGCGGGGGCCGCGGCGGCGTTTCTGCGCGCCGCCCGGTTTTCCCGACGGCTGGGCGCCGGGCCGGCCGCCGCCGCTGCGGGGACCGCGGGAGGGGCGGCTGCCGCCGTCGCCGCGCTCTCCGAGGGGGCTGGTGCCGCTTGCCACGGGCACGTCCATCTTCATCAGCTTCTGGATCTGGTGCAGCAGATCCGCCTCGTCGGGCGCGCAGAAGGCGATGGCCTCGCCCTCGCGACCGGCGCGGGCGGTGCGGCCGATGCGGTGGACGTAGTTGTCGGGCACCTCGGGCAGATCGTAGTTGATCACATAGGCAACGCCCGGAATGTCGATGCCGCGGGCGGCGACGTCGGTGGCGACGAGCACCTTGACCGTGCCGTCCCGGAAGGCCTTGATCGCGCGGTCCCGCTGGCCCTGGCTCTTGTTGCCGTGGATCGAGGCGGCGTTGTAGCCGTCTGCCACGAGCCCCTTCATCAGCTTTTCCGCCCCGTGTTTGGTGCGGGAGAACACCAGCGTGAGCGCGTCGAGGTCACGGCTGAGGATCTCGCGCAGGCGGTCGGGCTTTTCGGCCTTGGGCAGGAAGTGCACCGACTGGGTGATCTTGTCGGCGGCCTTGCCCGGGGGGGACACCTGCACGCGGCGCGGATCGGTGAGATAGGCGCGGGAAAGCTCTTCCATCTGCTTGGGCATCGTGGCCGAAAAGAGCATGGTCTGGCGCGGCGTGCCAAGCTTCGGGGCGATCCGGCGCAGGGCGTGGATGAAGCCGAGGTCGAGCATCTGGTCGGCCTCGTCGAGCACGAGGTGGCGCACCTGCCCGAGGTCGACCGCGCCGCGCGTCATCAGGTCGATGAGCCGGCCCGGCGTCGCCACGAGAATGTCGGTTCCGCGCGACAGCACGCTGATCTGGCGGCCGATGGACTGGCCGCCCACCACGGTGGTGACCTTGAGCTTCGTGTCCTGGGTCAGCAGGCGCAGGGCCTCGGCGATCTGGTTCACCAGTTCGCGCGTGGGGGCGAGAATGAGCGCCTTCGCGGTCCTGGGCGCGGGGCGGCCGGGCTCGGCCAGAAGGTGCTCGACCAGCGGCAGGCCGAAGGCCAGCGTCTTGCCGGTGCCGGTCTGGGCGAGGCCGAGGATGTCTTGGCCGTCCATCGCCAGCGGGATCGCCTGGTTCTGGATCGGCGTTGGTTCGGAAAAGCCCATGCGGGTCAGGGCCTTGTTGAGGTCCGGCGAGAGGCCGAGCATGTCGAAGTCGAACATAGATATCCTTTGCAGCGGCGCGGCCGTCGGGCACGGCGCCGCATGATGCGAAACCGTCCGGGACCCGGACGGCCGATGAGGGTTCGCGTGGCCTCTGGACGGACGGGCGTACCCCGTGCCATCCGGCCGTCGCGTCAGGAACCCTGCGTGATGGGGAACTGAAATTCTGGTCGCTGTTGGCCCGTCAGGGCGCGGCTTGCTCACGCGGCAGCGCAGCGATGCCCTCCACATCGGGCCTCGGGACCGATCTGTCAAGCAAAGGTTTGAAATCCGCGAGGGCGCGACGCCCCCTGCCCTAGTCCGCGGACTGGAACGCGAAGGCCGCGGCCTCCTCGAAGAGAGCGGAGACCTCGCCCGAGAGCACCCGCTCCATGTCCACGCCCACATCGAGTTTCCGGACGGCCGCGCCCTCGGACAGATCCATCGACTCGAGATCGACCCAGAACACGCTGGGGGAAATCACCGATTCCACATGGTAGCGCCGGTCCTTCTGGTCGGCGACGACACGCCAGCGCGTGGTGGACAGGTTCGGCTGGTCGGCGATGGAGATGCCCCAGGGCACCGAGGTCTGCCGGATCACGCTGAAGACGGAGGCGGCAGCGATGCGTGGGTCGTCGCTCTGGACCACGGAGTTGATGTAGAACTGCGCCCTTACGAAGCGGTCGGTGGCGCGCACCGTGCCGGGCAGGAATTCGCGCGGGTTCACCGCGTCCCAGTACTCGAGGATCGCAAGCTGCCGGTCGAACGTCGGTTCGTTGGTCATCACCTGGTAGGCGCGGTCGTGCCAGATCACCATTTCGCCATCGACGAACTCGATGATGGCGCTGTCTCCGGTCGCGTCGGACAGCGACACATGCACCGTCGCCGCGCGGCCGGGCGGGCCCACGGGCACCTCTCCGGTGGCCACATGGACGGGGTTCTCGCGCAGGTCGGTCACCGCCTCCTCGACGGTGGCGAAGCGGTCGAGCAGGTATTGCGGGAACACGGCGAGCGAGATGCGCGGGGTCACGCCGTCGTCCTCGGGATAGGTCGCCTCGACCTCCCACAAGAGGTTTGCGACGAGACCCTCTTCGTTCATGCCATCGGCGGTGGAGATGTCGTAGCCGCTGACGATGACGCTTCCGTAGTCGGCGGTCCATGTCGCCGAACGCGGGCCGGCAGCGCCATCCCGTTCCATACCGCGCGGAAACGCCCAGAGGTTGCTCACCATGGGCAGCTTCCAGTCCATGCTGCGGCCGGTCAGCACCCGGTCCTCCGGGCCGAGGTAGACGGCGCGCGTGCAGGCGCTGGCGACATCGGCGACCAGCATGGCCGCAGCACAGAGCAGGGCCGAGCCTGCCTTGAGAAGTTCGCGCATCGGTTCCGTCTCCGGCTGTGGGAACGTTGGGTCAGCGGCCCGAGCGTGCCTGCCGAAAGGGAAGGCTGTCAAGCTCGGTCTGTTACAACGTAACAATCGGTCGGCAGGAGGTCGTTGCCGGGCATCCTGTGAACATGTATCCTGAATTCATGTTTGCTGCCCGACCCAGCCACGTCATGACGGACGTCCCGCGCCGCGCTGAGGGGTGCATGGAGGGCGCCCCATGACGGAGCGCGCCCTGTCCCCCGAATCCCCCGAGCGGATCGCGCGCGAGAACGGGCAGTTTCTCATCCCCGCGGAGATCATCGCGGGGGCCTTCGGCCTCGAGGCTGCCGCGGTCCCCGGGATGATGCGGGAAGGGCGGATCACCAGCCGCAGCGAGCGCGGCATCGACGAGGATGCCGGGCGCTGGCGGCTGACGCTCTACTGTGGGGGGCGGGCGTTCCGGCTGACGGTGGACGACGAGGGGCGGGTCCTCAGCCGCTCCCGGTTCGCCGCGGCCCACCGAAGTCCGGCTGACTGACGGGGCGCCCGCGCAGGTCCCTGCACCCGAGCCTTCGGGGATCGCGGCCGATCCGGACCCGCTCCGGGCGGCGGTCACTCGGGATGTCGTCATCTTCGGCGTGTCGATCACCTCGTCCCGGGGCAACGGCCACGCGACCACCTTTCGCGCGATGGCGAATGGGCCGAGGGACTGCGGACACCGGGTGCTGGTCCTCGAGCGTGACGTGCCTGCCCGAGGCGGATCGGCAATTGACGTGGGGGTGGGCGCGGCGGATCGTGACCGGGCACCGGACCGGACGGGACCCGCGCGGGCGCGGGAGCTTGCGGCGGTGATGCGGCGGATCGCGCCCGGAGCGCCGGCCAGGAAGCTGGAGAGGATGCGACGATGAGGGACCTGACGGCCGGGAGTGGCGCGCTCACCATCCTCGTGACCGGCGGCGCAGGCTTCGTCGGCTCGCACCTCTGCGACGCGCTGCTGGCCGAGGGGCACCGGGTGATCTGCCTCGACAATTTCCTGACCGGCGCGCGGGCGAACGTGGCTCCCCTGGCGAACAATCCCCGCTTCACGCTGGTGGAGCAGGATGTCTGCGAGATGTATCGGTGTGCCGAGCGGCTCGACCGGATCTACAACCTCGCCTGCCCCGCCTCGCCGGTTCATTACCAGGCGGACCCCGTGCAGACGATGATGACCTGCGTTCTGGGAACGGGGCGGATGCTCGACCTCGCGGCCGAGCACGGGGCGCGGCTGCTTCAGGCCTCCACCAGCGAGGTCTACGGCGATCCCGAGGAGCATCCGCAACGGGAGAGCTACCGGGGACGGGTGAGCTGCACCGGCCCCCGCGCCTGCTACGACGAGGGCAAGCGGGCGGCGGAGGCGCTCTGCTTCGACAGCGACCGGCAGGGGCGGGTCGACACCCGCGTGGCGCGGATCTTCAACACCTACGGACCCCGGATGCGGCCCGACGACGGACGCGTCGTGTCGAACCTGATCGTGCAGGCGCTGGCGGGCGAGAGGCTGACGATCCACGGCCATGGCGCGCAGACGCGGTCCTTCTGCTATGTCTCGGACCTCGTGCGCGGGCTGATGGCTCTGATGGAAACGGAGATCGGCAAGGCGCGGCCCGTGAACCTCGGCAATCCCGGGGAATACACCATCCGGGAGTTGGCGGACATGGTCCTGAAGCTGACCGGATCGCGCTCGGGCTTTCGCCACCTGCCGATGCCGCGCGACGATCCGGGCCGCCGCTGCCCGGACATCTCGCTGGCCGCAAAGCTGCTGGGCTGGCGTCCGGAGGTGCCTCTGGAAGAGGGCCTGCGCCGGACCATCGGGCATTACCGCGCCGTCGGCAGCGACCTGCCCGTGCCGGACGTGCCGCCCTGCCCCGCGGCCGACGGGCCCTTGGGGCGCGTGAAATGACCCAGGCACGGCGGGCGGTGGACGTGGCCGGCGAGGACGTCGAGATCCGCGCCATGCCGGTCCATGGCCTGCCGAGACTACTCCGCTGCGGGAAGCGCCGCGCAATGGGCGCCGGTGGACACCTGCCCCGATCCGAAGGCGATTACCGGCGGGGCGCGGTAGGGGTTCAGGGGCTCGCTCACCGCGCTGTCGAGGACAAGGACGCCCGCGATCAGGGCAAGGGCGGCGAGACCGGTCAGGCGGCGGGTTCTCATGGCCGCGCCTCCAGCCCCAGCATCGGCCGCAACCGCACGCCCGCGACCGAGCCGAGGAAGCCGGCGCCGAACCAGGCCCAGCCATGGAGGCTCCCGGTGGAGATGCCGCTGAAGAAGGCGCCGACGTTGCAGCCGAAGGCAAGGCGCGAGGAATAGCCCAGAAGGAAGCCCGCCACGATGGTGGCGATCCAGGCCTTCGCGGGCAGCTTCGGCAGCTCCTGCTGGAGGCCGCCGCGCCAGGCCGCGATCAGGAAGGCGCCCGCGATGATCCCGATATTGGTCAGCGAGGTCACGTCCGTGAGCACGCTCTGGGACAGGCGCTCCACGTTGGTGGGCGTGGTCCAGAAGGCCGAGCCGGAGAGATCGGCGCCGAGCGCGGTCGCCCCCTTGGCGGCCCAGAGACCAAGGCCGTAGACGACGCCCCAGGGCTGGCCCGCCACCAGAAGGTTGCCGATGGCGAGCGCCGCCACCAGCAGGGCGGCGAACCAGAGCCGGCGCGGGATGACGCGCGCGCCCGGTGCCGCGCGCCAAAGGAGAAACGCGGCGACCGCAGCCAGCGCCAGAAGCGTCACGGCAAGGCCGGGCAGACCCTCGAGGACGATCTGCGGCAGCGTGCCGAGTTCGGTCCACCAGAAGAGGTGAAACGCCCCGGCAAAACTGCCGATGGCGAAGAAGGGGAGCGCGACGAGGCCCACGGGGTTGCCCGATCCGGCGTTCACCAGCGTACCCGAGCCGCAGCCCAGAACCACCTGCATCGCCGCGCCGAAGACGAAGGCGCCGCCCACCATGGCGAACCCGACGGGCGCATGGGCGCCGATCAGCTCTCCGCCGTCGGAGGCGAGCAGCGGGAAGGCCACGATGGCCACGAGCGCGATGGCGACGAGCTGTGCGAGGAGGCCCGCGGGCTCCCGTCGCAGGATCATCGCCCGCCAGGGCCCCGCGAAGCCGAAGCGGAGCCCCTCGAGCACCATGCCGAAGCCGAGGCCGAGCGCGAGAAGGAGCGCATACCGCAGGCCCGCGGTGACCGCGAGTGTCCCGATCAGCAGAAGCGCCAGCCCGATGAGGCCGGCGCGCTGCAGGACGGGCGTGAGGCGGCGCCGGGGCGCCGCGACAGCATCAGTCATGACTTGCCTCAGTTGTTGCCGAAGACCTGGTTGCGCAGGTTCTGAAGCATTCCGGGGACGTTGGCCATCTCGTAGCCCGCATTGGACCAGCCGACCATCGATTCCGGGTAGAGCTTCACGTCGTCGATGCCGGCGAGCTCGCTCAGCGCGAACCAGTTGGTCGCGGCCCAGTGCCCGGTGTTGCAGAAGGAGATGATCTCATCGGCCCCGGTGAAATCCTGCTCTTCGGCCAGCGCCCGCGCGGCGGCGGCGTCGACGATGACCGGCCCGGAGGAGAACCAGCTGTCATGCACGAAGTACTGCGACTGCGGCAGGGTTCCCGGACGGGCCGCCGCGGGATGCGCCTGCTCGCCGTTCCAGAAGCTTTCGGGGCGCGCGTCGAGAAGAAGCGAGCCCTCGCCCGCGTCGATCGCCGCCTGCACGTCCTCGGCCGTGGCCAGCCATTCGGTCGAGAAGCTGACCACGATGTCGCTGTCGGGCGCATCCACGATCTCGGTGGAGAGCTCCAGCCCCGCCTCTTCCCAGGCGCTCACGCCGCCGTTGAGGATCGCGAGGTCCGTGACGCCGCTCGATTTCAGCGTCCAGTAGACCCGGGCGGCGGCACCGAAATCCGTGACATCGGACCCCTGGTGCACCACGACGACCGGGCGGTCGGTCTCGACGCCGAGGTCCTGCAGCACGGCGGTCAGGGCCTCTTCGGAGGGCGGCAGACCGGGATTGTCGGAGGGACCGCGGAAGAGAGCATAGGGCGCGCTGACGGCGCCGGGGATGTGACCCTGGGCATAGGCCTCGTCGAAGGCGCGGATGTCGATGACGAGCGGATCGACGCTCGACTGCGCCTCGGAAAGCTCGGCGGGCGTCAGGAGCGGGCCGAATTCCTGCGCGGCGGCAGGTGCGGCGAGCAGGGCCAGGGTGGCGGTGCCGGCGAGGACGGTGCGATAGGACATGGTCTGTCTCCCAGTGTCGGTGTCCCCCGCCATATCGGGTGCCGCCGCGCCCTCGTCAAACGGCACGGCGCGGCCTGGAAGGCGGAGGCCGGTCCGGCCATCTTGCAGGACCGGCGGGCCGGATACGGGCATTTCGGGGCGCCGGGCGGAGAAGAACATCTGTCCCCGCAGGAACGCCAGAGGAGACGGACGTTCTTTTTTCGCGGATCGTGAGGCGGGCTTGCGGAACAGGGGTCGGATTCCGCCCTCATCGGCGCGGGCCCGCCCGTCGGTCAGCCGTCGCCCGGCAGGACCTGTCCGGTGGCCTGGTTCACGGTGAAGACCAGCGTGTCGGTCACGTCGGAGGCGCCACCCAGAATGCGGATCGGCACGGTGATCGTCAGACCGCGCGCGGGATCGTAACGGGCGGTCGCATCCTCGATATAGGCTTCGGCCATCATGCCGTCCGGCGTCAGGGCGGTCATCACCGCGGTGCACCCGCGGTTGGCGGCGATCCCGTCCTCCGTCGGGGCCGGATGCAGAACGCCGACGAAGGCCCCCTGTGCGACGTTGGGGTCGACATAGACCTCGAAGATGCGGATGGCGCCCTGGGCGAAGGCGCGGGTCCGCGTCTCCCACGGCTCGACGATCTGGGTGACGTCGACGCGGCCGTCGCAGGGGAGGACGGTCTGAGCCGAAGCGGTGGCGGGCCCGAGAAGGCCGAGCATGGCCAAGAGGCCGGGAAGTCTGCGCATGGTGGTCTCCGGGTTGATCCTGCCGTCGCGGCGACGATAGCGGCCGTTGCGTCAGCGCGCCACCGGTCACTCCGCCCGGCGGACCATGCCCCGGCCGCCCCTGCGCGTCCGGAGGGCCGGCGGAACGTGGCGTGCGGGCCGCAGCCACGTCCGCGGGCCGCTCCGGCCCTCGCGAGCCGGTCCTCCGGGGCGGGGCGATCAGTGATTGTCGCGGGGCAGGTCCCTGACGATCCGGTGGTAGGCGGTCGCGAGTTCCAGACAGCCTCCGTCGGCGAGCTGCCCCACGTTCTTGCGGTAGATCTCCTGCCAGGGCGTCTGATGACGCAGCTCCGGCGCGGTCCAGTCGGCGCGGCGGGCGGCCCATTCCTCGTCGGGCACCAGCGCATCGAGGGTGCAGGCGTTGAGGTCGAGCCGCACCCGGTCGCCGGTCTGAAGGAACGCGAGGCCGCCCCCCACTGCCGCTTCGGGCGAGGCGTTCAGGATCGACGGGCTTTCCGATGTGCCCGACTGGCGGCCGTCGCCCACTGTGGGCAGATGGTTGATGCCGGCGCGGATCAGCGCGTCGGGCGGCTGCATGTTCACCACCTCCGCCGATCCCGGATAGCCCACGCAGCCCACACCGCGGATGAAGAGAACGGTGTCCTCGCCGATCCCGAGCGACGGATCGTTGATGCGCTCGTGATAGTCCTCGGGGCCTTCGAAGACGACGGCCCGACCCTCGAAGATACCTTCCGATCCGGGCTTCGACAGGAACCGCTGGCGGAAATCGGGGGAGATCACGGAGGTCTTCATCAGCGCGCTGTCGAAGAGATTGCCCGACAGCATGAGGAACCCCGCGTTCTCGCGCAAGGGCGCGTCCACGGGCAGGATCACGTCGCGGTCGCGGCTCTCCCAACCCTGAAGGTTTTCGCCCATGGGCCGGCCCGTGACGGTCATGGCGCCCGCGTTCAGGCGCCCGGCCTTCATGAGCTCTCCCATCACCGCAGGCACGCCGCCCGCGCGATAGAAGCTCTCGCCGAGGTATTCGCCGGCGGGCTGCATGTTGAGGATGAGCGGGACGTCGAAGCCGACCTTCTGCCAGTCGCTGACGTGCAGGTCCACTCCGGCATGACGCGCGACGGCTTGCAGGTGCGGCGGCGCGTTGGTGGAGCCGCCGATGGCGGAATTGACCACGATGGCGTTCTCGAAGGCCTCGCGGGTGAGGATGTCGGAGGGTTTCAGGTCTTCGTGGACCATCTCGACGATCCGCCGACCGGTCTTGTAGGCCATGGACATGCGCTCGCGGAAGGGTGCGGGGATGGCGGAGCATCCGGTGAGGCTCATGCCCAGGGCCTCGGCCATGGCGTTCATCGTGCTTGCCGTGCCCATCGTGTTGCAATGGCCGAGGCTGGGCGCGCTGGCGCAGGCCCGGCTGATGAACTCGTCGTAGTCGATGGCGCCCTCGGCGAGCAGGCGGCGGCTTTCCCAGATGATCGTGCCCGAGCCCGCGAGCCTGCCGTTCCACCAGCCGTCGAGCATCGGCCCGCCGTTGAGCGCGATGGCCGGCAGATCGACGGTGGCCGCGCCCATCAGCATCGCGGGCGTGGTCTTGTCGCATCCGGTGGTCAGCACGACGCCGTCGATGGGATAGCCGTGCAGCACCTCGACGAGGCCGAGATAGGCGAGGTTGCGGTCGAGCGCCGCGGTGGGCCTCTTGCCTGTCTCCTGGATGGGATGGACGGGAAACTCCATCGGGATTCCGCCCGCGTCACGGATGCCGGCCTTGATGCGGTCCATCAGGAAGACGTGGATCTTGTTGCAGGGGGCAAGGTCGCTGCCGGTCTGGGCGATGCCGATGACCGGGCGTTCGGACTGCAGCTCCTCGCGGGTGTATCCCTGGTTCTGGTAGCGCTCGAGGTAGAGCGCGGTCATGCCGGGATTGTTCGGGTTGTCGAACCATTCCTGGCTCCGGAACCTGCGTCTTGCGCGCGTATCGGTCATCGGTCTTCCTTTCTGGGCCTCAGCCGCGCCCGACGAAGGGCATGGCGGTGGCCATCACGTTCATGAACAGGACGTTCGCCTCGAGCGGGAGGCTGGCCATATGCGCCACCGAGCGGGCGACATTGGCGACGTCCATCACCGGCTCGGGACGGCGCGAGCCGTCGGGTTGCAGCACGCCCGAGACCATCGCCTCGGTCATGTCGCTTGCCGCGTTGCCGATGTCGATCTGGCCCACGGCGATGTCGTAGGCCCGGCCGTCGAGGGAGGCGGACTTGGTCAGGCCGGTGATGGCGTGTTTCGTGGCGGTGTAGGCCGCCGAGAAGGGGCGCGGCGCGGTGGCCGAGACCGAGCCGTTGTTGATGATCCGACCGCCGCGCGGGTTCTGCGCCTTCATCACGCGAAAGGCGGCCTGGGTACACCAGAAGGCCGCGTCGAGGTTGATCGCCACCACCGCGCGCCAGTCCTCGGGGGGCAGATCCTCGAGCGGGACCACGGGCGGGAAGATGCCCGCGTTGTTGAAGAGAAGGTCCACCCTGCCCCAGGTGTCGACGCAAGCCGCGAAGAGGGCGTCCGCCGCCGCGGGCTCGGTGAGGTCGGCGGGATGGACGAGGCAGTTCCCGGTGCCGGCCAGCGCCGCGGTCTCCTCGAGCGCCGCGGCGCGCCTGCCGGCAAGGGCCACCTTCCAGCCCTGAGCGGCCAGTTCCACCGCGACCGCGCGGCCGATGCCGCTGCCCGCGCCAGTGACGATGGCTGTCCTCAGGCTCATGCGCCCGCTCCCTTCGCGATGCGGCCGCCGAGCTCGTCCTCGACATGGGCGGCGATGATGTCCTCGAACCGGGTCTCGGCGGTGAATCCGAGGTCCCGGGCGCGCGCGGCAGTGTAGTCCATCCCCCAGCCACCCACGATGGTCGCCACCAGCGGGTCGGGCTCGGGCCGGATCAGCGCCACGGCGGCGTCCCCGGCCACGCTCCGCAGGGCCGCGATCACCTCGCCGACGGTGGCCGAGAGGCCCGGCATGTTCAAGGCCCGGCGGTGGCCGAGGGGGGCTGTGTCCATCGCCGCGGCGTGAAGGAAGAAGCCGACGGCCGCGCGCGGGCTGGCGAAGTAGTGGCGCGTGCTCTCCGGCACCGGCAGGGCAGCGGGCAGGCCCGCCAGGGGCTCGCGCAGGATGCCCGAGAAGAAACCCGAGGCGGCGCGGTTCGGGGCGCCGGGGCGGATGCAGATGGTGGGCAGTCGCAGGCTCACCCCGTCCACATGGCCCTTGCGGCTGTAGTCGGAGATCAGGATCTCGGCCATCAGCTTCTGCGCGCCGTAGCTGGTGGCGGGCAGCGGCGCGAAATCGTCGTCGATCCGGTCCGGAAACGGCGGGCCGAAGACGGCGAGCGAGGAGGCGTAGACGAGCCGCGGACACCAGTCGGGCACGGCACGGATGGCGTCGAGCATGGCGCGCATGGCGTCGAGGTTGACGCGGTAGCCCTTGTCGAAATCCACCTCCGCCTCGCCCGAGACGACGGCGGCAAGGTGCAGGATCACGTCGGGGCGGTCCGCGAGCAGCCGCTCCACCGCGCCGGGCTCCGAGAGATCGAGACCATGGGCGGCGATCGAGAGCCCCCCGGCCTGCGGCACCGGCGGCTCCGCGATGTCCGCGAGGGTCATGGCGGTCACGCCCTGACCGCCGATCGTCCCGGCCTCCGCCACCGCCGCCGCGATGCGGCGGCCGATCATGCCCCCTGCCCCGAGGATCAGGATCTTCATGTCGTCTTTCCTTCCAGTCGCCGGCTGCTCTGCCGTTCCATCAAGGTGAACCCGAGGTCGATGACCGCCTCGGCGGGTCGCGCATCCTCGAGGGCCGCGACGATCATCTCCACCGCGCGGTGGCCCATGTCGTAGCGATGGGTGCGCACCGAGGTGATGGTGGGCACCGAACAGGCCGAGATGTCGAGATCGTTGAAGCCCACGATGCCCATGCGGCTGGGAATGCGGAGGCCGCGGCGCTGGCACTCGAAGAGCGCGCCCAGCGCCACGTCGTCGTTGTTGCAGAATACCGCGTCGGTGTCTGGGGTGGCGCTGAGCAGATCGCCCATGAGCCGCCCGCCCACGCTGTAGGAGGAGGGCTCCGCGGTGGTGACGACGAGGGCCGGATCGTCGAGGCCCGCGGCCTCCATCACTGCGCGATATCCGGCAAGTCGCCGCTGCGCCCTCGGGTCCATCCGCGCCCCGAGAAAGCCCACGCGGCGGTAGCCCTGATCGAGCAGGTGGCGCACCGCCGCCCGTCCCGCGGCGACATGGTCGCATCCGATCATCATGTCGACGGGATCGGGGCCGGTCTCCATCACCTGAACGACCGGGCAGCCCATGTCCCCGAGAATCGCGCGGCTGGCCGCGGTCTGGTCGGTGCCGGTCACGATCATGCCCGCCGGCCGCTGCGTCGCGAGCATCCGGAGCAGATCCTCCTCGCGCGCGCCGTGAAAGCGCGTGTTGACGAACTGCGGCGCATGGGGCGTGCCCTCGACCGCGTCCATGACCCCGCGCAGCAGATCCGCGAAGACCTGGTTGGTGACCGAGGGAATGACCACGCCGATGATTCGCGACCGCGCGGAGGCCAGCGCCTGCGCCGCCGGATTGGGCACGTAGCCCAGCGCCCGTATCGCGGTATCCACCCGGTCCCGCGCGGCCTGGGACACCAGATCCGGCGTGCGCAGGGCGCGGGAGACCGTGACAACGCTGACACCGGCGGCCTCGGCCACATCCGTCAGAGTAACTGACTGTCTCTTATAGTTTTTTATAGACATCATCGTCCGGAGCCCCGGACTCCTTGAACTGGTCCGCCCGCCGATGATATGCGTTTTCATGAGAGACCGGCAAGCCGGTCCCCGGTCGCGAGAGGTGCGACCGAAGGGAGAGAGGCATCATGGCGCGTATCGAGGCCTGGCTGGTCAGGCTGGCGGAGACCCTGCTCGTTCTGCTTCTCGCGGGGATGGTGGTCATGGTGTTCGGCAACGTCGTGCTGCGCTATGGCTTCAACAGCGGGCTGAACTTCTCCGAGGAGATGTCCCGCTACATGTTCGTCTGGCTCACCTTCATCGGCGCCGTCCTCGCCTATCGCGAATATGCCCATGTGGGCGTCGAGACCCTGGTCCGCCTGCTCGGCCCCGTGGGTCGCCGGATCTGCCTGACGCTGACGAACGGGATCATCCTGATGTGCGGCGTCATCCTGTTCTGGGGCACCTGGAAGCAGCACCAGATCAACGCGTCGATGACGGCGCCCGTGGTCGGCCTGTCGATGATCTGGGTCTTCGGCATCACCTATGTGACCGGAGCGGCCATCGCGGGGATCGCATTGGTCCGCCTGATCCGCGCGATCACCGGAACGACGACACCCGAGGAAATGGCCCGCTTCACCGGCGAGTTCGACGCGGAGGACCCCCGCCCGTGATCCTCGGCGTCTTTCTCGGAACCCTCTTTCTGGGCCTCGCCATCGGCGTTCCCGTCTCCTTCGCGCTGATCCTCTGCGCGGTCGTGATGATGGTCTGGACCGGGCAGTTCAACGCGCAGATCATCAGCCAGCAGATGGTGACCGGGGCGAATACCTTCACCCTGCTCGCGATCCCGTTCTTCCTGCTGGCGGGCGAACTGATGAACGCAGGCGGCCTGTCGAAACGGATCGTGGAGTTCGCCGTCGCCTGCGTCGGCCATATCCGGGGCGGCCTCGGGATCGTGGCGGTGCTGGCCGCGGTGGTCATGGCCTCGCTCTCGGGATCGGCGGCGGCGGATTCGGCGGCGCTCGCCGCGATCCTCATTCCGATGATGCGACAGGCAGGCTACAACGTGCCGCGATCCGCCGGCCTGATGGCCGCGGGCGGGGTGATCGCGCCTGTGATCCCGCCGTCCATCGCCTTCATCATCTTCGGCGTGGCCGCCAACGTCTCGATCACGGGCCTCTTCATGGGCGGGATCTTTCCGGGCCTCCTGATGGCCGCCTCGCTGATCGCCGCCTGGATCATCGTCTCGCGGCGCGAGAACATCGCGCCCCTGCCCCGCCGGTCGGGATACGAGCGCCTGGTGGCGACGGCCCGCGCGGGCTGGGCGCTGGTGATGCCGGTGATCATCCTCGGCGGCATCCGCTTCGGCGTGTTCACACCCACGGAGGCCGCGGTGATCGCGGCGGTCTACGCGCTCTTCGTTGGCATGTTCATCTACCGCGAGCTGAAGCCGAGCCATCTCTATGGCGTGTTCCTGAACGCCGCGAAGACGACATCGGTCGTGCTCTTTCTCGTGGCGGCGGCGCTGGTGACCTCCTGGCTGATCACGCGCGCGAACATTCCGGCCGAGATCACGCGCCTGCTGGCCCCCGTGATCGAGCATCCGAAACTCCTGATGCTGGTCATCGTGCTGCTGGTGCTGTGCGTGGGCACGGTGCTCGATCTCGCTCCGACGATCCTGATCCTGTCGCCGGTGCTCATGCCCGTCGTCACCGTCGCGGGGATCGACCCGGTCTATTTCGGCATCATCTTCGTGATGACCACCTGCATCGGCCTGATGACCCCGCCCGTGGGCGTCGTGCTCAACGTCGTCAGCGGCGTCGCGCGGGTGCCCCTCGGCCAGGTGATCTGGGGGGTCACCCCGTTTCTTGTCGCGCAGGTCGGTGTGCTGATGCTGCTTGTCGCGCTGCCCGAGCTTGTCCTGGTGCCGCTGTCATGGCTGCGCTGAGGAGAAGAGCCCAGAACGAACACCAAAAGGGAGGAAGACCCATGACCAACCTGACGAAACTGACCCTGACGACGATCCTCGCCGCGGGCGTGGCGCTGCCCGCCTCGGCGGAGATCCAGAGCCGCACCATCACCGTCTCGAACGGCGTGGCCGAGAGCCATCCCGTCGGCAACGGCATCGAGGCCATGCGCGAGTGCATGACGGAGCGCACCGACGGCGCCTGGACGCTGAACGCCTTCTGGTCCTCGGCCCTCGGCGACGACCTGACCGCGACGCAGGCCCTGCGCTCCGGCACCCAGGAGATGGTGGTCACCTCCACCTCGCCGATCGTGGGCATCGAGCCCGCGCTCGGCGTGTTCGACCTGCCGTTCCTCTTCAACGATGCGGCGGAGGCCGATGCTGTCCTCGACGGCGACTTCGGCGACATGATGAGCGAGAGGATGCGCGACGCCGGCCTCGTGAACCTGGCCTGGTGGGAGAACGGCTTCCGCAACCTGACGAACTCGGTCCGCCCGGTCACCACGCTGGAGGATTTCGAGGGGATGCGTGTGCGCGTCATGCAGAACAACATCTTCCTCGACACGTTCCAGACGCTGGGCACCAACGCCACGCCCATGGCCTTCGGCGAGGTGTTCACCGCGCTCGAGACCAGGGCGATCGACGCGCAGGAGAACCCCTATGTGACGATCGACACGTCGCAGTTCTTCGAGGTTCAGGACTACCTGTCCGCGACGCAGCACGCCTACACGCCCTTCATGGTGCTGTTCTCCGGGCCGATCTGGAACACCTATTCCGAGGAAGAGCAGCAGATCCTCGTCGATTGCGCCGAGATCGGCCGGGACGTGCAGCGGTCCGTGAGCCGCGAGCTGTCGGACCAGTCGCTCGCCCGCGTGCAGGAGGCCGGGATGCAGTTCAACGAGATCGACCCTGCCGAGCTCCAGCGGATCCGCGAGGCCGTGGCCGGCGTCTATGACCGCAGCGCCGAAAGCATCGGCCAGGACGTCATCGACTCGATGATGTCCGAACTGGCCACGATCCGCGGCGAATAAGCTCCGGTCCCGGCCCCGTCCCCCGAGGGGGGGCGGGGCACCTCCGGCCCTTCGTCCTGCCCCTGCGGCGACCTTTCAGCACAGACCCCACGATGACCCGACTGTCCGGAGCCACGCTCGGCCTTCTTCTGATGCTCGCGGGGATGTTCCTCTTCGCGCTCAATGACGCCATGGGCAAATGGCTGGTCGCCAGCTACGGCGTCGGGCAGGTCCTGCTGATCCGCAGCCTCGCCGCGCTGATCGTGCTCGCGCCCTTCGTCTGGGCCTTCGGACCGCGGCGCCTCTTCTCCCTCGAGCGTCCCTGGCTGCAGGCCCTGCGGGTGGCCTTTTCCACGGTGGAGGTCTTCTGCTTCTACCTCGCCGTGCGCGACCTGCCTCTGGCCGATGTGATGACGTGGTGGCTGGCCTCTCCGATCTATGTGGCCGCGCTGTCTCCGCTTCTTCTGGGAGAGCGCGTGGGTCTCTGGCGCTGGGGCGCGGTGATCGTGGGCTTTCTCGGCGTGATCATCGCCCTCGGCCCCTCGGGCGCGGTCTCCCCCGTCGCCACGACTGCCGCCATCGTGGGGACGATGTGTTTCGCGCTGATGATGATCACCGGACGCTCGCTCAGGGGCACGCCCGACACGGCGCTGGTCTTCTGGCAGCTGATCGGCGCCGGGGTTGCGGGGGCCATCGCGGCCCCGATCGGCTGGGCGCCGCCCAAAGCGCTGGACTGGGTGCTGCTCGGCCTTCTCGGGGTGGTGGCGATGACCGCGCACCTGAGCGTGAACCGCGCGCTCAAGCTCGCCGACGCGACCCTGATCGCGCCGCTGCAATACACCCTCCTGATCTGGGCGATGATCCTCGGCTACCTGTTCTTCGGCGACGTGCCGCGTCCGACCATGCTTCTCGGCGCGCTTCTGATCGTCGGGTCGGGCCTCGCCCTGTCGCTCTACCCGCGCCGCGCGCCGGTGGTCGGTCCCTGAGCCGGAGTGGCTCAGGGCCAGATGACGAAGACATAGACCGCGTAGCCCGCGAGCAGGGCCGCCCCTTCCCACCGAGAGATGCGCAGGCCGGTCCAGGCCACGAGCAGGAGCAGCAGCGACACGCCCACCATGACGAGATTGTCGAAGGTCACGATCTCCGCTGGAACCGCGCCCGGGGCGATCAGCGCGGTGAAGCCGCCGATCCCGAGGATGTTGTAGATGTTGGAGCCCACGATGTTGCCGAAGGCGACGTCGCCCTGCTTCTTCAGCCCCGCCACGACCGAGGTCACGAGTTCCGGCATCGAGGTGCCCAGGGCGACGATGGTCAGGCCGATCACCGTCTCGGAGATGCCCATGCCCCGCGCCAGCGCCACGGCGCCGTCGACCAGGAATCCGCCGCCCAGCACCACGAGGACGAGACCGCCGACGGCGATCAGGATCGAGACGGGCAGCGAGGCCTGCACAGGCTTCCCGGGATCGAGGGCGGGATCGACCTCCTGCAGCGCGGCGCTCTTGTCATGGACCGCGCCGTGGTCGCCCCCCGTCGCCACGCGTTCCTGGCGGAAGGCCGTCCAGATGTAGATACCGAGCGCCGCAACGAAGAGCGCCCCCGCAACGCGCCCCATCGGCATCACCGCCGCCAGTCCCGCGAAGATCACTGCGGCCGAGACCATCACGAGCCCGTCCCGCTTCAGCGCGGACGAGGCCACCGCGATCGGCGCGAGCAGCGCCGCGATCCCGACGATCAGCAGGATGTTCGCGATGTTCGAACCGACGATGTTGCCGTAGGCGATGCCCGGCGCATCGGCCAGCGCCGCCTGCACCGAAGTGACGAGCTCCGGCGTCGATGTTCCGAACCCCACCAGCGTGAGCCCGATCACCAGCGGCGACACGCCGAGGCGGGTGGCGATGTTCACGGCGCCCCTCACGAGGAATTCCCCGCCCGCGATGAGCAGCACCAGCCCCCCGATCAGGGGCAGAACCACGTCCGTCATTCAAGTTTCTCCATATGTCCCCTCGCCGGGGTCTTGATTGCCCGTTGCGGGCCCGCGGCACCGGCCGGGTCCTGGTTCCGGGCCAACAGGGGCGGCGTCGACGCGGTTCCCCGGTGCCCATTGTCGGTGGGTCCGCGCGGCGGCGGACCCCTCCGGCCGCTCTCAGCCGCCCTGCGGTGCGGAAGAGCGCGGCGGGGCCCAGGGAGGTTTGCCCGGAGGATCGACTAGGAGGAGGTTCATCTGACGCGTCCCGAGAGGTCCGCCCGCGGCGCGGTCCCGTCGCGCCCTGCGGCGGTCACGGGGCCCGGCGCCCGGGCTTGCGAGAGGTGGCGATCGGCCCGTCTCTTTCAATCCGCGCCCGCGGATTTCTTTTTTTCGCGCGGCATCTTGCGCCAGGTCCCGCCGGACAGGTCGGGCGTTCGCGGGGCACCGGTCCTCACGTCGCCGGACCTTCGCCGCTGTCGAGCGACCGGACCCGGCCCGCGCAGCGAGGCCGGGCGGGGCACCGCGCGCCGGGAACCTGACGCCGTCGCGGCCGGCAGGGCCCGGATCCGGCCACGCGGAGCGGCGGGCGCGTCAGGCCGGATCCGGAGAATCCCTCGTGGCCTCCGCCGCACCGGCGCGGGCAGCCTTCAGCGCCTCGATCCGCGCGAGGGCGCCGGCGTCCTCCGCGAGGCTCTCGAGCGGCAGCCGGTAACGCAGACGCCAGTTCGGATGCGCCTCGACGGTCCCGGGCAGGTTCACCTGCTCCGCTTGGTCGAGCAGATCCTCGAGCTGCGCCACCGCGAGGCCCGACCTGGCCAGCCCCAGGAACCCGTGCGCGGCCGCGGCGATGCGCGGGCCGAACGGCTCCGAGGGCAGGATCTCCCCGGCGTCCAGCAGTCCTGCGTCCTCCAGCGCCGCGACGAACGCCGCGTGTTCCTCTTCCCGCTGCGCGCGCTGCCGCCCCTCTTCGTCCTTCGAGGCATAGAGTCCATGCCGGGCCTTGAGATCGATGTCGCGCGATTCCCACCAGCCGCGGAGCGTCGCGAGGTCGTGGCTGCCCAGCATGGCCAGCGCGGCGCGGGGATAGTCCCCGGGCGGCACGAAGGCTCCCTTCTCGTCCCGCTCGAACATTGCGATCCGGTAGGACAGCACCCGGGCTTCCGCCATCCGCTCGCGAAAGCCCTCGGGCACGGTGCCGAGGTCCTCTCCCACGATCAGGCAGGGCCGCTCGTGGCTTTCGAGAGCCAGAACCGCGAGCAGTTCCTCCATGGGATAGGTCACATAGGCGCCCTTGGTCGGGGGGTGTCCCTCCGGAATGAGGTAGAGATGCTGCAGGGCCATCACATGGTCGATCCGGAGTCCCCCGGCATGTCGCATGTTGGCGCGCACGAGGTCGGCATAGCTCGCATGGGCCTCCTGCCGCAGCGCGTTGGGGTCGAAGGGCGGCAGGACCCAGTTCTGCCCCGCGGGATTGAGCATGTCGGGCGGCGCGCCGATCTGCAGCCCCGACAGAACCGCCTCGGGGTTCGACCAGCTCTCGGCCCCGGCCGCGTCGGCCCCGACGGCCAGGTCGCGGTAGAGGCCGACCGCCATGCCACGCCGCTCCGTTTCGGCCGCGGCCCGTGCCAGCTGGCCCTCGGCGATCCACTGCATCCAGGCGTGGAACTCGATCCGCCCGGCGTGATCCGCGGCAAACCGCGCGATCTCGTCCGAGCGGCAGTCCCGGAACGGCGCGGGCCAGGTCCGCCAGTCCGCCCGGGCCGGGGTCTGTGCGGCGAAATGCGCGCGGAGGGCGGAGAACCGGCAGAACCGTTCCAGCGCCTGCCCCCTCTCGCGTCGGAAGGCGGCGAAATCCTCCTGCTCGCGCGCGGACGCGCCGTCGCGGAACGCCCGGTGAAGCGCCTCCAGAACCGGCACCTTGAGTGCGGCCACACCGGAATAGTCCACCAGATCCGCCGCGCGGCAGGCCTCGAGCCTGCGCCGGAACTCCGGATCCTCGACCTGTGCGCGCACGGCGGGATCGGTCCCGAAGCGGGGCACGGCGCCG
The DNA here is from genome assembly GCF_003789055.1 of Histidinibacterium lentulum. Taxonomy (GTDB): domain Bacteria; phylum Pseudomonadota; class Alphaproteobacteria; order Rhodobacterales; family Rhodobacteraceae; genus Oceanicola; species Oceanicola lentulus. The sequence continues at coordinate 92,082 of NZ_ML119081.1, read as the reverse complement.
ACATCGATGTAGAGCACGTTGAGAAACAGGCGGCTGGCCGGAGAATAGGGGCTCGCATGGTCGGGATCGTCGAGGAACCCGGCGTTGAGAGGGTTCAGCCCGATCATGTCGGCCCCCCAATCTGCGGCGATTTCCACGAACCGCGCCAGATCGGTGAAATCGCCGATGCCCCAGTTCCGGGCCGATCTCAGAAGATAGAGCTGCACGGAGACGCCCCAGATCTTCCCGTCCTCCGCGAGCGCCGGCGGGGTCCAACAGGCGTCCGGCGCCACCATCAGGACGGTCTCGGCGGGGTCGCGCCCCTCCATGTCGAGGCGCAGGCGGTAACGGCCGAGGGCCTCCGGCACATCGAGGGCGACGCTCTCACCGTCCGGCGCAGTCCTGCGGGTCACCTCCGTCTCTCCGTCGAGGAGCGTCCACGTCCGGCCCCGGCGCGCGCCGTCCGCAGGAAGATCGAGGCGCCCGCCCGGACAGGTCGTCACGATCACCGGCGGCAGGGGTCTTTGCGCCGCCTCCGCGTCGAGCCTCGCCAGCGTCCTTCGAGCTTCGCGCTCGTCGGCTGCCGGAAAGCCCAGTTCCCGGGCGAGACTGCGGGCCACATCCGGGTCGGTGGGGCGGCTGGCACCGAGGGCGTCCTCGAAGCCCGGTTCGATGCCGATCCTCTCCATGAGCCGCTCGAGCGCGCTCATGGAATCTTCCGGATCGTGCAGTCCGTGATAGTGTGCAAGCCCCGCCCCCTGTCTTCCGGTCCTGATCGACAACAGACCCGCTGCCGCTCTTGTTCCTCGCGGGGGACCTGGGCGCGATACCTCCGGCCTGCGGCGGGTGTGTCCCCGTCCAGGACAGGGCCGGCAGGCCCGCCATCGGAACGCGGAGACCTCAGGCGCCGCTTTACAGCGTGGCGCGCCGGGCCTTATCTCTGTGCGTCAGGCCGCGGGGTCGGTCGCGGCGGAGGGCGCGCCATGGCCACAGCATCGATCCTCGGTACGGGCCGCGCCGCAAGCCTCGCCCCGGTCGCCAGCGCCACGCTCGACCGCTACCATGACCTCCCTCCCGGGCATGTCGCGGAGGCGACCGGCGTCCACCTGCGGCCCCGCGCCATCGGCCGGGACCAGGTGGAGCTTGCGGCCGAGGCGGGGCGGGCGGCGCTGGCCGACGCGGGGCTGGAGGCGGGGAGGCTCGACGCGATCCTGCACGCCGCCGCCGTGCCCTATCAGACGATCCCCGCGACGGCGCCCCTGGTGCAGCTCGCCCTGGGACTGGGCGACGGGGCGGTCGCCGCCTACGACGTCGGCGCGACCTGCCTGGGTTTCCTCGCCGCGCTTCAGCACGCGGCGGCGATGGTGGAGACGGGCCGGTGGAGCCACGTCCTCGTCGTGGCCTCCGAGAAGGTGAGCGACAACCTCGACTGGCGCGACCCGGCGACGGCGGGGCTCTTCGGGGACGGCGCGGGGGCCGCCGTGGTGGGCTCCGGCGCGGGCGGGCTGAGGCTCGGACCGATCGCGCTCAGCACCCACCCCTCGGGTTACGAGGCCGCCGGGCTGCCCGCCGGCGGCACCCGCCTCGGGGCTTTGGCCCCGCCCCACGCGCTGCACTTCGCCATGGACGGTCCTGCGCTCTTTGCCCTGACCCGCCGCCGGTTCGGCGCCTTCGTTTCCCGGACGCTGGAGCAGGCGGGCCTGACCATGGAGGAGATCGACCTCGTCCTTCCGCATCAGGCCAGCCCCGCCGCCCTGCGCCTGATGGTCCGCGCCCTGAAGGTTCCCGAGGACCGGCTGGTGGACCTCTCCGCCACCCACGGCAACCAGGTCGCGGCCTCGCTGCCCGTGACGCTGGACCACGCGCGGCGCGAAGGCCGCATCGCGCCCGGCGCCAGGGTGCTGATGCTGGGGACCGCCGCCGGGGTCACCTTCGGAGCGGGAATTCTCGAGGCGGCGCCATGCGGCTGAGCTTTCATGTCCATGCCCGCATTCCGGTGCCCGAGCGGCTGGTGCTGGCCGGTGGACGCGGCCGCGTCGATCTCGCGGTGCGCTTCGGCGTTCTGGAGCGGCCCGGCCGGGCGCCGGTCCTGATCGACGCGGGCTGGCCGGACCGCGCGCCCCGGGAGAGCGCGGCGCTGAGGATCTACCGCGCGCTCCTGAGGCCCCGGATCGACGAAGGCCGCGCGCCCCTTGCGGTTCTGGATGGCCGGGCGCCCGCCGCCGTCATCCTGTCGCACCTCCATGCGGATCACGTCGGCGCGGTCCGGGGCCTCTCCGGCGTTCCCGTCCATGGGCCCGCCCGCGCCCTTGCCCATGCGCGGCACCACCCCTGGCGCGCGCTCAGGCACGGGCTGATGGCGGAACTCCTGCCGGACGCCGTGGAGGACCTGGAGGGAAACCAGCCCCTGCCCTTCGGGCTGGGGCGGGGACGGGATGTGCTGGGGGACGGCTCGGTCCTGTCGCTGCCGCTTCCGGGCCATGCCGAGGGGCATTCGGGCCTGCTGTTCCCGGCCTTCGATCCGCCCGTCCTTTATGCCGCCGACGTGCAATGGGTCTGGCCCGCCATCGCCGAGGATCGCCCGCCGCGGGGACCCGCGCGGGCGATCTATGCCGATGCGCGCGCCGCGATGGAGAGCCTCGCCCGGGTCAGGGCCTTCGCCGCCGCGGGGGGGCGCGTGGTCCTGTGCCACGATCCCGCGCCCGTGCCGGACTTCACCGCGTGACCCTGCGCGGGGCGGCCATTGCCCTCGGTGCCTGCGCCGCGACCCTGACGCGCGCCGCCCTCTTCAGCGACCGTGCGCGGCTCGAGGCCTGGCAGGCGCGGCGGATGCGGCGCTGGCTGAGGCAGACCGCGGGGGTGGAGGGGCTTCAGGACCTGCCCATCATGGATCGCGCGGCCCTGATGGCGGGCTTTGCCGCGCATAACCGCCTGGGTCTGACGGCGGAAGCAGCGACCGCCATGGCCGAGGGCCGCGCCGCGCCGCCGCCCGGTCACCATGTCGGGCTGAGCACGGGCACCACCTCGGGCGTCCGGATGCCCTACCTGATCTCCGAGGCCGAACGGTTCATCTGGCTCGGCACGATCCTCGCCAAGACGCTGGGCCTCGAGGCGCTGCGCCGCCCCCGCGTGGCGGTGGCCCTGCCCCGGGGCTCGGCGCTCTACGATGCCGCGGGCGACGGGCGCGCCCTGCCCCTGTGCTTCGTCTCGCTGGGCGCAGGGTTCTCCGCGACCCTGCCCGCGCTCGAGGGCTTCGCTCCCGATGTCCTCGTGGCGCCGCCCCGTTACCTCGGCTGGCTGGCGGGGCGCCGCGCGCGCCTCTCCCCCCGCCGGATCTATGCCGCCGCAGAGGTGCTGGACCCGCCCGAGCGCGCGGCGATCCGGGCCGGATTTCCCGCCGCCCGGCTGGGCGAGATCTACATGGCCACCGAGGGGCTCTTCGCGGTCAGCTGCGGTCACGGGACGCTGCACCTGGCCGAGGATCGCGTGCATGTCGAGCTTACCGAGGCGGGCGACGGCACCCTCGAGCCCGTCGTCACCGATTTCACCCGGCGCGCTCAGGTGATGGCGCGCTACCGGACCGGCGATCTCGTGCGGCTCGTGTCCTGTCCCTGCGGTTCTCCGCTGAGGGCCGTGGTCGTGGCGGGGCGTGTCGCCGACCGGATCGGCGGGATCGCGCCCGACGTCCTGCGCGACGCGGTGCTGGGCGCGGGCGCGCGCGACTTCCGGCTGGCACAGGTCGGGGACGAGACCCCGGTGCTGACGCTCCCCCCGGGCAGCGAGACCGCGGGCCCGCGCGTCGCCCTCGAGACCCTGCTGGGGCGCGCCGTCACCTTGCAGGTCGCCCGCCTCGCCCCGCCCGAGACCACCAAGCTGAGACGCGTCATGCGGAGCCCGTGACGCGTGCCAGCGCGGCGAGAAAGCGCTCCTCCGGGCGATAGCGCGCCGCCGCCTCGGCGAACCTGGGCAAGGCGGGCCACTCCTCCCCCATCAGCCGGTCGAGGGACCGCGCCGCGCCCGCCAGGCTGCGCGCCCTGAGGCCGAGCCCGTGCCAGGCGATGCGGGCGGCCATGTCGGCCTGGTCGAAATCATGGGGGACAACAAGGCTCGGAAGGCCCGCGGCGATGGCGGAAAGGGCGATGCCCGAGCCGCCGTGGTGGATCACCGCGTCGAAGCGCGGCAGGTCGCGCCGGTAGCACAGGCGCGGGACGGTGATCAGGTTCGGCGGTCCCGTCCGGGCCTCCGCACCGCCCGCCATCCGCCCCTCGGACGCGACGATCAGCCAGCGGGGCCTGTCCCGGGCGAGCCGCTCGAGCCCCCCGCGCCACGCCGCCCGCGCCCAATGCAGGTGCGTGCCGAGGGTGGCGAAGACCGCCCGCCGCGCATCGGGCAGATCGGGGGGCGGATCGAAGCTCGGCGCCGAGGCGAGGGGCCCGATCATCTCGAAGGCGGCGGGCCAGTCCCGCGGAAACTCGAGCTCGGTCATCCCGAAGCCGAGGATCGCCTGCGGCGAATAGATCGTCTCGCTCCCGTCCGGCCTGAAGGGCCGCGCCAGTTCGGGCGGCAGGCGGGCGCGCATCAGAGCAAAGACCGCCTCGCGCGCGGCATCCTGCGCCATCCGCCCGAGACCGTCCCGCACCCGCCCGGGCCAGCCCCGGGGCGGGTTCCAGCCCCCCATGAAGGCGGGTGTGCCCCCCGAGGTATGGAGCGACAGGGGCGAGGCGACGGTGGTGATCCAGGGAACGCCGGTGCGCGCCGCCGCAGGCCCCGCCATCAGCGCCACGCTGTCGGCGACCAGCACATCGGCCCGCCACACCTCGAGTTCCGCGCAGAGGTCCGCGGTCAGGGCGGGCAGGAGGTCGAAGTTGGCCCGCAGCTGGGCGAGCGCGGCCCCTGGCCGGCCCGAGATGCGCCCGAACCCCTCGGCGATTTGCTCGAGAGCACCATCGGGCAGCGAGGGCGGCGCCACGGCCTCGATCCCCCGGGCCTGGAGTAAGGACAGCCGTGCATGCCCGGTCAGCACCCGCACCCCGTGGCCCGCGTCCTGCGCTGCCCGGATCAGCGGCACCAGCCGGTCGAGATGCCCGGCAAAGGGCGGCGCCGCGACGAGCACCCTCACGGGCGCCAGTCCCCGAGGACGCGGGCGACGGCGTCGCGCGTTGCCGGGCAGGCCCAGTAGCTCATGTGGCCGCAGGGGACGACGATGTCCGGCCTCTCCCGGTGGAACGCCCGCGCCAGCGCGTCCCGGCGGCCCACGACGGTGACGATCCGCACCCCCGCCCAGGCCGGCCGCCTCCGGACCGGACCAAGGGCGATCACGAGATCGCAAAGGCCCGGCACCCAGCCGCAAACGAGAAGGTCGAGCCCGCAGCTTCCCGTCACGATCGCAAGCGGGTCGCCCTTCAGCCGGGCCAGCCGCGCCGAGACCTCCGCCCGCGCTGCGCCGCTGCGCGCCGCCCGCCATTGCGCCGCGTTGCGCAATGCGGCGAGCGGCAGGGGAACGGGCCGCTCCGGCGCGCCCCCGGTCCAGGGATAGCCGTCCCCGACCGCAATCATCCCCGGCGGGACGACGGCCTCGAGAAAGGCCTCCTGCACGGGCGGAAGGCCCGTCCGCGCCGGATCGGACCGTCCCGTCAGAAGGGCGATCCGCGGCGCGGTCATTCGTAACGGATCCCGTCGGGGTCAAGCCGCATGCGGCGCGTGCGCCAGCGGATGCGGCTCGGGCGCCAGAGGGCAAGCCCCGACAGCAGCGGCAAGGCCAGCTCCGCTGCGACGACGGCCCAGAGCGGGGCCGTTCCCGCCCCGCCGATCCCCCGCACCAGCCTCCGGTGCAGCGCCGCCCGCCCGGCGAGGAGGAGCAGCCAGAGCCCCGCGGCGAGAGGCCCCGAGACGAGCGCGAGGATCAGCCCCGCCAGCGGCAGGACGGCCGGCAGCAGCACCAGCAACGCCATGGCCGCGTCGAGATTGGCCCCGACATACCTGTGCGCGAAGATCGTCCAGCGTCGCAGCAGCCTCACGGCCTGACGCGGTCCCGCCACGGTGACCGCGACGCGGGCGGGAACGGCGGTCTGCAGAAGGGGCAGCCCGGCGCTCTCGAAAAGACGCGCGATGGCCCAGTCATCGGTCACGGCATGCCCCATGGCGGCAAAGCCCCCGGCCCGGCGCAAGGCCCGCGCATCCGCCGCATAGGCCATCCCGTTGATCGTCCGGGTCCGGCCAAGGCGCGCCATGGCGAGATACGCCGAGGCGCCCTGCCCGTCCACGAAACCCGCGACCAGCGCCTCCGAGGCGGTCCGGGGCGCCCTGCCCCAGGTCGGCAGCGCCGTCGCGAGCCCGCCGGTCGTCTTCGCCGCGGCGGCAAGCCGCTCGAGCCCGCCCGGCGGCATCACGGTGTCGTCGTCAAGCACGGCGACGACCTCGCCCGTCGCATGGGCCTCGCCCCGGACCAGCTTCAGCGTCTTGGGGTTCTCTCCGTCCCGAGGCGGCCGCCCCTCGACGACCCGCACGGCGCTCCGCCCCTTGGCGAGGCGGGTCGCCACCGCGACGCCCTCCGCGTCGTCGCTATCGACCAGCCAGACGAACCGCGCCCCGTGCGCCTGGTCCGGCCCGACGGCGAGCGTTTCCGCCAGCGCCGGGTCCCCCGACAGGATCGGTTGCAGGACGGTGACCGAGGGAGCGCCGCCGCCCTCTCCGGGCCGGTGCCGCCATGCCAGCCCCAGCCGCAGCGCCTGGAGGACGGCATAGAGCGCGCCCAGCACGGCAAGGGCGGCGGCGGTCAGGGGTCCTCTCCCACCCGCCCCATCGCGGGATCGTCGAGCCGGGCGCCCGCCTGCCACCAGCGCGCGAACCGCGCCACGGCGACGGCGCTCGGGATGTCGGGCGGCCCGAGGAGCGCGCGGGCGCGGCTGTCGTCGAAGGTCTTCGTTTCGGTGAACACCGCGACACCGAACCGCGTCAGCGGCGGCTCCCACCAGCCCGTCCGCCGTGACAGCGCCTCGAGGCCTGCCGCACTGCGCATGGCGCCGGCCACCCCCACCCGGACCGAGGGACCGGGCAGGCCCACGCGGTCCAGCGCTTCGGTGACGAAGGCCTCGATGCCGACCGGCGCGGGATCGACGAGGTGGAGGATGCCCTCCGCCCCTGTCTCGACCGCACGCGCGACCTGCCGCACGAGGCTGTCGATCGAGACGAGATGCCCCCGTGCGGGCGTTTCCCTCCGGAAGCGCGGCAGGAGCCGCAGCCGGGCCGCGCGGGCGATGCGCGGGAACAGGACCGTATCGCCGACGCCATAGACGGCGCGGGGGCGCAGGATGGTCCAGGGCCCGGGGTGGGCGCGGGTCAGCGCCTCGGCCGCGCGCTTGGTGCGGGCGTAGTCGTTGACGGGGGGGCTGTCCGGCGCGGGCCCCTCCGCGAGGTCCTCCTGGTCGCCGGGCGCGTAGAGCACCGAGGAGGAGGAGATCAGCACGAACCGCGCGCCGCACCGCGCCGCAAGCGCAAGCGCGTGGCGCGTGCCCTCGACATTGGCCGCCTCGAAGGCCGCGGGGCGCCCCCAGGGCGACGAAAGCGCCGCGGCATGGATCACCGCGTCGACGCGCGGGGTCTCCGTCAGTGGCCGGGAGAGATCATGGACGATGGCCCGGTCCGCCGCCTCCGCGCGGGGCGGACGGCGGGAGAGCCCGGTCACGAGGTGCCCGCGGGCGCGCAGATGGCGCCCCACCGCGCCGCCGACGAACCCGCTCGTGCCTGTCACCAATATGTCCATGACCGCAGTAATGGGCAGGCCGCGGGAAAACGGAAGGACGTATCGTCAGGCGCGCCGGCGCAGCGCCGCGTAGAGCCCCGCCGCCAGCAGGAACCCCGCGAGCGCGGCGAGATCGAGCGCCAGCGCGCCAAGGGCAAGCGTGGCTGCGACGCCGAGGCCCATGGACAGCATCGCCGCCCGCGGCGCCCGGTCGCCCAGCACCAGCGCGCCCAGCACGGCCGGCAGGAACACGACGAGCGTGTTGAAGGCCGCGATCACCCCCGTCAGCGCGTCGCCGATCCCGAGCGCGACAAGCGTCAGCACGGCAAAGACACCGGCCACCGCCAGCCGGATGCGCCCCATGCCCCAGCGCGTGCGGGACAGGCCCGTCATCAGCGGCATCACGAAGGTGTCGATGGAGGACATCACCGCCATCATCACCACGAGGTCCGCAAGCACCGGCAGGCCGGGCGGCATCAGCGCCCGGAACGCCCCCAGCGCCTCGGCCATGCCGCTTGCCCCTCCGTTTGCCGCGACTTGCCCCAGTCGGGCCAGGAGAAGATAGACCGGTGTGCAGATCGCGGCCCCGAGCAGATAGGCCCGGCGGGCGGTCCCGGCGCTCGTCGCCGTGGCGATACGCTGCCAGTTGTCGACGGCGAGCACCGCGGAGAACGGCAGGAACAGCGCCGCCGCGATCAGGAACGGCAGGCCCCGGGGCCCGAGGTCGAAGAACGCGGGCCCCGCCACCCCCGGCGGCGTGTCCGCGAACAGCCCGAGCGCAGCAAGCGCCATGCCCGCCAGGATGATGAGCGCCTGCGCGAGGTCGGTCTCCAGCGCCACGCGGTAGCCACCGATGGCGGTGTAGAGTCCCACGGCCAGCCCCGCGATGGCGAGCGCGATGCCTGGGGCAAGGCCCAGAGACAGCTCGAGGATCAGCCCCAGCGCCATCAGCTGCACGATACTCCGGAGCGCGAAGGCCACCGCCACCGGTGCCCAGATCGGCAGCGAGGACCCGAGGCCATGGGCGGCGGCGAGGTAATCCACCAGCCCATAGGTCCCGGTCGCCCGCGACGCGGCATGGATGCGCCCCGCCAGCGCGGCACAGAGCAGCAGACCCGCCGCGTAGCTGAGGGCGACCGTGTAGCCGAGGACGGGGCTTTCGGCGGTGAAGAGAAACAGCGCAACGAACGTGCCGATGCCGATGTTGCCGCAGATCACCCCGGCCAGGGTCAGCGCCATGGAGGTCCGGCGCGCGGTGGCAAGAAAATCCGCCTGCCCGATCCCGCGCGCCCGCATGAGCGCATAGGCCGCCGGCGCGCCGAGCCCGAGAAGGACGACGAGCGGCTCCATCCTAGTGCGGCAGCGAGCGGTGCGGCGGTGCCGCGCGGTCCTCGCCCATCAGCCAGCCGAGCGGCCCCGACAGCACCCGGTGGATCAGTTCCGGGCGGCTCGAGACGTCCATCTTGGCGAAGGCCTGCTTGAGGTGGCTGCGGACCGTCGCCTCGCTGATGCCGAGGGCGCCGGCGATGGCCTCGGTCGAGAGCCCGTCCGCCAGATGCACGGACACCATGGCCTCCTGACCGGTCAGGCCGTAGGCGAGCGCAAGGAGGCTCCCCCGGTGCTGGCGGTCCGCGCTGCGGCTGTCGGGCGCGCGCAGGACCATCAGGTGACCCGGCGGCTCCGCCCCGAGACCCGCGCCGAAAAGGCTCGGGGGTTGCAGCAGCACCCCCACCAGACGGCCCTCGTGCAGGATCGGGACATCGTCCCCGGCTCTCTGGCTTTCCGGTGCGCCCTGAGGCCGGGTCGCCAGCAGCCGCGCGACGTCCCGCTGCAGGCTGGTGGCGCCACCTGGCCGACCGAAGAGACGCCCCACTGCCTCGGCGAAGGCGGTGTTCCAGTCGCGCAGCGCGAAGCCCGCGTCGAGCACCGCCACGCCGACGGCCATCCGGTCGATCAGGTCGTGGTAGAGACGCCCCATGGAGGCCGCCTGCCGCATGTCCTCCCGCAGCTCGAAGGCACGCTGCCAATGGGGCTGGATGGTCTGCATGAGATCGTCCATCCCCTCGGGGTCGGCCTCGCTGGTCAGAAGCAGGCGGTAGATCAGCTCGACCCAGCGCTCGTCGTCGTCGAGCGCGGCATAGCAGAGCTCGATCAGCTCGTGCAGGCTCGCCGTCCCCTCCGCCGTCACGCCGAGCCGGGCCAGCGCCGTGTCATAGGGAACCTGCGGGTCCGCTTGCGGCGCGGTCGCGACCGTCGCCGCTCCGCCGTCGAGCCAGTCCACGATAGCAGGGACGACCGGCAGACGCGGGGCGTCGATCAGGATGTTGGCCCTGACCCCGTCGATCGACCGCACCGCGACATCCGTCACCCCGCGGTCTCGCCACCAGCCCTGCAGCCGACCGAGAAGCCGTCCGCCCCGCGTCTGCGGCTCCTCCGGCCCGGTCAGGATCAGGACCCGCAGGTCGGGCGCCAGCTCGCCGGGGCCTGTTCCGGTCCAGATCGCATCCATCCCCGTCAGCATGGCGATCCAGTAGCCCAGCGTCGGCGTAGGAAAGCCGCGCGGGTCCTGCAGCACCCGCGCCACCGTCGCGGGATCGGCGCTGATCGTGTCGTGGTTCCGGCTGCCTGCGGGAAGGTGGGCGCGCAGAAACCCGTAGAGATGGTGCATGATCTGCGGATCGGGGCGGTCGAGCGGATGGGTCATCCGGCGGAACCGCAGGAAGGCCATCACGATCGTGCGCAGCCCCGGCTGCGGCGGGATCGGCGCGGCCATCACCAGATGCGCGGCCAGCGACGGGTCCCGGCGCAGCAGCTCCACCATCAGGTGCCCGGACATCGCGCCGCCGATCAGCACCCGCCGCTCGCGCGGGACGTCCCGGAACGCCACCCGCGCCATCGCCGCCATGTCCTCCAGCCAGGCCTGCCAGCCCGTGTCCGGATCGAGATGCGCCAGCGGCTGACGCTGGGTGACCGAACCGCCATGCCCGCGCAGATCGCCCGCAAGGCAGGCCACTCCCCGGCATGCCAGCGCCTCGGCCGCGCCGGTCAGATGTCCCGAATGAACCGTCGGTCCGTGGCCGATCAGGGCGGCGAAGCGCGCCCGCGCGCCGTCCGGACGCACCTCGCGCACCAGAAGCGGCGCGCCGTCCGCGGAAGAGATCGTCGACACCGACGTGACCGGCGCCCGCGGCGCCCGTCCGGTGCTCATCCGGAGGGAACCCGCTGCATTGCGGGATCGGGGCGAAGCGCTGCGACGGGCATCCTGCTGCGGGTCCTGACCTCGTCCGCCAATGACGCGGCGGCATGTGACCCTTAGTTGCCGCTGTCCCGGCGATGTTCAAGGCCCGCGGCGCACCCGAGTGGCGAACCCCCTACCCCGCGGCCTTCTGCAGAAGGTCCGCCCGCAGCGCGAGGCCCGCGTCCAGAAACGCCTCCAACTCCTCGGGGGTGGTGACGGCGCGCGTCAGCCTGAGGTCGAGCCCGCTGCGCCTGAGAATGACGATCCTCTGCACCCTGCCTCCCGTGCGCGCGACCGGGTCCTCTGCCACGACGCGCGCGATGGCGGCGGCGTCGAACCAGGGATGGGGGTCGACATTGGCCAGCACCGACATCGTGATCCCGCCGGGAGGCGGAAACGCCTGCAACTCGCCCAACCCTTCGGCGATATCCGCGTCGAGAAACCGCGACAGCACGCGCCGCGCCAGGTTGCTGTCGAGGGCACCGCTGAAGGTGGAGAGCGCCTGCGGCAGGTCCCGGTGCAGGTCCGGCGAATAGATCGCAAGACCGCCGGGAAAGGAGGGCTCCTGCATGTGGAGCACCGTGCCGCCGCCATCCCCGCGGCCCTTCTTCGAGGGCGCCGCCGGGCTGATCGTGAGGCTGAAGGCACCGGCCGGGTCGGACAGCCGCATCTGCTGCCGCTCGCCGCGCCGGTCGCCCACCAGATCGAAGCGCAGGCCGCGCCGGTCTGCGAGGGCGCTCAGGGCCTCGCGGCCGCGTTCGCGCGCCCGGGCCCGCTGCCGCGTCTGCCAGATCAGACCGGCGAAAAGCAGCGCGGTGCCGCCGAACACGATCACGTTCATCAGACTATCCATGGGTCGCCCGTTCTCTCCGCGTCGCGCCATCACGGCAGTTCCCGCGCCGGCCGGCTGGTCGAGGACCATCCTCGCCATAGGCCCGGGTCGGCGCAGTCTCCGTCCCGCCGCGCTCCCGGAACGACCGATGCCGCACCGGACCGCCCCCGTGCGCCGCGAGCCTCGGGCAGTCGGACGCGATCCGCATCCCTCATTTGGGGCAGACGGGGTTTCCGAAGGCGGCCGGGCTGTGTCAAGCCCAGATCAAATGAGCGGCTTTCCGGACAACGAGCCACGATCGGAGGCGCCGTTACTTTCCATTTGTGACCCGGCGCCGCGGCGTCGAATCAGATGACGTTGCGTGCGATGTCTCGAATGAGTTCTTTTCTGTCCTATTATCGCTTGCCGATTATCCGATCTCGTATCAAAGCTTCCGTTGCGACTGGCCGACGACCGGCTGATCGAGTCGAACTGACGCTCAGCAGATCCATCAGACCCATGCAGCACCCGGTACCCAGATCAACATGCGGGATATCCGCTCCGGAGACCTACCGCATCTGCGGTTCCGCGATGGTCGACGGGTCTTCGGAAAGCCTCATGGCAGGACCCGGCTTCATTCCCGGACAGGATCGTCACTGGGTTCGTCAGCGTCGGCTCGCCGTTGCCGGATTCCGATCAGCCGTGGCCTGATTTCCCCCCTGCCGGGTGGCCCGTTTCTGATGCCGCCCCGAACCAGCGACTGCCCTGACCCCCGGACACCGGGCTGTCATGGCGCGCAAACCGAAGATCAAAACTGGAGATTCCATGACTCGTTTCTTCGCCCTTGGCAGCGCGCTGTGCGTCTGCCTTCTCGGGACTGCGGCCGCGGCGCAGTCCTTTGACCAGGAGCCGTTCGCGATCTCGCTTGGCGTGACCTTCTCGGCGCCCATGGACCACGGCATGGCCATGACGTCGGACTACGACGACCCGCTGGGCGGCCTCGGCCCGCTTCTGGGCGGGGTCGACACGCTGTCCGCCACCGTCGCGACGGGCGGGATGACCGCAGTCTCGAACGCGACCGCGGCGGTGATCGACGGCGAGACCGCATCGTCCTCGAACGGCGGCGCCTCTTCGAATCCGTTTGCGCCTCTCAGCTCCGAGGTCAGCATCGGCGGAAACGGGTTCACCTCGTCCGTCGGTAACGGGACCTACGGGTACAACTGAACCTTCATGGACGTCCGCCCCCCGCCGCGCCCCGAGACCGGGGCAAGGCCGGCGCGGACCCTACCTCAGGAGAACATGCAATGACCATTACGAAGACCCTGATCGCAGCCGTCGTGGCCGGTCTCACCTCGGGCGCCGCCTTCGCCGACCCGTACTACGAACCCTCCGCGCCCTTCGCGATCTCGCTCGGCGTGACCTTCGGCGGCGAGGGCGTGCTGGCCCTCGACACGCTTTCCGCCTCCGTCGCCACGGGTGGCGGGGTCGCGATGTCGAACGCCACGGCGGGGATCATCGGCGGCGACAGCGCCTCCTCCTCCAACGGCGGCGCGAGCTCGAACTCCGACGCCGGCCTTCAGTCCCGCGTCATGATCGCCGGCGAGGGCTTCACCTCGACCGTGGGAACGGGCAAGTCGGTTCACCTCGTCCACTGAACCCGTGCCGGACCGGACCACGGTCCGCACCCCGGACCGGCCGCCCGCGCTGCGGGCAAGGCCGGTCCGGATTACCTGAAGGATATCGATCATGACCCCTTATTCGACGTTTCTGGCGATCGCCGCGGTTTCCGCCCTGCTGCCGGCTGCGGCAGCGGCGATCCCCAATCCGGAGCCGGCGTCGCCTCCCTTCGCGCTCTCGCTCGGGGTGACCTTCTCCGGCGAGGCCATGCTCTCGCTCGAAACGCTGTCCGCCTCGGTCGCCACCGGCGGCGGCACCGCGCTGTCGAACGCGACCGCGGCCCGCATCGACGGAGCCGGAGCCTCCTCGTCCAACGGCGGCGCCAGCATGGGATCCGGCCTGAACTTCCACTCCACGGGCCTTCGGTCCACGGTCGCGATCGACGGGGACGGGTTCCGGTCCTCCGTCGGCCCGGGCGGGTACATCCACCCGGCGCCGTGACGCAACGCCCAGAGCGGCGCCCGTCGCCCCGACAGGGCGACGGACAGGCGAGGCGACATGCCCTGCAGGATGCCGCCTCGCCGCCGAACCCCGGGAACAACCCCCAACACAAGGCCGACAAGGGCCGACCGAAAGACCGATGATCTCCAGCTTCTCCTCCCGTGGCCGTCGCCTGGCGGCCGTGTCCTGTGCCTCTCTCGTCCTCGCTGCCGGTCCCTTCGCCGCATCGGCGCAGGAGCCCGCGACGTCCGATCCGGCCCCTGCCCCGAGCTTCGTGCCGCTGACCACCAGTTTCATTCTGAACGGGACCGCGCTGCATTACGGGATCGAGTCCACGGCCAACCTCGGCGTGACCATCGGCACCGGCAGCGATCCCGTCACGCCGCTCTCCCTCACGGCCGCGCGCGACAGGTCGCTGGTCGAGGAGGTCGAGGGCGGCGTCTTCCACCGCCGCCAGACCGGGCAGTATTTCCAGTCCCGCACGGTGACGCAGGAGCGACGGATCACGACGGTCCGGGAAGAGGCGATCGATGTCTCCGGCTCCATCACACGGCTGACCTTGACCGGCCGCTGCCTCCTGCCCGGATCGGACCCCGACGCCTATTGCACCTATACGCCGGGCCTCGTGATCGGCGAGGATCGCATCGACCCGGACACGCTGGTCCCCAGCGGCTTCGACGTCGACCGCGGCTTCGGCACGGTGATCCCGAGGGCGACCCACGAGGCCCTGAAAGCCCCCGGCTTCCAGCGCGGCGGACCGGGGATCGACGACAGCGTGGCGCTGATCGCGGACATTCCGAACGCCGGGTTCACCTTCTCGGAGACCCGCGACGGGCGGAACGGGATCACCCGCGAGGAACGGACCGAACTGCGGCCGATCCTCTCCTTTTCCGAGGTCGAGCAGAACCTCTACAGCACCGACAGCCGGGCCGCGCTCGACCGCACGATCCGCGGCGGCGTGCTGCTGCCGGACGAGGACTGGACGGGCGAGGCCTTCGCGCTCCAGGCGCTCGCGATGCTTCTGCCGTCCTATGACGCCACCCTCGCCCCGGGCGACGGCGCGCCGGACCTGAACATCAGCAACAACCTCTTTCACGCCGCCAACAACCTGCGACTGCCGCCCGACAGCTTCACCGTCTATTTCGGAGCGCGGGCCTGGGGCGACCATTCGCAGACCGCGCCGACCCGGGCGTCCGAGACGCCGGTGGCCTGGGCCGACGGCGTGTGGCTGGGCTTCTCTCCGGTGAGCAGGATGACCCGGACCGCCGAGATGAAGATCGTTCCGACCTCCGAGCGGCGGACCATCCGCGAGTCCCTGCGCGAGGCCGGCGTGACCTACGACCTCGATCCGGAGATCACCGGGAGGATCTCGATCTTCGACCTCGCGACCCAGGGTCTCGCCGAGTTCGACATCACCAACATCCAGGACATCTACGTTCAGGCGGGCGGCGCGTTGACCGAACAGGAGGCGATCCGGCGGATGACGACGACGGAGACCTGGCGCTATTCCTATGTCCCGCACCTGTCCTGGACCGGTAACCGGACGGACGGCACCAGCGTGCTGCGCTACTTCGCGGGCGTCATCCTCGATGACGAGCCCAACGCCTATGTCGGCGGCGACTACACGGTGAACACCGAGACCGGGGTGCGGGCCACCATTGGCGCGACCGTCCATGCCGATCCGACCTACGACCATTTCAGCCGGGCCTTCGGCAGCCTCTCCCACACCGTCTCGCTGGGCGCGGGACAGGTGTCCCTTGGTGTTTCCGCCGCGGCGGAGATCGATCGGCCAGAGGTGGACGGCAGTCTCGAACCGGGCGGCGACGACACGCTGCTGGACCTCACCGCGTCCTACCGGGAAGGGCCCGCGACCGTGACCCTGCGACAGCGGTTCACCAATCTCGGCGAGGACGACCGCGGCGACAGCACGACGATCGGCTTCGGCTACAGGATCGGCGAGAGGGTCTCGACGAGCCTCGACGTTACCCCGGCCTCGACCGAGAACAGCTTCATCGAGGCGCGGGCCGGACTGCAGGTGGCGCTCGGGGAGGACGCGGGCGGGCCTGCCTTGAGCCTGCACTGGGCCCGCGCGGCCTACGACTACGGCGAGGACGCCGTCGGCAACGCGCTGCGCGTCACCGAGGACAGCCTCTCCGCCGCGCTCGAGATCAGCTTCTGACCCATGACGAAAGGGACGATCATGACCCAGCAGCTCCGCCTCTGCTGCCTCACCCTCTCCGCGGCGCTGACGGCGCTCGCCGCCTCGGCGGAGACCCCAAAGATGGAGATCCAGCTCAGCCTTGTCGTCGACGGGGACCAGGTGGTCGGGATGAGCTACTCCACGGCATCGGGACCCTTCGTGGCCACCGCGGAGCTCGCCACGCCGGCCGGTGTCGCGACGGGCGCCATCGCCTCGGTCGATCCGGTCACCAGCATCGAAACCGAGGGCGTGGGATTCGGTCTCTTTTCCTCTCCCGTCGGAACCCACCTGCCCGAGTGACCGCCCGTCATCGCGCCGAACCCGGAATGGGCAGCGCGAAGCGATCCTGCCGGTCTTCCTCGGGGGAGCGCCGGCGACGACCGCCTATGCCCGGCCATCGCATCCTCCGGGATGACGTGCATCCTGCGTCCCACGCTTCTTGCGCCCGGCATCGCCGCAGCGATCCTTGACCGGAAGCAGAGGTTGCGGGCGAGGCTTGCGCGGGTCCTGGCCCCCGTCCGATGGAACCGCGTGGGCAGTCCGCCCCTTTCCGCGGTTCAGTGGGATTGGCGGTGGCTTCGCATTCCGAAACCACCGCCGTGCTGGCGTCAGTCGCCGAGTGCGATGCCCTCCCGCCGCGGATCGGCCCCGCCCACGAGCATCCCGTTCTCGAGCGCGATGACGTGAAGGCCGCTGGTCAGGTCCTGAATGCTCGTCTCGAAGCCGGCCTCCTGCAGCGGACCGTCCAGCTCGAGGGCCGCCGTGCCGGCCTCGATGTCGAAGGTACCGAAGCGGTTCACGAGATGCGGTGCGGAAACCGCCTGTTGCGGATCCATGCCCCAGTCGACGTAGTTGATGATGCCCTGAACGACGTAGCCGATGATCCGGCTGCCGCCCGGCGAGCCGATCACCAGAAGCGGCTGATCGTCCTGCATCACGATCGTGGGCGCCATGGACGACCGCGGCCGCTTTCCGGGCTCGACCCGGTTGGCGATGGGCCAGCCGTTGTCGTGCGTCGTGAAGGAGAAATCGGTCAGCTCGTTGTTGAGCAGGAAACCCCGCACGAACAGGCGCGACCCGAACCCGTTCTCGATCGTCGTGGTCATCGAGAGCGCGTTGCCTTCGGCATCCACGATCGAGATATGCGACGTCGAGGGCAGTTCCAGCGAGGCGTCGTCGCCCCAGAGCATCGCATGATCCCATTGGGGCTCCCCCGGCGCGACCTCCTCGAGCGATCGCGACGGATCGAGAAGCTCCGCCCGGAGATCGAGATAGGCCGCGTCCACGAGCCCTTCGGTCGGCATCGGCACGAAATCGCTGTCGGCCATGTAGCGGCCGCGATCGGCGAAGGCGAGCCGCGAGGCATCCCCGATCAGCGTCCAGGCCTCGGGGCTGTCGGGGCCCATGCCGGCGAGGTCGAACGCGTCCAGCATTCCGAGGATCTGGCCCACGGTCAGGGCGCCCGAAGACGGCGGTCCCATGCCGCAGACCCTGGTCTCGCGATAGTCGACGCAGACCGGGGCGCGCTCGACGACCTCGTAGGTCGCGAAGTCCGGCATTGCGAGAAGCCCGCCGTTGGCCTGCACGACCTCGACGATCGCCTCGGCGATGGGACCGTCGTAGAAGGCACCGCTGCCGCGTTGCGCGATCGCCCGCAGAACGTCGGCATAGTCCTGATTGGTCAGCGTGTCCCCGGCCTCGATCGGCGATCCGTCCGGGTAGAAATAGGCCGCGGTCGCCTCGAACCGCGGCAGGCGGTCCTCGGGCTCGTCCGCGACCAGAGTGGCGAGCCGCGGCGACACCGTGAAGCCGTCCTCGGCAAGCGTGATGGCGCGCTCGAACAGGCTCGCCCAGTCCTGCGTGCCCCAGCGGTCGTGCGCCGCTTCCATCAGCGCCGGCGTTCCGGGGGTGCCGACGGACCGGCCGCCGACGACGGCCTCCCAGAAGTCGAGCGGCTCACCGGTCTCGTCCTGGAAGTACCGCGGCGTGGCAGCCAGCGGCGCCGTCTCGCGACCGTCGAGCGTGGTGATCTCGCCGCTCGCGGCATCGTACCAGACAAGGAAGGCCCCGCCCCCCAGGCCCGAGGATTGCGGCTCCACGAGGCCGAGCACGGTCTGAACGGCCACCATCGCGTCGGCAGCGGTTCCGCCGTTCCGCAAGACCTCGGCCCCGGCCTCGACGGCGAGCGGATTGGCCGCCGCCACCATCCATGTATCGGAGGTGACCGGTTCGCCGGCCTCCTTGGCCTCGACCGCCGCCGCGGCCTCCGCGCTCAGCCCCTCCACGACACCGGCCGCCGCGCCCTCGGTCGTGACGGCATCGGCCGCTTGCTGCGACATGGCGGGTGTCGAGGCCAGCGCGGCCAGCGCCAGCGTTATCCAGCGTGATGGCATGGCAATTCTCCAGTTCCGGATTTGGAATGGGGGAAGAGTGCGCCGCGGGGCCGCTGGCGCGCAAACGTCCTGCGGACCGATGCCGTGTTACGGCGGATTCTCGCCGGGTCCGAACGACTCGACATCCTGTTCCGCCGGGTGAAGCCCGTGAGACGGGAAGATACGACACCGCGGAATCCGCCGATCGGTTCGAGCCCGCCACCCGACCCCAGCCCCGACCGCACAACCCTCGATACGACAGAAAAATCCGGCCGGAGCCGGATCGGGAGAACGCTTTCGCAGGGGCAAGTGGCGGAGGGGATGGGTCTGATATCCAACCTTCTCCACCCTAACTTATTGTTTTCATTTATTCCAAAATTGTACTTCGTGCTTCGCCGATCAATTATGGCGCGGTCCGTCGACCTTCCTCCCGCAGGGCAGATGACAGGCAGTCTAGCCGCACGTGCACGTTCGTTGGCATTGCCGCGCCACCGACGTGGCGTCCGCCGGTGCACTGTGATAAGAATGTAGCATGAACAACACGAGACTTTTCGGCGAGTTCGTAGAGCGACTGCAGCGAACCGGGATCAGCGCGGACACGCTTCGTGCCACCGGCGCGCTGATGTGGCGTGGTGTTCTGCTTGGAACCGCGCTCTATCTGCTTCTCGGCGAGGATCCTGAAGCCAACCTCAAGCTCAATGGCGTTTCCTACATCGTCGCCGTCGTCTGGTCCTACTATGACGGCATGTTCGCCAGACGGGTTTGGTCGATGGCGTTCGTGGAGGCGATCTTCCTGCATCTGCTGGGGATCCAGGTCGGCAATCTGCTCGCGGTGATCTTCGGCAATCCGCTGCTCGGGACATGACAGGCGGCGGACGACAGTTCCACGCGCCTCCCCGCTCGCTGACCCGCATCAGGACGCTGCATGAACGGTCGCGCGGTGAAGGCGGCGAATCGCGGCATGAGAAGTGGTCCCTCGTGGAGGTAGACGGTGAACGCAAGGTTCTCTTCGAGGCTCACAGCACTGAAAAAGCTGGCGCTTCGCCGCCCCTCGAACAACGCCTCATGACCCTGCGGGAGGCGCTCCGCGGACCGCGGACGGTCTCACGGCAGATCTGGCTGGCACTTGAGGACTAGCCTGCGACCCGTCATCGACGTTGCCAAAGCCGACGCCTCGCTCATGCTCTGCGTTGCGGGGGAATGGCGAGGACGTCGATCTGTGCTGTCTTGAGCACCTGCTCCGTCACACTGCCGATGAGCATCTTGGCCAGTCCGCTTCGGCCATGCGTCGACACCACGATCAGGTCCGCCTGCTCTTCACCGGCCGCCTTCAGGATTTCGTGCGGCGCCGGCGCAGCCTCGTAGCGCACGATCTGCCTCAGGCGGCCCAGATCTGTCGAGGAGAGGAAGCGAGCAAGATCGAGGGAAGCGTCGCGCTGTTCATCCTCGAGGTAGTGCTTCTGATCGTCTTTCGGGATCGAATGGCTGAAGGCAAGACGGAGCGCAGGAGCATCAAAGACATGAAGCAGCGACGTCCGGGCATGGTCGGCAAGCCCCAGCGACTGGAACCGCAGCAACGCGTCGCGCGAGCGGTCGGACAGGTCCGTCGTCTGCAACACGTGGCGGTAGTGCCCTGCCGGTGTGGCGTTCACCATCAGGACCGGACAATCCACCGACCGGATCGTCCGCTCCGCCGTGGTGCCGAGGAACACGTCCCTGAGCACCTGGCGTCGATGCGGGCCGATGACGAGAAAGTCCGGCGTCGCGTCCGCCACGGCTTGCGCGATGCCGACGAATGGGGACGCGAGGATGACACGCGTCTCGCAGATCACGCCGTCCACGTTCCGCAGCGTGGCGGCCATCTGGCGAAGCAGCGTCAAGGCCTCGTCGCGCTCGGCGTCCACAATCCGGCGCGGCTGATCGTCGTCGACAACGTGCACCAGCAGCATGGTGGCTTCGAACTGGCGGGCCAGAAGGGTCGCGCGCCGCAGCGCCCGATCCGACCGCTCCGAAAAGTCCGTGGCCACCATGATTTTCTTCATCGTCTCCGGTCCCGGGCCATGGCCTCGCGCTTGTGAGCGATGCGGTGCGACGCATCAAGCTCTGTCTGAATCATCTCAGCTATCCTATAATACGCTATCTTAAGCCAAACTCGGTGAAAAGGCGCCAGCATGTCACGCGAGCAATATCGGACCGTCAAGGAGGTCGCGGACCTCCTTCAGGTCAACGAGGTCACCGTACGACGCTGGATCAAGGGTAACCCTCCGGCGGAAGCCGTCTGACGGGACTGCGACGCCGGTGCTAAGTCCGACCTTATGGCCGACCATAGGTTCAGACCCAAGATCGAAATCCTTTCCGCCGCGGATGTGCCGCGGCGGCGGCATTGGAGTGATGCGGACAAGATCCGGATCGTGAAGGAGAGCTTTCTGGGTCATCGCCAGGTGGCTGCGACGGCTCGGCGGCATGGTGTGTCGCGCTCTCTGCTGACGATCTGGCGGCGGCAGTTTCGCGAGGGGGGGTTGTGTGACGAGACGCGGCCGGCCTTCCTCCCGCTGTCGCTCTCGCCGGAAGTGCCTTCGGCAATGCCCGCGGCTGCTCCGGCCGCGGCCCGCAACCGCCCTGATGTGCGGCTCGAGGTCATGCTGCGAAACGGGCGTCGGCTCTTCGTCCCGTCGACGGTGGACCCGGAGATGCTGGCGCGGCTCCTTCCGGTGCTGGACGGCCGATGATCGCCTTCCCGGCGGGGGTGCGCGTGTGGATCGCCGGCGGGGTGACAGACATGCGGCGCGGGATGAACACGCTGGCGTTGCAGGTCCAGCAGGGGCTCGGGCGCGATCCGCATGCCGGCGAGATCTTCTGCTTCCGCGGGCGTAGAGGCGACCTGGTCAAGCTGCTCTGGCATGACGGTGTGGGGATGTCGCTCTACACGAAGCGCCTCGAGGCGGGGAAGTTCATCTGGCCGACCAGCGGGAGCGGCGAGGCGGTTCGGATCTCCGCGGCCCAACTCGGCTACCTGCTTGAGGGGATCGACTGGCGCAATCCACGTTGGACGCAGCGGCCCACGAAGGCGGGATAAGTTCGCCTGATCGCCCTATTTTATTGTGCCTTTCCAGCGGCGTGGCGTAGAATGCGGCATGTCGGATGCCGCTTTGGAGATTGCCAGATTGCGGGCCGCCCTCGCGGCGTCCGAGGCGCGCGTCGAGACCGCGGAGGCCCGTGCAGAGACAGCCGAGAGCGAGTTGGCGCAGGCCCGTGCGGTCGTCTCGACCTCCGAGGCGATGATCAAGCACCTCAGGCTCGAGATCGCCAGGCTGCGGCGGGATCAATACGGCCACAGCTCGGAACGCCGCGCCCGCCTGCTCGATCAGATGGAGTTGCAGCTCGAGGAGCTCGAAGCCGCCGCCACCGAGGACGAGATCACCGCGGAGAAGGCGACCAAGACAACCCCGGTCGCCGGCTTCGAACGTCGCCGCCCGGCTCGCAAGCCCTTCCCGGAGCATCTGCCCCGCGAGCGCGTGGTGATCGAGGCGCCGACCGCCTGCGCCTGCTGCGGCTCCGACCGCATCGTGAAGATGGGGGAGGATATCACCGAGACGCTGGAGGTGATCCCCCGGCAGTGGAAGGTGATCCAGACGGTCCGCGAGAAGTTCACCTGTCGCGCCTGCGAGAAGATCAGCCAACCGCCGGCCCCGTTCCATGCAACCCCGAGAGGGTGGGCTGGGCCGAACCTGCTGGCCACGATCCTCTTCGAGAAGTTCGGGCAGCACCAGCCGTTGAACCGCCAGGCCGAGCGCTATGCCCGGGAGGGCGTCGATCTGAGCCTGTCGACCTTGGCCGACCAGGTCGGCACCTGCGCCGCTGCGCTGGAGCCGATCCACGGGCTGATCCGGGCTCATGTCCTGGCAGCCGAGCGACTGCACGGCGATGATACGACGGTGCCGCTCCTGGCGAAGGGCGGAACCCGGACGGCGCGGCTCTGGACCTATGTCCGGGACGATCGTCCCTTTGCCGGCGGCGCTCCTCCGGCCGCGCTGTTCCACTTCTCCCGTGACCGGGAGATGGCCCATCCCAACCGGCATCTCGCGGGGTGGCAGGGCATCCTCCAGGCCGATGCCTACGGCGGATACAACGACCTCTATCGCGGAGACCGCGACCCCGGGCCGGTCATCAGCGCGCTGTGCTGGAGCCACGCCCGGCGCAAGTTCTTCGAACTCGCCGATATCAAGGGGACCGTCCGCAAGGGCAAGCCCGCCCATGACATATCGCCCGTCGCGCTGGAGGCGGTGGCGAAGATCGACGCCCTCTTCGACATCGAACGCCAGTTCAACGGGCTGGACGCCACATCACGGCTCGAGGCCCGGCAACGGCTCTCCCGGCCGCTGGTCGAGGACCTGCACGACTGGATGCGGGCCGAGCTCGGCACCATGTCGAAGCACAACCCCGTCGCCAAGGCGATCGGCTACATGTTCAGGAAAGACCGTTGGGGCGCCTTCACCCGCTTCCTCGAGGATGGCCGGGTCTGCCTCACGAACAACGCGGCCGAACGTGCGCTCCGCGGCGTGGCCCTCGGCCGGAAGTCATGGCTCTTCGCCGGATCCGAGCGCGGCGGCGACCGCGCCGCCTTCATGTATTCCCTGATCGTCACCGCGAAGATGAACGACATCGACCCTCAGGCCTGGCTCGCCGATGTCCTCGCCCAGTTACCCGGCACGACCGCCTCCCAGGTGCCGAACCTGCTCCCGTGGAACTGGCGAACTTCAGAAAGCAGCCAAGCCGCCTGACCGCGGCCTACGCCGGATGCTTACGATCAAGGACGGCGAGCTCCGGGCGATCGATATCGGCAAGGGATGGCGGATCGGTCCGGAGGACCTCGACGCCTTCCTGGAAGGTCACGCGACGCGGCCCGCCGCTAGGCCAAACGGCGGCACGAACACGTCTCCGGAGGAGGCAGCGGCACAGAAGACGAAGGAACAGAAGAATTGATGGAAGTAATCGTTCAGTCGCCGTTTGCGGAGATCGCTGCACTGCTCGTTTTGGCGGCGGTGGTAGGCTTCCTCGGGATCATCCTGCGCCAGCCGCTGATCGTCAGCTTCATCGCGGTTGGCCTGATCGCAGGGCCCTCGGCGCTGGACCTTGTTCGGTCGGACGAGCAGATCAGCCTGTTGTCCGAGCTCGGCATTGCAGTCCTCCTGTTCCTCGTCGGCATCAAGCTCGACGTGAAGCTCATCCGCTCCCTCGGTGCGGTCTCGCTCCTGACCGGGCTCGGCCAGGTCGCGTTCACGTCGATCTTCGGCTACCTCATCGGGCTCGCGCTCGGGCTCGGGCATATCACCAGCCTCTACGTCGCCGTCGCGCTCACCTTCTCCTCCACCATCATCATCGTGAAGCTGCTGTCGGACAAACGCGAGATCGACAGCCTGCATGGGCAGATCGCGCTTGGCTTCCTGATCGTGCAGGACCTCGTCGTTGTGCTGGCGATGATCGTGCTCTCGGCCATCGGCATCGGTGCGGCGGATGGCGGCCATGGCGGCGGGTCGGTTCCGCTGGTTCTGGCCTCGGGCGTGGCAATGGTGGTGCTTGTCGTGCTCTTCGTCCGCTACGTCGCCAATCCTCTGACCGAGCGGCTGGCGCACGCGCCCGAGTTGCTCGTGATCTTCGCCATCGCCATGGCGGCGATGTTCGCGGCGGCGGGCGACATCGTGGGGCTCGGCAAGGAGGTGGGCGGCCTTTTGGCAGGCGTCGCGCTCGCCTCGACCCCCTATCGTGAGACCATTGCGGCGCGGCTCGCACCTCTGCGCGACTTCCTGCTGCTGTTCTTCTTCATCGCGCTCGGCTCCGCGCTCGATCTTTCCCTCCTCGGCGCGCATGTCAGCGGGGCGATCATCTTCTCGCTCTTCGTGCTGATCGGCAACCCGCTCATCGTGCTCGCGATCATGGGGGCGATGGGCTACCGCAAGCGCACGGGCTTCCTCGCGGGCCTTACAGTGGCGCAGATCAGCGAATTCTCCCTGATCTTCGTCGCCATGGGGGTATCGCTCGGCCATGTGCAGGAAGACGCGCTCGGCCTCGTCACCATGGTCGGCCTCGTGACCATCGCCGCCTCGACCTACATGATCACCTATTCGCATCAGCTCTATGCCGTGTTCGAGAGGTTCCTGGGCGTGTTCGAACGCAAGGGCACGCCGCGCGAGCCGTCCGAGGCCGGGACGCATCGCAACGACGGCCACAAGGTGATCATTTTCGGGCTGGGGCGCTTCGGCACCGCGATCGGGCTCCGCCTGAAGAAGAGGGGTATCAAGGTCCTGGGAGTGGACTTCAACCCGCTGGCCATTCGGCGCTGGCGCGAGCTTGGTCTCGAGACCGAGTTCGGCGACGCGACCGATCCGGAGTTCGTGGCCGAGCTTCCGTTGTCGCGGGCGGAATGGATCGTCTCGACCGTGCCGATTCACCCGACCGGCCTCAGCCACGAGGACACGCGCACGACGCTGATCCAGCTGACGCGCACCTCCGGTTTCCGCGGCCGCGTCGCGGTGGCGTCCCATCACCCGAGGGACACCGAGGAGCTGTTCGCGTCCGGCGCCGACATGGTGCTGGAGCCGTTCCAGGATGCCGCCGACCGCGCGGTGGAACTGCTCTGCGGTGCCCCCGAGGAAGAGCGCACCGAGATCCCGTCCATCGAAACGGAAGAGAAGCTGGCGTCCTGATCGTGATGCAGCGCAGAGGAAAGACGGACCGACCGGGATGACGAACCACAAAGAGCTTCTAGCCTATCACGCAATGCCCTCGGCCGCGGCACTGGACGTCCTCGCTTCCAGGTCAAGCGGGCTCGAAACCGGGGAATACACACGTCGCCTTGCGAAGCATGGCCCGAATCGCTTGCCCGAACCGCCGAAGCGCAGTCCGCTCCTGAGGTTCCTGTCCCAGTTCAACAACGCTCTGATCTACTTCCTGCTCGCTGGGGCGGCCGCAGCGGCGGCGCTGGGCCATGTCATCGATACCGGGGTGATCCTTGCGGTCATACTGGTGAACGCCATCGTCGGCTTCATCCAGGAGGGCAAGGCTGAGAGCGCGCTTGCGGCGATCCGCGACATGATCGCGCCCAAAGCCAGCGTCCTTCGGGACGGCAAGCGGATCAGCGTCCCCATGGCGGACCTCGTCCCGGGCGATGTCGTGCTCATCGAGGCGGGTGACCGCGTACCTGCCGATCTGCGGCTGCTGCGCGCCCGCAACCTGCGGGTGGACGAGGCGATCCTGACCGGCGAGTCTGTCGCGACGACCAAGACTACGGACCCGGTGTTGGCCTCCGCCGCTTTGGGCGACCGGACCTCGATGGCCTTTTCCGGCACCTTGGTGGCGACGGGGCAAGGCACGGGCGTTGTCTGCGCGACCGGGCTCGAGACCGAGATCGGTCGCATCAGCGCACTTCTAAGCAGCGTGGAGGAACTGACGACGCCGCTTCTGCGGCAGATTAACCGCTTTGGCCAGCGCTTCACCCGGTTCGCCCTGATCGGCGCCGCGGTTCTCTTCGCCTTCGCAGTCGGCTTCCGCGACTTCGGCTGGAGTGACGCGCTCATGGCCGTGGTCGCTCTGGCCGTTAGCCTCGTGCCGGAAGGTCTGCCGGCGGTCATCACGATCACGCTCGCCATCGGCGTCCAGCGCATGGCCACCCGCAACGCGGTGATCCGGCGCCTGCCCGCGGTGGAGACGCTGGGCGCCACTTCCGTGATCTGCTCGGACAAGACCGGGACACTGACGCGCAACGAGATGACGGCGCGCCGGGTCGTCACGCCGGGCCATGCCACCTTCGTGGAGGGTGGGGGCTACGATCCGGGCGAGCACCGGCTGTTCGACGACAGCGGGTCACGGGCGCCCGAAGGTCATGCGACCACGCTGTCGCTGATCCGCACGGGGCTGCTCTGCAACGACGCGCGGCTGCGCGTGGACGGGGGCGAATGGCATGTCGAGGGCGACCCGATGGAGGGCGCCCTCGTCACGCTGGCGCTGAAGGCCAGCTTCGATCCGGAAAACGAACGGGCGGAGTGGCCACGGCTCGACGACATCCCGTTCGACGCAGGCCACCGGTTCATGGCGACGCTGCACCGGATGCCTCTGGGCGAGCATGTGGTCCTCGTGAAGGGCGCCCCGGAGGCCGTCCTCGCGATGTGCGACCGGCAAGAAGGAACCGCGGGCGCGGCTCCGCTGGATCACGGCTTCTGGTCGGACAGAATCGCCGAGGCCGCCGCGCAGGGGGAGCGCGTGCTGGGCTTTGCCATGCGCCATGTGACCGACACGACGGACAGGATCGACTTTCCGGACGTCGAGAGCGGCCTCGTCTTCCTCGGCATCGTGGGCTTCATCGACCCGCCCCGCGCCGAGGCGATTGCGGCCATTGCCGAGTGCCGGTCGGCTGGGATCGAGGTGCGGATGATCACCGGCGACCACACGGCCACCGCCAGCGCGATCGCCCATCAGCTCGGGCTCGGGGAGAACCCCGCCGTGCTGTCGGGATCCGATCTCGACCGCCTGTCAGGCGAGGAGTTTACGAAGGCAGTGCGTGAGACCACGGTCTTTGCCCGGACCAGCCCCGAGCACAAGCTGCGCATCGTGCAGGCGCTCCAGGCCGAGGGCCGCGTGGTGGCCATGACCGGCGACGGGGTGAACGACGCACCGTCGCTCAAGCAGGCCGATGTCGGCGTCGCGATGGGCATCAAGGGCACCGAGGCCGCCAAGCAGTCCTCCGAAATGGTGCTGATGGACGACAACTTCGCCTCCATCGTCGCCGCCGTGCAGGAAGGGCGCACGGTGCACGACAACATCCGCAAGGTCGTCGGCTGGACGCTGCCGACCAATGGCGGCGAGGCGCTTACGGTCGTTGTCGCCATCCTGTTCGGGTTCGCCCTGCCCATGAGCCCGGTTCAGATCCTCTGGGTGAACCTCATTCTCGCCGCGACGCTTGGGCTGGCGCTGGCGTTCGAGCCCTCCGAACCAGGCGTGATGCGCCGAAAGCCACGGAGGCCCGACGCGGGACTGCTGACGCCCTTCATCCTTTGGCGGATCGTGTTCGTCTCGTTCCTCTTCGCTGGCATCTCGCTCGGTGTGTTCTTCTGGGTGCTCGGTCAGGGACGCGATCTGGAAACGGCGCGCACCATGGTCGTGAACATGCTTGTGGTGCTGGAAATCTTCTACCTGTTCAGCGTGCGGTACCTGCACATGACCTCGTTCACGCTGACCGGCGTGAAGGGCACCAATGCCGTGCTGATCGCGCTCGCCGCGGTCATTCTCGGGCAACTGGCTTTCACCTACCTGCCGTTCATGAACACGATCTTCGGGTCCCGTCCGCTCACTTTGGTGGAAGGCGGCATCATCTTAGCAATCGGTGCAGCGAGCTTCGTGCTCCTCGAAGTTGAGAAGCACTTGCTACGCGACCGCTTTGCCAAGGAGTGAGTGGAAGGTCGTGCGTACAGTTTAGATCCGGCGACCAGCCGACAAACTTGACACACGCTACGCAGCCACTCACGTTGCCAAACGCAGATACAGTCACTCATTATCCAGAGAAAGATCCTGATAATTCATGCAATCCGGCGGCGACAGAGGCATCGATAAAAGGGGGTTCGCTCATCCACGCGAGGTGGACGAGAACAGAATGCATCCTCGGGATTCCGGTTGCGCACCGACCCCACCCCCGCGAGCAGCTTGGCTCAAGACCTCATCCGCGGGAGAAGAAGCGTGATCCGACGCATCCCAGGATGTCACCCCACGCAATGCCGCATCCCCGCGACCAAAGGGAAGTGCTCAACCCGGACTACGAGCGACTTCTGGTCGGTCGTAGCTGGATCTAGCGCGGTCCTTTCAAGGTCTGCCAAGTTCATGCGCTCGTGATTGCGGGACAACCCATGGCTGTCTGCGCCTCAGCTGCACGTTCCGCCTACACTGGCGGTGGCACCGCGAGAACGTCTATCTCGAGACTGCTCATGAGCTCCTGGGCAACGCTTCCAAGGAAAAGGCGCTTCACGCCGGAAAGCCCGCGCGTTCCAATCACCAGAAGATCGGGTTTGGCCTGACCCACCAACCCTGCAATGGCTTCAGCGCCAATCCCCTCGATGATCCGAGCGTGATAGGTCAGTCCATCCATCTCAAGGCTCTGAATGAAATGCGCCACTTCTCGCCGGGTGGACTCGAACTCTCGCTCGGCTTCCTCTTGGACCCGCTCTACAGGG
Organism: Histidinibacterium lentulum; assembly: GCF_003789055.1. Lineage (GTDB taxonomy): Bacteria > Pseudomonadota > Alphaproteobacteria > Rhodobacterales > Rhodobacteraceae > Oceanicola > Oceanicola lentulus. The sequence continues at coordinate 63,406 of NZ_ML119081.1, read as the reverse complement.
ATGCCGGCATAGGTCATCATCTGCCGCGTGATCGGCGCGTAGGCATGGACGAAAGTCACTTCGGCGCCGTCCAGCAAGCCAATCGATTTTGCAATGCGCGCCGCATGCCCTGATGTCTCGGACATGTCGGTTGCGATGAATACCTTGCGCCACCGCTCGCCCGCCTTCGAATTCGCCATGAGAACCGGAAGGCCAGCCGTACGGGTGACCCGCTCGATCGTGGTTCCCACGAAAACATCGCGCAGGAATTGCCTGCGATGCGCGCCCATGACGATCAGATCGGCGGAATGTTCCCGCGCTGTCTCACCAATGACATGGAACGCATGACCGGTCGCAATCACGACCTCGTCACCGCGAGAAAGGCCGAAGCCATCGAGTTGCTTCGTCAACGCCTCCTCGGCGCTGCGCATTTCGTCACGCATTCGGGTCTCGAGCAGATCGTCTTCGACCACGTGCAATACGCAGAGCTTCGCCCCAGCTTCTTCGGCAAGCTGAACAGCCCGCTGAACTGCCGGCTTCGAACGGGAGGACAGGTCTGAGGCGGCGAGGATCGAAGTCAGCATCGAGATGGCGGTTTCTCTGATTGGGGGGCAAGTCCTTAAGAATATGACACCAAAGCCCCGACAGGAGAACCCGAAACCGCCGTGAGACGACGGCGTCGGACCACACCGGCGTCCCCGCGTCCACGCAGCGCGGTTCACGGAGTGCTGCTCGTCCTTCACACGACCGGGTGCCTCGTTCGCCGGACAGGTCGGACCGAGACTCAGCAAAGGTGCCTTTGACACGCCAGATCAAAGCCTTGCAGCGAGAGCAGCACATGCCGAGGATTGACGAGCGGGGCCGCAAACCCCATTAGCAAGAGAGTTCTCCCGGGTTCCAACCTATCAGAGCCGCACTGGCGGTCTCCGGCCATGTCATGGATGTCATCTCGCTCGTCGGCATCGTTGCCGCGCTCTTCATCGTCATTTCCCTGAGCGAGCCTTTGGCCGACCGTACTCGGCTGCCCTATACGGTGGTGCTTGCCATCATCGGCGTCTTGATCGGCACCGGCGCCGTGTTCCTGATCGAGAACGGCCGCGACATCGTCGAGCTGCCGCCCGAAATCGAGGCGTTCGGATTCCGCATACGGGCGAGCGTCTTCCTCTATGTGCTTCTGCCGACGCTGCTCTTCCAGGTTGCCCTGGGTCTGAACCTCAGGCGCATGGCCGATGACTGGGTGCCGATCCTCGTCATGGCGGTGCTTGCCGTCGTCGTGGCGACCTTCGCCATCGGCTTCGCGCTCACGCCCTTCACGACCCTGCCGCTGGTCGCCTGCCTGATGCTCGGGGCGATCGTGGCTACCACCGACCCTTCCGCGGTCGTCTCTATCTTCCGCAATGTCGCCGCGCCCCAGCGGCTGAGCCGGATCGTCGAGGGCGAGAGCCTTCTCAACGACGCGGCCGCCATCGCTCTCTTCGGGTTCTTCCTGACCTTCGTGATGCTGGGCGTGCCGAACCCGACGGCTCGCGACGCACTCGTGGATTTTCCGCTCCTGATCCTCGGCGGTCTCGGGACCGGGTGGTTCCTCGCCCGCCTCTGGATGCCGGTTCTCGCATGGCTTGAGCGCTTTCCGCTCGCGCAGATCTCGCTGAGCGTGGCGCTCCCGTATGTGACCTACCTCGTCGCGGATCAGGGCCTCGGCGTCTCCGGCGTGATCGCTGTGGTGATGGCGGGCATGACTTTAAACCATATGGCGCCGGGGCGGCTCTCTCCCGCCAATCTCGAAAATTTGCGCGAGATCTGGGAGGTGCTGGCTCATTGGGCGGGAGCGCTCATCTTCCTTCTGGCCGCCCTTCTGGTGCCGCGACTGCTCGGCGACATCGAGATCAACGACATCTACCTGATCGGCGTCGTGATCCTGGCCGCGACGGCGGCGCGATTGTTCATGCTCTACATCGTGCTTCCCCTGCTGACCTCGCTGCGGCTCTCGCCGCGGGTGGACGGCCCTTACCGCATCGCGATCCTCTGGGGCGGCTTGCGCGGCGCCGTCACCCTTGCGCTGGCTTTGGCCGTGACCGAGAACATCCGCGTCCCCCCCGACATCAAGCGGGAAGTCGGCATACTCGCGACCGGGTTCACCCTGTTCACGCTGCTGGTGCAGGGCACGACGCTGCGATGGATCGTCTCGCTGCTTGGCCTTGCCAAACTTGCGCCACTCGATCGCGCCTTGTCGAACCAGGTGATCGCCGTCGCGCTCGAGAACGTCCGCGAAGTTGTGGCCAACACGGCGAACCGGCACGAACTGACCCGTGACATCGTCCGCTCGGAAGCGAAGCGCTTCGCCGAGCGTCTCGATTCTGCGATGCAGGCCGCGTCGGACGAAATCCCGGATCGGGATCGGATCACGCTCGGCCTCGTGGCGCTGGCTGGCCGCGAACGGGACATGATCCTCGACGCCTTCAAGGAGCGGCAGATCTCGGCCCGTCTTGCGGAACGCATGCTGTCGGACGCGGACCGGCTGATCGAGCGCACCCGCAATGGTGGACGGGACGCCTACCGCAGCACCGGCCGGATGAGTCTCGCCCAAGGGGGCTGGTACAGACTGGCGACCAGGCTTCACAACCGGCTTCACCTCTCCGGCCCGTTGGCACGCATGACGGCGGACCGATTCGAGATCCTTCTCAACCAGCGCCTGACGCTGCGCGATCTGCACAGCTACATCGACGGCAAGATCCGGCGCATCCATGGACGGCGCGTCGCGGACCTGCTGCACGAGATTCTCGGCCGACGCGAGGAGGAAACACAGACCGCACTCGACGGTCTTCGGCTGCAATACCCAGGTTACGCAGAGGAAATCGAGCGACGCTTCCTGCGTCGAACCTCGCTTCGGCTCGAGGAACAGGAATACGATATTCTCTTCGCCGACGGGCTGATTGGCAAGGAACTGCATACCACCCTGAAGCAGGAGCTAGCCGCGAAGCGATTGCGCGTCGAGGCCCGTCCGGCACTCGACCTTGCAGTTCAAAAGGCCGAGTTGGTCCGCCAGTTTCCACTATTCTCGGGAATGGACGACAAGCAGCGCGAACGTCTGGCAGGATCGCTGAAGGCCAGGTATGTCCAACCGGGCGAGGTGCTCATGCGCAAGGGCGAAACGCCGCGGGAGGTTTGTTTCATTGCCTCGGGGGCGGTAGAGGTAGAAACCGCAGGGCAGAAGAGCCGGCTGGGCCGTGGCGACATGTTCGGGCAGCTCTCTCTCCTGAGCCGTCAGACGCGCCGGACGCAGGTCACCGCGATCAGCCACTCGACGTTGTTGGTTCTGGACGAGGCCCGCTTCCGGCGTCTGCTCTCGAGAAACGAGAGTATCCGCGCTGCCGTCCGAGCCAGTGCGGAGCAGCGCGGTATCAGTCTCGAGCATCTGGACCTGTAGCCAACAACTGCACATCGTCGGGTTGTTCGCGGAGAACTTCATGGTAACGATGGCCATGGCGCAAACAGACAACCTGCTGGCCAGCTGACCCCATCAGCCCGGTTGCCGCCTATGCGCTGCGCTCGCGTGACCAAGCGTAATGGAAGAGGAATCGAGCCATGGGCGATATTCCGGAACGCGTCAGGAAGATTCTTGCGTCGAAATTCGACGTGGAAGCCGCGAAACTCGTTCCCGAGACGTCCTTTAAAGACGACCTTGGTGCGGACAGTCTGGATACCGTGGAACTCGCTATGGCGTTCGAAAAGGAATTCGGCATTGAGATATCCGATGAAGATGTGGAGGCGATCGCTACCGTCGGAGATGCGGAGCGCTTTGTCGCAAAAGCCCTCTGAATCGAGGCGGTAATCCGCTCCTCGCCTGTTCCCTCATCACGGCATAGTCCGCCAGCATCTCCGCGATGGCAGACCGCTCCGGCAACAGGGCCAGTTCGTCGGCCGCCCGCGCTTGGAACTCCCGGCTGTACTCGACAACGGCCGGACAGGCCCCCAACGCTCCACCCTCAGAACCGACCGTTGCGCAGCCGCTCAGCAAGCTCGTAACGATCGCGAGGACGGCGAGCCGCCGCTTCCAGCATCTGGCGTTGCACGTCATTGGCCTTCTCCGTGGTTGTAAGGCGTTCAGCCAGCCGCCCCGCGCGCTCGCCGGACCGCCTAAGCGCAAGCAGGAACAGGAGCACGGCGAGGACGATGGCGCCGTAGCGCAGCGCCGACCGCATCCACGGGCTGGCGGCGATCCCGCCGAGCAAGGCGCCGATCATCGCCGCCCCCGTTTCCAATCGTCGAGCCGCGCGTAGATCGTGGCCGCGATCCCGCCGAGCGCCACGGCGATGAACACCCAGCGCAGGGTGTCGAGATACGGCACGAGCGGCAGGATGGCGGTCTGGGTCTCGGCCAGGACGCTCTGCGCCACCTCGATCCCGGCCGCACCCAGCGTCGCCACGCCAGCCGCCCCGCCACCTTTCATCGTACGGCTGTCGGCCAGCACCTCCCGCGCGGGTGGTGTCTCAGCTGCAAATGCCGTCGCCCGTACCGGGAAACGCTCGCCCCACTGCCGCGCGGGGCCAAGGTCGACATGCATGAAGCCCGAGCGCGGGTAGAAGCCGAAGCCTAGGAACCCGACGTCCCGCGCCGCCGCCTCGAACGCCGCCGGGTCGTGGTTCGCCATGGCGATGTCGAACGCGGCGCCGTCGAGGTGCTTCGAGCGGGTGGCGCCGCCCACGGCGCGGTTGTGCTCGGGACTGCGATAGGCCGAGCGGACGATCAGCGGCTTGCCAAGCCGGTCGCGCAGCGCCTGCAGCTTGTCGAGCGCGGGTTCGTTGATGAGCAGCTTGCCGGTGCCCCGGCAGGCGATTTCGGCCGGGCTGAAATTCGGCCAGCGCCAGGTGCTCTCCGGCACGTCGCGCCAATGGCGGTGGAAGGTCGTCGTCATGGGGGTCCTCCGAAAAACAAGTTTCCGGCCCCTCGCAGGGGCTCGGTGCGTTCGCCGTTCGGGAAGGTCCACTGGACCTTCCCGTCTGCCTGTCGGGCAGACCACGGCTCACCCCGCCTCGAGGGCGGGTCATTGCGGGCTGATGAATGGGGATGTGCGCGGCTACGGGTTGCCGCCGAAGATCTTGAGCTTGATGGCGATGCCGGCGAGCAGCGCCAGCATGACGCCGGTGGTAATCATGCGGACGGCGGTCTGCATGGCGGTGCGTCGCACCAGACGGATGCAGTCGACCAGGGAGCGCAGATCGCGGATGTCGAGCGCGGCCTCGTCGCCGTCGAGGCCGACATCGGCGAGCGCACGCTTCGCGCCTTCCTCGGCCGCCCGGGTCAGGATCGCTTCGAACTCGGCGTCGGGCATGCGCACGAAGCCTTCGGATCGGGGTGGTGTCATCTGATCCTCCTTCCGCCGCTCAGCCGACCTTGCAGCCCCAGAGGGACGTGTGATCGGCAGCGAAATACCCGTCCGCGACCCGAAAATACCCCTGGAGCTCGACGGTATCGCCCGCGGTGAGGGGCACCATGGTCTGCAGCCAGATGGCGGTGGCGAGCGAGACATGGGTGGCGGAGATTTCGCCGAGGGAGCCGCGGATTTCGGTGGTGCCGTTCAGGACCAGCCGCCCGCGCATGCGGGCCGTGGCGCTGGCGTTGATCTTGTAGAGCAGCGTCGCGCCGAAGAGGTAGGTGCCGTCCACCGGGGCCACGAAGTGGTTGTTCGCGGCGTCGAACGCGCCTTGATCGTTGTAGTCGGTGTTATTGAGGCCGATCTTCGTCCAGGTGCCGACTCCGACGTAGTTGTCGTAGTTGGTGTACGCCTTGAACCGCGGCAGCCGGGGCAGATCGACGATGCCGTTCGCGTTGTCGACGCTGAGCCCGTCGAAGAAGGTGCTGCCGTCAGCAGAGACCGCGAGCCGAAAGCGGTCGGAGCCGAACAGCCCGACCAGCGCCTTGGTTACGAAGCCGGTCTGCAGGGTCAGCCCGAGATCGTCTGCGGCGGCCTCCTTGTTCATGGTGTAGAACAGATCGCCGGTGCCGCCCTCGGCCACGGTCTTCGCGGTCCAGAGCGCGGCATTGAGCTTGGCTGAGAACGGGTTCGATGTATCGGCCGTCGTGCCGACCCCGAGGAGCGCCAGGTTCTGCAATGCCGCCGGTGTGGTGCCGACCCAGCCCGCGCCGTCGTAGACCAGCAGCAGTCCCTCGTCCTCGACCCATGACCGCCACCCGCTCCGAGGCGGCAGACGCAGCCACGCGCCGTCCGTCCAGAGCGCGACGTTCAGGTCCCAGCCCGCCCAGTCGCCGGTCGCGCCCGACCCGACGATGTAGCGGTCGCCATCGGCGGGCGAGCCGGGCGGCGCGGTCAGGTCCCGGTCGAGAACGGAGAGCTGGACGAGCCCGTCGAGCAGCCGCAGCGCCTCGTTGTGCGTGACATGCTTCTGGGCCTGCGCCGCCATGATGTAGGGCAGGAGGAGATGGGTCGTGGCGTCGGACATGGGCGGTCTCCAGAACGAAGAACGCCGCCTGCATGGCAGGCGGCGGAGAATGGCGCGGCGATCGGCGGTGGCGGGCTACCCGCGTTCGGGCGTCTCCGCTGGGATGGCCGAGAGCACCGGATCGGGCTTCGGCGCGTCCCACTTTGCGGTCATCGCGGCCCAGCGATCGATCTCGGCCCGGAAAGCCGGATCGTCGATCCGCAGATGAAAGGTGTAGAGGCGATCCACGATCTCGCGCATCAACGCGCGCATCTCGTCGTCATTGATCCGCGAGACCTCGGACCAGGGTATGCGTCGGCCCGCGGCGTCCTCCACGATGACGTCGCTGCCATCACCCGTGTGCGAAACGGGCGTGAGGCCGGCATGCAGGGTTTCGAGCTGCGTGTTTCGCACGCAGGCCACGGCCATCACTCTGGCAAGCTTGGCGGCAATCCAGTCTTCGTCCTCGGGGCGCATGTCCCAAGCCTACGACGTAGATCGCGCGCCGTGCCAGAACTCATTGCGCTACCTCAGAAGCTCAGCGTTACAGCCTTGGGCGCACCCCGCCCGACAAGGGCGGAGAGCTGATGGATGCGGATGTCGAGCGTGTCGCCGGGCCCGAGCGGCCCGCCCCAGTCGGCGGTCTGGTGGGCGGCCGTGTAGACCGCGCTGGTGGTGGCGGTGCTCAGCACCCGCTTCAATGTGGCGCCGTCGAGAATCTCGACCTCGTAGGCTTCGAGCTCCTCGGCCAGCGGCACCTCGAGCCCGCCCCAGCTGTCGGCCGAGAGCGCGCGGGACCGGCGTGTCCAGCGGATCGTCAGATCGCCGGGACTGCGCGCCTTGCGCCACGGCTGTTCGACATGGGCCACAGAAAACGGCCGCAGCCCGACACCCTCGGGCGCGAAGGCCTGCGCCACATAGGTCTCGTCGCTGACCGGACGGCTCGCCGGGCCGACGCGCCAGTTCCACGGGATGCCGAGATCGGCCTCGGCGATCGGCAGCGACGCGAGGCTGTCGTCGAGCACGACGACCCGCGCGCCTGCCGGAGCCGGGTTGCCCATGGCGCCCTCGGTCCCGCGCTGGCCGCGCAGCAGGCGTGTCAGGCGGTATCGACCCGGCGCCAGCAGCTCCGCCGCGCCCGCCTGCACGATCTCCCAGACCCCCGGCGCGGTTTCCACGGCCAGCGCGTTCGCCCCGCCGAACAGGGTGAGATCCGTGACGCTCTCCAGCGTGCCGGTCAGCAGATCGACCACCAGCGCATTGCCGAGGTCGAAGCGCGAGGTGGGCCCCGCGTAGAAATTCGAGGCCAACGCCCCGATCCGGGCGCGGCTGCCAAACGTGGTCAGCAGTTCGAAGCCATCGGTCGAGGGGCTGCGGAACACCGCCACCTCGCCGGGCCAGGGAACCGCATGGGCGGCGACCAGCGGCCGATGCGCGGGCTGGTCCTCGGTCAGCTGCGGCAGATCCATCAGCACCGCATCCGGCGCGCCGAACACGACGGCGCGCGTCAGCGACGCTGCGCGGGGATCGCCGGGTGGCAGATCGTAGGTCGCCCGGTCCTGGCGGACCGCCTCGATCCCGCGCGCCTCCGAGTCGGCGATGGAGACCAGCCGCAGATCGACCAGCCGCCCGTCATGCTCCAGCCGGATCGCGTCGGCCGGATCGAGCGCGAGGCGCGAGGGCGGCAGACGGAACGCCGCGGTCTCGCGCCCCACCCACGCCTCCATCAGCGCGCGGCGGCAGCGCCGCTCGGCCTCCTCGGGCGGCACCGCCATCTGGAAGGACTCGGACGCAATGCGCGTCGTGTCCACCGTGATGCGCCGCGCCTCGACGAGGGCCGCGTCGTAGTCCTCATCGGCGCGGGCGACCTGCCACTTCAACGCCTGCGGCAGTTCCGTCTCCTGGCCGCGGGTCAGCTCCAGCACGTCGCCCTCGCGGGGGGCCACCAGATCGTCTGGCCCGAGGGTGACGACCGAGGCCCGGCCGCGCATCACGAAGCGGATCACTCCCTCGGTCTCCACCGCGTCGAAGCCGAAATGGCGCGACAGCGTGGTGATCGAGGCGCGCGGGCTTTCCAGCGCCGTGATGGCGTAGCCCTCGACCGCGCCCCAGAGGCCGGTGACGTCGATGCGATCCTCGGGGAGCCCCGCCCGCTGGCAGAGATGGCGGACCAGTGCGGCCAGCGACACCGCGCCGAGCCGCCCCGTCAGCCAATGGCCGAGCCGCCAGTTCGCCCCGTCTGTCCAGACGTCGGTCAGCGCCGGAAAGAATGGGTACGGCCGCGCGTCCCAGGTCCAGGCGGCGCATTCGGGGGCGTGCACCATGCGGCCGCCGTAGACTGAGGAAACAGGGTTGTTCGCCGCGGTGCCCCACCAGAGGTACGTTGCCTCCAGATAGGCCCGCTGAATGGCGTCATCCCGCCAGCCCCGCGAGAAATGTGGCGTGAAACTCTCGGACGACTTCGGATCGAAGAAGACGTTCGGCTGGTTGGTGCCACGGTCGATGGCCGGGCAGCCCAGCTCGGTGAACCAGATCGGCTTGGACTGCGGCGCCCACGCCGTCGGTGTCGCGCTCTCGACTCCGCCCGGGCGGTCGTAATGCGTGTTCGACCACCAGGCGCGCAGATCCTTGTAGCGGAAGACCCACGGCTTGCCCGCCGCGCCGTCCGTGATGGCTGTCCGAACCTGCGCCGACCGATCCGCCGCGCTGGCGTAGAACCAGTCGAAACCTTCGCCGCCCGCGATGTTCCCCTGCAGGTAGGCCCGGTCGTAGATGGCGGGCCAGCCCTCGGCCGCGTCGAGATGCTCGAACCCGTCACGCCAGTCGGAGAGCGGCATATAGTTGTCGATCCCGACGAAATCGATCTCCGGATCGGCCCAGAGCGGATCGAGGTGGAAGAACACGTCGCTCGAGCCGTCGCCCGGCTGGTGGCCAAAGTATTCCGACCAGTCCGCCGCGTATCCGATCTTCGTCCCGGCACCGAGGATCGAGCGGACATCCGCGAGCAGGTCCCGATAGGCCTGCACCGCCGGATAGGTACTGGCGCCCGAGCGGATCGTCGTGAGCCCGGGCATCTCGGTGCCGATCAGGAACGCATCGACCCCGCCCGCCGCCGCGCAGAGATGGGCGTAGTGCAGCACCATGCGGCGCAGACCCCAATCGCCCGCAGGCCCGGTCCACGAAACCGACTGTCCCGCCACGCTGAAGCTGGCGGGCGTGGCCGCACCGAACAGCGCCGCGACCTGGCTTGCGGCCGTGGCGGTCTTGTCCACCGTCCCGGCGAAACCGGCCGCGGGCGAACAGGTGATCCGGCCGCGCCAGGGAAAGGCGGGCTGGCCCGTCCCGGCGGAGTTGTCGGAATACGGGTTCGGCAGGGTGTTGCCGGGCGGCACGTCCATCAGGATGAAGGGATAGAAGGTGACCCGCAGCCCGCGCGCCTTCATCTCCTGGATCGCCTGCACCACCGCGAAGTCCGACGGCGTGCCGCCATAGACGGGGCGGTCCTGATCGTCGCGGCTGACGAGGAAGGCGCTGGCGCGGCTGACGCCATTCACCGACCAGCTGGCGGGCGTGGTCGACTTGGCGGACACCTCGACGCCCGGCCGCACCTTGCACGATCCCGCGCGCAGGTCGTCGCCGAACCAGGCGACGACGAGGCTGACGCTCTCGACCGCTGGCGCCATCGCCTGCAGGCGATCGAGCGCTTCGACCATGTCGGTGGAGTCGGCCAGCGCGTTCAGGTTCTCGGGCACCGTCGCGCCACCATCGGTCTTGCGGATGGCCTGCGTGGCGTAGGTGAACTCGCCCGAGGCAGGGATCATGGTGACGGCGCGGGTCAGCCCTTCGGCGGTGTCGGGATCGGCCAGCGGCCGGAACACCTCGAACGACAGTTGCGGCAACCGGTTGCCGTAGGTGGACAGCGCCAGTTCCTCGAAGACGACATAGGCCGTGCCGCGATAGGCCGGCGTGCTGGCCGCGCCCATCCTCGCGGCGATGAACGGGTCAGCGGTCTGTGCCTCGTCGCCCGGATACCAGCGCCAGGTGACGCCGGAGAGGTCCATCGGCTTGCCGTCGGCCCAGATGCGGCCGATGCCGGTGATCGGCCCCTCGCAGAGCGCCACGGCAAAAGAGGCGTAGTACAGATACTCGGTCGTCTTGACCTTGCCGCCCCCGCCGCCCTTTCCGCCACCCTGCGTGGTGGTCTTCGTCTCCTCGCGGAAATCCGTCGCCCAGATGATGTTGCCGCCCATCCGCATCCGGCCGTAGAGCCGCGGGATGACCGCGCCCTCGGTGGCCGAGGTGATGCGCAGCGTGTCGAGCCGCGCGCCCTCGATCCGCTGGGTCGGCGCCAGTGATGAGATGATCCAGCTGTCCACGACCGAGCCGACGGTGGAGCCGATGAAGCCGCCGATGGTGGCGGCGCTGACGCCGAGGATCGCGCCGCCGATCGAACCGCCAATGGCGGCGCCAGCGGCACCGAGAACGAGGGTGGCCATGTCGGGGTCTCAGCGTTGCGGGAACAGGAAGGCGAAGGCGATGCGCCGTCGCCAGGATTGCGTCAGCGGTTCCTCGATGACGCCGAGCCGCTCGTAGGCATGGAGGAAGCTGTCGGGCCCGGTCAGGATCCCGACATGCTTGGCGATGGCGCGGGGCTTCATGCGGAAGAGGACCAGCGCGCCGGGGCCTGCCTCGGCGGGCGACACCTCGATCATCATCCGGCGTGCGCCCTCGGCCAGAACCTCGCACGGACCGGTCTCGCCCCAGTCGCGGCTGTAGGGCGGGATCGGGAATGGCTCTGGGCCGACGACCTCGCGCCAGACGCCCCGGGCCAGCCCAAGGCAGTCGCAGCCGACGCCGCACAGGCTGGCTTGGTCGTGGTACGGTGTGCCGAGCCACGCGCGCGCAACCGGGATTACTCGGTCAGGATTAGCTGCAGCCTTGGGTGCCGCCGTGGGGGGCGCCTTGCCATTCCGAGGGATTTGTGGCGTCACCATGGGTTTGACTACCGTGCCTTGAGGGCTATCGAGATGAACTTTACTGGTCTGTCCGCCTTTCCAATCACGCCGGCTACCGGGGACGGGCGCGTGCAGACCGACGCGCTTGTTCGGGTGCTGGAGCAGTTGCGGCGACCCGATCTTGGTTCGGTGGGCCTGCTAGGCAGCACCGGCACATTCGCGTATCTGACGCGCGCAGAACGACGCCGGGCGGTGTCTGTGGCGGCTGATGTGCTGGGCAGCAGTGTGTCGCTGATGGTTGGGGTCGGAGCGCTGCGCACCGACGAGGCCTGTGCATTGGCCCGCGATGCGGCGGAGGCTGGTGCAAATGCTGTGCTGCTGCCTGCGGTCAGCTACACGCCTCTGACTCAGGATGAGGCCTACGCCCATTACAGCGCCGTTGCGACCGCAAGCGATCTGCCGCTGTGCATTTACAACAATCCCAGCACCACGCATTTCAACTTCGACGTCGCGCTAATACAGCGACTGGCGCAGGTACCCCGGATCGCTGCAATCAAGATGCCGTTGCCCGCGCAAGGCAGTCTCGCCAGCGATCTGGCCCGGCTGCGCAGCACGCTGCCTGCAGACTTTGCCATTGGCTACAGCGGGGACTGGGGCTGCGCCGAGGCGCTGCTGGCTGGTGCAAATACGTGGTATAGCGTGATTGGCGGGATCCTCCCCGAGATCGCATTGCGGCTGACTGCGGCGGCGATGGCAGGCAATGCGGCGGAGGCCCGCCGGATTGATGAAGAGCTTGCCCCGCTCTGGGCGCTCTTCAAAGCCCATGGCTCGCTGCGGGTGGTTTATGCGATGGCGCGGCAGATGGGCCTGACCGACTGCGACCCTCCCCGCCCAATCCTGCCGCTGGACGACGAGACGTGCCGCGAAATCGCCGCGGCGACCGAGCCTCTGGCTCGCTAAGCGCTCCCCTCACAGCACGCCCCCATCATGACCACCGTCCTTGGTCGCGTACCGCAGGACTGCGTCCTGACCGGGGATGTGCGGGAAGCCTCGGAAGTTGGCGGTGTTCCCGAACTTCGCGCCGCAGGTCTCCATGCGCTTGTCGCAACCCGCACGGATGATGAAGGCGTCGTCCTCGGCGATCGCGCGCACCGGTGCCTCGAGCAGGGTCAGGATCGCCACGCCGTCGGTCACCTCATGGCCCAGCACCTCGGTGCGCCGTCCTGCGTTCGCACCGCTCGTCCAGTCCAGCGTGCCGAAGGTGAACCAGCCGGAGGTGAAGCTGCCGAGACCCGAGGCGGTGAAGGCGCGGTCACGCAGGAGATCGATGACGGCGCCGATGCCCTTGAAGGTCGGATCCTCCAGATCGACCCCGCAGCGCGCGTCGCCGAGCGCGGCATCGCAGGTCGCCTGAAAGGTTCGCCCGACCGTCTGGCCCAGCACATGGGCGAGCGAGCGGACTTCGGCGACGAAGGCCAGCCGCCCACGCCGGATCTGGCCAATGGCGCCGCGCCGCATCAGCACGCGCTGGCCGGTGCCCGCCCAGTTCACTCGCCAGACCTCCACCGCCGCGTTGTCCCAGCGACCGTCGAGGATCTCGGTCTCGGTGATGCGCTCCGAGGTCAGCACCCCCTCAGCGTCCTGCGCATCGACGGACAGGTCCGAGCCCGAACGGACCTCGGAGGCGGTCAGCCCGCTCTCGGGCTCAAAGTCTGTCCCGTCGAAGGCGAGTGTCCGGTCGTGATCGGTGAAGCCGAAGGTGGCGCCGTCGGCCCGCGTGATCCGCCAGCACCAGGCGAGCGTCGTCGTGCCCTCGTCGAGATGGGCCTGAAAGGCAGGAGCGAAGGTCTTCATCGGCGCAGTTCCAGAAGCGGAATGGAGGTGATCGAGCCGAGCCGCTCAAGGTCGAGCGTCACGTCGAGCACGTCGGTGTCGAAGCGGACCGGCACGTCGAACTCGAACCCCGCGGTGATCGCGACGCCAGCGCCCGGCGCGGTGCCGAAGGTCACGACGCCGGTGGCGATGTCGACCGACCAGCCAGACGGCTGCTCCACGCCGCCGAGCGCGATGCGCACGGTTCCGGTCACCGGTTTGGCTATGGCGCGTGTCCAGGTTTGCGCGCCGGAGGTGTAGCGCTTCACCAGCTGGAAGGCGCTCGTCGTGCCGTCGCCGGTGCCGATCGCCTGATCGGTCGGTGACGGCGTGCCCGATGGCAGGCAGGACTTGTGGTCGCCCCAGTCCTTGAACCGGAAGCCATGCAGCCGCCCGTTCCGCGCCTCGAAGAAGGCGACGACCGCCGCCAGATCGTCGGCGCGGCGGATGCCGTAGGCCACATCGTAGCGGCGGCGCGAGTTGGCCCAGCTGGCGTTCCTCTCCTCGTCGCCCGAGGCGAGCTCGACGATCTGGGTGCGCCGTTCCGGCCCGCCGCGCGCGCCGCGACTGATGTTGTCGGGAAACCGGACCTCGTGAAACGCCATCACATGCCCCTCCGCCCGAGCGACACGGCGCGGGCGATGTCCGCCGCGACCTGCGTGCGCGACTGCCGAAAGCTCTCGGCGTCGCGGGCCATGATGGTGACGTTGACGCCGCCGCCCGCGCCGTAGCTCTGGGCCTCCCGCCGCGACAGCACGCGCTCGCCGCGCTGCAGGATTGCGGGCACCTCGTCGTGGCGGAGGCCAGCCATCCCGCCGCCGTGCATCCGAGGGGCAGCGGCGAAGGCCATGGCGGGCACCATGCGCGAGGGCCCCGCGAACCCGACCATCCCGCCCGCATGTAGGACGTTGGCGAAGATGCCGCCCGCCCCGGAGAACACGCCGGAGAGCGCATTGGCGATCGGCCCCAAGATGAACCGCCGCGTCGCCAGCTGGGCGAGATCGGCCAGCAGCGAGATGACGAGGTCTCGGAAGTTCAGCTTGCCGGTCTTCACGAACTGGCCCACCGCGTTCTCGGCCGACTGGAAGGCGCCGACGAGGCTCTGGCCGATGTCGCCGCCGATCTCACGCGCCTTGCTGGCGTAGTCCGAGAGCGCAGCCGTGACCGCCTGCCAGCCGGTGACCGCGATCTCCACATTGGGCTCGGCTGCAGCTGCGGCAGCACCCGCGGCGGAACCGGCATCGGTCGCCGCCTGTCCGGCGCCGTCGAGCGCGGTCTCGAACCGCTCCGCCGCGGCCGTTGCCTCGGCCAGCGCATCGGCCCCGTCCTCATCCGTGCCGCGCACCGCGTCGCGCAGGGCTTGCCAGCTTTCGAGGGGCGCACGAGCCCCCTCGGCCAGATCGCGCGCCGCGCCGCGATAGAGGTTTGCGGACTCGAGCGCGCGAGCGGCCGCGTCCGTGAGCCCGAGATCGGGCGCGGTGAGCGGGTTGTCCTCGAAGGCCCGGTCGAACGCCGCCTGCGCAGCTGTCGTGGCAGCACTTGCCGCGCCCTCGAAGCGGTTCTCGATCTCGCCCAGGTCGAGGTCGGGCACCAGCGAAATGCGCCGCTCGGAGCCGAGAGCTTCCAGTCCCTGGTTGATGCCGCCGATGAAGCCGTTGATGCGCGAGACCACGCCGTTCAGCATGGCCTCGACGCCGTCGACCAGGCTGTTGGCCGCCTGGAACGCCAGATCACCGATGGCGGCGGGCAGCAGGCCCCAGACCGCCTTGATCGCCTCGTAAGCCCCCTCGAACGTGTTCGCGGCGGTGTTGCCGAAGCTCACCACGCTATCGATGGCGCTCTGCATGCCCGAGGCGGCGTCCGCCTTCAGGTCGAAGAACATTGCCGTGGCGGCCGCGGCCGCCGCAGCGGCGCTCATCTTGATCCGCTCCCAGACCTCGACGGCGAGATCCTTCAGAAGCGACATCGCCTCGCCGAACCCGCCCGCGCCGGAGACGAGGCGGGTGAACTGGTAGACGAGTTCACCCGCACCGACGATCAGCGCGCCGATGCCGGTCCGGATCAGCGCCCCGCGCAGCACGACCAGTGCTGTGGCGAGGCCGCGGACGGAGATCGCCGCAGCCGCCATGCCGGCCACCCAGCGTCCCGTGAGGAAGGCGGCGAAGGTTGCGGCGTAGGTCGTCAGGCGGCCGATGTTGTCGAAGAGGCCGCGGATCGCGATGCCGAGCGGCCCGGTGCGGCTGGCGACCGCGGCCATGGCGTCGGCGACGGCTTCCAGCGCCGGAGCCGCAGCGACCGCCAGCTGGTTCGACAGCCCGCGCCAGATAAGGCCGAGCCGCGAGATGGCGTCGTTCGTCCGCTCGATCTGGTCGGCGTCCTGTTCGGAGACCACGACCCCGAAGGCAAGCACGTCCTCCGTCGCCTGGCGCAGCGTCGCGGTGTCGATCCGCGACATGGCGATGGAGCCTTCCTCGCCGAAGAGCTGCCCCGCCACGGCGGCGCGTTCTGCGGCGGGCACGAAGCTCTCGATTGCCGCATTGATCGCGCCGACGCGCTGGTCCAGCGGCAGGGCGATCAGCTCATTGGCCGAGAGCCCCAATCGGTCCAGCGCGTCGGCAGCAGGGCCGGTCCCGGCGGCCGCCTGGCTAAGACGGCGCGTCAGATCCTTGGTGGCTTGCTCGATGCCGGACATCGACACGCCCGCCAGCTCGCCCGCGCGCTCCAGTGTCTGGATCGAGGCGACCGTGGTGCCGAGCGACTGCGCCAGCTTGGCCTGCGCGTCGACCGTCTGCAGGCCGGAGCGCACCATCGCCACGCCAGCGGCGGCTGCGGCGGCCACGGCAGCGGCTGCCGCGACCCGGACCCGCCGCGAGAAGGCCGCGAGCCGGGCGTTGGCCGCCTCCATCTCCCGGCTCAGCCGTCCGAAACCGCGCGATCCGGCTTCGCCCACGCCTTCGAGCTCGGCGCGCACCTGCCGTCCGCCCACGGCAGCGAGGCGGACGCTGACCCTCTTCTCAGTCATGGGAGTGATCCATCTGTTCGTTGAGCTTGGCCACCATCACCGCTTCGATGACGGGCAACAGTTCGGCCATGGCGAGCGGCGGCACGCCGAGCGCGTCACCGAGCGCGAGTGCTGCCGACATGTCCCAGCCGATCACCGCGCCGGGCAGGACGCGCAGCTGGCCGCCGAGCCGGCCGACGAGATCCCAGACCTGCCAACCCTCCGGAGTTTCCGGACGGTTCAGCCGCGCCGGGCAGTCCGGGCAGGTTTGCGCGCAGGCTTCGCAGTAGCGCTCGCCCCCGCCGAAGGACCATTCGGCGAGAGCGCGGAGGCGTTTTTTTCCTGTTCCAGCAGCAGGCCCTTCGAGACGTAGGTCAGTTGGAACGCCTCGAAGATCGGCCAGATGTCGAGCAGCGCGTCGATGGCTTCCGGGCTCGGGGCGATGGCGTTGCCGTCCGCATCGCTGATGCCCTCCCAGCCGAGCACTGCCCGCCGCGCCAGCGCCTTGGCGAAAGCGACGGCGCGCTCCTCGTCCGAGGCCTCCTCGGGCACCGCCTCGACGGCCGGATCGCTACGCGTCGCCACCATCAGCGCGGTGGTCAGCGGGCGCAGCTGCACCCGGACACCGGGCGCGAGATCGTGCCAGCGCGGCGCGTTCGTCAGGTCGAGCGTCAGCATCAGTAGCTCTCCACGTCATTCACGAGGGTCGCGGTGCACATTCGGCCCACGACGCTGTCGCGGGCGGCCTGCCAGTCGAATGTCGCCTGCACGCCCTGCGGCCCGGAAATCTCGATGCGCGGGCGCGGCAGGTAGACGGCGTGGACGGTGAAGGTGAAGCTCTCGCCCGAGGGCAGGACGTAGGCGAACTCCATCTCGCAGGCCTCGCCATTGATGGCCTGCGTCACCAGCGTCTGGTCGGCGAAGCGCACCTCGATCCGGCCGGTCAGCGCCGCGATGGACGGGTCCGCGCCATCGATGCGCCCGTCGCTTCGGATGGTCTCGATGCGGTCGAGGTTGTTGGCATAGGTGATCTCGGCCGAGACCACATTACCGAGCACGGAACCGTTGCGCTGGATCGACCCGTTGAAATGGCCGAAGCGCTTCAGCTCCAGCGCAGCTGGGGTACCAGCGCTGGTGGTCATGCCCACCGTCTCGCCCTGCGCCACCAAACGCGCCGTGGCGGTCAGCAGCCCGGAGCGCTGCATCTGCCAGGTGATCTGGTCGAGCACGCAGCCGGAATACATGGCATAGCGCGGCACCTCGGGCATGCCGGTCTCGATCGACATGCTGGGCAGCGTCCAGGACCCGGACTGGAACTCGTGGGTGTAGGGAGCTTCCGCGCCCGTGGTCGTGGGTGTCCCGAAGGCCGCCTTCAGCCAGAAGCCGAAGGCCTCTGCGTCGAGCGGCACGACGACGTCGCCATCGGCCGTCACCGCGTCCTTGATCGGCGCCAGCGGATCCCGGCCGTAGCCGAGCAACTCGCTGTTCAGAAGCGGTTGCTCCGCGCCAAGCGAGGTGCTGGCGAAGGGCATGCGGGTGAAACCGCTCGCGGGCGGCGTTCCATAGGTCGTCTCGAACGCAAGCGCCATCAGCGCCCGCGCCCCCTGGGCTCGTGCCATGTTCGTCTCCTCGAGTTGTCGGGGTCAGGCCAGCTGGTCGGCCGTGGAATAGTGCAACACCACCGGGATCACGGCCGCCTTCAGGCTCGCCGCGCCCTCGACCGGCACGTCCACGGGGCGCGGCGCTTCGGCCTCGATCCAGTCGCAGAGCCCGCCAAGCGTGCGGTCGGCGGCGAGCGCCGTGCCTATGCTGGCGGTCAACGTGTCGAAGGCGGCGTCACGGTCGTCGCCCTGCACGACCGCTTCGATCTCGGCGCGGTGCTGGTAGTGGTAGCGCAGCGGCGACAGCGTGACCTCCGGCTCTCCCGGCTCGCCGTCGCGCAGGATCAGGAGCCCCGCCGCCGGGACGCGCTCGGGTAGCACCTCACCGCGAAGCACGGTGGCGGGCAGCGCCGAGAGCCGCGCGTGCAGCGCGGCGAGGATGGTTTCGCGTGGGGTGGGCATGAAGAATGAAGCCTACGGCGTCGCCGACCAGCTCAATCTTGCCGAAATCGCTCGTCGGTAGTTCGTATCGATCTGAGGTGGAGTTTTCCGAACGTATTGCTCTGCATTGTCCCGGGCCGCCCCACGAAGTCCCGCGAGGTAGTCCACGACTTGATCTTCGGTGGGTATCTTCTCGGCGTCGCCAAACTTGGGTGGAAGCGCGGTCCAGACAACTGCGTCCAACTGCTGATACCGAAGCCATTCCGCGCTGCCCACTATTTGCGCCGGTCCATCACCACCGCGTTCTAGGGAGCCGATAAACTCTGGTTTACTCTTTGGCACGCCTTCACGGGCGCGCAGCGCTTCCCGAGCAGCCTCAATGTCTGTGCAATCCATTAGTGCCCACAGAGAGCGCACAATTGCGCCTGCTTCGGTGAGGACAAGGGTTATGCGTCCGTCCCGTGATTGACGAGCAAACTCAACTTGGACCAGTGGCCCATCTTCGAACCACGAACCTCTAATCGGCAGGTCACGCGGGTCCCAGACCAACGAACCCCATCCGAGGCAAGCTATCCGCATTGATTCCCTCCTGCCGACGTCTGTGTGAGTTCGCTAGTCCCCTTTGTCTCTGTCGAATAGCTCAAAGACGAACGTCGATCCAATTCGCCACGATCAGCCCCGACACGCTATCGAGCGCCCGCTCGGCGTCTCGGTCGAGGTCGAGCCGCTTCGGCAGCTTGACCTGCGGTACCAACAGAAAGATCGGCGCGGTGACCTGGTTACGGCCGGTCTTCGAACGCGAGGCGACCGCCTGACCGCGGTTATTGATGCGAGCCCTGTCGGCGACGAGCAGGCTCGGGCCGCGGCGGCGATAGACGAAGCGCAGGCGCAACCCCCGGCGGCGCTCCCATTCGCCGGGGGTGATCTTGCCGCCGCGAAGGCCCCGCCCGGCGGCTTCGGTCGGGATTGCCAGCCAGAAGCCCTCTTTCGAGCGGATCAGCGGGCCGGTGTCGTGGGCGCCGACGATGACTGGCGCCTTGGACCAGACCAGCGCCGCAGCATTCAGGCTCTCGCCGGCCTTCGGGTAGGTCTGGCTGCGGATCGAGTTCGCGAGCCGCCGGCCGAGCCCCGCTCCGGTGATCTGGCCGCGCCAGGCGGTCTTCAGCCCCGTCCCGGCCTCGCGCATGGCGGCGGTGACAGCCTTCTCGCCGGCCTTCACCTCGGCGGCCATGGCGGCGATGAGGTCCGGCGTGATGTCGAGCTTCAGCTTCATCACAGTCAGACAGGGCGCAGATCGACGGTCCAGACCAGCCGCTCGCGGTCGCGAACGGGCTCGCCATGGATCAGGAAGGCCTCGCTGTCGATCTCGATGCGGTCGCCGGGCCGCGGGGTCGCCACCTCTGCGAGGCGCAGGTCCAGCCGGGTCGTTTCCGACCAGATACGCGCCTCGCCGAAGCCGGTCACTTCGTCTGGCTGGCGCAGGATGGCGCGGACCAGCGACGGCGCGCCACCTTCGGCGGTGTAGACAACATCGCGCGCGAGATGCGCGTCGGCGAAGAGCGCATCCAGTGCCGTGGCGAAGGCACTCATCAGGTCCGCCTTGCCGAGCGCAGCACCTGCGGCCGGGTGCAAATCGGGAGCGGATTACTCTCGATCTCGAGCCGCACCCACTCGTCGCGATCCCGGTCGGGGATCGTGCGCGCATAGAGAGGCTGGCCGAGCGTGTTCACCGTCTCGAAGGTGTCGGCGGGGGCGTAGTAGATCTCGAAGAGGCCCTCGATCCCTTCGGGATAGAAGTACGCCTTGTCGGTGGGCACCGTGAAACCGACGCCGCCCCGGTAGCGGCGGAAGGTGATGCCGCCGAAGCTGACCTCGTCGGCGACGCGCCCTCGCAGATCGGCCGCGGCGGCGGTGTTGAGGTAGGTCTCGCGCACTTCCTTGTGGGCCACGAGATCGGCGAAGAAGGCCGAGCCGCATTCGGCGCGGATCTGCACGGCGCCGGCCGAGAGCCCGCCCATCGAGTCCTCGATGCTCTCGATGAGCGCCTGGCAGCGCTTGCGCAGCGCGCCCGAGGCCGGGCTCGCATTGTCGAGGTCGAAGTCGATCTCGGCGGCAGGCGAGATGCCGAACTCGGTAAAGTAGTTCACCACCGTCGCGTGGTCCTTCGGATCCTTCACCAGCCCCTGGATGCCGTTCAGGAGGTGGTACTCGAAGGTCGTCTCGGCGTCCTGGCGGAGCTTCCTGAGCCGATACGCAACCTCCGTCTGCACCTGCTGGGTGGCGCTCTCGGAGCCGAAGTCGCGGACGGACTGGATTTCGGAAGCCCAGAGCACGTCCTGCTTCTTGAACTGGCGGCAGACGAAGGCGCGCATCTCGCGCCGGTCGGGCACCTGCTGCTCGTAGGCCGACCCGCGCTCCGAGAACGGGATCAGCGAGAGCGTGCCGTCCCGGCTCTCGATCACGACGGTACGGGAGCGCACGCCGCGCGGGCTGAAGAGGTTCGAGCCCGAGAGCAGCGCGGGCTTGTAGGGGATGTTTTCGAGCGCGCGCGTGAGCTCGACGATGGTGAAGGCATCGCCTTCGAAGATGTCCATGGTGGCCATGAGGATGCCTCCTGTCAGGAGCGCGCCCAGCAAAAGTGGATGCCGGTTTTGCGTGCGGGCGCGCGTGAAAAAGGGAACTGGGTCAGCGGACGAGGATGCCCGCGGCGAGGAGCGCCGTGTGGGCGGCCGCGATCTCGCCCTCGCTGGGCGTGCCGGCGAAGACGAGGTCGTGACGGTTGACGATGGCGGGGCCGCGGACGACGGCGACGGCCGGCACGTCGCCGGCGGACGCATCCGCATTGCCCCAGAGCACGGCGACGGCGGTCTCGGTGCCGTCGACGGCGGCCGGCTCGTGGGCGGTGTATTTGCCGGACGCGGTGATCTTGCCCAGCACCGTGCCGGGCTCTAGCGTGCCGGCGGCGACGGTGATCGTCTCGCGGGTGTAGTCGCGGAAGGCTTCCCAGACGAGGAAGCCGCCGGGGTGCGTGCCTTCGACCAGCGTGGTCATGGTGTCATCCTTTCAGCTTGAAGGTGCGGGCGACGATCTCGCCCCAGGGGCGCGCGGCCGAGGAGCGGCCGGGCTGCGGGTGATGGGGCGCGATCTCGGGCTCGGCCTCGGCCTTGGCGGCGAGGAGCGCGGCGCGCACCTCGTCGAGGCTCGCGTCCTCTTCGAGGAAGCGGCCCGCCATCTGCGGTTGGCCTGCGAGGAGGCAGAGGTCGACGACAGCCCGGGCGTGGCCTATGGCCTCGGCCCGGATCGCGGCGGGATCGGGCGGCGCGCCACTGGGCGGTGGCGTCTCGGCCGGCGGCTCCGGGGTATCGGAAGTGGGGGCCGGCTGGTCCTCGGCGTCCGCGACCTCGTCGCCTTCGGCGGCGGCCTCAGTGTCCTCCTCCGCTTCGATCTCACCGCCGTCGCTCTCGCTGTCGGGCTCCGGCTCGGCCCCGATCGCTTCGACCAACATCGGCGGCGCGTTGCGGAAGCGCCCGATGTCGAAGTTCGCGGCGATCCGGACAGGCTCGATCAGCCGGTCGGCGAAGCCCTGCGCCACGGCGTCCGACGCGTCGAACCAGGTCTCGGCAGCCATGAGCGCCGAGACTTCCTCCGGCGTCCGGCCGGATTTCGCGGCATAGCCGGAAACGAGGCTGCCTTTCACCTTGTCGAGCGCCTCGGCCATGGCGCGCATGTCCTCGGCCGTGCCCATCACGAGGCCGGCCGGATCATGGATCATCAGGAAGGCGTTCTCCGGCATGACGATCTCGTCGCCCGCCATGGCGACATAGGAGGCCGCCGAGGCGGCGATGCCGTCGATCCAGACCGTGACCGGGCCTTCGTGCCGCTTGATCGCGTTGTGGATCGCGACCGCGTCGAAGACCGAACCGCCAGGGCTGTTGAGCCGCAGATCGACGGGCGTGCCCTCGGACAGCGCGCCCAGGTCGCTGAGAAACCCCTTCGCCGAGACCCCGTAGGCGCCGATCTCGTCATAGATCGCAACTTCCGCCCCCGTTCCCCGGGCGCGGATCGCATACCAGCTTGCCATGTCGTCACTCCTGTTCGGTGGCCGGATCGGTCGTCGCCGCGCCGTCGTCCGAGTCGTTGCCGGCGCCATCGCCGGGCGTTGCCCGCGTTGCCGGAGACGCGCGGGCGCCTTGCGTCTCGCCGGGGCTCGTGCGGTAGCGCAGGCCGAGACCCGTCGCGTGCGCGGCGTCGGCGGCGTTCTCGCGGTCGACTTCCTCGATGTCGTAACCGGTGGCCTCGACTACCTTGCGCCGCGAGGTGATGCCGGCCTCCATCGCCAGCACCTGCGCCTGGATGTCCTTCAGCGGATCGACCCAGTCCCAGCGCGGCGGGATCCATTGCACCGGCCGCACCGCCGCAGCATCGGCATCGAGCGCGCCCGACAGCACCGCCGTCTCCAGCCAGCGCTGCCAGACCGCGCGGCAGAGCTGGTGCACGATCACGCCATGCTGCAGTTGGCCGATGCGGCGGCGGAACTCGACAAGCTCGGCCCTGAGGCTCGAGTAGTTCGCCTGCCGGACATCGCCGGTGACGAGGTGATAGGGCAGCCCGAGCGAGGCCGAGACCGCCAGCAGCGTGCGGTATTGGAACGCCTCGTAGCCGCCGCCGACATCCGCCGGCGACGAGAACTTCACGTCCTCGCCCGGCAGCAGCACCTGCATCGTGCCGGGCTCGAGGCTCGCGATGGCGGCCCCGTCCAAGTCCGCCTCGGCCTCGCCCATCATGGGCTCTTCCGGCGCGGTCTTGGTGATGAACCCCGCGAACATCGCCGCGGTCTTCTTCCGATCGAGCTCTGCGTCGTCGTACTGGTCGAGCAGGAACAGCCGCACCATCGCCGGCGCGATATGCGGTAGTCCCCGGATCTGGCCCGCATCGATCGGCCGGTAGATGTGCAGCACGTCGGCCGCCGGCACGCGCGCAGTCTCCGGGATCACCGCCCCCTGGTCGGTGCTGTCACCCGGATGCCGGCGGCGGAAGTGGTAGGCCACGCGTCGCCCGATCGCATCGAACTCGATCCCGCAGCGGATGCGGTTGCCGTTCGCCGCCGTCTCGGTCTTCTCGAAGGGCAGCATCTCGGACTGGAGAAGCTGCAGCTGCAGCGGGACGAGCAGTCCGTCCTCGGTCCGGCGCGTGCGCAGCCGGACAAAGCACTCGCCGGCGACGAACATCTCGCGCGCGACCATGGCCTGCAGGCCGTAGAAGTCGGTCAGCCCGTCCGCATCGGCCTCGTCGGTCCAGGCGAGCCAGAGCCGCTGCACCTGGTCGCGCAGATCGGCGTCTCCGATCAGCGAGGACGGCTTGATCCCGTCGCCGACAAGGTTGGCCGCGAAGGCTTCGCAGGCGTTGGCGGCATAGCCGTTCGTCACCACCAGCTCTCGGGACCGCGCCAGCAGACGCGGGCCACCGGAGGCGACCAGCGCGTTGATGTTCTCGAGCGGCGGGTTCCAGCCGCGCAGCCGACGCTTCGCCATGGCGCCCTCAAGGCGGGCGCGTACGGCGGCGGGGCCGCCGGCGGACCGACGGCGGAAGCGGTCGAAGAGGCCCATGGGTTCAGAGCCCCTTCGCCGTCGTCACGCGCACTTGCCGCACAAGCCGACGCCCCTCGGCCGTGGCGATCTCGCGATCCAGCGCCTCGATGGCCCGGTCGATCTCGGCGACGCTGCGGTAGTCCACGGTCTTGCCGTCATAGCTGACCCGCGCCACGCCCGAGGACCGCTGCGCGGTCAGCGCGTCGCGGCGGGCGCGGAGCTCGGCGGCCGTGGCCATGGATCACCTCATGTAGCTCGAGCGCACCGTCCGCCGGCGCGGCGTCGTTCGTGTCGGGCTGGACGGCGCCATCGCCGGACCAGCCTCGGGCCCGTCCTGCTTCGCCACCCCGAGCTGCGCTTCCAGATCGGCCCAGCGTGCTTCGGGCCAACGATCCGCGCCCGCGATCCACGCTGCCGCGCGGGCATAGACCCGTGTGTCCAGCGCCTCGTTGCGCTCGCGGAGCTTCTGCCATTCGAGCCGCGCAAAGCCGCGTTTCGTGCGCACCGTCACCAGCTGCTCGGCGGTCAGCTGCTTGAGCCATTCGCTGTCCGCCCAGTCCGGTAGGTGGATCGTGCCGGGCGGGCACAGCGCACCGGCCGCCTGTTCTTCCCTCGTCGGCCGGTCCTGCCGCAGGAAGCGATAGGTCTCGGCCTTGAAGGTCGAGGTGGCGACGGTCCAGAGCCGCGCGCCGCGCCGGAGCCGCTTGCCCGCGACAGTCGCATCGACATAGGTCGGCCCGGTCACAGGACTTGTTCGCGTGAACCCCTCGACGCCCTTCACCGGCGCCACCTGCGCGAACCCCACCTGGCGCGACCAGGCATAGACCGCGCTGGTCTCGTAGCCCGTGTCGATCGCGAGCCGCGCGAGCGCCAGATGCTCGCCGGAGGCATGGGACCATGTGCGCCCCAGCAGATCGGTGAGCAGCTGCCAGCAGGCCGGATCGCCGGGACCGCCCTCAAGCACGAGGTGGTCGACGAGCCAGCTTTCCAGCCCGCGGCCCCAGGCCCAGACATCGACCTCGATCCGGTCCTTCTGAACGTCGGCGCCCGCGGTCAGGAAGAGCCCGCGCTCGGGCACCGTGCCCGGCGTCCATGCCTCGCGCCGGTCCGCCAGCCGCTGCCAGTCGGGCGCCTCGCCGGTTTCCATCCAGGTCTCGCCGAGAATGGTGTTCCGGAACGCCCGCATCGCCTCGTCGCTGCCCCGTGCCGCCTCATGCGCTCGAGCAATCCGCTGCCAGCTGAGCCAACCCACCGGCGAATAGAGCGCCGAGAGGTGGTAGCCGGCCGTCGTGGGATCGGTAGCCGTTCCCGTCGCGCGCCACTCGCCGCGCTCGAGCATCCTCGTCTTGTGGTGCTCGGCGATCGGCCGCTCGCAGCCCTCGCATTGATACTCAGCCTTCTCCGGCCGCCCCTTCTCCCAGCGCAGCCGCTCGAACTTCAGCCACTGCATCGCGTCGCAATGCGGGCACGGCACGAAGTACCGTCGCTGGTCGGACGCCTCGAACTCGCGCTCGATCCGGGAGAGCCCCCGGATCGTCGGGGTCGACACCAGGAACACCTTGCGCCGATGGGCGAAGGTCAGCGAGCGGGCCTCGGCCAGCGTGACCGGGTCGCCTTCCTCGTCGGCCGAGGCTGGATAGGCGTCGACCTCGTCGAGGAAGATGTAGCGCGCCGGTGTGGACCGCAGCCCGACCGCCGAGTTCGCGCCCGTCATGATCAGGATGCCGCCCGCGAACTCCTTCGACAGCATCGTGTTGCCAGCGTCGCGGGAGCGCGCCGGCTTCACCCGCTCCCGCAGGCCGGGGCTCTCGTCGATCAGCGGGTCGATCCGCTGGCGCGAGTTGCGCTTCGCCAGCTCCACCGTCGGCTGGACCGCCAGCATCGGCCCCGGCGCCTGGTGGATGACGAAGCCGATCCAGTTGTTGCCGGCCTCGGTCGCGCCGACCTGCGCGGCCTTCATGAACACGATCCGATGGGTGGGATCGCCGGGCGAGAGCCGGTCCATGATTTCGCGCATGTAGGGCGTGCGCGCGGACCGGTACTGCCCGGGCTCGGCCGAGGCGCGCGAAGCGAGTTTCCGGTGGCGGTCCGCCCAGCTCGAGACGGTCAGATCCGGGTCGGGACGCAGCCCCCGCGACCAGGCGCGGATCAGCGCGGCGGCGCCGTCGAACCCGAAGAGATCCTCATCCAAGCCCGGGTTGGATCTCCGCGAGGCTGTCGAGCTGGGCGCGGACATGGGCCTCCAGAACCTTCTGCATCTGCGCCGCCTCCACCTCGCATGCATCCCCCAGCGCCGCGGTGATCTCCGAGGCCATCAGCGCGGCAACTCGCGCGGGCCAGGTCACCCACGCATCGCGTTCGTCGCGCGCGAGCCGGAACATCAGCGTCTCCGCCCGCGCACGGTCGACCAGTTCCCCCTTCAGCTTCTGGAGCCGGATGCGCCGCTCCTGCGCCTTCAGCACCTCGTTCGCGGTCTTGGCCTGCAGGAACGTCGTGCCGCCACCCATGGCCGGGGCGGATAGCCCCTGTTCCCGTAGCGTGTCGCCGACGGCGGCGACGGCGGCCTCGGGCACGGGCTTCAGCTTCGGCGACGCCGGCTTCCTGGTCTTCGACGGATCCGTCGTCTCGGCTCGCCGCTGGTCGGACGCCGCTGCGTCGATGCTGCCATCCTCGTGCAGGACGAGCCGGCTGGCGGCCTTCGCCTTCTGGATCGCGCCGCGCGACAACCCGACATGGGCGGCGTACTGGCGCTCGCTCATGCCCAGCATCGAAGGCTCCGATTATCATTCAGAATCATGTGCTTATCGAGTTGATAAGCGGTGCGGACAGAGGGAACGTGTCTCCAGGAGGACGATGCAACTCACCACGGAGCCACCCCGATGACCACCCGCCTGAACCAGATCACCACCCCGCGCCACGAACTCCGCGCCGAGAAGGCGCGCCGGAACAAGGAAGCCGCGCTCGCGGCCTTCATCGGCAAGAAGGCCGAGATCGACGAGATGCTCGCCCGCCTTCAGGCGCTCAGCGACGACCATTTCAACTGCGCGCCCGACGAGGTGGGCTGGGCGATGGTCGGCACGCTGGAGCACTACGCCAGCCTCCTGAAGCGCATCACCGACAGCGCGTTCGGCGAGGGCGAACACGCCGAGTGATCTCCGGCCCCGCCGGAACTCCCGCCGCGCGCCCTGCGCGGCTCGGGGTCGTAGAAGGCGCCGCATGTCGCGGGCCCCGTACACGGAGACGACCCCATGACCAAGCTTTCCGACACTCAGCTCGTGATCCTCAGCGCCGCCGCGCAGAACGAGGACCGCAACGTCCTGCCGCTCCCCGGCTCCCTTCGCGGCGGCGCCGCCGCCAAGGTGGTCGGCGCGCTCCTCTCCCGCGGGCTGGTCGCCGAGACCACGACCGACAGCCGGACCAAGGCCGACGCAGCCCTCAACCGCATCTGGCGCAACGACGAGGACGGCCGCGCCATCCTTCTGCACATCACGGACGCGGGTCTCGCCGCCATCGGCGTCGAGCCGGAGGGAGGCGACAGCGCGCCCACGGGCGCCGACGAGGCGCAGAGCCCAGAGCCCCCGCAGGACGCTCCCGCCAACGCCGACCCCGCACCCAAGGCGCGCGCACCGCGCGCAGGCACGAAGCAGGCGAAGCTGATCGAGATGCTCCGCGCCGAGGGCGGCGCGACCATCGACGAGATCGTCGCCGAAACGGGCTGGCAGCCGCACACGGTCCGAGGCGCCTTCGCCGGCGCGCTCAAGAAGAAGCTCGGACTCGAAGTGACTTCCGAGAAGGTCGAGGGCCGCGGGCGGGTTTACAGCCTGCCCAGCGACTAGGGCCGCAGATCACCACGGTCCGATGCCGCCGTCCCGCTCGGGGCGGCGGCTCTCGTTTCAGTGATCCGTCTTCCGGAACACGCTGTACTGGAAGCTTTGCCGGTTGCCCTTCGGCGTGATGTGCAGATGGCGTCTAGCGTCAATCATATCGAACTGCCCCGGCAGCAACCTGTCGAGTTCCTGCGCCAGAGCCTCGGGCGCATAGCGCACCACGGGCAGACCCGAGCACATCTCCGGTCCGTCATCCGCAAAGGTCGCAATGATCGCAATCCCACCCGGTCGCAGGGCGTCCGAAAGCGCGCGGGCGTAACCGGCACGGTCGTCGACTGCGGTCAGAAAGTGGAACACCGCACGGTCGTGCCAGACTGCGTAGGCCCGTTCCGGCTCCCATGTCGTAATATCCGCCTCGGTCCAGGCGACGTCGTCGCCCCGAGCGCCGAGACGCTGCCTGCTGACCGCCAATGCGGCGCCTGACAGGTCCAGCACGGTGAGGGGGCCGAAGCCCTCATCGAGCAGGACATCGACGAGGCGCGACGCGCCGGCGCCGATATCGATGAACGGCTCACCCGGCTGCAGGTGCTCACGGACGAGTTCGAGCGAAAGGCCGGGCGTGGCCTCGAACCAGGTCAGTTCGTCTTCCGACCTCGCACCATAGACCCCGTCCCAATGCTTTTGTCCGCCCGACATTCGCTTCGTTCCTCCCTCTCGAAGCGAGTGTATTTCACCGGACGAGAGCGCGTCACCTTCATTCCGTCATTCGGCGACTTGGGCTCACGGATGCGGATCGCCTCGAACAGCCGCCGCAGGACATAGGACCGCGCGATGCTCACCACCGTGAACACCGCACCCATCTTAAGGTTCTGCGCCAGCGTCGTGTGCAGCCCGAAGGCCGGGAAGACGAGGATCTGCGTGATGACGGCGACACCATAGCCTACCGCCACGTTAGCGATGGCTTCGACCAGCGACATGGCTCGGCTCTGTTTCATCGCGCACCCTCATCCATCGGCCAGCAGCTCAACTGCGAGAGTTCGGAGCGCATGCGCCGCGACCAGCGGGACCACTCCGTTGCCACAGAGCCGAAGCCGGTCCACCCGGTGGGCCAGCCCATCAGCGCCTCGACGAATGCTGGGTTCAAGGTCCGGGGCGTGTCGCAGGAACGCCCGCCAGCCGTCGGCGTCACCAGGACCTGGCGGCCAAGCAGCCCGTTCACCGGCGTGTTCGCGAGGCTCGTCGCCCCGTCCTTGTGATCCCGCGCCGTTGGCGTCATCCAGAGTCGCATCATCTCCGTCCGGTTGCCGCCGCTCGACCGCGTCCCTGAACAGGCGCGCGGGGTCGGCCAGATGGTCGCGCTCGCGGTGGGCGAGGATGAAGAGCCGCTCGCGCCGGTGCGGCGCACCGACCTCCGCCGCCGTGAAGAGGCCTGCCGCAAGGCGGTAGCCCATGCCGACCAGTCCTCCGGCGACTTCGGGGAAGCCGAGGCGGAGATGATGGGCGACATTCTCGAGGAACACGAAGGGCGGCTCGACCTCGCCGATGATGCGGGCGACATGCGGCCAGAGGTGACGCGGGTCGTCCGCGCCCCTGCGCTTGCCCGCGACGGAGAACGGCTGGCACGGGTAGCCCGCAGTGACGATGTCCACCGCGCCGCGCCATGGGCGGCCGTCGAAGGTGGCAACGTCGTCCCAGAGAGGCGCGCGATCCAGGGTCGCGTCTTCCATCCGCGCCACGAGGACGGCCGCGGCGTAGGCGTCCCGCTCGACATGACCCACAGTGCGATATCCGGGGAGTGCGAGGTGCAGCCCGAGATCGAGCCCGCCGGCGCCGGAGCAGAGCGAGAGGCCGAAGAGGCACGCGTCGCCGGCTCCGGCAGGCAGACCGGAGGAAGGTAGAGCCACGCCATCCACGTCGTCAGGCCGCGTGGGTCCCCTCGGGTGCGGCCGGCGTTTCGCCCAGCCGCTCGGCCTTCACCTCGGCGAAGGTCCGTCCGTCGTCTTCGAGGACTGCCTCGCGGCCAGTCTCGGCCTGCCAGCGCTCGACGGCGACATCGACATAGGCCGGGCTGATCTCCATCGCGAAGACGCGGCGGCCATTCGCTTCGCCCGCCATGATCTGCGAGCCGGAGCCGGAAAACGGCTCGTAGCAGAGCCCGCCGCGGGCGACGTGCTGGCGCATCGGGATCCCGAAGGCGTCGAGCGGTTTCGGCGTCGGATGGTCGGGGCGCTCCTCCTTCGCGAAGGACGGCATCTCCCAGGTCGAGGGCAGCGTCTGCTCGGCGATCTTCGGCGGGCGGTTCGGACGGCGCCAGCCCATGAAACAGGGCTCGTGCTTCCAGAGGTAGTGCGACCGGGTGAGCACCCCGCGGTCCTTCACCCAGATGATCTGCTGGTGCACGAAGGCGCCAGCCTTCTCCCAGCAGGCCTCGAGCATCGCCTGGCGGCGCGAGGCGTGCCAGCAGTACCAGGCCGCGTCCTCAGTGATCGCCTCAGCGACAGCCGCGGCGATGAAGCCGTCGTAGAGGTCCGCGCCCTGCGAGCTGTCGTCCCAAGTGACACCGTAGGACTGCGACCAGTCCTTGTTCCGCGTCGGGTGGTTCGAGCCGTCGTAGTCGACGAGGTATGGCGGGTCGGTGGCAAACAGCACCGCACGCTCGCCGTTCATCAGCCGGCGCACATCGTCGTAACTCGTCGAGTCCCCGCAGAGAAGCCGGTGATCGCCAAGGATCCAGAGATCGCCCGTGCGCGAGGCCGGATTGCGCGGCGGCTCGGGAATGGTCACCGGTGGCACGGAGCCCCCGGCGCCACCCTCTTCTTCACCGCCCCCGTCCGGATCGAAAGCCAGCAGCTTGTCGAGTTCACCATCGGAGAACCCGACCAGCGACAGGTCGAAGTCTTCGGCCAGCAGGTCGTTCAGTTCGGCCGACAGCAGCGCCTCGTCCCAGCTGCCGAGTTCGGTCAGCTTGTTGTCCGCGATCCGGTACGCCCGGCGCTGCGCCTCGGTCAGATGCCCGAGCACGATCACCGGCGCCTCGGTCAGCCCGAGCTGCGTGGCAGCGAGGACGCGCCCGTGCCCCGCGATCAGCTCGCCGTCCTCGCCGACGAGGCAGGGCACGGTCCAGCCGAACTCGGCCATGCTGGCGGCGATCTTGGCGACCTGGTCGGCCCCGTGCACCTTCGCGTTCTTCGCGTAGGGCTGCAGGCGCGCAAGTGGCCATATCTCGATCCGCTCGGGGGCGAAGGCGACGGTCATGCGGGTTCCTGTTGATGGTCGATCGGCATTGGCCGGGTGGACTCCGGCGGCGGGGTCCACCGGCTTCCGGTTGGACTCCGGCATCCGCGGGGTATCCACCCCGCGCAGCCAATCAGGTGTTTGAATTTACGAGGGTTTCAGGCGTCACGGCTGGACGCTGGACTCCGGTGGCTTCCCAAAAATCCGGCCCTGTCGCTGGCGATACATCGCGCCAAGCCCGCCAGCATACGTTTCGGCCCGGAAAGGAACCGGAAAACAAAGGCTTGGCGACCTGGACCCCTGTTGGACCCTGGAAGCCAGGTTCGGTGTCCACCCCGGTGTCAGCGTCGGTTCGCCCGCGCACACGACCCCGAGTATATCGCCATGGATAGCGTCAGCGGGGCGATCCGTCTCGTCTTGCGGTGTCTCGCCGAAAGTTGTCTCGGTTGACCGAAGAAGCTTGACATTGGAAAGCGCGACTGCCGCCAAACAGGCGCCGGTCACTCCGACGTGCTGTCCTCAAGTTCAGTCGGCGCACCAATTTCTTGAAGCATATCCAAGAAATCTATACCCGAAAGCCTGATACCAACAGCAAGGATAATCAGAATGAGGGTATTGATCGCCGTAGCTACAATTCCGAACCCAACCTGCTTCCAGAAAGATGTTTGACTACCCACTTCGGTAGCCGCTTTTTCAATGCGCGCAGTGATGGCTTCACGCTCAATGTCCGCGCGGGACTCGTCTACAGTCTGGTTTGCGAATGCGATTAGAATGTCGCGCGCGTCTTTCCGATACCGTTCGAGCTGGTCTTCAGTCGACGCTACTTTTGCGAATGCTTTGTCATCTGCGGAAGTAGGTGGAGAACCGTTTGCTGCGGTAAATTCCTTGGCCCACGCTCGCTTATGGCGCTTATACAGCCCATACGCAGTCAACGCCTCGATATCGTCGCCTTCTGCGCCAAGAAGATCAAATACAGGATTGTCGCTAGTCAACGATCATTATGCCGGCTGTTTGCGCGCCTTCAAGGCTTTCGCTGCAGCCTTCTTGGCCGCCACATACGCGTCACGCTTGAGAGTTACGACCTCGCTCCCAGCAGGCGAATGCCTCGTCACAAACGCCCCGGTTCTTCCATCACGACCGGTGGTTTGAACACGGAAGAATTTTCCTACCTTCATATGGCCCATGTCTGTGTCCTCTCCAAGCCGTCACCCCAACATGTAGCAGTCAACGTCCAGTGTAGCCAGTATCAATTGAAAATCTCCTACAGGGGGGTCGCGAGTCCAGGGCGACTGGTTTTGTCGTAGTGGATCATGACACCTTTTCAACGATGTAGGCAAGGGACCGGTTCCTCGGCACTCGCCTCCCGTTCAGCCGCCAGACGATCACCGCGATGCCGTACTGCCAGCGCCGGTTGGCAGTGGCACGGCTGATGCCGAGTTCCCAGCAGATCGGCTTCCACGGCTTCCGGTTCGCCCGGAGCCAGAGCAGGCGCGCGTCGGCGGGGTCGAGCCAGCGCAGCCAGAGCAGAGCATCCTCGGCCTGCGTGATGTCACGCGGACCGGGCTTGGGCCTGCGGGTTCGGGGCTCCTGGCCGACCTGGTCGGCGAAGCTGTGGAAATACTCGGGCCAGGCGTTGAAGTAGCCCTGCGGCTTCACCTCGGGCAGCGACCAGAACACGTCGGCCGCGCTCTCGAGCCGGTCCTCGACCATGGTGGGCGTCCACTCAGACATTCGCGGCCTCCCGGTCGTTCGCCCGAGGCCCATACAGCTTCTCCCCGAGCTGACGGACCAGCTCGCGCTCTGGCCAGGTCAGGCGGTGGTCGTCGACGGAGACGGCGAGCACTCCTTCGTCATGCCAGCCATCGCGCTTTACCTGATCCGGATCCCGGCGCGTGCCGCCGTAGCCTTTCGGATACCACCTCATCCCAGGCCCCCGTTCGTCTCGATCGCCCAGTGCAGAATGGCGATGGCGTCGGCCTCGTTGTCGTCGGCGGGAGAGAACCCACGGGATCGGGCCGCGGCGATCATCGCCTCCTTCGGCGCGTTGCCCTTACCGGTGGCGTGGCGCTTGATCGTGCCTACCGGAACGCCGTGGTAAGGGATGCCGCGCAGCTCGGCCCATGAGGTCAGGGTTGCCATCAACCCGCCGTAGATGTGGGCCGCGTCGGTTCCGGCGTGGCGGCGCACCTCCTCGAACCAGATCGCGGCGATGGGCCCCGACAACCGGTCCAGTTCGGTCAGCCAGTTGGTGAAGCGCAGGTAGCGCATGCCGCCGCCGTCAAAGCGGCCGGGGCGGAAGCTGACCGTGCCACTGGCGATCAGTCCGTCATGGCTGCGCAGCGCCCAACCGGTCGTGGTGCCGAGATCGAGGGCGAGGATGCAGGACCGGTTGATCGCGTCCGGCTCGGGGCGGACGTCCTGCGCGGGGATCGGTGTGTTCATCGTGAAGGCTCACAAGCTGTGGGCCTTCGGCTTTGGTCGCCGCAAGATGTAGCATCCGGCGGTCCTCAGCCAAAGCGAAAACGACCATGGCTGCGGCGTCCGAAGGTGATTGGCGATCAACCCGTCCCGGTCCCAACCTCCGACCGCGTGGTCCCAACCTTCGAGGGGGTTGGGACAGCCCTTTATCGTTTCACTCCAATGGCTTGACCGGATGTGGTCCCAACCTCGGTGTCCCCAACGGGGGTCCTTCTCTTTTCGTATAGAAAAACATGTTCCCGACCTTTTCCGTTCTACCACATGAATGTGTAGCAAAAGGTTGGGACCACGGGGTGAGGTTGGGGACACCGTTGTTTTTGAACGGTTTTTTGTGTCCCCAACCCCCTCCGGAGGTTGGGACAGGGTTGGGACCACCGGAGAGGTTGGGACAGCAAACAGCCACAGAGACAGTGCAACGTCTGAACCGCTCAAGGGTAGGCACAAGCCGAGACAAGTCGGACGCGCGTGCCGGCGAGGCAGGCTTTCGCGTCGGAGAGCGCTACTCCAGCTTGCGACACAACTGGTCAGGTTGCATCTTTGTCTGAATTGCGAGTTTCTAGAGAGAACAAGACACTGCCGCCGTTCCACATCCCACGTAAGCTGTTGTTGGGTGAGATGCAGTTGCCGGAAGCGGACCTGCTGTCCGAACCCGGCGTTGCAATCGTTCTAGCCGAACCAGGAGCGGGAAAATCCGCACTGCTGGCGAGTCTTGCCGCACGCTTTGGCACCACCCCAGTCAAGGCCAGCATCTTCGAAAGAATTCGGGCGCCCTGCATCGTCGTCGATGCATTCGATGAAGTTGCTCGCATTGATCCCACGGGTCTTCATCGCACGTTGAAAGAACTGCGTCACACGGGGGCAGATCGCACGATCCTATCAAGCCGATCCGGGGAGTGGAGCGACGCGGACACACGCCTGCTGCATGACATCATGGGTATCGAGCCAATCCTCGCAAGGGTAGTCCCATTCGATGAATATGAGCAGGCTCTGCTCTTTCGACACCGACATCCCGACGCTAGGTTCGAAGACTTCCTTTCCGATGCCGCCCGTCACGACCTAACTCATCTCCTTGGCAATCCAGAGTTCCTAAACCTGTTCGCGGATGCGTTCGTTCAGGCCGGAGGCCGATTCACCGAGCGACAAGAGATTTTCAGCGACGCGGTTCGGTATCTCGCTCGCGAAACGAATAGGTCGGTTTCCACACGAGATGCACCTACAGCTGAGCAACGCATCGCTCTCGCGGACGAGGTCTTTGCACGACTTCTCTTGTCAGGTTCCGATGGCGTTTCAACGGCTGATTTCGCCGAAGGCCCGACGTTTCCACGTATCGAGGACCTTGGGCTGGCCGACCAACGAGTCGCTTCGATCCTCGACACCCGCCTCTTTCGACCAGCCACTGGCGCCGACCGACATGAACCTGTCCATCGCATCGTTGCGGAGCATTGTGCAGCCCGTGCGCTTGTCCAGCGAATTGACGATCCTGCAAGCACCTTCACCGCAAAACAGTGTCTGAGCCTCGTCGCTCCGAACGGAGCCACCCGCGATGATCTTCGTGGTCTCCTTGGCTGGATGGCTGCTTTAGGAAGCCAGAATGTCCAAGATGCGGCCATCGACGTTGACCCATATGCCGTCCTCTCAAACGGGGATCCATCGCGTCTCTCGGTTAGGTCCAGACATCGACTTCTTGAAGCGCTCGGCAAACTGGAGGCCGATGATCCCTTCTTCCGCCGCGTAGATCGCTGGCGAAGTTTCAGCGCGTCGGGGTTCTTTTCTCCCGACATCGTTGATGCGATTCGCCCAATGATCGTCCGCGAAGGCGGAGGCGACTTGCGCGCATTGCTGCTGGAGCTTCTATCGGGCTCGCCTGCTGTCACCTCGCTTCGTCCAGAACTGGAAGCGATCGTACTGGACGACACTGCTACTCCACAGTGCAGGCACGCAGCGCTCGATTGCCTCGTAGGAGAAAAGCTTGACCTCGCACCTATCATCGATCCGCTAATCGCGTCTGGCACGAACGAGTCCCTGCGTCTTGCTGCAAAGACTGTTACCCACGTGGGGGTGGGCCGGCTACCTCGCGAAAAGCTTCGCGATCTGCTTCTGGCCAGCGCCAGCTTGTATCCGACTGATCCAACGAAGCGCGAGCGCGTGATCGGATCGCGGTATTTCATACGAATTCTGATGCGAGATTTCGACGCCGATCTGTGTGGCTGGCTGCTTGATGAGATTACACAGGGCTTGGCTTGCACTTGTGGTGCGCGCTCATGGGAATGTCACTGCCGGGATGGCATCAGCAAGATTGCTGGGCATCTGCTAGACAGATATTTCGAAATCGCCGAGGAGCCGCGGGATCCGGGAAGGATCTGGGGCTGGTTGAAACCGCTTCATTTCCATCGCCCGGTCGGTGCCAAGGATAGCCCGGCAGTCCGCATCCTGCACGAGGAACATCACCTGCGTCGTGATATTCAACGACTGATGTTCGACGGGCTAACTACCCGGGAGGCCATGATCGACGAAGGAACAGATCGATACGGCCATGCGGGCCTTTCTTTTCTGTATGACGATATCCGGCCGATGATGGATCATGCACTTGCAACAGGCAATGTCGAGCTTTGGGACTTTTTCGTTTACTCGCACAACTTCTATCGAGCACGAACCGAAAGGGGTCCGGACGAACTTCGGCAGTATGCACGACAGCAAGCGCAGCAGCACCCAGAGTTTCTTGCTAGGTGGGCAATAAGGCAACGTAGGCAATTCCGCAGCTGGCAGCAGAACCGTGACCGACGCTTTCGCTTTCATGCCCGTCAGCGCCGTCGGGAACGCGCTGCTGAAAGCGCCGCGGTCAAATCACTGACCAGAGATCGCAGCATTATCGAGGCTGGCCGTCACAAGGGTTGGCTAACACACATCGCGCAGTACTATCTCATTCAGCCCGATGAAATGCAGGAACTTACGCACGGGTTGATCGATGTGGATGCGGCGCTGCGTAACTACCTCCGCACTATCGGCGATGACATCCCGACCTTGGAGCAGTGTGCGTTGAACACCGCCCGCGCAAGCGTTTTCAGGCTCCATGCCGCCTGTGTCGCCGAGTTCAGGGCCTCCTGCGACTTGACGCATATTGATCGGCGCATCCTCGCTGCGGTTCGCACGGATATCGGCGGATATAATGGGGTCAGCGAGGATGAACGCGAACAATTCGAGGAAGCGGTCGACGCATCGCTTTTTCGCAACGAGTCTGACGCAGACGCATTCATTACAGCGTACGTTGAAGCTCAGCTCGCCTCTGGCAGCGAAACCGCAGACGTGAGCTGGCTGGAACGCAAGGAAACATTCCATTTCCTGCTGCCAACCCGTCCTTTGGACTGGTTGCGCAAGTTTCCGGTCATTGCGCAGCACCCCTTGAACCGGCTCTTTGATATGGCTGTTCGCTACGGTAATCGTGCAGATCTGCTCGCATTGATCCGGGAGCGCTGTGCAGACCTTGACTCGGGCATGCTGCCCCACAAGCTCGAAGCACAACGGCGCTTCTGGTTCCTTCGCCATTTCTGGTTCCTGGACGACGATCAGTCTGCGGTCTGGGCGGCTCTGGATCGAGATCCCGATTTCATCTTCGAACTCGACCATATCAGAAGCGAGCAAAGAGGCGACCATGCGAGCTGGCCCGACCTGAGTGCCGCCAAGATCGCGCGCATCCTTAATACGTTCGTCGACCGCTGGCCTCCTGTCCCACTTCCGTCAAGTTGGGGAACTGGCAGCCCGAAGCCGGAAACCGCTTATCGCTATCTGAGCGAAATCGTCTACACGATTGGTAGGGATACGACAGATGCCGTGCTGCCAATCCTAGATGGCCTGCTTGCCGATCCTCGGATGGCTCCGTTTCACAATAATCTGCGGAGCATCCGGGCGGCAAGCAGGCGCGTTATTTCCCTGCGTGATTTCACGCCACCTAGCGCTGCTGCCGTCAGAGCAGCGCTTGATCAGGGGCGTCCCGCCAGCGTCGAGCACATGCGCCGTATCGTTGTCGAGTTCCTTGGACAATTACAAGACGACGTCCTCGGCGGTGATCTTGGAGTGATCGACCAGTTTTACGAGAAAGGACAGCGGCTTGGCGAGAATGCTGCGACGCGGCGCATCGTAAACTGGCTGAGACCGCGCCTTGAACCCCTGGGGTTCGCGGACGTGATTGAACATCAGCTTGCGGGCGGCAATCGATGTGACATTACATGCTCTATCCAGACGCCTGCCGGGCGCAAGATGCTGGTTGTGGAAGTCAAAGGCCAATGGAATGCCGAGCTTTTCACGGCGGCCCAGGTGCAGCTTGCAGATCGCTACGCGGTACATCCAACAGCAGAAGAACAGGGGGTCTATCTGGTTCTCTGGTTTGGGGCAGATGAAAAGATCGCGGGTCTGAAGAACCACGAGAATTTGCAGCCTATCGGCTTGAAAGAGAAACTTGAAAAAGGCCTGCCTGTCGAGCTTGATGGCAAGATTGACGTAGTGGTTCTTGATCTTGCCCGGCGTTGAGACCCGGGTATATTGCAACTGCGCTTGAATAGCGGATTTTGGGAATATCCGAAAGCATCGGCAAGCTCCGAATGCCCGCAGGAAGCCTTTAGCTCCGGTTCAATGACTATTGTGCCCCCTCCGGTACCGCCACTCCCGCGGCGCCTCGCGCCCGCCTTCGTCGCGCCGCCGGTATCGCTCCCAGCCGTTCGCCTTGAGGTAGGCCGAGACGCGCATCTGGTCTCCGCGGGTCCAGCGGGCCGGTTCGAGCCCGATGGCCTCTTCTAGGATCTCGCCGACCGACACGTCCCGCAGCGGCTCCGCGCGCGGAACGCTCTCGGTACGGGAGTTGCCGTAGTCGGGGAAGCCATCCGAGATGGTCCGAATTTCGTGGGTCAGCCAGTGCTCGATCAGGTCGTCCCAGGCGTCGGACTGGTAGCGGCGGTCCTGTTCCTCGCGGGCTTCGGCCAGCAGCGCCGGGTCGTCGATCCACCAGATCGCGCCGGCGCGGAAGCGGTGAACGGCTTCGGCCCAGAGCTGGTCCCGGTCGCGGGCGAGCGAGGCGATGTCGATGGCGCCGCATCGGAGCGGCCAGAAGCGCCGGTTGCCCGTCTCGTCGCGCAGATAGGTGTCTGGATTTACGGTGCCGGCGAAGACACACTGGCGCGGCACCTCGACGGTGTAGCGCCCGTAGGGCGGGCGGAAGCGGTCGGTGGTGCGGGTCAGGAACGCTTTGATGCGCGAGACCTCGGCGCGGCCGATGGCGTCGAGTTCGGCAATCTCCACGATCCAGACGCCCTGCATGTGCAGCGCCGCGTCCTTGGACCCGAGCTCCGGCAGCTCGTCGGTGAACCATTCCTCGCCGGCGAGCACCTTTATGGCGGTGGACTTTCGCGCACCCTGCGGCCCCTCGAGGATCAGCATGTGATCGGCCTTCACGCCGGGCCGGTATATGCGGGCGATGGCCGAGATCAGCCAGAGCGCGCCAATGGTGTGATGGAACGCCGTCGGCTCGGCGCCGAGATAGATGCTCGTCCAGGTCTCGATCCGGGGCGTGCCGTCCCATTTCAGGGTGTCGAGCCAGTCGCGGACGGGATGGATGCGCAGTTCTCGGGCGACGGCACCGACGGCGCGGCTCACGACCACCGGCGCCACGTTGATGCCGCGCAGCTGCAGCCATTCGGCGGTGCGAATGTCGTCGGCGTCCTCCCACGGGCGCGGGAGGGACACGGCGGCACAATCCCACGGCAGCGCCTGGCGCACCACGATCTCCTGCCCGAACTCGTCGAAGGCCAGCACACCGGCGAAGGCCGGATCGGAGGTCAGGGCGACGATGACGTTGGCCTCGTTGCGCTCGGGCGCGCCGGCCAGATCGAGCCGGAGCCGCCTGAACCAGGCGGGCTTCGGGATCGGCGCGTGCGGATCGCCGGTGGCGTTCACGCGGCGGCGGAGTTCGGCCAGCTGCTGGGTCAGGACCGACATGCCGATCCCGGTCGCGAACTTGATCCTTGCGATGACCTGTCGTTCGGGCAGCGGGTCGAGCTTTGCCAGCGCGATGCGCCCCAGCAGCGTGGACAGGGCTTCGAATTCGGGCGGGTTGGTCAGCGCCTCGGCCGCGGCGATCAGGGCGGCGGGATCGTCGACGGACGTGACGACGGGTGTGACCGTCTCAGGGTCGATACGATCCGCGGCCTGCGGCTCCGCTGCAGTTTCCCTGTCGAGCGTGTAGTCCTCGGCGCGCGCCCCGCGCAGCAGATCGTCGTTGAAGTCGTCGCCATGGAGCGGGGCGACGATCTCGTTCGGGATGTCGGCCCGGTTCAGGCGGTCCGAAAGCGTCGCGGCCGCCTGGCGACCTGCGTCCCCGGCATCGGCGTAGATGGTGACGCACCTAGTGCCATCGGGCCACTGGAACCGCGCCAGACCGTCGGCGGACAGGGCCGCCCAGACCGGCGTGCCGAACAGCGCATGGGCAGCGAGCGCCGTCTCGATCCCCTCGGCGATGCCGATATGCCCGTCCTCCGGCATCGGGCACAGCCGGACCAAGGCATCCTTCACGCTGCCGAGCATCTTCTTGCCCGGAGGCGCCTTGGCGCTGCCGTCGTCGAGCAGGAACGTGCGATGGATACCCGGTGCGCGCTCCCCGTCCGGCAGCCGCAGGATCGCGATCAGGCCAGGCCAGCCGCGGCAGCTGTCGAAGTCCGGCAAGTCGGGATGGAACAGCAGGTCGGGCGATCCGGGATCCGACAGCCCGCGGGCGCGCAGGTAGGCCTCGCCTGGCGTGCCCGCGAGCGGCACCGCCCCGTCAACGAGGCGGGCGATTTCGGCCGAATGGTCGGGGCGCGAACGGAGTAGCGATGCTGGCCCGGGCTGCGGCGCGGGATGGTCTATCCCCGCCAACCGCGCCGCCTCGTCGAAGAGCGCGCCGTCGCAGAGGCCGGTCGCCTGCGCGATCAGGTCGATGGGGCCGGCCCGCTCGCCTGTTGCGTAATCGAAGCCCCAGCCGGCATAGGGCCCGTCGAGATGGATGGTGCAGGACCCCTCCTTGCGCGGCGGGCGCCCCGACAGATCGGCGCAACGCAGGCTGCGACGGTCCCGCGCGAGCCGGGCCTCGGGGAAGAGCCCCGGCAGCCAGTCGGCCGCGGTGCAGGCGAGCCGCTCCTTTACCGCCGCGAGATCATGCCGGGTCTTCGGGACCGCGATGTCGTTGAGGTCGATCATCGCACCCCTCAGGCCAGGAGGACGAGCCCGCGCTCGGCCCGGGTGATCGCGGTGTAGAGCCAGCGGCGCCGGTCGATTTCGTTTCGGCCCAGCCCGTCGTCCCAGACGATGACGTTCTCCCACTGCGAGCCCTGCGCCTTGTGGGCGGTGATCGCCCAGCCGAAGGTTGCCTCGGTCAGCAGGCGCTTCTCCTTGTAGTCGCGGTCGTGGCGCTTGTCGTCGTAGGCGACATGGTCCTCGAAATGCCCCTTGTAGATGCGCAGCCGGCCCGGACGCCCGTCCTCATACGGCTCGCCGATGTGGCGCCCGTCCTCGTCATGGACGACGGCCGAGAAGTAGAGGCTGCCCTCGTCGACGATGTCCTCGAGCGTCACGAACATCCCGTTGATCAGCCCCAGATCGTTCTGGTTCTTCAGGCAGATGATCTTCTCGGCCGGTCCGGTGGGTAGCCAGGTCCCCCCGAGTCCGGCCGCCGCGCGCATGGCGTTGTTGATCTGCAGCCGCGTGGCGTTCAGCCCGCAGATCAGCTGGCCGCCGCGCAGCGCCTGTTCCGGCGTGATGTCGCCCTTGCGGAGCTTGGCGACGTGATCGTCGTAGACGCCGAAGCCGATGGGCCGCCCCTCGCGCGCCATGGTGGCGAGGCGGATGATCGCGCTCTCGGCCGCCTGGCGATGGATCTCGGTCAGCATCACGTCGGGCTCGTCGCGGGTAAATGCGCCTTCGCCCCGGATCGGCGGCAGCTGGCCCGGATCTCCGAGGACGAGGATCGGTTTGCCGAAGCTCATCAGGTCGCGCGCCATCTCCTCGCCGACCATCGACACCTCGTCGAGCACGATCAGCCGGGCGTCGGCGGCGTCGCTTTGCAGGTTCAAGGCGAAGCGCGGATGCTTCATGGCCGAGAGCCCCTGGCGCATCGCCTCGATCGCGGCATCGGCCGTGGTGCGAGCGAACCCGGTGAGGCGAAGCGCGTCGCGTTCGGCCATCGCGATCTTGCGGGCGGCGTCCTCGATCTCCTCCTCGGTCGACTCGATCACCGAGTAGATCAGGCTGTGGATGGTGCGCGCAGGCGTGCCCTTGCGGGTCAGCACCAGCGCGGCCTTGCCGGTGAAGGTGGCGGTGACGACGCCGGGCACGCAGCGGCCGTCCTTCGCGCTGCGGTGGGGCGAGAGGCCGAGCTCGTCGAGCGCAAATTTCAGCACGGTGGTCTTGCCGGAGCCTGCATAACCGAACAGGCGGAACACCTGCTGCTGCTCGGTGCGGGTCTCGAACCACTCCTTGATCTCGCGGATCGCGGCAGCCTGCGTGGCGGATGGGGTGAACTCGGTCATGGCTGGGGCGCCTCCACTGCGTAATCCTTGACGATCCCGCCGCGGGTCGGATCGCCCACCTCGCACGGACGGACGAAGACCCGGCGACCGTCGGCGAGCTGCCGCCAGTGCCCGCGGCGGATGTGCCAGCGCGGGCTGGCGTGACTGCCGCCCTGCGGCGGCGTCGCCGCGCGCAGACGCGCCGGATCGACGGCGACCTGGCGCCAGACCCACTCGCGCACGCCCTCGCGGGCGAGGCGGGACCGTTTCGCGAGCGATACCTTGCGGTCGCGGATTTCAGGTGAGGCGCCGAGGATGGTCAGCGCGCGCCAGACGATGCCGGCGGCGACTTCGCCGTGACCGCGGACCGTCTCGTCGCTCCGCTCGGCCGGGTTGCCCTCGATCTCCGCCTTGCCGTCCGGATGCATCCAGACCCGCACCAGGCAATCCGTCCAGCCGCGCGGCGCCCGCTTGCGCATGAGGAACGTGGCCTCGACGATGTCGCCGTCGGCGCGGGCGCAGACGATCAGGCCCGAGGGAGACGCGCGCTGCTCGCGGACCTCGAAGATCACGGACGGATGCGGCAGCCGAAGCGGACCGGTAAAGACCCGGGTCATCGCGCGGTCGACGATTTCGCCATCGAAGGCGGCCTGATCGTCGAAGAAATAGATCGGCGCGAACTCCGCCGCTCCGAGCAGGTCGGAGCACCAGAACCGCTCGCGATGCGCGCGCACGATCCGCTTGAGTTCATAGGCGTCGGGCATCATGGTCGCTCACTCCAGCATCGTTTTGCCCAGGCGCAGGGGGCATGCCACTTGCCGGCCGCCATGCCACCCCGGCAGAGGACCGCCGTGGGCTCGGCCGCGGCGCGCGGCAACCATTCCCCCACCTCGGAGGCCCGCACCACCGCGACGGCGCGATCCGACATTTCCTGCGCGAGATGCACATCGAAGGGCACGAGCTCGGCGTGCAATTCCATCGTGTCGCGGTTCAGCGCGGTGAAGAGCGCCGGGGCCGGCAGGTCCATATAGGCCTGATAGAGCGCGATCTGGGCGGCATAGACCGGCCGGGCGAGGCTGACGCCGCGCTTGACCACGTCCTTCCAACTTGGCGCCCCGAGCGCCTTGTTTTCCCAGAGCGCGGGATAGTCCATCGCGACGGGGCCCGAGACGAAGCAGCCGTCTATGTGGCCCTTGAAGCGACCGCCGAGGGCTTCGAACCCGAACTGGCGGCCGTCGGGGCGCGCGGTGCGCAGGTCGAAGCCGGCGATGCGGAACCAGCCGGCGACGATGTCCTCGGCCCTATGGCCCGCCTCGAAGATGCGCAGCGTGCGCGGCGCGAACTCCTGGCCTTCGTCCTTCGGCACCGCGAGGAAGTCGTACTGGATCTGGCGCAGGCAGTCGCGGCCGAGACCCGAGGAACTGACATAGGTCCGCGGGCGCTCCGCGCGGTGGCGCGCGGACAACGCCGTATCGATGGCGGCGGACACGGCTTCCGCGATGGGCGGGCGTGGCGCGCCGGCGCCGTAGAGGAAACCCGAGCCATGGTTCAGGTCGATCATCGCTCGCGCTCCCAGAACCCGCCGGCCTGCGCGATGCAGGTCAGCTTGTGAAACTGCGCGTCTGTCAGCCGGGCGCTCTCGCCGAGCCGCGCGAGCTTCTCGCGGAGGCTCTCGCAGAACTCGATCTCGAAGTCGGTGACGGCGTTCTCGGTGGCCGCCTCGAGCAGGTGCTTCCAGCTGCAGGACGCGGTGTCGTCGTTCAGGTCGATCATGACCGTGCCCTCCGACGCTTGCCGACCGCGACGGGATGACGATCTCCGGTCCTCCCGCGGCAGTATTCGAGGAAACCGGGCGCGTTCAGGTTCTCTCGCTGCGTCCCCCACGCGAGGTTGTCGGCGCGATTGTTCGCGGCGTTCTCGTCGAGATGAATGACGACGGCGCGGTCGAATGGCGCGGGTCCGTGGAACGCCTCCGCGACGAGCCTCGCGACCTTGTAGGTCGTTCCGCGCACCACGATGATGAAGCGCGCATCCTGCTTGTTCCACACGCCGAAGGTCGGCGTGCCCCCGTAGGATCGTTCGCCTCCCTTTGGCATCGGTCCGCGATAGGGCGCAAGCATCACGCGCCCCTCGCTGCTCACCAGCACATCGGGGACGCTCGGGACGGTTCTCCAGATTTCACCATTGGTCATTTCGCCCTCCGACTAGAATGGCAGAGGGTCGTCGAGGGCCGTGCCGGTGCGCTCCTTGCGCGCGGCCTGGTCCTGCATGCTGTCGATGTAGCCGGTAACCGCCGCCTCGATCAGGCGGTCGATGTCCTCGGCGCTGCGGTGAAAGAAGGACTCCATGAGTCCGAGGTCGGTGAGCGCTTCGGCGAAGAGCGTCCGCGCATCGCGGATTGCCTGCGCCTCGCGCGCGGTCTTGTCGATCATGCCGTTGTTCCTTTGGGCGATGGCGCTGCCCACGTCCTGACAGCGGCGCGAGCAGAAGCGGTGGTAGGGGTGGCGATCCCAGCGGAGGCCGTGGCAATAGCCGAAGCCGCGCGCCTCGCGGGCGCAGACGGCGCAGAGCGCTACCCGAGCAAGAAGGTCGCGATCGGGTCCTCCGGCGGCCAGCCCGCCCTCTGGAGCTTTTCGGACTGGAGCACGATCCAGCGCGAGATCGCGTTGCTGGCCATGGCTTCGAGGTCGCCGAGGCCGAGGCTTGCGATGGGGGCGTGCAGTCTTCCTCGGGCCTCGAGCCATCGTCCGATCTCCAGCGCGGCCTCGCGCGTCACATGCGCCTGCCATTCATCCGGGGTCATCGGCCCGGCAGGATCGCGCCGGGCCTCGGGCAGCGGCGAAGGCCGGTTTGACCTCCGCCGCCGCGCTGCCGACTGCGCCTCAGCCATTGAGCCAGGCGGGCATGCCGGTTGCCGGCGCTCCGCCCGGCGCGGACGGCGGGGACGCCGGC
Organism: Histidinibacterium lentulum; assembly: GCF_003789055.1. Taxonomy (GTDB): domain Bacteria; phylum Pseudomonadota; class Alphaproteobacteria; order Rhodobacterales; family Rhodobacteraceae; genus Oceanicola; species Oceanicola lentulus. The sequence goes on along the minus strand of NZ_ML119081.1, from coordinate 18,510 downwards.
GGTTGCTGGGCGGGCGGTTGCTGTGGGGGCTGCTGCGGAGCCGGCGCCTGCGCACCCCATGCCGGAGCCGCCGCCGGGGCTTGCGGTTGCGCCCCCCATGCCGGCGTGGGCGCCTGCCAGGCTGCTGCCTGCGCGCTCGCGGCCTTGCGCGGCGGGGCGTTGACGGGCTCCGGGGGCACGGTTTCGCCACGCATGATCGGGCCGTGTTGCGGCTCGTCGGGCAGAACGACATTCGCGATCCGGTTCTGGTCGCGGTATTGCGGGTTGGAGGCGGGCTCCACCATGATCCGCGCGGCGAAGACGATGCCGTCGAGATGCTTGAGCCCGGGCAGCACCCGCTTGGCCTTGGCGTCGGGGCTCTCGTCCCTGGGATCGAGCCCGAGAGCGCTGTCGACCATCGCCCGAAAGGTGGACTTCGAGATCTTCCAGCCAATCGACTGGCCCTTCTCATCGACCTTGCCGCCCGCCACGGTGAAGCTCTGCCAGAACTTCCGCCGGGCATGTGGGCCCTCGATGATGGTGAACTCGCAATCCAGCATCTTCGCATCGCTCGACTGCGAAGCCTTCAGGAGCTTGGCGTCCATCGGCGTGGCGCCGTCGACGCCGCCGGGGCGTACGGTCAGGCGGACCTTGGCGAAGGTGCCGTCGGGGATCAGCTCGCCGATGGGAGCCATCTGGGGCTGGGCGTCGTTGAGATCGTAGCTCATGGGTCTGTCCTTTGCGTCTGGATCAGGAAGGGATTGCGGATTGGGTGGGCGCGCGGCCGTCGATCTTCGCGATCAGTGCGCCGAGATCGGGCGGCTCCGTGGTGTCGAGACGACCGGAGCGGTCCTTGGCGGGAAGGCCCCAGGGGTTGCCGGAGCGGCAGACGAGCCGGCGCTCGGCGGAGGTCTCATCGAGGGTCCAGTCGCCCTTGGCGTCGCGGCCGAAGAGCTGCATCGAGACCACCTGGTCGACGATGCCCGGCAGCTCGCGCCCGGCCTTCGTGCCCTCCATCTGCGGTTGCCATGTCGTCGTGCCGAACTCGTCGGTGACCTTTTCCAGCACGCCGACGAAGATCACCGTCTTGCCGCGCGCGTGCTGGAGGTGCTTCAGGGCCTGGATCACCTCGCGGCCCAAAAGCCCGTAGGCGCCGCGGACATCCGGTTTGCCGGTCCGCTCGGAGAAGGCCTCGGGCTGCTGGCGGGCATAGGCCATGGCCTGCCGCGTCAGGTCGGTGATCGAGTCGACGAAGACGATCCGCTTCCGGGCGAGGAAGTCCTCGATGCCGGTGCCAAGGTACTGCTGCTGCAGCCAGGCGTGATACTCGGCGCCGTACCAGGACTTCGGATGCTGGGCCGGGTCGTGCCCGCCGATCAGCACCGCGAGGTCTCGGAAATCGGTGAAGCTGCGCACCGGGATCGAGTCCCCGCGCCAGTCCTGTACCGACTTCATGCCGGCCTCGAGATCGAGGCAGACCGTCTCCTCGGCGGGCAGCGTCTTCAGGAGCGTTGTCTTGCCGACGCCGGGTGGGCCGAAGATGGCGAGCGAGGTCTTGTTCTCGGCGGCCGAGAGCCGTTCGTCGGCGGTGATGATGCGGAAGGCCATGGGGTTCTCCGGGATTGCGTTCAGGGTGCGCGGCGGCGGGGGTGACCGGGTGCCGAAGGGGAACCTGCCCGGCGTTACCGCTCGGGCGTCCCGCCGCCGCGCGTCACCGGTCTCGAGCCGGAAGACGGGTTTGCCGGTGGTCTCGCTGCGCGCGTCCGCGAAGCCCTCGCGCATCGCCGCGGGCCAGGCGCCGAAGCGCCGCTCGGGCACGCGATAGGCGATCTCGAGATACTCGGTCGGGTCGTCGCCGGCGGCGCGGATGCGCTCGACCATGGCGGCGAGCCGGTCCTGATCCCACGTGACCTTTTTCGGCAGGTCCGCGACGATCACGACGTTTTCGTCCTCGACGCGCACGGTGCCGCTGGTCTTGCCCTGTGCAGCCCGCTCGGCCGTGGCGGCGGCCTCGTAACGCTGCGCGATCCCGGCCTCGAGCCTGTCCCGCAGCCGCTTCACGCGGGCGGTCTCGGCGAGCGCCGTCGTCTGCAGATCCAGCAGCAGCTCGGGTGCCAGCGCCGCGATGTCGCTTAGGGCGAGACGTTCGAGATCGTTGAAATGCGGGGCGTTGTCGGGATGCGGCATGGTGGGGTCTCCGTTCGAAGGGAATGGCAGGGCCATCACGCGGCGCGCTCTTCGAGGAGCAGCGCCGAAAGCGAGGTGGCGGCGGCTTTGGGTCTCGGACGGGCGACGGCGATGTAAGCGAAGCGATCGGGGCCCGCGCGCTCCTGCACGAGGTGGACGAGGCCCTTCTCGAAGGCGCCCAGCGCGGCCTGACCGAGATCGGCAAGCTGGCGGCGCTCGGGCTCCGGCAGGGTCGAGATCACCGGCGTGACGTCGATCCCGAGGAAGCCGCGGTGATATTCGATCCGGGCGCCGGCTTCGGCCTGCGCAATCCAGGCGTAGAGCTCGACATCGCTGAGCTTCGGCGTTGCCACGCGGGCGCCGATCGGGGTGGCGGCGACCATCAGCATACCCGTGCGGCCCGCGCGGGGTCCGCGGTCAGCTGGCGGCGCGGATGATCGACGCGCGCGACCGCCTCGCTGATCTTCAAGGCACGCTGAAGCTGGCTCTGCTCGAAGGCTTCGACGTCGGCGAGCCGGTAGAGCACGCGCCCGCCGAGTTTGAGAAAGGCCGGTCCCTGGCCGCTGTAGCGCCAGCGTTCCAGCGTCCGGTGGGAGATCCCCCAGCGCCGGGCCAGCTCCTTCTGGTTCAGGCAATGCCTCTGCAGCATCGGTGTCTCCTCTCGTGTCGTCGTTGAGGAGACAGTGCGCAATTACGGTGTGGGATGTCGTGGGGACTGGCGGGGGATGCGGAGGGGGATCAGACGGCCCTTGCGGGACTGGCTCTTGGCCGCTGGCGGGGCGCCGTCATCCCCCACCATCCCTCACTCGTCCCCCTCCCGATCCCACAGGGACCGGGCGGACGGGGATCGGTCAGTCGAGATTCAGACGGTAGCCGCCGCGCCGGTCGGAGCGGATCAGATGCCGCCAGTCTTTCTGCGACTTGAAGACGTCGGCCATGCGCAGGCTCTTCGAGCCGGCGCGCGACAGGATCGCCTTGCCGTTCTGCCAGGGCGCGCCGGCCTGCGCGGCCTCGTGCAGCGCGCGCACGACCTCCGCCTGGATCGGGCCCAGCTTGAACCGGCAGCCGTTGCAGCGAACCTCGAGATAGTCGGCCGAGTGGATGAAGGTGGCCTCCTCCATCGGCTGTCCGCCGGGCGAGAACCCGGTCTCGACCTCGAAACGGTCGCGTTCATCGCGCCTTAGCAGCAGGTCGCCGATCATGACGAGGACGGGCTGCGCATCGCCCCAGGTCTCCGCGTAGTCGGCCCTCGGCGTCCGAAAACTCGCGAGATGAACCTCACCGTACCGGAAAAGCTGGAACACATCACGGGCATGGAGATCGAGCAGGCCGCTGTAGTAGTTCTGCTCCCACGGCACCCGGCAGGTCTCGCCTCGCACGTCCTCCTCGATGTCGCCGAACTCGATCGGCACGCCGAACACGCGCACCGACAGGCGGAGCTTGTCGTTTTCCGCAAGGTAGATCAGGTCCGCTTCCGTGATCTGCCAGCGCTCGAGGATCTCGGGAAGCGTGAAGTACGATTTGTCGATGTGCATTCGCTGCCCTCCGCCCCGATTCCCGTGTAAGATGTTTACCTTCTGTTCTTATTCGCTTGACGGGCTTCGATCAATCCTATTTTATCCTATTTCATCCACAGTTGGGTGGGGATGACATGACCGAGCACCACACGCTTTCCGACCGCCTCAGAGCCCGGGCCAACCAGCTCGGCATCAGTCCCGCCCACGTCGCCGAGATGGCCGGCGTGAACCGTTCGTTCGTCTACGACATCCTCCGCGGACGCTCGACGCGCCCTGGCATAGACCGGCTGGCCGAGGTCGCCCGCGTGCTGAAGGTGGATCGCGACTGGCTGATCCATGGCATCGGTGAGGTGGAGGGGAAGCCCCCCTTCCTGGACAATCCTGACGACGCCTTCGTTGCCATCGCCCACGCCACCCCGCGCCCCGCGATGGGCGGCGGCGCCGTCGTGACCGAGGACGGCGACACGCCCGGCCGGGTCTATCATTTCCGCCGCTCCTGGATCCGAAACAGCCTCAAGGCCACTCCGTCGCAGCTGCGCATCATGCATGTCGAAGGCGACAGCATGGCGCCGACGCTGTTGAGCGGCGACGCGGTGCTGGTCGACATGACCCGTCGCGCCCCCAACCCGCCCGGCATCTTCGTTCTGGACGACGGGATGGGACTGGTGGCCAAGCGGCTGGAGCACATCCCCAACAGCGACCCGCCCGCGGTGCGCGTCATCTCCGACAACAAGCACTATCCTGAATACGAAAGAACGGCAGACGAGATTCACATCGTCGGCCGCATCCGATGGTTCGCGCGGGAGATCTGAGGTGATCGCGCTGCGGGAGATGGACGATGCCGATCCGGCGCTGGGGTTCTCGCCGCTGGTGCGCGGGATGGAGAAGACCTTCGCCTGGATCGGCGAGCATGGCGGCATCCCCCTGACGCCGTCCAAGGCCTTCAAGCGGGTCTTCGTGCACTGGGCCGCGGCCGCGTTCGACTGGCCCGGCCACACCGAGGCGGACCTCTTCGCCGTCAACAAGGTGCTGAACGAGCCTGACTTCGCCCCGCTCATGGTGCTGCACGACCTGATGATCGCGATGAAGCTCGGGCGGCACTACAAGGGTGAGTTCCGCCTGACCAAGACCGGCCAGGCGCTGACGGGCCATCCCGGCCGGATTTTCGGCACGGTCGTCCCGTTCTTCCTGTTCCGGATCAACCACGCCAGCATGTCGCGGTTCGACGACGCGCCGATCCTGGGCAATTGGGACGTGTTCCTGAACGTGCTCAACGTCGAGACCGAGGACGGCGCCACGGGCGCGCACCTCCGCCGCGTATTCTTCGGCGAGCCTGAGAAGGGACCTCTCCCGCGCTACGACGAGGTGATGGGCCAGCTCTACATCCACGTCCTGCGCCCGCTCTGCTGGGCTGGCCTGTTGCAGCAGGAGCGGGGAACGACCAGCTATCGCTGCGAGGAGGCGGTGTTCATGAAAACGCCGCTCTGGAGATCGGCGCTGGTTCTAGACACCGATGCACAGGTCGCGCCGGCGACACGTCACTGAGGCTCCGCCGGTTCCCATCCTCTGCGCAGGCTTACGCGGGACTCCCATAAGCCTTTGAATCCGATTGTTTTCGGAGAGTGCGCGGGTAGCGTTTCCCTCATGCGAAACGCCCCGACATACCCACGGCTGGGCTCGAACCCACTGCCACCCGACCAGATGACCCCCGCCGAGCGCCGCGCCGAGTTGTGCGGCCTGCTGGCGCTCGGGCTGGTCCGACTTCGACTGCGGGAAGTGGGCGAACCTTCTGACGATACTGGAGAAATTCACCTACACTCTCCGGCGAGCGCATGCCGTCATGAAACTCCAACTCACCGGAGAACCGCATGACGACCCACGATCCCATCCCCGCGCGCCTCGCCGCGCTGAAGGCCGCCTCGACGGCAGACCTGAAGGCGCAGTGGCGCGATCTGTTCGACAGCGAGCCGCCGCCGTTCAACCGCCGCTACCTGGAGAGCCGGCTGGCCTATCGCATCCAGGAACTGGCCTATGGCGGGTTGAAGCCCGAGACCATCCGGCGGCTGGAACGGCTGGGGGAGGACCTCGACGGCGGTGACCGCAAGAAGAGCCGCGTCCGCGCCGACACCATGCCCATCGCCGGCACGCGGCTGATCCGCGAGTGGCAGGGCGTTGAGCACGTCGTCACCGTCACCGCAGACGGGTTCGAGTGGCAAGGGCGGCCGTACAAGTCGCTCTCGGCCATCGCGCGAGCCATCACCGGCACGCGCTGGAACGGCTGGGTGTTCTTCGGGCTCAAGAACCGGAGGGCGCGGACATGACGAAGCCGATCGTCCGAAAGCTGCGGTGCGCGATCTACACTCGGAAATCATCCGAGGAAGGGCTGGAGCAGGAGTTCAACTCGCTCCACGCCCAACGCGAGGCATGCGAAGCCTACATCGCCAGCCAGCGCTCAGAGGGCTGGGTGCTGGTCCGCGATCAGTATGACGACGGCGGCATCTCGGGCGGCACGCTGGAGCGGCCCGGATTGAAGCGGCTGCTGGAGGATATCGAGGACGGGCTGGTCGACGTGGTGGTGGTCTACAAGATCGACCGCCTCAGCCGGTCCCTCGCGGATTTCGCCAAGCTGGTCGAGGTGTTCGACCGAAACGGCGTGACTTTCGTCTCGGTCACGCAGTCCTTCAACACGACCACGTCGATGGGCCGGCTGACGCTTAACATCCTGCTCTCGTTCGCCCAGTTCGAGCGCGAGGTCACTGCAGAGCGCATCCGCGACAAGGTCGCAGCCAGCCGGAAGAAGGGCATGTGGATGGGCGGGGTGCCGCCCTTCGGTTACAGGGTGGAAAACCGGAAGCTTCTGGTCGATGAGGAGAACTCCGAGCATGTGCGCTGGATCTTCGCCCGATTCATCGAAATCGGCTCCTGCACGCTGCTGGCCCGCGAGGTCGGCGCGCGGGGCATTGCCACGCCGCGCGGCAATCGGATCGACAAGAAGTACCTCTATCGGATGCTGTCCAACCGCGCGTATATCGGTGAGGCGGTTCACAAGGGCGACAGCTACCCGGGCGAGCACAATGCGATCATCGACCGCGAGACGTGGGACCGCGTTCACGCCATCCTGCAGGAGAGCCCTCGCAAGCGCGCCGCCCGCACCCGCGCCGAGACGCCCGCGCTCCTGAAGGGGCTGCTGTTCGGGCCCGATGGCGCAGCGTTCTCACCGACACACACCCGCAAGGGTGGTCGGCTCTATCGCTACTATGTCAGCCAGACGGTGCTGAAGCACGGGGCTGGGGCTTGCGCGGTCGGCCGCGTGCCCGCTGGCGACATCGAGGCGGCAGTGGTTCACCAACTGCGCGCTGTGTTCCGCCAGCCCGAGATCGTAGCGGGGACATGGAAAGCGGCGCGGACGCAGGACGACGGAATCACCGAGGCCGACGCCCGCGCGGCGCTGCAGCAGCTCGATCCGCTGTGGGATGAACTGTTCCCCGCCGAACAGGCGCGCATCATGGCGTTGCTGGTCGAGCGCGTGGACATTGGCACGGACGGGCTCAACGTCCGGCTGCGCGTCGACGGGCTCGGCAGCCTCGCGCGCGAGATGCTGGCCGGCGGCATCGAGGCGGCCGCATGAACCGCAGCACGCCGATCCCGGAGACTGTGACGCTCCATGTCCCGTTCCGCATCGTGAAGCGCGGCGGGAAGAAGGAGATGCAGTTGCCAGAAGGCGCGGCGCACTCGCGGCGGACCGACAACACGCTGGTCAAGGCACTGGCTCGCGCGTTCCGCTGGAAACGGATGCTGGAGTCGGGTGAGTTCGCTACCATCGCCGAACTGGCCGAACGGGAGGGCATCGCGCCCTCCTACATGACCCGCGTCCTGCGGTTGACGCAGCTTGCGCCCGACATCGTTGAAGCGATCCTGGACGGCAAGCAGAGGCCGGAGGTGGCGCTTGCGCAGCTGCTGGAGCCGTTCCCGATCATATGGACAGACCAGCAATCCATATTCGAGCTGTAGGCGGCTTCGCGGCTGACAAATTCGCGCGCCAACATTAGCTTGCCATATCAGCCGCTTTTTCTGAAGGCTCCGCCCGTTTCCATGATTTGCAGGATCGAAGACGCCGCGGCGCTCGAGCCGAAGTGCTGAGAGCCGCCGGGGACGAGAAGAACGGCCGTCTATTGAGGTTCGCGACGTTGGCCGTGTTGCCTGCCCCAAAAGCACAACTGCGTTATGCATTTGCATTGCCAGATGATGATCTCCCGGCTAGCCTGATGTAGACCCAGAAAATGGGCGCGCATAGTTACCATGCGCATCATGGCGCTTGGAGGCCGCGGTGGACAACGATAGGTCCGAACTTCGCTGGGGAGTCGAGCAGCGTCTCGAGTTCATAGAGTTCCGCCTGTTCTGGGAGGGACATGTGAACCGCAGCGACCTGATGGACCAGTTCGGGGTCTCGGTGAACCAGGCGTCCACCGACCTGAACCGTTACATCGGCTTCGCACCCGACAACATGTTCTACGACAAGAGCGCGCGGACTTACGTCCGTGGCCCCGAGTTCAAGCCCCGGTTCCTCGAACCCGACGCAAGCCGCTACCTCGCCCAGCTTCGGTCGGTAGCAGACGGGATCCTCGACCGCGAGGACTCTTGGATCGCCGATCTCCCACCCTACGCCTCAGCCCCGACCCCGGTGCGCGGCGTCAATCCGGTGACGCTCCGCTCCGTGGTCGGCGCCATACGCCGGTCCGAGGCGATCGAGGTGAAGTACCAGTCCCTGTCCAGTCCGGAGCCGCGCTGGCGCTGGATCGCTCCGCACGCCATCGGGTTCGACGGGTTCCGTTGGCACACACGGGCGTTCTGCCTGACCGACAAAGCCTTCAAGGACTTCCTGCTCTCGCGAATGCTCGAGATTCGAGAGTGTCGGGAAAGCGATGTGTCCGCGACGGACGACCACGACTGGAACACTGAAGCCACTCTGGAAATCGGGCCCCACCCCGCCCTTTCCGAAACCCAGGCCAAGGTCATCGCGCTCGACTACGGGATGCGTGGCGGCAAGGCGAAGATCAAGGTCCGGCGCGCGCTGCTGTACTACGCGCTCAGGCGTCTCGGGCTTGATACTGATCCCGGCGCGAGGAAGCCGCAGGACCAGCAGATCGTGCTTCTCAACAGGGAGGTCATTCATGAAGATCATGGATAGACTGTCCCGCATCCTCGGCAGTCGCGACCAAGCGGCGAGCGAACCGGAAAGCCATGTTCTTGGGCCTTTCGAGATCCGGCTGATCGCCGAAGGGAAGCTCGAGAGGCTTGCCGAATTTGCGGCATCTTCTCGCCTCCACGCCGCCGATCCGAAGGGGGACACGCCCCTCCACCTTGCGGCGCGCATGGGGAATCTTGCCGTCTGCGATCTCTTCATTCGGTCCGGCGCCGAACCCGGCGCACTGAACCACGACCGACAGACACCTGCGGATGTGGCATTTGCCGAAGGTCACGGTCTCGCCGCGCAGCTTCTGTCTTCGCTTGTTGCGGGGTCTCCGGAGACGGAAATGGAGAAGGTTGGCGGGCGCGAGGTTTCACTTGTGGTCGAGAATGTCACCGGGCCCGATAGAGTTCCGGAACATCGTGCCCCTGTGTTTCAGGAGACGGAGCCAGCGGATAGGGTCGACGACCTCAATGACCTGCTGACTTTCGAAGCTGAGGCAGAACCAGAGGAATTCTTCGATCAGTACGCCGGCGATACGGCATCGGGGACATTCGTAGCGCTCGTCAGTTCGTCACCCGTGGTTTCGGATGACGAGGATGGGGATTGGGATCTCGACCTTTCACAAGCACCAATTTCCGGAGAGGGCATCGGCTCCAGTGCCGCTGCGGCCGCCGATCACGGTGCAGAGAGTGACTTCCTGCAGGTCCGCAACCGCGGCCGGCAATCGGTCAAACGAGCGGTCGTCCAGACCGGCACGCGGATGTCGATCGACCCAGATCTCTGCTTCACCTGGGCTGAGGAGATTCTGGCTAAGGGTCGGTGCTCCCTCGACGATATCGACCGCCTGGTCGCCCATTGCGAAGGGAATGGTGATCTCGAGGAACTGCGCATCAATCTCCAGCGCAACCTGGAAGCAGCTGGCTTCGATCTCGCTCAAGCGACGGGGCATGATGCCGACATTTGGGACGCCGTCTCAGACACATCGTCCGATGACCTTGCTGACGCGATAGAGGCAGCCCTTACGCGTTGGACGCGGCTTCCCGGCACACAGCGATTCGTCATGGACAAATCAGAAGAGCTGCAACTGCTGGAGCCAATGATGCGGGCCAAGCAGGAACTCCAGCTGGGCATCCTGGCCTCCGAGACCGCCGTCGAAACGATCCTCGACGTCATGGACCGCATCCGCGACGGTTCGCGAGACCCCGGCTCGGTCTCCCTGAGAACCATTATTCCCTCGCGACCGGGCCATGCGGAGACGTCCGAAGTAATGGCCGCCGCGGACGCCCTGAGGTCTTGGAACACTACTGGCCGGGTAACGGACGGCAAACGACGAAGAGAGGCACTTGCTGCGCTCGAGGCATTGGATCTCTCTCTGGCATTCCAAAAGGAGTTGGTCCGCAGACTGGAGCAGTTCCCAGCGTGCCAAGCCGAGGCCAGTCAGCTGGAAGCCGAAATCCTGATCTCCGAATCCGCTACCGAACACCTTATCCGCGAGCACCTGCCTTACGTGCGGCGGTTTGCCTCGCGGAACGTGGAGGAAGGCGAGGATCCAGAGGACGTCTTTCAGGTCGCGTTCATGGGTCTGCAGCGTTCCACAAGGCGATTTGATCCCGAACGTGGTTATCGCTTCCTCATCTACGCCACCTATTGGATGCGACAGGCCATCATGCGATGGCGCGCTGATGAAGGCGCGGCGATCCGCATCCCGGTGCATCGGAACGAGAAGATCACCAAACTTGATCGCGCCCTCGACAGGCTGGACGTTCGGGTCGGCGGTGCCGTTTCCGACCTTGATCTTGCCGAAGAGCTGGAATGGGCAATCGACGAGGTCAGACAGTTCCGCGGCATCCCACGTGAAGCCGAATATCCCGCAAGCCTTGACGACTGGGACAACCTGCTGCCCGAGCCTTCAGAAGTGGATGTCTTCGACCAGGCAGAAACCGAGAGGATCGTGACAGAAGCGCTGGCTGATCTGCCGGAACGTCAGGCTGATGTGATCCGGATGCGCTTTGGTATAGGGCGCGAGACCGACATGACCCTCGAGGAAATCGGTCAGATCTACGGCGTGACGCGCGAGCGCATTCGTCAGATCGAAGCGAAGGGCCTTGATCGACTTTCCCATCCGGGCCGCAAGCGTCGGCTCCAGGAATTGTTGGGGATGTGACGGGATGGGTGTGAGAAATGCTCCTCCTCATGCCGGATCGATGCTCGAGTCCCTTCGTGGACTCGGCTATGCGCCTCCCACCGCACTTGCCGATCTGGTGGACAATTCCATCGCCGCAAATGCCCGCGACGTCGCCGTTCATCTTGAGTGGGCCGGTCCAGAGAGCTGGGTAAGAATCGTCGATGACGGTGACGGCATGGACGACGCGGCTCTGGAGGCGGGCATGCGTCTTGGCGCTCGCGATCCGAGGGCTGAACGCGCCGCCACCGACCTCGGGCGCTTCGGGCTCGGCTTGAAGACGGCCAGCTTCTCTCAGGCCCGTCGCCTCACCGTCGCCAGTCGGAAGGAAGGTGGACCGGTCGTCTGCCTGCGCTGGGACCTCGATCTCATCGGTCAGGAACCCGGGGCAGACTGGCCGCTCTTCGAGGGACCGGCGCCGGGATCAGAGCATCTGCTCGCGCCGCTGGATCAGATGGCCCACGGCACCGTCGTACTCTGGGAGAAACTTGACCGTATCGTGACGGATGGCTTCGTGGCCACCGACATGATCGAGCTCGCGGATCGCGTGGAGGCGCATCTTGCGATGACCTTCCATCGCCTCATCGATGGCCAACAGCCTATTCTGCGCCTCTCGCTCAATGGCAGAGGGTTGAAGCCTTGGGATCCGTACCTCATCGGCCATCCCGGCAAGGCGCTCGAAAGTCCGGAGTATCGGATCCTCCACACCACCGGTGTGACCGTGCAATGCCACGTCCTTCCGCATCGCGACATGCTCAAACCTGCCGAGCAGGAAGCGGCGGCGGGGCCCGGGGGATGGACGCAGCAGGAGGGCTTCTACGTCTACCGCAACAAGCGTCTCCTTCTCGCTGGGGGGTGGCTTGGCCTCGGCGATGGCGGCAAACCATGGCCGCGCGATGAAGCTCACAGGCTCGCACGTATTCGGCTCGACATACCGAACAGCGCGGATGCCGATTGGAAGATCAATGTCCTGAAATCGACGGCCAGCCCCCCGGTGCGTCTGCGATCCCAGCTGCATCGTCTCGCAACAGAAACACGCGACACGGCGCGGCGGGTCTTCGCACACCGCGGACACGTGACCCCGGCCTCAGGCACGCGCCCGAACGCAGTCGCCGAAGCATGGCAAGCACGGCGTTCGGCACAAGGAACGTCTTACCGGATCGCTCGTGACCATGATCTTGTCGCCTCGATCCTCGATCGCGCCGGTCCACTCAAGTCCGACATCCTCGCTCTTCTGAGGCTGATCGAAGAGACAGTGCCCGTGCAGCGTATCTGGCTGGATACGGCGGAAGACAAGGAGACGCCGAGAACTGGCTTCATCGGAGCGGCCGAGAACGAGGTGATGGAGACCCTGTCCTCGATGTTTGAAGCACTGGTGAAGTTCCGCGGGCTCAGCCCGACCGAGGCACGCGAGCGGCTCGGTCGCACGCCCCCATTCGACCGGCACCTCGACCTCGTTGCAGCCCTTGAAGCGAAAGACACGCAATGACGATTTCAAACCAGAAGGCCTTCGATTCAATCCTTTCCATGGCCCAGAACATGCTCCGCCTTGCTGCGGAACGCGCTCAGAGCCCTGTCACTCCGGAAATGATCGAGAAGGAGCTGACCAAGCTGTCGATCATGATGGAGGACGATTTCGCCCTTGTTGATAGGGACGCGCTCGTTGACGAGCTGATCCGCCGTTCAAGCCGCACGGTGGGCGAGAACGCCACCCTGTCGAGCGGTGAGGACCATGTCGCCTGGCTTGATGCAGAAAGGAAGAAGGGCTGGACCTATTGGCAGCGTTACTCGGAGTACATGGAAGCGCGCATCCCCTGGACGGCCCTAGATGCTCTCGATGTCGCCACTGACGAAGTCCTTTCGCAGCTCGAGGACCCGACCCGGGAAGGCGCTTGGGATCGTCGCGGCCTGGTCGTGGGCCACGTCCAGTCGGGGAAGACAGGCAACTATACTGGACTGATCTGCAAGGCCGCCGACGCTGGTTACAAAATCATCATCGTGCTCGCCGGCCTGCACAACAACCTTAGAGCACAGACCCAGATCCGCCTCGACGAGGGGTTTCTCGGTTTTGCCACCATCGCGGATGCTGACGAGCTCCCAGCAGTGGGGGTCGGACTGATCGACAAGGACATGTCGGTCCGTCCCAATGCTGCAACGAATCGGAGCGACAAGGGCGACTTCAACACGGCAGTTGCCGCGAAGATGAACATCAGCCCGGAACAGCGACCGTGGTTGTTCGTGGTCAAGAAGAACAAGACGGTGCTCGAGCGCCTGCTGCACTGGATCCGCAACCGTGTGGCCAATCACGTCGACCCCGAAACAGGGCGCAAACTCGTCACCAACCTGCCTCTCATGGTGATCGACGACGAGTCCGATCACGGATCTGTCGACACCGGTGAAGATGTCGTGGACGAGTTCGGCAACCCGGATCTCGAACACGAGCCCAAGACGATCAACAGGTTGATCCGGTCGATCCTCCACCATTTCTCGCGGAAGGCCTATGTCGGTTACACGGCTACACCCTTTGCGAACATCTTCATTCATGATCGCGGGGAGACTCAGGAGCACGGACCGGACCTCTTCCCCGCAGCCTTCATCACCAGCCTTGCGGCGCCATCGAATTATGTCGGACCGGGCCGTGTCTTCGGATCAGCTTCCAGCACGCCAGAAGACCTGCCTCTGGTGCGCCCGCTTTCGGACGATGAGTTCCAGCCGTGGATGCCGCCACGACACAAAAACGGCTACCGGCCGCGATGGCAGGGGGAGGACCGTGTGCCGGACTCGCTCGCAGAAGCGATCCGCTCCTTCGTCTATGCCTGTGCCGTGAGGAAGCTGCGCGGACAGGGCAGCAAACACTCCTCGATGCTCATCCACGTTACCCGCTTCACCTCGGTACAGAATGCTGTCGTCAACCAAGTCGCAGAGTACGTGCGAGATCTTAAGGGCCGCTACACACGCGGCATCGAGCTCGACAACCTCGAGGCGTCCATGCGCACGGAGTATGAGGAAACCTTTCTGCCGGGGATGCAGCGTATCCGTTCCGCCCTCGTCGAAGACGAAGCGCTGGAGGACTTCTCGTGGGCCGACATTCGCGCCGTCCTCCCAGACGTGCTGTCCGACATTCGCGTCCGCGAGATAAACGGCACGGCCAAGGACGCACTCGACTACGCCGACAATGATGGCACCGGCCTCAAGGTGATTGCCATCGGCGGCGACAAGCTGGCGCGCGGTCTGACGCTGGAGGGTCTCTGCACAAGTTACTTCCTTCGGACCGCGCGCATGTACGACACACTGATGCAGATGGGGCGCTGGTTCGGCTACCGCGACGGCTACCTTGATGTCTGCCGCCTCTACACGTCGCAGGAAATGGTGGAGTGGTTCGGCCATATCGCCGATGCCGCCGAAGAGTTGCGTCAGGAGTTCGACAACATGGTCGCGGCCGGCGCCACGCCAAAACAGTTCGGTCTGCGAGTGAAATCGCATTCGGTGCTGACGGTGACCTCTCGGGCCAAGATGAGAAACGCTCGAGCGATGCAGCTGACCTATTCGGGCGACCTTCTGCAAACTATCGTGTTCCCCAACCGCAAGGACGACATCACGGCGAACTTCAAGGCCACGGATCGGTTCATCAACGCACTCGGTCCATCGACGGATCTGAATGATCAGCATTTCGTTCCACAAGGCCAGAAGTGGAACGGTCACCTTTGGCGAGATGTGCCGGCCCTGAGCGTCATCTCGTTCCTGCGGGATTACAGAACCCACCCTGCCAGTTTCCGGATCATGAGTCCGCTGATTGCGGACTTCATCGAGGAGATGAACAAGGATAGCGAGCTTACGAGCTGGACAGTTGCGCTGATCGGAAAGGATACGGGCCCGGACGACAAGTACCGCAAGGTCGGCGGCTCTTCGGTCAACATGCTGAAGCGGAGGAGAACGACCGAACATGCAGATCGATATTCTATCAAGACCCTGATCTCGCCTCGCGATCAGGCCATCGATCTGACGGAAGCAGAATGGAAGGCTGCGCTCGACCTCAGCCAGAAAACGTGGCGCAACGATACAGATCGCAATGAGGGCAAGGAGCCTCCGTCAGAGCCGAGAGGTCCGCAGATCCGTCATATTCTCGGGGAAGGAGACACCGAAGCAGGCGTCCGGGCGCGCCGGGAGCGTGGTCTCCTGATGCTCTATCTGCTCGATCCCGAGGGTGCCGAGGTCGAAGAGCTAAAGGATGCCGATCCCGTCGTCGCCTGGGCAATCAGTTTTCCGTCAAGCAACTCCGAGAGAAGGGTCTCCAATTCGAGGTACATCGCCAACAGCGTACTGTGGGGAGGCCTCAATGAGTGGGTGGACTGAAGAGGGAATCGCACGTGCCTGGCGAGCTCTCGCGCGCCAAGAAGCGGCGGAAGACTGGCGATTTGTCCACCTCACAGGGATGGGCGCCGTCTCGGTCGAAGCAGGCTGTCACTTTCCGCTCGGTCGGGAAGCCCTGATCGTCTCTTTTCCCGGATCGTGGCCAGTCAATCCGGCACGGCTGCCCGAAGGCAAGGGTTTCGACGTCTCCTGCATCGAGGGTCAAACCGTATTCGCGGGCAAGACGGCGATCGCCCTCGTGAGGCGACCAGAGGGCTCACCTGATATCTTCGCCATAATGGTCGTGGATGTCTTGAGAACGCTGGAGACTGCGGCCAATAGCGCGAGCCGCGACGTTGCGGACGCCTTCCTCGAACGGGTCCGGGAGTGGCAGGCTTTCATGGCCCGAACGCACCGTCCTCTTTCGTCCGATGCGCAGATCGGCCTGCTCGGCGAACTCTGGATGCTCAGGCAGCTCACGGAAACCTCCCTTGGAGGTGGTGCTCTAGACTGCTGGCAGGGGCCGTTGCGGGCTGCACAGGACTTCCACGTTCGGGGTGGCGCGATAGAGGTGAAGAGCACGGTCCGGACCGGCAGCTTCCTCGCGCGGATCAACAGCATCGAACAGCTGGATAGTGACCGGGCGCCCAACTTACTGTGCGCCTTTCGCTTCGAGGAGAGTACCGATGGGATCTCACTCGTCGGCCTTGTGACTGAGCTCCGAGAGAGGTTCGGACTGGCTGGAGTGCAACGCGGGTTCGAAGCTCTGCTCATGGTGATGGGGTACCTCGACGAGCACGCAGCGCTCTACGGGCGCACACTGACATTGAAGGACGCAAGGGCGTTCCGCGCGGAAGGTGACATGCCGCGTCTCACGCGCGCTGCGCTTCCAGCTGCTATCCGCTCAGCTGCCTATGTGCTCGACCTCGACGCGCTCGAAGTTCCCTCGATCGGACTTTCAGAGTTGATCAACGAATTTGGACTGGATTGACATGAGCCTCGACGAATTTCATCGCAACTTTCGTTCCGACCTGCAGACCATTATCGCCGAGCGCGTAGAGGCTGGCGAAGGCCCATTTCCTTCGGATGAGCTCGTTTTTGCAGAAATGGTCATGGAGCATGTCGCAGAAACCGGGATTTGCGAGTCACCAACCGTCTGCCACTGGAGCGGCAAGGTCGGCAACGCGAAACTCCGCATTACGGGCTATGCGCTCAGCTCCGATGAAACGGCTCTAGACCTCTTCGTGACCCACTATTTCGGGACCGAAGAACTGAACGATCTCAGGGACTCGGATGCCACCGCAACCGCAAGCGAAGGCGTTCGCTTTCTGTTTCGAGCGGCAAGCGGCAATCTCGATGCAAGGATCGATCCGACGCATCCCGTCAGGGATCTGGTTGCGACCATTCGTTCTCGCTGGGGCGACATCGACCGACTTCGTGTGTTCGTGATCACCGATGGGAAGACCAAGACCAAGCGGTTCTCGAACAAAGAGGTTCACCAGAAGATGGTGGCCATCGAGGCCATGGATATGGAGAGGCTGTTCCGCCATACCGAGGGCAAACCGCGAGACGAACTGGCCGTAAGTTTCGTCCAGTCGATCGGTCGGGCGCTTCCCTGCGTACATGTTCCAGACCCGGACGCTGACTACGAGTATGCCCTAGCTGCCATTCCCGGGCAGCTCATTCGGGATCTCTATCTGCGCTACGGGACGACGTTGCTTGAAGCCAATATTCGTACCTTTCTGGGGAACAAGCGCGCGGTCAACAAGGGCATCGTCGAAACGCTGCGAAAGGAACCGGAGCACTTCCTCGCCTTCAACAATGGCCTTGTGCTTGTCTGCGACGAAGCGGCCTTCGAGCGGACCGAGGACGGGAATCTGGGCCTGTCCTTTCTGAAGGGTCTGCAGATCGTGAACGGCGGCCAGACGACCTCGACCATCTACTTTTCATCTCGCGATGATCGCACGATCGATCTCAGCCATGTCATGGTCCCGGCCAAGATCATCATCCTGAAGGGATCGCAGGATGAAGCGCGCGAGAGACTGATCAGCAACGTGTCCCGCTACGCGAACAGTCAGAACGCGGTGAAAATGTCCGACCTGTCTGCAAACCGCCCGTTCCATCGAGAGCTTGAGAAACTCGCAAACGAAACCTGGTGCCCGGACGGTGCGACGCGATGGTTCTACGAGCGCGCAGCTGGCGCCTACAACGTCATGCTGCTGAGAGAAGGCACCACGCCGGCCAAAAGGCGAAACCTGAAGGAGATGATCCCGCCGAAACGCAAGCTGACCAAGAATGACATCGCCAAGTACCACGAAGCGTGGCGCTGCAAACCGAACCAGGTCGCCATGGCTGGCGAGAAGAACTTCGCGGCCTTCATGGCTGCTCTCGATGACGATCCAACCATTGTGCCCAGCCCGCTCGATGCCCGCTGGTATCGGGCGATGATCGCCAAGGTCATACTGTTCAAGGCGATCGAGAGCATGATCAAGACGAAGGAGGCGAAGGAGGTGTTCCGCCAGGGATGGGTGAACATCGCCACCTACGTGGTGTCGGTGGTCGCTGACCGACTTGGCGACAGGCTCGACCTCGAGCAGATATGGATGCGGCAAGGGATTTCGGGTGGTTTGCGGGACCTGCTCTGGGACTGGGCAGTGATCGTGAACGCCGAATTCAACAGGATCGCTCCGGGTCAGCAGATTTCAGAAGTCGCGAAACGTGCGGACACCTGGGCAAAGATCAGAGCGGCTGACTACCCGCCTCATTCGTTGTCTATTCCTGAGATCAAATCTCTCTGAATCGAAGGCGGCGCACTAGCATGCCAGAATCGAAGCAGGATTTGTTAAAGTTTTGTGGTCCGACGGAATACTCCCTAAGGAATCTCGCAGACGGTGTGATCTATTGTCAGCACTATTCAGCCTATAATGACCCGTTTGAGTTCTGGAGCAACATCTACGAGGGAATTCCCGACGCTTTGGTAACCGGCCGGTTAGGACCGCAGCTCAGGCGACGGCCTTGTCCTCCTGAGTGAGCGGCACCCAGTTCCACGGCAGCAGGTCGTCGAGGCGGTTGATCTTGTGGTCGCCGATCCGGGCGAGGATGTC